>NZ_CP196194.1:4800000-6900836 GCF_052466615.1 Nocardiopsis sp. M1B1
GAACAGGAAGGCCGCACCCTCGATCAGACCCCGCACCTCGGGCCCCTCCATCCGCGCCAGCTGCTGGGAGGGGTCGGCGGCGAAGGCGATGCCGCGGGTACGGCACTCCTCGCTGTGACGCACCATCGCGGCCGGGTCGTCCGCCCCGATCAGCACCAGGTCCAGCCCGCCCAGGCGGTCCGCGATCGGCTGGAGCTCGATGTTGCGCGCCTCGGCCATGGCCCCGGCGTAGAAGGACGCGATCTGGTTCTGGTCCCGGTCCGTGGTGCAGATGAACCGGGCGGTGTGGCGCAGCTCGGAGATGTAGACCGCGGAGGTGTCCACACCGTGGCGGTCCAGCCAGGCGCGGTAGTCCTCGAAGTCGGCCCCGGCCGCACCCACCAGCACCGGGTTGAGGCCGAACCCGCCCATCCCGAAGCAGATGTTGGCCGCGACACCGCCGCGCCGCACGTCCAGCTCGTCGATCAGGAAGGACAGCGACAACTGCTGGATCTGGTCGGGGATGATCTGTTCCGCGAAGCGACCCTCGAAGGACATCAGATGGTCGGTGGCGATGGATCCGGCAACCGCGATACGCACGGGACGAAGGCTCCTTGGTCGGGAGGTGTCGGTCTGCTGACCGGACGGGGCTGCGGGCATGGCAGAGGACGTGCCCGGTTCGGACTGCCCCAGGTTAGTGCAGCGCGCCCGCGGCCCAACTGACAACCGCCCCCAACCGCCCCACCCCGCACACCGAAAACCCCGCACACGACGAAGGGGGAGGGCGGCACAAGCCGCCCTCCCCCCGAAGAACCGCGTCCCCGGCCGACCCGGACCCCGGGATCCGGCCCGCCCGACGACCGCACCCGGGACGCCTCACGCCCCGGGACGCGTCCACCGCAGCACCCCGGACCCACCGGCCCGAAAGCCCCCGGCGGGACGGCACTCCCTAGTTGAAGGAGTCACCGCAGGCGCAGGAACCGGTGGCGTTGGGGTTGTCGATGGTGAAACCCTGCTTCTCGATGGTGTCGACGAAGTCGATCGTGGCACCGATCAGGTAGGGGGAGCTCATCCGGTCGGTGACCACCTCCACACCGCCGAAGTCGCTGACCACGTCGCCGTCGAGCTCGCGCTCGTCGAAGTAGAGCTGGTAACGCAGCCCCGAGCAACCACCGGGCTGAACGGCCACGCGAAGACGCAGGTCGTCCCGCCCCTCCTGCTCAAGGAGCGCCCTGACCTTGCTGGACGCCTCGTCGGTGAGGATGATGCCCTCGGTGGTCTCGCTCTGAACCGTCATGCTGGAAAGCTCCTCTGGAAAGGGGTAGCGGCTGGCCGGCGACCCCCTTGGTCGCGTCTGGACCGGCCCGCCGCGGCGGGTCCCGTCCTCTTCAACGGTTCTCAACGCCCGACACCGGTACCGCATTCCTCGCGCACCGGCGGACACGGGCGTCACAGCGCCGCTGTGTTCTCCCCGCCCCCGACCCGCACAGCGGACGGGGCCGCGGACGGGCACGGACGTGCCCGTCCTCCCAGGGTAATTTGTCCCGACCCGGGACGCCATCTCCCGCCCGGACCTGTGCACGAAGCCACCCGGCGCCCCGCCGCACCCGCCCGCCGCACCCCGCGCAGCGCAAAAGGGGCGGAGCCCGCCAGCAGGCCCCGCCCCTCCCCCGCGGCGACTCAGCCCTTGGCCAGCGTCCCCAGGTACAGCTCGATCACGTTCGGATCGTTCAACAGGTCCGCACCCGTACCGGTGTAGGCGTTGCGCCCCTGGTCCAACACGTAACCGCGGTCACAGATCTGCAGGCAGCGGCGCGCGTTCTGCTCCACCATGATCACCGACACACCAGTCCGGTTGACCTCCTTGACCCGCTGGAAGACCTCCTCCTGGTAGATCGGCGACAGACCCGCGGTCGGCTCGTCCAACAACAGCACCGACGGCTCCATCATCAGCGCACGCCCCATGGCCACCATCTGGCGCTCACCGCCCGACAACGACCCCGCCTTGGCCTTGCGCCGGTCCCCCAGCAGCGGGAACAGCTCCGCCACCGCCGCGAACCGCTTCGTGAACGACCGCGGCCGCAGGAACGCCCCCATCTGGAGGTTCTCCTCGATGGTCAGCGACGGGAACACGTTCTGCGTCTGCGGAACGTAACCCACCCCCCGCTCCACCAGACCGTGCGCCGGCAGACCGGCGATGTCGGCCCCCCGCAGCGTCAGAGCGCCCTCACGCACCGGGATCAACCCGAACACCGTCTTGATCAGCGTGGACTTACCCGCCCCGTTCGGGCCGATGATCGCCACGACCTCGCCCTCGGACAGCGTCAGGGTGCACCCGTTGAGGATGTTCACCCCCGGCACGTACCCCGCCACCAGCTCACTGGCCAACAGCAGGTAGTCCTCCGGACCACCCACCGGCGCCGCCTCACCGGCCTGCTCCAGCACCTCCTCACGGTGCTCCTGCACCGCGGCGGCCTCCTCGGCCTCCACCGGAACCCCGTCCGAGGCCTTCACCTTCTCCGGACTCGGCTTCGCGCTCTCAGTCATCACCACTCCCCGGGGCCTCGGCCGTCTCCTCCTGGGCACCCAGGTAGGCGTCGATCACCTGCTGGTTGGACCGGATGTCCGAAGGACGGCCCTCCGCGATCACCTGCCCCTGGGCGAGCACCACGATCCAGTCGCTGATCCCCATGATCACGTCCATGTCGTGCTCCACGAAGAGCACCGTCTTGCCCTCGTCGCGCAACGACGTGATGTGCCCCAGCAACGACTGCACCAGCGCCGGGTTCACCCCCGCCATCGGCTCGTCCAGCATGATCATGGCCGGATCGGTCATCAGCGAACGCGCCATCTCCAACAGCTTGCGCTGACCGCCCGAGAGCGAACCCGCCATGTCCTCGCGCTTGTCGATGAGCTTGAAGCGCTCCAACAGATCCAGCGCGCGACGCGTGTTCTCCTTCTCCTGCCCCTGCCACACCGGACGCAGGAACGCACCCGCCATCCGCTCACCGAACTGACCCGGCGCACCCAGCAGCATGTTGTCCAACACCGTCATCCGGGTCAGCGCCTTGGTCAACTGGAAGGTCCGCACCATCCCCGCACGCGCCACCTGGTGGCCGCGCCTGCCGTTGATCGGCCTGCCCTGGAAGGTCCAACGCCCCCCGTCCACCCGGTCGAAACCGGTCAACAGGTTGAACAGCGTCGACTTACCCGCACCGTTCGGACCGATCAACGCCGTGATCGTCCCCCGCTGCACCTCCAGATGACCCACGTCCACCGCGGTCAGACCGCCGAAGGAACGGCGCACACCATCCGCCACCAGGATCGGGTCCGACTTCGCCGAACCCGGCACCGGCTCCGCACCGGCCACGCGGTCGACCCCGACCCCGGACCCGACGCCGCCGCCGCCCACCTTGTCACTTGACATTGATCAGCATCTCCTTGCGGTCGCCGATGAGACCCTGCGGCCGGAAGACGATCAGCAACACCAGCAGCAGACCCACGAAGGCCAACTGGATCGCACCGTAGTCCGGACCGTCCAGGAACGGCAGCCACCCCATCGAGCCGAAACCCTGGAGCACACCGTCGGTGAAGTTCATCAGGAACCAGAACGCCATCGCGCCCAGCACCGGACCGAACACCCGACCGGCACCGCCCAACAGCAGGATCACCCACAGGAAGAACGTCACCTGCGGCTTGAACTGGTCCGGCTGGATCGACGCCTGGTACACGGCCAGCATGCATCCCGCCAGGGCACCCACCAGACCACCCAGCACCAGCGCCTGCATCTTGTACGCGAACACGTTCTTGCCCAGGCTGCGGACCGCGTCCTCGTCCTCCCGGATGCCCTTGATGACACGGCCCCACGGACTGTGCATCAGCATCCACGTCAACCCGGCCGTCAACAGCACCAGGCCCCACGTCACCACCAGAACCCACAGGTGGTTGCCGTTGTAGGACAACGCCCCGAAACCGTAGCGCTCACCCCCGTCGAACGGGTTGATCGCGCGGAAGTCCGACGCCAGGTTCTGCAACCCGTACACACCACCGGTCAACGGCTCGGCGAAACCCGCCCGGTACACCAGACGGATCACCTCCGCCGCCGCGATCGTGGTGATCGACAGGTAGTCCGCCCGCAACCGCAGCGTCGGAATGCCCAGCAACAGGGCCATCACGAACGCGCACAGCAGACCGACACCGAAACCCACCACCAACGGCAGGTCGAACACCGCCACACTGATGCCCACGCCGTAGGCGCCCACCAGCATGAAACCCACCTGACCGAAGTTCAACAGCCCGGTGTAACCGAAGTGGAAGTTGAGGCCGACCGCCGCGAGCGCGTAGATCGCCGCGATCGGGCCGAGCGCCGACCGGGTGGACTCAGCGAGGATCGAAAGGATATCCATCGTCTTCTCTCCTAGCCGACCCGCTCACGCCGACCGAGCAGACCCTGGGGCCTGACCAGCAGCATGAGGATCATCAGCGCCAGAGCCCATGCCTGCATGAGCTGGGACGGGAACCACAGGGTGGACAACATCGCCACCAGGCCGACCGCCAGGCCGCCGACCATCGCACCGTAAGCCGTGCCGAGACCGCCCAGGATCACCGCGGCGAACATCATCAGCAGCAGACGGAAGCCCATCTCGTACTCGACCACCTGGTTGAGCCCGTAGAGCACACCGCCCAGAGCGGCCAGACCGCCACCGAGCCCCCACACGTACAGCGTGACCCGGTCCACGTCGATACCCGACGACTCCGCCAGGTCCCGGTTGTCCGACACCGCGCGCATCGCCTTGCCGATCCGGGTGAACTGCAACAGACAGGCCACCCCCACCAGCACCACGATCGCCACCGCCATGACCACCAGGTCGCGCGGCGGCATCGACACCGGCCCCAGACGCACCATCTCCTGGAGCTGGAAACCCGCGTAACGCTCCCGGCCCGCCCCGAAGAGCACCAGGATCACGTGCCGCACCACCAGCGCCAGACCGATCGAGACGATGAACATCTGGATCATCGCCACGTTGCGGTGCCGCAGCGGACGCCAGATGTAGCGCTCCATCGACCCGCCCAGCACCGCGCCCATCAGGACCGCGACCACCGCCGCCAACCACAGCGGCACACTCCAACCGACCGCGTCCCCCATCACACCGAGAACCGTCGCCAACGCGATACCCGCGAAGATCGACAGCCACTGCGCGACGACCAGCGCCGTCCGCGACAGCCTGGTCTCCAGGAAGGCGCCGATCAGCACCGCCCCGCCCAGACCCAGGAAGAGCGCCAACAGCGCGTTGCCCATACCCGCGGCACCCGTGCTGAAGAGCAGCGCGATCATCGCACCGAAGGTCACCAGGTCACCGTGGGCGAAGTTGATCAGCTTCGTCGTGCCGAAGATCAACGAGAGCCCGATCGCGGACACCGCGATCACCAGGCCGAACAGCAGACCCGCCGCGGTGAGCTGGAGCACCCGGTCCCCGAAGGAGCCGCCGGCGTCGGTGTTGGGCGCCAACGACTCCTCGTCGGCCGCCTCCCCGCCGGAGGAGTCCTCCGTCTCCTCCTGCGAGGGCGAGGCCGACTCCTCCTCGGCCGCGCCCGCCGCCTCCAGGGCGACGATCAGCGGCCGCCGGTCGTCCGCCTCGACCTCCACCTCGGTCTCGCCGTCGACGAAGAGGGCCTCGATCACCGCGAACTCCCCGGGGACGGACTCCTGGTCCACCACCACGCGGTAGGTGCCCGGTTCGGGCAGGCCCACTTCCCACATTCCTTCAGAGTCGGTCTCCGCCGCCCCGACCTCGTCCTCGCCGTCGTAGACCGTGATCACGATGCCTTCGACACCCTGATCCCGGTTCTCCGGATGGAGGATCTGACCGTGCAGCGCTTCACCGCCCTGTTCGTCTGCCGTCGCCGCTGGCCCCGGGATCACCAGGATGGCGGTGATCAGGGCGAGCAACACGGTCACAAGACGTGTGCGCACGCGCGCTCCTTGCGCATCTGAGGGTGGCGGTGGCGAATGCGCGCACGCGCCACCGCTGTCCTTTGCTGTTCGGTGCGGTGAGTTTAGCCCGATTTAGGCAAGTTGTTCAGATGCGCTAATGCCACGTGACCCAACCGTCATCCCATCGTGTGCAAACGAGACCAAACCGGTACACCTGGCGCATTGACCCTGAACATCTGTCTCGTTTCCGCCGTGTTAAGCGCCTGAACTGCATAGTTTTTCCACACCCGGCGTACCGGAGTGATCACGAGGAGCCGGGAGGAGAAGGCGCGGGCGGAGACGACGAAGGGGGCCGCACCCGGTTCGGGTGCGGCCCCCTTCGTTCAGACCAGTTCAGTCCGGCTGGCGCGGACGCGTAAGCGCCGCTTACCGGCGGCGGCTCACTGCTTGCCGCCGAGGGTCTCCACGACCGTCTCGGCGACCCTGCGCATGGTGAGCCGCCGGTCCATGGAGTTCTTCTGGATCCAGCGGAACGCCTCGGGCTCGCTCATCCCGTGGCGGCTCTGGAGCAGACCCTTGGCCTGTTCGACCAGCTTGCGGGTCTCCAGCCGCTCCTGGAGGCTGGAGACCTCCGACTCCAGCGCGGACAGCTCCGCGTAGCGCGAGGTGGCCATCTCGATGGCGGGCACGAGGTCGGCCTTGTTGAACGGCTTGACCAGGTAGGCCATGGCCCCGGCCTCGCGCGCCCGCTCGACCAGCTCCCGCTGGGAGAAGGCGGTCAGGATCACCACCGGGGCGATGCGCTCGGCGGCGATGCGCTCGGCGGCCGAGAGGCCGTCGAGCACGGGCATCTTGATGTCGGTGATCACCAGGTCGGGCTTGAGCTCCTGGGCAAGGCGGATCACGGTCTCACCGTCACCGGCCTCGCCCACGACGGCGTAGCCGTCCTCCTCAAGCATCTCCTTGAGGTCCAGGCGGATCAGGGCCTCGTCTTCCGCGATCACCACACGGCTCTGCGTCCTCGTCACGTACACGAGGTTACCGAGATCAGCTAGGATGCTGGACGTCGGGACGGGCATGCGCGTCAATCGTGATACCACTGTTGACGGAGCAACCCCGACCGAACAGGTAGACGAACACCAGCCAGGATGTCCGTTTCACCCAAAAAAGCCCTGATACCCCAATCGGCAGAGGGAAATAGCTCAAACCTATTACAGTGTGGGTTCGAGTCCCACTCAGGGCACAACACCCCAGAGCCGCCCCATTCGGGCGGCTCTCTTCATTTAGGGCATATCAACCCACGGTAGTCACACCATCGACGGAATGTCACAGGCGTGAGCAACTATTCCTGTCATGTACTCACGTGACGTAGTAGACGAAACCTTCCGCCTCAAAGCCCTGGGCCTGACCGACAAAGCCATCGCGGCACAGTGCGGCGTCTCCGTGCAGGCGATCAGGCACTGGCGCTACGGCAACAGGCGTGCGCCCGCGACAGAGGGAAGGCGCCGAGACCGGACGACCTACTGCCCCAAGTGCCACAACGCGCGTCTTGATGACAACGCCTACGCCTACCTACTGGGGCTCTACCTCGGAGACGGTCACATCACCGCCTCAAGGCACGGGGTGTACGTTCTCTGGATCTTTTGCGACAACAAGTACCCGGGACTGATGGACCTCTGCGGCGATGCTATGCAGAAGGTGTTCCCGATCACCTCTTTCCGTGCCAGCCGCGGCGAGGGGTGCACGGCTGTCAAAGCCGCCTCCAAACACTGGCTCTGCCTGTTCCCCCAGCACGGACCGGGCCACAAGCACTCCAGGAGGATCGCCCTGGAAACCTGGCAGCAGGAAGTCGTCGACCACCACCCTGAGCTGTTCGTCCGGGGCCTGGTTCACTCCGACGGATGCCGTGCCCTCAACCGGATACGCAAGAGGGGCAGGAGGGACGAGTACTACGAGTACCCGCGCTACCACTTCTCCAACACGTCGCAGGACATCGTGGACCTCTTCACGTCGTCCCTGGAGCGGCTCGGCATTCCCTGGACGAGCCACATCCAGCGCCAGCCCCCGTTCAAGGACAAGACCGCCATCTCGGTGTCGCGGAAGGAGGCCGTGGCGCGTATGGACGCCTTCATCGGGCCGAAGTACTGAGGGACCGGACAGACGGGCCAGAACCTGCGTAACTACCCAGCCGGTACCGCCCCAAATAGGCCCTTTGTCACTTTATGCCGGGGCAACCCGGCGGAACCGGTCACATCACGGCCACAACCTGAGTACAACCCGTGAGTTCGGTCGCCTAGGCGGGCGCGCGTCCTTGATCCTGGAGTTCCAGAAGCGATTTCTCAGGAGAGGAGCAGCGGGTGCTGACCGCGGTGGCCGGGATCGTCGGCGCACTGGTTATCGGCGCCTGGGTGGTGGTGGCGTGGGGTTCCCAGCGCCGCCAGCCGTGGCTGCTGACCCCCGTCGCGCTGCTCATCGTCCTTCTCGTGGCCGTCGGCCAGCCGGGCTGGGCGTTCGTGCCCGTCGTGGCGCTGGTCGCCGGTTCCTTCGCGGAGCTGGTGGTGGGCTCGCGCGAGTCCCCCACCCTGCGCACCAAGGACCCCGACGCGCCGTTGAGCACCGAGCGCTGGGCGGCGGCCGTGGCCGCGCCGTTCCGGGTGGCGTTGGCCGAACCCTGGGACGTGGTGGCCCGGCCGTCGCTGCGCCGTCCCTACCAGCGGATGCTGGAGCGCCAGTGGGGGGTGACCGACCGGGAGTCGCTGCTGGAGGCGGTGGACGCCCTGTTGGAGGAGCTGCGCACGGGTCCGAAGCTGGATCTGGTGGTGGATCTGAGCGCAGGGGTGGCCAGGTCGCGTCTGCCGCGTGAGCGGGGCGGGCAGGTGACGGGCGCGCACGTGCGGCTGAGTGAGGAGCAGGTGGCGCGGTTGCGCGCGGTCACGGGGGTGGCCGAGGCGGACGAGACGGTGCTCATCGGCGCCTACCAGTGGTGGAAGTCGGTGCACGTGATCCGGTTGGTGTGCGGGGGCGCGTCGTTGGACTGGTTGAGTCCGGTGGAGACGCAGACGCTGTTGCGGCGGGTGGCCTCGGATCTTCAGCGGCGGTACGCGTCGTGGCAGCAGTTGTCGATGGCCTTCCACGCGGGTTACCTGTTGTGGCCGGAGAAGGGTGTGGAGGGCGACCACGGCGGTACGGACCGGGTGTGGGCGGCGTTGGGTCTGCTGACGGAGGACGAGCGCAGTCCGTGGAACCTGTTGCCGTGGGACATGCCGTTGGAGCGTGTGCTGCCGGAGGGGGGCGCGGCGGCGACCGGGCCGGAGCCGCGCGGGGAGTCGGCGGCCTGAGGTGGTGCGGCGGGGCCGCACCTGGTCCTGACCCGGTGGGCGGCGCGGCTCATACGCCGTGTCCTCCGGGCCGGACCTGATGCGGCACGTCGGGGGCGCCCGGTGTGGGGCGCCCGGGTGGTTCTACCGTGCCGCGAGGGCGACGGCGTCTCCGAGGCGGTGGACGCGCAGGGAGTTGGTGGAACCGGTGGTTCCGGGCGGGCTGCCGGCGACGATGACGACCTTGTCGCCCTTGTGGTAGTCGCCGAGTTGGAGGAGTTCGGCCTCCACCTGGCGGACCATGTCGTCGGTGTTGTCGACCCAGGGCACGAGGTTGCTCTCGACTCCCCAGGTGAGGGAGAGCACTCCGCGGGTGGTCTCCTCGGTGGTGAAGGCCATCAGCGGGATGGGTGAGCGGTAGCGGGCCAGGCGTCGGGCGGTCTCGCCGGACATGGTGAAGGCGACCAGTGCCTTGGCTCCGACGGTGGCGCCGATCTCGGCGGCGGCGCGGGCGATGGCTCCGCCGGTGGTCTCGGGTACCCGGTTGAGGATGTGCGAGGCGCGCAGGGATTCCTGTTCGGCGGCGCTGACGATGCGGGCCATGGTCTCGACGGTCTCGACGGGGTATTTGCCGACGCTGGTCTCTCCGGAGAGCATGACGGCGTCGGCGCCGTCGAGGACGGCGTTGGCGACGTCGGAGGCCTCGGCGCGGGTGGGCCGGGGTGATCCGATCATGGATTCGAGCATCTGGGTGGCGACGATGACCGGTTTGGCCTTGTCGCGGCAGCGTTCGACGGCGCGTTTTTGCACCATGGGGACGTTTTCGAGGGGGAGTTCGACGCCGAGGTCGCCGCGGGCGACCATGACTCCGTCGAAGACCTCGATGATGTCCTGGAGCCGTTCGACGGCCTGGGGTTTCTCGACCTTGGCGATGAGGGGGACGGTGACGCCCTCCTCGTCCATGATGCGGTGGCACTCCTCGGCGTCGGCGGGGCTGCGGACGAAGGAGAGGGCGACCATGTCGACGCCCTGGCGCAGGGCCCAGCGCAGGTCCGCCTCGTCCTTTTCGGTGAGTGCGGGGACGCTGACGGCGACGCCGGGGAGGTTGAGTCCCTTGTGGTTGGAGACGGTGCCGGCGACGACGACGCGGGTGTGGACGTCGGTGCTGGTGGTCTTGGTGCACTCCAGGGCGATGCGGCCGTCGTCGATGAGGACGCGGTCGCCGGGGCGTACGTCGGCGGGGAGTCCCTTGTAGGTGGTGGAGACGCGGTGGGCGTCTCCGGGGACGTCGTCGGTGGTGATGGTGAATTCGTCGCCGACGTTGAGGTCGACGGGGCCGTCGGCGAAGGTGCCGACGCGGATCTTGGGCCCTTGGAGGTCGGCGAGGACGCCGACTGCTCGTTGTGCGGCCTCAGCGGCGCCTCGCAGGTTGGCGAGGTTGGCGCTGTGGTCGTCGTGGGTTCCGTGGCTGAGGTTGAGTCGGGCGACGTCCAGTCCGGCTTCGACGAGCTTGCGGAGGACTTCCGGGCTCGAGGTGGCGGGACCGAGGGTCGCGACGATTTTTGCTCGACGTGTCACGCATAACACTCTAGAGCGTCTGGAGGATGGAGTGGTCTAAACCAGGTTGCGAATGGACGTATGTGGGGCTGCGGGAAGTCGAACGGCGGGCACCCTGGGTGAGGTCTGGTGGCGTTGGGTGGTGGGTTGTCTTCGCTGGTGGGGGTGGTGTGGGGGACACGGCCTCGGCGGGGCCCGGTGTCTGCGGAGGTCTGGTCTTGGCCGGGGCTGGTGGGCGGGGTCGGGGTGTCAGCTGTCGCGGCGGCGGGGTGGGATGTAGCACTGGAGGCGGCCGTAGGCGCACAGGATGCGCAGGCGTTGGACGGTGCGCATGCCTTCGCGTTCGAGGGTGGCGGCGGTGTCCCAGTGCTGCCAGGTGGCGTCCCAGCCGCCGTCGGGTCGTTGGGTCTGTTCGAAGAAGTCGAGGTTGCGTTGGATCTCGGTGTCGGTGAACAGGGGTCGGGCGATGTGGTCGGGGTGGGTGGCGATGTCGAGTGCGGTGTGGGCGTGTCGGTTCGGGTTGGGTTTGGGGTGGGTGTCGATGACGGCGCGGATCATGGGGTGGAGTCGGCTGGTGGCGCGCAGGGCGCGGTCGCGGTCGGGGACGTGCTGGAGGAAGGTGCAGATGCCGATGGCCTGGTGGGGGTCGGTCCAGTGCAGGGCGTTGATGTGTTTCCAGCAGTAGGCGGTGGCGTTGTCGCGCCAGGTGTGGCTGATGTTGTGTTTGTGGAGGTATCCGGCGAGGAGTGCGGTGAGTCCGAGGTCGCTGGTGAAGTCGTGGTGCTGTTGCCACCAGGGGGCGGATTCGGTGTGGCGGACGTTGGGTCGTACGCAGGGCAGGCCGCCGTCGGGGTTGGTGACGGTGGTGAGGTAGCGGCAGATGCCGGTGCCGAGGCTGGTGGGGATGGGGCCGAGGTCGTCGAGGTAGCGCAGGGCGATCTCGGTGGCGGCGGGTTGGCTGGTGTGTCCGCGCAGGTCGGGGTCGAGTCCGTTGCCGTAGCCGCCGTCGAGGTTGCGGTAGGCGGAGAGTGCGGAGCGGACGGGTTCGGTGGGTCCGTTCTGGAAGAGGTGAGCGAAGCGGAGCCGGTCGATGAGCCGGGCGTTTCGCATGGTGAAGTGTTCTGCGGCGCGAAGGGAGTCCCAGGTCACAACGGTCATGTCTTCGACGGTACGTCCGTGTGCGGGGCGGGGAAATGGTTGGCGGGCCAATCCATTCGCGATCTTTACGCGCGGTTCGGGGTGGTGTTGCGTGTGCGTCTTCGGGTGAGGATGAGGAGTCCTGTCCAGGAGGCGAGGACGGTGAGGGCGACGGCGAGCTGTGCGGTGAGCAGGTGTTCGGCGGGGTAGACGATGCCGGTGAGGTAGTGGTCGATGAAGCCTTCGGGGGGCAGTCCTTGTTGTCCGGCGCGTCGGCGGGCCCAGTTCTCGACGTGGGTGAGGGGGCAGGGCCAGCCGATGAGGGTGATGGCGAGTCCGTAGAGGGCGCAGCCGAGGTGGATCCACAGGGTGCGGGGCCATTTCCAGGCGAGGAATCCGCCGAGGGCGAGGTAGGCGAGGAAGGCCAGGTGCGTGACCATGGCGGTGTCGGCGATGAGCCGGTAGGTCATCGTCTGGCCTCCTGGGCGCGTGGTGGGTGTTCCTGGTTTCCAGTATCGGCGCCGTCTCCCGGCCGGGCCAGGGGGTGTCGGGGGCTGTGGACGATGCGGGTGGAAACCCGGATGGCTCTTCGTCTGGCGGTGGGTACGGCGACGCGCCGGGTGCGGAGGGTGTCCTCCGCGCCCGGCGCGTGTGTGTGCCTGGTTGTGGTTAGACGAGCGGTCGCGCGGTCGGCGGGATGGTGACCGGCAGGGTGCTGTCGTCGGTGAGGTAGCGGTCCACTCCGGCGGCGGCGGAGCGGCCTTCGGCGATGGCCCAGACGATGAGCGACTGGCCGCGTCCCATGTCGCCGGCGCAGTAGACGCCGTCGACGGTGGTGCGGTAGTCGGTGTCGCGGACGACGTTGCCGCGTCCGTCGAGTTCGACGCCGAGCTGGTCGAGCAGGCCCTCCTTCTGGGGTCCGACGAAGCCCATGGCGAGGGTGACGAGTTCGGCGGGGATCTCGCGTTCGGTGCCCTCGACGGGTTCGAAGCCCTTGTCGGTGCGCTTGACCTCGACGAGCTTGAGGGCGCGGACGCGGCCGTTGTCGTCGCCGAGGAACTCGACGGTGTTGACGGAGTAGATCCGCTTGCCGCCCTCCTCGTGGGCGCTGGTGACCTTGTAGAGCATGGGCATGGTCGGCCAGGGCTGGTTGTCGGGCCGCGTGGCGGGCGGCTTGGGCATGATCTCCAGCTGGGTGACCGATGCGGCGCCCTGGCGGTGGGCGGTGCCGACGCAGTCGGCGCCGGTGTCGCCGCCGCCGATGACGACGACGTGCTTGCCTTGGGCGCTGATGGCGGGCGTGTCGTAGTCGCCCTCCTGGACCCGGTTGGCCAGGGGCAGGTACTCCATGGCCTGGTGGATGCCGTCGAGTTCGCGGCCCTTGGCGGGCAGGTCGCGCCAGGCGGTGGCGCCGCCGCTGATGACGACGGCGTCGTGGTCGGCGCGCAGCTGGTCGGCGGTGATGTCGGTGCCGACGTCGACTCCGGCGCGGAAGGTGGTGCCCTCGGCGCTCATCTGGGCGAGGCGGCGGTCGATGTGCCGCTTCTCCATCTTGAACTCGGGGATGCCGTAGCGCAGGAGGCCGCCGATGCGGTCGGCGCGTTCGTAGACGGTGACGTCGTGTCCGGCGCGGGTGAGCTGCTGGGCGGCGGCGAGTCCGGCGGGGCCGGAGCCGACGACGGCGACCTTCTTGCCGGTGCGGGTGGTGGGGGGCAGGGGCTTGACCCAGCCCTCCTCCCACGCGCGGTCGATGATGGAGACCTCGACGTTCTTGATGGTGACGGCGGGTTGGTTGATGCCGAGCACGCACGCGGATTCGCACGGGGCGGGGCAGAGCCTGCCGGTGAACTCGGGGAAGTTGTTGGTGGCGTGCAGGCGTTCGATCGCCTCGGCCCAGTCGTGGGTGTGGACGAGGTTGTTCCACTCGGGGATGAGGTTGCCGAGCGGGCAGCCGTTGTGGCAGAAGGGGATGCCGCAGTCCATGCAGCGCGAGGCCTGCTTGGTGACGGTTCCCCGGTCGAAGTCCTCGTAGACCTCGCGCCAGTCCTGGATGCGCACGTCGACGGGTCGGTGCTTGGGGAGCTCTCGCTCGGTGGTCTTCAGGAAGCCCTTGGGGTCGGCCATGTGCCTTCCTCCTCTCGTGTCAGGACTGTGCGGAGGCCATGACGGCCTCGTTGACGTCGCGGCCCTCGCGTTCGGCCTCGGCCTGGGCGAGCAGGACGCGCTTGTAGTCGCGCGGCATGATCTTGGCGATGCGGTCGATCTCGCCGTCGGTGAGGATGCGGTCGGCGACGGCCGATCCGGTCTCGGCGCGGTGGCGGGTGAGGACGTCGGTGAGGAACGCGCGGTCCTCGTCGGTGAGGGCCTCGATCTCGACCATCTCGGTGTTGACGCGTTCGCGGTCCAGGTCCAGGACGTAGGCGATGCCTCCGGACATGCCGGCGGCGAAGTTGCGTCCGGTGCGGCCCAGGACGACGGCTCGGCCGCCGGTCATGTACTCGCAGCCGTGGTCGCCGATGCCCTCGACGACGGCGAGTGCGCCGGAGTTGCGGACGCAGAAGCGTTCGCCGACGACGCCGCGCAGGAGGATCTCTCCGGAGGTGGCGCCGTAGCCGATGACGTTTCCGGCGATGATGTGGTCCTCGGCGACGAGCTGGGAGGCGTTGTCGGGGCGGACGATGACGCGTCCGCCGGACAGGCCCTTGCCGACGTAGTCGTTGGCGTCGCCGGACAGGCGCAGGGTGACGCCCCTGGGCACGAAGGCGCCGAAGGACTGGCCCGCGGATCCGGTGAAGGAGACGTCGATGGTGTCGTCGGGGAGGCCGTTGGCGCCGTGGCGCTTGGTGACCTCGTGTCCGAGCATGGTGCCGACGGTGCGGTTGACGTTGCGTACGGGCAGTTCGAGGCGTACGGGCTGGCCGAAGTCCAGGGCGCCCTCGCTGAGCTGGATGAGGGTGTTGTCCAGGGCCTTCTCCAGGCCGTGGTCCTGGAGGCGCTGTTGGACGCGGTGGTCGCCGGCGCGGGGTTCGACCTCGTGCAGGATGGGCGACAGGTCCAGCCCCTGGGCCTTCCAGTGGGTGACGGCGTCGGCGGTGTCGAGCAGGTCGATGGAGCCGATGGCCTCGTCCAGGCTGCGGAAGCCGAGCTGGGCGAGGTACTCGCGGACCTCCTGGGCGATGAACTCGAAGAAGTTGACGACGTACTCGGCCTTGCCGGAGAAGCGCTCGCGCAGGAGCGGGTTCTGGGTGGCGACGCCGACGGGGCAGGTGTCCAGGTGGCACACGCGCATCATGACGCAGCCGGAGACGACGAGGGGTGCGGTGGCGAAGCCGTACTCCTCGGCGCCGAGCAGGGCGGCGATGACGACGTCGCGGCCGGTCTTCATCTGGCCGTCGGCCTGGACGACGATGCGGTCGCGCAGGCCGTTGAGCAGCAGGGTCTGCTGGGTTTCGGCGAGGCCGAGTTCCCAGGGGGTGCCCGCGTGCTTGAGGGAGGTCAGCGGCGAGGCGCCGGTGCCTCCGTCGTGGCCGGAGATGAGGACGACGTCGGCGTGTGCCTTGGACACGCCGGCGGCGACGGTGCCCACGCCCGCCTCGGAGACCAGTTTGACGTGGACCCGGGCGGAGGGGTTGGCGTTCTTGAGGTCGTGGATGAGCTGGGCGAGGTCCTCGATGGAGTAGATGTCGTGGTGGGGCGGCGGGGAGATGAGTCCGACGCCGGGGGTGGAGTGGCGGGTCTGGGCGACCCACGGGTAGACCTTGTGGCCGGGCAGCTGGCCGCCCTCGCCAGGCTTGGCGCCCTGGGCCATCTTGATCTGGATGTCGTCGGCGTTGGTGAGGTAGTGCGAGGTGACGCCGAAGCGGCCGGAGGCGACCTGCTTGATGGAGCTGCGCCGCAGGTCCCCGTTGGCGTCGGGGGTGAAGCGGTCGGGGTCCTCTCCGCCCTCGCCGGTGTTGGACTTGCCGCCGAGGCGGTTCATCGCGATGGCGAGGGTCTGGTGGGCCTCGGCGGAGATGGAGCCGTAGGACATGGCTCCGGTGGAGAAGCGCTTGACGATCTCGGAGACGGGTTCGACCTCGTCGACGGGCACGGGTTCGCGCACGCCGTCCTTGAAGCGCAGGAGACCGCGCAGGGTCATGAGCTTCTGGGACTGGTCGTCGATCTGGGAGGTGTACTCCTTGAAGATCTCGTACCGGCGGGTGCGGGTGGAGTGCTGGAGCTTGAAGACGGTCTCGGGGCTGAACAGGTGCGGTTCGCCCTCGCGGCGCCACTGGTACTCGCCGCCGACCTCCAGGCGCCGGTGGGCGCTGGGGTTGGGGGTGTGGGCGCTGCGGTGGCGGATGGCGACCTCCTCGGCGAGGACGTCGAAGCCGACGCCGCCCAGGCGGGAGGTGGTGCCGGTGAAGCAGCGGTCGATGACCTCGGCGCCCAGGCCCAGGGCCTCGAAGATCTGGGCTCCGGTGTAGGAGCTGACCGTGGACACGCCGATCTTGGACATGATCTTCAGGACGCCCTTGCCGAACGCCTTGACGGTGTTGCGGACGGCCTGGTCGGCGTCGACGCCGCCGAGGCGTCCGCGTTCGACGAGGTCGCGGACGGTGGCCAGCGCCAGGTAGGGGCTGACCGCGGAGGCGCCGTAGCCGATGAGCAGGGCGACGTGGTGGCATTCGCGCACGTCGGCGGCCTCGATGAGGAGACCGACCTCGGTGCGGGTCTTCTCGCGGACGAGGTGGTGGTGGACCGAGCCGGTGAGCAGCAGCGACGGGATGGGCGCGCGGTCGGCGTCGGCGCCGCGGTCGCTGAGCACGAGGATGTGGGCGCCGTCGGCGATGGCGGCGGAGACCTCGGTGTTGATCTGCTCCAGGCGTGCGGAGAGGGCGTCGCCGCCGCCTTCGACGGGGTAGGTGCCGTCGACGGTGAAGGTCTTCAGGGCCGGGTTGTCCTGTCCGGCGGCGACGATGGCGGCCAGTTCGGCCTGGTCGACGACCGGGGTGGGCAGGACGAGGCGCTGAGTGCTGCCGGGTGCGGCGTCGAGG
Organism: Nocardiopsis sp. M1B1; assembly: GCF_052466615.1. Taxonomy (NCBI): domain Bacteria; kingdom Bacillati; phylum Actinomycetota; class Actinomycetes; order Streptosporangiales; family Nocardiopsidaceae; genus Nocardiopsis; species Nocardiopsis sp. M1B1. Next base: position 4,816,962 of record NZ_CP196194.1, read on the forward strand.
ATGTTGTGCTCGGCGCCCAGGAGGGTGGCCAGGCTGGTGACCATCTCCTCGCGGATGGCGTCCAGGGGCGGGTTGGTGACCTGGGCGAAGTTCTGCGAGAAGTAGTCGAAGAGCTGGCGGGAGCGCTCGGAGAGCGCGGCCACCGGGGTGTCGGTGCCCATGGAGCCGATGGGTTCGGCGCCGGTGCGGGCCATGGGGGTGAGGATGACGCGCAGTTCCTCCTCGGTGTAGCCGAAGACCTGCTGGGCGCGCTGGAGTTCGGTGACCGGGGCGGGCTGGGCGTCGGGCAGGTCGGCCAGGCGCAGGACGCCGGTGTCGATCCACTCCTGGTAGGGGTGCTGGGCGGCGAGTTCGGCCTTGATCTCCTCGTCCTCGACGATGCGCCCCTGGGCGGTGTCGACGACGAAGATGCGGCCGGGCTGGAGGCGTCCCTTGCGCACGACGGTGGCGGGGTCGATGTCCAGGACTCCGGCCTCGCTGGCGAGGACGACGAGGCCGTCCTCGGTGACCCAGTAGCGTCCGGGGCGCAGGCCGTTGCGGTCCAGGACCGCGCCGACGACGGTGCCGTCGGTGAAGGACACCGAGGCGGGGCCGTCCCAGGGCTCCATGAGGGTGGAGTGGTACTCGTAGAAGGCCCGGACGGCCGGGTCCATCTCGGTGTGGTTCTCCCAGGGCTCGGGGATCATCATGAGCACCGCGTGCGGCAGGGAGCGTCCGCCCAGGTGGAGCAGTTCCAGGGCGTCGTCGAAGGACGCGGTGTCGGAGTCGTCGGGGTCGACGATGGGGAAGATCCGGTCGAGTTCGCCGGGGATGAGGTCGCTGGCGAGCTTGGCCTCGCGCGCCCGCATCATGTTGCGGTTGCCCTTGACGGTGTTGATCTCGCCGTTGTGCGCGACGTAGCGGAACGGGTGGGCGAGCGGCCAGGACGGGAAGGTGTTGGTGGAGAAGCGGGAGTGGACCAGGGCCAGGCCGGAGGCGTAGCGCCGGTCGGACAGGTCGGGGAAGAACGGCTCCAGCTGCGGGGTGGTGAGCATGCCCTTGTAGGCGATGGTGCGCGGGGACAGGCTCGGGAAGTAGACGTCGCTCTCGTGCTCGGCGCGCTTGCGTACGCAGTAGGCGTGGCGCTCCAGCTCGATGCCGGTGAGGCCCTCGGTGGCGGTGCCGGGGGTGCCCGCGATGAAGAGCTGCCCGAAGTAGGGCATGGCCTGGCGGGCGGCGGGGCCGCTGTACTGGGGTTCGAAGGGCAGTTCGCGCCAGCCGAGCAGGGTCAGGCCCTCTTCGGCGACGATGGCGTTGATGCGTTCGACGGCGGCGGCGCGCTCGGCCGCGTCGGCGGGCAGGAAGCCGATGCCGGTGGCGTAGGCGCCCGCCTGGGGCAGGGTGAAGTCGCAGACCTCGGTGTAGAGCTCGTGCGGGATCTGGGTGAGGATGCCCGCGCCGTCTCCGTCGTCGGGGTCGGCGCCGGAGGCTCCGCGGTGGTCGAGGTTGCGGAGTACGGTGAGCGCCTTCTCGACGATGTCGTGGCTACGACGTCCAGTGAGGTCGGCGACGAAGCCCACACCGCAGGCGTCGTGCTCGAAAGCGGGGTCGTACAGGCCCTGGGAAGTGGTCTCGGGGTTCGTTCGGACGGACGAACGCCGCACCTGGCCAGCAGGCATCTACCCTCCTGTCGTCTTGCGTCGGCTTCGTGAAAAGCGCATCCGGGACGACGTTGGCCCTGCTGCGTGCGGATGAAGTTGTGTGTCGCCGCGTGGTGCGGCGGTGACCGTCGTGCGGGCGCCGTGGCCGCCTCCGTCGTGCGGCCACGTCCTCGTGGTCGCCGGCGGCGGGTGGGGTCGCCCGTGACGGGCAGGTTCTCTTATACATGCCGGTCCAGCCGCGACGTTAATCGCAGGTCTAGACCATGTGGCGCCGCGGTGCGCCGGTGGCCCCTGGCCGCGCCCGTGTGTGTGCGGGCTCGGGCACGGTCCGGGAGAGGTTCCCGGTGCGGGCTGGCCTAGCGGGTTTTTCCACGAGGGAACCCCGCTAAACCTCCCAAAGAGGCCGAAACACCAACCTTCGAGGTGGGGAACGCCACTTCGGACATGCGGGCGCAACACGCCGCACGCACACATTACCTCGGTGTTAACCGCGTCCCCAAGAGGTCGGGGGGCGGGTCCGCGAGTGATATCCCCCTCACCGGGCGGCGCCGCTGACCTGGGTGGCGGCGGGCCGCGCGCCGCCCCCGCGCGCGTGGGACGATCGGTGCATGCACGCGACTCCTCCGGGCCCGGACGGCCCCCCTTCCGCTGCCTCCGGGCGGGCACCGGCCGCGGACGGCGACTCCGCCCGCGCCGACCGCTCCCCCGACGGCCCGCCGCCCCTTCCCGAGCCCGCCGCGGAGCTGCTGCGCGGCCACGGCGTGGACGCGCCCCGCCTGCGCCGCGTGCTGGCGCTGCTCTCGGACGGACGCGAGTGGGAGGCGAACGCGCTGGTGCGCGCCAGCGGCGTCGCGTACGCGCTGGTGTCCTCGCTGGTGGCGGCCCTGACGGAGGCCGGTGAGCTGGCGCCCGGGGACGGGCGGGGCCGCGTGCGCCTGGTGCGGCCCGAGCGCTACGCGGGCGCGGCCGGGGAGGAGCCCGCCGACCCGGTGGCCCATCTGCTCCCCCGCTACTCCCGGGCGCTGGCGGAGCTGGCGCGGGCCGTGGAGGAGGGGCCCGCCTCGGACCTGGACCTGGACCACGTCGCCGCGACGGCCGAGACCGCGCTGCGCCGGGCGCTGCTGCTGTCCACCCGGTTCGACCTGCGCGACCGCACGCTCCTGTGCGTGGGCGACCACGACCTGACCTCGGTGGCGCTGACCCTGGTCTGTCCGGGCGCCCGGGCGCAGGTCGTGGACATCGACGAGCGCGTCCTGGCCCACATCGACGCCCTGGCGGCCGATCTGGGGCTGGCGGTGCGCACGCACGCCGCGGACCTGCGCCTGGGGCTGCCGCCCGCGGTGCGCGGCGGCGCGGACGTGGTGTTCACCGATCCCCCCTACACGCCCGACGGGGTGGAGCTGTTCGTGCGGCGCGGTGTGGAGGGGATGGCCGATCCCCGCCGGGGCCGGGTGCTGGTGGCCTACGGGGCCAGTGAGACCACGCCGCGGCTGGCCGCGGCCACGCAGGCACGGCTGGTGCGGATGGACCTGCTGCTGGAGGCGGTGTGGCCGGACTTCAACCGCTACCACGGGGCCGAGTCGATCGGTGCGGCCTCCGACCTGTACGTGCTGCGGCCGCTGGCGCGCGCGCTGCCCGCTCCGTCGGGCGAGGTGGCGCGCGTGTACAGCCAGGGGGTGAACGCCAAGGAGGCCCGGGGCGGTCTGGACGCCGACCGGGCGCGCGCCGTGCTGGACCGGGTGGCCGGGGAGACCGCGGGTACCGGTGGAGCCGGGGAGGCCGCCGCCGACCGCGCGCCGACGCTGGTGGGCGCGTGGCCGGGCGAGGTCGCCGGGTCGGGGCGGGTGCGCCTGTCCACGTGGCTGGAGGCGCCCGGGCAGGGCGGCGGCCGCGCAGTGGTCAACCTCACCGGTGGGTGGGACCGCTGGGCGGCGCGCGCGGCCCTGGCCGCCGCCGGGGACACCGTGTACGTGCTGGTGCCGTCCTCGGCGGCGTGCGTGCGCGACGAGGCGGGGCAGCGGGGGCTGCGCGCCCTGGTGGAGCCGCGCTTCGGGGTGCGGTTCCTGCGCGGGTTCGGCGCGGACGGCCTGACGGCGGTGCGGCTGACCCGGCGCCCGGACGCGGACTCGGCGGTGGAGCGGCTGCTGGTGTACGTGCAGGAGAGGGCGCACGGCACGCTCACCGCGACCCTGCGGGCGGGGCTGGTGGAGGTGTCGGCGCGGCTGGCGAAGCCGGTCAACAAGCGCACGGCGCGCCACGCGGTGGCCGCGGCGCCGGAGTGGGTGTCCGGGCACACCCTGCTGGACCTGCCCGAGCACCGGTTCGGTGAGCTGCGCGGGGTGGCGGCCGACCTCCTGGAGCGGGTGGGGTCCTCCCCGGCCTGACGCTGTACCGGCCCGTCCCCTGGGCCGATCGCAGGCCGGAACCCTTGTGCCACACCGGCAACGGTTCCGGCCAGCCGACGGGCTGCCGCGTGCCCGTCCCGGAGACGGCGAAGGGGCCTGCGGCGGTGCCGCGGGCCCCTTCGTGTGTGCGGGGGGAGGCTCAGCCGGTGCCGGTGGTCCCGGGCAGCCCCGTGCCCTCGTTGCCGGTCACACCCTCACCTTCGACGCCGGTGCCGGTGCCGTCGGTGCCCGTTCCGTCGGTTCCCAGGCCCTCGGTGCCGGTGCCCGTGCCCTCGGTGCCCGTGCCCTCCGTGCCGGTTCCCTCGGTCCCGGTGCCCCCGGTGCCCTCCGTCGTCCCCTCGGTCCCGCCGCCGGTGGTGCCCTCCTGCTGCACCATGCGCCGGTAGAGCGGGTCGCGGAAGTTGGCCAGCGCCACGAGCGGCCCGGACAGGCTGACCCTGTCCTCCACCGACTCGGAGTCGGTGGGCTGCACCCACACCAGGACCAGGTAGTGGCCGCTGACGACGGCGTCGCTGGCGCTGTAGCCGCTGCCCAGGCGGTCGAAGGGCTCGGCGCCGGACGGCGAGAGCACGAAGCCGGGGTCCTGGGCGCCCTCCCCCTCGGGTTCGGCGAGGGCCGCGGCGACCGCGCGGCTGCCCTCGACGTCGGCGAGGTTGAACACGGCCACGACGCCGAAGTAGGTGTCGGACACGTAGGTGGCGCGCCCGGCCTGGGTGCAGTCGGCCTCGGCCAGGGCGGCCTTGGCGGGCTCGCCCCACACCGCGGCGGCGCAGTCCTCGGCCAGGACCGATTCGCCCAGGGTGAAGTCGATGCTCTGGCTGGAGATCTCGGCGGTGCGGTCCCCGAACAGCTCGTTCTCGTTGAGGGGGCGGCTGTCGGCCTCGCGGGTGGCGAGCACCTCGTTCATGCTGCCGGCGTCGACGACCCGGTACACGGCGGGGCGGGTCTGGGGGGCGGCCTGCCCCTCGCCGCCCTCCCCCGCGTTGAGGTACAGGAACACGCCGAGGGCGATCAGCGCCACGACCAGCACTCCGGCCACGATGGCGATGAGGGGGCCCAGGCGCCTGGACTCCTTCTTCCTGCGCCCCCCGGCCCGTCGGCGCCCGCCCTCCCGGGAGGAGCGCCCCTCGGGCTCGGTGTCGGGCTCGCTGGTCTTCCTCCGGCGCCCCGCGGGTCCGGACGCCGACGGTTCAGAAGGGGACACCCAATGGACCTTTCCTCGGATGCGGTCCGGCCCGCGCGTACGCGGGCCGGACCGGTGTGTTCGGGGGTGTGTGAGGCCGGGAATCCTCGCCGCGCCTCGTGTGACCTCGGGTCGGTCTGTCGCAGATCCTATCGGGGCCTCCGACAGGCCGGGACAGACTACTCCTCGGCCTGCTCCGCCGCCTGGTTCACGGCCACGACCTCCTCGTAGACGTAGCGCGCCGCGTTCATGGAGGCCACGCTCAGCGTCGCCATGTCGGTGTTGTCCCCGGGCGGGGAACCGTCGGTGTCGGCCACCCAGAACACGGCCAGGTAGTGGCCCATGACCTGGGTCGTGGCCTGGCTGTAACCGTCCTGGAGGCCGGGGACCTCGTCGCCGGTCTGCGTGAGCAGGAACCCGGCGCCGCTCTCGGCGTTGGTCGGGTCCAGCTCGCGCTCGACCTCGGCCGCGGCCTCGGCGTTGGCCAGGTCGAACAGGGTGAACTGGGCCACGTGCTGCTCGTCGCCGTCGGTGTACACGCCGGAGGCGGCCTGGACGCAGTTGGCGTCGATCAGGCTCTGGCCGAGTTCCTCGCCCCACACCAGGGAGGTGCAGGAGTCGGTGACCGAGCCCTGGCGCAGTTCCAGGTTCACGTCGTCCAGGCCGATCTCGCGGACCGGGTCGAAGACGCTCTCCTCGGTCATCGGTTCGGTGCCCTCTGGGCGCTCGTTGATGGCGCCGAAGACGTCCTCGCGGTTGGGCTCGGACAGGTACAGCTCCGGGGTGAGGGTGCTGTGCCCATCAGGCGGGGCCACGACCGCGTCGTCCCCGCCCGCGACGGCGCCGCCGTTCCCGGCGAAGAGCTGGTAGGACAGCAGGCCGAGGAGGGCGACCAGCGCGATGCTGAACGCTCCGAGCAGGAGGCCGAGCACGGCGGTGCCGCGCTTGCGCTTGCTCTGCTCGGCGAGGGTGTACACGATCTGGTTGGGGCGGTCGCCCAGGACCGAGACCCTCTTGATCGCGGCGGCGGAGAAGGCCGAGACCTTGTTCACCCCCGTGGCTCCGGACCGCCTGCCTCCGGCGGCGCGGTTGCCCGGGGCCCTGCGGCGGGAGGCGCGGGCCGCGCGCCCCTTCCTGCGGCGCGAGGCGCGGCCGCCGGTCTCCTCGGCGCCGTCCGCGTCGGCGCCGTCGGCGCCCTCTTCCCCGTCGTAGGCGTCCTCGTCGTAGGACGCGTCGTCATAGGGTCCGTCGTCGTAGCCGTCGTCGGCGGGGCGGGTGTGGCCGTACTCCGCGGAGAAGTCCTCCTCGGGGTCGTACGCCTCCTCGTCCCTGTCCAGGATCTGGTCGTCGGCGCGGTCCTCGGTGCGGGCGCTTTGGGCGCGGCGGCCTCTGCGGCCGTACCCGGACTCAGCTCTGCTCACGGTCTTTCTCAATCGTCAACCCGTGGTCTGCTCGAAAGGTACAGGGGCCCAGATGCGTGTCCGGACACGGCCGGTCCACGTGGCTTCCCTGTGTCTACTCGGGCTTCGTCCCGGGTTCGGTTCCCGTGTCCCCGGCGTCCCTGTCGGTCGAGCCCTCGCTACTAGATCGTTCAGGGCTCGGGTGGTATTCCGTCCCCGCCTCCCGTGAGCTGGAGTTTTGCGAACCGACACGCGATTCCTCGCTGTCCAGGGCGCTGTAGACGGTGCTGTCGTCGCGCGTCTCACCGTCGGTTGTGGGCCCGAACACCTGGGTTCCGGCGTCGTGGCCGTGGGGGACGACGGCGCTGGAGAAGGAGTCGATGCGCCGTCCCGCCCACACGAAGTAGGCCAGGGCCGCGAGGAGGACCAGGAGGGAGGTCCAGTTGTTCAGGCGCAGGCCCAGGAAGTCGTTGGCCGGGTCCACGCGCAGGTACTCGATCCAGAAGCGGCCCGCGCAGTAGCCCGCGACGTAGAGGGCGAACAGGCGCCCGCCCTGGAGGGAGCGCTCGTAGCGCCGTCCCGCCCAGGCCAGCAGGACGGCCAGGCCCAGGCACCACAGGGACTCGTAGAGGAAGGTGGGGTGGTAGGTGCTCACGCCCAGTTCCATGCCCGGGCGCAGGGCGCCGTTGGGGTAGGGGGTGATCTCCACGGCCCAGGGCAGGTCGGTGGGCCTGCCGAACAGCTCCTGGTTGAAGTAGTTGCCCCAGCGGCCCAACGCCTGGGCCAGGGGGAGGGTGGGGGCGATGGCGAAGGAGAGCTTGGACATGGACAGGCCGCGCTTGCGGGCCACCAGCCACACGCCCAGGGCGCCCATGGGAATGGCTCCCCAGATGCCGAGCCCGCCCTCCCAGATGTACAGGGCGCGGATGGGCTCGCGGCCCTCGGCGAAGTACAGCTGCGCGTCGCTGATGACGTGGTAGAGGCGTCCGCCGATCAGGCCCAGGATCACGGCCCACACGGCCATGTCCATGATGGTGCCCTTCTCACCGCCCATGGCGGCCCAGCGCCGCTCGCTCCACAGCACCGCGACGATGACTCCGGCGAGGATGCACAGGGCGTAGAAGTGGATCTGCAGCGGCCCGATGGGGATGGAGTTGACCTGCGGGCTGGGGAAGGCCGCGAGGGCCCGGCCGAACTCGACCGCGCCCTCCGTGGCTGTCGACGACAATGTCACTGGTCTGCTCTCGGGTTCGCCCCGCGTGCGGGGGTGTCTTCGGGGATGGCTACTCCGCGCCACCCCCGTCGCCTGTGGGTTGGGTGTCGACCTCACCGGGCTCCGCTGAGGCGATCGCCTCGTTGAGGCCCCGGGCGGTCATGGCGGTGTCGTTGTCGAGCAACTCACCGTTGATGTAGACGGAGGGCGTTCCGCGGAAGGCGTTGTCTCCGCTGTAGCGAGTGTAGGCGTTCCCGGTGGCTTCGATGATCTGGCCCGTGTACGTCCCCTCCAGGAACGAGGGGTCGTGGCCGTGCTCGGCGCCCCAGGCGAGCAGGTCGGACAGCACCATGGTGGCGAGGGTCTCCTCGCCGATCTGCGCCACGGCGTCCTCGGTCAGGGCGGGCAGGAACTCCTCGGTGAACCGGGAGACCACGGCGGCCTCGTCGTCCACCCGCTGGTCGAACCGCTCCTGCTGCTCCGGGGTGGGGTCGGTCTCGGCGAACCACTCCTTGAGCTGGTCGACGGTGAAGCCCTCGGTGCGCTCGGTGGGCTGGTTCTCGAAGAGGATGTCGTTGTAGCGCACGAACCGGTCGTGTTCGGCGGCGGCGCGGGCGGCGGCCCCGGCGCGCAGCGAGTTGCTGCTCAGGGGCACCGGCTGCTGGGCGAAGATGCTGACCGGCCGGTAGTGGACGATGGCCTCGCCCTGTGCGGCGTTCTCCTTGAGGACGCCGCCGTTGAGGAGTTCGAACTGGCGGCAGGCGGGGCACTGGTAGTCGGCGTAGACCTCGACGACGGGGGCCGAGGCGCCCTCCTGGGCCATGACGACGCTGCCGTCCTGCTGGAGGGTGGTCGGCGCCAGGGCCCCCTCGTACTCGCCGCTGCGGCGGTCGGCGTTGAGGGCGGCGTAGCCGATGCCGACGATGAGCAGCACCACCGCGGCGGCGGCGCCCACCACGATGAGGGTCCTGTTGCGCTTGGCCTTGCGCTTGTCCCTCTCCCTCTGCTCCTTGAGTTTCTCGCGGGAGCGCCTGCGCGCTTCACTGCCCATGTCTTCCCCTGTTCCTCACTGCTGGATACGGTCGGCCGTCCGGGGTCACCGGAAGAGGCCGAGGGCGCGGTCGACGGCGAAGGGCGAACGCGGCCAGACCGCGACGAAGGCGCCCATCGCCGCGAAGGCGATGTCGCGGGCGATGGAGAGCCCGTAGGTGGTCTCCTCCGGATCGACCTGGCCGCCGCCGCCGAAGCAGCCGCAGTCGATGCTCAGGCCCCGGGCCATGGCGGAGAGGATCCCGGCGATGAAGACGACCATGAGCAGCACGCTGACGGCGCCGACGTAGCGGGTGGCGAGCCCGACCAGGAGCAGGGCGGCCAGGGCGAGTTCGAACAGGGGGAGGGTGTAGCCGATGAACCGCGCGACCTCGGCGGGGAAGAGGTCGTAGGCCTCGACCGCCTGGACGGACAGGGCCGGGGGGAACTTGGAGACGGCGGCGAAGACCAGGACGGCGGCCAGTCCGACGCGGCAGGCGAGGCTGAGCCAGGGCTGGACGGCCTCCCAGCGCGATCCGGGCGCGGGTCGGGCGGCGGGGGTCTGGTCGGTGGTGTCCATCACTGCGGCCTCCGGGGAGAGAGCGGGCGGGTCATCGGATGTGCGGGGCGGGTGCCCCCGTCTGCGGGCGGGAGCGGGAGCCCCTGCCTCCTTCCGTTCGGTGCGGCCGTGGCCGTGGCGCCCGCCGGAGCGGACGCGGGTCCTTCCATGGAGTCGTCGCCGGGCCGTGCGGGGTTCCCGGGATGCGGGGATGTGGCCACCGCCACCGCGCGCCGCCGCCCGTCCCGTGCGCGTCCGGGGCGGACACGGCCCGAAGGGGCGGACGGGCGTCGGAGGAGGGAGACCCCGCGACCACGCTGAGTGGGCGAATCGTCGCCCTTCGCGTCGGGTCAGATCCTACTGCCTGTGTTGAGTGCGTGACGCTGTGTCCGGGATTTCGGGCGCAGCGAGCGGCCTCCCCCGGGCCGGAGGGCGCCCCTCACCCTTCATGAGTACCTGGTCAGAGGGGTGGCGGGAGGCTCTCCGGGGACTCTCTCACCCGATTCTCACCGGCTTGACCGTCGCCTTACCCTGCGCGGCGGTGCGGGGCCCGCGGCGCACGACGAAGGCGGGGGCCGTCCCGTGGACGGCCCCCGCCGGTGTTCACTCGTCCCGCTGGCCGCGGGCCCCCGGAGTCAGGTGCGGCCCGAGCGCACGCCCTCCGCCAGTTCCTGGGCGAAGGAGCGGACCGCGACGAGCCCGGTCTCCAGGTCCGGCGCGTCCAGGACGCGCTGGCAGAACCCGGCGCCGACGATCACGCCGTCGGCGTAGGCGGCCACCTCGGCGGCCTGGGCGCCGGTGGAGATGCCCAGGCCCACGCAGACGGGCAGGCCCGAGTCGCGGGTCGCCTCGCGGGTGCGCCGCACCAGCGCGGCGGCGGTGTCGGCGACCTGGGTACGGGTGCCGGTCACGCCCATGAGCGAGGCGGCGTACACGAAGCCGGTGCACTCGCGCGTGGTCAGGGCCAGGCGCCGGTCGGTGGAGGAGGGCGCGACCAGGAACACCCGGTCCAGGCCGCAGGAGTCGGAGGCGGCCACCCACTCCTCGGACTCCTCGGGGATGAGGTCGGGGGTGATCACCCCGGCCCCGCCCGCCTTGGCCAGGTTCGCGGCGAAGCGCTCGACCCCGTAGCGCTCGATGGGGTTCCAGTAGGACATCACCAGGGCGGCGGCGCCGGTGGCGGCGGTGGCCTCCACCACCCGGAACACGTCGTCGGTGGTGGTGCCCGCGGCCAGGGCGCGGTCGGCGGCCCGCTGGATGGTGGGGCCGTCCATCATGGGGTCGGAGTAGGGCAGGCCGACCTCGACGACGTCGCAGCCCCCTTCGACCATGGCCTGGATGACCCGGATGGAGGACTCCACGTCGGGGAACCCGGCGGGCAGGTAGCCGATCAGGGCGGCGCGTCCGGCCTCGCGGGCCTCGGCGAGCTTGGTCTGCAGTGCGGTGGCGCTCACGCCTGTCCCTCCGGGTCAACGAGGCCGAAGTAGGCGGCCGCGGTGTCAACGTCCTTGTCGCCGCGCCCGGAGAGGTTCACCAGGATGACGGCGTCCGGGCCGAGGCGCTCGCCGAGCTTGCGGGCGCCGGCCAGGGCGTGCGCGCTCTCGATGGCGGGGATGATGCCCTCGGTGCGGCACAGCAGCCGGAAGGCCTCCATGGCCTCGGCGTCGGTGACCGGCTCGTAGGTGGCGCGGCCGGTGTCGGCGAGGTAGGCGTGCTCGGGGCCCACCGCCGGGTAGTCGAGTCCGGCGGAGATGGAGTGGCTGGGCAGGGTCTGGCCGTACTCGTCCTGGAGCACGAAGGTGCGCGCCCCGTGGAAGACGCCGGGGCTGCCCGCGGTGATGGAGGCGGCGGTGCGGGACGTCCGCGCCCCCTCTCCCCCGGCCTCGAAGCCGTACAGGGCGACCTCCTCGTCGGGGATGAAGGCCGCGAAGACGGCCATGGCGTTGGAGCCGCCGCCCACGCACGCGGCGACCGCGTCGGGGAGCCTGCCGACGCGCTCCAGGACCTGTTCGCGGGCCTCCTGGCCGACGACGAAGTGCAGGTCGCGCACGAGCTTGGGGAAGGGGTGCGGTCCGGCGACGGTGCCGAACAGGTAGTGGGTGCGGTCGACGTTGGCCACCCAGTCGCGGAAGGCCTCGTTGATGGCGTCCTTGAGGGTGCGGCTGCCGATGGTGACAGGGACGACCTCGGCGCCGAGCATGCGCATGCGGGCGACGTTGAGCGCCTGGCGGCGGGTGTCCTCCTCACCCATGTAGATCACGCACTCCAGGCCGAGCAGGGCGCAGGCGGTGGCGGTGGCCACGCCGTGCTGCCCGGCCCCGGTCTCGGCGATGACGCGGGTCTTGCCCATGCGCCTGGTGAGCAGGGCCTGGCCGAGGACGTTGTTGATCTTGTGCGATCCGGTGTGGTTGAGGTCCTCGCGCTTGAGCAGGATCCGCGCGCCGCCGCAGTGCTCGGAGAAGTTGCGGGCCTCGCTCAGGGCGCTGGGGCGCCCGGTGTAGTCCTTGAGCAGTTCGGCGAGTTCGGCCTGGTACTGGGGGTCCTGCTTGGCCTTCTCCCACTCCGCGGCCACCTCGTCGAGGGCCGCGATGAGGGCTTCGGGCGCGAAGCGGCCGCCGAAGCGGCCGTAGTGCCCGAGCTGGTCGGGCAGGGGTTGGTCGTGGCTCATTGCACGCTCTCCTGGGAAGGGCCGAGCGCGGGGCTCCCCCGGCCTCGCGCCGCGGGGTCCGCGCGCCGACCGGCTGTGCGCCGCCCGGCTCCGGCGGCGCGTTCTGACTGTGGTCAACGCGGCGGCGGGAACCCGCGGCTCACTGGCGCGGGTTCCCTAGAGCCATCGCCATCCGCGGACGGGGCGCGTCGTGGCCGCGTCCGCCGGTGCCTGCGTCAACCCTCTCACGGTCTGTGGCCCCTAGTTCCGGTCCCGCAGGGCGGGGTGGGCCCCGGCGGTGACCAGGTCGGCGACGGCCTCGCGCGGGTTGCGGCCGCGGACGAGGCTCTCGCCGACGAGGACGGCTCCGGCTCCGGCTCCGGCGTAGGCCAGCAGGTCGTGCGGGCCGCGGACACCGGACTCGGCGATCTTGACGACGTCGGAGGGGATGAGGGGGGCGAGCCGGGAGAAGGTGTCCCGGTCCACCTCCAGGGTCTTGAGGTTGCGGGCGTTGACGCCGACGACGGTGGCCCCGGCGTCGAGTGCGCGCGCGACCTCCTCCTCGTCGTGGACCTCCACCAGCGGCATCAGGCCCAGCGAGCGGGCCCGCTCCACCAGGGAGACCAGAGCCTCCTGGGGCAGGGCCGCGACGATGAGCAGCACGGCGGAGGCGCCGAAGACGCGGGCCTCCCACAGCTGGTAGGAGCTGACGACGAAGTCCTTGCGCAGCAGCGGGGTGTCGACCGCCTTGTGGACGGCCTGGAGGTCGGCGAGGCTGCCGCTGAAGCGGCGCTGCTCGGTGAGGACGCTGATCAGGGCGGCGCCGCCGGCCTCGTAGTCGCGGGCCAGGGCCGCGGGGTCGGTGATGGCCGCGAGGGGGCCCTTGGAGGGGCTGGCCCGCTTGACCTCGGCGATGACGTGCACGCCCGGGCGGCGCAGGGCGGCTTCGGCGTCCTTCGGGGTGGGCACCGACCCGGCCTGGGCCTTGAGGCGGTCAAGGGGCAGGTCCTCCTGCCGCTGCGCCAGGTCAGCGCGTACTCCGTCGAGGATCTCGTCGAGCACGCTCACCAGTTACTGCTCCCTCGTGAAAGTGGGCCGGCACGGCGGTCGGCCCGGGGTGCGGGCTCCTCGCGCGGCGGGATCGGACACCGCCGCACCGTGTTGCTGGTCATCGTATCCACCCGTGGGCACCACGGGGCCGCCGACCCCGACGTGACACTCCGTGGAGGTGCTCTTGGGGGCCGGGAACGCTCCGCCCGGGCGTGCCGGGGCGGAGCGCCGGGGGCGCGCTAGGCGTTCACGGCGACCACGCCGAACATGACCACGAAGAACAGGATGTACAGCACGAGGATGACGGCGCAGACGATGAAGCTGACCAGGCCGATGATGCCCATGATCTTGGCGGTGTCGGAGGCGGACTGGGCTCCGGCGTAGTCGCCCATCTCCCATTTGCTGTTGACCTGGAGGGCGAAGATCAGGCCGATGACGCCGATGATGGTGCAGCTGAGGATGCCGAGGATGTTGTACATCAGGTAGTTCTTGGGCGGTCCGCCGGGGGGCGGGCCGCCGTAGCCGCCGGGAGGGCCGTAACCACCGGTGTGCGGAGGACCGTAGCTCATGTGATGGCACCTTTTCGGGACGTCGTGGTCGTGTGCTGCGGCACGTGGCCGGGTTCGCCGGATAGGACTGCGGCGGGGTCGTCCTGGTTCTGCTACCAGCCGGGGAAGAGCGGTGTCCCGGGGGCGAGGAAGGAGAACCAGGGAAGGTTGCGCAGGACCCAGTGCGCGGTGACGACGATGAGGAACAGCCACAGGAACCAGCCCGGCGTGAGCTTGGGCGGGCTCTTGGGCGGTCGCACGGAGCGGTAGAGCCAGAGCCCGTAGGTCCAGGCGATGTAGGGGGCCAGCAGCCACAGCAGGGGGTTCATGCTGATGGAGGCCAGGATCTCACCGTGTGTGAGCAGGGCGATCGCCCGCATGGTGCCGCAGCCGGGGCAGAAGGTGCCGGTGAGGAGCAGCCAGGGGCAGGTGGGGTAGATGCCGGGCTCGTTGGGGTCCACGAAGTGCAGGAGGGTGGCCCCGGCCAGGCCGAGGACGCCCAGTCCCACGGGCCACACGGCCGGGTGCAGCGCCCGGAGCCGGTTGCCGACCCGGTCCGTCAGGGAGCGTGCGGCCGGGGGCGCGGGGGGCGAGCTCTGCGGCGGCTCGCTGGACTGTGGGTAGGACACGTGACCAGCTTAGGGGTTGGGAGCCGGGGCCGGGGGCCGAGAAAGCGCGCCCCCGAGCGCCGGGGCGCTCGGGGGCGGAGGGAGGGCGCGGGCAGGGGCCCGGACCCCGCCCGTCAGTACGTCGTGTAGGTCGGGGCGGTGGCGGCGGCGCCGATGCCCAGGACCACCACGAAGATCATGTAGATGACCCACAGGGCGATCCAGATGCCGCCGAGGATGAAGGCGATCTTCGTCCACTTCTTGGACTGCTTCTGGGCCTCCAGAGCGCCGGCCTGGTCACCGCGGTTCCACAGGTCGTTGACCTTGGTGGCGTTGACGATGGCCGGGATGGCGAAGGGCCAGCAGCAGAAGATGGCGACGATGGCCCAGACCAGGCCGTTGTCCGGCGGAGGGCCGCTGGGGGCGCCGTAGCCGCCGGAGGGCGGGCCGTAGCCGCCGCCCCCGGGGGGACCGTAGCCGCCGCCGGGGGGCGGGCCGGGGTTGCCGGGGGGAGGGGGACCGTAACTCATGCTCGGTACAACTTTCCGGAAGAGGACAAGGGATTTGTGCGGCGCATGCGGGAACACTCCGGCCCAACACGGGGCAGGGTTGGGTCACCGGATCGCATACACCGCGGGCAGAAAGGAATGATGCCAGATCGGTGAGACTCTCACCGAACCGAACCAACGCGGCAGTCGTGGCCGGTGGGCCGAATCTACCCGCCCCGTGGGACCTTCGTCCATATTTCCGTTATTCACTCGTTGTGAGCTGCGGCTTCCCCGGTGCTCCTTGCCCGTCAGGCCTTGGTCGCGTCGGGGTCCAGGGCGGGACCGGGCTGCGCGGCGGCGGGCTCGGGCTGGGCGGCGGCGGACTTGCGGCCGGCCTCCCACTCCTCGCGCGTGGGCGGAACGGGACGGGGCTCCTTGCGGCCGTAGCCGGCCTTCTTCATGACACCGGCGATCGCGGCGAGCACGACGCTGGCGACGAGGGCGACGGCGGTCCACAGCAGCAGGTCGCCGCCGAGGAAGACGATGACGAAGGCCGCCACGGACCACGCCACGATCCAGGACACGGTGAGGAACCAGGCGGACAGGGTGTTGCCGTGGTCGTCGTGGTGCTCGTCGGCCATCAGGTGTTCTCCTTAGGTTCGGCTGGGCGTGCTGCCCGCGGTGCGTGTGCGGCGCCGTCGGAGTCCGCGGGCGTGGCGCCCGGGGACTCGGCGTCGAGTGTGGGGTCGTCACCGGCGTCCAGCGACCTCCACAGGTCGGAGGGCGTCTCGGACCGGGTCGCGCGCGGTGCGGCGTCCCGATCGTACCGGGTGCCCATACCAGGCCAGGCAGGGGCTCGCAGTACCGCGATCAGCCCCGCCGCGACCAGGAGGACCGCTCCGGCCACGGCCATGGCGGGCCCCAGGGCCAGCAGGCGGGGGTCGGCGGCCACCTGCGCGGCCCCGGCGGTGTCGGTGGTGCTGTCGGCCATCGCGTCCAGGAGCGCGCCGGGTCGGGTGGCGCCCCAGACGGCGTTGAGGGCGGCCGCTCCGCCCAGGGCGACGAGGAGGCCGACCGCCCGGCGTCCCCAGCCCCGGGTGGCGTACAGGCCCGCGATCCCGGCCAGCCCGGCCCAGCCGAAGCCGCCGAGGGCGCCGGTGAGGTCGGTCCCGGTGAGCTCCACGGAGACGGGGGCGACCGGCCCCGGCGCGGTGAGTTCGCCGGTCGCCCACTGGCGTCCGGCGGCGGCGAGCAGGAGTCCGGCCCCGGCGGCCAGGGCGAGCATGGCCAGGCCGTACTCCCGGCGCGCGCGGGGCGAGGAGGCCGAACTCACAGGAGTCTCCCGGCGTCGAAGCAGGTGTGGTCGCCGGTGTGGCAGGCGGCGCCCTCCTGGTCGACGCGGACCAGGAGGGTGTCCCCGTCACAGTCGAGTGCGACCGACACCACACGCTGGGTGTGTCCGGAGGTGGCGCCCTTGACCCAGTACTCGCCCCGGCTGCGCGACCAGTAGGTGGCGGAGCCGGTGGTGAGGGTGCGGTGCAGGGCCTCGTCGTCCATCCAGGCGAGCATGAGGACCTCCCCGGTGTCGTGCTGCTGCACGACGGCGGGGACGAGGCCGTCCGGGTTCCGCTTGAGTCGGGCGGCGATGTCCGGGGCGAGGCTGGTGACGCTCATGCACTCCAGGTTATGGCCGCCGCCGGAGCGTCCCGCACCGGGTGTCCCCTGGCGCCGGGGGCGCGGGTCGGGGCGGTGCGGGGCTGCTCAGGGCGGGTGGGTGGGGGCGCGGGGGCGGTGGGCGCCGGGAGGCGGGGGCCGCGGATGTCCTAGAGTTCGTGCGTCGTCCCTCGCCCTGCCTTCGTACCCTGGGGGTTTCGTGACCGCCGAGTCCCTGTCCCGCGATCTCGCGGGCAAGCCCGAGGCGCTGATCCGGCTCGCCGAGCGCTTCCCGCGGTGGGATCCCTACGCCGCGCTGCCCGCGCTGCTCGACGATGAGCCCGCCGCGGTGCGGTTCCTGGGCCTGGGGGCGGCGCGGCACGCGTGCGAGGTGGCGGCGGCGCGGCTGCGCCGGGCGGGGATCGCGGCGAGCGCGGACTTCTCCTCGTCGGCGGAGGAGCCGCCCGCGGGTCCCGAGACGCTCGTGGTCGCGGTGAGCCTGGGCGGTGGGCAGCGCGAGCTGTACACGGTGCTGGACCGCTACGTGGCGCGGTCGCCGGTGATCGTGCTGGCCCCGTCGGTGGACTCGGTGGTGGGGCGGCAGGCGGATCTGGTGGTGCCGCTGCACGCGGGCGAGGAGGCGAGCGGTGTGGGCTGTCGCGCCTACCAGCACGCGCTGGCCCTGCTCCTGTTGCTGGGGCACCGTCTGGGCGCGCCCGTGACGGGCGGCAGCCGGTCCCTGCCGGGGCTGCTGCGCCGCGCGGCGAACGCGACGGCGTCGCTGCTGGAGAGCGCGCCGGGGTGGGTGCCCGAGGTGGCCCGGGTCCTGGAGTCGCCGCACGGTGTGCACATGGTGGCCCCGGCCGAGCGTATGGCCTCGGCCTGGCAGGGGGTGCGGGTGCTGCGCCAGGGGCCGGTGCGGGTGGCGCACGCGTGTGAGACCGGGGAGTGGTCGCACACCGACCGCCACCTGGCGGCGGTGACGGACTACCGGGCGCTGCTGTTCGCGGGTTCGGCCTACGACGAGCGCTTCGCCCAGCACCTGGGGCAGTTGAGGGGGGCGTTCGTGGCGGTGGGCCCCACCCCCGGCCAGGAGCGGATGCCGGAGGCGGAGCTGACCGTGCGCTACCCGGGTGACACCGACCAGGACGTGAGCCTGCTGGTGGAGCCGCTGGTGGCGGAGCTGCTGGCGGCGCACTGGTGGCGCGGCCGGTAGCGCCCGCGGGCCGGCGGGCGGGCCATGCGTCCGCCGACCACGACCGGTGGCGCTCTCGGCGGTCGGCGGCGGGCGTCCACAGGCCCGGTCGGGGCGTTGCCCCGGTTCGGGCGGTGCGGGGAGAATGGATCCGGGGGGCCGCCCCCCGCCGTCGGGGCGGACGCGGCGCCCCCGGATCAACGGTAGCCCGGCGGCCGTGCGGGCGCACCCCCTCCCGTCGGCCTGTGGACGGCCGCGGTCAGGCCGAGGAGCGCACCCAGGAGGCGTACAGGTCGGCGTACACACCGGGCCTGTCCACCAGTTCGGTGTGCGAGCCGCTCTGCACGATGCGCCCGTCGTCGAAGACCAGGACCCGGTCGGCGGCCTCGGCGGTGGAGAGCCGGTGCGCGATGGCCACGGAGGTGCGCCCGCGCGTGAGCCGGTCCAGGGCGCGCTGGATGCGCACCTCGGTGTGCGGGTCCACCGCCGAGGTGGCCTCGTCCAGTACCAGCAGGTCGGGGTCGGCGACGTAGGCGCGCACCAGGGCGACGAGCTGCCGCTCCCCCGCCGAGAGCGACTCCCCGCGCTGGCCCACGGGGGTGTCGAGTCCGTGGGCGAGGCTGTCGAGCCACTCGGCCAGCCCCAGTTCGGTGACGGCGGCCTCCAGTTCGGCGTCGGTGCTCTCGGGGCGGGCGAAGCGGATGTTGTCGCCCAGGGAGCTGTCGAAGAGGAAGCCCTCCTGCGGGACCATCACCACGCGGCTGCGCAGGGAGGAGAAGGCCACCTCGCGCAGGTCGACGCCGTCGAGCCGGACGGTGCCCTGGGCGGGGTCCATGAGGCGGGTGAGCAGTTTGACGAAGGTGGTCTTGCCCGAGCCGGTCTCGCCCACCACGGCCACGCGGGTGCCGGGGGTGATCTCGACGTCGACGTCGTCGAGGACGACGGGGCCCTCGGGGTAGGAGTAGGTCACCCCGTCGAAGGAGACCCGGACCGGTCCGCGCGGCAGCACCCGGCCCGCCTCGCCGGGGTCGGCGATGTCGGGGACGGTGTCGAGCACGCCCAGGACGCGGCGCCATCCCGCGATGGCGTTCTGGGCCTCGTTGAAGATCTCGGTGGCCATCATCATCGGCTGGATGAACAGGGTCATCAGGAACAGGAAGGCGATGAGCTGCCCGGCGGTCAGGTCGCCGTCCAGGCCGAGCCAGACCCCGATGAGGACGACGGCGGTGTTGCCCAGGGCCGCGATGATCTCGGCGAAGGGCGAGACCGCCATGGACAGCCGCTGGGCGCGGACCTGGGAGCGGCGCGTGGTCAGGACGGTGGTGTCGATGCGTTCGGCGGTGCGCGCCTCGGTGCCGTGGGCGCGGATGACGGAGGCGCCCATGACGGTCTCGCCGATGACGCCGAGCATGTCGCCGGTGTTCTCGCGGACCTTGAGGTAGGCCTTGGAGAGCAGTTTCTGGAGCCAGCGCACGCCGAACAGCAGCGGCAGGAAGCAGATCCACACCACGAGGGTGAGCTGCCAGGAGTAGACCGCCATCAGGACGGTGGCGACCAGGAGCTGGCCGCTGCTGACCAGCAGGAGCAGGCCGCCCCACTGCATGAAGGTGCTGATCTGGTCGACGTCGCTGGTGACGCGCGAGACCAGGGCGCCCTTGCGCTCGCTGTTCTGGGTGAGCACGGACAGGTCGTGCACGTGCCGGAAGGCCTTGCGGCGCAGTGTGGCCAGGCCGGACTCGGTGGCCCGGTACAGGCGCACGTTCATCAGGTAGGAGCAGATCATGGTGACCACGAGGAGGGCGGCGCAGACGGCCACCATGCGGGTGACGAAGCCCAGGTCGGGCCCGTCCGCCCCGGACAGCCCGTTGTCGATGATCTGCTGGACGGCGACGGGCACGATGACCTTGCCCGCGGTGGCCACGACGGCGAAGGCCAGGGTGAGCCACAGGCCGCGGGCGAACTCCGGGGAGAGCCGCAGGCCGCGCTTGAGCGTGTCCATCGCCCCCTCGGAGGAGCGGTGCAGTGACACGGCGGGGTCTTCGGGGGCGCGGCCGGGCCGCTCCTCCCCCTCCCGCTCTCGCTGCTCGTCACGGGTGGGCGCGCTCATCGGGTGGCCTCCTCGGCGGCGTCGTCACGGGTGGGGCGGGCGGGTTCGACGGGGCCGGGTTCCTCGGGCAGCGGGCCGCTCTCGGCCTGCCCCTCGGCGGAGGCGCGCTCGTAGGCGGTGACGAGCCTGGTGTAACCGGGCGAGGTGGTGAGCAGTTCCTCGTGGGTGCCGCGGGCCAGCACGCGTCCGCGCTCCATGTAGACGACCTCGTCGGCGAGTTCGATGGTGGCGCGGCGGTAGGCGACCACGACCACGGTGGCGGCGTCGTCGCGTTCGCGCAGGCCCGCCAGGATCTGCGCCTCGATCTGGGGGTCCACGGCGGAGGTGGCGTCGTCCATGATGAGCAGCCTCGGGCGGCGCACGATCGCGCGGGCCAGGGCCAGGCGCTGGCGCTGCCCTCCGGAGAGGGTGGTGCCCTTCTCGCCGAGCCGGGCGTCGAGTCCGCCCTCCAGCTCGCGGACGAAGCCGTCGGCGCGGGCCAGGCGCAGGGCGGCCCAGACCTGGTCGTCGTCGGCGTCGGTGCCCAGGGTGATGTTGTCGCGGACGCTGTCCTCGAACACGAAGGTGCCCTGGGGCACCAGGGCGGCGTGCCGGGGGATCTGGTCGCGGGCGAGGTCGCGCACGTCGACGCCGTCGAGGGTGACGGTGCCCGTGTCGGCGTCGACCAGGCGCATGAGGACGGTGGTGAGCGTGGACTTGCCCGACCCGGTGGGGCCGACCAGTGCGACGGTGCGTCCGGGGGCGATGTCCAGGTCCACGCCGTTGAGGACGGTGGTGCGCGGCGCGGTGTCGGCGCCGCCGTCCATCAGGTCGCGCGCGCCGCCCCGCGCGTCGTAGGAGTCGGCGTAGGAGAAGGTGACGCCGCGGGCGCTCAGGGTGATGCCGGTGGGGGTGTCCTCCAGGGTGCGGGTGCCGTACTCCATGGCGCCGCCGGAGTTGAGCACGGACTGGACGCGGTCCCAGCCCACGACGCTGCGGGGCAGGTCGCCCAGGATCCACCCGAAGGAGCGGATGGGCAGGGCCAGGAGGGTGAACAGGAAGGCGATCTGGACGAGGTCACCGGCGTCGATGGCGCCGGTGGACAGCCGCCACATGCCCAGGAGCAGGACGGCGAGCACCCCGAAGTTGGGCAGGGCCTCCATGACCGGGTCGAACATCGAGCGCATCCGGCCGACCTGGATGAGCGCGTCGCGCAGGCGGTGGGCGGCGGAGGTGAAGCGCTCGGTCTCGGTGTCCTCGCGGCCCAGGGTCTTGACGACGAGGGCGCCGTCGAAGGACTCGTGGGCGACGCCGCTGACCTCGGCGCGCAGTGCCTGGGCGCGCGAGGCCATGGGTGAGACGCGCCGTTGGAAGACGACGTTGGCGGCGGCCAGGACCGGGAAGACGACGAAGGCGACCAGGGCCAGGACCGGGTCGGTGGTGATCATGGCGATGGCCGCGATGACCAGCATGAACACGCTGCCGACGGCCATGGGCAGCGGGGCGAGCGGCTGCCATGCGGCCTCGACGTCGGCGTTGGCGTTGGACAGCAGTTGTCCGGTGGGGTGGCGGTGGTGCCAGGACAGGGGCAGTTCGAGGTACTTGCGGGCGACGGCGCGGCGGTAGCGGGCCTGCATGCGGAACTGCATGAGCGCGGCGAGCATGCGGCGCATGGCGATGCCGGTGGCCTTGCCCAGTCCCACGCCCATGAGGAGCGCGGCGGCGCCGACGAGGGCGGCGGTCGTGGTGCTGCCCTGTTCGAAGGCGGGGAGGATGGTGGCGTCGGTGAGGTGGCCCAGGACTGAGGCGGAGCCGACGTTGACGGCGGCGTGCAGCATGGCGCCGATGACGGCGGCGAGGAAGACCCACGGTTCGGCGCGGGCGGCCACCCACAGCACCCGCATGCCGCGGGTGAAGACCCCGGTGTGCTCGGCGGCGTCGGTTCCCTGGCGTGTTCCCGGTCCGTCGGCGGCTCCGGGCGGTGCCGATCCCTCCTCGTTCTCCGGTTCCCTGGTGCTCGTACCCCGCGCCATACGCCCCCCGTTCTCCTCCGTGGCCGGGCAGGCCCGGCGCAGCCCGACACGCGCGCGGCGGCCCCCGGGCATGCCGGAGGGCGTGGACGTGCGCGTGTCGTGTCAACCTATCCAGCGGCACCGACAAGGTTCCACCGGATTGTTTCAGCGCGCGGCGCGACGGGGCTATTCCGTCCGGTTCGGGGCGTGGTGCGGACGGTTCCCGCCGCGGGCGTGCGGGGCGGTCGCGCGCGGCGGTGCCCGGGCCCCGAGAGGGTGGGCCCGGGCGCCGCCGGGAGGGGCGCGTCCCGGTCACGGTCGCCGGAGCCGCGCGGGGCCGGTCAGCGGGCGTAGTCCTGGTAGCTGATCACGGCGTGGAAGGAGACGGGTCCGAAGATCCCGTCGACGCCGATGCCGAAGTGCTCCTGGGCGGCGCGGACGGCCCGCTCGGTGTTGGGTCCGTAGACGCCGTCGGCGGTCAGCTCGGCACCGAACTTGGTGTTGAGCTCGCGCTGGATCATGGTGACGACCGGGCCGGTGTCGCCGCGGCGGAACTGGTGCTGGCCGAAGACCAGCTCCTGGAAGTGCTCCCAGGTGTCGGGGTTGAGGTCGCCGTCGTTGTGCAGGCCGAAGGCCTCCTGGTAGGTGACCAGGGTGTCCTGGAGGTCCTGGTCGAACTCCAGGTTGAGTTCGCCGGGGTTGATCTCACCCGAGGAGAGCAGCATCTTGGCGGCGTAGACGTCGATGCTGGAGTCGCCGAGGGTGTACTCGGGCCAGACCTGGGACTCGATGGCGGCGAGGACCTCGGGGGAGGTCTGGTCGAGGTCGTCCGCCAGGGCGGCGGGCGCGGTGGCGAGGGCGGTCGTCGCGGCGAGGGCGGCGGCCGTGAGGAGGGAGGCGGCCCGCCCGGTGGTGGTGGACATGGAGAGGTTCCTTTCCCCTGTGGTCCCTGTGGTCGGTGCTGCGCGGTGGTTCGGTGTTACACACTGTTCGATGTGTGAGACCCGCATCACGTTCACAAAATGCACGCCAATACCACCAAAAGGACACAGTTCTCTGTCCGTGTCCTGTTTTCCCAGCACATGCGACAACCGATTCGACGGTGTGCGCGTGTGCCGGACCACGGGGGCGCGACCGGTGTTCCGGCCGGAGGCGGGGCCGAGGAGCACGGGGGCTCGGACAGGCGGGGGCGGGACGTGCAGGCGCCGAACGTACAGGGGCCGGACACGCGGAGGGCCTCCGCGCGCTCGTGCGCGCGGAGGCCCTGTGCCCGGAACCGGTCGGGGAGGGGCCCGCCCCGCTCAGCGGACGGGGTAGCCCGCCTCGCGCAGGCTCTTCTTGACGTCGGCGATGGTGAACTGCCCGAAGTGGAAGACCGTCGCGGCCAGCACGGCGTCCGCGCCCGCCTCCACGGCCGGGGCGAAGTGCTCCACCGCGCCCGCGCCGCCGGAGGCGATCAGCGGCACCTCCACCCGGGAGCGCACCGCCCGGATCAGCTCCAGGTCGAAGCCCGACCGGGTGCCGTCGGCGTCCATCGAGTTGAGCAGGATCTCCCCCGCCCCCAGCTCGGCGGCGCGCTCGCACCACTCCAGGGCGTCGACCCCGGCGCTGCGGCGTCCGCCGTGCGTGGTGACCTCGAACCCGCTCGGCGTCGGCCGCCCGTCCTCGCGCACCCGGCGCACGTCGGCGGAGAGCACCAGCACCTGGCGGCCGAAGCGCTCGGCGATCTCCCCGATGAGTTCGGGGCGGGCGATGGCGGCGGTGTTGACGCCCACCTTGTCCGCGCCCGCGCGCAGCAGCCGGTCCACGTCGTCGGGGGTGCGCACCCCGCCGCCCACGGTCAGCGGGATGAACACCTGGTCGGCGGTGCGGCGCACCACGTCGTAGGTGGTCTCGCGGTCGCCGCTGGAGGCGGTGACGTCGAGGAAGGTGAGCTCGTCGGCGCCGTCCCCGTCGTAGGTGCCGGCCAGCTCGACCGGGTCGCCCGCGTCGCGCAGGTTCTCGAAGTTGACGCCCTTGACCACCCGCCCGGCGTCCACGTCCAGGCAGGGGATGACACGCACCGACACGCTCACGGCCGCACGCTCCCGGCCTCGCGCACCGTGGCCAGGGCGTCCTCCAGGGTGAAGGCGCCCTCGTACAGCGCGGTGCCCATGATGGCGCCCTCCACGCCCAGCGGCACCAGCGTGGCGATCGCCCGCAGGTCCTCCAGGCTAGAGACGCCGCCGCTGGCCACCACCGGCTTGTCGGTGCGCTCGCACACGGTGCGCAGCAGGTCCAGGTTGGGGCCCTTGAGGGTGCCGTCCTTCTGGACGTCGGTGACGACGTAGCGGGCGCAGCCCTCCGACTCCAAGCGCTCCAGGGTCTGCATGAGGTCGCCGCCGTCGCGGGTCCAGCCGCGCGCGGCCAGGGTGGTGCCCCGCACGTCCAGGCCGATCGCGATCCGGTCGCCGTGCTCGGCGATGATCCTGGCGCACCACTCGGGGTTCTCCAGGGCGGCGGTGCCGATGTTGACCCGCCTGCACCCGGTGGACAGGGCGGCGGCCAGCGACTCGTCGTCGCGGATGCCGCCGGACATCTCGACCTTGACGTCGAGGCGGCCCACGATGTCGCGCAGCAGGTCGCGGTTGTGGCCGCGGCCGAACGCGGCGTCCAGGTCCACCAGGTGGATCCACTCGGCACCGGCGGACTGCCAGGCCATGGCCGCCTCGAAGGGGTCGCCGTACTGCCCGCCTGAGCCCGCCTTGCCCTGGACGAGCTGGACGGCCTGGCCGCCCGCCACGTCCACGGCGGGCAGCAGTTCGAGTACGGGGGTGGTGGTCTCGCCGGTCATGGACTCATCTCGTTCTCGTCGGTCGGAAGGTCTTCGGGAGCGGTGGCGGGCCGGGCGGGCACCGGTCAGAGGGTGTCCACCCAGTTGGCCAGGATGCGGGCGCCCGCGTCCCCGGACTTCTCCGGGTGGAACTGGGTGGCCCACAGGGGTCCGTTCTCGACGGCGGCCACGAACGGCTCGCCGTGCTCGGCCCAGGTCACGCCGGGCGCGGGGATGCGCTCGTTGGTGGGCGTGAACTCCCACTCGCGCACGGCGTAGGAGTGCACGAAGTAGAAGCGGTCCTCGGGCCCGATCCCGGCGAAGAGCCGGGTGTCCTCGGGCGGGCGGACGGTGTTCCAGCCCATGTGCGGAACGACGGGCGCGCGCAGGCGGTCCACCGTGCCGGGCCACTCGCCGCAGCCCTCGGTGACCTCCTCCCCCGCCCCTGAGTCGGAGCCGGCGCGCTCCACCCCCCGGTCGAAGAGGACCTGCATGCCCACGCAGATGCCCAGGACCGGGCGCCCCCCGGCCACGCGCCTGCCGATGATCCGGTCGCCGCCCGCGGCCCGGAGACTGGACATGCACGCGCTGAACGCGCCCACGCCCGGGACGACGAGGCCGTCCGCGTCGAGGGCGGCGTGCGGGTCGGAGGTGACGGTGACGTCGGCTCCGGTGCGCTCCATCGCGCGCTGCGCCGAGCGCAGGTTGCCGGAGCCGTAGTCGAAGACGACCACTCGTGACGGCATGGTGCTGCCCTTCCCCTTCAGAAGTAGTCCAGGCGCAGTACGCCGGAGGCCAGCGCGAGCGCCGTGCATCCGGCCAGGACGACGGCGAGGGGCCGGTTGACCCTCCACAGGGCGTACGCGCCCCCGGCGAGGAAGCCCCCGAGCACGATGAGGGCGATCCCCCACAGGTATCCGTCCATCTACAGGGCGCCCTTGGTGGACGGGATGCCGCTGACGCGCGGGTCGTCCTCGGTGGCCGCGCGCAGGGCGCGGGCCAGCGCCTTGAACTGGCACTCGACGATGTGGTGGGCGTTGCGGCCGTAGGGCACGCGCACGTGCAGGGCGACGCGGGCCTGGGCCACGAACGACTCCAGGATGTGGCGGGTCATGGTGGTGTCGTAGTCGCGGCCGATCAGCGGGGCCATGCCCTCGGGCTCGCTGTGCACCAGGTAGGGGCGGCCGGAGACGTCCACGGTGACCTCGGCCAGGGCCTCGTCCAGGGGCACCTTGGCGTCGGCGAAGCGGCGGATGCCCCGCTTGTCGCCCAGGGCCTCGCGGAAGGCCGCGCCCAGGGCCAGGGCGGTGTCCTCCATGGTGTGGTGGGAGTCGATGTGCAGGTCGCCCTCAGTGCGCACGGTCAGGTCGAACAGGCCGTGCTTGGCGAGCTGGTCGAGCATGTGGTCGAAGAAGCCGACGCCGGTGGAGACGTCGGCGACGCCGGTGCCGTCCAGGTCGATCTCGACCAGGACCTTGGTTTCCTTGGTGGTGCGCTCGACGCGTCCGGTGCGGCTCATGGTGGTGGGACTTCCTCGCTCGGTGCGGTGGGTGCGGGGCCCGGCCGGGTCGGGCCGGGCGGCGGTCTCGGGGTCGGCGGGCACGGCTCAGCGTCCGGTGGCGCGGAGCAGGGCCCGGCGGAAGGCGGCCATCTCCTGCGGGGTTCCGACGCTGACGCGCAGCCACCCGGGCGGGCCGGTCTCGCGGATGAGGACCTGCTGGTCGAGCATGTCCTGCCAGACGCGGGTGCGGTCCTCGAACTCGCCGAACAGGACGAAGTTGGCGTCGGACTCGGCGACGGAGAAGCCCTGCTCGCGCAGCCAGGCGACCAGGGAGTCGCGTTCGGCGCGCAGGTCGGCGACGGCGGCGAGGAGTTCGTCGGCGTGGTCGAGCGCGGTGAGCGCGACCGTCTGGGTGACGGCGGACAGGTGGTAGGGCAGGCGGACCAGTTGGAGGGCGTCGACCACGGCCGGGTGGGCGGCCAGGTAGCCCACGCGCGCGCCGGCCAGGGCGAAGGCCTTGGACATGGTGCGCGAGACGACGAGCCTGGGGTGGTCGGGCAGCAGGCTCAGCGCGCTGGGTGTGCCCTCGCGGCGGAACTCGGCGTAGGCCTCGTCCACGACCACGACGCCGGGGGCCGCCGCGAGGACGCGCTCCGTGTCGGCCAACTCCAGGGCGGTGCCGGTGGGGTTGTTGGGCGAGGTGAGGAAGACGACGCTGGGCTGGTGCTCGGCGATGGCGGCCAGGGCGGCGTCCACGTCGACGCGGAAGTCGGCTCCGCGCGGCACGGACACCCAGGCGGTGCCGGTGCCCCGGGAGATGATCGGGTGCATGGAGTAGGACGGCTCGAAGCCCATGGCGGACCGGCCGGGGCCGCCGAAGGCCTGGAGGATCTGCTGGAGGACCTCGTTGGAGCCGTTGGCCGCCCACACCTGGTCGGCGGTCAGGCCGTGGCCGAGGTAGGCGGCCAGGCCCTCGCGCAGGCGGACCGCGTCCCGGTCGGGGTAGCGGTTGAGGCCCAGGGCGGTGTCGGCGACCGCCTCGGCCAGCGCCTTGGCCAGGCGCGCCGAGGGCGGGTGCGGGTTCTCGTTGGTGTTGAGCACCACGGGCACGTCCAGCTGCGGCGCGCCGTAGGGCGAGCGGCCGCGCAGGTCGTCGCGCAGGGGCAGGTCGTTCAGGGTGAAGCTCACGGTTGCACGCTCATGGTCGGTCGGAGGCGGGCGGGGCGTGCGGGTCGCGGCCGGTGCGGCCGCGGGGCCCGCGCGCCCGGGTTCCCGCCGGGCGGGTGGCCTTCGGGCTCAGGCCTGGTCCGTGCGCGCGGCGACGGCCTCGCCGTGCGCGGGCAGGTCCTCGGCGTTGGCCAGGGCGATGACGTGGTGGGCGACGTCGGTCAGCGCCTCGCGGTCGTACTCGACCACGTGCACGCCGCGCAGGAAGGTCTGCACGCTCAGGCCGCCGCTGTGGCAGGCGCAGCCGCCGGTGGGCAGCACGTGGTTGGACCCGGCGGCGTAGTCGCCCAGGGAGACCGGCGAGAAGTCGCCGATGAAGATCGCGCCCGCGTTGCGCACGCGCGCGGCCCACGCGGCGGCGTCGGCGGTCATGACCTCCAGGTGCTCGGCGGCGTAGGCGTTGACGACGGCGAGGCCGTGGTCGAGGTCGTCGACCAGGACGATGCCGGACTGCGGGCCGGACAGGGCCTCGCGGACGCGGTCGCCGTGCTTGGTGGCGGCCACGCGTGCGGCGAGGCGGTCGGTGACCGCCTCGGCGAGCGCCTCGTCCGGGGTGACCAGGACGGAGGCAGCGACGACGTCGTGCTCGGCCTGGCTGACCAGGTCGGCGGCGACGTAGTCGGGGTTGGCGGTGGCGTCGGCGAGGATCGCGATCTCGGTGGGACCGGCCTCGGCGTCGATGCCGATGACGCCCTTGAGCAGGCGCTTGGCCGCGGCCACCCAGATGTTTCCGGGGCCGGTGACCATGTCGGCGCGCTCGCAGGGGCCCGCGCCGTAGGCGAACATGGCCACGGCCTGGGCGCCGCCGACGGCGTAGACCTCGTCGACGCCGAGCAGGGCGCAGGCGGCGAGGATGGTCGGGTGGGGCAGTCCGCCGAAGGCGCTCTGGGGCGGTGAGGTGACCGCCAGGGAGCGCACCCCCGCCTCCTGGGCGGGGACGACGTTCATGACGACGCTGGAGGGGTAGACGGCCCGGCCGCCCGGCACGTAGAGGCCGACGCGGTCGACGGGGATCCACTTCTCGGTGACGGTGCCCCCGGGCACGACGCGGGTGGTGTGGTCGGTGCGGCGCTGATCGCGGTGGACCGCGCGGGCGCGGCGGATGGACTCCTCCAGCGCGGCGCGCACGGCGGGGTCGAGGCCGTCCAGGGCGGCCTCGATCGCGTCCTTGGGCACGCGGATGTCGGTCAGTCTGACGCCGTCGAAGCGCTCGGTGAGTTCGACCAGGGCCTCGACACCGCGATGGCGCACGTCCTCGCACAGGGGGCGTACGCGCTCGGCGGCGGCCGCCACGTCCAGTTCCGCGCGCGGAAGGGCCTGACGCGGGTCGCCTTGGGTGCCTCGGAGGTCGATTCGACTGATCACGGTCCCAGTCTAGGGGGAAGTGCCCATTCGGTGGGCGGCGCCGTCCGGATGATGGACGCCACACACGCGCCACCGGCGGGTACGCGCCGGTGCGGGAGGGGGCCGGCGGGATGGAACGCGTTACGCCCGAATAAGTGCGCCCTAAGAGCTCATCTCAAAAGCCCTACGAGATGCTCCTGAGCCTGGCATGATCACGTGCTGTGAGCGATGTGTTGCCCGATGGGCTCTGGGAGATCGTCCAGCCGCTACTGCCTCCCGCGCCGCGGACCGGCCGACCCCGGGCGGACCAAAGAGCCGTGTTGACCACGGTGCTGTTCGTCCAGGCATCCGGCTGTTCCTGGGAGAAGGCCGATGGCCTGTTCGGCGTTACCCGTGCCACCGCCCACCGCTGGTTTCAGACCTGGACCGAGATGGGCCTGTGGCCCACGATCCACCGCACGATCCTGGATGAGCTGGGCAGACGCGCCCTGCTGGACTGGTCCCGCGCCACTGTCGACTCCCAGTCGATCCGCGCCAAGAGAGGGGGAGAGCACGGGGCCAAACCCCACTGATCGCGGCAAACCCGGCTCCAAGCTCCACCTGCTGTGCGACAACCAGGGCCTCCCGCTGACTTGCGCGGTCTCCGCGGCCAACGTCAACGACATCGAAGCGCTCAAGCCCCTGGTCCGGGGCGTTCCGGCGGTGCGATCGCGGCGAGGTCCCCGGCGGCGGCGTCCAGCCAAACTTCACGGCGACAAGGCCTACCACTCCCGGGACCAGCGCCGCTGGCTGCGCGAGCGCGGCATCGGCGTGCGCCTGGCCCGTCCCGGCATCGAGTCCTCCCAACGTCTGGGACGCCACCGGTACAAGGTCGAACGCTCTATCGCCTGGCTGGGCTCCTACCGCAGATTGAACGTGCGCTGGGAGCGCAAGGCCTCCACCTTCCTGGCCATGCTCGGCATCGCCTGCATCCTCATCTGCTACAAGCACCTGGCCAAGCATGCTGACGGCTTTTGAGATGAGCTCTAAGTTTGGGACACCTAACCTTATTAAGCTTCAGAAAGGCTTGCCTAAGAAATTCGAGTCACATCGATAAATGTCGCGAAATGCTTTTCCATGCGTTATCGTGTACTCATGACTTCGAACAAGAGCAGCGATATCGGCCTTTCCAAGTTCCACCGGCTCCTCGTCGACCAGGTTCGGCACGAGTTCACGGCCTCGCACCAGTACGTGGCCATCGCCGCCTGGTTCGACGACCACGACCTGCCCCAGCTGGCGCGGGTCTTCTACGAGCAGTCCCTGGAGGAGCGCGACCACGCGATGATGATCGTGCGGTTCCTCCTGGACACCGACGTCCCGTTCTCCCTTCCGGGCGTGGACGAGATCGAGACCGATTTCGCCGTGCCCCGGGACCTGGTCGCCCTGGCCCTTCGCCAGGAGCGCGAGGTGACCGACCAGTTCCAGCGCCTGGCCAAGGTCGCCCGGGACGAGGACGACTACACCGGCGAGCAGTTCCTCCAGTGGTTCATCCAGGAGCAGACCGAGGAGGTCGCCAAGATGTCGACCCTCCTCAACGTGGTGGACCGCGCCAACGGCAACCTGTTCGACGTGGAGACCTTCGTCGCCCGGGACATGCCCAGCGAGGACGGCGGCAGCCAGGACGCGCCCGGCACCGCCGGCCCGTCGGTCTCCTGACCCCGCGCCCCGGGCCCCCGGGCGCCCTCGGGCCGCGGGGGCCGGGACCGGCCGGGGACGCGCCGCCGGTTTCGGCGCCCGCGTTCCCGGCATGAGGGGCATACTGGAACCATGCCCTTGGCCCTGCCGATCTTCCCGTTGAACACCGTGCTGTTCCCCGGTATGACCGTTCCCCTGCACGTCTTCGAGCGGCGCTACCGCCGCCTGGTCGCGGAGCTGCTCGGACCCACCTTCGCCCAGGGGGACGAGATCGGGCGCGGCCGGGGCCCGCTCCGGTTCGGCGTGGTGTGGATCGAACTGGGCCAAGAGGTGGCCTCCGAGTCCGGCCAGGGCGCCGGCGGAGCCGACACCGGGACCCCCACCACCGGAGGGCCGGGCACCTCACTGCCCCGGATCAGCGCGACCGGGTGCACCGCCCTGGTGCGCGACGTGCGCACCTACGAGGACGGCCGCTACGACCTGGTCGTCGAGGGCGGCGCGCGGTTCTCCATCACCGACCTGTCGCAGGTGGACGCCTCCTCCCCCGAGGAGTACTCGACCGCGTCGGTGGCCTTCCTGCCCGAGCCGACCGGCCCGGACGTGGAGGAGCACGCCGAGCGGGTGCGCGACCTGTTCGGGACCTACTCCCAGCGCCTGGCCTCGATCGGGATGTCGCCGGACGCCTCACCCGAACTGCCCAAGGACCCCATCGCGCTGTCCTACGCGGTGGCCGCGGCCGCGGTCCTGGACCAGGCGGAGAAGCAGCGGATGCTGGAAGCCGAGGACGCCGCGACCCGGCTGGCCGTGACCGCCCGGTTCCTGCGCCGGGAGAACCGCATCGTGGCCGCTCCCACGCTGCCCAACCTGCCCGCGGGCCCCTTCCTCAACAACGGCGTGTCGTTCAACTAGGGGACCGTGCGGCGCGTTCGCCGGCCCCTTTCCGGGTCGAAAGTCCCGATACCGGTGTCCAGTGGAGGAAACACCGGGTTTCCCCGCATGCCTGCGCGCGGCCCGCCCCGTGTTGGCCTAGCCTGCTGTGCGAAGCGGTGCGGCGTGCCCGGGGCCCGACCCGGGCTGTTGCGACGCACGCACCAGCGCGTTCGCGCGCGGAGAAGGAACCAGGTACTCAATGAGCGCAAAAGCCACACCAGCGACCGTGGCCGCCGGACGGACCAAGACCACGTACACGCTGCACCCCTACGAGGTGGACGGTTTCTCGGACGGGCACTCCTACGGCACCGACGCGGCCGACGCGCTCGGCGTCCCCCACGAGCACGTCTTCAAGACGCTGATCGCCGAGGTGGACGGACAGCTCACCGTCGGGGTGGTGCCCGTCAGCACCACGCTCGACCTCAAGGCGCTGGCCGCCGCGGTCGGCGGCAAGAGGGCCGCCATGGCCGACGCGGCACTGGCCGAGAAGGCCACCGGGTACGTGCGCGGCGGGATCAGCCCCCTGGGCCAGCGCAAGCGCCTGCGCACCGTGATCGACGCGTCGGTAACCGAACTGCCCACGGTCTACGTCTCGGCCGGGCGGCGGGGTCTGCAGATGGAGCTCAAGCCCCGTGACCTGATCACGCTCACCGAGGCGGTCACCGCGCCGATCGGCGCCTCCTGACCCCCGACGGGGACCGTTTCCGAGGACGTGCACGGGCTGTTGCCGGGTCACCTACCCAGGGGTAGTTTCGTGACATGAGTAACATTTCATCCCCCTTTTCCTCTGTTCCCGGTATGTTCCTCTCCCGCGTCGCCGAGTCCCCCGACTCCGAGGCGTTCAGCTACCCCCTTCCCGGCGCTTCCGGCGCCCCCGAGAAGTGGGAGACCCTCACCTGGTCCCAGACCCGCGACCGGGTGCGCGACATCGCGCTGGGCCTGCACGACCTGGGCGTGACCCCCCAGGCCCGGTGCGCGATCGTCTCCAGCACGCGCGTGGAGTGGATCCTCGCCGACCTGGCCGTGCTGTGCGCGGGCGGCGCCTCCACCACCGTCTACCCCTCCTCCACCCCGCCCGACTGCGCCTACATCGTCTCCGACTCGGGCAGCATGGTGGCCTTCGCCGAGAACGACGAGCAGGTCGCCAAGCTGGTCGACCAGCGCGCGCGGATGCCGGGGCTGTCGCGGGTGATCGCCTTCGAGGGCGCGGCCGGGGGCGACGACGACTGGGTGATGTCCCTGGAGGAGCTGGCCGCACGGGGCGCCGGACTCCACGCCCAGGACCCCGACCTGTTCGAGGCGCTGGTCGCGGCGGTCGCACCCGACCACCTGGCCACGCTGATCTACACCTCCGGCACCACGGGCAGACCCAAGGGCGTGCGCCTGGACCACGCGAACTGGCTCTACGAGTCCCAGGCCATGGCGGACCTGGACACCGAACTGCGCGCGCAGGGCTGGGACCTGATGGGCCCCGACGACGTCCAGTACCTGTGGCTGCCGCTGTCGCACGTGTTCGGCAAGCTCATGCAGGTCAGCCAGCTGCGGATCGGCTTCCGGACCGCCGTGGACGGCCGCCCCGAGCGGATCGTGGACAACCTGGCCGTCGTGCGGCCCACCTTCATGGCCGCCGCCCCGCGCATCTTCGAGAAGGTGTACAACCGCGTGGTCATGCAGGCCAAGGAGGGCGGCGCGGCCAGGTACCGGATCTTCCGGTGGGCCGCGGGGGTGGGCGACCGGGTCGCCCGGCTCAGGGAGGAGGGCCGCGAGCCCACCGGCCTGCTCGCCGCACAGTACCGGGTCGCCGACAGGCTCGTGTTCGCGAGGCTGCGGGCGCGCTTCGGGGAGCGGCTGAAGTTCTTCATCTCCGGCAGCGCTCCGCTGTCCCCCGAGATCGGCCGGTTCTTCTACGGCGCCGGGATCGTCATCCTGGAGGGCTACGGGCTCACCGAGACCAGCGCCGGGACGTTCGTCAACCGGCCCGGCGACGTGCGGTTCGGCACGGTCGGGCTGCCCATGCCCGGCACCGAGGTGCGCATCGCAGAGGACGGCGAGGTCCTCATCCGGGGTGGCGGCGTGATGCGCGGCTACCACAACCTCTCCGGCGCCACGGAGGAGGTGCTCACTCCGGAGGGCTGGTTCGCCACCGGAGACATCGGCGCCCTGGAGAACGGCCGCCTGCGCATCACCGACCGCAAGAAGGAGCTGATCAAGACCTCCGGCGGCAAGTACGTGGCACCCCAGATCATCGAGAGCCGCTTCAAGGCGCTGTGCCCCTACGTCAGCAACCTGGTCGTGCACGGCGACCGGCGCCCCTACTGCGTGGCGCTGGTGGCCCTGGACCCCGAGTCGATCGACGCGTGGGCGCAGGAGCACGGACTGGACCACCTCAACTACACGGGCCTGACGCGGGAGCCCAGGGTCCGGGAGATGGTGCAGGAGGCCGTGGACGAGCTCAACCGGGGCCTGCCCCGGCACGAGACCGTGAAGAGGTTCGCGATCCTGCCGAGCGACCTGACGGTCGAGGAGGGCGAGATGACGCCCAGCCTGAAGATGCGGCGGCGCGCGGTCGAGGACAAGTACCGCGACCTGCTCGACGGCATGTACGAGGAGACCGTCCGCCGGCTCTGAGGACGGGAACGGAGGGCGGGAGCGGGGATCAGCCGCGGGGGTCCTCCGGCCCCGCCTGGTCGTGCTCGGCCGGGATCGGCTCGCCGGGGGGCGGGTGGGCCGCCGGGCCCGCGTCCGGGCCGGGGCCGACCGGCGCCGCGGACTCAGCGTGCGTTTGCGCTTCCGTATCCCGCCGCACGAGCTCCTGCCGGGGCACGCCGGGCAGGTCGCGGCGCACGAGGCTGATCGCGTCGAGCAGCCCGTACTGGAGGACGAACACCAGGGGCCAGATCAGCAGGAAGGCGGTCGCGTCGAGCTGGAGCCCGGTCTGCACGGTGGCGCCGGGCTCGGCCGCCCCGACGGCGGCGTGCGCCGGACCGTCCAGGGCCACACCGACGCGCCAGGTGAGCACGGCCCCGCCCAGCGAGCCGAGGAAGCCCGCGACCAGGCAGACCATGCGCAGGTCCTGGAAGCGGCGGCGCGACAGCGGGAACTGGGCCATGTAGGCGGTGTAGCCCGCGACCAGTCCGGTGAGGGCGGTGATGAGGGCGAACCAGCCCTCACCCGCGAACACGTCCTCGGTGGTCCCGGTGAAGACCTCGCCCCCGCCCAGCGCGGTGCCCTCCGCGCGCGGTGCGAGGCCCCACCACAGCGGTCCCAGGACCGCGCCCAGCAGGAGCAGGGCTCCCAGGACGCACGCCCCCACGACCAGTCGGCGTGTCGGCGCCGACGTCTCCCCCCGGTTGCGGTCCGCCATCTCCCCCACTCTCCCGCGCCCCGTCCCGGCCTGCGGAAAACCAGTGGATACGGGGCATAGCCGGAACGGAGAATACCGGCATGAGTGACAAGAACAGCCCCCTCGCCGTCCCCGGTCTCCAGCGTGTCGACCCGCCCAAGGCCGCCGACGAGCGCACCATGCTCACCAGTTGGCTGGACTGGCACCGCGCCACGGTCCACGCCAAGTGCGCCGGGCTGTCCCCCGAACACGCCGCCGCCACCCCCCTGCCGTCGTCCCCGCTGATGAGCGTGGGCGCCGTCGTCTCCCATCTGCGCTGGGTGGAGCACGCCTGGTTCGAGGTGATCCTGCTGGGTCTGCCCGACGAGGGCTACGCCACACCGGAGGACCCCGACGCCGAGTGGCGCCGGGGCGGGGAGGTTCCCCTGGACCGGCTCCTGGAGGAGTACGAGGCCCAGTGCGTCCGCTCCCGGGAGATCACCGCCCGGCTGGAACTGGGTTCGGGCTCGCGGCGCGCGCACCGCGCTGAGGGGCACACCACGCTGCGGTGGGTGCTGGTGCACATGGTCGAGGAGACCGCCCGCCACAACGGCCACCTGGACGTCCTGCGCGAGCTCGCCGACGGGACGACGGGCGAGTAGTCCGCGCGTCGGGGGCGGGCCGCGAGTCCGGTCGGACGGCGGCGCCGGGCGGCGGGGGCGCCGACCCCGAGGGGGCGCTGACACGGTGGGGGCGCCCGGGGACGTGTTCGCGTCCCCGGGCGCCCCCGCGTCGTCGCCGTCACCGGTCGGCGCCCGGCGCCTCAGTCCTCGTCATCGTCCCCCGGAGCGGAGGCGCTGTCGGCCGCCTCCTCCTCGGCGAGGATGAGGTAGAGGCCCCGCCGGGTCTCGGCCAGGAGCCGTTTGGCCCGCTCCAGCTGGTCGGCGCTGCCCGCCTGGGCGACCTGCGCCGCGGCCGCGGTGAGCTGGTGGGCCAGGGCCGCGACCTCCTCGTACCGGGACCGGCTGTCGGCGTAGGCGTCGGCGACCGCCTCCCAGGGCGGGGTGAGGTCGGCGCCGTGCTCCTCCAGGTGGGCGATGCCCTCGTCGGTGAGCCGGTAGGGGCGGCGCCGCCCCTCGCCCTCCTGCTGGACGACCAGGCCCTCGTCCTCCAGCTGCTGGAGCATGGGGTAGACCGAGCCCGGGCTGGGCCGCCACATACCGCCGCTGCGCTCGCGGCCCTCGCGGATGATCTCGTAGCCGCTGCGCGGTTCCTCCGCGAGCAGCAGCAGGATGCCGGTGCGCACGTCGCCCCGCTTGGCGCGGTGTCCGCCCCGTCGTCGGCCGCCGGGGCCGCCTCCCGGGCCGAACCCCCCGCCCGGCCCGAAACCGCCGGGGCCGAAGCCGCCGAACGGGTGGTCGGGGCCGAAGGGGTGGTCGTGGCCGAAGGGCCCTCCTGCCCAGGGCGGCCGTCCCGGCCCCGCCGGGGGCTCGGGGGGCGGAGGCGGACCGGGCGGGCCGAACGCGAACCGTCCACCGCCGCGCCGCGGACCGCCGTGGCCGGGGTGCTCGGGGTGTCCGTGTCGTTCCTCCTCCGGCTGGCGGCCCCAGGGAAGGCGCGAACGGCGCGGTCCGCGCGCCTCCCAGGACCAGGGGCCGGGAATAGCCATGGCGCTCATGATGTCGTCCTCCTGAAGGCTGTGCGATACAGAGCAACTATCGTGCCCTGTTCTGATAGCTCAAAGATATATCTTTAACTTCGCCCTGGCAAGAGCGGGCACGAAAAAGGTCCCCGCACGCCCGGGGGCGCGCGGGGACCGTGGGGTCCGGGGACGGTGGTCAGTAATCGACCGCGAAGGCCCCCAGCAGGCTCTTGACCTCACCGTTGAACTCCGGGGAGATCCGCACCGAGTAGCGGTCCACGGCGTAGACCCGCGACCGGACCGGGTTGTCCACCCGGATCCGCACGGGGGTGTCCCCCTTGTGCGTGGCCAGCACCTGGCGCAGGTCACCGACCAGCTCGGGGGTGAGGCGCTCCTCCGCGACCGTCAGCAGCACCGGGGGCTCCCCCTCGGTGACGTGCGAGATGTCCAGGATCGACATCTCCGAGGCGAACATCGACCACGTGCCGTCGCGGTCGTTGAGCCTGCCCTTGACGGTGACCGCGGTGTCCTCCAGCAGGGCCTGCACGTACAGCGGATAGGTCTTGGGGAAGAACAGCACCTCCATCGAGGCGTCCAGGTCCTCGACCGTGGCGATCGCCCACTGGTTGCCCGCCTTGTTGGTGCGCTTGTCCACCTTGGAGATCAGGCCGGAGATGCGCACCTCACCGCGTTCGCGGGCCATCTCGCCCGCCACGATCTGGGCGATGGAGGTGTCGCGCGAGCGGGCCAGCACCCGCTCGGCACCGGCCAGCGGGTGGCTGGAGACGTACAGGCCCAGCATCTCCCGCTCGAAGGCCAGCTTGGTCTTGCGGTCCCACTCCTCCTCGCCCCAGTTGATGTTGAGGCCGATGGGGGTGGAGTCGCCGTCGTCGCCGCCGCCGAACAGGTCGAACTGGCCGTGCGCCTCCTGCTTCTTGGAGCTGATCATGCCGTCCACCGCGGTCTCGTGGTGGCGGTACAGCTCGCGGCGGGGCTGGCCGAGCGAGTCGAAGCCGCCCGCCTTGATCAGCGACTCGATGACGCGCTTGTTGCAGGCCGCAAGCTCGATCTTGGACAGGAAGTCGGTGAAGGAGCTGAACTTGCCCTTCTCCGTGCGGGTCTTGATGATCGAGTTGACGACGTTGGCGCCGACGTTGCGGACCGCGCCCATGCCGAAGCGGATGTCCTTGCCCACCGGGGTGAAGCGCAGACCCGACTCGTTGACGTCGGGGGGCAGCACCTTGATGCCCTGGGTCCGGCACTCGGCCAGGTAGACCGCCATCTTGTCCTTGTCGTCGCTGACCGAGGTCAGCAGCGCGGCCATGTAGGCGGCGGGGTGGTTGGCCTTGAGGTAGGCGGTCCAGTAGGAGACCAGAGCGTACCCGGCGGCGTGCGACTTGTTGAACGCGTACCCGGCGAAGGGCAGCATGACGTCCCACAGCGCCTGTGTGGCCTCCTTGGAGAAGCCGCGGGCCGCGGCCCCGGGGAAGAACTTGGCCTCCTCCTCCTCCAGGGCCTCCTTCTTCTTCTTGCCCATCGCGCGGCGCATCAGGTCGGCGCCGCCCAGGGTGTACCCGGCCAACTGCTGCGCGATGGCCATGATCTGCTCCTGGTAGACGAGCAGGTGGAAGGTCTCCCCCAGGATCGGCTCCAGAGCGTCCTTGAGCTCCGGGTGGATCGGGGTGACCTCCTGGCGGCCGTTCGAGCGGTCGGCGTAGTCGTTGTGCGCGTTCGCGGCCATCGGACCGGGCCGGTACAGCGACAGCACGGCCGCGATGTCGCCGAACTTCTTGGGCTCCATGCGCTTGAGCAGGTTGCGCATCGCGCCGCCGTCCAGCTGGAACACGCCCAGGGTGTCGCCGCGCGAGAGGAGCTGGTAGGTCTTCCTGTCGTCCAGGGGGAGCTTGCCGAGGTCGATGTCGATCCCCTCGGCCTCCTTGATGGACTTGACCGCGTCGTCCATGATCGTGAGGTTGCGCAGGCCCAGGAAGTCCATCTTGAGCAGGCCCATGTCCTCGCACTGAGGGTAGGGAAAGCCCGTGATGATGGCGCCGTCGGTGTCGCGCTTGTGCAGCGGGATGACGTCGAGCAGGGGTTCCTTGGACAGGATGACGCCCGCGGCGTGCACGCCCGTGCCGCGGGTCAGGCCCTCGATACCGCGCGCGGTCTCCATCACCTTGGCGACCTGCGCGTCGTTGTCGACGAGGCTGCGCAGCTCGGTGGTCTCGCCGTAGCGCTCGTGCTCGGTGTTGGTCACCGCCTCCAGCGGGATCTCCTTGCCGCCGACCGCGGCGGGGAAGGCCTTGGTGATCTGGTCGCCCACCGAGTAGGGCATGCCCAGGATGCGCGTGGAGTCCTTGACCGCGGCCTTGGCCTTGATGGTGCCGAAGGTCAGGATCTGCGCGACGCGCTCGGCGCCGTACAGGCGGGTGACGTACTCGATCATCTCCCCGCGCCGACGCTCGTCGAAGTCCAGGTCGACATCGGGCATGGTGACGCGCTCGGGGTTGAGGAACCGCTCGAACAGCAGCCCGTGCTCCAGCGGGTCCAGGTCGGTGATGCCCAGGACGTAGGCGATCATCGACCCCGCCGCCGAACCGCGCCCCGGGCCCAGCGCGATGCCGTTCTTGCGCGCGTACTGGCAGATGTCGGCGACCACGAGGAAGTAGGCGGGGAAGCCCATCTCGTTGATGATGCCGAGCTCGAAGTCGACCCGCTGCCGGATCTCGCCGTTGATCCCGTCCGGGTAGCGGGTGGGCAGGAGCCGATCGACCTCCTTGGCCAGCCAGGAGGCCTGGGTCTCCCCCTCGGGCACGGGGAAGACCGGCATCAGGTCGCGGTGGGCGAACACCGCGTCGTAGGCGCCCGGGTCGACGCGCTCGGCCACCAGCAGGGTGTTCCTGCACCCCTGCTCCCACTCCTCGAAGTTGAGGATGCCGCGCATCTCCTCCGCGGTCTTGAGGTAGTAGCCCGACCCGTTGAACCGGAAGCGGGTGGGATCGTCCAGGTTCTTGCCCACGCCCACCGCCAGCAGGGCGTCGTGCGCCGAGGCCTGGGACTCGTACACGTAGTGGGAGTCGTTGGTCACCAGAGGCGGGATGTCCAGCTCGCGGCCGACCCTGAGCAGGCCGTCGCGGACCTCCTTCTCGATGGGCACGCCGTGGTCCATCAGCTCCAGGAAGACGTTCTCCTTGCCGAAGATGTCCTGGAGCCCGGCCGCGTAGGCGACGGCCTCCTTCTCCTGGCCCAGCCGCAGCCGCGTCTGCACGCCGCCCGAGGGGCAGCCGGTGGAGACGATGATGCCCTCGCTGTACTCCGACATCAGCTCCAGGTCCATGCGGGGCTTCATGTAGTAGCCCTCCATGGACGCCAGCGAGGACATCCGGAACAGGTTGCGCAGGCCCTTCTCGTTCTGCGCCAGCATGGTCATGTGCAGGTAGCGGCCGCCGCCGGAGATGTCCTTGCCGCCCTCTGCCGAGGCGTCGTCGGAGCCGCTGGACCGCCCCCAGAAGACCCGCTTCTTGTGGAAGCGCGACTCGGGTGCGACGTAGGCCTCGATGCCGATGATCGGCGTGACGCCGGTGCCCTTGGACTGCTGGTAGAACTCGTAGGCCCCGAACATGTTGCCGTGGTCGGTCATCGCGACCGCGGGCATGCCCAGCCGCGCCGCCTCCTTGAAGAGGGGCTTGAGTTTGGCGGCCCCGTCGAGCATCGAGTACTCGGTGTGGACGTGCAGATGGGCGAAGGAGTCGGCCATGGCTCGGGTGCCCCCAGGAGGGTCGGTGGACAGGTGGTGACTCCTGAGCCTACGACTTTCCCGCGACACTCGCAGACCCCCTGTGGACAACGTGTCCCGTCCGCCGTCCTGACCCACGACGCGGGCTGGGCTTGGGCTGAGGAGCGGGTGCGGAGCGGGTGAGAAGTGGGGGTGGACGGGTGCGCAGCGGGTGTGGACGGGTCCGAGATCCACCGGTTGGTATACCTCTCGGCCCGTGGTCCCCGGTTTTCCACAGGTGGGAGTTTGGGGTGTTCCGGGGTGGGGGCGGAGTGGTTTCCTGGAAATAGGGGGGATCCCACCCATGCAGGCTTCGGCATGCCCTGAAACGCTCGGCACCCAATAGGGAGAATGGGTTGAGGGGTAGGGAGGGGCCGTCCACAGGGCCCCTCCCTACGCCATTCCTGCCAGGGGTTGTTGGCGGCAACGAAAGCGCGCCAGCTGCCGCGAAAGGGTGCGGACGGCGGGAAGCGGTGGGCGCCGGGTGGGGGTGTGGGCCCCCGACGAAAAGCGGCACCAAAGGCAGGAGCAACCTCCGGAGGGCGACCAACGCCCGGGGTGTGGGGGCGGCTCGGCTCTGCTGCGTCGGCACCAACGGCAAGCAGGCCCTCCGGCCTCGGGCAACGCTTCCGACTCCCGTGGTCGGCGCGGGCGACGATCGCGCCAACGACAAGAGGTCATTCTGGGCGCGCGTTTTTGGACACCTTTTGGCCCGACCCAATTGCAGCTCTGAAGCAAAAGCACCCTCCAGAAAGAAAGTCGGCAATTGGCGCTGCGAATAGTGGAGAAAAGGCGACCACTGGCCTATAATAAGAAGTATGGAGATGATGATCGCAGCGCCCAAGGCGGCCCCCGGGGAATGTTCCCCGGCCGTGGCCGCGCTGGCCGGTGCGCGCGAGATCATCGACCAGGCTTTGAACGCCGACGTGCCGCCCGGAGCGGATGAGGCCGCCGCTGAGGAGGTCGCGGCGCTGTGGGCCCAGCTGGACCAGATCCGCTATCAGGCTCTGGTGCGGATGGCGCGTTTGTACGCGCGCGGTGCGGTGGCCCGCTACAGCGGCTACAGCACGTTGGACAAGTGGTTGGTGCACCACGGCAAGTTGCCCACCGCCCAGGCGAAGGATTTGGCGCGGCTGGCCCAGCACGTGCACGAGGAGACCCTGCCCGCCACCGCCCAGGCCGTAGCCGAGGGCACCGTGGGGTTGGGTGAGGCGGTGGTGATCGCCAAGGTCACCGACAAAGCCGTCCAGACCCGCGATGAGGACCATTTCCCCGACCAGGCGCAGTACCGGCAGGGGTTCGAAGCGGCTCTGGTGACCGCCAAGCAGGAGCGGCCTGGGTTGTCGGTCAACCAGCTCCAGGCGGTGGCCCGCCAGGTCGCTTACCGTTTGGACCCCCACCGGTTGGACCGCGACCATGAGGCGGCTCACGCCGCCCGTGGGCTGGTCGTCCATGAGACTTTCCAGGGCAGTTACCAGTTGCAGGCCTGGGGCGGGTCCGGGGATGCGTTGGTCGTGCGCGCGGCCATCGACACCTTCACCACCCCGCCCGGAGAGGGCGACACCCGGACCCGGGCCCAGCGTGAGCACGACGCGCTGATCGCGGCGCTGCGTTTTGCCACCACCCACACCGGATGCGCCCACACCCCTGCCCCGCTGGCGCAGATCCGCATCGTGGTGCCGGTGCAGACCTACCTGAACGCTCAGGGTCAGGAGGTTCCAGCGCTGGACGAGCACGGCCGG
Organism: Nocardiopsis sp. M1B1; assembly: GCF_052466615.1. Classification (NCBI taxonomy): domain Bacteria; kingdom Bacillati; phylum Actinomycetota; class Actinomycetes; order Streptosporangiales; family Nocardiopsidaceae; genus Nocardiopsis; species Nocardiopsis sp. M1B1. Next base: position 4,858,647 of record NZ_CP196194.1, read on the forward strand.
GTCATTCCGGCCGGTGTGGTGCACGAACTTGCCGCCGACTCTGAGGTCGTGCGGATGCTCACCGCCCCACCCACCGGACAGGTGCTGGACGTGGGCCACAGCCGACGGCTGGCCTCAGCCCGGCAGCGCACCGCCGCCTTCCACGGACACACCACCTGCGCCCACCCGGGCGGATGCGAAGTGCCGGTGGCGTTCTGCCAAGCCGATCACGTGCAGTCGTTCTCCCGAGGCGGGCGCACCGTGGTCGCGAACCTGCAACCGCTGTGTGGGCCGCATAACCGGGCCAAGTACCAACGCGAACTCCGCACACACCAACAGCAGGGACGGGGACGAGATCATCCGCCCGACAGGGTCCCGGTTCCGCCGCCTCGGGAGTGACCCCGGCCGGGCCGGTTCCCGGTATGCCCGCGCCCGACAGGCGGCCCGGGCCCCGCCGCCAGCCGTCGTCGCTGCCACCGTCGCCCGCCTTCGCCACGGGGGCCGGTAGCGCTGCCCAAGGCCGGAGGGCCCGCTCGCCTTTGGTGCCAACGCAGCAGAGCCCCACCACCCACCAACATCAACCGTTGACCACCCTCCCGAGCCACCTCGCGGCAGCTGGCGACGCTGCCTCGGCCACCATCAACGGGCGGAGCGTTGAACGGAGTCCCCGGACACTTGCCGCCTTTGGTGCCGACGCAGCAGAGGCCAACCATCTCCCGACCCCAGGCGTTGATAGCGAACCGAACCGTTTCGCGGTAGCTGGCGCCGCTACCCCGGTCACCACCGGCGGCCTGAGCGTCGGAAGAAAGCAGGAACAGCCCACCCGCCCTTCCGCTCCGCCCCCTCAGAGCACGCCCGACCACTCAGTCCTCGCCCAGCCACAGGTCGGGGCCGAACACCTCGTAGCGGATGCGACGGGCGGACACCCCGGCGGCGAGCAGCTGGCCGCGCACGTTGCGCATGAACGGCAGCGGGCCGCACAGGTAGACCTCAGCACCCTCGGGCAGGTCCACCCCGTCCAGGTCCATCAGCCCCCGGACGGTGCCCCCGCCGCCCCCACCGCCATCACCCTCCGCGCCGTCGCCCCCGTCCACACCGTTCTCGTACCAGGTCCGGGCGGTCGCGCCGGGCAGCGCCCCGACCAAGGCGGCGGTCTCCTCACGGTGGGCGTGCTCCCCCGGGCTGCGGTCAGCGTGCAGGACCAGAACCCTGCGGTCGCTGCCCTGCTCGGCGAGCCGGTTCAGCATGGCCACCATCGGCGTGCAGCCGATCCCGGCCGAGACCAGCACGAGCGGGCGGTCGCCCTCGGACAGGGTCACGTCGCCCGCGGGGGTGGAGACCATGAGGACGTCGCCCGGAACGACGGTGTCGTGCAGCAGGGTGGAGACCTCCCCCGCCGGATCGGCCCCGACGGCGCGCAGGCGCTTGACGGTGATGCGGCGGCTTCCGCCGTCCCCGCCGGTCAGGGAGTACTGACGGGCCTGGCGGACGCCGTCGGGCATGCGCGTGCGGACGCTGACGTACTGGCCGGGCAGGAAGGCGGGGAGCGGGTCGCCGTCCTCGGGTTCGAGGGTGAGGGAGGCGGTGTCGGGGGTCTCCTGGCGGCGCCGCGTGACCCGCCAGGGGCGCCACACACCGCGCCCGGTGTGCCCGCGCTCGGCGTACAGGCGGGCCTCCAGGGCGATGAGGGCTCCGGCCATGAGCCAGTAGACCTCGTCCCAGGCCCTGACGACGGCGGGGGTGGCCGCGTCCCCGAGGGTGGAGGCGATGGCGTCGAAGAGGTACTTGTGCACGATGACGTACTGGTCCTCGGTGACTCCGAGGGAGACGTGCTTGTAGGCGATGCGGGAGAGGAGGGCGTCGGGGCGCTCGTCCGGGTGCTCCAGGAGGAGGGTGGCGAAGGCGGCGATCGATCCGGCCAGGGCCCTGCGCTGTTCGCCCGAGGCCTGGTTGCCCCGGTTGAACAGGCCGTCGAGGAGTTCGGGGCGCTCGCCGAGCATCGTGTCGTAGAAGCGGGCGGTGATGGTGTCCAGGGCTCCGGCCACGGCGGGGACCGTGGCCCGGACGGTGGCGGCTGACTCGGTGGAGAGCATGCGACCTCACTTCGGAGAGGGTGTCTCGGAGCGAAACTGGTATCTGAGATGCATATTAAATCCGTCCTCAAGGGCCCCTCCTCCGGGGTCGTCCCCACGCGGAGAGGCCAGGTGGGGACGGCCACGGGCGGGCCACGGGCGGAGCACGGGCGGAGCGCCGCCTCGGGCCCTACGGGCGCAGCAGGGTCAGCGCGTCGCGCGTGGGCGGGGACACCAGTGACTCCACGGTGACGCCGTCGAGCGAGGTGTAGAACGCCTCGTGCGCCTCGCGCAGGGCGCCGCGCAGGCGGCAGGCGGCGCGCAGCGGGCAGGGCGGGTCGTCCTCGCATCCCGCGAGTTCCCCCGCCCCCTCCAGTTCGCGCACGATCGCCCCGACCGAGGCCCGCCGCCCGCTCTCGGTCAGGAGCAGCCCGCCGTTGCGGCCGCGCCGCGCCTCCACCAGTCCCATGTCGGACAGCCGCGCCACGGCCTTGGCCATGTGCGTGTAGGGCACGGAGAGCATCGCGGCGACGGCCCTGGTGGTGAGGAGTTCGCCCTCGTCCGCGACCGCGAGCCGCATGACCAGGCGCAGGGAGACGTCGGTGAAGGCGGTCAGGCGCATGTGTTCAACGTAGGGGACCGGTCCCGGTCACCGCTCCCCCCGGCCGGGGACGGGCTCGGTCCCCGCGGAGGAACCGCCGTCGTCCCCGGCGTCCAGTGGCCGGTGGCGCCCGGTCTCGCGCGGCATCCAGATCAGGATCACGACCAGCCCGACCACCCCGAAGCACAGCGACACCGTCGCCGCCGTGTGCAGCCCCGTCATGAACGCCTCCTTGGCGGGCTCCACCAGGACCCTCCCCTGCTCCCCCAGGCTCCGGGCCAGCGCCAGGGTGCCCTCGATCGACTCCCCCGCCGACCGCAGCCGCTGGTCCGTCACACCCGTCGAACCCTCGTCGGCGACCTCCTCCAGAGTGGGTGTGATCCCCGCCCGGTACCGGAAGGAGATGACCGCGCCCAGGATCGCGACTCCCATCGCCGTGGCCACCTGCCGGACCGTGTTCTGCACGGCGGAGGCGGCTCCGGCCCTGCCGGGCGGCACCGACGACATGATCGCGTCGGTGGCGGGGGTCAGGACCACGGCCATCGCACCGGCCTGGAGGAAGAAGAACCCGACGATCAGCGGCAGCGGCGTGTCCGCTTCGAGCTGGGTGAAGAAGAGGAAACTGGAACACACGCCCAGCACGCCGACCGCGGCGACCACGCGCGGCCCCGCCCAGCGCACGAGCGTCGGGCTGAGCGGCGCCATGATCATCTGCCCCAGTGCGGCCGGCAGCACCAGCAGACCCGCGATGAACGGGGAGAACTCGCGGACGCTCTGCCAGTAGAAGCTCAGGAAGAAGATGATCCCGGACATGCTGAAGAACAGCACCATGATGGTGGCCACGGAGACGCTGAACCGCGGGTCGCGGAAGAAGCGCACGTCCAGGGAGGGGTTGGGTGCGCGCGACTCGTGCACCAGGAAGAGCACCAGCACCACCACACCGCCGATGAGCGCGCCGTACACGTCCCAGTCCGCCAGGGAGGCCCGCTCGCCCGCGGTGATGATGCCGTAGATGAGCAGCACCAGGCCGGGGACGGACAGCAGCACCCCGAGCACGTCCAGCCTTCCGGGGTCGGCGTCGCGCGACTCGGGGATCAGGAAGAACACCAGTGCCAGGCCCAGCGCCACGAAGGGCACGTTGACGAGGAAGATCGACCCCCACCAGAAGTTCTCCAGCAGCAGCCCGCCCGCCGAGGGGCCGATGGCCATCGCCAGTCCGACCGCGCCCGCCCAGATCCCGATGGCGCGTGCGCGCTGCTCGGGCGGGAAGACGTTCGCGATGATCGACAGGGTCTGCGGCGTCACCATGGAGGCGCCGAACCCCATGACCGCGCGGGCCAGGATGAGCTGTTCGGGGGTCTGGGAGTAGGCCGACAGCGCCGAGGCCGCGCCGAACACCGTCAGCCCCACCACGATCATGCGGCGGCGCCCCCACCGGTCGCCGAGCACGCCGAAGGTGAACAGCAGGCCCGCGAAGACCAGGGTGTAGGAGTTGATCGCCCAGGCCAGCTGCGACTGGCTGGCGCCCAGGCCCCGCTCGGGGTCGGACAGCACACGCAGCGCCACGTTGAGGATCGTGTTGTCGGCCACGATCACCAGCAGGCAGATGATCAGGACCGCCAGCCCGCCCCACCTGCGCCGGTACGCCGTCTGCGCGTCCACCAACCCACCTCCACCGCCGGGTCCCACCGAAACTCACGCCGATCGGACCGTACCCGCGATCCGCGCCGACCACCTGCTTCGGGGAGCCGCGAACGGTGTGTCGGCCGTGTTCGGGCCGGTTCCGGCGGAAAGGCGTCGGCCGCCTCCCGGGCGGTTCCGGCGGAAAGGCGTCGGCCGCCTCCCGGGCGGTTCCGGCGGGGGCGCGGGCCGCTCCCCAACCGAGGACACCAGCGCTCCCGTCGGGAAACATCCGACCGTCGGACGGGGTTGTATCCGGTGCGGAGAGGCGCGGAGCGGGCATGCGATGATGCTTGCGTGCGGTGGCCGCGCCCGGTCGTCCGCGTACGCCGGTTCCCGCCTCCTCCCGCACCCGCCCGGTCCCCCGTGGACCGCCCGCGGCCCCCTCGGCCGCCCAGCGCACGAGCGCGACAACACCATTCGTCCACATGTCCGGAGACACCCGCGAGGTGCTTCGAGACAACGGAGGGATAACGCATGAGCACCACAGGAAAGCCCCTCGCCCCGACCGGGGCGCCGACAGGAAACGCCCTGTACGGCGGGGTCACCAGCCGACGCGTCACCATCCGCGACCTGGCCGCCGCCAAGGGGCGCGGCGAGCGCTGGCCGATGCTGACCGCCTACGACGCGCTCACCGCGCGGGTCTTCGACGAGGCCGGGATCCCGGTCCTGCTGGTCGGCGACTCGGCGGCCAACGTCGTCTACGGCTACGACACCACCGTCCCGGTGACGGTGGACGAACTCCTCCCGCTGACCGCGGCGGTGTCCCGCTCCACCCGGCGGGCGCTCGTCGTGGCGGATCTGCCGTTCGGCTCCTACCAGGCCTCTCCCCAGCAGGCGCTGGAGGCGGCCTCGCGGTTCATGAAGGAGGGCGGGGCCCAGGCGGTGAAGCTGGAGGGCGGCCACGCGGTGGCGCCCCAGGTGGAGTTGCTGGTCTCGGCGGGCGTGCCGGTGATGGCGCACGTGGGTCTGACCCCCCAGTCGGTGAACACCCTGGGCGGCTACCGGGTGCAGGGCCGCGGGGAGGCCGCGGCCGGACTGCTCAAGGACGCCAAGGAGCTGGAGCGCGCGGGCGCGTTCGCGGTCGTGCTGGAGTGCGTGCCCGCCGAGCTGGCCGCGCAGGTGACCGAGCAGCTGTCCGTCCCGACCGTGGGCATCGGCGCCGGTCCGTCCACGGACGCCCAGGTGCTGGTGTGGCAGGACATGGCCGGGCTGAGCCCGAAGGTGGCCAAGTTCGTCAAGACCTACGCCAACCTGCACGAGACGCTGCGCGAGGCGGCCTCGGCCTACGCCGACGAGGTCGTCAACGGGGCGTTCCCCGAGGAGCGCCACTCCTACGCCGGCTGAGGGGCGGGGTGAGCCCTTTCCTCTCCGCGCACCGGTGAGCACCGCCGGTCGGGTCCGCCCCGGCCGGCGGTGCGGCGCCGGAGGTCCCGCGGTCCGTGAGCCGGGCGACAGACCGAACCGGACTCGGGAGTGAACCGTACTCGGGAGTAGAGTCGCACCGTACCCAGCGCCGACGGGCCGGGGGTCCGGCCCTCCCGGGAGGACAGATGCGCGTCTCGATGCCGCTCCAGTACGCGGGCGACCCCAAGGCCTCCGTCGACCAGGTGGTCGAACTGGAGAAAGCCGGTCTGGACACCGTGTGGGTCGCCGAGGCCTACGGGTTCGACAGCCCCACCCTGATGGGCTACATCGCCGCCCGCACCGAGACCGTGGCGATCGGCTCGGCGATCCTGCCGCTGTACACGCGCACCCCCGCGCTCATCGCGATGACCGCCGCCGGGCTGGACGACCTGTCCGGCGGTCGGGCCGTCCTCGGCCTGGGCGCCAGCGGCCCGCAGGTCGTCGAGGGCTTCCACGGCGTCCCCTACGTCAAGCCGCTGGCCCGCACCCGCGAGACCATCGAGATCTGCCGCAAGGTCTGGGCGCGCGAGGACCGCCTCACCCACGACGGCACCGTCTTCCAGCTGCCGCTGCCCCCGGAGAGGGGGACCGGCCTCGGCAGGCCGCTCAAGATCATCAACCACCCCGTGCGCCCCCGGATCCCCGTCTACGTGGCCTCCCTGGGCGTGAAGAACGTGGCGCTGACCGCCGAGATCGCCGACGGCTGGCTCCCGCACCTGTTCATCCCCGAGAAGGCCGACAGGGTGTGGGGCGAGGCACTGGCCGAGGGCAGGGCCGGGCGCGACCCGTCCCTGGGCGAGTTGGAGGTCTCCGCGGGCGGCCTGCTCGCCATCGGCGAGGGCGAGGACACCAAGAGGCTGCTGGACCTCGTGCGGCCGATGATCGCCCTGTACGTCGGCGGCATGGGCGCCAAGGGGAAGAACTTCTACAACACGGTGGCCCGCCGCTACGGCTACGAGGAGGCCGCCGAGAAGATCCAGGACCTGTACCTGGCGGGGAAGAGGGACGAGGCCGCGGCCGCCGTGCCCGAGGAGTTCGTGAAGCTGACCAACATGGTCGGCCCGGAGTCCTACGTGCGCGAGCGCGTGGAGGCCTTCCGGGCCGCCGGGGTGACCCAGCTCAACGTGACCCCCGTGGGCGAGGACCCGGCCGCCCTGGTCGGCAAGGTCAAGGAGTGGGTGTCCTGACCCTGGACCCGGCTCCTGGCGGCTGAGCGCGCCCGGCACGGCGGCGCCGGTCCCCGCGGCGGGGACCGGCGCCGTACGCGTGCGCGGGCGGGGCCCCGGGGCGGCCCGGACGCGGTCGCTCCGACGCGCCCGTCCGGGGCAACGCTCCTTCGGGGCCGCGGCCACGGGCTCCGGGGCTACAGCCCGGTGATCCGGATGCCCGCATGGGTCTTGTAGCGGCGGTTCACCGCGATGAGGTTGGCGGTGAGGGCCTCGACCTGGTGGGCGTTGCGCAGGCGGCCGCCGAAGACGCCGCGCACCCCCGGGATCCGCTCGGCCAGGGCGCGCACCACGTCGGTGGCCTCGCGGTCCTCGCCCAGCACCAGCACGTCGAGGTCCACCTCCTCGACCCCGGGGTCCAGCAGCACCGCGGCGGACACGTGGTGGAAGGCGGCCGTGACACGGCTGTCGGGCAGCACCTCGGCGGCCTGCTGGGCGGCGCTGCCCTCGGCGACGTCGAGGGCGAAGGGGCCCTTCTTGTCGAAGCCGAGGGGGTTGACGCAGTCCACGACGATCTTGCCCGCCAGCGGAGCGGCCAGCCGCTCCAGCAGCTCGCGGTGGCCGTCCCAGGGCACGGCGACGATGACGACGTCGCCCGCGGCGGCGGCCGCGGCGTTGTCCAGGCCGCGCACGTCGATCGGGGCGGCCTCGGCCTCCACCAGTTCCCGGGCGGCCTTCTCGGCGCGCTCGGCGCTGCGCGAGCCGAGGTGGACGGTGTGCCCGGCCAGGGCGAGGCGGCGGGCCAGGCCCCGGCCCTGGTCCCCGGTCCCGCCCAGGACGGCGACGGACAGCCCGGCGATGTCCGCGTCCGCGGGTGTGCTCTGTTCAGTCATGCGCCGATCCTGTCAGAGGCGTCGGCGGGAGGCGTCCCCGGCACGGCGCGGCGCGGTGGTCCGGAGCGCGTGGGCGCGGATCACCGGTCCTCCTCGTCGGCCTCGTCCCATGCCTCGTTGCGCCGGGCGGCTATGGCCAGCGCGCTGGCGGCGGTGGCCTCGTCCGGGTAGGGGCCCATGCGCTCCTTGTTGGGGCACCCGGGGCCGTGCTCCACCCGGTTGTGCCTGAGGCAGTACCACCACTTGTCGTCCAGCTGAGTGTCCTCGCTCACCGTGACTCGCTTTCTACGGGACGCCGCCCCGACGGGAACGTGCTTCTGTGGGCACCTACCCAGGCCCGGGCTTCCCCTACACCCGCGGGGGGAGGGACGTCGTCCAGGACCGCGTGGCCGACCCACGAACTACAATCAGTGTCCATGACTACTCCGCTGGTTCCTGGGCGAATTTCGCCACAACGTTCGGTTCCCTCCCACATCGTCCGCCCGGAGTACGTCGGACGGAAGCACCCCGTGGAGGGGGTTCTGGGCGACGTGCAGACCCCCGAGACCATCGAGCGGATGCGCGTGGTGGGGCGGCTGGCGGCCCAGGCCCTGGAGGAGGTCGGCCGCAACGTCCGGCCCGGGGTGACCACCGACGAGCTGGACCGGATCGGCCACGAGTTCCTGATGGACCACGGGGCCTACCCCAGCCCGCTGGGCTACAAGGGCTACCCCAAGTCGCTGTGCTCCTCGCTCAACGAGGTGATCTGCCACGGCATCCCCGACGACACCGTGGTCTCCGACGGCGACATCGTCAACATCGACATCACCGCCTACCGGGACGGCGTGCACGGCGACACCAACGCCACCTTCCTGGCCGGGAACGTCTCGGAGGAGCACCGGCTGCTGGTCGAGCGCACCCGCGAGGCCATGATGCGCGGGATCAAGGCGTGCCGGCCGGGCCGCCAGATCAACGTGATCGGGCGGGTCATCGAGTCCTACGCCAAGCGCTTCGGCTACGGCGTGGTCCGCGACTTCACCGGGCACGGTGTGGGGCCGGAGTTCCACTCGGGTCTGGTGGTGCCGCACTACGACGACCCGCGCGCGGACACCGTCATGGAGCCGGGGATGACCTTCACGATCGAGCCGATGATCACGCTCGGCGGCGTGGAGTACGACATGTGGGACGACGGCTGGACGGCCGTGACGGCCGACCGCAGGTGGACCGCCCAGTTCGAGCACACCCTGGTCATCACCGAGTCCGGTGCGGAGATCCTCACCCTGCCGTGACCGCCGCCCCGGTCCCCTCGTGCGCCCCGGGCGGGACGCGGCGTCCGAACGTGGCCACGGGAGGGGGCCGGGGCGTAGGGTCGTGCGGGTGAAGATCCTCATCTCCGCCGACATGGAGGGCGCCACGGGCGTCACCTGGCCCGCCGACGTCGAGCCCGGCACCGAGCAGTGGCAGCGCTGCCGCGCCATGTTCACCAGCGACGTCAACGCCGCCGTCGAGGGCCTGCTGGAGGGCGGCGCCACCGAGGTGCTGGTCAACGAGGCGCACGCGACCATGCGCAACCTCCTGCTGGAGGAGCTCAACACCGACGCCACGATGATCACCGGACGGCACAAGGAGCTGTCCATGGTCGAGGGCGTGCAGTCCGGCGACTGCGACGGCGTGGTGTTCCTCGGCTACCACTGCGGCGCCGGTGACGAGGGCGTGCTCGCGCACACCTATCTGCCCAACGCGGTGACCGGCGTGTGGCTGGACGGCGAACCCGCCAGCGAGGGCCGTCTCAACGCCGCGGTGGTCGCCGAGTACGGCACCCCGGTCATCCTGGTCACGGGGGACGACCGCGCCTGCGAGGACGCCGCGACCTACGCCCCGTTCGCGCGGACGGTCGCGGTCAAGGAGCACGTCAGCCGGTACGCCGCCCGCTGCCGTCCCCCGGCCGCGACCGCGCGGGACATCCGGGCCGGGGCGCGCGCCGCCATGACGCTGGCCGGGCGCCTGGACCCGGTCGCGCCCGGGCCCCGGGCCGTGGAGGTGGAGGTGGACTCCGCGCAGCTGGCCCAGGCCGCCGCCGTCGTCCCCGGCGTCACGCGCACGGGGGTGCGGCGTGTCCGCTACGTCTCCCCGGACGCCTACGAGATGATCCGCTGCTTCAAGGCGGTCACCACGCTGATCTCCAACGCCATGGAGGAGCGCTACGGCTGAGGCCGGGGCGGGGGCCGCGGGGACCGCCGTCCGCGAATGCCGGAGCGGGGCGGACGGGGCTGGTAGAACTGTGCCGGGGAGCACCACTTCGTCACCACTGGCCACTAAGGTCCTCCCCCGTTACTGACACCTCAGCGAGAGCGAGGCGCGCTCGTGGGCCACATCGCCACTTCCTTCCCAGAGAGAACCGACGGCTTCCCGGAAGGGGCCGACGGCCTCGCGGCGGCCGGGGAGGACGCCGTCCACCTGGCCCGGGGACTCGTCCGCCGCGACTCCACCAACCACGGGGGCGGTCAGGGCGACGAGCGCGAGGCCGCCGAGTACGTCGCCGAGGCCCTGGGCGACGCCGGACTGGACCCCCTGCTGCTGGAGTCGGCGCCCCGGCGGGCGAACGTGGTCGTGCGCGTTCCCGGCACCGACCCCTCGGCCCCGGCGCTGCTGGTGCACGGCCACCTGGACGTGGTGCCCGCCGACGCGGCCGACTGGACGCTGCCCCCCTTCGCCGGTGAGGTGGCCGACTGCCCCGTCACCGGCGTGCCCGCGCTGTGGGGGCGCGGCGCGGTGGACATGAAGAACACCATCGCCACGGTCACCGCCGTGGTGCGCCACTGGGCGCGCCACGGGCTGCGGCCCCGGCGCGACATCGTGCTGGCCTTCGTCGCCGACGAGGAGGACAGCGCCGCCTACGGCGCCGACTACCTGGTCCGCGAGCACGCCGAGCTGTTCGAGGGCTGTACCACCGCGATCGGTGAGGGCGGCGGGGAGACCATCCACGCCCGCACGGCCTCCGGGGAGCCGGTGCGCCTGTACCCGGTGGGCGCGGCCGAGCGCGGCAGCGCCTGGCTGAGCCTGCGCGCCCAGGGCACGGCCGGGCACGGTTCCCGGCCGCCGAGCGACAACGCGATCGGCGCCCTGGCCGCGGCCCTGGCCCGGATCGACGGCTACGAGTGGCCGCTGCACCTGACCCCCGTCACACGGGCGGCGATCGACGCGATCGCCGCGGCCCTGGAGGTGGAGCGCTTCCCCGGTGACACGGCGACCGCGGAGGCGGTGGACGCCCTGGTCGCCAGTCTGGGGGCGGCCGCGCCGCTGATCGGCCCGACCACGCGCAACAGCGCGACGCCCACGATGTTCTCGGCCGGGTACAAGGTGAACGTGGTGCCCGGGGAGGCCACGGCGGGTGTGGACGGCCGGGTGCTGCCCGGCGCGGAGGAGCAGTTCGCCGCGATCATGGAGGAGCTCACCGGCGACCGGGTGACCTGGGAGTACGCGCACGGTTCGCCGCCGGTGTCCGCGCCCGTGGACTCCCCCGCGTTCGCGGAGCTGCGCGAGGCCCTGCTGCTGCACGACCCCGGGGCCCACGTGGTGCCGGTGTGCCTGTCGGGGGGCACCGACGCCAAGGTGTTCTCCCGGCTGGGCATCGACTGCTACGGCTTCTCGCCCCTGGCCCAGCCCGAGGGCCTGGACTACTCGGGTCTGCTGCACGGTGTGGACGAGCGGGTGCCGCTGGAGGGGCTGCGCTTCGGAGTGCGCGCGCTGGACACGTTCCTGCGCGCCTGAACGGCGAAACCCCTGGTCGGCTGGGAGGCTGGGACCGGGGAGGGCCGGACTCCGCAAGACGCGGCCTCGAAGGGCCCGGTCGCGGAGTGTCCGAGCAGCAGTGGTGGGGAGAGGCGTCGCGTCCGGTGGCGCGCGAGCGAGGGGGAGGGCCCGGGGTGGGAGAGGCGATGACCGAGGTGGCGGACGCGGCGGTGCGGGTCGCGGACGCGCGGGGTGTGCGCGCGCTGGTCCGTCCGCCGCGCCTGCGGGAGGGCGACCGGGTGCGCCTGGTCGCCCCGTGCAGCCCGGTTCCCGCGGAGCGGCTGGAGGCCGCGGTGGGGACGCTGCGCGGCTGGGGGTTGGAGGTGGAGCTGGCCCCGCACGTGCGCGAACGCCACCCGCGGCTGCCCTACCTGGCCGGAGCGGACGCCACGCGGGCCGCCGACCTCCAGGAGGCCTGGTGCGACCCGGACGTGGACGCGGTGCTGTGCGTGCGCGGCGGCGACGGGGCGCACCGGACGGTGGACCTGCTGGACTTCGACGCGATGCGCCGGGCCGAGCCCAAGGCGCTGGTCGGGTTCAGCGACATCACGGCGCTGCACGAGGCGTTCGCGGTGGAGCTGGGCGTGGCCACGGTGCACGGGCCCGTGGTCGGCACGGGGTACTTCGTGGGTGATCCGGTGGCCCAGGAGGAGTTGCGCACCACCCTGTTCGAGCCCGAGCGGCGGACCGTGCTGACCTCGCCGGGCGCGCACGCGCTGGTGCCGGGGCGGGCCGAGGGGGTGACGTTCGGCGGGAACCTGAGCCTGCTCAACGACGGTCTGGCCACGCCGCACAGCCGCCTGTCGGCCTCCGGCGGCATCCTGCTGCTGGAGGACGTCGGCGAGGACGTGGCCCGGCTCGACCGGATGCTCACGCACCTGCTGCGCACGGGGTGGGCGGACGGGCTGGCCGGGGTGGCCCTGGGCTCGTGGACGGACTGCCCGCCGGGGCCGGAGGTGGTCGCCGAGCTGATGCGCGACCGGCTGGAGCCGCTGGGGGTGCCGGTGCTGTGGGGGCTGGAGTTCGGGCACTGCGCGGCCCAGCTCACGGTTCCGCTGGGGGTGCCCGCCCTGCTCGACGCGGACGGGGGCCGTCTGGAGCTGGCCGTCCCGGGACTGGCCTAGGCTCCCCCGGGCGCGTGGGCGGGGACGGCAGAGGCGCACCCGTTTCGCCCCGCCCCGGCGGCCTCCGACCCGTCCGTGCGGCGGTTCTGCGTCCGGCGGGCCCGGCCGGTGGTGGATGAGGGGGCGTCTCGGCGTCGGACACGGGCCCTCCGCGGCCGTCCGCGCACGGGACGGCATCGCCGGTATTGATATACCGCTCGGGCGTCGTGGCGTTAGACTCGTCGTATGGTGCGTGAACCGCTGACCGCAGACCAGATCGAGCGCGGGCGTCTCCTGGGCGCCCTGCTCCGCCGGGCCCGCGCGGAGCGCACGATGGTCGACGTCGCGCGCGAGGCCCAGATCTCGGTCGAGACCCTGCGCAAGATCGAGGGCGGGCGCATCCCCACCCCCACGTTCTTCACGGTCGCGGCGATCGCCGCCGCGCTCGGCCTGTCCCTGGACGAACTCCTGCGCCGGGTGGACGCCGACGCGACCGCCGCCCGGGACCCCGCGACCGCCTCCCTGGCCGTCTGACTTCCCACCCGCCCCTAACGTTGGTCGTGTACCCGCGGGTACGGTTCCGTGCGCGGTCCGCCCCTTCCGGCGGCGGGCACGGACCGGGCCGCGTCAGCCAGGACCACAGGGGGAGCACATGAACGAACAGGCGCTGAGAGTGGACGAGGCCGAGCTGCGCGGCCTCCTCGACGGCCGCTGGGCACACGTGCGCGAACACATGCGCGACGCCCTGCGGGGAGACCTGTACGCCCCCGTGTACGGACTGTCGGTGGAGGAGCACCGCGCCCGCACGCTCACCCAGATCAGGGCCCTGGCCAAGACCGACCTGCCCTCCTACGGCTTCCCCGCCTCGGTGGGCGGCCGCGACGACGTCGGCGCGTCCGTGGTCGGCTTCGAGATGCTGGTCAACGACCTGTCGCTCATGGTGAAGATGGGCGTGCAGTGGGGGCTGTTCGGCGGGGCGATCAGCGCCCTGGGCACCGAGGCCCACCACGCCGAGTACCTGCCCGGCGCGATGTCGATGGAGCTGCCCGGCTGCTTCGCGATGACCGAGACCGGCCACGGCTCGGACGTGCAGGGCCTGCGCACCACGGCCGTCTACGACCCCGGCACCGAGGAGTTCGTGGTCCACACCCCCGACGAGGCGGCGCGCAAGGACTACATCGGCAACGCGGCCCGCGACGGCCGCCTGGCGGTGGTGTTCGCCCAGCTGAGCACCGGCGGCGAGGAGCACGGCGTGCACGCCCTGGTGGTACCGATCCGGGACGGGCGGGGCAGGCCGATGCCGGGCGTGCGCATCGGCGACTGCGGACCCAAGGCCGGGCTCAACGGCGTGGACAACGGACGGCTGGAGTTCGACCACGTCCGGGTGCCGCGCACCAACCTGCTCAACCGGTACGGGGACGTGGCCGCCGACGGCACCTACTCCAGCCCCATCGAGAGCAAGGGCCGACGCTTCTTCACCATGCTCGGAACGCTGGTCCGGGGCCGGATCAGCGTGGCGGGCGGCGCGGGGAGCGCGGCCAAGGCCGCGCTGACCATCGCGGTGCGCTACGGCGACACCCGCCGCCAGTTCACCCGGCCCGACGGCGAGGGGCGGCCCGAGCGGGAGGTGCGCGTCCTGGACTACCTGGCGCACCAGCGCAAGCTGCTGCCCGCCCTGGCCCGCACCTACGCGCTGCACTTCGCACAGGAGGAGCTGGTCACCCGGCTGCACGAGCTGTCCCGCTCCCCCGAGCGCGACGAGCACGCCCAGCGCGAACTGGAGTCGCGGGCGGCCGGGCTCAAGGCGGTGGCCACCTGGCACGCCAGCCAGACCATCCAGACCTGCCGCGAGGCGTGCGGCGGCGCCGGGTACCTGTCCGAGAACCGGATTCCCCAGCTCAAGGCCGACTCCGACATCTTCACCACGTTCGAGGGCGACAACACGGTCCTGCTCCAGCAGCTCACCAAGGGCCTGCTGACCAACTTCAAGGACTCCTTCGGCGACCTGGACCAGCTGGGGCTGGCCCGATTCATGGCGGGCAAGGTCTTCGAGACGGTCATCGAGCGCACCGCCGCGATCCCGCTGATCGAGCGGCTCGTCGCGGCCGCCCCGGGGCGCGGCGAGGAGGCCAGCCTGTACAACCGGGGCTGGCAGCTGGAGCTGCTGGAGGACCGCGAGAAGCACGTCGTCGAGGGCCTGGCCGCGCGGCTGCGCAGGTCCGGCAGGAACGGCGAGGACGCCTTCGACGTGTTCAACCGAGCTCAGGACCACGTGCTCACCGCGGGCCGCGCGCACATGGACCGGGTGGTGCTGGAGGCGTTCGTGGCGGGGATCGACCGCTGCGGGGACACCGCGACCGCCAAGCTGCTCAACCGGCTGTGCGACCTGTACGTGATGTCGGTGGTCGAGGAGAACCGCGCCTGGTTCCTGGAGCACGAGCGGCTCTCCACCTCGCGGGCCAAGGCGGTCACCCAGGCGGTCAACGACCTGTGCCGGGGCCTGCGCCCCTACGCCGTGCAGCTGGTGAACGCGTTCGGCCTGCGCGACGAGTGGCTGGCCGCGCCGATCGCGCTGGGCGGCGAGCACGCCCGCCAGGGCGACCCGGTCCCCGGGCGCGGCTGAGCCCCCGCCCCTTCCCCGTGCCGCCCCTTCCTCGTGCCGATGCCCGTCAGGGCACGGGGGAGGCGGCGCGGGGCGCGGGGATAGGCTGGTCGGAGTCGAAGGGCGCGGGCCGCCGGAGGGTGCGGACGCGCTGGTGGGATGAGGGGTGTGGATGTCGGCCATCCGGCTGCTGGTCCTGGGGGCGGTCCGCCTGCGCGGGCGGGCGCACGGCTACCAGGTGCGGGCCGACCTGGAGTCCTGGGGCGCGCACGAGTGGTCCAACGCCAAGCCGGGGTCGATCTACCACGCGCTCAAGCAGATGGCCCGGCAGGGTCTGCTGCACGCCCACGAGACCGCGCCCTCCACCGTCGGAGGTCCGCCCCGGACCGAGTACGAGATCACCGGCGAGGGCGCCCGGGAGTACTTCGCCCTGCTGCGCCGGGCGGTGTCCTCGCACGAAGCGCACACGGACGTGCTCTCGGCCGGTCTGGGCTTCATCGTGGACCTGCCCCGGCGGGAGGCGGTCGACCTGCTCAGGCGGCGGGTCGAGGGCCTGGAGGAGTGGCGCGGGGGCGTGGTCGCCCACTACGCCCCGGAGGAGGGCCCCGGCCAGGCGGGCCACATCGGCGAGATCATGGACATGTGGGTGCACTCCGCGGAGTCGGACGCGGCGTGGACGCGCTCGCTGATCCGGCGCATCGAGGGCGGCGCCTACTCCTTCGCCGGTGAGGAGGGCGACCCCTACGAGGGCGTCCTCACCGGTGAGGAGCCGGAGGCGTCCCCCTCCGGTTGAGGGGCCCTCAGGCCCCGTCCGCTTCAGGGGTTCGCGCGCCGAGCCAGTGCCGCAGCGCGGAGGCGTTGCGCAGCTCCCCCTCGACCCTGCTCAGCTCATCGCCGGTGACGGGTATCGCGCCCAGCCGCTCCCGCCACTCCTGGACGCCCTCCTCCTCGCCGAGGGCGACCGCGAGTTCGACGAGCATGGCCAGCGCCAGCGCCCGCTCCACCGCGGGCGCCCGGTCCCCGTGCCGCTTCAGTCCGGAGCGGATCCGCCGGAAGGCGGCGAGGTCGTCGGTCTTGAAGTCGCGCAGGATCCGCGCGCCGTCCAGGACGCGGGCGAGCCCGTCGAGGTCCTTGGAGCCGCCGTACTCCAACCTCTCGGGCTCGCCGCGCTGGATGAAGATGAGCGAGTTCCCCGAGGGGTCCATGAGCGTGAAGCGGCTGGCGCCCGGCCGGTGGCGCGTGATGCGCGGCAGCCCCTTCACCAGGACCCTGCCGTAGGCCCGGCGCATGGCCCGCGTGAGGACGGTGTGGTAGGGCGCGACCGCGTCGACCATGACCAGGCAGCCGCCGCTGTTCTCCAGTGCGGGGTCCAGGCCCTTCGGGGCGCGGCCGTAGTGCAGGTCGAACCCGCTCCAGTGGAAGGCCAGGTAGAGGTAGGGCCTGGTCTGCTCGTAGGTGACCTCGAAGCCGAGGGCCCGGTAGAACTCCAGGGTCTCCTCGGCCGAGACGCACGGCAGCAGCGGAACGGTCGTCTCGTTGGCCCGTACGGCGGCCGCCTCCGACCGGCCCCGCCCCGCGTCGCCTTCCGTACCGCCGTCCGCCCGCGCGGTGTCCGTTCCGGCCACGCGCACCTCCCATTAGTCAAGTTTGATTACTTTGTGAGGGTAGTCCCGCCGGAGTCCACTGGTCAAACTTGATTACGGACTGAAACGCCGGACCCGCCGCCGCGCACGACCGGCCCCGGGGCCGCGCCGGCGGGCCGCGAACCGACCCCGCCGCGGGTCTTTCCTCGGCGGAGCGGCCCCCCTAACATGAGAGACATTCATGTTAGGTAGGTCACACGTGCGCCCACCCCCCGCGCAGTCCTCCTCCCCCGCCCCCGCCCCGCGAACGCCCGCCGCGCTCGCCGAGCCCACCCGGCCCGTGCGCCGCCTGTGGGTGGCCGGGATCAGCCTGGCCAACCTCGGCATGTGGATGGCCTTCTTCGGTCCGCTCCAGGTCCTGCTGCCCGAACAGGTCGGCCTGCTCGCGCCCGACGCCAAGGAGACCGCCCTGGCCTGGGTGACCGGGGCGGGCGCGGCCTGCTCCACCCTGGGCACCCCGCTGGCCGGGGCCCTGTCCGACCGGACCACCGGCCGGTTCGGGCGCCGACGCCCCTGGATCCTGGCCGGTGCGCTCCTGGGCGGCCTGGGCCTGGTGGTGCTCGGCCGACAGGACGGCGTCCTCGGCGTCCTGGTGGGGTGGTCCTTCGTCCAAGCCGCGCTGTCCTGCCTGAACGCGACCCTGCTCGCGGCCGTGCCCGACCACGTGCCGGTCCGCCAGCGCGGCGTGGTCTCGGGGTGGATCGGCGTACCGCAGTCGGCGGGCGTGGTGGTGGCGGTGCTGCTGGTGACCGTTGTGGTCACGGGGATCGCCCCCGGCTACGCCCTCCTCGGCGCGCTGACCGTCCTGTGCGTCCTGCCGTTCGCGCTGCTGGCCCCCGACCCGCCGCTGCCCCGGGAGGCGCGCCCCTCCTGGAGCGGGTTCGCGCGCGGGCTGTGGGTGTCCCCGCGCCGCCACCCCGACTTCGGCTGGGCGTGGCTGACCCGTTTCCTCATGCAGACGGGCAACGCCATGTTCACCCTCTACCTGCTCTACTTCCTCACCGACGCGGTGGGCTACGAGGAGCTGTTCCCCGGCTCCTCGGCCGCGGACGGGCTGCTGGTGCTGATCGCCGTCTACACGGCGGCGGTCGTGGCCACGACCGTGCTGGCCGGTCTGGTCTCGGACCGCATCGGCCGCCGCAGGGGGATGGTGTGCCTGTCCGGGGTGGTCTCGGCGGTGCCCGCGTTCCTGGTCGCCGCGTTTCCGACGTGGCCGATGAGCCTGGCGTGCGCGGTGGTCCTGGGGGTCGGCTTCGGTGTCTACCTGTCCGTGGACAACGCCCTGGTCACCGAGGTCCTGCCGAGCGCGGGCGGGCGGGCCAAGGACCTGGGGATCGTCAACATCGCCAGCGCCGGACCGCAGGTCATCGCCCCGGCCCTGGCCGGTCCGATCGTGGTCCACCTGGGCGGCTACCCGGTCCTGTACACCGTGTGCGGGCTGCTCAGCCTGCTGGGCGGGGTGCTGGTGTGGCGGATCCGGGGTGTGGCATGAGTCCCCGCCGGTTCCACACGTTCCCTCCGGTCCGCTCCTCGACCCCCGTCCACCCCGTCAGACCCAGCGAAAGGCAGGTACCGTCCATGTCGTCACCGTTCCTGTGGGGAGTGGCCTCCTCCGCCTTCCAGATCGAGGGCGCCCTCGACGCGGACGGGCGCGGCCCGTCGGTGTGGGACGTCTTCGCCGAGCGCCCGGGCGCGGTCCGCGACGGGCACAGCCCCGCCCGGGCCTGCGACCACTACCACCGGTGGGCCGAGGACGTGGACCTGCTCGACCGGCTCGGGGTGAACGCCTACCGGTTCTCGCTCGCCTGGCCCCGGGTCGTGCCGACCGGGCGCGGCGCGGTGAACGGGGCCGGTCTGGACTTCTACGACCGCCTGGTGGACGCCCTGCTGGCCCGGGGGATCACCCCGGTGCCGACGCTGTTCCACTGGGACCTGCCCCAGGCGCTGGAGGAGGCGGGCGGCTGGAGCGAACGCGACACGGCGCACGCGTTCGCCGAGTACGCCGCGGCGGCGGCCGACCGCCTCGGCGACCGGGTGGACCGGTGGATCACCCTGAACGAGCCCCTGGTGCACACCACCTACGGGCACGCGCTCGGCGTCCACGCCCCGGGGCGGACCCTGACGGTGCCCGAGGTGATGCGGGTGGCCCACCACATGCTGCTCGCGCACGGGCTGGCCGCCGGGGAGCTGCGCTCGCGCGGCCTGGAGGCGCTGCTCACCAACAACTACTCCCCCGTCCGCCCCGCCACCGGCTCCGAGGCCGACGCCGCCGCCGCGCACGCCTACGACACCCTGCACAACCGGCTGTTCACCGACCCCGTGCTGACCGGCGCCTACCCGGACCTGTCGGCCTTCGGCGTCGCGGAGGTCCCCGGCGTGCGCGAGGGCGACCTGAAGGCGGTCGCGGGCAGCGCGGACGGCCTCGGGGTCAACTACTACAACCCCACCGTGGCCACCGCGCCCGACGGGGGGTCGGGGCTGCCGTTCGGGTTCGGCGAGGTCACCGGGGCGCCGGTGACGGCGTTCGGGTGGCCGGTGGTGCCCGAGGGGCTGGGCCGGATGATCGACCTGCTGCGCGAGCGCCACGGCGAGGCGCTGCCGCCGCTGTACGTCACCGAGAACGGCTGCTCCTACGAGGACCGGGTCTCCCCCGGCGGGCGGATCGCCGACCCCGAGCGGATCGCCTACCTGGAGGGGCACGTGGCCGCCGTGGAGGCCGCGCGGGAGCGGGGCGCGGACGTGCGCGGGTACTTCGTGTGGACGCTCACCGACAACTTCGAGTGGGCCGAGGGCTACCACCAGCGCTTCGGGCTGGTGCACGTGGACCACGCCACCCAGGAGCGCACCCCGAAGGACTCCTTCGCCTGGTACCGGGACCTCGTCGCCGCCAGGACCGCGTCAGCCGGTGCGTGAGGGACGGCCGCGGCGCACGGCGGAGCCCCGGCCGGGCGCACGCGGGAGCCGGGGTACGGCCGGGGTCAGTCCGCGACGGCGTCCAGGGTGCCGCTGTCGTGGCGTTCGGGGGCCTCCTCGCCGCGCTGGCGGGCGGGCTCCCACCACCACCAGTGCGACTCGGGCACCCAGGAGGGGACCTCCTCGTCGTTGACCGGCCGCGCCCGGCCCGCCACCGCGGTGAGGGCCTCGTCGATGCGCGGGAGGGCCTCCAGGTCGCCCGGGCGCAGGAAGGCCTCCCAGGGCACGAACTCCTCGCCGAGCAGCTCCAGCATGGACCGCCGCCAGCAGGCGGGGCGGTAGGCCTCGTGCTCGCCGTTCTCGGCCGCGGTCTGGGTGCGGACCACGTACAGGCCGAGGCGGTCGGGGTTGCTGCCGCCCACCAGCAGCTCGGCCAGGGTGGCGCTGAACTCCTGGCCGCCGGGGGACCTGCGCTGCGCGGGCGTGGTCGCCCGGTACAGGGCGAAGAGGGCGGCGAAGGCGTTGTCCATCAGGGCGTCGCGGTCCCTGCGGCGCGAGGCGCTCTCGGCGAAGGCGTCCAACGCCCGCCTGGCCAGGTCCGGAAGGTCCCTGCCCGCATCCGCGCTCACCTTCACACCGCCTTGTCCGGTCCGGGGATGACGTTCGTCGCGGGCCCGTGGTCCCGCCGCTTCGATGATAAGCACGCTCCGTGCCGCCGAGGTAGCCGGTTCACGGTGCCGGGGTCCGCAGTTGCCCGTCAAGGGTGCGCGCCCACTGGCGCACGATCCGGCGCCGCCGGGGCCCGTCGTCGGTGAGCAGGTTGGCCAGTCCCAGGCCGCGTGCCAGGTCGAGGGTGGCCTGGACGGTCTCGCGTACCCCGGGGACCGACTCGTCCACGCCCAGCAGCTCCACGGCGGCCCGGTGGATCTCCCGGCCCATCCGTTCCTCCATGGGGATGATCCGCTCGCGCAGGACGGGGTCGCTGGCGGCGGCCGACCACAGTTGGAGGGCGGCGCGGAAGTCCGTTCCGGTGAAGGCGTCCACGACCATCTGCACGACCGCCTCGGTGCGGCCGCCGCCCTCGGGGACGGCGGCCGCGCCGCGCCGCAGCTCAGCGCCGCGGCTGTCGAGCATGTGCCGAAGCACGGCCAGGAACAGGTCCTCGCGGGTGGGGAAGTGGTGCTGGGCGGCGCCGCGCGACACCCCGGCCCGCCGCGCGACCGCGCCCACGGTGGCACCGGCCGCGCCCTCCTCGGCCAGGCAGGCCACGGCGGCCTCCAGCAGCCGGGCGCGGGTGGCCCGGCTGCGTTCCTGGCGCGGCTCGCGGTCGGCCCCGGTGTCCACGTCGCTGCTTCCCCCCTTCCCCGCGTCCCTGAGGCGGCCCGTGTCCGCGCGCCGACCGCTCAGTACGACCTGGGCAGTCCGAGGGACTGCTGTGCCACGTAGTTGAGCACCATCTCCCGGCTCACCGGCGCTATGCGCGCCAGGCGGGCGGCGGCGATCGCCGATCCCAGCCCGTACTCGCTGGCCAGGCCGTTGCCGCCCAGGGTCTGCACGGCCTGGTCGACCGCGCGCACGCACGCCTCCGCGGCGGCGTACTTGGCCATGTTGGCCGCCTCCCCCGCCCCCGCGTCGTCGCCGGAATCGTAGCGGAGCGCCGCGTGCTGGGTCATCAGGCGGGCCTGCTCCAGCTCGATCTTGACCTGGGCCAGCGGATGGGCCAGCCCCTGGTGGGCGCCGATGGGGGTGTCGCGCCAGACGGTGCGCTCCCTGGCGTAGGCCACCGCCTTGTCCAGGGCGTGGCGGGCGCTGCCCGCGGCCAGGGACGCGGCCATGATCCGCTCGGGGTTGAGTCCGGCGAAGAGCTGGAGGAGCCCGGCCCCGGGGTCGCCGACCAGGGCGTCGGCGGGCAGGCGCACGTCGTCCAGGAACAGCTGGTACTGGTGGTCGGGGCTGACCAGGTCCATCTCGATCCGGCGGGCCTCGAACCCCGGGGAGTCGGTGGGCACCGCGAACAGCGCGGCGGACAGGCGCCCGGTGTCCTCGTCCTGGACGCGTCCGACGACCATGACGGCGTCGGCCACGTCCACGCCCGAGATGAAGGTCTTGCGGCCGTTGAGCACCCAGCCCCCGCCGTCGCGCCGGGCGGTGGTGGTGATGCGGTGGGAGTTGGACCCGGCGTCGGGCTCGGTGATGGCGAAGGCCATGATGGTCTCGCCCGTGGCCAGGCCGGGCAGCCAGCGCCCGCGCTGCTCGGGGGTGCCGAAGCGGGACAGGACGGTACCGCAGATGGCCGGGGAGACCACCATCATCAGGGTGGGGCACCCGGCCGCGCTGAGTTCCTCCAGGACGGCGGCCAGGTCGCCGATGCCGCCGCCCCCGCCGCCGTACTCCTCGGGGATGTTGACGCCGAGGTAGCCGAGTCCTCCCGCCTCTCGCCACAGTTCGGTGAGGTAGGCGCCCTCCTTGGCGCGGGCCCGGTAGTACTCGGACCCGTACCCCGCGGCGAACGCGGACACGGCGGCGCGCAGGTCGACGCGTTCGGCGGGTTCGTTGAAGGTCATGGCACCGGTCACGGCGTGGCCCCTTCGTAGTCGAGGACGGCGAGGGGCGCCCCGGCGGGCACCCTCTGCCCCGCCGCGACCGGGATCTCCCGGACGGCACCGGCGGCGGGGGCGGTGACGCGGTGCTCCGTCTTCATGGCTTCCATGCGCAGCAGGGTCTGCCCGGGCTCGACCCGCTCGCCCACGGCGACCTCCACGGCGGTGACCGTGCCGGGCATGGGCGCGGGCAGGGCGCCGGGATCGACCGCGGCCTCGGGTTCGGGCAGGGGGTCGACGGGGGTGAGGGCGACCGACCCCAGGGGGGAGTCGACGTGGACGTCGCCGCCCGCGGCGGGGCGGTGGACGTCGAAGGCGCGGCGCAGGCCGTCCGCCTCCAGGACCACCCGGTCGGGCGCGGCCGAGAGCACGCGGACCCCGGCCTGTTCGGGCAGGTAGGACCCCCTCAGAGTGCGGTAGGCGGTGGTGGTCCGCCTCGCCTCGTCGCCGTCGACGTCGTGCTGGCGGACGAAGGGCTGGGAGGGCAGGGCGCGCCAGTTGGCGGGCACCCCGGCGGGGGCGGCGGCGCCGACGCGGGCGGCCTCGGCGGCGGACAGGGACGCGGCCAGCGCGGCGAGGCGTTCGGCGGCGGGGTCGGCCAGGGGTTGGACGAGGGCGTGGAGGCGGTCGCCGTCCAGGTAGCCGGTGTGCAGCCCCTCGGGGCGGGCCTCGGCCCCGGCGAACGCGGGGTGGCGCAGCGCCCGCACGAGCAGGTCGCGGTTGGTGCCCACCCCGTGCACGCGCGCGGCGGCCAGGGCCGCGGCCAGGCGGCGCAGCGCGTCGCGGCGGTCGCGCCCGTGTGCGACCACCTTGGCGAGCAGGGGGTCGAAGTCGGCTCCGACGGTGTCGCCGGGTTCGACCCCGCTGTCCAGGCGCACCCCGAAGGCGGACGGCGCGGCGAAGCGGGTGTCGGCGGGGACGTCGAAGGCGTGCAGGACGCCGGTGCGGGGCCGCCAGCCGTCGCGGGGGTCCTCGGCGTACAGGCGGGCCTCCACGGCGTGGCCGCGCGGCGCGGGCGGGCCGTCCCCGGGCAGGGCCTCGCCCTCGGCGACGCGGATCTGCCACTCGACCAGGTCCAGGCCGGTGACGCACTCGGTGACGGGGTGTTCGACCTGGAGCCGGGTGTTCATCTCCAAAAAGACCGGTTCGCCGAAGCCCTCCTCCCCGACGGGGACGAGGAACTCGGCCGTCCCGGCGCCGGTGTAGCCGATGGCGCGGGCCAGGCAGCGGGAGGCCCCGTGCAGGCGTTCGCGCAGGTCGTCGGGCAGGCCGGGGGCCGGCGTCTCCTCGATGACCTTCTGGTGGCGGCGCTGGACGGAGCAGTCGCGCTCGCCCAGGGCCCACACGGTGCCGTGGATGTCGGCCAGGACCTGCACCTCGACGTGGCGGCCGTGGGGGACGTAGGGCTCGCAGAACACCGCCGGGTCGCCGAAGGCCGAGGCCGCCTCGGCGCGGGCGGCGGCGGCCTCGGCGGGCAGGTCGGCCAGGTCGCGGACCACGCGCATACCGCGTCCGCCGCCGCCGGAGACGGCCTTGACCAGCACGGGCAGGTGTTCGGGGCGCACCTGCCCGGGGTCCAGGGCGTCGGCGACGGGCACCCCGGCGCCCCGGGCGATGTGCTTGGCGCGGGTCTTGGCGCCCATGCTCTCGACGGCCTCGGCCGGGGGGCCGATCCAGGTCAGCCCGGCGCCGGTGACGGCGCGGGCCAGGGCGGGGTTCTCGGACAGGAAGCCGTAGCCGGGGTGGACGGCGTCGGCTCCGCAGGCGCGGGCGGCGGCCACCACGGCGTCGGGGTCGAGGTAGGCGTCCACTGGGCCGCACCCCTCGGGCAGGGGCAGGCGCAAGGCGGTGTCGGCCTCGGCCACGTGCGCGGCGTTCTCCTCGCCGGGGGCGTGCACGGCGACGGTGGCGATGCCCAGCGAGCGGCAGGTGCGCATGATCCGGCGGGCGATCTCGCCCCGGTTGGCGACCAGGAGGCGGGTGACGGGGCGCGGCTGCGCGGGCTGGCCGGGGGCCGTGGCGCCCGACTCGGCGGAACCACCGGAAGGCCCGGCGGAGGGCGTGTGGTCCAAGGTCTCCTCACATTCGGAAGACGCCGAAGCGGTCGGTGCCCCGGACGGGGGCGTTGTGGGCGTAGGACAGGCACAGGCCCAGGACGGTGCGGGTGTCGCGGGGGTCGATGACGCCGTCGTCGTAGACCCGCCCGGACAGGAACAGGGGCAGCGACTCGGCCTCGATCTGGCGCTCCACCATCTCCCGCAGGGCGGCGTCCCGGTCCTCGTCGTAGGGCTGCCCCTTCCCGGCCGCGGACTGGCGGGCGACGATGGACAGCACCTCGGCGAGCTGGCGGGGGCCCATGACGGCGGAGCGGGCGCTGGGCCAGGCGAACAGGAAGCGCGGGTCGTAGGCCCGCCCGCACATCCCGTAGTGGCCGGCCCCGTAGGAGGCGCCCACGAGCACCGAGAAGTGGGGGACGGCGCTGTTGGAGACGGCGTTGATCATCATCGAGCCGTGCTTGATGATGCCGCCCTGCTCGTACTCGCGGCCGACCATGTAGCCGGTGGTGTTGTGCAGGAACACCAGCGGCGTGTGCGAGCGGTTGGCGAGCTGGATGAACTGGGCGGCCTTCTGGGCCTCGGCGCTGAAGAGCACGCCGTGGTCGTTGGCGAGCACACCCACGGGGTAGCCGTGCAGGTCGGCCCAGCCGGTGACCAGGCCGCCGCCGTAGGAGGGCTTGAACTCGTCGAACACCGAGCCGTCCACGAGGCGGGCGATGATCTCGCGCGGGTCCACGGGCACGCGCAGGTCGGGCGGCATGATCCCGAGCAGGTCCTCGGCCGGGTACAGGGGTTCGGGCGCCGACGGGCGCGGGGCGGGCCCCGCCTTCCGGTGGCCCAGGCGCGCCACGATGCGCCGTCCGAGACGGATCGCGTCGCGCTCGTCCTCGGCCAGGTGGTCGGCCAGGCCGGAGACCTCGGCGTGCATGCGGGCCCCGCCCAGCGACTCGTCGTCGCTCTCCTCGCCCGTGGCCGCCCGCACCAGCGGCGGGCCGCCCAGGAACACCTTGGAGCGCTCGCGCACCATGACCACGTGGTCGCTCATGCCGGGGACGTAGGCGCCCCCGGCGGTGGAGTTGCCGAAGACCAGCGCGACGGTGGGGACTCCGGCGGCGGACAGGCGGGTCAGGTCGCGGAAGGCCCGGCCGCCCGGGATGAAGATCTCCTTCTGGGTGGGCAGGTCGGCGCCGCCGGACTCCACCAGGCTGATCAGCGGCATCCGGTTGCGTTCGGCGATCTCGGCGGCCCGGGCGGTCTTCCTCAGGGTCCACGGGTTGCTGGAGCCGCCGCGCACGGTGGGGTCGTTGGCCACCAGCACGCACTCCACGCCGGAGACCGCGCCCACGCCGGTGACGAGGCTGGCGCCGACGTGGAAGTCGCTGCCCCAGGCGGCGAGCGGCGACAGCTCCAGGAAGGGGCTGCCCTCGTCCAGCAGGAGTTCGATCCTCTCGCGGGCCAGCAGGCCGCCCCGGGCGCGGTGGCGATCCACGTAGCGCCGCCCTCCCCCGGCCAGGGCCTTGGCGTGCTCGGCGTCGATCTCGTTGAGCTTGGCCAGCATCGCCTCGCGGGCCTCGGCGAAGGCGGGCGAGGCGGTGTCGATCCCGGTCCTGAGCACGCTCACGGCTGTTCCACCTCCGCCAGCACGGTCTCGGGAACGGGGACGCGGCGGGCCCGCAGCCACTCGCCCAGCCCCTTGGCCTGGGGGTCCACGCCCTCGCGGCGCGCGGTGCCGGGGGCGAGCAGGCCCTCGATCCAGAAGTTGGCGGCGCGCAGGTTGGGCAGCAGGTGCCGGGTGACGCGCAGTCCGGTGGTCTCGGGCAGGAGTTCGCGCAGCAGGTCGGCGGTCAGGGTGGTGGCCAGCCACCGCCACGCCGTCTCGCCGCGCACCCACACGCCCAGGTTGGCGTCGGCGCCCTTGTCGCCGCTGCGCGCGCCCAGGACCAGGCCGAGCGGGACCGGGCGCGCGGGGCCCCGGGGCAGGGGTTCGGGCAGCGGGGGCTCGGCGACCTCGGCCAGGGCCCGGGTGCGGGGCGCGGGCGCGACGGGCACCCGCGCGCCGTCGGGCAGGATCGCGGTGTGGGCGACCTCGGCGGCGGGCACGAGCGCGTGCGTGGCGGCGACCCCGTCGGGGCGGGCGTCGCGCGGCGGCGCGGTGAGGTGGAACCCGGCGTAGCTGCCCAGGGCCAGTTCCACGGCGGCCGCGCCGAAGGAGCGGCCCACGACCGCGGGGTCGTGGTCGCGGGCCACCACGCGCAGGCGGGCGGTGGCCGCGTCCTGGGTGTCGCCGTGGGGGTCCTGGGCGGGCACGAGGGTGAAGCGCAGGTCGTCGGGCGCGCGGTCGGCGAGGGCGGCGCGCATCTGGCGTTCGGCCTGGGCGGCCTTGGCCTCGGCGTCCAGGCCGGTGACCAGGAACTCGACCTCGTTGCGAAAGCCCGTGAGGCTGGTCAGGCCGACCTTCAGGTCGGGGGGCGGCTCCTCGCCGCGGGTTCCGCTGAGCAGGACGCGGTCGGGCCCCTGCCCGGTGAGGCGCACGGTGTCCAGGCGGGCGGTGACGTCGGGGCCGGGGTAGCGGGCTCCGGCGACCTCGTAGACGAGTTGGGCGGTGACGGTCCCGGTGGTGACGGCGCCGCCGCTGCCGGGGTGCTTGGTGATGACGGCGCTGCCGTCGGCGTGGATCTCGGCGAGGGGGAAGCCGGGCCGGTCCAGGTCGCGGCCCTCGCGCAGGAGTTCGGCGGCCAGGGCGTAGTTGCCGCCGGTGGCCTGGGTGCCGCACTCGATGACGTGCCCGGCGACGGTGGCCCCGGCCAGGGCGTCCAGGTCCCCGGGGGTCCAGCCGAAGTGGGCGGCGGCCGGGCCCACGGCCAGGGAGGCGTCGGTGACGCGGCCGGTGACGACGATGTCGGCGCCCGCCTCCAGGCATGCGGCGATGCCGAAGGCGCCCAGGTAGGCGTTGGCGGTCAGGGGGGAGCCCAGGTTGAGTTCCTCGGCGCGGTCGATGAGGTCGTCGCCGGTGACGCAGGCGATGCGGGGTTCGAGGCCGAGCCCGTCGGCGAGTTCGGTGAGCCGGTCGGCGAGGCCGCGCGGGTTGAGGCCGCCCGCGTTGGTGACCACCCTGGTGCCGCGTTCCATGACCAGCGCCAGGGTCTCGCGCATCTGGCTCAGGAAGGTCCGGGCGTAGCCGCGGCCGGGGTCGCCGAGCTGGTCGCGGCCGAGGATGGCCATGGTGAGCTCGGCCAGGTAATCGCCGGTGAGGACGTCCACGCGCCCCTCGGTGAGCATCTCGTGGACGGCGGCGAAGCGGTCCCCGTAGAAACCGGAGGCGTTCGCGACCAGCAGCGGGGGCGCCGGGGTGGCAGCAGCGGTCATGGACACGAGGGTGACACCGGCCACACGGAAAAACAAGCACGTGTGCTTGTTTTTCCGGACGGGCGGTCGGGCCCGAGCGGACACGGTGGGCGGGCGCGGTATGGCCGAAACCGGCCACGGGGCGTGCGTTACTCCCCCTCGGAGCGGGGGGAGGCGCGCGGTAGTTTGGCGCCGTGAACACCTCGCGAGAAGACACCAACCCCGCCGACGACGCCGCGTCCCCCGAGACGACGGCGGAGGCAGCGGAGACGACGGAGGCGGCGCCGACAGCGCGGACGTCGGCGGAGGAGGCCCCGGAGACCGGAACCGCCGGGAGCACCGGGAGCACCGGGAGCACCGGGGCCGCCGATACCGCCGGGCCGCCCGAGGAGGCCGGGGCGCGGGGGGCGCGTCAGGAGAGCGACGCCGGCGGCGCCTTCATCGCGGGCGCGCCGGTCCGCTCCCCCAGCGGCCTGTTCGCCGCCGAGACCTTCAGCGTCATCGCCCTGATGCTGTTCGCCCTCACCGCGCTGAACACCCGGCTCTTCGAGCTCTTCGGCTTCTTCTTCGTGGGCCGGGTCCCCACCGACACCAGCGCCGGGGAGGCGAGCGCGCTCGCGGCCGAGGTGATGGTCGCGGGCGGGCTGAGCGCGCTGACCGTGCTCGCCGGGGCCCTGTCGCTGCTGCGGGGAGGCGCGGCCACGCGGGCGTGGAGCCGCTGGGGCGCCTCCGCGGCCGTGATCGTGGGCACGCTGCTGGTCGTGGTCTCGGTGCTGACCTTCGCCACCCTGCCCTCCGGGTCCTGAACAGGGGTTTTGTAGAAACTCCCTTGGTACTTCGGCGGGTAGGTTGACCGCGTGAGTACATCAGCGGAAGGCAACGACCCGACCGATCCCACCCGGGGGCCCGCAAGGGACCCCGGCCGCGAGCCGGAGCCCGGGGCCGACCCGGCCACCGGGACCGGGGTTCCCGCGCATGAGCCCGCCATGGTGGAGGAGCCCCTGCTGGAGCCGGACTCCGGGGTGGCCGCCCCGGAGCGCACCGACCGGCCCAGCGGCCCCCTGGGCGCGGAGACCTTCGCCCTGACCGCGCTGTTCCTGCTCGCCGTGACGGTGCTTTCGAGCCAGCTGGTCCAGCTCTTCACCACGGTGGTGCTCATCGGCGACCAGCCGGTGCCCGTGGACCAGGTGTCGCAGTTCTCCGTGCAACTGCTCATCGGCGGCGGCCTGGCCGCGCTGACGGCGATCCTGGCGGGGCTCGCGCTGGCCCTGGCGGGTTTCAGGACCCGGCCCTGGGCGCGGTGGCTGGCCACCGCCGTGCTGATCGTGAGCCTGCTGCTGGTGCTGCTGGCGGTCGTGGCCTACGTCATGATGCCCGCGGGCAGCGCGCCCCAGCCCATGCCGATACCGAACTGACCCGCGCGGGGCCGGGGAGCCCCGTCCAGCCGTGGGGCGGCGACCGGAGGCCCGGTCGCCGCCCCACCGTTGTGAAGCAGCGGACCCCGGGGTCAGGCGATCCGGTCGATCACCAGCGGCCGGGCCTCGTACCCGGCCCCGCCCTGCGGCTCGATGTCGAAGGCCCCCTCCAGCGCCTCGGCCGCCCGCTCGAACCGCTCCGCCTCGTCGGCGTGCAGGGTGAACAGCGGCTCCCCCGCCACGACGCCCTCCCCCGGCTTGGCGTGCAGGGTCACCCCCACCCCGAACGACACCGCGTCCTCCTTGCGCGCCCGGCCAGCGCCCAGCCGCCACGCGGCCAGCCCCACCTGGTAGGCGTCCAGCCGGGTCACCGTCCCCGAGGCCGGAGCGAGCACCACCCGGCGCTCGGCGGCCACCGGCAGCGGCGCGTCCGGATCCCCGCCCTGCGCCCGGACCAACCTCTTCCACGACTCCAGCGCGCTGCCGTCCCGCAGCGCCTCGGCCGGGTCCTTGACCCCGCCCTCACCGGGGACGAGCCCGGCCGCGGCCAGCATCTCCCGGGCCAGCGCCACGGTCAGCTCCGCCACGTCCGCCGGCCCGCCGCCCGACAGCACCTCCACCGATTCGGCCACCTCCAGGGCGTTGCCCACCTGCCTGCCCAGCGGGACCGACATGTCGGTGAGCAGGGCGACCGTGCGCACCCCGTGGTCGTTGCCGATGTCGACCATCGTGCGGGCCAGCTCGCGCGCGGAGTCGGCGTCCTTCATGAACGCCCCCGACCCCACCTTGACGTCCAGGACCAGCGCGCCGGTGCCCTCGGCGAGCTTCTTGCTCATGATGGACGCGGCGATCAGCGGGATCGACTCGACCGTGCCGGTCACGTCGCGCAACGCGTAGAGCTTGCGGTCGGCCGGGGCCAGCCCCGACCCGGCCGCGCAGATCACCCCGCCCGTGGAGTCCAGCACCTCCCGCATCTCGCCGGTGGACAGCGAGGCCCGCCACCCGGGGATCGACTCCAGCTTGTCCAGGGTCCCGCCGGTGTGCCCGAGCCCGCGCCCCGACAACTGCGGCACGGCCGCCCCGCAGGCCGCGACGGTGGGCGTGAGCGGCAGGGTGATCTTGTCGCCCACCCCGCCTGTGGAGTGCTTGTCGGTGGTGGGCCGCGCCAGGTCGGAGAAGTCCAGGCGCTCCCCCGAGGCCAGCATCGCCTCGGTCCAGCGGCTCACCTCGGCCCGGTTCATCCCGCGCAGGAAGATCGCCATGGCCAGCGCCGACATCTGCTCCTCGGCCACCTCGCCGCGGGTGTAGGCGTCGATCACCCAGTCGATCTGGCCGGGGGTCAGCTCTCCCCCGTCGCGCTTGGCTCGGATGATCTCGATGACGTCCATGTCGTCTCCTCTCGGCTGGCGGAAGAAAAAGGGCCTCCCCGGACGCCGCCGCGCGGCGGCGTCCGGGGAGGCGGAACTAGCGGGAAAGCACGGTCACGCGAGGCTGTGCGGACCGAAGGCCTGCGGCAGCACCCGGTCCATGGTCCAGACTCCCTCGGGGGTGTCCACGAGCAGCTGAGGCCCGCCGTGTTCGAACAGGAGCTGGCGGCAGCGCCCGCACGGCATGAGCAGTTCGCCCCGCCCGTCCACGCAGCTGAAGGCCGTCAGACGGCCCCCGCCGGAGGCGTGCAGGGCGCTGACCAGGCCGCACTCGGCGCACAGGGCCAGCCCGTAGGAGGCGTTCTCCACGTTGCAGCCGCTGACGACGCGGC
Organism: Nocardiopsis sp. M1B1; assembly: GCF_052466615.1. Classification (NCBI taxonomy): domain Bacteria; kingdom Bacillati; phylum Actinomycetota; class Actinomycetes; order Streptosporangiales; family Nocardiopsidaceae; genus Nocardiopsis; species Nocardiopsis sp. M1B1. The sequence continues at coordinate 4,889,653 of NZ_CP196194.1, forward strand.
CGTCGTCGACCAGCGCCGCCGCGCCCACCGGGTAGCGGGAGTAGGGCGCGTAGGCGCGGCCCATGGCCTCGCGGGCAACGGCCCGCAGGGCCTCCCAGTCCACGCTCGCCGGGTCCAGTGGTGCGTCGGTCATGACCGGCTCGCCCTCCACTGCTTGCCGACCCCGGCCGGTGGCCGGAGCCGTTGCGAGGCCAGCGAGAGCACCAGCAGGGTGGCGATGTGCGGGCTGTAGGTGGCCAGCTCGCGCGGCAGCGAGTCGGTGGAGAAGTACCACGCGAACAGCAGCACCGCCGTGAGCGCGCCGAAGGCGGCCAGGCCCTTGCGGTCCCGGCGCACCTGCCACACGGCCACGCCCACCAGCGCCACGGCCAGGAGCAGCAGCAGGGCGTGCACCGCCGCGCCGCCGCCGCGCACCTGGAGGGCGTCGGTGTAGCCGAACAGGCCCGCGCCCATGGCCAGGCCGCCCGGGCGCCAGTTGCCGAAGATCATCGCGGCCAGGCCGATGTAGCCGCGCCCGCCGGTCTGGCCCTCCTGGTAGATCTGCGAGGCGACCACGGACAGGAACACGCCGCCCATGCCCGCCAGGCCACCGGAGACGATCACCGCGACGTACTTGAGGCTGTACACCGGCACGCCCAGGGACTCGGCGGCGTCGGGGTTCTCGCCCACCGAGCGCAGCCGCAGGCCGAACGTGGTCCGCCACAGCACCAGGTAGGTCAGCGGGATCATCAGGATCGCGACGACCGTCAGCGCGGGCATGTTCGTGGTCGCGCCGAGCACCAGCGAGGCCAGGTCGCTGACCAGGAAGATCCCGCTGTCGGCGACCGGCCTGAGCACCTGCGCCACGAGGGGCAGGTCCCACACCGGGAACGAGGGCGCCGGGGGCGACTGGGCCGCGCCCGCGCCCTGCACGTCGGAGTAGACCAGGATCGACAGGTAGCGCATCGCGCCGAGCATGAGGATGTTGATCGCCACGCCGGAGACGATGTGGTCCACCGCGAAGGTCACCGTGGCCACGGCGTGCAGGAGTCCGCCCGCCATACCGGCGAGCACGCCCGCCAGCAGTCCGATCCACGGGTTGCCCGTGGACCAGGCGAAGTAGGCGCCGAACCAGGTGCCCAGGATCATCATGCCTTCGAGGCCGATGTTGATGATGCCCGCGCGTTCGGCCCACAGACCGCCCAGCGCGGCCAGCCCGATGGGCACCGCGAAGGTGATGGTGGTGCTGATGGTGCCCGCGTCGGTGAGCATGTCGTGCCCGGTGATGACCCGCAGTCCCGCCAGGGACACCAGCACCGCGCCGAACAGGGTGAGGAAGCGCCAGCGCGCCCACCCCCGGGGCCGGGCGGCGGGCTTGGCCACCGGCTCCATCACGTTGATCTCCTGGCTCACTTGGCCTCCCCTCCGCGCCTGTCCTCGGGTTCGGGGGCGGTGCCCGCGTCGGTGGACCCGTCCGCGGGGGCCGGGGACGCCTCGTCCGCCGACACCTTCACCGTCTCCGGTGCGGGCGACTCGGCGGTGGTGCCGAGCTGCCTGCCGATCTGCTGCTGCTGGTAGCGGCGGCCCCAGCGGTGTACGACCTCGTAGACCACGACCACGGTGAGGACGATGGTGGCCTGCGAGATGACCGCGATCTCCTGCGGGATGCCGTCGAAGGGCAGGATGCCCGACGCCTGGTTCAGGAAGGCCCAGAACAGGGCGGCGAAGACGATGCCCACGGGGTGGTTGCGGCCCAGCAGGGCGATGGCGATGCCGATGAAGCCGATGCCGGTCGGGAAGTCCAGGGCGTAGTGGTGCGAGCTGCCCAGCAGCTGGGGCAGGCCCACCAGACCGGCGACCATGCCCGAGAAGAGCATGGACAGGAACACCATCTTCTTGACGTTGACGCCGCTGGCCTCGGCCGCGGACTGCGACTGGCCGGTGGCCCGCAGCTCGAAGCCGAAGCGGGTGCGGTTGAGCATCACCCAGTAGCCGATGCCGACGGCCACCGCCAGGAACACGAACCCGAAGATCCGCTCGTCCGAGCCCAGGAAGCCCGCCGGGATGCCGGGCACCCAGGAGGACTCGGGCATCGGCGGGGTGCCGATGTTGTTGGTGCTGATCTCCACCGCGAGGCGGTCGGTGCTGAGCAGGTAGGCGGTGACGCCGGTGGCGATGGAGTTGAGCATGATCGTGGAGATCACCTCGGACACACCGCGGGTCACCTTGAGGTACCCGGCGATGCCCGCCCACACGCCGCCCACGGCCACGGCCGTGATGACGATGACGATCTGGCTGAGCACCGGCGGCAGCACGATGTAGCCGCCCACGGCGGCCGACAGCAGCGCGGCGAGCCGGTACTGGCCGTCCACGCCGATGTTGAACAGCTTCATCTTGAAGCCGATCGCCACCGCGACGGCGGCCAGGTAGTACGTGGTGCCGTCGTTGATGACGCGCACCAGGCTGTCGGGCCGGGTGCCGTACTCCAGCATCCGCTCGAACGTGGCCAGCGGCGGGATGCCGCTGAAGAACAGCACGGCCGCGGTGACCGCGGTCGCGATGACCCCGGCGGCCAGGACCGCGGCGAAGGACAGCGCCAGCATGGCCGACAGCCGGTGGAACAGCAGGAAGGCCGCGGCGGAGCCGACCAGCGCGCCCAGCGCGGCGGCCACCGGCTCGATCAGGGACAGGTCCAGGAACCACGCGGACAGCAGACCGGCGGCCACCGACAGCACGAGGGCGGTGGGCACCACCAGCGTGTTGTGCAGGGCGGTGCCCTCCTCGCGGGCGCCGTCCGCGCCCGCACGGCGCTCGCGCGGCACCATGGGCCCGGACCAGGCCACGAAGGCGAAGGCCACGACCACGCCGATGATCAGCGCCGCCCACCACAGCAGCGCCCTGTCCAGGGCGAAGGTCAGTGCCACGCCCAGGGCGATCGCGACGCCCGCGGCCGCGGGTGCGGGCAGGGTCATCGCGGGACGGGAGATCCTACTCATGCGCCGCCCTCGCTTCCGTGTCGGTCGGCACCGCTGTCGCCTTCCGTGCTCTGGTCGGCCCGGTGCAGTCCGGCGCCGGTCATGGCCGAGCCCAGCTGTTCGGGTGTGACGGTGGTCGGGTCGGCCTGCGCGACCAGTCGGCCGCGCAGGATGACGTGGAGGGTGTCGGACATGCCGATCAGCTCGTCCAGGTCGGCGGAGACCAACAGCACGGCCAGGCCCGCGGCCCGGGCGTCGCGCAGCTGCTCCCAGATGGCGGCCTGGGCGCCCACGTCCACACCCCGGGTGGGGTGGGCGGCGACCAGGAAGCGCGGGGAGCCGCTCATCTCGCGGCCGATGATGAACTTCTGCTGGTTGCCGCCGGACAGGGCGTCGGCGATGACGTCGATGCCCGGGGTGCGCACGTCGTACTCGGCGACGATGCGCTCGGAGTCGGCGCGCGCGCCGGTCCGGTTGATCCAGGGGCCGCGGACGCTGGGCTCCTTGGTCTGGTGGCCCAGGATGCGGTTCTCCCACAGGGGGGACTCCAGCAGCACGCCGTGCCGGTGGCGGTCCTCGGGGATGTAGCCCACGCCCGCCTCGCGGATCCTGAGGGTGGGCCAGCCGGTGATGTCCTGCTCCTCCAGGCGGATGCTCCCGGCGGCCAGCGGGCGCATGCCCATGATGGCCTCGATGAGCTCGGACTGGCCGTTTCCCTCGACACCGGCGATGCCGACGATCTCGCCCCGGCGGATGTCGGCGCTCACCCCGTCCACGACGGCGCGGCCGTCGGCGGAGTGCACGGTGACCCCGTCCAGGGACAGCACGACGTGGTCGGTGACGGTGGACTCGCGCAGTTCGGGCACGGGCAGCTCGCCGCCGACCATGAGCGTGGCCAGGTCCCGGGCGGTGGTGGTGCCCGGGTCCGCGGTGGCCACGGTGGTGCCGCGGCGGATCACGGTGATCTCGTCGGCGACGGAGAGCACCTCGTCCAGCTTGTGGGAGATGAAGATGACGGTCAGGCCCTCGCGCTTGAGCTCGCGCAGGTTGTCGAAGAGCTCGTCGACCTCCTGCGGGACCAGGACGGCGGTGGGCTCGTCGAGGATGATGGTCCGCGCGCCGCGGTAGAGGACCTTGAGGATCTCCACGCGCTGGCGGTCGCCCACGCCCAGTTCCTCCATGAGGCGGTCCGGGTCGACCCCCAGGCCGTACTGGGCGGACAGCTCGCGGATGCGCGCGCGGGCGCGGTTGCCGATGCCGTGGCGGCGCTCGGCGCCCAGGACCACGTTCTCCAGCACGGTGAGGTTGTCGGCGAGCATGAAGTGCTGGTGCACCATGCCGATGCCGTTGCGGATGGCGTCGGAGGGCGAGCCGAAGCGCACCTCGCGGCCCTGGACGTAGATGTGTCCCTCGTCCGGCCGGTGCATGCCGTACAGGGTCTTCATCAGCGTGGACTTGCCCGCACCGTTCTCGCCGACGATGGCGTGCACGGTACCGGGAGCCACGGTGATGTCGATGTCGTGGTTGGCCACGACGCCGGGAAAACGCTTGGTGATCCCGCGCAGCTCAACGGCGGGGGGCGCCAGTGCCCCCTCGCCCGATGGCGTGCTGCTCATCATTCTCCTCGTGGAATGTGCGGTGTGGCGCCGCGGAACCGGCCGGGTCGCGGCCGCTGCCGGGCGTTCCGCCGCCGAACGGCAACCGGGGCGGCACCGGCCGGGGATCGACCCCGGTCGGTGCCGCCCGTGGATGCTGGCCGCCGCGGGCGACCCCGCGACGACGTGTGTTCCTGGACCGGGCTCTGGTGCCCGAACACGGACCGAAGCGAAGCGGAGGTCCAGGGGAACACGGTCTACGGCTCGGTCGGGACCTCGATCTCGCCGTCGATGATCTGCTGCTTGATCTCGTCCAGCTGCTCCTGGATCGGGCTGATCGCCTCCTCGTTGGAGGTGGTGTAGTCCACGCCGCCGTCGGCGAGCTCGAAGCGCTGGACGCCGCCCTCGACCTCTCCCTCGGTGGCGGCGGAGATCAGCTCGAACACGGCCACGTCCACCTGCTTGATGGCGGAGGTGAGCACGTGCGGCTTCTGGTCCTCTGCGGCGTTCTCGTACTGGTCGCTGTCGACGCCGATGAAGGTGAAGTCGTTGGCCACGGCCGACTCCAGGATGCCGTTGCCCGAGGCACCGGCGGCGTGGTAGATCACGTCCGCGCCGCGGTCGTACTGGGCCTGGGCGGTCTCACGGCCCTTGGCGGGGTCGCTGAAGCCGCTGAAGTCCGGCGGCTGGCTCAGGTAGTCGACCTCGACGGTGATGTCCTCGTTGACGTGTTCCACGCCCGCGGCGTAACCGGCCTCGAACTTGCGGATCAGCGGGGTCTCGACGCCGCCGACGAAGCCGACGTGGTCCTCCTCGGTGGTCAGCGCCGCGGCGGCGCCGGCCAGGAAGGAGGCCTGCTCCTCGGCGAAGACCAGGCTGGTGACGTTGTCGACGTCGGCGATCTCGGAGTCCACGATGGCGAAGTGGACGTCCGGGTACTCCGGCGCGACCGCGCGCACGGCGCCGTCGTAGGCGAACCCGACGGCGATGACGACGTCGTAGCCCTCCTCGGCCATGGTGGCCAGGCGGTCCTCCTTGGCGGACTCGGCCTCGCCGTCGCTGGGCTCGAAGTCGTTGGTCTCGACGCCGAGCTCCTCGGCCGCCCGCTCCAGTCCCCGGTAGGCCGAGTCGTTGAAGGAGCGGTCACCGCGACCGCCGACGTCGTAGGCCAGGCCGACCTGGAGCTCGGAGGCGGACTCCTCGCCGCCGCCCTCGCCGCCACCGCCCTCTTCGGCCGCGCTGTCACACGCGGTGAGGGCGAGCACACCGGCCGCCGCGGCCGCGGCGAACCTGACTGTGTTGCTGCGCTTCACTTCTCACTCCTCTTACGCCCTCTCAGCGGCCAGCATTCGCTCGCGACCGACCTGAGTTCTGCAGCCGGACGATATCCGGTGGCCGAAAGTACATCTAACCAACGGGCGGAGTTGTTATGAAGGCGAGAGCGTAGCGACACGGGTCCTTACCCGAAAGTCGACAAGCGTGCGTCCGAAGCGGTCGGCGGTGTTTCGGGATTGTGTTGCGGGGAAGCCGTTCCCCGCTCCGACACGGCATTACCACGCATGGCTGCGCGTCCTTCACCGGTTGTCACACCGGCACGTCGGAGGGGGCTGGTCTAGACCGGACTAACCGCGTCGGGCGGCGGGGCTGCGGGGCCGCGCACGGCGTCAGTCGGCCAGGAAGTCCAGCACGGCCTGCCGGAAGCGGCGGGAGGAGACGGCGTTGGCGTGGTCGCGCCCGGGGATCTCCACGTGCGTGCCGCCGCAGCGCTCGGCCAGGGCCGCGGCGCCCTCGGCGAACTGGTCCCGGGCGCCCGAGACCAGCAGCACCGGAAGACCGCTGAGCGGGGGCTCGGCGTCGAAGGGGCGCGAGGCCTGGCCGCGCGCGCAGGCGGCCAGCGCGGCGGGATCGTTGGAGGGCAGGGCGGCCACCGTGCGGTAGACGCGGTCGAAGGGCGTGTCCCCGGAACCGGGGTCGGACAGGTCCGTTCCGGCGAAGGCGTTTTTCGGTCCGAAACCGCCGAGAACGACCCGCTTGACGCGTTCGGGGGCGGTCAGCGCGAGTTCCCAGGCCAGGCGCGAACCCATGGAGTAACCGACCACGTCGACCTTGTCCACCGCCAACTCGTCGAGCATGGAGACGAGGTCGGCGACGAAGTGTCCGGGCAGGTAGAAAGCGCTGTCGGTCGGTTTGTCGCTGTTTCCGTGACCGCGCAGATCCGGCCCGATCACCCGTAGCCCGGCCGACTCCAGGGCCTGCGTCCACCCGGCGGCCCGCCAATTCATGCCGAAGTCGGTGCCGAAACCGTGCAGGAGAAGTACGGGGACCCCGTCCCCGCGACCCTGCGGACGCAAATCCGCATAACGCATTGTCACGCCGCCGGTGAGATTCGCGGACATGAAACCACCCACCATGTTTTCGAAAAGAAAAGGGAAAAACGCGGGCCCCGGTCGGATTTTCCTCCGAACGGGGCGCGCCGGGGGGCGCCCCCGTCCGTGTCTTCCTCCGAACGGGACCCGCGGTCGGCCGCCGTCAGTCCGTCGGGGGCTTGAGCCGCACCCGGCGGGCGGGCCGGGCCTGCTCCTCGGGGACGCGGCCCACGATGCCCGCCCGGGGCGCGTCGCCGGAGGCCTGGACCGCGAAGGTCACCAGGGGCGCGCCGACCGGGACCACCTGGTCCTCCTCGGCGTGCAGCTCGACGATCCGGCCCGCCTGGGGCGAGGGGATGACCACCGCGGACTTGGTGGTCTCCACCTCCACCAGGGGGGCGTTGCGCTCGATCTCCTCGCCCACGGCGACCTGCCACTCCAGGACGGTCGCCTCGACCAGCCCCTCGCCCAGGTCGGGGAGGGAGAAGGTGATGTTGTCTTCTGCCATGGTCGCTCTAGTACTCCAGGGTCCGTTGCACCGCGAGCAGGACGCGGTCGATGGTCGGCAGGTACTGCGGCTCCAGGGGACCCGCGGGGTAGGGCACGTCGAACCCGGTGACGCGCTGGACGGGGGCGGACAGGTCGCGGAAGCAGTGCTCGGTGACCAGGGCGGCCACCTCCGCGCCGAGCCCGGCGGTCAGCGGCGCCTCGTGGACGACCACGGCCCGCCTGGTGCGCGCGACCGAGGCGGCCATCCCGGCCGCGTCCAGGGGCTTGAGCCAGCGCAGGTCCAGCACCTCCAGTTCCACGCCGTCCTCGGCGGCCAGCTCGGCCACCTGGACGCAGCGGTGCACCATGGCCCCCCAGGCGATGAGGGTGGCGTGCCTGCCCGGGCGCACGACGCGGCTGGTGCCGATGGGCTCGCTGGGCTCGCGCAGCCGCACGGGCCTGCGGTCCCAGTAGCGGGCCTTGGGCTCCATGTAGACGACGGGGTCGTCGGAGCGCACCGACTGGAGCAGGAGGCTGTAGGCGTCGGCGGGGTCCGAGGGCGCGGCGACCTTGAGGCCGGGGGTGTGCGCGAAGAGCGCCTCCAGGCTCTCGCCGTGGTGCTCGGGCGCCTGGATGCCGCCGAAGGAGGGCAGGCGCAGGGTGATCGGCATGGGGGCCGCGCCGCGGGTGCGGTAGTTCATGCGCGCCACCTGGTTGACGATCTGGTCGATCGCGGGATAGGCGAAACCGTCGAACTGGAGCTCGGGGACGGGCCGCCAGCCGTTCATGGCCAGGCCGACCGCCATGCCCATGATGGCGGACTCGGCCAGCGGGGTGTCGAAGACACGCGTGTCCCCGAACTCCTTCTGGAGCCCGTCGGTGACGCGGAAGACCCCGCCCAGGGCGCCCACGTCCTCGCCGAAGACCAGCACGTCGGGGTCCTCGGCGAGCAGGTCGCGCAGGGCGCGGTTGATGGCCTGCTGCATGGACAGCTCGACCTCGGGGGCCTCGGCCGCGGTGTCGGCGCGTTCGATCAGCTCGGTCACAGCTCGACCTCTTCCTGCCAGGTGCGGCGCTGCCGGGTCAGCTCCTCGGTGGTCTCCCGGAAGACGTGGGTGAACAGCTCCGAACCGTCCGGTTCGGGTGCGGTGGCCACCCCGTCGCGGATGCGCTCGGCCTCCTGGCGGGCCTCGGCGTCGACCCGGGCGAGTTCTCCCTCGTCGGCGTGCCCGGCGGCGAGCAGGGCCGCGCGCAGCAGGGTCACGGGGTCGCGCTCGCGCCAGCGCCGGGCCTCGGCGTCGTCGCGGTAGCGGCCGGGGTCGTCGGAGGTGGAGTGGGGCTCCACCCGGTAGGTGAGCGCCTCGATGAGGGTGGGGCCCTCGCCGCGGCGGGCCCGGGCGACGGCCTCGGCGGTGGCCTCGTGGACCGCGCCCGCGTCGTTGCCGTCCACCAGCACGCCGGGCATGCCGTAGCCCTCGGCGCGCGCGCTGACCGAGCCGCCCGCGACCTGGCGGTGGTTGGGCACCGACAGCGCCCACTGGTTGTTCTGGCAGAAGAAGACCACGGGGGCGCCGAAGACCCCGGCGAAGTTCATGGCCTCGTGGACGTCGCCCTCGGAGCTGGCGCCGTCGCCGAAGTAGGCCAGGGCCACGCCGTCGCCGCCGCGCAGCCGCTCGCCCACGGCCCAGCCGACCGCGTGCGGGACGGGGCCGCCGACCACGGCGTTGACGGCGCCGAACCGCGAGGCCGCGACGTCGTAGAGGCCGCCGTGCCACAGGGCGCGGTGGGTGGCCATGTAGCCGACCATCTCCACCCCGTAGGCCAGGGCGGAGGCCATCTCCCGGTAGGTGGGGAAGACGAAGTCGCGCGCGGGGTCCATGGCCGAGGCGCTGGCGACCTGGGCGGCCTCCTGGCCGCGCACGGACACGTAGGCGGGGAAGACGCCCTGGCGCTGGAGGGCGATGGCCTCGGTGTCCAGGTCGCGGGCGGTCCTCATGTGGCGGTAGAGGGCACGGGTGAGGTCGGGCGGCAGGTGGCCCACGGTGATGGCGCCCCGGTCCGCCGGCTCGTGGGGTGAGGGGTCCGGACGCACGGCGCCTGCGTCGGGGGCGGTGGCCCCGCGACTTCCGCGAAGCGGGTCCTGGGGCGAGGGCGGGCGGCTGGCGGGCATGTCGAGCGGCTCCCAACGTGGCCCTGCCCCGCGCGGTGGCGCGGTCCGGGCTCCGGGCGGTGTCTGTCCTGTACGCAGATTCTCCGCAAGACTCGACACTTTCGCTAGATATCCGCCGCTAGTTGATACATATGGGAACGAAACTCGCCATATCGTCCCCTGGTGTCCAGCGCGAACCCCGTTCCACCCGAGAAAACGACACACGGGCCTATACACCTCACGAACGCCGTCGGACCCCGGGAGGGCGCGAGCCGCGACCGGGAGCGCACGCGGGGTCGCGGTGAGGGGGGTCCACGGTCACGGAACAGCCGCGATCGGCCGCGGCGGGCGCACTTCCCGGCGCCGAGCGCATACGTTCGAGGCACCGGTCATCCGGTCAACGAAACCCCCCGATTTCCCGACACTTGGACCCCACGCAACCCCGCGACAAGAAGTTCTGTCGTGTTCCGGGCCGCGCGGTGTAGGCGCCGCCGGTCCGGGAAACCACCCCATCCACCGACCGCGTCGACCACGAGTACAGTCGGACTCCCGACGCGCCTCCCCCCGCCCGTCGGACCCCGCGCCAGGGTCCCCGCTCCCGTCCTCCTCCGGCGCCGCCCCCGCGGCGGCCGGAGGGGGTGCCCGAATGCCGCGCATCTCGCCGACTGAGATTCCGATAGACGGAAACAACGTTTACCTGGTAACTCGTTAGCCCCGGTCAACGACGACAGTGAGGGGCTTCGTCCTGAAACAAGAGCACACGAGGAGCACGCACATGGCCATGGGCGACCAGCGGAGGAACGGCCGGCGGCCGGACACGACCGACCAGACGATCCTGAGCGCGCTCGCCAAGGACGCGCGGACCGGGATCACCGAGATCGCCGCACTGGCCAACGTGTCCCGCGCGACGGCCTACAACCGCATCAAGCGGCTCACCGACGAGGGCGTCATCCGCGGCTACTCCGTGGTGACCGACCACTCCAAGATGGGGCTCGGCGTCACCGCGCTCGTCCTCATCTCGGGCAGCCAGCCGGACTGGCGCGCCAACCGGGAGATCCTGTCCTCCTACCCGGAGATCGAGTACTGCTGGTACGTCGTGGGCTCGGCGGACATCGTCCTCCTCGTCCGCGTGGCCAACACCAACCAGCTGCGCGACCTGATCCTCACCCGGTTGCAGTCGCTTCCCGGTGTGACGTCCACCCAGACGCTCACCGTCATCGACGAGGTCGTGCACCGGCCGGTCGTGGAACCCGCCGACGGCGACTGAACGGCGCCCTCAACCCCCGACAGCCGCGGTGACCGAGGCCATCAGCTCGGCGAGCAGGTCCGAGCCCAGTGCGCGGGTGGCCGCCACGTCACCGTCCACATCCAGCACCACCTCGACGTAGGCCTTCAGCTTGGGCTCGGTCCCCGAGGGCCTGAGCGTCACACGTCCCCTGCCCTCCAACCGGAAGCGCAGGGCGTCCGTCGGCGGCAGACCCGCGTGTCCGGCGGCGAAGTCGTCCACCCCCACCACCCGCAGGGGACCGAACGCGGCGGGCGGTTCGGCGCGCAACCGCCGCATCGCCGCGGAGATGAGCGACAGGTCCTCCACCCGCACCGACAGCTGATCGCTCAGGTGCAGGCCGTACCGGCGCGCCTGGCCGTCGAGCAGGTCGAGCAGGGTCGTCCCCTCGCGCTTGGCGCGGGCGGCGAGCGCCGCGGCCACCAGGGCCGCGCTGATCCCGTCCTTGTCCGCGACCGGACGGCCGCCGTCGGCGCCCACGCAGTAGCCCAGAGCCTCCTCGAACGCGAAGACCCGCCGCTGCCCGGGTCCGCCCGCGCGCGCCAGCCACTTGAAGCCTGTGAGGGTCTCCTCGTAGTGCACGCCCCGGTCGCGGGCGATCTTGCCGAGCAGGCTGGAGGAGACGATCGAGGCGGCCACCACCCGGTCGGACCCGCTGGTGTGGTCGAGCACGTACTCGGCCAGCAGCCCGCCCACCTCGTTGCCGGTGAGCAGGCCGTGCCCGGGGACCGCGAGCGCGAGCCGGTCGGCGTCGGGGTCGTTGGCGATGACCAGGTCGGAGCGGTCGGCGGCGCCGGTGGCCAGCGCCATGTCCATGGCGCCGGGCTCCTCCGGGTTGGGGAAGTCCACGGTCGGGAAGTCGGGGTCGGGCTCGAACTGGGCGGCGACCACGGACGGACGGGGGAACCCCGCCCGCTCCATCGCCGCCAGCAGCACCCGGCCGCCCACGCCGTGCATGGCGGTGTAGGTGGTGGCCAGGTCGCGGTCCCCGCCCGGGACCAGCGCGGTGACCGCGTCCAGGTAGTGCTCCACCGCCTCCTCCCCCAGCACCGTCCACCCCTCGCCCAGGGGCAGTTCGTCGACCGGGCCCACCGCGTCGATGGCGGCGGAGATCTCGGCGTCGGCCGGGGAGACGATCTGGGTTCCCGCGTCGGCGCCGCCGCCCGCCTTGGCCGCCCCCGCGTAGACCTTGTAGCCGTTGTCCCGGGGCGGGTTGTGGCTGGCGGTGACCATGATCCCGGCGTCGGCGCCCAGGTCGCGGACGGCGAAGGCCAGGACGGGGGTGGGCAGCGGTCCGGGCATGAGGGACACGCGGTGCCCGGCGCCGGTGAGGACGGCGGCGCTGTCGCGCGCGAAGTCCGCCGAGCGGTGCCGGGCGTCGTAGCCGACGACCACGTGCCCGGGGCCCTCACCGAGCCAGGCGGCGATCCCCGCGGCGGCCCGCATGACCACCACCCGGTTCATCCGGTTGGGGCCCGCGCCGAGGGCGCCGCGCAGCCCGGCGGTGCCGAACTCCAGGCGGGCCCCGAAGCGGGAGTCCAGGTCGGCCAGCGCGTCGGCCTCGCCCCGGCCGGCGCGCTCCACCAGTCCCGCCAGCTCCGCGCGCGTGTCGGGGTCGGGGTCCTGGGCGATCCACTGCCTGGCCCGGGCGAGGTCGGTCATGGGGTTCCCCTCAGAGCTTGGCGGTGATGTCGGCGAGCAGGCGGCCGACCGTTCCGGCGGCGTCGCGGCCGGTGGCCAGCACGTCCTCGTGGTCGAGGTTGGCCCCCGTGAGCCCGGCCGCGACGTTGGTGACCAGGGACAGGCCCAGCACGCGGGCGCCCGCGGCGCGGGCGGCGATCGCCTCCAGCACGGTGGACATCCCGACCAGGTCGGCGCCCATGGCGCTGAGCATGCGGATCTCGGCGGGCGTCTCGAAGTGCGGGCCGGGCATGGCCGCGTACACGCCCTCGGGCAGGGAGGGGTCCACCGAGCGGGCCAGCTCGCGCAGGGCGGGGGTGTAGGTCTCGGTGAGGTCGACGAAGGTCGCGCCGGTCAGCGGGGACCGCGCGGTCATGTTGAGGTGGTCGGCGATGAGCACCGGAGACCCCACCGCGTAGGCGGGGTTGATGCCGCCCGCGGCGTTGGTCAGCACGACCGTGGTGGCCCCGGCCGCCACGGCGGTGCGCACGCCGTGCACGACGGCGTCGGTTCCGTGGCCCTCGTACAGGTGGGTGCGGCCCAGGAAGGCGAGCAGCGAGCGGTCGCCCGCCCTGATGCTGCGCACGGTGCCGCTGTGGCCCTCCACCGCCGGGGGCACGAAGCCGGGCAGGTCGGTGGTGGGCAGCTCCTGGCCGGAGTCGCCGAGCAGGTCGGCCGCGGAGGCCCACCCCGATCCCATGACCAGGGCGACGTCGTAGGCGTCCACGCCGGTGCGCGAACGCAGTTCGGCGGCGGCCTCCTCGGCGGCTGCCTGGGGTGTGCGAGTCACAGCGGGTCTCTCCGTTCGTTGGCGCCCGGCAAGGGTGCGCGGACGCGGTGCCGTACGCGTGATCCTGCTACCCGCGGCGCGTCCGGGCGGCCCGGACGCGCCGCGGGTACGGGATCGTCGCCGGCGGAACCCCTGTGTCGCACCGGCGGCGGCCTCGGCGCCCCCTAGATCCCCACGGGGTGCCAGACCGTCTTGGTCTCCAGGAAGGGCTTCAGGCGCGCGGTGCCGGGATCGGGGTCGAGCCAGGCGTCCTCGCCGCCGTCGGAGCCGGGGCCGGGGCGCAGCACCCGGGTGAGGGTGTCGGCGGCGGCCCTCTCGAACTCGGCGGCCAGGTCCCCGGCGCCGGTCAGGTCCAGGGCGTTGACGTCGGCGTGCGAGGCCAGGTGGGGCCCCAGTTCCGGCACGCGTCCGGTGAGCAGGTTGACCACACCGCCCGGCAGGTCGGAGGTGGCCAGCACCTCGGCCAGGTCGATCGCGGCCAGCGGCGCGTCCCCGGAGGTGACCACGACGGCGGTGTTGCCGGTGGCGATCACGGGGGCGACCACGGAGGTCAGGCCGAGCAGCGGCGCGTTCTGGGGGGCGAACACCGCGACCACGCCGGTGGGCTCGGGCGCGGAGTGGTTGTAGTAGGGCCCCGAGACGGGGTTGGCGCCGCCCAGGACCTGGGCGACCTTGTCGGTCCAGCCCGCGTAGTACACCCACCGGTCCACGGCGGCGTCGACCACGCGTTCGGCGTCGGCGCGGGAGAGCCCCTGCGCGGCCACGGCCTGGGCGGCGAACTGGTCGCGGCGCCCCTCCAGCATCTCCGCGACCCGGTACAGGATCTGGCCGCGGTTGTAGGCGGTGCGGCCCGACCAGCCGCCGAAGGCCTTGCGCGCGGCGGCCACGGCGTCACGGGCGTCCTTGCGGGAGGCGAGCGAGGCGTTGGCCAGGTGCTGGCCGCTGGCGGAGGTCACGGGGTAGCTCCTGCCCGATTCGGAGCGGGGGAAGGCCCCGCCCAGGTAGAGCTTGTAGGTCTTGCGGACCGCCAGCCGGGCGGGCGCGGCGGCGTCGGCCGTGCCCCGCGCGGCCTCGGCGGCCCTGGCCGCGCTCTTGGCGGTCTTCCGGTTCTCGCGCCGCTCAGCCAAGGTAGGCCTCCAATCCGTGCCGCCCGCCCTCGCGGCCGTATCCCGACTCCTTGTAGCCGCCGAAGGGGCTGGTCGGGTCGAACTTGTTGAACGTGTTGGACCAGATCACCCCGGCGCGCAGGCGCTCGGCGGTCCAGAGCATGCGCGAGCCCTTCTCGGTCCACACCCCGGCGGAGAGGCCGTAGGGGGTGTTGTTGGCCTTGGCCACGGCCTCCTCGGGGGTGCGGAAGGTCAGCACCGAGAGCACGGGGCCGAAGATCTCCTCGCGTGCCACGCGGTGGGACTGGCTGACGCCGGTCAGGACGGTGGGCGCGAACCAGTAGCCGCTCGCGGGCAGCTCGCAGGCGGGCGACCAGCGCTCGGCGCCCTCCTCCTCGCCGGTGTCGGTGAGTTCGCGGATGCGCTCCAGCTGCGCGGCGGAGTTGATCGCGCCGATGTCGGTGTTCTTGTCCAGCGGGTCGCCCAGGCGCAGCTTGGCGACGCGCTCCTTGAGCCGGGGCAGCAGTTCCTCGGCGATCGACTCCTGGACCAGCAGCCGTGAACCGGCGCAGCACACGTGGCCCTGGTTGAAGAAGATCCCCGAGACGATGCCCTCGACCGCCTGGTCCAGGGCCGCGTCGTCGTAGACGATGTTCGCGCCCTTGCCGCCCAGTTCCAGGGTGAGGCGCTTGCCGGTGCCCGCGACCGAGCGGGCGATCTGGCGGCCGACCCCGGTGGAGCCGGTGAAGGCCACCTTGTCGGCGCCCGGGTGCTCCACGAGGGCGCGGCCGGTCTCGCCCGCGCCGGTGAGGATGTTGACCACGCCCGGGGGCAGGTCGGCCTCCTGGCAGATCTCGGCGAAGGCCAGCGCGGTGAGCGGGGTGGTCTCGGCTGGCTTGAGCACCACGGTGTTGCCGGTGGCCAGCGCCGGGGCGACCTTCCACGCGAGCATGAGCAGCGGGAAGTTCCACGGGATGACCTGGGCGGCCACGCCCAGCGGGCGCGGGTCGGGGCCCAGCCCGGCGTGGGCGAGCTTGTCGGCCCACCCGGCGTGGTAGAAGAAGTGCGCGGCGACCAGGGGCAGGTCGACGTCGCGTGTCTCCTTGATGGGCTTGCCGTTGTCCATCGACTCCAGCACGGCCAGTTCGCGCGAGCGCTCCTGGATGATGCGGGCGATGCGGAACAGGTACTTGCCGCGCTCGGCGCCGGGCATCGGCCCCCAGACGGTGTCGAAGGCGCGGCGGGCGGCGGCGACGGCCCGGTCCACGTCGGCGCGTCCGGCGACGGCGACCCGGGCGAGCTCGGTCTCGTCGGCGGGGTTGAGGGTGGTGAGGTACTCGCCGCCCTCGGCCGGGGTGAAGGCGCCGTCGACGAACAGCTCGTAGTTCTCGCGCAGGGTGACGACGGAGCGGGACTCCGGTGCGGGCGCGTACTCGAAGATCACGGCTCTCAGTCCAGCGTGTAGTAGTCGGGGCCCGGGTAGGTGCCGGTGGACAGCCTGGTGCGCTGCATGAGCAGGTCGTTGAGGAGGCTGGAGGCGCCGATCCGGAACAGGTCGGGGGTCAGCCAGTCGGGACCGGCGACCTCGTTGACCAGGACCAGGTTGCGGATGGCGTCCTTGGTGGTGCGGATGCCGCCCGCGGGCTTGACGCCCACGCGCCTTCCGGTGGCGGCGTGGTGGTCGCGGACCGCCTCCAGCATGACGAGGGTGACCGGCAGGGTGGCGGCCGGGGACACCTTGCCGGTGGAGGTCTTGACGAAGTCGCCCCCGGCCCGGATGGCCAGGTGGGAGGCGCGGCGCACGTTGTCGTAGGTGGCCAGCTCGCCGGTCTCCAGGATGACCTTGAGGTGGGCGGTGCCGCAGGCCTCCTTGACGGCGGCGATCTCCTCGAAGACCTTGAGGTAGTCGCCGGACAGGAAGGCGCCGCGGTCGATGACCATGTCGATCTCGCCGGCGCCGTCGGCGACCGCGCGGCGGGTGTCGGCGAGCTTGACCTCCATGGGCGCCCGGCCGGAGGGGAAGGCGGTGGCCACCGAGGCCACGCCGACCCCGGTGCCGCGCAGCGCCTCGACGGCGGTGGCGACCATGTCGGGGTAGACGCACACGGCGCCCACGCGGGGCACGGTGGCGTCGGCGGGGTCGGGGTGGGCGGCCTTGGCGCACAGGGCCCGGACCTTGCCGGGGGTGTCGGCGCCCTCCAGGGTGGTCAGGTCCACCATGGAGACGGCCAGGTCGATGGCCCGGGCCTTGGCGGTGGTCTTGACCGACCGGGTGGACAGGTCCTGGGCGCGGGCTCGCGCGCCGACCTCGTCCACGCCCGGGAGGCCGTGCAGGAACGCGCGGAGTTCGCGGTTGGTCGCCGCCTCGGGCGCGAATGCGGTGTGGGGCACGGGCACCTACAGCTCGTCGGGTTGCTGGCCTGCCCGTCCGCTGTGGCCAGCGGAAACGGGGCTCGCGGCGCGGCGCGCGGGGAGGTCCTCCCCCGGGGCCGGGCCGTCAGGCAGTCACCCTAACGCCGGGTGGGGCCGCCGTCAGCACCCGTCCGGATCGAGCCGCCCAAGGTTGGAGGAGCCTCCAACCCACCCGGGGAGTTTTCCTCGTCCTTTCCTCCAATCCGGCACGGAGAACCCCCAGAAAAGGGCGCCCGTAGTGTTCTGTCACCGTTGGGAAGGACACGCGTGGTCTAGACCGGACCACTCCCTTTTAGCTACGTGGGCGGGATGCGAGACTGGCCCGAATCCTCCCCCCTGCCCGCGTCCCCGGGCCCGGGAGCCGGAGGAGCGGACCCCGAGGCGACGGGAGCGGTGATGTCGGCCGGAGAGCGGAGCGAGCCACGCGCGGGCGGGGCGGAGCCGGTGCGCCTGGTACGGCTGGACCGGGTCACACCGGAAGCGGACCTGTTGCGGCTGGCCGTGCTGCGCCACCGCCTGCCGCCCGGCCAGCGCGGACACGTGCTGCTGCCGGTGACCACCCTGCCCGCCGCCGACGCCGACCCGGCGCGCACGCCCTTCGCCGTCGTCGGTCCGGGAGCCGTCGCCGACGCCGCCGGGGCGCGGGCGGCCTGCGCGGGCTTCGGCGTGCTGGACCGGGCCGTGCACGCGCGCGACCTGGTACCCGACCCGGCGCGGGCGGTGCTGCTGCGCGCCTTCTACGTCACCACCGCCTGGCAGAACCGGGGCGTGGGGCGGGCCGTGTGCTCCCCGCCCCTGCTGGACAGGTTGGCCGCGCAGGTGGCGCCGGAGGCGGCCGAGCTGGTGCTGTGCGTGGACGAGGCCAACCACGCGGCGGCCCGTGTCTACGCGCGCGCCGGGTTCGTCTTCACCGGCCGCCGCTTCGTGGACACGGTGGGGGGACCGCAGCTGGTGATGGTCCGCCCGGTACAGCGGGGCTGAGCGGGGCCGGGGGCCCGGCGCGATCCGGGCCGGGCAGGGCTCGTCTAGGCTGGGCGCATGGCGGAGTTCCGGATCAGCAGCGACGACGAGCGGGTCGACCTGCGCAGGATGGCGGTGGCCCTGGCCGAGTCCCAGGGGTGGGCGCGCGAGGAGGTCAGCGTCTGGGACAACCGCCGCGGCGAGGTGATCGTGACGGTGGACGACTCCCTGCTGCGCAAACCCGAGGCCGACCCCCTGCACCGCACCCGGCACACCCCCCGCGACGTGCACGACGCCTGCGAGACGCTGCGCCGCGAGGAGGCGTCCCTGCGCCGCGTGGACTTTCGCGTGCTGCGCGACGAGACCGCGCGCTTCTTCTCCGCCGGGTGGACCGTCGCCGACGCGCTGCACGCGCTGGGGCACCGCCCCGACGGCGTGCCGTGGCCGAGCGGCCCCGACTACCAGGGCACCGACTGGCTGCACGCCCGCCTGAAGGCGTGGCGCACCCCCGACGGCGACATCCGGCCCTCCAAGTCGCAGGAGGACGCCCAACTGCGGGTGATCAGCCGGGCGGGCCTGCCCATGGACATCGGCCTGCCCGAGGACGCCGAGGTCGCGCAGCGCCCCGTGGCCAGTCAGGCGGTCGCGCGGTCGGCGGCCGACGACGCGCGCAGGCTCATGCGCCAGAACGCGCGGACCACCACCGACTCCATGGCCCACCGAGACCGCACCTCGGCCAGGATCACGCGGGGGGACCGTCGCTAGGACGGCCGGGAGGGCCTCCGTCAGCGGCGGGTCTTCGCTCCTCCACCAGGGCGACCATGCCGTCGGCGGCCTCCCCGAGGAGGAGTTCGGCCGGTCCCCTGCCCGCCGTCAGCCGCCACAGGGTGGCGAAGACCAGTGCCCCCAGGACGAAGCCCTCCAGCAGCCACGGCTGGTGCCAGCCGATCCCGCCGGAGGCGGCGATGACCATCGCCAGGGCCAGGATGTGCCCGGTGTAGACGGTCAGCGGCATCCGGCCGACCGAGGTCAGCGGGTACATGAGGACCCGGAAGCGGTCGCACAGGAACATGCACACCACCAGCACCACGAGTCCCTGGCCGACCGCCTCGGCGATCTCGAAGGTGGTGCCGGTGTGGGGCGTGCCGACCGCCAGCCACCACCAGGAGTCGGTGGGCACCTGACCCGAGAGCGACTGCGTCTCCTCGACCACCGCGGCGCGCACCAGGGCCGCCGTCGCCTCGTCGGTCACCTCCCCGGAGGGCAGACCGGTCAGGGCGGGGCCGCTGGCCCGCACCAGGCGGTCCATGCCGCCCATCGGTTCGAGCAGGGCCCAGGAGCCGAGGTGGCCGAGCAGGAGCAGGGCCGCGCCGGAGGCCAGCAGGCGCAGCCGCACCGCGGTGGCGGCCAGGTCCAGCCGCCCCAGCGCCATCCCCGCGGTCACGAAGGCCATGAAGGTGATCGCCGGGTAGTAGCCGGTCAGGAGGAACTCGCTGAGCGAGGACAGCGATGACGTGCGCGGCGAGGGCGGGAAGACGTTGTCGCGCAGCAGGAACGAGAGCGGCGGGCCGAGCACGGCCAGAGCGCCCGCCACCGTCCACAGCGCGCCCGAGCGCAGCTTGACCAGGGGCAGGGCCAGCACGAAGAAGCCCGCGTAGTAGGTCAGGATGATGGCGACCGGGACCCCCATGAGGTCCAGCACCAGGCCCAGCACACCGATGAGCGCCGCGCGGGTGAGGATGCGCACCGCGGCCCCGCGCAGGCGGTCGCCGCCGACCGGGTCGGTGCGCCCGGTCATCATGGCCAGGGAGGTCCCCGCCAGGAGGGCGAAGAGCGCCGAGGAGTTGCCGCGCACGACGCCGTGCACGTCCCAGGCGTAGCCCTCGGGCGACAGCAGCCCCATGGACTCCACGCCGAGGTGGACGACGAACATCCCGAACACCGCGAGGGCGCGTGCGGCGTCGATGCCGTCGATCCGGCCCCGGCCCGAGGACGGGCCCGCGGGGGCGGCGGAGGTCTCGCCGGACTGGTTCTGTGTCACGCCCGTCAGGCTATGCCGTCGCCCGCGCGGCAACAACGGGCCGGGGCACGTGGCCGCCACCGGCCACGTGCCCCGGCGCGGTCGCCGTCAGCCCGCGCTCTCCCGCTCCCCGGCCAGGGTGCTGAAGAAGTCGAGCGCCTCGGGGTTGGCCAGGGAGTCGCGGCTGGCGACCCGCTCGGGCCGCTCCCCCATGAGGATGCGCTTGACCGGCACCTCCAGGACCTTGCCCGACAGGGTCCGGGGCACCGCGCCGATGACGCGGACGCGGTCGGGCACGTGGCGGGGCGAGCAGTCGGTGCGGATGCGGCGGGCGATCTCCCGGGGCAGGTCGCCCTCCAGGTCGGCGCCCTCCCGCAGCACGGTGAACAGCTCGATCCGGGAGGAGCCGTCGGCCTGGGGCACGTCCACGACCAGCGCGTCGACGACCTCGTCCAGGGCCAGGACCGCGCGGTAGATCTCGCTGGTGCCCATGCGCACGCCGCCGCGGTTGATGGTGGAGTCGGAGCGGCCGTAGATGACCGCGGTGCCGCGGTCGGTGATCGCGATCCAGTCGCCGTGCCGCCAGACGCCCGGGTAGACGGAGAAGTAGCTGTCGCGCAGCCGCTCGCCGCTGTCGTCGCCCCACAGGAACAGCGGCATGGACGGGGCGGGCTCGGTGACGACGAGTTCGCCGACCTCGTTGACCAGCTCCCTGCCCTCGGGGTCCCAGGAGGCCACCGCCATGCCCAGGGCCCGGGACTGGATCTCGCCCTCGTGGACGGGCAGGGTCGGGGTGCCGCCGACCAGGCAGCTGCACACGTCGGTGCCGCCGGAGGTGGAGAACAGCCACAGGTCCTCGCCGAACTCCTCGTAGACCCAGGAGAAGGCCTCGGGGCTGAGCGGCGAGCCGGTGGAGCCGATGGCCTTGAGCGCGGACAGGTCGCGGCCCCGGCGGGGGTGGACGCCCTCCTTCATGCAGGAGGAGAGGAACCCGGCGCTGGTGCCGAAGACGGTGACCCCGGCCTCGGCGGCCAGGTCCCACAGGGCGCCCAGGTCGGGGGCCGCGGGGCTTCCGTCGTACAGGACGATGGAGGCCTTCGTCAGCAGCACGCTGACCAGGAAGTTCCACATCATCCAGCCGGTGGTGGTGAACCAGAAGACCCGGTCGTGCTCCCGGGCGTCCAGGTGCAGGTGGAGGTTCTTGAGCTGTTCGAGCAGGATGCCGCCGTGCCCGTGGACGATGGCCTTGGGCAGGCCGGTGGTGCCCGAGGAGTAGAGCACCCACAGGGGGTGGTCGAAGGGGACGGAGGCGAACTCCAGCTCGGCCCCGGCACCGGACTCCTCCAGCCGGCCCCAGGGCAGGGTGCCGTCGAGGGACTCCCCGGGGCGGAGGTAGTCGAGCAGGACGGTGTGCTCGACGGTGGGCAGGGCCGCGCGCAGCTCCTCCACGACGGGGCGGCGGTCGAAGTCCTTGCCCCCGTAGCGGTAGCCGTCCACGGCGAGCAGGACCTTGGGCTCGATCTGGGCGAAGCGGTCGATGACGCTGCGCACGCCGAAGTCCGGGGAGCAGGAGGACCACACCGCGCCCAGGGAGGCCGCGGCGTAGAAGGCGGCGACGGTCTCGGGCAGGTTGGGCAGGTAGGCCACGACGCGGTCGCCGGGGCCCACTCCCAGTTCGCGCAGCCCGGCGGCGATGGCGGCGGTGCGGCGGCGCAGGTCGCCCCAGGTCCACTCGCCGAGGCCGCGCAGTTCGGTGGCGTGGCGGATGGCCACGCGGTCGTCGTCGCGGCCCTCGAAGACGTGCCGGGCGTAGTTGAGGGTGGCACCGGGGAACCATTCGGCTCCGGGCATGGTGCGCTCGCCCAGGACCCGCTCGTAGGGGGTCTCGGAGCGCACGCCGTAGTACTCCCAGACCGACTCCCAGAAGCCGTCGACGTCGGTGACCGACCAGCGCCACAGGGAGTCGTAGTCGAAGGACGCGGCGGAGGCGCCGCCGAAGGCCCGGACCCCCTTCTCGCGCTCGGCCCATCGGGCGAACGCGACGATGTTGGAGGACGCGGCCCTCTCCTCGTCGGGCTTCCAGAGCACCCGGGGCACGCTGTTCTCCGTCATTGGCCCGCCTTCCCATTCGCACTGTGTTCCGCACGGCGTGTTGCCGACCGTGTGTTGCTGTGAGACCCATCTAACAACACCACATGTCGGCGGCCACGGCCCGGCCCCCGGGGTGACGGGGGCCGGGAGGCGCGTCGAGTGCGCAGGTCACCGGTGGGAGGGGACCTGTGTGCGTGACCCACCGCCGGGCGGCCGCGCGGGCGTGGGCGGCACCCGTTGACAGGGCCGGAGGCGGGCGGGAGAGCCGGTGACCGGATCTTTGCCGCGCCTTCCGCGGGCGCGGCCCCCGGGGTCCGGACGCGCGGTGCCCGGGGGCGCGGGCGGCGGCCGCCGGGCCCCGCGGTCGCCTCAGTCGCCGCGCAGCGCGGCCACCGCGGCCGCCGGGGAGTCGACCACCGGGGAGCCGGTGGCCTCCAGGCGGGCGCGGGACATCAGGCCGCTGGTGACGAGGATGGAGCGGGCCCCGGCCTCGCGGGCGGCGCGGGCGTCGTCGTCGATGTCGCCGATCAGCACGACCCGGGCCGGGTCGATGCCCTGGTGTTCGAGGTGGCGCACCAGGTGCTCGGCCTTGGAGTCGTCCTCGGTCTGGAACTGGCGGCCGTCCACCCGGGTGAAGTGCCCGGTCAGCCCGCGCTCCTCGATCAGGGGCACCAGGTGCTCGTGGGAGGCCATGGACAGCAGGGACTGGGTGCCGCCGCCGCGGGTCCACTCCCGCAGGACGTCGGGGACGCCCGCGGTGAGTTCGCAGGAGGACAGCAGCTCCTGGTAGCTGCTGTCGTAGTGCCTCTCGGCCCGCTCCCACTCGCCCTCCTCGAAGGCCCGGCCGAGGAGTTCCTCGTAGCAGGGGATGAGGGGGCGGCGGAAGACGGAGCGCCAGTGGTCCAGCTCCACGGGGTCGCGGCCGAACAGCTCGCACACGGCGTTCACCGCGGCGAGGTTGGCGTGGTTGTCGTTGAGGAGGGTGCCGTTCCAGTCCCAGACGATGTGGGTGCTGTCGTGTCGGTCGAAAGTCGTCTCAGCCATTGACCGCACTTTACGGGCACCGGCCCCGGTCGGGGAATGCGTCGTGCGCCACCCCCGGTCCGGCTCCCGCGCCCGCCGGGGCGCCTCACCCCGGGCGGGACTCCCCCGCCGGGCTGCCGCCCTCCGCGCCGGTGGGCGCGCCCGTGTCCGTCCCCTGCGGCCCGGCGCCCCGCGCCTCGCGGCGTTCCCGGCGCAGCCGCCGCCCGCGCCGGACCGCCCACACGCTCGCCGCCACCATGAGCGGGAACACGACGAGGACGAGGACGGGCACCAGGAGTGCCAGCAGCGAGGTGACGAAGCTGACGACGTCCTCCAGGAAGGAGGCAACCGGGGCCGCGCACCCCAGGGACACGGAGTTGGCCACCGGCCGGGCCAGGGACTTGACCGCGTGGAAGGCCAGGGAGACGACCACGCCCGCGACCACCGCCCACCAGGAGACCCCGTCCCCGCCCGCGGCGGCGCCGGAGGCGGCTCCGGTGATCTCGCCGAGCTCCACCGCGGAGGCCCCCGCGCCGAAGGTGATGCCGCCGGAGGTGGGCCGCACCACGGTCTGGAGGGCGTCGTTGAAGCTGTCGACCGCGGGGATCTTGTCCGCCGCGAACTCCACGACCAGCAGCACGGTGAGGACCACGAGGGTGGCGGGGTGCTCGATCCACTGCCAGGACTCCCCCAGCGGGACCAGGTCGGTGAAGCGTGCGAGCAGTCCGACGAGGAGGAGGGGGATGTAGGCGTTGAGCCCGGCCGCGGAGGCCAGGCCCAACCCGGTCAGTGTGGTGAGCATGCGCTTCCTTCTGTGCTCCCGGGGTGGGGCGCCGTGCGGTCATGCGGTCATCGCCCGGCGCCGCTGTACCCGTGTTGACGCTCGCGGAGCACGCGGGGTTCTCGGTTCGGCCCCCTACTGCCGGTAGTTCTCGACCTCGGAGACCGGACGCGGCTCGGCCTGGTCGGGGTCCTGGTCGAACTCGCTGCGGGCCCTGCGCTGGCGGAGCAGGTCCCAGCACTGGTCGAGCGCCTCCTCGACCTGCTTGATGCGGGCGCGCTCCTGCGGGTCCAGCCCTCCGGCGGTGGAGCGGAGCGCGTGCTCCTCGTCGATCAGTCCGCGGATGGTGGCCATGATGTCGTTCTCGGCGCTGTCAGTCATACCGCCATGGTCGGTTCGGGGCGGGGCCGCGGGCAAGGCTCCCCACCCCCGCGTTGCCCAGAGCGGACCGGACGTTTACGCGCGGTGACGGCCCCCGCGCACGGCACGCGCGCCCGCGGGCGCGACGACCGGTCCCCGTTCGTCTGGGAAACTCCTACTACGGCCGCGTTGGCGGTGAGACGCGCGTCCACGGGGGCGCACCGGCGGAATGCGTTCCCGGCCCCCGCCGTTGGATACCACGAGGGGGTATGGTAATGGCATCTGAGCAGGAACGACACGGAAGCGGGAGCATGGCTGCGACCCACGGTTACAGTAACGACAAGCAGAGCCACATCAACCGGCTGCGCCGTATCGAGGGCCAGATCCGCGGGTTGCAGCGGATGGTCGAGGACGACCAGTACTGCATCGACATCCTGACCCAGACGTCGGCGGCCAACAAGGCGCTGCGGTCCTTCGCGCTGTCCATGCTCGACGAGCACCTCAAGCACTGCGTGTCCAACGCGGTGGCCAACGGCGGCGAGGAGGCGGACGCGAAGGTGCGCGAGGCCTCCGAGGCGATCGCCCGCCTGGTCCGTTCCTGACCCCGCCGCTCCCGCCCCCGCGCCCGGCCTGCCGCGGCGGGCCGTCGCGGCAGGCCGGCGGGGCACGGCGGTCCGGACCCGGCGGAGCCCGGACGGCCCCCGGTCAGTGCACGCCGTAGCGCGCGTGCAGGTTCTCCAGCAGGCGCGCGCCCTCCCGGCGGGAGGTCTCCGCGTCCAGGTAGTCGACCGACTCGTTGGCCACGAACGAGGACGGGCGCCCGTCGTCGGCGAACCCCAGGCGCGAGGTGTCACCGCCGGTGGCCTTGCGGATCCCCCAGTTGGCCAGGATGCGCGCCCGCGCGGTCGCGGAGGGCACCGCCATCAGGTGGTACCCGCGGGTGACGCCCAGCGCGGGCAGTCCGCTCAGCTCCAGCTGCATGACGCGCGCCAGCGCGTCGTTGCCGCTCAGGTCCACGACCAGCCCCATGTCCCGGTGCCGGAACTCCTTCATCGGACGCCCCAGGACCGACGAGACCACGTTCTCGGCGACGGTGGCCGCCTGGCGCGTGGCGTACTGGGCGGTCGGCGGGCAGTAGTCGCTGTCCTCGTGCGAGAGGTTGGGCACCGCCGCGGCGTCGCCGACGGCGAAGACGTCGTCGAGCCCGGGGACGCGCAGGTCGGCGCCGACCTCCAGGCGCCCCTTCTGGGTGGGCTTGTCCAGGGTCGACATGAGCGGACTGGGCGAGACGCCCGCCGTCCAGATGAGGGTGCGGCAGGGCAGGGCGCGGCCGTCGGTGAGCACCACCTTGTCGTCGGTCACCTCGCGCACGCTCACCTTGAGCTTGACCTCGACGCCGATGGAGCGCAGCAGGTCGAGCGCCTTGCGGCCGAGGCGGTCGCCGAGCTCGGGCAACACCTTGGGCGCGATGTCCACCAGGTGCCAGCGGATCACCGAGCGCAGGTCCGGGTAGCGCTTGGCCGCCTCCTGGCACAGGCGCATGAGCGAAGCCGCGGTCTCGACGCCGGTGTAGCCGCCGCCGACGACGACGAAGCGGCAGCGCTCCTCGCGCTCGGCCGGGTCGCGGCTGTCGTTGGCCAGCTCCAGCTGGGCCAGGACGTGGTCGCGCAGGAGCACCGCCTCGGCCAGCGTCTTGGCGCCGTAGGCGTGCTCGGACAGACCGGGGATGTCGAAGGCGCGGGTGACCCCGCCGGGCGCCAGTACCAGGCGGTCGTAGCGGACCGGGGCGAGTTCGCCGGTGGGGCGCCGTACGACGACCACGCGGTCCCCCGGGTCCACGCCTACGGCGTGTCCGGGGACGAACCGGGTCTGCCGGGTCAGCCGGTGCACCGACATGGCGACCGACTGAGGTGTGAGCAGTCCGGAGGCCACCTGCGGCAGCAGGGGGCTGTAGAGCATGTAGTCGTGCGGCGCGACGAGGGCGATGTCCGCCGCGCCCGCCGGGATGCGGCGTTCGAGGTGGCGCAGGGTGTGGAGACCACCGAAGCCCGCGCCGACCACCACGATACGAGGCCGAGACATAGACAGCGCTCCTTCTGACGTGTCGTGGGGCGGGACGGCTGAGTGCGTCCGTTGGGCCGTTGGACGCAGCACTACCCACAAGACCGCGGCCAATGTATGGCCGGGTCGGCGGATCCCGGAGCCGCCACCCGCGACCTGCCGGGGACTTTGCCCGCCGTTGGCGGCCCCTGGGGAGGACGGGGCGGCTCCCCGGACCGGTCCGAAACACCCGTGCGCGGGAGTTCGTGATTTCCGTGACTTTCTGTAACAAGATAATCACGTCATGCACTGACGCTCGACACGAAGGGAGTCGTGAACGCGTATGCGTACGTTCACCAGGATCACCGCCGCGGCGGTACTGGCCGCCGGACTGACCGTCGCCGGTACGGGGGCCGCCATGGCCGCCACCGCGGACCAGGACGACTCGCGTCCCGGGGGAGTGCTCGGTTTCCTCTTCGACGGGGTCTTCGGGGAGAACGCCGACCCGCCGGTAGTCGGGGAGGACAACGACCCGCCGGAGGTCAACGGGGCCCCGGGGACCACGGCCGAGGAGACCCCGGCCGAGGAGGCACCGGCCGACGAGGCCCCGGCGGCTCCGGCGGAGCAGGGCACGGGCACGAACGGCGCCACGGGCGGCATGTAGGACGCGGGCGTGGTGCCGGGGCGGGCCGCGGGCCCGCCCCGGCCACCGTCAGGGCCCGAGCCGGATCCGGACGACCCCGGTGCCGCCCAGGTCCAGCCACACGCTGTCGGGTGTGCGCACCAGCCGCAGGACCAGGGTCCGGCACCGCGGGCAGCTCGCCACCAGACCGGGCCCGTCCGTCGTCACGTACAGCTCGGCGAAGGACCCGCACGCCCCGCACACCGAGCAGCGGCGCTCGGCCGAGGTCAGGTCCACGGACATGATCTCCGACAGCGGTCCGGCCAGCACGTTGGCGTCCAGGTGCTCCGGTTCCCTCATCCGCCACCTCCACCCGAGCCGAAACGCTCGGTACGCACCCGCCTGGGGTCGTGCCCCAGCGCGACCAGGGCGTCGGCCACCGTCTCCACGAAGCCGGTGGGCCCGCACACGAAGCACACCGGCGCGAACTCGGCGGGGAAGCCGTGCGTGTTGAGTTCGGCCACGCCCAGCCGTCCCGGCCCCCGGAGCGCGCCCTCGGGCGCGCGGCGCGTGTAGGCCAGGAACACGTCGACCCCTCCGTCGCCCGGCCGGTGCGCGCCCAGCTCGTCCCGGTAGTAACGGTCCTCGGGGGTGCGCAGCGAGTACAGCACCCGGAACAGGGCCCGGCCGCCCGTCCGGCGCCGCTCGCGCACCATCGCCATCAGCGGGACCACGCCCGAGCCTCCGCCCACCAGGACCGCCGGGTCGGGCGACGCGGCGTCCCACACGAACCAGCCGCCCAGCGGGCCGCGGACCTCCACCCGGTCGCCCGGCGCGAACACGTCCACCAGGTAGGGGGAGACCTCCCCGCCCGCCACCCGCTGCACGGTCAGCTCGACGCGCTCGCCGTCCGCGGCCGAGGCGATCGAGTAACCGCGCTGGGCGGTGTAGCCGTCCTCGGCGGTCAGGCGCACGTCCACGTGCTGGCCCGGCCTGTGCCCGGGCCACCCCGGCACCTCCAGGACCAGGGTCCTGGCGCTCGCGGTCTCCCACCGGTCGGCCACCAGCTCGGCGGGCCGCCAGGCCGCCATCAGTCGCCCTGGTAGCGCTGTTCGCGCCACGGGTCGCCGTAGTCGTGGTACCCGGCCTGCTCCCAGAACCCGGGCTCGTCCTCGTCGAGCAGCCGCAGCCCGCGCACCCACTTGGCCGACTTCCAGAAGTACAGGTGCGGGACCAGCAGCCGGGCGGGGCCGCCGTGCTCGGGGGCCAGCGGTTCCCCGCCGAAGCTGTGCACCACCCAGGCCCGGCCGTCGGTGAGGTCCTGGAGCGGCAGGTTGGCGGTGTAGCCGCCGTGGCTGACCGCCAGGGCGTACTCCGCCGCGGTCTCCACGTCCTCCAGGAGGGTGTCCACGCTCACGCCCGCCCAGTCGGTGTCCAGTTTGGACCAGCGGGTGACGCAGTGGATGTCCACGCGGGGCCGCTCCTGGGGCAGGTCCAGGAACTCGTCCCACGTCCAGGAACGGGTGCCGCCCGCCTCGTCGGCGATCGCGAAGGTCCATTCGGCCGTGTCCACGTGCGGTGTGGGACCGGCCGACAGGACGGGGAAGTCGTGGGTCTCGTACTGCCCCGGCGGCACACGCGAGGGGTCGCCTCCCCTGCGCCCCTGGAAACCCCTGCTCACCACGTTCATGGCGGTCCTCCTCTCCGGTGCCTGGCGCCCTGTCTACCCGGCGGCGGGTCAGCACAGGGCATGACCGGAGCCAAATCCCGGGATGGGCCGGCGGGGCACGGCGGGCGGGGGCGCCCGGTACCGGAGGAGCGCTGGGGAACGGCGGCCGGAACGGGCCCGGGGCGAACGCTCAGTCGGGCTCGGCGGCGGGGACGGTCAGGGCGGCCCGGCCCATCTCCAGCAGCAGCCCCGCCATGTGCCGCCGCGACAGCTCGCCCCGGCTGTGCGGGGTGGAGTTGAGCAGCCCGAACACGGCGTGCACGGCGGCGCGCAGGACGGTGGCCGAGGCGTCGGGGCGCAGCTCGCCCAGCACCCCCACCCACTGCTCGACGTAGCCGCGCTGGAGGCGGCGCACCCGGCGCCGGTCGGCGTCGGTGAGGTTGCCCAGCTCCCGGTCGTGCACCGTGATCAGGTCGGGCTCGTCCAGGGCGAAGGCGATGTGCCCGCGCAGCAGGGCCTCCAGCGCCTCCTCGGCGCCCGACGCCCGCGCCACCAGCTCGCCGCCCCGGAGCGCCAGGCGTTCGCTGATGTCCACCAGCACCGCGCCGAGCAGCTCCTGCTTGCCGCGGAAGTGGCGGTACAGGGCGGGTCCGGTCGTGCCGACGGCGCGGCCGAGGTCGTCGATGGACACCCCCCGGTAGCCGCGCTCGGCGAAGAGCCGCGCCGCCGCGCCCAGGAGCGCCGCGCGCCGCTCGCCCGCGGGTCTGCCCCCCATCCGGCCTCCTTCCCCTCCCCCGGTGTCGCGCCGGGCCCTGGACACCCATGTTAGTAGTCACTAACATCCCAGATGTTAGTGAGCATTAACACCCCTCCACGAGAGGACACCATGAGCAGGGCATCTGTGCTCGGCACGGCGGTGGACACCGCCGGGCTCGCGTTCGCCGCCAACGACGCGGCGAACCGCGCCCTCGCCCTGGAGCTGCGCGAGCGGATCGCCACCGCGGCCCTGGGCGGCCCGGAGAGGACCCGGACACGCCACGTCGAGCGGGGCAAACTCCTGCCGCGCGACCGCGTCGACCTCCTCCTGGACCCCGGCTCCCCCTTCTTGGAGATCGCCCCCCTGGCCGCGTACGGGCTCTACGGCGCGGACGGGCAGGACGCTCCCGGCGCCGGGATGATCGCGGGCGTGGGCCGGGTCATGGGCCGCCCGACGGTCGTGGTCGCCAACGACGCCACGGTCAAGGGCGGCAGCTACTACCCCATGACCGTCAAGAAGCACCTGCGCGCCCAGGAGGTGGCACTGCACAACCGGCTTCCGTGCGTCTACCTCGCCGACTCCGGGGGCGCGTTCCTGCCCATGCAGGACGACGTCTTCCCCGATCGCGAGCACTTCGGCCGGATCTTCTACAACCAGGCCACCATGTCGCGGATGGGCATCCCGCAGATCGCCGCGGTGCTGGGCTCGTGCACGGCGGGCGGCGCCTACGTCCCGGCGATGAGCGACGAGGCGGTCATCGTGCGCGAGCAGGGCACGATCTTCCTGGGCGGCCCGCCGCTGGTCAAGGCGGCCACCGGCGAGGTCGTCACCGCCGAGGAGCTGGGCGGCGGCGACCTGCACTCGCGGGTGTCGGGGGTCACCGACCACCTGGCCGACGACGACGCGCACGCCCTCACCCTCGTCCGGCGCATCGCCGACACCCTCGGCCCGCCCGAACCGCCCGCGTGGGAGGTGCGCGAACCCCGTCCCCCGGCGCTGGACCCCGGGGAGCTGTACGGGGTGGTGCCCGCCGACACGCGCACCCCCTACGACGTGCGCGAGGTCATCGGCCGGATCGTGGACGGCAGCGAGTTCACCGAGTTCAAGGCCGAGTACGGCACGACCCTGGTCACCGGGTTCGCGCACCTGCACGGCCACCCGGTCGGGATCGTCGCCAACAACGGCATCCTGTTCGCCGAGTCCGCCCTCAAGGGCGCCCACTTCATCGAGCTGTGCGACCGGCGCGGCGTGCCGCTGGTCTTCCTCCAGAACATCTCCGGGTTCATGGTCGGGCGGGACTACGAGGCGGGCGGCATCGCCAAGCACGGGGCGAAGATGGTCACCGCCGTGGCCTGCGCCCGCGTCCCCAAGTTCACGGTGGTCGTGGGCGGCTCCTTCGGCGCGGGCAACTACAGCATGTGCGGGCGGGCCTACTCCCCCCGGTTCCTGTGGATGTGGCCCAACGCGCGCATCTCGGTGATGGGCGGCGAGCAGGCCGCCTCGGTGCTCTCCACCGTCCGCCGCGACCAGATGGCCGCGCGCGGGCAGGAGTGGTCCGCCGAGGACGAGGAGGCCTTCAAGGCGCCCGTGCGCGACCAGTACGAGGAGCAGGGCAGCCCCTACTACTCCACCGCGCGGCTGTGGGACGACGGCGTCATCGACCCCGCCGACACCCGCGACGTGCTCGCCATGGCCCTGTCCGCCGCCCGCCACGCCCCGCTGGAGCCGGTGGGCTACGGCGTCTTCCGGATGTGAGGAACCCTTGACCACAACGCCACGCACGAACCCGGGCGTCCACGGGCCCGCGCGCATCATGGTCGCCAACCGGGGCGAGATCGCGCTGCGCGTCATGCGCACCCTGCGCCGCATGGGCATCAGCCCGGCCACCGTGTACACCGACGCCGACGCGAACGCCCCGCACGCCCTCGCCGCCGACCTGGCGCTGCGGGTGGAGCACTACCTGGACGCCGACGCGATCGTCGCCCTGGCCCTGGACTGCGGCGCCACCGGCGTGCACCCCGGCTACGGCTTCCTGTCCGAGAACGCCGGCTTCGCGCGCGCCTGCACCGACGCCGGACTGGTCTTCGTCGGCCCCCCGGCACCCGCGATCGAGGCCATGGGCGACAAGATCCGCGCCAAGGACACCGTGGCCGCCGCGGGCGTGCCCGTCCTGGGCGGGTTCACCGAGAAGCCCGGGCAGCCCCTGGGCGACGACGAACTCCTGCGCGCCGCGGAGGAGACCGGCTACCCGCTGCTCATCAAGCCCTCCGCCGGGGGCGGCGGCAAGGGCATGCGGTCCGTGCGCTCCCCCGACGACCTGGTGGCCGGTGCGGCGGCGGCCCGGCGCGAGGCACTGGCCTCCTTCGGCGACTCCACCCTGCTGGTGGAGCGGCTGGTGGAGCGGCCCCGCCACATCGAGGTGCAGGTCATGGCCGACGCCCACGGCAACGTCCTGCACCTGGGCGAGCGCGAGTGCAGTCTCCAGCGCCGCCACCAGAAGGTGGTGGAGGAAGCTCCCTCCCCGCTGCTCACCGAAGCCCAGCGCGCCACCATGGGCGAGGCCGCCGTGGCCGCCGCCCGCTCGTGCGGGTACGTGGGCGCGGGCACGGTGGAGTTCATCGCCGAGGCGGGGCCGGGAGGCGACCTGTCGTTCTCGTTCCTGGAGATGAACACCCGCCTCCAGGTCGAGCACCCGGTCACCGAGGAGGTCGTCGCGGTGCGCGGCGAGCGCGGCGTGGACCTGGTCGAACTCCAGGTGCGGGTGGCCTACGGGGAGGCGCTGCCCTTCGCCCAGTCCGACGTGTCCTGGGTCGGGCACGCCGTGGAGTCGCGGATCTACGCCGAGGACGCCGACCGCGGGTTCCTGCCCACCGGCGGGCCGATCCTGTCCCTCTCCGAACCCCGGGGGCACGAGGTCCGGGTGGACTCGGGCATCGCCGAGGGCGGGCGGATCACCTCGGACTTCGACCCGATGCTCGCCAAGGTGATCACCTGGGGCGCGGACCGCGCCGAGGCCCTGAACCGGATGGACTCCGCGCTGGGCTCCTACCAGCTGTTGGGCTGCGTGACCAACACCGCCTACCTGCGCCGGCTGCTGCGCCACCCGCGTGTGGTCGCCGGGGACCTGAGCACCGACCTCATCGCCTCCGACCCGCCCGCACCGGCTCCCGAGCGGACCCTCGACGAGGTGTACGCGGCCGCGGCCCTGGACCACCAGCTCGACCTGGAGACGGAGCCGGGCGCCGACCGCTTCGCCGTGCCGGACGGCTGGCGGATGGGCGGCCCCGCCTGGACCCCGTGGCGGCTGCGGCTCTCCGGGCGCGAGGCCGTCGCGGTCCGGGTGCGCCGCGACGGGGAGCCGGGGCGCTACCTGGTGAGCGTGGCGGAGGGGGAACCCGTCGCGTTCGGGGCCCGGCGCTCCGCCGACGGCACCCGGCTCACCGTCACCGACGGCCGCGCCACCCGCACCTACGCGCGCGCCGACGACCCCGGCACCGCGCACCGCTGGCTGGGCTCGGGCGGCGCCGCCTGGAGCCTGCACGAGGAGCCCGTCGCGGCCGCGCTGCGCGAGGACGACGCCGCCGCCGACGGGACCGTGCGCAGCCCCATGCCCGGCACGGTGCTCTCCGTCGCCGTGCGGGTGGGGCAGGCGGTGAGCGCGGGGACCCCGCTCGCCGTCGTGGAGGCCATGAAGATGGAGCACTCCGTCACCTCACCCGTCGACGGGACCGTCGCGGCCGTGGCGGTGCGCCCCGGCGCGTCCGTGCCCATGGACGCCGTCCTGGTCACCGTCGAACCCGTCCCGAACGCGTCCGCCGACACCCCGTCGGACGCGCCCTCCCCCGCCACCAGCGAGGAGTCGCACGCATGAACCGTCACCAGCTCTCGACCGAGCACGCCGACCTGCGGGCCGCCGTGGAGGAGTTCGCCCGCGGCGAGGTCGCCCCGGTCATCGGCGACTACTACGAGCGGGAGGCCTTCCCGTACGAGATCGTCGCCAAGATGGGCCGGATGGGCCTGTTCGGGCTGCCCTTCCCCGAGGAGCACGGGGGCATGGGCGGCGACTACTTCGCCCTGTGCCTGGCCCTGGAGGAGCTGGCCCGGGTGGACTCCTCGGTGGCCATCACCCTGGAGGCCGGGGTGTCGCTGGGCGCGATGCCGATCTTCCGGTTCGGCACCGAGGACCAGAGGAAGGCGTACCTGCCGCGGCTGACCTCGGGTGAGGCGCTGGGCGCGTTCGGGCTGACCGAGCCCGACGGCGGGTCCGACGCGGGCGCCACCAGGACCACGGCCCGCCTGGAGGACGGCCAGTGGGTGATCAACGGGACCAAGTCCTTCATCACCAACTCGGGCACCGACATCACCGCGCTGGTGACCGTCACCGCCGTGACCGGGCGCCGGGAGGACGGGCGGCCGGAGATCTCCTCGATCCTGGTGCCCGCGGGCACACCGGGCTTCTCGGTGGGCCAGAAGTACTCCAAGGTGGGGTGGAACGCCTCCGACACCAACGAGCTGGTCTTCGAGGACTGCCGGGTGCCCGAGGCGAACCTGGTCGGCGAGCGCGGGCGCGGGTACGCCCAGTTCCTGCGGATCCTGGACGAGGGCCGCATCGCCATCGCGGCGCTGTCGGTGGGCCTGGCGCAGGGCTGCGTGGACGAGAGCGTGCGCTACGCCCACGAGCGGCACGCCTTCGGCAACGCGATCGGCAGCTACCAGGCGATCCAGTTCAAGATCGCGGAGATGGAGGCGCGTGCGCACACCGCACGGCTGGCCTACTACGACGCGGCCTCGCGCATGCTGGCGGGCGAACCCTTCAAGAAGGAGGCGGCGGTCGCCAAGCTGGTGGCCTCCAACGCGGCCATGGACAACGCGCGGGACGCCACGCAGG
Source organism: Nocardiopsis sp. M1B1 (assembly GCF_052466615.1). Lineage (NCBI taxonomy): Bacteria > Bacillati > Actinomycetota > Actinomycetes > Streptosporangiales > Nocardiopsidaceae > Nocardiopsis > Nocardiopsis sp. M1B1. The sequence goes on from NZ_CP196194.1 coordinate 4,923,690, forward strand.
TGTTCGGCGGGTACGGGTTCATGAACGACTACCCCGTGGGCCGCTTCTACCGGGACGCCAAGATCCTGGAGGTGGGCGAGGGCACCAGCGAGGTGCAGAAGATGCTCATCGCCCGCGAGCTGGGCCTGCCCGCCTAGACATCCGTCCGCGGACCCGGGCGTGTGCGCTCCCACGCCCGGGTCCGGTCGGCGGCGTACGACCTGGCGCGGCTCGGGCCCTCACGCGAACAGCTCCACGACGTCGTCCATGGCGACGACCAGGACACCGACGACGAACCCCGCCAGCACGGAGAGGAGCGCGCCGACCGGCTCCGGCGTCCCGGAGGAAGCCGTGGTGAGCGCTCCGAACGCGGCCACCGCGCCCAGTCCGGCGTTGCGCACCACGTGGCGCGGCGCGTACACCGCGCCGGTCCGCCCGAAGCAGTGGCAGCGTGCTGACGACCCGCGCAGCAGGGAGAGCACGATCACCGCCGTGAACACCCCCAGGAGTGCGAGCGCACCACCGAAGGCGATCCTCGCAGCCGCCCCGATCCCCCAGGCGTAACCGGCGAAGGCGACGACCACGGCGGCCTCGGCGACGAGGACGCCCCCGGCTGCGGGGAGCAGCAGTCGCCGCGGTACCAGCCGCAGCGGTTCCAGTGACTCGGCGAAGGCCCGGATGCCGCGGACCTTGCCGAACGCGGAAACGGCGAAGACCGTCGCGAGCAGAGCCGCCGCACCGGGCAGCAGGTGATCCCACGGCACTCCCCTCACCCCTCCAACCGGCGCAGCACGGTACCGAGGACACTGCCGACCGGCACCGGTCCGAAGTCCCGGGAGTCGTGGCTGCGGCCGGGGTTGTCGCCCAGAACCACCAAGCAGCCCTCCGGCACCGTACCCGGGCCTCCCGCGACACCCTCGGGCAGCGGTTCACCGGCCACCGCCACCACCCTCTTGACCAGGTAGTTGCGTCTGCGCCGGTTGCGTTCATCGCGGATCACGGGAGCTTCCGGATCGCTGAGGACGACCAGTTGGCGCGGAAAGAACACTGTGTCCCTGCCGGTGCGCACGGCGAGCATGCGGTCTCCCTGGCGCAGCGTGGGCAGCATGCTCTCGCCGAAGACCTGCGTGACGAAGACCCTACGGCGTGTCCACACGAGGAGGGCCGCCGCCGGGACCAGGACCGCGAGCACGGCCGCCACGGCGGACAGCAGCACCATCAGCACGGCGCGTTCTCCTCTCGGTACCCCTGGGCCTGCACCGAGAACAACCGGGCGTAGACGCCTTCGGACTCCAGCAGCTCGGCGTGCGTGCCGGTCTCGGTGATCCGCCCCCCGTCGAGCACGGCGATGCGGTCGGCGTCACGCAGGGCGCCGAGCCGGTGGGAGACGAGCAGGCTGGTCCGGCCCCGGCGGTGCTCCCTGAGCCGTGTGTGCAGTTCGTACTCCGCCTCCGCGTCCAGTCCCGCGCTGGGCTCGTCGAGGATGAGCAGGTCACGTTTCTCACGGACCAGTGCGCGGGCGATCGCGACCCTCTGCTGCTGTCCTCCGGACAGGGCGACGCCCTCGGCGTCCTCCTCCCCCTGGAAGAAGGTCCGGGCGACGAGCGTGTCGTACCCCCGCGGGAGCGCGTCGATGACGTCGTGCACCCCGGCCCGGCGCGCGGCGGACTCAATCGCCGCGCGGTCACCGAAACGGGCCTGGTCCCCCAGCCCGATGTTCTCAGCGGCGGTCATGTCATAGGTCATGTAGTCCTGGAACACCGCGCCGATCCGTTCCCGAAGGGCCGTGGGGTCCACCTCCCGGATGTCGGTCCCGTCCCAGGTGATGGAGCCCCGATCGGGGTCGTAGAACCGGCACAGCAGCTTGATCAGGGTGCTCTTGCCCGACCCGTTGCGCCCGACCAGGCCGAGCGCCGTTCCCGCCGGGATGTCCAGATCCACACCGCGCAGGACCCAGGGGTGGTCGGGGGTGTAACGGAACCACACGTCGCGCAGCTCGACGCGGCCGACCAGCGCTCCGACCGGCGCCTGAGCGGAGGGAAGGTCCGGTCGGACCGCGACGACGGCTCGGTAGTGCGTGAACAGCAGCAGCCGCCCGTGGGCCTGGGCCAGGAGTGAGATCACCCCGGCCATACCCTGCTGGACAGCGCCGACCGCGGCGATGTAGAGGGCTACGTCGCCCACCGCGCCCGTACCCAGGCCGGACTGGAAGATCACCCATACCAGCCCTCCGCCGGAGATCAGCGCGGCCAACAGCCCGGCGGCGACTTGGACGAGCATGTCCCGCCGGTCCATCCGCCGGACCTCGGCGTTGGCGGTCCTGCGCTCGGTCAGCATGCGCCCGCGCAGCATGTCACCCAGCCCGAAGAGACGGATCTCCTTCGCGGCCTCGACACTCGACATCAGGTCCCGGTAGAAGAGTTCGCGGCGCTCGACCGGTCCGAGCCTCCAGATCATGGCGGCCCGTCTGCGTGACAGCTCCAGCTGCGCCCACAGCGCGGGCAGCGTGCCAAGGAGGACGGCCCCGGCCAGGAGCGGGTGGATCACCACGAGGGAGCCGGTGAAGCCGAAGATGGTGACGAGCCCCCCGAGCAGTCCCAGAGCGGCTTGCAGGATCTGCGCGGGTGTCTGCCCGCCGTTGTCGGCGGCCAACCGCAGGCGGTCCAGGAACACCGGATCCTCGAATCTGCCGATGCCCGGGAGCCGGTTGACCGCCCTGAACAGGCGGTCGTCGGCGTGCAGGCCGACTCTGCGGCCCAACTCGTCCTCCGCGTAGACCTGCAGCGCCGTGGTCACCGCGGTCACGAGCCCGAGCACCGCCAGCGCGGCGGCGAGAGCGAGCACGGTCGCCACCGCGGCGCCAGCGGACAGGTCGTTGAGCACCGTGCGCATGAGCCAGGCGGTGGCGACGGGCGTCACGCCCGCGACGACGGCGATCACCATCAGCCCGAGCGCCCACCAGCGGCTCGCCCGCCACACCAGTGCGATCGCGGGACGCAGGCCGGAGACGACCCCTCGCCAGCCGAGTTGCGGACTCTTCTCCTCGGTGTCCATGCCCTACCCGGCCACCACACTCAGCGCAGCGCCGCCGCGTCCTGGGGCGAAGACGCTGGTCGCCGTCACGACGCCGTTCTCCACCGTGATGAATGAGGGGGTGCCCTGGATGTCGAAGAGCCTGGGCAGCTCTCCCTCCCAAGGCTGGACCACCACCGACACCGTCGGTTCGAGTTGCGCGACCATATCCGCCTCAGCCCCGCCCTCCTCGATCACCACGGCGAGCGCCCTCACGTCCGGGTTCTGCGCAAGGTGGTCGAGGAGGAGGGGAAGTCGTTTACGGCACGGTGAGCAGTCCGGGGAGACGAAGGCCACCAGAAGGCGCTCGGCGGAGGCGTCGAAGACCACCTCGGCACCCCGCGTGGACGTGGCCCGGAACGCTCCGACCGAGGTGCCGACGGGCACCGCGGAGGCCGGGACGTCGTCGTCCGCCGACCGCGGACGGTTTTCCAGGAGTTCGGTGTGCTGCCTCAACCGGCGGATCACCCCGATGGACAGCAGCAGGTTCACAAGGCCCAGCGCACCGACCAGTGCCACTGCGGCGACGACGAGGAACACGACACACCTTCCGTTCTGAATCAGGTCCGACGGGGACGGGACCCGGGGCCCCGCCCCCGCTCTCTATCTGGGGGACCGCCTACTCAGCAGGTGCCGCAGTCCAGCTCGCGGATCTGGGTCTCGGAGCTGCAGACCCGGCTCTGGTACTGCACCCTGTTGGTCCAGAGGAAACCGCAGCGGTTGCAGTGGGAGTTTCTCCACGCAGTGCAGGCGGCCGCCTCGACACGCACCTGCGGAACGAACGACCGAAGCATCAGGTCGCTCATGGAGGTGATCAGTTTGACCATGTCCCGTCCTTTCTCGGCAAGGGCCCGGTGTGGGCGCTCAACAGACAACCACCGCCGGGTACACGGCAGGTTCACTGCCGATTCACTCCGCCACAAAGAAAGCGAACACCGTTCCAGAACAGGAGCAACACGTTTTTCCGCGGCCGGTAGCGGCCAATCTCGATGCCTTCCTCGGGCCCCGTGTTACGCTGCGCCAGCCAGAGGAAGTGGGCTGACATGCACCACCTTGCCAACAGCGCGCAAGGAAGGTCAGCAATTCATCCGAAGACCTCGGCGCACGACGGCGGGCCGGGAGAAGGACGATGTGAGCCATCCATGGAATTCAAACTACTAGGCCCTTTCGAGATTACGGAAGACAACGGAAGACCCGTGCCCGTCAACCGGCTAAAACACCGACAGCTCCTTGCTGCGCTTCTGTTGAGGGCGAATACCGTGGTTTCCTTCGACCAGCTGATCAACGACATTTGGGGAGAGGAGCCGCCGAGGTCGGCGAAGGGAAACCTCAAGACGTACGTCTCCCAACTCCGCCAGTTGCTGGACCGGATCGACACCGTCGGTGACGGCTACCAGATCCGGGTGGAACCGCACGAGTTGGACTCCGTCGTGTTCGACGCGGCGCTACGGCAGGGCCTGCGCGCAATCGAGCAGGAGAGGGCGGACGAGGCCGGACGGTTGTTGCAGGAGGCGCTCGACCTGTGGCGCGGCAACGCCCTACAGGACACACCACTCGGCGGCGACCTGGCGCACATGCACACGCACCTGGACGAGCAGCGGCTCTCCTGCCACGAAGAACTCATGGACGTCCGGCTGGCGCAGGGAAGGCACACCGAGGTCCTCCGCCACCTGGGTTCGGTGATCGGCGCCCATCCGCTGCGCGAACGCCTGTGGAGCCTGAGGATGACGGCGCTGAGCCGGGAGGGGCGCTGCGCCGAGGCGCTCAGCGCCTACCAGAGCATCCGCACGCGTCTGATAGACGAGCTGGGAGTGGAGCCCAGCCCACCACTACAACGGCTGCACAGCCAGATCCTGGCCCGCTCACCGGAGCTGTGCGCCACCCCTGGCAGGCAACCATCGCCGCGCACCATCCGAGGCTTCCCACCGCAGCAGCTACCGATCGACGTCCCGGTGCTCTACGGACGGGAGAGGGAAGTGGAACTGGTCAGTGCGCATCTGGTCCCCGACCGGCCCTCCAACCCGCCGATCGTGTTCATCGAGGGCTGCCCCGGTGTGGGCAAGTCGGCTCTGGCGGTACACGCAGCACACAGAGTCGCCGACGCGTTTCCCGACGGCCGGCTGTACGTCAACCTGCACGGCGCGTCCGCGCACGCGGCTCCGCTGTCCGTGCACGTGGTGCTCACCCGGCTCCTGCGGGCGTTCGGCGCCGACAGCGTACCGGCCGACGTCGAGGAGGCCTCGACCCGGTTGCGCACGGTGCTGTGCGGCAAACGGGTCCTGATCCTCCTGGACGACGCCGCTTCGACCGACCAGGTCCTTCCCCTTCTTCCGTCCGATCCGTCCTGCGCCGTACTCATCACCGGTCGGCAGAACCTGGTGTCGCTTCGGCCGTCCCTGCGGATGCGTCTTCCCGTCCTGGCGCCGGGACCGGCGGTGTCGATGCTCATCCGCGCAGTCGGCGAGGACCGCTTGGCCCCCGGTTCGTCCACCGCGCGAAGGCTGGCCCAGCTGACCGGATATCTTCCGGCCGCCCTGCACGCGGTTGCCGACCGCCTGGTCGCCCGTCCCAGATGGTACGCCGACCGCCTGCTCCCGCAGCTTACGGACGTGCGATGCCGTCTGGACACGCTGCACGCCGACGGCCTGAGCGTCACCGAGCGGATCGGCGCCAGCCTGACAGCCCTACGCCGCGGCGGGCAGGCCACAGCTGCCGAGGCGCTCTGCCTGGTGGGGGGATTCCTCGACACGACGTTCACCCTGAAGGAGGCGGCTGAACTCCTCGGCACCTCCGCGGAGGACGTGGACCGGACTCTGGAACCGCTGCTCGACGCGAACCTGATCGACTGCACGGGCCCCGGACGGTTCGGAATGCACGAACTGGTTCACCTCTACGCCCGAGGGCAGTACGCACGAAGCCTGACCGCCGCGGGGGGCACCGCTCGTGGTGAGAGGCCCCCGGTTCAGCAGGCTCCCCTCCCCGGGCCAGATGCTCCATGCCTCGGCGGGCGCCCAGCTTCCGGCACGCTAGCCTCCCACGGGGCCCGGCAGCCCGGCCTCCGCGCGGGTTTCCTTACTCCCCGTCCGTCCCACTCGCGGTAGGCGCCGTCCGCGCGCTCCCTGCGACACCGTCCGTGGCCGGTTCCGGACAGCCCTCACCCTCCGTGTCCACAGTATGACCGCGCACCGTCGGGGCCGCGGAGGCGGGAAGGGCCGCGTGGCAGGCGAAGGAGGGTTCCCGAGCCGCGCGGAGGAAGGCGTTCGCGCAGGTGGTGACCGGACGGGGACGCGCGGTGACGGTGACGCCGCGCCCGTTCCGGGTAGACCGTGGGCGGACACCGCGAGGCCGCGACCCTCCAGCGTCACCGCGGAACAACAACAAGGGGTGACAAGCACCCGAAATCAACACAGAATGGACCCGTACGGCCAGCACGGGTCCCCGACTTTCCCGACCCGGCCCGCTCAGGATGGGCTCTTCGCGGCCCACGGCCACCTCACATCCCCCAGCCGGAGGAGACATGGAAGGCGCCCTGTCTGTGATCGCGCTGGTCGCCGTCGTCATGTCGGCCGGCACGATCGCGGTCGCCGCGCACTTCCGCAAGGAACGCTCCACCGAGCTGCGCGGATGGGCGCGTGAACGCGGGTGGACCTACACCGAACAGCTCCCCAGCCCGCTGGGGGACGCCGTACTCCCCCGTGCCGCCCTCGGGCCGCACCCGCGCGCACAGCACGTGCTCACCGGCCGCCGGGGCCAGCACCTGGTCGTCGCCTTCGAGCAGACCCACACGGTGGGCAGGGGCGCGGAGCGGGTCCGCCGCGTCCACCGCGTGGTGGCCGTGCGCACCCCCGGACCCAACGCCGAACTACAGATACTGCGCAGGCGCGACCCGGACGCCTCCGAAGACGACTTCGCCGGAGCCTTCCACGCGACGGGCAACGACCCCGCGTTCACCGGGGCCGTGCTCGACAACGTGGTCACCAAGTGGCTGCTGACCGATCCCAGGTCCCGGTCCCTTCCCGTACGCTTCAGCGGGGACTACGTCCTCACGTGGGCGGCCATGCGGCTGGATCCCGACCGGGCCGTGACCGCCGCCGACTACCTGATCGCCCTCGTGGAGCGGGTCCCCGCCGAGGCCTGGAGACGGCGCGCCCCCGGCCGCTGAGCGGCCTTACGCGCACGTCCGGGCATCCGGCCCCGCTCCGTGAGGCGGATAAAATTCGCCTTGCCCCCGTAGCAACAAGGAGTACCGCCCTCATGAGTGACCCCAACGCGACGCACCGCATCTCGCGCGCGGACCTGTTCCGCGACGACGAGGAGGAGACCAACGCCCCGGACCCCAACGCGACCGCGCGCATCTCCCGTGCGGACCTGTTCCGCGACGAGGAGGAGTTCCAGGCGCCCGGCGAGCGGCGCTGACCCCAGACGGCGGAGCGCCCATCCGGTCACCCCGGATGGGCGCTCCTCTCGTGTGCGGTTCGGGCGCCCACGGGGTTCTGGAGGCGACGGAGGCGGATTCGTGAGGAACGAGCGAATCCGCCGTAGGCGCTGAAGGTTCCCGTTCTTCGGGCGCCCGAACACGGGCCGAAGCGAAGCGGAGGCCCCGAGGAACGCTGTCTAGCGGCGCTCGCGGACGGCGGCGACGATCTCGGCGACCGCCTCGTCCAGCGGCACCCCGTTGTTCTGCGAGCCGTCCCGGTAGCGGAAGGACACCGCGTTCTTGCTGACGTCCTCGTCACCGGCCAGCAGCATGAAGGGCACCTTCTGCTTCTGGGCGTTGCGGATCTTCTTCTGCATGCGGTCGTCGCTGGCGTCCACCTCGACGCGGATGCCCTCCGCGCGCAGCCTGGCGGCGAGCTCGCGCAGGTAGGGCACGTGCTCGTCGGCGATGGGGATGCCGACCGCCTGCACCGGCGCCAGCCAGGCCGGGAACGCGCCCGCGTAGTGCTCCAGCAGGACGGCGAAGAAGCGCTCGATGGAGCCGAACAGGGCGCGGTGGATCATCACCGGGCGCTGGCGCGAGCCGTCGGCCGCGGTGTACTCCAGGTCGAACAGCTCGGGCAGGTTGAAGTCCAGCTGGATGGTGGACATCTGCCAGGTGCGGCCGATGGCGTCCTTGGCCTGCACCGAGATCTTGGGGCCGTAGAAGGCGGCGCCGCCCGGGTCCATGACCAGTTCCAGGCCCTGCTTCTGCGCGGCCTCGCGCAGGGTCTCGGTGGCCTCCTCCCAGACCTCGTCGCCGCCGACGTACTTCTCCGGGTCCTTGGTGGACAGCTCCAGGTAGAAGTCGTCCAGGCCGTAGTCGCGCAGCAGTTCGAGCACGAAGGTCAGCAGCGAGTCGAGCTCGTCCGCCATCTGCTCCTTCGTGCAGTAGATGTGCGCGTCGTCCTGGGTGAAGCCGCGGGCGCGGGTCAGGCCGTGCACCACACCCGACTTCTCGTACCGGTACACGGTGCCGAACTCGAACAGGCGCAGCGGCAGCTCACGGTAGGAGCGCCCGCGCGCGTCGAAGATCAGGTTGTGCATCGGGCAGTTCATCGGCTTGAGGTAGTAGTCCTGGCCGCCGTCGAGCTGCATGGGGGGGTACATCCCGTCCGCGTACCAGCTCAGGTGCTGGGACTTCTCGAACAGGGTGCTCTTGGTGGCGTGCGGGGTGTAGACGAACTCGTACCCGCTCTCCTCGTGCCGCCGCCGCGAGTAGTCCTCCATGACCCGGCGGATGGTGCCGCCCTTGGGGTGGAAGACCGCCAGGCCCGAGCCGATCTCGTCCGGGATGGAGAACAGGTCCAGCTCGGAGCCGAGCTTGCGGTGGTCGCGCTTCTCGGCCTCCTCCAGGAAGGTCAGGTGGTCCTTGAGGGCCTCCTTGCTCTCCCAGGCGGTGCCGTAGACGCGCTGCAACTGCGGGTTGGTCTCCTTGCCGCGCCAGTAGGCGGCGGCGGTGCGCATGAGCTTGAACGCCGGGATGACGCGGGTGGTGGGCAGGTGCGGCCCGCGGCACAGGTCCTTCCAGCACAGCTCGCCGGTGCGCGGGTGGACGTTGTCGTAGATGGTGAGCTCACCGGCGCCCACCTCCACACCGGCGCCCTCGGCGGCCTCGGTGGCGCCGCCCTTGAGCCCGATCAGCTCCAGCTTGTAGGGCTCGGTGGCCAGCTCGGCGCGGGCCTCCTCGTCCGAGACGACCCGGCGGTCGAAGCGCTGCCCCTGCTTGACGATCTGCTGCATCTTCTTCTCGATGCTCTTCAGGTCGGCGGGGGTGAAGGGCTCGGCGACGTCGAAGTCGTAGTAGAAGCCGTTCTCCACGGGCGGGCCGATGCCCAGCTTGGCCTCGGGGAAGAGCTCCTGGACGGCCTGGGCCAGCACGTGCGCGGTGGAGTGGCGCAGGATCGCCCGCCCCTCCTCGGAGTCGATGGCGATCGGCTCGACGGTGTCGCCCTCGTGCAGTTCCCGGGCGAGGTCGCGCGGCTCGCCGTTGACCAGCGCAGCGATGACGGTCCTGCCGTCGGCCTCCAGAGCCTGGCCCGCCGTAGTGTTCGCCGCCACCGCACGCGGGGTTCCGGCGAGGGTGATGTGCAGCTCAGGCGCGGCGGACACGGTGACTCCTAGGAAGACGTGGATGATGTCGAACGCGGACCGGCCGCTGTGCGCGGCCGGGCGTGTACTCCCTCCCGATGCTAGCGGCTTCGGGGCGGGACCGCCCCGGTTGTCCACAGGCCGCGCGACCGCGCTGGCGACGCGGAGGACGTGGTGGGACGGTGGGATTCAGGCGCCGCGGACCCGGGGTCCGACCGGGGATTCGGTCAGGGATTCGGACTCTTCGGGGCGTACCCGCGTGAACCGCCCACAGGAGGGGCAGGGAACCAGACAGGGACTGATCTGTCATGGAACGTCACCTTTCGTGGGACTGTCCACACCCTTACGAAAGGCCATTGATCCCGCTGTCAGGATCGGTGAGAATCAACAGATGCCCTGGCCATCGCCCCCAGTCGACCCGAATGCATCCACTCGCTTCGACCGAATACTGTGAGCGCATGTCACCGAGCCCCACCAATGACCCGCCGGCCCCGGAGACATCCCCCACCCGCCGCACCCGCACGCGCAGGTGGCGGCGGATGCGCGCGCGGCTGCGCCTCTTCCGCAGGCGCATGCACACGCACCCCGCGCTGCGCCTGCCCTGGAGCGTGCTCGTGGGGACCGTCGGCGTCGTCGTGATCCTGGCCGGGCTGGTCATGATGGTCGTCCCGGGTCCGGGCCTGGCCTCGGTCATCCTGGGGCTGGTCATCCTCAGCACCGAGTTCCGGTGGGCGCAGAAGGTGGTGCGGCCCGCCCAGGTGTGGTTCCACCGCGCCGAGCGGTACGGGATGCGCCTGAAGGAGGAGTTCTTCCGGCGCCTGCGCGCGCGCAGGGCGGTGCGGCGCGGACGCCCCCTGCCGGACACTCCGTCCGACTAGCCCCCTGAAACCGGGCGGGCCCCTGTCCGGCGGCCCCGGTGGGCGGTGACGGCGCGCGAGCGCCGGACGCGCGGGGTGCGACTCCAGCCGACCGCGCCGGAGCACCCGCGTGGACGAGGCGGGGCCCCGCGCGAGAGGGACGAGGCCCGGCGCGAACGGGACGGCGCCCCACACAGACGAAAACGGTCCCACCGGGGTACCTACCCCCCGAGTGGGACCGTCTCAGAGCCGTGTGGGCGATACTGGACTCGAACCAGTGACCTCGTCGGTGTGAACGACGCGCTCTAGCCAACTGAGCTAATCGCCCTGAGCTTCCTGCCTGTCCGCCCTGTCGGCCGGACAAGTAAGACTCTAGCGCACGTTCGGGGGTGCTCGACGCACACGGGAGCCCTCGGCGGACGCCGTTCCATGTGACGGAGGTCACATTAACCTTTCGAGGAACTCGCGGGAGTGTCCGCGCCCGCCCCCGATCCCCGCAGTGATAAGGAGTTCCCGCCCCCGTGGACCCGTCGAACACCACCCCTTCATTACCTCCGCGTGACGTGGGACACCCGACATTGGGAAATCTTTGGTTTGTCCTGGTCATTACAGTGACGAAGGATCGTGGCGCCGCACCGCGGCACGCCGGGCCCGTCGCACGGGCGGCGAGACCTCCGGTCCCACCCACCAAGAAAGCCTCCGTACTCACGTCATGTTCCGCGGGAAGCCGCGTTGGAGCCCGTGAGACGGCAACCGACCCGCGCCGCAACAGCAAGGCCGGACGAGAAAAGGTTTGGCGAACATGAACAGTAGCGACACCACTGCCACCGCCGAGCTGGGCCTGCGGCTCGTGGTCCCCGAACGCACGGCGGTCCCCCTGGTCGCGCGCCTGGACTACAGCGCGGACGACCCCTACGCCATACGGGTGGCCTTCCACACCGGCGAGGACAACCCCGTCGAGTGGATCTTCGCCCGCGAGCTCCTGACCGTCGGCATCGTGCGGCCGGTCGGCGAGGGCGACGTCCGCGTGTGGCCCTCCAAGGACGACAACGGCGACCGCAGTGTGAGCATCGCGCTCTCCTCCCCCTTCGGTCAGGCCGAGTTCGACACCCAGGTCTCTCCCCTGGCCGAGTTCCTCCACCGGACCTACGAGATCGTTCCGGCGGGCCAGGAGGGCCAGTTCGTGAACCTCGACGAGGAGATCCAGCAGCACCTGCACTCCTGATCCGCGGTCCCCCGGGCCCTTCGCGGAGCACTCCCGACGGCTGAGGGGGCGGCGCACCACGCGCCGCCCCCTCAGCCGTGTCCGCCCCCGGCTACCGGGATCAGGGGTCGATGTCGGCCGCGGAGCGCTCCGCGAACACCGACGCGGCCTTGGCGGTGACCGGCCCGGGCTCGGCCGACACCGCGCGGCCGTCCACGTGCAGGATCGCCTGCACGTCGCGCCCGGTGGAGGTCAGGAAGGCCTCGGTGACCTCGGGGAGGCGCTCCATGGGCACGTCCTCCTCCTCGCCCCCGAACCACTCCAGGACGAGTTCGCGGGTGATCCCCGCCAGCGGGCCCGCCGACAGCGGCGGGGTGACCAACCTGCCGTCGAGCACCACGAAGATGTTGCTGCCGGTGCCCTCGCACAGGTTGCCGCTCACGTTGCGGAAGAGCGCCTCGCTGGCGCCGCGCTGCTTGGCGTAGGCCAGGGCGCGCACGTTGTCGGCGTAGGAGGTGGTCTTGAGCCCGGCCAGGGCCCCGAACTCGTTGCGCGGCCAGGGGACCGTCGCCACGTCGGCGTTCGGGGCGATCCCGGGGAAGGGCCCCAGTGCCACGATGGCGGTCTGCTCGCCCGGGGAGCGGTCCGAGCCCAGCGGCCCGGCTCCGTCGGTGACCGTGATGCGCACCCGGGCGTCGGACAGCTCCGGGTTGGCCGCCACCGCGCGGGCGACGCCGTCGGCGATCAGCTCCAGGTCGGGTTCGGCCATGCCCAGCCCCTCCGCGGAGCGGGCCAGCCGCCTGAGGTGGCGGGTGAGGGCGAAGGGGCGGCCGCCGCGGGCCCGCACCGTCTCGAAGACCCCGTCACCCACCGTGATCCCGTGGTCGACCACGGGAATGCGCGCCTCGCTCTCGTCGACGACGGTGCCGCGACCGTACCCGGCACCCGCGATCCACACCTTCATCTGCCACCCCCACGTTCTCAAGAGCCCAGGTAGGGCCGGTGTCTGCACGATCCTCCCACCTCGTCGGCGTGTCACGACCCGCTCCTTCCGTAACCTCCGTACGGCGGGTTGGCAAGTCCCGTGACCGGCACCGGCCGATGGTCTAGTACCCATGCCCGTTTTGCGGAGGTATCGCGACTGGTCACACGGCTCGACGGTCTGGGTGGCCCACCCGGAATCCACCGTGGCGGCCGGACAGATAAGTTACGAATGACTATCATCTGGGCAACGCTTATGCGGGACCGGTGGCAGCCGAGTTCGGAGCTTTCCCCCAAGGCACCCCGGCGGCGGCCCGCAGTGCGCGTGTCCCACGTCACGCACGACCACTGACAGAGCAAAGAGAGACATGACCCCACCGAGTACCGCCCGCGGAGAGCTCAGCTGGTTGCTGGACGATCTCCTCACGCGTGCCTCCGGTACGCAGCACGCCATCGTCCTGTCCACCGACGGGCTCCTCATGGCCACCTCCAGCGGACTGGACCGTCCCGCCGCCGAGCACCTGTCCGCGATCGCCTCGGGGCTGCACAGCCTCGCGGGCGGGGCGAGCAAGCAGTTCGCCGCGGGCGGCATCCGCCAGAGCATCATCGAGATGGACCGCGCCTTCCTCTTCGTCGCCGCGGCCGGAGAGGGCGCCTGCATGGCGCTGATGTCGGACTCCGACAGCGACGTGGGCCTGATCGCCTACGAGATGAACAAGGTGATCGAGAGGGTCGGCCAGTACCTCTCGGCGCCTCCCCGACCCGACATGCCCTCCTCTCCGGCCCACGTGGAGAAGTAGCTCCCGCCGCCTCGGCGGGTCGGCGGGACCTGCCACGGCGGGGCACGGGTGTGCCCGGTGCGCCCGGCCGATTTCGCGCTTGGCCGGGAATCCGCTAGAGTTCTTAACGCAGCGAGGGGCGCTGACGGGGACGAACCCCGGAAGCCGGACTCGCCGCGCGGACGTGGCTCAGCTGGTAGAGCATCACCTTGCCAAGGTGAGGGTCGCGGGTTCGAATCCCGTCGTCCGCTCGAACGGAAGCGTTCCGCGTCCTCAGGGTCGCGGAGCGGTTCCGGCTCCGGAGTCCGCTCCGGGGCGCACGCGGACGTGGCTCAGCTGGTAGAGCATCACCTTGCCAAGGTGAGGGTCGCGGGTTCGAATCCCGTCGTCCGCTCGGAGAGGCCCGCATGGGTGTCACTCGACAGCCCCCCATCGCGTTCCGGCGGAGTGGCCGAGTGGTTGAGGCAAGGGACTGCAAATCCCTGCACACGGGTTCGATTCCCGTCTCCGCCTCGCATCAAGCTTCACCTCATCCCCCGATGAGGGCGGTTAGCTCAGTTGGTTAGAGCGCTACCTTGACACGGTAGAGGTCACAGGTTCGAATCCTGTATCGCCCACTTCACTCCGGAGCGGCCCTGCTCGCGCGTAACCGCGCTCGCCGGGCCGCTTCGCCGTTTCTCCTGGGGGTCGCCCCCCAGACCCCCGACCTCCCCTCGGGCCAGAGCGCGTGCTCTGGCCCGAGGTGTTTTCCGGGGCGCGACCGGGACACCGGCTTGGTTACACACGCGCACGGAGGGTAGACGAACACCACCCCGACCCCCCGGAGGCAACCGTGTTCGCCACCATCGCCGCCGTCCTCTTCGGACTCGCCCTGCTGCTGGAGCTGCTCGGCGAGAACATCCAGGACCTGGTCACCACCACGACCCTCACCCTCGCCGGGCTGCTGTTCCTCGCGCTGCACGCGGGGGGCTACGGCTCGGGCTGGGGACGCAAGCGCCGCTAGGCCCGCCGAGACCGCGCGACCGGCGGCCGACGTCCGCCCCTGCGCAGGGGCTACCTCAGCGAGGTCACGGTCCTGCGGACGGGACGGCGGGGCTGCCCGTCCGAGAAGAACTCCGGTGACGCGGCCCGGATCCGCCCGACGTCCTCGAACACCGCCCGCAGGTGGGAGCGCAGCGCCTCCACCGCGGTCCCGGTGTCCCCGGCCTCGATCGCGTCCACGACCAGCGTGTGCTGTTCCACCAGCTCCCCGATCGGGCGCGTGTCGATCAGGCTCAGCCGCCGGGCCCGGTCCAGGTGGGCCTTGGCCGCGTTCACCGTCCGCCAGGCGCTCTCGTTGCCCGCCAGCGCCAGCAGCGAGCGGTGGAACTCCTCGTCGAGCTCGAAGAAGCGGTCGTGGTCGGCGCCGCCGCCCGCCTCCCGCTGCGCGCCGAGCAGGACGCGCAGGTCGCCGACGTGGTCGGCCGAGAAGGGGGGCCGGGCCTGGGCGAGGGAGGTGCACTCCACCGCCTCCCGGATGAACTGCGCCTGCCGGACGCGCTCGGGGTCCACGAGTGAGACGAACGTACCGACCTGGGGGTAGACCTCCACCAGCCCCTCCTCGCGCAGCAGGATGAGGCTCTCGCGCACGGGCGTCCGGCTCACGGCGAGCTCGGTGGCGAGCTCGTTCTCCGACAGCGGCGTGCCCGGCTTGAGCTCCAGGGTGATGATCGCGCGGCGGATGGTGTCCAGGGTGCGGTCCCGCGCGGACAGCAGGGGTCCCCCGGACCGGGTCTGGTCGGCCATGAGGGGAGTCTACCGGCATTGACGCCACTGGTATGGCAGTGCTTGTATGTCAGTTGCCATCATGTTCACGTACGGTTTCCCCGATACTTCTTCGCAGGTGGAAGCCCTTCACAAAGGACCGGCCGATGACCGAACAGGCACCCCCCGCGCCAGCCGGACAGGGGGAGCGCAGCACCCGGGACCTCACCAAGGCCTCCGTGTCCGGGTGGCTGGGGACCGCCATGGAGTTCATGGACTTCCAGCTCTACTCCCTGGCCGCCGCCCTGGTGTTCAACCAGATCTTCTTCCCCGACCTCAACCCCGCGGTCGGCCTGATCGCGGCGATGGGCACCTACGGCGTCGGGTACGTCGCCCGGCTCGTCGGGGCGGTCTACTTCGGCCGCATGGGCGACCGCCTCGGCCCCAAGAAGGTCCTGTTCATCACCGTCGCCCTGATGGGCGTCTCCACCACCCTGATCGGCGCCCTGCCCACCTACCAGCAGGTGGGCCTGCTCGCCCCGATCCTGCTCGTGGGGCTGCGACTGATCCAGGGCTTCGGCGCGGGCGCCGAGATCGCGGGCGCCACCGTGATGCTGGCCGAGTACGCCCCGGCGAGACGACGCGGGTTCATCGCCTCCCTGGTGTGCCTGGGCACCAACTCCGGCACCCTGGGCGCCTCCGCGATCTGGGCGGTGCTGGTGTTCGCGCTCTCCGAGGAGCAGCTCCTGACCTGGGGCTGGCGCCTCCCCTTCCTGGCGAGCTTCCTCCTGCTGCTCCTGGCGCTGTGGATCCGCTTCTCCGTCAAGGAGAGCCCGGTCTTCGAGCAGCGCGAGGACATCGTCGACGGTGTGGCTATGTCCCGGAGCGAACTGGCCGCGGCCGCGGTCGAGGAGGACAGGAGCGGTCTGGAGACCGCCCTGCGCCAGCGCAAGGGCCGCGCGTTCCTGCTCGCCCTCGGCCTGCGCTTCGGCCAGGCGGGCAACTCCGGCATCGTCCAGACCTTCCTGGTCGGCTACTTCAGCGCCAACCTGATGCTCAACGACGCGGTCGGCACGTCCGCGATCGTCTACGGCTCCCTGCTCGGCTTCGTCACCGTCCCCCTGGTCGGCGTGCTCGGCGACCGCTTCGGACGCCGCCCCGTCTACCTCTTCCTGACCGTGGCGAGCATGCTGTTCGCCGTGCCCATGATGCTGATGATCGAGACCGGCGACACCGTGCTCGTGACCGTCGCGATGGTCGTCGGACTCAACCTGTCGGTCCTGGGCCTGTTCTCCGTGGAGAGCGTCACCATGGCCGAGCTGTTCGGTGCGCGCACCCGGTTCACCCAGCTGGCCCTGGCCAAGGAGATCGGCGGCGTCCTGGCCACCGCGATCGGCCCGGTGCTGGCCGCCACGCTCACCGCCGCGACCGGCTCCTGGTGGCCGCTGTCGGCGATGATCATCACCTACTCCCTGATCACCCTCGTCTCCGCCTACCTGTCCCCCGAGGTGCGCGGACGCGACCTGGTCCGCCTGGAGGACGCCGTATGAGGGCTGTGACCGTTCACGGAGCCGGAGACCTGCGCGTCGACGAGCTCCCCGACCCCGTCCCCGGCGAGGGGGAGGTCGTCGTCGCCGTGGAGTGGGGCGGCGTCTGCGGGTCCGACCTGGCCTACTGGCGCCACGGCCGCTCGGGCACCGCCGTGCTGCGCGACCCCCTCGTGCTCGGTCACGAGATCGCCGGACGGGTCGCCCGGGTGGGCCCGGGCGTGACCGGCGTCGAGGAGGGGTTGCCCGTCACCGTGCACCCGGCCGAGCTGGTCGGCGACGGGCGCATGCCGGAGCGGCTGGCCGGGCGCACCAACCTCTACCCGAGGGTGCGCTACTTCGGGTCGGCCGCCTTCTCCCCGCACACCGACGGCGGTTTCTGCGACCTCAAGAAGGTCGCGGCCCGGCAGCTGCGGCCCCTGCCCGAGGGGGTGGACACCCGCAGCGGGGCGCTGGCCGAACCGCTCGCCGTGGCCTGCCACGCCGTCAACCGCGCGTCGGGCGCCGTGGGGGGCGTCGCGGGCCGGGACGTGTTCGTCAACGGGGCGGGGCCGATCGGCTCGCTCGTCGTCGCCGCGCTCCGGCACGCGGGGGCGGCCCGGATCACCGTCGCCGACCTCGGACGGGCCCCGCTGGAGGTGGCCCGGGCCATGGGCGCCGACGACACGCGCGACCTCTCGCGCGGGGACGCGCTGCCCGAGGACGCCGAGCTGGTCTTCGAGGCCTCCGGCGCCCCGGCCGCCCTCGGCGGGGTCCTGCGCGCGACCGCGCGCGGCGGAACCCTCGTCCAGGTGGGCAACCTGCCCGGGACGCAGGCCCCGGCGGCTCTGGGCGAGCTCGTCACCAGGGAGGTCACCTGGATCGGCTCCTACCGCTTCGTCGAGGAGATCGACGACGCCCTGGCCGCGATGGCCGCGGGCCTGGACGTCACTCCGCTCATGACCCACTCCTTCCCCGTCGGGGAGGCGCACGAGGCGATGCGGACGGCGGCCGATCCCGCCTCCGGCAGCAGCAAGGTCATGCTGCGCTTCGCCTGAGCCGCGCCGCGGGCGCCCCGCGCTCCCCACCCGGGAGCGGGCGCCTCCCCCTCCATCCCAGAAAGGGCATTCCGTGAAGATCACCGACGCGCGTGTCGTCGTGTCCTCGCCCGGCCGCAACTACGTCACCCTGGTGGTCGAGACCGAGGACGGCGTCACCGGCATCGGCGACGCCACGCTCAACGGCCGCGAACTCGCGGTCGCCTCCTACCTGCGCGACCACGTGTGCCCGCTGCTCGTCGGACGCGACGCGCGGCGGATCGAGGACACCTGGCAGTACCTGTACAAGGGCGCCTACTGGCGCCGCGGCCCGGTGACGATGACCGCGATCGCCGCCGTGGACGTGGCGCTGTGGGACATCAAGGGCAAGGCCGCGGGCATGCCCCTCTACCAGCTCCTGGGCGGGGCCTCGCGCGAGGGCGTCCTGGTCTACGGGCACGCCAGCGGCACGTCGCTGGACGGGCTCTCCGAGGACTTCCAGCGCCACCTGGACCTGGGCTACCGGGCGATCCGGGTCCAGGCCGCGGTCCCCGGACTGGACAAGACCTACGGGATCGCCCCGGCGGACGGCCGGGTGTACGAGCCCGCCAGCGGCAACCGGCCCCAGGAGGACACCTGGGACACCCCGGCCTACCTGGACTTCGCGCCGGCCATGATCGCCCACGTCCGCGAGCAGTTCGGCTACGGCGTGCACCTGCTGCACGACGTGCACCACCGGCTCACCCCGATCGAGGCGGGCCGCCTGGGCGCGGCGCTCGAACCGTACCGGCTGTTCTGGATGGAGGACCCGACCCCGGCCGAGGACCAGTCCGCGTTCCGGATCCTGCGCCAGCACACCACCACCCCCGTGGCGGTGGGCGAGGTGTTCAACTCGATCTGGGACTGCCAGCAGCTCATCACCGAGCGGCTCATCGACTACGTCCGCGCCTCGGTGTCTCACACCGGCGGCATCACCCACCTGCGCCGAGTGTTCTCGCTCGCGGAGCTGTACGGGGTGCGCTCGGGCTCGCACGGCGCCGGTGACCTGTCGCCGGTCGCCATGGCCGCGGCGCTCCACCTCGACCTGGCCATCCCCAACTTCGGCATCCAGGAGCACATGGGCCACACCGGCCCCTACGCGGAGGTCTTCCGCACCTCCTACTCCTTCTCGGACGGGTACATGCACCCCGGCGACGCCCCGGGCCTGGGCGTGGAGTTCGACGAGGAGGCCGCGGCCCGCCACCCCTACGAACCCAGGTACCTGCCGGTCAACCGGCGGCTCGACGGAACGGTGCACGACTGGTGAGCACGCACGCACTGACGGATGAGAGCGGGCCGCTGGACGTCGTCGTCCTGGGCGAGGTCCTGCTGGAGGTGGCCACCGACGCCCCCGTCGCGCACGGGGTCCCGGCCAGGCTCGGCGTCTCGGGCGACGCCCTGAACGTCGCCGCGGCGGCGTCCCGGGCCGGGGCCAGGGTCGGCCTGGCCGCCGTCCTGACCGACGACGAGCTCGGGCGGGCGGTCGCCGACCGCGTCGCGGAGCTGGGCGTTTCCACCGGCATGCTGCGCTTCCGCCCCGGGCAGCAGGGCGTGTACCTGGTGCACAGCGACCCCGAGGGCGAACGCGCCTTCTCCTACGCGCGCGCCGGGAGCGTGGGCTCGACCCTGTCCCCGGAGGACCTGGACGAGGAGGCGGTCGGCGCGGCGGGGGCGGTCGTGGCGGGCGGCATCGCCTGCGCGGTCTCCGACAGCGCGCGCCGGGCGGTCCTGGCCGCGGCGCGCCTGGCCCGTAGGTTCGTGTTCGACCCCAACCACCGGCCGCGGCTGGCCTCGCGGGAGGAGGGCGCCGCGACCCTCGCGGAGCTGGCCAGGAGCGCCCACCTGGTGACCCCCTCCCACCCCGGCGAGACCTCCGCCCTGCTGGACAGCGCCACCCCGGCCGAGGCGGCCCGCCGCCTCCTGGAGGCGGGCGCCCGCAACGTCGCGGTGACCTGCGGGTCGCGCGGCGTCCACCTGGCCACGCCGTGGGAGGAGTCCTGGATCGACGCGGTCCCCGCTCCCCGGGTCCTGGACCAGACCGGCGCGGGGGACGTGTTCGTGGGTACCCTGACCGCGCGCCTGACCCTGGGCGACCCCCTCGCGGAGGCCGCGCGCCTGGCGGCCGCCGCGGCCAGTCTGAGCGTGGGCGGGCGCGGCGGAACCGGTTTCCTGCCGACCCTGGAACAGACCCGCGCGCACGCGCGGGGCGAGAAGGAGGCGACGCGATGACCCGGCTGGACCTGGCGGCGCTGCGGGCCGCGGGGCGCACCACCGCCCTGGACCGCGCCGACCTGCGCACCGGGGTGGTCCACCTCGGGATCGGCGCGTTCTACCGCGCCCACGGCGCGGTCCTGACAGAGGAGGCCATGCTCGCCGCGGGCGAGACCGGGTGGGGCATCAGCGCGGTGACCGGGCGCTCGGCCCGGGTGTGGGAGCAGTTGGCCCCGCAGGACGGCCTGTTCACGGTCACCGAACGCGGTGAGGGCGCCCGCCCCGCGCGGGTGGTCTCCTCCGTCCGCGAGACCCTGTCCGGCCCGGCCGATCCGTGGGCGGTGGCGGAGCGCATCGCCCACCCCGACACCCGGGTCGTCACCCTCACGGTCACGGAGAAGGGGTACCTGGCGCACCCGGTCACGGGGCGCCTGGACACCGGCGACCCCCGGGTGCGCGCCGACCTGGACGGCGGCCCGCCGCTCACGCCAGTGGGGCAGATCGCGCGCGGCCTCCAGCTGCGCCAGCTCCGGGACGCCGGTCCGGTGACCGTGCTGTCCTGCGACAACCTGCCCGACAACGGTGAGCTGACGGCCGCGCTGGTCGCCGACTTCGCCGACGCCCTGCCGGGTGCGGAGGGCGAGCGGCTGCGGTCCTGGGTCCAGGAGCACGCGGCCTTCCCGAACACGATGGTGGACCGGATCGTCCCGGCCACCACGGCGGCGGACCTGGACGCGGTCGAGGCTGAGCTGGGCCTGCGCGACGAGGCGGCCGTGGTCGCCGAGCCCTTCCACCAGTGGGTGATCCAGGACCGCTTCGCCGGTCCGCGCCCGCGGTGGGAGGCGGCCGGGGCCACGATCACCGACGACGTGCGGCCCTGGGAGGCGGCCAAGCTGCGCGTGCTCAACGCCAGCCACTCCCTGCTCGCCTATCTCGGCCTGTCCGTGGGGCACACGACGATCGCCGCGTGCGCCGCCGACGACACCGTGGCGACGGCGGCCCGCCGCCTCGTCCACGAGGAGGTCCTGCCCTCGCTCACCCTGCCCGAGGGCCTGGACGGCGGGGCCTACGCCGCGTCGGTGCTGCGCCGGTTCGCCAACCCCGCGCTGGGCCACACCACCGCCAAGGTCGGGGCCGACGGCTCCCAGAAGCTCGGCCCCCGTGTCGTGCCCACGGTCCGGGACGTGCTGGCCGGGGGCGGCGAGCCGCGGTGGAGCGCCCTGGTGGTGGCGGCGTGGATGCACCACGTCGCCACGGCCGGTCCCGGACTGGAGGACCCGCTGGCCGACTCCCTGCGCGCGCTGCTGCCCGGGAGCGGCGGGGCGCGGGAGGTGGTCGCCGCGCTGCTGCGCTCGGAGGTCTTCCCCGGGGACCTGGCGTCCCATCCGGTGTTCACCGAACTGCTGGTCCACTGGTACGGGGTCGTGTCCGCCGGGGGCGGCGCGCTGGCGGCCGAGGTCGCTTCGTGAGCGCGGGTGACAGGGACGACGTACGCGGCACGGACGACGGGAACGGCGTGGCCGGGAGGAGCGGCCGGAGCGAGGGGGACGGCGGAGGCGGCGGCATCGGGGCCGTACTGGCGCTGTCGCCGGTCGTGCCCGTGGTGACGGTGGACTCCCCCGGACGGGCGGTCCCCCTGGCGGAGGCGCTGCTGGCGGGCGGTGTGGGCGTCGTGGAGGTCACGCTGCGCACGCCCGGCGCCCTGGAGGCGGTCCGGGCGATCGCGGAGGACGTGCCGGACATGGTGGTGGGCGCGGGGACCGTGCTCACCCCCCGCCAGGCCGACGAGGCCGCGGAGGCCGGGGCGCGCTTCCTGGTCACGCCCGGCACCACGGACCGGATGCTGCGCCACCTGGTCGCGATCGGAGTTCCGGCCCTGCCGGGGGTGGCCACCGTCAGCGAGGTGCTGGCCGCCCGCGAGGCGGGGATGCTCGCGCAGAAGCTCTTCCCCGCGTCGGTTCCGGGAATCCCGTTCCTGCGCTCGGTGGCGGGCCCGGTCCCCGACGTGGTGTTCTGCCCCACGGGCGGGATCACGGCCGCCACGGCCGCCGACTACCTGGCCCTGGACAACGTGGCGTGCGTCGGGGGGAGCTGGCTGACCCCCGGGGACGCGGTCCGGACGGGGGGCTGGGCGCGGATCACCGGGTTGGCCGCTGCGGCGGTGCGCCTGGGCGCGGGAACTAGCGGGGACGGCCGTCCCGGCTCCGCGCCGCCGCACGTCGGCCCGGGTCCTACGGGCGCGTGACCGGGGCCCGCTGAGGGCCCGGCTCGCCGGTGCGGGCACGCCGGGGGCGCCCGCGGACGCGCCCCCAGGGTTTGAACACCGACAGGGCCATGGCCGCGGCGACCGCGGTGGTGGAGACCAGGGGCGGGAACAGGAGCTGGGCGCCGACCGCGAAGGGCGCCTCCTCGGCGAGGGCGGTGCGGGCCCGGGCCGCCAGCGCGGTGACCTCGGGCGAGAGCAGCAGGACCACGAGGGTCAGCAGCACGACGTTGGCCGCCAGTTTGAGCAGGACCCACCAGTAACGGACCAGTCCGTACCTGGTCCCCCAGCCCAGGACGATCCCGGACAGCAGGGTGAGGGCGCCGACCGCGACCAGCGGCCACGTCGCGAAGGCCGCGAGGGCGACCGCGACGGAGGCGTCGTCGCCGCCGAGCAGCGCGGTGACGACGAGGAGGCCCAGGACGAGGTCGAGCCCGAGCCAGCTTCCGGCCGCGGCGATGTGGGTCAGCAGGACGGTCTTGCGGGTACGGGCGCCCAGGCGCCGTCGGGGGGTCGTCACGGTGTCCATGCGGCCAGTATCCGAGCGCGGGCCGGAGACGGCGTACAGCCGAGGACGTATTCCGGTGTACGCGGATTCCGGTGTACGCGGACGCGCGGCCCGTGAGAAGGGTCGCAGTGGGCTCCGGCGCTTTGACCGCCACGGAGGCAACAGTGTTTACTCGACAGGGGTAAACACCTGTTCACCCCCACACGCCACCTGGAGGCACGATGCCGTCCGCCCCGCGCCTGCCCTCCTGGGCGACCACGGGAATCCTCACCCTCTGCGGCCTGATCGTCTCGTTGCAGCAGACCCTCGTCATCCCCCTGCTGCCGGACCTCCCCCAGATCCTCGGCGTGTCCGCCGACGACGCGTCCTGGCTGGTCACCGCCACGCTACTCACCGGAGCCGTGGCCACGCCGATCGTCTCCCGCATGGCCGACATGTACGGCAAGCGCAGGATGCTGCTCGTCTCCCTCGCGGTCATGACGGCGGGCTCGCTCATCGCGGCCCTGGGCGGCAGCTTCGTGCCGATGCTGGTCGGGCGCGCCCTGCAGGGGTTCGGCGCCGCCCTGATCCCGGTGGGCATGAGCATCATGCGCGACGAGCTGCCCAGGGAGAAGCTCGCCGGGGGCATCGCCCTGATGAGCGCCACCCTGGGCATCGGCTCCGCCCTGGGGCTGCCGCTGTCCGGCGTGCTCTACAGCGCGTTCGGCTGGACCTCCCTGTTCTGGTCGACGGCGGCCGTGGGCGCGGTGCTCCTCGTGCTCATCCGCCTGCTGGTCGAGGAGTCCCCCGAGCGTTTCCCCGGCCGCTTCGACATCACGGGCGCGCTCGTGCTCTCGATCGTCCTCGTGGGCTTCCTGCTCGCGCTGTCCAAGGGCGCGTCGTGGGGTTGGACCAGCGGCCAGACCCTGGGCCTGACCGCGTTCTCCGCCGTCGCGCTCCTGGTGTGGGTCCCCCTCCAGCTGCGCACGCGCGAGCCCATGGTGAACCTGCGCACGGCCTTTCGCCGCCCGGTCCTGCTCACCAACGTCTCCTCGTACTTCGTCGGGTTCGCGATGTTCCTCAACAGCCTGGTCACCACGCAGGAGCTCCAGGTGCCCGTGGAGACCGGGTACGGGCTGGCCCTGCCCGTGGCCGTCGCCGGGCTGGCGATGGTGCCGAGTGGTCTGATGATGCTGGTGTTCTCGCCCGTCGCCAGCCGCATGCTCAACCGGTGGGGCGGGAAGCCGACCCTGGTGACCGGCGGGGCGATCATGGGCCTGACCTACCTGTGGCGGGTGTTCAACGCCGACACCGTGCTGGAGGTGATGGCGGGGACGATGTTCGTCAGCATCGGCACCGCCATCGCGTTCGCCGCCATGCCCTCCCTGGTCATGGCCTCCGCGCCCCGGAGCGAGACCGCGTCGGCGAACGGGCTCAACGCCCTGGTCCGGTCGCTGGGCACCTCCAGCGGCAGTGCGGTGGTCGCGCTGGTCTTCGCCTCGCTGACCGTGGACGTGGGCGGCGTGGTGTTCCCCTCCGCCCAGGCCATGGACCTGTCCCACTGGCTCGGCGCGGCGGCGTGTCTGGTCAGTGTGCTGGTGGGCGCCTTCGTCCCGGGACGCGCCCCCTCCGTCGCGGACACGGACGAACCCCGTACGCTGCCCACCGGAGCGGGCGAGGGGCCCGCGCGCGACCAGCGGGAGGTGGAAGCGTGACCGGGACCGACAGCCGCGGCGCCGTCGTCGCCGCGGCGCGGCGGCTCTTCTTCGAGCACGGCTACAAGGGGGTGACCGTGCGAGACATCGCCGCCGCCGCGGGGGTCTCCCCCGCCCTGGTGATCAAGCACCACGGCAGCAAGGCCGAACTCTTCAACGAGGTGGGGCCGCACGACCTCCCCCTGGCCGAGCTGGACCTGCCCCGCTCCGCCATCGGCCGCGCCCTGGTGCGCAAGGTCCTGGCCCGCCGTGAGCACGGCGCGCCGGAGGGCTGGCTGGCCACCACCGCCCACGTGCGCGAGTCCCCCGACCCCGACCGCTCCCGCGCGGAGGTGCGCGCGAAACTCCTGGACAGCGTGGGCGCCCTGCTCGGGGACACCACCCCCGGGCGCCGCTACGCCAGCGCCGTCTCCTGCCAGATGCTCGGTCTCGCCGAGGGCGTCCGCGTCCTGGGCATGTTCCCGGAGGAGGAGACCTCCCGGGAGGAGCTGCTGGACCTGTACGCGCCCCTGATCCAGCAGCAGGTCGACGCCTGCGCGCGGGCCTGCGCCGACCGGCCGGGCGAGCCGTGACCCCGCCGGAGCCGCCGTCTGGTAAGCCGGACGGTGTGAACAGCGCGAGAGAGACCGAAAGGCGGAGCGAGGACGGGCGCAGGCCCTCGGCGAGGGAGAGGATCGCCCAGTGGGTGTGGCCGCTGTCGGCCGTGGTGGTCGTGGTCGTGGGCATGGTCCTCGGCTACGCGTTCTTCAGCTGAGCCGGGCGCGGCGCCGCGGACCCGGGCGGCCTCAGGCTCCGCCCGGGGAGGTGGCCGGCAGGCGGGTGGCCACCCACTGGTCGTCGGAGTCGCGGCGCATCTCCAGGGGCCCGTGGTCCTCGCCGGGGTAGACCAGGGCGACCGTGGCGATGGGGACCTCCCCCTCCAGGTCGGTGTCCATGGTGACCTCGCCGACCTCGATGCCCTCACCGCCCTGAAGCGACTCGGCGTAGAGCGGGAAGGCCGCCGGGCAGTCCTCGGCCCCGTGCTCGTCGGCCACCACCGTGCGCGCGGCCTCGTCCATCAGCGCGCAGCCCGCCTCGCCGTCGGCGGCCGTGAGGGAGGCGAGGAAGCCCTGCGCGGCGCGCCGCACGTGGGTCTCGGCGTCCGGGTCCACCGGTTCCACCGCGGCGGCGCTCTCCTCGGCCTGCCCCGCGGTCTCCTCCGGGGCCTCCTCGCCGGAGCAGGCGGTGGCGGCGAGGAGCAGGGCCAGTAGCGGAGCGGACAGCGGAAGTCGTCTCATGGCGGGCGCCTTTCGAGGGGGCTGGGGCGTCGCACCATTGTTACCGTATCGGCCCGCCGCGTGACCAGCGGTGTCCGAGCGGCCGGGACTGACCCGGGGTCGTCCGGGCGGAAGGGCTTCCGGCCGTCACCAGAAGCCCCGCCCGCGACGAACACAGGGGTTGTCGGCGGGGACGGGCCTCACACCCATCACCAGAAGCCCGACCCGCGACGGACGCAGGGGTTGTCGGCGGGGACGGGCCTCACACCCATCACCAGAAGCCCGACCCGCGACGGACGCAGGGGTTGTCCACAGGGTCGGGCTCTGGTGATATGGGAACGCGGTCCCCTCCCGACGGAACCGCTCCGGACTTTCTGGCGCACAGAGCACGCGCGGGCGTGCCACGGACGGCTCCGCCGTGCGTCCGCGCCGGAGGTGACATGACCTACCCCCTGCGGGAGAGCCGTCCGACGGACCCGTTCACCCGTATCCCCCCGGAGCTGGGCGCCCGGCTGCGCCCGCTGGTGCCGTCGCTGGCGGAGGAGGCACTGGAGGGCATCCGGCGCCGGGCGGAGTTCCACGCCGCGCCCCTGGAGCCCGCCGACGCCGAGGGTCTGCGACGGACTGTGGAAGCCGGTCTGCGCGCCTTCCTGGACCGGGTGGAGGGCGGCGGCCGCTCCCCCGGGCACGTGGACGCGCTGGCCGCCGAGTTCCGGGCCTTCGGCGCGGACGAGGCCCGGCACGGGCGCACCCTGGAGTGCCTGCACACGGGGATGCGCACGGCGGCGGCCGTGGCGTGGCGACGGCTGGCCGACGCGGACGCGCTCACCCGCGACCACATGGCGGTGCTGGGAGAGGCGATCTTCGCGTTCCAGGAGGAGGTCTCGACCGCCGCGGCCGAGGGCCACGCGCGGGTGCGCGGCGCCGGGGTGGAGGCGCTGCGCAGGCGCCGGGCGCGGTTGTTGGAGGTGCTGCTGGCCGGGGCAGGCACGCGGCGGGAGGCGGAGGCTGTACCCGCGCTGGCCCGGGCCGCCCGGTGGCGGCTGCCCGAGCGGATGGCGGTGGCGCTGCTGTACCGGGGCACGGACGGCGCGACGGCGGTCCCGGGCGGCCCGAGCGGCACGAGCGGTCCGGCCTCGGTGGCCCGGGCGGCCGCGGTCGGCTCGTCGGCGGACGCGCTGTCAGCCTCGGCGGAGGCGTTCTCGCACCTCACCGCGCTGCCGTCGGACGTGCTCGTGGGCCTGGACCGCGTGGAGCCGTGTGCGGTGGTGCCCGACCCCGAGGGGCCGGGGCGGCTGCGGTCGCTGGAACGCTCGCTGCGCGGGTCCTGCGCGGTGCTGGGCCCGAGCGTGCCCCTGGACCGGGCGCCGCTGTCGCTGGCCCGGGCCCGGGACCTGGCCGAACTCGTGCGCACGGGCGTGGTGCCGGGCGGGGGCGTGGTGCGCTGGGACGACCACCTGCCCGCGCTGCTGCTCTCGCGCGACCCCGGGCTGGTCGCGGAGATGACGCGGTCCCGGCTCGCACCGCTGGCGCCGCTGCGTCCGCCGCAGCGGGAGCGGATGGCCGACACCCTGCTGGCCTGGCTGGAGTCGGGGCTCAACGCCAACGAGGCCGCCGAGCGGCTGCGCATCCACCCCCAGACCGTGCGCTACCGGCTTCGCCGGTTGGAGGAGCTGTTCGGAGAACGGCTGCGCGAGCCCGGAGAGCGTTTCGAACTGGAACTGGTCCTGCGGGCCCGCCGTCTGCTCGGTCCCCTGGAGGAGGGGCCGGTGTGGCCGGACGGTGGGTGACGGGCGTTCCCGCTCACGGGGTCACTGCCAGACAGCTGTGTCCGGGTCGATCCCGTGGGTGCGGGCGCACTCGTCGATGCTCTGCCGAAACCAGGAGGCCAGCCCGAACCGGATTCCGTCGTAGTGGGAGGAGAAACCGGGGTCGGACTCGAACATCCTCCCCAGACACACCTGCATCTGCCGTGTGAGCGGGAAGAAGTCGGAGAACACTTCGCGGTGGCGTTCGACGAGCGCGTCCGCTTCCGGGCTGCCCGGGACGACACCCCGGTCGAGGGCGTCGCCCAGATCGCGCTGCAACGCGGACATCGCCGAGGAGAGCGACCGCCACTGCTCCCGCGTGCGGGAGGCGGACCGCTCGGCGAACTGCGCCCACTGCTCGGAATCCCCCCACACGGTGCGGGCCCTCCGGGACCGGTGGGCGTCCCAGTCCGCCCCGAAGACCTCCGACTGCGCTTCGTCGTCGAGGAGGATCCCCCGCTCGTGGGCCTCGGTCATCCGTTCCAGGCGCTCGTCGAGCCGTCGCAGGTCCCGGATACGCTCGGCGAGCCGGGCGCGCTGCTCACGCAGGGTGGCGCCGATCTCCGCCGTCCGGTCGTCGAGGACCTCACGCACCGCGTCCAGCCCGAGGCCGGCCTCCCTGTACGCGACGATCCGACGCAGCCGTTGCAGGTCCGCGTCGGTGTACTGGCGGTAGCCGGCGGTGGTGCGCGCGGACGGCGACGCCAAGCCGATCTCGTCCCAGTGGTGAAGCGTGCGGACGGTCACCCCCACCAGTCCGGCGGCCGCGCCCACCGTGACACCGCCACGGACGTCACGCTCGCGTTCGACCATGGACACCATTGTGGCCCTCCCCCTCCGATTCCGGGGCGACGATTCCGACCGAGGCGAGATCACGCGCCTCCTGGCTGTCAGGGTCGAACTCCTGTGCCGCGGTGAACACGACCCGCGCTCCCTCAGGGGTGGTCACCTCGACGTCGCGGGTACGCCACGGCGTGTCCCGCGGCCCGGCCACGCTGCCCGGCACGAGGTCCGAACACGCCTCGACGAGCGGATCGACCTCGCTCAGCACGCACAGGAAGCTCACGCTCACCGTCGGCGCTTCGGGCGGCTCGGCGCCGGCCGCTGCAGGGACGAGCAGGACGTCCTGGAACGCCCACCGGCGCAGGTGGACCACCTGCCCCGGGACGCTGAACAGTTCGACGAAGCCGAACCCCCGCAGCCAGAAGTCCGTCGACGCCGCCAGGTCCGGCGTCGGAACCGTCACGAACACCGGCATCGCGTAGATACCGCGGAACACCTCTGGCGCTACCGCCCCCGGTCCACGCTCGGACACGGGTCCCATCTCGAACGCGCTGAAGAAATCGCTCATGCGGTCCACCGTCCCGCCTCACGCGGCGTGAGGGTCAAGCCCGATCCGTGCACCCGACCGCATCAGGCGGCGTCGCCGTCGTCGGCCGAGCCGCTGACGTCCGCGACGCCGGCCCCGCCCGGACACGGCGGGTGACGGGCGCGCGGAACCCCGGGCACCGCCCGCGGGGGCGGGCCCGGCGGTCGTCCACAGGCGAGAGGTCGGCCTTCCTCGACCGTTCCGCCGGGGACTAGCGTGGTAAGCGGGGGGTCCCCAGGGCCCTCCCGCTTCGCGCTGCCCGCGCCCCGCCCCTCAGCCCCGCGGCGCCAGCGCCCGCACCACCGCGGCCGGGTCCGCGTTCGGCGGGCCGATCGGCGCGACGACCGGGGTGGTCACCCCGTTGTCGGCGTAGGCCCGGATCCGCTCGCGGCAGTACTCGGCGGGGCCGTGCACGATGAGCTGGTCCACCACCGAGTCCGGGATCGCGGCCAGCGCGCCCCTGCGGTCCCCCTCGTCCCACGCCTTCCACATGGGGGTGAGCTCCTCGCGGCCCAGCCACTCGTGGAACGCCCGGTAGACGGGGACGTTGAGGTAGGCCGAGATCGCCCAGCGGCCGATCCCCCGGGCGGTGTCCGGGTCGGCGTCGGGGACGGCGAAAATCCGCGCGACCACCTCCTTGTCCTCGCCGTACCGGCGCACATAGGGCACCACCGTGCGCACGTCCTCCGGCGAGAGCCAGTTGACGACGGCTCCGTCGCCCTCGCGTCCGGCGAGGCGGAGCATGCCCGGCCGCAGCGCCGCCACCAGCAGCGGGGGCGCCTGCTCGGGGACCGCACCGAGCGTGAAGCCGTTGACGCTGAAGGTGTCGTAGTCCTCCTTGACCTTCGCGCCGGTGAGCGCGGCGCGGAGGAAGCGCACGGTGTCGCGCACCTTCTTGTAAGGCTCTTCGAAGGGGATGGAGTTCCACCGCTCCACGATCACGTTGGAGGACGTGCCGACGCCCAGGGCGAAGCGGCCCGGCGCGGCGGCGGCCAGGGCGGCGGCGCTCATCGCCAGGGTGGCCGGGCCGCGCGTGTAGGCGGGCACGATCGCGGTGCCCAGGCGCAGCCGGGGCGCCCACACACTGGCCAGGGCGAGGGGGGTGAAGGCGTCGGTGCCGTTGGCCTCGGCCGACCAGACGTCGGTGTAGCCCAGGTCCGGCAGCCGCTCGACGAGGGTCCGCTGCTCGGAGAGCGGGACCCCCTCCAGCGGGATGGTGATGCCCCAGCGAGTGGTCATGGCGACTCCTGTCGGTGTGGAACCGAATCCGGTTCTCGTTCCGTGCTGGCAGCACCGTACCGCCCGGTCGGTCTGTTGTCTCGGGGGCCTCCCTCCTTCGCCGCCGGCAGCCGCGCACCGCACCCCTCGGGGCTCGGCGGACCGCACCCCTCCCGCCCGGCGCACCGCGCCGCTCCGGAGCGGCGCACCGCCGCCGCCCTCCCGACACGGCGTGCCGCCCCCGGGACGCGCGTGCCCGCTGGGGCGTATGTTCGTAGGGCCCGGACCGGAGCCCCGCCGACGGCGGGCTCCCCCGGCCGGGCCGTACGAGCGCATCCCAGACGAACGAAGGAGGCCCCTTCGTGGCCACGCCACCCTCCCCCTACGACTTCCTGCCCCAGGTCGCGTCGTTCACCGTCACCAGCAACGACGTCGCCGACGGACAGACCCTGCCCCAGGCCCAGGTCAGCGGGATCATGGGCGCCGGAGGCGGGGACGTCTCGCCGCACCTGTCCTGGAGCGGCTTCCCCGAGGGGACGCGCAGCTTCGCCGTCACCTGCTTCGACCCGGACGCCCCCACCGCCAGCGGCTTCTGGCACTGGTCGGTGGCCAACATCCCGGCCGACGTCACCGAGCTGGCCGCGGGCGCGGGGGACGGCTCCGGCCTCCCCGAGGCGGCCGTCACCCTGCGCAACGACGCGGGCGGACACCGCTACGTCGGCGCGGCACCGCCCGCCGGGCACGGCCCGCACCGGTACTTCTTCGTGGTGCACGCGGTGGACGTGCCCCGCCTGGAGGTGGACGAGTCGGCCAGCCCGGCCTTCCTCGGCTTCAACCTGTTCTCGCACGCGCTGGGCCGCGCGATGATCACCCCCGTCTACGAGGTGGAGTAGCCCGCGCGGGCGGCGCGGGGCCCGGGCCGGGACCGGGTTCGGCAGTCGCGCGACGCGTCGGGGGCGGGCCGCGTGCGTCCGTGCCGCACCGCCCGCCCTCGGCCCTGTCCTCCCGGGGGCCGGGGGACACACGCGCAGTGAGCCCTTTCGGTTGTCCTGACAACCGGATTCGGCCACTTCCGGGCTATCGGGCACCTCGAGGTCTAGGCTCGGTAACCATCCCCCCAGTCCGCCGTCCACGTCGGAAAGGGTTCGACCGGTGCCACAGCAGCCTGCGAGCAAACCAACCGTCGTGGTCACGACAGCGGGGTCGGCGCCCACACCCGGGACCATCCTCCACCTGCGCGAACAGGGTTTCCGCGTGGTGGCGACCGACGTGGACCCCGCCGCCCCGGGCCTGTACCTGGCCGACCGCGGGTACCTGGTGCCGCCGGGCGACAGCGAGGCCTTCCTGCCCAGGATGCGGACGCTGTGCGCGGACGAGGGCGCCGTCGCGGTCATCCCCCTGGTCGACGAGGAACTCGTCAGGGTGGGCGAGCTCGCCAAGGACGGCGTGGAGGTGCTGCTGCCCCGGCTGGACTTCGTCACCACCTGCCTGGACAAGTACGTGCTGATGCGCGAGCTGGAGGAGGCCGGGATCGGCGTGCCGCGCACCTGGTTGGCCTCGGAGTGGCCGAGCGACGCCGCGGACTCCGCGCCCGGCGGCCTCATCGTCAAACCGCGCTGCGGGCGCGGGAGCCGCGGGGTGGTGGTCATCGACTCGGTCCGCGACATGGCGCGGGTGGTGTCCGAGGGCGGCTACGCGGCGGACGAGCTGATCGTCCAGGAGCTGGTCGGCGGCCCCGAGTACACGGTGTCCGTGGTGGTGTGGCGGGACGGCGTGGTCCAGGCCGTGGTGCCCAAGGAGGTCGTCCTCAAGCAGGGCGTGACCAGGTACGCGGTGACCCGGCGCCACCGCGAGGTGGCCCGCGTCTGCCGGGCGGTCCAGTCCGCGCTGCGCGCCGACGGACCCTTCAACGTGCAGCTGTGCCTGGACGCGGACGGCAGGCCGAGGATCTTCGAGATCAACCCGCGCTTCTCCTCCACGGCCTCGCTCACCGCGGCGGCCGGGGTCGACGAGATCACGGGGCTGCTGCGGCAGGCCGTCGCGGACGGGCCCCGCCTGGAGGACGACTGGCGCGAGGGGGTGGCGATGGTGCGGCGGTGGACGGACGAGTTCGTCAGCGAGGCGGAGTTCACCTCCCACGGCATCTCCCCCGCCCCCGCGGTCGGCGCGGAGCTGCCCCGGCAGCTGTCCGCGGGCGGCACGGGACCGGTCCCGGTCGTTCCGGTGCGTGTGCGTTGACCGGCTCCGCGACAGGGACCGCCGGGGCGCGCCCGCTGGTCGAGGCGATGGCGTCGGCGGTCGTGGAGGTCGGCGGCCTGTTGCGGGAGTGGCGCTCCGACGCGGACGCGCGCAGCGGGGTGTGGGAGGGCAGCCAGTTCAAGGCCCGGGCCGACGCCATGGCGCACCGGGCCCTGTCCGAGCGGCTCACCGCGATCGACGGCCGTATCCCGGTGGTCAGCGAGGAGGACCCCGAGTCGCTGCGCGGCGAGCGGCCGCACCGGTACTGGCTGATCGACCCCGTCGACGGGACCGCCAGCTACGTCCACGGGTTCCCCGGGTACGTGACGCAGGCCGCGCTGGTGAACGGGGGGCGGCCGGAGGCGGCCGCCGTGTTCGCCCCCGAGACCGCGACCCTCTACACGGCGGTGCGCGGCCGGGGCGCGTGCCGGGACGGACGCCTCCTGCCGCCCCCGCGGCCCGCGCCGCCGGGACGGGGCGTGCTCACCGACAACACCCCGCGGCCGGAGGGGATCGCCCGCCGGGTCGGCGACCGCTTCGGCTACGGCGGATACCTGGAGAGCGGCAGCATCTCGCTGAAGCTGTGCCTGGTCGCCGAGGGGTCCGCGCACCTGTTCGTCAAGGACGTGCCGGTGCGCGACTGGGACGTGGCTGCGCCCGCCCTGGTCCTGGAGGAGGTGGGCGGCCTGGTCACCCGGCTGGACGGAAGCCCGTTCGACTACCGGGGGCCCTACGAGCACACCGGGCTGGTGGGCGCCGCCGACCCCGCGGTGTGCCGGGCCGTCTCGGGCTGGCTGGGCTCCTGAGAACGCGCCCCGGGAGCCGCCCCGGGGCCGTGGACCGGGGGCGCCGACTCACTTTCCGTGTATCCCTTTTCCACACCGGGTGCGGCGCGTATCGTGTGGTCACCAACTCGCGTCTTGGGGGTGGGAAGTGGAGGACGAAGGCCTGCCGCTGCACCGGATGCGCGCCTCGGACGCCGAACGCGACCTCACGGTGGACCGCCTCACCACCGCGTTCGTCGAGGGCCGTCTGGACCACGAGGAGTACGACCGCCGGGTCGGTCTGGCGCTGGGCGCGGTGCTGCTCGGCGAGCTGCGCCCGCTGACCGAGGACCTGCCGGTGTCCACGTCCGCGGTGCGCGGGGTTCCGGGCGCGCGGCAGGGCGCCGATCCGCTGGCGGACCCCCTCTCCGGGGCGGCCCGCGCCGATCCGGGGTCCGGGCGCGGCCCCCGGGACGGCCGCGAACCCCCCGGCGCGGACGACCTGTCGCTCCTGGGCGCCCCCTGGCGCGAGTGGGGCGACGAGTGGCGCTGGTGGACGGGTGTGGCGGTGATCCTGACGAGCGTGTGGGGCGTGGTCAGCCTGATGGGCGGCGAGCTCGTGCCCTACTGGCCGCTGGTGCCGCTGGGCATCTGGGCCGCGGTCCTGCTCGCCTCCGCCATCTGGCCCAGCGAGGGGGAGCCGCCCTGACGCGGTGCCCTCCCCCTCCCCTCGCGTGTGCGGCCGACGCCTCGGGCGCGGCGGGAGGGGGTCAGCCCGCGGCGTGCAGCCAGCGCACCGGGGCGCCGTCGCCCGCGTAGCGGAAGGGTTCCAGTTCCTCGTCCCAGGCGCGGCCGGTGAGGCGTTCGATCTCGGCGGCCAGCTCGGTGCCGTCGGCCGCGGCCCGCTCCACGGCCAGGCGCAGTCGGCCCTCGGGCACGAGGACCTCGCCCGCCGCGCTGGTGAGGGCGGTGAACATACCGAGGGACGGCGTGTAGCTGTAGCGCACGCCGTCGCAGCCGGGCGACCCCTCCTCGGTCACCTCGAACCGCAGGCGCTGCCACGCGTTCAGCGCCGAGGCCACCGAGCCCGCGGTGCCCGGCTTCCCCTGCCAGTTGAGCTCGGCGCGGTGGTTGCCGGGTGCCGCCGGTTGGGCGACCCAGTCGAGTTTCACGGGTACTCCAACGACGCCCGCGACCGCCCACTCGACGTGTGGGCACAGCGCCGCTGGCGCGGAGTGGACGTACAAGACGCCACGTGCGGACACCGAACCTCCTGATACGAACGAGTGCGCTTCCCCGACGCCCTCGTACCACGAGAAGGTTGCATACCCGCCTGAATGCTTTTGCCCCATTGTGCCCCAAGGGCACCTTGAGAACCAGCGCTCACTTTGCTTTTTCCAGCGTTCTCCCCACCTCCGGAAGCCCCAAAAGCTAGCGTGAGCCCCGGCGAGCGGGAGTCCGATCATAGTGGGGGCGGGTGTGCCAGACCAGTCGCACGAGGACATCCATGACACCCAGGCACCTCCTCAAACCGTACTTTCGACCTTTTCCGGGGAGGAAGCACCCCTACCCTTGCCGGTTCCGGCCACGACCGGCGGTGATACAGCCGGGCCCAATCCGGACCGGGACCCCGGCGGAACCGACGCCGCCCCCAGCGATGCCGAGCTCGTACGGGGCGCCTGCCGGGGCGAGCACAGGGCGTGGGAGGCCATCGTGGACCGGCACCTGCCGGTCGTGAACGCGATCGCGCGCTCCTACCGCCTGTCCGTACCGGACCGGGAGGACGCGGTGCAGACGGTGTGGCTCACCCTCAACCAGCAGCTGCCCCGCCTGCACTCCCCCGAGCGGCTCCGCGGCTGGCTGCGCAGGGTCGCCCACGACGCCTGCGGCCGACAGCGCCGCCACAGCGCCCGGGACCAGCCGGTCGACCCCCAGAGCCTCACCCGGCGGGACGCCCTCTCGCAGGACGCGGGGCCCGAGGCGCAGTACCTGCGCAAGGAGGAGCACGAGGAGCTGCACCGCGCGATCCGGCAGCTCACCGATCCCGGAGAGCGGCGGGCCGCCCTGCGCTACCTCGACGGGGCCGCGGGGCTGCCCGTGCCCCCGGCCCCGTGCGACCCGGGGACCTCCGACGGCCGGGTCCACCCCCGGACCGCCGCGAACCAGCGCCGCCGTATGCTCCGCAGACTCCGCCGCCTCCTGGAGGAACCCACTTGAGCGACCACGACGATCCGGCACGGGCCCTGGCGGGGCGCGCCGCCGCGCTAGCCGCCTTCGACCGCGGCGACGACGGCGCCGACGTGGCGGCCCTGACCGGGGAGAGGTCTCCGGCGGGCGAGGTGCTGCGCTCGGCGGAGGGGGAGGCGGAAGGCGCGCTGGTCACCTCCCTGCGCTTCGAGCACGGCGACCTCACCCTGGACGTGCGGGTCCACGCGCACGGTCGGCTGCGCTCGCTGTCGGGGCTGGCCAGCGGGGAGTACGACCACGCGCTCCTGCGCGTGCGCCGCCCGGGTTCCGGGGCGGAGCTGCGGATCGGCGAGGACGGCGGGTTCGCGCTGTCCGGCCTGGCCCGCGGCCCGATCAGCCTGGCGCTGCTCAGAGCGGGACGCCCCGCGGTGGTGACCGGATGGTTCACCGTCTGAACGCCCGGCCAGCGGGCCAGCGGGCCAGCGGCCGGTGATCCCATCCGTCACAGAAACGGGGAAGGCCGAACCCTGGTTGCAGGCAGACACGAACCGGCTCCTGATGATGGCCCTTCGACCGGCTTCGTCCGGGTTCGCGTGAGCCGAGTTGCGCGCAGGCGGACGCGACCCCTCCCCTGCGCCCTCCCCGCGCTGCTATCACTGTGTGCGGCCCGCCCCCTCGGTGAAAGGCACCGGACGTGTCCCTGCGCGCCCAGCCCTCCCCCCTCTCCCCCGAGTCCCCCCTCTCCGCCGCCTGCCCGGACCATCACGCGCTGCGGTCCGGCAGATCCCTGCTCGCCCGCGTGAGCCACGGGATTCGGCTGGCGCAGGGCGGCATGTTCGAGCAGACCGCGGCCCTGCTGGACGAGGCCCACCGGCGCCTGCGCGGCCACCCGGTGGCCGAGTCCGCGACGGTGATGCCCGGCGTCCTGCTCAACCTGGGCCTGGCGCAGACGCTGTGCGGCCGCTTCCCGCAGGCCGAGGAACACCTGCGCGAGGCCCGGTCCCTGGCACAGGAGCGCCGACTGCCGCTGATGGGCCTGGTCATCGACCAGAACCTGGGCTGTCTCAGCCTCTACCGGGGCGACGCCCCCGCGGCCATCGCCGTCTTCCACGGCCTGACCGACCGGCTGCCCTCCCAACGCCGTGAGGCGCTGCACGTGGATCTGGCCGAGGCGCTGCTCGCCGAGGGCCTGGTGGAGGAGG
This sequence comes from Nocardiopsis sp. M1B1, assembly GCF_052466615.1. Taxonomy (NCBI): domain Bacteria; kingdom Bacillati; phylum Actinomycetota; class Actinomycetes; order Streptosporangiales; family Nocardiopsidaceae; genus Nocardiopsis; species Nocardiopsis sp. M1B1. The sequence goes on from NZ_CP196194.1 coordinate 4,960,192, forward strand.
CGGCGACGGCGCTCGCGGACGGCCCCTGGGCCGGGGGCTCGTCGGCCAACGCCCTGCTGGTGGAGGCCAAGATGCGGCTGCTGCGGGGCGACCACCGCCACACGGTCGAGCTCACCCGCCGGGTGCGGCACTCCTTCGGCACGGGCTCGCTGTGGTACCGGCTGGCCACCCGCCTGGAGAGGATGGCGCTGTGCGAGGGCCGGACGGCCTCCCCCGTGGCCCGGGCCAGGAACGCCCTGGCCGTCCGCGTTCCCCTGGCCGCGCCGCGGCCGTCGGGGAGGGGCGCCGCCCACCTGGCCCTGGACACCCTGGACGCGCACCCGCGCCTGGCGCCGGGCCCCTGGCTGGCGGGCGCGGTGAGCGACCCCCACGTCGTCCGCGCGGGCCTGGAGAGCGCCCTGCTCGACGGGGAGGCGGCCACCGCCCTGGAGTGGGCGGAACTGGCCCGGACCCGGGCCGCGCCCCACGTCCCCGGTCCCGGCGTGCGCACACCGGCGACGGCCTCGCTGGCCGACCGCTACCGTGCGGCGCTGGTCCGCGGTCGCGACCCGCACGCCCTGGTCCGGCGCCTGGAGTCGGCCCGCTGGCAGGCGCACCACGAGGCCGCGGGGGCACGCCGCGCCCCCGTACCCTCGCCCGTGGCGGGTGCGCTGCTGGAGCGGCTGGGCGACCGGGCCTTCGTGCGGTACACGCGGGCGGACGGGGAGGCCGTCGCGCTCGTGGCCGCTGCCGGACGGGTCCACGCCCGCGTCCTGGGGCCGCTCCCGCGTGTGGCCCGTGCGATGGCCCGGTTCGTCCACCCGGTGGCGTTCGAGCAGGACGCGTGCGAGGCGCGGGAGGCGGCCGACGGCGCCGCCCGCGTCCTCCTCGAACCGCTGCTGGCGCTGGTCGGCGACCGCCCCCTGGTCGTGGCCGGAGACGCCTACCTCGGCGATCCCCCCTGGGGCATGCTCCCCGCGCTGCGGGGCCGTCCGCTGACCCTGGTGCCCGGCGCCGGGTTCTGGCTGGAGCGGTCCAGCCCCGGGCCCCGCCCGCCGGAGCGGGTGCTGCTGGTGGCGGCGCCCGAACCGGACGGGGCGGCGCGCGAGGTCGCCGCGCTGGCCGGCGTGTACCCGGGGGCGCGTGTGCTCCGCGCAGACCGGGCCCTGCGCTCCGACGTCCTGGACGCCCTCGGCCGGGCCGACCTGGTCCACCTGGCGGGGCACGGGCGCGTCCCCGGCCGCTCGCCCATGCTCGCCTCGGTCGGCCTGGGCGACGGGCCGCTGCTCGCCTGCGACCTGGCCGGGCTGCCCGAGGCCCCGGACACGGTGGTGCTGTCGACCTGTTGGAGCGGCCGGGGCTTCGCGGACCGCGTCGGGGCTCCGCTCGGATTCACCGGCGCGCTGCTCGCGGCCGGGGTCCGCACGGTGGTGGCCAGCCCCGTCCCCGTCCGGGACGCTGGGACCGTCGGGGCCATGCGCCTGTTCCACCGCGCGCTCGCCGCGGGCGTCCCCGCGCCCGAGGCGGTGGCCGTCCACCTCGGGCGGGCGGGGTTCTGCTGCTTCGGCGCCTGAGCCCGCTACCAGCCGCGCTCGCGCCACTCCCCCAGGTGCGGACGCTCGGCGCCCAGGGTGGTGTCGCGTCCGTGCCCGGGGTAGACCCAGGTGTCGTCGGCCAGTACCCCGAACAAGCGCTCCTCCACGTCCGCGAACAGGACGCGGAAGTCGTCGTCTGACCAGGTGCGGCCGACGCCTCCCGGGAAGAGGGAGTCACCCGTGAACAGGTGGGTGTGGCCCTCGGGGTCGTCGTAGCGCAGGGCGATGGACCCGGGCGTGTGCCCGCGCAGGTGGATGACGGTGAGGTGGCACTCCCCGACCGGGACGCGCGACCCGTGCACGACGGGCTCGTCCACGGAGACCGGGAGCTCGTCGCCGTCGTCGGGGTGGGCGACCGTGCGCGCCCCGGTCTGGCCCACGACCTCGGCCAGGGCCTGCCAGTGGTCCTGGTGGCGGTGGGTGGTGACCACCCGGGCCAGGCCCTCCTCGCCGATCAGCTCCAGGATGCGGTCGGGCTCGGCCGCGGCGTCGATGAGGACGGCCTCGCCGGTGCCCTGGCAGCGCAGCAGGTAGGCGTTGTTGTCCATCGGGCCGACGGCCAGTTTGGTGATGGTCAGGTGCGGTAGTCGTCGCAGGTCGGCGGGGCCGCCGACCCTGGTATCTCCGGAGTAGCTCACCCGACCATTGTGGCCCGCGTCCGGGAGCGGACGCACCAGGGTGGCACGGGCGTGCGGCCGCGGCGGCCCGGACGGGCCGCCGCGGCCGGGTTCACCTGGCCCAGCGGGGCGCGCGCTTGTCGAAGAAGGCGGCGCGGCCCTCGGCGGCGTCCTCTCCGGCGAAGAACTCGGCGGACAGCTCGCCCATCCGGGCGAAGGCCTCGGTGCGCCGGTCCGGGGCCGCCAGCGCGCCCGCTCCCAGTTCGCCCAGGAGTTCCTTGGTGCGCGAGAGCGCGCGCGGCGCCGAACCCCGCAGTCCCTGCAGGATCGCGTCCACGGCGTGCGGCATGTCGCGGTCGGGGACGGCCTGGGTGAGGAGTCCGGCCTTGGCGGCGGCGGAGGCGTCGAACAGCTCGCCGGTGAGGAAGTAGCGGCTGAGCTGGCGCGAGTGCATCCGCGCGGACACCGGGACGGAGATGATGGCGGGGACCACGCCGATGCGCACCTCGGTGAAGGCGAACGTGGCGCTCTTGGGCGCCAGGGCGATGTCGGCGGCGGCCACCAGTCCGATGCCCCCGGCGCGGGCGGCGCCGTTGAGCACGGCGACCACCGGTTTGGGGGCGCCCATGATCTGCTCGAAGATCTCGGGGAGCTCGGGCGCCGGTTCGACCGGGGCGCCCCTCAGGGCCGCGCCGACCTCCTTCAGGTCGGCTCCGGCGCAGAACACCGGGCCGGTGCCGGTGAGCACGATGGCACGTACCTCGTCGTCGGCCACCGCCTCGGCCAGGGCCCCGGACAGCTGCGCGCGCAGCCGTGCGGACAGGGCGTTGCGGTTGCGGGGGGAGTCGAGGGTGACCGTGGCGATGGAGCGCTCGACGGTCAGGCGTACCAGGGGCGTGTCGTCCGAGGGGGTCGGGGACGGGTGCTGCGTCATCGCAGGCGGGCCTTTCTCAGGGTCCATACTCGCGGGTGCCGGAGAGGGGAACGCGCGCGTGTTGGTGTCGCGGCGCGCTTACGCGCCCGGCTCGTGGCCGACCGCGTCCGGCTCTGTGGCGTGGTGCACGAATCCGGTCCCACCCTAGACAACCGGGCCCCGGGGACACCATGTCCGTGTACACCCCGCTTGTTAAGTCCCCCTCACAGGTGCCCGCGCGTGTGGCGTGACGGGGCACCGCCCCGACCCGCCCCCGCCTCGGGCTGCCCGGCGCGCGGCGCGGACACCGCGCGCCGGTCGACCCGGCGGCCGGGGCCCTGACGGCCCCGGTGGCCTCAGGGGCGGGTGGTCGCCTCGGACAGGGCGTCGGCGAAGTGCATCATGGCCGACACCGCACCGGCGCCGTCCGCGGCCTCGCTGACCCTCAGGGTGAGGGGCTCCGCGGTGATCGCGCCGGTGTACCCGTGGTCGAGTTCGCACTCCTCGTCGGCGCATGCGGCCGGTTCGAGGTCGATGTGGGCGATCGCGCCCCAGTTCACGGACAGGTTGACGCTCAGCACCAGCTCGCTGGGCATGCTGCCCGGCGTGTACTGGGCGGGGTTGGGCACCACGCGGGTCAGGGCGACCGACTGGATGTTGCCCAACTGGATGCTGTCGGTGGTGGTGGAGGCGTGCGAGGTGCCGCCGGGCTCGGTGGGCGGGTGCTCGTCGGTGTGGCACACCACGAGGCGGGTCGCGGTCAGCAGCATCACCGTGATGTGCCGCCGCATCTCCATGGCCGGGTCGAAGGTCGCCTCGTGGTGCACGATGAACGCCTCGGCGCCCTCGCTCCCCAGGGCGGTGGCGACGGCGTCGATCACGAGCGCGGGGTAGTACCCGCTGCGTTCGATCTCCGTCCGCCAGTCCGTGGACACGGCGCGTGTTTTCCTCATACTCCTATCCTGCCTCTTTCCCGTGACACTTCGCGACCGGGACGTGAAACGGGATGCCCACCCCATGATCAGAACGTCACCCCGCGCAGTCGCCGGGGCCCGGCGTCGGGCCGCACGTCGGGGGCCTCGCGGAGCCAGACGCGCGCGCCCAGCACGTGGGCGCCGGTGGCGTTGACCAGGACCGGGTCCAGATCGATGTAGCCGATCTCGGGGAAGGCCTCCACCAGGCGCGAGACCCGGACGAGGAGTTCCTCCAGCGCCTCCACGTTGGGCTGCTCGGCGAGCGAGGTCGCACCGGCGGGCAGCCCGAACAGCAGCGGGGCGGCCCGCACGGCGTGGATGAGGTCGGCGGCGTCCATGTCGGTGAGCGGCGCCAGCCGGAACGCCCGGTCGTCGAGCAGTTCGGCGGTCACGTCCGCCAGCCCGAAGGAGACCACCGATCCGAAGGACTGGTTGTCGCCCGCCCGGACGACCGTGGGCACCCCTGGGGCCACCATGCGCTGGACGACCAGCGAGGCCTCGTCGCCGAAGCGGTCGTGCAGGGCCGCGAAGGCGCTGCGCACGTCGTCGGGGGTGCGCAGGTCGGCGCGGACGAACGTGCCGCCCGCGCGCAGGCGCAGGTCCGGTGAGTCGGCCTTGACCACCGCCGGGTAGCCCAGCTGGCCCGCGGCCACCACGGCCTCCTCCTCCGACGTCACCGGGATGTCGGGGTAGGCGGCGATGCCGTAGCAGGCCAGCAGGTCGCGGGCGTCCTCGCCGGAGATCGCCGTCTCCTCGTCGTAGCGGCGCTCGCCGCCGAACCAGGCGATCTCCTCAGCCGAGGGCGTGGCGTTCTTGAGCGCGCGGACGATGGTGGCGCGGGCCCGGGCCCCGTCGATGTCGGGCAGCTCGGGGTGGCGTCCGGGCTTGCGGTCGCGCCACTGGGCGTAGCGGGTGGCGTAGGCCAGGGCGCGCACGGCGTCCTCGGGCGAGGGGTAGGAGGGCACCGAGCCGCGCAGGGTCTGGCCCCGGTCGCCGACGCGGCGCAGTTCCTCGGGGATCCCCTGGCGGGCCAGGTAGGTGGTGACGACGGGCTTGGTCGAGTCCAGGGAGCGGGCCCGCAGCACGCGGGCGACGTCGTCGGAGATGGGGTGCAGGGCGGGGACGAACACCACCACGACCGAGTGCACGTCCTCGGCGGCCAGGGCTGTCTCCAGGGCGCGGTCGAAGTCCTCCGCGGTGGCCTGGGGGCCGAGGTTGACCGGGTCGTGCGGCTTGAGCCCCTGACGGACGGCCGCGTCCTTGACCAGCAGTTCCAGGGAGTCGGAGTTGCCGATGATGCCCACGCGGGGCCCCTGGGGCAGGGGCTGGTAGGCGAACACCTGGGCGGCGTCGAACATCTGCGTGATGTCGTCCACCCGCACCACCCCGGCCTGCTGGAACAGCGAGGTGACCGCGTAGTCGGGCAGGGAGAGCCCGCCCGCGGCGTGGCCGGTGGGGGTGGTCCGCGCCGAGCCGCCGCTGCGCACCGCGACGACCGGCTTCTGCTTGGCCAGGCGCCGGGCCAGGCGGGTGAACTTGCGCGGGTTGCCCAGCGACTCCAGGTACTGGAGCACCACCTCCGTGGCCGGGTCCTCCTGCCAGTACTGCATGAGGTCGTTGCCGGACACGTCGGCGCGGTTGCCCGCCGAGACGAAGGTGGACAGGCCCATGCCGCGCTCGGCCACGCGCTGGAGGATGGCCCGGCCCAGGGCGCCGGACTGGGAGAAGAACCCGATCGTGCCCGAGGGCGGCAGGTCCGGGGACAGGGTGGCGTTGAGCGAGATCTCGGGGTCGGTGTTGGCGATGCCCAGGCAGTTGGGGCCGACCACGCGCATCCCGGCCGCGCGGGCGGTGCGCACCAGTTCGTCCTGGCGGGCCCGGCCCTCGGGCCCGGTCTCGCCGAACCCGGAGCTGACCACGACAAGGCCGTGCACGCCCTTGTCGGCGCACTGCTCGACCACGTCGACGACCATGTCGGCGCGCACCGCCACGACGGCGAGGTCGACCTGGTCGGGGATGTCCAGGACCGAGGGGTAGGCGCGCACGCCCACGACCGCCTTGGCCTCGGGGTGGACCGGGTAGACCGGGCCCTGGAACTCCCCGCCCAGGAGGTTGCGCAGGGCGGTCTGGCCGATGGTGTGCGCGGTGCGGCTGGCGCCGATGACCGCGACCGAGTTCGGGAAGAGCAGGCGGGCGATGGAGCGCGACTCGGCGCGCTGCTCGCGGGCCCGCATGACCTCGGTGGAGTCGTCGGTGGGCTGGAGGTCCAGAGTGAGGCGGATGACGCCCTCGTCGAAGGTCTGCTGGGCGGTGTAACCGGCCTCGCGGAAGACGTTGATCATGCGCCGGTTCTCGGGCAGCACGTCCGCGATGAAGCGGCGCATGCCGCGTTCGCGCGCGGCCGCGCCGATGTGCTCCAGCATGACCGAGGCCAGGCCGCGGCCCTGGTGGGCGTCCTCCACCACGAAGGCGACCTCCGCCTCCTCCGGCGCCACCTTGTCGTAGCGCACCACGGAGACGAGGGAGTCGGAGATGGTGGCGACCAGTGCCACGCGGTCCTCGTAGTCGACGGTGGTGAAGCGTTTGACGTCGCGGTCGGAGAGCTTGGGGTAGGGCGCGAAGAACCGGTAGTAGATGGTCTCCGGGGAGAGGCGGGAGTGGAACTCGCGGAGCAGGTCGGCGTCTTCGGGGGTGATGGGGCGCAGGTGCGCGGTGCCTCCGTCGGTCAGGACGACGTCGGCTTCCCAGTGGTTCGGGTAGGACTGCACGACTGCGAGACTAGACGACAAACGGCCGAATCCGGGGAAAGTCCGTGCGGGCGGCGCGAAAACCCCGCTCGGGACCGCGCACGGTGTGTCCCCCGCCCGCGGAGGCGCCGGTCGGGGCCCGAGCGCCCCGTCCGCGGACCGGATCGGCCGCCCCGTGGGCTCTCACGGCTCCGCGGGGGTGTCCGGAGGCGGTGTGGCCGGGGTGCTGTCACTTCGTTACACGCCGCTGACGGTTGACCTGTTAACGTCGTGCGAGCACGGATTCTGATAACCCTCGGTGGTGGCTGGCGAAATGACACGAGTGGTCGTGATCGGTGACCTGATGACCGACGCCGTCGCGCGCGCGTTCCACCCGTTGGCCCGCGGCAGCGACACTCCGGCGTCCGTGATCATGTACGGCGGCGGGTCGGGGGCGAACATCGCCTCGTGGCTGGCCGTGGAGGGCACCGACACCACGTTCGTCGGCCGCCGCGGCTCCGACATCACCGGACGCACCCGTGAGATGGAACTCATGGGCTACGGCCTGGACTCGCGGATGGTGATGGACCCGGAGCGGCCCACCGGCACCTGCGTGGTGATGATCACGCACCGGGGCGACCGGACGATGCTGAGCGACCCGGGCGCCAACGCCCGCCTGCAGCCCGAGGACCTGCCCCGCGACGTGTTCGGCCCGGACGGGCACCTGCACGTGTCGGGCTACACCCTCATCAACGACGACTCCCGGCGCGCCGCCCGCGTGGCGCTGCGGATGGCCCGCGAGAGCGGGATGTCGATCTCGGTGGACGGCGGTTCGCACGCGCCGCTGGAGCGCGCGGGCGCGGAGAACTTCCTGGACTGGACGCAGGGCGCGCGCCTGCTGTTCGCCAACGTCGACCAGGCCCGGGTGCTGACCGGCCGGGACGAGCCCGAGGCCGCCGCCAAGGTGTTGACCGCGTGGTACCCCAACGTGGTGCTCAAGCTCGGCCAGCAGGGCGGCCTGTGGGCGTCCAAGACCCGCGACGACTGCGTGACGGCGCCGGCCGAGCCGGTGGAGCCGTCCCCGGGTTCGGTGGGCGCCGGTGACGCCTTCATCGCCGGGTTCCTGCCCGCGTGGCTGCTCGGCCGCCACCCCAAGGAGGCGCTGGGCCGGGCGCACCGCCTGGCGGCGCGCGCCTTGCACCAGCCGGGCGCCCGCCCGGACCTGGGCGAGGGCCAGCCGGTGCGCCGCGGCGCACCGCGCGGCCAGCGCATCCGTTGAGCCCCGGCGGCCCGGCCCCTGGGAGCCGGGCCCCGGCCAACCCGCCCGCGCGGCCAGCGCATCCGCTGAGCCCCGGCGGCCCGGCCCCGAGGAGCCAAACCCCGGTAACGCGCCCGCTGAGCCACGGCCGCCATGGCACCGGCGGCCGGGCCGAAGGGCCGAGCCCGGACACCCGCCCGCGCGGACCGGACCTCCCGCCGACAGCGGCCCACGTCCTTGAGGGCCCCGCGCGCGTGGCGGACGCACCCGCCCGCGGCGGGACGCCCTCGCGGGGCTCCCGCCGGAGCCGCCGCTCACCCCCCTGCGGTGGCCAGGGTGAGGGGCAGCACCTGGGGCGCCCCGGCTCTGCGGAGCAGGGCGGCGCCCACGGTGAGGCTCCAGCCGGTGTCGGTGACGTCGTCGACCAGCAGCACCGGCCCGGGGGTGTGCTCCTGTAGCCGCGCCATCCGCTCGGTGAGCTCCTCTCCCGCCACGAGGGCGGAGTAGACCTGTTCCAGGCGCATGGCGCTGTTGTGCCTGCGCGGCCCGGTGCCCCGCTCGGTGCGGTACTCCAGCGCCCCCACGGGCGCCAGCCTCCCGAGCCGGGACAGCCGCTCGGCCAGGTCGGTGATCATCCCGGGGCGGGTGAGCGAGGGCATCGCCACCACGCCGACGGGGCGCCGGTCCCAGTTCCAGTCGGCCAGGACGCGCACCACGCCCTGGAGCACGCGCTCGTCCACGGGCGCGTCGGGGGCGTCGGCGGCCAGGACGCGGCGCAGCTCGTTGCCCCAGCCGATGTCGGTGAGGCGGCCCAGGGCTCGGCCCTCCCCCGCCCGCAGTTCCTCGGCGATCTTTCCGGACAGGTCCACCCCCAGGGTGGCCATCCCGGTCGGCCACTGGCGCCGGGGCGCGATGGGCGTGCCGGGCCGGTCCAGGTGCTCGGCCGCGGCCTCGCGCCGGGTGGAGTCGACGTCGGCGGGCCAGTACTCGCCCGTGCACACGTCGCAGCGTCCGCAGGGCGCGGCCTCGGGGTCGTCCAGCTGGCGGCGCAGGAACTCCATCCGGCAGGTGTCCAGGTCGAGGTAGTCGAGCATGGCGCGCTGCTCGCGCTCGCGGGCCCGGCTGACGGCGGCGTAGCGTTCGGCGTCGTAGGTCCACGGCTGGCCGGTGGTCTCCCAGCCGCCCCGGACCCGGCGCACGGCCCCGTCCACGTCCAGCACCTTGAGCATCTGCTCCAGGCGGGTGCGGCGCAGGTCCACCCGGGTCTCCAGGTGCGCGACGGACAGGGGTCCGCCCGCCTCGGCGAGCGCGTCCAGGGTCTGGCGCACGGTCTGCTCGGGCGGGAAGGACAGTCCGGCGAAGTACTCCCAGATGCGGGTGTCCTCGCGGCCGGGCAGCAGGACCGCCTCGGCACGCCGCACGCCGCGCCCGGCGCGGCCGACCTGCTGGTAGTAGGAGATCGGGGACTGCGGGGCGCCCAGGTGGACGACGAAGCCCAGGTCGGGCTTGTCGAAGCCCATGCCCAGCGCGCTGGTGGCGACCAGCGCCTTGACCCGGTTGGCGAGCAGGTCGTCCTCGGCCTCGCGGCGCTCGTCGGGGTCGGTCTGGCCGGTGTAGGCGCGCACCTCCATGCCCTGCTGGGCGAGGAAGCGGGCGGTCTCCTGGGCGGCGCTGACGGTGAGCGCGTAGACGATGCCTGAGCCCTGGATCTTGGGCAGGTGCTCGGCCAGCCAGCTGAGCCGGGCGGTGGGGTCGGGCAGCCGGACGACGGCCAGGCGCAGGCTCTCGCGCTCCAGGGAGCCGCGCAGGACCAGGGTGTCCGCGCGCTCGCCGCCCGCCTGGAGCTGCTCGGCCACGTCGCGGGTGACGCGTTCGTTGGCGGTGGCGGTGGTGGCCAGCACCGGGACGCCCTCGGGCAGGTCGTGCAGCAGGGAGCGGATGCGCCGGTAGTCGGGGCGGAAGTCGTGCCCCCAGTCGGAGACGCAGTGGGCCTCGTCGATGACGACCAGGCCGGCGCCCGCGGCCAACTCGGGCAGGACCCGGTCGCGGAACTCGGGGTTGTTGAGGCGTTCGGGGCTGACCAGCAGGACGTCGACCCGGCCCGCGGCCACGTCGGCGTAGGCGTTCTCCCAGTCGGTGGTGTTGGAACTGTTGATGGTGCGCGCGTGGATGCCCGCGCGCTCGGCCGCGGCGATCTGGTTGCGCATCAGCGCCAGCAGCGGGGAGACGATGACGGTGGGGCCCGCCCCCTCGGCGCGCCGCAGGGCGGTGGCCACGAAGTACACCGCCGACTTGCCCCATCCGGTGCGCTGGACGACGAGGGCTCTGCGGTGCTCGGCGGCCAGGGCGTGGATCGCGGTCCACTGGTCCTCGCGCAGCCGGGCGGAGTCCCCGGCCAGGGCGCGCAGGTGAGCCTCGGCGCGCTCGCGCAGCGCGCCGTCGGACGCGGCGGTGGGAACGGTGCTGTCAGGGGTGGGTGTGGCCATACGTCCCTTGGTACCAGAGCCGGGGGACGGTCGAGCGGTTGTCCACAGGCCCGGTTCCGTGTGACGGGGAACCGGGCCGCGCCCCCGTCCCGCCCCGCTCGGGATCGGCCCGCCCCGGAGCGGGCGCGCGGCCGACCTGGGACGGGGTACCCCCTGTAACCCCCATGAGTACCGCTGGTAACAGAAAGGATACTTTCCACTTTCCTGGCATTGCGCTCCTCCGACCGGGACTGAACACTCATTTACCAAGGCTCAGGCCTGGGAGCGCTCCCGTCCCTAGAGGGCGGACGCTCTCCCGCGGAAGCGAGCGAAAGGCGCAGTATGCGGCACCCATGGAGTCGACCGTCCCCCCACCATCCCCCCAACGGACCGACGACAGCACGGCGCGCGCGGTCCCCGCGTATGGGCGTCCTGGCCGCGGCCACGGCCCTGGTCTGCGCCGCGGGCGTGGCCTCCGCCCCTCCGGCGGCCGTGGCCGCCGAGGTCCCCGTCGGATCCGGCGGCTACAGCGACACCCTCCCCGCCGGAGCCCCCGGACCCTCCGACCTGAACGGCGCCCCGGTCGACCCCAAGGTGACCGACGACTTCGAGGGGCACGCCCCCACCAACGAGTGGTGGTCGTCGCTGATCTTCCAGCGCTACCCCGACAACCCCCACGGTGAGAACCTCTTCGCGCACCCCGCCAGCTTCCGCCCCCACGAGGGCGGGCTGGAGATGGGCTACCCGCGGGACCCCCGGCTCGTCGCCGACGGCCTCAAGTACGAGCACCCCCACACCGCCGACCTGTCCCTGGGGGTCCAGGGCCTGTCCTCCCCCGACACCCGGGTCGCCGACCACGGCGACTGGACCGTCACCGCGCACTGGGAGGGCTCCGGCCGGACCCTGCGCGTGACCATCGGCCAGGGCCTGCCCTTCGCCTACGCCGACACCGCCGGCGGCGACGCCCAGGTGACCTTCTCCGGCACCCCCGAGGTCTGGCACCAGGACGGCTCCGTGGTCGGCGCCAGCGTGGGTGACCGGCACTACGCGCTGTTCGCCCCCTCCGACGCCCCCTGGTCGCGCTCGGGCGACACCTTCACCGCCCCGACCGGCGCCGAGGGCCACTACTCCGTGGCGGTCCTGCCCTCGCCCGAGGACCTGGACACCTTCGCCCCCTACGCCCACTCCTTCGTCACCGGCTCCCGCGTGGAGTACGACTACGACGAGGCCGCCGCCACCCTGACCAGCACCTACCGGGTGGAGACCGAGCCGCGCGAGGGGAGCGGGGAGGGCACGCTCATGGCCCTCTACCCGCACCACTGGCGGGAGGCGTCCACCCCCGTCGCCGACCTGTCCTACTCCTCCCCCCGGGGCGAGATGCGCGTGGCGGAGGGCGCGAGCTTCACCACCGAGCTGGCCGCGCAGGGCATCCTGCCGAGCCTGCCGACCGTGGACAGCGCCGACCACGACCGCATGCGCCAGCTCATCGACGAGGTCCTGGCCGAGCAGGAGCACTTCCCCGAGCCCGGCGACACCTACTGGGACGGCAAGGCGCTGGGCAGGCTGGCCCAGCTGGTGCCCATCGCCGACTCCATCGGCCACACCGAGGGCCGCGACGCGCTGCTGGACCTGGTCAGGAACCGTCTGGAGGACTGGTTCACGGCCGGGGGGACCCGCCAGTTCGCCTACGAGGCCGACTGGGGCACCATGCTCGGCTACCCGGACAGCTTCGGCGCCGCCACCGAGGTCAACGACCACGACTTCCACTACGGCTACTTCGTCTCCGCGGCGGCCGTCGTGGCCCGCTACGACAGCGCCTGGGCCGCCGAGGACGCCTGGGGCGGCATGGTCCGCCTGCTGATCCGCGACGTGGCCGAGACCGACCCGAACAGCGACATGTTCCCGCGCCTGCGGTCCTTCTCCCCCTACGCGGGGCACGGATGGGCCTCCGGGCACGCGGGGTTCGCCGCCGGGAACAACCAGGAGTCCTCCTCCGAGGGCATGCACTTCGCCGCCGCCACCGCGCTGTTCGGCGCCCTGACCGGGGACGAGGAACTGCGCGACCTGGGCGTGTACCTGCACACCACGCAGGCCTCGGCCATCACCCGCTACTGGCAGGACCACGGCGGCGACACCTTCCCCGAGGGCTTCGAGCACGACGTCGTCGGCATGGTGTGGGGCGACGGCGGCGACTACCGCATCTGGTGGGACGGCGGCGACGAGGAGCACTACGGCATCAACTACCTGCCCATCACGGCGAGCTCGCTGTACCTGGGGCACGACCCCGAGCACGCCGGGGCGATGTACGAGTCGCTGGTGGACCGCCTGGGCCGCGAACCGCAGATCTGGCGCGACATCCACTGGGAGCACCGCGCCCTCTCCGACGGCGACGACGCCCTGCGCATGTTCGAGGAGCAGTGGAGCACCTACGAGCCCGAGGCGGGCGAGTCCAAGCCGCACACCTACCAGTGGGTCTCGACACTCGCCGAGGTCGGCACCGTGGACACCTCCGTCACCGCCGACACCGCGCACTACGCCGTCTTCACCGACGGCGGGAAGCGCACCCACGTCGCCTTCAACCCCTCCGGCTCCCCGCTGACGGTCACCTTCTCCGACGGCGTCGAACTGGAGGTGCAGCCCCGTTCGCTGGCCTCCACCACGGGCGAGGGCGGCGGCGGTGACCCCGGCGACCCCGGCGACCCGGGCGACCCGGGCGACCCGGGCGACCCCGGGGACCCGGGTGAGGGCAACGTCGGCGACGGCGGCCTGCACCTGACCCCCTCCGCCCTCTCCAGCGCCCCGCACGGCTCCGCCGGCGAGATCACCGTGGCCTCCGCCGGGGGACGCAACCAGGACGGCCTGCCGCCGGGCGACCGCGTGGTGCTGCGCGCCGACGACCTGACCGGCACCCACACCGGCGGCGCCACCGCGTTCTCGCTGCCCGTGGACTCGGGCGACGCGGTCGGCAACGCGGTCCAGGTCCGCGTGGTCTACGACCTGGACGGCGACGGCACCGACGACCGCACGGAGACCTACCGCTACTTCGCCACCAACGACCTGAACGGCTGGGAGGAGTACACGCAGGGCCAGGGCCCGGCGAGCGCCGACGGGTCCCTCGGCGACCTGGAGGGCGGCTCCGTCCGCGTCGAGCTGTGGAGCGCCCTGGGCGGCGCCTCCTCTCGGGTCCTGGTCGGCCCCGACGGCGGCGCCTCGCTCACGATCCCCTTCACCGACTGACGACCGGTCCCCGGCGCCCGCGGGCGCCGGGGACGCCTCCGCCCCGCCGCGGGACGCGCCAACCGAAACGGGCCGCGCCCGCGGCTCCGTTTCGGGCGTTCCGGGCACGATCGGAGCGTTGCGCGACCGTCCGGCACCCATGCACAGAAACATCGCGGAACCGCCCACCGCCACACAACCCGCACGTCGCAGCGGCACGCGCGACACCGCGTCACGAGGCTCACACCCGTCCGGCGACGCGTCCTTGTACGTTTCAGTCTCTGGCACAGGCCAGAATTACGGACATGGCCCGTACTACTTCCCGTCCCCCCGACGATCTCGCCGAGAAGATCATCGACATCGACGTCTCCGAGGAGATGCGCGGCAGTTTCCTGGAGTACGCCTACTCGGTCATCTACCAACGCGCGCTACCGGACGCGCGCGACGGTATGAAACCGGTGCAGCGGCGCATCCTCTACCAGATGAACGAGATGGGGCTGCGGCACGACCGCGGCCACGTCAAGTGCGCCCGCGTCGTCGGGGACGTGATGGGCCGCCTCCACCCCCACGGCGACAGCGCCATCTACGACGCGCTCGTGCGCCTGAGCCAGCCCTTCGCCATGCGTGTGCCCCTGGTGGACGGCCACGGCAACTTCGGCTCCCTGGGCGGCGACGACGCGCCGGCCGCCATGCGCTACACCGAGGCGCGCCTGGACCGCGCCGCCGAGCAGCTGGTCGCCTCCATCGACGAGAACGTCGTCGACTTCCGGCCCAACTACGACGGCCAGGAGACCGAGCCCGAGGTCCTGCCCGCCGCCTTCCCGAACCTGCTGGTCAACGGCGCCTCCGGCATCGCGGTGGGCATGGCCACCAACATGGCCCCGCACAACCTGGGCGAGGTCGTCGCGGCCGCCCGCCACCTGATCGCCCACCCCGAGGCCACCCTGGAGGAGCTCACCGAGTTCGTCCCGGGCCCGGACCTGCCCACCGGCGGCACCATCGTCGGCCTGGACGGCATCCGCGACGCCTACCGCAGCGGCCGGGGCACGTTCAAGACCCGCGCCACCGTCTCCATCGAGAAGGTGTCCGCGCGCCGCACCGGCCTGGTGGTCACCGAACTGCCCTACAGCGTGGGCCCGGAGAAGGTCATCAGCCGGATCAAGGAGCTGGTGCAGTCCAAGAAGCTCCAGGGCATCTCGGACCTGAAGGACCTGACCGACCGCACGCAGGGGCTGCGCCTGGTCATCGAGCTCAAGAACGGCTTCAACCCCGAGGCGGTCCTGGAGGAGCTGTACCGCCTCACGCCGATGGAGGAGTCCTTCGGCATCAACAACGTGGCCCTCGTGGACGGCCAGCCCCAGACGCTGGGGCTGCGCGAACTCCTCGAGGTCTACGTCAACCACCGCCTCGACGTGGTGCGCCGCCGCAGCGAGTTCCGCCGCGCCAAGCGCCAGGAGCGCCTGCACCTGGTGGACGGCCTGCTCGTGGCCCTGCTGGACATCGACCGGGTCATCTCCCTGATCCGCGAGGCCGAGGACACCGCCGCCGCCCGCGAGTCGCTCATGGGCGCCTACGACCTGTCGGAGGTCCAGGCCCGCTACATCCTGGAGACCCCGCTGCGGCGCCTGACCCGCTTCGACCGGATGGAGCTGGAGACCGAGCGGGACAAGCTCAACAAGGAGGTCGAAGCCCTCACCGCGGTCCTGGAGTCGGACAAGAAGCTGCGCCGCCTGGTCTCCAAGGAGATGGGCGACGTCGCCAAGGAGTTCGCCACCCCGCGCCGCACGCAGCTGCGCGAGAGCGACGGCGTGGCCCGCAGCGCGGTGATCCCGCTGGAGATGGCCGACCAGCCCTGCCACGTGCTGATGGGCGTGGACGGCGCGATCGGCCGCAGCAAGGGACCCACCGTGCCGCGCGTGTACGAGGGCCTGCGCACCAAGCACGACGCGGTCCACGTGTCCGTCCCCACCACCTCGCGCTCCGCCGTCGGCCTGGTCACCGACCTGGGCCGGATGATCCGCGTGCCGGTGGTGGAGCTGCCGGAGCTGCCCGACGAGGGCGGGGACGGTCCGCCGCTGGCCTCGGGGCTGGACGTGTCCGAGTTCGTCCAGCTCGACGGGGACGAACGGGTGGTGTCGGTGGTGTCCATGGACGCCTCGGGCCCCGGCTTCGCCCTGGGCACACGCGGCGGCGTGGTCAAGCGGGTCTCCCCCGACTACCCGCCCAACAAGGACGACTTCGAGGTCGTGACGCTCAAGGACGACGACCGCGTCGTGGGCGTCACCCAGTTGTCCACGGGCGAGGAGGACCTGGCCTTCATCACCTCCGAGGCCCAGCTGCTGCGCTTCCCCGCGAGTACCGTGCGGCCCCAGGGGCGGCCCGCGGGCGGTGTGGCGGGCGTGCGCCTGTCGGAGGGGGCGCGGGTGCTGTGGTTCGGCGCCGTGCCCAGCCCGCAGGACTCGGTGGTGGTCACCGTCTCGGGCTCCTCCGGCGCTCTGGAGGGCACCCAGGCCGGTTCGGCCAAGGTCACCCCCTTCGAGGCCTACCCGGCCAAGGGGCGCGCCACCGGCGGCGTGCGCTGCCACCGCTACCTCAAGGGCGAGGACACCCTGCTCTTCGGATGGATCGGCCGCTCCCCCGCCCGCGCAGCGCGCGCGGACGGCAAGCCGGTCCGTCTGCCCGACCCGGTCGACCGTCGGGACGGGTCGGGTGACGCGCTGCCCCGGGCGATCGTTACTGTAGGTAGTGGACAGACCGACTCCGGGATCACCGTTCCCGGATCGAAAGCCTGATTCGTCTCGGAAGAGCGCCGCGCGCACCGGATCCGTCCGGTGCGCGCGGCGCGTCCGCGACCACGGGACAAGGGAGCGCCTCCACGTGAGCGACAACAGCGGCACCACTTCCTCCAGTGCCTTCGACGATTTCCTGCCGGCCAACGACGCCTACGCCGAGTCCTTCTCCCTCCGCGGGCTCAAGGCGGTGGCCGCGCGCGGTCTGGGCCTGGTGACCTGTATGGACTCCAGGATCGAGCCTTTGGACATGCTCGGCCTCAAGCCCGGTGACGCCAAGATCCTGCGCAACGCCGGCGCCCGAGTGACCGACGACACCCTGCGCACCCTGGTGCTGGCGGTGTACCTGCTCGGTGTGGACAGGGTGCTGATCATGCCGCACACCCGGTGCAAGATGGCCTCCGTGGAGAGCGACGACGCCGTTCACGACCTCATCGAGGAGGAGTACGGGGTGGACACGCGCAGCCTGGAGTTCCACACCGACAACGACCAGCTGGGCGCCCTGCGGCACGATCTGGAGCGCATCCGCCACCACCCGCTGCTGCCCGCGGACCTGCCGGTCGCGGGCGCGCTGTACGACGTGGACACCGGCCGGATCACCATGACGGACCTGTGACCGCTCCCGAGCGGATGCGGTGACCGGGGTCGGCCACGTGTGCGCCGCACGTGCGCGGGGATCTCTTCAGTGGGACCGGAAGGCGCGGGAGGGCCCGGCGGGCTCCTGCCGCACCTCCGTCCCACACGCCCCACCAGGGAATGCGACCGGTACGCCGGCCGTTGTGATCCGGGACGGCCCCGCGCCGTCGGAAGGAGCACCGTGGAAGAGAACACCTACGACACCTTCAACCGCGCCCGCATGTTCATGGAACTGGGCGACCCCATCTACGCCGCCCGCACCCTCGAACCGATCGTCGACGACGAACCGGACAGCCGCTCCCTGCTGGAACTGCTGGGCCGCGCCTACTTCCACTCCGCGCAGCTCAACAAGGCCGAGCGGACCTTCCGCAGGATCATCGAGCTGGACCCGGTGGACAACTGGGCGCACATCGCCCTGGCGCGCACGCTGGAGCGCCAGAGCCGCCACGAGGAGGCGGCCACCTACCGGCGCATGCACGCGGTGATGTCCGGGGGCTCCCTGGACTGAGGGCCCCTCCCGGTCCGGCGCGCCCGCGTGCGCGCCGGGGCAGGGCAGACCCTCGCCCGGACCGCCCCCGCGGCCGGGCCGCCTGGACGCCCCCGTACGAGCAGGAGCGGGGCCGGGCCCCTCGGGGCGCGGCCCCTCCCGTGTGCGGGCTACGCTGCTGGGCATGGCATCCTCACCGACAGGTCCGCGGCCGGGCGACGACACCCCGTGGGTGGACCGGTGCGACGACAGCGCCCGCTCCTGGGCGGACGAGGCGGTGCGCAGAGTCGTCGCCGACGCCAACCGCTCGGCCGACACCCACCTGCACGTGTTCCCGCTCCCCCCGGAGTGGGGCATCGACCTGTACCTCAAGGACGAGTCCGTGCACCCCACGGGCAGCCTCAAGCACCGGCTGGCGCGCTCGCTGTTCCTGTACGGGCTGGCCAACGGGTGGATCCGGGAGGGCACCACCATCGTGGAGGCCAGTTCGGGCTCCACCGCGGTGTCGGAGGCCTACTTCGCCCAACTGGTCGGCCTGGACTTCATCACGGTCATCCCGCGCAGGACCAGCCCGGAGAAGATCGCGTTGATCGAGCGCTACGGCGGCAGGTGCCACTTCGTGGACTCCCCGCCCGCGATGTACGCCGAGGCCGAGCGGCTGGCCGCCGAGACCGGCGGGCACTACATGGACCAGTTCACCTACGCGGAGCGGGCCACGGACTGGCGCGGCAACAACAACATCGCCGAGTCGATCTTCGAGCAGCTGGCCATGGAGCGCCACCCGTGCCCGGAGTGGATCGTGGTGGGCGCGGGCACCGGCGGCACCTCCGCCACCATCGGCCGCTACCTGCGCTACCGGCGCCTGGGCACCCGGCTGGCGGTGGTGGACCCGGAGAACTCGGCGTTCTTCCCCGGCTGGGTCACCGGCGCGTCCGACTACGCCACCGGGATGCCCTCCCGGATCGAGGGGATCGGCCGTCCCCGCATGGAGCCGAGCTTCGTGCCGTCGGTGATCGACCTGATGATGCCGGTGCCCGACGCCGCGAGCATCGCCGCGATGCGCCACCTGCACGACCGCACCGGGTTGTCCGCCGGAGGCTCCACGGGCACCAACCTGTGGGGGGTGTGGCACCTGGTGGCCAGGATGCTCCGGGAAGGGCGCAGGGGCAGCGTGGTCACGCTGATCTGCGACGGCGGCGAACGCTACCAGCACAGCTACTACAACGACGCCTGGGTGGCGGAGCGGGGCCTGGACCCGGCGCCCTACCGCGCGACCATCGACCGGTTCCTCGCCGAGGGGGTCTGGGAGCCTCCCCAGACCCCCTGAGGGGCCCGGTCAGGTGTCGATGCGGGCCACGTCCAGCTCCTGGGCTCCCTGCTGGATGAAGCGGCGGCGCGGGGCGACCTCGTTGCCCATCAGCAGGTTGAACACGGAGGAGGCCTCCTCGGCCTGCTCCACCCGGATCCGGCGCAGGGTGCGGTAACGCGGGTCCATGGTGGTCTCGGCCAGCTGGTCGGCGTCCATCTCGCCCAGGCCCTTGTAGCGCTGCACCGGCTCCTTCCAGGAGATCTTGCGCTTCTCCAGGTCCAGCAGCGTGCGCGAGAGCTCGGCGTCGGAGTAGGTGTAGACGTAGCGGTCCTCGGGCTTGCTGCCGCGCTTGCGCCGGGTGTTGGTCAGCTCGATGCGGTGCAGCGGCGGCACGGCCGCGTACACCCGCCCGGCCTCCAGCATCGGCCGCATGTAGCGGTAGATGAGCGTGAGCAGCAGGCAGCGGATGTGCGCGCCGTCCACGTCGGCGTCGGCCATGAGGATGATCCGGCCGTAGCGGGCCGCGTCGATGTCGAAGGTACGCCCCGAACCGGCGCCGACCACCTGGAGGATGGCCGCGCACTCGGCGTTCTTGAGCATGTCGGTGACCGAGGACTTCTGCACGTTGAGGATCTTGCCCCGGATCGGCAGCAGCGCCTGGAACTCCGAGTCCCGGGCCAGCTTGGCGGTGCCCAGCGCCGAGTCCCCCTCGACGATGAACAGCTCGCTGTGCTCCAGGCCCTCGCTGCGGCAGTCCACCAGCTTGGCGGGCAGCGCCGAGTTCTCCAGGGCGGTCTTGCGCCGCTGGGTCTCGCGCTGCTGACGCGCGGCCAGGCGGGCCTTCGCGGCGCCGACCACCTTCTCCAGGACGCTGCGCGCCCTGGCCTTCTCCACCTTCTTGGTGGAGGTCAGGAACTCGCGCAGCTCCTTGCCGACCACCTGGGAGACGATCCTGGTCGCCGCGGAGGTGCCGAGGATCTCCTTGGTCTGGCCCTCGAACTGGGGCTCGGGCAGGCGGACGGTGACGACCGCGGTGAGCCCCTCCTGGGTGTCGTCCTTGGTGACGGGGTCGTCGCTGTTCCTCAGCAGCTTGGTGGTGCGCAGCTGCTCGTTGATCACCCGCACCAGGGCCCGTTCGAAGCCGTTGATGTGGGTGCCGCCCTTGGGGGTGGCGATGACGTTGACGAAGGAGCGCACGGTGGTGTCGTAGCCCGTGCCCCAGCGCAGGGCGACGTCCACGTCCAGGCGGCGCTCGACGTCGGCGGGCACCATGTGCCCGGCGTCGTCCAGGACCGGGACGGTCTCGGTGAAGTTGCCGCTGCCCTGGATGCGCAGCACGTCGCTGACCGGCTCGTCGGGGGCCAGGAAGGTGCAGAACTCGCCGATGCCGCCGTCGAAGCGGAACTCCTCCTCGTGGGCGGGCTCACCCTCCACGCGCTCGTCGCGCACGGAGAGGGTCAGCCCCGGCACCAGGAAAGCGGTCTGGCGGGCCCGGTCCAGGAGCGCCTCGCGGGCGATGTCGGCGTCCTTGAGGAAGATCTGCATGTCCGGCCAGAACCGGATGCGGGTGCCGGTGATCTTCTGGGCCACCTTGCGTACCTGCTCCAGGCCCGAGACCGGCGTGAACTCGGCGTCGGGGCCGGAACCGGCGAAGCGGCCGGGGATGCCCCGGCGGAAGCTGATCGCGTGGGTGCGGCCCTGGCGGTCGACCTCGACGTCCACGCGCGACGACAGGGCGTTGACCACCGAGGCGCCGACGCCGTGCAGGCCGCCGGAGGCGTTGTAGGAGCCGGAGCCGAACTTGCCGCCCGCGTGGAGCTTGGTCATGACCAGTTCCACACCGGACAGGCCGGACTTGGGCTCGGCGTCCACGGGGATGCCGCGTCCGTCGTCGCTGACCGACACCGACCCGTCGGAGTGCAGCGTGACGTCGATCCGGGTGCAGAAGCCGCCCAGGGCCTCGTCCACGGAGTTGTCGATGATCTCCCACATGCAGTGGGTGAGGCCGCGGCTGTCGGTGGACCCGATGTACATGCCCGGCCGTTTGCGCACCGCCTCAAGACCTTCGAGGACCGACAGGTGTCGGGCGGAGTAATCCTCGGGGTCGTGGACGGCTGCGGTCAAGGCGGTCACTCGGACATCTCCTGCGTCTTCAGGGCCATCAGGGCGCTGTGCGGTGCGTGCCCTTTGTACCGCGCCGCACTGACGAATAGGGGGGCGGCGTGCCGGTCGCTTGCTACCGCCGGGACCCGGCGGGAGGACGGGGGCCTGCCCCGCGCGAGACTACCACCTCCGGTGGATGCGACCTGGATGCTCCCCTTTTCCTGGGATGCCGGGCCATGAGGCGGGTACAACAAGGACATGAGACGACATCCAGGCATCAACCAGGCAGATTCCGCTGTCGGCGTACACGGGACCAGGTTGGGAACGTCCTGGTCGGGTTAAATGTTGTCAGAGGTGACTAACGCCGAGTATTGAGGATGGCGAAGTGACTGGAACCCTTGCCCCCACCCAGCCGCTGACGGCTGCTGACCGTTGCGACCGCTGTGGTGCGCAGGCTTACGTCCGGGTGCTGCTGAACTCCGGCGGCGAGCTGCTGTTCTGCGCCCACCACATGCGCAAGCACGACGACTCTCTCCGCAAGATCGCCTCGGACATCCAGGACGAGACCGACAAGCTCAACGAGAGCAAGACGGACGAGCGTTAGCCACAGAGCACAACAGAACAGGCCTGAACACCGGCGGCGGCTCCCCTCAGGAGCCGCCGCCTTCGTGCGCGCCCTCCAGTACACGGCTGTGGTACCGCGACACCTCGGCGAAGCCCGCGCGCCCGTACAGCCCGAGCGCCGGGGCGTTGTCGGCGACCACGCACAGGTAGGCCCGCCGGGCGCCGCGGTCGTACCCCCAGCGCAGCAGGTCGGCCAGCAGCCCGGAGGCCACGCCGCGCCCGCGCGCCGCGGGGTCGGTGAACATGGCGCAGACCGCCACCGACTCCCCGTCCAGCACCGCCGCGCCCCGGCCCAGGCCCCGCTCGGCCGTTCCGTAGGCGGCGTCGACCCGGCCGAGGATGCGCGCGGCCCCGGTGGTCGGCCACCCGGGCCCGGGCGAGGCCACCACCGAGGACGTGCCCGGGGCGTCGGGGCGCGCGCCCAGGTCGCGGGCCAGGACCAGCGAGGGCTCCACCACCGCGTAGCCGTGCTCCGCCAACCGCCGGTCGACCTCCTCCTCGCCCGGCCACACCTGCACGCAGGGCCTCAGCCCGCGCCCGGTGTAGTAGGCGGTGACCTCGGCGACCCGCGCGTGCGGGTCCAGCACGAGCGCGCAGTTGGCCCGCTTGGTGATCCCCTCCGCGAAGCCGAACCGCCAGCCCCCGCGCTCCTCCACCTCGAACGGCGGCCAGTCCCGCGTCACCCGCCGCGCCCACTCGTGCACGCCCGCTCCCCTCTCCCGGAGCCGACGATGCTATCCGGCGGGCCCGCGGTGCCCGCGGGCGCGCCCCCGGTACGGCTGCCCGGGGGGGTGCGGGCCCCCGGCCGGCCGTCGTGGCAGCGTTCCTGACACGGCGCTCTCCCGGTGGCGAGGATGACCGCATGGAGTCCACTCCCCGGCGAAGCCCTCTCACGTCCGCGTCCCTGAGGACGTCCCTGCTCCGCGACCTGCCGGGGCGGGCCGAAACCCCCGTGCCCGGTCCCTTCCCCGGCCGCTGGCCGACCGCCGTCTCGCTGGCGGCGGCTCCGCCGCTGCTCCTGGCCGGGGAGTTGCTCAAGGCGCCGCACCACTTCTTCTTCCCGGACCAGATCGCGGCGTACGCCGACGATCCCGTCCGGATGGCCTGGGGGTACGGGCTCTGGTTCGCCGGACTGCTGCTCCTGGTGCCCGCCTTCGCCGGACTGGCGGCGTCGATCGCCAGGACCCGGCCCGTGTTGGGCACCGCCACGGGGATCGTGTGCCTGCTCGGCCTCATGGTGGCGGCCTTCTTCGAGGGAGCCAACTTCGCCTCCCTCCAGCTCGCCAGCTCCCACTCCCCGGAGCTGGCCACCGCGTTCGTCGAGTTCCTCTATCCCCGGGTGCACGTGGTGTACGCGCTGGTGTGGGCCCCCAACCTGGGCTGGGTGCTCCTGGCCGCGGGACTGCTCGCCACCCGCTGCGTGGGCCCGGTCCGCTTCCTGTGCGTCCTGTCGATGGCGCTGCACGCCAACGGCGTCCTCAAGGGCTTCAGCGTCGCGGGCACCGCCCTGGACGTCCTGCTGTGCGTCGCCTTCGTCACCCTCGCCGTCCAGGTCCTCCGGCGCCGGGAACGGGCTCCGGACACGCCCTAGCATGGGCGGGGTACCCGACCACCGTCTCCACCTGGGAAGTTCCACCATGCTCATCCTGCTGCCGCCGTCCGAGGGCAAGGCCTCCTCCGGCGAGGGCCCCCGCCTGGACCTCGGGACGCTGACCCTTCCGGAACTGACCGGAGCCCGCGAGCGGGTCATGGCGGCGCTGGCGGACCTGTGCTCGGGGCCCGAGGAGACCGCGCTGGAGACCCTGGGGATCAGCGCCAGGCAGGCCGACGCGCTCAAGCGCAACCTGGACCTGACGACCGCGCCGACCCTGCGCGCGGCCGACCTGTACACGGGCGTGCTCTACGACCGGCTCGGCCTGCCCGACATCCCCGACGCCCGGGTCCTGATCTTCTCCGGGCTGTGGGGCGCGGTCGGACCCGCCGACCGGCTGCCCCCCTACCGCCTGTCCATGGGCGTGAAGCTGCCGCCCCTGGGCGGGCTGGGCGCCTACTGGCGCCGCGAGGCGGCCGCGCCCCTGGACGAGCTCACCGGAGGACAGCTCCTGGTCGACTGCCGCTCGTCCGCCTACGCCGCCGCCTACGCTCCGGGCACCGGCGTGGCCGTCAGGGTGCTGCGCGAGCGCACGGTGGACGGGGTCGCCATGCGGACGGTGGTCAGCCACATGGCCAAGGCCACCCGGGGCGACATCGCCCGCTCCCTGCTGCTGGAGGGCGTGGACGCCGCCACCCCCGAGGAGCTGGTGTCGGCCCTGCGCGACCTCGGGCACACCGTGGAGCTGCCCGAACGGCACGTGCTGAACGTCGTCGTCCGCGACTGAGGGGAACGCCGGGGAAACGGGCGCGGACCACGGAGGCGGGACCGCGCCCGTGTGCCCGGAGAGGACCTCCGGGCACACGCGGAACGGGGAGCGGCCGCAGGCCACTCCCCGTCACATAACGACTCGATATCGCGACTTTATGCCGCACCTACAGTACGTGCGGCACGATGGACACCGTCGGATCGGATGACACGGCACCTCGGACGACACGGTGCCTCGGATGACACAGTGCCCGGGAGACCCAAGGACGCTCCCGAGCGCGACGGGCACCCCGGAGCACCAACGGGGGCTGCTCCGGCACACGCGGACGTCGCCACAACCGCGCGGAACTGGGGGTGCCGGTCCCGGGTCGGCGCGCCCCGCCTTCGGGCAGGGGGCGCCGGCCCGGGACCGGTCCGGTCCTCTTCAGCCGCCGGTCAGCGTGCCAGGGCCGCCGACCGGCCGACCACCCGGGTGAACCTAGTCCAGGTAGTCGCGGAGCACCTGCGAACGCGACGGGTGGCGGAGCTTCGACATCGTCTTGCTCTCGATCTGCCGGATGCGCTCACGGGTGACCCCGTAGACCTTGCCGATCTCGTCTAAAGTCTTCGGCTGGCCGTCGGTGAGACCGAAGCGCATGGACACCACGCCCGCCTCGCGCTCGGACAGCGTGTCCAGCACCGAGTGCAGTTGCTCCTGGAGCAGGGTGAAGCTGACCGCCTCGCCCGGCTGGATCGCCTCGGAGTCCTCGATGAGGTCGCCGAACTCGCTGTCGCCGTCCTCGCCCAGCGGGGTGTGCAGGGAGATCGGCTCGCGGCCGTACTTCTGCACCTCGACGACCTTCTCCGGGGTCATGTCGAGTTCCCTGGCCAGCTCCTCCGGGGTGGGCTCGCGGCCCAGGTCCTGGAGCATCTGGCGCTGGACGCGGGCCAGCTTGTTGATGACCTCGACCATGTGCACCGGGATGCGGATGGTGCGCGCCTGGTCGGCCATGGCCCGGGTGATCGCCTGGCGGATCCACCACGTGGCGTAGGTGGAGAACTTGAAGCCCTTGGTGTAGTCGAACTTCTCCACCGCGCGGATCAGACCGAGGTTGCCCTCCTGGATCAGGTCCAGGAAGAGCATGCCGCGGCCGGTGTAGCGCTTGGCGAGCGAGACCACGAGCCGGAGGTTGGCCTCCAGCAGGTGCTTCTTGGCGCGGCCGCCGTCCTCGGCGATCCACTCCAGCTCGTCGCGCAGCTCGACGGTGAGGAGCTCGGCCTCCTCGGCCAGCTTCTCCTCGGCGAACAGGCCGGCCTCGATCCGCTTGGCGAGTTCGACCTCCTGCTCGGCGTTGAGCAGCGGGACCTTGCCGATCTGCTTGAGGTAGTCCTTGACCGGGTCCGCCGTAGCGCCCGCGGCCACGACCTGCGCCGCGGGGGCGTCGTCATCGTCGTCGTAGAGGACGAAGGACTCGTCCTCGTTGGCGGGTTTGGTCGGGGCGCCCACGGCCTCGGGCTTGGCGGGCTTGAGGTCCTTGTCCGCCGGGTCCGGGGTGTCCTCGACCAGCTCCAGCTCGGCGCCGGTGTGCTCGAGGTCGTCCAGGCCGTCCTCGTCCTCGTCGAACTCGCCGTCCGCCGCGAGCCCGAGCTCCTTGGTCGCCGTCTTCTTGGCGGCGGCGGCCTTGAGGCCGGTGGTCTTGGCGGCCGGGCCCTTGGCCGCGGTGGTCTTGGCGGCCTTGGTGGCGGGCTTCTTGGGCGCCGCCTTCTTGGCGGGCTTCTTGGCCGCGGGCTTCTTCTCCGCCTTGGCCTCGCCCCCGGCGTCCTCGGCGGAACCGACAACGGCGGTGACCGTCTCGGTCTGCTCCTGGGCCGCCGCCGCGCGCACGGGCTTGGCGGCCCTGCTCGTCGCGGTGGTCTTGGTGGACCTGGTCGAGGTGGACCGCGTGGCCGCCGTCTTGGTGGTCGCCGCCTTGCGCCGCGGCGCCTTGCGCCGGGAGGAGGCCGACTCGGGGACGAGTACGGTCACGCCCTCCTTCGCGAGGCTGCGGAGCACGGACTGCGCCTGCGACATCGGGATTTCGGCCTCTTCGAAGGCACGGCGCACGTCCTCGGGCTCAAGGAAGCCCTGGGACCGCCCACGCTCGATCAGCTGCTGAATGACGGGCTCTTGCAGTGACTCGGACTGCTTCGAGCGAGTCGAACTGGCAGATGACACAAACACCTCTCGAACGGACGTGTGGCGAGATTGTCGGACCCGGTGGTCCGCCTGGCCGGGACCGGGCACTGCGCCCTCTCCCACCTGCGGCCTGGGATCGTCCCCACTGGGGCGGGGAAGCCGTTGGACTTTCAAGCGTATGCGCTCTCCAGGGTCGTCCCCGTCCAGCGTATGCGCTCCCGGAGGTCACCCCCGCAGAGGATCACCCCCGCATCGCGGGGCGGAACGGCTTCTTCACTGTAGGCAAGGCAATGGACTTGTTCGTACGGTCTGTCGTCGGTCTGCCGCCGGTTCACCGGCACGGCGCGGACCGGTGCGCACCGGTCCGCCACAGACCGGTGTCCACCAGTTCGCCTCGAACCGGCACTACCGCTCCGGCACGGAGTCGATCACCGGAAGCTGGACGGCGAGCAGCGTGACGTCGTCGTCCTGCTCATACCCATCGAGCATGCTCTCAACAAGGTACTCCAGCATCTGCTGTGGATCGCCCACCACCTCCGGAGGGGCCGAGGACGCCACGTGGACGAGCTCGTCGAGTCCGGAGTAGACGGACCGTTTGCGGTTCTCAACCAGTCCATCGGAGTACAGGGCGACGGTGTTACCGGGTTGGACGAAGAATTTGTGGTGGCCCCGCGGGGAGCTGACCCCGAGCGGCGTGTCGGGTTCGGTGTCGAGCAGTGACGGCCGCGCGCCGCCCGCCACGACCAGCGGCGGGAGGTGTCCCGCGTTGCTGAGGTCGAGCTGTCCGGTAACGGGGTCGAGCACGAAGTAGACCAGTGTGGTGACCTGGTCCATACCCTCCGTGGCCGAGAACATGCGATCCAGGCCGGCCAGGACGTCGGCGGGCTCGGGCATGGAGAAGGCCAGGGCGCGCAGCGCGTTGCGGATGCGGCTCATCCCGGCCGCGGCCGGGATGCCCTTGCCCATGACGTCGCCGAGCACCCCGGCGACGCGGCCGTCGGGCAGCGGGAAGGCGTCGTACCAGTCGCCGCCGACCTGCACGTTCTGCGACCCGGACCGGTAGTAGGCGGCCAGGCGCACGCCGCGCACCCCGGGCAGTTCCTCGGGCAGCAGGCTGCGCTGGAGCTCCTCGGCGGTGCTGTGCTCCTGTTCGTAGAGGGTCGCGCGGCCGATGGCCAGCGCGCACTGTCCGGCCAGGGCCTCCAGGAACACGCGCTCGTCGTCGGAGACCTCGCGCGGGGTGGAGAAGGCGAAGCGCAGCGCGCCGATGGGGCGCCCCGCGGTCATCATCGGCAGCGCGATCCAGGCCCGCTCGGGCGTGGACCCGACGAGTTCGTCGACCTCGGGCGCGCCGTCGAACAGCGCGCCCAGCTCGGCCGGGTTGGCGGCCAGGCGGGGCAGCCGGTCGGCCACCGCCAGGGCGGCGATGTCGGGGTGGTCCGTGGGGAAGGTGGAGCGGGGCAGCTGGTGGGCGTGCGCGGCGGCGATGGTGCGCAGCCGCAGGCGATCGCGGTCCAGCAGGACGACGCAGGTGTGGTCGGCGCCCACCCCGGAGCGGCCGATCTCGGACATGGCGTTGACGACCTCGTCGGCGGTGAGCGCCTCGGCCAGGTCGGAGGTGGCCTTCTGGAGGCGGGCGGTGCGCATGGCAGCCTCGCTGAGCTGCTGGTTGAGGCGCTGGCGGAGTTCGTCGGCCTCGCGCTCGTTGGTGATGTCGGCGAGGGTGCCGATCCACTCGGCGGTCCGCGTCCCCTCCATGACCGGGTGGGCCCTGGCCCGGTAGTGGCCGTAGCCGCCCGAGCGGATGCGCACGCGGAACATGGCGTCGAAGGGGGTGACGTCCAGGACGGAGTCCTCCCACGCGCGCTCGACGCGGGGCCGGTCCTCGGGGTGGAGGGCGTCGAGCCAGCCCCGGCCCAGGTAGTGCTCCAGTTCCTGGCCGGTGACGGCCCGCCACTGGGGGCAGTCCTCGCGGATCTCGCCGCCGGGCCCGGCGGCCCAGACGATCTGGTTGCCCGCCTGGAACAGGGCGCGCAGCCGCTGCTCGTCGCGACGCAGGGCGGCACCGTCGTCGGCGGGTTCGGCGCCCTCACCGGCGGGGACGGCGATGAGGGCGACGTACTCCTCGCCCGTGTCCGGTTCGGTGACGGGGAACCAGGTCAGGTCCCACAGCTGTCCGGCGGGGGCGCGGTGGCGTCCGCGGACGGCCTGTCCGCTCTCGCGCGCCCGGGCCAGGCCGGTCCGGTGGTCGGCGGCGGCGACGCGGTCACCGCTCTCCTCCAGCAGGTCACCGGGGTCGCGGCCCAGGCACTCGGCGGGGGCGCGCCCCAGGACGTCGGCGGCCAGGCGCTGGTTGATCGTGCCGAGGAGGTCGTCGGGGCCGAGCAGCGCGAACCCGATCGGGGAGTCGGTGAGGAGGGATCCGACCGCGTCGGGGAGTTCCGCTCCGCTGACCCGGGGTGGCGGAATGGACGTCTCGGCGCTCAACTGCTCGACACCTCCGGAACCGTCGATTCCCCAGCCGTGTTTCGTTGGGGGGTGCTGCCTGGGCCGCGCGGCCCCTGTCGACCGGCCGCCCCCGGCGTGAAAGCCGGAAGTCGCGCGGCGCCGAAGGTGATCGGGGGGCTCCGCGGCTCCCGGGAGTCACGCTCGATGACTCCTCTCGGCCGCTGTCACGGCTCAAGCATAAGACACAGCCGTCCACACGCAACGGCCGTCGTGGAGGAAGGCCGCCCGCGGACGTGGAAGGTAAACAATAGGCCACCCGAGGGTCGCGTCACAGCGGACGGAGACTTTCGGCGACGTGTTTTCCGCCCATTCCCGGCGATGGAAGTTCCCGGGAGGTTTGCGTTCTCCACTCGGGACCAGGGGCGTTATACGCCTGAAACACCCTTTTCGCCTTGTTGAACTGCGATGACGGTGGTGTTCGAGTAAACGATGCTTCCCGGAGGTTTTATCAACAGCGTGCCGGGAGAGGGGTTGACACTCCGTCCAGAACAAGTGAAATGGGTGGAGGTCACCGTCCAGGCCATCTCCAGCTAGGGGTGTGAGCGAGAATGCTCCAGACCTTCCCGGTCCAGGATCTCAGTCGGATCTCGGCACGGCTCCACGACGAGTTCAGTGCCCTGTCCCACCGATGTGTCGAACGCTGCGTCAGCGACACCTGGAACTGCGTCGAACACCTGGGCATCACGGTCACGCCGCACCTGGTCGAGCGGGTCGCCCGCGAGCACCTGGAGGCGATGGTGAACTCCGTGCCGCCCTCCCCGCCGGCCAGGAAGCCGGCGCGCAGATCGGCCGCGGGGCTGTTCGGCGGCCACCGGAGCATACCGAAACCGCGCTGAGCCCGACGGTCACCACCAGGGGCGCGGCCTCCCCCCACGGGAGCCGCGCCTTGGTCGCGCCCGGCACCGCCGGGGTGCCGCCGCCGGTTCGCGGGAACGGAGGAGCGCACACCCGGGGCTGGCATACGCTCGGGTGGTGCCCTCCCCGATGCCTCCGTCCCCAGGTTCCGAACCGGTTCCCCGCGCCGTCTTCGACGAGATGCTGCGCGCCGCCAGAGCGCTGCTGGCCATGCGCCACCCGCTCGACGCCGAACTCGCCTTCAGCGAGCTGCTCGGCACGTGGTGGGGGGAGCGGGTCCCCGGAGTGGACGTGGAGAGGCTGCTCGGCGAGGGCCTGGTGGCGCACGCCACCGCCTCCGGCAAGCCCGCGGGGCTGGGCGTGCTCGCGGCGGTCACCGCCCTGGGCACCTCGTCCGAGCAGCGGGGCCTGGCCGAACAGGGGATGATCGCGCTCCGCGAGCGCGGCCTCCAGGTACCGGCGTGGGCCTCCCAGCTCGGCGCGGTCACACCGGTGGCCGTCTACGTCAGCACCGACCAGTTCGGTGACACCGAGGACTTCGTGTGCGTGTTCAGCCGCGACGGCGACCACCCCGGCCACCCGGGCTCGCTGCCGCCCGAGCACGCGCTGATCCTGGTCCTGGACCACAACGGCGGCGGCGTGCTGCGCGACGCCTGGGTGACCACCAAGGTCGAGCAGCTGCTGGAGAGCTGCCGGACCAGGGCCGAGGCGGACGAGTTCGCGCGGTTCGCGCAGGTGGAGCTGACCGAGGCGCGCGCCCTGCTGTCGCGGGCCCTGGAACGCACGGAGCAGGTGGTGGCGGGCGCGTCGGCCGACCGGGCCTCGGGGGCGCTCGTGGAGCCGGTGGGACTGAAGGTCTCCGACCTGACCGGGGGGTCGCTGGCCGCGCACTTCGCCCTGGCCAACGCGCGGGTGCGGTCCCTGCCCACGCCTCCCGAGGGGGTGGACCCCTTCCCCGCCCCGGTGTGGCGGCGCGACCGGCGCGCGGTGCTGGCCGCCCGCTTCCTGGCCTCGGACGAGGCCGCCGAACTCTCCGACTCCTACGCGGCGAGCCGCTGCGCCGACCACATCATCACGCACGGCTGCGACGTGGACGGCGGTCGGCCGATGCGCGTCAGCCCGCGCAAGGTGGAGTCCTTCCTGCTGCACTGGCTGCCCGGCCGGGTGGTGCTGCTGCCCGAGGAGCAGGAGGCCATGCCGCACGTGCTGGCGGCGTGGGTGCGCTGGGCGGGCGGACGCGGCGGGCTGCCGCGGGTGGCGGTGGGCGCGACGCTGGACGCGGTGTGGGAGTCCACCGCGGAGTTCACCCGCACCTACCGCGACCCGGCGCGCCCGCTGGGGCTGCGCCAGGAGGCGGTGCGGCGGCTGATGCCGGACGGCGACTTCTCGTCGCTGGCGCGTCGGATGTTCGCGTTCCCGCTGCTGGCCAGCGAGCTGGTGACGTGGGCCCCGGAGGAGTTCGACCCGGACACGGCGCGGGGCCGCAGAGCGCTGCTGCGCCTGGACCACTACGGCGAGTACGAGGCGGCCACGCCGCACAGCGGCCGCCACTCCAGCGGGCAGGACCGGTGGTATCGGCCGGTGACCGGCGACGACCCCGAGCGGGAGCGGGAGCTGGACCGGCACGAGCGCCTGGCCCGGCGGCTGTGGCACGGCAGGCCCGCGAACCTGTGGGCGGCGGCCCGCCGGATGCTGGACCGGGGTGTGGACCGGTCCGGCGTGCTGGCCGCCCTGGGCGAGGTACTGGAGGCCGCCTCGGGCGAGAGCGACCTGCGCCGCCGCCTGGACGCGCTGTAGGCCGCGCGCCCCGGCTCCGCGCCCGCGCCGCGCCTACTCCAGCATGCGCTCGCGCAGCTGCTCGACGGTGGCGTCGGAGAGCTTGAGGCCCTCGGTGACGTAGGCGTCGAAGGAACCGTGGACCTCGTCCACGTGGGCGAAGGCGGTCTCCAGGTACTCGGCGCGCACCCGCGTCATGGGGACGACCTCCTCCCAGTCCAGGGCGCTGTGCCGGGCGAGCCTGCGCATCCACTCGTCGGTGTTGGCTTGGCGCTCGTTGCTGGCCAGGTAGTCGGCGACCACGGCCTCGCGGTCCACGCCCAGCAGGCCGAGCAGCAGGGCGGCGCCCCAGCCGGTGCGGTCCTTGCCCGCGCTGCAGTGGAAGACCAGGGCCGCCGGGCCGCGGGCCACCCGCTCGACCAGCTCTCGGTACCCGGTGAGCGCCTCGGCGTCGGTCACCAGCTCGCGGTAGACGCCGTGCATGAAGCGCTCGGCGGCGCCGTCGGCGAACATGAGGCGGGCCTTCTCGGGGTCGGCCAGGGCCAGGGAGAAGTTGGCCCCGGCCGCCTCGGGGTCCTGCACGGCCACGACCGCGTACTCGGCGCCCTCGGGGACGACGTCGGGGAGGGTCTCGCGCTCGTGCGGGGTGCGCAGGTCGACGAGCTGGCGGATGCCCAGGCCGTTGTAGGCGGGCAGCTCGTCGGCGGCGATCGCGTGCAGGGCGTCGGAGCGGTAAACGAGCCCGCGGCGGACCGTGCGGCCCGAGGCGGTGCGGTGCCCGCCGAGGTCGCGGAAGTTGGGGGCGCTGAAGAGGAGGAAACCGTCGTTCGTCACCTTGGTGACGATACCCATCCTCCCCGGCGCCCGGTCAGCCGACGTCCGCTCTTCCCCGGCCGGGGTCAGGCGCCCTCGCGCATGGCGGTGATCCGCTCCCCCGCCTCCTTGACGTCCTTGGCGGTGTCCACGCCGCGCCAGAAGCCGTCGATGCGGTAGGCGGTCAGACGCCCCTCCTCGGCCAGTTCGGGGAAGGTGGAGGACTCGTGGTCGCCCTTGGTCGGCAGCAGCGGGGTGACGCCCGGCTCGAACAGGTACACCCCGGCGTTGATCCACACCGGCAGCAGCGGGCTCTGGGTGAAGCCCTCGATCCGGTCCTGGTCGTCCACGTCCACGATGCCCCAGGTGGTGCGGAACTGGGCCAGGGCCAGGGTGGCCAGGCCGCCCCGCTCCCGGTGGCGGGCGGTCATCTCGTCCAGGGGGAACCAGGTGAGCACGTCGCCGTTGAGCGCGAAGTAGGGGGCCTCCGGGTCGCGCAGGCCGGTGGAGGCGAAGCGCAGGGCTCCGCCGCGGCCCAGCGGCTCGTCCTCGACCAGGAGCGTGATCCGCGGGCCGCCCTCGCGGGCCTCCAGGTGCTCGCGCAGGACCTCGGCCTTGTAGCCGCAGGAGACGACGACGTGTTCGACGCCGTGGCCGGTGAGCCACTCCAGCTGGTAGTCGATGATGGGCCGTCCGGCCACCTCCACCATCGCCTTGGGGCGGGTGTCGGTGTAGGGCCGCAGCCGGGTGGCCTGGCCCCCGGCGAGGATGAGCGCCTGGGTGACGGGGGACGCGGAGGAGGAAGTGCGTGCAGCGGTCATGGACCGGACACTAGCAGCACGCGTGTGCGCGGCCCCTCGGGTCTACTGCGTCGCCTCGGCGTAGGCCTTGCGGACGTCGGCGCTGGTCAGCACGGTCAGTTCGGCGGCGGTCGCGGCCTCGCCCAGCTCCTGGGACACGCGCAGGTCGCGGTGGGAGCACGCCTTCTCGAACAGGGAGCGGGCGAAGCGGCCGTTGCCGAGCTCGTCGATCCACCCGGCCTCGCACACGTGCGCGAAGATGCTGCGCAGGTCCTCGCGCGCGGTGTCGTCGAAGGCGTCGCCGGTGCGGGCGGCCACGGCCTCGGCGATCTCGGTGAGCTCGTCGGCGGTGTAGGAGGGGAAGCGCACCCGCACGTTGAACCGCGAGGACAGCCCGGCGTTGGAGGCCAGGAACCGCTCCATCTCCGCCGGGTAGCCCGCGAGCACGACCACGAGCCGGGACCGGTCGTCCTCGGCCCGCTTGAGCAGGGTCTGGATGGCCTCGGAGCCGAAGGCGTCGCCGCCGCTGTAGCCGGGGTTGACCAGGGAGTAGGCCTCGTCCACGAACAGCACGCCGCCCAGCGCCCGGTCCACGAGCCGGTTGGTCTTGACCGCCGTGGCGCCCAGGTGCTCGCCGACCAGGTCGGCGCGCTGGGCCTCGACCACGTCGGCGCGGCCGAGCAGGCCCAGCGCCGCGAAGACCCGGCCCAGCACCCGGGCGACGGTGGTCTTGCCGGTGCCGGGCGGGCCGGAGAACACGAAGTGCCGCATGGGCGCCTGGTTGAGCAGCCCCTGCTCCTCGCGGAGCTTGGCCACCCGCAGCTGGGCCACGATGGAGCGGACCTGCTCCTTGACCGGCTCCAGGCCGATCATGGCGTCCAGTTCGGCCATCGCCTCACCGATGCCGGGCGCCTCGCCGAAACCGGGCAGGCGCGAGGTCAGCTCCCTGTGGGCGGCCTCCACGTCCGAGGCGCGGACGGTGATGAGGTCCTCGGCCTCGGGCCGGGGCGCGGGCTCCGCGCCGTCCACCCCGGCGGTGACCACGCGCACGTCGCGGGCCTGGGCGGCCTTCTCGACCACCGAGCGGGCGAAGCGGCCGTTGCCGAGCTCGTCGACCACCTCGCGCTGGACCACCTGGTCGAATCTTCGCCGCAGCGCCTGGGCGGCTTCCTCGTCGAGGGTGTCGCCGCGCTGGTGGACGAGGGACTCGGCGATGCGGAACAGCTCGTCGGCGGTGTAGCTGGGGAAGTTGATGCGGGTGGCGAAGCGCGAGGCCAGACCGGGGTTGGAGGCCAGGAAGGCGTCCATCTCCTTCTCGTACCCGGCCAGGACGACGACGAGCTGGTCGCGGTCGTCCTCGGCGCGCTTGAGCAGGGTCTGCACGGCCTCGTTGCCGAACCGGTCGGCCTGGCCGTCGCCCTCGTTGACCAGGGAGTAGGCCTCGTCCACGAACAGCACACCGCCCAGCGCCCGGTCGATGAGCTCGTTGGTCCTGATGGCGGTCGCGCCCAGGTACTCCCCCACGAGGTCGGCGCGCTGGGCCTCGACCACACGGGAGGTGGGCAGCAGCCCGAAGGAGTGGAAGATGGTGGCCAGGGTGCGGGCGACGCTGGTCTTGCCGGTGCCGGGCGGACCGGAGAAGACCAGGTGGCGCAGGGGCCGCTCGACGGGGAAGCCCGCGTCGGCGCGCAGGCGGGCCGCCTCGATGGAGGCGGCGATCCCGCGCACCTGCTGTTTGACCGGGTCGAGGCCGACCATGTCCTCCAGTTCGGCCAGGGCCTGGTCGACGGGGACGGGCTCGTCGTCGGCGTCGGCGGCAGGGGCACCCCGGGAGCCGCTGCCGGTGCGCGCGCGCAGCGTCCGGGTGCGGCCCTCGGCTCCGTCCCGGCCCCCGGGCGCGTTCGCGGGGCCCGCGCCGCCGTTGCGGCGCGAGACGGGCATGGACTTGGCGGTCTCGCGCCGGTTGGCCTCGCTCTCCCGGTGGATCTGGCGCGAGGCCGACAGCCGCCACAGCAGGCAGGCGCCCGCGGCGGCGTAGAGCAGGGCGATCCCCCAGGAGGCGGCGAAGGGCTCCACGACCAGTCCGACCAGGGCCAGGGAGAACCCGGCGATGAGCCCGGCGGTCAGCGAGAGCACGGTGGTGTGCCAGACGGGGAACTCGCGCGCCCGGCCGGCGGCCAGGACCACGAGCGGGGGCAGGGGCAGGACCAGCAGCGTGACGGGTTCGCCGGTGAGGGGGATCTGGAAGAGGGGGACGGCCACCGCGAGCCAGAGCACGCACACCATGACGGTGGCGAAGGCGTCCACGGAGCGCATGAGGGCGGCCAGGACCATAAGCAGGACCAGGGCCCCGGTGACCGCGCCGAAGACGGAGGCTCCCGTGACGAGCGCGACGACGGCGGCCACGGTCAGCAGGACCAGTGCGGACACGAGTCTTCTGCCGAGGGGGGTCCGGTGGTAGAGGGCGCGCACGCGGTCGAGTCCCGAGGCGCGTCCCGGCTCCGCGGCGGCGGTGGAGCGCATCTCACGCGTCATCCATGAACCTTCCTGCGTGGGGGTCCGTGGCGGTCGGCTCTCCTGACCGGCGGGGTTCGGGTCGGGGGCGGGGGGCGCCGGGGGGCCGGCGTCCACAGCCACAGCCTTGCCCCAAGTGGGGCGGATGTCCAGTACGGGACCGCGTGTCGTACCCCCTGGCGGGGGGCCGCCCGGGGGCCGCGGGTCCGGTGCTCACAGCAGGGGGAGCTGCCCGCCGGGAGCGGGGCGGACCCTGCGCAGGTGCTTCCATCGGGGCAGGTCGTCGAGGTAGGACCAGCTCATGCGGTGGTGCGGGGTGGGCCCGGACTCGGCCAGGGCGGCGCGGTGCACGGGCGAGGGGTACCCGGCGGCCCGCTCGAACCCGTAGCCCGGGTGGTCGGCGGCCAACTCGGCCATGAGGGCGTCGCGGCGGACCTTGGCCAGGATCGCGGCGGCGGCGACGCTGACGCAGGCCAGGTCGCCCTTGACGCAGGTGCGCACCCTCCAGGGGCGGCCGATGAAGTCGTGCCTGCCGTCGAGGATGACGGCGTCGGGCCGCGGGGAGAGCGCGTCCAGGGCGCGGCGGGAGGCCCGGTGCAGCGCCTCGGTCATGCCGACCTCGTCGATCTCCTCGGGGGAGGACCAGCCGAAGGCGTGGTCGGCGACCCAGGGGCGCAGCTGGTCGGCGATCTCCCTGCGGCGTCTGGGGGTCAGGCGCTTGGAGTCGGTCAGGCCGGGGGGCGGGTCGCCCTCGCCGGGGACGGCGGCGCAGACCAGGAGCGGACCGGCCCAGGCACCGCGGCCCACCTCGTCCACTCCGGCGACCACCCGCGCGCCGGAGGAGCGGAGCTCGTCCTCCAGCTCGTAGGTGGGTGCGGCGGGCGGCGGGGCGGGCGTGGATGTGGTCGGCACGGTGTCCACCCTAGGGCGTACGGCGCGGAGGCCGTGCGGGACCCGGGGCGCGGACGACCCCGCCGGGTGGCCCCGATCCCGGACAGGACGGCCGCGCAAGCGCCCTTTCGCGCGACTCGCCGGGCGCCACGAGAGGCCAACGGCCATGACTTTGTGTAGTTTCCGCTTGTCAGGACCGCCGTCCGCCCGGGAGGAATGGGCATGCAGCGCGCCAGGCCGTACCCGCGGCCACGGATCTCCCGGGGACGCCTCTACGACGTCGTCGCCGCCCTCGTCCGGGTGGGCGTCGGATGGATGTTCACCGAGTACGGGCTCGCGCTGCGCGGCCGGGAGGCCGCGGTGGCCCAACACCTCGACGCCGCCGGACTGGGCGTGCTGTCCCCGGTCGCCGGGACGCTGCCCGCCCTGCTCGTCGCGCTCTCGATCGCCTTCGCCGTGGGCCTGCTCACATGGCTGACCGGCCCCCTGCTCGCCGTCGCGGCGGTGCTCGGCGCCCTCACGGCGGGCTCGCCCGACCTGGCGCCCCTCTCCTCGTGGGGAACGACGTCGCTGGTCACGGCGGTGTGCGTACTGATGGCCGTGAGCGGCGGACGCTGGTCCTGGGACCACCTCGTCCTCTCACCGCGCGTCGGCGTGCGGCACCGGAAACACCGTCGTCAACCGTCCGCGACCCGCGGGAGCGACGGCGGCGTTTCCTCCCGCCTCCCCGAACACGCCCCTCCACTGCTCTATCCTGTGGAGCAGGCCGTGCTTCGGCGGCCGTATCGACTGTGACGCGGCCCCCTGCGGCCCCTTCTTCCCGTTCGCTCCGGGTCCGCGTCCCCATGACACGGATTCGGTGGAGGGAACGCCATGTCCGCCGCGGCTTCCGGCCCGACCCCCGACAGGTCCCTGGCCAAGCTGATCGAGATCGCTGAGAAGCCGACGCTCGGCCAGCGACTGATCAGCTGGGCCTCCCGTCCGCCCGGTCGGCTCTACATCCCCGCCTGCGGCGTGGTCGGCCTGGTCCTGCTCTTCGAGGACAGCGTCCCCGGCGGCCACCTGCCCACGTTCGTCACCGCCCTGGTGGGCGGTCTGCTGCTCGCCGGGATGGGCGCGCTGCGCCTGGGCATCGCCCTGGCGGTGGCCCGCCCGATGATCCGCTACTACTGGCTGCGCTGGGTGTCCGCACCGGTGATCGCCGCCGCCGCGATCGGCCTGGCCGTGGCCGACGTCCCGCTCCAGAGCCGGATCAGCGCTTCCTCCGACCAGCTGCTCTCGCTGCGCGAGGACACCGACGGCCGCACCTCCATCCCGCTCAACGGCGAACGGGTGGGGCTGTACTCGCTGCGCAGCGTCTCGGCGTACGAGGGCGTCACCCACTACGCGGTGGAGGGTTCGGGGCTGTTCAGCCCCTCGGGCCTGGCGCACAGCGCCGAGCGCATCCCCGAGGGCGTCTTCGTCCCCGGGCAGGGCTCCAGGATCTACGAACACGTGTCGGGCGACTGGTACGTCTGGGTCAACCACTGACCGTGCCCGAGCACCCGTGACCCGCCCGCCGCGCCACCGCGCGGCGGGCGGCCGCGTTTTCACCCCGACCTTGCCAGTCCTTGTCCCCCTCCAACCCTGCTCTCACCCTCGCCGGGTACACAGGGAGACGCCCCCGGGGGGAGAGCCGCAGGCCCTCCCTCCCCGGCAGCGCCGCCAACCCTGAGGAGAGGCCCCATGCGCGAGTTCGCGCTCACCCTTCACGTGCGCATCCACGACTCGATCACCGCGCTGCGCCGCGC
The DNA here is from genome assembly GCF_052466615.1 of Nocardiopsis sp. M1B1. Classification (NCBI taxonomy): domain Bacteria; kingdom Bacillati; phylum Actinomycetota; class Actinomycetes; order Streptosporangiales; family Nocardiopsidaceae; genus Nocardiopsis; species Nocardiopsis sp. M1B1. The sequence goes on from NZ_CP196194.1 coordinate 4,998,344, forward strand.
CCACGCGCTCGGCGACGACGACCTGGCCAGCGCGCAGGCGGGCGAGGTCGAGGACCTGGTCGAGATCGCCGCGCGGAACGGGATCGACATCGCCGAGGGCTACTCCTCCCTCTCCCCCGTCGCCTGAACCCGGACACGGAAGGGGCCCGCGACCACTCCCGGTCGCGGGCCCCCGTGTGCGGCCCCGCGCCCCGCGAACCGGCCGCGGGGCGCGAGGCCGCCGGGTCAGCGGCGTCCCTGCCCGCCGTACCCCTCTCCGCGCTCGAACTGCTCGCGCATCGCGGCGCCCTGCTGGCGCTGGTACTCGTCGGCCATCTGCTGCTGGCGCTCGGCGGCCGCGGCGACCGCGCCCTGCGCGGAGTCCAGGACGTCCCTGGCCCCGCCCGAACCGCCCGGGCCGCCCAGCGGCGCCCGCGTGCCCCGGCCGTCCATCACCTGGGGCAGCAGCTGCGCGGTCAGCAGCGTCGACAGCGCCGAACCGTCCCCCGCGCCCGCCTCGGTCTGCACCACCACCGGGCGCGGGGCGCGCCCGGCCAGGGTGGCGCCCACGTCCAGGCGGCGGCGGGCCAACTCGTACTCCAGCACCGCCCGGTTGTCCCGGTAGGCCGTGGCCAGGCGCTCCTGCGCCTTCGCCTCGTTCTCGGCGGCCACCAGGTCGGCGCGCCCGCGCGTCTCGATCTCGTAGCGCACCCGCTGCGCCTCGGTCTCCTGCTCCTCCAGCATCTGCGCCACGTCCTTGCGCGCCTTGTTGAGGGAGGCGTTGACCTCGACGATCTTGGCGTCACGGGTCTTCTTGGAGCGCTCGATGTCCATCAGCAGGGTGTCGATCCGGCGCTTGCGCGTCAGCTCCCACTCCTGCTCGTAGGCCACCAGCTCCTTGGCCACCCGCTCCCGGGTGGACAGGTGCTGCTGGTACTGGCTGGGCAGCTGCACGTCGGGGATGTTGCAGCCGGTGATGCGCACACCGTACTTCTCCAGCTGCCCGTTGAGCAGGCGGCGCATGTCCTCGACGTTGGAACCGCGCAGGTCGTAGGCGGACTCGGTGTTGACCAGGCGGCTGCGCTGGCGGATGGCGTCCTGCACCGCGCTGGAGAGCACGAGGTCGAAGTTGCTCGCGCCGATGATCGTCACGAACCGGATCGGGTCGGTGATCTGGAACTTGAGGAAGAACTCGATCGACTTCAGCGGCACGTTCTCCCGCGTGGGGCAGGCCAGGACCGGCGCCGTGTAGGGGATCTCCGTGCGGGTGTCCACCACGAAGTCCACCCGCGACCACGGGTGCCACAGGTAGTGGCGGCCCGGACCGATCGGCTTCACGATCGCGCCGTACTTGGTGAGGATGCCGTGCGTGCCCTCCTCGATCTCGATGATCGAGCTGCGCCACCACCACAGGCCCGCCACGACGATGCTGAGGACGCCGACGATCAGGGTCGGCACGGCCAGCACGACGTAGGCGACCCCGAGGACGAACCCGCCCGCCGAGGCGTTGAGGGCCATCATCAGCGCGGAGCACAGGGCGAACAGGCCGAACCAGACCAGGACGGTCCACCGCAGGCCCCGGTTGTCGCGCGGTATGACCACGGGGACGATCGCGCCCTGGTCGCCGCCGCGCAGCAGACCGGCCAGGTCACCCCACGAGGCGAGGGACTCCTTGATGCTGGAGCCGCCGCCGGCGTTCACTGACACGCTCATCTACTGACCTCCCTCGTCGGGGCCGGAGCCCTGGGTGCCGCGCGACCACGGCGGCGGGGGCGGGTCCTCCAGGGACCGGTGGGGGGCGCCCGAGGGCGGCGGCGCGTCGACCGGCGGCCCTGCGGGGTTCTGCTCCCGCGGGGCCTCGTGCCGACCGTGCGGCTCCCGGGACCCCTGGGGCGTCTGGGGCGCCTCGGACATGCGCTCGTCGATGGCCTGCTCGGAGACGGACTGGCGGATCTCCTCGACCAGCTCCTCCCCCGGGTCCTCACCCCGTCCAGGCTCGGACCTGGGGTCGTCGGCGTCCCTCACCAGCGCGCTGATCTCCTGCTCGCGCTCGGCGATGCGGCCCCGGATGTCGCCGAGGCGGGAGCGGATGGCGTCCATGTCCTCCTGCGAGAACAGGGCTGTGTCGGCCTGGCCGATGATCTCCTGGGCGATGCGCAGGTAGTCGACGCTGGCGGCGTCGCCCGACCCGATCCGCAGGACCTGCGGCAGGCTGTCGGCGACCGCCTCCAGCTTGTCCAGGAGGGTCTCGCGGAAGCGGTAGTTGAGGATCTCGGGGGCGTCGGCGGCGCTCACCGCACGGATGTCCAGGGCTTGGGCCTGCAACAGGGCCGCGTTGGCGTTGGCCTCGGACTGGGCCTCGACGAAGCGCTGGTGGGCCAGGGAGCGGGCCCGGTTGGTCTCCCGCTCCAGGGCGGTGTCCATCTGCGCCTGGTACTGGGCGATGTCGGCCTGGATCGCGGACAGGGTCTCGTTGAGGGTCGCCAGCTCCTTGTTCAGGTCACCCTCGTTCTGCTCCTTGCGCAGCTGGAGCTCGTACTCGAAGGTGTAGGCGTCCTTGGCGACGCGGACCATCTCCGGCGCCGCCAGGTCCATCCGGTACTCCTGGTTGGAGGGCTCGGCGTGGGTGATGTTGGCGCTGGTCAGCTCCACGATCCCGCTGAACTGGCGGTTGAGCTGCTCCACCAGGCTCTGGGTGTTGTCACCGACCATGTCGTAGATGGCCGAGGCCTGCTGCTCGTAGATGAGGCTGCGCGTGGTCTCGCTGATCGCGTTGTTGAGCTTCTCCTGGAAGCCGTTCACGCCGCCCAGCGTGTAGACGAAGTCGGTGGCGTTGACGATCCTGAACTGCACGAACAGGTCGATGGAGGCCTGCACGCCGCTCTTGGTGGGCGCCGAGCGGATCGGCGCGTTGAAGGGGTACTCGCGGGTGGTGTTGACGATGTAGGAGACGCGCTTCCAGGGGTTGAAGAGCGTGACCCGCCCGGCCTGGAAGACGTTCTCCATCTTGCCGAAGCGGGTGACGATCGCCTCGCAGCCCTCCGGCACCATCACCATGCCCTGGCGCCACCACATGAACACGGCCACCGCGATGGTGATCAGCCAGTAGTGGACGCCGAAGACCGGGTTGGTCAGCGGGTTTCCGCCGCTGACCGCCTGCGGGACCAGGACGGTGACGGCGCCCAGCACGCCGAGGGCCACCAGCGCGATGGCCGGGAGCATCGTCACGAAGGTGCGTCCGCGGGGGATGACCATGGGGCAGATGACGTGGACCGGCCCGCCGTCGCCGCGCTCGTAGTAGCTGCGGTTGATCGCCTCGCCCGCGTTGTTGAGGGAGGTGCTCTTCTGCTCGATGCGGGTGCCGACGGAATCACCCTGTTCACGGGCGGCGACGAAGTCCCGGGGGTCGAGGCCACCGCCCTCGGTGGCCTGTTGCAGCGCGTCGGACACCGCCTGGCGCGGATCGCCCCCCTGGGCGACGGCACCGGCCGCGCCGCGCACGGTCTGCGCGAACGACATAGGCATGGGCTCCTTGGTCGGAGGTCGGGAACTATCGGCTACGACGTCGCGTACCGCGGTCCGGTTCCAGGTGGGGACCTGTTCCGTGACCGGAGGGGCCGTAGCGGACAGCATCAACCCTGTCATGAGACGCGTCCGGAACCCAGGGCTGTAGACCGGAACGTGACGGGGGCACCCACCCTCGGGACCGGTCCGGGCGGGCCGGACCACACCGCCGCCGGACGGCCGATAACGTCGTCGGCACACGCAGCCACCGGCTCCGGCCGCCGCGAGAGGGGACACCGTCCATGCCCGCAGTACCCAGTTCCGTCCTGACCACCGCGGGCCTGATCGGCGGCTACACGGTGGCCCGCGCGACGGGCAACCGCCCGCTGGGCGGAGCCGTGCTGGCCGCGTTCGGTGCAGCGGCCTTCGAGACCTGGCGCCGCCGCTCGGGGGTGGGCACGGCGGTCGCGCTCACCGGCGTGTACGTGGGCGCGTTCGGGCTCTCCCACCCGCTGGCCAAGAAGGTCGGCGCCTGGCCCGCCGTGCTGGGGGTGACCGCCGTGACCGCCGCGGTCGCGGCCGCCTCCGGGGACCTCGACCGCGGCTGACACGGGACCGGAGCGCCGGGGAGGGGTACGGCTCCGCCCCCTCCCCGGACCGCCCGTCCGACGCCGGTCAGCTGCAACCGCTGGTGGCTCCGCAGCCCTCGCAGGCGTAGCAACTGCCCGACGGGCGCATCTTGGTACCGCAGGTCACGCACAGCGGCGCGTCCGCCACGAAGCCCTTGCCCTCCATCAGCTCCGCGGTCGAGTGCGCCCGGGTCGGCCGCTCCGCCGCCGTGTGCGGCTCCCGCGCGGGGGCGGCCGGGGCCTCCTCCGGGGCGTCCGCCCCTCGGGTGGCGGCGGACTGGGCGTAGGACTCCACCTGCGCTGCGACCTGCGCGGGGTCCTCGCCCGCCACCTGCGCCTGGCGTTCGGCGGCCGACAGCACCCCCAGCGCGGCCCGCTCCTCGTAGGGCAGGTGGTCCAGGGCCAGGCGGCGGAAGATGTAGTCCACCACCGACTGGGCCATGCGGATGTCGGAATCGTCGGTCATGCCCGCCGGATCGAACCGCATGTTCGTGAACTTCTCCACGTAGGTCTCCAGCGGGACCCCGTACTGCAGGGCGATGGAGATCGCGATGGAGAAGGCGTCCATCACCCCGGCCAGGGTGGACCCCTGCTTGCCGAGCTTCATGAACACCTCGCCCAGACCGTCGTCCGGGTAGGAGCCCGCGGTGATGTAGCCCTCGGCCCCGCCCACGGAGAACGACGTGGTCTCGCTCGGTCGCTTCTTGGGCAGGCGGCGGCGGACCGGGCGGGGCGCCTCGGCGGCCTCCGCCTCGGGCTCGGCCTCCTTCTCCCGCGTCCCGCCGGTGGACAGCGGCTGACCCACCTTGCAGTTGTCGCGGTAGACGGCGAGCGCCTTCAGGCCCATCCGCCAGCCCTCGAAGTAGATGTGCTCGAAGTCCTCGACCGAGGCCTCCTCCGGCACGTTCACCGTCTTGGAGATCGCGCCGGACAGGAACGGCTGCACCGCGGCCATCATCCGCACGTGGCCCATGGGCCGGATGTAGCGGCGCCCCATCGCGCAGTCGAACACCTCGTAGTGCTCGGTGCGCAGGCCGGGCGCGTCCACGACGTGGCCGTTCTCGGAGACGTACTCGACGACGGCCTCGATCTGCTCGTCCTGGTAGCCGAGGTTGCCCAGCGCGCGCGGGATGGCCTGGTTGACGATCTGCATGGAGCCGCCGCCGACCAGCTTCTTGAACTTGACCAGCGAGAAGTCCGGCTCGATGCCGGTGGTGTCGCAGTCGAGCATGAAACCTATGGTCCCAGTGGGCGCGAGAAGGCTCGCCTGGGCGTTGCGCCAGCCGTTGCGCTCGCCGATCCTGAGGCACTCGGCCCACTCGCGGGTGGCCGCGGCGTGGATCGGCTCCTCCAGGGTTCCGACGGTGCGCAGGTCGTCGTTGGCGGCGGCGTGCTTGCGCATGACCCGCTTGTGGGCCCGCTCGTTGCGCCGGTAGCCGTCGTAGGGACCGACCACCCCGGCCAGTTCGGCGCTGCGCCGGTAGGCGGCGCCGGTCATCAGCGAGGTCACCGCGGCGGCGACGGCGCGCCCGCCCTCGGAGTCGTAGGCGTGACCGGTCGCCATGAGCAGGGCGCCCAGGTTGGCGTAGCCGATGCCGAGCTGCCGGTAGGCGCGGGTGGTCTCGCCGATCTTCTCGGTGGGGAAGTCGGCGAAGGTGATGGAGACGTCCATCGCCGTGATGACCAGTTCGGTGAGCGCGGTGAAGCGCTCTACGTCGAAGGTGTCGTCCTCACGCAGGAACTTCAGCAGGTTGATCGAGGCCAGGTTGCAGGAGGAGTCGTCCAGGGACATGTACTCCGAGCAGTTGGCGACGACGGTGCCGCCCACGATGTAGGAGTGGTTGCGCGGCTCGGTGAGGTTGTATGTGGTCTCGAATCCCGCGGAACGCCTGGAGAACAGGCGTGTAGTCGTCCTCGTCCTGTACATACGGCGGAAGTCCAGCGCCTCTCGGAGCTTCTCGCTCTTTCCCTCCAGGGAGAAGTTGACGAGGGCGGAGAACTCCTGCATGGACTGGGCCGAGATCCGCAGGTCGAAGAACGGACCGTCACTGCCATAGGTGACCGTGGACCCATCCTTGCGAGTGTAGGAGAACGAATCCGGCTTGCCCTCGGATGTCCTGTAGACACGGCTGGCAATGCCAAACGGGGCGAGGAGTTCCTGGACATCGCGCAGGAGCTGGTCCGACCGGCTGCCCAGACCGATGTAGCGCGTTCCGTTGGCCTTCTGGTCCACCGCGCACCCGTCTGCGTCGAACAGCCCTTGGAGGAACTCCAGCACGGTCTCCTCGGGCGCCTCGAAGAGCGACGGCGGCACTGACTTGTCCTCCGCGCGGGCGCCCAGGCCCAGGGCTCGGACGAACTCGACCATCGTGCGACGCGTGATTCTGAGCTGCTGGGTCCCGTTCGGCTGGAGGCTCGGCTTGCTCCGGTGCCCGGTGAGGCGCTCGATGAGCGCCTGGTGCCGAGGAAGGACGTTCTGCTGCTCCTCAGCCGTACCGTAGACGGTCACCACCGCCTGATCACCGACCGAGCCGTCCCCCACGAGCCAGCCGAGGTAGTGCGCGAGGTCGGGATCCTCGTCCCACTTCTCCGGCAGGTACAGAGGACGGACACTCGGCAAGGCCGCCACCGTCCGTGCGGCTTCCAGCGCCGCACGGGGAATCCGCAGCACCGGGTTCGAACGAGGCGCGTACTGGAAGGAACGGACGACTCGGTCATCGGAGAGCAGCTTCTCAGCGTGCACCCAGCCGCGGTTCTCGGTCCACAGACGGTGGTTGGGGGTGCAGCGCAGGAGAGAGCCGTCAGAGAAACGCAGTTCGAGGATCTCATTGGTCCCCGTGACCATGTACTGGGTGGGGATCGTCGCCACCACAGCGTTCTGGGCGTCCGTCTCAGCGGTGATGTCGTTGGTGTACACGGCGAAGGTCTCGCCTCGGGCCGCGCGCTTGATCAGATCACCGATCGGTATGTGTCCACGGTCCGTCAGCACGCGCTGATCAGCCGGAAAACACGGGTTGCTCGCACTGATGCGTCCGCTCTCGGGCGTGGTGTGCCAGTCCTGGATCGTGCCGTCGTACTGGATGCCCGGGTCCGCGCACTCCCAGGCGGCCCTGGCCATGCGCTGGAACAGCTCCTTGGCGTCCACCGTGGCCACGACCTCGCCGGTGGTGCGGGAGGTCAGGCCGAAGTCGGAACCGCTCTCCACGGCGCGCATGAACGCGTCGGAGACCCGCACGGAGTTGTTGGCGTTCTGGTACTGGACGCTGAACATGTCGTCGCCGCCGAGGTCGACGTCGAACCCGGCGTCGCGCAGGGCACGGATCTTGTGCTCCTCGCGGGCCTTGGTCTCGACGAAGTCCTCGATGTCGGGGTGGTCGACGTCCAGTACGACCATCTTGGCGGCCCGGCGGGTGGCTCCGCCGGACTTGATGGTCCCGGCCGAGGCGTCGGCGCCGCGCATGAAGGAGACGGGCCCGGAGGCCGTCCCGCCGGAGGAGAGCAGTTCCTTGCTGGAGCGGATGCGCGACAGGTTCACACCCGCGCCGGACCCGCCCTTGAAGATGATCCCCTCCTCCTTGTACCAGTCCAGGATCGACTCCATGGTGTCGTCCACGGAGAGGATGAAACACGCGCTGACCTGGGCTTTTGCACTCGTACCGACGTTGAACCACACCGGGGAGTTGAAGCTGAACAGCTGGTGGGCGAGGGCGTGCTTGAGCTCGTGGTCGAAGACCTCGGCGTCCTCCGCGGAGGCGAAGTAGCCGTGCTCGCGGCCGGTCTCGGTGTAGACGCCGACGACGCGGTCGATGAGCTGCTTGAGGCTCCACTCGCGCTCGGGGGTGCCCACCGCGCCGCGGAAGTACTTGCTCGTGACGATCTGGGTGGCGTTCATCGACCAGGAGGAGGGGAACTCCACCCCGCGCTGCTCGAAGTTGACCGTGCCGTCGCGCCAGTTGGTCATGACGACGTCGCGGCGCTCCCACTCCAGGGAGTCGTAGGGGTGCGTGCCCGGGGAGGTGAAGACGCGCCTCACCCTGATCCCCTTGCGGTTGCCCTTGCCCTTGCGTCCGGCCGGACCGTTGGCGGTTTCCGTCATCGCCGGGTCTCCCCTCACTCGTGGGCACGGTCACCGACCGTGCCCGGCGTCCTTGTCCCGGGAGTGGTGTGGCCCCGCGCGGTCGGCGTGCGGCCGCGAGGGGCGCTACCCCGTGGTGGCGCCGCTCCGGCCGCCGGTCTCGGCCTCGCGGTCCTGGCGCAGGCTGGCGATCTCGGCCTCGAAGTCGGAGAGGCTCTCGAAGCCGCGGTAGACGCTGGCGAAGTGCAGGTAGGCGACCTCGTCCAGGTCGCGCATCGGCCCCAGGATGGCCAGGCCGATCTCGTGGGCCGGGACCTCGGCCAGGCCGCGGCCGCGGATTTCCTCCTCGACCTGCTGGCCGAGCTTGGCCAGGGCGTCCTCGGAGACGGGGCGCCCCTGGCAGGCCCGGCGCACCCCGGCGATGATCTTGGTCCTGCTGAAGGGCTCGGTGACCCCCGAGCGCTTGGCCACCATCAGCAGGACGGTCTCCTGGGTGGTGAACCTGCGCTCGCAGACGGGGCAGGACCGGCGGCGCCGGATGGCCGCGCCGTCGTCGGTGGACCTGCTGTCGATCACCCGGGTGTCCGGATGGCGGCAGAACGGACAGTGCACCCTGGTTCACCTGCTTCTCTCGCCGAACGACAACGCCTAGGTACCACTAAACCACAACTTCTGGGCAACCACTCCTGTCGCAACACCAGATGTTGTGGTCGAACCTAGACTTCTTCCTGACCCCGCCGCAACCCCGGCGCGGGCGTGTCACGAACACGGCCGAGGGACCGCGCGGCATCGCGGTCCGCGGCGGGGTGGGGCGGGGAAGTCGGCGCGGGCGGACTGCTGCGGGGGCGGCCCGGCACCGCGCTCAAGGATAGCGCCGCCCACCGGAGCCGCCGCTCCCGGCGGCGGGCGCGGGAATCCCGACGTCACGGGGTTTTCGGTCGAGCCGACGCCCCGGGATAAGACCCCCGCGCCTGGCCGGAACCGCTGTCACGGACACGCGTTCGCGCATTCCGGGGACAACAGCGCGTGAACGCGTGTACACACGTAAGTGCAGGCCGGAAATTGACCGCGAATACGCGCGACGGCAATTGTCCCCGGCCTCGAACGCTTGTTTGATATCACCGTGTGCAACGACTAAAGTTGGCCTTGATTTCACACCGGTTTCGCCATCACGTGGACCCCCAGGTCGGCACGGTCGCGGACCGGGGGTGGCCAGTCACACAAGCAGGCCCTGACCGAACCGAATGCCGAGGAGGCCCGGCCGTGCCGGAGGAGAATCCCGGAACCGCAGATACCGTCACCGTTCTCGCACCAGCGGAGAACGCGGGCGGGTCCACGCCCGAAGCCCCCAAACTCACCGCGCGCCAGCAGAGCGTGCTGAACTGCATCCAGCGCTATGTCCGGGAGCGGGGGTTCCCCCCGTCGATAAGGGAAATCGGGGAAGCGGTCGGCCTGTCCAGCCCGTCCAGCGTGGCGCACCAGCTCAAGGTCCTCCAGCGCAAGGGTTACCTGCACCGCGACCAGAACCGGCCGCGCGCGGTGGAGCTGCGCACGCCCGGGCGCGCCTCGGGGCAGACCCTGGTGCCCGAGGACATCGACCTCTCGCGCGCCGCGGCCGTGCCGCTGGTCGGCCGGATCGCCGCCGGCGGTCCGATCCTGGCCGAGGAGTCGGTGGAGGACGTGCTCGCCCTGCCGCGCCAGCTGGTGGGTGAGGGGCGCCTGTTCATGCTCACCGTGGTCGGCGACTCGATGACCGACGCCGCCATCACCGACGGCGACATGGTGGTGGTGCGCCAGCAGCAGGACGCCAACAACGGCGACATCGTGGCGGCGCTGCTCGACGACGAGGCGACCGTCAAGGTGCTGCGCCGCGAGGAGGGCGGCCATGTGTGGCTGATGCCGCGCAACGAGGCCTACGAGCCGATCAACGGCGACGACGCCACCATCCTCGGCAAGGTGGTCGCGGTCATGCGCCGCGTCTGAGGTGCCCGCGTACCCGCGTCTCCGGTCCCTCTCCCCTCGGAGGGATCGGGGACGCCTCCCCCTGTGGACGGCGCGGGGCCGACGGGCGCGGGCCGCTAGGCTGAGAACGTGTTCACACGTGCCTCCTCCCCCGCCGTCCGCTGGCGCACCGCACTGGCCGGTGCGGCGAGCGCCGTCCTGTTGACCGCCGCCTGCGCCCCCGCCGACGACGGGGCCGCCGAGGCGCCGGGGGTCGGCGGCGTCGAGCGCGAGGTGGCCTTCGAGGGCGGCGGGCACGAGGTGTCCGGCGCATTCCGGATGCCCCAGGACGTCTCCGGCACCGTTCCGGGCGCGCTCATCATCTCCGGCAGCGGCCCCACCGACCGCGACGGCAACAGCTCCGTGCGCCCCGACGCCGACACCAACCAGAACCTGTCCCGGGTGCTCGCCGACGTCGGGGTGGCCTCGCTGCGCTACGACAAGTACGGCAGCGGTCCGGACTTCGAGACGCCGGGCCCCGGCGACGAGGTCGCGCCGGTGGACCCGGTGATCTTCGACGAGCAGGTCGCGGCGGCCTACGAGGAACTCGTCTCCCAGCCCGAGGTGGACCCCGAGCGGGTGGTCGTCGTCGGGCACAGCGAGGGCGCCCTGTACGCGCTGCGCGCCCACGAGCTCATCGGCGCGGAGCACCCCTCCCCCGCGCTCGTGCTGGCCGCGCCTCCCGGTACGCGCTACCTCGACCTGATCGACCGCCAGCTCACCGAGCAGGCGCGCGCCGCCGAGGCCTCGGGCCAGGTGGAGGAGGGGCAGGTGGTCCAGCTGCTCTCGGACTCCCGTGCCGGACGGGCCGCGATCAGGTCCGGGCGCGCGCTCAGCGAGGTGGAGATGCCCAGCGGGGGCGTAATGGGCGTCTACACCCCCGTCAACGAGGACTTCCTGGCCTACATGGACGCCTTCGACCCCGTCGAACTGGCGGAGGACCTGCCCGGGGGCACCCCGGTGCTGGTGCTGTGGGGGGAGCGGGACGCGCAGGTCTCCCGACAGGACGTGGACCGGCTGATGACCGGTCTGGACGGAGCGCGACGGGTGGACGTCCCCGACACCGACCACATCTTCCGCCGCTACCGGGACGAGCCCGGGGCCACGGTCCTGGACGCCCAGCGCCCGTTCGCCGAGGAGGTCTCGCCCGCGTTGGAGGAGTTCCTGGGCGCGGCCTGGTAGCCGCGCCGGGGCCTCACTCGGGGATGGAGTCCGGCAGCGCCTCGGTCACGGACAGCGCGAACTCCTCGGCGCCCGCCACCATGCGCTCCCGGTCGCCGGGGTTCTGCGCGTCGTAGCTGGCCGCCACGGTGTAACAGGTCTCCAGGTACAGGTTGGACACCCGGGCGCCGACGCAGGCGACCGTGTACGGGTCCTCCTGGACCCAGGCGACCGCCTCCTCTCCGACGCCTTCCAGCTCCTGCGCGTCGTACTGGGAGGTGGTGGTGCGCAGGTTGTCGGCGGCCGTCGTGACGCCGCCCGGGTCGGGGGCGGCCACGGCCACCAGCGTCGCGGTGGCCGGAACCTGTTCGCCGGGGCCGCCGGGGGTCGCCCACCGGCACTGCCAGCCGGAGCCGAACGCCTCCTGCGGGCCGCCGACCGGCTCCTCGACCTCCAGTTCGTGGTCGGGCACCAGCTCGTCCAGTGTCCCGGTCTCGGCGACGGAGCACTCGGGCGCCGCCCCGAAGGCGCTCGCCTCCGGGGTGTCGCGCGCCACCACGTACCAGATCGCCCCGGCGGCGAGCACGACCAGCACCAGTGCGGCGGCGACCACGGCGGCGGTGGCGCAGCCCCGGCTCTGCGGTTGGACGGAGGCCACCACCTCGGGCGCGGGCTGCTGGGGGTGGGGCTGTTGCCACGGGGTGCCGGGGGGCGGCGGGTACTGCCCCTGTGGGGCCTGGTGGGGGTGGTAGGTCTGCTGCTGCCCGTGGGGCTGTGGTGCCTGAGACGGCGGAAGCGGCTGCTGTTGCCCTTGTGACTGTGGCGGATGTGATTCCAGGGGTTCCTGCTGTCCCTGCGGTTGCCCATGCGTCTGCGGCTGCTCGGGTTCGCGCTGACCGTGCGGCTGCTGCGGATGCGGAGGCTGTTGGTGTCCCTGGTGCTGCTGAGACTGCCCATACGCCTGCGGCACCTGCGGCATCTGTGACTGTGTGGGGTCGTGCTGGTGCGCGTGAGGCTGGGGCGGCTGCTGTTGGCCGTCATGCTGTGCCGTCTGGGACGGCTGAGGCGACTGCGGTTCCCCGTGGGGCTGCGGTGCCTGGGACGGCTGAGACAGCTGCTGCTCTGCGTGCAACCGGGGAGGTTCCTGTGCCCCCTGGGACTGCGACGCCTCATTCCCCTGCTGAGGCTGCTCCTGCGGCTGGGATACCTCGTGCTTCCGCTGCTCCTGATGCTCCTGCGGCTGGGGTGGCTCGTGTTCCCGCTGCTCCCGCTGCTCCTGCGGTTGCTGGGGCTGAGGAGTCCGGGGGGGCTGTTGGGCTTCCCGGGACTGCTCGGGCTCCCGCGGATCGGGCTGCTGGTCGCTCACAGGGCCTCTCCGAGCTGCACGGCGAACTCCACTGCCAGGTCCCGGGCCGCTCCGAAGTCGACCGGCTCGGTGCCGGAGGTCCCGGCGTAGGACACCCGCACCAGCAGGTTGTCGGTGGGGAAGGCCAGTTCGGCGGTGCCCGGAGTCTGGCCGCGCCACACCCGGCCCTCCCCTGCGGGCAGTTCCACGGCCTCGCCGCGCACCGGCGTCAGGGCGGTGTAGGCCTCCCGCGCCCGCTGGGCGCCGGTGACCGGCTCCTCCCCCGTGGTGTCGGTGAAACGGGCGGACAGGTCCAGCCGGAGCACCCCCTGCGGCCCCTCGGTCAGCCCGGCGGAGGACCACGAGCACGTGGTGCTGTCGCCGTCGGCCAGGGGGCCGTGCTCGGAGGACTCCAGGACCGCGCCGGGCACCAGGCCAGTGACGAGCGCGTCCGAGACCACCGCGCACCCGGGCGCCGCGGCGTGGACGTCGCCGCTCTCGGGCACGCCCGGGTCGTCCCCGGCCAACCACAGCCCGCCGCCGATCGCCACCGCGGACAGCACCACCGTGCCCGCGCCGATCACGGCCACCCGCGCGAGGGGACCCACCCGGCCACCGCCTCCCTGTCGGTCACCGAGCCGACCGCACACGGGCGGCGGCCGCTGCGCGCGGCCGCCGCCCCTCGTGTGCCTGGTCAGCCGACGACGATGTTCACCAGCTTGGGCGCGCGCACGACCACCTTGCGGATCTGCTTGTCGCCGATGAAGCCCTGTGCCTTCTCGGAGGCCAGGGCCAGCCGCTCCAGCTCCGCCGGGTCGATGTCGGGCGCCACGGACAGCTTGTCACGGACCTTGCTCTGCACCTGCACCACGCAGGTCACGGACTCCTGCACCAGCAGGGCCGGGTCCACCTCGGGCCAGTTGCCGACGGCGACGCTGCCGCTGCGGCCGAGCTTCTCCCAGCCCTCCTCGGCCACGTAGGGCGCGAACAGGGACAGGGAGACGGCCACGGCCTCGGCGGCCTCGCGGACCGCCGGGTCGGCGGCGCCGGGACCGGAGTCGATGGCCTTGCGGGCGGCCGAGACCAGTTCCATGGTGCGGGCGATGGCCACGTTGAACCGGCGGGACTCGACCAGGGCGGTGATCTGGTCGACGGTGCGGTGCGTGGTCCGGCGCAGGCCGCCGTCGCCCTTGGCGGGGTCGGCTCCCGGCGCGCTGGCCGCGCCCGCCTCGCTCATCACCCGGTAGGCGCGGTTGAGGAACTTCTGCGCGGCGACGACGGAGACGTCGGCCCAGTCCACGTCCTCCTCGGGCGGGGAGGCGAAGAGCATGGTCAGCCGGACCGCGTCCACGCCGTAGGCGTCGATCTCCTTGCCCAGGTCCACGCCGTTGCCCAGGGACTTGGACATGGCGCGGCCCTGGTTGATGACCTGGCCCTGGTTGGTCAGGCGGCGGAAGGGCTCGGTGAAGGACACCATGCCCATGTCGTGCAGGACCTTGGTGAAGAACCGGGCGTACATCAGGTGGAGCGTGGCGTGCTCCTTGCCGCCGATGTAGTGGTCCACCGGACCCCACTTCTCCACCGCCTCGGTGTCGAAGGGGGCGGTGTCCAGGCGCGGCGAGCAGTAGCGCAGGAAGTACCAGGACGAGTCCACGAAGGTGTCCATGGTGTCGGTGTCGCGCTCGGCGGGGCCGCCGCAGGAGGGGCAGTCGACGTTGACCCACTCGGTGGCCGCGGCCAGGGGCGAGACGCCCTTGGGGGCCAGCTCGGCGCCCTTGAGTTCGGGCAGGGTGACGGGCAGCTGCTCGTCGGGGACGGGCACCTCGCCGCAGGAGGGGCAGTGGATGATCGGGATGGGGGTGCCCCAGTAGCGCTGGCGGGACAGCAGCCAGTCGCGCAGGCGGTAGTTGATCGTGCCCTGTCCGGTGCCGCGCTCGGCCAGGATCTCGATGATGCGCTCGATGGCCTCGGTCTTGGCCAGGCCGTCCAGCGGGCCGGAGTCGCGCAGGACGCCCTCCCCCGCGGTGGCCGTGCCCGTCTCGACGGGGTCGGGCTCGCCGGTCTCCACCACGACCCGGACGGGCAGGTCGAAGGCCAGGGCGAAGTCCAGGTCGCGCTGGTCGTGCGCGGGCACGGCCATGATGGCGCCGTGGCCGTAGTCGGCCAGGACGTAGTCGGCCGCCCACACGGGCATGCGCTCGCCGTTGACGGGGTTGATCGCGTAACGGCCCAGGAACACGCCGGTCTTGGGGCGCTCGGTGGCCTGGCGCTCGATGTCGGAGAGCTTGGCGACGTCGGAGCGGTAGGCGTCGAAGGCCTCGCGCTGTTCGGGCGCGCACAGCTCGTCGGCCAGGTCGGCGTCGGCGGCCACGACGAAGAAGGTGGCCCCGTAGAGGGTGTCGGGCCGGGTGGTGAAGACGGTGACCGGCTCGTCGCGGCCCTCGATGGCGAAGTGGACGTCGGCTCCGGTGGAGCGGCCGATCCAGTTGCGCTGCATGGCCAGGATCTCGTCCGGCCAGCGGCCGTCGTCGAGCTGGTCCATGTCGTCCAGCAGGCGCTGGGCGTAGTCGGTGATGCGGAAGTACCACTGGTTGAGGCTGCGCCGCACGACGTCGGCTCCGCAGCGCTCGCACCTGCCCTGCACGACCTGCTCGTTGGCCAGCACGGTCTGGTCCTGGGGGCACCAGTTGACGTGGCCGTCCTTGCGGTAGGCCAGTCCGCGCTCGAAGAAGCGCGTGAACAGCCACTGGTTCCAGCGGTAGTACTCGGGGTCGCTGGTGTGCAGGCGGCGCGACCAGTCCACGCTGATGCCGTAGCGCCGGAACGAGGCCGCCTGGGTCTCGATGTTGGCGTAGGTCCACTCGGCGGGGTGGGAGTTGTTCTTGATGGCCGCGTTCTCGGCGGGCAGGCCGAAGGAGTCCCAGCCGACGGGGTGCAGGACGTTGTCGCCGCGCTGGAGGCGGTAGCGGCTGATGACGTCGCCGATGGCGTAGGCCTCCGCGTGGCCCATGTGCAGGTCGCCGGAGGGGTAGGCGAACATGTCGACGATGTAGGAGCGCGGGCGGGTGTCCCCGGGGTCCTCGTCGGCCTGGAACGGAAGCTCAGCGGCCCAGCGCGCCTGCCACTTGTCCTGGAGGGCACGGGCGTCGTAGGTGTCGCCCGTCGTCTGGTCGCCGTCTACCGCTGTCATCGCCACGTGTTCCTTAGCCGGTTCGGGGTGTACAGCACTCAGGTTAGCGGTTGGCGGGTCGGGGCGCGGACGGGTTTCGCGCAGCCCCGCGCGGGTGCGCACGGGGGGTGGCGGTCGGGGTGGCGGTCGGGACCCGGGGCCGGAGTCGCCCTCCCCCGCCCCGTGCGGGCGGGCCCGGCGTCGCCGTTCTGCGTGCTCGGTCCCGGGGCCGCCGGGAACGAGGGGAAGATCGGTGAGATTACGGACTCCTGCCCCCTCCACACCGACCAGCCGGTTTGTTACTCTTCCGTCAAAGTGGCGCAGAACACGCGACGCGGGTCACATCATCCCGAATCGTCGCGCGTTCACTGGACCCATCTGGCTGCGGGAGGCCCCCATGCTCAACCTGTCCGTGCTCCTGGAGGACGGCGCCCGATCGGCTCCGGAGAAGGAGTGCCTGGTCTTCGGCGACCTGCGCCTGAACTACGCGATCACCAACATGATCGCCAACCAGGTGGCCAACCTGCTGGTCGCGCGCGGGATCAGGCCGGGGGACCGGATCGCGCTGGCCAGCCCGAACGTGCCCTACTTCCCCTTCGTGTACTTCGGCGCCCTCAAGGCGGGCGCGGTGATCGTGCCGCTGAACGTGCTGCTGACCCCGCGCGAGATCGCCTACCACCTGGAGGACTCCGGGGCCAGGGCCCTCTTCGCCTTCACCGGCACGCCGGAGCTCCCGCTGGGCGAGCGGGCCTTCGAGGCCTTCGGCCAGGTGGACTCCTGCGAGTTCTACGTGGACCTGCCCGCCTCCCCGGGTGCCACCGAGTCGACCATCGACGGCGCCGAGACCTTCTGGAAGGCGCTGGAGGGCCAGCCCGGCGAGTTCGAGACGGTGCAGGCCAGCTCCGACGACACCGCGGTCATCATCTACACCAGCGGCACCACCGGCAAGCCCAAGGGCGCGGAGCTGAGCCACCACAACCTGCTGCTGAACGCGGTCGGCTCCGCCCGGCTGGTCGAGGCCCACCCCGACGGCCGCGACGTCGCCCTCGTGGTGCTGCCGCTGTTCCACATCTTCGGCCAGACGGTCATGCTCAACGCGGCCCTGTACCGGCACGGCACGATGGTGCTCATGCCGCGCTTCGACGGCGCCGAGGCGCTCAGACTCATGGAGAAGGAGGGCGTCACCGCCTTCGCGGGCGTGCCCACCATGTACTGGGGGCTGCTGGGCGCCGTCCAGGCCGCCGAGCCCGGCGCCTACGACCTGGAGAAGATCGCGGGCAACGTGGTGGACGCGGTCTCCGGCGGCGCCGCCCTGCCCGGCCAGCTGGCCGAGGACTTCACCAAGACCTTCGGCGTGGGCATCAAGGAGGGCTACGGCCTGTCCGAGACCTCCCCGGTGGTCTCGTTCAACGACCCCAAGGTCAAGGCCAAGACCGGCTCCATCGGGCTGCCGGTGTGGGGTGTGGAGATGAAGCTCATCGACCCCGAGTGGAACGAGGTGGAGGAGGAGGGCGAGATCGCGGTGCGCGGGCACTGCGTGATGAAGGGGTACCACAACCGCCCCGAGGTCAACGCGGAGGTGATCCGCGACGGCTGGTTCCGCACCGGGGACATCGCCCGCCGCGACGAGGAGGGCTTCTACTTCATCGTCGACCGGTCCAAGGACATGATCATCCGCGGCGGCTACAACGTCTACCCGCGCGAGGTCGAGGAGGTCCTGATGACCCACGAGGCGGTCAGCCTGGCCGCGGTCGTGGGCGTGCCCCACGACACCCACGGCGAGGAGGTCAAGGCGTTCGTGATCCCCAAGGAGGGCGCCGAGGTCACCGCCGAGGGGCTCGTCGCGTGGGCCAAGGAGAGCCTGGCCGGGTACAAGTACCCGCGCGAGGTGGAGTTCCGCACCGAGCTGCCGATGACCTCCACCGGCAAGATCCTCAAGCGCGAGCTGCGCGGCTGACCTCCCGCGCGGCGGGGCCGGTCCTGTTTTCTTCGGGCCTCCGCTTCACTCCGGCCCGGGGACCGGCCCCGCCCTCATCCCTTGACGGCTCCCTGGACGAGCCCGGAGACCAGGAAGCGCTGCACGAGGACGAAGAAGACCATGACCGGGATGGTGATGAGGGTGGAGGCGGCCATCACGTGCCCCCAGTCGTTGGCGTACTGGCCGAAGAACTGGCGCAGGCCGACCGCCACCGTGTAGTTCTCGCTCTGGGTCATGAAGGTCAGCGCCAGCACGAACTCGTTCCACGCCACGATGAACGAGAAGATGGCCGTGGCCACCAGGCCGGGCGCCACCAGCGGGAACAGCACCCGCCAGAACATCTGGCCCCAGGAGGCCCCGTCGATGTAGGCGGCCTCCTCCACCTCCACGGGCACGGCGGCCACGAAGCCGCGCATCATCCACACCGCCAGCGGCAGGGACAGCGCCACGTAGACCACGCCCAGGCCGAGCATGGTGTTGAGCAGCTGGAGGTCGCGCACCTGGAGGAAGAGCGGGATGACCAGCGCCTCCAGCGGCACCATCTGCACGATGAGGACCATCACCAGCACCGCGGTGCGGAACCGGAACCGGAAGCGGGCCACCGCCACGGCGGCCAGCAGCGACAGCACGCACGCCCCGACCACGGTGATGCAGGCGACCGTGAGCGAGTTGAGCATGTACTGGCCGAACCTGGCCTCGGTGAGCACGTAGACGAAGTTGTCCAGGGACAGCCCCGTGGGGAGCAGCGCCCCGGCCCCCGAGGTGGCCCGGTCCGAGAACGCGCTGATGAGCATGAAGTAGACGGGGAAGAGCGTGAACAGCAGCAGGACGGCCACTCCGGCGGACTTGGCCAGGAACCGCCCCGTCCTGCGGACCTCGCCCCTGCGGCGGGCGTCGCGGACGCGGCCCTCCCAGTCGGTGTCGGCGGCGGGTGCCTCTGTGCGCGTGACCACGGGCGTTCCTTCCTCAGCGGTGACCGAAGGTCCGAATCCGGTTGTTCCGGGCTCGGACGGGGCCGTTAGACTCCTGCACTGTCCGGGGCGGGACGTCCTTCGCACCCCGGCGGAGGAGGAGTGATGGCCGTGTCGACAGGGTCGCCGGAGACGGTGGCGTAGCACCGTGCGCGATTTCCCCGGGCCCTCCCCCACCGAGGTCGTCATCAGCTGGATCCCCCACGACGCCCGTTTCCGGGACCGCGCCGTCCGGCACGCCCTGCGCGACCCCAGCGGACGGCTGCTGCACGCCTACGTCGAGAACCTGGTCAACCGCGACAACGACGACGGGCGCCCGCTGGGCGAGTACGACCTGCGGACCATGGGCGCGGTGCGCGAGGACCTGGACCGGCGCTCGCTGGCCTCGGTCGACTGGCGCCGCGTGCGCGACAAGCTCGTGGCGGGGGTCCACGACCCCTCCCGCTGAGCGGGCCGCGGGGGCCGCCGCGCTCATCGGAGCTCGTCCTCTCGGAAGAGCGCGCGCAGGTAGAACACGGTGATCACCAGCAGCAGCAGGGTGAGCAGCACGGCGATGGCCGAGCCCAGGCCGTAGTCGTTGTGGCCGAAGGAGCGCACGTAGGACCACACACCCAGGTTGAGCATCTCCGAGCCGCCCACGTCGCCGCCGGGCATGAGGTAGATCTGCGCGAACACCTTGAAGTCCCAGATGGTGGAGAGCACGGTGACCACGGCGAACACCGGGCGCAGCACCGGGAAGGTGACGTGCCAGAAGCGCTTCCAGGCGCCCGCGCCGTCGATGCGGGCCGCCTCGTGCAGTTCGGCGGGGACCGTGAGCAGTCCGGCCAGGACCGTGACCGCCACGAACGGGAAGCCCCCGTGCACCACGTTGAGCGTGACGATGGCGTAGAAGAACAGCCGGTCGGCGAACCAGTTGTACCCGGAGGGCTCCACCAGGCCCAGGGAGGCCAGGGCCTGGGAGACGACGCCGCTGTCGACGTCGAAGATCCAGATCCACACGTAGGTTCCGCTGACCGCGGGCATGGCCCAGGCGACCATGATGCAGGAGACCACGATGATCCGGGGCACCGGGCGCAGCGTGGCCAGCAGCAGCGCCACCAGCGTGCCCACGACGATGGTGGTGACCACCGCGACCACGGCGAAGACCACCGTGTTGAGCAGGGCGACCCGCCACAGGTAGGGGTCGGTGAGCAGGGCGGCGTAGTTGGCGAGCCCGATGAAGTCGGACTCGCCCGAGACGAGGTTGCGCAGCTGGTACTCGCGGAAGGACAGCCACACGATCCGGGCGAGCGGGAGCAGCAGCAGCAGTCCGATGACCGTCAGCGCGGGGGCGAGCAGCACCCAGGGCAGGAGCGCCCTGCGGCCGCGGTGGCCCAGGAGCGGCGCCCGCCGCGGCCGGGGCCGTCGCGAGGACGGCTCGGCGGAGCGGCGGGCCTCGGGCCCCGGCTCGCTGCTGGCGGTGCCCAACCCGACCGGTGTTCGCACGTGTCTACCCCCCGTTGAGGATGCGCTCGATCTCGTTGGCCGCGCTCTCGGTGGCCTCCTCCACGGTGGCCTCGCCGTTGAGGATGTCCTGCTGCATGCCGACCAGGACCTTCTCGGCCTCGACCTGGGTCCAGGCGGGGGTGACGGGCACGCCCCGGCTGGCCTCGTTGAGCTGGACGGCGAAGGGCTCCAGGATGGGGTCGGCGGATTCGGAGAAGGTGTCGACCCGGTCGACCACGCCCGGGAAGAAGCCGGTCTCCTCCGACCAGCGCATGCCGAACTCCTCGCCGGTCAGGTGCTGGACGTACTGCCAGGCGGCCTCCTCCTGGCCGGTGCCCTCGAAGACCGACAGCAGCGAGCCGCCCGCGAAGGAGGGCATGTACCCGCCGTCCTGGCCGGGCAGGGTGAAGGAACCCAGCCTGCCCTCCAGGTCGGGGTTGGCCTCCAGGATGGCCTTGGGGTTGGCACTGCCGAGGATGGCCATGGCGGCCTCCTCCTCCGCGACGGCCTCCATGACGGCGATCTCGTTCCAGTTGACGGCGCCGGTGGTGGAGGTGCCGTCCTCCAGGGCCAGGTCGGTGAAGAACCCGATCCCGGCGCGGGCCTCCTCGCTGTCGGTCTCCGAGACCCAGGTGCCGTCGGACTGCTCGACGGCGATCTCCCCGCCGCCGCCCCAGATCCACGGCATGACCGAGTACTGGGCGTCTCCGGGGACGGGGAAGGCGATCATGTCCTCCTCGGCCTCGGACAGGGCCAGGGCGGTCTCGCGCAGCTCCTCCCAGTTCTCGGGGACCTCCAGGCCGTGCTCCTCGAAGACGTCGGTGCGGTAGACGACGGAGCGGATGGAGGCGTACCAGGGGACGCCGTAGACGCCCTCTCCCAGCTGGCCCATCTCCATCAGGCCGGGGATGTACCGGGAGGTGTCCATGTCGTAGCCGGACAGGTCGTGCAGGGCTCCGGCGTCGGCGAAACCGGGGGTGAAGGTGTTGCCGAGCTCGGCGACGTCGGGCATGGTGCCGCCCGCGATGGCGGTGGAGATCTTGTTCTGGGCGTCCTGCCACGGCACGAACTCGACGTCCACCTCGATGCCGGTCTCCTCGGTGAACGCGGCGTTGGCCGCCTCGAAGAACCCCGTCTCGTCGGGGTTGGTGCCCTGCATGATCCAGACCAGGAGGCCGTCGGAGTCGGCGGCCCCGCCTCCTCCGCTCCCGCACGCCGTCGCGGCCAGGACCAGCGCCGCGACGGCGGCGGGGAGCGGAACGTACTTGTGGGTTCTTCTGCGGGCCATCGGCACGCCTCCCGTTCCTTTCGAGGGTCCCCTCAGGGTTGGTAGGAAACCTACGTAAAGAACCGCGTCGAGTGAAGTAAACCACTACCTTTTGTGTCTGAGCCGTTAGGAGGCTGGACATATCCGGAGTGTCGCGGCCGGTACGGCGTGTCGCACGAGTCCCTTTCGACCCTTTTATCCCTTGGTCACACGCCCTTACTCGGACAGTCCGGTGACCTGGCGCAGGGTGGACAGGAGTTCGGCCCGCTTGTACACGGCCAGGCCGATGGCCGCGCCGAAGGCGGCGAGCATGTGCACGTAGACCATGGGGTCCCCCCGGGTGAAGCGCTCCGCGGCTTCCTCCTCGCCCACCGAGTGGGCCTCCCAGGCGGTGGAGACGGCGAACTCCAGTTCGGGCGGGAGCATCTCGGCGACCATGCGGGCGACGGCCTCGCGGGAGTCGGCGGGCTTCCAGACCACGCCGGTCTGCTGCACGCGGCGGCCGAGGAAGGCGGCGATGACCTTGAGCTCGGACGTGACGGCCTCGACGTCGTCGGCGGCGCGCGGGACGACCCCGTCGAGCTCCTGCCGGTTGCGGTCGGCGTAGGCCTCGATCAGGTCGATCGCGGTCCGCTTGACGTGGTCGGGCGCGTCGGGCGCGGGCGTGGTCCCGTCGGTGCTGCCGTCGGAGGATGAGGACACGTCGTGGTCCCTTCTGGTGGGTGTGCGGCCGGGGTGTGCAGGGCCGGGTCCCGCCGGTCACGCGGCGGGGTGTGCGTCCGCCTGACACGCCCCGGGTCCATGATGCCGCGAAGCGGGCCCGCCCGACCCCTGACAGGCCGAAGGTCCTCCCCCGGCGAACAAGGGAAGGGAGAGGACCTTCGGCGCGCTCGTGCGGCGGTCCGCGGCGGCGGGTGGGGCGGCCGGTCAGAACCAGGGGCGCAGCGGCACGTGCGCCTCGGTGCCGTCCAGCTTGACGCCGAGGATCTGGTGCAGCTGCACCACGTCGCGTTCGAAGCCGAGCACGCACCCGGCCATGTAGAGCCGCCAGACCCGGGCGGTGCCCGCACCGACCTCGGCGACGGCCTCGTCCCAGTTGCGGTCCAGGTTGGCGCCCCAGTGGCGCAGGGTCAGGGCGTAGTGCTCGCGCAGGTTCTCCTGGTGGCGGATCTCGAACCCGGCGTCGTTCATGGCGGTCTGGATCCGGCCGGGGCCCTCCAGCTCCCCGTCGGGGAAGACGTAGCGGTTGATGACGCCCCCGCGGTTCAGGGACGGCAGGTCGTTGCGCGGCCGGGTGATGCAGTGGTTGAGCAGACGCCCCCCGGGCACGAGCTTGTCGTTGAGCGAGGCGAAGTAGGAGGCCAGGTTGTCCGCCCCCACGTGCTCGGTCAGGCCGATGGAGCTGATCCGGTCGTAGCTGCCGTCGGGGACGTCGCGGTAGTCCATGTGGCGGACCTCGGCCAGCTCGGACAGCCCCTCCTGGGCGATCCTCTTGGCCGCCCAGTCGGCCTGTTCCTTGGACAGGGTGACGCCGAGCGCGCGGACCCCGTGCTCGCGGGCGGCGTGCATGACCATGCCGCCCCAGCCGCAGCCCACGTCGAGCAGGCGCATGCCCGGCTCCAGGCCGAGCTTGCGCGAGATGAGTTCGTACTTGCGGAACTGGGCGCTCTCCAGGGCCCCGTCGAAGCGGCCGACCCGGTCCAGGGTCCCGTCCTCGTCGTCGAAGACGGCGCAGGTGTAGGTCATCGACGGCCCCAGGACCATCTCGTAGAAGGCGTTGGAGACGTCGTAGTGGTGGTGGATCACCTCGGCGTCGCGCTGCTTGGAGTGGCGCCAGCCCAGTCCGCTGAGGCGGCCCTGGCGCATCTCCTGCGGCGGCGGGGCGACCCGGTTGACGAACTTGACCCAGCCCACCGACCGCGCGATCTCGACCGCGTCGCGCACCGAGACCCCGAACCCGTCGGCGAAGACGAAGTCCGCCATGCGTCTGAGGGCGGTGTACATGTCCCCCTCCAGCTCCAGGTGGCCGGAGACGTAGGCCCGGGCCAGGCCGACGGCGTTGGGGGACTGCGCCAGGTAGTTCACCGCGACCGGGGTCCGCACGTGCAGGGCCACGTCGCTGCCGGGGTCCCCCGCGCCGCTGCCGTCGTAGGCGGTGAACCGGATGGGCGCGTCGGGTCCGACGACGCGTTCGAAGATCTCAGCGAGCCGCATTGCTCTGTCCTTCCCTCTAGCCGGACGCGGTGACGTCCCCTCGGGTCGCGTCCCGGTGGTCTCGTGCCGTCAGCGGTTGCGCACGCACTTGGCGTACAGGTCGAGCAGCCGCCCGTCGGGGTCGTAGGCCTCCTTGAGCCCGGCGTAGGCGGTGCCGTTGTACAGGCGCCAGAACTCCTCCTCGTCGTAGAAGGAGTCCGAGTACAGGGACTTGTGGCCGCCGAGTTCGGCGACCGTCTCCTCCACCAGGCGGTTGTGGTGGGCCCGGCGCTGTCCCGGCTTCATGTCGACCAGGCCCCAGAAGCCGAAGTTCACGTAGAGGCGGTCGTGGTCGAGCGGGTAGAGCGGCCACACGTGCTCGCCCTCGCCCTGGCCCGGGCGGCGGGGCTCGCGGAGCCGGAGGGGGCACATCCACACGGGGGTCATGCCGATCTCGGCGTGGTAGGTGTCGAGGAACTCGGCACCTCGTTCGACGCCCACCTCGATGTCCTGGATGAGGGGTTCCTTGGGCCGCCGCCCCCGGTAGTGGTTGAGGAGGCGGGAGAAGTCGGTGCGCCGGTCCCAGGCGACCAGTCTGCGGTAGACGTCGGAGCGCTTGAGGAAGCGCGGCCACAGGGGGCGCACCAGCGGGTGCTGGGCGCCGAAGGCCCGGGAGCACCAGAACCAGTCCGTGTCCCAGCGCCACAGGTAGTCGGCGATGGTGAGGTAGTCGCCGGGGCCGCTGCCCGCGTAGCGCTGGATGGACCGGTAGTAGACCTCCTGGCCGGTGTAGTCGCTGGTCCAGGGGGCCTCGTCGGTGAAGCGGGCCAGGGTCAGGTACAGCTCGTCGGGGCCGAAGGCGACCCCGTCCACGAAGTCGACCGGCTGGCCCCCGTACTCGCGGTCGGCGCAGACCAGGGCGAGGGCGTCCATGGCCTCGGCGGCCTTGTGGAAGCGCACGTGGCGCAGGTGCACGTACGGCGAGACCGGTTCGAGTTCGACGCGCAGGCGCAGGCTGTAGCCCAGGGTCCCGTAGGAGTTGGGGAAGCCGTGGAAGAGGTCGCTGTACTCGTTGTCCCTGGTGGCGGTGACGACGTCGCCGCCTCCGGTGAGGATCTCCATCTCCCGGACGGCCTCGTGCGGCAGGCCGCTGCGGAAGGAGGAGGACTCGATGCCCATGCCGGTGACGGCGCCGCCGATGGTGATGGTGCGCAGCTGGGGGACGACCGTCGGCATGAGGCCGTGCGGCAGGGTCGCCGCGACGAGGTCCTCGTAGGTGGTCATGCCGCCGACGTCGGCGACGCGCTCGACGGGGTCGATGGAGATGACTCCGGTGAAGGCGGACACGTCCAGGGCCGGGGCGCCGGTGGGCTCGCGGAACCGGAAGAGGTTGGAGGTGGGCTTGGCCAGGCGCACCGGCGCCCTCTGGGGCAGGGCCCGGTAGTCGCGGCGCAGCTTGTGGACCGCCGCTATGTGCTCGGCCAGCCCCGTCCGCGCGGGGGTGGCGCTGCCCGTGACCTGCTGTTGAGAAGTCATTCCAGTTCCCGTTCCGGTGTCGGCGACACGCACTCGCGTGCCGGATCGGCCATGGCCGCCGGGCGGCTGGGACGGCCGATCCACTCAGTTCTACCTACCGGTAACGGCTTTGTGCCACCCCATTTGTTCCGTGTCTTCCCCCTACTCGTCCTGCCTGCGGTCACGCCCGGAACACGGCCGCCGCGGGCGGATCCGACGCCGCCGCGCGGTGTCCCGCCGGTGCGGTGCGGAGGTGGTCGTAGGATCGGGGTTCGTGCGTATCGCTCTCGTTGACTCCGGCATCGGCATGCTCTCGACCGCGGCGGCCCTGCGTGTGGCACGGCCGGACGCCGACCTGTTCCTGTCGATGGACCCGGACCACATGCCCTGGGGTCCGCGTACCCCGGACGAGATCGTCGCGCGCGCCCTGGCCGGGGCCCGGGCCGCGCAGGAGGCCGCCGGGGACGCGGCGCTGGACGCTGTGGTGGTGCCGTGCAACACGGCGTCGGTGCACGGGCTGGCCGAGCTGCGCGCCGAGTTCGAGCCGGACGTCCCGGTGATCGGGACGGTGCCCGCGATCAAGCCCGCGGCGGCGGCCGGAGGGCCGATCGCGGTGTGGTCCACCGCCGCGACCACGCGCAGCGGCTACCAGCGCGAGCTCATCGAGACCTTCGCCCGCGGCGTGGAGGTGACCGCGGTGGCCTGCGCCGGGCTGGCCGAGGCGGTGGAGTCGGCCGACCCGCGGCTGATCGACGACGCGGTGGCCTACGCCGCCGAACTGACCCCCGGCGACGTGCACGGCGTGGTGCTCGGGTGCACGCACTACGACCTGGTGGGCGCGCGGATCTCCGCGGCCCTGGGCGGGCGCGCGGAGCTGTTCACCGCCGCCGGGGCGGTGGCCGCGCAGGCCCTGCGCCGGATCGGCGAGAGGCCCGTGAGCGCCGCCCCGGGCCGGGTGCGGGTGTTGGCCAGCGGTCGTCCCTCCCGGCTGCCCGCCGCCGCACTGTCCTACCCCGCGGGGCGCTCACTGGCGTCGGGGGTGGGCGCGGCGACCGTGTGAGGACGCCCCTCCCGCTCCGCTCCAGCCCGCCCCTCGCGTCACACCGGCGACGGCCGCCCCCTGTGACCGCCCGTCAGGGGTGGGGCGCCAGGGTTCCCCGCCCGGGGGCGCCGGCCCGCACAGGTCCGTCCAGCGCACCGGCGGCCAGGGTGCTCACGAGGGTGCGCACCCCGACGGTGTCGTTGTCGTGCAGGAGGGTCTCCAGCAGGGACAGCGCCGCGCGCTGGTCCCCCGGCTGCTCGCGCACGTGGCGCCACTGGGGCTCGGTCGCCGCGTCCGAGAGCATCAGGGTCCGGCCGACCTGGCCGAGCGCGGTCAGCAGCGGGGTGTCGTGCGGCATCCTCTCCAGGGCGGCGTTGACCTGTTCGGCCTGCTGCTCGGGGTCGACCTCCTCCGCGGGCTGCGCCCGCAGGAAGTCCAGCACCTCCTCGGCCGGGGCCAGCGGCCGGACCGGGGGCATCGTCGCGATCATGGCGCGCACCTCGGCCAGGTCTCCCAGGATCTCCTCGGTGCTCCCCAGCTCCCCGATGAGCCGTTCCGCCCGCTGCGCGGAGCAGCTGGCCACCCAGCGGGCGCCGCGGACCGCGGCCAGGCGGGCGGCGGACAGGGCCAGCTCGGCGCCGCGGCGCGGCGCCCCCACCCGCTCGAAGTAGCGCGACCAGGTGGTCACCCGCACTCCCAGCCGCCAGTCGTTGCGCACCGCGCCCTGGCACACCAGGTTCTCCACCGCCTCCACCCACGCGGGCCGCAGACTCGGGTACGCCTCGGCCTCCTCCACGGTAGGCAGGGGGACGATGGCCTCCTGGGGCGGGCAGTGGCCCAGGCGGGCCAGCCAGGACAGCAGCCGCGCGCGCTCGAAGCGGATGCGCCGGTTCAGGGCCGCCCGGCGCGGGTTGGTCTCGTCCAGGACCAGCTCCGCCTCCATGCGGTCCAGCACCTCCAGCGCCTGGGCGTGCTCGTCCTGGTGGCGCAGGGCCCTGACGAGGGTGAACACCCCCTCGGCGCCGAGCATGGCCGGGCCGGTGGCGGTGTGCTCGTAGCGCCGCAGCTCGTTCTCGGCCCGGTCGGCCAAGTCCTCGTCGATGAGCAGGTTGACCCGGGCGAGGGTGAAGGAGGGCCAGGCGGGGGTGCGCTCCCAACCGGCCAGGCGCCGGGTGGAGAGCAGTTCGCGGCGCTGTCCGGTGGTGCCGCGGGCGTCGATGTTGGCGTGGCAGCGCACCAGGGTCTCCAGCAGGGACACCGGCAGCGGGCCGTGGGCCAGGGGCTCGGGTTCGTCGTCGGCCGCCGCGCTCACCTGGGCGAGCGCGCGCCCGCCCTCGGCCAGGGCGCCCACGCGCACGGCCAGGGGCCAGTGCGCCAGGAAGAACAGGGTCGGCGGGCCGAAGACCCCCGGGACCGCGGCCTCGACCGCTCCCGCCTCGGCGACCAGTCGGCGCGCGGTGCGCAGCGCCGAACGGGCCACGGCCTCCACGCGCACCGGGTCCCCGGCCTCGCAGAGCACGGGCAGACCCGCGACCGCCTCGGCCAGCTCCGCCTGGCCGACCGCCCGGAGTCGTCGTGCGGTCTCCCCCGCCCACGTCCACATCGGCATGGTCTGCACCCCCTGTAAGCACCATGTGAGAACAGAACGTAGCAGCGCCGTGACAGGGCTGTCCGGAAAACGCGCAAAGCCGTGGAGCACGGGGATACGCGTCCTGTCGGGGGCGGCCCGGACCGCTAGACTCGGGGGCCGTGGTGCCCGGCGGGGGCCTTCGCGAGGTCCCGAGCATCCAGCCGCGCCGAGCCGCACCGAGTTGCACCAAGGGGACATGAGCGCCGATGGGATGGCGAGACCGTTTCGGACTCCGCAAGGCCAACCGCAAGGGCAAGGCCCGTTTCGACCGGGATGCCGAGGATTCGGACATCAAGGCTCTGATCGAGTTCGCCAAGAGCCGGGTGGGCGTGGAGTTCTTCGTCGAGCCGGAGACCTTCGCCACGCGGGCCACGGCGGTCGCGGTCGCGACGGACGGCGAGTGGATCCGCCGCCGGTGCGGTTCGCCCGACGTGATCCGCAAGGTGGCCCGGAACCTGGCGGCCCCGGCCTACGACGTGCAGATCGTCGGCTACCCGCAGCGGATGCGCGACTGGAGCGCACGCAACAAGCGCGGCCTGTCACTGGACGAGTGAGGGTGCGCGGGCGTACTGGGCGAGGGTAAGACTCGCCACACCGACACGCCGTTGGGGACGGTCCGAAACCCGCGACCGGGTCATTTTGGGCATTGATGACGAGTCCTTGCCGTGACTTCCTCGCAGAACGGGTTCCCTAACGGGCTTCATCCGTCGCATACTCGCCTCGGAGGGGGGACTCTGATGAAGCAGGATCTCACGGCCCTGTGCTGCGACTGCGGCACGATTCGCGAGGTGAGCGACTACCAGAGTGTGGGCGAGGCGCAGTCCGCCTACGGACTGGCCCGCTGCGTCGTCTGGCGCAAGTGCCGCACCTGCGGCTACCGCACCTACCACGCCTACATGCGCGCCGACGAGGACCGCGACGAGCTGGAGGACGCCCTGCGGCTGGACGGCGCCCTGGCGGCCGAGGCCCTCGACGAGGAGGTGGAGCAGCTGCGGCTGTGCGGGGTCGAGGTCGGGCACGCCCCCGTCCCGGCCATCTGGGACGGCCAGTCCGTGGGCATGGTGACCCAGCGGCTGACGGACCGCGCCTACTCGATCGTGCTGGACCCCGAGGCGTCCGTGGTCTCCCGGCTCAAGCTCATCGACATGATGTGGAACGAACTCCTGGTGGGCGAGCACGACGACCGCTGGTTCATCCAGGAGGCGGAGGACGACGAGTCCCCCGCGTACGCGGTCCGGCTGTTCGGCTACCGCACGCGCGGCTGAGACCGGACCGCGCTCGCGCGACACGGCCCCGGCGCCCTACCCGGCGGCGGGTTCGGGCTGGCCCGCGAGGCGGCGCAGCGCCGACCTGGCCACCGCCGGATCGGTGGTCCCCCAGTAGGGCGGCAGGGAGGCGCGCAGGAAGCCGCCGTAGCGGGCCGTGGCCAGGCGCGGGTCCAGGACGGCGATGACCCCCCGGTCCTCGGTGGAGCGCAGCAGGCGCCCGGTGCCCTGGGCGAGCAGCAGGGCGGCGTGGGTGGCGGCCACCGACAGGAAGCCGTTGCCCCCGTGCGCGGCGACCGCGCGCTGGCGCGCGGAGGCCAGCGGGTCGTCGGGCCGCGGGAAGGGGATGCGGTCCACGATCACCAGGGACAGCGAGGGTCCGGGCACGTCCACGCCCTGCCACAGCGACAGGGTGCCGAACAGGCAGGACCGCTCCTCCTCGGCGAAGCGGCGCACCAGCTGCCCGGTGGAGTCCTCCCCCTGGCACAGGATCGGCTGGTCCAGGCGCTCGCGGAGCTCCTCGGCGGCCTGCTGGGCGGCGCGCATGGAGGAGAACAGCCCCAGCGCGCGGCCGTCGGCGGCCTCGATGAGTTCGCTGATCTCGTCCAGGTAGGCGGGTGCGAGGCCGTCGCGGCCGGGCGGCGGCAGGTGGGTGGCCACGTAGAGGATGCCCCGGCGGGCGTGCTCGAAGGGGGAGCCGACGTCCAGCGCGCGCCAGCGGGGCTCCCCGGCCGCGCGGTGCGGTCCGTCCTCGTCGTCGGTGCCGTCCTCGTCCCGGGGTCCGTCCGGCTCCGGGCCGCGGCCCGCGGCGGCGCGTTCGGCGGCCTCCTGGGCCACCTCGCGGCCCAGGCCCCACTGGTTGGCCAGCGAGGTGAAGGAGCCGCCCAGGGTGAGGGTGGCGGAGGTCAGCACCACGGTGCGGTCGCCGAAGAGCTTCTCGCGCAGCAGTCCGCCCACGCCGAGCGGGGCGACGTGGAGCGCGGGTTGGCGTCCGGGGGTCTTGGTCAGCCAGACGACCTCGGTGCGGTCGCGCAGGGCGGGTTCGAAGGACTCCAGGACGCGCACGGCGGTGTCGTGCACCTCGCCGAGCGCGGCCAGGGCCAGGCGGCGGTCGCTGGCGCCGTCCGGGTCCAGCTCCCCGGGCGAGGGGCCGATGGCGGTGACGCAGGCCGAGGCGGCGTCGCGGGTGGCGGCGACCGCGTTGGCCAGGGCGTCGTCGAGGTGGTCCAGGCGCCCGTCGGGCGACTCGGTGAACATCAGGGCGAGGCCGTCGGCGCACTCGGTGAGGCGTTCGCTGATCCCGGGTTCGACCAGGCGGGCGGCGCGCTTGGCCGCGGCGTTGACGGTGCGCTCGCCCAGGACGCCGGTGGCCACGGAGGTGGCGCGGTCGACGAGTTCGTGTGCCTCGTCGATCATGATCGTGTTGTGCTCGGGCAGGATGTGGTAGCCCTGCGACATGTCGATGGAGAGCATGGCGTGGTTGGTGACCACCACGTCCACGCCCTGGGTGGCCTCGCGGGCGAACTCGGCGAAGCACTCCTGGCCGAAGGGGCAGATGCGGGCGCCCATGCACTCGTTGGCGGCCACCGACACCTGGCGCCAGGCCAGGTCGCTGACGCCGGGGACGAGTTCGTCGCGGTCGCCGGTGACGGTGTCCTCGGCCCACTCGTGCAGGCGGGCCACCTGTCGGCCCAGCGAGGAGAGCTGGCGCGGGTCGAACAGCTCGGTGTCCTCGGCCTCCTCGCCGGCGGTCTGGAGCCGGTTGCGGCACAGGTAGTTGCGGCGGCCCTTGAGCACCGCGAACGTGGGCTCGCGGGACAGCATCGGCGCGAGGGCCCCGGCCAGGCGCGGCAGGTCGCGCTCGATGAGCTGGTTCTGCAGGGCGATGGTGGCGGTGGAGACCACCACGGTGCTCTCCTTGGCCATGGCGTGTCTGATCGCGGGCACCAGGTAGGCCAGGGACTTTCCGGTGCCGGTACCGGCCTGGACCACCAGGTGTTCGCGCTTGTCGACCGCCTCGGCCACGGCACCGGCCATGGTCGCCTGGCCCTCGCGGCGGCTGCCGCCCAGGGCGGCGACGGCCGCGTCGAGCAGGGTGGGGACGTCGGGGAGATCTGCCACGGATCGACAGTACCGGCCGCGGAGGACAGGGCGGGCGTTGTCCACAGGCGGGATCGGCCGGAGGCGCTCAGCCCATCGCGGCCAGCAGCTCGTCCAGTGCGTCCATGGACTGCTTCAGGCCGTACTCCATGCCGGACTCGACCATGCCGTCGCGGTCCTCGACGCTCTGGAACACCGTGGTCGACGTGTAGAGGGTGCGCCCGTCCCTCTCCTCCAGGGCGGTGGTCTCCAGGCACACGTGCCCGGGCATGCCCTCGAACTCGAAGGTCTGCACGAAGCGCTCGGGCGCGACGACGTCGTGGACCACGCCGTGGAAGGCGTACTCCCGGCCGTCGGGGGCGCGCTCGACGAACCTCCAGGAACCGCCCCGGCGCAGGTCCGCGCGGTCGATGACGGTCTCGTTCTCCTTGAGCCCCCACCAGCGGGCGAGGTGCTCGGCTTCGGTCATGGCCCTGAACACCACGTCGCGGGGCGCGTCGAAGCTGCGCGTGACGACGATGTCGTGCTGCCCGGGCTCGGCGATCACCGTGAGGTCGCTCATGACTGCTCTCCTGTGGTCTGTGTCTGCTGGATTCGGCGGATCTCCGCGTCGAGCCGGTCGAAGCGGTCCTCCCACTGGCGGTGGTAGCGCTCGATCCACCCCGTCGCCTCCTGCAGGGGGGCGGTCTCCAGTCGGCAGGGGCGCCACTGCGCGTCGCGGCCCCGGCTGACCAGGCCCGCCCGCTCCAGCACCTTCAGGTGCCGGGAGACCGCCTGGAGGCTGATGGGGAACGGCTCCGCCAGCTCGTTGACGGTGGCCTCACCCTCGGCGAGCCTCGCCAGCAGCGCCCGACGGGTCGGGTCGGCCAGTGCAGCGAACGTGAGACTCAACGGGTCGGTCGCCATCTGCGTATTCAACTTTCCTGTTAATCAACCGATGTGTTGATTATGGCCCACGACACACCAACGAGTCAAGAGAGAAGAACCACTTCGACCCCGACCACAGAGGGTCTTGGGGCGAAGCCCGCGTTGCAAGGGAGTGTCCCACCCGCCCCGCCGATCGCCGCAGCCCCGACCACAAGAGGCCCGGAGGCGAAGCCTCACGTTGCAGGGGAGTGCCCCACCCGCCCCGCCGATCACCCCAGCCCCGACCACAGGGGGGTACCTCGGGGGGTTCGGGGGGCCTCCCCCGGAAAGCACAAAGGACGACCCGGCGAGGCGGCCGAAGGCCGCCGAGCAGGGTCGTCCCGAGTCCGTGGAGCTATGGGGATTCGAACCCCAGACCTCCTCCATGCCATGGAGGCGCGCTACCAACTGCGCCATAGCCCCGTGTGCTGTTCGGCAACGGTTCGAGTCTACCGGACGTGTGGGGGTGGGTTGACTTCCTCTCCTGTCTGAAGGCAGGAGAATCCGGAACCACCTACCGGTGGTTCGAGGCCAACGCCTCGTCACGGGTCGCCCCGTGGCCTTCCTGTTTCACCGCCGGTCGCCCCGTCCGGGAGGAGTCCCGTTGAGGTCTCACACCAGCTCCCGCCCCTACTGTGTGGGCTTCGCCATGATCACACAGCGGGAGCCCGGCCCCAACCGCCAGCCCGGCGGCTTCGAGATTGAGCGCCGCGTTCACATCCCGATCATGGGCCACCCCACACCGGGGGCACATCCACATCCGGACGTTCAGCGGCAACGACGCATTGAGGTACCCGCACCCAGACGTCGAACACAGCCGGGAGGAGGGGAAGAACCGGTCCACCACGACCAGATCGCGCCCGTACCAGGCGCACTTGTACTCCAGCATGGTGCGCAGCTCACGCCAGGACACGTCCGAGATCGCCCGGGCCAGCCTGCGGTTCTTGACCATGTTGCGCACGGCCAAGTCCTCGATCACGACCGCTTGGTTCTCGCGGACGAGTCGAGTGGAGAGCTTGTGCAGGAAGTCGCGCCTGCGGTCGGTGATGCGGGCGTGCACCCGAGCCACCTTCCGGCGGGCCTTGTCCCGGTTGGCCGAACCCGGTTGTTTACGCGACAGGGCACGCTGCGACCGAGCCAGCCTGGCGCGGTCGCGTTGCTCGTGGCGGGGGTTGGCCACCTTCTCCCCGGTCGACAAGGTCACCACCGAGGTGATTCCGGCATCGACACCTACCGCGTCGCGAGTGGCCGGGGCCGATGTGATGGTGTCCTCGCACAGGAGCGAGACGAACCAGCGCCCGGCCGCGTCACGCGAGACCGTGACCGTGGAGGGGCGTGCTCCTTCGGGCAGGGGGCGCGACCACACGATGTTCAGGGGTTCGGTCATCTTGGCCAGGGTCAGGCGGCCGTCGCGGTAGCGGAACTCGGACCGGGTGTACTCCGCCGAGGCCCGGGATTTCTTCTTCGACTTGAACCGCGGGTACTTCGCACGCCGGTCGAAGAAGTTACCAAAGGCGGTGTGCAGGTGGCGCAGCGTCTGCTGGAGCGGGACGGAAGAGACCTCGGTGAGGAAGGACAGCTCCTGCGTCCTCTTCCAGGCGGTGAGCATGGTTGAGGTGTGGGAGTAACCCACCCGCTCCCGGCGCTGGTGCCAAGCGGCGCTGCGTTCGGCCAGAGCGCGGTTGTAGACCAGGCGCACGCACCCGAACGTGCGCGACAGCTCAGCCGCCTGCGCATCACTCGGGTAGAAGCGGTACCGAAACGCCCGCTTCACGCTCTTCCCGGTCATGGCACACACCGTAGCGACCGCCCTGCGATCGCGTGAGGCGAATCCAACAGAAAGCGACAGGAAGGAGAGGGCGTTTCCTCCCCGCCCTGAAGGACGGGGTATCCACGCCCGACAAACAGATGAGCGACAGACCACGACAGAACCCGGTCGACACCCTGGTCCGCTGGGAGGACCACGGCGCCGTGTGGCGGGTGGTGGGGCGGACCGCCTCCGAGGTGACGGTGGCCCTGTGCCGGTGCGACGGGGGCGAGGAGGTGGAGCGCCTGACCTCGGGCGATCCGGACCTCCTCGCCTTCGTGGACGAACGGCTCAGTCCTCCTCCAGATTCCTGATCGCCTTCCAGTCCGCGGTCCCGGGCCCGCGCGACGCGTGAGAGGAGGAGCATCGGCATCCGCGCACGGCCGGAACGGGTGCGGCGAGTTCACGCATGTGCGACGGTCACGGTCCCGAACGGGCCGAAACCCCAGCCCAGGGTGGTGGCCTCCAGCCGCGAAGCCCCGGCGGCGCGCAGGAGGTCGCCGATGCGCTCCCGGGTCCGCAGCACCGAGCCGGTGACCGCGAGGCTCGTCAGGGCGTGCTCGGCGGCGTGGTCGTCGGTGGCGGCCTTGTCGGACGTGCGTTCGGCGAGCACCAGGGCGGGGCCCGCGGCGAACGCGGCGCGCAGCAGCAGGAGCGCCTCCTCGTCGGATCGGCCCTCCAGAGCGCCGACGAGGACGGCGCAGTCGTGTGCGGGCCAGGCCGGGTCGGCATCGCCCGGCAGCTGCACGGTGCGCCCGCGCGCGAGGTGCGAGGCGACGAACGGGGCCGCGTCGCCGAAGACGGCGAGGGTGCGCGCGTCCGCGACCGGGGCGGTCCGCGCGAGCGGTTCGAGCACGTACTGGAGGTCGTCCGCGGCGCGGTCGTGGTGGACGCCGTCGAGCGCTCCGTCGGCCGCCCGGCGCTCGCGCCACGACGACGCGCCCAGGCGCGGCGAGGGACGGCCCGAGCGCAGCACGTCGAGGAGGTCGACCAGCGCGAGCGCCTCGCGGTTGGCCGGGTTGTCGAGCGAGAGGTCCTCGACCGCCGACTCCTCCATGAGGACGCCGCCGCAGGCGGTGTTGCGGTAGCGGTCGCCGTCCCGCTCCACCAGTCCCAGCGCGGACATCGCGTCGAGCAGGGGCGCGAGCCGGGTCGGCTCCACGCCGGTCTCGCGGGCGATCCCGTCGCGGGTCGAGACGCCGTAGGCGATGAGCGGGCCGATGCCGAGCGTGACGGCGACGCGCGTGATGATCGGCGGCGCCAGCTCGGTCATCTCGTGCACCTCGTGGAGCAGCTCGGCGGGGGTCGTGCCGCCGGTGTCGGCGGGAACGAGGCGCTCGGCGTCGTCACGCGGCGCGCTGTCGTCCGCGCTCCTGGGCCTGCGCCAGTACCCGACGACCTCGACGTCCTCCTTCGGGAGCCCCAGGTCCCCGCGCAGGTAGCGGCGGATGGGGGCGATGGTCATCGCCTCGCCGCCGACCCAGGCGTAGACGCGCTGGTCCGGCACCGCCACGCGCCGCACGGCGTCGAACAGCCGCGTGCCCGTGCCCGCGGGGAGTCTGCCGCGCACGAGCCACTCGACGCTGACGTCCGCGGCGGTCGGGATGTCCTGGCGGTCGGCCTCGGTCGGGACCTCGACGATCACGTGCCCGCGCGTGCCCTCGGGGGCCTCCTCCAGCCAGCGGCCGATCGCCGGGAGCGCCGTCTCGTCTCCGACCAGCAGGTGCCACTCGGCCTCGTCGTTGCGCAGGGCGCACGACTTGGGGCCCGCGAAGTGGATCCGGTCCCCCGGCCGCGCGCGGAACGCCCAGGCCGCGGCCAGGCCGTGGTCGTGGCGCACGACGTCGATGTCGAAGGTGTTCGCCTCCGGGTCGTACGAGCGCACCGTGTAGTCGCGGGTCAGGGCGAGCACCTCGGGGTTCCACGCGAACCGCTTCTCCTCCTGCGTGCCGACGTGCGGCAGCGGGCCGTCGGTCGGCGGGATGACGAGCTTCACGTGGTCGTCGAACCCGTCCGAGCGGAACGCGGGGCGTTCGAAGCCCCCGCCCATCCTCCCCGCGGCGAGATCGTCTCCCGTCAGAGTGATCCGGCGCATGTTCGGCGTGACGTCGACGACGCGGGCCACCTCCGCGCGGCGCAGCACGATGGGATGGATCCGGAGGGGCCGTGAGGTGCGGGGCATGGGAACTCCTGAGGGAAGCCTTGGTGCAAGCCAGGCGAGGCTAACCTAATCCCGAATACCACGATGCGGCCGCCTCCGGGAAGTGGACGTTCCACCGGTACGAACCCGGAACCCGGGCGCACCCACCGCAACCACAGGAGGAGCGTCTCGGAAAGAGGAGAACGCGGCCTCGACCGCAGGGGGTTCGGAGGCGAAGCCTCACGTCGCGGGAGAACACCCCGCCCACCCCACCGATCCCCACAACCCCGGCCACAGGGGGGTACCTCGGGGGGTTCGGGGGGTCTCCCCCCGGTAAACGCAAAGGGCGACCCGGCGAGCGCGTTCACGCGCGAGCAGGGTCGCCCTTCGTCCGTGGAGCTATGGGGATTCGAACCCCAGACCTCCTCCATGCCATGGAGGCGCGCTACCAACTGCGCCATAGCCCCTTGTATGCCGGGCGGTTCCCCCGCTCGGCGATGGAATTACTGTACCGGAGGTTGGGAGTGGGTTGCGACCTCGGGGCCCTCCGGTGGACGTGCGGTGGCCGGTTTCCGCGCCGAATACCCTGGAGTGGTGCCCGAATCAAAGCTTGAGATCCAGATGCTCCACGACCGCCTGCTGGTGAAGTCGGTCCCGGACAGGACCGAGCGGCGCAGCAGCGCCGGCCTGGTCATCCCGGACACGGTGAAGCTGGCGACCAGGCTCGCGTGGGGGGAGGTCGTCGGCGCCGGGACCAGCGCCCGCCACGTCAAGACCGGGGACCGGGTGCTCTTCGATCCCGAGGAGCAGGGCGAGGTCGAGCTGAACGGCGAGCGTTACGTGATCCTGCGCGAGCGCGACGTGCACGCCGTGGCCAACGAGGCCCCCGAGCGCGGCACCGGCCTGTACCTGTAGCCCCCTCCCCCGGCTGGTTCCCCGACTTCCTCGTTCGCGCCGCCCGGGGCGGACGTCCGTCCTCGCGCCGCCCCGGGTCAGTCGCCCGCGCCGTCGCGGCCGGGGTTGGCGATGGCCTTGGTCAGCGAGTGCACGCACAGGTTGAGGGACTCGTAGGCGGGCGTGCGGCTGGCGCTCACGTAGGCCCAGGCCGCGTAGAGCCCTGCCCACAGGAGCTGCTGCGTCCACACCGGGGTGATCCTGGGGTCGATGCTGCCGTCGGCGTGGCCGCGCTCGACGAGGGCGAACAGGGCCCGGTCAGCCTCCCCGCACTCCTCCTCCAGCATCTCGTCCCAGGAGTCGTCGGCCCCGAAGGCCAGCATGACCACCTTCTGGAGCCCGAAGTACTCGGGCACCAGGCGCCGAAAGGCCTCCAGCCCGGTGCCCTCGGTGGTGCGTGCCCGCTCGGTGGCCTCGTTGATGAGCTCGTCGGCGTACTCGCCGAGGGCGCACACCAGGTCGGCGCGTTCGGCGAAGTAGCGCTGGAGCGTGCTGCGCGCCACACCCGCGGTTCTGGCCACCTGGGACAGGGGCGCCGAGGAGTTCTCCCCGAGCACCTCCACCGCCGCTTCGAGGATCGCGCGCCGGGTCCGGGCGCGCGTCCTCGTCTCTTCGTCTGAGGGAGCGCTCTTCACCATGCCCTCATCCTAGGCTTGTCGGTAATTGGTTGACAATAATCGGTCACCTATGACCTACTTTAAAACATGACTGATCCATCCAAAGTAGACACCGACTCGAAACCGGGTGTGCCCGAACCCCGGTTCGCCCAGCTCCGGGTGCTGTGGTCGTTCGTGCGCCCGCACCGGAACAAGCTGGCGCTGGGCCTGGTGCTGGCCCTGTTCGGCTCGGCGCTCGAACTCGCCAACCCGATGGTGATCAAGCTGGTCCTGGACACCGTCTCCGGCGGGGGCGGCCTGCTCGTGCCGATCGCCCTGCTGCTGGGCCTGTTCGTGCTGGGCACGGTGTCCGGCCTGTGGCACTGGATCCTCCTGGGCACCGTCGCCGAGAAGGTGGTGCTGGACGCGCGCACCTCGCTGGTGCGCCGCTACTTCCGCGCCGCGCTCATCCCGCTGTCGCGCCGCTCCTCCGGCGAGCTCGTCACCCGGGCGACCTCCGACACGGTCCTGCTGCGCGAGGCCGCCTCCAGCAGCGTCATCAGCCTCATCAACGGCGGCGTGCTGCTGGTGGGAACGCTGGTCATGATGGGCGTGCTGGACCTGTTCCTGCTCACGGTCACCTTCGTCGCGGTGCTCGTGGTCACCGTCCTGTTCCTGACGCTGATGCCCGCCCTGGCCAAGGCGCAGGAGAGGGCGCAGAACTCCCTGGGCCTGATGGGCGGCATGCTCGACGGCGCGCTGCGCGCGGTGCGCACGGTCAAGGTCAGCCGGGCCGAGGAGCGCCTGAGCGGCCAGATCCTCGAACACGCGCGGGAGTCCGCGCGGCACGGCGTGCGCTCGGTGCGGCGCGAGGCGGTCGCCTGGACGATCGCGTTCAGCGGGATCCAGCTCGCCATCATCTCCATCCTGGGCGTGGGCGCGCTGCGGGTGTCCTCGGGCGCGATCGAGGTCTCCACCCTCATCGCCTTCCTGCTCTACGCGTTCACCCTGATGACCCCGGTCATGGAGCTTTCCCAGAGCGTCACCACCCTCCAGTCGGGCGTGGCCGCGGCCAGGCGCATCCGCGAGGTGGAGGCCATTCCGCTCGAACCCTCCTCCGAGGCGGCGGACGCGGACGCGCCGGTCCCCTCCCCGGACGGGGACCGCGCGGGCGCGCTGCTGGAACTGCGCGGGGTCACCGCCCGGTACGCGCCCGGCGCCGAGTCCGCGCTGGACGGCGTGGACCTGGCCGTCCCCCGGCGCGGGCACACCGCGATCGTGGGGCCCTCCGGCGCGGGCAAGACCACCGTGTTCTCGCTGCTGCTGCGCTTCCTCGAACCCGAGGAGGGGCAGTTGTTCCTGGACGGGACCCCCTACCGGGAGCTCACCCCCGGGCAGGTGCGCGGCCGCTTCGCCTACGTGGAGCAGGACACCCCGGTCGTCCCCGGCACCATCCGGGAGAACCTGCTGTTCAGCCGCCCCGAAGCCACCGAGGACGAGGTGCGCCGGGTCCTGGGCCAGGTGCGGCTGGCCGACAAGATCGACGCCCTGGAGGAGGGGCTGGACACCCCGCTGGACGCCACGTCCTTCTCCGGCGGCCAGCGCCAGCGCATCGCCCTGGCCCGCGCCCTGCTGCGCTCGCCGGACGTGCTGCTGCTGGACGAGGCCACCTCGCAGGTGGACGCGATCACCGAGGCCGCCATCACCGAGAGCGTGCGCGCCCACGCCGCGCGGGCGGCCGTGGTGACCATCGCGCACCGGCTGTCCACCGTGATCCACGCCGACACCATCGTGCTGATGGAGGACGGGCGGGTGCGGGCCAGGGGCACTCACCGGGAGCTGATGGACCGGGACGACCTGTACCGGGAGCTGGTCACGG
Source organism: Nocardiopsis sp. M1B1 (assembly GCF_052466615.1). Lineage (NCBI taxonomy): Bacteria > Bacillati > Actinomycetota > Actinomycetes > Streptosporangiales > Nocardiopsidaceae > Nocardiopsis > Nocardiopsis sp. M1B1. The sequence continues at coordinate 5,037,935 of NZ_CP196194.1, forward strand.
CACTGCACATCGCCGAGACCGGGGCCGCGGAGCCCGGCGGTGACCGGACCGAGGCGGACCGGGTGACGCCGGTCACGTGAGCGCGCGGTAGCATCCGGCCAGAACCGGCGGGCGCGAACGGTTCGACGGCCGCGGCCGCGGGGGCACACCTCCCCGCGGCCCGGTCCGTCCTCTTCTTCCGTCCCGTGCGCCGTGCCCCGCGGTGCCCGTACCCGGCGCCGCGGCGCCAGCGAGGGAACCATGACCGACTTCGCCCAGTACCAGGACGGCGTCTACGCCGACGCGACCAACGGCATCCTGCCCGGCCTGCCCTACCACCACGAGGACCTGCGCGACCTGGCAGAGAGGGCCATGGAACCGGGTCCGTTCGGCTACGTGGAGGGCGGTGCGGGACGGGAGCGCACCGCCCGCGCCAACGTGGACGCGTTCGCCCGCTACGCGCTGCGCCCGCGCAGCCTGCGGCCGGGAGCCGAGGGGGCCGGGGGGCTGGGGGTCACCCTGTTCGGCAGGGAGTACGCCACACCGCTGCTGACCGCGCCGATCGGCGTCCTGGAGCAGGTGCACGAGGAGGCGGAGCTCGCCGTGGCCGAGGGCGCCAACGCCGTGGGGGTGCCGATGGTGCTGTCCACGGCCGCCTCCACCCCGATGGAACGTGTCGCCGAGGCGGTCGACTCCTGGTGGTACCAGCTGTACTGGCCCGGCGACGACGCGCTGGCCGAGTCGTTCGTGCGGCGGGCGGCGGCCGCGGGGGCGGAGGCGATCGTCGTCACCGCGGACACCAAGCGGCTGGGGTGGCGGCCCCGCGACCTGGCGCTGGGCCACCTGCCGTTCCTGCGCAGCCAGGGCACGGCGAACTACTTCAGCGACCCGGAGTTCCGGTCCCGGCTCAAGGCCGACCCGGAGCCGGGCGGGGTGTTCACCGAGGCGGTGTTCCACTTCCTGGGCGCGTTCGCCAGCAGGTCCCTGAGCACCGACAACATCGCCCGCATCCGCCGGTGGACGGACCTGCCGGTGCTGGTCAAGGGCGTCGTGCGCGGGGACGAGGCCGCCGACCTGGTGGCGGCGGGCGTGGACGGGATCGTGGTCAGCAACCACGGCGGCCGACAGGTCGACAACGCCGTGGCGGCGCTGGACGCCCTGCCCGAGGTGGTGGACGCGGTCGGCGACCGCGCCACGGTGCTGTTCGACTCGGGTGTGCGCTCGGGCGCCGACGTGGCCGTGGCGATGGCGCTGGGGGCCGAGGCGGTGCTGCTGGGGCGGCCGTGGGTGTACGGGCTGGCCGTGGGCGGCGCCGCGGGCGTGGAGCACGTGCTGCGCGCGACGCTGGCGGAGCTGCAGATCACCGCCGAGCTGATGGGCAAGGACGCGGCGGACCTGGACGGGAGCGACGTCGTGCGCCGCTGACCCGGGTCCGGCGGGCGGCCGCCCCGGACACGGAGCCGGTCCCGGAGGCGCGGTGCGCTCCCGGGACCGGTCCGCTTCCTTCCGGTCGTGCTGTCAGCCCTTGACGGCTCCGGAGGTCAGGCCCGCCACGATCCTGCGTTGCAGGACCAGGGCGAAGATGATCAGCGGGACCGACACCAGGACCGAAGCGGCCATGATCTGGCCGATCGGGTTCTCGTAGCCGACCCGCTGGAAGGTCGCCACGAAGACCGGGACCGTCTGCACGTTCAGGTCGTTCGGGGCGAAGGAGAAGGCCAGCAGGAACTCGTTGGTGGCGTACACGAAGGTCAGGATGGCCGCCGCTCCCACGCCCGGCGCCGCCAGCGGCGCCACCACGCGCAGGAAGGCCTGGAACGGGGTGGCCCCGTCCACCTTCGCCGACTCCTCGATCTCCTTGGGGATGCCCGCGAAGAACGTGGTGAGGATGAAGACGGCCAGCGGCAGGGTCAGCGCCACGTACGGGATGATCATGCCCGCGAAGGAGTTGAGCAGGTTGATCCCGGTCCACTCGTTGAGCTGAAGGTACATCTGGTAGAGCGGGTTGACCAGCGCCACCGGCGGGAACAGGGTCGCGACCAGGGTGGCGGCCAGGATCGCGAACTTGCCCGCCAGCGGCAGCCGGGCCAGGGCGTAGCCCGCCAGCGAGGCCACCGGGATGCAGATCAGCGTGGTCACCGTCGCCACGATCAGCGAATTGCGCAACGCGAACTGGAAGCCCTGGTCGAAGATCTCCCGGTAGTTGCCGAAGTCGAAGGGCCCCTGGAAGATGTTCGGGTCGGTGATCGCCGCCGATCCCGACCGCAGGCTGGTCATGCCCATCCACAGGAACGGGAACAGGCACCACAGCAGCACCACGGCCAGCCCGAGCAGCTTGAGGGTGTTGCCCACCGCCGGGTGGACGCGTCGGCGCGGCTTGTGCACCGACCCGCTCGGCCTCACCGTCTCGGCCGTCATCGCTTCTCCTTCCGCGGCGCCTCACCGATCATGTGGCGGCCCATCCGGCTGATGAAGGCCAGGCCGACGAGCATGACGATGACGAACGTGACCGTGGACAACGCGTTGGCGTAGCCCAGGTCCGGGTCCCGGACCAGGTAGCGCTGTGCGTAGACCGACAGGGTGGCCAGTGAGTTCGAGTAGCCGGTGAACACGTACGCGAAGTCGAACATGCGCAGGGCGTCCACCGTGCGGAACAGCAGGGCCACGACGATCGACGGGCGCAGCAGCGGCAGGGTGATGTTCCGGAAGCGCTGGAGCGCGTTGGCCCCGTCCACCCTGGCCGCCTCGTAGTAGTCCTTCGGGATGGTCTGCAGGCCCGCGAGCAGCAGCAGGGCCACGAACGGCGCGGTCTTCCACACGTCGGCGCTGATGATGCCGACCATCGACCAGAACGGGTCGCGCAGCCAGTTGATGTCCGTGCCGAGGACGGCGTTCACGAAGCCCGGGTTGGGGTCGAACATGAACCGCCACACCTGCGCGGCCACGGCGGTCGGGATGACCCACGGGATCAGGATGACCGCGCGGGTCAGGCCGCGGCCGAGGAAGGCCTGGTGCATGATCAGCGCGAAGGCCATCCCGACGAGGAACTCCAGCGACACCGACGCGACCGTGAACACCAGGGTGTTCCAGACGGCGTTGAAGAAGCCGGAGTCGGTCAGGACACGGACGTAGTTGTCGACGCCGGTGAACTCCTGGCGGAACCCCCGGATCTCGTAGAGGCTCATCCCGATCGCGTAGAAGACCGGGAAGAGCGCGATCACGGCCATGAAGGCGAACGACGGGGCGAGGAAGATCCGCCCCATCGCACGCTCACCCAGGCCCCTGCTCACGCGGACTCTCTGGGTCGTCGCCATGCGGCCTACTCTTGTTCGAGCGCGTCGTTGGCCGCCTGGTCCACCGCCTCCAGGGCCGTGTCGGGCTCCTCCTGGCCCCGGAAGGCCGGGTGCAGGTTGTCCTGCACGGCCAGGGACAGCGAGTTGTAGCCGGGCACCGGCGGGCGGGCCTGGGCCTGGGCGAGGATGTCGCCGAGCATCTGGAAGTCGGGGTCGTCGGTGTTCTCGTAGGCGCTCGCCATGGTCGGCGGCAGGCTGTTCTGGAGCAGGATGTCCTGCGCCTCGGGGTCGGTGGCCGCCCACAGGACGAACTCGCGGGCCAGGTCCTTGCTGTCGCTCAGCGTGCTGACAGCGTTGTTGAGGCCGCCCAGCGCGCTGGTGGTGCCCTCACCGGTGAAGGTGGGCAGCGGGGCGACCGCGAAGTCGTCCGCGACCGCGCTCTCCTCGTCACCCTCGCCCGCCAGGAGCGGGATGGCGTAGGGCCAGTTGCGCATGTAGACGGCCTCGCCCGCCTGGAACAGGGCGCGCGCGTCGTCCTCGACCATGGTGTCGAAGCCGTCGGCGTAGAACCCGCTCTCGTAGGCCTCGGTCATGAAGTCCAGGGCCGTGGTGGCGGCGTCGCCCTCCAGGAAGGTGCTCTGCTCCTGGGCGTCGTCGAACAGCTGGCCGCCCGCGGACCAGTACAGCTCCAGGAAGTTGACGACGAAGCCCTCGTACTGGTCGCCCTGGCCGACGTAGGCGGAGATGCCCTCCTCCTCGGCGGCGGCCATGCCGGTGTCGTAGAGCTCCTCCCAGGTCGTGGGGGGCTCCTCGACGAGGTCGGTGCGGTAGTAGAGGAACGCGCCGTTGGAGGAGTAGGGCAGCGCGTACAGCTCCTGCTGCCACTGGGAGCTGTCGACGGCCCCCTCCAGGCTGACGCCCTCGACCTCGCCGCGCAGGTCCTCCAGGCTCTCGACGTAGCCGTACTCGGCGAACTCACCGGTCCAGATGACGTCCAGGCCCAGGACGTCGAACTCCCCCGCCTGGTTCTGGAGGTCCTGGAACATGGCCTGGCGCTGCTCGTCGGCGGTGGGGGCCAGGAAGAAGATGTCGACCTGCTGGTCGGGGTTGTTCTCGTTCCACAGGCGCGCGACCTCCTCGTGGATCGCGCGGTCGGCCCCGGTGACCGCCCAGACGAACGCCGGGTCCTCGGCCAGGCCCGCGGTCTCGCCGCCCTCCCCCGCGGTCTCCTCCCCGGGGGGTTCGCCGCACGCGGTGGCCAGGGTGAGGCTCAGTGCGGCGAGCCCGGCAGCGCACGCGCGCACCGTGTACCCCTTCTGGTGTGAATGCACTGGCATGGCTCTCTCCTTACCGCGCCGGAAGGGTGTCCGGGCGCGCGGCGTCGAGTGTGTGCTGGGTCATCCCCCCGTGTTCGTGCGCAAACGATGCCACCGACTGTGTGACCTAGTCAACAGTGAACGCGTTTCGATATACGTCATGCGCGGAAAGGAAAGGCACGCCGTCCGAATCTCCTCATGAAAACGTTGCCATCACCCGGGTCGCGCTCCTACCGTGGACGGCATGGCCAGCCAACCCGCGAGCATGCGGGACGTCGCCCAGCGAGCGGGGGTCTCCCTCTCGACGGTCTCCCGTGTGCTGCGCGGGGCCCCCGGGGTCGCCCCGGAGGTGCGCCAGCGCGTCCAGCGCGCGGCGGACGAGCTGGCCTACGTGGTCTCGCGCAACGCCTCGGGCCTGGTCACCGGCCGCACGGGGCGGGTCGCGGTGGTCGTGCCCTTCCTCCAGCCGTGGTTCTTCGGGACGGTCCTGGCCGGGGTCAGCGACGCGCTGCGCGAGGCGGACCTGGACATGCTCGTCTACCAGGTCGGCGAGACGCGGGCCCGGGAGGGCTGGACGCGGGCGCTGCCGCTGCGGCGCAACACCGACGCCGTGGTCACCGTGTCCATGGACCTGTCCGAGGAGGAGTGCCACCGGCTGGACGACGTGGGCGTGCCCGTGGTGCTGGTCGGGCAGAGGATGTCCGATCGGGCCAGTGTGTACATCGACGACAGGGCCGGTGCCGCGGGGGCCACCCGGCACCTGCTCAACCTGGGGCACACGCGCGTGGCCTACATCGCCTCGCGGTCCGAGACCTGGTCCAGCGCCAGCTCACGACACCGGCTGCGGGGGTACGAGGCGGCCATGGCGGAGGCGGGGCTGCCGCCGCGGAGCGTGGCCAAGTCCACCGGGCACGCGGGCGGCGAGCTGGCCATGGGCGAGCTGCTGTCGGACCACGACCCGCCAACGGCCGTGCTGGCCGAGTTCGACGACCTCGCTCTGGGCGCGTACCGCACACTGCGCCGCTCGGGCGTGCGCGTGCCGGAGTCGATCTCCCTCATGGGCTTCGACAACCACGACACCGCGGCGGTGATGGACCTGACCACCGTCGACCAGGCCCCCTACGACACCGGGCTGACCGCGGGTCGGCTCACCGTGGGCATCCTCAACGGGACGGCCGGAACCCTCCAGGTGGAGATGCCCACCCAGCTCATCCTGAGGCAGTCCACCGCCGCGCCCCGGAGCACGCGCGGCCTGTTCTCCTGACCCATTCGGAGGAACCAGCATGCAGCAGTGGTGGCGCGACGCGGTCCTGTACCAGGTCTACCCGCGCAGCTTCGCCGACGCCGACGGGGACGGGACCGGCGACATCGCGGGGATCACCGCGCACCTGGGCCACGTCGCCGACCTGGGCGCGGACGGGATCTGGCTGTCGCCGTTCTACACCTCGCCGTGGGCGGACGGCGGGTACGACGTGGCCGACTTCCGGGACGTGGACCCGCGCCTGGGCACCCTGGAGGACTTCGACGCGATGGTGGCCGCCGCGCACGCGCTGGGCCTGCGGGTGATGGTCGACATCGTGCCCAACCACACCTCCGAGGAGCACCCGTGGTTCCGGGAGGCGCTGGAGGCCGGTCCCGGGTCGCCCGAGCGGGAGCTGTACGTGTTCCGCGACGGGCGGGGCGCGGACGGCGAGCTGCCGCCGACCAACTGGCGGTCGACGTTCGGCGGCCCGGCGTGGACCCGCACGGCGGACGGGCAGTGGTACCTGCACATGTTCGCGCCCGAGCAGCCGGACCTGAACTGGGACGACCCGCGGGTGCGCGAGGAGTTCCGCGCCGTCCTGCGGTTCTGGAGCGGGCGCGGGGTGGACGGGTTCCGGATCGACGTGGCGTACGCGCTGGTCAAGGACCTGCGGGAGCCGTTGCGCGATCTGGTGCTGGTGGAGGGCGGCCGGTTCGAGGACATCGCGGCCAACCCGGACCACCCGTTCCTGGACCGGCCCGAGGTGCACGAGGTGTACCGGGACTGGCGGCGGGTGCTGGCGGAGTTCGACCCGCCCCGGGCCACGGTGGGCGAGGTGTGGCTGCCCGGTGAGCGGCGGGTGCTGTACACGCGCCCGGACGAGCTGGACCAGGCGTTCAACTTCGACTTCCTGCGGACCGCGTGGGACGCCGACGCCTACCGCGGCGTGATCGACTCCTCGATCGCCGACGCCGGGCAGGTCGGCACGGTGCCCACGTGGGTGATCGGCAACCACGACGTGGTGCGCCCGGTGTCGGTGCTGGGGCTGCCCCCGGGCACCGACCAGAAGGCGTGGCTGCTCTCCGACGGGCGCGACCCGGAGCCGGATCTGGAGCTGGGCACGCGGCGGGCGCGGGCGCTGGCGCTCCTGGAGCTGTCGCTGCCGGGGTCGGCGTACGTGTACCAGGGCGAGGAGCTGGGGCTGCCGGAGGTGGCGGACCTGCCCGCCCAGGCGCTGGAGGACCCGCGGTGGTCGCGCAGCGGGCACACCGACAAGGGTCGGGACGGGTGCCGGGTGCCGCTGCCGTGGACGCGCGAAGGAGCGTCGTACGGCTTCGGCGGGGACGCCCCGTGGCTGCCCCAGCCCGAGGGGTGGGGCCGCTGGTCGGTGGGGGCCCAGACCGACGACCCCGGGTCCGTGCTCTCCCTGTACCGCCGGGCGCTGGCGCACCGCCGGGAGTTCTCCTCTGACGAGGCGCTGACCTGGGACGACACGCTGAACCGGGGGCCGGTACTGGCCTACTGGCGGGGTGAGGACGTGCTGGTGCTGGTCAACACGGGAGAGGAGGCGGTGGAGCTGCCGCCGGGCCGGGTGCTGGTGGCCAGCGCGGAGCTGGACGGACGGCTCCCGGGAAACGCGGCGGTGTGGCTGCGCCGCTGACCGGCACGGCCCCGGGGCGAAGCCCCACCTCGCGGCCCCGACCACAGGGCACCGGAGGCGAAGCCCCACGTTGCAAGGGAGTGCTCCACCCGCCCGGCCGATCACCGCTACCCCGGCCGCAGGGGGGTACCTCGGGGGGTTCGGGGGGTCCCCCCCGGAAAGCATCGCGGGCTGCGGCGAGCCGGTCGAAGACCGGCGAGCAGCAGCCCGCGCAACGTGGAGCTATGGGGATTCGAACCCCAGACCTCCTCCATGCCATGGAGGCGCGCTACCAACTGCGCCATAGCCCCTCAAGGGAGTCGATCGGACCTTTGGCGGTCCTGCCGACTCCCTGAACCATAGCGGAATCCGGCCCGAACGTCGAAACGGTTCAGGCGTCGTCGCTGAGCACGACCGGCTCGGGGAGGCTGGCCGCGTTGTGCTCCATCAGCCGCCACTGCCCCCGTCGCTCCTGGAGCACCGACCAGCAGCAGTTGCTGATCGGTCCCAGGATCTCGCGCTGTTCGTCGGGGACCCCCAGCATCCGGGCGATCCCGACTCTGAGGGCGGCGCCGTGGCTGACCACGACGAGCAGCCCCCCGGTCGGGGTCTTGCCCAGTCCGCGTTCGACGGCGGCGCGCATCCGGTCGCCGACCTCGGCGATGAGCTCGCCGTCGGGGATGTCCATGCGCGCGTGTTCGACCGGCCAGCGCGCGGACAGCTCCGCCCCGGTCATCCCCTCCCACGAGCCGCCGAAGCGCTCGCGCAGCCCCTCGTCGAACTCCACGGGCACCCCGGAGGCCCGGGAGAGGTATCCGGCGGTGTCGGCGGCCCTGGTCAGGTCGGAGGCGACGATGACGTCGGGGTTCAACGAGGCGAGCAGTTCCCCCGCCCGCCTGGCCTGGGCGTGGCCGACCGGATCGAGTGCGATGTCGGTCTGCCCCTGGAAGCGGTTCTCCACGTTCCAGGACGTGCGTCCGTGCCGCCAGAACAGCACACGAGGGGTGTCGCTCACGTGGTGTGTCTCTCCGCTCGCAGTGGGGGGGTCAGAACTCGTCCAGCGGCGTGCGCTGGGCGCCGCGCGCGCCCTCGGGCAGGTCGATCTCGGGGCAGTCCTTCCACAGCCGTTCGAGGCCGTAGTAGCCGCGCTCCTCCTCGTGCTGGATGTGCACGACGATGTCGGCGTAGTCCAGCAGGACCCAGCGGCCGTCGCGCTCGCCCTCGCGCCGGACCGGCTTGGCCCCGGACTGGAGGCGGAGCTGGTCCTCGACCTCGTCGACGATCGCGCGGACCTGCCGGTCGTTGGGGGCCGAACACAGGACGAAGGCCTCGGTGATGACCAGCTGCTCGCTGACGTCGTAGGCGATGATCTCCTGGGCGAGCTTGTCGGAGGCGGCTTCCGCCGCGACCCTGACCAGCTCCAGTGCCCTGTCGGTGGCTGTCACGTTGTGCTTGCTGCCTTTCAGCTCTCTAGGTAGAGCCCGGTCTTGTTGATGTAGCGGACGATGCCGTCGGGGACCAGGTACCAGATGGGTTCGCCCTTGCGGACGCGTTCCCGGCACTCGGTCGAGGAGATGGCCAGCGCGGGGACCTCCACCAGGGAGACCTTGCCCTCGGGCAGTCCGGTGTCACTGAGGTGGTGACCGGGCCGGTTACAGCCTACGAAATGCGCGAGCTCGAAGAGTTCGTCGACGTTGTGCCAGCTCAGGATGGCGCCCAGCGCGTCGGCTCCGGTAATGAAGTACAGCTCCACGTCGGGACCGTACTTGGCGCGCATCTCGCGCAGCGTGTCGAGGGTGTAGGTGGGCCCCGAGCGGTCGATCTCGATGCGGTCCACCCGGAACTGGGGGTTCTCGGCGGTGGCGATGACCGTCATCAGGTAGCGGTCCTCGGAGGGCGTCACCTTGGCCAGGTCCTTCTGCCAGGGCTGGCCGGTGGGGACGAACACCACCTCGTCGAGCCCGAAGAGGTGGGCGACCTCACTGGCCGCCACGAGGTGGCCGTGGTGGATGGGGTCGAAGGTGCCGCCCATGATGCCGACCTTGGTCGGACCGGTTCCCCCCCGCGGCGCGGGGGAGTCGCCGTTGCGGGATGCGTCGGAAGCTGCGTGCGCCACTGTGCGCTCCGTTTCGCCGTGGACGTTGCCGTTGCCGGGATCGGCCAACCGAGATTAGCCGACGGAGGGCACCACCGCCGTCCCCTTCCTCCCTTTTTGGCCCTGGCACTGGGACAACGAACGCCGTGTCGGGTTCCTTCCCCCGGGCGCGTCGGCGCCGCTCGGAAATCGCGTCATATCTCGAAGCCGGAAACCGTGGCCAAGCGCGATCACGGCGCATAGCATGCCGATATGGCCAACACACCAGACCGCGTCCGCGTCCGGCTCTCCGAGATCTCGCCCCGTGCCTACGAACACCCCGCCGACCGGGGCGCCCTGGTCGCGCTGCGCTCGCTGCGCGGGTTCGACGAGGTGTTCAAACGCCTGTCGGGACTGTTCAACGAGCGCGCCCTGCGACTGATGTTCCTGTCCAGTGCCGTCCGGGTCGGGCCCACCCAGTTCCCCCACGTCTACGACTACGTGCGCGACGCCGCCTACGTCCTGGACATGGACGAGGTCCCCGAGCTCTACATCCAGATGAACCCGAAGCCGAACGCCATGGCGATCGGCAGCAACCGCCCGTTCATCGTGATGACCACGGGCCTGTTCGACCTGCTGGACGCCGAGGAGCAGCGCTTCGTCATCGGCCACGAGGTCGGCCACATCCTCAGCGGCCACGCCGTCTACCGCACCATGCTGCTGGCCCTGATCCGGCTGGCCACCCGCGTGGCGTGGGTGCCGCTGGGCTTCATCGGCATCCAGGCCATCGTGGCCGCGCTGGAGGAGTGGTACCGCAAGTCCGAGCTGTCCTGCGACCGCGCCGGGATCCTCGCCAGCCAGAACCCCGAGGCGGGCAAGCGGGCCCTGATGAAGCTGGCGGGCGGCTCCAAGCTCGTGGAGATGAACCCCGACGCCTTCCTGGAGCAGGCCCGCGAGTACGAGTCCGGCGGCGACGCCCGCGACAGCCTCATCAAGCTGATCAGCCTGGTCGGGCAGACGCACCCGTTCGCGGTGGTGCGCCTGGCCGAGCTGCACCGGTGGATCGAGGACGGTTCCTACCAGCGCATCATCGACGGCGACTACCCGCGCCGCTCCACCGACCGCGACGCCCGGGTGGGCGAGGAGGCGCGCAAGGCCGCCAACTCCTACAAGGAGTCCTGGGATCGCACGGGCGACCCGCTGCTGGGCACCCTGCGCGACGTCGCGGGCAGCGCGGCCAGCGCGGGAGGCAAGATCTTCGACACCGTCGCCGACCGGTGGCGCAACGGCTCCTCCCGCACCAACCAGGGCTCGGGGACCTCTTCCTGACCGGTCCTTCCCCGAGGCACCAGCGCCCGGGAACCCGGCACCGGTTCCCGACGCGCGCGGGAAACGGGTGCCCGGCCGCGAGGGGCGGCCCCGGACGCGGGCCGCCCCTCGGGCGTGTCCGGCGGGTGCGCTCCGTCGCGTGCGGCTCCGCTGAGCCGGGGACTCCTCCGTCGCGGGGCGCGGCCGCGCCCTCGGGCGCGGGCGGCTCAGCGCAGGTCGTCGAGGTAGGCCCGTGCCTCCCGCCAGGCGGGGTGGGCCGGGTCGATGACCGCGAAGTGGTCGGCGCCGACCGGCTCGCGGTGGTCCACCTCGTCCCCCGCGGCACGCGCGGCGGCCACGTAGGCGCGGCTGTGGTCGACCGGGACGCGCTGGTCGGCGTCCCCGTGTACGACGAGTTGGGGTACCCCCAGCGGCACACGCAGCAGCGGCGAACTGGCGGCGTAGACCCGCGCGGAGGGGGCGGGGCCCAGGAACGGCTCCACCGCTCCCTCGCCCAGTCCCTCCCGGGCGCAGCGCTCGGGGTCGGTGACGGGCGCGAGGGCGACGACGGCGCGCACGGGCGTGCGGGGGTGGAGCGCGTTGAGCAGCGCCAGGTGCCCGCCCGCCGAGTGACCGACGGACACCGTGCGGGACAGGTCGTAGCGGTCGGGCTCGCGGGCCGCGGCCTCGGCGAGCGCCGCCAGGGCGCGGTCGACGTCGTCGAGCGTCTGCGGCCAGCCGCCCCCGTCGTCGCCGGTGCGGCGGTACTCCACGTTCCACACCGCCCACCCGGCGGCGGCCAGGTCGCGGGCCAGCGGGTCCATGAGCCCGGCGTCGAGCACGTCCCGCCACCAGCCGCCGTGCAGCAGGGCGGCGACGGGCGCGGGCGCGCCGCCCTCCGGTTCCCACAGGTGCGCGATCTGGCTGGGGTGTTCTCCGTAGGGAACGGTGGTGGGCACGCGTCGCTCCTCGTCCTCGGGCCGGCCTTTCGCGGACGGTAACAGTCCTCCCCAGCCATCCCCACCGCGCGTCCCCACGACGCGCCACGGCGAGGTCGGGAACCCGGGCACACGACAGCGCCGACGGCGGGGCCGTCGGCGCTGTCGGGCGTCCTGGCGTGACCGGGAGCGGGTCCTAGAAGGCGGGACCGGCGGCCATGGCCTCGTCGATGGTCGTGGAGCGGGCCTCCTCGACCTCCTCGACCAGGTCGTCCTCGTGGGCCTCGAACTCCTCGACCACGGCGGCGGAGAAGCTGCGCAGGGCGATCTCCTCGGTGAGGATGTCACCGCGGACGCGGTTGTTCTCACCGATCTGGGCGGTCGGGCTGTTGGCGGAGGTGGACAGGTCACCGCCGACGATGTTGTTGTCGACGTAGACGCCGCCGCTGACGCCGGTGACGCTCAGGTCGCCGTCGACGTAGTTGACGGAGGAGCAGAAGCCCTCCTGCTCGCCGGCGCCGACCGCGACCGGACCGGTGCCGCCGCTGTAGGTGGCCGCGCCGATCACCTCGCTGTCGCAGAGGATGCCGCCGCTGGCGGGGTTGTTGACGGTCAGGGCGCCGCGCACCACGGAGTCGTAGATGTCGGCGTACTCGACACCGTCGGCCTTGACGGCGCCGCCGATGCGCGAACCGGAGACGTAGACGGCGCCGACCTCGGCGTTGATGCTGCGGACGGAGGAGTCCACCACGTAGGCGAAGCCGTCGGTGTTGCCGCCGTCGACCGGGACGGCGCGCAGGGCCGCACCCGTGGAGCTGTCCTCCAGGTAGGTGCCGTAGGAGCCGCGGTTGACCACGCGGTCGCCGACGGAGCTCTCCTGGGAGTCGAAGTAGGCGTCCTGCTGGACGGTCACCTTCCCCTCGATCTCGCCACCGATGATGTGCAGGTTGGCACCCTGGCGGACGGTGACGTCGCCCTGGATGACCGTGCCGTCCAGGAAGCAGCTCTTGCCGGCGGGGACCGCGAGGTCCGTGGGCAGGGTGATGGCACCGCCGTGGCCCGAGCAGAGGGTGACCAGGTCAGCCTGGGCGGGGGAGGCCATCAGCGTGACACCACCGACGGCCAGGGCGGTCGTGGCGATGGCAGCGACCTTGCTCCGGAGCTTCATTCGGGGGATTCCTTTCGTTGTGACCGTGGGGGGGCGACACTCCGAGCGATGCGGAAGCGCGCCGTGAGACACCACAGTGAAATTACCGACCAGCCGTCGCTTTGGGAATACGTGCTAGACGAAGATTCGCTTCTGTCCAGGTTTCCAGCGGGAAAACGCTCCAGATGCCAACGGCCCCTCGGACCCCGGATGTCACTCTCGGTCGCACGACGAGCACACGCCTCCGGCCGCACGTCACGGGCGGACCCGGGGCGTGCGGTCCCTCGCGGTCCGGGGCCGCCCGCGCGAGGGCGGCCCCGGCGCGCGCGGCTACCTGAGGTGGCCGTCCCCGGTGACCACGTACTTGGTGGAGGTCATCTCGGTCAGCCCCATCGGGCCCCTGGCGTGCAGCTTCTGGGTGGAGATGCCGATCTCGGCGCCGAAGCCGAACTCGCCGCCGTCGGTGAACCTCGTGGAGGCGTTGACCATGACCGCGGCGGAGTCCACCCGCGAGACGAAGTACCGGGAGGCCTTCAGCGAGTCGGTGACGATGGCCTCGGTGTGCTGGGTGGAGTACCTGCGGATGTGGGCCAGCGCCTCGTCGATGGTGGGCACCACGCGCACGGCCAGGTCCATGGACAGGTACTCGGTGGCCCAGTCCTCCTCCGTGGCCTCGACCACCCGGGCCCCGGTCGGGTGGACGGCGGCGGCCTCCAGCACCCGGGGGTCGCCGTGCACGGTCACGCCGCTCTCACCGAGGGCCTCCAGCACGCGCGGCAGGAACTCCTCGGCCACGGCCTCGTGCACCAGCAGGGTCTCGGCGGAGTTGCACACCGAGCAGCGCTGCGCCTTGGCGTTGGTGGTGATGGCCACGGCCTTGTCGAGGTCGGCGTCGGCGTCCACGTAGACGTGGCACAGGCCCTCGCCGGTCTCGATGACCGGCACGGTGGAGTCGCGCACCACGGCCTGGATGAGGGAGCCCCCGCCGCGCGGGATGAGCACGTCCACCAGGCCGCGCGCCCGCATGAGCGCGGTGGAGGACTCGCGGGTGCGGCCGGGCACCATCTGGACGGCGTCCACCGGGACCCCGGTGCCCTCCAGGGCGTCCCGCAGGACCCCGACGATGGCGGTGTTGGAGGAGTAGGCCGAGGAGGAGCCGCGCAGCAGGGCGGCGTTGCCGCTCTTGAGGCACAGGGCGGCGGCGTCCACGGTGACGTTGGGGCGGCCCTCGTAGATGATGCCGATGACACCGAGCGGCACCCGGATCTGGCGCAGGTCCAGGCCGTTGGGCAGCACGGACCCGCGCACGGACTCGCCCACCGGGTCGGGGAGCTCGACGATCTCGCGGACGGCCTCGGCGATGGCCTCGATCCGCTGCGGGGTGAGGGTGAGCCGGTCGACCATGGCCGGGCTGGTGCCGTCCTCGCGGGCCCGCGCCACGTCCTCGGCGTTGGCCGCGGTGATCTCGTCGGACCGCTTGACCAGGGCGTCGGCGATCGCCAGCAGTGCGGCGTCCTTGACCGCCCGGCTGAGCGGGGCGAGGTCGGCCGCCGCGTTCCTGGCCCGCCCGGCTACCGCGTGGACCTCGCGCTCGATGTCACTCATGGTGCTCTCTCTTGGTTGGGAGGCCATCCCGGCGTACCCGCCCTGCGGCGTCGAAGGGTCCCAGGGGCATGCGCCGGAATGAATGCTTCCAGCGTATAGCGCGGCCCCGCCGGACGGAGGTTGTCCACAGGGCGGAGTCGGGCACGCGCGGCCGGGCCGTCCGGTCCGGCCCGCCACCTCGGCCTCCACCGGACGGACGCTGGTACCCGGACCCGAGCCGGTCACCGGGCGTGACGGCCCGCAGCTCACACGTGAGGAAGGTCATATCACGAGGGAAACGACGGCCCGTCCTGCGGGGACACCCCCGACGACGGACGATAACGAAAGGTGTCCATACGGTCACACGGGCCCGGAGACCGCCTCGGATATCGTCGCATTCTCTCGAATGGACGCATTCCGAAGTCAGCTGCGGCCCCGCCCCGCCGACGACTGGACGACGAAGTCCGGGAACTTCTGGTCACTTCGGATTCACCAATGGCTCCGCAGCAGTACGAACGCCCGTGATCGGCCGCATTTGAGTACACCAGGAACGCGAGTGCGAGAATGACAACGAATTTCGGTCCACGAACGACCCTCGGCGGGGCTCCGTCCACGGCGCGGGCACTGGCCAGGCTGTCCAGGATTCCGGTACTGCGGGAGAAGTACCTCCGCCACACCTCCGGGACCTCCGCGCCGGAGTTGTCCGACCTCCCCACGCTCGACAGGGACGAACTGGGCCGGGCGATCGACACCCTGGTGCGCACCGACCCGTCCGCCCTGACCCGCGCCTCCCTGAACGTCATGGGGGGCACCCGGTCGACCATGCGCCTGGGGGCGGTTCCGGCGGACCTGTACCTGGACGAGATCGCGCCGCACGTGCGCCCCTTCGAACAGGGCGACCTTTTCACCACCCTCGGCACCCCGTTCCACATGCGGGCCTGCCAGGAGCTGCACAACGGACTCGCCTCCAGGGCCGGGGTGCCCACGCTCTCCATGGACGCGCCGACCGACCAGATGATCGACGCCTACCTCGACCTGTTCGAGCGCCACGGGGTCAACGCCCTGGGCACCACCCTCGACACCTTCCGGAGCCTGCTCCGCTACTGCGCCGCGTCCGGCCGGGACCTCGGCTTCCTGCGCAAGGTGCTGTGGAGCGGTCCGGCCATGGACGCCGCCACCCGATCGCTGATCCGGACGCACTTCCCCCACCTGCGCACGTGGGCGCTCTTCGGCTCGGCGGAGACCTGGATCATCGGGCACAGCGGCCCGGACTGCGCCAACGACACCCTCCACCCGCTCCCCCACCAGTACACGGAGATCGTCGACGGGCGCATGCTGGTGACCGTCACGCACGAGAAGGCGGTCGTCCCGCTGCTGCGCTACGAGACCGGGGTCGCGGCCGAATGGACGGCCTGCCCCTGCGGTCTGCCCGGTCCCGCAGTGCGCACCCACAGCCGCATAGACGCCCCGATGGGGCCGCTCAGCCGCGTGGTCTCCCCCCTCGACCTCGTGCCGCTGGCCATGCGGCTCGATTCGGTGGAGGCGGCCCAGGTCGTCCTGGTCGATCCCCACACCGAGGACGAACGGCTCCACCTGCGGGTCCGGCTGCGCCCGGAGACCAGGTCCGAGCTCTACACCGGCGAGTGGATACGGCAGCACGTGCTGTCCGAGTCGCTGGGGCTGTCCGAGGTGACGGAGGAGGCTCCGGAGTCCTTCGAGGTCATCGTCTCCCGGCACATGCTGCGGGAACTCCCGGACGGGTCGGCCCCCGAGTTCCTGGTGCGCGAGGGGGGACGCCTCCGAATCCAATCGACATCGATTCAGCGTCAGGGTTCTTATGGTACCTTCTCGGCATAGGTTCAGGAGGGCAGTTCGCAGGCGCCGTGTGCGGCGCCCGGGTCACACCCCCGGGTAGCGCCTCCCTGAGTCGCGTCGAGCACGACCACCGAGCACAGGAGTGCGCATGCGGACTGTTCCGCTGACCACCGACGGCCCCACCGTGTCCGCCCAGGGGCTGGGCTGCATGGGGATGAGCGAGTTCTACGGCCCGGGAGACGAGGCCGACTCCCTCGCGACCCTGAACCACGCCCTGGACCTGGGCGTCGGCTTCCTCGACACCGCGGACATGTACGGGCACGGGGCCAACGAGGAGCTGGTGGGCAAGGTCGTCCGGGAACGGCGGGAGGAGGTCGTCCTCGCCACCAAGTTCGGGATCGTCCGCGACCGCGGGACCGGTGCCCGCAGCCACCGCGGGGACGCGGAGTACGTCCGCGCGGCCTGCGACGCCAGCCTCTCCCGCCTGGGCGTCGAGACGATCGACCTCTACTACATGCACCGGCGCGACACCTCGGTCCCCGTCGAGGAGACGGTCGGGGCCATGGCCGAGCTGGTCGCCCAGGGCAAGGTGCGCCACCTGGGGCTGTCCGAGGTGAGCGCCGACGAACTGCGCGCCGCCCACGCCGTGCACCCGATCGCCGCCGTGCAGACGGAGTGGTCGCTGTGGAGCCGCGACGTGGAGGAGTCCGTGGTGGGCGAGTGTGCGCGGCTCGGCGTGGGCTTCGTCCCCTACTCCCCGCTGGGACGCGGCTTCCTCACCGGGGCCCTCCCTCCGGTGGAGGAGCTGTCCGCCGACGACTTCCGCCGCGGCAAGCCGCGCTTCTCCGGCGAGAACGCCGTGCGCAACCAGGATCTGCTCGCCATCGTGCGGCGGGTGGCCGACGCACACGGCGCGACCCCTGGCCAGGTCGCCCTGGCGTGGGTCCACGCCCAGGCCGAGCGCTGGGGCCTGCCCGTCGTTCCCATCCCGGGAACCAAGAGGCGCGAACGCCTGGAGGAGAACGTGGGCGGCGCGGACCTGGTCCTCTCCCCGGAGGACCTCGCCGAACTCGACACCATCGCCGGCGCCACCGCGGGCGCGCGGTACTGACCCTCCTCCGAGCCGGGGTGGAGCGGGCGGCTCCCGGCGCCGGCCTGACGACCGGCCGACGAGCACGGAGGGACAGGCGCTCTGAGATACGATTCCCAGATGACCCAGCTTCCCATGGACCAGCGGATCGGTCATCACCTGAAGCGCGCCGAGCAGGAGCTGATCTCCGCGAAGCACGCTGTTCTGAGGCAGTTCAACCTCTCGGTCCCCCAGTACACGGTCCTGCTCGTGCTCTCGGAGGAGCCCGGGGCCTCAGGTGCGATCCTGGCCCGCAGGTGCCTGGTGACCCCCCAGACGATGTCCTCGGTCCTCGCGACCCTGAGCAGGCGCGAACTGATCGAGCGCAAGCCCCACCCGCTGCACTCGCACATCCTGGAGACGAGGCTCTCCCCCAGCGGACAGGACCTGCTCGCCAAGGCGGACGAGGCCGCGATCCGGGTGGAGATGCGGCTGAGCGAGGCGTTCAGCAGCGAGGAGGAGGGTGAGTTCGTCCGCTTCCTCAGCCGGTGCGCGGAGGTCTCCGCGGAGACCCGCACCGAACTGGCGGACCTGGGCGAGGAGTGACCCCCGTCCGGGCGGGCGCCCCGGCGTCGCCGCGCCGGGAGCCGGGCGGGGCCCCGCCCCGCCGCTCCGTGGGCACCCGCCTCCCGCGCCTTCCCGGAGAGGCGCTCGAAGGGGCGCTCCACGAGGCGTTCTGAAAGGCGCCCGGAAAGGCGTCCGGAAGAGGCCGCGCCCTCCACGGTCGGGACACCGACCGTTCACGCACGTCCCGGGATGGAGCGTGCACGGCCCCGGGGACCGGACACGCCCCGCCCGCCCTCCGGCCCGGCAGGGGTCACGCGGGCACGTGGACCGGAGTCGTCCCCGCGGAGCGGACCGAACGGACCACGGAGGCCGCCCTCGCGGCCACGGGGCTCCACCGCACGAGGGCCAGCCCGACACTCATGCCGCCGCCGAACCCCGCGAGCAGGACGAGGTCGTCCCGTTCGAGCAGCCCGGCGCGGTGCACCGTGTCCAGGGCGACGGGCACCGATCCCGAACCCGTGTTGCCATGGGTCTGCACGGTCAGGTGGAGGTGGGCGTTGTCCAGGCCCAGCGACGGCCAGACGTCCTCCAGCATGGCGCCGTTGGCCTGGTGGGGCACGAAGTGGCGGACCTCCTCCCGGTCCACGCCCAGGCCGTCGAGCATCCGGTGCACCGCCTCGGGCAGCCGCCGGGTGACGTACTCGCGCACGCCGCGGCCCTCCATCGTGAAGAAGTGCCCGCCCTGTCCCAGGGTCTCCGCGGAGGCGGGCAGGCGCGAGCCCCCGGCCGGAACCCTGATCAGGTGGTGGTGGTCCCCGTCGGTGAGCAGCTGCGTCCCCATGACGCCGCCGCGGTCGTGTGAGGGCCCCAGCAGGACCGCGCCCGCGCCGTCCCCGAACAGGACCGCCGTTTTGCGGTCGCCGTAGTCGAGGATCCGGGAGTAGATGTCCGCGCCGACGACCAGCGCGTAGGCCTCCCCGTGCGGCCGCAGCAGGTGCTCGGCCACGGAGAGGGCGTAGACGAACCCGCTGCACACGGCGTTGACGTCGAACGCCGCCGCGGACCGCGCGCCGAGCAGGTGCTGGGTGATGCTGGCCGTCGCGGGCTGGGGGTGGTCCGGGGTGGACGTGGCGACGATGACGTAGGCCAGGCGGTCCGCGGAGACGCCCGCCTGCGCCAGGGCCCGGCGGCCGGCCGCCGCGGCGAGGTCGGAGGTGGCCTGGTCGGGGGCGGCGCGCCGGCGCTCGCGGATCCCCGTCTTGCGGCGGATCCACTCGTCGGTGACACCGGCGGTGCGGGCGATCGGCTCGTTGCCGACCACTTCGTCCGGCAGGTACGAGCCCGTGCCGAGGATGGCGATGGTCATCGTGCTGTCTCCTTCTTGCTGGACTGCGGGGAGGGGAGGGCGCGGGTGCGCCTCCGCACCGCGCGGAGGCGCTCCCGGCCCGGCGTCACGCGCTCACCGACGGGAGGGGCGAAGCTCCCTCCGGAGCGCCGGGGCCCGGGCGGTCGGAGCGGACGCGTTCCCATCCGTTGGCCTCGGCGTGCGCCGTGAGCGTCGCGTCCTCGCCGACGGCGACCGGGACTCCCACGGCCGACAGCAGGGCGAGGTCGCTGGAGTGGTCTCCGTAGGCGGTGCACGAGGACAGGGGTACGCCTCTCACCGCCGCGGCGGCCCTGGCGGCGGTCTCCTTCGTCGCGCCGATCATCGGGACGAGGACCTCACCGGTCAGGCGCCCGCCGCGGACGACCGGCCGTGTGCCCAGTGCCCAGTGGGCTCCGGCCTCATCCGCGATCGGGTCCAGGCAGGCGAAGAAGGAGCCCGAGAGCAGGACGACCAGGTCGCCCTCGGCCCGGTGGCGGCGCAGGCGCTCCAGCACCGGCGTGTGCCAGAAGCCCGGCACGCGCGCGGCCTCGGAGAACCATGCCCGGCCCTCGGCGCGCAGCCCCTCGACGGACTCGCCCGCCATGAGGCGGTAGTAGAGGCGGTTGACGTCCTGGCGGGGCACGCCCCGGGCCGCCGCCGCCCTGAGGCGGGCCACGGCCCGCTCGTAGGAGCCGGGCGGCCTGGAGCCGTTCCCGAGGTGGAACTCCAGGAACGAGAACATGCTCTTCGGTCCGATGAGCGTCTCGTCCACGTCGAAGAACGCGATGCCGCGCCCCCGGGGGCCCGGGGTGTGCGCTCCGTTCGGAAGGGTCATGGCTTCTCCTGTCGTAGGGGTCGGTACGGTCCGCTTCACGCGGGGAGGCGGACCAGGCCGACCTCGATCCGGCAGATCGACGCGCCCCTCTGGAGCACGTCCACCTCGACGGAGGTCGGGGCGGGTTCCGGGCCGCCGGTGGGCGCGAGGAACTCCACGATTCCGCCTTGCGTGTAGTAGACGCCGTCCTCCTCGGCCCCCTCCGCTCCCGCAGGAGCGGTGACCGCCCGCAACTCGGTCCGGGGCTCCAGTTCGCCGAAGCTGGTGAAGGTGGCGGTGATCTCGGTGGGGTAGGCCTTGGCCGGCGAGGTGCCCCGGACCTCCAGGAGCGTGTTCAGGGCCAGCTGGCGCCCGGCCTCGATCAGGACCATGCCCGGCAGGTGGTCCTGGGCGTGGTCGAACAGGCTCGGGTGCTGGGGCAGCACGCGCAGGGAGGCCGACACGGTGTCCCCGGTCCCCGCGAGCCCGGTCAGGACCACGTTGTCGCCGTTCGACCGGCCGACGAGGTAGGGGGCGGGGACCTCCCCGCCGACGGTGAAGTCGAAGGTCTCCGTGGAGGGGACCGGCTCGCCGGAGCGGTTGCTCAGGCGCAGCGCCTCGTAGCTCGCCGGCGACTTGAACCGCAGCCCGACGACGGCGTTGCCGACCTCCGTGCCGCCGACGAAGAGCCGGAACCTGGCGTCGTAGCCGACCACGCGTCCTTCCTTGACCCTCTTGTCCCCGACGGAGCAGAGCATGCGGAGGGCGCACGGAGCCGTCCCCACCGTCATCAGCTCGGGGCGCGTGATGGTGATGCCCAAGGTGGTGAGCACGAACTTGTGGTCGAAGGGGACGCCGTAGTGGGTGTGCGCGATGGCCAGCCCCACCTGTCGGCATGCTTCGAGCAGCAGCACGGGGTCGTGGCGGCGGGGGCGGAGCAGGTGGTCGCCGTAGTAGGCGTGCGAACGGGGGAGCTGGGCGGCGGCCGCGTGGGCGTCCCCGCCGAGGGGCTGGGTGTCGGTGACGAAGACCTCCGCCAACGACTCCCGGTGGACGACGGTGCGGTCAACGGTCCGCTCGTAGTCCAGGGCCGGGCCCTCCGGGTCGGCGGTCACGGTGTCGGTGGCGCCGTTGAGGAGGTGGTGCACGGGCATCTGCATGGTCTGTCTCACATTCCTCGGGCTTGTGGTCCTGATGTGGGGGCCGCGGCGGGGAGCGTCTCCCGCGGTGCGTCGGTACGGCGGGAGGCCGGGGTCGGAGGCCGGGGTACGGCGGGGCGGGGCCCGGGAGGGGCGGTCGGCGGTGGACGGGAGCCCGGGCGGAGGGTCCGCGAGGACCCCGCCTAGCGGAGCTCGCGTTCCCTGACGACGAGGAACGTGACCACCGCGCCGGCCAGGGCGAGGAGCGCCAGACCCAGGAACGTGGTGTGCATCGCGGAGGTGAGGCTGGCCGAGACGGCGTCCAGCGCGGTCGAGCGGTCCGCCTCGGCGAACTGGCCCAGCGCCGTTTCCAGTCGGCCCTGGGTGGCCTCGCCCGCCAGGGTCCGCTCCTGCTCGGGGTCGGCGAAGGGGAGGTCGAGCGTGTTCAGGGACAGGGTCGCCAGCACGGACCCGGCTCCGGCGATCGCCACGCTCTCCCCGGTGATGCGCATGGTGTTGAAGATGCCCGAGGCCATCCCGGCCCGCTCGACCTCCACGGAGCTGAGCGCCGCGTTGTCCATGACGCCGAAGGCGCTTCCCACCCCCGTGCCGAACAGGGCCAGGGGAGCGGCGAGCGCCGTCCAGTGCTGGCCGGGCTGGAGGGTCATCAACCACAGGGATCCGCCCGCGATGAGCAGGGAGCTGGTGGCGAGCATGACCCGCAGGGGGAGCCTGGCGGCGAGCTGCCCGGCCAGCATCGGCAGGGCGAGCACCGGCAGGGTCAGGGGCAGGAGCAGGGCCCCGGCCTCGGCGGCGCCGAACCCGCCGACGCCCTGGAAGAAGGGCGGCAGGTAGACGAGCAGGACCACGAAGCCGAAGGTGATGGTGAAGGGCTGGCAGACGACCACGACGAACGTGGGCCGCTTGAACAGCGAGAGGTCGAACATCGGGCGCCGGACCCGTGACTCCACCACGACGAAGGCCGCGAGGAAGACGAGGAACCCGA
Organism: Nocardiopsis sp. M1B1; assembly: GCF_052466615.1. NCBI lineage: Bacteria > Bacillati > Actinomycetota > Actinomycetes > Streptosporangiales > Nocardiopsidaceae > Nocardiopsis > Nocardiopsis sp. M1B1. Next base: position 5,060,232 of record NZ_CP196194.1, read on the forward strand.
CCGCCGACCCGATCGCGCTCAGGCTGAGCCAACCCGCCTCGGCGCCCTGGACGAAGGCGAGGGAGAGCAGGAACAGGCTGGTACTGAAGGTCATGACGCCGCCCCAGTCCACCGAGGTGGAACCGGGGTCGCTCGACTCCCGGATCGAGCGGACCAGGAGCAGGACGACGGCGGCGAACGCGAGGTTCATCAGGAACACCATGCGCCAGTCCAGGAAGTTGACCATCAGCCCGGCGACGAAGGGCCCCATGGCCAGTCCGAAGCCGAAGGAGGTTCCCAGGAGGCCGAAGGCCCGGGCCCGGGCCGTTCCCCGGAAGGAGTCGGCGAGGATCGCCGATCCGCTGGTCATGATGCCCGCGGCGCCGATGCCCTGGACCGCGCGGGCGACGTCGATGACGAGAATGTTGGAGGAGAGGCCGATCACCGTGGCCATCGCGGTGAAGACGACGAGGCCGATGACGAGGACCCGGCGCCTGCCGAAGCGGTCGGCGAGTCCGCCGGCGGCGAGCATGAACGCCGCGAAGGTGACGTTGTAGGCGTTCTGGACCCACTGGGCCTCGCCGACGCTGGCGTTCAGGTCGGCCGCGAGCTGGGTGAGCGCCACGGCCGGAGCGGTGACGGCGAGCGGCAGCATCACGCTGGACAGAGCGACGGCGACGAGTGTGGCCACCGCCTGTCCCCTGGTCAACGGGGCGGGAGCGCTCCGCGCACCCTGCCGATCCGTTGCTTCTATCGCCATTCCCCTACCCCTTAATTCGCTTCCTTATAGCCATCCATTCGTGGATGAGCATAAGGTGTCTTATGTCCATCGTCAATCTTATAGAACTGGCCGCGTGCGCGGTGGGCGGACCCGGGACACCCACCGCGACCCGTTCGATCGGAGCTCCCCGAAATGCAGTTGACCAGCGAAGACACCGCTTCCGCCCGCGCGCACAGCGCCCCCACCGACGTCCTCGTGGTCGGCGCCGGGCCCGTGGGCCTGACCGCCGCGTGCGAGCTTCTGAGACGAGGAGCACGTGTACGGCTCATCGACCGCGCCGAGTCCGCCTCCCCCTTCCCCAAGGCCCTGCTGCTCTGGCCGCGCACCCTCGACCTGCTGGACGACCTGGGCGCCCTGGAATCCACCCGGCGGGCGGGCATCGACATCCGCAGGTTCCGCTACTACTCCTCCGGCGACCCGCTGGCCACGTTCACGTTCCCCGAGCACCTGGCCCCGGTGTGCCTGCCCCAGAACGAGACCGAGCGCGTGCTCACCGAGCGGCTGCACGCGCTCGGCGGGCGCATCGAACGGGGGGTGCGGCTGCTCGCCCTCGACGGGTTGGACTTCTCCGGCGACATCACCGCGACCGAGGGGGTGACCGCGATCCTCGAACACTCCGACGGGACCGTCGAGCGCTACCACGCGCCCTTCCTCATCGGCGCGGACGGCGCGGGCAGCGCGGTGCGCGCCCAGATCGGCACCGGCTTCGCCGGCAGCACCTACGAGTCGGCGTTCGCCCTCGTGGACTGCCGCATCGAGGGGGAGCTGCCAGCCGACGAGGCGCTCTACTACCAGTCGCCCCGGGGCGCCCTGGTGATCGTCGCCCTGCCCGACGGCGTCTTCCGGTTCTTCGCCAGCCTCCCGCCCGGGGAGAAGGCGGGGGTGGACCTGCTCCAGCGGATCACGGACGAGCAGGGACCGGGAGGCGTCCGGCTGGTCGACCCGGTGTGGGAGTCCGTGTTCCGCGTGCACCGGCGGCACGCCGACGACTTCCAGCGGGGCCGCGTCTTCCTCGCCGGGGACGCGGCGCACGTGCACAGCCCGGCCGGGGGCCAGGGCCTCAACACCGGGATGCAGGACGCGCAGAACCTGGCCTGGAAGCTGGCCGCGGTGACACGGGGCGAGGCCGGACCGGAACTGCTCTCCACCTACGGCCCCGAACGCAAGGACGTGGCGCGGCAGGTGGTGCGCGACACCGACATCCAAACACGCGGGTGGATGCTCCAGCACCCCGTGCAGACGGCGGGCCGGGACGCGGCCTTCCGAATCCTGGAGCCGGTCATGGAACGCGGATACCTGCCCGTCATGGCGGGTTACCGGTTCCGCTACACACCCGCTCGCCTCACCCAGGAGCCCACCTGGCCCTCCCTGTGCCGGGTGACCGGACGGCTGGCGGGCGCCGTCCGCGCCGGCCACGCCCTCCCCCGCTCCCTCGCGGTGGACCTGGGCGTCGCCGGGCACGGGGTGGCCGGGAGCGGGCCGGGGGTCCGCGGGTGGACCCTCGCCGTCACACCCGGCCGCGGACGCGCCCGCGACGGGGAGCCGTTCTCCGCGCTCGTCGCCGACCGGCCCCAGGTGCGGACGGTGGCGCTGAGCGCCGACCAGGCCTCGGAGCACCGGCTGTGCTCGGCGCCGGGCTACCACCTGGTCCGACCGGACGGCTACGTCGCCGCCCACGGGCACGCGCGGGACCACGCCCGCCTGAGGGTGGAACTGGCCGTGCACCTGGGGGCGGCGGACGGTCGGCGACACGCGGCCGGGACCGTCGGACAGGCCGCGCCGAGCCGAGCCTGAGAGCCCCCTCCACACGGCGCCCGGCGGTGCCGACGGCGCTCGGCACCGCCGGGGCTGCAGCGCGGGCCGGGGCCGCCACCATCATCCCGCCCAGCGATCGGGAGCGGTGAGCAAGGTCACTCGACCACAACCGGCCACCGGGGGAACACGCTCCGAGGCGTCTTCCAACGAGTGAACATGACCTGCGGTGATCGCACGCTCACCAGCAGAGGAAATCCTCACCATGTTCCTCGGTGAGGGAATCTGCTTTACTGTCCAACGGCCTCGAACCCGCCATGCCGGCAACGAAGGCATTCCCCCGAGAATAATTAACAGGAATTCCACATTCATTAACGTCACCGCAGCCGTCCCCGGCGGGATGAACGAAATCCCTGACATCCAGAGATGCGAGCACGAGAATGATGATGAATATCGGAGGAAAAGTGGAGGGGCCGCTCTCCCTGGCCCACGCGTTACAGCGCCTGGCGAGGATCCCTTCCATGAGGCGCAAGTACGGCCGTCACCTCGTGCTGGGGCGCAGGCCCCGCTTGGTGGACCTGCCGCCCCTCACCCGTGAGGAGCTCGGCGAGGCCGTCGACACGATGATGCGGGAGTTCCCGGCCGAACTCTCCCGGGCCTCGCTCCATCTCATGGGGGGAACAACGTCCACGAGCCGGTTGGGCGCGCTGCCCTCCGACCTCCACGTGGACGAGATCGCCCCGCACCTTCAGCCCTTCGCACCGGGCGACCTGGTCGCGAGCCTGAGCACCCCGTTCCACATGCGCGCGTCGCACGACCTGCACAACGCGCTCGCCGCACGGGCCGGCGTCCCCACCCTGTCGCTCGACGCCCCGACGGACCAGATGATCGAGCCGTGCCTCGACCTCTTCGAGCGGCACGGGGTGAGCGCCTTCGCCGCCACCCTGGACACCGTCCAGCGCGTCCTGCGCTTCTGCGCCGCGTCCGGACGGCGTCTGGACTTCCTGCGCAAGGTGCTCTGGAGCGGACCGGCGATGGACGCGGGGACGCGCTCGCTGATCCGCACGCACTTCCCCCACCTGCGCACATGGGCGCTGTTCGGCTCCGCGGAGACCTGGATCATCGGGCACAGCGGGCCCGACTGCGCGATCGACACCTTCCACCCGCTCCCCTACCAGCACACCGAGGTCGTCAACGGACGCATGCTCGTGACCGTCACGCACAGGAAGGCGGTCGTCCCCCTGCTGCGCTACGACACCGGCACCGGAGCCGAGTGGACGTCGTGCACCTGCGAGCTGCCGGGCCGGGCCCTGCGGACCAACAGCCGCATAGACGCGCCCTACGGTCCGCTCAGCAGTCTGGTGGCCCCCGCCGACCTGGCGTCGCTCGCCCTCCAGCTCGACTCGGTGGAAGCCGCCCAGGTGGTCATGATCCGTCCGCACACCGAGAACGAGCGGCTGCGCCTGCGTGTCCGGCTCCGCCCCGGGACGGAGCCGGACCTGTACACCGTCGAGTGGATCCGGCACCACGTGGTGTCCGGCTGCCTGGCTCTGGCGGAGGTCATCGAGGAGGCCCCCGAGACCTTCGAGGTGACCCTCTCCCGGCGGCTGCTGGACCAGTCCTCGGACGGCTCGGCGCCGACGATGGTGGTCAGCACCGCGTCCCGGGGCCGCTGCTCCGCGTAACCCGTTCCCGCCGCTCGGCCCCGCACAGGGCCGGGCGGGAATTCACCGGCGCGGCGCGAGCGCGGCTCCCGCGGAATACGACGGGGCGGGGACTGCCACCTCAAGAAGGAAATCCCTCCGTTCCCCGGGTGGGCGCGGCGGCCCGGCGGGCGGGACGCACTCCGTTCCGCACAACGGGTTCGGGGAACGGCGGAAAGCGCCGTGCCGACTCCGGACGCGCCCCGACCGCTCCGGCTCTTGCGGCTCCCCCGCCGGAGAACGACACCTCCCGGAACGGGCGCAAGCCTCCGCGCCGGCCCGCCCGCGTGTTCGGCGGGTCACCTTCCGCAGCGAGACCGCCGGTCCGTGTCCGCCCTGGACACAAGACATCACATGAGGCACAGGCTTCACTTTCGGATAAGAGATCGTATACTCATTCCAGATCGAACGGACAGCAGACCTGGAAGAGGAACACTGCGATGTGCGGACCCCACGTGATCCACAAGGCTCGGAAGACGTTCATGACCGCATCGGGGCGCGCCCCGGAAACGTCGGGGGGCACGATCACGGCGGAGCGGCCGGCGCCGCCCGCGCGCCCGGCCGGCGCGGGCCTGGGCCGGAGGCGCATGCTGACCGGTTCGGCCGCCGTCGGCGCCGTGCTCACCGGGATCGGCGCCCTCGGAGGGCCGGTGGAGTCCGCCCACGCCCAGACCATCGCCGGGATCAGCCCGTCGCGGCTGACGGTCACCGACCTCACCCACGTCCTCCACAACGACTTCCCGATCTACCGGCCCTACATCCTCGACCCGAACATCTTCCAGTTCGCCTCGATCGAGGAGGACGGCTTCAACGCGCTCAAACTGGAGATCGACGAGCACACCGGGACCCACTTCGACGCGCCGTGGCACTTCAACGACAGCGCTGACGCACTGCACACCCACGAGGTGGACCCGCGCGACCTGGTCTGTCCGCTCGTCGTCGTCCGCATCGCCGACCGAGCCGCGAGGCACTACGACGCCCAGGTCACCGTGGCGGACCTACGCCGCTGGGAACGGCGCCACGGCCGCATCCCCCGGGGCGCCCTGGTCGCCATGGACTCCGGATGGAGCGCGCGGGTACTCCAGAGCGAGGAGGCGATGCTCAACCGCGACAGCGACGGCGTCGCCCACTTCCCCGGGTTCGACATCGAGGCGATCGACTGGCTGCTGAGCGCGCGGGACATCGCCGGGATCGCCGTGGACACCCCGAGCTTCGACTACGGGCCCGACTCCGCCTCCAACCCCGAGGCACACGTGTTCCTCCTCGGGGAGAACAAGTACGCCGTCGAGATGGTCGCCCACCTGGAGACGGCTCCCGAGAGCGGCGCGATGGCGATCGTCGGCGTCGCCAACATCCGGGGCGGCTCCGGCGGCCCCGTACGCCTGTTGGCCCTCTCCTGAGGCGACGGGGGCCGCAGGGCCCCGGCGGCGGCCCTGCGCCCCGGGGCCCGACCGACTTTCCGGCGGGTCCCGGGCCGGGTCCGGGGCCCGCGGACGTGCGACCGCCTTCCGCCGCTCAGCTCCACCCGTAGCGGGCCCGCAGGACGTCGGCGACCATCCAGAACAGCTCCTCGTCCATGACGGCCGCCTCCCGGCGGATGTCGTCCTCGTCGAACTCGAAGAGCCGGTCCACCCGCACGTAGGAGTCGCGCTGCTCCCGGTCCCAGGGGCCCGAGCCGACGGGCAGCCAGTCCTGGCGCTCCCACGCCTCGGGGCGCTGGGAGGACAGCATCAGCCCGTGCAGCCGCCCGCCCCGGCGGCCGACGACCAGCAGCGGGCGGTCCTTGCCCCGCCTCGGGTCCTCCTCGTAGGGGACCCACGTCCACACGACCTCGCCCGCGTCGGCGAGTCCGTCGCGCTCGGGCGCGTAGACGAGCCTGGTGGCGCTGGCGGCGGTGGGGATCTCGCGGACCTCGCCCCGGTGGGGGTGGTCCTCGCTTCGGCGCGTCGTTCGTTCGCTCACGCCCGCATCCTAGGGCGTCCGCCCCGTCCGGGGAGCCTCACAGATCCTGGACGGTGCCGATGATCCGCGCCCGCGCCCGACTGCCCTCGGGCACCGGGACCAGCGGGTAGACGTGGAAGGCCCCCTCCTCCTCGTGCAGGTCCACCTCTCCCCCGGCCCGCTCGACGAGCGCGCGCAGACGCCTGGTGTCGGGCAGGAACACGTCGCGGGTGCCGATGTAGAGGTCCATGGGCGGCAGGCCGGAGAGCACGCCGTTGACGGGGCTGAGCCGGGGCAGGGACAGGTCGTCGCCGTCCGCCCACACCTTGGCGGCCTCCTTGAGGCCGACCGGACTGAGCCAGGGGTCCCGGCCCTCCACCTCGGCGATGTCGGGGTTGGACATGGTCAGGTCCGCCCACGGGGAGACCAGGATGAGCCGCGCGGGCTGGGGCAGGCCCTCCTCGGGCAGCGTCTGCGCGAGGGCCAGCGCCAGGCCCGCCCCGGCCGAGTCCCCGGCGAACACCGTGCGCTCCGGCACGACGTGCTCCAGCAGGTCGCGGTACACGGTGTGGAGGAAGCCGAACGCCTCGCGGTAGGTGTGCTGGGGCGCCAGCCCGTAGACGGGCACCTCCACCCGGCAGCCCACGTCCGCCATGCGCGAGATCAGCACCCAGTGCCAGGGGGAGATCTCGCTGATGTAGGAGCCCCCGTGCACGTACAGGACGGCTTTGTCGGGGTCCTCCCCCCGGTCCCGGGCGAGGACCGTGTAGCTGGAGAAGCCCCCGACCTCCCGCCGGGTGGTCTCGTGGCGCTTGGCGACCCAGTGCGGCGGCTCGGGGTCGTCCTTGGCCTCGTCGATGCGCTCGCGCGCGCCCTCGACGGTCTCCATGGGGCGCTTGCGCGCCACCCGGAACGCCACCGCGAGCATTCTCGCCACCAGGCTGGGCATGGGTGTCTTCACTCTCCTCGGGGGATGTCCCCGACATTGCCACACAGGTGTCGCGGCGGGACGGGACCGCGGCGGTCCGGGGGAACGCGGTCTAGAGCACGACCAGGTCGTCCCGGTGCACCAGCTCGCGCTCGTAGGAGGGGCCCATCTCGCGGGCCAGCCACCGTGTGGACCTGCCCATCAGGTCGGGCACCTCGGCGGCGTCGTAGTTGACCAGCCCGCGCGCGACGACGGTGCCGTCCTCGTCGCACAGGTCCACCGGGTCGCCCGCGTTGAAGTCGCCGGTCACCCTCACCACACCGGCCGGGAGCAGGGACGCCTTCTCCCGCACCACCGCCGTGACCGCGCCGGGGTCCAGGACCAGGCTGCCCCGTCCCGCGGTGGCGTGCGCCAGCCACAGCTGGCGGGCCGAGGGGCGCCGTCCCCGCCCCGGGGCGAACAGGGTGCCCGCGGGCCCGCCCTCCAGGGCCGCGCGGGCGTTCGCGGCGGAGGTCAGCAGGGTGTGCACGCCCGCCTCGGTGGCGATCCGCGCGGACGCCACCTTGGTGACCATCCCGCCGGTGCCCACGCCCCGCCCGCCCGAGCTGCCGATGTCGATGCCGTCCAGGTCCGCCGGACCGCGCACGAGGCTGACCACCGACGACCCCGGAGCGGAGGGGTTGCCGTCGTACAGGGCGTCCACGTCCGAGAGCAGCACCAGCGCGTCGGCGCGCATCAGGTGCGCCACCAGTGCCGCCAGGCGGTCGTTGTCGCCGAACCGCAGCTCGTGCGTGGCCACGGTGTCGTTCTCGTTGACGATGGGCAGGGCGCCGATGTCGAGCAGGCGGCGCAGCGTGCGCTGGGCGTTGCGGTGCTGCACCCGCCGCATCATGTCCTCGACCGTGAGCAGGACCTGCGCCGCAGTGAGGCCGTGCCCGGCCAGCTCGGCCGTGTAGGCGGCGAGCAGAAGCCCCTGGCCCACGCTGGCGGCGGCCTGCTGGGAGGCCAGGTCGCGGGGCCTGCGGGCCATGCCGAGCGGGGTCATCCCGGCCGCGACCGCCCCGGAGGAGACCAGGATGACCTCCTGGCCGGCGGCGCGGCGGTCCGCCAGCACCCGGACCAGGTCGCGGATGCGGCAGGAGTCGATCCGGCCGTCGGGTGTGGTCAGGGAGGACGATCCCACCTTGACCACGACCCGGCGCGCGGCGGCCACCGCCGCGCGCCCGGAGGCCTCCAGGGAGTCGGTCTGTTCGAGTCCTGCGCTGTGCACCGTGTGGGGCTTTCCATCCAGTGGCGCGGCACCGGGCGCCGCGCTCGTGCCTGTCGGCCGGGCCGTCGGTCCCCGCGCGGGTCAGCCCAGCCGGGCGTCGGACCCGCGCGGGCCGGACGGGACGACCTCGGCGTCCGTGGAGGGGTCCCAGTCGAAGACCACGGAGTCCTCCTCGGTGCCGATGTGCACCTCGGCGCCCTCGGTGGCGCCCGCCTTGGCCAGCTGCTCCTCGATGCCGAGGCGGTTGAGCCGCTCGGCGAGGTAGCCGACGGCCTCGTCGTTGGAGAAGTCGGTCTGGCGCACCCAGCGGGCGGGCTTGTCGCCGCGCACCTGGAAGGCGTTGCCGCCCAGCGGCACCACCTGGAAGGGCGCGTCGCCGATGGCCTGGGGGCGGATCACGACCCGGGTGGGCTCCGCAGGCGGCGCGGCCTCGCGGGCCGCGGCCACCTGCTCGCCCAGGGCGAAGGACAGTTCGCGCAGCCCCTCGCGGGAGGCCGCGGAGACCTCCAGGACGCGGTAGCCGCGCTCGACCAGCATCGGGGTGACCAGTTCGGCGAGCTCGCGGGCCTCGGGGACGTCCACCTTGTTCAGGGCGACCAGGCGCGGCCGGTCGGACAGGTCCACGCCGGTGCTGCGGCCGTAGGCGGACAGCTCCGCCTCCAGTGCCTCCAGGTCGCTGACCGGGTCCCGGCCCTGCTCGTAGGTGGCGCAGTCCAGCACGTGCAGGAGGGTGGAGCAGCGCTCGATGTGGCGCAGGAACTCCAGGCCCAGCCCCTTGCCGTCGCTGGCCCCCGGGATGAGGCCGGGCACGTCGGCGATGACGTACTGGACGTTGCCCGCCTCCACCACGCCCAGGTTGGGCACCAGGGTGGTGAACGGGTAGTCGGCGATCTTGGGGCGGGCCGCGGACATGGCGGCGATCAGGGACGACTTGCCCGCGCTGGGGAAGCCCACCAGGCCGACGTCGGCGATGGTCTTCATCTCCAGGCGCACGTCGAAGCCCTGGCCCTCCTCGCCCTTGAGGGCGAAGCCGGGGGCCTTGCGCCGCTTGGTGGCCAGCGCGGCGTTGCCCAGGCCGCCGTGACCGCCCTCGGCGAGCACCAGCCGGGTGCCGTGGCCGACCAGGTCGGCGACGACCTCGCCGTCCATACGGCTGACCACGGTGCCGTCGGGCACCTTGAGGACGAGGTCCTCGCCCTTGGCCCCGGCGCGGTGGCCGCCCTGGCCGGGCGTGCCGTTGCCGGCGGCGCGGTGCGGGCGGCGCTGGTAGTCCAGCAGGGTCGCGGTCTGGGTGTCGACCTCCAGGACGACGTCCCCGCCGTGGCCGCCGTTGCCGCCGTCCGGACCGCCCAGCGGCTTGAACTTCTCACGGTGCACGGAGGCGCAGCCATGCCCGCCGTTCCCGGCCTTGACGTGCAAGACCGCCTCGTCGACGAAGTCAGGCATAGCTCTCCCCGTTACTCTCCGGCCCCCGAGCGGGGGCCTGGACACACACGCGTCATCCAGTGACAACGCGAGAGGCGGGCCAGTGTTCCCTGGCCCGCCCTGTACAACGTCCGCGCGCGTGCCTACTCGGCGGCGGCGGGAACGATGTTGACGGCCTTGCGGCCGCGGAAGCTGGCGAACTTGACCTCGCCGGCGACCAGCGCGAACAGCGTGTCGTCGCCACCGCGGCCGACGTTGGCGCCGGGGTGGAACTTGGTGCCGCGCTGACGGATCAGGATCTCACCAGCCGAGACGCTCTGGCCGCCGAAGCGCTTGACGCCAAGGCGCTTGGCGTTCGAGTCACGACCGTTACGGCTGGACGAAGCGCCCTTCTTGTGTGCCATTTCTTCCAGGCCTCCTACTTCGCCGCGATGCCGGTGACGCGCACCTGGGTGTGCTTCTGGCGGTGACCCTGGCGCTTCTTGTAACCGGTCTTGTTCTTGTACTTCAGGATGTTGATCTTGGGGCCCTTGGTCTCACCGAGGACCTCGGCGCTGACCGAGTAGCCGCTCAGCTTGTCGGCGTCGCTGATGACGTTGTCACCGTCGACGACGAGGATGGGCTGCCATGTGATGGTGGCGCCGGTCTCGTCGGAGACCTTGTCGATGTTCAGGACGTCATCGACAGACACCTTCTCCTGTCGGCCGCCCGCTCGCACGATCGCGTACACCGGGTAACTCTCTTCCTGCTCGCTCAACGAATAATGCTCGGGACCATCCCCGAGACATGAGCCCGGGGTCCGGGTCCGACCGCACCTGTGCCCAGATCGGCCGGGAGGCCCATCCCCGTGTGGGCGGGGAGGTGCCTCGTTCCACGATCCACTGATCGCCTGTAGCGGGGCGCGGGGATCCGAGGGAAACAAACCCTGCGTGGAGAGCACTTCGGTGTCGGGGCGCGCGATTGTGGTGGCATAGCGCGCCGACGCACCGTCCCTCAGATTACCATCGGCCCGCCACGGGCCTGTACACGTGCCGTGGTCCGGACCGGGCTGGCGCCGGTCCGGACCACGGCGGGGCTACCGCCCCTGAATCAGCCCGCGTCCACGGCGGTCGGCGGGGTGGCCGCCGCCCTGGTGCGCCGGGTCCGGCGACGCTTGGGCCGCTCGGCGGCCTCGTCGTCACCGGCCTCGGCGGGCGTCTCGGCGGCGGTCGCGTCCGCCTCGGCGGGGACGCTCTCACCGCCCGCGGCCTCGGCCTCACCGGTGTCGGCCGCCGCGCGGGCGGTACGACGGGTGGTGCGCCGGGCGCGGGTCTTCTTGGCCGGGGCCTCCTCGGGAGCCTCCACGGCCTGCTCGGGCTCCGCGGCCTCAGGGGCCTCCTCCGTGGCGGTGATCTCCTCCTGCTCCTCCGCCGCGGCCTCGGCCTTGCGGGAGCGGGAGGCCCGCTTACGGGTCTTCTTGGCGGGCTCCGGGGCCGGGGCCTCGGCCGCCTGCGGAGCCTCGGAGGCCTCCTCGGTCCGCTCCGCGTCCGCCTCGGCGGACCCGTCGGCGTCATCGCCCGCCTTCTCGGCCCTCTCCGGCCTGTCGGCCCCGTCGGCCTTCTCGGGCTTGTCGGAGGACGGCTTCTCGGCCTTCTCCGACTTCTCGGCGGCCTGGTCCGGCTCGCCCTTGCCCTTCTTCTTCTTGCGGCCGTTGCCGTTGCCGCCGCCCTTGCTCTCGACCGGGTCGCTGGCGACCACCAGGCCGCGGCCGTTGCAGTGCTCGCAGCTGTGCGAGAAGGCCTCCAGCAGGCCCTGGCCGACCCGCTTGCGGGTCATCTGGACCAGGCCCAGCGAGGTCACCTCGGCCACCTGGTGCTTGGTGCGGTCGCGCGAGAGGCACTCCAGCATGCGCCGCAGCACCAGGTCGCGGTTGGACTCCAGGACCATGTCGATGAAGTCGATGACGATGATGCCGCCGATGTCGCGCAACCGGAGCTGGCGGACGATCTCCTCGGCCGCCTCCAGGTTGTTCTTGGTGACCGTCTCCTCCAGGTTGCCGCCCTGGCCGGTGAACTTGCCGGTGTTGACGTCGACCACGGTCATGGCCTCGGTGCGGTCGATGACCAGCGAGCCTCCGCTGGGCAGCCAGACCTTGCGCTCCAGGGCCTTGTTGATCTGCTCGTCGACGCGGTAGGCGGCGAAGACGTCGCGGTCCTCGTTCCAGTGCGAGAGGCGCTCGGAGAGGTTGGGGGCCACGTAGTCCACGTACTCGTGGACGGTGGTCCAGGCCTCCTCACCGGACACGACGAGGCTGGAGAAGTCCTCGTTGAACACGTCGCGCACGACCCGCACCGTCAGGTCGGGCTCGCTGTTGAGCAGCGAGGGGGCGTTGGCCGACTTGGACTTGCGCTTGATGGAGTCCCACTGCTTGGCGAGACGGGTGATGTCGCGCTCCAGCTCCTCCTCGCTGGCGCCCTCGGCGGCCGTGCGCACGATGACGCCCGCGCCGGAGGGCATGACCTTCTTGAGGATCTGCTTGAGGCGCGCGCGCTCCTTGTCGGGGAGCTTGCGGCTGATGCCGGTCATCGAGCCGCCGGGCACGTACACGAGGTAGCGGCCGGGCAGGCTGATCTGGCTGGTCAGGCGGGCGCCCTTGTGGCCGACGGGGTCCTTGGTGACCTGCACCAGGACCGACTGGCCGGACTTGAGCACCGACTCGATGCGCTTGGGCTGGCCGTCCAGGCCGAAGGAGTCCCAGTTGACCTCGCCCGCGTACAGGACGGCGTTGCGGCCCTTGCCGATGTCGACGAACGCGGCCTCCATCGAGGGCAGCACGTTCTGCACCCGGCCCAGGTACACGTTGCCCACGTAGGAGCGGTGCGTGGCCCGGTCGACGTAGTGCTCGACGAGGATGTCGTCCTCGAGGACGGCGATCTGGGTGCGGTCCTCGACGCGGCGCACCACCAGGTCCCGCTTGACCGACTCGCGCCGGGCCAGGAACTCCGACTCGGTGACGATGGGGGCGCGGCGGCGGCCCTGCTCACGGCCCTCGCGGCGGCGCTGCTTCTTGGCCTCCAGCCGGGTGGAGCCGCGGACCGCCTGGACCTCGTCCTCGATCGGCTTCTCCTGGCGGGGCTCGCGCACCCGGACCACGGTGTTGGGCGGGTCGTCCGAGGTGGCCTCGGGACCGTCTCCCCCGCCGGAACGGCGGCGACGGCGGCGCCGGCGGCGGCTGCTGCGGTCGTCGGACTCGGCGGACTCGTCGGCCGCGCCGTCGTCCTCACCCCGGTCCTTGTCGGCGCGCTGCTCCGCCTTGTCCTCGGCGGGCTCGGGGGCCTCGGCGGCCTCGTCCTCGTCCGCGCGGGAGCGGCCGCGTCCCCGGCCTCCGCGACGGCGGCGACGGCGGCTGGGGCGGTCGTCGTCCCCGTCGCCGGTCTCCTCCGCGCCGGTGGCCTGGGCGGTCTCCTCCTCGGACTCCTCGTGAGCGTCCTCATCGGCCTCCGCCGGGGCGGTGCCGCGGGCGGGCACGGGGGCGGCGCTGGCCACCGGGGGCTGGAAGAGCATGGAGGGGGCCTGGAAGACGTTGCCGCCGCCCGCCTCCACGGTCTCCTCGTCCTTGACGGGCTCCTCCGCTGCCTCCGAGAGCGCGGGCCCGGCGGTCTCCGCGGCCGCGGCGGAGCGGGAGCGCGAACGGCCCCGGCTCCTGGCCGTGGAGGGGGAGGTGTCCTCCGAGGCGGGGGCGGAGGCGCGCGAACGGCGCGGAGCCGCGTCCTCGTCGGCGGAGGCGCGGGCCCTGCGCGGGGCGGCGTCCTCGTCAGCGGAGGCACGCGAACGGCGCGGGGCGGCGTCCTCGTCGGGACGGCCCGCGGCGCGCACGGTGCGCCTACGCGAGGTGGTGGCCACCGAGGTCTTGACCGTGCCCCCCTCACCGGAACCGGCGAGGGAGGTGACGGGCGCGGAGGGGGGAGTGAAGACGTCGTCGGGTTCGGGGGGTGGTCCGGCGGCGCGGCGGACGCCCTTGGCGGGCGCGGGCGTGGTCACGCGCACCTCACCGCCCCCCGCGGGGGGCGCCGCCGCCGTGTTGTCGGTTGTTTCAGTTGTACCCGCGGTGCCGTCGGCACCGTTGTTGGGCTCGTTGTCGAGCATCCGGGCGGTCTCCCGTCAGAGTCCTCGGGCGCGCCGCGACCTCTCGGTCGGCGGCGCGGCTCACGAGAACTGTCGTCGCTGTGTCAGCGCCGGCGGCGCCGGGGCGCCGTCGGGGCAAAGTCCTGTGGTGTCGCCCATGTTCCCCGCTTCGGGGCCGCTCATCCGCGCGGTCCCGCCATGGGCGTTGACGGCCGTGGTGCGTCTTCGCGCCGCTCCTCCGCGTTGTCGTCCGCGGGTCCGGAGCTCGTGTGGGCTTCGGGCCGGTCCTGGGAGAGCGGGTCCGCGATCGCACCTGTCGTCTCGTCCAGCGGCCCCTGCGCCAGCCGGGTCATCATCGGAGATGACGGCGGCGCGAGGTCGGCCACGTGGCGAAGGCCGGTCAGCACGTCGTCCGGTCGAACAGCAGGTGTCGTGTGCCGTACGACCATCCGAAGTATGGCATATGTCGTGTGATGTTCCTCTGGGGCGCGCCCGAGGGAGTCAGCGCACACGTCGATGCGGACCACCGCCGGCCGCGTGTCGAAGCGGCGACGGCCCTTCTTCGTCATCCGCTCCACCTCGACGCTGTCGGCGGCCAGATAGGCGGCCACCGCCCTGGCGGCGTCGTCGGGGTCGACGCCCGCCATCTCCACACGCCACTCGGAGGCCTGGAGCCGGTCGGCCAGCCCGGGATGTCGGGCCTCGACGACCTCGACGACGTCGATGCCCTGGGGCATGGCCGCGTCGATGTCGGCTCGGACCCTCTCGGGCGGACGGTGCTCGGCCAGAGTGAGTTCAAGGTACTCCGCCTCGCTGGCGACCCCGGTGGGGGCCGCGCCGGTGTAGGAGACCTTGGGGTGAGGCGAGAAGCCAGCGGAGAAAGCCACGGGTACGGAGGCCCTGCGCAGGGCGCGCTCCAGAGCCCGGGCGATGTCGCGGTGGCTGGCGAACCTCATGCGTCCGCGCTTGGCGTAGTGGACGCGAAGCCGTTGTCCGGGTTTGGCGGTGGAGGGTGAGGTGGTGCCCTCGGATGCGGGGGGCAGCTCAACTCCTTTCCTCATGCCCCCTGGTGCGGTCGGCGGGGCGACCTGAAGGGGCTGTTCCTCGTCCTGTTCAGCGTACGGTGCGCCGTGGTGCACATGCGCCAGCAGGACTACGCATACCGGTATCTCCCCCACTGACCTGCGATCGAAAAGTCCCCGAGCGGTCGGAGCGGACACTGGAGCCGTGTTCACCACCAGAACGCGGGGTTCGCCGAAAAAAATCCGAAGAAAATCTGGATCCGATGGCAACCCCCCGCGTAGCCCGCGAGTCCTATTACACGTACGGCCCGGCGCGAGCGGGGCGCCGGGCCGTACACCTTCCTCCCCCGGGCCGCTCCCCCCAAGGGTCGAGAGAGCGCCCGGAGCGCGAAATCCTACTTCACCCCCTCCCGGGGCACATGAGCCGACCCCCGCCCCGGCACGGACGCCAGAACCCCTGACCCCACCGACGACCGGTGGGACCAGGGGTTCTTCCGTGTCCGGCGCCGCTCGGAAGCCTCCCGGGCCCGCGCGGCACGCCGCCGTGGCCGGAGCCCCCCGGTCGCGGGGCGGGGTCCGCCCCGCGACCGGCGCCCGGCCGGCTAGACCACGTTGAGCGGCAGCAGCGGGCGGCCCTCCGCAGGGGCGTTGATCTGGATCTCGGTGCCCATGCTCGGGCAGACACCGCAGTCGTAGCAGGGGTTCCAGCGGCAGTCGTCCACCTCCAGCGACTCCTCGCCGTACAGCGAGTCCTGCCAGTCCTGCCACAGCCACGACCGGTCCAGGCCCGCGTCCAGGTGGTCCCAGGGCAGGACCTCGTCCTCGTCGCGCTCGCGGGTGGTGAACCAGTCCACGTCCACCGGGAGGTCGGCCAGGGCTGCCTCGGCGGCCCCGGACCACCGGTCGTAGGAGAAGTGCTCGCTCCAGCCGTCGAACCGGCCCCCCGAGCGCCACACCTCCTCGACCACCCGGCCGACCCTGCGGTCCCCCCGGGAGAGCAGGCCCTCGATGATGGAGGGGCGGCCCTCGTGGTAGCGCAGACCGATCGACTTGCCGTACTTGCGGTCGCCCCGCAGCCTGTCGCGCAGCTTGCGCAGCCGGGCGTCGACGGCCTCGTGCGAGGTCTGCGCCGCCCACTGGAACGGGGTCTGCGGCTTGGGCACGAACCCGCCGATGGACACCGTGCAGCGGATGTCCTTGCGCCCGGTCACCTCACGGCCGGTCCGGATCACCTCGGTGGCCAGGTCGGCGATGGCCAGGACGTCCTCGTCCTCCTCGGTGGGCAGGCCGCACATGAAGTACAGCTTCACCTGCCGCCACCCGGCCGCGTACGCGGCGGTGACGGTGCGGACGAGGTCCTCCTCGGTGACCATCTTGTTGATCACCCGGCGCATCCGCTCGCTGCCGCCCTCCGGCGCGAACGTCAGGCCGGAGCGGCGCCCGTTGCGGGTCAGCTCGTTGGCCAGGTCGATGTTGAACGCGTCCACGCGGGTGGAGGGCAGGGACAGGCCGGTGTTGGTGCCCTCGTAGCGGTCGGCGAGCCCCTTGGCGATCTGCCCGATCTCGCTGTGGTCGGCGCTGGACAGCGACAGCAGCCCCACCTCCTGGAAGCCGGAGGCCTCGACGCCGTCCTCGACCATCTTCGTGACGGTCTCCTTGTTGCGCTCGCGCACCGGCCGGGTGATCATCCCCGCCTGGCAGAACCGGCAGCCGCGCGTGCAGCCGCGGAAGATCTCCACGCTGTAGCGCTCGTGCACGGACTCGGCGGTCGGCACGATCGGCTTCTTGGGGTAGGGCCACTGGTCCAGGTCCATCACGGTGTGCTTCTGCACCGTGCCGGGCACCCCGGGCCGGTTGGGCGTGTAGGAGGCGATCCGCCCGTCCTCGTGGTAGGCCACGTCGAAGAAGCGGGGCACGTACACGCCGCCGGTCGCGGCCAGGCGCAGCAGCAGGCCGTCGCGCCCGCCGGGCTCGCCCTCCTCCTTGAACTCGCGGATGATCTCGGTGATGGCGAGGGTGATCTCCTCGCCGTCGCCCAGGACCACCGCGTCCAGGAAGTCGGCGATCGGCTCGGGGTTGAACGCCGAGTGCCCGCCCGCCAGCACGACCGGGTGGTCGGCGGTGCGGTCGGCCGCGCGCAGCGGGATGCCGGCCAGGTCCAGCGCGGTGAGCATGTTGGTGTAGCCCATCTCGCTGGCGAAGCTCAGCCCGAGCACGTCGAAGGCGGCCAGCGGCCGGTGCGAGTCCACGGTGAAGTGGGGCACGCCGTGCTCGCGCATGAGCTTCTCCAGGTCCGGCCACACCGCGTAGGCGCGCTCGGCCAGCACGCCCTCGCGCTCGTTGAGGACCTCGTACAGGATCTGGACGCCCTGGTTGGGCACTCCCACCTCGTAGGCGTCCGGGTACATCAGCGCCCAGCGCACCCGGGTCTCGTCCCATTCCTTGACCACGGAGTTGAGCTCGCCACCGACGTACTGGATGGGCTTGGCCACCTGCGTCAGCAGGGGTTCCAGCCGCGGGAAGAGGCTTTCGACGGACATGGTGTGGGCCTTCGTTCGGCGGACATCGTGTCGGGTGTGCGTGGACCCCCGCCGTCGCGGGGGCCGGCGCGGTGACGCGTGGAGCGCACCCGCGCGGATGTTCCCAGGCTACCGGCGCCACGGGCTCCGGGCCGCTCCGTCCACGGGCCCGGTCGGGACCCGACCCGGGCCGGCCCCCGGCGCCGCGCCGCTCCCCCGCCGTGATCGGCCCTCCGCACGGCGGTGGGGCGGGCACCGGCGCCTGCGCCGTGCCCGCCCCACCGGTGTCGTGGTCCGTGTCCCTAGGCGAAGCCCCGGTCCCGGGAGTCGACGCCCAGCACCAGCCCCAGGGCGACCATGTTGGCCACGATCGCGGTGCCGCCGTAGGACATGAACGGCAGCGGCAGACCCGTCACCGGTACGACCCCCAGCCCCATCCCGATGTTGATGAAGGCCTGGAACCCGAACCAGGCGACCACGCCCACGCACAGCAGGCGCGGGTAGGGCTGCTCGCACCCCTGGGCGATGCGCAGGATCCGCCACAGGATCAGCGCGAACAGGCCGATGACCACCACCGATCCCACGAAGCCCAGTTCCTCGCCCGCCACCGTGAAGATGAAGTCGGTGTGCTGCTCGGGCACGAACTGCCCGTGCGTCTGCTCGCCCTGGAACAGCCCGGTGCCGTTGAACCCGCCCGACCCCACCGCGATCAGCGCCTGGTTGGAGTTGTACCCCGCGCCCTGCGGGTCGGCGGTCGGGTCCATCAGGGTGGCGATGCGGTCCAGCTGGTAGGGCTCCAGCAGGTCGAACCACCACACGCACAGCGCGCCGACCACCCCGCACGCCAGCATGCCCGCCACCCACACGATCGGGGCGCCCGACAGCGTGAGCATGCCCAGGAAGATCGTGACGAGCACCAGCGTGGTTCCCAGGTCCGGCTGCGACATCACCAGTGCCAGCGGCACCGCCAGGACCACCAGGCAGAACACCACGTCCCGCGTCATCGGCCGGGCCTCGCCGTCGCGGGGCTCCCCCAGCAGCGTGGCCAGGACCAGGACCAGACCGACCTTGGACAGCTCACTGGGCTGGAACTGGAAACCGCCGACCACGATCCAGCCGCGCGACCCGTTGATCACCTCGCCGAGCGGGGTGAGCACCAGGACCAGCGCGACCACCGTGACCAGGTAGACGATCGGCGCGTACGCGCGGATCGTGCGGTGGTCCACCGCGGCGACCAGAAGGCACAGCGCCCACGCCACCAGCAGGTGGAGCAGGTGGCGGCCCAGGTGTTCGGTGGACTCCAGCGGGTCGCTGCCGTCGCCCGGGATGGTCGCCGACCACACCAGCAGCGTGCCGATGGCGCACAGGGCCGCCACCGACACGACCAGCGTCCAGTCCAGCCGGCGCGCCAGGCCCGCCGCGCTGCGTCCGATCTCGGCGCTCCGTGACCCGGGCGCCCCCATGTAGGTGCTCATGGCTACCGATCCAGCAGGTCGATGGAACCGTCGGGACGGACGTCGGGCAGCTGCTCGGGCGGCGCGCCGCCCGGGATCAGCGGCTCCGCGCCGCCGGACGCGTCTGCCTCGGCCTCGGCCCCCTGTGCCGGGGAGTCGAACCCGTAGATGCCGTCGTAGATGGCCCGCGCGATGGGCGCCGAGGTCGTACCGCCGGTACCGCCCTGGGAGACCAGGACGACGATGGCGAACTGCGGGTCGTCGGCGGGCGCGTAGGAGGCGAACCAGGAGGAGACCTGGCGCCCCTCCACGTCGGCGCTGCCGGTCTTGCCCGCGACGGACACCTGGTCCTGCGGGAACCCGGCGAAGGCGCCGCGGGCGGTGCCCTCCTTGGGGACCGCGGTGAGCGCGGTCTGGAGGTACTCCAGCGTCTCGTCGCTGACCGGGAGCTCGCCGCGCACGACCGGTTCGATCTCGCGCACCTCCGTCCCGTCGGCGGAGACCAGCGCCCTGCCGATACGCGGCTCGTAGAGCGTGCCGCCGTTGGCGACGGCCGCGTAGGCGCTGGCGAGCTGGAGCGGGGTGACGAGGACGTCGCCCTGGCCGATGGCGAAGTTGACGGCCTCGTTGGCCCGCCACTGGAAGCCCTCCACGCACTGCTCGTAGGCCAGCAGTTTGAGGTAGGCGGCGCGCGACGGGTCGGTCTCGGCAACGTCGGGGTAGCCGTGCTCGCCCCGGTGGCAGTTGTTCTCGCGGGTCTCCTGCCAGAAGGTGCGCTTCCACTCGCGGTCTGGGATGCGCCCGGAGGTCTCGTAGGGCAGGTCGATCCCGGTCGGTGAGCCGAAGCCGAAACCCTTGGCCATCTCGGCCATCGCCTCGTCGGCCTCGCCGTCGGGGTAGAGCCCGCCGTCGTCCTTCCACATCTGGTAGCCGAAGTTGTAGAAGACGGTGTTGCAGGAGACCACGATGGCCTCGTGGAGGCTGATCGCCCCCTGGCCCTGGCCCTCGTAGTTCTCGTAGTTCTGCCCGGCCAGGTTCACCGAGCCCGGGCAGGCGTAGGTGCTGCGCAGCGAGTAGCCGTTCTCCGCCGCCGCCGCGAGCGAGGAGACCTTGAACGTGGAACCCGGCGGGTAGGTGCCCTGCACGGCGCGGGAGAGCAGCGGCTCGCCCGCCTCCTCGCTGAGCATCTCGTCGAAGGTCTCCTGGTCGATGCCGCCGCGCCAGATCGCGGGGTCGTAGGTGGGCAGGCTCGCCATGGCCACCACGCCGCCGGTGCGCACGTCCAGGACGATGGCGGCGCCGGAGTCGGCCTTGTAGCGGGGCCGGGCGTTCGCCATCCCCTCGGCCAGCGCCTCCTCGGCGATCTTCTGCACGCCGAGGTCGACGTGGGTGACCAGGTGCATCCCCGGTTCGGGCGGCGCCTCGGAGATGACCTCCATGACCTCGCCGTGGTTGTTCACGCCCAGGACGCGCTTGCCCGCGGTGCCGCGCAGCTGGGCGTCGTAGACCGCCTCCACACCGTCGCGGCCCACCATGTCGATGCCGGTGAACTGGGTGCGCAGGTCCTCGCGGGCCTCCAGCTCCTCCTGGGTCACCGGTTGCAGGTAGCCCAGCATCTGGGAGCCGTGTTCGCCCTGCGGGTACTCGCGCACGGCGTGGGCCTGGGCGCTGATCCCGGGGAAGCGGTCGGCGCTCTCCATGATCTGGAGGGCGACGGACGGCTCCACGTCGTCGGCCAGGGTGACGGGCTGGTAGGGCGAGCCGGGCCAGCACGGGCGGCTCACCTCGGGCCCGCACAGGCGCATGCGCTTCTGGAGCTCCTCCAGCGGGACGTCGAGCACCTCGGACAGGTCGGTCAGGACCTTCTCGCCGCCGTCGTCCATGCCCATGATCTCGTGGTAGTCGGCGGAGACCACCAGCTCGGTGCTGTTGTTGACCAGCGGGCGGCCGGTGGCGTCGAGGATCTGCCCCCGCGTGGCGGGGACGAGGAGCTGCTGGTGGTGGTTGGCCACCGCGAGCTCGCGGTAGTGGTCCCACATCGGGATCTGGAGGTACCACAGCCGTACGGCCAGGGCCGCGAAGAGCACCAGGACCAGGATCTGGGCGAGCAGCAGTCCGGCCCGGCCGAGCTTGCGGCCGGGCAGTTCGACGTCGTCGACGGGCGACATGTGCATGTTCACCACCCCCCCGGGGACACCGGGCCCCGGACTCCGGCGAGCTCGCTGTCGGAGAACGCCCCCCGCGCCCACAGCAGCGGAAGCGTGACCAGCGGCGAGACCAGGGTGGTCAGGGCGGCGCCGACGAGGGTGTTGACGGCCACGGCGGCCAGCGACACCCGCGGGTCGCCCATGAGCACGCCGACCAGCGCGTAGCCCAGGCCCACTCCCACGGCGGTGACGGCGGTGGCGGCCATCAGGGCCCACACCGAGGGCCTGCCGCCCAGGGCCCCGGCGGAGCCGGTGTTCCTGTGCAGCAGGGCCAGCAGGTAGGCGGCCACGCACAGCACCAGGGCGTAGCGGCCCAGCGCGTGCTCGGCGGGCGGCAGGACGTCCATGGCCAGTCCGGCGGCGAAACCGCACGCCGCTGCGGCGGCGGGGCTGGTGGTCAGGGCGACCGCGACGATCGCCGCGGCCACGAGGTCGGGCCCGGCCCCCCACTCGAACGGGAGCCGGTTGACCACGATGGCCTGGGCGAGGACGGCGACGGCCACCAGGACCAGGGTCGCTGCGTTCCTCATGAGCGTTCCCCCTTGTCGGGTCGGGGCGGGAGCACGGAGTCGCGCGGGTCCTCCTCGGGACCCCCGACCACGACGCCCACCACGTCCAGGGACGAGAAGTCCACGGCCGGGGCGATACGGGCGAGGCGGCTGAGCGCGCCGGGCGCCACCTGCACCTCCTCGACGGTGCCGACCGGCACGCCGGGCACGAAGGGCGCGCCCTCGTGCGAGCCGAGCGTGACCAGCCGGTCCCCGGCCTCGACCGGCGCCTGGAGGTCGAACAGCTCCAGGGTCAGTTCGGCGTCGGGGCCGCCGGGGACGGTGCCGCCCCGGACCACACCGATCTTGCGCGTGGCCTCCAGGCGGGCGCCGACGGCGGAGTTGACGTCGGTGGCGAGCATGACGGTGGCGGTGCTCGGACCGGCCTCGATCACCTTGCCCACCAGGCCGGAGCCGTTGACCACGGTCATGTCCGGGCGCACGCCGGAGTCGGTGCCGGCGTCGATGGTGACCGTGTCGGCGTAGCCGCGCGCGGTGACGTGGGTGACGGACTGGGCGGGGACGATCTCGTAGCCGCCCAGACCGGCCAGCCCCAGCATCGCGTCGAGCTGCTCGGCGCGCGCCTTGTCGATGCGGGCGGCCCGCAGGTCGTCCTCCAGCTCGGCGTTGGCCTGCTCCAGCTCGGCGACGCGCTCGGACTCGGGGCCGCTGACCAGTCCCTCGTAGAGGCCGGTCACGGGCCCGGTCGCCCAGGTGACGCCCGCGGCGGCGGGCGCGAAGACGAGTTCGCCGCCCGTGCGGGCCACGGAGGTGACGGGGTTGGCGCCGGGACGGGCGTCCAGGACGAGCAGGGCCACCGCCACGGCCACGAGTACGGCGAGGAGCACACGGGATCTGCGCGAGTCGCGGAACATGGGTCACCTCCGCCGTTCGGGGACGAGTACCTGGTGGAGCCGTTCGTAGTTCTCGACGCAGGTGCCCGAGCCGACGGCGACGGAGTCCAGCGCGTTGTCGGCGACGTGGATGGGCATCCCGGTCTCGTGCAGGAGCCTCTCGTCGATCCCGCGGAGCAGCGCTCCGCCGCCGGTGACGGCGATGCCGCGGTCCATGATGTCGCCCGACAGCTCCGGGGGGCACTTGTCCAGGCTGGTGCGGACCGCGTCGACGATGGCGGTGACCGGCTCCTCGATCGCCTGGCGGACGTCGCTCTCGGACAGGACGATGGTCTTGGGCAACCCGCTGACGAGGTCGCGCCCGCGCACCTCGGCGCGGATCTCCTCCGAGCCGGTCGGGTAGGCGGAGCCGATGGCCATCTTCAGCTCCTCGGCCGTGCGCTCCCCGATCATCAGCGAGAACTCCTTCTTGACGAAGGTCGCGATGGCCTGGTCGAGTTCGTCGCCGCCCACGCGGATGGACTGGGAGGTGACGATGCCGCCCATCGAGATCACGGCGACCTCGGTGGTGCCGCCGCCGATGTCCACGACCATGTTCCCGGTGGGCTCGTGGACGGGGAGCCCGGCGCCGATGGCGGCGGCCATGGGCTCCTCGATGATGTAGACCCTGCGCGCGCCGGCCTGGTAGCCCGCCTCCTTGACCGCGCGGTGCTCGACCGAGGTGATGCCGCTGGGCACCGCCACGATCAGGCGCGGCTTGGCGAAGTGGCGCCGACGGTGGATCTTCTGGATGAAGTAGCGCAGCATGCGCTCGGTGATCTCGAAGTCGGCGATGACCCCGTCCTTCAGGGGACGGATGGCCGTGATGTTGGTCGGTGTACGGCCGATCATCTGCTTGGCCTCGATGCCGACAGCGACGATCCGGCCCGTTGAGGTGTTGAGCGCGACCACCGACGGCTCGTTCAGAACGATGCCGCGTCCTCGCACGTACACGAGCGTGTTGGCGGTACCCAGGTCGACGGCCATGTCCCGGCCGAGAAAAGCAAGGTTGTTCGGCATGTAACGTCCTCAGAGGCGCCGTGTCGGACGTGGTTGCCCGGGGCGACCATACGTAGTCGTTCCGGCACGATAGGTGTTGAGTCCCCCGTATCGTAACGGTCAGCACTTAGTCCGTTACGCAAACACACCGAATTGTTGCCCCGTCGGCGGACGAACCGACCGAAGTCGCCCGTGGCCGCGGATCCCACATGCCGAGGGACCCGCGGCCGTGCCGTCTCCCCCTACAGGTCGGGGAAGAAGAGCTTGATCTCGCGCTCGGCGGAGTAGGTGGAGTCCGAGCCGTGCACGATGTTCTGCTGCACCTCCAGCGCGAAGTCGCCGCGGATGGTGCCGGGGGTGGCGGTCACCGGGTCGGTGGCGCCGGCCAGGGCGCGGAACGCCTCCACCGCGCGCTCGCCCTCGACCACCATGGCCACGAGCGGGCCACCGGTGATGAACTCGACGAGCGAGCCGAAGAACGGGCGCTCGGCGTGCTCCTCGTAGTGCGTCTTGGCGGTCTCGGCGTCGAGCGTGCGCAGCTCCATGGCGACCAGCTTCAGGCCCTTGCGCTCGATGCGCGAGATGACCTCGCCGACGATGTTGCGGCGGACGCCGTCCGGCTTGATGAGAACGAGAGTGCGCTCCACGTGCGTGTCAACTCCTCACTGGGGCTCCGCGTGGCGCACGTGGGCACCCGCCCACGGCAGCGGCCGCACGCGGAGGAATCGGGTGATGGGTCACAGGTGCGGGGGCCGCAGGAGGAGGGTTCTCCCCGGGCCGCCCGCCCGGACCTGCGTCACACTATCGCGTTTGGCGCGTGGGCGCGGAGGCCGCGGCGTCCTCGCCCCGCCCGGCGGCCTCCGCCTCGGCGCGGGCCAGGTGGGCGGCCTTCATCTCGTCGGTGCGGCGGCCCATGATGACGCCGGTCACCCACAGGGAGACGAACACCACGGCGATCAGCACCGCCCCGGAGACCAGGAAGGAGGTGAACAGGAAGGCGGCCTGCAGCGCCCAGGCCGCGTAGTGGGCCCAGCGGTGCTTCTGGAGCCCGGAGAGCACGAGGGCGGCGACGGCCATCCCTCCCCACAGGCTCCCGGCCAGGGCCGGGTCCATCCCCTCCAGGGAGATGGCGACGGGAATGAAGAGGCCGATCACGATGACCTCGAACACCAGGATGACGGCGCAGACTACACGCACGGCGGGTTCCCTTCGTAGTAGACCTGGCCCGTCACT
Source organism: Nocardiopsis sp. M1B1 (assembly GCF_052466615.1). Classification (NCBI taxonomy): domain Bacteria; kingdom Bacillati; phylum Actinomycetota; class Actinomycetes; order Streptosporangiales; family Nocardiopsidaceae; genus Nocardiopsis; species Nocardiopsis sp. M1B1. The sequence continues at coordinate 5,084,990 of NZ_CP196194.1, forward strand.
CCTGCACACCGCGCAACAGGTGGACGGCGTCACCCGCGGTGACGACCGATCCGGTGACCAGTACACCGGTGCCGCCGAACTCCCCGCCTTCCTCGGCCAGGCCCACGGCCCGGTCGATGGCGTCGTCGAGTCGGGGCTCCACGTGCACGCGGTCCTCACCGAAGACGTGCTGGGCGACGTTGGACAGCCGCTCCGGGTCGAGGGAACGCGGGGAGGAGTTACGGGTGACGACGATCTCGTCGAGCAGTGGTTCGAGGGGTTCGAGAATCCCCTCGACGTCCTTGTCGGCCATGATCGCGACCACTCCGACCAGCCGGGAGAAGGTGAAGGCCTCCTCCACGGCCGCCGCGGTGGCGGTCATTCCGGCCGGGTTGTGCGCCGCGTCGGCGATGATGGTCGGGCTGGTGCGCACGACCTCCATGCGGCCCGGGGAGTCCACTCCCGCGAGGGCCTCGGCGACGATCGCGGGGTCCAGGCCCCCGGCGTCGTCGCCGGAGGAGGCGAACGCCTCGACCGCGGCCACGGCCACGGCGGCGTTCCCGGCCTGGTGCGCCCCGAACAGGGGCAGGAACAGGTTCTCGTAGCTGCCGGTGAGGCCCTTGAGGGCGATCTGCTGGCCGCCGACGGCGATCTCGCGGGAGGTGACGCCGAACTCCAGCCCCTCCCTGGCCACCCGGGCCCCGATCTCCGCGGCGTTGCGGACCAGGGCCTCGGCGGCGGGCAGCGGCTGCTGGGCCAGGACCGCCACGGAGTCGGGCTTGATGATGCCCGCCTTCTCCTCGGCGATGCCCTCCACCGTGTCGGGCAGGTACTCGGTGTGGTCGATCCCGATGGGGGTCACCACGGCGACGTCGCCGTCGATGACGTTGGTGGCGTCCCACCGGCCGCCCATGCCGACCTCGACGACGGCCACGTCCACGGGGGCGTCGGCGAAGACGGCGTAGGCCATCACCGTGAGGATCTCGAAGAACGACAGCGGCGCGTCGTTCATCGAGTCGGCCATCTCGATGTAGGGGCGGATGTCGTCGTAGGCCTCGACGAACCGCTCCTGGGATATGGGCTCCCCGTCGATGACGATGCGTTCGCGCACGGTGCGCAGGTGCGGGCTGGTGTAGCGGCCCACGCGCAGGCCCCGCCCGCGCATGAGCGCGTCGATCATGCGGGCGGTGGAGGTCTTGCCGTTGGTGCCGGTGACGTGGATGGCCCGGAAGTTGCGGTGCGGGTCGCCCAGGAGGTCCAGCAGGGTGCGGACCCGGTCCAGTCGAGGATCGATGTCGGACTCGGGCGCTCGGGAGAGGATCTCCGCGGTCACCTCGGCGTAGCGCCGCTCGGCGCTGGCTTCGCTCACGGTGTCTCGGTGTCTCGTGTGTTCGGGGTGTACACCCGCGCCAGTCTACGCGCCCCCACCTGGGCACGGTCCCCGGGTAAAGGAAGCGGCGGCCTGTGTCGCGCAGACCATACTGGTGCCATGCTCGAACTTGACCCCTTCTTCACCGAGTGGGCGCAGCGCCGCCCCGACCGCCCCCGCGACCGCACTGGAAGCCTGGAGCGTGCCACGGCGCTGATGCGCGTGCTCGGGCTGGACACGCGCCGCCCCCCGGTGCTGGGGGTGGTGGGGTCCAAGGGAAAGGGGAGCACGGCGACGACGGCCGCGGCGGCGCTGTCCTCGGCCGGGCTGCGCACGGTGCTGGTCACCGGGCCGAGCTTCCGCTCCTACCGCGAGCGCGTACGGGTGGACGGGACCTCGGTGTCCGACGCCGAACTGGACGTGTTGGGCGCCCGGATCGACGCCGCCCGACGGGAACTGCCGACGGTGGAGGAGTTCGGCGGCCACCTGGCACCGAGCGGGCTGTTCCTCGTGGCGGGGCTGCTGCGCGCCATCGAGGTGGGCGCCGACGTGTGCGTGCTGGAGGCCGGGATGGGCGGCCACCGCGACGAGCTGCGCCTGGTCGGCCCGGAGGTCGTCGCGCTGGGCAAGGTCTTCGCCGAGCACCTGGGGGTCCTCGGCGACACCGTGGCGCAGATCGCCCGGGAGAAGGCGCGGGTGGCCGGGGAGCGGACCCGCGCGCTGGTGCGGCTGCCGCAGACCGCGGAGGTGGCCGCCGAGGTCGACGCCGCGCTGACCGAGGCCACCGGGGGCCGGGTGCGGGCAGAGGTGGTCGACCCGGACATGCCGGGGGTGGAGCCGCCGCCCGGGCTGCGCCCGCCGGGGCTGTCCGCGGCCTCGGGGGTGCTGGGGGCGGCGGCGGCCGCGCGGATGCTGGACCACCTGGGCCGCCCGCCCCTGGACCGGGAGCGGCTGCACGCCGTGCTGGGTACCGTCCGGCTGCCGGGGAGGCTGTCCCGCCACGCCGTGCCCGCAGGGGCGGGAGGAGCGTCCGGCCGTGTCGGAGGGACGTCCGGCGGCGACCCGGTGGGGGGCGGTACCGTACCGGAGGCCGAGGTGGTCGTGGACTCGGCCATCGACCGCAACGGGGTCGCCGCTGCCCTGGCCCACGCCCGGGGGCTGTGGGGCGGGGTGGACCACGTGCTGCTGTGTCTGCCCGACCACAAGGACGTGTCGGGGGCGGTGGAGGTCCTGGGCGACCTGCCCGTGACCGCCGTGCGCCTGCCCGAGGCCCACCTGCGCTTCGAGCACGTCCTGCCGGGGCACTGGGGCCGCATGGACGCCGCGGACCTGTCCCCCGCGGCCCTGCGCGCGCTCGGCGGACGCGTACTGGCCCTGGGCACGGTCTACTTCACCGGCCGGGTCCTGGAGGCCGTGGACGCCCCCACCGACCGCCTCTTCGGCTGAGACCGCGCGGCCGCGTGGTCCCCGACCGCCCCCGACCGTCCACGTCGTCCACAGGACGGAGGAGGTTCTGGCGGCGCCGGGCGCCGGCGCGGGACACTCGGATACGGGGGGGCCGGGGTTCCCCGGCGCCGGGGCGCGGCTCCCCCGGAATCGAGCCTACGCCGCCGGGCCCCGGCCCGGAAGCGCCCTCCCGTAGCTGTGGAGAACTCCCCCGGATCCGCTCCGCCCCGGCATGCCCTCCCTTCGGGGCCGCCTCCGCCCCGGCGCGTACCTCCCCCGGGGCCCGCTCCGCCACAGCATGCCTTCGGACCCGCCCCGCCCCGGTGTGCACTCCCTTCGGGCCCCTCCGCCCGGCATGCCCTCCTCCATTCGGGGCGGTACGCGGGGCCATGGCACAGGAGACGGGGGCGGTGCCGCGGCACCGCCCCCGCCCGGGTCGCGGGCTCGGGAAGCCCGTCAGCTCCTACCCGCCGTCAGCGCCGTCCCGGCCGGTAGCTCTCCTGGCTCTGCGGGTTGAACTCCTCCATCCGCACCCGCTCGGCCGCGCGCACGCGCGGGTCGTCGATCCGCAGCACGTCCAGGCCGCGTTCGATGTCGGACGAGTACACGTAGCCGTTGTAGTAGTACGTCGACCAGGTGTCGTTGTCCTGCACGCCCTCCTCGACGCGGGAGTCCACGTCGAAGAAGCCGATCTCGCTCGGGGCGCCCGGGTCGTTGAAGTCGATCACCGAGACGCCGCCCTGGTACCACGACTGCACGAAGTAGTCCTGGCCGGGCACCGGGATCAGCGAGCCGTTGTGCGCCACGCACACCTGGTCGCCCTGGTGGCGGTCGATCTTGAAGTAGCTGGAGAACTCCAGCTCCGGCGAGTCGCCGCCGCCCACCTCGTAGATCGCGTTGGCGCCGCGCTGGGGACCGACCTCCTCGGTGCAGGTCGGAGCGCCGCCACCGCCGAGCTCGTCGGTGAACAGCACGGTGCGGGCGTCGTTGGTGAAGGTCGCCGAGTGCCAGAAGGCGAAGTTCTCGTCCTGGACCACCTCGGTGACGACCGGGTTCACCGGGTCGGAGATGTCCATCAGCACGCCGTCGCCCATGCAGGCGCCCGCGGCGATGTCGCGCTCGGCGTAGACGGTGATGTCGTGGCAGCCCTGGGTGGGCAGCAGCAGCCCGTCCTGCTCGTGGTTGCCGCCCTCGGGGAACAGGACCGGCTCGTTGACGACCGCGGCCTCCTCGGGCGCGTCGTGCGGCACCTCGATGACGGAGATCTTGTCGTGCGGGGGCTGGCAGTTCGGGAAGCGCTCCGAGGGCGAGTACGACGACACGTAGATCAGGTCGCTGTCACCGGTCTTGCTCGGCACCAGCGTGTTGGTGTGCGAACCGCAGTCGGTGCGCACCGCCGACACGTACTGCGGGTTGGCCTTGTCGGAGATGTCGAAGATCCGGATGCCCTCGAAACCGTCCGGGTCGGTCACCGGGACGGAGGGGGCGCCGCACTCGGTGCCCGCCCGGGGGTAGTCCACCGAGAAGTAGAGCAGGTCGCCGCTGACCGACACGTCGCCCTGGCCGCCCGGGCACAGGACCTCGGAGACGACCTGTGGCTCCTCCGGCTCGGAGATGTCGTAGATGACGAAGCCGTCGTAGTTGCCGCCGATGGCGTAGTCGCCGCTGAAGGCCAGGTCGGAGTTGACGTTGCGCACGGCCGAGGGCTTGGGCGTGTGGGCGACGTGGGTGATGTTGTCGCTGTGGATGTCTTCGGCTGGCGCCTCGTCCGCCTGGGCGGCGGCCGGGCCGAGGAGCCCGAGGAGCAGGGACGCGGCCGCGGCGGACGCGAGGGCCGCGGTGCGCCGCAGCGCCTTCCTGGCCCGTGGTGCTGCGGGAGGTGCGGGCATGGGTTCTCCTGTGTGCACTAGGGGGTGGGGGTGGACGCGCCGGGGCCGCGGCGTACACGGCCGCGGCCCGGTCGTTCGTCACCCGGCCACGGGCCGGGCGGCGTTGGGGAGGGCGCCCCGGTTCCCCTCGGGGCCCGGGGCGCCCGTGCGGTCAGCGGCCGTTGCCGCGGCCCGGCCGGTACTCGGGCTGGGACTGGGGGTTGAACTCGTCCATCCGCACCTGCTCGGCCACCCGGAACCGGGGGTCCTCCAGCTTCAGGACGTCGAGCCCGCGGGTGATGTCGGAGGAGTAGACGTAGCCGTTGTAGTAGTAGGCCGACCAGGAGCCGCCCAGGACGAGGTTGTCCTCGCTGATCGGGCCGCGGTCGAAGTGGCCGATCTCCCGGGGGTCGGCCGGGTCGTTGAAGTCGATCACCGAGACGCCGCCCTGGTACCAGGACTGTACGAAGTAGTCGCGTCCGGGGACGGGGATCAGCGAGCCGTTGTGCGCGACGCAGTTCTCGGTGTCGGCCTGGTGGCGGGGCAGCTTGTAGTAGCCCTCGAACTCCAGGTCGGGGGAGTCCTGGCCGCCGCCGATGGCGTAGACGGCGTTGGCGCCGCGCTCGGAGCCGATCTCCTCGTTACAGGTGGCGCCGCCGCCTCCGCCGAGTTCGTCGGTGAACAGCACGGTCTGGCCGTTGTTGGTGAAGGTCGCCGAGTGCCAGAACGCGAAGTTGTCGTCCTGGACCACCTCGGTGACGACCGGCGCGGCCGGGTCGGAGATGTCCATCAGCACGCCGTCGCCCATGCAGGCGCCCGCGGCGATGTCGCGCTCGGCGTAGACGGTGATGTCGTGGCAGCCCGCGGTGCCGGTGTTGCCGCCGTCGGGGAAGAGCACCGGGGTGTCGATGACCTTGGCCTCGGACGGTTCGTCGACGGGGATCTCGATGACGGAGATCTTGTCGTGCGGCGGCTGGCAGTTGGGGAAGCGGTCCGAGGGCGAGTAGGAGGAGACGTACACGTACTCGTGCTCGCCGTCCTTGCCCGGCACCAGGGTGTTGGTGTGCGATCCGCAGTCGGTGCGCACCGCCGACACGTACTGCGGGTTGGCCTTGTCGGAGATGTCGAAGATCCGGATGCCCTCGAAACCGTCCGGGTCGGTGGTCGGCACCGAGGGGGCGCCGCACTCGGTGCCCGCCCGGGGGTAGTCCACCGAGAAGTAGAGCAGGTCGCCGCTGACCGACACGTCGCCCTGGCCGCCCGGGCACAGGACCTCGGAGACGACCTGCGGCTCCTCCGGCTCGGAGATGTCGTAGATGACGAAGCCGTTGTAGTTGCCGCCGATGGCGTAGTCGCCGCTGAAGGCGAGGTCGGAGTTGAAGTCACTCATGGCCTCGGTCTTCGGGACGTTGGTCACATGGGTGATGTTGGCACTGGTGTCGGCGTCACTGGCGAACTCGTCGTCCGCCGCGGCCGAGGCCGGGCCGAGGAGTCCGACCATGAGCACCGCCGCTCCGGCGAGGGAGACTCCGGTCAGTCCGCGTCCGGCGCGCCGGGAGGTGGGGGTCGGGGGGGATGACGCCATCCTGTGTACTCCTGATTCTGATTGGAGCGAAACAGGAAGAAGGTACACAGTTCAACATCTATATGTATAGGGGGAGACAAAAGAAACCTTGTTCTTAACACGGTGTCCAGCTGGCCCGATTCGACTACACAAGGCGCCTAACCCCGGGTGCCGCGCGGCGCACCGGAGGGCTCCGGCGCGCCGCGGCCGACGGTTCAGCCGGAGGGCGTGGAGGGCTGCGACTGCGGGTTGAACTCCTCCAGCCGCACCTGCTCGGCCCCCGCCAGGCGGGGGTCGGTGAGCCGGAGCACGTCGAGCCCGCGCCTGATGTCGGAGGAGTAGACGTACCCGTTGTAGTAGTAGGCCGACCACGAGCCCGCCGTCGTCAGGGCGTCGGGGTTCCAGGGGCCGCGGTCGAAGTGGCCGATCTCCTCGGGGGCGGTCGGGTCGTTGAGGTCGATGACCGAGACGCCGCCCTGGTACCAGGACTGCACGAAGTAGTCCTGGCCGGGCACCGGGATCAGCGAGCCATTGTGCGCCACACAGTTCTCAGTTTCGGTCTGATGACGAGGCAGTTTGTAGTAGCTCCGAAATTCGAGCTTCGGCTCCGCCCCGTTCTGGTCCAGCGAGTAGACCGCGTTGGCCCCCCGCTCGGGCCCCGTTCCGGCGTCACAGGTGGCCGCGTGTCCGCCGCCGAGTTCGTCGGTGAAGACCACGGTGCGGGCGTCGTTGGTGAAGGTCGCCGAGTGCCAGAACGCGAAGTTCTCGTCCTGGACCACCTCGGTGACGACCGGGTTCACCGGGTCGGAGATGTCGAGCAGCAGGCCGTCCCCCAGGCAGGCCGCGGCGGCCAGGTCCCGCTCGGGGTAGGCGGTGATGTCGTGGCAGCCGGTGGTGGTCCCGTGGCCGCCGTCCGGCAGCAGCACCGGCTCGCTGACCACCCGGGCCGAGGCAGGGTCCGCCAGCGGCACCTCGACGACGGAGATCCTGTCGTGCGGCGGCTGGCAGTTGGGGAAGTCCTCCGAGGGCGAGTACGAGGAGACGTACACGTAGTCGCGCTCGCCGTCCTCGCCCGGCACCAGGGTGTTGGTGTGCGAACCGCAGTCGGTGCGCACCGCCGACACGTACTGCGGGTTGGCCTTGTCGGAGATGTCGAAGATCCGGATGCCCTCGAAACCGTCCGGGTCGGTGGCCGACACCGAGGCCGCGCCGCACTCGCTGCTGGCACGCGGGTAGTCCACCGAGAGGTAGAGCAGGTCACCGCTGACCGACACGTCGCCCTGGCTCCCGGGGCACACGACCGTGGACACCCGGCTCGGGTTCTCCGGGTCGGAGATGTCGTAGACGACGAAGCCGTCGTAGTTGCCGCCGATGGCGTAGTCGCCGCTGAAGGCCAGGTCGGAGTTGTAGGACGCGGCGCCGTCCAGCCCCTCCGGCCTGGGCAGGTTGGCCACGTGCACGACGCCCCCGCCGGTGCTCACCCCGTCGGCCCTCGCCCCGGGGACGGCCAGGAGGGCGGTGACCAGGAGGGGCGCCGTCCCGAGCGTCCCCCACCGCAGTCCGTTCGCGTGCCTTCGCGTCTCCGACACCACCGCACACCCCCCGGAAATACACAAAGCATCCAACTGGCTACTATGGGTTTTACTCCTCTCCATTGGTAATAACCAGACGAAACGCCGAGAACGGACATACAACACCTCAGAAGGCCAAAAGCATGCAGAAGTCCCCGGGTTGACGGGCGTCCCGGCTCCCGCGTCCAACACCGCGAAGTCGAACGAGATGGCACCGCCCCGGGCCCGGGACTGGACAGAACACCCGTCGAGTGAGTAAGAAAGCCCGCAGGACGTTGCCCCAAGGCACAGTGCCCGCCGGTGCGGCGGCCCCGTCCGCACCCCACCCCATCGGAGGACACCTCGTGCGTCGCCTGGTACTCGCGGCCGGAACCGCTCTCGCCCTGCTCGGAGCCTCAGCCTGTACGGGTGAGGGGGAAGGGCAGGAGCAGGAGTCGGCCAACGTCATCGCCCCCGGCGGGCCCGGGGAGTCGTCCTCCCCCGCCACAGCCGATCAGATCGCCGCCCTCGCCGAGGAGCAGGGCCACAACGAGGCCGACGTCACCTACCTGGTGATGATGATCGAGCACCACTCGCAGGCCCTGGAGATGACCGACCTGGTGCCCGAGCGCCACGAGCGCGAGGACGTCGAGCTCATCGCGGACCGCATCGCCGACGCCCAGGGCCCGGAGATCACCGCCATGGAGAGCTGGCTGGAGGAGAACGTCTTCGGACCGGCCAGGGAGAACCCGGCGCACCAGAACTTCTGCGGGCTGGAGGGGGACGGCACCCACCACGACGAGAGCGGCGACGTGCCCACCTGCGAGCTGGAGGTGGACCACGGCGACATGCCGGGCATGGCCACCGAGGAGGAGCTGGAGCAGTTGGCGGCGGCCGAGGGCGACGAGTTCGACCGCCTCTTCGTGGAGCTGATGACCGCCCACCACGAGGGCGCGGTCACCATGGCCGAGGAGGTGCTGGCCGAGGGCAAGGACCAGACGGTGATGCGCATGGCCAACGACGTGATCGCCGAGCAGAAGGCCGACATCGCGCGCATGGAGCAGGCGCTGGAGTAGGCCGGGCGGTCCCCCGCGCGTCCGTCCCCGCGGGGGCGGATCGCGCCCCCGGACACACGCGAGGGGGCGCCCCTGGTCGGGGCGCCCCCTCGCGTGTGTTGGACCCCGTCCTGCGGGCGGGCCGCCGGAGAGCGGGACGCGGGCCTCAGGAGGGTGCCGCCGGACCCGTCGCGGGCGCGGAGGACGCGGGCGCGCGGGGTCCGGGAGGACGCTGCTAGGCGGACTTCTCCTGGCGGGCCCGGCGCAGCTGGGCACGCGGGACGATGGTGGGGTTGACGTTGTCGATCACGGTCTCCCGCGTAATGATCACCTGACCCACATCCTCACGACTGGGCACCTCATACATCACCGACAACAACACCTCCTCGATAATCGCCCGCAACCCACGCGCACCCGTACCCCGAATAATCCCCTGCTCAGCAATCGCGTTCAAAGCATCCGGCGTGAACTCCAACTCCACACCATCCAACTCGAACAACCGCTGATACTGCTTCACCAACGCATTCCGCGGCTCCGTCAAAATCCGGATCAACGCCTCACGATCCAGATCATGCACACTCGTGATCACCGGCAACCGACCCACGAACTCCGGAATCATCCCGAACTTCAACAGATCCTCCGGCATCACCTCACCGAACAACGCCGAACCACCCAGCTCACCCTTGGGACGCAACACCGCGTTGAACCCCATCCCCTGCTGACCCGTCCGCGACTCGATCAACTTCTCCAACCCCGCGAACGCACCACCACAGATGAACAACACATTCGTCGTATCGATCTGAATGAACTCCTGATGCGGATGCTTCCGCCCACCCTGCGGAGGCACACTCGCCGTCGTCCCCTCCAAGATCTTCAACAACGCCTGCTGCACCCCCTCACCCGACACATCCCGAGTGATCGAGGGATTCTCACTCTTACGCGCGACCTTGTCGACCTCGTCGATGTAGATGATCCCCGTCTCGGCCTTCTTCACGTCATAGTCAGCCGCCTGGATCAACTTGAGCAGGATGTTCTCCACATCCTCGCCCACATACCCCGCCTCCGTCAGCGCCGTCGCGTCCGCGATCGCGAACGGCACGTTCAGAATCCGCGCCAACGTCTGCGCCAACAACGTCTTGCCCGACCCCGTCGGCCCCAACAGCAAGATGTTGGACTTGGCGATCTCCACATCCTCCTCGCCCGGACGATCCCCCTCCGAGCGCACCCGCTTGTAGTGGTTGTACACCGCCACCGACAACGCCTTCTTGGCCTGCTCCTGACCGATCACATACGAGTCCAGGAACTCGTAGATCTCCCGAGGCTTGGGCAGAGAGTCCCAGGTGAGCTCGGTGGCGTCGGCGAGTTCCTCTTCGATGATCTCGTTGCACAGATCAATGCACTCATCGCAGATGTACACGCCGGGGCCGGCGATGAGCTTCTTCACCTGCTTCTGGCTCTTGCCGCAGAACGAGCACTTCAACAGGTCCCCGCCGTCGCCGATGCGTGCCACCCAGCCACTCCTCAAAACTAAGGCCGCCCCGTCGGTGCCGCTCGCGCGGGAAACCGCCCGGAAGTCGAAAATCTTCCGTGACCGTCCACAGCGGTGGTCACGGACGAGGCGATCTGTGTGTCGCTCTCCGTCAGACTAAGCGAAAAACCGGACCGGCTTCACCACCGGGCTCCCCCAGGCGGGTCATGGGCCGGTCCGGCCTGCGCTTCGCCTTCTCCCGGACGCCCTGCCCGGCGCCGCGTCCGCGCGCCAGGTCAGGCCGTCCGGCTGTGCCGCGACCCTACGTTCAGGACTTCAGGGAGGCCTTGCGGTAGGGCAGCACGAAGTCGATGATGCCGTAGTCCTTGGCTTCCTCGGCGGTCAGGATCTTGTCCCGCTCGATGTCCTTGGAGACCTTCTCGACGGAGTGCCCGGTGTGGCGGGCCAGAGTGGTCTCCAGCTGCGTACGGATACGGGTGATCTCGTTCGCCTGGATCTCGATGTCGCTGGCCTGGCCGTGCATGCCCTCGGTCGCGGGCTGGTGGATCAGGATGCGGGCGTTGGGCAGCGCGCCGCGCTTGCCCGCCGTCCCGCCCGCGAGCAGGATCGCGGCGGCCGAGGCGGCCTGGCCGATGCACACCGTCTGGATGTCGGGGCGGACGAACTGCATCGTGTCGTAGATCGCCATGAGGGAGGTGAAGGAGCCGCCCGGCGAGTTGATGTACATCTGGATGTCCCGCTCGGAGTCGAGCTGCTCCAGGGTGATGAGCTGGGCCATCAGGTCGTTGGCCGACGTGTCGTCGATCTGGACGCCGACGAAGATGATCCGCTCCTCGAAGAGCTTGTTGTACGGATTCATCTCCTTGACGCCGTAGGACGTCCGCTCCACGTAGGACGGCAGGACGTAGCGACCCTGGGGGGCCATCGAGGCCGCGCCGCCGATGAGACTGGGGTTGAACTCGGTCATTTCACGCCTTCCACGCACTGCGCCGTTCCTGGGATGAGGTCCGACGGATCAACTCTGGGTTCGGCCCTGGGTCACGTCGAGGGTCCCTTCGAGGACCTCGTCGATGAAGCCGTACTCCTTGGACTCCTGGGCCGTGAACCAGCGGTCGCGGTCGGCGTCCTTCTCGATCTGCTCGACCGTCTGGCCCGTGTGCTCGGAGATCTTCTCGATGAACATCTTCTTCACGTAGAGCAGCTGGTCGGCCAGGATGCGGATGTCGGAGGCGGTGCCACCGATGCCGCCCGACGGCTGGTGCATCATGACGCGGGTGTGCGGCAGCGCGTAGCGCTTGCCCGGCGCTCCGGCGCACAGGAGCATCTGGCCCATGGACGCGGCCATACCGATACCCACGGTGCGCACGTCGTTGGGGATGTACTGCATGACGTCGTAGATCGCCATGCCCGCGGTCACGGAACCGCCGGGCGAGTTGATGTACATGGTGATGTCGCGCTGGCGGTCCTCCGCGGACAGCAGCAGCAGCTCACCCACCAGGCGGTTGGCGATCTCGTCGTCGACCTGCTGGCCGAGGAAGACGATTCGCTGGCGCAACAGGCGCTGAGGCGTCTGCTCAAGCAAAGGGGAAATCTGGGTCTCCGACGTACGGGCGTCGAAACGCGGGGACTCTTCAAAGGTCGACGGCACTCTCGTCACCTGCTCCGGAATCGAAACGGTTGCGATACAGCGACACTAACGCCGCGCGGCACCGCGCTCGTCCGGTTCGCGCCCCTGTTCGCTTTGAGCGCAGGGTGGCACGACCTCCGTACAGGGCGTTCTTCCACAGGCGAACACGACGCGGGCCCCGCCCGACCCGGAGGGTCGGACGGGGCCCGTACGCGCGGAGCCCGGGGTTACCGGGTGCCTACTTGGCTTCCTCGCCCTTGGCCTCGTCAGCCTTGGTGTCGTCGGCCTTGGCCTCGTCGGCCGCGTCCGCGGCGTCGCTCTCGGCGTCGTCCTCGACGGCCTCCAGGGCCTCACCCGCGGCGACGGCGGCGGCCTTGGCGGCCTCCTCCTCGGCGGTCTCCTGCTCGACGACGTTGCCGTCCTCGTCGGTGATCCGGGCACCGGCCAGGACCAGGTCCATGGCCTTGCCGCGGACGACCTCGGTGAAGGCGACGCGGATCTGGTTGGACTCGACCAGGTGCTGGGCCAGCTGGTCCGGGCTCACGCCCATGCGCTGGGCCTGCTCGAAGACGTACTGGCTGAGCTCGCCCTGGTCGGCGCTCAGGTCCTCCTGGATGGCCAGCTGGTCGAGGATGAACCCGGCCTTGACCGCGGAGCGGGCGCCGGTGGTCAGCTCCTCGTCGAACTCCTCCTCGGTCTTCTCCTGCGACTCGAGGTAGGCCTCCTTGGTGAGGCCGCTCTGCGCGAGCTGCTGCTCCAGGCTCTGGCGGCGGCGGGTGATCTCCTCCTCGACGACCGCCTCGGGCAGCGGGATGTCGACGGAGTCGATCAGCTGCTCCAGGGCCTTGTCGCGGGCGGCGGAGAGCTGCTGGAGGCGGCGGACCTCGCCCATGCGGTTGCGCACGTCCGCGCGCAGCTCGTCGATGGTGTCGAACTCCGAGGCCAGCTGGGCGAACTCGTCGTCCAGCTCGGGCAGCTCCTTGACCTTCACGCTGTGCACGGTGACGGTGACGTCCGCCTCCCGGCCCTCGTGCTCACCACCGACGAGGGTGGTGGAGAAGGTGGCCTCGCCACCGGCCTCCATGCCGCGCAGGGTCTCGTCGAGGCCCTCCAGCATGGTGTTGGTGCCGACCTCGTAGGAGTAGCCGCTGACCGCGACGTCCTCGAGCTTCTCGCCGTCGACGGCGGCGGAGAGGTCGATGGACAGGTGGTCGCCGTCCTCGACGGGGCGGTCCGCGCCCACCAGGGTGGAGAAGCGCTCGCGCAGGGTGCCGATCTGCTCGTCGACCTGCTCGTCGGTCACCTCGGCGCTGTCGACGGTGACCTCGATGCCCTTGTAGTTCTCGACCTCGAACTTGGGGCGGACGTCGACCTCGGCCGTGAAGGCGAGCTCGTCGTTGTCCTCCAGCTTGGTGACCTCCACGTCGGGCTGGCCGAGCGCGAAGAGCTCCTCCTTCTGGATGGCTTCGTTGTAGAGCTCCGGAACGGCGTGGTTGACCGCTTCGCTGATCACCGCGCCGCGGCCGACGTAACGGTCGATCAGCCGCGCCGGCGCCTTGCCGGGGCGGAAGCCCTTGATCCGGACCTGCTTGGCGAGCGACTTGTAGGTCACGTCGAAAGCGTGATCGAGCTCCTCGAAGGGCACCTCGATGGTCAGCTTGACCCGGGTGGGGCTCAGCTCCTCGACATCGGTCTTCACGGGGCGGTACTCCTAGGTTTGCCGGCTGGTGTCCGCGTCGGCCCGCAGGCGCACCACACACAACGGCGAAAGGCACGCGCGCACCCCCGGGGTCTTGACGACCGCATCCAGCTGGGGTGCCCTGCGACGGGCTGGGACTTACAGTTTCCTGCTGATCGCACCAAGTCTAGGGCAGATACACAGGGGGCCACGGCGCACGGCCGGAGCCGCTGCCACGGTGGTTTCGTCGGGGTGGCGGGATTCGAACCCGCGGCCTCATGCTCCCAAAGCATGCGCGCTAACCAAGCTGCGCTACACCCCGTGTGCCGAACCAAGGATGGCACTCCTGAAAGGTGTGTGCGACCACGGCTCCGGAGACTGTAGTCTTGTCCCCGTCGGCTCCACGAGTCTAGAGGACGCTCGAAGTCTCCGGTGCCACGCGGGCGTAGTTCAATGGTAGAACACCAGCCTTCCAAGCTGGCCATGCGAGTTCGATTCTCGTCGCCCGCTCCGCTCGGGGCGAGCCGTGTGTCAAGGACACCGGCTCGCTTCGCCATTTCTCCCGGGGGACGACCCCCGAACCCCCGCTCCACCCGGGGCGAGCTGTGCACTTACGTGCCAGCTCGCTTCGCCATTTCTCCCGGGGGACGACCCCCGAATCCCCGCTCCACCCGGGACGAGCCGTGTGTCAAGGACACCGGCTCGCTTCGCCATTTCTCCCGGGGGGCCGACTCCGTCCTCTTGCCCTCCTCGCCTGCCCTTCCTTACTGGGTGGTTTCGGACGTTTTCGGCATTTCTTCGGGTGACTTCTCCAGTGAGGTAGCTCACATTCACGGGCCGCTCCCCCGTCCGAAACCGAACCGTGTTCGGCCGGTGTGCCCCGAGAAGGAATACCCGTCCCGAACGGATACGTTGACCTTTCGGGCGAGCCCGCGGGCGCGATCGGATCCGGGCGCCCTCAGGCCTGCCGAACGGGTGGTGGAATGACGGACACGGAAGCGACGCGGGGACCAGGCACCGCGCTGAGCGCCCACTGGTTCGAGCGTCCCGACCCCCTGGTGCGACCGGCGGTCGTCACCGGGGCCTTCGACGTCCTGCACGTCGGGCACGTCCGCTTCCTGCGCTCCATCGCCGACCGGGGGCTGCCCCTGGTGGTGGGCGTGGAGTCCGACGCTCGCGTGCACGCCTGGAAGGGCCCGGGACGCCCCGTGAACCCCGCGGAGGAGCGCGCCGAGACCGTGGCCGCCCTGGCCTGCGTCACCGGCTCGTTCGTCATCGAGGGGCCGCCCGAGGTCGCCGACTGGGCCTCCTACGCCGAGGTGCTTCGCCCCCTGGCGCCCGCCGCCCTGGCCTACACCGCCGGGGACCGCTACACCCAGGCCAAGATCCGCGGCGCCGACGCCCTCGGCGCGCAGGCCTGGGAGCTGCCCTTCACCCCCGGGCGGTCCACCACCGCGGCCCTGGGACGCCTCGCCCACTCCCTCTAGCACCGGCGCGCACGCCCCCGCCCGGCCCGCCGCGACGGCCGACGGCCCCGCCCGCCCCGTCACGCGCACGGGACCTTCCCCGTCCCCGCGCGACCTGGGAAGCGGCGCACACGCACCGGTGTTGACGCTTGCGTGGCGAATAGGCAAGCAGAACGAGGCTGTTCATGACAATGATGTCCGGCAGGCCCTCCTACAGGGCCCTGGTCAACGACGGGAGCGCGAAGGGGCAGTCACTGCCCCCCGGAATCACCCGACGCATCATCTCCTACGCCCGCCCGCACTGGCGGGTGATCCTGTGCTTCCTGCTGGTGACGACGGTCGGCGCCGGGATCGTGGTCGCCAACCCGCTCCTGCTCAAGGCCATCATCGACCGCGGCATCCTGCCCGGGAACACCGCGCTGGTGGTGTGGCTGGCGCTCGCCGCGGCGGGTCTGGCGGTGTTGGAGAGCGGGCTGACGCTGCTCGGCAGGTGGCTGTCCTCCCGGATCGGTGAGGGGGTCATCTACCAGCTGCGCACGCAGGTGTTCACCCACGTGCAGCGGATGCCGGTGGCCTTCTTCACCCGTACGCAGACGGGATCGCTGATCAGCCGTCTGAACACGGACGTGGTGGGCGCGCAGCGGGCGATCACCTCCGTCCTGCAGTCGGTGGTGTCCAACCTGGTGAGCGCGACCGCGGTGATCGTGACGATGATCGCCCTGTCGTGGCAGGTGACGCTGATCGCGCTGGCCCTGGTCCCGCTGTTCGTCGTCCCCGCCAAGGTGATCGGGCGGCGGCTGGCGCACATCTCCCGCGACGCGATGGACACCAACGCGGACATGAGCTCGCTGATGACCGAGCGGTTCAACGTCGGCGGGGCGATGCTGGTCAAGCTGTACGGACGCCCCGAGGAGGAGTCGTCGGGGTTCGCCCGGCGCGCGGGCCGGGTCCGCGACCTGGGCGTGCGCCAGGCGGTGTTCGGCTCGCTGCTGTTCAGCATGCTGGGACTGATCACGGCGCTGGCCATGGCGATGGTCTACGGGGTCGGCGGCGTGCTGGCGATCGGTGGGGCCTTCGAGGTGGGCACGCTGGTGGCGCTGACCACCCTGCTCGCCCGCCTGTACGGGCCGGTGACGACGCTGTCCAACGTGCACGTGGAGATCATGACCGCGCTGGTCTCCTTCGACCGGGTCTTCGAGGTGCTGGACCTGGAGCCGGGCATCAAGGAGAGCCCCGACGCCCGGGACCTGCCCGGGGGGCGTCTGGGCGTGGAGTTCGACAACGTGTCGTTCCGCTATCCGGCGGCGAAGGAGTCGTCGGTGGCGTCGCTGGAGCTGACGCCGCAGGCGTCGGTGGACGAGGACACCCAGGTGCTGAGCGGGGTGTCGTTCCGGGCGGAGCCGGGGACGATGGTGGCCCTGGTGGGGCCGTCCGGAGCGGGCAAGACGACGCTGACGCACCTGGTGTCGCGCCTGTACGACCCGACCGAGGGCCGGGTGCTAGTCGGCGGGCTGGACCTGCGCGAGGCGACCGGCGACTCGCTGCGCGAGGCGGTCGGCGTGGTCACCCAGGACGCGCAGCTGTTCCACGACACCGTTGGGGCGAACCTGCGGTACGCACGGCCGGAGGCGACCGACGCCGAGCTGGAGGAGGTGCTGCGGATGGCGCGGCTGGGCGCCCTCCTGGACCAACTGCCCAACGGGCTGGACACGATGGTCGGCGACCGGGGGTACCGGCTCTCGGGCGGTGAGAAGCAGCGGCTGGCGATCGCGCGGCTGCTGCTGAAGGCGCCGTCGGTGGTGGTGCTGGACGAGGCGACGGCCCACCTGGACTCCGGGTCCGAGGCTGCCGTGCAGGAGGCGCTGTCCGTGGCGCTGGAGGGCAGGACCTCGCTCGTGATCGCGCACCGGCTGGCGACGGTGCGCGAGGCGGACCAGATCCTGGTGCTGGAGGACGGCCGGATCCTGGAGCGGGGCACGCACGACGAGCTGCTGGACCAGGGCGGGCTGTACACCGCGCTGTACCGGACCCAGTTCGCGCCGCAGGGCCGGTAAGCGCCCGTGCCGGGGACCGGCCCGGTGGGACGGTTTCCGGCACGTCCGGTCGGCCGCCCGCCGGGAGCCTCTCCGGCGCCGGGGCGCGGGGCTGCCGGGGCCCGGGGTCAGTCCCCGCCGGACCCGCCGCCCTTCTTGGACTTCTTGTCCTTGGCTTTCTCGGCCTTCTTGTCGTCCTTCTTGGACTTCTTGCCCTTCTTGGACTTCTCGTCCTTCTTCTTTCCGCCGTCCTTCTTGCGCTCCTTCTTGGCCGCCTTGGAGTGCTTGGGCTTCTTGCGCTTCTTCGGCTTCTTGGCGTCCTTGGAGGTCACGTGGTCGGCCAGGACGGCGGGCAGCGGGGCGATACCGGGCCCGCCCTCGAAGATCCAGTCGTCGACGGCCTCGACCAGCTTGTCCTCGGTGACCTCCCCCAGCCACACCGGGCGGCCTCCGGCGGCCCGCCCCGCCGAGGACGGCTGGACGACCACCACGTTGGCCTGGAAGCAGATACCCAGGCACTTGCTGGTGCGGACGGGAACGCTGCGGCCGGAGTGGTCGTCGATGGCCCTGAGGCGGGCGAGCTGCGCCTTGTGGTCCACCCCGGGGACCTTCTTCTTGGTACCGCAGCAGCAGCCCCGGCACACCGTGAGCTGACAGGGACGTCCTTGGGCCGTGTCCACTCTTCTCCCTTCACGCTCCCGTCGAACCCCAGGAACCGTTAGGTTCGCCTTACCTCATCAGCCTAATCCTTGGCCGGAACCGCCTGACCAGCGGGTACGCCCCCGGGCCCGGGCACCGGCGCGTCCTGGTGTCCGGGCCCGGTGACCACCACGGGACGCCAGGTCTCGGGCAGTCCCACGCCGCCGTCCCGGCCGTTCCACCCCGGCGCCCACACGAACGGCAGCCCGGCGGCGAACAGCGGACCCGGGCGGTCCATGAGCTGCATCCGCACCTGGGGCTCGGTGCAGGCGCCGGAGTTCCCGCAGCGGGCCACCGTCTGACCCGCCCGGACGCGGTCGCCGCGGCGGACCGCCAGCGATCCGCGCTCCAGGTGGCCCAGGAGTACGTAGGCGCCGCCCACGTCGATCACCAGGTGGTTGCCGAGCGGCCCGGCCGGGCCGCGCAGCTCCCGCAAGGTGTTCTCCACGACCGAGCCGAACAGCCACGGCCAGGAGTTGCGGCTGCGGTGGTCGCGCCGACCCCCGTGGGCGGTCACCACCGTCCCGTCGGCGGGCGCGTGGACGGGCTGGCCGAAGGCCGGGAAGTCGCCCGGCGGGCGGCTGAGCGGCCGCCAGCCGATGTCGGGACGGGCGCCCGCGCCGGGTTCGGCGACCAGGCCCAGCGCGTGGGTCTGCCCGTAGGCGTGGCTGCCCTGGCTCGGCACGCTGTCCACGGGGCTGGTGAGCGCCATCCACCTGCCCCGCACGGGCGGTTCCAGCACCCGGGGCTCGCACCGCACGGTGCCCAGCCGCAGGTACACGGCCAGCGCGACGGCGAACAGGACACCGCCCACCCACCAGGAGAGGCCGAGGTAACCGGCGAGGAGGGCGAGGGTGGCCGTCCACATCAGCGGCATGCGGGCCCTGGCGAGCAGCAGCGGCCAGCGGGGGACGGGACGGCCGGAGGGGGCCGGGGAACGGCGCGGGGCGGGTGAGGGCATCCCCCATTGTGGACGCCCCGCCCTCCCCGCGCGAAGACGGGCGCGTTACCTCGGGTTCTCCCCGTCCCGGCGGATCTCCCCGTCCGGCCGGGTCCGCTCGTTGTCCCGAGCGCGCTTGCGCAGGTACTCCGTCGCGGCTCCGGCGCCCCTGTCGATCCTGTCGTCGTGGGCGCCGCCGGTGGCCTTCTTGGCGGCTCTGGCGGCCTTGCCGACCAGGCCCTGGGCGTGTTCGGCGTTGTCGTCGACGGCCTTCTTCAGCCGTTTGAACGCATCTCCGGTACCGGACATGTAATCCTCCCTCGATCCGTCCTGCCCTGTCGCGATACCCGGTTCCCGCCCCGTTCATGCCGGTGGGGCGTCCGGGGCGGGGCCGGATACCAGGTCACAGGCCCAGGACCACGGTGGCGATGGAGAAGTAGATGAGCAGGCCCGTGGCGTCCACGATGGTGGTCACCATCGGCGAGGACACCACCGCCGGGTCCACGCCGACCTTGCGGGCGAACAGCGGCATGGACGAGCCGATGACCGCCGCCCACGTGCACACCGCGATCACCGAGCACGCCACCACCACCGCGACGTCCACGCCCACGAGCAGAGAGCCGATGGCCAGGGCCAGCACGGCCAGGAGAAGTCCCAGCAGCAGGCCGACCCGGGCCTCCTTCCAGATCACCGAGGGCAGGTCGCGCACCCGGACCTCGCCCACGGCCAGGGCGCGCACGATCGCGGTGGCCGACTGGGCTCCGACGTTGCCGCCCGTGCCGATGAGCATCGGCACGAACAGGGCCAGGGCGGTGACCGCCTCCAGCGCCGACTCGAAGGCCTGCATCACGTTGACCGTGAGCGTGGCCGCCACGATGAGCAGCATCAGCCACACCGAGCGCGCGCCGACCAGGCGCAGCACCCCGACGGAGACGTAGTGCTCGCCGACCGGGCTCGCGCCGGACTGGAGGGCCATGTCCTCGGAGTCGGCGGCCTCGATGACCTCCAGGGCGTCGTCGAAGGTCAGCAGACCCACGAAGCGCTCCTCGGAGTCCACCACCGCCAGGGCGACCAGGTTGGCCTCCTGCATCAGGCGGGCGGCGTCCTCGACCGGCTCCGCGGCGCGCACGCGCGGCGCGAACACGTCCACGATGTCCTTGATCAGCCGTTCGTCGTCGCTGACCACCAGGTCGCCCAGCGTCACCGTCCCGACCATGCGGCGGCCGTCGCTGACCACCGGCAGGGTGTAGATGGTCTCGGCGTCGGCCCCCCGCGCCCGCACGACCTCCAGGGCGCGGCCCACCGTGAGGTCGCGGTGCAGGATGACCGTCTCGGGGGTCATGTACCGGCCGACGGAGTCCTCGGGGTAGCCCAGCAGGGCGGCGGTCATCCTGCGTTCGGAGGGGCTGAGCCCGGCCAGGGCGCGGGTGGCGATCTTGGCGGGCGCCTCACCGATGAGACGGGCCCGGTCGTCCGGGTCCATCTCCTCGAGGATCTCGTGGAAGGCCGTGTCGCGCAGCCCGAGCAGGATGGACTGCTGCTGGCCGGGGTCGAGCTCCTCGAAGACCTCCAGCTCGCGGTCCTTGTCCAGGAGCCGGAAGGGGATGATCGCCTCGCTGCCGTCCATGCGGGAGAGTTCGTCGGCGATCTCGTAGGGCCTGTGTTCGGCCAACCAGAGCCGGATACCGGTCAGGTCGTTGTTCTCGACCAGATCGATCAGTTCTTCAGCGCGCTCGCCTTCTGACATGCGAAGCACCCCCTCGCATTCTTCTGCGCCCGGCGGGAAGCACCGCGGGCGGCACCGGATCCTGGGAAAAGCGGTGGGCCGGTGGTTCCACGGCCCCGCTCCGGTCCCGTTGTCACTGGTGTGGTGAACCGTGCGTCGGATGGGTCTTCCGGGGGCGGAAAGGGCGGGCACGGTGATCCGGGGACGTGTACGGTCTGACCGCCGTACGCGGGACGGGGAGCACCCCGACCCTACCCGTCGGAGCGGTCTAAGAGCACACCGGACGCCTCACCAGCGCGCCAGAAACCGCCCGACGGGTCAGTCCCGCCAGAGGACGACCAGGGCGCAGTCGTCGTTCTTGTCCCTGCTGAGAGTGTCCACGATCTCGTCCGCCCCGGTGGCGAAACCGCGCGGGACGAGCTGCTCGGCCGCGCCGAGGAGGCGGTCGATCCCGGCGTCGAGGTCCTCGCCCGGGGTCTCGATGAGGCCGTCGGTGCAGAGCATGATGGCGTCGCCGGGCCGGAGTCTGCCCTCGACGGAGGTGTAGGTCATCTCGGGGATGACGCCGAGGACCACGCCCTTGGCCTCGGTCGTGCTCCACAGCCCGCCGCCGCTGTCGTAGTGCAGCGCGGGCGGGTGTCCGGCGGAGGAGATCTGGTACTCGCCGGTGTCCAGGTCCACGCTCAGGTGCACGGCGGTGACGAAGCCCTCGCCACCGCTGTTACGCATGAGGTAGTCGTTGCAGTGGGCCAGGAAGTCGCGGGTGGGGACGGCCCCGATCAGTCCGCTGAAGGCGCCGGAGAGCAGCAGGGCACGGGTTCCGGCGTCCACGCCCTTGCCGGAGACGTCCACGACGGCCACGTCCAGCCGGTTCTCCCTGCGGATGGAGACGACGAAGTCGCCGCCGAAGGACGAGCCGCCCGCCTGGCGCAGGACGGCGGTGCGCCCCCAGCCCTCGGGCAGCCGGGGCAGCCTGCCCTGGCGGCGCAGGCGGTCGCGCAGGTCCAGCAGCATCATCTCGCCGCTGAGCCCCTGGACGCCGAGGCGCTCGCGCACCCCCGACAGCAGGTAGGACAGCACCGCGGTGACGCCGATGGTGACCAGCAGGCCGGGGCCCACCTGGCCGAAGTCGAGCATGAAGGCCACGAAGACCAGGACGGCGGCGACCACGGCCAGCAGGAAGGCCAGGCTCTTGCGCTTGAGGAGGAGGCCGCCCGCGAGGACGGTGAGGATGGTGGAACTGGGCGGGAACCAGCCGGTGGGACCCCACACGGCGCCGACGCCGATGCCGACGGCCAGGGCGACGAGGGTGATCAGGACGAGCCGGTAACGGAACAGCACCTTGCGCCGGAGCACCGCGACGAGCCGCTGCGCGGTGGAGCGCAGTAGCCGGGTGGTCTTGGCGGTCGGTGTGGGCTTCATGTGTCCCCTGTGTTGCACACCCGCTCACCAGCGGGGGTTCGGTTCTCGGACGGCACGGTCGGGATGGGCGCGGGGGCCGCGTCGCCGCCGGGGGCCGGCGTACGGGGCTGTGTGGGGCACGCCCTGGCCGTGGTGGTCGGAGGTGCCGACCGGAGGGCACCGCCGCGTCGCGGGCAGCGAGGCCCGCAACTGTGCACGAACTGTAGCGCGGGGGGTGTCGCCGTGGCACGTGCAACCAGCAGTGTTCTCCACCCAAACCGAGGATTTGGGTTCAGCCGATAACCGAGCGTGTGGATTCGGGCATCGTTCCGGCGTCCGAAAACCGTTCCGTAAGCCGGGGTGTTCATCCCTCTCGGACGCTCCCGCGCGGTCGGGCTCCCCGCCGCCGGTCGGGTCCGCGCCCCGTCGGCGCGGTCCGCTTCCAGGTTCCCACGGTGCCGCGGCGCGGACCAGGGACTCTCGTCCCCGGCCCGCGCCGGATGTCGCTCAGCGCGTACGGACGCACCCGCGCGCGTCCTCGAAGGGCGCCCGGACAGGGAAGTGCCGCGCGTGGCGTCCGTCGAGGGCGGCGGCCCGCCCCGGCGCGGAGCGCCCCCGGCGGTCGGCGGCGGGCGACGGGCGGGCCGGAGCGAAGCGGAGGTCCCGGGCGTGCACCGCTCAGGGGAGCGGGGGGAGCTCGCCGGTCTCCTCGTAGGCCGTCAGCATCGCGATGCGGCGGGTGTGCCGTTCCTCGTCGCTGTACGGGGTGCTCAGGAAGACCTCCACGAACCGGGTGGCCTCCTGTGCGGAGTGCATCCTGGCGCCGAGGCTGAGCACGTTCGCGTCGTTGTGCTCACGCGCCAGGCGGGCGGTGTCCTCGCTCCAGGCCAGGGCCGCGCGCACGCCCCTGACCTTGTTCGCGGCGATCTGCTCGCCGTTGCCGGAGCCGCCGATGACGACGCCCAGGGAGCCCTTGTCGGAGGCGGCCCCCTCGGCCGCGCGCAGCACGAAGGGCGGGTAGTCGTCAGCGGCGTCGTAGGCGGCGGGCCCGGCGTCGACGACGTCGTGGCCCTGCTCCCTCAGCCAGGAGACGAGGTGTTCTTTGAGCTCGTAGCCCGCATGATCTGATCCAAGGTAAACACGCACGGGTCCAGTCTGGCAGGTCACGGCGGTGACAAGCGCAGCGCCCCGCTCGCCGGGGCGAGGCGGGGCGCGGTGGTACTCGTGTCCCTCAGATGGAGCCGGAGGCCGCAGCGGCGACGCTCAGCCCGAGAACAGCGAAGAGGGCCATCGAGCCGATGGCGATCACGTTGTAGATGACGATCGCCTTGAGGTCCTTGCCGAGAGGACCTGCCTTGGAGACCGCGGGCTTCTTGCTCAACTTCCACCTCGTTAGGGTTCGACCAGGGATATCCCGTCGGAAATTTTTCCACACCACACAACGTGGTTCTCACCGGGGCCGATTCCGCGCGAGGAGCCGCGGGGGCCGTGAGTCCGCGCACACCCGTCGGCGGGTGCGTGCCAACGGTTCGCGCGCCGGGCCCCGCGGGCCCGGCGCGCGTGCGGCGTCACAGTTGGACGGCCTTGACCTCGCAGAACTCCTCCAGGCCGTGGGCGCCCCACTCGCGCCCGTTGCCGGAGCGCTTGTAGCCGCCGAAGGGGGCGCGGGGGTTGAGGGCGCCGCCGTTGACCTCCACCTGTCCGGCCCGCAGGCGCCGGGCCACGGCCAGGCCGCGCTCGGGGTCGCCGGACCACACCGCGGCGTTGAGCCCGTACACGGTGTCGTTGGCGATGGCGACCGCCTCCTCCTCCGTGTCGTAGGGGATCAGGACCAGCACGGGGCCGAAGATCTCCTCTCGGGCGATGCGCATGTCGTTGCTGACGTCGGCGAAGACCGTGGGGCTGACGTAGTAGCCGTTCGGGCGGCCCTCGACCGGTTCGGGGCCGCCGGTGACCAGGCGGGCGCCCTCCTCCACTCCGAGCGCGAGGTAGGAGCGGACCCGCTCCAGCTGGTCGGCGGAGACCAGCGGGCCCATGCGGGTGGCCTCGTCCGCGGGGTCGCCGGGCGCGTACTTGGCCGCGGACTCGGCGGCCAGGGCGACGGCCTCCTCGTAGGAGTCGCGGTGCACGAGCATGCGGGTGAGCGCGTTGCAGCTCTGCCCGGTGTTGCGCATGACGTCGGCGACGCCGCGCTTGACCGCCTTGACCAGGTCGGCGTCGGGAAGGATGACGTTGGGCGACTTGCCGCCCAGCTCCAGGGCGACCTTCTTGACCGTCTCCGCGGCGACCTGGCTGACCCGGGTCCCGGCGCGCGTGGAGCCGGTGAAGGACACCATGTCCACGCGGGGGTGGGCGGCGATGGCCTCTCCGACGACCGGGCCGGTGCCCGACACCAGGTTGAACACGCCCGCGGGCAGGCCCGCCTCGTGGAACACCTCGGTGAGGGCGTAGGCGCTGAGCGGGGCGACCTCGCTGGGCTTGAGGACGACGGTGTTGCCCGCCAGGAGGGCGGGGACGACCTTGAGCACGATCTGGTGGAGCGGGTAGTTCCACGGGGTGATGGCGCCGACCACGCCGACGGGCTCACGCACGATGAGCGAGTTGCCCACCCGCTCACCGCCGAAGTAGCGCTCGCCGGTCTCCTCGACCAGGTCGATGTAGGTCCGGAACATGAGGGCGGGCAGGCCGGCCTGGACCTTGCGGGCGAACACCGCGGGAGCGCCCATGTCCCGGGTGAGCTCCGCGGCGATGTCGTCGACGCGGGCGTTGAACAGTTCCAGGGCCTTGGTCAGGTGGGTGACGCGCTGCCCGGGCGCGAGCGCGGACCAGGCGGGCAGGGCGGCCGCCGCCGCCGCGACCGCGGCGTCGACGTCCTCGGCGGCCCCGGCCGGAACGGTGTCGATGACCTGCTCGGTCGCCGGGTTGACCACGTCCAGTGCCTCACTGGAGGCGGAGTCGCGCCAGGCGCCGTCGATGTAGAGGGATCGCATGGCCCCACTGTCGCAGAACGCGATTCGGGTTGGCCAGCCCGGGACGCGGGGCCGGTGCTTTCCCCGATGCCGGGGGTTTCGCGCCGCCCCCCGCGGAGGGCGGCGGACCGGTGTCCCGCCGGATCAGTCCCAGTGCGGGGGGCGCTCCGCGAGGAGGCGCGCGGTGGAGTCGTCGTCGGAGTCGCCCCAGCCGGGGCCCCTCTCGTCTCCGGTGGTGTCGGGCAGGATGTCGAGGTCGTCGAGGAAGTCGACCCTGCGCTCGTCGTCGGGTCCGGACACGGTCCCCCGCCCCCTTCGCGTTCGTGGCGGCGGGCCCCTGCCCGCCGCCGGTGTTCGCCTCCAGTGTGCACCCGTCCGGGCGCACCGCGGCCGTCCGCCCCGCCGGGCCGGGGCGCGCGCCCCGGCCCGGCCCGGCGGTCGCGGGTCAGTCGAAGACGGGTTCCCGGGTGCGGGTCCGCTTGAGTTCGAAGAACCCGTCGGTCCCGGCGACCAGGAGCACGCCGTCCCAGAGCCTGCCGGCCGCCTCGCCGCGCGGGATCGGCGTGACGACCGGTCCGAAGAAGGCGGTGTCGGCGACCCGGACCACGGGGGTGCCCACGTCCTCGCCGACCAGCTTCATCGCCTCGGCGTGCGAGGCGCGCAGGGCCTCGTCGTAGTCGGTGGACGCGCCCGCCTCGGCCAGGTCCTCGGGCAGTCCGGCCTCGGCCAGCGCGGCGCGGATCGTGTCCGTGGTGCGCGGTTCGCCGCCGTTGTGGAAGCGGGTGCCCAGGGCCGTGTAGAGGCCGCCCAGGACCTCGGGGCCGAAGCGCTGTTCGGCTGCGACGCACACCCGCACCGCCTCCCAGGACCTGTCGATGCTCTCGCGGTAGTCCTCGGGCAGGTCGCGGCCCTCGTTGAGCACGCCCAGGCTCATCACGTGCCAGCGCACGCGGACCGGCCGGACCTTCTCCACCTCGACGAGCCAGCGCGAGGTGATCCAGGCCCACGGGCACGCGGGGTCGAACCACATGTCCGCCTGGACGGTCTCCTGCCCGTCGCCGGGGTCTGGGGTCTGCGTCATCGCTGCTCCTCGGATCGGGAAAAGGTGTGCACACTTCGGGTCGTAGGAGTGCAACCCCGGCTATCGGTTGCGCATTCCGTGCCCGCGCGTGGCAGGATCGGGGCGAGTGGAAGACGACCCCCGGCCCCGACGACGCTCCACCCCAGGCGGCGGACTCGCCGTGGTCGGCAAAGATCCGGCCGGCGGGGACGGCGGCCGTGGAGGGAGCGTGGCGTGGCAGGGAACCTGACACGGGACGAGGCTCGTGAGCGGGCGCGGATTCTCAGCGTCGACTCCTACGCCGTGGAGCTGGACCTGACCACCGGTGCCGAGACCTTCAGGTCCACCACCGTGATCCGGTTCTCCAGCTCGGAGCCCGGGGCGCAGACGTTCGTCGAGCTGGCCGCCCCCGCGATCCGCACGGCGACGCTGAACGGAACCGAACTGGACGCGGCCGGGCTGTTCGACGGCGAGCGCCTCGTCCTTCCCGAGGTGGCCGCGGACAACGAGCTGACGGTCGTCGCCGACGCCGCGTACATGCGCACCGGAGAGGGCCTGCACCGGTTCGTGGACCCGGTCGACGACTCGGTGTACCTGTACACCCAGTTCGAGACGGCCGACGCGCACCGCATGTTCGCGTGCTTCGACCAGCCCGACCTCAAGGCCACCTTCGAGCTGACGGTGTTCGCTCCCCCCTCGTGGGAGGTCGTGTCCAACAGCGCGCCCGACGTGGAGCGCGAGGCCGCGGGCGAGGAGCGGGTGCGCTGGCACTTCCCGGCCACGCCGGTGATGTCCACCTACATCACCGCGCTGATCGCGGGCCCGTACCACGTGGTGCGCGACGAGCACGACGGCATCCCGCTGGGCCTGTACTGCCGCGCCTCGCTGGCCGAGCACCTGGACTCCGACGCCCTGTTCGAGGTCACCAAGCAGGGCTTCGACTTCTTCCACGGCCTGTTCGACCTGCGCTACCCGTTCGGCAAGTACGACCAGCTGTTCGTGCCCGAGTTCAACGCGGGCGCCATGGAGAACGCGGGCGCGGTCACGTTCCTGGAGGACTACGTCTTCCGTTCGAGGGTCACCGACGCCCGCTACGAGCGCCGCGCCGAGACGATCCTGCACGAGATGGCGCACATGTGGTTCGGCGACCTGGTCACCATGCGCTGGTGGGACGACCTGTGGCTGAACGAGTCGTTCGCGACCTACGCCAGCGTGTACTGCCAGGCCAACGCCACCAAGTGGACCGACGCCTGGACGACGTTCGCGAACGTGGAGAAGAGCTGGGCGCTGCGCCAGGACCAGCTGCCCTCCACCCACCCGGTCGCCGCCGACATGGTCGACATCCAGGCGGTCGAGGTCAACTTCGACGGCATCACCTACGCCAAGGGCGCCTCGGTGCTCAAGCAGCTCGCGGCGTACGTGGGCGTGGACGCGTTCTTCGCGGGCGTGCGCGCCTACTTCAAGGAGAACGCGTTCGGCAACACCGAGCTGCGGGACCTGCTCAAGCACCTGGAGGCCGCCTCGGGCCGCGACCTGTCGGGCTGGTCGCGCGACTGGCTGGAGACCACGGGCGTCAACACGATGCGCCCGGAGTTCGAGGTGGACGCCGAGGGCCGCTTCACCTCGTTCACCGTGCTCCAGGAGGCCCCGGCCGACCACCCGACGCTGCGCTCGCACCGCCTGGCGATCGGTCTGTACGACCGCACCGACGAGGGCGTCGTGCGCCGCGAGCGCGTGGAACTGGACGTGCGCGGCGAGCGCACCGAGGTGCCGGAGCTGGTCGGCAGAGCCCGGCCGGACCTGGTGCTGATCAACGACGACGACCTGACCTTCACCAAGGTCCGCCTGGACGAGCGCTCCCTGCGCACCGTGGTGGAGGGCGTCGGCGAGATCCGCGAGTCCCTGCCCCGCGCGCTGGCCTTCGGCGCCGCCTGGGACATGACCCGCGACGGCGAGATGGCCGCCCGCGACTACGTCTCCCTGGTCATCTCCGGGATCAGCGGTGTGGACGACGTCATGGTCGCCCAGACCCTGCTGCGCCAGGCCAACTCGGCCCTGCACATGTACGCCGACCCGGCGTGGCGCCCGTTCGGCTTCGAGCAGCTCTCCGAGCGGCTGCGCGAGCTGCTGACCGCGGCCGAGCCGGGCGGCGACCTGCAGCTGGCCTACGCCAACGCGCTGGCCGCCTCGGCGGTGAGCGACGCCCACCTGTCCCTGGTCCAGGGCCTGCTGGACGGCGCGATCACCGTGGACGGGCTGGTCGTGGACACCGACCTGCGGTGGACGCTGCTGCGCCGCCTGGTCGCGACGGGCAAGGCCGGGGAGGCGGAGATCGCCGCCGAGCTGGAGCGCGACGCCACGGCGGCCGGGCAGCGCAACGCCGCCGGGGCCCGCGCCGCGATCCCCACCGCCGAGGCCAAGGCCGCGGCGTGGGAGCGGATCGTGGGCGAGGAGCTGGCCAACGCCGAGTTCCGCGCGGTCCTGCTGGGCTTCACCGAGCCGGGCCAGGCCGAGCTGTACCGGCCGTACGTGGAGAGGTACTTCGCGCAGCTGGGCCCGGCCTGGGAGAAGTGGACGGGCGAGTTCGCGCAGACCTTCGCCGAGGTGGTGTACCCGAGCGGCCTGGTGGAGGAGGCGACCCTGGAGCGCACGGACGCCTACATCGCCGAGTCCGACCCGGCCCCGGCGCTGCGCCGCCTGCTGGTCGAGGGCCGCGCGGGAGTGGAGCGGGCCCTGCGCGCCCGGGCCACCGACATCGCCGCGGGCGAGCGTCAGTAGTAGAACTCAAGGACCGCGCGCCCGCTCCGCCGTCGCAGGCGGGGCGGGCGCGCGCGTGCGCCGGGCCCCGCCGCGCGCCGTGACCCCGGGGCCGTCCCCGGGCCGACCCCGGGATTCGAGCACGGCGCGGGCTCGGACGCGGGCCGGGCCCCTCGCGTCGCACCGGCGACGGTTCCGGCCGGCCCGCTAGGGGGTGTGGTCCCGCCGGCCGACCGGCCCGAGGGTGCGGCGGATGCGCGCCACCATGCGCGGGTCGGCGAGCAGTTCGTCCACCAGGACCGGCTCGCCCTCGCCGCTGGTGAGCGGGATGCGCCAGTTCGGGTACTCGTCGCTGGTGCCGGGTTGGTTCTGCATGCGCCGCTCCCCCACCACGTCGGTGAGCGCGACCCCGATCATGCGGGCGGGGGTGGCCACCAGGTAGGCGTGCATGGCCGCCACCACGGCGGCCGGGTCGGCCACCGGGTCCACGTCGTCGTCGAGCAGGCCCAGCTCCACCAGGAGCTCGCGCCAGCGCTCCACCCGCGACTCGGCGTCGGCGCGCTCCTCCTCCACGGGGCGGCCGAGCAGTCCCAGCCGGTCGCGCAGCTCCACGTGCTCGGTGGACAGGAACGACGCCACCGGCGGCAGGTCGTGGGTGGCCACCGTGGCCAGACAGTCGGCGCGCCACTCCCCCGGCGGGCGAGGGCGGCCGTCGGCGTCCTGCTCGAACCACAGCACGGAGGTGCCCAGGACCCCGCGGTCGGCGAGGTGTTCGCGCACCCACGGCTCCACGGTGCCCAGGTCCTCCCCGACCACGACGGCGTCCGCCCGGTGGGCGGCCAGGGCGAGCGTGCCCACCATGCCCTCGTGGTCGAACCTGACGTAGGCGCCCTCGGCCGCGGAGGCGCCCTCGGGCACGCACCAGAGCCGGAACATGCCCATGACGTGGTCGATGCGGACCCCGCCCGCGTAGCGGAACGCCTGGGCCAGGATCTGGCGGAACGGTTCGTAGCCGCGTCCGGCCAGGCGCCGGGGGTGCCAGGGCGGCTGGCCCCAGTCCTGCCCCTGCCGGTTGAACTCGTCCGGGGGCGCCCCCACGTGCAGGCCGGGCACGAGCGCGTCCCCGTACATCCACGCGTCCGCGCCGCCCGCCTGCACCCCGATGGCCAGGTCGTGCACGACGCCGACGGCCATCCCGCCGGTCTCGGCGGTGGTCTGCGCCTGGGAGAGCTGCTCGTCGAGGATCCACTGGAGCCAGCGGTGGAACTCCACGGCGGGCCACCGGCGCAAGGCCTCCTCCCCGACCTCGCGGCCGTGGACCCCGCGCAGCCCCTGCGGCCAGGTCCGGTAGTCGGTGCCGTGCCGCTCGGCCAGGGCCGACCAGGTGGCGAACTCGATCAGCGGTCGGCCCTCGCGTTCGAGGTAGGCGCGCAGGGACGCCTCGCGGCCGGGAGCGCGGGGAGCCTCGAAGAGCACCTCCAGGGCGGCGCGCTTGGCCCTCCACACGGAGTCGCGGTCGAGGAGGTCGGCGGTGCGGCCCCGTTCGCGCAGCGGCCGGGCCAGGCGCTGGATGCCCTCGCGCTGGGCGGGGTCGAGCCGGGCGTACTCGGGCACGTCCTCGATGCGGATGTAGAGGGGGCTGGCGTAGCGGCGGCTGACCGGCAGGTAGGGCGAGGGCTCCACCGGGGGCAGCGGCTCGGTGGCGTGCACCGGGTTGATCAGGGCGAAGTCGGCGCCCAGGTCGCGCGCGCTCCAGTCGGCCAGCTCGGCGAGGTCGCGCAGGTCGCCGGTGCCCCAGGAGGCGCGGGAGCGCACGCTGTAGACCTGCGCCATGATGCCCCACAGGCGCGGGTGGTCCCTGAGC
This sequence comes from Nocardiopsis sp. M1B1, assembly GCF_052466615.1. NCBI lineage: Bacteria > Bacillati > Actinomycetota > Actinomycetes > Streptosporangiales > Nocardiopsidaceae > Nocardiopsis > Nocardiopsis sp. M1B1. The sequence goes on from NZ_CP196194.1 coordinate 5,115,530, forward strand.
GCGCTGGGTTCGATGCGGTCGGGGGCCACGAGCAGGGGCGCGGTGTGCTCGGCGGCGCCGTCGGTGACGCGCAGGGTGTGCACGCCCAGCGGCAGTCCGGGGCCGAAGGGCAGCAGGGAGCCGCCGGAGGTCTCGACGACGCTGTGCGACCCCTCGGGAAGCACGAGGTCGGGCGCCTTGCCCTCGCGGACGACCACCGCGGGCGGCAGCGGGTCCGGCGCCGCCCCTGCGTCCGGGGCCGCCGGGTCCACGCCCAGGGCCGCCAGGACATGGCGGATGGTGTCGGGACTGACCGGGACCCTGCGCCCCCGCCAGTCCTCGTAGGTCGTCGCGACTCCGTGCTGCTCTGCCAACCGCGCCAGCTGAACGTCCCTCACAGAATCCGATCATGCCCTACCAGGGGCTCCGTACACCGGAGGCCGTTCCGGCGTGGGACCAGAACGTGTCCCGGATGCGGGCCGATAACGGCTCCCCGCGCGGCGCGTCCGGACTGTCCAGCACGTACAAACGGGCGCTCTGCACAGGCCGTCAAATCGATCGCCCCGTGTCCTCGACATCTGCATAATCGGGGTGTGCTCGCGAACTACCGACGGCTCTTCGCCGTCCCCCACGTGCTTCCCCTGCTGGCCTGGTCCCTGGCCGCGCGCTTCTACATGCCGGGGCTGATGATCGCGGTCACCTTCCTGGTGGAGGGGTGGACCGGCTCCTACACCCTGGCCGGGCTGGTCGCGGGCGCCTTCACCCTGGGCATCGCGCTGGTGGGACCGCTGCGCGGGCGGATGGCCGACCGGGGCGGAACCGACCGGCTGGTGCTGGTGTGCGGCGTGGTGTTCAGCGCGGGGCTGCTGGGCCTGGTCCTGCTGCCCGAGCGGCTGTGGTGGCTCTCGCTTCCGCTGGCGCTGGGCACCGGGCTGTTCGGCTCCCCTGCCAACCAGATCGTGCGGGCGCTGTGGCCGCGGCTGACGCGCGGCCCCGAACGGCAGGCGATCTACGCGGCCGAGGCGACCACGCAGGAGCTGCTCTTCGTCTTCTCCCCGATCATGACCGCGGGCGTGGTGGCCTTCGCCGGTGCCCGCTGGGCGCTGGTGCTGCTGTCGGTGGTGGCGCTGCTCGGCTCGGTCGGGTTCGCGCTCGGGCTGCGCCGGGCCGGGGTGACCGGTCCCGCGCCGACCGGGGAGGGAGCCGGTGAGGAGCCGCCCGGTCCGCGCCGGAGTCTGCTGCGCAGCCCGGCGCTGGTGGCGCTGTTCCTCATGTGCCTGCTGATGGTCAGCGGGATCATGGGCGTGGACCTGGTGATCGTGGCGTGGGCCAACGAGCTCGGCGCCCCGCAGTACGTGATGGTGCTGGCGTCGGTGTGGGCGCTGGGGTCGCTGGTGGGCGGGGCCATCGCGGGCGCGCTGCGCGGCCGCCCCCACCTGGTGCGCCGCTGCTTCGGCTCGGCGCTGGGCGTGGCGGTGCTGGTGCCGTTCGTGCCGCCGATCGCGCAGCTGCCGACTCCGCTGCTGGTCACACCGCTGCTGTTCCTGTCCGGTATGGCGTTGGCGCCGACCCTGGCCGCGGTCATGGGCCGTCTGGGCGACCTGGCCCCCGCGCGGCGGCGGGCCGAGGCCTTCGGGTGGATGTCCACGGCGCTGGGTGTGGGCGGGGCGGTGGCCGGTCCGCTGTCCGGCGGCCTGATCGACCTCATGGGTATCGCGGGCGGTGTGCTGGGCGCGGCGGTGCTGGTGCTGGTGTCGGCGCTGCTGAGCCTGTTCGTGCCCGAGCCGCCTCCCGAGGCCGTCGAGGAGGCGGACGGCCTCGTCCCGGAGGAGGTCGGGGGGAGCGTGCTGGAGGCCCCGCCGGTGCACGGTGCCGCGGCGGGCGCCGAGGCCGCGTCCGACGACCCCCGCTGAGGCGCGGGCCGCCGGAGCGCGCGCTCCGCACCGGCCCCCGCCAGCGGTGCCGCCGTCAGCGCCGGTGAGGGAACCACCGGGTGGGCGGTCCCGGCCGCCGCACCGGCGTCCGGTCAGCCGGTGCGCAGCGGCGGGACGCGGTGGGCCCAGGGGCGCGCGCGTTCGAGCTGCGCCGACAGCGACAGCAGGGTGCCCTCGCCGCCCATGCGGCCGGTGAGCATGACGCCGATCGGCAGCCCCTCGGGCGACCAGTGCAGGGGGATGCTGACCGAGGGCTGTCCCGAGACGTTGTAGACCGAGGTGAACGGCGCGAACGCGGTCATCCGGCGGAACTCCTCCTCGGGTCCGTCGCCGGTGAAGTGCCCCAGCGGGACCGGGGGCGTGGCCAGCACGGGCGAGAGCACCGCGTCGAGGTGTCCGGTCGCGGCGACGAGGGAGCGGACGCCGCGCTGGAGGCGGGCGCAGGCGGCGATGTAGTCGGGCACGGGCGTGGCGCGGGCCCGCTCGCGCAGCCACTGGTTGAGGGGGCTCAGCTCGGCCTCGCGGGCGGGGTCGACCGGTGTGGCCGAGGCCATCGCCGCCCAGACCACCCCGAAGTCCGCCATGAAGGATCCGCCGAAGTGGGCGTCCCCTGGGGCGGGGACCTCCTCCACCTCGTGTCCCAGGTCGGTCAGGAGGCGGACGGCCTCCTCGTGGGCGGCCAGCACGTGGGGGTGCACGGGGATCCGGGCGGAGCCGGTGGTGGTGTGGCAGCCGATGCGCAGGCGTCCGGGTTCGCGGCCCACGTGGTCGGCGAAGGACTCGCCGGACGGCAGGGGCGGGGCGGTGAAGTGGTCGCCCGGCCCGGAGAAGGCCATGGCGTCCAGCAGGAGGGCGGCGTCCCGGACGCCCCGGGTGAGGGGCCCGGCGGTGGACAGGCCGGCCAGGTCGGGCTTGAGGGGTGCGCCGGAGATCCGGCCGCGGGTGGGCTTGAGGCCGAAGAGCCCGCACGCGCTGGCGGGGATGCGGATCGAGCCGCCGCCGTCGCTGCCCTGGGCGACGGGGGCGAGTCCGGCGGCGACGGCCGCCGCGGCGCCTCCGCTGGAGCCGCCCGGGGACAGGTCGGTGTTCCAGGGGTTGCGGGAGGGCGGGGCGACGGCGTTCTCGGTGTAGCAGCTCGACCCGAACTCGGGGGTGTTGGTCTTTCCCGGCAGGACCGCGCCCGCGGCGCGCAGCCGGGCGACCATGCCGGAGTCGGTCGGGGCGACGGCGTCGCGGAAGACCGGTGAGCCGTGGGTGACGCGGACCCCGGCCACCGGGTCGAGGTCCTTGACGGGCACGGGGAGCCCGAGGAGCGGCGGCAGGGCCTCTGGCGTGTCGGCCATCACCCGGTTCTGCGCGTAACGGGCTTGTTCGAGCGCCTTTTCCGGGGTGACCGTAATGTACGCACCGACGAGGTGGTCATACCTCTCGGTGCGGTCCAGGAAGTGCTCAGTGATCTCAGTAGGCGACAGCTCACGACTGCGGACCATCGCGAGGAGCCGATGGGCCGGAAGGTCATGGATCTGGGTCATGGCGAGTCAGGTTAGCGGGCACACCGCAGGGCACCACCGTGAGGAGGACTCGACTTCTCCAGAGAGACTGACCGAAGGGTAAGCATTCCCTGTCCTGAGGCGGCCGACACGCTTGGGCGCCCAGGAACGGGGTTAGAAAAGTGTGAGAAGTAATGCACTAGGACTCGGATATGGATCGAACTAACCTGTCCGACGTGAAATCGGCTACCAGAGTGAACGGCTCCACTCCATCGTCCGGGGGATCGGACCCCGAAAGGCCCGAATCCCTCTTTTTCCCCAACCAGAGAAAGAAGAAGGACACCTCGGGCGGCAAGGCGGTCTACGGCGCCCTGCGTTCCAACCGCTCCGTCCGCAGGTGGGTGGTACGCGGCGGCGGTGCCGCCGCGGTGGCCGTCCTGGTCGGCCTGCTCACCTCCGACTGGCGGACCGGCGTCACCTTCGGCGTCCTCACCCTGGCCGGGATCATGGTGTACTCCTCCCGGCGCGAGTCGGAGATCCCACGCTGGCGCAAGCCCTCGGCGGCCCAGCGCAAGACCGAGGCGCAGCTCAAGGTGATGAAGCAGCTCGGCTACCGCGTCCTGCACGCGCGCGCGGTGCCCGGCGGCAACGGCCAGATCGACCACTTCATCGTGGGACGGCGGGGCGCGTTCGCCATCGACTCCGAGTCGTGGGACAAGCGGCTGCCGCTGCGCAACAAGCTGGAGAAGCTCTACCACGGGCGGTTCAGCAAGAACGAGCGCATCGACGAGGCCTTGGAGGAGGCCAAGCGGGCGCAGGACCTGATCAGCTCCGAACTGGGGCGCGAGATCAAGGTGCGCGCGTCGCTGGCCATCTACGGCCCCGGCATGCCCTGGGACAGCCACCGGCTGCGGGGCGTGGACATCATCACCGGCACCAAGGTCCGCAAGTGGCTGCGCAGCGGCCGGGACCGCCTGACCGAGAAGGAGATCGAGGAGATCTACCAGGCCGCGATGAAGGCCCTGCCGCCCAGGTACTGAGACGCCCCCACCCCCCTGACACCACCCCGGCCCGGGACGGACCACAGCGCCGTGGCACCCGGGCCCTTCCCGTGTCCAGGGGCTTCCCGCTCCCCCCGCCCCGTCCGCGGCCCGGCCCCCGGACGGCCGCCCCACCACCGGCGTCTCACGATCCGGATGGCCTGTCTTCCACTCCGAGACCAGAGCGGTGCGACGAAGGACTACCATCGAGGGGAAACACCCGTAACGATGGGAGCCCACCCCATGCCAGCCCTACGCTCACGCACCGTCACCCACGGCAGGAACATGGCCGGCGCGCGCGCCCTCATGCGCGCCACCGGTGTAGAGCGCGAGGACTTCGGCAAGCCCATCGTGGCCGTGGCCAACAGCTTCACCGAGTTCGTCCCGGGCCACGTCCACCTGCGCGAGGTGGCCGAGGTCGTCGCGAACGCCGTCCGCGAGGCGGGCGGCGTCCCCCGCGAGTTCAACTCCATCGCCGTGGACGACGGCATCGCCATGGGCCACGGCGGCATGCTCTACTCCCTGCCCAGCCGCGAGCTGATCGCCGACTCGGTCGAGTACATGGTCAACGCGCACTGCGCCGACGCCCTGGTGTGCGTGTCCAACTGCGACAAGATCACCCCGGGCATGCTGCTGGCCGCGCTGCGCCTGAACATCCCCACGGTGTTCGTCTCCGGCGGCCCCATGGAGGCGGGCAAGGTCACGGTGGTCGACGGCACCGCCACCACCGTGCGCAAGCTGGACCTGATCAACCCCATGATCGCCGCCGCCGACGAGAGCGTCTCCCAGGCCGAGCTGGACGAGATGGAGGAGGCCGCCTGCCCGACCTGCGGCTCCTGCTCGGGCATGTTCACCGCCAACTCGATGAACTGCCTCACCGAGGCGATCGGCCTGGCCCTGCCCGGCAACGGCACCGTGCTGGCCACCCACACCGCCCGCCGCGCCCTGTACGAGGACGCCGGACGCCTGGTCGTGGAGGCCGCCAAGCGCTACTACGAGGACGACGACTCCTCCGTCCTGCCGCTGTCCATCGCCACCCCCGAGGCCTTCGGCAACGCCATGGCCCTGGACGTGGCCATGGGCGGCTCCACCAACACGATCCTGCACCTGCTGGCCGCGGCCACCGAGGCGGGCGTCGGCTTCGGTCTGCCCGAGATCGACGCGGTCTCGCGCCGGGTGCCGTGCCTGTGCAAGGTCGCGCCGAACACCGAGAAGTACCACATCGAGGACGTGCACCGGGCGGGCGGCATCCCCTCCATCCTGGGCGAGCTGGCCCGAGGCGGCCTGCTGGACACCTCCCTGCCCACGGTGCACGGCAAGACGGTCGGCGAGTTCATCGCCGAGTGGGACATCGTCTCCGACACCGTCTCGCCCGAGGCCGTGGAGCTGTTCCACGCGGCCCCCGGCGGCAAGCGCACCACGAAGGCCTACTCGCAGGACACCCGCTGGGACACCCTGGACACCGACCGGGAGAAGGGCTGCATCCGCTCCGTCGAGCACGCCTACACCAAGGACGGCGGCCTGGCGGTGCTGTTCGGCAACCTCGCCCCGGACGGCGCGATCGTCAAGACCGCGGGTGTGGAGGAGGAGCTGTGGACCTTCTCCGGACCGGCCAAGGTGTTCGAGTCCCAGGAGGACGCCGTGGACGGCATCCTCAACAAGCGGATCGAGCCCGGTGACGTGGTGGTCATCCGCTACGAGGGCCCCAAGGGCGGCCCGGGCATGCAGGAGATGCTGTACCCGACGAGCTTCCTCAAGGGCCGCGGCCTGGGCAAGGCCTGCGCCCTCATCACCGACGGCCGCTTCTCCGGCGGCACGTCGGGGCTGTCCATCGGCCACGCCTCCCCCGAGGCCGCCGCGGGCGGTGACATCGCGCTGGTGGAGGACGGCGACGTCATCAGCATCGACATCCCCAACCGGGGCATCGTGCTGGAGGTCTCCGCGGAGGAGCTCGACGCGCGCCGCGAGCGCCTGCTCAAGGAGCTGGGGCGCTTCAGGCCGCGCGACCGCCAGCGGCCGGTGACCGCGGCGCTGCGCGCCTACGCGGCCATGGCGACCTCGGCCTCGACCGGCGCCGCGCGCGACGTGTCCCAGGTCGAGAGGTAGGCGGGTCGAGAAGTAGCGGACCGGGGGGTGGGGGCGGTGCGACCGCCCCCGCTCTCAGGAGCAGCAGCCGCCCCCGCAGCACCCTCCACCGGAGGGCGCGGGGGCGGACGCGCGTCCGCCCACCGCCACGGTGGACAGCAGCCGGACCGTGTCGCCGTGCCCCTGGGGGCAGGTCGCCGGGTCACCGGCCCGTGCCATCGGACGGGAGAGCTCGAAGGTGTCGCCGCATTCGCGGCAGCGGAAGTCGTATCTGGGCATGCGGTCAGAATACGGCCGCCCCCGGCGCGTGTGCCATACGACCGCCCTCCGGCGCGTGCACCGGAGGGCGGTCGGAATCGGCGGCGGTGCCGGGTGGGACGCGAGGTCCCGGCTCCGCCGGGTCAGGCGGCCAGGTGGGCCATGTACGGCTCCCACTGGGGGTCGCCGTGGAGGTCACCGTTGATCAGGCGCCAGTGGGGCCCCTTGGGCACCTTGGGGGTCACGTGCAGCTCCCAGCCGAGTTCGTCCAGGAACTTGTCGGCCTTGCGGTGGTTGCACGGTTTGCACGCGGCGACCACGTTCTCCCACACGTGCGCGCCGCCGCGGCTGCGCGGGATGACGTGGTCGATGGTCTCGGCCTTCTTTCCGCAGTAGCCGCAGGTGTGCCTGTCGCGCCGCATGAGGGCGACCCTGGTGAGGGGCACTCTGCGGCTGTAGGGGACGCTGATGTAGCGTCGGAGCCGGATGACCGACGGCACGTCGTAGGAGCGTGTCGCCGAGTGCAGTATCGCGCCCGCGTCGTCCTGGTGGACGACCTCCGCCTTCTCCCGCAGGACGAGCAGGATCGCCCTGCGCAGGGGCAGTGTCGTCAGTGGTTCGAAGCTGGCGTTGAGCAGCAGCACGTGGCGGCGGGCGGTGCCTGTGCCACCCTCCCGGCTGCTTCGGGCGCTCATCGCGTCGCCCCAGCCGTCGTCTGTGACGGCCGTGTTTCCTCCCCGGCCAGCCGATCGGCCAGCCAGGAGACCTCCCTGTGCACCGATCCGAGGATCGATGGTTCCGTACGCCTTGCCACACGGACCTCCCGGTGGTCCCGCCGAGTTGCGTCCCGCATTCAGTTTGCGTGGTCGGACCGCTCCGGCGCCACCCCAATTTGCGCTGGGCCGCCCAGAAACCGCGTGTTCCACCTTTTCTCGGCTCCATTGTGCGCTGGCGGCGCTCCTTTTCACACTGGCGCCGCGCCGGGCACACCCGGGTGGATGGCGGTGGATAGGGTGCGAAGTATGCGTGAACTCCGCTACCCCCAGGCCGCACGGCTGGACATCATCGAGAACCTGCACGGCCACACGGTCGGTGACCCCTACCGGTGGTTGGAGGACGGCGATTCGGCGCAGACCAAGGAGTGGGCTGCCGCGGAGGACGCCCTGTACACCGAGGTCTCATCGCGGTTCACCACACGGGACTGGTTCGCCGACCGGGTGCGGTCCCTGCTGGGCGCCGGAAGCGTCGGGGCGCCCGTGTGGCGGGGCGATCGCCGTTTCTTCGTCCGTCGCGCCGCCGGACAGGAGCACGGCGTGCTCTACGTCCAGGACGGCGACGGCCCCGAGCGGGTGCTCGTGGACCCCGGGGCGCTCGACCCCCAGGGTCTGACCACGCTGGACGCCTGGAAGCCCGACCACTCCGGCGCGCTCCTGGCCTACCAGCTCTCCGAGGGCGGCGACGAGGAGTCGGTGCTGCGCGTCGTGGACGTGGCCGGCGGCGACCTGGTGGACGGGCCCGTCGAGCGGGTCCGGTACAGCCCGATCGCCTGGCTGCCCGACTCCTCCGCCTACTACTACGTGCGCCGGCTCCCCCGGGACCAGGTGCCCGAGGGCGAGGAGAACTACCACCGCCGCGTCTACCTGCACCGCCTGGGCACCCCCGCCGAACAGGACACCCTGGTCTTCGGTGAGGGCCGCGACAAGACCGAGTACTTCACCCCGGTCGTGAGCCGGGACGGGCGCTGGCTGGTGCTGCTCGCCAACCGCGGCACCTCGGCGGCCACCGACGCCTGGATCGCCGACCTGTCCGACGGGAACCTGGACGCGCCGCGTCTGGTCCCCTTCCAGGAGGGCGTGGACGCGTCCCTGTACCCGCACGTGGGCCGGGACGGGCGCCTGTACCTGTTCACCGACCGGGACGCCCCGCGCGGACGCCTGTGCGTGGCCGACCCCGCCGACCCCGGCTACGGGAACTGGACCACCCTGGTCCCGGAGGACCCCGAGGCGGTGCTGGAGGGGTACGCGGTCCTGGACGGCCCCGGGATGGAGCGGCCCGAGCTGCTGGTCCTGCGCAGCCGCCACGCCGTCAGCGAGATCACCCGGCACGACCTGGCCACCGGCGAGCCGCTGGGCGGGCTGGACATGCCCGGTCTGGGCACCGTGGCCGGGCTGGTCGAACGCCCCGAGGGCGGGCACGAGGCGTGGTTCGGCTACACCGACAACACCCACCCCTCGTCGGTGTACCGCTACGACGCGCTCTCGGGCGAGGTGTCGCAGTGGGCCGACGCCCCCGGTGACATCGACCTGCCCGACGTGCGGGTGGAGCAGGTCACCTACACCTCCCGCGACGGCACGGCCGTGCGCATGCTGGTGGTCTCGCCCCAGGCTCCCGCCGAAGGACCGCGGCCGACCATCCTGTACGGCTACGGGGGCTTTCGCATCTCCCTCACGCCCGCCTACTCGGCGGTGGCGCTGGCCTGGGTGCGCGCGGGCGGCGTGTACGCCGTCGCCAACCTGCGCGGCGGGCTGGAGGAGGGCGAGGAGTGGCACCGGGCGGGCATGTTCGCCGACAAGCAGAACGTCTTCGACGACTGCGCGGCGGCGGCCGAGCACCTGATCGCCACCGGGGTGACGGACCCCGAGCACCTGGCCGTCATGGGCGGCAGCAACGGCGGGCTGCTGGTGGGGGCCATGGTCACGCAGCGGCCGGACCTGTTCACCGCCGCGGTCTGCTCGGCCCCGCTGCTGGACATGGTCCGCTACGAGCGGTTCGGACTGGGCCAGCTGTGGAACGTGGAGTACGGCACCGCCGACGACCCCGAGCAGCTGGGGTGGCTGCTGGGCTACTCGCCCTACCACAACGTGCGTGAGGGCACCCGCTACCCGGCGACGCTGTTCACCGTGTTCGACAACGACACCCGCGTGGACCCGCTGCACGCGCGCAAGCTGTGCGCGATGATGCAGCACGCCACGGCGGCCGCGCCCGAGGAGCGGCCGATCCTGCTGCGCCGGGAGTCGGAGGTGGGCCACAGCTCGCGGTCGGTGAGCCGCAGCGTGGCGCTCAACTCCGAGCAGTTGGCCTTCCTCGCCCACCACCTGGGGCTCCGCGTGGGCTGAGACGCCCTCCCCGGTGCCCGCCCCGCGAGAGCAACAACACAGGGGCCGGGCACCGGGGGACGCCCGTTCCTCCGCCAGGCGTTGAGACAATCGGGAGGAACCGCTCCCCCAGGAGAACAGCGCGAGAGGATCCGGACGTGACACAGACCGAGACCGGAGCCGCCGACACCCGGACGGCCGAGCCCCGCAGGCACGTGCACCTCGCGCAGGTCCGCTACGCCGACCTCGACCCGCAGCACCACGTCAACAACGTGCGGATGCTGACCTACCTGGAGGACGCCCGGGTGTCCTTCCTCCGCTACGGCGGCGCCGTCGAGGGCGACGAGGTCTTCGGCGCCATGGTGGTGGCCCGCCAGGAGGCGGACTACGTGGCCCCGCTGCTGCCCCGCTCCGAGCCGGTGCGCGTGGAGCTGTGGGTGACCGAGGTGCGCAACGCCAGCTTCACGCTGGCCTACGAGATCCGGGACGAGACCACGGTGTACCTGCGGGCCAGGACGGTGCTGGTCGGCTTCGACGTGCCCACCCAGCGCGCCCGGCGGCTCGACGAGGTCGAGCGCGCCTTCCTCGCCGACTACGCCTGAGCGCCGCGGGGACCGGGCGGCCCGGTCCCGGCGGCCGTGTCGCCTCGGATCACTTCAGGGAGATGGTGACGGCCTCGCCGTCGTCCCCGTCGTCGCCCTTGGCCGACACCGAGACCCGGGTGGGGTTGGCGACCTCGGGGGCGGTGGTCTCCTCGGGCACGTTGACCATGCTGTGCGCGGCCATGACCATGTACTCCCAGAGCTGGCGCTCCAGGACCTCGTGCAGCTCCAGGGAGTCCACGGCGGCACGCATGTGCGCGAGCCACAGGTCGCGCTCGGCGGCGCCGATGCGGAACGGCACGTGCCGCATGCGCAGCCGGGGGTGGCCCCGCTGCTCGTTGTAGGTGCGGGGGCCGCCCCAGTACTGGATGAGGAACAGGCGCAGGCGCTCCTCGGCGGGGCCGAGGTCCTCCTCGGGGTACATGGGCCGCAGCACGGGGTCGTCGGCCACCCCCTCGTAGAAGCGGCGGACCAGGCGGGTGAAGGTCTCCTCACCGCCCACGGCCTCGTAGAACGTCATCTGCACGGGCTCGTCGCCCGCGCTCTGCTGGGAATCGCGCGCGGAAGTCATCGCCACCAGGGTATGCGACCGCCCCGGCCCGGACGAGTCGTCCGGGCGGAGAGCGCGAGGGCCCGCGGCCGGATCGGGGATCCTGCCGCGGGCCCTGGGAACCGCTCGGCGCGGGGCGCTCGGCCCCGGCCGGTCAGTCGCGGGTGAGCTTGCGGTGGGTGACCGCGTGCGGGCGCGCGGCGTCGGGGCCCAGGCGCTCGACCTTGTTCTTCTCGTAGGACTCGAAGTTGCCCTCGAACCAGTACCAGTTGGCGTCGCCCTCCCACGCCAGGATGTGCGTGGCGACGCGGTCGAGGAACCAGCGGTCGTGGGAGGTGATCACGGCGCAGCCGGGGAAGTCCAGCAGCGCGTTCTCCAGCGAGCCGAGGGTCTCCACGTCCAGGTCGTTGGTGGGCTCGTCCAGGAGCAGCAGGTTGCCGCCCTGCTTGAGGGTGAGCGCCAGGTTCACGCGGTTGCGCTCACCGCCGGAGAGCACACCGGACGGCTTCTGCTGGTCGGAGCCCTTGAAACCGAACGCGGCGACGTAGGCGCGGCTGGGGATCTCGACCTTGCCGACCTGGATGAAGGTCTCGCCGTCGGAGACGGTCTCCCAGACGTTCTTGGTGTCGTCGATGCGGCCGCGGTACTGGTCGACGTAGGAGATCTCGACGGTCTCGCCGACGTTGATCCTGCCCTGGTCGGGGGTCTCCTCGCCGACGATCATCTTGAACAGCGTCGTCTTGCCGACGCCGTTGGGGCCGATGACGCCGACGATGCCGTTGGGCGGCAGCGAGAAGCTCAGGTCCTCGATGAGCACGCGGTCGTCGAAGCCCTTGGTGAGGTTCTTGACCTCGACCACGGTGTTGCCCAGACGCGGGCCCGGCGGGATCTGGATCTCCTCGAAGTCCAGCTTGCGGGTCTTGTCGGCCTCGGCGGCCATCTCCTCGTAGCGCTGGAGGCGGGCCTTGCTCTTGGTCTGGCGGGCCTTGGCGTTGGAGCGGACCCACTCCAGCTCGTCCTTGAGCCGCTTGGCCTTCTTGGCGTCCTTCTGCCCCTCGACCTTCAGGCGGGCCTGCTTGGTCTCCAGGTAGACGCTGTAGTTGCCCTCGTAGGGGTAGAACTGGCCCCGGTCCAGCTCCAGGATCCACGTGGCGACGTGGTCCAGGAAGTACCGGTCGTGTGTGATCGCGATGATGGTGCCCGGGTACTTGGCCAGGTGCTGCTCCAGCCAGTTCACGCTCTCGGCGTCCAGGTGGTTGGTGGGCTCGTCGAGCAGCAGCAGGTCGGGCTGCTCCAGGAGGAGCTTGCACAGGGCCACGCGGCGCTTCTCGCCACCGGAGAGCTGGGTGACGGAGGCGTCGCCGGGCGGGCAGCGCAGCGCGTCCATCGCCTGCTCCAGCTGGCTGTCCAGGTCCCAGGCGCCCCGGTGGTCGAGCTGCTCCTGGAGCTTGCCCATCTCCTCGAGCAGATCGTCGGAGTAGTCCGTCGCCATCTGCTCGGCGATCTCGTTGAAGCGGGTCAGCATCGCCTTGGTCTCGGCGACGCCGTCCTCGACGTTCTCCAGGACGGTCTTGTCCGGGTCGAGGTGGGGTTCCTGCGCGAGCAGACCGACGGTGAAACCGGGCATGAGCCTCGCCTCGCCGTTGGACGGCTGCTCGATGCCGGCCATGATCTTCAGAAGCGTCGACTTACCCGCACCGTTGGGGCCCACGACGCCGATCTTGGCTCCGGGCAGGAACGACCCCGAAACGTTGTCCAGGACGACCTTGTCGCCGTGCGCCTTGCGCACGTTGTTCATGGTGTAGATGTACTCCGGCATGAGTCCAAGCCTAGGGTGTCGCGGCCAATGCCCCCGCCATGGACCGGGCCCACGGGAGCCGGTTCCGGGCGGCGGTCGCGGCCCGGACCCGCCCCGCGGGGGCCGCGCCCCCTCACTCCCGCGGCCGTTTGCTCCTCGCCCGCAGCCAGCGGGGCGTGAACTCCCGCCAGCGCTCCACGGGCAGCCCCCAGGCCAGGGCCCGGCTCATCAGCACCGCCATGGAGTAGCCGGGGTCGGCGTCCAGGGCCACCTCCAGCGCCGCGGCGGCCAGGGGCTCGTCCCCGCGCTGCCAGGCCGCGACCGCCAGCAGCGAGGCGGGCGCCGCGCGCTGGTGCCGGGGCAGGTGGCGGGTGACCCGGGCCCACAGTTCCTGGTGGGCGGGGGCCGCCTCCGCGGTGATGCGCGCCCACGCCTCGTCGCGCACCCGGATCTCGCCGAGGTAGACCCCCAGCCAGGCCAGTCCCTCCCGGTCGGTGACGCCCCGGCCCTCCCGTTCGGCCCGCACCGCCGCGAGCACGGCGCTCAGGCCGCGATCGGTGAGCGAGCCCCGCATCCCCTGCTCCAGGAGCCGCCGGGCGCGCGCCTGCACCTCTCCGGCGACCGCGTCCATCGCGGCGCGTTCGGGGCCGTGCACGGGCCGCAGCACCTCCCGCACCCGCTCGATCTCGGCCGTGACCTCCGAGAGCGGCTGGACCGGGACGATCCCGTGCAGGACCGCGCTGGCCGGGACGGTGGAGCTGTCCACGTTGACCACCGTCCCCTCCACCGGACAGCAGTCGGCCCTGGCACAGGTGTAGGACCAGTAGCGGCCGCCGGTGACCCGAAGGGCGTCGACGACGGCCAGGCCGCGGCTCCGCGCGGCGGACAGGATCCTGTCGACGTGGGGCGTGACCCGTTCGGGCGGCCCGTAGGCCACGACCACCAGGGAGGTGCAGCCCTCCGCGGCGGCCATGTCCACGGGGACGACCGCGCGCTCCAGCGGGTCGCCGGCGGCGGCCAGGCGGTCCAGGTCGCCGCAGAACGCCGAGTGCACGCCCTTGTCGCGCACGGCGAGGACCACGATCCCCGGATCGGGCGGCGTCCCCACCAGGTAGGGCAGGGTCGCGATGATGTCGGTCGGGTTGGTGAGGGTGAGGGCGGTGCCCGCCGCGGCGGGGCCGGTCCGCCCCGGCCCGCCGGGGCTCCGGGGCGGGGGGACGGGAGCGCTGCCGCCCCGGGAGCGCCCGGGCGAGGTCGGACGGTCGGACTGGGCGGGACGGTCGGGGTCCGGTGCGGAGTCGAGGGGGCGCCGGGGGTCGGAGGGGCCGAGGGAGTGGTGCGGCTGGTCAGAGTGCATATCTTCACGGTGCGTGATCCGACGGTTCGGGCGCAACGTCCTTCTTGGCGCTGTGGACAACTCCGTCAGACCGCGAAGCCGCAGTTCAGGGAAGTTCGGTGTGCTCGGTGGGGTCCGTGTGCTCCTTGTGACCGGAGATCTCCCCTCCCCGGGGCCCCGGGATCTTGCCGCCGCTCCCGGGGCGCCCGGCGGGCAGGCACACTCGGTTGCGGCCGGTCTCCTTGGCCCGGTAGAGCGCGAGGTCGGCCGCGGTGAGCAGCTCCACCAGGTCGTTGCCGTGGTCGCCGATGACGGCCGCGCCGATCGAGATGGTGATGGACACCGGCACGTCGTCCACCGCGATCTCCATGCGTCCCACCTGCGAGCGCAGGCGTTCGGCGGCCCGCCAGGCCTCGGCGGTGTCGGAACCGGGCAGCAGCACCACGAACTCCTCTCCGCCGAACCGGCCGAGCAGGTCGGACTGGCGCAGCTGCTGGGCGATGGTGGTGGCGACGCCCAGCAGCACCTGGTCGCCGAACAGGTGCCCGTGGTTGTCGTTGACCCTCTTGAAGTGGTCGATGTCGATGATCAACACCGCCGCCCTGCCCCGCGAGGAGCGGGCCCTGGCGATCTCCACCGACGCCTCCTGCTCCCAGGTGGGGGCGTTGAGCAGTCCGGTCTTGGGATCGGTCCGCGCGGCCATCTGGAGCTGCTGGTACATCAGGCTGCGCTGGAGCAGCAGCACCGGGGGGACCGCGATGAACAGCAGGAACAGCGACAGGTGGGCGAGGATGGCGACGGTGACGCCGACACATAACTCGACGGCGTCCACGATGAGGGCCTCGCGGTCCCACATGGGCCGCAGGGTGTGCCCGGGGCCGCTGCTGATCCGCGCGGCCACCGCGACGAGCAGGTTGTTGAGGACGGTGAAGCCCGTGCAGCACAGCACGGCGACGAGCACGCCGGGGCCCGTGGTCAGGTACTCGTGCGCGCCGGGGGTGCCGCCGAGCCCGTCGACGAGGCCGCCGCCCCAGATCGAGTGCCAGGTCACCGAGGCCAGGAACCCGGACAGGGCGATGGAGGCGGCGTTGAACACCCGCCGGTGGAGCAGCGCCCGGCGCGTGCGGTACTGGAGCATCAGGAAGACGGGCACCGGCAGGATCAGCGCGTACAGCGGCGGCAGCAGGAGGACCGCCGGGAACCACCAGGCCCCCAGGAAGTCCCGGTTGATCCCGGCCGGCGTGCCGAGGCGGCGGCCCGCCTCCACGCAGAGCACGGCGCCCGCCAGCAGCGCGACCAGGGTGACCACGTCCATCACCGCGGGGGCGGTCAGCGCCACCGCGCCTCCGAACAGGAACAGCGTCGCGGACACGAGCAGCGCCATGTAGACGACCAGCCCGCGGGGCTGCTGGAGGATCGGCCAGCGCGGACGTTCGTCCTCGGGACGCCCGGCCGGCGCGATCGGCTTCTCAGAGATGCTCACCGTTGCGCCTCCCTCCTCACATCGCTCTCCACCGTCCGACTCCTACACCCGCCTCTGATGGGTCCACCGCCTCCCACGGTTCTCCCTTCGACGGGGTTGTTTCGCCGCGCGTTCCCTTACGGTGCCAGTCGGTTACGACAACGGGGCGTCGGGGCCCGACGACGGTGCGGCTCGCCAGTCCCGCGACACGCTCCACTTTACATTACGTTGGGTAATAACTTAATTGCTGATTGTGTGATCGCCGTGGGTAACGGGCCTGCGGCCGGGGCACCCGGTTTTCACGGGGTTGGGCTCAGCGGTGATCTAGGGCATCCTGCCGTAGGGACCCTCCACGGTAGCCACTGTGTGGCACGGCGTGTCGACCGCCTGACACCCCGAACACCCGGGCTCCCACGGCACTCACTACAAGGAGCACACATGTACAACGGCACTGTCTGGGTCTAGAACCCGTTACAGCTGAGTGAAGATCACCGGGGACGGGCGGCGCGGTGCCGCCCTTCCCCGGCCTCGGAAACGCGGTGGGGCTCCGGCCCGGGCGTCGGCGCCCGTCCGGCCCCGGGGTCAGTCCGCCGTACTGGCCACCTCGTAGGCCGCCCGGAACGCCCGGTACCTGGCCAGTTCGGCCTCCAGCGGCTCCACCACGCGCAGTCCGGTGATCTCCCGGACCCGGGCGGAGGCCGTGCGCTCCACGTCCTCGCGGCGCTGGACCGCGGCCACCTCGACGAGGTTGCCGCAGCCCACCCCGGTCAGCCACCCCACCAGCAGGGCCGCGACCACCAGGACGCCGGAGTAGGCGGCGAACACCGGGTCGTCGAACACCGCCAGGCCGGTGATGCCGCCGCCCAGCCAGCTCGACAGGGTCACGACGGCCCAGGCCAGCCCCAGGCCCGCGACCGCGAGCAGCGCGTACTGGGCCGCGCGGGCGACCTTCCACCACGACGGGCTCCGGTCGGGATCGCCGACCGCTCCGGCCACGGCCTGCCCCAGTTCGGCGGGCAGCTCGGGGACGGCGCCGCGGGCCACGGCGCGCATGCGGCGGCGCCACAGCGGGGGCATGCCCTCCGAGACACTGTCGGCGGCCTCCCCCAGCGCGGTCTCCAGCTCGGCCTCGTGCGCGTCCACCGGGCCGCCCACACCGCTCCCGCTGTCGCGGCGCAGGAAGTCCAACTGGACCGCGGCGAGCGGGTCCTTGCCCAACCGCAGCGAGCGGCGGGCCACCGGCCAGCCGACCTGGCGTCTGCCGCGCCGGACGTCGTTGGTCTCGGTGACGTCGGCGACCGCCGCCACACCGGCCGCGTTGGCCAGCCCCTCCTGGACGCGGGCGCGCACCTGGGCCGGGACCGCCTCGGGCACCGCGCCCTCGCCGTGGAACTCGCCGAAGGGCTCGACCACCTGGTCCAGGTCGGCGGCCAGCCGGTCCACCAGCGCGCGCCGCTCGCTCACCGTCTCGGCGAGGAACTCGCGCAGGTCGCGGATGCCCTGGCCGGTGAGCGTGGACGTGGTGATCACCCGCGGGTGCACCCCCGACTCCGTCTCCAGCAGGCGGCGCAGGTCGGTGAGCAGTTCCTCCAGCTCGTCGGGCTCGACCTTGTCGACCTGGTTGAGGACGGCGACGGTGACCGCGCCGTGCCCGGCCATCTGGGCCAGGTAGCGGTGGTGCACCGCGGCGTCGGCGTACTTCTGCGGGTCGAGCACCCACACCAGCAGGTCGACCGAGCCGATGAGGCGGTCGGCCTCGGCGGTGTGCATGCTGCGGACCGAGTCGTGGTCGGGCAGGTCGAGCAGGACCAGGCCGGTCAGCTCGGAGCTGCCCGTGTCCAGGACGCTGGTGCGCGAGTGGCGGTAGCGGGTCGGGACGCCCAGCCAGCCCAGGAGGGCGTCGGCCCCCTCGTGGCCCCACACGCAGGCGTGCGCCTTGGAGGTGGTGGGCCGGGTGACGCCGGTCTGCGACAGCTGGAGCCCGCACAGGGCGTTGAACAGCGAGGACTTGCCGCTGCCGGTGCCGCCCGCCAGGGCGACCACGGTGTGGTCGCCCGACAGCCGCAGCCGGGCCCCGGCGTGGTCGAGCAGTTGGGTGGACCGGGCGACGAGTTCCTGCGGCAGGTCGTCGCGGCCCAGTTCGGTGAGGGTGGACAGCGCGTCCAGGCGCTCGATCAGCTCGGCCCGGGTGGTGGAGCGGGTGGAGTGCCAGGTGTCGTGGGTGGTGGGACGGTACTCCTCGTCCTCCTCCGCGTCGGCGGCGGTGTCGGCGCCCACGGCGCGGAAGGCCCCGGAGACCGCGGAGGGGCCCGGGACGCGGCGGGGCAGCGGTTCGTGCCCCTCCGGGGCTTCGGATCCGGCCGGCGCGGGCTCCTCGGACGCCTCGTGCCCGCCCTGGTCCGGGGAGGCCTCCCGGGCACGGTGCGGCGCCCGGTCCTCGTCCCGGTCCCCGGACCGCTGGTCCACGACCGGGAAGGCGCCGGTGGCGCGCCCGGCGATACGGGTGTCGTCGGCCGCCTCGGCGAGGCTGCCGACCCATCCGGCGAGCCCGTCGGGGTCCTCGTGGCGGTTCTCGTCGGGGCGGCGGTCCCCCTCGCGCTCCCGGTCCGCGAGGGACCGCGCGTGGCGTCCGGAGCGCCGCTGCGCGGCGGGGGACGGCGCCGGGTCCTCCGGCTCCGCGTCCGCGCCGCGGGGGGCGCCCTGGTCGCTCTGGACGCCCCTGTGCGGGGCTCCGGCGCCCGAGGGGTCGGGGTATGCCGCGATGCCGTCGTAGGCGGGGTCCTCGGAGCCCGCCTCGGACACGGCGTGGTCGGGGTGCTCGGGGACCGGCACGGTGTACCCGCGCCAGGGCCCGGACGCCGCGTCGCCGCGGGGGCGCCCGTCGTCACCGGCGCCGGGCGCGCTCCGTCCGTTCTCGCGGTCCTCGTCCTCGGCGCGACCGTGCGCACCGGGCTCCCCGTACGCCTGCGCGGGGTTCCATTGAGTCGTCATCGTGCAATCTCAAGGTTGTACGTGGCCTGGTAGAGCTGGACGGCGGTGTCCTCGGACGGGATGGCGGCAGACGCCAGGGCGCTGTCGAAGGGCACGCGCTCGCGGTCGAGCAGTCCCTGGACGCGCTGGCGCAGGTCGTCCCGTGCCGCTGCGCCAATGCTACGCAGTGACTGGGCGCCGAACAGCCCCTTGAGCAGGCGCTGCGGGGAAGGGCCGGAGGCCTCGGCCGCGTGGGCGCCGCCTCCGGAGCGGGACCGCTCGTAACCGAGCAGGTCGATGATCAGGACCAGGGCGACGACGTCGTGGTCGAAGGTGACGAACCGCGCCACGGAGCGCTTGGTGGCGCCGCTGGCGGTGGTCATCTCGACGACGCCGCGCTGCCACTCGGCGATCTCCTGGCGGATCTGCTGTGAGAGCAGGCCGGTGCCGGGCTGGTTGAGGGCCTTGGAGGCGAGGTCGCCGCCGCCGGGGACCTCGCGCCACCTGCGCTCGACCTCGTCGGAGGCGCGTTCGCAGGTGGAGACCACCAGGGCCTCCAGGCCGTCGCGGACGGCGCGCTCCAGGGCGCCGACCCGCTGGCCGCGCTCGGCCTGTTCGGCGCGGCCGCCCTTGCGCGTGCGCCTGCCGCGCGGGCGCAGGCTCCTGGTGAGCTCTCCCCCGGCCGCGACCTCCTGCCAACGGGCGAGCAGCGATCCGCGCAGCAGGGAGCCGTCGGACAGGCTGGTGTCGACGCGGTCGCGGGCGGCGGCGTAGGAGTCGTCGACGGCGGCGGTGAGAGTGCGCCCGGTCTCGATCTGCGTCTCCACCTGGCGGGCCAGTTCGGGCACCCGCGTCCGGAAGCTGTCGATGACGCCGATGAAGGTGCGCCGTGAGACGCGGTCGCGCTGCTCGGCCTCTCCCGCGACCTCCGCCAGGTAGTCGCGGATGTGGTCGGCGACGTTGGAGGTGAAGCGCTCGCCTCGGATCTGGTCGGTCTCGGGGATGGCGAACCGGGCGGCCGCGCCCAGCCCGTTGGCCTCCAGCATCGCGCCGAAGTGGTCCAGGAGCTGGCGCCTGCCCCTGCGCGGCACCCGGGAGAGCACGACGGCCAGGGAGGTGTCGCGGTCGCGGGCGACCTGGAGGAACTCCCACACGCGCGCGTCGGCGTAGCGGCTGCTGGTGGTGACGAACACCCACAGGTCGGCGGCGTCGAGGAACTTGGCCGCGAACTCGTGGTGCGCGGCGACGGCGGAGTCGACGTCGGGGGTGTCGAGCAGGGCCACGCCCGGGGGCATGGCCTCGGTGGCGGCGAGCACGAGCATGCCGTCCTTGCCCGGCATGGCCAGGCCCTGCTGGCGCACGCGCGGCAGGGAGGGGATGAAGGAGGCCTCGCTGAACCAGTCGACGTCGGCGGGGTTGCAGGCCAGGACGGGGCTGTTGGTGGTGGGGCGGCGCACGCCCGTGGTGGTGACCTGTTCGCCGACCAGGCTGTTGACCAGGGTGGACTTGCCCGCTCCGGTGGATCCGGCGACCGCGATCAGCAGCGGGATGTCGGGGCGGCGGACCCGGGGCAGGACGTAGTCGGAGAGCTGGGCGAGCACGTCCGCCTGGAGTGCGCGGCCCTCCTCGTCACTGGGCAGGCCCTCGGCGAACTCCAGGTCCCGGATGTGCTTGCGCAGTGCTTCCAGGACCTGTTCGAAGTGGTTCTCTTCGGGTTGGGGGGCGCGGTGTTTGGCCGGTCCGGCGGCGAGCGGCACGGTGGGCCCCCGTCGGGCGCCGACGGCCGCGCTGTCGGCCTCGCGCGCGGGTGCGGAGCCCTGGGCGGGCTGTTCGGAGGTGGCGGCCGGTCCGGTTCCGAACCGGTCCGGAGCGCCGGGACCGTTGGTCCCCGGTGCGGCCGACGGCCGGGTCATGATCGGTGTGCCCTCCTCATCGGTGCTGACGGTCCCCGCCGCAGAGCGACGTACGCCGCGGGCGGAGGTCTCACTGGAGATCGCGCCCGGTCGCCAGTCGACGGGTCTCGAACTGGTTTCCCGTGTGCAGTATGTCAAGATCCCGCGCTGTTTTGACCACTTCTCCGATGATCAGTACCGCGGGGGGCCGCACTCCGGCCGATCGGGCCGCGGCGGCGATGGTGGCCAGCGTACCCGTGACGGTCCGCTGCCCCGGCAGCGTGGCCTCCTGTACCACCGCCGCGGGGGTGTCGGCGGATCTGCCGTGGGAGACGAGGGCCTCGGCGATCGCCTCGATCCGCTCCACCCCCATGAGGACGACGACGGTACCGCCCGCGCGGGCCAGTCCGGCCCAGTCGACCGTGGAGCGCTCGTCGCCGGGGGGCACGTGCGCGGAGACGATGTGCAGGTCCTGGGCCACGCCGCGGTGGGTGGCGGGGATGCCCGCGCTGGCCGGGGCGGCGAGCGCGCTGGTCACACCGGGCACGGCGATGACGGGGATCCCCGCGGCGGCGCAGGCGGCGGCCTCCTCGCCGCCGCGGCCGAAGAGGAAGGAGTCGCCGCCCTTGAGCCGCACCACGAACTTCCCGCGTCCGGCGCGGTCGACCAGGGTCGCGTTGATCTCCTCCTGGGTCATGGAGCGGCCGTAGGGAATCTTGGCGGCGTCGACGATCTCGACGTCGGCGGGCAGGCGGTCCAGGAGGGAGGTGGGGGCGAGCCGGTCGACCACCACCACGTCGGCCTGGGAGAGGAGCTGCTGTCCCCGCACCGTGATCAGGCCGGGGTCGCCGGGGCCGCCTCCCACGAGGGCGACGCCGCGCAGGCGCTCGCGTCCGCGGCGGGCGTCGAGGGTGCCGTCGGCGAGGCCGTCGACGACGGCGTCGCGCAGTCCGGCCGAGCGGCGGGGGTCTCCGGAGGCGACGACGCCCACGGTGACCCCGGCCGCGCTGCCGCTGGCGGGTGTCCAGGCGGAGGAGGCGTGGCGGTCGTCGGCGCGCACGCACCACACGCGGGCGTTCTCGGCCTCCTCGGCGACGGCGGCGTTGACGGCGGGGTCGTCGGTGGCGGCGTGCACGAGCCAGTGGGCGGGGGCGTCCGGACCCGCGACGTCGCCGGGGGCGTAGGGGCGCCGGTGCCAGGTGAGGCGTCCGGCCGAGGCGAGGTCCTCCAGGGCCGCCGAGGCCTCGGGGGAGACCAGGGTGACGCGGGCCCCCGCCTCGATGAGCACGGGGACGCGCCGCTGGGCGACCCTGCCCCCTCCGACGACGAGGACGTCGCGTCCCCGCATGCGCAAACCAAGGAGATAGGTCATGTGTCGCGCCCCTTCGGTCGTCCGTGCCGGTCCCCGGCGACGACGGCGGGGTGCTGGCGCAGGAGGACCGCCAGCCGCCGGCGATAGTTCGGCGATTGCTCCAAAAGTACCTTGTCAAAGAGGTATTACGCGGGTGTAAACGGGTGCCGCACCGGGGGTGTGAGCCCGCCCGCACCGGGGGTCGGTGCGGGCGGGGGACGGTGGGCCGCTCCAGGTCAGGAGGCCGTGGAGACGCCCGCGTCGTCGAAGGTGGCGACGTCGCGCAGGACGCGCGCCGCGCTCTGGAGCAGCGGCAGCGCCAGCAGCGCTCCGGAGCCCTCGCCCAGGCGCATCTCCAGGTCGACCAGGGGGCGCAGCCCCAGGTGCTCCAGGGCCAGGCTGTGCCCGGGCTCGCTGGAGCGGTGCCCGGCGAAGCAGGCGCTGAGGGCGTCCGGGGAGATCGCGGCGGCGGCCAGGGCGGCCGATCCGGCGATGACCCCGTCCAGCAGCACCGGAACGCGCAGGGCGGCGCCGCCGAGCACGAACCCCGCCAGGGCGGCGTGCTCCAGGCCGCCCAGGGCGGCCAGGGTGCCGATGGGGTCGGCCGGGTCGACGGGGTTCGCGGCCAGGGCGCGGCGCACCACGTCGACCTTGTGGGCGTAGACGGCGTCGTCCACGCCGGTGCCCCGCCCGGTGGCGTGCGCGGGGTCGGCTCCGGTGAAGGCGCACACCAGGGCGGCGGCCGGGGTGGTGTTGGCGATGCCCATGTCACCGGTGACCAGGCAGCGGTTGCCCGCGGAGACCAGGTCGCGGGCGACCTCGATGCCGCATTCCAGGGCCTGGAGGGCCTGCTCGCGGGTGAGCGCGGGCCCCTGGGTGAGATCGGCGGTGCCGTGCGCGACCTTGCGGGCCAGCAGGCCGGGGGCGCCGGGCAGGTCCGCGGCCACGCCGACGTCCACGACGGTGACCTCGGCGCCGACCTGGGCGGCGAAGGCGTTGACGACGGCGCCGCCCTCCAGGAAGTTGTGCACCATCTGGGCGGTGACCTCCTGGGGCCAGTGGGTCACCCCCTGGGCGTGCACGCCGTGGTCGCCCGCGAACACGGCGACGGCGGCCGGGTCGGGAATCGGCGGCGGGCACTGTCCGAAGATCCCGGCCAGCTGGACCGAGACCTCCTCCAGGAAGCCGAGGGAGCCGAGCGGCTTGGTCATCCGGTCCTGACGGTCCCTGGCCTCCTCCATCGCGCGTGTGTCCAGGGCTCCGACGGCGGTGATGGTCTCCTCCAGCAGGCTCGTGGGGCTCTGGCCGGGCAGACCGCGGCGGCCGTAGCGGTCGTGGTGCACCGCCCAGGACAGGGGGCGCTCCCCGGCCCAGCCGGAGAGGGTGAGCTCGGACTCGGCGGGGAACTCCTCCACGTAGCCGACGCACAGGTAGGCGGCCAGGTCCAGGTGGGCGGGGAGTTCGAGGGCGCGGGCGACGTCGCGCTCGTCGACGAAGGTGAGCCAGCCGACGCCCAGGCCCTCGGCGCGCGCGGCGATCCAGAGGTTCTCCACGGCGAGCGCCGCGGCGTGGTCGGCGCTCAGGGGGCGGGCGTGGCGGCCCCGGGCGTGGCGTCCTCCCCGTGTGGGGTCGACGGTGACGGCGATGTTCAGGGGCGAGTCGAGGACCGCCTCGGCCTTGAGCCCGGCGAAGGCGCGGGCGCGGACGCCCGGCGGAGCGTGGGCGTGGTCCTCGCGCTCGGCCGCGGCGAGGTCGCCCACGCGGGCGCGCAGGCCGGGGTCCTGGATGACCAGGAAGTCCCAGGGCTGGGAGTCGCCGACGCTGGGCGCCTGGTGGGCGGCCTCCAGGACGCGGGTGAGCACGTCGTGGGGCACGGGGTCGGGCCGAAAGCCCGTCCGGACGTCGCGGCGTTCGCGGATGGCCCGGTAGACGGCGGCGCGCTCGGCCTCGCCGTAGGCGTGGACGGAGCCGTCGCCGGCCCGCTCGGGGGCCGGGGCGGCGGGCGCGGCCACGGGTTCGGGAGCGAGTTGGACGGGAGGCCCGGTGGGCCTCGGCAGGGGCGCGGCTGGTTCGTGTGCGTGCATGCTCTGCTCCGGCTCGGTGGTCGCGGAGGGCTGGTCCGCGCGTCCGTGGTCTGTGGTCGGTGCTCCGGCCTCCCCGGTCCCCGCCTCCTCCTGGTCGGCGGTGGTCCCGGTCGGGCGGACGGTCCGGGCGGGGTGCGCGGCCGGACGTGCGGGTACCGCCGGTCTGGTGGGAGCGGCCGGGTCGGAGGGCGCCTCGGTGTCCGGGGGCGCGGCGGGGTGCGCGGACGCCTGGGGGCGCACGGACTCCTCGGTGCGCACGGGTTCGGCGGGGCGCGGGGGCACCGGTGGGTACGCGGGGGAGGCCGGGTGGGCGGCTGCCGCGGGGCGGGCGGGTACGGCCGGACGGCCGGGCGTGGTCGGGCGGGCGGGTGCGGCGGTCCGCGCGGTGGTCGTGCCGTGCGCGGGTGCGGCCGGACGCGCGGGCGCCGCTCCCAGTGGGCGCGCCGCCTTCGCGAGCACCACCGACCTCGCGAGTTCCGCCGCGTCCGCGAGCGCCGTCGAGGGCTCCGGTTCGGCGGGGGGCCGCGGCTCGACGGGGGGCTCCTGCCCGGCCGGACCGCCGGGTTCCGCCGGAGGTTCGGCCTCGGCGGAGGGCGCGGCCCGCTCGTGGCTCTCGGGGACCGGTCTCGGCCCGGCTCCCGGGCCGGCCGCCTCGGTCGCGGTGGCGTGCTCGCCGCCGCGCGAAGAAATGACGTCGGGCTGGTGCGGCGATCCGGTCGGCGGCGGCGCGTCCGCCGCGGAGGCGTCCACCGACCGCTCGGCCTCTGGTCGCGGGGCCGGGGGGATGTCCAGGGGAAGCGCTCCGTAGGGCGAGACCGGTGCGGAGGGGACTCGTGGCGCGGGGTCGGCCGGTGCGGGGGGCCGGGGCCGCTGCCGGAACGGGTTGGCCGGGCCCGAGGAACCGCGCGGGGGCCGGGCCCGGGCGCCGCGCCCGCTCTCGGGGAGCCCGTCGAACAGGCCGCCGAGGCGGGAACCAGCTCCCGAGGAGGACCCGCCGCCCTTCCAGCGGGACGGCTCGGCTCCGCCGTCCTCGCCGCGCCGGGCGTCCTCGCGGTCGTCTCTGGTCATGATCGCTCCACGCAAGAGGTGTTGTGGCGGGCCCGTCTCCGCCTCGTCCGGCACAGACCGGTAAGCGTAGTCCGCCGCTTCCGCGCCACCCGCACGGGTCCCGCGGACTCGGGGCGGCCGGTACCGGATCGGCCGCCGAAGGTCCCGAGTCATCACCAACTGTGCCAGAGACCGCGCGGGCGCGCGCTGGCTCCGCAAACAGGCCAGGTGCGAGAAACCCGGCCGGGGTCGGGAACCCGCGGGCCCGGGTCGGCTCCGTGGACGGTCCCGGCTCGGGCGGCGGGGCCGGGAACCCTCCGGGAGCGGAGCCGTCTCACCGGGCGAGCAGCTCCCCCAGCGCCCGCGTCAGGACCCGGTGGACGGCGGGCTCGCGGACCGCCACCCGGAACCACTCCGGCCCGAGGCCGGGAAAGGTGTCACCGCGCCGCACGGCGATCCCCCGTTCCCGCAGGCGGGCCCGCAAGCGGTCCGCCTCCGGGTCCGCGACCAGCAGGAACGAGGCCCGCGCTCCCGGGACCACCCGCAGGCCCAGGTTCCGCAGGCCCTCGGCGAGGTCGTCGCGGTGCGCGGTCAGGGACGCCGCCCAGGCGTCGGCCTCGGCGAGGGCCTCCGGCCTGCAGCACGCCTCCACCGCGACCAGGGCGGGCGTGGACACCGACCACAGGGGCTGGGCCGCGGCGAGTTCGGCCACCAGGCCGGGTTCGGCGAGCAGGTACCCGGCGCGCAGCCCGGCGAGGGACCAGGTCTTGGTGAGGCTGCGCACCACCACCAGGCCCGGCAGGTCCCCGCGGGAGGCCAGCGACTCCGGTTCGCCGGGGACGCAGTCGGCGAAGGCCTCGTCCACGACCAGCACGCGCCCGGGGCGGGCCAGCCCGGCCAGGACCGGTCCGGGGTGGAGCACGGAGGTCGGGTTGGTCGGGTTGCCCACCACGACCAGGTCGGCGTCCTCGGGGACCAGTCCGGGGTCGAGCGTGAAGTCCGGTTCCAGCAGCACCCGGTCCACGGCGTGCCCGGCGGCGCGCAGGGCGGCCTCGGGCTCGGTGAACTGGGGGTGCACGACGACCGCCCGCCGGGGGTTCAGGACCCGTGCCAGGAGGACGAAGGCCTCGGCCGCCCCGGCGGTGAGCAGGACCTCGCTCATCTCCCGTCCGTGGCGCCGGGCGACCGCCTCCCGCGCGCGGGAGGGGTCGGGGTAGGCGCCCAGGCCGGTCAGCGAGTCGGCGAGGAGCCGCCCCAGCCAGGCGGGCGGCGTCCGGCCCCGCACGTTGACGGCCAGGTCGAGCAGTCCGCCGCCGACCTCGGCGTCACCGTGGTGGCGCAGGTCGTGTCCCGCGTCCATGTACTCCCCCACCCCGTGTGTTCCTTTCCGCACTGGAAAAACATCGCACCATACGGCATCACCAGCCCTTCCGGTGAACGGGGGGTGCCTTGGCCGCACATTCGGACGTGCCGTTGGTGGCGCGGCTCACGGTCCTGTGCCAGGGTGTGCGCGTTCCCGCCCCCGGGGCCCTCCCCCGCCCGATCCGAGAGAACGGACACACGATGCGAAGGCGTACCCTCCTGGCCGGTGCCACTGCCGCTGCGGGTCTGACCGCGCTGGGCACCGCGCTCCCCTCCGCCCGCTCCGCGCTGGCCGACACCGGCGGCGGCGACCGCACGATCCCCCGCGTTCTGGCGGAGCCCTCCGCCTCACGCGGACTCGTCCGCCCCGACCTGCGCTTCGACATGGTGGCCGTCACCGGCGACCCCGGGGAGGCCGACGCGGCGGTCCGCTTCGAGACCGCCGACGGCCTGGGATCGTGGAACCCGGTGCACCTGCACACCGGGGGCCGCGACGACCGGGACCCGGTCGCGGCCGCGCTGGTGCGCGCTCCCGAGGGCGCCACCGGTTACGAGGTGCGTTCGAGGGGGGAGAGTGCGGCCGTGAACCTGAACGACGGCGAGGTGCTGCGTTTCGGCGGCCCGGCGCAGGCGTCGCTGTCCGCGGAGGCCTCCGGCACGCCGCGCGGCCGGACCAGCGTCCCGTTCCGCACCCGCGCGGGCTGGGGCGCCGACGAGTCCTGGCGTTTCGACGACCGGGGCGACGACCTGTGGGAGGCGGAGTTCCACCCCGTGCAGGCGCTGACCGTGCACCACACCGCGATGCCGACCGGCGACGACCACGCGGCGGACGTACGGGCGGTGTACTACCTGCACGCGGTGCAGCAGGCGTGGGGGGACATCGGCTACCACGTGCTCATCGACCCCGACGGGGTGGTCTACGAGGGCCGCCACTCGGGCGGGGACGGCGTGCCGGTCTTCTCCGGGATCCCGCGGCCGGGGCGGGCCGAGTCGGTGACCGCCGGGCACGCCTACGGGTTCAACCAGGGCAACGTGGGCGTGTGCCTGCTCGGGGACTTCACCGACGAGCTGCCCACGCAGGCCGCGCAGGACTCCCTGGTCGACGTGCTGCGCGTGCTGTGCGCGGTGACCGGCGTGGACCCGGCCGGGCGGATCGAGTACGTCAACCCGGGCACGGGCGTGGCCACGCCGGGTGACGCGATCTCCCGGCACCGCGACTGGCTGGAGACCGAGTGCCCGGGCAACGCCTTCTCCGAGGTGTTCGACAGCGCGGTCCGCCAGCGCGTCATCGCGGGCCTGGCCTAGGCAGTGTTTTTTGGACCTCCGCTCCGCTTCGCTCCGTGTCCGGGCGCCCGGAGAACGGGAATCGGGTTGAAGCAGGCACAGCGGCGCCTACGACGGGTTCGCTCGTGCCCACCCGTCGCCCACCACCACCCTCAAACGACGCCTACGGCGCAGTTCCCCCACGGGAACCCGTCTCCGGCCCCTCCAGAACCCCGTGGGCGCCCGAACCAACCCCCACAAGCTGAGACCGGTTCAAAAAACAGACCCTAGACGGACGGGGGCGCCCGCCGGAACCGCGGACCGCACGGGGTCCACGGCCGCTCCGACGGACGCCCCCCTGGTCGGGGCGGTACCGCCCCGCCTCGGGCGCCCTCGGGAGAACCAGGGTGCCGCACCCGGGTTCGGCGCGTATCGTGAGCGCACTCCGACCCGAGGGGAGAGGCGTGACCACCACGCAAGACAGACCGATGCTGCCGTCAGTGATCCTGGAGACCGAGCACCTGCGGCTGCGTGCGTTCGTCGAGGGCGACGTCGACGACGTGCACGCGTCCTGCACCGACGCCGAACTCCAGCGCTGGCTCCCCCTCCCCCTGCCCGGGGTGCCCTACACCCGGGAGGAGGCCGAGCGGTGGTGCCGCGAGGTGGCCCCCGCCCTGCGCACCTGCGGCGAGGGACAGCAGTGGGCCATGGTCGAGAAGGAGACCAAGCGGCTCGTGGGCTCGGTGGGCCTGGTGCGTGTCGTGTGGGCGGCGATGAACACCGAGGTCGGCTACTGGGTCTCACCGTGGGGACGCGGCCGCGGGTACGCGACGGAGGCCGCCGTGGCCGTCTCCCGCTGGGCGCTGGAACAGGGCTTCCGGCGGGTGGAGATCAAGGCCGCCACCGGCAACACCGGTTCGCGCCGGGTCGCGGAGCGGTCGGGGTTCAGCCTGGAGGGCGTCGAACGCAGCGCGATGCCGCTGCACGAGGGCCGCGCGGACCTGGCGGTGTACAGCCTGCTCCCCGGCGACCTGGGCTGACGCGTGCGCCCCGTCCGCACCGGGCTTGCCGACCGCACCGGGCGGCGTCCCGCCCGCACGGGTCGTACCGGGCGGGCGGACGGGGCCGTACGGACCGCGGTCGCGGAGCGGACGGGGACGCGCCGGACGCGTCCTCACCCCCACACGCGGGAGAGCAGCCACCTTCCGGTGGCCGTGTCGTGGCGCAGTTCGTACACCCCCTGGGACTGGGCCGTGCCCGCCTCCACACGCCAGTGCCTGCGCTCGGGCGCCTGGGACTCACGCGCCGGTGTCCAGTCCATGCGCAGCGTGACCCAGTGTTCGAGGATCCTGCGCACTCCGTACACCCTGCCGTTCCACACGAACCGGGCCGGGCGCCCCTCGTCCTCGACGACGGTCACCTCCGCCCCGTAGTAGCGTCCCACGACACTTCCCCTCAGCATCATCCGCCTCCTGTCAGTCCCGGCACACGCCACCGGGACACCCACCCGTGGGGAAGACGCGGCCAGGTGTTCGAACGTGTGTTCTAATCCTAGCGAAAACCGGTGCCTCCGGGGAACCGTTCGGGCACGAGGGGCATCACCACGACTGACACGGCGCGTCCGCGCGCCGCTCACGAACACCCCGCCCCGGGTCCGGGCCCGCGTCCGCGGGAACCGGGGGCCAGTCAGTCCAGAGCGCGTCGGCGTGTCGGCATCGGTACGCTGTGAGCGCGAACTCCACGATTCATGAGGGACCCCCAACTGTGACGTCGAACGGGCACCAGAGCGGCAAACCCCTGCGTGCGGGGGACCCGCGCGAACTCGACGGCTACCGCATCGTGAGCCGTCTCGGCCGGGGCGGCATGGGCACCGTCTACCTCGCCAAGGACGCCTCCGACCGGTCCGTCGCAGTCAAACTCATCCACCCCGACCTGGCCGACGACGAGTCCTTCCGGCTGCGCTTCGCGCGCGAGGTCGAGGCCGCGCGCCGCGTGGCCCGCTTCTCCACCGCGGGGGTGATCGACGCCCGGCTGGAGGGCGATCCCCTCTTCATCGTCTCGGAGTACGTACCGGGCCCGAACCTGGACGAGGCGGTCCGCTCGGACGGCTCGATGGCGGGCGGCACCCTGGAGGGCCTGGCCATGGGCGTGGCCGCGGCGCTCACCGCCATCCACGGGTCCGGGGTCGTCCACCGCGACCTCAAACCGGCGAACGTGCTGCTCTCCCCGGTCGGCCCGAAGGTCATCGACTTCGGCATCGCCCGCGCCCTGGACGAGGCCGCGGACGCGGTCACCCGCTCCAGCCAGCTCATGGGCACTCCCTCGTACATGGCCCCGGAGCTGATCCTGGGCGAGCGGGCCACCGCGGCCGCCGACATCTTCGCGTGGGGCTGCCTGGTGGCCTTCGCCGGAACCGGCACCGCCCCCTTCGACGCCGCCACGGTCCCCGCCGTCCTGCACAACATCTCCTCGGCGCCGCCGCGCCTGGACGGCCTGGACCCGGACATGTACGACCTGGTCAACGCCGCGCTGGACAAGAACCCGGCCAACCGGCCCACCTCCAAGCAGCTCCTGGCCCGGCTCACCGGCCAGGAGGACCCGGAGGAGTCCGAGGTGGAGCGCACGATCAGCACCTCGTGGGCCCCGCCGAGCAGCTCCCCGGTCCCGGGGCTGCCGCCGCGGGACACCGGGGTCGGGGTGCCGGAGAACGGGCCCGCGGCGCACCAGGCGTCGAGCGGACCCCAGCAGACGGAGGGCCAGCCCCCGGACAGCGGACCACAGCAGGGCGCCGCGTTCCCGGACGGCGGCCAGCCCTTCTACGCGCAGGCCACGCAGTACAACCCGTACGCGCAGCCCACGCACGTCCAGCACCCGGTACAGCCGCCCCACGCGGCCCAGCAGCCCCACGTGGAACAGCGGCACGGCAACCCGGGCCTCCAGCCCTCGGGCCCCCAGCAGGGCGCGGGGTACGGCGGCCACCCGTCCCAGGGCCAGCCTCCGGTCCACGGCCAGCAGGTTCCCGGCCACTACGCCCACTCCGGCGGCCAGGTCCTTCCGGCGCACGGCGGTCACCCGTCCTCGTCCCAGGGCCAACACGCCTTCAACGCCTACTCCGGTCCCGGCGGCCCCGGTGCTCCGGGCTCACCGGGCGGCCCCGCGGGGCCGTCCGGCGGCGCCCCGCGCAGACGTCGGCGGATGGTGGTGGTCGGCGCGGCCGCGGGCGCGGTCGTCCTGGTGGCCGCCGTGGGCGCGACGGTCCTGCTCAACGGCGGCCCGGAGATCCCGGAGAACACCCTCTCCGTCTACAACACCGACTTCGGAACCGATCCGGGCTGGGTCAGCAACACCTACGAACACGAGGACTCCGACGGCTACTGGGCCGAGCGCAGGGGCGTCCTGCTCCAGCTGGACCCCGAGAGCAACCCCAGCCGGGGCGAGGTCGTGGCGCTGGAGCGCGAGGAGGTCCTGCCGGACGACGTCCTGGTGAGCACCACCGCGTACGTGGTCCAGGGTCCGGAACAGGCGACGTTCGGCGTGCGCTGCTGGGACAACGACGGTGAGGAGTACCGGAGCCAGTACGAGGGGCTGCTGCGCTACGACGGCCAGCGCGCGGAGATCCGCCGGATGCACGAGGGCGAGGGCGACATCACCCTCGGCGAGACCACCGACGTCGCCGGATACACCCCCCAGCCGCTCTTCGACGATTCGGTGCGCGAGGAGTACGGCTACGAGGAGCGCGACCCCCTCGGTTTCGACCACGAGAACATCCCCACCAACACCGTCGCGCTCTCCTGCTCCCTGCAGGAGGACAGGGACGGCAACGAGTTCATGGAGCTCTCCCTGTGGGTCAACGGGGAGCACGCCGTGACCGCGGTGGACGAGGAACCGCTTCCCGACGCCGCCGAGGAGGTGGAGGACCGCCGCAGGGTCGGCATCGTCACCCGCTCCGGACCGGGCAACGACTTCCTCGGCGTCCTGTACACCGCCTTCTCGGTCCACGAGATCCTCGGGGAGGGCCGGTCGGAGTGAGCGGGCCGCCGTGGCCGGTTCGGTCTCCGGGCTGACATGATGCCGGGAACCGACCCGGAAGGAGCAGTGGACCCATGCGTGCCATCGTGATCGAGGAGAACGGCGGACCCGAGGTGCTGCGGCTGGCCGAGAGGGACGACCCGGCGCCCGGCCCCGGGGAGGTCCTGATCGACGTCGAGGCCCGCGGGGTCAACTTCATCGACATCTACCAGCGCAGCGGCCTGTACGACGTTCCGCTCCCCTACGTCCCGGGGATGGAGGGCGCGGGCGTGGTGGCCGCCGTCGGCGAGGGCGTCACCGACCTGTCCGTGGGGCAGCGGGTCGGCTGGGCGATGGCCCCCGGTGCGTACGCCGAACGGGCCGTGGTCAAGGCCTCGCTGGTCGTCCCCGTCCCGGACGCGGTCTCCGCCGAGCAGGCCGCCGCCCTGCTGCTCCAGGGCATGACCGCCCACTACCTGGTCCGCTCTGTGTACCCGGTGGCCGAGGGCGACACCGTGCTGGTGCACGCGGCCGCGGGCGGCACCGGTCTGCTGGTGACCCAGTTGGCCAAGGAGCGCGGCGCGCGCGTCATCGGCACCGTGTCCACCGAGGAGAAGGAGCGCATCGCGCGCGAGGCGGGCGCGGACGAGGTGGTGCGCTACACCGAGACCCCCGTGGCCGAGGCGGTGCGCGACCTCACCGGCGGCGAGGGGGTGGCCGCGGTCTACGACGGCGTCGGCCGGGACACCTTCGACGCCAGCCTGGCCTCTCTGCGCCCGCGCGGCGTGCTGGCGCTGTTCGGGCAGTCCTCGGGAGAGGTGGCCCCGGTGGACCCGCAGCGGCTCAACTCCGCCGGCTCGGTGTACCTGACCAGGCCCTCGCTGGCCTACTTCGTGGCCGACCGCGAGGAGCTCCTGGGCCGGGCCGGCGACCTGTTCGCGCTGGTGGGCGAGGGCCGCCTGGACGTGCGGATCGGCGGACGCTACCCGTTGTCCGACGCGGGACGGGCCCAGAGCGACCTGGCCTCGCGCCGGACCACCGGCAAGCTCCTGCTGGTCTGAGCCGGACGGCCGCGGGCCGCACGCGCGGCGGGCGGGGGGAGGCGGCCCCTCTCCCCCGCCGCCCCGGATCGGCTCCGCGGCCGGTCGCCCCGCCGCCGGTGCGGCGCGACCGGCCGCGCGGACGGAACCTAGTCCTCCTCGCGCGGCCCGGGCGGCCGGGAGCCGCCGAGGGCCGACCCGGCCCGCCTCACGTCGTCGCGGGCGTCGGCCACCGCGCGTTCGGCGGCCTCGGCCGCGTCCACGGCCGCCTGCGCCGAGGAGGAACGGGTGGGGTCGGGCGCCGTGAGCTGCGCGGGTCCCCGGGGTTCGGCCCCCTCCTCGTCCTCCTGTTTCCGCGTGGAGGGCACCGTCGGGGCGTCGCCCGCGAAGGCGTGGCTGACGTTCTTGACGGCCTCGGTGAGTTCGCCGGGGATCACCCAGAAGGTGTTGCCGTCGCCCTCGGCCAGGGACGGCAGGGTCTCCAGGTACTTGTAGGCGAGCACCTTGGCGTCGGCGTTGTTGGCGTGCACCGCCTGGAACACGCGCTCGATCGCCTTGGCCTCGCCGTCGGCACGCAGGATGGCCGCCTGCTGGTCGCCCTGGGCCTCCAGGATGGCCTGCTGGCGTGCGCCCTCCGCCTTGAGGATGCGCGACTGGCGCTCTCCCTCGGCGTGGAGGATGGCCGCGCGCTTGTCGCGGTCGGCCCGCATCTGCTTCTCCATCGCCTCCTTGATGGTGGGCGGCGGGTCGATGGCCTTGATCTCCACGCGGTTGACGCGGATTCCCCACTTGCCGGTGGTCTCGTCCAGGACCCCGCGCAGGCGGGTGTTGATCTCCTCGCGGGAGGTGAGCGTCTTCTCCAGGTCCATGGAGCCGATGACGTTGCGCAGCGTGGTGACGGTGAGCTGGTCGATGGCCTGGATGTAGTTGGCGACCTCGTAGGCCGCGGCCCTGGGGTCGGTGACCTGGTAGTACAGCACGGTGTCGATGTTGACGACCAGGTTGTCCTCGGTGATGACGGGCTGCGGGCGCGAGGTGAACACCTGCTCGCGCAGGTCGAACTTGGAGTTGACGCGGTCCACGCCCGGGATGAGGAAGTTCAGGCCCGGGTTCAGGGTGCGGATGTAGCGGCCGAAGCGCTCGATGTTGTACGCCCTGGCCTGCGGGACGATGCGGATCGCCGACAGGGCGACGGCCACGACGACGACCGCGAGGATGATGAGGGCGATGGTGGGTTCCATGTGCTGGCACCTGGCCTAGGTCGGGGACGTGGCTGTGGCGGGGTTCAGGGCAGTGCCTCGCGCGGGTAGACCACGGCTGTGGCCCCGTCGATCTCCATGACGTCCACGCGCGTGCCCACCGGGATGACGAGGTCCTCGTCGATGCAGCGCGCGGACCACTCCTCCCCGGAGAGCTTGATCCTGCCCCGGTCGGCGCCGACCTCCTGCAGGACGACCGCGGAGCGCCCGACGAGCGCCTGGGCACCCGATCTGACGACGGGGCCGCCCCTGAGCTGGCGCCGCATGATCGGCCGCACGAGGTAGATCCCGGCGGCCGCGGTGGCGGTGAACCCGATGATCTGCGCGGCCACCGGAAGCCCGATGGCGCCGAGGAGGGCGGCGACCAGCGCCGCGACCGCCAGGAGGCCCAGTACGAACGTGAGGGTGAAGACCTCGACGGCCCCCAGGCCCACGGCGAGGATGAGCCAGATCAACCAGGCGTCCATGTTCCTGCGGCCCTCCCGCTCATGTTCGGGTATTCCCTACGCTACCCACACGGACCCGGCGAAGCACGCGATCCGGCTCCAGTGTTCCCCTGCCGTGACACGCGGACGCGGCCCCCGCCGGCACCCGCTCGGGGCCACCGCGGGCCGCGTCCGCTCCGCCCGTCCTACCGTCCGCCGGAGAACTGGTAGACGAGCTGGTACGTGGGCCGGTTCTGCCACGCGATCGGCCACATGTTGATGCCGCCGACCGCCTGGTGGATCACCGTGTCCGCGCACAGCTGGTCGCCCGGGTCGCAGTGCTCGTCGCCGGGGTAGACCTCCGCCGCGGGGGTGTCCGCGGCCTGGGCCAGGGTGTCCAGCAGCACCGTACGGCAGGCGTCCGGGTCGCCGCCACCGCAGTAGGCCTCGCCCAGTCCGCCCTCCACCTCCTGTCCGAGCACCGTGCGCAGGTCCTTGTCCACGTAGGACCACCAGCCGTACTGGAACGCCGAGCCCCGGTGGGGCTGCGCCTGGTTGACGCTCCCGGGCTCGCCTCCCCCGATGGAGCCCGAGGGCGACTCGTCGGTCTGCACGGCCCCGGTGAGCTGGGTGTAGAGGTCCTCGCCCAGGCCCGGTTCGAACTGGGCCCGCACCAGCAGCGGCCACCAGGCGTCCAGCGTGCGGATGGCGTCGGCGTGGGAGTAGTGCCCGGCGTCGCGGAAGGGCTCGCGGCGCAGGGACCCGGACTCGTGCCAGAGCCGCAGCTCCTCCACGACCGCGGCCAGTTCGGGGTCGTCCACGGCCTCGGTGCCGATCACCTCCAGCAGGAGCGGGAGGACCTCCTGGGCGCGCAGGTCGGCGACCCCGGCCTCCATCATCACCCGGGTCAGGCTGGCGGTGGTGAACTCGTGCCCGTCGGCGACCAGCGCGGAGACGCGGCCGTCGATGAGGTCGCCGCGGTGCACCGACCCGGTGGCCCAGCCGGAGGTGTAGCCCTGGGCGGGCTTGTTGTTCCAGTTGACGATGTAGTCGGGGTTGATCGCCTGCGGGTGGTCCTCCTGCGGGTGGTAGTCGGCGCCGTTGGTGTCGGGGTCCCAGCCGGACCAGCCCGCGTCGGAGTAGGCGTCCACGGGCAGGTTGGGGTTGGTGCCCTCGGTCCGGACCGGGTTGGCCCCGGAGTTGACGAAGGCGATGTCCTCGTCGTCGACGTAGTGCCAGTTGAAGGCGTAGCCGATGTCCTCGGCCGCGTCCGTGAAGGTCCGCGCCGAGGTGATCTCGCCGGGGTCGTTGAAGCGCTGGAAACCGATGATGGAGTCGACCTCGCGCATGTAGGTGGAGCGCCGCGTCGTGAACGCGACGGGCTCGCCGTCCACGGTCGCGAAGGAGTGCACCAGGCCGAACTCCGAGCGCAGGGAGGTCAGCGTGTAGCCGCCCGCCGGAGTGCCGTCGGCGATGGTGGGCGACCACTCGTTGGTGACGCTCAGCTCCTCGAAGGGCACGCAGTCCCCGGCGGTGTCCACGTAGGCGCGCGACCCGGTGGTGGGCGCGGACCCGTCGGTCTCGCACAGTTCGACGGCGAAGGTGTCGGTGACGTCCTGGCCCGCCGAGGTGGCGCTCCAGGCGTAGTCGACGCCGCGCCCCATCTGGACGTAGAAGCTCACGCCCGCGAAGGACGCGCCGCGCGCGCTGATGCCCGGCCCCTGGAGTTCCTGGAGCATGAGCAGCTGCGGGGAGAAGTAGCCGGTCTGGGGGCCCATCACGGCGACGGGGTTGCCGCTCGCGGTGTGCTCGCCCGAGACGAGCAGGGCGTTGGACATGCCGCGGGGGTCGGTGAAGCCCTCGGGCAGGACGCCGTCGTTGAACACGCCCTCCACCGCGGACAGGTCCCCGTCCTCGACCATCTGTTCCAGCTCGTCGCGCTGTTCCCGGGACAGGTCCTCGACCGCGGGCGCCTCGGCGCCCTCCTCGGGCTCCTCCACCGTGCTCGCCAGCGGGGCGGGCTGCTCGGCGGTCTCGCCGCTGAGCGCGGAACCGTGCTCGTCGTGGACGATGTCGTAGGGCTCCACGGAGCCGGGGTCGGGCACGGCCTCGCCGACGGGGTTCTCGGGGGTGCCGCTGTAGGGGAACTCGCCCTCGACGCTGACCACGGCCTCGGGGTCGTTCTCCGTCCGCCAGGCGCGATAGAGCTCGGCGCCCTCCTCGGCCCCGTAGCGGTCCCGGAAGTTGGCGAGCACGACGGCCGCCTGGACCTCGCCGCCGCCACCGCCGCCGAAGATGCCGCCCACCATGGCGGCGATGCCGACGACGTCGGTGGGGGTGAAGGGCTCGATCTCCCCGGCGTTGGTGATGGCGTCCTTGTGCCCGGTCAGGACGTACTCGCCGGGGAAGTCGCGGTCGTCGTCGGCCTCCTCGATGTAGGCGTTGACGCCCTCCAGGTAGGCGTCGACGTCGGAGAGGGCCTGCGCACCGCGCTCTCCGCTGGCGGCGACCCGGTCGATCTGCGCCTGCTTGTCCTCCTCGGTGTAGGGGGCGCTGCGCCACAGGTCCTGTTCCAGCCCGCGGTTGCCCTCGGCTCCTCCGGCGAAGGAGGTGAGTCCGCCGCGGCCGACCCGGCGCAGCACGTCCATGAGGAAGAGGCGGTCCTCGGCCGCGGCGTACCCGGCGCCGAACATGGTGCCCTCGCGGGTGGTGCCCTCGACGTGCGGGATGCCGTGGTCGGCGTCGCGGGTGATGGTGACGTCGTCGCGCGGCTGGTACCGGCGCCCCACGTCGTCGGGGTCGACCCCGAAACCGGCGTCGAGGAAGAAGTCGTCCAGGCCCTCCTCGGTGAGGCCGTCGTAGTGGTGGACGAGGTTGTCGTACATGTCCAGCTGGCTGGAGGAGTGCCGCGGCCGGGTGCCGAAGACCTGGTGGCCGAGGATCTCGACGAGCGTGGCGCTGCCGTTCTGGCCGGGGGGAAGGATGTCGTTGCATCCCCCGGGCGCGCAGTAGTCGGGTTCCGGTTCGGCGAGGGCCCGGGGGGCGGCGGGCAGGGCGGCGAGCGTGGCCGCGGCCACCATCAGGGCGGCACCCGAGGCGCCGGTGCGTAGCCGTCGTCTGAGCGAGGGGAACAAGAGCTGTCACCACCTGGGGGTGCGGGCGATGGGTGAGCGCATGCTACGCACGAGTAAGGAAATCGCGAAAGAGATTCACATTTGGGCGGGCCGGAGGGACCCCGTACCGGAAAACCGGCGGGTTTGGAGTGATCCGCGCCACAAGCAGCCCGGATTCCGGAGGTCGGACGGGACGGTGCCCGGCACGGGAGCCGGGGCGTGGCCACATCCGGCCACGGTCCTCGGTCGCACCCCCTGCGGGGCCGCCGGTACGGCTGGAACGGCCCCGGAGGCGGGGCGGTACGGCTGGAACGGGCCAGGGGAAGGGGCGGCGGCAGCCGGGGAGGGGACGGCGGCAGCAGGAAGGGGCACGGGAGACGGGACCGCACTACTGGGACCGGGGACGCGGACGGGCGGGCGGACGGACGGGCGGGGCGGCGCTGGGACCAGGGACGCGGGCGGACGGGCGGGTCGGCGTCGGTACCGGGGAAGTGGTGCTGTGCCTGCCCGCCCTTTGACACAATCGCGGCATGAGCGAGTACCCCAACTCCCGCCCGGGGGAACCCTGGTGGCACGAGCCCCACGGTGAGACCCCCGGCTGGGGCCTTCCCCCGCAGCAGCACGGCGGCGGGGCCCTGGAGCCCTACGGCTCCCCCACCGGGGGCTACCAGCCCGCCGTCCCCCCGCCCCAGCCCGAGGGGGACGTCCCCCTCGGCACCATCGGCGAGATCGCGTTCTCCCGGCACACCGTGATCACCCCCGTCGGGCGCTTCCCGATCAGGGGAACGGTGTGGACGGTGAACGACATGAGCCGCACCGAACGGAACACGCCCACCTGGGCGGTCATCGTGGCCGTCCTGGTCTTCTGGTGGACCTGTCTGCTCGGACTGCTCTTCCTCCTGGTCAAGGAGCAGAGGACCACCGGGCACGTGCAGGTCACCGTCCAGGGGCACGACAGGCACTACAGCACGACGATCATGGTGACCCACCCGGGCATGGTGGGCCAGATCCACCAGCAGGTGAACTACGCGCGCAACCTGACCTGAGTCGGGCCCGCGCCCGGCGCCGTCCCCGGGACCGGACGACCGTCCGCTTCCGGGGGGCGGCGCCCGCGGCCCGGGTCCGGGGCGCCCAAGGCCCCTGGGGCCGGGGGGCTCCCGTCCCCGCACCGGGCCCGCGCCCGGGGTGTTCACCGACGCGCGCGACGCGCGTTACCGGGCCACCGCCGCGGCCACGGCCAGGGCCCCGAGGTGGACGGCCCGGGCCAGGCGAACCGCACGGCGGATGTCCTCGACCCCGGCCCGGGGCCCGTCGCCCATCGCCGGGCGGCGCTCCTCGCGCCCCCCGTAGACGTTGGCGCCGCCCAGGGTCCGGCCGAGCGCGCCCGCGAACGCGGCCTCGCACTGCCCGGCGTTCGGGCTGGGGTGCCGGTCGCCGTCGCGCCGCCACACGCGCCACGCCCCGCGCACGTCGCCGCCGACCACGGGCGCGGCCAGGACCGCCAGGACCGCGGTCAGCCGTGCCGGGCCCCACCCGGCGAGGTCGTCCAGCCGCGCCGAGGCGGACCCGAACCGTTCGTAGCGCTCGTCGCGGTGGCCGACCATGGCGTCGAGGGTGTTGACGGCGCGGAAACCCGCCAGGCCCGCGACCCCGCCCAGGGCCCCCCAGACCAGGGGCCCGACCACGGCGTCGGAGGTGTTCTCGGCGACCGACTCGACCACCGCCCGGGCGACTCCCTCCTCGTCGAGCCGGGAGGGGTCCCTGCCGCACAGGTTCGGCAGGAGTTCCCGCGCCCGCGCGAGGTCGCCGTCCTCCAGGGCCCCGGCGATCCGCTCGGCCTCCCGGCACAGCATGCTGCCGCCGAGCACGGCCCACGTCGTCGCCGCCGTCGCCGCGCCGCCCCGCACCACGGAGCCCGCGGCCACCACCGGAAGCACGGCCCCGGCCGCGAACAGGGCGCCGCGCGCCCGCGAGTCCCCGTAGACGCGTCGCTCCCACCATCCCGCGGCGCGCCCGTACAGGGCGACCGGATGCCCCCGACGCGGGTCGGGCACCGCCTTGTCGAGCAGGAAGCCCGCCACCAGTCCCAGAGATCGCACCCGACCACGTTAGCCGTGTCAAGGAAGTCCCTCGCAACTCCCAAACCACGGCAAACCATGTTTGTCTCTCTGGGTAATAACACATACACAAAGAGCAATAAGTGACTGACCGTAAGGGGCCTCCGCATGCTGACCGCGCTGGCCGTGCTGATGGTCTCCGCAGGTCAGTGGTGGTGGCTCTGACTTCCCTTCCCACCTCGGGCATCGGGACTTCGCGAAACGCCCGGGGTACAGCACCGCACCAGGAGTTAATCACCGGTAACGTGGTGCGCGAGGCCCATAGCGACCGGTTTGGTGGAACGCGCGTGGTAACGAGAGGCAACTACGAATCACCGTAGTTGATGAGTCTTTGCCCGACTGTGGGCGACATCAGGCGAATACCCTAGAATGTCTGCCCGGGACGCCACCGGCACCACGGCACGGGTCCTCCCGACCGCAGGCCCGCCGACCGGCCCCCGCCCCGCCTTCGGCGCGCGACGCCCTCCCGCGACCACGTGTCACAGCGTGATCACGACCTGCCATGGCGGGCGACAATTGAATCGAGCACCCGTAGCTCAGTGGATAGAGCACCGGACTTCTAATCCGATGGTCGCAGGTTCGAATCCTGCCGGGTGCGCCACAAAACCCTAGTTCACAGCCTTGTCTGGCCAGAGCCTGAGGGGGTTGTCCTGCCGGTGGGTCCAGGGTGGGGCCCGGGTGGGACCAACACCAGACCCCGGCGACCACCCCGTCCCCGTCTCCTCGTATGCCGACCGGTCCTCCCGGCGTCCCGCAACACCAACCACGCCGTCCGCTCCGCCGCCTCCTGTGCCACCTCCGGGAGAACGCTGGCATAGGTGTCCGCGGTCAACACGATGCTCGCGTGACCCAGCATCACCTGCACCACCTTCAACTCCACCCCCGCCGCCAACGCCAACGTCGCCGCCCCATGGCGCAGATCGTGCAACCGCACCGGCGGCAAGGCGCTCTCATCGTTCAGCTTCCGAAACAGACGCGACAAACGCTCCGGCGCCAGCGGGCCACCGCGCAAGGCGGTGAACACATACCCCTGCGAGGTCCAGTCGTGCCCGCGCTCGGCTGCTTCGTGCTGCTGGCGCCACTGGTGACGGCGCAACACCCCGACCCTGGCATGGTCCAACGTCAGCATGCGGCGGCTCGCCGCACTCTTGGGCGCAAGCTCCACCAACCCGCCCCTACCCGTCTGGAGCTGCCGGGCGATACGCACCGTGCCCCGGGCCAGGTCGAGGTCCTCCCACCTCAACCCCACCACCTCGCCCCGCCGCAGCCCGGTCATCACCAGCAGGTGGAACAACGCGTACAGCCGGTGGTCGGACACGAAGTCCAGGAAAGCGCGGGTTTGCTCGACCGTCCACACCGCCACCGCTGGCCGCATCCGGCTATGGGTCCACTCGGCCACCGCCTGGTCGGTCCACACCACCGGCCGCGTACCCACCCCCGGCTCCAACCGCAGGCCTCGAGCGGGGTTGGAGGGCAGCAACCGCTCACGCACCGCGGTGTTCAACGCCGCCCGCAAGGTGGCGCGGATCCGCTGCACCGTCGCAGGGGAAAGTCGACCCCCCACCGGGGTGGTGCGGCGCGAGATCGCATCGAACGCCTCCTGCACCTGGGCAGGTGTCAACTCCTCCAACAGCACTGCGCCCAGCGAGGGCTTGAGGTAGCGGTCGATGTGCTCGCCGTAGCCGACCCTGGTGCGCGGCCGCAACCGGGTCCGAGTGTCCAACCAGTGCTGGAGCCACTCCCCTACCGTCCACACCACCGGGCCTGCCACATCTGTTTCCACGCCCTGGACCCTGCGCAGCGCCGCGCGCGCTGCCTCCCGGGAAGCGAACCCACCACGACGCACCCGGCACCGCCGACCCGGAACATGCTCCAACTCGACCGAGAAGTACCAGCTCCCATGCCCGCGAGAACGCAACCGCGGACAGCCGCCCCCGACCTTCCTCGAGGTACCAGGCAAACGACACCCACACCGCTTGAACACCGAACCAGCCCCGGACACGACCACCACCTCCGAGCCCAGTCTCATCCCACACAGACGCGCTCGAAGAAGACAAGTGACGGGCGGCGATCCCGACACATGCCACAGGATCCGAAAACACGGCTCCACAAGACCCGGTACATGCCACGGGAGGCGATCCTGGCACCTGCCAAAGCCTTCACCGCACCCGGCATGGAACATTGCCAGGTCTCCATCGGGATGTGCGCCGCCGACTGCGGGTCGTTACCCGCTGTACTCCTGGTCACCTTGTTTGGCCTGCCGCCGATCGCGTTCATACGCCGCGCCTGTGCTCGGGTGCAGGAGCGCCCCGTAGGAACCGGGCGCCTTGGATGGCATCTTCACCGCGAGTGTCCGAGGACGCCGCCCATAACCGTGCAGGTCGTCGTAAAGCGCCCACTCGGTCCGGTGTGCCACCAACGACATCATCGATGGCTTCGGCGTCTCCCAGATCGCACTGGCAGTCCTCTTCATGGTCTCTGTGTCTGTGCCTTGGAGGCGTTCCGAGGTCTCTCCAAGGCCGTGAAACGACGACTGGGTCTTCTCACTGAGCTCCGGAGCTTTGACCTCCTGCTGTGCCTTTGCGGTGGCCTCCAGAGTGGTCTGTTCGGCCAAGAGCCGGATCTCGCGCTCCCGTGTCGTCTCCGGCTTGCCCAGTGCCTCCCACGCAGCGATCGCAGCAGTCGTCTCCTCATCTCCCATGCCCGCGAGCAACATGTCGAACCGGGAGGCCATACGGTCGCCGCGCTGCGCGAGCAGGTCGTTCACAACCACCCGCTCGGCCAGAGCAGGGTCGGGATCCTGCCCGAGGGCGCCCCTTCCTGACTGCTGGTGTGTCTCCCCGGACGTGCGACCCTCATCTGTCCAGCCGTCAAACCGGGAGTCCAACTCTGCGTCCCGAAGGTCCATCGCAGTATCCGGCGCTTGTTGTAGCCGGGTCGAATACTTGGTGAGCATCGCACGGGCTTGTACATCATGCGGGAAGGCGACAGTTGCCACTTGATCGGCGATCTGTCCCAAGCGCTCCACTGTCGGTCGGGTGACCTCATTGAGCTGTCCTCGGATCGCCAGTTCACGTGTACTGGCGACGTAGCCCTTCAGCCAGGCGTTGGCCGCCTCCGGGGAGAGCAGGGTGTCGCGCTCGACTTTCGTTGCGACCACGGCGCCCCCTGGTGTCGGGTCCTTCCACATCCCGGTAGATGTACGGATATTGGTGAACAGGTTCTCACCTGCCCTGTTGGTGACGCTCAAGCGCTGAATGTGAGGGCTGTCCTCCATGGCTTGGAGAGTGGCCGGGACCATGCGGTAGGAGATGCTGTGTGCTCTGGCCGGTGTCCAGCGTGCTGCGTGCTCTGGGGCCTCCAGGTAGCGATCCACGGTGGAGAGCAGGCTCGTGCGCTCAGGAACGGCCAGCCCCACCACTTCCACTTGGTATCCCTCTTGGTGAAAGCGCTCGGCGGTCTGTACGACCATCAGCGGGTTGCGGAAAGTGCCCTCCAGCAAGACGCTGTAGCGTTCGGCCACGGCATGGTCCAAAGACCGGCGGAGAAACTCTCCCGAGGCCTGCGCAGTCGCGTCCGGCATGGCCAGGTTCTCGGTTCTCATCACTTCGCGGTATCGAGGATGGAACGCCCGAAGCTCGTCTCCGATGATCGGGACGATCCCCTTATGGCGCTCCATGATGTCTGCCACGGCTCGACTCTTGCCTGCCCCGGTCTGTCCCCCGACGAGTACCAGTACC
The DNA here is from genome assembly GCF_052466615.1 of Nocardiopsis sp. M1B1. NCBI lineage: Bacteria > Bacillati > Actinomycetota > Actinomycetes > Streptosporangiales > Nocardiopsidaceae > Nocardiopsis > Nocardiopsis sp. M1B1. Next base: position 5,158,830 of record NZ_CP196194.1, read on the forward strand.
GGGCTGTCGGGCGTCGGGGCATATCCGCCGAACACGAATTTGCGCACACCGCGTCGGGGGCGATCGAAGATGTGGTCGAGCTGCTCCCGGCTGAGCTCGTACTCTTCGAATGCCATCAGCGCTCCAGCTCGGCAAGCTCAGCAGCCCAGCGGCGGGTGTGCTCGATGATGGCATTGCGGTCGTTGGGGTCCACCTGGCGGCGTTTATCCCGCAGGGCCATGAGCTTGGCATCCCAGGCCTCGTCCTCTTCCGGGGTTGAAGCGCGCTCGCCCAGCTCGATGTACCGTCCGCTCAGGGCAGTGGCGGTGTCGTGCATGACGTCGTACAAGACGCTGAGATCCTCGGCCATCGTGCCTCCAGGGTGATCATCGGGTCAGTGGGGGCATCGTAGTCGGCACCCATAGGCACAGGGATATCAGGACGGGACTCGGGGAAAGGCATCTCGATTCGTGGAGGGACTGAGATAAGCCACGGTGCGGCCAATACCGATGACGGCCTGGGGTGGTCGGCCAAGGGGCTTGTGCTGCTCGGTGTCGATGGAGAGCGTGTTCTTACGAGTTGGTGCCTGATAGCGGGTGAAGGTCTCGCTGGAGGACCGTGGCATGCTCTGGTCGTGACGATCAAGGTCAACCGTGCGGTCCTGGCCCATCCCTGGCTCACCGGCATCTCGCCGCACCACTTGTCCGTACTCATCGAGGAGCTGGCCCGCCCCTGGGAAACGGCCATCGAAGATCGCCGACACCGGGTCCGGGGCGGGGCGAGGAAACGAGCCGCCGGGGCAGGCGCCCGGCACCGCCTAGTCTTCGTCGACCGCCTGGTGGCCACCTTGATCCACCTGCGTCACGACCTGCCGCACGCGGTCCCGGGCCTGCTGTTCAATGTGGATCGCTCCACCACCACACGGGCCGTGGGCCAGATCCGCGCTTTGCTGGCCGAACGCGGGCGCGCGGTCCCCAACACCGTCCAGAGGTGCGTTCGCGCACCTTGGAAGACGTGTTCGCCTACGCCCAGGCCGAAGGCGTCGAACTGAGGTTGGACGCCACCGAGGTCCAGATGCGCAGGCCCCGCGCGAGCCGAGGTGGCCGACGGGCGTTCGTGCCGGGCAAGAAGAAACAGAACACCATGAAGGCCACCATCGTCGCCGATCACCGCGGGCGCACGTTGTGGACCGACTCCCTGCGGCCCGGGAGGATGCACGATGCCACCGCGGTCCGCACCGAGGGAACCGACTCCTGCTTCCGGTATTTCCCAGAAATGGAGGTGCTGCTGGACGACGGCTACCTCGGCCTGCGCCGTGATCACCCCGGCCTAGCCATCACTCCACCCCGTAAGCCGAACAAGAGTGCTCTGCCCGATGTCCATGAACGATGGAAACGCCATCGTCATGCGCATTCCTCTGATCGGATCACTGTTGAACACGCCCTGGCCGACCACAAACTCTGGAAGCAACTGATCCGCTGGACCCACCGGCGCGAGAACCTTCCGGCCACCTACCGCGCCATCGCCGGATTGGTCTCCGACCGCACCGCGAATATCTGAAGAGCACAGCGAACGGGGCCATCACGCCTTATCCACTATCACGCACCAACTCGTAAGACGGCCGCACAGCCCCGCTGGTCGGGTTAGCTGTCACCGAGCTCTTCGAGGGCCGTAGCGCGCGGCCTCGCTCACGTACCGGACTCGGTATTCGCCATCGTCCAGGTTCTGGCCGATACCGGCGTGCTCGGCGTTGATCTCCTGGTTCGGATCCAGGCCGGAGCGCTGATCCAGTTCGGTGAGAACCGCAGCGAGCTGGATATACAGGTCGGCGGTAGCCGCGTTCTGGAGAGTCTGAGGGTCGTGGCCTTCTCCGGTGTTCACAAACCCGTCGATCTGTCGCGCCAGGAGGCGAGCCTCGTCCAACGTCAGGTGGACAGTGCGGTGAGGGGTGGCGCCGCCCTCGGGGTCTACGGACAGCACCACGCGCGGAAACGCGTGCAGGTGATGTTGTTCCAGATAGGTCTCCACCTCGGCAGGCATACACTCGTGCCGCTTACTCCCGTCCGGCTGGGGAAGGGTAGCCCAGCGGTTTTCCTCGGTGGACAGGGTGATCCGTTCGGCGGTGCCGGAGGAATGTCGGGCGTCTGCGATGGAGTCGTCGGACCCGTGGTCGGAGTGGCACCACTCAGGGCACGGCCGGTCCTGCCAATACGGACGGTGCTCGGTGTTGATGCTGGTCATCAAGAAGCCGCTTTCTTCGCGTTGTAAGTTCTACAGTGGTCGTACAGTGCGGGGCGGATAGTGTGCCCGGGAGGTTGAGGTGAGCAGGGCCCGGCGCTCTCAAGCCAGAGTGGCGAGGGGTAGAACGACGGGATCCTCATCAACCTGTACCTCGTTGATAGCGAAAGTGACTGTGGTGGATGGGGCACATCGCTTCATCGGGACCTCATCGAGACCATGCTCAGCGAATAGGGCCTTGCCCGTGTCCAGGTCCGCTCAGCCAGGACGACTCGACGCGTCGACGGTCACAGTCCCGTAGGTGCCGGACAGGCAGCGCTTACGTACCTGGTCGGCCTGGCGACTGAGCCAGGTGGCGGTATTGGCCTCATTGCAAACCTGTTCATGCTTGCGGGCCGCGTCCTCGATATCGACGGCTTCGGGAGTTTAACTTGGGTTGGTGTCAATATCGACGACGTGAGGCCCTAGACAGGATCGTCGCAGGCAGGGACAGCTCAACGCGTTCGAATATGGCCACCATGAAAGAGGTGACACGGTTCTTGCCCTGGCGGTGGGTGGAGGACAACGGTGCGGAGGGCATTGGCCTGCACCTTCCCAGGGAAAAAGAGAGAGCGATCATCATCGCGCGCTCACTGGCATCAGGTACACGATGGCCAACAGAGGGCGCCTACCCCACCTCGGAACAGTCGGCCCGAGAACGTTGAAGGACGATCGAGGACCTCGCGAGGTGCCATCGGACGCCGTAAACGGCCCGTGTGTGCTCCGTTCATGCTCCGCAGTTCCGTACTGACACGACACCAAGCGACATCACCCGGCCTCAGACGGCACGGCGGATCTGGCGGAGTGGCATGAAACGGTACGTAACGACACGAAACGTTACGTAACCAACGAACTTCTAATCCGATGGTCGCAGGTTCGAATCCTGCCGGGTGCGCCACAAAACCCCAGGTCAGATGGGGTGCGCAAGTCGAACAGGCGAGGCGCCGGGCCCGGATCGGGGCCTGAAATGCTCCCCGTGTGCTCCGCAGTGCAGGGTCCAGTACAGGTGGGGGCGCACCTCGCGGAGCACTTTGCCGTCCCGTGACCGTGGCGGCCCTGCCGGGGGACGCCCCGTATCCGCCCGCCAGGGGGCGAACACGGCTCTGTACCACCGTGTCCGCCCCCACCCGCTGCCCCTGCCCCAGGGGGCCACCCGGGCGTGTCAGCCGCCCACACGCCCCGGCACGGGCGCCGCCCCACGCAATAATGTTGCGGTCGCTTACACCGCCTTGGCGCAACCCGGGAGATGTCGGCCCTGCGTTAAACGCTGTGGTCGGTCCGCGGTGGAGCACCTGGTTGCGCGTACACCCCGGCCGGGCCGATCACCAAATGCCGGTGGCCCTCCGGAGCGGTCTCGACGGCTTCCTCGATGTGGACGAGGAACAGCCGCAGCGCACCGATCTCAGGGATGACGCCTGGGAACAGTTCACTGATGCCCTCCATGGATCGCAGATGCTCTCCCAGCGTCGGCGGGTCCACATGCAGTATGTACGGCGGATCCAGGTCACCGCCCTGCCACCGGCGAAGCAGAACACCCATCCGGTCGGGGGCCTCATCAGCTAAGCCGTCATCCAGGTTGAGCCGGCGCACGAGTTCGGCGAACAGGAATGCGTCGCCCATGAGCCCTCCAACGCCTGCCCTCGCCGGGGACAGGCAGTCATGATGTCGCGTGACTCGTTGGCAACGGAAACCACACGCCAGCAGATCCTGACAACGTTCCCGTCACCCTCTCGGATATGCACTGGCACCGTGAAATCATAGGCACTGACCCCAGCCCAGCAGATGACATTTTGAAGTGCGATAGTAACCATTCAACAGCAAAGTTGAAATCACCCTATCATGGCGCTTTGGCCAATAACACCAGGAGCACCATCTGCAGCGTAGGCCCATACGGAAATCAGTGACTGCTGTAATTTATGGTAAGTATGAAGACCACTGGATGCAGATCTCCATCAGAGTTAATTTTGTAAGCATCGTTAAACTGATAGTCGATCCTCGCAGAACTGCTCACCTCGTAATGAACAGTCCTTGACCAGCCATCTTCAATAGGCTTGCCAGCTTTACCTTTGAGAAAACAGGTGGAAGCGATCGGGTCAGGCTCGCCAGGCCTGGTGGCAACATGATCCCAGAATTGACAAGCTTGCTGGATCCCCACGCGATCAACCAGTTCCGAATAATGGCCGAAGAATCTACGGTGGACCAAGATGCGGTAACGTGGAGCTGACTCCGGCTTCCCTCCAGGGCGACGAGCAGGACGGTAGGGGTTGTACGCACTACCCGTCGACATTTGGCTCATCAACCTCAATAAAATCTTCACCGACAGGATTGCCCAGGAGGATGGAACGCCTCAGGGGGTCCTCAAGCTGCCGGGCAGTAACATGCCATTGATGAACACATTCATTCAGCACTCTTGCATCCCCGTCGGCACCAGCTGCAATTAGTGCTTCATGCAACTCATCAGAGAATTCTCTCAAGTCATCAAGGTCGAACTGACGCAGCCACGCGAGCTCTCCCAAGTCGGCAACCTTAGGGCGGGCACCTCGCTGCAGAACAGACTCGAGATTCGTGTAGCACTCCCACCATTTAGTGAGAGTCTGCAGAAGCTGCAGCTTGCTCTCAGGGAGCATCACTAGGCTTGTACCATCTTTGTCCCGCAAGCGAGCCAGACCCTCACGCGCAGCGTCAAGGAACTCAGTCCTCTTGGCACCAGCAAGGTCTGAAGGTTGGAAGATCGTGTCATCCATGTGAGCCACCTCTTGCTAGGATCATACCCAAGATCTTAGCAAGGATCTTGTCGTCTGTGAACCAGGCTGTGAGAGACTTGACGGAGACATCACTGGCGGAAGGTGCCCAAAGTTGGACGCTGCACGACCCTTCGATGCACGAGCGCACCTGCTAGAGGACCGCCGATCAGTTGACTACACACAGTGGCGCACTGTCAGCCTGGTCTTGACCCTCCGCAGTGCCTTCGAGGTGGCATCTGCCCAGGAAGATCCTGCGCAACAACCTCCATCCCCTCTAACTGCGGCCAATGAACTTACCAGGAGGGGCTTGGACTCGGCTTCCTTGATTCGCTACGGAATGTGGCGACAAATTTCCGCATCTGTCGTTGGCGAGATTATCGCCGGGAGAGTCTTCCCAATTCTCAATTCCCCCGAAAATAAGCAGTCAAAAATTGACAATGAATCCTGGGCCACTGCACTCAAAATACCGAACACACCCTCAAATTGGCAGGGAGGAGCCACCCCATTCGCGGAGGTCGAAGATTACATCGCCAAAATCGTGGACAAATCTTTTCCTGCCGTAACTCGGTGGATAAAATCAGCACCCATCCACGACATTATTGAACTAAATCCACCAAGTCAGATCCATCCGAAAACAGGGTGGAATGAAGACATCCCCGATGAAGAAATCTGCAACCAGTATTCCTGGGCCGTTGACCGGTTTTCGGAAACATTTCCAAGAGACTGGAAAGAATCTTCCCTCCACTTGGAATACCTGTGGCAAGCCGGAGAAATTTCCCCACCGTGCCCCGAAAGTCTGATGGGCGAAAGGACAGTGAGCCAAGAAATTCTCAACGCAGAGATTGCCCGGCGCACCGTCCGGAGTGCGCCACAGAAAGACAACAGTAGAACAGCCTCCGTATTTCGGGTATCTGACATGACTAGATATGCGAGGACGCTACTAAAAAATAATCGCAACATCGAGGCGGCGTCGATATTCGAGTTTGCCTCTAAGCAAAATCCCTCTGATCCGGAAGCGCACAACAATCTTGGCTTCTGTCTAATCCCGACAGATCCACAGAAAGCGCTGCAGCACTTGGAAATCGCTTCTGATCTAAACTATGAAGTGCCGGCAACCAACACCTACAACAAAGCTTGCTGCTACATTGCCTTGGGGCGCCCAAGATCAGCCCTTAATTGCATTGAACAATTTTGGCCCCATATCATAGAATCAGATCCGCGAGAAGCTTCACTCTGGAGAGTAAATTCCGAGAACGAGTGGGAGCTTTTCGAAAGCAATGACTCAACTACTTCACTAATTGATCTGGCGATTGACGTATCCTCCTCCGAGGGGTGGCTGGAAGACGTCCATCACTGGAAATATCGTAAATCTAGCATTTGATTCGTTGGCATACTAATTTCAACGCGTCTCACAATAATTATCGACTCATAGGCAAGACTGAAGGGCTCATATTCGCCATCAGGCCTTTGATCTGATCGGCCACCGCTCCCGAGCGCGAGGAAACCCCAGGCCAGCCGGGGTGAACCCGTGCACTGGCCTGGGGTCGGTGACGCCGTATGGCTCGGAGTGTGCTCGCCAGTTCGGCTACCCGGCCCTCACCGGAGCCGGGCCGCGCAGCAGCGCGGCGGTGGCCTCAGCCGCCGCCTTCGCTACATCCGGGAACACCGACTGGTAGGTGTCCTGGGTGAAATGCGTGGTCGCGTGCCCGAGCTCGACCGAGACCACCTTCACGTCCGTCCCGGCGGCCAACGCCAGTGAGGCGGCCCCGTGGCGGAGCCCGTGCAACGTGATCGGCGGCAGCCCCGCTGCCCTGGCGATGCGCAGAAACCAGTCACTGACCTGCCCTGGATGCCACCCCGAACCGTCCTGACGGGTGAAGGCCAAACCGGTGTCCGTCCACGCCGCTCCGGCCTTGAGACGGGCCTCGTTCTGGAACCGTTTCCAGGCCCGCAGCACCTTGATGGTGTCGGTGTCCAGGGTGATGGTGCGCTGCCCCGCTGCGCTCTTCGGGGTGGAGGTGATCGTCTCCCACGCGAGTTGTACGACCTGGACGCGGATGTCGATCTGCCCGTCCGTCAGCCGGGTGTTGGACCAGGGCAGCCCCACAGCCTCACCCCGGCGCAGGCCCTTGACCGCGACCAAATGGAACAACGGATACAACCACGGATACTTCCTCGCGTGCACCAGAAAAGTGCGGGTCTGCCCCGGGGTCCACACCATCACCTCTCCCGGCACCGTGCCGTCCTTCTTCCACTGGCGCACCCGGTCCGGAGTCCATACCAGCGGACGCTTCCTCGGACAGGAAGGCAACCGTACGTGCGAGGCGATGTTCACCGACACCGGCAGATCCGGACGCCTGACGGCTTCGGACAAGGCGCTGCGCAAGGTGGCGCGGATGCGGTGCTTGGTCGACAGCGAGATCACCCGGCGCCCCCTGACCGAGGAACGCACCTCCACATCGTCGGACTCGCGGCACTCCAGGATGTGGGCGTTGGTCTCCTCAATGAGGTTGAACATGGTCTCGACGTGGCGAGCCTGGAGCTTGTCCAACCGCAGCCGGCCCAGGTGCGGGACGAGGTAAGTGCGGATGTGCCCGGCATAGGAGACCCGGGTTCCCGTGGCCAGATCGGGTTTGCCCGCCAACCACTCCCCCAGCCACACTCAACGGTGGATGGTTCGGTGCGCACGTCCACCGCCATCGCGACCCGCCTACGCACCTCCTCCAGATCGGGGGGTCGAACTCCTACTTCGGCGCGGCTTCGACGAACTGGGGTTCAAGAGGGTGTTGGGCGTCCGCCCTACGGAGAGCCATGGCCAAGGGTTGCGGACATGGCGACCTCGGCATGTGCGAGGCGGGCTTCCTCGCGCACGTTCGGGTCGGGATGGTGGAGGAAGGGCTCGATCAGCGACCGTGCTCGCGGGTCCTGTGTGGCACCGAAGATCTGCAGGGCGTATTCGAGGAGTTCGGGTTCCAGCGTCCTCGCGGCTGAGGCCAGCGGTTCGACAAGGCCCAGAGGCAGGCTGTAGTGGTCGAACGCTTCGCTGACCGCGTTCAGGGCGGACTCACGGACTTTGACCACGGATTCGATAACGGCCAGGTTGATCAGGCGGCCGACGACCAGGCAGGCGGTGGCCGTGTCAAGCATGGCGCCGCGCAGGAAATCTCCGAGCAACTCGGCGGCCAGGTCTCGCCGGCCCGGATCGCAGCCGGTCAGTGCTTCGAGTGCTATGAGGACGTCCTTCACACGGTGCCCGCCTTGGTTCTCTAGAGCAGGACTCCACGTTCCGCCTCGCCCTGGCGGTAGGTGGAGAACAACGGCGTACATGACATGGGCACGCCCGTCGCTCGTGATCTGACGGAACAGATGGCGAACCCACCGCTCAGGACAGCGTTGACCGGAATCCCTGAAGCCGGTTGAGGGGTCTCCAAGCCCCGCCGTTCTCACGTGGACTCCGTCGGCCACTACAGGCCGCCCAGCCGCTTGTTCATCGTGTCGAGTGTCGGCCAGGGGGGACCGCCGCGCAGCGCGCGCAGGAGCTCCTCTCCGAAGCGCCTCCCGTTCGGGAACTCGTCGCCGCGGTCCCAGCGCCACGCCGCGACCATCGCGAGGACGAGCTGTCGGCACTCGTCCAGGAGCCCCTGGTCGATGTTCGGGTAGTGCTCGCAGACCTCCTCGGGCACATGGGCGAGGTCGAACTCGACGGGTCCGCGGCAGCACGTTTCCAGGTCGATGAACAACGGGCCGTTCTCCGTGCTGAGCACGTTGCCCGGATGCGGCTCTCCGTGGAGCAACTGCTCCACGGCGCCGCGCTCCCCGATCGTCCGCCGCAGGCCCGCCAGCCTGCCGCTGAGGAAGACGCGGTCCGCCTCGGCCAGCTCCGGCGAGCGTTCCGGGTCGGCGACGATGTCCTGCGCCTGCGTGATCCGGTCCGTGAACCGCGGGCTCGGCACGTCGACCTCGCGCATGCCGGCGTGCAGCAGTTCCAGCGCCTTGGCGCACTCGACCGGTGGGACGCGGGGCGTTACGGGCTCGTAGTAGGTCCACAGCGTCACCGTGAAGCCGTCGCGCGTGTACACGCGCGGGTCCGCCCGGGGCTCCAGAGGGCACACCGGGCTCCCCACCGCGACGAGCCGCTGGGCCAGCTCCACTTCGAACCGCGCGACCTCCTGTCCCACGGGGGCGACCCGGGCGAAGACGTCGCACGGGGTCAGCCGCAGCGCCAGCTTGTTCGAGTTGTGGAGCACGGTCGCGCCGCTGGTCGGCAGGCCGAGCGAGGCGGCGACCGAGGTCGCGACCGCCATCGCACGGGTGACGTCGGACATTTCCATGCTCAGATACTGGCGTACCGGCCGCCGGTGGTCTCCCCCTTTTCCGTGCCGGGCGCCGGGGTGGCTCGGTCGCCCCGCGCGTCGACGTACCGCTGGAAGCCCGAGAAGCTCCTCCCGGGTCCGGGCGGGGGCCAGGGGCCGCCCACCCGGCGAACGCCCCCTCCCGAAAGACGCGTCACCCACGGTCACCGGCCATCACGCGCAGGACCCGCGCGGCGGTTGGAGGGTTCGGGACCGGGTAGTGGTTGCCCCATGCTGCTGATGAGGCCACCGGGTGTCTACCCAGCCCAAGAGGACACCTCCTTGCTCCGTACCGTGCTGCGCCAGCACGGCCGGGTCGCCGGGCGCTCCGTCCTCGACGTCGGTTCGGGCACCGGGGCGCTGGGCATCGAGGCCTTCCGCGCCGGTGCGGCCAGCCTCACCTCGATCGACCTGTCGCGCCGCTCGGTGCTGGCGAGCTGGCTCAACAGCCGACTACACGGGGTCCCGGCCAAGGTCCGGCGCGGCGACCTGTTCGCCCCCGTGGCCCCGCACCGCTTCGACCTCGTGCTCGCCAACCCGCCCTACATGCCCGCTTCCGGCCGGCGGCTGCCCCGCCACCGGATCGCGAGGTGCTGGGACGCGGGGCCGGACGGACGGATCCTGCTGGACCGCATCTGCGCGGGGGCGTCCTCGGTGCTCAACGAGGACGGCGCGCTGCTGCTCGTGCAGTCCGAACTCGCGGACGAGCAGGCCACGTTGGAGCAGCTCAGGAAGGCCGGGCTGGTGCCCGAGGTCCTCGCCAGGGCCCGCATCCCGTTCGGGCCGGTGCTGCGCGCGCGTGCCGCGGCGCTGCGCGCCCGAGGACTGCTCGGCCCCGACCAGACGGAGGAGGAACTCGTGGTCATCGAGGCGCGTCATGGCTGAGGACCGTCGCCGGATCGTCGTCACCGACGACGGCCCGGTCCTCGTCTACGGCCCGGTCGACGTGGAGACGCCCGACGGAACGCGTGTGCGCAGCGACCGGGCGGTCACCGCGCTGTGCGTGTGCGGACGCAGCAGGCGCCGCCCGTTCTGCGACACCAGCCACCGTCGGCGTGTACGCGGCGACGGAGGGAAGGAGCACGGCCCATGACCATGACGACGCCGGAGGCGCCGACGCTGCCCGCTCCCCGCGGCCCGGTCTCCGAGGCGGTCCTGGAAGCGCTGCGCGGGAACCGGACCGGGCTCCCCCCGGTGGACGGCTCCCCGCCCTACGGTGAGGACCTTCAGCTCGCCCTCTACTGCTGCTACGAGCTCCACTACCGCGGGTTCGGGGGAGTCGACGCCGACCGCGAGTGGGATCCGGCGCTGCTGGCGCTGCGCGCCGAACTGGAGCGGGCCTTCCTCGGCGCGCTCAGGGACGAGGTGGCCCCCGGCACGGACGTCGAGAGCGAGATCGGCGCGCTCCTGGTCGAGCACGTCGACGCGTTCGGCGCCTCCCACCACCTGCGCCGCCACGGGCAGCTGTGGCAGCTGCGCGAGTACGTCGCCCTCCGCTCGCTCTACCACCTGAAGGAGGCCGACCCGCAGACCTTCGTCATCCCGCGCCTGCACGGTCCCGCCAAGGCGGCCCTCGTGACCGTGCAGCACGACGAGTACGGCGCGGGAGACCCCGAGCGGACGCACTCCACGCTCTTCGCCGACATGATGGCCGAACTGGGCCTGTGCGCGGACTACGGCGCCTATCTCGACTCCGCCCCCGCCGAGATGCTGGCCGAGGTCAACTTCATGTCGCTGTGCGGTCTGCACCGCGGGTTGCGCGGGGCGCTGATCGGGCAGTTCGCCACCGTCGAGCTCACCTCTTCCCCCGGCTCGGACCGGCTGGTCAAGGCCATGCGGAGGCTGGACTGCGGTCCGGCCGCCATCCGGTTCTACGCCGAGCACGTGGAGGCCGACGCGGTGCACGAGCAGCTCCTGCGGCGCGAGGTGATCGCGCCGCTGCTGAGCACCGAACCCGAGCTGGCCTCTGACATCGTGTTCGGCGTCCGCGCCAGCACTCTCCTGGCCACCCGGCTGGAGGAGTACCTCCTGCGCCGGTGGAGCCGGGGCGAGTCGAGCTTGCGCGAAGCGACGGGACGGACGTGAGGAGACCATGAGAACACCTGGACCAGCGGTGCGGGCCCGTGTCCTTCCGCTCGCCGACAGGGGCGACGCGGTGCCGGACGACACCGTGGTGCGCGACTGCCTGCGGCAGTCACCGCCCCGGCTGCCGCCCTGGCTCGGCTACGACTCGGTCGGCTCCGCGCTGTTCGAGCGGATCACCGAGCTGCCCACCTACTACCTGACCCGGGTGGAACGCGACCTGTTGGAGCGCCACTCCGCGGAGATCGCCGAACTGCTCGCCTGCGGGCGCGTCGCCGAGCTGGGCAGCGGAAGCGCGAAGAAGACACGGCTGCTGCTGGAGAGCTGTCTGCGCCTGCGCGAAACCGCCTACCTGCCGATCGACGTCGACCGGGGCATGCTGGAGTCCAGCGGCGCCGAGTTGTGCGCGGAGCTGGACCGGCTGGAGGTCACGGGCCTGTGGGGACGCTACGAAGCCGGTCTGGACTGGCTGCGCACCCACCCCGGTGAGCCGCTCGCGATCGTCTTCCTCGGCAGCAGCTTCGGCAACGCCACCCGCGGGGAACGCGACGCGCTGCTGGGCGAGATCGCCCGGACCCTGCGCCCGGGCGAGGCCTTCCTGGTCTCCGCCGACCTGGACAAGGGCCGTGAGGCCCTGGAGACCTGCTACAACGATCCCACCGGGCACTCGGCCTTCGCCGACTTCCGGCTCAACTACCTCACACGGCTGAACGACCTCTACGGCGCCGACTTCGTGCTCGACGACTTCGTCCCGGAGGCGCGCTACGACGCGGACACCACCACCGTGGAGGGGCGTCTTCGCGCCCGGGCCGACCGGACGGTGCCCGTACCGGGTCTGGGACTGACCGTGCGCGTTCCGCGCGGGCGGTTCGTCAACGTGGGCTACTCGGTGAAGTTCGACGTTCAGGGGCTGGCCGACGAGGTGGGGGCGCACGGTTTCGGTCTGAGGGCCCGGTGGCTGGACCCCAATGCGCGGTACGGACTGTTCCTCTTCCGCCGCGACGGGGGTTGAACGGCCGAGGCGAAGGGCCGCCACCCGTGCGGGATGGCGGCCCTCCTGCCGCGAAGGCGCGACTACCTCCGGCCGACGACCTCGAACTCGAGGACGTCGGTGAACTCGCGGCCGTAGGCGTCGGTCGCGGTCACCTCGGCGGTGTGCTCACCGGTGTGCAGGTTCCGGGGCAGGTCGAACCGCCACAGGTGCATCGTCCGGTTGGCCAGGCTGCCGCCGTGGACGAGCTGCTGCGCGACCGCGTACGGGTCGGAGTACTCGACGCCGACGTTGACGGCCTCGCCCTCCATCTGCTGGGTGCGGGTGGCCTCCCGTGCCGGTCCGCCGTCGATGCTGACCTCGACCGTCGAGCCGGTGGAGCCGAAGAAGAAGTTGGTCGTCAGCCAGCTTCCGTGGGCCAGGTCCCTGCGGTCGACCACCAGGGGCTCCTCCAGCTCGGGGGCCTCGCCCACCGGGTTGCCGTTCCACTCCTGGCGCGCCTCCACCCACTCGCGGTAGGTCGGGCTGTTGATGCCCAGCTGCGTCTGCACGTCGTCGGACTCGCCGGTAACGGTGTAGCGCTCCTGGAACTCGCTGCCCTGGATGTCCAGCGTCACCACGCCGGGGCGTCCGCCGTCGCGGCCGATCGCGGTCGGGTAGCCCTCCTCGCCGATCGCGCCGGAGTACCAGTCACCCGAGATCGCGCCCGCGGTGATGTGCGGGAACGGCAGGCCCTCGACACCGAACAGGTCGTTCCAGCCCTTGGCGCCGTCACCGGTCTTGAGGTTCTCGATGCTGTGGCTGTGGCCGGACACCGCCACGGCGCTGCGGCCCTCCAGCAGCTCGTGCACGCGCCGGACCTGGTCGGTCTGGTGCACCGGGGAGGTGGAGTCGGCGTAGTTGAGCAGACCGATGTGGCTGGCGACGACGACGAGCTTGCCGGGGTCGACGTTGGCCAGGTCGCGTTCGAGCCAGGCGAGCTGGTCCTCGTCGAGGCGGCCGTTGTAGGACGGGTCGCCCTCCGGGTCGGCGCAGTGCGCCTCGATGCCCTCGGGGCTGTCCTCGGCCGCGACGCACGGGTACTCGACGGTGTTGAGCGCGATGATGTGCGTGTTGCCGACGTCGTAGGAGTAGTACTCCGGGGCCAGCTGCGCGCGGTAGGTGTCGAAGGAGTGCTCGGAGTCGGGGGCGTCGAAGTCGAGGTCGTGGTTGCCCGGCAGGAAGCGGGCCGGGCCGTTGGTCTCGGCGACCAGGTCCTTGATCTCGGGGTAGAGCGACAGGTCGTCGCCGACGACGTCACCGACGAACAGCGTGCCGCAGCCGGCGTAGTCGTGGCGCGCGGCCAGGTCGGCGATGGCGCCGTCGCGCGCGTACTCGATCTCCTGCCGGTCGTAGGTCTGCAGGTCTCCGGCCATGATGCAGCTCTGCGCGTCGGTGGCAGTCAGCTCGCTCTCCACCAGCGGGAAGTTGACCGCGGACGGCAGGGGTCCGGTCGGCTCGATCCCGCCGTAGCGCAGTTCCGGCGACCCCTCGGGCAGGTGGTTGTAGTGGAACTGCGGGATGTTGTGCTCGTCCATCGGCACCTGGTAGCCCGACGGCTGCGTGATGGACACCGTCATGTTGTCGAACGCGGGCAGTTCGTAACGGCCCTCGCTGTCGGTCAGCACCACGTCCCGGCCGTTGGTGACCATGACGCCGGACAGGCCGGCCTCCTCGCCGCCGCTGGCGCTGTCCCGGTCGGCGTCGACGAACACCCGGCCGGTCAGCACCGCGTCGGCGGCGGCTCCGGTCGGGGTGCGGACCACCTCGATCTCACCGCGGTAGGCGGTGTCGTCGAAGTTCTCCGACGGCGCCGCCGCGGCCGGGGCGGACACCGCGGTCAGGGAACCGGCGATGACGGCGGCCATCGAGGCCGCCAGCGCCGCGCGAGAGTAACGGCGTGTCCGCGGAGCACTCGGCGTTTGCGCACGTCGTGAATGTGTCGTTGGCATCCAGTTGCCTCCGGTCTGCGGGGGAGGGGGAGCAAAACCGGCCAGGGGGACCGGCGGGAAGCAACCTTTCTAGATATGGCTGAACAAAGGCCCAGTTGTCGGCCAACAGTCGGCCACCAGGCGGTGACCACTGGCGCGGCACACTGATTATTCTCAGCCGGTTCCATCCCCATACGTTGTGAATGGCTAGGGCAGTTCGTGCGTTCTCTCCGTTCCCTCCCGAACTGGCTCGGGTCCTGCTTTCGGGAGGGCCGCGAGGTTCATCCGGCCTCCTGGCACACTTGTCTCCGAGAAAGTTCCGAAGCCGGGAGCCAGGCGTCGCTGACAAATGCCCGCGCACGTCAGCTAATGTCCACGCACGTCGGCCCGGGAAGCAAGGCGCAACTCCGTACACGCCGAAAAACCTCGCGGAGTGGTGTCGGACAGCGCCCCTCAGCCGCCCCGGACGACACGCCCCTCCGGTGACGAAACCGGCACCGTGCGGCGTACACCGAGGTGAACGGCGCGTGTCCCGACGCGGGGCTCCGGCCCCGTCGACGGGTTCCGCCCCCTCCCCCGCCGCCCCTCGGCGGCCCCGTCGCTCGCGGCGACACCACGACCGGTGTCACCCTCGCGCGCCGCGACCCTTTCCTGTACCCTCTTCGTGGTCGCTTTTCGGATAAGCGGGAAGGTGCGAACGAAGATCAAGGCACTGGCTCCGATCAGTCTGGCTCCGTCTTTCCGGGGCCATTACCTCTGGCGGAGCATGCCCGAGAACTCGCACTCCAACTCGGCCCAGCGACACTCCTGCAGTTCCTTCTCACCATCGCCGCGGGCCTGTTCACCTGCAAAGTCGCCTCGGGTACCGCTGATCTGCTCGTGAGAATCCTCAGGCACAAGGCCGCACAACGGTGGCCGGGCCTGGCTGCGGAAAAGCCGCTTCGCGGTTCGGCCGGAACAGGGGAATCCGTTCGGGGGCCGACGACGATCCGCAACGGGGTCCACGGCGACGTGGCGGGCGTCGTCGTCCAGGCCGGGCGCGTGGACCGGCTCCACATCCACCCCCGCGGCTGCGCGGCCCCGAAGGGCTGCCCCGGCCCGGCGGCCGCCGGGCCGCCGGAGAACGACCCCGCCTGAGCGGACTCCCGGAGGCGCGGACCGCGCCCGTGAACGGGACGCATCGCCCCTTCTCCACCCATCTATACACATTGTGTATAGTCGCCGCCATGTCTATCGGCAACACGCTGCTCGGCCTGCTCGAATCGGGCCCCCGCCACGGGTACGACCTCAAACGCCTCTTCGACGAGCGGTTCGGACAGGACCGGCCGCTGCACTACGGACAGGTCTACTCGACGATGTCGCGCCTGCTCAGGAACGGCCTGGTCGAGGTGGACGGTGTGGAGACCGGCGGCGGCCCCGAGCGCAAGCGCTACGCCATCACCGACGCCGGTGTCACCGACGTCGGCCGCTGGCTCTCCACTCCGGAGAGCCCCGAGCCCTACCTCCAGAGCACCCTGTACGCCAAGGTCGTGCTGGCGCTGCTGACCGGCCGTGACGCCGCCGGGCTGCTGGACGTCCAGCGGGCCGAGCACCTGCGCCTGATGCGTGAGCTCACCCGCCGCAAGACGGGCGGCGACCTCGCGGACCAGCTCGTCTGCGACCACGCCCTGTTCCACCTGGAGGCCGACATCCGGTGGCTGGAGCTGACCGCCAACCGCCTGGACCGGCTCGCCGGGGAGGTCAGCGCGTGAGCGGCACCACCGCGGCGGAGGGCGCGGGGGCCCTGCTCACCGCCACCAGGCTCCGCAAGTACTTCGGTTCGACCGCCGCGCTGAACGGAACGGACTTCAGCATCGACTCCGGCGAGGTCGTCGCCGTCATGGGCCCGTCCGGCTCCGGCAAGTCCACGCTGCTGCACTGCCTGGCGGGCATCCTCGACCTCGACGGCGGCACCGTGCACTACGACGGGCGTGAGCTGTCGGCCCTGTCCGACGCCGAGCGCAGCAGGCTCAGACGCAGCGACTTCGGCTTCGTCTTCCAGTTCGGCCAGCTCGTCCCCGAACTGACCTGTGTGGAGAACGTGGCGCTCTCCCTGCGCCTGACCGGCGTCGCCCGCAGGCGCGCGGAGGCCTCCGCGAGGGAGTGGATGGCCCGCCTGGAGGTGGACGACGTGCGCGACAAGCGCCCCGGCCAGGTGTCCGGCGGGCAGAGGCAGCGGGTGGCCATCGCGCGGGCGCTGGTGTCCGGGCCCCGGCTGCTCTTCGCCGACGAGCCCACCGGCGCGCTGGACTCGCTCACCGGGGAGCGCGCCATGGAGCTGCTCACGGGCGCGGCCCGTGACACCGGGGCCGCGGTCGTCCTGGTCACCCACGACGTCCGGGTGGCCGCCTACTCCGACCGCGAGGTCGTCGTCCGCGACGACCAGGCCCTCGGCGCCGCCACCGGGCCCGTGGGGGCGACGTGATCGGCCGGTGGTACCGCGACCTGGCCATGGGCGCCGGGCTCACCATGGGCGGCGGGCGGGTCGGCTGGACGGGGACGCTGCTCACCGCGCTGGGCGTGGGCCTGGGGGTGATGGTGCTCCTGCTGGCCGCCGCGGCGCCCTCGGCGCGCGCGGCGGGTCAGGAGCGGATGGACGCGCGGGCACCGGTGTACCTGGAGCGGGGCGCGCCGACCGGCGACGCCGCGGTCCTCGCGGCCCCCCGGGTCGTCGAGTACCGGGGCGACATGTTCACGGGCATGCTGCTCGAAGCGCCCGCGGGGCCGGGGACGCACGTGCGCCCGCCGGGGATCGACCGGGTGCCGGAGGCGGGCGAACTCCACGTCTCCCCCGCCCTGCGCGACCTCCTGGACTCCCCCGAGGGCGCGCTGCTCGCCGAGCGGTTCGACGGCGCCGAGGTCACCGGCCTGATCGGCGCCGAGGGGCTGCGGGGACCGCACGAGCTCTACTTCTACCTGGGTACGGACTCCCTCTCCCGGTCCCCGGTCCCGCACGCCGCCTCCGGCTTCGGCGCGGACCTGCGGGACGGCGGCATGTCCGCGGTCCTCGTCCTGCTCATCGTCGTCATCATCGTGGTGCTGCTGCTGCCGATCGCCGCGTTCGTCCTCACCGCGACGCGTTTCGGGGCCGAGCGGCGCGACCAGCGCCTGGCCGCGCTGCGGCTGGTGGGCGCGGACAGGGCGATGACGCGCAGGATCGCCGCGGGCGAGTCCCTGGTCGGCGCGGTCCTGGGCCTGGTCCTGGGCGCCGGGTTCTTCCTGGTGGCGCGGTCCTTCGCCGACGACGTGCGGCTCCCGGGCCCGGGCGTGCTGCCCGCGGACCTCACGCCGGCGCCGCCGCTCGCCGCCCTCGTCGTGGTGCTCGTCCCGGCCAGCGCCGTCCTGGCCACGCTGCTGGCGCTGCGCGGGGTCGAGGTCGGCCCGCTGGGCGTCTTCCGGGAGGGCGCCGACCGGGGTCGGCGGCTGTGGTGGCGCGTGGCGGTCCTGGCCGTCGGCTGCGCCGTCCTGGCCGCGCTCGGGCGGGGAGGAGGCTCCGAGGGCACGGAGTGGGCCGTCGCCGTCGGTGTGGCGGTGGCCCTGACGGGGTTCACCCTGCTGCTGCCGTGGGTCGTCGAGTCCGTGGTGGGCCGGCTGCGCGGCGGTCCGCTGTCGTGGCAGATGGCCACGCGGCGCCTCCAGTTGAACGGCGGGATCGCGGCCCGCACCGTCAGCGGAGTCACCCTGGCCGTGGCCGGGGCGATCGCGCTCCAGATGCTGTTCTCCGCGATCGACGCCCAGGTCCCCTCCGACGGCGGCCCGGAGCCCGGACGGGTGGGGATGATCGCCTCGGCCACGGTGGGGAGCAGCGCCGAGGCCGCGGCGTTCGCCCGCGACCTCGGCGGCGCCAGGGGTGTGGAGTCCTCCTCCCCCTTCCTCCTGGCCCACCTCCCCCCGGCGGACGCCCCGCCCGGCGCCGACGACCCGTCGCGGACGCAGGCGGTGGTCGTCGCCGACTGCGCGACCCTGGGCGGGCTGATCACGTTCTCCTCGTGCGCCGACGGCGACGCCTTCGTCTCGGGTGAGGGGGCCTCCGCCGTGCGTGCGGGGGACCGCCTGGACCTCGACAACGCCCCTCGGGACGGCTCCGCCTCCGGGCCCCGCCCCTGGACCGTCCCGCCGGTGCGCGAGGCCGGGGCCGCGGACGACCCGGTCGGGCAGGAGTACCGGGGCCTGTTCGTCACCCCGTCCGCCCTTCCGGTCGAGGAGCTGGAGTACCTCCAGTCCACGGTGCTCGTCACCCTGGACGGGAGCGACCCGGACGCGGTCGAGCACGTGCGCAACCACGTCGGGATCGACAGCCCGGGTACCCATCTGCGCGTGCTGCACCAGGAGGGCGGCGGCACCCTGCTGACGTCCATCGGCGACGCGCTCCGGGCCGGTGCGGTCCTCACCATGCTGGTGATCGGGGCGAGCATGGTCGTCTCCACGGTGGAGCAGCTGCGGGAGCGCAGGCGGCAGCTCTCGGTGCTGGTCGCCTTCGGGACGAGCCGTGCCACGCTCGCCGCTTCGGTGCTGTGGCAGACCGCGATCCCGGTGGTGCTCGGCCTGGTGATCGCCGTCGGGGGCGGGACCGGGCTCGGGCTCCTCCTGCTGCGGCTGGCCGACCTCCCGGTCACCGACTGGCTGGGGTTCGTGCCGCTCGTGGGCGCCGGATTCGGCGTGATCGCGCTGGTGACGCTGGCGAGCCTGCCCTACCTGTGGCGGATGACGGGCCCCGAGGGCCTGCGCACCGAATGAGGCCGGGGGCTCGGCGGGGTCGTGGAACCGGTGTCCGCGGCCCCGCCGACCGTTCGGGGGAGGCCGGTAGCGCCGGAGGCCCCCTTCGGGAGGACCACGGAAAAACCCGGAACGGCCATATCACCTTTTGTCCGAAATAGAGACGAACGCGTTTTCCACGCCCCCGGACGCGAACCCCCTCCAGGATCCACCGGACCCCGGAAGCGCCCCTGAAATCCAGCGAGGATCACCCCGGCGCGAGCCGAATTCCGGCGTTTCGGACCGCCCTCCCTCAGAGTTCGACCCAGCCCCAACCCCGAAGAACGCTGTGGCGACAACCTGCGCAGACACGGACAATCCGCACGACGCCACCGGTTTTTATCCACCCGTGTCCGCTTGCTCCTTTTCCTTGTTCCCGCCAACTTTCACCAAACCGAACCAGATCACACCATTGCGTTGACAAAAACCGCGATGGCCGAAGATGATCACTCCGCAAGGACCGCGGCGGGCCTCCGGCCGCCCGGACGGTTTTTTCCTCGGACGCCGCCGTTTCCGGCCGCCGTCCTTTCCGTGCCGATCGGGAACAGGGGGTGTACGCCGTGGCGCACACCGATGACGAAGCGGGCGCCGACCGCACGCGGGAACCGCTGCTGGTCGCCGCCGGGGTGGCCGACCTGGCATGGAGCGGGATCGGCGCGGCCCTGCGGGGAGCGCGGTCGCTGCTGGGCCGGTCGGACCTGGCCGAGCTGGTCCGGGACGGTCGGCGTGACCTGCGCGAGCGCGGCGAACTGGCGCTGCGGCGGTACGCTCCGACGGCCGAGTCCCACATGGAGCTGCTCGCCCGGCGGGCCGCCGCCTCCCGCCCCGGCCAGAGCGATGGCTGAGACCGGGGAGCAGGCCCTGCTCCGGACACGGGTGGACGCCGAACTCCGGGAGTTCGCGCGCCGGGAGACGGACCGGCTCCTCGCCATCGACGCCGACCTGCGGCCGGTGGCCGAGCAGTTGGACGTGGCGGTGACCGGGGGCAAGCGCCTGCGCGCGTCGTTCTGCTACTGGGGGTGGCGCGCGGCCAGGCAGCCGGACAGCGACGCGCTGGTCAGGGCAGCCGCCGCGATGGAGCTGGTGCACGCCGCGGCCGTCGTCCACGACGACCTCATCGACGAGAGCCCGATGCGGCACGGCGTGCCGAGCGCCCACATCGCCCTGCGCGCGGCGTTCACCGGCAGGCCCAGGCCCCACGCGGGGAGCCGCGCCCTGGCCCTGCTGACCGGCGACCTGCTCATGTCGTGGGCCGCGGAGCTGTTCCTGTGCTGCGGCCTTCCCTCGGCCTACCTCTCCCGCGCCCGTGAGCTGTGGCTGGTCATGGCCCGGGAGCTGATCGCCGGGGAGTGCCTGGAGGTCCTGCGCACCGGCTCGCCGCCCGACACGGGCCGCTCGCTCCAGGTGATCCGGTACAAGACGGCCAAGTACACCGTCGAGCACCCCCTGCGCATCGGCGGCGCGCTGGCAGGCGCCCCGGGCGCGGTGATGGAGGCCTTCACCGCCTACGGGCTCCCCCTGGGCGAGGCCTTCCAGCTGCGGGACGACCTGCTGGGGCTGTTCGGCGACCCGGAGCTCACCGGCAAGTCGAACCTGGACGACGTCCGGGGCAACCGGCCCACCGTCCTGCTCGCCGAGACC
The DNA here is from genome assembly GCF_052466615.1 of Nocardiopsis sp. M1B1. Lineage (NCBI taxonomy): Bacteria > Bacillati > Actinomycetota > Actinomycetes > Streptosporangiales > Nocardiopsidaceae > Nocardiopsis > Nocardiopsis sp. M1B1. The sequence goes on from NZ_CP196194.1 coordinate 5,179,660, forward strand.
TGGTCGGCCGCCACCGCGGCCGAGCGCCGGGAGCTGCGCGGCCTGCTCGGCCGCCGCGGCCTGGACGGGGAGGGCCTGTCCAGGGTCCGGTCGATCATGCGGCGCACCGGGGCGCCCGAACGCGTCGAGGAGATGATCGGCGAGCGCGTCCGGGCCGCGACCGACGCCCTCGACCGCGCCGACCTGCCGGACGGGGCCGCCGCCGCCCTGTCGCAGATGGTGGCCTCGGCCGCGGCCCGACACTCCTGACCCCAGGAAGGGATCCCATGTCCTACACACCGGAGTCCATGGACGCGCTGCGCCTCATGGGCGACGAACTCGCCGACGCGACGGTGGAGACGCTCTTCGAACGCGGGGAGGTCGGCAAGTTCAACACGCTCATGCGCTACTTCTCCAACGCCGGACAGGACCTGCCCGACGGGCTGCCCGACGTCGCCCGCGAGTACCTGCACGCCACGGCCGCGCCGCCCTCCTGGGTCGACTGGGACGAGATGGAGAGGGCCCGTCTGTTCTTCATCGACAACAACGTGCACATCTCCACCGCCCTGGCCTTCTCTGCGATGCCCGCCTGCTACGTCGTCCCGCACGTGGCCAGACTGCTCAGCGCCACCCACGCCCTGGAGTACCCCTCGCGGCGCATGGCCGAGACCGGGCAGTTCACCGTGTACCTGATGCAGCCCGACGCGTTCGAGGCGGGGAGCCGGTTCGTCCCCTCGGCCCAGAAGGTGCGCCTGCTGCACGCCTCCATCCGCTACCACATGCGCCGCGAGGGCCGCTGGGACGTGGACGCGCTCGGCACGCCGATCTGCCAGGAGGACATGATCGGCGGCCAGATGATCTTCTCCATCCAGGTCCTGGACGCCCTGCACCGGCTGGGCGTGCACATGACGGTCGAGGGAGCGGAGTCCTACTACTACGCCTGGCGCATCGTCGGCGCCATGCTCGGCGTCAGCACCGAACACGCTCCGGCCGACGTGGCCAGTGCCCGCGAGTTCTCCGACCTGTACATGACCCGGTACATGGGCCCCTCCGAGGAGGGGGCGCACCTGACCCGCCAGCTCATCGACCTCTACGAGGAGGTCGTGCCCGGAACCCTCCTCGACCCGGTGGTCGCCGCCCTCATCCGCTACCTCATCGGCGACACCTGCGCCGACTGGCTCCGGGTTCCGCGCAGCGCCTGGGACACGGCCGTCAGGGCCTCCCCCGCCCTGCTCGGGATCCTCGAACGCGTCGAGGACGGCTCCCCGCTGGGCGCGTGGGCCCTGGACCGCCTCGGCCACGTCACCACCCACCTGGAGCTGAGTTCCCTCACCCGCGGCCGGGTCATGCAGTACGCCATCCCCGAACGGCTCAAGGACGAGTACGGCGTCCCCTCCCGCGCCCCCCGCGCCCAGCGCTGGACCCCGCCGCCCCCGGTTCCCCAGCTCTAGGTCGGCCGGTCCCGCGCGCCGATCACCGGGCTCCGGTGACCCCTGCGGTCACGGTGGCCCCTGCGACCCCTGCAGTCACGGTGGCCAGGGAGGCCTTCGAGGGGAGGGCTCCCGGATGCGGCGGAGGCTGCCGGGGGACCGCCCTCCCCCGGCAGCGGCCCACCCGGTGGGAGCCGCACGCGGTCGCCGCTGGGATGATCGCGGGGCCGACGCCACGGTCGGCGCAGTCGAGGGGAGCCCTGCCGTGACCGGACGCCTTGTGCACGTGGGACCGGTGATCATCGACGTCGTGATGGCGGTCGACGCCCTCCCCCGGGCCGGGGAGGGCGTGTTCGCCTCCTCCGCCCTGACCCTGGTCGGGGGCGGTTTCAACGTCGTCGCCGCCGCGGCGCGCGCGGGCATGGAGGTGGTCTACGCGGGGGCGCACGGAACCGGGCCCCACGGGGACCTGGCCCGGGCCGCGCTGCGCTCCGAAGGGGTGGCGGTGGCGCACGCCCCCTCCCCCGACGCGGACACCGGCTTCTGCGTGGCCCTGGTGGACGGCGACGCCGAACGCACCTTCGTCACCCGGCTGGGCGCCGAGATGGACCTGTCCCTGGACCGGCTGCGCACCCTCCGGCCCGAACCGGGGGACTTCGTCTACACGGTGGGGTACTCGCTGCTGCCCGGGCCGCGCGCCGACGACCTGCTCACCTGGATCGGCGGGCTCCCGGAGGGGGTGCGCCTGGTCCTGGACCCGGCTCCGGTCGTGGGCGACGTCCCCGGGCCGACCCTGGACCGGGTCCTGGCCCGCGTGGACCTGCTCAGCCTCAGCGCCGCCGAGGCCGCGACCGTGACCGGGCGCTCCGTCCCCGAGGAGGCCGCCGCGCTCCTGCTCCCCCGCATCCGTCGCGGCGGCACGGTGGTCGTGCGCGACTCCGCGCGGGGCTGCGTGGTGGCCGGGGCCGGCGTCGGGGACGGGACCGTGTCCGGGGGCGCCGCCGCCCGGCGCGTGCCCGGTTTCCCCGTGCGCGCCGTGGACACCAACGGCGCGGGCGACGCGCACGTGGGCGTGTTCACCGCCGCGCTGGCCGACGGCCTGGACCCGCTGGCGGCCGCCCGCCGGGCCAACGCGGCCGCCGCCCTGGCGGTCACCCGCCGCGGCCCGGCCACCTGCCCCACCGCCAAGGAGACGGACGTCTTCCTGGAGGAGGCCGAGGGCGACGAGGATCCCGGCCGGGGCCGGTGAGCCGACCGGGAGCGCCGCCGGTGTGCGGTGCGGCGCCGCGCCCGCCTTCACCTGCCGGAAGCAACCACCGGACCCACCTGCGGTTTTCGGGACGTGTCCTGACCTCCGGCTTGCCGCCGGGCGATCCGCGGGTGAACACCCGACCGGTTCGCGGGGAGAGGGTGAAGTCCCCATGAACCGAAAATAAAGTTGCAGGAAAAACAGTCTGTGCAAGAAAACTTGCTTGTATCGTGGGCGCTGTGAACCTCCAGGAACGCATGAGCGAGTACCGCGACCGGCTGACGAAGTCGGACCGGGTCCTCCTCGACGAACTGCTCTCCAACCCCGCCGAGGCCCCCCTGTGGCGGGGCGGGGAGGTGGCCCAGCGTGCGGGGGTCCACCCCGCCGCCGCCACCCGGCTGGCCCAGCGGCTGGGCTACCAGGGCTACCTGGAGCTGCGCGAGGACCTGCGCGAGGCCCACGAGGCACGCCTCAACGGCGCGGGCGACCGGTTCCGGGCCGAACTCCGGGGCCAGGGGCAGGCCAGCGTGCTGGACACCCTCCTGGCCACCGAGCTCGACTCCCTCGCCGCGGTCGGCAAGCACGTGAGCCAGGCCCAGATCGACGAGGTGGCCGACCTCCTCGTCGGCGCGCGGGTGGTCTACCTCTTCGCGCGCGGCAATTCCGGGGTCCTGGCCGAACTCCTCGACAGCCGACTGCGGCGGTTCGGGATGCGCCCGGTCAACCTCGTCGGCCCCGGCCGCGAGGTCGCCGAACGCGTCCTGGCGATGTCGGACTCCGACGCCGTCGTGTCGTTCGCGTTCCGCCGCGCTCCGCGGGGCCTCACACAGCTGTACGCACACGCCTCCGAGGTCGGAGCCCGTTCCGTGCTGGTCACGGACACCCTGCACACCCTCGATCCGGCTCCGACCACCGTGCTCTCGGCCCCGCGCGGACACCAGGAGGGCTTCTCCTCCCTGAGCGTCCCGATGATGATCGCGAACGCCATCGTGCTCACCGTCGCCCAGCGCCACCCCGAGACCATCCTGCCCGCCCTCGACCGCCTGGACGACCTGCTCAACGCGTTCGACTGACGCCGGTCTCCCCATCCCCCACGACGGCCGGACCACCCCGGCCCCGCTCCCGCCTGCGCGAAAACCGACGCAAAGGACCTGTCATGCGCACTTCGAGACTGCTCTCCGCATCCGTCGCCCTCCCGCTCGCCGTGACGCTCGCCGCCTGCGGCGGCGGCACCCCCGAGGCCGCCGACACCGCCGACGCCGGCGAGGCCGCCCAGCCCCACGAACTCGACGACGCCACCCACGAGGAGCTCGTCGAACTGGCCCGGGAGGAGGGGGAGGTCACCGTCTACTCCTTCACCTCGCGCATCGCCTCCGTCGAGGAGGCCTTCGAGGCGCAGTACCCGGGCATCGACCTCATCGGCCACGACATCGCCTCCTCCGAGCAGATCACCCGTCTGCAGTCCGAGGCGCAGGCCGGAACGCCGTCGGCGGACGTCGCCTACATCTCCGACGCCCCGGTGGTCATCACCGAACTCGTCGCGGGCGGCATCCTCCAGAACTACGTCCCCCAGCGCGTCGCCGAGACCGTGCCCGAGGAGTACCAGCAGCCGCTGCTGGCCAACCGGCTCTCGACCAAGATCCTCATGTACAACGAGGAGGCCCACCCCGACGGCAGCCCGATCCAGAACCTGTGGCAGCTGACCGAGGAGGAGTGGAACGGCAAGGTCGTCATGGTCGACCCGAGTGTGCGCGGCGACTACCTCGACCTCGTGACGGAGATCGTCCAGCGCTCCGACGAGATGGCGCAGGCCCACCAGGAGCACTTCGGGTCCGAGGTGGAACTCGACGAGGGCGTGGAGAACGCCGGGCAGCAGTTCATCAAGGACCTCTACGCCAACGGCTTGGTCCTGGTCGACGACACCGACAACGTCAACGCGGCCGTGGGAGCGACCGGACAGGAGGACCCGCCGGTCGGCATCACCTCCTACTCCGACCGCCGGGACAACGAGGAGGAGGGCTGGGCGCTCCAGGCCTCCCTGGGGACCGTGCCGTCGCTGGGCATCACCTTCCCGGCCTACATCGGCATGGTGCAGGGCTCCGACAGCCCCGCCGCCGCGCGCCTGGTCGCCGACTTCCTCATGGGCGACGACTCCGCGACCGGCGGTCCCGGTTACGAGCCCTTCTACGTCCCCGGCGACTACCCGGTCCGCACCGACATGGAGATGCCCGAGGACGCCGCGCCCCTGGACGAACTGGGCGCCTGGGACATCGCCCCCGAGGAGACCGCCCGGGTCCGCGACGACGTGGCCGACTTCCTCCTGACCCTGTAGAACCCCCGACTCCCCCGTCAGCGAAAGGACGCCATGACGACGGCACCCGCCCCCCGCCGCACCGCGGTCGGCACCACGGTGGCCCGTGCGCGCACGGCACTGAGGCAGCCCTCCGTGGTGCTGGGAGCCGGCACCCTGCTCGTACTGTTCGTCCTCGTGGTGGCGCCGCTCAGCGGACTGGTCAACACGACCCTCCAGAGCGGCAACCGCGAGGCGTGGGCGGACGTGTTCGCCAGCCCGATGTCGGAGAACCTCCTGTGGAGGCCGATGGGCAACTCGATCCTCATGGGGACCGCCACCGCCGTCTGCTCGACGGTGGTGGGCGGGTTCCTCGCCTGGGTGGTCGTGATGACCCGCGTCCCGGGGCGTAAGACCCTGGGGCTGCTGGCGACGATCCCGTTCGCCCTGCCGAGCTTCGCCCTGGCGCTGGCGTGGGAGTCGGTCTTTCGCAACGACCTGATCGGCGGGTCCACCGGGATCCTGATGAACCTGGGCCTGGACGTCCCGGACTGGCTGGCCTGGGGACCCGTACCGATCGCCGCGACCCTGACGGCCCACTACTTCTCGCTGTCGTTCATGCTGGTCGCCGCGGCGCTGGCCAGCGTCAACGGCGACCTCATGGAGGCCGCCGAGATGACCGGGGCCTCCACGCTGCGGGTGGCCCGGGACATCGCCCTGCCGGTCGTGGCCCCGGCGATGATCTCCGGCGCGCTGCTCGCCTTCGCCGAGGGGGTGTCCAACTTCGTCACACCGGCGCTGCTCGGACTGCCGGTGCGGTTCCACACGCTCTCCACCCGGCTGTACGGGGCGATCTCCACCGGTGACGTCGCGCGCGGTTACGTGCTCTCGATCGTGCTCATCATCGTCGCCGCGATGATCATGTACGCCTCGACCCGCATCACCGGGGGCAGGCGCAGCTTCGCGACGATCACCGGCAAGGGCGGCCGCCGCCGGGGCGTGGACCTGGGCCCCTGGGGGTGGCCGGTGGCCGGGCTCGCCTGGCTGCTGGTCACGTGCACCACGATCGTGCCCGGCCTCGTGCTCGTCCTGAGCTCGCTGACCCTGCGCACCAACGACTTCGCCTCCGGGCTGACCCTGCACTACTGGATCGGCGGCTCGGACCCCGCGCTCGCCCAGGGGCAGCGGGGCGTCCTGAACAACCCGCAGATCCTGGAGGCCACCTGGAACACCGTCCTGCTCGGGGTGTGCGTGGCGGTCGGCGCCGGTGTGCTCGGACTGCTCATCTCCTACGTCATCACCCGCTCCAACGGCCCGAGGTGGCTGGTGGGGACCATGAGCGTCACCTCGTTCGTGCCCTTCCTCATCCCCGGCATCGCGCTGGGCGCGGCCTTCATCGCACAGTTCGGGGCGCCCATCGGCCCGCTCCCGAGCCTGTACGGGACGTTCGCGATCCTCGTGCTGGCCGGGATCGCGGCGACGATCCCGTTCTCCGTCCGGTCGGGCACCTCGGCCCTGAGCCAGGTGTCCAGGGACGTCGAGGAGTCCGCGGTGATGGCGGGGGCCGGGCTGATGCGCAGGATCGGCGCGGTCATCGCGCCTCTGACCGCCCGTGGCCTGTTCACCGGCGGGGTGCTGGTGTTCGTCCAGATGGTGCGCGACCTGTCCCTGGTCGTGCTGCTGGCGACCCCGGCGATGCCCGTCCTGGCCGTGCTCACCTACCAGTACTCCTCGGAGAACTTCACCCAGTTGGCCAACGCGGTCACCGTGGTCATCGCGGTGATCTCGGTCGCGGCAACCGTCATCGCGCGGCGCTTCGAGGGCGCCGCCCAGCCCTGGAACTCCCAATCATGATCCCGATGCCGCGCGCCCGGCAGGCCGAAAGGACCGACATGCGCTCCGAAACCTCCTCGGCCTCCCTGACCATCACCGACCTGCGCAAGGACTTCGGCGGCACCGCCGCCGTGGACGGCGTCTCGATCGAGGTCCCGGCGGGCTCCTTCCTCGTGCTGCTCGGACCGTCCGGCTGCGGGAAGACGACGACCCTGCGGATGCTCGCCGGACTGGAGAACCCCACCGGGGGCGAGATCCGGTTCGGCGACCGCGTCATCGCCCGAGGCGACGGGACCGAGATCGTGCCTCCCGCCGAGCGCGAGGCCGGTCTGGTCTTCCAGTCCTACGCGCTGTGGCCGCACAAGACCGTGCGCCAGAACATCGCCTGGCCGCTGACCGTGGCCAAGTGGTCCAAGGCCGACCGGCGGGCCCGCAGCGAGCAGGTGCTGTCGATGCTGTCGATCGAGGACCTGGCCGACCGCTACCCGGGGGAGATCAGCGGCGGCCAGCAGCAGCGGGTGGCGATCGCCCGCATGATCGCCCCGCAGCCCAAGGTGCTGCTCTTCGACGAACCGCTGTCCAACCTCGACGCGAAACTGCGGGTGGACACCCGGGGCGAACTGATGCGCGTGCACCGCTCGACCGGAGCCACGAGCGTCTACGTCACGCACGACCAGGTGGAGGCGATGACCATGGCCACGCACATCGCGCTCATGAAGGACGGCCGGATCGAGCAGTTCGGCACGCCGCGGGAGCTGCTGGAGTCGCCGCGCACCGCGTTCGCCGCGACGTTCGTCGGCACTCCCCCGGCCAACATCATCGAGTGCCGGGCCGGGGGCGGTCGGCTGTCGGCCCTGGGCGCCGACTGCGGCGCGGCTCCCGCCTCGGTCCCGGACGGGGTCGTGCGGGCGATGTACCGGGCGGGTTCGCTCGGGATCGACCGCGACGCGTCCGCGCCCGGCTGCCTGGAGGCGGTCTTCGCCGACCAGGTGCCGATGGCCGACAGGTGGGTCGTGGGCGTGGACCTCGCCGACGGCACCCGGGTGAACGTCTCCCGGGACACGCCGGTCGACCTGCTGCCCGGGGACGCGGCCGGTCTGCGGCTGCCCGAGGCGCCGGACGCCTACTTCGACGCCGCGGGCGACCGCCTGGACACCGGGGCGGTCCGATGATGCGGCTGTTCCTGGTCCGCCACGGCGAGACCGAGTGGAACGGTGAGCGCCGCCTCCAGGGGCAGCAGGACATCGGGCTGTCGGAGGCCGGGCGCCACCAGGTCGCCGCGCTGGCGGAGACGGTCCGCTACCTGGACCCCGGCTACGTCGTCACCTCCGGCCTGTGCCGCACGCGGGAGACCGCCGAGGTCCTCGGGGTCAGCCCGGACGCGCGCGACCCCCGGCTCAACGAGGCCTACCTGGCCGGGTGGGAGGGGCGGTACTCGGCGCAGATCAAGGAGGAGGACGGCGGTGTGTACGCCGCGTGGCGCGCGGGGCGGTTCCACCCCCCGGGAGCGGAGAGCTTCGGCGAACTCACCGACCGGGTGGTCGAGGGGATCGGCGCCGCCGTCCGCCGGGCGCACGCCGACGGCCACCGGACGCTGCTGGCCGTCACCCACGGAGGGCCGGTGCGGGCCTTCCTCGTGGCCGCCGTCGGGCTCGACCCGGCGCGCACGGTGCCCAGCCACCCGGCCAGTCTGAGCATCGTGGACGTCGACCCCGGGGCCGCCTCCCTCACCGAACCGGGTGCGGCCAGGCTCCGGCTGTTCAACTACTCCCCGGCGATGTCGCCGCTGGACCCGCCGGACTGACGGGCGCCGCCGGGGCGGGAACGCTCGTGCGGCGTTCCCGCCCCGGCGGCTGGCCGGTCCGGCGGGCTCCACGGCCGGTACGCGGACCGGGCTCGCGGATCGGGCCCGCGCGGAGCCCGGCCGGTCCCCGCGCTCTGGCGCGGACCGGAGCCGGGCCTCAGTCGTTGCCGGACTCCATGGCGGCGTGGTCGAGCAGGTCGTCGCTCTCGGGGGCCTGGCCCCGGGAGGCGATCGCCTCGGCGCCGCCCTCGGGCATCGCGCCGATCAGCCCGGTCGAGGCCGCCTGGGCGGCGCCGATCGACGTCGGGTGCGAGGTGCCGACCATGCCGACCCTGGAGTACTCCTCCAGCTTGGCGCGGGAGTCGGCGATGTCGAGGTTGCGCATGGTCAGCTGGCCGATGCGGTCCACCGGGCCGAACGCGGAGTCCTCGGTCCGCTCCATGGACAGCTTGTCCGGGTGGTAGCTGAACGCCGCCCCGGTGGTGTCCATGAGGGAGTAGTCCTCGCCGCGCCGCAGCCGCAGGGTCACCTCGCCGGTGACCGCCGTGCCCACCCAGCGCTGGAGGGCCTCGCGCAGCATCAGCGCCTGGGGCTCCAGCCAGCGGCCCTCGTAGAGCAGCCTGCCGAGCCGACGGCCGTCGTTGTGGTAGCTGGCGAGGGTGTCCTCGTTGTGGACCGCGTTGACCAGCCGCTCGTAGGCCGCGTGCAGCAGCGCCATGCCCGGGGCCTCGTAGATGCCGCGGCTCTTGGCCTCGATGACGCGGTTCTCGATCTGGTCCGACATGCCCAGGCCGTGTCGGCCGCCGATGGCGTTGACCTCGTTGACCAGGTCCACGGCGGTGGCGAAGGTCTTGCCGTTGACGGTCACCGGGCGGCCCTGCTCGAAGCCGATCGTGACGTCCTCGGGGGTGATCTCGACCTCGGGGTCCCAGAACCGCACGCCCATGATGGGCTCGACGATCTCGATGCCGGTGTCGAGGTGTTCGAGCGCCTTGGCCTCGTGCGTGGCGCCCCAGATGTTGGCGTCGGTGGAGTAGGCCTTCTCGGTGCTGTCCCGGTAGGGCAGGCCGTGGGCCAGCAGCCACTCCGACATCTCCTTGCGGCCGCCGAGCTCGTTGACGAAGTCGGCGTCCAGCCACGGCTTGTAGATCCGCAGGGAGGGGTTGGCGAGCAGGCCGTAGCGGTAGAACCGCTCGATGTCGTTGCCCTTGAAGGTGGACCCGTCGCCCCAGATCTGCACGCCGTCCTCGAGCATCGCGCGCACCAGCAGGGTGCCCGTGACGGCCCGCCCGAGGGGGGTGGTGTTGAAGTAGGTGCGGCCGCCGGAGCGGATGTGGAAGGCTCCGCAGGCCAGCGCCGCGAAACCCTCCTCCACCAGCGCCTCCCGGCCGTCCACCAGGCGGGCGCCCTCGGCGCCGTAGGCGGTGGCGCGGCCGGGGACCGAGGCGATGTCGGGTTCGTCGTACTGGCCGATGTCGGCGGTGTAGGCGTACGGGACGGCGCCCTTGTCGCGCATCCACGCGACCGCCACCGAGGTGTCGAGGCCACCGGAGAAGGCGATACCGACGCGCTCGCCGACGGGGAGGGAAGTGAGTACCTTGGACATGGAAATAAGTATGCGCCCTTATGAATGAGCATGCAATCTGGAGGGCCGCATGTCGGTGTGGGATACATCCCTGACCTGCCGCGCGGAGTGCCGGGGCCGGGGTCGCGCGGGGCACCGCCGCGGGGGCCGCGTCGGGTGGCGGAGCCGGTGTCACCTGGCCCAGGGGGAGACCCCGGCGGCACGGAGCGGGCCGGAGCCGGGGCCCGCTTCCCCCACCCTGCACGGGACCGGGGCCGCCCGACCGGCGACGCGCCGGACGCTCCCGGGCGGTCGCCCTCCGCGCCCGCCGGGCCGCGGGAAAACCGCGTGCGCCCCGCCGGGGCCGCGGGTTAGCGTTCCGGGATGAGCGCACAGGAGAACCACTTCGCGGAGAGCGTCGCGGCGACCTACGACGAGTCGTCGGCGGAGATGTTCGAGCCCGCCGTCCTGGATCCGGCCGTCGACCTCCTGGAGGAACTGGCCGGTGGTGGCCGGGCCCTGGAGCTGGGGATCGGGACGGGGCGCGTCGCGCTGCCGCTGGCCCGCCGCGGGGTTCCGGTGCACGGCATCGACCTGTCCGAGGCGATGGTCGAACGGCTGCGGGCCAAACCCGGCGGCGACGCGGTCGGGGTGACGGTCGGCGACTTCGCGACGACCCGGGTGGAGGGGACGTTCTCGGTCGCCTACCTGGTCTTCAACACGATCATGAACCTGACCACGCAGGACGAGCAGGTGGCCTGTTTCCGCAACGCCGCCGACCACCTCGAACCCGGGGGCCGCTTCGTCGTCGAGGTCGGCGTCCCCGACCTGCGCAGGCTGCCGGAGGGCCAGGACGCCGTGCCCTTCCACGTGGGTTCGAACCGACTCGGGTTCGACGTCTACGACGTCGCCACGCAGGCGATGAGCTCGCACCACGTCACGGTCGCCGACGGGCGCGGCACGTACCGGGAGGTCCCCTTCCGGTACGTGTGGCCCGCCGAACTCGACCTCATGGCCCGGCTCGCCGGGATGCGCCTGAGCGACCGGTGGGACGGGTGGACCCGGGAGCCGTTCACCAGCGCCAGCCGCCAGCACGTCTCGGTCTGGGAGAAGCCCGTCGGCTGAGCCCGGGGAGCGGCCGGGCCGCCTGACGCGGGCGCACGCGGCGACGGCCCCGCGGGCGCGCCGGGAGTTCCCGGTGCGCCCGCGCGGTGGGCTCACTCGTACTCCGTGCCGCCCCTGCGGGTGAGGTAGGCGTCGGAGACGAACTTGACGATGGCGCGCCCGCCCAGGACCGGCGAGTAGCGCTCGCGCCGGGGCCGGACCACGACCCCCTCGCGCAGGTGCAGGCCGCCACCGCTCCAGGTCTCCTCCCCCTGCGCCAGCGCGAGCAGCGCCGCCTCGTCGTAGGGGCCGTCGTGGAGCAGCGGCACCGAGGGCAGCCCGACCGACTCCAGCACCTCGGGCAGGTCGGCGGCGTCGACCCAGCTCAGGGCACCGTCCACGTCCAGGGAGACGTCGAAGACCGCGTAACCGGGCTGCTCGCCGCGGCCGGTCTCGCCGTAGGCCAGGTCCTGCACCCCCGCGCCGAACACCTCGCCGAACACGCCCACCCGGGCGGCGCCGAACCGCTCCGCCAGCCTGCGCGCGGCCTCGGGCACCCCGTGGGCGGTCAGCGCCCGCCAGTACAGGTTCTTCTCCGCGAACGCCAGCGCCTGGTGCCGGGACCCGTGGCCCTTGGACGAGGCGAACTCCTCCCCCGTCGCGGCGACCAGGGTGAACAGGCAGGCCGTGCCGTGGATCTTCTCCGTGGCCACGACCGGTTCCCCCGGTTCGAAGGCGTCGGGGTAGCGCTTGGCGTTCTCCACCTCGATCCAGCGCAGCAGGTCGGGCGCGTCGACCAGGTCGCCGCCCATGTGCACCGGGACCGGGGGCACCCACTTGGTGATGCCGAGTTCCCCGGCGAAGTCGGTGCCGTCACGGTGTTCCGCCGCCAGGTCGCGGTCGGCCAGCAGCTTCGGGCGGCAGACGATGCCCTGCGACAGCTCTCCGCGCAGCCGGACGGCCTTGACCCGGTTGCTCCGGGAGCCCGCGAGCCTGCCCGTCAGACCGAGTTCACCGATGAGGTCCTCGGGCAGCAGCGCGCTCTCGGGGACGTAGACGGCCCAGTCGCCGGTGCGGTAGGCCCCCTTGGCCACGACCGCGCGAAACAACCCGACCTGCGCCAGCTCCAGCGCGTCCGCGTTGGGGTGCGGGTGGATCGTCAGCCGCTCGGCGGTGACCCGAAGGGTGGACATGGCGGTTCCTCCGTGTGGGGAGGCGCGTTCGGACCGCGCCCCGGGGATCGGTCCACTATGTCCGAGCGTCCGCCGGGCCGACAACGGCTTTACGGAGGAACCGGAGCGCCCGGCGGCGGGCCGCGCCCCGCCGGAACCGACGTTAGAGTCGAGTGAACGAGAGGGGGTGCCGCGATGTCCGGGGCGCAGCACATGCAGATCGGCGAGGTCGCCGAGCGGACCGGCCTGTCCCTGCGCACGATCCGCTACTACGGCGAGGTCGGCCTGGTCGAGCCCTCCGCGCGCTCCCGCGGCGGCTTCCGGCTCTACACCGAGACGGACGTGGACCGCCTGAACCTCATCAAGCGGATGAAACCGCTGGAGTTCAGCCTTGAGGAGACCCGCGAGCTGCTGGAGGCCGTCGACCGGCTGGGGTCGGCCGAGACCGGGCCCGACGAGCGGCGGGCCCTGAGCGAGAGGCTCGACGCCTTCGAGGCGGCCATCGTCGCCCGCTGCCAGACCCTGCGCGACCAGCTGGCGATGGCCGAGGAGTTCGCCGAGCGGCTGCGCGAGCAGCGCGCCCGCGACAACGCCACCGCATAGCGTCCGCCGGAGCCGAGCGGCCAGCGCCCCGCGCCGGGCACCCGCTCCCCCGTCCCCGCGTCGCGGGTCACCGCCGCAACTCCACCGCTGGTCACGGCGCGCCATCACCGGTGGAGCGCGCCCGCCGTACGGAGCGCCCGCCCCTGCCTGGAGAAACAGCCACACCCTTCCGTCGTGTGAGGGTTGTCTCAGTCGCCGAACGAGAATCAGACTCTCACGTAAGAGTAGAGTTTCTCCGGGTCGTCACCCGCGCACGAGCGGAGGACCACCGCGCTCTCTTCCCGGCCCTGCCCAGGGGCACGGCCGGGCCCGCGGCGACGAAGCCGCACCGGGGCCGACATCGCCCCGGATCCCCGTGCGCACCTGCGCACCCCGCCTCACCCGGCGCGCGTCCGCGCCGTGCACGAACGCCTGACCCGACACCGCGGTCCTCGTTGTGGGCTGCCCGAAACCCGATGGGTGCCATGAAACTGCCCGTGAAGACCCCCAGGTCCCTCAAGGCCCGGATCCCCGCCGCCGCGCAGCTGCGCGCCGACGTGCTGGCCGGGCTGGTCGTCGCCCTGGCCCTGATCCCCGAGGCCATCGCCTTCTCCCTCATCGCCGGGGTCGACCCCCGCGTGGGCCTGTACGCCTCCTTCGTGATGGCCGTGTCCATCGCCTTCCTGGGCGGGCGGCCCGCGATGATCTCCGCCGCCACCGGCGCGATGGCCCTGGTCGCGGCACCGCTGTCGATGGAGTACGGCGTCGACCACCTGATCGCCGCCACCATCCTGGCCGGGCTCATCCAGGTCGCCCTGGGCCTGCTCGGGGTGGCCAGGCTGATGCGGTTCGTGCCGCCCAGCGTCATGACCGGGTTCATCAACGCCCTGGCCGTCCTCATCTTCATGGCACAGCTGCCCTACCTGGAGGGCGTGGGCGTGCCGATCTACGCCATGGTGGCCGTGGGCCTGGTCATCGTCTTCGGCCTGCCCCGCCTGACCAAGGCGGTTCCCGCGCCGCTGGTGGCCATCGTCGTGCTCACCGTCGCCGCGCTGACCCTGGGCATCCCGGCGCAGACGGTCGGGGACATGGGCGAACTGCCCGACACCCTGCCCGTACCGCTGATCCCGGACGTGCCCTACACGCTGGACACGCTGGTCCTGATCGCCCCCTACTCGCTGACCCTGGCCCTGGTGGGGCTGATGGAGTCACTGATGACCGCCAAGGTCGTCGACGACCAGACCGAGACCTCCTCGAACCACGGCCGCGAGGCCCGCGGCCAGGGAGTGGCCAACGTGCTGGTCGGCTTCTTCGGCGGCATGGCCGGGTGCGCGATGATCGGCCAGACCATGATCAACGTCAAGTCCGGGGCCCGCACCCGCGTCTCGACCTTCTTGGCCGGTGTGTTCCTGATCATCCTGTGCGTGGCCCTGGGCGACCTGGTGGGCATGATCCCGGTCGCTGCGCTGGTCGCGGTGATGTTCTTCGTGGCCATCGTGACCTTCGACTGGCACAGCGTCGCCCCGGCCACCCTGAGGCGGATGCCCTGGACCGAGACCCTGGTCATGGCCATCACCGTCGCCGTGGTCGTGGCCACCCACAACCTGGCCCTGGGTGTGATCGTCGGGGTCGTGGTGTCCATGGTGCTCTTCGCCCGCCGGGCCGCCATGCAGGCCGACGTCACCAGCGTGCTCGACCCCGAGGGCGGCACCCGCGTGTACTCGGTCAACGGCGAGGTGTTCTTCGCCTCCACCGGCGAGCTGGTCAACCGGTTCGACTACACCGAACAGGGCCTGGAGAAGGTAGTGGTGGACATGTCCAACGCGCACGTGTGGGACTCCTCGGCCGTGGCCGCCCTGGACCAGGTCACCGAGCACTTCCGCAGGCACGGGGTGCGGGTGGAGATCACCGGCCTCAACGGGCCCAGCGCGCACCTGCACCGGGAGCTGTCCGGAACCCTGACCGGCGGCCACTGACCCCGGGCGAGGGGGGCGGCCCGCCGGAGCCGCGGCGGGCCGCCCCCGGGTTCCTCGGGCCGTCCCTCGGCCGCGGCCGGGCCGGGCAGGACGAGCGCGGGCGGACCGCGAAAAACGGGTGCGGGCGCCCCGGCCGGGACGGACTCGGCTGACCGGGCACGACCGGCCGTGAGGCGCGCTCTCCACCTCCCCCGTGCGGTCAGGCCTCCTCGTCCACGTGGATCGCGCCGGTGGGGCACACCTGCCCCGCCTCGCGCACGACCGGGTACAGCTTCTCCGGCGGCCGTTCGGTGAGCAGTTCGACGATGCCGTCCTCCTCACGCTGGTCGAACACCTCCGGGGCGAGCAGCACGCACTGACCGGCGCCGCAGCACCAGTCCTGGTCGACGGTCACCCTCATGGTCGCTCCTCCTCCTTCGTCTTCGCGGTGCGGTCGCGCCCCTCGACCGGGGTCACGGGGGCGAGCCAGATCCCCGTGAGCGCGTCCACCAGTCCAGTGGCCGTGTCCTCCCAGCTGCACCGGGGCGTCGCCGTCTCCTCGGCGAGCGCGCGCTCGCGTTCGGCGCACATGTGCACGATCAGGTGGCGGGTCATGTCCTCGCGTTCGGCGCGCACAGGCGGCGGCAGGTCGGGCAGGCTGGCGCGCAGGCCGAGGAGGACCCGCCTGAGCGGGGGCGAGGTCAGCGTCTCCTCGGTCATGATCACGCGCAGGCCCGGGTCGGTCATGACCTGCGCGGAGAAGCGGGCGAACCAGCTCGGGACGCCCAGGTGCGCCAGGTGCCGGGTCACCGGCCGGACCAGGCAGGCGATCCAGTCGCCCGTCCCGGCCGGGTCTCCCTCCTCCTCGACCGCCCGCGCCCACAGCGGTTCGAGCCGGTCGGTGTGCGTGCGCACGATCGCGCGCACGAGGTCGGTCTTGGTGCCGAAGTGGTAGCCGACCGCGGTGTTGTTGCCCTGGCCCGCGGCCACGCTGATGCCGCGGTTGGACACCGCGAACAGGCCGTGTTCGGCGAACAGGCGCTCGGCGGTGGACAGGATCAGCTCCCGCGTGGTGTCGGCCCGTCCGGTCCGCGCCCGCGACACGGTCACCACCGGACCGGGACCTCGCGCAGCCCGCCCACGACCAGGCCGTCCAGCCGCCGCAGTTCCGCCGCGGGGACGGCCAACTCCAGCGTGGGGAGCCTGCGCAGCAGCACGTCGAGCACCGCCTGGAGTTCGGTGCGGGCCAGCGCCTGCCCCAGGCACGAGTGCGCCCCGGCGCCGAAGCCCAGGTGCGGGTTGGGCACGCGCCCCAGGTCCATCTCGTCCGCGTTCTCGAACGCGCTCTCGTCCCGGTTGGCCGCGCCCATGCTGCACATGACAGTGGTCCCGGCCGGGACGGTGGCGCCGCCGATCTCGGTCTCCTCGGTGATGTAGCGCGGCAGGCCGAGCCCGGAGTTGGCGTCGAAGCGCAGCGCCTCCTCCACCGCGGAGCGCACCAGCGTCCGGTCGGCCAGCAGCCTCTCCCAGCGGCTGCGGTCGTCCAGCAGCATCGCCACCATCTTGCCGATCATGTTGGCGGTGGTCTCGTGCCCGGCGACCAGCAGGCCCATGCTGGTGGCGACCAGCGCGGAGGTGGGCAGGTCGAACCCGGCCTCGGCGGTCTCGGTGATCAGGGAGCTGATCAGGTCCTCGCGCGGCTCCGCCCGCTTGGCCTCGACGTGGCCGCTCATGTAGGCGAGGAACTCGGCCTGGGCCCGGTCCATCTCCTCCTGGGTGTAGCGGGTGAGGTTGAGCAGCGCGTCCGACCAGTGCGAGAAGCGGTCGCGGTCGGAGTCGGGCACGCCGAGCATGTCGCAGATGACCCACACCGGCAGGGGGAATCCCAGGTCGGCCCGGAGGTCCGCCGGGTGGCCGCGCTCCACCATGCCGTCGACGAGCCGGTCGGCCATGGCCTCGATCCCGGGCCGCAGCGCGTTCATGCGCCTGGCGGTGAACCACTTGCCGACCAGCCGCCGCCACTGCCGGTGCTCCTCCCCGCTGTCGGGGACCGCCGAGGCCAGGTCGCTGTTGAACACGCCGCCCGTCGCGCCGGCCGAGACCCGGGCCGCGTCCTCGGCGTCGAGCCGCCGGGTGAAGCGCGGATCGGAGAGCACCCGCCTGACGTCCTCGTAGCGGGTGACCACCTCCGCCCGGTCGCCGCTGGGCAGCCGCACCCCGGCGACGGGGCACCGCTGTCTCAACTCGGCCCACTCGGCGGGCGGCTCCAGCGCCTCGGGGCTGGGGATCGGGTAGTCCATCAGCCGTTCGGTCCCGTCGGCACCCACAGCCCTCACTCCTCTGCGTCATCGGTACGTACACGTACAGTGAACGCCCGTCGCCGCGTTGAGTCAAGCGACTGACTTAAGAAGTGGGGCGTACGCGCTCGGACGCACGCAGCGCCCGCCGCCGCGGACCCGGGGCCGGGTCCGCGAGCGGTCGCCTCCTCAGACGGCCGACCAGCCGTTGTCCACCGGCAGCACCGCGCCGCTGATGCTGCTCGCCGCGTCGGAGGCCAGGAAGATGACGGCGGCGGCCAGCTCCTCGGCCCGGGCCACGCGGCCCATGTTGGACATGAAGGTGCCGAGGGTGGTCGGGCCGTGGGGCGCGGAGGCGACGTCGACGGTGATCGAGGTGGCGGTGCCGCCCGGGGCGACGGCGTTCACCCTGATCCCCTTGTCGCGGTACATGACCGCGGTGGACTTGACCAGGCCGACCACGCCGTGCTTGGAGGCGGTGTAGGCGGCTCCGGCGGCGCTGCCGCGCAGGGAGGCCTCCGAGGCGGTGAAGACGACCGATCCGGCCCCCCGCTCGACCATGTGCGGCAGGACGGCGCGGGTGAGCAGGAAGGGCGCGGTCAGGTTCACGCGCAGGAGCCGCTCCCAGACCGCGTCGGTGACGTCGGCGGTGGCGGACATGTCGTCCATGATCCCGGCGTTGTTGACCAGGACGTCGACACCGCCGAGGCGTTCGACGGCCGTGGCGACGACCTCGTCCACGACCTCCTGACGGCTGAGGTCGCCGGTCACGGTCTCGGCGGTGCACCCGGCCGCGCGGATCTCCTCGGCCGCCTCACGCGCCGTGTCGGCGTTGAGGTCGGCGATCAGGACCCTGGCGCCCTCCTCGGCGAAGCGCAGCGCGCTCGCGCGGCCGATGCCGGAGCCGCCTCCGGTGACGATGACGTTCTTGTCCTTCAGGCCCAGGCCGGTCATGGGAAGCCCTCTCGTTGCCGCTGGTGGCGGCCACGGCGGCCGCTTTTGTCACTGTAGGACTTTTTGTCGCCCAGAGACAAATATTGTTGTGCCTGGTCCGGGCGTCAGTAAAGTGGACCCGCCCAGGCAGCGCACACACGGGAGGGGGGACGGTCGTGCCGGGAACACCGTCCGCGAAGACGCCCCGCGCACCCTCGGGGCGGGGCCGCCCGCCCATGACCGAGCGGCGCAGGGAGATCGTGCGCACGGAGATCGCGCGCGCGGCCGTGCGGCTGTTCACCGAGAACGGGGTGTCGGGCACCACGGGCGACGACATCGCGCACGCGCTCGGCATCTCCACCAGGACGCTGTGGCGCTACTTCCCCAGCAAGGAGAGTTGCGTCCGGCCGCTGCTGACGACGGGACTGGAGCACATGGCCGAACGCCTGCGCGCCTGCCCTCCCGGGGTCCCCCTCCTGGAGTACCTGGAGCGGGAGCGGTTCTTCGACGGCGAGCCGCAGGTCGTGGAGGGGCCCGTCGCGGACCTCATCCGGATGACCCGCACCGAACCGGCGCTCATGGCGGTGTGGCTGGAGGTGCACCACGCCGCCGAGTCCGTCTTCGCGCGGATCATCGCCGACCGCACCGGCGAGTCCGCCGAGAGCCTGCCCGTCCGCGTCCAGGCGGCCGCCCTCAACTCGGCGCTGCGCCTGGCCGCCGAGGAGCGGGCGCGCCTGGAGGACGACGGGCGGGGCGTCCTGTCGGAGGGTGTGGGGCCGCTGCTGCGCACCGCGCTGACCACCGCGGCCCGCGGCCTGCCCGCCTTCGGGCACGACAGCGGGGACGAGCGCGGGGACGCGCCCTCGGACTGAGGGTGTCCGCACCGACCCCGGCCGCCGCTGCCAATGCGGGGACGATGCCCTCGGGTTGAGACCGCCCGCGTCGGCAGCGGTGGCGGCGCCCTCGGAGGCGCGGTGGTTCCGGGAGGCCGCCCCTCTCGCGCCGTGCCCGGCGCGGCGGCGTGCGGCGGAGCGGCGGAGCGGCGGAGCGGATCGGGACGGGCCGGTACCGGCTGCGGGCACGCTGCCCAGCAACCCAGCGCCCGGACGCGAACGTGCCCCGGACGGCCGGGCCGCCGGGGCACGCACCCGCCCGCTCCTACTCCGGGAAGACGGCGTCGGGGACCTGCACCCGCGCCCAGTCGGTGTCCGCGCCCAGGTGGAAGGACGGGTACGCGGGCTGGTTGTAGCCGGTCTGCTGCCGGGCCACGTCCGCCCGGTACTGCGGGTCGTGCATGAGGGTGTGCAGCCGGTGTCCGGTCACCTCGGTGCTGGTGAGGATCCGCAGCGCTCCGCTGTCCTCCGTACGCAGGACCAGTTCCTCGCGCCAGTCGCCGAGCACGTCCGCGACCAGGGCGGGGTTGCCCTTCGTCCCGTTGTTGGTGAGCGTGCCCTCGGCTGTGAGCAGGGTGCCGCGCCGCCAGTCCTCGATCCCGGGGTCCTCGGTGCCCTCGACGATCTGCGTGGTCATGTCGGCGGACCAGCGGATGCTCATGTTCGTCCCGGGGGTGCGGTCGCCCAGGAACTCCCCGTCCGCGCTCCACAGGCCCGCCTCGCCACCACCGCCGGGCGGCATCGAGGACCACGCCTCCAGGCCGGGGACGTCCGGATCGACGTCGCCGACCATGCCCCGGCCGGTGTCGGTGCCCGTGTACCCGCCGAACAGCACCTCGCCGGTGGCGGCGTCGCGCATCGCGAACCCGTACGGCGCGCTCGCGCCGCCCTCGTGCACGGTCCAGATCTCCAGGCCCTCGCGCTCCGGGTCGAGGTCGCCCACGTGCATCGCGTCGCCGTGCCCGAGCTTGGCCGTCTCGCCCTCGATGGCGCTCCCGGGCGGCCCCTCGGCGTGCGAGGAGTACAGCAGCGACCCGTCGTCGTCCAGGGTCGCGGAGCCGTAGACGATCTCCTGACGCCCGTCGGCGTCCACGTCGGCCACGCCGAAGGAGTGGAAGCCCTGACCGGCCAGCGTGCCCATGTCGGGATAGGAGCCCCGACCGCCGTGCGGTGAGGCGTCGAACGGGTTGTCCATCGGCACGTGCCCGCTGTCCGCGATCCAGCGCGTTCTGATGTCCTCGCCGTCGAAGTCGTAGGCGGCCACGGCCGAGCGCGTGTAGTAGCCCCGGGCGAACACCGCCGACGGGCGGGTGCCGTCCAGGTAGGCCACTCCGGACAGCAGCCGGTCCACCCGGTTGCCCGGCTCGATGCGCGCCATCGCGTAGTCGCCCCACATCAGGCCGTCGTCGCCCCGGCCCGGTTCGTAGCGGACGGTGTCCAGCTCCGCGCCGGTCTCGCCGTCGAACACCGTCAGGTACTCGGGGCCGTCCACGACGAAGCCCTCGAACTCGCGCAGCTCGTTGCGCGCGCTGCGCGAGGGCGCGTACTCGTCGAGGAAGAAGTCCGCGAGGGCCCCGGCGTCCGCCTCGCTCAGGGGGTAGTCGTAACGGGGTTCCCCGCCGAAGGCCTCCTCCAGGGTGGCGGGCCAGTTCCCGGCCACCACCTCGGGGTGCTCGTGCCAGCCCCGGAACACGGCCACGACGTGCTCGCGGTAGTCCTCGGCGCTCATCCGGTAGTCGTCGCCGTGCCCGACCCCGGCCTCGACGTCCTCCTCCGGCAGGGTGATGTGGTCGCCGGAGGCCTCCCCGTCCCCGTCGAAGGTCAGTGTTCTGGTGCCCGGGGCGGTCTTGAGCATGATCTCTGAGCGGCCGTCGCCGTCGAGGTCGTAGACGACGAACTGCGTGTAGTGCGCGCCCGACCGGATGTTGACGCCCAGGTCGATGCGGTGCAGCAGCTCGCCGTCCAGTGTGTAGGTGTCCACGTACGTCGGGCCGGTGTAGCCCCGCTGCGAGACGTCCTTGGAGTTGGTGGGGTCCCACTTGACGACGAACTCGTACTGTCCGTCTCCGTCCACGTCGCCGACGCTGACGTCGTTGGCGGTGTAGCCGTACTCCTCCCCCGCCGGGGTGGTGCCGCCCTCGGGTTTGCGGAGCGGCAGGTCGTGGTGGCCTTCGGCCCACACGGCGGCCTCGCCCTCGGGGCCGACGCCCGGCCTTCCCCGGGGGACGGGGACCACCCGGTACTCGGAGTCGGCGCCGCCCTCCCCGTCCAGGAAGTTGGTGCTGTCGCGCACCATCCCGACGACCCGGCCGTCCCGGTACACCCGGAACTGCGGGCCCCGGAGCCCGGAGTCGGTGGGTCCGCCGACCTCGGAGGCCAGCAGGCGCCAGCTAAGGAAAACGCCTTCCGGGGTGTCGACAGCGACCAGGCCGCGATCCAGCCGTTCGAGCTGGATGCCGGGGCCTCCTCCCGGTTCGGCCAGCGCGGCGGAACTCGCGGCCATCACCAGGGCGCATACGCCCGCGAACAGCGGACTCGTTCTTCGGACGGAACGCGGGGGGATCCCCATGGGCACGCCTCCTTGAACAGCGGGGGTGGCCCACATTACAAGGCAAGCGCTTTCCGACCAATACCCCCACTGAACAGACCGCCACTGCGCCGGAACGCCCCGTGCGCGCCCGGGGCCGCACCCGCCTGCGCCAGGTCACCGCCCGCGCCGGGACGCACCGCCCCACCGGGAAACCCCACCTGCGCCGGGACACCCAGCTCACAATCCGGACGCACTGACTACAACCGAGATGCACCGTCCGTGCCAGAACGCCCCCGCTCACGACCGTGGCGCAACGCCCGCGTCGGGACGCCTCCGCTCGCGACCGGAACGCACCGCCCGTGCCAGAACACCCCGCCGCGCACCGGCGTCACGTCCCGGCAGCACGCGAACGGGCGCGGCGGGCACGCCGGGCCTCCCCTTCCGCCCTCCGGCGGAGACGGATCCGTCCCCTCGACGCGGACCGCCCCTCACCTCGGACGGACCCGGCGTGCCGCCGCGGGCCCGGCCGGACCCGTGAGCCCGACCGGGTGTTTCCTCCCGGCGTGGTCGGAGGTCCCTCTACGGGACGAGGATCGCGCGGCCCCGGATACGCCCGGCGTCGAGGTCGTCCAGCGCGTCCTGGAAGCGGTCGAGCGGGTACTTGCTGGTGTGCAGCCGCACGTGTCCCCGCGCCGCCAGCACCATCAGCTCGCACAGGTCGTTGTAGGAGCCGACGAGGTTGCCGACGAAGTTGATCTCCGCCGAGATGACGTCGATCGTCGGCACGTCGATGTTCTCGCCGTACCCGACGACGTGGTAGTCCCCGGCGCGGCGCAGGAACCGCACCCCGTCCGAGGTCGCCCCGCCCTCCCCCACGAAGTCGATGACGACCTCGGCGCCGTGGCCGCCGGTGAGTTCGAGGACCTGCTCGACCTGCGTGCCGTCCGCGACCACCCCGTGGTCGGCGCCGATCGAGGTGGCCAGGGCGACCGCGTTGGCGTTGCGGTCCACCGCGATGATCTCGGCCGCGGTGATCGCCTTGAGCAACTGGATGCCGATGTGCCCGAGGCCTCCGGCGCCGATCACCGCGCAGCGGTCGCCGGGGCGCAGACGGCGCGCGGCCTTGGCCGCGGCGTGGTAGGCCGTCAGTCCGGCGTCGGCGAGCGCGGCCACGTCGGAGGGTTCGAGGGAGTCGTCGATGCGCACCACGCTGCGCGCGGAGGTCTTGAGGTACTCGGCGTAGCCCCCGGCCGTGTCGATGCCGGGGAAGAGGTTGTTCTCGCAGTGGACGTCGTCACCGGAGCGGCAGGCCCGGCACAGGCCGCAGGTGATCAGCGGGTGCACGATGACCTTGTCGCCCTCGGAGACGTTGGTGACGCCGCTGCCCACGGCGTGCACCCATCCGGCGTTCTCGTGGCCGATCGTGTAGGGCAGGGTGACGCCGGACTTCTGTGCCCACTGACCCTCCAGGATGTGGATGTCGGTGCGGCACACTCCGGCGCCGCCGATCCTGACGATGACGTCGAAGGGACCGGTGACCTCCGGGGCGGGCACCTCCTCCATGCGCAGGTTCTGGCCGTAGCCGACGACCTGGACTGCCTTCATGAGTTCCTCGCTTGGACGGTGAGCGGAAGTGTGTGGGCGGGCGGGGCCTGGTCGGCCTCCGACCCGGGGTAGCGGGTGCGCAGCAGCCCGCGGCAGAAGTGCGAGTTGCCCTCGATGGAGATCCGGGTGGAGCGGGCGAACCGCAGCCGCAGCGGAACCTCCTCACGGGGGAAGGGGTCGCCGTGGTCGTCCACGAGCACGCGCGCGGTCGGGTCGTCGTCCAGCCCGAGCGCCGCGCGGCGCCGCAGCAGCGCCCGCCCGGCCCGGTCGTCGGGCAGGTCGGCGAGGGTGAGGTCGTGCAGGTCCTCCTCGGCCAGGCCTGGGTCCGCGCGCAGCAGCAGGGTCAGCGCGCGCTCCATCGCGGCGGCGTGGGCCTTGCGCCGGAAGACCAGGCGCAGCTCCTCCAGGTCCTCGCGGGCCTCGTCCCCGAACGTGCCGCGGTAGCCCGCGTCCGCGGCCAGGCCGCGGTTGATCCTGTCCGAGTCGTGGTGGTCGTCGAGGAGGACCGAGACCCGGCGCACGCCGGGCAGGTCGGTGAGCACGTCCTTGGCGTCGGAGGCCATGAGGTAGGCGAAGTTGGGCGCGCAGAACGAGGTGGGCAGCCGCAGGTGGACGGTGAGCGCGCCGCCGTCGGCCCTGACCGAGCGGACGAAGCCCAGGTCGGTGACGGGCTCGTCCAGCTCGGGGTCGTACACCGCGTCCAGCGCCCGCAGCGCCGCCCGCTCCAACTCCGCGTCCTCCGGAGTCCCGGGTTCGGGGGCCGTGTGCGCGGTCTCCGTGCGTTCCGGGAGCGGGCGCTCCAGTTCGGTGTGTCCGGGCGGGCGCATGTCAGGCCACCGCCTTGGTGTCGGTGTCGGCGGCCAGACCCAGCCCCTCGGGCACCTCGATGCCGTACATCGCGGCCGCGTTGAGCCCGAGGATCTTCTTCTTCTGGTCCACGGTGACCGGCGCGTACTCGGTCATGTCCTCGGGGATCTGGAAGTCCACGAACTTCTCGACCAGCCAGCGCGGGGTCCACAGGGCGTAGTCGCTGGAGAACTGGATGCGGTCCTCGTCCAGCCAGTACAGCAGCTCGCCGAGGATCTGCGCGAAGTAGCGCGGCCGCGTGTGGATGAAGGGGATCGCCACGGCCAGGCCCGCGTGCACGTTGGGCTCCTGGGTCGCGATCCAGCAGAAGTCCTCCAGGCGGGGCAGCCCGCAGTGCTCCACCACGAAGTTGAGGTCGGGGAAGTCGGTCGCCGCGTGGTCCACGTCGGCCACGTCGAAGGCGTCGCGGTCCAGCGGCCGGATCGTGGGCCCCTTGTGGACGTGGATGTTGCGGATGCCGAGTTCCTGGCAGGTCTCCAGGTAGCGGTAGGTCCACGGGTCGTCCAGCTTGTACCCGCGCGAGCCCTCCTTCCACTCGGCGGTGTAGAGCTTGACCCCCTGGAGCCCGAACCGCTCGGCGTCGCGGCGCAGCCACTCCAGCCCCTCCTCCTCGAAGCGCGGGTCCCAGCAGTGGTTGTAGGTGAGCTTGTCGGGGTGGGCCTGGGTGAGCGCGAAGGCCTCCTCGGCCTGCCCGAACCCGTTGCGGTAGAAGGCCCCCAGGTGGGCGGGCTGGAAGATGGCGTGGTCGACGTAGCCGTCGGTGAACAGGTCGCGCATCAGGCGCTCGCCGCCGTAGTAGAGGAAGTCCTCGTACGGCCACAGCTCCGACTCCGGGCCGAGGTTGCGGTGGTAGTCGTAGAAGCAGTCGATGAACTGCTTGCCGTGGATGTTGAGCTGGTTCTCGGGACGCGCGTCCCACAGGGCGACGTGCGCGTCCACGACGAAGTAGTTCTCGCCGTCCTTGCTGTACATGCTTCCTCCCACTAGGCCGGGTCGAGTCGGCCGTTTCGCTGGAAGACTAGGGAGACGTACGCAACTCCGGACTGTGTCGCGTGTCTCAGTTTGAGACAGCCGCTCCGAGGCGTCCAGGACACGGACGAGTAACCTGGCCGTCACGCGGCCCGGGCGGGTGTACCGACCGTCCGCCCAGGTCGCGGCCAGAGAACCCCTGGAGGCCGACGTGCACGACCGGACGTGTTCACCGCCCAGACACGCACCCACCGACACCGCCGGACGGACACCGGCGAAAGCCCCCCGGCTGCGCGCCTCGTGGCGGCGCAGCGAGCACTACGGCGTCTCCGCCGAACGGGTGGAGCCCGCCTTCACCGGTTCCGTGGACACGGAGTCGCTGTTCTACGAGTGCGGCAACGAGGTCCTGCGGGGCATCCAGCGCACCATCGCCAACGAGCCGGTGAGCCTGATGATCACCGACAGCGAGGGGCTGGTGCTGAGCAGGCTCGCCAACGACGCGGCGATCCTGCGCTCCCTGGACCGGGTCCACCTCGCGCCCGGGTTCTCCTACGCCGAACGCGACGCGGGCACCAACGGCCTCGGGCTGGCCCTGGCCGACCGCGCGCCGTCGCTGGTCAGGGCGGAGGAGCACTACTGCACGGGGCTGCGCGGGTACACCTGCGCCGCCGCTCCGGTCCTGGACCCGGCGGACGGCACGCTGGTCGGCAGCGTCAACCTGACCACCTGGTCGGAGTCCTCCTCGGCCCTGCTGCTGGCGCTGGCCCAGTCCGCCGCGCAGAGCACGTCCGCGCTCATGCTCGCCCGGGGCACGGGGCGCCGGGTCCAGCCCGCGCCCAGGGGCGCGGTGTTCCGCTTCCGCGCCGCCGGCGGCGGGCAGGCCGACGCCTGCTCGTCACGGCTCTGGCGCGGCGCCGTCGCCGGGGCCCGCGAGGCGGTGGGCGGGCGGACGCTGGCGGTCGTGGGCGAGTCCGGTTCGGGCCGGACCTCCCTGGCCTCGCTCGCGCGGCGGCAGGTCAGCGCACGGGAGAGGGTGCTCAACGCCCGTCCGCCCGCCCCGGAGGACGTGGACTCCTGGCTCACACTCTGGACCCCCGAGCTGGCCAAGGACGACACGTGCGTGATCGTGTCCGGGGTGGAGGCGCTTCCGGCGTGGGGAGCGAGCGAGCTGGCCCGGCTGCTGGCCGGGGCGCGGCGCGGGGGCGGACGCCCCCAGCCCTTCGTGGTCACGGGACGGAGCTTCGACGCGCTCCCCGAGGCGCTGCGGGAACTGGTCGACGCGGTGGTCGAGGCCCCCGCCCTGCGCCGCCGCCCGGAGGACGTGCTGCCGCTCGCGCGGCACTTCGCGCAGGGGGCCCGGGGTCGGGCGATCGGCTTCACCCCGGCGGCCTCACGTGCGCTCACCGACTACCACTGGCCGGGCAACGTCACCGAGCTGAAGCGGGCGGTGTGCGACGCGGCGCTGCGCGCGGACGTGGTCGACGTCCACCACCTGCCCGCCGAGGTCTTCCGGAGCAACGGCGGGCGCCGCCTCAGCCGCATCCAGGCGGTGGAACGCGACGAGATCGTCCGCTGCCTGACCGCTCCGGGCGCGACCGTCGTCGGGGCCGCCGCCGAGCTGGGGATGGGGCGGGCGACCGTCTACCGCAAGATGCGCCAGTACAACATCCGGATGCCCCACCAGCAGGAGTAGGCGGTTGTCCGGCCGTAGACGCTCCGGCGGGAACCACCGCTGAGTCACGGGTGGGCCGGAACCGCTGGCGGCGGTTCCGGCCCGTGGTGGGAGGGGCCACCGGTCAGGCCGGTACGGGAGTGACGGCCTCGACGGCCAGGGCGGGCGGCATGAACGGGGCATTGTGCGGCCACAGGGCCAGGAGGAGGGCGTCAGCGTTCGCGGCTTCGAGGAGTCCGGTGGGGGTGACCGCCCAGAAGGACTGCGTGGCCTCGCCGTAGTAGACGATCAGGTGGCGGTGGCGCTTCTGGATCGCGGCGGCCTGGGCGTGCTCGCGGGAGAACTCGGAGCGGTGGCCGCCCAGGCGGGGCAGGCGCTGGGCACGGCGAACCCGGCAGGAGGGGTGTTCACAGTGCGGGCAGACCGGGCCGACGAGCGGGGTGCGGCGCGGGAGCGGCGGGACGAGCCGGGGCATCGGTCGAACGTCGTCCGAACGGCGGGGCGAGGGGATAGGGTTCTGCATCAGATCCTCTTTTCTTGCCTATGTCTGGGTTGGTTTCTGGGGGTTCAGGGCCCGGGAGAAGCGCTGCAACGCTTTCCTGGGCCCGTCTCATGTCGGCGGCATGTCAGAGGTCGGTGTGGGTGTTCCACCGGCTTCCGGTGAGGTCGTAGGCCAGCGAGAACCACACCGTGCGGTAGTGGGCGTTGCCGTTGTCGCCCCAGGCGGTGGCGAAGGCGTTGACCATGGCCAGGCCCCGGCCCGATTCGGCGTCCAGGTTCAGGCCGTTCTTCTTGGGTTGCAGGCGGGCGTCCTTGTCGCGCAGGCCGCCCCGGTCGCGGCAGGCCAGATGCAGCCCGGTGCGGTGGCGGTGGACGAGAAGGGTGTAGCTGCCGCCGGGTCGGCCGGAGAGGCTGTGGCGAATCGAGTTGTTGGCCAGCTCCGATCCCAGCAACGTGAACAGGTAGCGGTAGTCGGTGTCCTGGGCTGCGGCGCAGGTGTCCAGGAACGCGCGGACCAGCGGCATCACGGCCGGGGTTCCGGCGAAGTCGTAGCGGCGCATCCGGTAGTTGGGCCGCTCGGGCTGCCGGGTGAAGTAGTGGCGGTGCACCGGCCGGATGAAGCTGGACAGCGGGACCGTGGCTTCTCCCAGCGCGGGCACGGGCATCGGGGCGTGGGCTTTCGCGGGCATGACGAGAACACTCCTTGGCGTGAGCAGGGGTTTCGTGGTGCCCGTTGGAGGAGTCTCACGGATGCCGTGATGCGCGGAACGGGCAGGGCGTAGCGTTCAGACCGAAGCGCTGTGTGTGATCGCTCAGTCACTGTCTAGCTTAGAATGGGAATCTCGTAAGTCAAGCGGTTCCAACAAGACTCCCGTTTTGCCCCGATAGGATGCCCCCATGAGCCAGCAGAGCCCGAACATCCGGCGTCGCCGCCTCGGTCACGTGCTCCGAAGTCTGCGCGCAGAAGCCAAACTCACCCTTGACGCCGCCGCGAAGGGGTCAGGTGTACCTCGGGCCACCCTCGGCCGCATGGAGACCGCCGAGGCACGACGCCTGCGCCGTACCGACTTGGACGCCCTCGCCGACTTCTATGCAGTGGACGCGGAGACACGCGACGGGATACACGAGCTGGCTCAACAGGCCAAGCAGAGCGGCTGGTGGTCGCAGTACAAGGACGTCTTCGGTGAACGCGCGCTGCCGGACTGGGAAGCTGAGGCCGCCACAATCCGCACCTTTCAAGCGCAGCTCATTCCTGGACTGTTCCAGACCCCTCGGTACGCGGCCGCGATCTTCCAAGGCGGTCGAGCAATCTCGGAGGAAGAGGTCTCCCGTCCCGTGGAGGCACGCATCAACCGGCAGAGCATCCTCAACAGGGTCAAACCACCCCGCATGACCGCCGTGATCGACGAAGCCGCCCTCCACCGCCTGGTAGGTGGTCGCGAAGTGATGCACGAGCAGTTGGAGCACCTCGGCCATCTCGCGATACGGCACAACATCGACGTGCAGGTACTGCCCTACGAGGCAGGCGAGCATCTGGGCATGGAAGGACCGTTCACGATCCTGGACTTCCCAGAGCCAAGGGACACTCCAATAGTGCACTTGGAAACGGCTACTACAAGCCTCTTCCTGGAACGCCCCGAAGAGATCGATGAATATAACGTTGCCTTCGGAAACCTACAGGGGGTAGCACTGTCTACGTCCCAATCGGCCGAGTTCATCGGCAACGCTGTCAAGTCACTGGAGAAACAGACATGAGCTACCAACTCAAGTTCTACAAGAGCAGCTACAGCGGCAGAGGCCAGGACTGTGTCGAGGTCGCCCACGTACCCACGGGCTTCCGAAAGAGCGGCTACAGCGCCCAAAACCAGAACTGTGTCGAGGTAGCCGAACTCCCCTGCGGCGCGGCTATCCGCGACTCCAAGCACCCCGGCACCGGACACCTCCCCTTTCCTGCCGCCGAGTGGAGCGGCTTCCTGAGAACCGCCCTCTCGCGCTGACACCTGGAACCACCCACGCCCGGCCGCCTCCCCCGAGGACCACGGCCGGGCGTCGCTGTTCCCAGGGAGCAGGCGTCCCGGCCGCCTCGTCCGTCTCCCGCCTCACCCCAGCGAGTTGAGGATGAACAGAAGCAGGGCGGTCAGCGCCACCGAGACCACCAGCGACATGACACAGCCCAGACGGTTGCTGAAGAAGACGAACACGGCACTCCCTCCACTCTCAGCCACTCCCGAAGGACTGAGCACGGTTACCGGTCCCCTACCCCGCCTACCCCGCCCCAGTACGGGCGTCTCCGGCCGCATCTTCAGGGCGAGCCAATCTCAAACCCACAGCCAACGGAGAAGGACCGAGCGTGGCGCGCTCGTCCTCCTAGGGTATTAGATAAGCCACGAGGAAGGCAAAAAAGTAGAAAGCCGAGATATAAAGAAGAGCTTTCGCATTCCAGCAGGTTCTCTCAAACGCCCACTTTTCACTTCCCCCACCGCCCTCCCCAATCCTTTCATGCACCAGTTTTTTCACAGAAGCAGCAACGCCCCTGAAGTTTATGTATCCAATCAAGAGCGAGTACAGGGAATCAGGGAATGCGGTGCATTTGATCCTCTTGCCGTTTTTCAGCCTGACCTGGACGCCTCCGACGTACTCTACTCCAGAAACACCCCCAAGTGAGATCTCAACCTCTCCCAAGAACTTCTTCACAACAAGCCTGTCCTCCCTGACTTCAATGCCGGAAAGCACACCAAGACTGAAAGCGAACCAAACAATCAGAGAGCTCAATAGATAAATAAGCAGGAGGGTGATCACATTCCAAAATGTGTACCCATCAACCCCCGGCCACACTGCACCGATCGCAAAAATCCCGAGGCCAAAAAAGAGGAAAAGGAGCCAAGAGACCACGAAAGATGACCACCTCTTGAACACCACTCTTCCATTCATCTCAAGACCCAAACGAACTTCCCAGATCCTCTCGTCCTACGAGATTAGTTCGGCCGACCATCCACACCAGAGACTAAATCTGAGTGGCCTTTGTGACGCAAAGGCCACGCACTCACTGCAGCAGCGACACCCGGAGTGCACTCCACAGACGAGCCATCGCCTGAAGGGTGGTCATATTTACCAAAAGGCGAACGAACACTCCACCCAGAAAATCCTACCAAACAAAATAGAAGCAGAAAATGAGGCCAAAGACAAGAATAAAGGATCCTAGATAGGCAAGAGGACCCATCAGCCGGAGCCTGTGCGATGCACCAAATATCCGGAAAATTAGAGAGACCCTTATAAAATCGATAGTCTCCACTACTGCTGTGGCCAGAAAGAGAATCACGGCAAGGATCAGCAGATTAGAGTATTCTTCTCCCCCCGGAATCCCCAACAGATCGAAAGCCACATAATAAAAACCCATACCAAGAAGGCTTAGGATGATGGCGTAACCTACCGCGAGGACACCATCCAATGCGCATAGATTTCGGTTCTCATCTAGGTCAAGATCACCATCTCTTCCCGACAGTCTTGCTGCTTCTACTTCGGAAAAAAATTCTCTCAACCCACTAGAGGCAAAGCCAACCAGCAAGGGAACAACGCGCCTGACGCCAATAAGTCGAACGAATGCCGCATCTGCAACACGCATCACTTCAGAAGGATCCTAATCTCTCCTACGGAAGGCCCTGGCTTCATTGTAAGCCACTCCACCGATCGTTATGTGGGTCCCAATATTTCCCAGCACGTCAGTTGCATTACTCGCAAAGCTGGAAATAGAAGACTCGGCAGCATCGAGAGTTCTATTGGCCCACTTGTGCACTTTAGGCCTCTTTCTGATGACACCGTTGCTAGTGGTGATACTGGACCACCATTTTCTCTGCGCGTTTGCTCCCCGCACTGCAGTCGCAACACGGACGCCTGCGGCACCAACCACAGGAATCCCTCCTGCGACTCCCCACATGCCAGCTCCCACATTTCCTTGTTGGAAGTTCCATAGACCGCCTCCAACCGAAAGGGCAGCACCCGCCACACCAAGAGCACCGCATACAGGACAAGCAAACATACCAGCAACGCCTAGGACCAAACCGGCGTCTCCGAGAATATTCCCCCAGTTCATGCCATCATCAGTCGTGTACCGGCTGGAGAACCAGTCTCCGGCCTGTGAGAACCAACTGGCTTCGTTGTTGGCCTGGGTCTGAGGATCAACGGTGTGGCTGACCAGTGGGGGCCTGCTCACTGGAGCCCTAGGCACCGTCCGGAATCCCGTGGTGCGACGCCACTGTTCCGCGTAACCGCCACCCATTGAAGGGTGCCACCCAGTAGGAGTCTTAGGATTTTTGGGTCGGCGAGGCGGACCGTGCCAGTTCCCCTGCTTCTTCCATTTCTCCGTCAGAGCGCCGCCCATCGAAGGGTGCCACCCGTTGGACAGGAGGTCCTTCCAGTTCAGGCCGTTCGGGTCAGTAAATGAGGCAGGGCTGTTGTTCGAGTAGACGTACCCGTTCATTTTCTGCGCGTCGGTCAACTCCATCAAGGGGTCCACCGAGATGAACCGACCCAGTGCCGCGTCATACGCTCGCGCACCCAGCTGGGTCAGCCCCGTGGACTCATCCACCGTGCCGTCCACGAACCCGCGCTCACCCGGCCACTCCCCCGCGGCCTCACGGTTCTCACCGAACACGGTCATCCGCCGTTGAACGACCTCTCCCCAGACCGCGTCCACCGCCATCTCACCCGTGCCGTGGTGGTCGGAGAACACCCAGTGCAGGTCCCCGTCGTTCTCGCGCGCCGCGACCGTCTCACCCGCGTGCTCGAAGTAGCGCGTGGCCTCCTCGGTTCCCGCGGCCGGGTCCCAGGTCACCTCCATGCCCGGAAGGTACAGGGTGGTGGCCCCGTGCGCACGCCGCAGCAACCGCTCACCGGCGGCGTCGTAGACGTACTCGGTCCTGTCCACACCCTCGGTGGCACTTGCCAGCTCGCCCTCGGGCCCCCACTCCAGGACCTGGTCTCGCTCGCCTGTGGTGCGACGGACCATGTTCCCGGACGCGTCGTAGTCGTAGGAGTGCTCGGTGACCCCACCAACACCCTGCTCCTCCACGCCGGTGATCGCGTGAGCAGGACCCTGCCCCTCCTCCGGGGACGAGTACGAGCGCGTCGTCTGTCCGCCGCCCGGCGCGTACTGGATCTCCTCGACACGGTTGCCGGTCTCGTCGTAGGTGTAGGCGTGCCAGTACGGAGCGGCCCCACCCAGGTTCTGAGCATCGGGCTCGGCGGCACAGGCCGCCTCACCGGTGGCGTTCGGCGTCCACACCTGGTTCAGGCGGCGCAGGTGGTCGTAGTCGAAGCACTGCACGTCGCTGGCGCGCTGCGGGTTGGTGGGCTCGTCGCTGACCCGCAGCAGGTTGCCGATGTCGTCGTAGGCGTAGGTCTTCGTGGACAGCGATCCCTCGCCGATCTCCGGCACGACGCTGGCCATGTCCAGGCGGTTGGTCTTCTCGTCGAAGTCGAGGGTCTGCCAGGTCTTGTCCGTGCCCAGGGGCCTGCGGCTGAACTCGCGTTGGACGAGGTTGCCGACCTTGGAGTAGACCGCCTCGGTGACGATGTGATCGTTGCCTGTGACCGAAGTGACGTTGCCGAGAGCGTCGTAGTCGTACACGACGGGTTCGCCGGGCAGATCACCAGCCGCGGGGAACTCGGTGGAGCTGACGCTGCCGTCCGGGTTGTACAGGGTGCGGAACAGGTAGCGGCCTGCCAGCCCTCCTTCGGCCCCGGGGATCAGCACCTGCTGGGCCAGCGGACGCCCCATGGAGTCGTAGCTGAGCACCTGGTCGGTGTAGGAGTTGCCGTCCTCGTGGCGTGTGGAGGAGGTCAACTGTCCCGTTGCCACGGTGTCGTAGGCCCAGGACGCCCGGACGGTCCCGTCCGCGGAACCTTCCCTGAGGTGGGTCTTGCGGCCCAGGGCGTCGTAGGTGGTGTGCAGTGTCTGGTCGCGGGCGTCGGTCGCCGACACCAGCCTGTCGAGGCCGTCGTAGTCGAACGTCGACGTCCCTGTGTCGGGGTCGGTCTCGGTGACCTTCCGGCCCAGCAGGTCGTAGGCGTAGGACCAGCTGTTGCCGCCCGGGTCGGTGACGGTCTCCAACTCACCGCGCGCGGTGTAGGTGTAGGCGGTCGCGTCGTAGTCCCCCGCGGGCTCCTCACCGTGGTGCTTGCGCAGCTCGACCACGTTGCCGCGGGCGTCGGTGATGGATGTGGTCCCCGTGCCGCCCTCGGGGGTGGTGGTCAGGGTGCGGTCGCCGTGGTGCTCGGTGGTGGTGCGCCACTGCTCCACGCCCCGGGACATCTGGACGACGTCGGTGGCCCGGTCTGCGCCGTCGTAGACGGTACGGGTCCAGCGGGGAACCTCGTCGTGGTTGTTGACCACGAACAGTTCCCCGACCGGATCCTCCTCGTTGTGGTAGGGCTCGCGCTTGATCACGGTGTTGCCGCGCGAGTCCAGGAAGGTGTCGGTGATGACCCGCCCGCCCTCAGGCGAGGGGGCCTGGGTCTGCCGTTCGCGCAGGAAGCCGTCGAGGATCTGGTAGCTGGTGGTGTAGTCCCCGTCGGCGTTGAGGCTGTGGCTGACGACCGTGGTGGGCGCGTCCTTACTCACGTGGTATTCGAACCGCATGGACGGGGAGGCGTCACTGGAGCCCGTGCGGTCGGCGAGCCACACATCGGTCAACCGGCCGAGCGGGTCGTAGGCCAGTTCGGTGCGGTTGCCGTCGGCGTCGATCTCGGCCACGGGCTGCGAGCGGGCGTCGAACTCCTCGACGGTGACGTGCCCCAGGGCGTTGGTGGTCTCCACCTTCACGTCGTGCCCGCCGGGGTGGGCGGAGGTGTAGGCGGTGGTGGTCGTGTTGCCCTCCGCGTCGGTGACCTCGACGGCGCGGCCGTACTCGTCGAACTCCGAGGTGGTGACCGTCTGGTAGACAGCGCCCTCGTCGCCGTAGTCGGTGGCCCGCTGAGTCTGGGTCGGGCGGCCCTGAGTGGGTGCCTCTCCGAAGCCCTTGCCGTCGTAGAGGGTGCGGGTGTCGCTGACGATCTCGTCCTCGGACGGGGTGCCCTCGCAGTCGGAGGCGACCGTGCGGGTGTGGGAGACCAGGCTCAGCAGGTGCTTGCCGGTGTTGCGGGCGTAGGCCGTGGAGGTGCACTGGTCGTCGTCGGGGTCGGCCACGTCGCCCCGGTCGTGCACGGTGGAGACCATGCCGTAGGAGTCGAAGGTGTTGACCGTGCTGGTCTGGCGGAACGAGTCGTCTGCCAGCGCGGTGTGGACGTCCGTGCTCTTGGTGTTGGTCATGTGCGCGCCGCGCTCGTCCCAGGAGTGGGAACTGGTGGCGGTCTCGCGCTTCCAGGGGGTGGTGACGGTCCGGGAGACCACGTCGCCGTCCACGCCGTCGCGGACGATGACCTCACGGGGCTGGCCGTTGAAGACCTCCTCGTCGGTCACGCTGGCACCGGTGGAGTCGGTGACCTCCGCCGACCGGGTTCCGTCGGGCAGGTGGTCGCCGTCCATGCCCTGGTAGAACAGGTGCTCGGTCTCGGTCCGCACCTCGTTCTCATGACCGGTGCGCACGATGACGCGGTCGTAGCCGCGCCACTGCGACCACGTGCGCCTGTCCTCCTCCACGAAGCCGTCGTCGTCCATGTACCGCCAGGCGCCGTCGCCCACGTAGTCGTAGCTGGTGATCTGGTCGGGCTGTCCGCCGACCAGGTCCTTCTCGACCAGCGCGACGACGGGGTACTTGGCGAACCAGTCGGTGATGTCATCCGCTCCGGGCTGGTGGGAGCGGATCACCGGGAAGCAGGCCTTCGTGTTCTCGTGCGGCTTGGGAGTGTCGCCTTCCACGCATTCGGACTCGGCGTAGCGCACGTCCACCTGGCCACCGGTCTCGGTGTAGATGGCGCTGACACGCCACTTGTTCATCGGGGCCAGGCCGTCGGTGGTGGAGTCGACGCGATTGGGCATCGGTGTTCCGCCGAAGGTGATGGACGGGTAGGCCTCGGTGCCGCCGACGTGCCCGGTGTGGGTGATGGAGTCCAGCCACAGGGCCGGGTCGGTGCCGTCCCCCGGTTCGGGGAACGTGTGCTTGAGCTTCCAGGTGTCGACGGTGGTGTACTCGTCCCCGTCGTGGACCTGGGTGGTGATGGTGTCGAGCTTCTTGGTGATCCAGAAGGTGGGTGAGTGCTGGCCCGCGCAGTCGCTCTCGCACTCCTGGTCCAGCGGGGTGTCGGGCCAGTGCTCGGCGTTGTCCTCGGTGCGCTCGTCCTCGGCGCAGTCGAAGCCGTCCTCGGGCAGGCAACGCTCGGAGACGGAGTAGGTCACCCGTGCCGGAGCTGTGGCGTGGGGGTCGTCGTCGCGCAGGCCGTACTCGGTGCGCTTGAGGTGGCCGCCGCGGTCGTAGGGGGTGGCCTCGGACTCGAAATGGCGGCCGTAGTTGTTGGTCTCCGCCTCGTAGTAGTGGGACAGGGCGTTGCCCTGCACGTCCACCACGTAGTCCAGGTTCCACCGCCAGGCCTGCTGGCACCAGGCATCCTCATCGGAGGACTTGTGGCAGGGTTCGCCGGAGTCGTTGCCGTAGACCGGCACCGTCCAGGCCGAGTCGGTCTCATCGTCGCCGGAGGAGTGGCCGGGCAGGCGGTTGAGACCGAAGAAGTACTGGGTGCCGTCGGTGGTGGTGACCTTCCAGTACTCGCCGTCGTTGTCGCCGTTGGTGGTGCCGGTCAGCCGCTCGACCTTGGAGCCGTCGTCGTTGCGGGGGGTCCACTCGCCGTCGTCGTAGACCAGCTCGGTGGAGCGGCCACCCAGGTTGAGGGTGGCGTTGTGGTGCGACCAGCACTGGTCGGGGATGTCGGTGTCGTCGTCCTGGCAGGTGATGTAGCGGCGCTCGATGTAGCCGGGGTGGTAGTCGAAGCCCTCGCCGATCCAGGAGGTCTGGTTGTTGGTGTCCGACACGCGCCCGTCCACGGACTGCGAGGAGTAGGACAGGCTGATGTCGGGCTGGAGGCCACCGGCCGTGTTCGGGGCGGCCATGGGGTAGTTCCAGGAGAAGTCGCCGGTCTGGGGTCCGACGTTCCAGGTGGAGGAAGGGCTCAGCGAGGTGGCGGTGTAGTCACCGGTGCCCTCCTCGCCGGATCCGTCGGCGGCCGCTGCGACCAGGACACCCGACGAGGTGGCCGGGACCACGGCGGACAGGGTCCGGGACTCGGTGTCGTTGGCCGAGTCCAGGACGTGGGAGGACAGGCAGGCTTCCTCCGTACCCTCCTCGCACTCGGTCAGGGCGATCAGGGACAGGCGTGACCCGTAGTCGGCGCCGTAGGCGGTGGCGAAGTCCGTGTAATCGACCTCCACCCGCACGGGCCCGACCGCGTCGGAGCCGTCGGTGCGCGTCACCCGCAGCGCCAGGCCGGAGACGCCCAGGGCTGAAGCCGCCTCACGGTCCAGGACCTCCACCTCGGCGGCGGTCACCGGCTCCGGTGCGGTCGGCTCGGTGTCCTCGGGCTCTTCGGTCGGCTCGGGCTCGGGTGCCTCCGCTGCGGGCTCGTCCTCTTCGATTCCGGTCCCCCCGTCCCCCGGCAGCGGCTCCTCCGGCTGAGGACTGGGCCCGATCTCCTGAGGCTCTTCTGTCTCGGGACCGGACGGCTCTCCCGTGGTCGGCGTGTCGCTGTCCGTCTCGGGTTCGGCGGGGACACGCCGCTCGTTGCGGGTCTCGTCGGTCTCCTCCGGTACCGCGCTCTCGTCCTCGTCTGGAAGAGGTGAGGTCCATTCCTCGAAGTCGGCGCCCTCGACAGCGTCGAGTGCCACCACTCCGTTCTCTTCCTCAGCGGGAGCGCTGAAGGAGCGCGCCTCCGTTCCGCCGATGTCGAAGGACGTAGTGCTCGCCTCCGGCCACTCGGCCGGTTCCAGCGAGGTGACGGCGGCGTCGGTGGCCGCGCTGTCGGCTTCGATGGCGGCCTGGACGGCGGTGTGGCCGTCCACCGACTCGGTCTCGGCCACCTCGGGGCGGGTGTTGTAGGCCAGCGCCGAGGCGGGCATGGCCGAAGCCAGCCCGGCGACCAGCACCAGGGCGACGAAGGAGACGAGGGGTTTGCGACCGCGCCGGAGGGCGGTGCTCTGGGGGATGTCAGACACGGGGCGACCTCCTACCCGGCGGAGGGGGCCGCCGGGCAGATCGTGCTTGTCAGGGGGAAGCAGGGGTCCACAACGGGTTCAGGCCACGGGGAGGTACCCCCGCATCACGCGGTCCAGATCGGTTTCGGCGAGCACGCCCTGGTACAGGTGCACGTCGCTGATGTCGCCCGCCCAGGCGTCGGAGAACTGCTGCTCGAAGAGTGCCCCTCCGATGACGACCGGGCCGCCGGTGTGCCAGGCGTCGGGTACTTCGGCGCTGCCGTTGTCGACTCCGTCGACGTAGAGGGTGACCCGGCGCGAGGTGTGGTCGTAGGTCGCGGCCAGATGCGTCCACCGCCCGAAGTCGGGGGCGTGGTCGGACAGTGCACGGTGCCAGCCGGAAGCGTCCATGGTGTCCTCCGGGGGCAGCTTCATCACCCAGTTGTCCCACTCGAAGGAATGCTGGTAGCTGAGGTAGAAGGCGCTGTGGAAGTCGCCGTCCTGCGAGACCGCGGTGGAGTTGTGTCCGACCTCGTCCAGGCGGACCCACGCAGCGACCGAGTAACTGCGGTCCGTGCGAATAGCGGTGTCATCGGTGCGGATGTGTTCCTGCGCGGTCGGATCGAGGCTGACACCGGGTGCCCAGGTCACCTCGTTGAGGGCCTGGTTCCAGGCGGTCAGCGGGTCGCCGTGCAGTGTCGCGGTCAGTCCGTGGTCGGAGGAGTCGGCGACCGAGGTGCCCTCGGTCTCGTCCAGTTGCCAGCGCCCTTCCAGTGCGGCGGGGCGATTGGCCAGTTCCCAGACCTCGGAGCGGGCGTCCTCGTCCGCGGTCAGGGGCTGGTCCATGAGCACCCGGTCCCAGACGCGTACGTCGTCGATCGCTCCGATCCATGTACCGATGTGCTCGCCGCGGTAGCGGGCGCCGCTGACGACGAAGTCCCCGTCAGCGTCCCACGGGGTCTCCTGGACCGCAGTGGCCTGCTTGTCGCCGTTGACGTACAGCGCCAGTTCACCGGTTTCGGGATCGAAGGTGCCGAGCAAATGGGTCCACACACCGATCTCGGCCTGCTCCGTGGAGATCGCCCGGTGGGTGACCTGCGTGTCGTCGGCATCGTACGGGGCCTGCTTGAAAACCCAGCGGCCTCCCTCGGTGTGCTGGTAACCGAGGTAGAAGCCGCTGTTGCGGTCACCGTCCTGGCCGACGGCGGCGAGGTTCTCCGTGGCGCCCTCCTCCAGGAGGACCCAGGCCGCGACCGAGAACGCGCCGCTGGTGTCCACGACGGGACCGTCGGTACGCAGGTGGGAGTCTCCCGTCGGCTCGACGGCGGTCCCTTCCAGCCGATAGCTCTGTCCGGCGCTCTCACCCACACGCCCACGAGTCCAGCCGACGGTACCGTCGGCGGTCGCGACACGGCCGCTCTCCCTCAGGTCGGCCACCGTAGTGCCTGTTCCCTCGTCCATGGGGAAGTGGGAGACGGGGTTGGAGGGCGGTGCGACCGTGAACGTGTACACCAGGCCGCATTCGGAGGAATTGCCGTAGGCGTCGGTGATCCGGGCGTGGATGAGGTTGGGACCATCCCTGCGCGGTGTGATCGCAACGGTCGCCTGCGCCCCGGGCTCGTCCAGTTCCACCGTGGTGGAGCAGGAGGCGTCGTTGACGCTGTAGTGGTAGGCGGTGGCGGCCTCGACCCCGTTGTTGGTGAACGTGAAGTCGCCGCTGCGCCCCACCGAACCGTGGACGGTGTCCCCGGCCGGGTAGTCGGTGGAGGTCACCGTGGGTCCGGTCTCGGGCTTGGTGGTGTCGATCCTGATCCAGCACCAGTCTGACCACGGGTAGCCCCACTCGGTCTGGTCATGGGCGATCGCCCGGTAGCCCAGCAGCTCTCCTTCGGGAAGCCCGGTGGCGGTCACGCTGTACGAGGAGCCGCCCGGCCAGTACCCCACGTCGGAGTAGGCGGAGTCGGCGTACTCGCGCGGTTCGGTGCCGTTGACCCGCCACTCCACACGCAGCTTGAGCTTCTGACCGCCCCAGGCGGCGCGCGCGTCGTAGTCGCGGGCCTTAGCGCGGAAGGTGACGGTGGTGTCGTTGATCAGGCGCGGATTGTCCCGGTCGGTGGAGCAGACTCCGCCCAGGGAGTCGGACATGCTGGAGGTGGCCACCTGGGAGGGCTTGTTGTTGTAGTCGATCACCACGACCGGTGGTTTGCGGTCGGTGTCGAAACGCCGCCAGGCGGTGGTGCCGGACTCGTCGCGTTCCTTCAGGCGCAGGTAGACGTACGATTCGTCGTTGTCCGCGCCCCACTGATAGGCCGCGGTGGTGTCGAACTCCACACCGCTGCTGGACGGGCAGGTGGCCCAACCGCCGGTGACGTTTTGTGTGTCGAGCAGGGTGCGTGTGGTGGGTTGGTTGTTCCAGGTGGTCTTGCTGTTGAACCTGTCCGTGCGGTGGAGTTGCACGTGGGAGTTGCTGTTGCAGTTGTAGGCCCAGTCGACCTCGGTGCGCATGGTGGCCGAGTGGATCGTGGTGGTGTCCTGCTTGATACGACCTGGCACGGAGAACTGGAAGAAGGCGCGGCGGGTGTAGACGCGGTCCCACTCCAGGCGCCCCACACCCGCGCTTTCCTCGTCGGGGTTGAGGTAGGCCTGGTTGGGATAGGCGCGGTCGACGTAGGCCCAGTTGGGGCGACTGGCATTGACCGAGGGGTCGATGTAGACCGGGTACTCGGTGGTCTCGTCGGTGAGCATGCCCTGGTCGGGGAGCAGGCGGATGGATTCCACCGTGACCTCGGTCTCGACCAGTGCGGTGCGGGCCCCGGTGGTCGGCGCCAGGAGCGGGTCCTCACCCGGAACCTCCTCCTGGCCAGTGGAGTCCCACATAGCCGGAGCCTGTGCGGTGAAGACGCTCTGGCCGCCCTCGTCGCCCAGTGCCTCGATGTTGCCGTGTTCGTCGGCGACGACGCTCACGCCGGTGGCGTCCAGGGGGAGTTCGAGTTCGGCCAGTTCCGGGGAGGCGGCGGCCTCGGGGGTGTGTACGACCAGGACCTGGGTGAAGCCCTCGACCCCGGCGGTCAGGACCAGGTCCACGTCGGGCAGCACGTCGGCGTAGGTGGCCTGGTCGCCGTCCAGGGTCGGCGTGGGCAGTTCTTCGACCCAGTCGAGCGCGACGCTGTTGGAGCCGATACCGATCCGAGCCATCGGGGCGTCGCCGCCGCCGGAGAAGGCGATGTCCATGCCCGCCGCCCTGGGACGGACCAGGCCGTCGTCGCCGGCGACCAGGGTGGTGTCCACGTCCACCCAGCCGTCCGCGGAGCGCACCCGAACGGGGATCGCGGAGACCTCGGCGGTGAAGGTGCCGTCGGGGTTGGCGAAGTGGCGGGTCTTCTCGTCCGTCAGGGACGGGATCTCCACCGGTTCGCCGGTCTGCTCCGCCAATGCCAGTGCGTCGAACTCCTCGCTCGCGCCTTGCGCATCTTCGCCACCAGGCGGTGTGGAGTCGTCGTCATCGGCCGCGGCGGGCACCGTGGTCAGGAGCGACAGGGCCAGCGCGGCAGCGGTGGTCACCGCCGCCACCCGGGTCAAGGGGGAGAGCATGGGGGATGCCTGTCTTGTGTTGTTTTTTTGGAACGCCATCCCTGAAGGGATTCAGTCCAGCTACTTCAAACCGGACAGAAAGTTACTAGTTACACCTATGTCGACACAAGGCACACAGAGTCACTCTTGTCCACCGCAGCGAAGTCCAATCGGGGACCGAGGACGCTGACATGGGCGCAAACCCGTGTGACCGGATCCGGCCACACAGCGTTCAGCCGGACTAGGTGGTGGTGCCGCAGTCAAGCGCGGACAGAGCGGCAACCACAGCTCCCGCGACACATCAGTATCAACCTGACGTAGGAGCCTTGCATCTGCCCGACAAATCATGAAGGTTTTCTCCTAGGGCAGACCCGGACGCCGCGCGCGGTGACCGCACCGGAGCGCGTCCCTTCCGGCTGCTCGCTGTCCGCACGACAGAAGCCGGAAGGAGCCCACGTTGGCGAAACCGCACCGGAACCGTCCCGCTCACCCGCCCGCCCGGGGGGCGGGCCGGGTCTCCCGAGCCGTAGCCCTGGCCGCAGCGCTCACCGCGTCGCTGCTCCACGCGCCGCACACGGCGGTTGCCGCCGCTCCGGCCGTCCCGGCGACGAACACCTCCGCCGAGCCGTGCGCGGTCGATCCGCAGGCGCCGCCCAAGCGGCAGATGCGCGCCGAGTGGATCTCCTCGGTGGTCAACATCGACTGGCCCAGCGAGCAGGGGCTCTCGCCCGAGGCTCAACAGGCCGAGCTGATCGACCTGTACGACCGGGCCAAGGCCGACGGGCTCAACGCCGTGTTCGTGCAGATCCGGCCGACCGCCGACGCGTTCTGGCCCTCCCCGCACGAGCCGTGGTCGGAATGGCTCACCGGTACGCAGGGCACCGACCCCGGCTACGACCCGCTGGCGTTCGCGGTCGAGGAGGCGCACGCCCGCAACCTGGAGTTCCACGGCTGGTTCAACCCCTACCGGGTGGCCATGCACGACGACCCCTCGCGCCTGGTGGCCGACCACCCGGCGCGGGTCAACCCGGACTGGGTGTTCGCCTACGGCGGCAAGCTCTACTACGACCCGGGCATCCCCGAGGTGCGCGCGTTCGTCGTCGAGGCGATGATGCACGCGGTCGAGAACTACGACCTGGACGGCGTCCACTTCGACGACTACTTCTACCCCTACCCGGTGGCGGGCGAGACGGTGCCCGACCAGGACACGTTCGCCGAGTACGGCGGAGAGTTCGGCGACATCGGGGACTGGCGGCGCGACAACGTCAACCGCATGGTCCAGGAGATGGACGAGGCGGTGCACGCCGCCAAGCCGCACGTGAAGTTCGGCATCAGCCCGTTCGGGATCTGGCGCAACGACACCAGTGACCCGAACGGCTCCGACACCGGCGGGTTCGAGTCCTACAGCCAGATCTACGCCGACAGCCGCAGGTGGGTGCGCGAGGGCTGGGTGGACTACATCAACCCGCAGGTCTACTGGGAGATCGGCCTGCCCGTGGCCGACTACGCGGTGCTCGTCCCCTGGTGGGAGCAGGTCACCGAGGGCACCGACGTACACCTCTACATCGGTCAGGCCGCCTACAAGGCGGGCAACGCGGGCGCCTGGTCCGACCCGGACGAACTGTCCCGGCACCTGGACCTGAACCGGGAGTACCCGGGCGTGGACGGGGACGTCTACTTCAGCGCGAACTCGCTGCGCACCAACGCCAGGGACGCCATGGACGTCGTGGTCGAACAGCACTACTCCCACCCCGCCCTGATCCCGGTCAAGGAGGACCTGGGCGGGGCCGCTCCCGCACCGCCGGTGGTCACCGCCGCCGCGCGGGCCGACGGCGGCACCGAGCTGACCATCCGCCCCGGTCGCGGCGGCAGACCCGCCTACTACGCGGTCTACGCGCTGGACGGCGCGCCCGGACGGCAGGAGGTCCCCTGCGACGTGCAGGACCCGCGCGCCATGGTCGGCACGGTGCGCGCGGCCGAGGACGGGGGCGAGACGGTCTTCACCGCGCCCGGCGGCGGTGACGTGACCTACTACGTGACCGCCCTGGACCGGCTGCACCACGAGAGCACGACGAGCAACCCGAGGCACGTGCCCCGGGGCTGACCGACGAACCGCGGGGCCCGGGCCAGCGCGTACGCCGGGCCCCGCGGCCGTTCCCCTTCGGACCTCGAACCTCGACCATCACCCGCGCACGCCTCGAACCGCGACCCTTCCTCCGCCCGGCGCCCCGCGGCGCCCCCGCGGACCGGCGCCTCCGGCCCCTCCCCGCTTCCGTCTCCCGACACCGCCGCCCGCGCGCCCCGGACCAGCGCCCCAGCCCTACCCCCGGACCAGCCCTACACCCCGGACCAGCGCCCCGGTCCGCACCGTGGTCGGTCCGTGACACCACGGCGACGGACCGGCGAAGAACGCGCCAACTCCCCCGCCCTCATCTGGCCACGGCGCGCACCGCTGGGCCAGACTCGCCGGGACCGTTCGCTCCCCCGCTAAGGACCGCAGAGGATGACCCTCCCTCCACGCTCCCCCCGACTCCTGCCCCCGCTGCTCGCCCTCGCCGTCGGCGCCGCCCTGCTCTCCCCCGCCCCGGCGGCCTCCGCGTCACCGCTCCCGGCCGAGACGGCCCGGGCCGTGGCCTCGCCCGCCGACTACGTGGACCCGTTCATCGGCTCCACGAACGGCGGCAACACCTACCCCGGCGCGGTCCGGCCGTTCGGGATGATCTCCTGGAGCCCGACCACCACCCGCGGGGACCAGACCGACACCGGCGCGGCCAACGGCTACTCCTACGACGTCACGCGGGTGCGGGGCTTCGCCCTGACCCACGTCAACGGCGCCGGGTGTCACCCCGGGGCCGCCGGGGACGTGCCGATCATGCCGGTCACCGTGCCCGTGGAGTCGTCGCCCAGCGCCGACACCCGCGACGAGGTGTACGCGAGCGACTTCGACCACGCCGACGAGTCGGCCTCACCCGGCCGCTACACGGTGACCCTGGAGAACGGGGTGCGCACGGACCTGAGCGTCACCGACCGGGCCGGCGCCGGGGAGTTCGACTTCCCCTCGGACGCCCCCGCCAGCCTGCTCTTCCGCACCTCCAACTCGCTCAACGGCAGCGAGGACGCCGACGTCCGCATCGACGAGGAGGCCCGCACGGTGAGCGGTTCGGTGCTCACCGGCGCCTTCTGCGGACAGCGCGCCAACGGCGGCGAGAACAACCGCGAGTCCTACTACCGGCTGCACTTCACCGCGCACTTCGACACCCCCTTCACCGAGGTGGGCACGTGGGAGGACGGCGAGCTGAAGCCGGGGGCCA
The DNA here is from genome assembly GCF_052466615.1 of Nocardiopsis sp. M1B1. Lineage (NCBI taxonomy): Bacteria > Bacillati > Actinomycetota > Actinomycetes > Streptosporangiales > Nocardiopsidaceae > Nocardiopsis > Nocardiopsis sp. M1B1. The sequence goes on from NZ_CP196194.1 coordinate 5,223,887, forward strand.
CCACCGCCTCCGGGGGTGAGGGCTATGACCGCGACCAGCGGCGGGGCCGGGGCTCGGGCGGCTACGTCTCCTTCCCCGAGGGCTCCGACGTGGGCGTGCGCGTGGGCATCTCCTACGTCAGCGCGGAGAACGCCGAGGCCAACCTCGCCGCCGAGATCGCCCCCGGGCAGAGCGTGGACGCGGTGGCCGCGTCGGCGCGCGAGGCCTGGAACCGGCGCCTGCGCACGATCAGGGTCGGCGGCGGCACCGACGACCAGCGCACCGCCTTCTACACGGCGCTGTACCACTCCCTGCTCCAGCCCAACCTGGTGAGCGACGTCGACGGCCGCTACCCGGGCATGGACGGCGAGGCGCACCGCGTGGCGGACGGACAGGGCGCCCAGTACACGAACTTCTCCGGCTGGGACCAGTACCGCGCGCAGGTCCAGCTTCTCGCGCTGCTGGAGCCCGGGGTGGCCGGGGACTTCGCGCAGTCCCTGCTCAACTTCTCCGAGCAGAACGGCGGCGTGTGGGACCGCTGGGTGCACATCAACGGGCCCACGCACGTGATGACCGGTGACCCCTCGGCCGCGACGCTGGCGACGTTCGCCGCGATGGGCGTGGACGGGTTCGACGCCGAGGCCGCCTACGCGTCCCTGCGGACCCAGGCCACCGAGCCGCACCCCGACGGGCTGTCCGACGCCGGGTGCCCGGGCCAGTGCGAGGGCCAGCGCCCGAACCTGGAGCGCTACCTCGAACTCCGCTACGCGCCGCAGGACGACTGCCACTGCTGGGGCGGGGCCGCGGAGACGCTGGAGGCCTCCGTGGCCGACAACGCGCTCGCCCAGTGGGCGGAGCGCCTGGGGCGCGGGGACGACGCCGCGGTGTTCGCCGAGCGCGGCGGGTACTGGCGCAACGTCTACAACCCCGAGGCCACGCCGGAGGCGGGCTACGCGCAGGCGCGCGACGCCGACGGGTCCTGGGTGACGCCCTTCGACCCCGGGCGCGACACCGGGTTCGCGCAGGGCACGAGCGCGACCTACACGTGGATGGTGCCGCACGACGTCGGCGGCCTGGCCGAGGCGATGGGCGGCCGGGAGACCGCGGCCGAGCGCCTGGACGGGTTCTTCCGTACCCCCGACGGCGCGTGGTCGGTGGGCGGTGGCGACCCGCTGCGCTACGACCCCACCAACGAGCCGGGCATCCACGCGCCGTGGATGTACAACGCGCTCGGGCAGCCCTGGAAGACCCAGGAGACGGTGCGCGAGATCGTGGTCACCCAGTACGGGACGGGGCCGGGCGGCCTGCCCGGCAACGACGACCTGGGCACGATGTCGGCCTGGTACGTGTTCTCGGCCCTGGGGCTGTTCCCGCAGGCGCCGGGGCGCGGCGAGCTGCTGCTGTCGGCCCCGGTGTTCTCCTACGCCAGGATCGCGCCGGGCGGACGCGAGCCGATCACCCTCGTCGCCCCGAACGCCGGGCCGGACACGCCCTACATCGGTTCGGTGCGCCTGGACGGGCGGGAGCACACGCGTTCCTGGCTGCCGGAGTCCTTCCTGAGCGAGGGCGGGCGCGTCACGCACGTGCTGGTCAGCGAGCCGAACACGGAGTGGGCGACCGCTCCGGAGGACCTGCCGGTCGACCACTGAGGCCGTGGGCGGGCGCCGCGCTCCCGGATGCGGTGCCCGTCCATGACCGTCGCGGGGCCCGGTGAACGCCGGACCCCGCTGCCGCTCACCCGGCGGCGTGCAGTGGGCGGGCGCGCAGGGCCGCGACGGCCGGGACCAGGCTCGCGAGCAGCCCGATGCCCACGACGACACCGGCCAGCGGCAGGTACTGGTCCAGGGGGACGGCGAGCACCACCGCCCCGCCGTCGACGAGGGCGTGCCCCACGGCGGCCACCCCGGTCAGCGCCGTGGCGGTGCCCAGCGCCACCCCCGCCAGCGACACCGCCAGGGCCTCCCCCGCGACCATCCCGGCGACCCGGACCCGCGAAGCCCCCACCAGGCGCAGCAGGGCGAAGCTGCGCGCGCGGGCCGAGACGGAGACCACGAGGGCGTTGACCGCGCTCACCCCGGCGAAGCCCGCCACCAGGGCCACCATGAGGTGGGTGATCCACGCGTCCTCCTGGCCGATCCGTGCCTGGTCCGCGATGTGCCCGGCGCGGTCGGCTACCCGGAGCTCGGGCCCGGCGTCGATCGCCTCCTCCAGCAGGGCGGCCGTCCTCCCGGCGTCGGCCGAGGGGTCGAGCACCACGTACAGGCCGTTGTGCAGGGTGTCGAGCATCCGGGGCGCGACGGCCTCCTCCGGCAGCAGGACGTCGGGGAAGTCGAGCCCGGCCCGGTACAGGACCGACACCCGGGCCGTGAACGCGGTGCCGTCGGGGCTGAGCAGCTCCACGGTCCGCCCCGCGCGCCACCCCCGGCTCCGGGCGGTGTCGGCGCGCACGGCGACGCCGCCGGTGCCGAAGTCCTCCCACGCGCCGTCCTCCACCGCCAGGTCGTAGGTCCGCGGCACCGTCCCGGGTTCGACCAGGTGGGTGGTCAGGTACGGCCCGCCCGCGGAGGTGACCGTCTGCCGGTAACCCCCGGCCGCGGCGACCCCGGGCACGTCCTCGGCGGCCTCGGCCGCGGACGCGGGCAGTCCCACGCCCAGGGCCCCGGACACCACCAGGTCCGCGGCCAGGCGCTCTCCGTAGGCGCGCAGGCGGGCCTCGGTGGTGGTCGTCTCCTGGAAGAGCAGCAGGCAGGCGACCGCCGTCGTCACCAGCAGGGGCGTCATGACGCCCGCCACCCGGCGGACGTCGGCGCGCGCCTCCCGGTCGGCGACCAGGGAGGCGGCGCTCCTGCGGGTGACCGGGCGCAGCAGGAGCAGTGCCGCGTGGACCAGCACCGGCGAGAGCAGGACCGCGGCGGCGACGAGGACCAGCGCGGCGGAGACGGCGGCGGTCACCGCCATCACGGTTCCGGCCAGGCCCCAGGCCGTCGCGAACAGGGCCGCCGCGCCGCACAGGGCCACGGCCCCGAGCACCAGGCGGGCACGGGAGAAGGGGACGGGTTCGGCCTGCGCCGCGCGCATCGCCTCCACCGGCGCGATCCGGCCCGCGGTGAGCGCGGGGCGCAAGGAGGCCACCAGCGGCACGGCCAGGGCCAGCGCCGCGCCCGCCGCGAGCGAGGGCCAGCCCAGGACCAGTGCGAACCCGTCCGGCAGCGTCCCCAGCGCCGTGAAGATCCTGGTCAGGAGCAGTGCCAGCGCCGAACCCACGAAGCAGGAGAGTACGGCGGCCACGCACCCCAGGACCAGGGCCTCCCCGACGACGAGTCGGCGCACCAGTCCCGGCCGGGCCCCGGCCAGGCGCAGGAGGGCGAACTCCCGGGCGCGGTCGCGCACGGTCAGGGAGAGCAGGCCCGCGACCGTGACGGCGGCCACCGCCAGCGCCAGTGCGGCCATGGTGCCCAGGAACCGGCCCATGCCCGAGGCCAGTTCCCGGTTCTGCCCGTCCAGCGCGAGCGCCGTGGCGCGTTCGTTCCCGGTGAGGACCCGGACGCCGGGAGCGGCCTCCTCGACCGCCCCGGCCAGCCGGTCGGGGTCGGTTCCCTCCCCGGGCCAGAGCGCGGCCATGACCGGGTCGCCGCCCCGCCGCGCGGCCTCGGCGGGCGGGAAGAACAGGGCTCGCTCCGGGGCGCCGCCGCGCTCGACGGTTCCGGTGACCAGAACCTCGGCGATCCCGTCGGAGGTCAGGACCCGCGCGCGGTCGCCGGGGGCGAGCCCGGCGTCGGCGGCGGTGCGGGTGTCGATGGCCACCTCGTTCCCGTTCTCGGGGGCCCGTCCGGCGGCGGGGGCGAGCCCCTCGGCCTCGGCGAGCGCCCAGGAGTGGCCGAAGGAGCGGTCGGAGTGGCCGCCGAGCGTGCGGTCGGAGGTGACCACGTAGGCGGAGAAGGGCGCCTCGACCGCCGTCCGGTGCACGCCGGGGAGGCGTTCCAGTTCCGCCACGGTCCGCGGGTCCAGCCGGGGCGGTTCCCCCAGCGGCGAGGCGGTGATTCCAGCCGCGGCCTCCTCGGGGACGGCCGTCACCACGACCGGCGCCCGCGACAGCGTCCAGAACGCCCCGGCCCCCTCGGCGGCCACCCGTTCGGCCGAGTCCTGGAGGGCGAGGACGGCCGTGGCCAGCCCGGCGCCCAGGGCCACGGTCAGGACCGACAGGGCCAGCTGGCGCGCGCGGTCGGCGGCGCCGCGCAGAACCATCCGCATCACGCGGCACCGCCTCCCCCGTCGCCGGGGGCCGCCTCGTGGTGGCGCGGGTCCTCACCCTGGTCGCGCGGATACGGCGGCCGACCGGTCGGCGTCTCGGGTGGCATGGTGGGTGGCGCCGTGGGCGATGTCGCGGCCACCGCCCCGGGCAGCGCCGCGTGCGGGGCTGTGCGCGGCACGCCGGGCACCGCCTCGGGTGGCATAGTCGGCAGCACCGCGGATACCGCCGCGGGTGACATGGTCGGCAGCACCGCGGATACCGCCGCGGGTGACATGGTGGGCGCCGCCGCGAGTGCGCCTGTACACGGCCCCGCAGGTACCGCCGCGGGCAGAACCACGGCCACCGCCCCGGACGGCCCGTCGTGGTGCGTCGCGCGGTTCACCGCTCCTCCAGACGTCGGATCCAGGCCAGGACGGAGTCCGCGGTGGGGTCGGCCAGTTCCCCCTGGACGCGGCCGTCGCGCAGCATGAGCACGCGGTCGGCACGGGCCGCGGCGACCGGGTCGTGGGTGACCATGACGACGGTCTGCCCGTGGTCGGAGGCGGCCCGGCGCAGCGCCTCCAGGACACCGGCCCCGGAGCGGGAGTCGAGGTTGCCGGTGGGTTCGTCGGCCAGGAGCACGCTCGGCCGGTGCACCAGGGCGCGGGCGACGGCGACGCGCTGCTGCTGGCCCCCGGAGAGTTCGGAGGGCCGGTGGTCGAGGCGGTCGGCCAGGCCGAGCGAGGCCACGAGGTGGTCGTGCCACGCCTCGTCCCGGGGCAGGCCGGACAGGCGCTGGCCGATGGTGATGTTCTCCCCCGCGGTCAGCGACGGGAGGAGGTTGAAGGACTGGAAGACGAACCCGAACGCCCGTGCGCGCAGCCGGGTCAGGGCCGGTTCGGCGAGTCCGGTGATCGGCTGGCCCTCGACCGTCACCGCGCCCGCGTCGGGGCGTTCCAGCCCCGCCAGGCAGTGCAGGAGGGTGCTCTTGCCCGAACCGGAGGGGCCCATGACCGCCGTGAACCCTCCCCGGGGGAAGGCCGCGTCCACCCCGGCCAGCGCGTGGACGGGGACGCCTCCCCTCCTGTGGGTCCTGGTCAGCCCGGAGGCCCGCAGCGCGTGGGCTCCGGCCCGGTCCCGGACGTGCCCATCCATGGCGAACTCCGCTCGTCTCGTCGTGTGGAAGGGGCGTCGGCGCCCTGCCCGGCCCCCGCTCAAGAGCCAAACACGGGGGCCGGTCGGCGTCACTGGGCCTGGACGGAGGTCCGGTGGTGGGGACCGCCCCACCACCGGAGACCGGCCGGGGCACGGGGACGGGCCGCGCGGGCGGGCCTCCGCCGGCGATGCGGACGCGGGCCTCCCCGACGGGTGCGGCGGCACCGGCGGGCGGGATCCGCGGGCGGGACACCCGGCCCCGCTCCCTCCCGACGACCGCTTCCCCTGGTCGCGGTGTCCGGACGTCCCTATGCTTTGCCGGGGCCGCCTGTCCCAGGGAGGCGGACGGAGACGAGGGGGGAGTCCGTGACGGACGGATACGACGTGCTGGTGGTGGGGGGCTCGGGCGTCGACACGATCGTCCGGGTGGACGAGCTGGCCCTGCCCGGCGGGGACTCGGTGTTCGTCCCGCCGGTGGTCGACTACGTGGGGCACACCGGCAACGGGGTGGCGCTGGGGTGCCACGCGCTGGGGCTGGCCACCAAGTTCATCGACTACCTGGGGGACGACGCCCAGGGCCGGATGGTGCTCGACTCCTACGCCGAGCGGGGACTGGACTTCAGCCACACCGTCTCACCGCACGGCACGCCCCGGGGCGTCAACCTCGTGGACCGGAGCGGGCGCCGCTTCTCCTTCTACGACGGGCGCCATCCGGGAGACCTGCGGCTGCCCCCGGAGTTCTACCTGCCCTTCGTACGACGGGCCCGGCACGCGCACCTGTCGATCATCGGCCACAACCGGGACATGTACGGGGACCTGGAGCGCCACGGCCTCACCACCTCCACGGACCTGCACGACTGGGATGGGACCGACCCCCACCACCTGCACTACGCGCTGCGCTCGGACGTGGTGTTCATGAGCGCGGCGAGGGTCCGCGACGGGGTCGGGGACGTGCTGCGCGACGTGGTCGGCCGGGGGCGGGCCCGGGTCGCCGTCGCCACCGACGGCGAACGGGGCTGCCACGTCCTGGAACGGGGCTGGGACGCGCCGCGCGGCTTTCCCGCGGTGCGGCCGAACCGGCCGGTGGTGGACAGCAACGGCGCGGGGGACGCGTTCGTGGCCGCCTTCCTGCACGCCTGGCTCGGCGGGGAACCCGTGGAGCGGTGCGTCCTGGCCGGTGCGGTGGCGGGGGCCTTCACCTGCGGCAGCGCGGGAACGCACACCGAACTGATCGACCTGCCCACGCTGCGCCGTCTGTCCGAGGACGCCGAGTACGAGCCCGCGTGAGGGGGCGGCCGGAAGTGGTGCCGGTGTAGCGCGTGGGACGGGCCCGTGAACCCTGGCGGCCACGGCGCCGGGCGGGGCCGGTCCCCGCCCGGCACCCCCGCCGCACGGGGCGTGCGGGGTCCACGCACGTCCCACGGTCGCCCCGCACGACCCCGGGCGCCGGGTCGCGTTGGGCGGCGGGGCACGGAGCGACGTAGCGTGACCCCATGGACATCGATCTGCGTACACGCACGGCCCTGGTGACCGGCTCGACCCAGGGCATCGGCCTGGCCATCGCCACGGCGCTGGCGCGCGCCGGGGCGACGGTGGCGGTCAACGGGCGCGGCGAGGAGAAGGTCGCCCGCGCGGTGGAGGCGGTCACCGAGCGGGTGCCCGGGGCCGCGCTGGTGGCCGCGACCGCCGACGTGACCACCGAGGAGGGCGTCGACCGGCTCCGCGAGCTGCTCCCCCGGCTCGACGTGCTCGTCAACAACCTCGGGATCTTCGGGGCTCAGGACGCGCTCGACATCTCCGACGAGGAGTGGCGGCGCTACTTCGAGGTCAACGTGCTCTCCGCCGTGCGCCTGACCAGGGAGTTCCTGCCCGGGATGACGGAACGCGGGTGGGGCCGGGTGCTCAACATCGCCAGCGACTCGGCGGTGGTGATCCCGGCCGAGATGATCCACTACGGCATGTCCAAGACGGCGCTGCTCGCGGTCTCGCGGGGGTTCGCCAAGGAGGCCGCGGGCACGGGGGTGACCGTCAACTCGGTGATCGCCGGTCCCACCCACACCGGAGGCGTGGAGGACTTCGTCTACCAGCTCGTCGACCGGAACCTGCCGTGGGAGGAGGCGCAGCGGGAGTTCATGCGCCTGCACCGGCCGCAGTCGCTCCTGCAGCGGCTGATCGAACCCGAGGAGATCGCCAACATGGTCGCCTACCTGAGTTCGCCGCTGGCCTCGGCCACCACGGGGGCCGCCGTGCGGGTGGACGGCGGGTACGTCGACTCCATCGTCCCCTGAGAACGCCCCCGGACGCCGGGCACCCGGCGTCCGGGCACGGCGCGGCTCTCAGCCGGTTCCACCCACGGACCGGTGGAGGCGGTCGGCGAGCGCCGCGGTGTGGCGGGCGAACTCCGGCGGGCCCTCGACCGTGAAGGGCAGGCCGGTGAGCGCGAGGACGACCGCGAGCCACTCGTGGGAGTCCACGCGGGCGGTGTAGCGCGCCCGGTCGGGGCCGACCGCCTCCAGGTCGCCGTCGATCCGGGAGATCCGCGCCGCCACCTCCCCGGCCGACGCGTCGAACAGGACCGACACCGTGTGCCGGGCCTTCCCCGTCCCGAAGCCCCGCTCCAGGTGGTCGGCCAGCGGTTCCCCTGGCAGCTCCCGGCGGGTGAAGGGCGCCCTGGTGGGGGTGACTCCGGCGATCCGGTCGAGTCGGAAGGTCCGCCAGTCGTCGCGCTCGCGGTCCCAGGCGAACAGGTACCAGCGCCGTCCGGACAGGACCAGCCGGTACGGGTCCACCTTGCGGCGCAGCTCGCGGCCGTCGCCGCCGCGGTGGAGCATCCGGACCCAGTGCCCGTCCGCGACGGCCTCGCCCAGGTCGGTGAGGACCCGTGTCCGCACGCCCGGCCACACCCGCTGCTCCGGTTCGACCGCCGCGGCCAGCGCTTTCGCCCGGCGGGCCAGGCGTGAGGGCAGCACCCGGCCGAACCGGGCCAGGGCCCGTTCCGCGTTCTCCTCCACGCCCTCCACCCCGCCGAGCCCGGCGGCGACGATCCGCAGGCCCAGGGCGGCGGCCACGACCTCGTCGTCCTCCAGGAGCAGGGGCGGCACCGCGCGACCCGCGACCAACCGGTAGTGGCCGCCGGGACCGCGGAGGCTCTCCACCGCGTAGCCCAGTTCGCGCAGCCGGTCGATGTCGCGGCGCAGCGATCGCGGGCTGGTCTCCAGGGCCGCGGCCAGGTCCGCGCCGGGCCAGGCCCTGCCGGTCTGGAGCAGGGAGAGCAGGCGCAGCGTCCGCGCACTCGTGTCGGCCATGCGGCCCATTCTCCGCCGGGATGCGGCCGGGTTCCGACCGCGATACCCCCGTGCGGCGCGGTCACCGCTCTGGCCGGGTGTTCCGGCAGCCCGGAAAGCGGATTTGCGCACGATCACCGGGGTGACAGAAGGACACCGGTGGTGTGATCGTGGACACCACCGGCGTTCTTGTGGAATCGCCCCCCGCCGCTTCGGACGGAGACCTCACGCGCTGACCAGCGGTTCCCGGGAAAGGAAACGGCGCACGAGTCGCTTTGCGACCCCGTGGGATCACTCTGCGCGTCCGTCCCTTACTGAGAGTTTACCCGGACCGGGTAGACATAGACGGATCGGCCCCCACGGACCTGAGATAAGGATGTGCGCGACGTGATGGACTGGTTGAGCAACCTCTTCGGCGGAGCAGCCGAGGAAGCAGCCCAGGGAGTGTCCGACGCCGTGGGCGGGGTCGGCGAGGCCGTGGGCGGGGTCGGCGAGACCCTGGGCGGTGCCGGAGAGGCCGCGCAGGCCTACGGTGAAGAGGCCGTCGGCGGCTTCGCCGAAGGTGCCCAGGCCTACGGTGAAGAGGCCGTGGGCGGCTTCGCCGAGGGCGCCCAGGCCTACGGCGAGGAGGCCGTGGGCGGCTTCCAGGACAGCGCCACCGAGGCGGTCGGCGGCTTCCAGGACCAGGTGGACACCGTGAGCGGTATCGCGGAGGACCCGGGCGGCGCCGCCGCCGACCACTTCTTCGGCAACAACTGACCTACCTACCTCCCGGCTCCGGCAGGGAGGGAGCGGCCCGCCCGGAGCACCCGTGCCCCGGGCGGGCCGTTCGCGCGTCGCGAAGCCGTCGCGTCCCGTCCCGTCAGCCGGGGAACAGCCGGTCCGGGCGGCCGTGCGGAGCCCGTTTCCGGCACCCGCCCGGGAACCGCCTCCGAGCCCCTCTACGAGCGCGAGGACCGCGGTCGCCCTCTCGGGTCCGCAACCCTCGGCTCACTCCCGGCGCGGCCGGGCCGCCGAGAGCACGGTGAGCGCGGCCAGGGCGGCGACGCACGTCCAGGCGAAGGCGTCCCCGATCCGGGAGTAGACCGTGGTCACCCCCTCCCGGGGCACCATGGCGACCATGGTCTGCTGCCCGGTGGTGAAGTAGTCGGTCGTCGCCAGCACCCGCCCTTGGTGGTCGGTGGCGTTGGCCCGGCCGCGGCTCGCCTGCCGGAACAGGGCCGAGCCGTTCTCCACCGCGCGGAACACCGCGTTGCGCGCGTGCATCTCCTTGATCCCCTCCCAGGTGTTGGCGCCGACCAGCAGGACGTCCGCGCCCCGCGCGCCCGCCTGGCGGACCAGCCCCGGGAAGTCGGCGTCGTAGCAGATGGCCACGGCCAGCCTGCCCGCCGGCGTGTCCGCGACGGGCACCGTGCCGGACCCCGGCTCGTACGGCTCCAGGACGGGTACCGGCCTGCTCTTGTCGTAGGTCCACGCGACCTCGCCGTCCGGGGCGACCATGAGCATCTGGTTGCGGATGTGGGGAGCCCGCCCGGTGTAGACCGACATACCGGCGTTGACGTACACCCCGTGGTCCCGGGCCACCTCCCGGATGTCGGCCACCAGCAGGTCGAGGTCCTCCTCCAGGGTGAAGGCCGCCGACTCGGGCCACAGCACGACCTCGGCGCCCGCGGCCGCCTCCCTCGCGGCGCTGGCCAGGAGTTCGTCGTTGACGACGCCGAAGCGTTCACGCAGGACGGCCGGATCGGCGGCCCGCAGCGCCTCCAGCGAGTCGTACTCCCGGAAGGTCGGTACCAACTCCTCCCAGGCGTCCTGCGAGGCGGTCACCCCGGCGACGCGCACGGTGTCGCCCGAGGGCGGGGCGAATACCAGGCGGGCGCCGCCCGCGACCGCGACCAGCGCGACCGTCCCGGCACAGACCGCCGCCACCGTGCGGGCCGCGCGGTCGGTCAGGCCGCGCGCCCACAGCAGCGCCGCCGCCGAGCACGCCCAGGCCACCAGGAAGCTCACTCCGTACACACCGGTCACCGAGGACACCTGGATCAGCGGGAGGTTGTCCGCCTGGGTGGCGCCCAGAACCCCGTGGATGGTGCCGAAGGGGGTCACCGAGGCCACCGTGAACTCCACGGCCACGGTGGTGAGCGGGAAGACCAGGCTGACCGGCCACGGGCCCCGCTCCCCCAGTCGCCGGTACAGGAGGCGGTCGGCGGCGTAGGGGGCCGCGTCGGCCAGGGCCAGGGCCAGCGCGAGCAGCACCAGCGGCGGGGAGAGCAGGTCGGCCAGCCACAGCCAGACCAGCACGGCCGCCGTGCTGGCGGCGAGGACCCCCAGGAGGGCGGGCAGCGGTCGGCCGGCGCGTGTGAAGCGCAGCAGCAGGACCGGATAGACCCACGCGAGCAGCGCGATGTCCCAGGCGGCCTGCATCGCGAAGAGGGACAGGGCGGTACCGGCGAGGAGCCAGGCGTAGCGCGGGAGGGTCGGGGGCTCGGTCATGGTTCGGCCTTCGTCTCGGGAAACGGGGGTCTCGGGGAACGGGGGTCTCGGCCGGCCGGCACGACCACAACGCTAGGGAACCGCGGCCCCGGCGCCCATGGGGATTCCCGCCCGGTTCGGGGCGCGATCCCCCACCCCGGAATGCGGTGTTCCGCAGTACCCGCGCACCCGGGCGATGGCTAGTGTCGACGCTGACGCCGACCGCGGCCTCCCCGTTCTCCGCGAGCACGGATTCCGAGGGCACCGGCCCGCGCGCGTGCGTGCGGCCGAAGGCGTGCGCCGGGCACGCACCAGCGGACCCGGGCACCGGACTCCGGCTGCCAGGCACGGACGGCCCGAAGCGGCGGCGATCAGACGAACGGAGAGGACGGGAGTGACGACGCACGGGAACGCGCATCCGGCAACGGTGGCGCGCGCATGGGGCCGGGCCGTGACGGGCGCCGCCGCCGGAGCGGTGACCGCGCTGGCCGAGGCCCTCTTCCTCGCGGCGGTCCTCGCGGCCGCCGTTCCAGCGCTGCCGCTCCTGCTCCGTCCCGCCTCGCGCGCGTCCCTGCGCCGGGCGCTGGACGGGGCCGCACGGCCGCTGGTCTCCCTGGAGCGCGGCCGCCTGTCCGCCCTGTTCGGCGTCGACATCACCGTGTGCCCCGAGGCGGCCCGCCCTCTGGCCTACCTCGCGGTGCGCTGCCCGGTGGGGCTCTTCGGCGGGCTGGTGCTGGCCTTCTTCGCCGCCGGGCTCTATCTGGCGCTGTCACCGCTGGAGGCGCTCGACGGCAACGACCCCGCGATCGTGCCGATCGGCCTGGCCCTGATGTACCTGAGCGCTCAGGGAACCGTGGGTCTGGTGGGAACGGAACGCTGGCTGGCCCGGCGGTTCCTCGGCCCCAGCCGACAGGACCTCATGGAGGAGCGGATCGGGGTCCTGGTCGCGACCCGCGCGGGGGTGGTCGCCGCCGTGGACGAGGAGCGCCGCCGGATCGAACGCGACCTGCACGACGGCGTCCAGCAGCGCCTGGTGCTGCTGGGGATGGCGCTGGGCCGGGCCCGCCGCGACCCGGGTTCGGAGCGGGGGCGCGCACTGGTCGAGCAGGCCTACGAGGAGTCCCGCAACGCCCTGCGGGACCTGAAGGAGGTCGCCTGGCGGGTCTACCCGGCCGCGCTGGCCGGGTCGGGGCTGCGGGCCGCGCTGCACGACCTGGCCGGACGGTCGAGCCTGCCGATCGACCTGGAGTACGGCCTGGAGAGCGCGTGCCCGCCGACCGTGGAGACGGCGGCCTACTTCGTGGTCGCCGAGTCGGTGACCAACGCGGTCAAGCACGCGCGCGCCGGACGGGTCAGCGTGCTGGTCGGCGCGGAGGGCGAGGAGGGAGCGAGGTCAGTGGTGGTGCGGGTACGCGACGACGGGGTGGGCGGGGCCGACCCCGCGGGGACGGGGCTGGCGGGTCTGGCCAGCCGGGTCGAGGCGCTCGACGGCCGGCTGTCGGTGGACAGCCCGGCGGGCGGGCCGACGACGGTCAGGGCGGAGCTGCCGTGCGGGTGATGCTGGCCGAGGACTCGGCACTGCTGCGCGAGGGGTTGGTGCGGCTCCTGGAGGACGAGGGGCACCGGGTGCTCGCCTCGGTCGGGGACGCCGACGCCCTGTTGGCGGCCGTCCGCGAGGAGGCGCCCGACGTGGCCGTGGTGGACGTGCGCATGCCGCCCACGCACACCGACGAGGGGTTGCGCGCCGCACTGCGGATCCGCCGGGAGCGGCCCGACACGGGTGTGCTGGTGCTGTCCCAGTACGTGGAGAAGCGGTACGCCACCCGGCTGTTCGGCGAGAACACCACCGGCGTGGGCTACCTGCTCAAGGACCGGGTGGTGGAGGTGGACGAGTTCCTCGACGCCCTGGTCAGGGTGGGCAGGGGAGGCGCGGCCTTCGACCCGGAGGTGGTGCGCCAGCTGCTCGCGGGCAGCAGCCGCAGGGACCCGCTGGGGCGTCTGACCGAGCGCGAGCGCGACGTCATGGCCCTGATGGCGCAGGGGCACATCAACTCGGCGATCGCGGCGCGGCTGTTCGTGTCGCAGAGCGCGGTGGAGAAGCACGCCAACGCCATCTTCGACAAGCTGGAGCTGGGCGACACCAAGGGGTACAGCCGTCGGGTGCTGGCGGTGCTGCGCTACATGGAGGCCTGAGCGCGGGCGGGACAGGGGGGCGCCGCGCGGCGGTGAGCGGTGTCCGCCGCGCGGCTGTCGGCCGCGGGTCCGCCGGGGGTGGAGGTCCCGGCGGACCCGGTCCGGAGGAGGGGTCCGGACGGCCGGTCGGTTGGTCGCGGGGATCAGGTGAAGTTCACGTCACTGCACAGGTAGTAGACCTGGTCCATGTGGGAGGCCTGCCAGATCGTGAACACGATGTGGTGGCCGGACCTGCCCGAGGTGCTGACGTCGATGTAGCTGTCCAGCGCCGGCGCGTAGGGGCCGGTCTCCTCGACCAGTTCGAGGTCGTCCCAGCCCAGGGCCTGGGTGGTCGGGTCGAAACCCTGCTCGGTGACGTAGACGCGGAAGTAGTCCGCGCCGTGCTGGGCCTGGTCGTACAGGTGGAGGGTGAAGTCGTCGCCGACGTCGGTGGTCTTCCACGCGCCGACCGTGTCCATCGAGTCGTAGCGGCCGCCCTCGGTGTTGCCGCCGCTGCACAGGGTCCCGTCGGGGATCTGGCCCTGGTGGTCGCCGCCCACGTTGTCGCGGTACAGGCCGTTCCAGTTCCACATGGCGTTGGGGTTGTCCTGCCACGCCTGCCAGCACATGGGGTCTTCCTGCGCCATGTCCGGGTTGAGGTGGTCGCTGCCCCAGCGCTCCCAGCAGCCGTAGTTGCGGCTGGCGGGGTCCACGATCGAGCCGTGCGCGGAGGCGGGGGCGGCCATCGTGGTCAGGGCGACCAGGGGCACGGAGGCCAGGACGAGCGCTCGTGCGGCCCAGGTCCGGCGGGTGGTCCCGGTGCTCTCGGTGGTCTCGACGGTTTGGGGGGTCGTGCTTTCCATTGCGTTCTCCATCGTTCTCGGCTTGGTCAGCCGATCGACGGGAGCGCTCCCATAGCGCATGTTACCCCTCGGAGCCGAACCGAAACAGAGCGCGCGGAAAATCCTTGGCGCGCCCTTCGGAGCGGGGACCGCCGCCCCCGGCGCCCCAGCTCGCCCGCGGGGCAGGACACCGGCGTCACCGCCGCCCGCCCGCACCGCTGCGGCGCGGCGTGGCGGCCGGACCGTGACCGCCGCGGTGGGGCTGCTCGCCGTGTCCGTCCGGCGACCACCGGTTATTACTGACCGGTTGTGAATCAGGTCACCACCTGCGCATTTCCCTCATGTGAACCGCGTACCAGAAATACTCCGGTCATATGGTGTTTACATATCACCATTGTCGGGCTACCGTTCAGGAAAGCGTTCCGGGCCCGTAACACTCCGTCGCGGAAACCGGCAACGCCCTCGCACACACTGTTCACACCCATCCCCCTACACCCCCGCTCACCCCGACTGGGAGCGCTCCCAACCCTTCCGGTCCTTTTCGCTCAGCTTTACCCCGGATCTAAGGCATGCGAATGCAGCGCTCACCTCCATAAACGCAGGGAATTGTCCGTGTCTCCCGTCTGCCGGGCCCGAACTTCCCGGCCCGGCACTTCCCAAGGCTCCTTCTGGCAACCCGCTTCCACAAGGAAAGAAGAGATGAGCACACCCCCCCGTGCCACGAACCCGCGTTCGTGGACACGACGCGGCCTGGCCGCGACCTCCGCCCTGGTGCTCGGCAGCACCCTGGCGGTCGCCTCCTCCGTACCCGCCAGTGCCGCGGCCGGTTGCGAGGTCGACTACCAACTCAACGACTGGGGCTCCGGCTTCACCGCGAGCGTGGAGATCACCAACCTCGGCGACGCGGTCAACGGCTGGACCCTGGAATGGGACTTCGCCGGAAACCAGCGGGTCACCAACTCCTGGAACGGCACCGTCACCCAGAGCGGACAGAGCGTCTCGGTCACCAACGCCGGGCACAACGCCTCCCTCTCCACCGACGGCACGGCCACTTTCGGCTTCCAGGGAACCTACTCCGGAAGCAACGCCGCGCCCACGGCCTTCGAACTCAACGGCGTACTGTGCAGCGGTGACGTCGGGGAACCGGAGGAACCGGAAGAGCCCGAGGAGCCGGAGGAGCCCGAGGAGCCGGAGGAGCCCGGGAACGACGGTCGGGTGGACAACCCGTACGTGGGCGCTGACGTCTACGTCAACCCGATCTGGTCGGCCAACGCCGCCGCCGAGCCCGGCGGGGACGCCGTGGCCGATGAGCCCACCGGGGTGTGGCTGGACCGCATCAGCGCCATCGAGGGCAACGACAGCCCCACCACGGGCAGCATGGGTCTGCGCGATCACCTGGACGAGGCCCTGGTGCAGGCCGACGGTGAGCCTCTGGTGTTCCAGGTGGTCATCTACAACCTGCCCGGCCGTGACTGCGCCGCGTTGGCCTCCAACGGCGAGCTGGGCCCGGACGAGATCGACCGGTACAAGAACGACTACATCGACCCGATCGCCGAGATCCTGGCCGACTACGAGGACACCGAACTGCGGGTCGTGACCACGGTCGAGATCGACTCGCTGCCCAACCTGGTCACCAACGTCTCCCCGCGCGAGACCGCGACCGAGAACTGCGACGAGATGCTGGCCAACGGCAACTACGTCGAGGGTGTGGGCTACGCGCTGGCGCAGCTGGGCGACGTCGCCAACGTCTACAACTACGTCGACGCCGGCCACCACGGGTGGATCGGCTGGCAGGACAACTTCACCGCCTCGGCGGAGCTGTTCTACGAGGCGGCCAACACCGCGGGCGCCACCCCGGCCGACGTGCACGGGTTCATCGCCAACACCGCGAACTACTCGGCGCTGGTGGAGGACAACTTCGCCATCGGCGAGACCATCGCGGGGACGCCGGTGCGTCAGTCGGACTGGGTGGACTGGAACCAGTTCACCGACGAGCTGTCCTATTCCCAGGCGCTGCGTGAGGAGCTGGTGGGCCAGGGCTTCGATTCCGGGATCGGGATGCTCATCGACACCTCCCGTAACGGGTGGGGTGGGCCGGACCGCCCGGACGGGCCGGGGCCGAGCACGGATGTGAACGCCTACGTGGACGGGGGCCGCTACGACCGGCGTATCCAGTCCGGGAACTGGTGCAACCAGTCCGGGGCCGGGTTGGGTGAGCGCCCCCAGGCCGAGCCCGAGCCGGGGATCGACGCCTACGTGTGGATGAAGCCTCCGGGTGAGTCCGACGGGTCCAGCGAGTTCATCGAGAACCCCGAGGGTAAGGGCTTCGACCGGATGTGCGACCCCACCTATGAGGGCAACCCGCGCAACGGCAACAACATGAGCGGCGCGCTGCCCAACGCGCCGATCTCGGGGCACTGGTTCTCCGCGCAGTTCCAGGAGCTGCTGGCCAACGCCTACCCGCCCATCCAGTAACACCCCCCAGATCTCGGCTCCCTTCCGAGACCGGGCGCCCGTCCACCCCTGGGGGTGGGCGGGCGTCCGCCATGTGCGGGCCCTGGGATCATGGGACGAAGCTCCGGGCGGCGCGGCCCCGGACACCGGACCTGGGGGGAAACGCGTGGCGGCACCGCTGGAGACCGACACCGTCGTGGTCGGACTGGGAGCCATGGGGGCGCAGGCCCTGTGGCGCCTGGCCCGGCGCGGTGTGGACGTGATCGGGGTCGAGCAGTTCACGCCCGGGCACGCCCGGGGCTCCAGCCACGGCGAGTCCCGCATCATCCGCACCGCCTACATGGAGGGCGCCGCCTACGTGCCGTTCGTGCGGTCGGCCTGGCGCGCGTGGTCGGAGCTGGAGGAGGCCTCCGGGACCCGGCTCGTGGTGCGCACCGGCGCCCTCATGCTCGGCGCGCCGGACAGCCCCGCCGTCACCGGGTCGGTCGCCGCCGCCGAACACCACGGCCTCCCCCACCAGGTGCTCTCCCGCGACCAGGTCGCCGAGCGCTTCCCCCAGCACGTGCTGCGCCCGGGTGAGGTGGGCGTCTTCGAGGAGGACGCCGGTGTGGTCCTGCCCGAGGCCGCGATCACGGCGGCCGTGCGGCTCGCGCGGGGGGCGGGCGCGCGGGTGCTCACCGGCACCCGGGCGACCCGCGTCGTCCCCGACCCGGACCGCCCCCGCGTGGTGGTCGGGGACACCGTGATCCGGGCCCGCCGGGTGGTCGTCACCGCCGGGTCCTGGCTGCCGCGGCTGGTGCCCGAGGTGGCGGAGCTGGGCGGCGGCCTGCGGGTGGAGCGGCGGGTGCTGGGCTGGTTCCGCACCACGCGGGACCCGTCCCCGCACGCGCACGGCCCGGTGTTCGCCCGGGACGAGGACGACTGCACGTGGTACGGGTTCCCCAGCATGGACGGCGGGCGGACCGTCAAGATCGGCGTGCACGCCGAGGCCCCGGGGAACAGGGGCGAGGGCGCCCAGTGGGGCGAGCCGGTCGACCCCGACGCGGGGCCGCGGGAGCCCGACGCCGCCGACGCGCGGCGGCTCGGACGGCTGGCCGCCGGACTGAGCGGTGTGGCCCCGCTCCCGGAGCGGATGGCGTCGTGCATGTACACGATGACGCCGGACGAGCACTTCGTCATCGGGCAGCGCCGCGAACTGCCCGGGCTGGTGCTGGCGGGGGGCTTCTCGGGGCACGGCTACAAGTTCGCCTCCGCGGTCGGGGAGGCGCTGGCCGACCTCGCCCAGCACGGGCGCACGGATCTGGCCGTGGACCTGTTCGACCCGCACCGCTGGGACTGAACCGGGCGGTCCACGGGCGGCCGGGGCACCGGGCCGGGGTGCGCCCGGCGCGCACGGGCGTGCGATCATCGCTTCCACGCGCGGCGCGAGCGCGGCCTCCCCGCCCCTCCCTCCGGAAGGACCGCCATGAACAGTCCCACCGTCCCGCGGACCGCGCTCGTCACGGGCGCGTCGTCGGGGATCGGCGCCGCCGTCGCCGCCGAGCTGGTCCGCCGCGGCTACCGCGTGTACGGGACCAGCCGCGACCCCGGGGCGGTGGCCGAGCCGGTCCCGGGCGTGGAGTACCTGGCGCTGGACCTGGCGGACGGGGCGTCGGTCGAGGCGTGCGCGGCCGCCGCGGGCGACGTGGACGTGCTGGTCAACAATGCCGGGGAGAGCCAGAGCGGGCCATTCGAGGAGCTGCCGCCGGAGGCGGTGGAGCGGTTGTTCCGGATCAACGTGTTCGGCGCGGTGCGGCTCACCCAGCTGTTGCTGCCGGGGATGCGCGCCCGGGGGTACGGGCGCGTGGTGATGGTGGGTTCGATGCTGGCGAGCTTCCCGCTGGCCTACCGGTCCTCCTACGTGGCCTCCAAGGCGGCGCTCAAGGGGTTCGCGAACGCGCTGCGCCGCGAGGTGTCCCCGTACGGGGTGGGGGTGGCCACGGTAGAGCCGGGGTCGATCAACACCGGCATCAGCGAACGGCGGACCCAGTACCTGCGGGAGGGGTCGCCGTTCGCGGCCGAGTACCGCACCATGCTCAGGGCGCTCAACGCCAACGAGGCGTCGGGGACCACGCCGGGGGCGGTGGCCCGGACGGTCGTGCGCGCCGTCGAGGCGGACCCGCCCCGGCCGTTCTACGCGGTGGGCAGCAACGCCCCGGTGGTCTTCGCGCTGCGGCGGCTGTTCCCGCGCTCACTCGTCCTGCGCATGGTCGCCCGCAGGCACGGGCTGTAGCCGCGGGCGTGCCCGGGCGACCCCGGGGCCCGAATGTCCTGGACTCCCCGGCTCCCTTGGGACCCGGGCGCGCGGACCCGCCGCGCCCGAGGGGTTTCGCATGGCGTGTCCCCGGTCCCGGATAGGTTGTCCCGACCACAGGACACCGCCCGCCCCGGGCCCTTCCGGGGCGGGGTACAGCGACGGAGCCGCCGTGAAACAACAAGTCCACTTCATCACTCTGGCCACGGCCGACCTGGACGCCGCCCGCGCGTTCTACCGGGACGGGCTCGGCTGGGAACCGCTCATGGACGTCCCCGGGGAGATCGTCTTCTTCCAGGTCGCGCCGGGGCAGGTCCTGGGCCTGTTCGACGCGGAGAAGTTCGACCGCGATCTGGGGCGCACGCCCGGCACGACCGGGGTGTCGGGGCTGACGCTGTCGCACAACGTCGACGGCCCCGAGGAGGTCGAGTGGACCGTGGAGGCCATGGCACGGGCCGGCGCGCGGGTGCTCAAGACCCCGCAGCGGGGTGAGTTCGGCGGCATCTTCCACGCCCACGTGCAGGACCCCAACGGCGTGGTGTGGGAGATCGCGCACAACCCCGGCTGGCGCGTGGACGAGACCGGCCGGGTCGTGTTCGGCTGAGGCCCGGTGCCCGCCCGCCGGAGGGGCGGGCGGGTCCCCGGCGGCGCCGGGCGGCCGAGGCCCCGGGGCCGGGCCGGTTCACGGTTCCAGGGGGCGCAGGCGGATGTCGTGGCCCTCGGAGTCGGCCGCCGCGAAGCGCAGCAGCCGTACGCCCTCCTCGGTGACCGCCTCCTCCTCGGCCGGGGTGAGCGGGGCGAACAGCCGCACGTCCAGTACGGCGGGGCCACCGCGCCGGGTCCGCTCGATCCGCCACAGCCCGCGCACGAACCCGTCCACGGTCAGCGGCGGCTCGACCACGATGTGGGGGCGCTGGTGGTCGGCGACGACGCGGGAGCGGTCGTCGTAGGAGACGAGCACGTTGTCGAGCAGCGCCAGGAAGCGGACCGGCGCGGGCGTGTCGGGGTCGGGGCGGGGCGCGTCGGGCAGGTCGAACAGCTCGCGGCCGTCCGGGTCGCGCAGGACCCGCAGCCGCGGCCGCAGGCCCTCCACGACCGCGCGCATGCGGGTCATCCCGCTCCAGGCCTGGACGTCCTTGGCGGTGGCCGGGCCGAACGCGGCGAGGTAGCGCAGCACGAGGGTGTCCGGGGAGGGTTCGGCGGCCAGCGGCGCGCCGAGCCACTCCTCGGCGAGGGTGAAGGGCGTGGCGCCGCGCCGTCCCCACGTGCCGTCGGGCGGCGGGTGCAGGACGGGCAGGAGCCCCTGGGCCGAACGGGCCAGGGCGACGGGGGAGCGCCCGGGCCAGCGCTCGGCCAGGGCCCGGCCCAGGTCGGGGCGGGAGAGTCCGCCGTCGGCGAGGAGCGCGCGTGCCACGGCGGCCAGCTCGGCGGGGTCGACACCGGGCAGGTCCCGGCCGAAGGCGCCCTTCTGCCAACGGGCCAGCATGGGGTGCAGGGCCGGGCGCAGCCACAGGTAGTCGGCGGCGGTGACCAGGTGCTGGGTGCCCCGCAGGAGGGTGGCGCGCACGACGTCGCGGCTGTGCAGGAGCCCGGTGAGGTCCTCGATCCGGAAGTCCCGGACACGGGACCACAGACCCACGTAGGGCGGTTCGGGGTCCTGCGCCTGGAGTCCGACGAGGTGGTGGACGACTTCTGCGGCGGTGTGGTCTGTGGTCCGGCCGAGGAGCAGTTGGCGGGACAGGGTCGCCCGGTTGAGGGCGCGGCGGTCGAACACGGTCATGGACGCGACCTTAGGAGGGGTGGAGGTCATCCGCTGTCCTGCACTCGTCCGCGGGGCGGTCACGGCGTGCGGCCCCGCGGGCGGTCGGGAGCACCGGACGTACGGTCGGAGGCGCGGGGTGGGCGGTCGGGAACGCGGGGGCGAGGGGGCGCCGGTCGGCCGGTGGAGGGGCGTGTTCGGGGCGGGGCGGCGCGGGCGTCGGCGGAGGTTGTCCTAGGTTGGGCGGGAGAACCGCAGCCAACCGAGAGAGGTGCCGCGTGAGCAGCGTCGTCAAGTTCAACGTCCTGACCGTCCCCGAGGGCGCCGGGGCGACCCTGGAGGAGCGTTTCGCCAAGCGCGCCGGGCTCGTGGAGGACCAGCCCGGGTTCGAGGAGTTCCAGCTGCTGCGCCCGGTCGAGGGCACCGACAAGTACCTGGTCTACACCCGGTGGCGGTCCGAGGAGGACTTCCAGAACTGGGTGAACGGCCAGGCCTTCCGCCAGGGGCACGCCCAGGCCGCCGCGGACGCCCAGAAGGAGGGCGCACCGGCCGGGCACGGCCACGGGCACGGCGGCCCGGCCGCGACCAACAGCGAGATCTGGGGCTTCGAGGTCGTCCAGCGGGTCTCGGCCCGGTCCTGACCGCCGCGGCGGGCGCCCGCGCCCCGCGGCCCGGACGGGTCAGCGGGGCTTGCGGGCCTCGATGAGGAAGCGGGTCGTGGTGGCTCTGAACGACCCCTCGCGCTCGATGTGCTCGTGCATGTCCCGGAGCCGGTCCCGGTAGGCCCCCACGGTGAACCCGGGCACCATCCAGACCACCTTGCGCAGGAAGTACACGACCGCGCCGACGTCGAAGAACTCCGTGCGCAGCCGCTCCATGCGCAGGTCGGTCACCTCCAGCCCGGCCGCCCGCGCCCCCTCGCGCGCCTGGTCCGGGTGGCGGGAGGCGCGCGTCTCCTCGGGCTGCGGCCCCAGGAAGAACTCCACCACCTCGAAGACGCTCGCCGGGCCCACCTGCTGGGACAGGTAGGTTCCGCCCGGAGCCAGGACCCGGGCGATCTCCTCCCACCACACGGTCACCGGATGGCGGGAGACCACCAGGTCGAAGGCACCGTCCGCGAAGGGCAGCGGCGGCTCGTCCTCGTCGGCGACGACCACGACCCCCAGCGGGTGGAGCAGCCGGGTGGCCTCGGCGATGTTGGGCGGCCAGGACTCCGTAGCCGCGGTCAGGGGCGGGCGTTCGGGGATCCCCGCCAGCACCTCGCCGCCGCCGGTCTGGATGTCGAGCGCGGCGCTCGCGCGGGCCATGTACCCGGCCATGGTGCGCTGGTAGCCCCAGGAGGGTCGCTGTTCCGTGGCCCGGCCCTCCAGCCAGGAGAAGTCCCAGCCGTGTGTCGGCTCCGCGTCGGCCTCGGCGACGAGTGCGTCGAAATCGCGTCCCATGGCGGCATCCTCCCCCGGACGCCGCGGCCGGGTCCAGCGGTTTTCCCTCCCCCGGCCGACGGAGCGGCCCCGGCGGCGCGCGAGGATGGTGGACCATGAGAACCCTCGCCCGTCTTGTCGGCCTCGTGGCCCCCGCGCCCGCCGTCGCGGCCGGTCTGGTCGCCGTGCTGGTCGGGGTGACCAGTTCGGCGGCGATCGTGTTCACCGCGGCCGAGGCCGCCGGCGCCTCCTCCGGACAGACCGCCTCGTGGATGCTGGCCCTGGGTGTGGGCATGGCGGTGACCTGTGTGGGACTGTCACTGCGCCACCGGGCCCCGATCGTGACCGCCTGGTCCACGCCCGGTGCCGCGCTGCTGGCGGTGGGTCTGGACGGGGTGACGATGGCGCAGGCGGTGGGGGCGTTCCTGTTCTCGGCCGCGCTGATCACCCTGAGCGGTGTCACCGGGTGGTTCGAGAGGGTCATGGACCGCGTGCCGGTGCCGCTCGCGGCGGGGCTGCTGGCCGGGGTACTGCTCCAGTTCGGCATGGGGCTGTTCACGAGCATGGAGGACGACTTCGCGGTCGTGTTCGCCATGTTCGCGGCGTACCTGTTGAGCCGCCGGTGGCTGCCGCGCTACGCGGTCATCGTGTCCCTGGTCGCGGGCGGTGTCGCCGCGGCGCTGCGCGGGACCCTGGACCTGAGCGGGGTGACCCCGTCGTTGGCCCGGCCGGTGTTCGTGGCGCCCGAGTTCTCCTGGCAGGTGCTGGTGAGCGTGGGGCTGCCGCTGTTCGTGGTGACCATGGCCTCGCAGAACCTGCCGGGGGTCGCGGTGCTGCGGGGCGACGGCTACCGGGTGCCGATCTCGCCGGTGATCGGGTGGACCGGGGCGACCAACCTGGTACTGGCGCCGTTCGGGTGCTTCGGGATGAACCTGGCCGCGATCACCGCGGCGATCTGCACGGGACCGCAGGCGCACCCCGACCGCGAGCGCCGCTACCTGGCCGGGGTGTGGGCGGGGGTCTTCTACCTGTGCGTGGGTGTCTTCGGCGCGACGGTGGCGTCGCTGCTGGCCGCGCTGCCGCCGCCGCTGATCCTGGGGATCGCCGGTCTGGGCCTGCTCGGAACGATCGGGGGTTCGCTGGCGTCGGCGCTGGGGGACGAGCGCTCACGGGAGGCCGCAGTGGTGACCTTCCTGGCGACGGCGTCGGGGTTCACCCTGTTCGGTGTGGGGTCGGCCTTCTGGGGTCTACTGGCGGGTGTGCTGACGCTGGCGGTGACCCGTTCCTGGCAGCGGTCCCGGCGCACGGCTCCGGACGGCGGCGCCGAGCAGAGCACCGGGGAGGTGCGGGAGCCCGACGAGACCGTGGAGCCCGAGGAAGCCGGGGAGGCCGGTGATCCCGGTGCGGACAGCCGGTCGGGACGCGGTTGAGGGACCCGGCTCGCCGACCGGCGAGCGGCCACGAGGGGCGGCGCCGGTCGGCCCGCGACCGAAAAAGGCTTGCCCGCCGGTCGGGACCCGGCTATAACGGTCGCGGCCCCGACCACAGCGGAACCGGGGCCCCGACGACGAAAGGAGGCGGAGCCGTGTTCACCGCAACCACCGCGCTCGCGCCCTCCCGGGGCGGCCTCGACGGCTGAGGCCCCGGAGCGGCCGGGCGCACGCACCGAAGGTGTCGCCTTGACCGTGCATGACCTGACCATTCGTACGATCACCGGACCCGGGGAGCTCGACCTCTTCAACCGGATCCCCTATCCCCAGAACTTCGAGTTCGCCGACGACCTCGCCCAGGGGCGCCGTCGCCCCTCGTGGATGTGGGTCGCCCTGGACGGCGACCGCCTCCTGGCCCGCCTCTCCTGGTGGTGCCGGAGCGGTGACGCCTCTCCCCTGCTGCTGGACGTCCTGGACGTGGACGACACCGCCGGGGACGTCGACCGCACAGGGGTCCTCGAACACCTGCTGCGTACCGCCTCGGCGGAGGCCCTGCCCGAGGGCCGAACCCCTCCCGAGTACCTGCGCATCGTCCCCGCCGACTGGCGCGAGGGCGCCGACGAGCGCCGCGCCGTGCGGGAACGCGTGGCCGCCGTCGAACGCACCGGCGGATCGCTCCTGGTGGAGCGGCTGCGCTTCGAGTGGACCCCCGGTATCCCGGCGCCGGGACCGGGCGACCGCCTCCGGTTCCGGGCGGTCCGGGACGAGGAGGAGATCCTCGCCCTGATGGTCCGGGCCCTGGAAGGCACTCTGGACGCTCACGACCGCGCCGACCTCGCACGCACCACGGCGAAGCGGGTGGCCGCCGACAACTGGAACGGGGAGTTCGCCCGGTACACGACGCCGCGCTCCTGGTGGCGGATCGCGACGCTTCCGGACGGCGAACCGGTCGGCTTCGTCCTGCCCGCGCGCAACGACTACCACCCGATCATCGGCTACATCGCGGTGCTGCCCGAGCACCGCGGCAACGGGTACATCGACGAGGTCCTCGCCGAGGGCACCCGCGTCCTGGCCCGGGAGGGCGTGGACCGTATCCGCGCCGCCACCGACCTGGGCAACGTCCCGATGGCGCGGGCCTTCCAACGGGCGGGGTACGCCACGCTCAGCGGGGTCGTCAACATGACCTGGTAGGGGCGCCGGAACCGGCTTTCGCCGGTCAGCACCGCGCCGTGGTCCGGGGTCCGGGCCACGGCGCGGCGGTGTACGCGTCCGGCCCGGGTCTGGAACCCGCGGTCGGTCCCAGCCCGGCCCACGCCCCGGCGCCCGGGTACCAGGGGCCGGGGCGCAGATGTTCTGGAACCCGGGACCGGCCCGCGGCGGGAGGACTCAGACCGTGGCGAGGATCCGTCCGGCCTCGGCGACCGCCGAACCCAGGTCCTGGGGGTCGGCGGTCATTCCGGCGACCACGAAGTCGATCTCCTCCAGATCCGCCATGGACAGCAGTGCCTTGTCGTTGGTGACCCAGATCCCGCGCTCGGCCAGGACCGCGTGCGCGGCCTGCGAGGCGGCCTGGGCGAGAAGGCCCGCGGTCTGGGCGACCCTGCCGTAGGGGGCGTGGTTGTGCTGGGCGTAGGACAGGGTGGCCGCGGCCCTGCCCCGCCAGACGGGCGGCGCGCTCCTGCGCAGCGCCTCGGGGTAGTCGGGCCGGGGCAGGTCCCCGACGACGACCCGGCCGATGGCGAGTTCGGCGACGAGCAGGTAGGTGGGGATACCCGCCAGGTGGAACATGAGCGGTTCCACCTGGAAGCGTCCCTGCCGCGCTTCGGCGAGCTGGTGCTCGACCATGGCCAGGTCGCGGTAGTGCACGTCCACCGCCCGGCCGTCGATTCGCAGCCAGGCGCCGCCGTTGAAGACACCGCCTCCCCAGCCGCCGATCTCCGACACCTCCCCCTCCCAGCCGAGGTCCCGCAGCGTCTGCGGGTCGAAGTCCCCGCGGTAGTAGACCGCCAGGTCCCAGTCGCTGTCGGGGCGGTGGGTGCCCTGGGCCCGGGAACCACCGAGGGTGACCGCCTCGACGGCCGGAAGGGCGGCGAGCCGGTCGGCGGTGGCGGACAGGAAGGTCGCGTCGTCATGTGCGGAGGTGGACATGGTGGCCATCATCGCGGATGGCGTGTGCCGTCCGCCATGCGGTTTGTGCCGAGCCGGTGACCAGCGCGGACGGCGGCCTCGCCGAGCGTCCCCGGGTGCGCGGTCATCTCCGCGCCGGTTCGGCCTCCGGCTGCTCCGCCCGTACGGTTCTGTAAGTTCCCCGGCGCAGGAGGCGTTCGGCCGGGCCCCGGATCCCCGCGCGGCGCATGAGGTCGGCCAGGACCACGGTGGCCAACCAGACGGCGACGCCGACCAGGACGGCGGCGGTTCCGGACAGCTGTGGCGCCAGGTCCAGGGCGTAGGGCGCGAACAGCACCATCCAGCCCACGGACTGCAACAGGTAACAGGTCATGGAGCGCTGGCCGGTGGCGACCAGGGCCCGCACGACGGGTCCTCTGCGGTCACCGAGGCAGACCGCGACCAGCGCGATGAGCGCGGCGTAGCCGAAGCCGCCCGCGTAGCCGGTCAGAACGTGCAGCCAGCCCGCACCGGCCTTGAGCACGAACTCGGGCGCCCACAGCTCGGTGGCCACCAGGGCCTGCGGCAGTCCGCCGACCACGGCCACCGGGATGCCGACAAGGGCGACGCGGCGCAGCAGCCCGAGGTGGAGCTCGGGCTGTTCCATGAGGCGGCGGCGGGCCGCCCAGACCCCGACGAGGAAGGGGAACACCGAACTCGCCACGAGCATCGGGGTCATGACCGGCCAGGTGAACAGGCGTGTGACCATGTCGGCCAGCGGGTCCTGGGTGAGGACCCCGCCCGCCTCGGGGTCGGAGAGCGGGAGGCTGTTCATGACCGCGTAGAACAGCGAGCCCAGGGAGGCCCAGGTGAGGGCGTGGGCGAGCAGGCGCCGGTCACCGGCGTGCAGCAGCCCCGCGAACATCAGGGCGATGAGCCCGTAGACCGAGACGATGTCGCCGAAGAAGAGCAGGAGCGTGTGCAGGAGCCCGATCAGCACCATCCACCGGCCGCGGCGGCGCACCAGTGAACGCACCCACGGCTCCGGTCGCCCCTCGGCGGTGCGGCGCAGGTGGATCCAGGCGAGCCCGTAGCCGAACAGCGCCGCGAACATGGGGTACCCGCGCGCCTCGGCGAACAGCATCAGCAGGGCGGTGGAGGCGGTGTCGAGGAGGCTGCCCGTGGCGGAGCCCTGCCCCGCGGTGGCCATCACCCAGACGATGTGCGCGTGCACGACGGCGATGACCAGCAGCATCACCCCGCGTGCCAGGTCGGGCGCCAGGGAGCGCCGGTCGAGTGCCACACCCCCGGTCGAGGGCGGCGGAGAGGGGGGAAGGGACATACTGAACTCCGTTCACGCGGAAGGGGATAGCATTGGATACGGAGGCGTATCCAATCCCTCTTCTAAGATACGGCATCGTAGCTTAGTTGGGAAGAGCATGGTTGACGGGGAGCGGCCGCGGGCTGGCGACGGGGCGCGGGAGACGGCGCCCGAGGCACGGGAGGAGGCGCCCCGGGCTACGCGCAGACGCGGGCGGGAACTGCTGGACGCCATCCACGAGGCGGTCATCCTGGAGGCCGCCGACGTCGGCGTCGCCCGCCTGTCCATGGAGGGGGTCGCCCGCCGGGCGGGCACGGCCAAGACCTCGCTGTACCGGCGCTGGCCCACGCCGGGGGACATCCTGCTGGACGCGATGTACCACACCTACCCGCAGGAGGTCCCCACGCCGGGCGCCGACGACCTGCGCGGGGACCTCGTCAGGGCCCTCATGCTGCTGCGCGACACCATGAGCCGGTCCCTGGGACAGGCGATGTTCTCCGTGGTCGCCGAGGCCAGGCACCACCCCGAGCTCTACAACCGCTTCGTGCGGGAGGTCTTCGACTCCCGCGGGGGGCGCTTCACCCGCACCGTCCTCGAACACTACGCCGCACACGGCAGGGTCGACCCCTCCCGCGTCACCTCCGTCACCGACGACATCGGTGAGGCCATGCTCATCAAGTACGCCATGGACCACCAGGGGCCGCCCGACGGGGAGTACGTGGAGCGGATCGTGGACGAGGTGATCCTGCCCGTCCTCGGCCTGGACCCGCGCGCCCCCTCCCCCGCCGCCCCGGAGGAGGGTTCCTCCGCCTCCTCCGGCGGTTAGCGCACGCGGCGGCCCGGAGCTCCGCCGACCGCTGGGGACCGGGCGGGCACCCGGGCAGGGCGTGCCCGGTGGTGCCGCCCGTGCCGTGAACGGCTGGGAATCCGGCGGGCGCCGGGGCTAGGGTGCGGGGCATGCGCATCCCCGCGTCCGTGGACGCCGCCCGTGCCGAGGAACTCGACGTGGGGCTTTCCGGAGCCCGTGTGGCCCGGCTGTTCGACGTCCGGGACCGTCCCTTCGCGGTGCTCAAGTCGGTGGACGCCGACCGCCCCGACCTGGTGGCCGAACTCCTGGGCCAGGAGCGGCGCCTGCGCTGGCTGGCCGGGCGGGGGCTGCCGGTGCCGCGCGTGCTGGACTCGGGCTCCTGGGCGGGGCTGCGCTGGCTGACCATGAGTCACCTGGACGGACGCGCCGCCCACGAGCCCTGGCCCGCCGGGGAGCGGTCGCGGGTGGTCGTCCTGCTCGCCCGGGCCGCCCGCGCGCTGCACCGCGTTCCGGCCGCGGAGTGCCCCTTCGACATGACGCTGCCCGCCCAGCTCGAACGGGCGCGGGAGCGGGTCGCCTCCGGGCTGGTGGAGCGTTCCTGGACCGCCGCGGGCAGGGAGGGGCCGCCCGCCGCCGAGGTGCTCTCGGAGCTGACCGCGCTGGCGCGCACCCTGGGCCCCGGGCGGACCGCGCTGGTCCACGGCGACTACTGCCTGCCGAACGTGCTGCTCGACACCGGCTCCGTGCGCGGCGGTGCCGCGCACACGCGCCGGTCCGCGGGAGGGGGCCAAGGCCCCGCGCGGCAGGGAGATCCCCCGCCCGCCGGGGAGGGCCGGGCGGACGGCTGGGCCCTGGTGGACCTGGGGCGGGCCGGGCTGGGGGACCCCCACGCGGACCTGGCCGACATGGCTGGCAGCCTGCTCAGTCCGATGAACCCGCAGTTCGGGCCGCGGGACGTCGAACGGTTCCTGGACGCCTACGGGCGGGAGGACGTCGACCCCGAACGGCTGCGGCTGTGCGCCGGGGTCAACTCCTTCTTCTGGCCCGTGTGAGGGCCCCGGCCGGAGCGGCCGGGGCCCGTGACGGCGCTGCGCCCTCCCCCTACCGGGGAGCGCCGTCACCGTTGCCGTGGCCGTGGTCCCCGTTGCGCTCGCCGGCGCGGGACCCGGCCTCGCCCAGGCGCCGGTGCCGCCGCTGGATTCTGCGCGCCCTGGTGGCCAGCGGAGCCTTGCGTTCGCGCTGGAGGCCCGAGCCCTCCGCGAACTCGGCGTGCAGCGAGCGCACCAGCCCCACCATCATGAAGAAGCCGATCACGAAGAAGGGCAGCCCGAACACGATGATCGTCTGTTGCAGGGCGTCCAAGCCGCCCACGCCGGAGGCGGTGAGCACGGTCGCGGCGACGACGCCCTCGGTGATCCCCCAGAACACCCGCTGCCGGGTGGGGTTGTCGCTCTTGCCGGAGCAGAGCATGTCCACCACCAGGGAGGCCGAGTCCGAGGACGTGGTGAAGAAGATGATGACGATGAGGATGGCCACCACCGACACGAACGTGGTCAGCGGGAAGTGGTCCAGGAAGGCGAACAGGGAACCGGGGATGTCCTCCTGCGTGACCACCTCGTCCACCAGGCCGCCGCCCTGGTTGCGCTCGATGTCGAAGGCCGACAGGCCGAACACGCTGAACCACACGACGCTGAACGCGGTGGGCGCGGCCAGCACGCCGAGGATGAACTCCCGGATGGTCCGGCCCTTGGAGATGCGCGCGATGAAGATGCCGACGAAGGGCGACCAGGTGATGGTCCACGCCCAGTAGAAGACGGTCCAGGAGCCCTGCCAGCCGGTGTTGGCGAAGGTGTCGTTCCAGAACGAGAGCGGGATCAGCATCTCCAGGTAGACGCCGGTGGTCTCGATGATCCCCTTGGCGAGGTAGAGCGTCGAGCCGGCGAGGAAGACGAAGACCAGCAGCCCCACGGCCATGTAGATGTTGATCGTGGACAGCCACTTGATGCCGACGTCGAGGCCGGTGGCCACGGAGATCACGGCGACGGTGGTGACGATCGCGATGAGGATGAGCTGGCTGACGCGGCTCTCCTCCAGGCCGAACAGGGTGTTGAGGCCGCTGTTCATCTGGAGGGTGCCCAGGCCGATGGTGACGGCGACGCCGAACAGCGTGCCCAGGACCGCGATGATGTCGATGGTCCGCCCGATGGGGCCGTTGATCCGGTCGCCGAGGAAGGGCTGGAAGACCGAGCTGACCCGGAAGGGCAGACCCTTGCGGTACACGAAGTAGGCGAAGGCGAGCCCTGGCAGGCAGAAGATCGTCCAGGTGTGCAGGCCGAAGTGGTAGAGCGTGAAGCCCATCGCCTCCTCGGCCGCCTCGATGGTCTGCGGGTCGACGCCGGAGCGCGGGGGTTCGGCGTAGTGGCTGATGGGTTCGGCCACGCCCCAGAACATCAGGATGCTGCCGATGCCGGCGGCGAACAGCATGGCGAACCAGATGGGGTTGCTGTAGTCGGGCGTGCTCTCCGGCGGACCCAGCCGTACGCGCCCGAACCTGCTGAACGCGATCCAGACCAGGAAGATGAGGAAGGTGGTCACGCCGAGGATGTAGAGCCACCCCAGGTTGGTGAGGATCCAGCCGGATGTGGCTCCGAAGACGGCGTCCACCGTGTCGGTGAAGAAGATCGCGGACACCACGAAAACGATGGTCAACGCGGCGGACACGAAGAAGATCGCCGGGTTCGTCTCGAGCCCCAGCTTTTGCGCCAGCTTTTCGAACATGCCGATTGCTTTCTGGTGATTCAGGGACGTTCGTCGAGGGACAAGAGCCCGCCAGCCCGCACCGACCTCGGGCAAGGATACGTCCTTACGGGCGGGTTCCCTGTTTATCCTTCCTTTTGCGGAGAGTCGGGAACGTCCTTACCCGCCACCATTAGCAACACACCGAAAACTCGCTGTTTAAATATGCCAAAAGCCACATTAGGCATGTTCTCGCAGGGTTGAGTACGCTACGCACCCTTTCGCGCGCATACGTACCACACCGTCACCGCACACGGGAGCCGCGGAGGAGACCGGGGGCCCAGCCCGGAGAAGGGCGGCCCGGAGCGGGCCGGAACGGGCCGGGCGACGCGCGCGAACCGCGCGTGGCGGCGCCCTCCGCCCCCGCGCGGAGGGGCCGGGGCGCCGGGGCGGGGAGGGCGGCCTCTCCGACGGGCTCCGCCCCCGCTCGGAGGCGATCAGGCGTCGAGTTCGCCCAGCAGCTCGCGCACGCGCTCCGGCTGCTCGTACAGCGACAGGTGCCCCGCGCCCTCGATGGTGTGGACGTCGGCGTCCAGGAACCGGCGGGCCGGGCCGTGCAGGCGCGCGGGCGAGAAGAACGGGTCGTGCGACCCGGTCGCGACGGCGACCGGGGTCTGGGCCCAGGCGCGGAAGTGCTCCGCCGGCAGCGGGCTGGGGGTGGACCCCGCGCGGCAGTACCGGGCCACCAGGGTCAGCCACTCGGCCTCGGCCCGGTGCTTGTCGCATTCGGTGGAGGGGCCGCTGAGGAACTCCACCAGGCGTCCGCTGGTCTGCTCGTTGGGGTGGATCATCCACGGCAGGGTGGCGCGCATGGACTCGGAGCTGACCCCGGCCGCGGTCAGTCCGGCCGGGTTGAGCAGCAGGATCCCGGCGACCAGCGGGGACGGCGTGGAGGCGAGCGCGATGGCGGCGCCGCGCGAGTGCCCCAGCACGAGGACGGGTCCGTCGGTGATCTGGGGCAGGAGCTCGTCGAGCCACGCGCCGTAGGTCTCGATCCTGGCGCCGCCGACCCTCTGGTTGCAGCTCAGGCCCGGCTGCCCGGGCAGGTCGACCAGCAGCACCGGCCGGTCCGCGGACAGCGCGCGGGCCGCGGGCACCGTGGCGGCCGCGTTGAAGTTGGTGCCCGAGAGCACCAGCACCGGGGTGCCGGGGCCGCCCGCGGAGCGGAAGGCCTGCGTGCTGCCCAGACGGGTCTCCACGGGCGGGAGGGGTCCGAGTTCGGGCCACTGGCTCAGGGCTTTGTGGCACCAGGCGTGCACGGAGCGCTCGGCGTTGTCGGAGCGGTACACGCGCGCGGTGCGGTGCGGGACGACGGTCATGATCTGCTTCGCCTAAGAGGAGACTGGCCGCCGTCCTTGCTTGTCGGCGCGCCAAGAGAGGACTGTACGCCTCCGTTCGGCACCACGCCACTCGGGGACGCTCGGAGTGTCCCAACAGACACGCGAAAGAGATCCGCACCCGGCACTGGGTGTCCCCTGTTGAGCTGTTCGCCCTGCTCTGAGGGCTTTCGTCCGCCCCTTCTCGGCCGTGTCCGGCCACGCTCCCCCGTCCCCGCGGGGGTGTTCCCGGACCGGACGCCGGCCCGGGAACACGCCGATCAGCCGACCGTGGCGGGGTCCGAGCCGATCCGGCCGCCCCGGTCGAGGGCCGAGATCCGGTCCATGTCCTCGGCGGACAGCTCGAAGCCGAACACGTCGAAGTTCTCGCGGATACGGGACGGGGTCACCGACTTGGGGATCACGACGTTGCCGAGCTGGAGGTGCCAGCGCAGCACGACCTGCGCCGCGGACCTGCCGTGCTTCTCGCCCAGGGCGGTCAGCTCCGGGTCCTCCAGCAGCCCCTTGCCCTGGCCCAGCGGGCTCCAGGCCTCGGTGAGGAGGCCGTGGCGGGCGTTGACGGCCCGCATGGCCTCCTGCGAGAAGTAGGGGTGCAGCTCGATCTGGTTGAGCACGGGGACGACGTCGGTCTCCGCGACCAGGCGGTCCAGGGTCTGCTCGGTGAAGTTGGACACGCCGACGGCCCTGGCGCGGCCCTCGGCGTGGATGCGCTCCATCGCCTTCCAGCTCTCGACGTAGGCGTCCTGCCGGGGGCAGGGCCAGTGGATCAGGTACAGGTCCACGTAGTCCAGGCCGAGGCGGTCCAGGCTGGCGTCGAAGGCCTTGAGGGTGCTGTCGTAGCCCTGCTCGTCGTTCCACAGCTTGGTGGTGACGAACAGCTCCTCGCGGGCGATGCCCGACTCGGCCAGGGCCCGGCCCGTGCCCCGCTCGTTGTCGTAGATCCTGGCGGTGTCGATGCTGCGGTACCCGGTCTCCAGGGCGGTCGCGACCGCGGCATGGGCCTCGTCGTCGGGAACCTGCCAGACGCCGAACCCGAGTTGGGGCATGGTGAGGCCGTTGTTCAGCGTGACGTGCTGCATGAGCGCCCTTCCGTCGTGGCGGACTCGTTGTTGCTCGTGGGGTGCTCCCCCATGGTGGCCACCTGGAGTGCACTCCAGGCAAGCGGTTCAGGGTGTGAGGTGGACCAGCATCTTGCCCGTGTTGGCGCCCCGCATCATGCCGAGGAAGGCCCGCACGGCGTTGTCGATGCCGTCGACGACGGTCTGCTCGGTGCGCAGCCTGCCGTCGACGATCCACTCGGAGGCGCGCTCGGCGTACTCCTTCATCAGGTGGCCGTGGTCGCCGGCGATGAACCCGCGCAGGGTGAGGCGCTTGCCGACGGCCAGGAAGAGGTTGTCGGGACCGGGCTCGGGCTTGGTGGCGTTGTACTGCGAGATCGCGCCGCACAGGGCGATCCGGCCGTGGTTGCGCATCGCGGCGATGGCGGCCCTGAGGTGGTCGCCGCCGACGTTGTCGAAATAGACGTCGATCCCCTCGGGCGCGGCCTCGGCGAGCTGCTCCTCCAGGCGGCCCTCGCGGTAGTCGATGGCGACGTCGAAGCCGAAGTCCTCCAGGAGGCGGCGCTTCTTCTCCGGACCGCCCGCGGAACCGACCACCCGGGACGCGCCCAACTGGCGGGCGATCTGGCCGGCGGCGGACCCGACCGCTCCCGCGGCGCCGGAGACGAACACCACGTCGCCCTCGCGCACCGGGGCGATCTCGGTCAGGCCCGCGTAGGCGGTGAGGCCGACCATGCCCAGTACGCCGAGGTAGGCCTCGGCGGGCGCCAGGGAGGCGTCCACCGCGCGCACGGACTCCGCGGGCAGCAGCGCGTACTCGCGCCATCCGGCCCCGTGCAGGACGGTGGTGCCCACGGGGACGTCGTCGCTGCCGGAGGCGGTGACCACGCCCACCGCGCCGCCGTCCATCGGCTCACCGAGCCGGAACGGGGGGACGTAGGACTTGGCGTCGTTCATGCGGCCGCGCATGTACGGGTCCACGGACATCCAGTCGTTGCGCACCAGGACCTGTCCGGGTCCGGGGTCGGCGACGGTGGTCTCCACGAGGGAGAAGTCGGTGGGCTCGGGCTCGCCGACGGGACGGGCCACCAGGTGGACCTCCCTGCTGGTGACGGACATGACGTGACCTCCGTGACTTCGCTGGGTGTTGGCGCGGTGACCCGCGGACCGAACCGACACTAGTCCGACCATCCATTCACCGACCAATAAAATCGGCGAGGTGAGCTATAGGAATGTCAATGGTTCGGGCACGGCGGCCGACCCGCGGCCCGGCGGGCCGCTCGATCTGCAGCAGTTGAGGACCTTCCTGGCGGTACACCGATCGGGGTCCTTCACCGCCGCCGCGCAGCTGCTGCGGCTGTCGCAGCCCACGGTCACCACCCAGATCCGTTCCCTGGAGCGGCGGCTCGGACACCCCCTCTTCGAGCGGCTGCCCCGAGGCGTGGCTCCGACCGCCGAGGCCAACGACCTGGCCGCGCGCGTGGCAGAACCCCTGGACGCGCTGGAGGTGGTGGCCGGGCTCGGCGGGGGCGGCACGACCGCGTCGCCCGCGCCGCTGCGCGTGGCGGGTCCCGCCGAGGCGCTGCACGCGCTGGTGCTGCCCGCGCTCGCGCCCCTGGTGGAGGGCGGCCTGCGGCTGCGCGCGCGCACCGGTCCGGCCGAGGACCTGCTGGAGGGACTGCGCCGGGACCGGCACGACCTGGTGGTGTCCGCGGTGCGGCCGCGCGGGCGGACCCTGGTCGCCGAACCCCTCGCCGACGAGGAGTTCGTGCTGGTGGCGTCGCCGGTGTGGGCGGACCGGATCGGCCGCGACCGGCTCCTGCGCCAGGGCGCCTCCGCGCTGTGCGCGGTCCCGCTGGTGGCCCACGACGACGAGCTGTCGGTCCTGCGCCGCTACTGGCGGCAGGTGTTCGGGGTGCGGCTGACGTGTGCGCCCGCGGTCACCGTGCCCGACCTGCGCGGGGTGGTGTCGGCCGTCACGGCGGGGGCGGGGGTGACGGTGCTGCCGCGCCACCTGTGCCGGGAGGCGCTGGCCGAGGGCCGCCTGGTGGCGCTCCTGGCCCCGGAGGAGCCGCCGGTCACCACGCTGTACCTGGTACGGCGCCCGGGGGTGGCGGACAACCCGTGCCTGGAGGAGGTGCACCGGCGCCTGGTGTCGGCCGCCCGCGCCTGCTGAGGGGGCCGCCCGGGGGTTCGGAGCCATCGGGCTTGGAGCCACCAGGGATTCGGCGCCGCCAGGGGCTCGGCGCCGCCGGGAGCGGATGCCGCCCGGGGTTCAGTGCCATCGGGCTCGGGTGCCGCGACCGCCCCGAACCCGCGCCGCGGTGGTGTAGTCCTAACCCCGTGAAGGGCGGGCGACGGCGTCCGCTCCGGGGAGGACGGCGATGGAACGCGTACAGGCACCGGACAGCGGCACGGAAGCGGCGGACGACGGGGGCTCCGGGCCCCCGGGCCGCTCCCCCGCGGTGACCGTCCTGGTCGCGCTGGCCGCCGCGGGGCTCGCGGTGTTCGCCCTACTGCGGGTCCTGGGCTTGGAACGGGGCTGGCCCCTGGTGCCCGCGCTGGCCTTCACGCCCTACGCGCTGGCCACCGCTCCGCTGGCGGCGGTGGTGGCCGGACTGCTGCGGCGCTGGAGGTCCATGGCGGTCCTGACCGCGGTGACGTTGGCGCTGGCCGCCGTGGTCGTGCCCCGCGCGGTGCCGTTCGGCGTGACCTCGGCGGGTGGTCCGGTCGTGCGGATCATGACCCTGAACATGCTCGGCGGCGGCGCCGACGTGAACCGGGTGGTGTCGCTGGTGCGCGACCGGGAGGTGGACGTGCTCACCCTCCAGGAGGTCACCCCCGACCTGGTGCGCGAACTGTCCGCCGCCGGGCTGGACGACCTGCTGCCGCACGCGGTCGACCGCTCCGACCCCCGGGGCGTGCACGGGAGCACCGTCCACTCGGCCTTCCCACTCACCGACGCCGGCGGCGGGGAGGCGGGCCGGGACACGTTCGCGATGCCGACCGCCGTCGTGCGGCTGCCAGAGGACGGCGACGGGGACGGGGAGGACGACGTGCTGGAGGTGACGTCGGTGCACGTCCCGCCGCCGCTGTCCCCCGCGTACACCGACTCCTGGCGCGGGGAGCTGGAGGGCCTGGCCGAGGCGGGCGACCCGGACACGATGCGGGTCCTGGCCGGGGACTTCAACGCGACGCTCGACCACGCGGCGCTGCGCGAGGTCCTGGACGCGGGGTACCTCAGCTCAGCCGCGGTCCTGGGCGAGGGGCTGGAGCCCACGTGGCCGGTGGGGCGGGCGGTGCCGGGGCTGGCCATCGACCACGTGCTGGTGCACCCCCGGATGGGCGTCGACGGCCTGGAGGTGGTGGAGGTGACCGGCACCGACCACAGGGCGGTGCTGGTCGAGGTGTCCCTGCCCTCGCCCCGGTAAGCTTCCCGGCTTCCCGGCTTCCCGGCTTCCCGGCTTCCCGGCTTCCCGGCTTCCCGGCTTCCCGACGAGGACGGTACGGGGACGTCCGGCCCGTCCTTGACCCTCGCACCGGTGGCACGGTCTACCGTCGCCCCATGAGCGAGTTGACCGAACCGATCACGGGAACCGCCCTCCAGGTGGTCCTGCCCGACGAGTCCGCGCGGATGTCCCCGGGAACCCTCGTCGACCTGGGCGTTCGCGCCGAGGAGTTGGGTGTGGACGCGGTGTGGCTGCCCGACCACCTGCTGCCGCCCGCGCCGTACGGCCGCACCTTCGGCGGCGTGTACGAGCCGCTGGTGACCCTGGCCCACCTGGCGGCCCGGACCCGGCGGATCCGGCTGGGCACGTCGGTGCTGGTGGCGCCGATGCGCGACCCGTTCGTCCTGGCGAAGCAGGTGGCGACCCTGGACGCCCTGTCCGAGGGGCGCTTCGTCCTGGGCGTGGGGACCGGCTGGTCGCGCGAGGAGTTCGAGGCCGTGGGGTCGGACTTCGCCACGCGCGGCGCCCGGACCGACGAGACACTGCGGCTGCTGCGGCACCTGTTCGAGGGTGAGGGGCCGTTCGAGGGGCGTTTCCACTCCTACGAGCGCGGGGTGTTCGCCCCCCGTCCGGCACGGCGCGTACCCGTGATGGTGGGCGGCACGTCCGAGCGGGCGCTGCGGCGGGCCGCTGAGTGGGCCGACGTGTGGCAGGGCGTGGAACTGGACACGACGGGGTTCGTGGAGGCCCGGAACCGGCTGCGGGAACTGACCTCGCGGCCGGTGCGCGCGGGAACGCGGATCGCCTGGTCCGGGGGCGAGGAGGAGTTCGAACGAGCCGTCGGGCTGTTCCGGGAGCTGACCGCCGCCGGGGCGGACGCGGTGGCGGTGTGGTTCGGCGACGCGGAGGGCTTCGGCGACCGGATGGAGCGGTTCGCGGCGGCACTGCGCTGACAGGGGACACCGGGCCGAGCGACGGCGCCACGCCGACCGGCGGCGGAGTGCCGGTGCGGCGGCGGAGTGCCGGTGCGGCGGCGGAGTGCCGGTGCGGCGTTCCTACTCCTGCGCGCCGAAGAGCCCCCGGCCGCCGTACTTCTTGTGGATGGCCTGCTTGGACACGCCGAGCACCCGGGCGATCTCGGCCCAGGTGGAGCCGCGGTTGCGGGCGCGGCGGACGAGGACGGCCTCGACCCGCTCCATCTCCCTGCGCATCCGGACGGTGGCGTCCAGACCCACCAGCGGGTCGTCGGCTCCGGTGGTGCGGGCGAGGGAGGTCAGCTGTTCGGCGTCCATAGGTCAACTGTAATTGACATACCCGTGGTGGCGCACCCGTGGCGTGTCCTCGTCGGGCGGGCGGAGGAGGGCCGGACGCCGTGCCGGATCGGGTCGATCACCGCCTCCCGAAGGTCCGGCGGGGGTGCCTTCGCCGACGCCCCGGCGGTCGCGGGTGGCACCCTGGAGTTCCCGACGAGGACCGGACGAAGGAGTGACGTGGGCGGTTACGACGAGGCGACCGTGCTGTTCGACCTGGACGGCGTGCTGGTGGACTCCACCGCGAGCATCCGCGCGGGGCTGACCGCGTGGGCCGTGGAGCGCGGCGTGGACGTCGGCGCGGTGCTCGAACACCACCACGGGCGGACCGACGTGGACCTGGTCCGCCTCTTCGCCCCGCACCTGGACCCGCTGACCGAGGCGCCACGGATCGAGGACCACGAGGCCGCCGCCGGGGACGGCGTCCGGGGCGTGCCCGGCGCGCGCGAACTCCTCACCGAACTCGACGCGCGCGGACGCCCCTGGGCGATCGTCACGTCCGGGAGCGACCGGATCGCGCGTTCGCGGATCGCGACGGCGGGGCTGCCCCTCCCCCGCGTGCTGGTGACCGCCGACCAGGTGACCGCGGGCAAACCCCACCCGGCCCCGTACCTGCTGGGCGCCGAGCGCATGGGGGCCGCCCCCGCGCGGTGCGTGGTGGTGGAGGACTCGGTGAGCGGGGTCCGCTCCGGACTGGACGCGGGCATGCCCGTGGTGGCCGTGGCCTCCACGACCGGCGCGGAGGATCTCGCGCACGCGACCACCGTGGTGGCGGACCTCGAAGCCGTGGCCGCGCTGCTGCTCCCGTGACACCCGCGCCGGGTCGGCCCGCCCGCGACGCGGGGAAGCGCTCCGAGCGGCCGGGCCCCTCCCCTTCGGAACCGCTCGGGGCGAGGCCCCATCGACCGCGTCCGGCGGCGCCGGAACGCCTGACGACGTACGGAGCACCCTTGAACGAGGGCATCACCATCGACCGGGCCCGCGCAGAGGACGTGGCGGCGATCGTCGCCATGCTCGCCGACGACGAGCTGGGCTCCCGGCGCGAGGACCCCGGGGACCCGGCCCCCTACCTGGCGGCCTTCCGAGTGATCGACGCCGACCCGCACCAGTTCCTGGCGGTGGCCCGCCTCGGGGGCCGGGTGGTGGGAACCCTCCAGTTGACGTTCCTGCCGGGCCTGTCCCACCGGGGCGCCACCCGCGCCCAGGTGGAGGCGGTGCGGGTGCACTCGGACGAGCGCGGCGGCGGCCTGGGCACCGGCCTGCTGGTCTGGGCCGAGGAGGAGGCCCGCCGCCGGGGAGCCGCCATGCTCCAGCTGACCTCGGACGCCTCGCGCGGGGACGCGCACCGCTTCTACGAGCGGTTGGGGTACACCGCCTCCCACGTCGGTTTCAAGAAGCGGCTCGGCTGAGCGGACACGCAACGGCGGGCGCGGAGCCGAGGACCCGCGAGCGAACGGGCACCGGCGTGCGGCTACGGCGTCCGGCGGGCCAGGTGGAGCCGCGTGACGTAGGGGACGCGCACGTTCCCGTCGGGGAAGTGCGCGGCGACGAGCTCGGTGAGGGCGGCCCGGGTGCGCTCCTCGCCGATGTTGCGGACCACGGCGGCCATCCTGCTGGAGGACAGCGCGCTCCCGACGAAGCCCGCGGTGTCGAGTTCGCGCGTCCAGGCGGCGGTGAACTCGGTGGCGTCGGAAAGGCCGTCCCGGGCTTCCATCTCGGCGACGGTGTCGTAGGCGCGGTAGTCGCGCCGGTAGTCGTCGCCGTACTCCTCCATCAGGCTCTCGTGGGCGTCGACGAACGCACTGGCCGTCCAGTCGCGGTCGTTGTTGAGGACCGCGACGGTGCCGCCGGGCAGGAGCAGGCGCGCGGCCTCGGCGTAGAAGGCGGGCCGGTCGAACCAGTGGACGGCCTGCGCGGCCAGCACGAGGGAGGCCGACGCGTCGGGGAAGGGGACCTCCTCGGCACGGCCGTCCACGTACTCGGCCCCGTCGGGTTCCTCTGCGGCGGTGGCCCGCATGGAACGCCCCGGCTCGACGCCGACCACACGAGGGCCCGGACCGAAGACGTGGCGCAGGGCTCGGGTGGAGATGCCCGTCCCCGCGCCGACGTCGAGCAGGAGCCGGGGCTCGGGCCAGGAACTCCGCTCACCGGCGAGGACGTGGGCGCGCAACCGGTCAAGCACGGAACGGGGGTATCCCGGCCGGAAACGGCGATAGCCCTCACTGAGCTGGTCGAACTCCTGGGTCCTGTCGGTCATCGCGTCCCCCTTCTGCCGTGCCCTGGTCCCCGGGTCCCGGGAACACCTACCCAACCACGTGGCTCGGGGCCGCGTCAGGCCTCCTGCGACACGCGCTCGGCCCGGGCGGCCCGGTACGCGGACGGGCTCGCGCCCGTGTGGTTCTTGAACGCGGAACTGAACGCGAACGCGCTCCCGTAACCCACCCGGGCGGCCACGGCCTCCAGGCCCAGCCCCGGGCTGGCGGTGAGCAGGTCGCAGGCCACCGTCAGCCGCCAGGTGCGCAGGTAGGTCATCGGAGGGGTGCCCACGGCCCGCTGGAAGCGCGCGGCCAGGGTGGCGCGGGAGACCGCGCACTCCCCCGCCAGGGACTCCAGCGTCCAGGGGTCGGCGACGCGCTCGTGGACCAGCTCCAGCGCCCGCGCGACGACGGGGTCGCTGCGGGCGGTGAGCCAGTTGGGCGCGCTGTCGGGGTTGTCCTCCAGCCAGGCGCGCACCGCCATCACCAGCAGGCAGTCCAGGAGCCGGTCGTTGAGGCTGGTCTGGGCTACGTGGCCGGTGGTGATCTCGCGGGCGAGCAGTTGCACCAGCGCGGGGTCGACCCGGCCCTCGGGGAGCACCGCAAGCGACGGCAGCGCGGCCAGGGCGAGGCGGCCGACCTCGCTGTCGTCCAGGTAGGCGCCCACGACCATGGTGTCGGTGCCGTCGGGGTCGTTCCCCCAGGTGCCGACGCCGTGGCTCATGGACACGTGGACCTCCGCGCCGTCGCGGGCCACGCACCGCGCACCCGGCAGGGCGGTGACGGTGGGCTCCCGGCCCGGGCTGTCGGCGATCACGTAGGGCTCCGGGCCGCGCACGAGCACCAGGTCGCCGGGACCGGCCTCGGCCTCCTCCCCGCGCGCCGCCACCCAGGCGCGCCCGGAGGTGACCACGACCAGGGTGAGCGCGGCCTCGTCGCGGATGTCGATGCCCCAGGGCGGGCTCATGACGGTGCGCAGGGTGAAGGCGCCGCGCGCGCGTGGTCCGTCCAGGAGGTGCACGAGGGGGTCCATGGCCTCACCCTAGTGACGCGGACGGGGGCTCAGGGCTCGGCCGCCGAACGCGCGGGCTCCTCCGAGGGGGCCGTGTCCGAGGACAGCGGGAACCGCGCCGGATTCAGACGAACGCTTATGCACACCAGCGTTCTGGCTATGTTCCGTCCGATCCCCGGCTGGTGGACTGGGGGACATGACCACACAACACGTCCTCGTCACCGGCGGCACCGGCATGACCGGCCGCCGCGTCACCCGCCTGCTGCGCGAGCGCGGCGCCGACGTCCGGGTCGGCTCCCGCTCCGGTCGGCCCCGCTTCGACTGGCACGAACCCGCCACCTGGGACGCCGTCCTGGAGGGGGCCGCCTCCGTCTACCTGTGCTACCACCCCGACCTGGCCTTTCCCGGTGCCGACGAGACCGTCGCCGCGTTCGCCTCCCGTGCCGCCCGGAGCGGCGTCCGACGCGCGGTGCTGCTGTCGGGCCGAGGCGAGGAGGGGGCCGAGCGCGCGGAGCACGCCGTGCGCGGCGTGTTCCCCGACCTGACCGTGCTGCGCTGCTCGGTCTTCGCGCAGGACTTCTCCGAGAGCTTCCTGCTCGGGCCGGTCCTGGAGGGCACCGTGGCCCTACCCGTCCCGGACGTGCCCGAGCCGTTCGTGGACCTCGACGACGTCGCGGAGATCGCGGCCCGGGCGCTGACCGAGGACGGGCACGCCGGTGAGCTGTACGAGCTGACCGGGCCCCGGGCACTGACGTTCACCGAGGCCACCCGCCTGATCGGTGGGGCCGCCGGGTATCCCGTCGCCTGCCGCCGTGTCCCGCCGGAGGAGTTCGTCGCCGGGGCGGTCGCCGCGGGGCTGCCCGGGGAGGTGGCCCGGGGGCTGACCGAGATGTTCGGCGAGATCCTGGACGGCCGCAACGCCGAGCCCGCCGACGGGGTGGAGAAGGCGCTGGGCCGCCCGGCCTCGGACTTCGCCGAGTACGTCCGCCGGGCCGGGGCCGCCGGGGCCTGGAGCCGCTGAAGGCGCGGGCGCGCCCAGTACGAGGGGGCGCGGTGTGGAGGCGCCCGGTGCCCGTACGGGCACCGTTTCCCACCGCCCCGGACGGACCGCCAGGTCCGCCCGGGGCGGCCCGCGTCCGGGGCGGTCACTCCCTGGCCGGTCCGCGCCTCAGGTAGCGCACCCAGTTCACCGCTACACCGCCGACCGCGGCCGGACACGCCGCGAGGATGAGCGAGGACAGGATCCACTCCCGGGAACCG
The DNA here is from genome assembly GCF_052466615.1 of Nocardiopsis sp. M1B1. Taxonomy (NCBI): domain Bacteria; kingdom Bacillati; phylum Actinomycetota; class Actinomycetes; order Streptosporangiales; family Nocardiopsidaceae; genus Nocardiopsis; species Nocardiopsis sp. M1B1. Next base: position 5,266,091 of record NZ_CP196194.1, read on the forward strand.
TCGGGGCCGTAGACGCGGTTGGCGGCCCCCGCGTCCACGGAAGGGATCCGCTCGCCCTCCCGGCAGGTGTCGCGGCCGGCCGCGTGCAGGTAGACCCCGCGCGGCTCCCCTCCCCCGGCACTGGTGAAGGTGCCGTTGCAGACGCACGACTCGTGCCCGGGGTGCTGAACGCACGTGAGGCTCGACGCGGTGAACACACCCGGCACGCCCTCACCGCGCGCCGCGCGCAGCCCCTGTTCCAGTCCGGAGAACGCCACGTAGGCCACCATGGCGACGAGGATCAGCAGGACGACGGAGAACTGCGGTGACGGTCGCCGGGGACTCCGGGCTGCGCGGCCCCCGCCGAACCCGCCACCGTCCGAACGGGCGTCGCCGCAACCGGTGGCGCCGTGGTCGTTGTCGGAGGTCTCGGCGCCACCGCAGACGTCAGCGTCCCCCATGCCGGTGTCCCTCATGCCGGTCACGCCCTCTCCCGCGCGTCGTCACTCACCCCTGCGGGCCCCTCGTCCGCGAGGTCGGCGCCCGTGCCGCGCGGCAGGTTGAAGGCCAGCAGCCCGGCGACGGCGCACAGGGCGGCGGCCATCAGCCACACCGGGCCGTAGCTTCCGCCCACGTCACGGGCGAAGCCGCCGAAGACCGCCATCGCCCCCGCGCCGACCTGGTGGACGGCGTTGACCCATCCGAAGACGATGGCCCCGTCCGCGCCGAAGATCCGACGGCACAGCAGGATGGTCGGGGGCACCGTCGCGACGTCGAGCAGACCGAACACCACGACGAAGGCCACCAGCGCCGCCCCGGCGTCCGGGCCCAGCAGCACGGGCAGCGCGGCCAGGAGGGCGCCCCGCCCCGCGTAGTAGACGACCAGGAGCGCACGCGGGTCCACCCGGTCGGTGAGCCACCCGGACAGGACCGTTCCCACCAGGGAGAACACACCGATCGTCGACACCAGCGCCGCGGCGACCGTGACGGCCATCCCGTGGTCCTGAGCGGCGGGCACGAAGTGGGTCCAGATGATGCCGTTGGTGGTCGCGCCGCACACCGCGAAGGTCCCCGCCAGGAGCCAGAACCGGCGGCCGCGCACCGAGGAGGACAGGACCTCCACGGTCCGGCGCGCCGCCCCCCGGTCCACCCGGGGCCGCTCCACGAAGACCGGGGAGCCGTAGGGACGCTGCCCCAGATCGGCCGGGTGATCACGGAGTACCAGGGCGACGAGGACGATCATCACGCCCGCCGTCAGCGCCGGGGTCACGAGGGCCGGACGCCATCCCTGGTTCTCGACGATCCACGCCAGAGCGGGCAGGAACACCATCTGTCCGAAGGCACTGGCCCCGGTCAGGGTGCCGATTACCAGCCCGCGGCGTTCGACGAACCAGTTGTTGGCCACGGTGGCGGCGAACGTCATCGCCAGGGACCCGGTACCCGCGCCGATGAGCATCCCCCAGTAGAGGGTGAGCTGCCAGGCGGTGGTCATGACGGTGGTGAGTCCGGCGCCCGCCACGACGGCCCCCAGGGCCACCAGGGCGACGCGGCGGATGCCGAACCGGTCCATCAGCGCGGCGGCGAACGGGGCGATCAGGCCGTAGACGACCATGTTGACCGAGGCCGCCGTGCCGATCGTTCCCCGGGACCACCCGTACTCGGCGTGCAGGGGATCGGTCAGGATCCCGGGCATCGCTGCGAAGGCCGCCGCGGCCACGATGGTCAGGCACGAGACCAGTGCGATCGGCCACGCGCGGTGGAACGGGGTACGTGCGGGCTTCCCCGCGGAAGCGGTGTTCTCGACCATGGCCCCAGCCTCCTTCGCGGGCCCCTCCCCCCGACAGTGTCCTGAAAGCCAACATGCGCAAGAATCGGGCCATGAGGATTTTTTCGCGTCCCGGCCGCCACCGCGTGGCCGTCCTCGTCCGCCACGGCCTGCTGCCCATCGAGTCGGGCATCGTCCACCGCCTGTTCGGCCAGGCCCGGGGCGCCGACGGGGAACCGCTCTACGAGGTCGTCACCTGCGCGCTGGAGCCGGGTGAGATCAGCACCGACACCGACTTCACGATCAACGTGGCCCACGGACCGGAGGCCCTCGACGAGGCGGACACGGTGATCCTGCCCGCCGCCGACGAGGACTACGGCGAACGCCCGCACGCACCCCTCGCACCGGCTCTGGCCGCGGCCGTCGCGCGCATCCCGCCGACCGCGCGCGTGGCCTCGATCTGCACCGGCGCGTTCGTGCTCGCCGCGGCCGGGCTCCTGGACGGGTGCCGCGTGACCACCCACTGGAAGTCGGCGGGCTACTTCCGCACCATGTACCCGGGCATCGACCTGGACCCGGACGTGCTGTACACCGACAACGGGCGTGTGCTGACCGCCGCCGGGGTCGCCTCGGGCATCGACCTGGGCCTGCACATGATCCGCGTCGACCACGGCGCCGCCGTGGCCAACGAGGTGGCGCGCAGTACCGTCGTCCCGCCCCACCGCGACGGCGGACAGGCCCAGTACATCCGCCGTCCCGTGCCCGCGCCGGAGCGCGCCGCGACGGGTCGGGCGCGCGCCTGGGCCCTGGAACACCTGCACCTCCAGCCGGGCCTGCGGGAGATGGCCCTCCAGGAGTCCATGAGCGTGCGCACCTTCACCCGCCGTTTCCGCGACGAGGTGGGGCTCTCGCCCGGCCGGTGGATCGCCCAGCAGCGCCTGGACCGGGCCCGGCAGCTGCTGGAGGAGTCGGACCTGCCGGTGGACGGGGTCGCGCACGAGGCGGGCTTCGGCACGGCGGCGTCGCTGCGCCAGCACATGCACGCCGAGCTGGGGGTGTCCCCCAGCGCCTACCGGCGCACCTTCCGGGGTACACCGGACGCGGTTTGAACCCGTCCGGGGCCCGGAACCCCTGACCGGGGGCGCGGGCGGCGGACCTCCCCCAGCGGGGAGGCGCCCCCGGGGGTCATCGGTACGGCCCACGGAACCGGGCGCGGGACGGACCGTGCAAGGGCGGGGCGCGGGTGCGGAAACGCCCGTGGCCGCGCGGTCCGCGGCGTGAGGGGGCCCGGAACGGGTAACGGGGAACCGTGGGTTCCGCGCCCACGCCCGCCCCTCACCCCGGAAGGCCCCCGTGAAGCTCTACGCCGAGTACCCCGTGCGCGCGTTCCTCCAGTTCGCCTCCGACCTGCTCGCCGCCGCCTGGGTGTACGCGTGGGTCGGCGCGGCGCTGGCGCTGCGCGAGACCCTCATGGCCCTCAGCCGCCCCGGCGAACTCATGGTGAGCACGGGCGAGGGCTTCAGCGAGCACATGAACGCCGCCGCCGAGCAGGCCCGGAAGGTGCCCCTGGCCGGGGAGGCCCTGTCCACCCCGTTCACCAGCATGAGCGAGACCGGCGAGTCCCTCACCTCCGCCGGGGTCTCCTTCCAGGAGACGGTGGCCTCGCTCTCGCTGGCCCTGCCGCTGCTGACCGCCGTGCTCCCGCTGCTGCTGCTCGCCGCCACCTGGCTGCCCCTGCGCGCCCGGTGGGTGCGCCACGCCAGCGCCGCCAAGCGGCTGCGCGGGCTCACGCCCGAGGCCCGGTCCCGGCTGCTGGCCCTGCGCGCCCTGACCTCGGCCTCCCCGTCCCGGCTGGCCGGTACGCACGAGGACCCGGCGGGCGCCTGGCGCTCCGGTGACCGCGGAGCCGTGGACGCGCTGGCCGCCCTGGAACTGCGCCGCCTGGGTCTGCGCCGGATCTGAAGCACGCCGCACCCCGCACCGACGAGGGTCGTCCCGGCCGCGTGGCGGAGGACCCCGTCCCGGGCCCGGCCGAGTGGCGGGGCCGGACGCGCGGCCCGGAGATGGCCCCATCCGGCCACTCCGGACCGCGCGAACGTCGTCGCCGCTTCCTAGGCTGGATGGCCACACTCCCGACCCCCGGAGCACGCATGCACCTGACAGCGCTGTTGGACTTCGACGCCGTCCCCCGGGACACCGACGACGCCGTGTCCGTCCTGGTCGACATCACCGCCCCCGAACGCGAGGAGGACACCGAGCGCCCGCCCGCGACCCTCCAGGTCGTGCTGGACCGAAGCGGGTCCATGGGCGGAGGACGCCTGGACGGCGCGGTGCGCGCGCTGTTGTCCCTGGTGGAGCGGCTCGCGCCCTCCGACAACTTCGGACTCGTGTCCTTCAACGACCAGGCCCGCGTCGAGGTGCCCTGCGGGCCGCTGGAGGACAAGGCGCGGGTGCGCCGCCTGATCTCCGGGCTGCACGCGTCGGGGGGCACCGACCTGTCCAGCGGGCTGATGCGCGGTGTGCAGGAGGCCCGCCGCGCCGGAGCCGACCGGGGCGCCACCCTGCTGCTGATCTCCGACGGGCACGCCAACCAGGGCGTCACCGACCACGACCTGCTCCGGCAGGTGGCGGCCGACGCCTACTCCCACGGGGTCGCCACCACGACCCTGGGATACGGCCTGGGCTACGACGAGGAACTGCTCGGCGCGGTGGCCGACGGCGGCGCGGGCAGCGCCCTGTTCGCCGAGGACCCCGACACCGCGGGCGGCCTCATCGCCCAGGAGGCCGAGTACCTGCTGGCCAAGACCGCTCAGGCCGTGTCGCTGCGGGTTCCGTCCGGTCCGCTCCTGCGCGCCGTCTCCGTGGTGGGCGAGATCCCCTCCCACCGGCTCGCGGACGGGTCGGTGGTGGTCGAACTGGGCGACTTCCACTCCGGGGAGCGGCGCCGCCTGCTGCTGCGCCTGGAGGTCTGCGGGCTGTCCGCGCCGGGCACCGTCGCCGCGCTGGAGGTCACCTACGCCGACCCGGTCACGCTGGCCAGCCGCACCGTGTCCCTGCCCGTCGAACTCGGCGTGGTCGCGCAGGAAGCGGCCGACGAACGGGTGCCCCGGCCCGAGGTACGCGCGGAGGAGGTCCTCCAGCGGGCGCAGACCGCCAAGAGGAGGGCCAGCGAGGCCATGCGCCGGGGCGACCGCTTCGGCGCCGCGGGTCTGTTGGAGGAGGCGCGGACGGACCTGGCCGACCACATGCCGGAGGCGCCCGGCGGTGCCACCGGTGCGCGTGCGGCGGCTCCGCCGCCGGAGGTGCTCGCGCAGATGGAGGAACTGCGGCGGATGGCGGGGATGACCCGGACCGGCGACGCCTCCCGGGTCTCCAAGTCGCTGTACGCGAGCCAGGCGGGCTACTCGCGCAAGAGCGGCCGTCAGCGCCCGGGGGCCGCACAGGACGGCGGGCAGCGGGCCGGAGGGGACGGGGACCGGGCGGAGCAGGACCGGACCGGCGGCGGGGCCCGGGACGGTGCTTCCGGTCCCGGTCAGGGCTCCGGCCCGGAGGCCGGGGGCGGTGGCCCCGGCCGGGGCCCCGGCCGCGGTCGCCGCGGTCGCCTCATCCGGGGCCAGCAGACCGACGGCGGACGACCCACCCCCGACGGGGGCGCTCCTCCCCCGCAGGAGTCCTGAGGCGTTCCCGCCCGGGTTCCGTACCCGGGCGGGGAAGCAGCCAGGGACGGCACACCAGGAAGATCAACGCGATCTCCACCGGCGCACCGGCGTAGTACATGAGCTGGGCTCCGGCATGGGCCTGTTCGGCGGGCACCCCCGGAGGCGGCGCCGCGTAGAGGGACTTGGCCAGGACGTTGTGCGCGGCGACGGCCGCGACCAGGGCGGCGGCCCGCCACGGCGGAGGGAGCCGGTGCGGCGCGGGGTCGGGTCCGCCCAGCACCGCGAAGGTGAACAGGCACCCGGCGGCCAGCACGTGGGCGTGTACCAGGGCGTGCAGGAGCGGGTCGGTGTGCGTCGCGGCGTACAGGCCGGTGCGGTACAGCGCCCACAGGCCTCCGACGCTGAGCAGGCCCGCGACGACCGGATGGGTCACGAACGCGGCGGGCGCCGACCGCAGGACCCGGGAGAGCGTGCGCGCGGCGTCCAGCGGCAGGGTCCGCAGGGCCAGAGTGGCCGGTGCCGCCAGGACCAGCAGGAGCGGGCCGAGCATGCCCAGCAGGACGTGCCCCGCCATGTGGGCGGCGAAGTCGTGGTGGGCCCGCTCGGCCAGGGGGCCCACCAGGGCCGCCCCCACGGCCGCGCACCCCGCCGCCCAGGCCAGGACGCGGGTCCGGGGCCAAGCCGCGCCCCGGCGGCTCGGCAGGAGCGCCGCGACCGCGTAGACCGCCAGGGCCGCGCACACCAGCGCCAGGACGGCCCACGCGCCGGGTGCGAGGAAGCCGGGAACCGCGGTGGCGGGTTCGTGCCCGCGGTGGTCCACGGGTCAGGCCCGCCCGGGATCGGCGCCCGACGCCCCGCGTGCCCGCCTCCGGGACAGGGTCCACAGCGCGACGCCCGCGACCAGCAGTATCCCGGCGAGGATGTTCCAGGTCAGGTCGTAGGGCACCAGGTTCACGCCGTAGCGGATCTGGTGCAGGCCCATGAGTTTGTGCTGGACCAGCCCGTCGTAGAGCTGGAAGGACCCCGCCCCGGTCAGCCAGCCCGCCGTGAAGGCCAGCCCCCGGAAGCGGTGTTCCCGGCGCAGGGAGGCCACCATGAGCAGGGAGGCCACCGTGGCGAACCAGCTGAAGGCGTGGAACAGCCCGTCCGACACCAGGCCGACGCCGGTCGTCGAGAGGTCGTAGAAGTGGTGCCAGTGCAGCAGCTGGTGAAAGACCACCTCGTCCACGAACGCCACCGTGCCCAGCCCGAGCAGGACGCCCGCGGCCGTGTTGCGGCCGTGCGCCGTCGGCGGTCGCGCCCCCGCGCGCGCGGATGCCGTCATGGACGCCTCCCTGGGTGTCTTGGCCTCTTCCCGAGGACCCCTGTTCCCGAGGACCGGTGCGCCGCCGTCGCGAAGGCGGCGTCACCGACCGTGCGGGCGCGCCGTGCCCCCGACCGGCCGGGCGTACCCCGCGCCCGGGAGGGGTCGGCCCGCCGCCCCCCGGTGGACGACACCGGGTTCCGGCCGCCGGGTCGGGCGCGGCCGGAACGGTGCCCGCCACACGGGCGCCCCGGGGAGGCGGTGCCTCTCCGGGGCGCCCGGGTCCCGTCGCGCGCGCCCGGCCCGCGGCGCGGTCAGCGTTCGGCGTCGGCCAGCGCGGTGCGCACCGCACCCGGGAGCTTCTGCTCCAGGAAGCGGGCCATGTCCTCCTCCTGGTGGAGGATGGCGGTCAGCTTGAGGGCGATCTGCTCCTCGCCGAGCGCGCGGGCGCCCTCGATCAGCGCCCGGTAGGAGGCGATCTCGAAGTGCTCGGCGGCGTAGTCGGAGAGGGCGTTCTTGACCATGGTGTCGCCCGCGGGCCTGTTCGCGATGCCCTGCACCGAACCCATCATCCCGGCCAGGGCGCTCTTGACCTTGGACACGCTGCCGCCCAGGGACTCGATGCACCCCTTGACCGTCTCGGCCTGCTCACGCGTCTCCTCGATGTGCCGCGTGATGCGGGCGTGGACCTCGGGGTCCTTCTCCGCGTCCTTGGCGTGGCTCTCCAGCGTCTCCTCGAGGGACTTCTCCATCGAGTAGGCGTCGTTGAGCCAGGCGATCAGTTGCTCGCGGCTGTTCACACCGTTCCCCTTCGTTCGTCGTGTCGCTCAGGCCTGGGCCCGCGACTACCCCCGGGGTCCGGCGGCAAACGTCAGGGCACCTGGTAGGAGGAGTCGCGCACGTCGGTGATCGCCATGTGCCCGGGGGCGTGGCCGATGGCGAACTCGGGGGCGGAGGCCGTCACGGCCGCCTGCGGGGTGACCCCGCACGCCCAGAAGACCGGGATCTCGCCGGGGCGCACCTCCACCGCGTCGCCGTAGTCGGGCCGGTCCAGGTCCTCGATGCCCAGCGCGGCCGGGTCGCCCACGTGCACCGGGGCGCCGTGGACCGCCGGGTAGCGCGAGGTGACGCGCACCGCGTCGGCCACCCGGTCGGCGGGGATCGGCCGCATGGAGACCACCAGCGGACCGCTGAACCTGCCCGCGGGGCGGCAGGGCCGGTTGGTGGCGTACATGGCCACGTTGGTGCCCGCCTCGATGTGGCGCACCGGCACACCGGCCTCCAGAAGGGGCGTCTCGAAGGTGAAGCTGCACCCGATGAGGAAGGCCACCAGGTCGTCGCGCCACAGGTCGGTGACGTCGGTGCGCTCCTCGGCCATCTTCCCATCGCGGTAGACCCGGTAGGCGGGCAGGTCCGTGCGCAGGTCGCCGTCGAAGACGGAGGCGTCCACCCGCCCCGGCTCGGTGACGTCCAGGACCGGGCAGGACTTGGGGTTGCGCTGGGCGAACAGCAGGAAGTCGAAGGCCGCCTCGCGGGGCAGCGCGATGAGGTTGGCCTGCGCGTAGCCCGCGCTGTAGCCGGAGGTGGGGACGCGCAGGCCGTCGCGGAACAGCGCGCGGGCCTGGGACGGGGAGAGGTCGGCCGGAGAGGTCATCGGTTCTGCCTTTCGTTCCGGGTGGGACGGACGGGCGGTGTTCCCGCTCGGCGCCGCGGCCCGTTCCCGGTACGGAACCCGGTCCGCGGTCGTTTCGGGCCCCGCCGCTCGGCGGGGCCCGGCCGGTCAGAGGGTGAAGCGCAGGCGGGTGCCGGGGCGCGCCTGGGCCGCCCTGGGCAGGTCCGCCGAACACACGACGGCCACCACCGGGTAGCCCCCGGTCACGGGATGGTCGGCCAGGAACAGCACGGGCTCCCCGCCCGGCGGGATCTGGAGCGACCCCGCGACCATGCCCTCGCTGGGCAGCTCGCCGGAGCGGGCGCGTTCCAGGACCGGGCCGGACAGCCGGGCGCCGACCCTGTCGCTGCGCGGGGTGACCTCGTAGGCGGACGACAGCAGCGTGCGGACGGCCTCCTCGGTGAACCAGTCCTCGCGCGGGCCGAGGACCACCCGCAGGACCTCCTCGGGTCCGCCGACGGGCGGCACGGGGGCGTGGTCCGCGTTCGGGAAGTCCGCGGGCGCGGGTCCGACCGGGAGCAGGGCACCGGGCACGAGCAGGTCGGGGCCCAGCCCGGCCAGGACGTCGGTGCTGCGCGATCCGAGGACCGGCGGGACGTCCACCCCGCCGCGCACGCCCAGGTAGGAGCGGAGTCCGCGGTCGGGCACGCCCATGGCCAGCTCCGCGCCGTCGGGCAGGTGCAGCACCGTGTTGGCGGCGGCGCCGCGCCCGTCCACCCGCAGCGGGGCCTCGGCCCCGGTGACGGCGACGGTCACCGGCCCGCGGGCCCGCACGCGCAGCCCGCCCAGGGTGGCCTCCAGGGCGGCGGCCCCCGGGGGGTTGGCGAGCAGGCGGTTGGCCAGGGCGTAGGAGTGGGCGTCGGCGGCGCCGGAGCGGCCCACGCCCAGGTCGGCGTGGCCGAAGCGGCCCGCGTCCTGGACCGTGGTCATCGGCCCGGTGGCCACGACCTCCAGGGCCGAGCGCCCCCCGCCGGCGGTCGGGGCGTGCTCCGCGGTCGCCTCGCGCGGTTGCGCCACCGATCCCCGACCCGACACCGCGTTCCTTCCCCGTCCCTGTCCCTGCAGCCGTCCCCGCCCCTGTTCGCGGGCGGGTTCCGTCCGTGCCGGTCCGACACGCGCACTCATGAGGCCTCCGCGTCGGTGAAGCGCACGCGCACCCCCGGCCGCAGCAGGCCGGGCGGGTCGCGGTCCAGGTCCCAGATCGGGGCCTCGGTGCGGCCCAGGAGCTGCCACCCCCCGGGAGAGCTGCGCGGGTACACCCCCGCGAACTCCCCCGCCAGGGCCACCGAACCGGCGGGCACGCGGGTGCGCGCCTCACCGCGCCGGGGCACGTTCAGGCGCGGGTCGTCGCCGACCATGTAGCCGAACCCGGGCGCGAAGCCGCAGAACGCGACCGTCCAGGTGGCGTTCGTGTGCGCCTCGACCACCCCGCGCCGGGTCAGGCCGGTCAGCTCGGCGACGTCGTCGAGGTCCTCGCCGTCGTAGAACACCGGGATGGTGACGGTGTCGCCGGAGTCCGGTCCGGTCCCGGGTGCCAGCGGCAGGCCGGTGACCGCGGCGGCGACCCCCTCGGGGTCGGTGCCGGGTTCGATCCGCAGCAGCAGTGTGCGGGCGGCCGGGACGACGTCGGTGACCCCGGGGAGCGGCCGGGCCCGGAGCGCGGCGCGCAGCGCGATCACCTCGGCGAGGTCGGCGACCTCCACCAGCACACCGCTGTCAGCGCACGTCAGGACACGCACGGCGCCTCCTCGGCGGGGGCGGTGGGCCCCACCCTCCCGGCAGGGGTCACGCGGCCTCCCCGGTGAACGGCGCGAGGGTGACGCCCTCGGCGCGCAACCGGTCGGCCACGGCCCGGGCGATGTCCACCGCGCCGGGGCTGTCGCCGTGCACGCACAGGGAGTCGGCCTCGATGACGATCCGGCTGCCGTCCACGGCCTCGACCGGCTCGCCGTGGGCGATGCGCAGGCAGCGCTCGGCGATGGCCGCCGGGTCGTGCAGGACGGCGCCGGGCTCACGGCGCGAGACCAGCGTTCCCTCCGGGGTGTAGGCGCGGTCGGCGAAGGCCTCGCGGTGCGCGGGCAGCCCGGCCTCCTCGGCCAGGCGCAGGAACCGCGATCCGGGCAGGCCCAGCACGGGCATGGCCGGGTCGAACTCGCGCACCGCGGCGACCACGGCGGCGGCCTGCTTCTCGTGGTGCACGATCGTGTTGTAGAGGGCGCCGTGCGGCTTGACGTAGCGGATCCGGTCCCCGGCCAGACGGGTGAACGCCGACAGCGCGCCCATCTGGTAGACCACCTCGTCGGTCAGCTCGGCGGGCGGCACGTCGAGGAAGCGGCGGCCGAACCCGGCGAGGTCGCGGTAACCCACGTGCGCGCCGACGGCCACTCCCCCGGCCACCGCGTCGAGCGTGGTGCGCCGCAGCACGGACGGGTCACCGGCGTGGAAGCCGCAGGCGACGTTGGCGCTGGTCACGATGGACAGCAGTGCCTTGTCGTCGCCGAGTTCCCAGCGGCCGAAGCTCTCGCCGAGGTCGGAGTTGAGGTCGATGCGCAACGTCGGTGCTCCTCGTTCTCTCGTGTTGCCCCTTGCGGGGTACCCCTACCCCGCCCGGGTGGCGGTCCGGGCGGGGCAGGGGTGGGGGAAGGTGGAAGGGCGCTCGCCCGGCGGGCTACTGCCAGAGGTCGGCGATGCCGCCCAGGGAGCCGATGGCCATGTACACGGTGAGCGCCCAGGCGGCCACGCCGATGACGATCAGCCAGCGCGGGTAGCGGTACCCGCCCAGCAGGTCGCCGGAGCGGCGGGCCGCGACCCACAGCAGGATGCCGAGGCCCACCGGCAGGATCACGCCGTTGAGGGCTCCGGCCAGGATCAGCAGCGTGTTCGGGGCCTGACCGGACAGCAGCAGGATCGCCAGCGAGAGGCCGATGAAGACGGTGACCAGGAGGCCCCGGCGCTTCTCCAGCCACGGGTGGAAGCTCGTGACGAAGGAGATCGAGGTGTAGGAGGCGCCGATGACGGAGCTGACCGCCGCGGCCCACAGGATGACGCCGAACAGGCGCACGCCGACCTCGCCCGCCGCCTGGCGGAAGGCCTCGGCGGAGGGGTTGGCGGACGCCAGGATGTCGGCGCCGCCCGTGACGACGCCGAGGATGGCCAGGAACAGCACCACGCGCATGACGCCGGTGACGATGATGCCGGTCACGGAGGTCTGCGTGATGGCGCGGACGTTCTCGCGCCCGCCCTGGCCCGCCTCGACGAGGCGGTGCACGCCCGCGTAGGTGATGTAGCCGCCGACGGTGCCGCCGATGATGGTGACGGTGGCCAGGAAGACGTCCGCGCCGAACCGCTCGGGCAGGACGGCCTGGCGCAGTGCCTCGCCGACCGGGGGCTGGGACACGACGGCCACGTAGACGGTCAGCACGATCATGGCCACGCCCAGCACGATCAGGACGCGGTCCAGGGCCACGCCCAGCCTCTTGACGGCCAGGATGACCACGGCCAGGACCGCGGACAGGACGGCGCCGAGCCGGGTGTCGAACCCGACCATGGCGTTCAGGCCCAGGCCGGTGCCCGCGAGGTTGCCGACGTTGAAGATCAGGCCGCCGAAGACGATGAGCGCGGCGAGCAGGTAGCCCGCGCCGGGGACGACCTTGTTGGCCAGGTCCTGGGCGCGGGTGTTGGCGACGCCGATGACGCGCCAGATGTTCAGCTGGACCGCGATGTCGACCAGGATCGAGATGAGGATGGCGACCGCGAAGGTCGCGCCCAGTTCAGCGGTGAACGTGGTGGTCTGGGTGATGAAGCCGGGGCCGATGGCGCTGGTGGCCATGAGGAACATCGCACCGAGCAGGCTGCTGCTGATCGCGATCCGCCCGACACGGGGGCGCACCTTCGGAGGTGCGGGGGGTGTGTCACCCATGGGTCACTCCAAGGGGTCCGATGTGGGTCGGTGACGCGATAACCGACCGCGCCATCGTTGGATTGTTGAACGATACTTCAATCCAACGAGACGGGTAAAGATCCGGTATGTAAAAAACCCAGGTCACCTGTGTTGCAGGAGGGTCTCTTCGCCCCACCTTGCCCAGGAGAGGCATTGGAGGAACCTCTGAAAGGGGCGTCCGCGAGTCCGTGGACGGAGCCGCGCGGGACCGCGCCGCGGTCCACCGGTCCGATGAACCGACTTCTGTGGGCTCCCCGCTCTCCCGGGAGTGCTCCGCGTCGGTGACAATGAAATAACAGACGCCATTCCCCTTAAGGAGCACCTGTGACGGCCACGGACGCCCGCACCGACCGGACCAGCGGCCGCACGCGCCTCCTCCCCCCGCTGCCCACGCAGGCCGAACGGGTCGCGGAGCTGCTCCGCGAGTCCCTCATCGACGGCGTGTACCCGCCGGGACAGCGCCTGTCGGAGGAGCGGCTGTGCGAGGAGCTCGGGGTCTCCCGCAACACCCTGCGCGAGGCGTTCCGACTGCTGGTGCGCGAGCGGCTGCTGGTGCACCAGATGCACCGAGGAGTGTTCGTCGGCCTGCCGACCAGCGAGGACGTCCGCGACCTGTTCAAGGCGCGCCGCTCCCTGGAGCTCCCCGCGCTGCGGGGGGCGGTGGCCCCGGACGAGGAGGCGGTGCGGCTGGTCGGGGCGGCCGTGGACGAGGGCGAGGCCGCGCGCGGACGCGAGGACTGGTGGCGGATGGGAACGGCGAACATGCGCTTCCACCAGGCCGTGGCCGGGCTGGCCGGGAGCGCGCGGGTGAACGAGTTCATGAGCCAGGTGCTGGCCGAGACCCGGCTGGTGTTCCACGTGATGGACGCGCCCCGGGAGTTCCACGTTCCGTACCTGGACTGGAACCGCAGGATCCACACCCTGCTGGCCTCCGGGGACGCGGCCGGGGCGGCGGACGAGCTGACGACCTACCTGGAGACCTCGGAGAACCAGCTGGTCACCGCGTTCACCGCCATGGAGCGGCAGCGGGACTGACCGCAGGGCGGGCGGCGGGCCGCGCCCCCGCCGCTCACGCCGGACGCGCGGCGCGGCGGCCCTCCCCTTGTCCAGCCGGACGGACCGCCCTCCCGAACAGCGGGAACACCCCCCCGCAGGCCCTCCGAGGGGGGTGAAAGGTCCGCGCCGGAGAGCCGTCCTACCTTGAAGCCATGACGAAATACGCGTGGATGTACCGTCTCGGCTTCACCCCCTGGGAGCGCTACGGCGCCGCGGGCGGGGCGGCGCAGCTCGGCGCCCTGCTCGACCGCGAGACGCGGGCGCGTGCGACCGGCCCCGGGCGGGCGCTGGACATCGGCTGCGGACGCGGGCAGTTCACCCCCGAGCTGGCCCGGCGCGGCTGGGAGGCGGTGGGCGTCGACATCGTGCCGGAGGCCGTGGAGGCCGCCCGCCGCAGGGGCCCGGCGGAGGTCACCTACGTCGTCGGCGACGTGACCGGCCTCGAATCGTCCGGCCTGGGCGCCTTCGACCTCTTCCTCGACATCGGCTGCTTCCAGGGCCTGGACGCGGACCAGCGGGCCGCGGAGGGGCGGGGAGTGACAGCCCTGGCCGCGCCGGGGGCCGTCCTGTTGATGCTCGCCTTCGGCCCGTCCCGGTACCGGCGGCTCGTCGAGGGCGTCGCACAGGCGGAGATCGAGGCCGCGTTCCCGGGGTGGGAGCTCCTCACGGCCGAGGACGCGCGGACCGACGGCCTGGGATGGCCGATGAACCGGACCTCACCGCGGTGGTACCGCTTCCGCCGCACGACCGGCTGACTCGGGCCCCGGCGGCCGGGTCCCGACCCGACCGGCGCGGTGCGCCGCCCACCCCGGTCCCGGTGGGGGAAAGCCCGATGGCGCGGATACCGGAATGCCATGATGGACACCTCATGGAACTGAACGGACGCCCCGTCAGCACCGGGGAACTCGCGGGCCTCGCCCTGTACGGCTACGGCCACTTCACCACCATGCTCGTCACCGACCTGCGCGTCCGCGGCCTCGACCTGCACATGGAACGCCTGAGCAACGACTGCCGCACCCTCTTCGGCGTCGAACTCGACATCCCCCGGGTCCGCGAACTCGCCCGGCGCTCCGCGCGCGCCCACCCCTCCCCCTCGGTGGTCCGCGTGACCGTCTTCGACCCCCACATGGACCTGGGCCGCCCCTCCGCCCGCCAGCTCCCGCAGATCCTCGTCAGCACCCGCCCCGCGCCGGAGAACGCCTCCCCTCCCCCGGTCCGCCTGGGCACCCGCCTCTTCACCCGGGACACCCCGCAGGTCAAGAGCACCGGCCTGTTCGGAGCGCTCCGCCAGCGCCGCGCCGCCCAGTTGGACGGCTACGACGACGCGCTGTTCATGGGCGTGGACGGCCGCGTCTCGGAGGGCCCCACCTGGAACATCGGCTTCCTGGACGGCGGCGGCCTGGTCTGGCCGCAGGCCCCCTGCCTGCCGGGGGTGACCACGGCGCTGGTCAGCCGGGCCGCCGAGAACCTCGGCATCCCGGTCACCACCCGGCCGATCGCCTCGGCGGCGAGCACCCGCACGGCGGGCGCGTTCATCACCAACGCCACCACGGGCGTGCGGCCGGTGGCCGCCATCGACGGCGTCCACCTGCCGCAGGCCGCGCTGGTGCGCAAGTTCGCCGCGGCCTACGCGGACCTGCCCGGAGACGCCCTGTAGCGACCTCCGGAGCGCGCACACGCTCCGCCTCGTCGTGTGCGCCCGACGAGCGCACACGACGAGGCCGGGTCCGGGGGTACGGGGCCGACGCGGCGTCAGCGCTCGGTGGGCTCGCGCTCCTCCGCGTTCTTCGGGGCGCGGCCCGCGCGCCCGGGCCACCACACGCGGGACCCGACGTCCAGGGACAGCGCGGGCACCAGCACCGTCCGCACGAGCAGCGCGTCCACCAGCACGCCGAACGCCACCAGGAAGGCCAGCTGGAGCAGGAACAGCAGCGGGATCACCGCCAGGGCCGCGAAGGTCACGGCCAGCACCACCCCGGCGGAGGTGATCACACCGCCGGTGACGGTCAGCGCGCGCAGCACGCCCTCGCGGTGCCCGTGCAGCAGCGTCTCCTCACGCGCCCGGGACATGAGGAAGATGCTGTAGTCGATCCCCAGCGCCACCAGGAACACGAACGCGAACAGCGGCACCACCGGGTCCGCGCCGGGCAGGCCGAGCACGTGGTCGAACAGCAGCGTTCCCACGCCCAGCGCCGCGGCGAAGGACAGGACGTTCACGGCCATCAGCAGCAGCGGCGCCACCAGGGAGCGCAGCAGCGGGATGAGCACGAGGAAGACCACCACGAGCACCAGCGGCACCACGACCACGAAGTCGCGCTGGGCGGTGTCCAGGGTGTCCAGGTCGGTGGCGCTCACACCGCCGACCAGGGCGTCGGCGCCCTCGACGGAGTCCAGTTCGGTCCGCAGGTCGCGCACCGCGTCCACCGCCTCGGCCGACTCGGGGCCGACGGTGAGGACCACCTCGACCAGCACCCGGCCGTCCTCCACCAGGGGCGGCAGGTCGGCGCCGGGCGGGCCGGGCTCGGTCACCGGCGCGGCCCCGTCCACGACGGGCAGGCGTTCGGCGGCCCGGACGACCTCGTCCAGGTGGTCGGCGTCGGCGACCACCAGGGCGGGGGCGGCGCTGGCGTCGGAGCCGAAGCCCCGGTCGAGGGCCTCTTGGGCGTCGACCGCCTCCACCTCGGTGCGGAAGACCTCGGCCTGGCCGGTGCCCCCGGCGTCGAACTGGGGCGCGAACACGGCCGCGGCGGCCAGGACCGCGGTGGTGACGATCCAGTACAGGCGCGGCCTGCGCGAGACGGTGGTCGCCAGGCGGCCCCAGAACCGGTGGCTGGCCACGACCTCGTCCAGGGTTCCGTCCGTCCGGCCGCCGCTGTGCGGGGCCACGGGCCAGAAGGCGGCGCGTCCGCACAGGGCGAGCACGGCGGGCAGGAAGGTCATCGCCGAGAGCAGGGCCGCGACGACGCCGATGGCCACCACGGGGCCGAGGCTGCGGGTGGAGGCCAGGTCGGCGGCGAGCAGGCAGAGCAGGCCGAGGATGACGGTCCCGCCGGAGGCCAGGACCGGGCCGGTCACGCCGCGCACGGCGGCCGTGACGGCTTCGGGCACGCGGTCGCGGACGGCCAGTTCCTCGCGGTAGCGGGCCACGAGCAGCAGTGCGTAGTCGGTGCAGGCGCCCACGACCAGGATGAACAGGATGCCCTGGCTCTGACCGTTGAGGCTGACCAGGCCGGTGTCGGCGGCCAGGTAGACCAGTGCGCCGGACAGGCCGAGCGCGAGGAGGCAGGCGAGGATGACCAGCACCGGCAGCAGCGGCGAGCGGTAGACGGCCACGAGGATGATCAGCACGGCGGTGATGGCCACGATCAGCAGCGTGGAGTCGATGCCGCCGAAGGCCGCGGCGAGGTCGGCCGCGAAACCGGCGGGGCCGGTGACCTGGACCTGGAGCCCCGGCACGGGGTCGTCGGCCAGCACCGCGCGCAGGTCCTCGACAGCGTCGCCGGTGTCGGCGGTCGGGTCGAGCAGCACCACGAGTTGGGCGACCGAGGGGTCCTCGGTCCCGGGGACGGGGCCGACGACGGAGCCGGAGACCCAGGGCTCCTCGCCCACGCGCTCGGCGACCGCGGCGATGTCGGCGAGTTCGCCCTCTCCGAGCGCCTCGCCCCCGTCGTCCCCGGCGTCCTCGCGCGAGTAGACGACGACGGCCGGGACCGCCTCCTCGCGGTCGAACTCCTCGGCGATCTCACTGACCTCGGTGGACTCGGCGCCCACCGGCAGGAACGCGCCCGGGTCGTTGGTCTGCACCTCACCGAGCCTGCCCAGGAACATGCCCAGGGGCCCGGCGCCCGCCAGCCACACCAGGGTGACCAGCAGGGCCGCTCCGATCCACCAGCGCGACCGCCCGGCAGGTGGTCTGCCGTTGTCCTTGTCCACGTTCGGGATCCCTCTCACACCGTCAGCTTGCTCGAAATTTGAGCATCTCGCTTTTCGAGTTACTTTCGGGCATGACCCTACCCCAGTCCGCTCCCGCCATGCGCCCGCCCCCGTCCGGCGCGGACGTGGCCCCCGTCACCGCCCGTCGGCGGTGCGGTCGGGCGCGAACGCCGTCGGCCCCGGTCCGCGCGGACCGGGGCCGGGGAGGCGGGTGTCAGCGGCGCGCGTGCGCCCCCCGCGGGGCCGCGCGCTTCGAGGACGCCCGTTCCCGGGACGCCTCTTCCGCGGCCGCGACGATGTTGTCGGCCATCGCGCCGAACACGAACCCGTGGAAGGGCGTGACGGCCTTCCAGTACAGGTGCCCCAGCAGGCCGCGCGGGTGGAAGAGCGCGCGCTGGCGGTAGACCGTGCGTCCGCGCACGCGGGCCACGCCCAGTTCGAGCCAGGCCGGTCCGGGCAGGCGCATCTCCGCCCGCAGCCGCAGCAGCTCGCCGGGGACGACCTCCTCCACCCGCCAGAAGTCCAGGGAGTCGCCCACCCGCAGCCGCTCCGGGTCGCGCCGCCCCCTGCGCAGGCCCACCCCGCCCACGGCCAGGTCGATCCAGCCGCGCGCGGCCCACGCGAGGGGCCAGGAGTACCAGCCGTGTTCGCCGCCGATGCCCTCGACGACCCTCCACACCGCCTCCGTTCCGGCGTCGACGTACCGCGCGCGCACGTCGGTGTAGAGGCTGCCGCCCGCCCAGGCGGGGTCGCTCGGCAGGGGGTCGGACGGGGCGCTCGGCCAGGCGGCCGAGGACCAGCGGGTGTCCACCCGCGACTCGTCCACACGGCGCAGGGCCAGCTCCACGGCCCGGTCGAAGCCGATCCGGTCGTGGTCGTCCAGCAGTTCGGACAGGTCGTCCTCGCCGACCACCGCGTCGTGGCGCAGCGACTCCACCAGCGGCCGGGCGATCGCGGGCGGCACCGGCGTGACCAGGCCGACCCACAGGCTGGAAAGGCCCGGCGAGAGCACGGGGACGGGGATGATCAGCCTCCTGGCGATCCCCGCCGCCCGGGCGAAGCGCTGGATCATCCGGGCGTAGGAGAGCACCTCCGGGCCGCCGATGTCGAAGGTCCGGTTGGTCCCCTCCGGGAGTTCGGCGCACCCGACCAGCAGTCGCAGCACGTCGCGCACGGCGATCGGCTGGACGCGGCTGCGCACCCACCGGGGCGTGGTCATCACCGGCAGCCGCTCGGTGAGGTGGCGCAGCATCTCGAAGGAGGCCGAGCCGGAGCCGAGGATCACCGCGGCGCGCAGCACGGCGGTGGGCACGCCCGACTCCAGCAGGATCCGGCCGACCTCCTCGCGCGAGGCCATGTGCGCCGACAGGCCGTCCCCGTGCGGCGCCAGTCCGCCCAGGTAGACCAGGCGGGTCGTGCCCGCCGCGCGCGCCGCGCGGGCGACGTTGCGGGCGGCGCGGGCGTCGGTGCCCGCGAAGTCGCGCCCGCCCGACATCGAGTGGACCAGGTAGTAGGCGGTGTCGATGCCCGCGAACGCCTCGGCCAGGCCCTCGCCGCTCACCACGTCGCCCCGGACCACCTCCACGCGGTCGCGCCAGGGCTGGTCGCGCAGCTTGTCCGGGGTGCGCGCCAGACAGCGGACGCGGTACCCGGCCGTGAGCAGCTCGGGCACCAGACGTCCGCCGATGTAGCCGGTGGCCCCGGTGACCAGGACGGACTGACTCATCCGGTCGCACCGACCACGCCGTGGCGGCGCTCGCGTCGCCGCGCGCGCCTGCGGCGGTACGGGTTGTCCTCGGGCAGGCCGCCGCTGACCCGGCCGTACATGCCGAAGGTCATCACCATGATCCCGACGACGAAGCTGAAGATGACGTTGGGCATGGAGAAGGCCAGGATGTTGGGCCCCGCGCTCATCAGGTAGAGGTTCACGAGTCCGCTGGCCACGAACCCCACGCCCACCAGCGTGCAGACGGTGGACGCGAACGAGCCGCCCAGCACGGAGGCGCCCAGCAGAAGTGAGCCGATCGCGACGGACACGAAGCTCAGCGCGCCGTTGGTGGACAGGCCCGCGATGACCTCCCCCTGGGTGTCGAAGAGCGGGAGCCTGACCACCAGCCCCGCGATGCCGAAGCCCATGAGTACGAGTCCGGTGAGTCCGGCGCCGACACGGTAGACCACGCTGAGACGGCGGTCGGCCGGGCGTCTGGTGTCCAGATCCATGGTGCTGCCCCTTCCGGTGTTCTCCCAGCTAGAGTTCTACGCGTGTGGTGTGCGACACAAGACGCACCGCTTTCGCAACGCTTGGGGCGCCATGGCCGACGCACTGACCCCCGGGGCGACCGCGCGTCTGCTCGGGGTCTCGCCCTCCACGCTGCGCAGCTGGGACCGGCGCTACGGTGTGGGGCCGCGCGAGCGCAGTCCGGGCGGGCACCGCCGCTACTCCCCCGCCGACGTGGCGCGCCTGCGCGAGCTGTGCCGCCTGGTCGGCGAGGGCCTGTCGCCCGCCTCGGCGGCGGAGTGCGTGCTGGACCCGGCCCGCGGGGGTTCGGCCTCCGCTGCCGCCGCGCCGCGCGTTCCCCGGCAGCGGGGCGCGGGGACCGGCCGGGAGGAGGCGCGGGCCTCCGGGGAGGGCTCGGGAACCGGCGGGGAGGGAGCGGAGGCCCCCGGGAGGGGCGTACGGTCCCGCTGGCGCCCCGGCGGGGACACCCTGCCGCTGGGCCCGTCCGGGCCCACCCTCCAGGGGATCGCCCGCGCCGCCATGCGCATGGACGCCGAACTCGTGGAACTCCTGCTGGAGGAGGCACTGGACGAGCGCGGCGTGGTGGCGGCCTGGGAGGACCTGGCGATGCCGCTGCTGTACGGGATGGGCCGCAAGTGGGAGGACACCCGGCGCTACGTGGAGGTGGAGCACCTCCTGTCGTGGTGCGTGTCCTCGGCGCTGCGCCGCGTGGCCGCCCCGGCGGGCACGGACGCGGCGGGCCGTGCCACGGTCCTGGCCTGCGGCCCCGGCCAGATGCACAGCCTTCCGATGGAGGCGCTGGCCGCCGCACTGCGCGAACGGGGCGTGCCGCGCCGGGTGCTGGGGCCGTGCACGCCCGTGGCGGCGACGGTGCGGGCGGTGCGCCGCACGGGCCCGCGCGCGGTGGTCCTGTGGTCCCACGCCGGAGACGCCGACGACGTCGCGGCGCTGCGGGCCGCGGTGCGCGCGGCGGCGGAGTCGGCCCAGGCCACCGCCGTGTACACGGCCGGGCCGGGCTGGCGGTCGCTGGGCGCGGCGCCGGGGCTGGCCGCCGGGCACCTGGGCTCGCTCACCGACGCCGTGCGGACCCTGGCCCCCGGCTGAGGTCCCTCGCACCGGCACCGGCTCCGCGCAGCGTGTACCACGCCTGGTCCAGGCTGGTCAGCGACATGGCCGCGACCGGTGTGCTCAGGCCCATCACCAGTTCCCGGGGCAGGCGCGAACCGCCGTCCAGGAAGGCCAGCACGTCCCCGAGGCGGTTGGCCGCGAACAGCCCGGCGAAGAACTCCGCTCCCCGCACCCGCCCCGTGTCCAGGGCCCGCAGCATGACCGCGTCCATCGCGAGATGGCGGCGCCGGTGGGGCACCGGCGGCACCGGGACCCGCCCCCGGGCCAGCGCCCGCGCCACGGCGGCCGTCTGTCGCCGCACACCGCTGAACGTGTACCCGGTCGAGGGCCGGGTGGCGCCGCCCGCCGTCCCCACCCGGAACACGCGCCGCCCCGCGCGGGGCCGGAACCGCGCGTCGGTCATCGGGATGACGCCCTGCTCGGCCGCGGTCACCTCCACGTCCCCCAGCCCGAGCAGACCGCAGTAGTCCTTGAGCGCGCGCTCGTACTCGGGGGTCGTGAGCGCCTCGCGGCCGAACTCGGTGTACTCCACCAGCGCCTCGCGCGACGACAGCGGCAGCACGTAGCCGAAGGCCACCCCGTTGGGGGGCTGGGGAGGGCGCAGGTCCATGAGCACCGCCGAGGCGGGGTCGAAGGCGTCGTCGGGCGTGCGCACGAACCAGCCGCGGAAGTGCTGGAGCAGGTGCGTGCGCCCGCGCGGGGCGGGCCGGGGCGGACGCGAGTCGAACACCCACGAGGCGGTCAGCACACGCTCCCCTCCCCCGGGTCCGGTGCCCCGCACCACGGCGTGCTCGGCGCCGTCGGCGACCCCGGTGACCAGCACCGGGAGCTGGTCCACGTGTTCACCGGCCGAGGCGCGCACGTGCGCGTCCACGTCGGCCGACCGCAGCATCTTGTACACGTAGGGCGCCGCCGAGGAGTCGTGTGAGGCCCCGTCCGGCCCCACCACGGACAGGTCCTCCCAGCGGGCGGCCAGCAGGTGGTCCCACGGCCCGCCGTCGGGCTCCCAGAAGCACCAGGTGCGGGGCGGAGGGGTGTGCGGCCCGGGGGGCGGTTCGACCAGGGCGACCCGCAGCGGTCGGCCACGTCGGTCATTGACCCCGCGAAGCTGGTGGGCCAGGGTGAGCCCAGCGGCTCCCCCGCCGATGATCGCCACGTCGTAGTCGGCCATGCCCCCAGCATGCACGGGAAGGGCCGCGCCCGCACGCGAACACCCCCCGGGAGGAGAACGTGGACACCACGACGCACGCCATGAAGGACGGCGCGGTCACCGACGAGTTCGACCACGCCGCCGGAGCCTACGACCGGCTCGTGGGAGCCAACCCCGGCTACCACGCGCACCTGCGGGTCTCCGCCAGGCGGCTGGGCCTGCCCTGGGACGGCACGGGGCTGCGCCTGCTCGACCTCGGGTGCGGCACGGGCGCCTCCACCGCCGCCCTGCTGCGCGCCCTGCCCCGGGCGCGGATCGCGGCCGTGGACGCCTCGCCCGGAATGCTGGAGGCGGCCCGCGCCAAGCGGTGGCCGGAGTCCGTCTCCTTCCACCGGGCCAGGGCCGAGGAACTGACCCCCGAGTGGGCCCGGGAGCATGTGGGCGGCCCGGTGGACGCGGTGTTCGGCGCCTACCTCATCCGCAACTGCCCCGACCCCGACGCCCTGCTCGCCTCCGTGCGCGCGCTGCTCAAACCCGGCGGCCGCGTCGTCCTGCACGAGTACTCCGTGGCCGACTCGGTGTCGGCGCGGGCGGTGTGGTCGGCGGTGTGCTGGGGAGTGGTGATCCCGGCGGGCAAGGCTCTGACCGGCCGGGCGGACCTGTTCCGCTACCTGTGGCGCAGCGTTCTGGAGTTCGACGGCCGCGGCGCGCTGCTGGACCGGATGCGCCGCGCGGGCCTGGAGTCGGTGGCCAGCGCGCCGCTGCCGGGCTGGCAGTACGGGGTCACGCACACGTTCGTGGGACGGCGCCCGAACGGCGCTTCGAGCGGCGCTCTGGAGAGCGCTCTGAACAGCGTTCGGAAAGGCGCTCCGAACAGCGCTCCGGGGGGCCGCGTTGACGAGCTCTGACGGCGAGGGGCGCCCCGGGGCGCGCCCCGCCTCCGACGGGTCCGGCCGTCCCCCCGGCGTCCGCGACCCCCTGGCCGAGGCCGTCCCGCCCGCCCCGCCGACCGGCCCCGCGACCGCCGGGAGGCCCCGCGCCGTCGTGGTCGGCGGCGGCATCGCCGGGCTGGCGGCGGCCTGCGCACTGGCCGAGCGGGACGTGGACGTGACGGTGCTGGAGCGCGAACCCTCGCTCGGGGGGCGGCTGCGCGGCTGGGCCACGACGCTCTCCGACGGTTCGCCCGCGACCATGACCCGCGGGTTCCACGCGTTCTTCCGGCAGTACTACAACCTGCGCGCCCTGCTGCGCCGCGGCGACCCCGGGCTCGGCGCGCTGGTGCCGCTCACGGACTACCCGCTGGTGCACCGGGACGGGCCGCGCGACCGCTTCTCCGGGCTGCCCGCGACCCCGCCGTGGAACGCGGCCGTCCTGGCGGCGACCAGCCCGAGCTTCCCGGCGCGCGACATGGCACGGGTCAACCTGCCCGCGGCCCTGCAACTGTTCGACGTGGACGTGCCAGGCGTGTACGAGCGGCTCGACCACCTCAGCGCCCGCGACCTGCTGGACGCGGTGCGCTTCCCGCCCACGGCACGGCACCTGGCCTTCGAGGTGTTCACCCGCAGCTTCTTCTCCGACCCCGGCGTGCTGTCGGCCGCCGAACTCGCGCTGATGTTCCACGTGTACTTCCTCGGCTCGTCCGAGGGTCTGGTGTTCGACGTGCCGGGCTCGCCGTTCCCGCAGGCGCTGTGGGACCCCCTGGAGCGCTACCTGGCCAAGCGCGGGGTCCGGCTGCGGACCGGCGTGCTGGTCGAGGAGGCGGGCCGGGCGCGCGAGGGCGGGGAACCGGAGCGCCGGGAACCGCGGAGCCGGTTCACGCTGCGCGGGCGCACGGTCGGGGGCGAGTTCTTCGAGGAGGGAGCGGACGCCGTGGTGCTGGCCGCCGACCCCGCCGGAACCCGCGACCTGGTGGCGGCCTCGCCGGGACTGGGCGGACCGGACTGGCGCGGCCGGATGGCCCGGGTGCGCACGGCTCCCCCGTTCCTGGTGTCGCGCTACTGGCTGGACCGGCCCGTGCGCCCGCACCGGCCCGCCTTCCTGGGCACGGCGGGCTACCCCACCCTGGACAACATCAGCGTGCTGGAACGGTACGAGGACGAGGCCCGCGAGTGGGCCCGGCGCACCGGCGGGTCGGTGGTGGAGCTGCACGCCTACGCGCTGGAGGAGGGGTGCCATCCCGAGTACGAACGGAACCGGCTCCGGGAACAGGCCGAGTCCGTCTACCCGGAGCTGCGCGGGGTCCGCGCGGTGGACGCCCGGCACGAACTGCGCGCGGACTGCCCGCTGTTCGCGCCCGGCAGCCACCGGGACCGGTGCGGGGTGACCACGCCCGACCCGTTCGTGACGGTGGCGGGCGACCACGTGCGCACCGACCTGCCCGTGGCCCTCATGGAACGCGCCGCCACCAGCGGTCTGCTCGCGGCCAACGCCCTGCTGTCGCGGTGGGGGCGGCCGGGGCACACGGTGTGGACCGTGCCCCGGCGGGGCCGGTCGGTGCCGCTGCGGGCGCTCGCCCGGTGGTCCAGGATGTCCTAGCGGTCCCGCCAGTACGGTGGCCGAGGAGGTTCACCGGCTCACGGCAGAGGTGGCCCGGTGTCCGCGGGAGCCCGGAGCCGAGGGCGGCGGCGCGCCCTCGGGCGGTTCAGCCGAGGTGGACGGGGAGCTCACGGTAGCGGGTCCAGAACGGCAGGGGCTCGAATTCGAGTTCGGAACGGTCGACGGCCAGCCGCAGGTTCGGATTGCGCCCGAACAGCGTGCCCAGCGCGACCCGGGTCTCCATGCGGGCGAGGTTCGCACCCAGGCAGAAGTGCACGCCGTGGCCGAAGCCCAGGTGGTTGTTCGGGTGACGGCCGATGTCGAAGACCTCCGGTGCGTCGAAGGCCGCCGGATCGCGGTCGGCCGCGCCCAGCAGCGGGATGACCGACGACCCGGCCGGGATCGTGGTGCCGTGCCAGGTGACGTCCTCGACGGTGGTGACCGGTTTGGTCCCCCCGAGCGGACTGCCGTAGCGCAGGATCTCCTCGACCGCGCCGCGCCACAGGGCCTCGTCCTGCGGCGCGTCCCGTAGCCGCGCGAGCTGGCGCGGATGGTCCAGCAGGGTGACCACCGCGCTGGTGATGAGGTTGTAGGTGGTCTCGTAGCCAGCGGTGACCAGCAGGAACACCATCGCGACGAGCTCGTCGTCGGAGAGGCGGTCGCCCTGTTCCTCGGCCTGGATCAGCCCGGTCAGGATGTCGGGGCCCGGGTCGGACCGCTTGCGGTCGATCAGCTCGCGGACGAACCCGGTCAGTGTGTTCACCTCCCGGACCCAGTCGGCCTGGCCGATCTCGGCCAGGCCGGTGATGAGGGCCTTCATACCCCGGCCGAACCGGTCGCGGTCCTCGTGCGGCACCCCGACCATCTCGTTGATCACCGTGGCCGGGATCGGCAGCGCGAACCGCTCGCGCAGCTCGGTCCGACCGGAGGGTTCGAGTTCGTCGAGCAGGCTGTTGGCGAGGTCGCCGACCCGGTCGCCGAGCCGGGCGATCGCCTTGGGTGTGAACGGCTTGACCACCAGCCCGCGCAGTCGCCGGTGTCCGGGGTCGTCCATCATGATCATGCTGGAGGTCGTGAGCAGCCGCATGGGCTCACGGACCGAGTCCGGCATCCGCGCGATCATCGCAGGGCCGCGGCCCTGCGGCGAGCGCTGGAACCGTGCGTCGCTCAGCAGCTTCCGGCAGTCGGCGTAACGGGAGACCAGCCACACGTCCTGCTCGCCCATGTACGCCATGCGCCCGCGGTAGACCGGGGCGTTCTCGCGCAGCCACGCGTAGTGCGCGTGCGGGTCGGCGAGGAACTCGGGGCTGCCGACGGTGATCGGGTGGGTGATGGCGGTCCCGGTCACCGGGGTGGTCTGGGGTGCGCTCATGAGGGCTCCTCGGCCGACTCGTCCTACCGCGCGTCCGTGCGGAGGCGGATGCGCGGCCCTGGTCGGCGTGTGGTCCCTCCGCGGACCGGACCGCGGGGTCGGTGGCTGTCCGGACGCCGTCGGACTCGGAACTCCGCCTGGTCCCCATCATCATCCCGACGCGCCGGTGCTGGCAATCCGCCGGAAGGGACCGCCGCCTGGCGGGCTGACCGCAATGGCCCACCTGTCCGGTGCCGCGCGGCACGGCCGTGTACCCGTGTCGAGGTCCGGCGCCCGGAACACGCCACGAGTACGGGCTCGCTACGGGCGGAATCTCCTGAACTCGCACCAGCAACGTTTTCGGCCAGCCCGTCAGTCAGCCCCGTACGGGCCGTTACAGCAGAACACCGGCCCTTCAGACGGGAACTCCCCCGAGGGGACCGCGTGCCGGGGGCTCAGCCGGGCCAGCGGCCGGTGCTTCTGAGCAGGTACCGGCGCTCCGCGTAGTCCAGATCGTCCTTCCACAGGCGCCGGGCGGCCATCCGCATCACGGGGCGCACGACCGGACCCGCCAGCTTGCGGGCCAGCAGGAAGCCGATCCGCTCCGAGCTGGCCACGGTCGCCTCGATGACCGCCGTGCGCGGCACGCCCTTGTCGTCCACGCCCAGCGGGGTGGCGTGCGTCTCCACCACGCTGCCCAGGCCCTCGCCCTCGATGATGCGCATGACCACCGTGCGGGGGTCCGGGCAGCGGAACTCCGCGCGCACCGGCACGCCCCACCGGCCCGCCACCCGGAACCCCACGTCCACCACCATGCGGTCCGGGTCGGGGTCGGCTCCCTTGGGCACCTCGGTCACCTTCAGCCCCACGAACGAGTAGGGGTGGAACCACGAGCCGTGCCAGGGGTCGAGCCGGTTGGCCACCACGTCCTCGGGTTCGCACCGCCCCGCCAGGCTCTCCACCGCCACCAGGCTCCCCGGCAGCGCGGGGCGCTCGGGGACCACCGGCTCGTCCAGGGGCTCCTCGCCGCCCTCCCGGTCCAGGCGCACCCACACCAGGACGCCGTCGTCGTGCACCGGGTAGGGGTCCCACCCGGGGAAGCCGCCGCCGTCCAGCGACAACCCGTGCCACCGGCACACCAGGCGTCCGGAGTCCACCGCGCCCCGGCACAGCGGCGCGCCCAGGTGCGGGCAGGCGCCCGGCCCCGCGTGCGCGGTCCCGTCCGGGGTGCGCCAGGCCACCAGCTCGGTTCCGGCCACGACGCGTCCGAACGGCCGGTCCGCGCGGACCTCGGTGCTCGCGGCCAGCACGAACCAGTTCCCCGAGGGCCGGGCGAGCGCGCGTTTGAGCGCCGACCCGATGACGGAGGGCGAGCCCTCCCGCCAGGTCGGTTCCTGCTTCCTCCACGTGGTGGCGGGCATGCGGCGCAGGGGAAGCCGCCGCGGTCGCGGGTCGGGCAGTGTCACGGGGTCCTCCAGGTACGTCGTTCGAGGGGTCGGGGACGGACCGCGCGTCCTCAGCCGGTCCGCGGGCGCGGCACCCGGCCGCGCAGGGAGCGAGCGATCAGCGACCGCGCGAGGGCGGGTACGGCGGCGGCCGCCTTGCGGGTGTCCGAGACGCGGTGCCGGACGCTCCACACGTCGTAGTCGGCCGCACGCACCTCGTCCAGGATCGCGCGGTAGAGCCGGAAGGCGGTGGCGACACACGGGCGCGCCACGGGGGAGAGCATCGCGATGCCCGGTTCGGCCCGCCGGTAGAAGCCCTGGTTGACCTCGACCAGGTCGGCGAGGGCCTCCCGCACGCGTGGATGCTGCTCCCGGGCCCGCGCGCACTGCTCCAGCAGCTCGCGGTCCACACCGTGCGCGGCCAGCGCCTCCTCCGGCAGGTAGACGCGGCCGCGCCGCAGGTCCTCGGCCACGTCCCGCAGGAAGTTGGTCAGCTGGAAGGCCTCGCCCAGCGCGGCGGCGTGCGGGGCCGCCTCCTCGCGCGGCGCCACCGTCCCCAGGACCGGCAGCACCTGGAGGCCGATCACCGCGGCCGAGCCGTACATGTACTCGCGCAGGTGCTCCAGGTCGCGGTAGCCGGCCACCGTCAGGTCCATGCGCATGGAGGCCATGAACGCGGTGAAGTAGGCGTGCGGCAGCTCGTACCGGTGGACCGTGTGCGCCAGGGCGGAGAGCACCGGCGCCGCCTCGGGGTCCCGGGCGGGTTCGCCGTCCAGGACCCGGGCCAGGTCGGCGTCGATGACGTCCAGGCGCGCGGTCTGGTCCGCGACCGTGGCGCCCGGCGAGGGCTCGTCGACGATGTCGTCCACCCACCGCGCGAAGCCGTACAGGGCGTGCACCCCGGGCCGGTGCTCGGGCGGCAGCACCCGCGTGGCCGTGTAGTAGGTGCGCCCGTGGTGGGCGTGCAGGGCCCGGCACCTGAGGTAGGCCTCCCGCAGCGGCCCGTCGGTGATCCCGGCCGCGTCGAGTTCGGCGGCTCCCGTGTTCATCGGCCGCCTCCGGTTCTGCGGACCACCTCGGCCGCGGCGAGCTTCCCCGAGATCAGCACGGTCGGCACGCCGACCCCCGGTGTGGTCCCGCACCCGGCCAGGACGGCGTTGGAGGTGCCGGGGACCGTGTTGCGCGGACGGAACGGCCCCGTCTGGGCGAAGGTGTGCGACAGCGAGAACGGCGTGCCGTGCGCGAGCCCCTGCCGCGCCCAGTCCGCCGGGGTGACCAGGTGCTCGGCCCGCACGGAGGCGTCCAGCCCCTCCAACCCGCGCTCCTCCAGGACCCCGACCAGGCGGTCCCGGTAGCGCGGGCCCTCGCGGTCCCAGTCGATGCGGCCCGCCGCCAGGTTGGGCGCCGGGGCGAGCACGTACAGCAGGTGGCGCCCCTCCGGGGCCAGCGACGAGTCGGTGAGGGTGGGCTGGGTGACCAGCAGGGAGGGGTCGCTCATGGTGCGGCCCTCGCGGATGATCTCGGTGAAGGTGCGCTTCCACGCGGCGCCGAAGGAGATGGTGTGGTGTCCCAGCCGCTCCCAGGTGCGGTCGGTGCCCAGGTGCAGCACGACCGCCGAGGGCGAGTAGCGCGCGGCCACGGGGCGCCGGGGCTTGTGGCCGAGCAGCCGGTGGGCGGCGGGCAGGTCCGCGGTGAGCACCACCTGGTCGCAGGCCAGGCGCTCGCCGTCCGCGGTGACGACGGCGCTGACGCGGTCGCCCGCGCGTTCCAGGCGCGCGACCTCCTGGCCGTAGCGGACGTCTCCCCCGGCCTTGGTGACCGCGCCCGCGAGGGCGTCGCCCAAGGCGCGCATCCCTCCCCGGGGGAAGTACACCCCGGCGACGGTGTCCATGTAGGCGATGACGGCGTAGGCGGCCAGGGCGCTCTCCGGCGCCACCCCCGCGTACAGCGACTGGAAGGAGAAGATCCGGCGCAGCCGCTCGTCGCGCACGTGGCGGCCCACGGCCGGGGCCAGCCTGCCGAAGCCGCCCATCGCGACGAGCCGGAACAGGTCGGGTCGGACCAGGTCCAGCGGGGACCGGAACCGGGCGTCGATGAACGAGCGCATCTCCACCCGGTACAGCCGGGTGAGCCAGTCGCGCAGCCGCAGGTAGCCGTCGGCCTCGCGCTGCCCGGCCACCCGGGCGACCTCGGCGGCCATCGCCTCGCGCTCGGTGTGCACGTCGATCACCGAGCCGTCGGCGAAGGAGGCGCGGTAGGCGGGGCTGAGGGGCACCAGGTCCAGCCGGTCGGCCACGGTCTCGCCGACCGCGCCCAGCGCCTCGTCCAGGAGTTCGGGCATGGTGAGCACCGTGGGGCCGGTGTCGATCTGGAAGCCGTCCAGGTCGAGCCGCCCCGCGCGCCCGCCCGGGTGCGCCTCGCGCTCGACCACGACGACCTCGCGTCCCGCGCCCAGCAGGTGCAGGGCGCAGGCCAGGCCGGACAGGCCGGCGCCCACGACGACCACGGGACCGCGTCCGCGCGGCCCGGGCCCGGACCGGGGCGGAGGCGGCGGCTCGGGGGTCTCCTCAGGCACGGTGGTGCTCCTCTCCGGTGTTGCGGATACCTTCCCCGCCTGGCGGGTCACACACGGTCACGGGCGATCCGGGAGGCCAGGCCGCCCAGCCCCTCCAGCACGTGGGCGGGCGCGTCGAGCCCCTCCAGGCGCGCCCGGCCCTGTTCGGCGAGCTCACGGCACCTGGCCCCGACCAGGTCGCGCGCGCCGAGGCGGTCCAGCGCGTCGGCCGCCTCCGCGGGGTCCACGTCCTCGCCGGGAAGGCCGATCCGGTCGAGCAGCCGCAGCGCGGCGTCGTCCCCCCGCTCGCGGGCCAGGCGGGTGCCGGTCACGAGCAGCAGCGTGCACTTGCCCTCGCGGATGTCCTCGCCCACGGGCTTGCCGGTCCGGGAGCTGTCCCCGTAGACGCCGAGCAGGTCGTCCCTGAGCTGGAAGGCGATGCCCACGTCCCTGCCGTAGCCGCGCAGGGCCTCCACCGCCGCCGGGTCGGCCCCGGCCATCGCCGCGCCCAGGTGCAGGGGGCGCTCGACGCTGTAGGAGGCCGTCTTGAGCAGGTCCACGCGCAGGGCGGCCTCCTCCGAGCGCTCCCGGCGCGCCTGGGCGCGCACGTCGAGGAACTGCCCGGCCATGATCTCGGTGCGCAGGTCACGCCACACGGCCCGGGCTCGGCCGGACTCGGGCACGCCCGGCAGGGCCTCGTTGAGCATGTCGTCGGCCCAGACCAGGGCCAGGTCGCCCACGAGGACGGCCAGCGCCTCCCCGTACCGGCGGGAGTCGCCGACGTGGCCGTCCCGCTCGTGTTCGAGGGCATGCGCGGCGTGCACCGAGGGGCGGCCCCGGCGGGTCGGCGAGCCGTCCATGACGTCGTCGTGGACGAGCGCGCAGGTCTGGACGAGTTCGACCGCGGCACAGGCCTGGCGGGCGGCGCGGGCCGTCTCCCCCGAGGGGGCGCCTCCGCCCGCGAGCCACCCCCACCAGGCGAGCAGGGGCCGCATCCGCTTGCCGCCGTCCAGGGTGAAGCGGACGGTCGTGCCGGCCAGGTCCCGGCCGAACTCTCCGTCGAGGTCCTTTGAGTCGCGGAGCCTGCGCTCCAGGTAGTCCTTGAGCGACTCCTCCAGGGCGGAGCGCTCGTCGGCGACTCCGGCGTCCGGCGGGCGCGGGTGCCTGTGGGTGTTCAGGATGGGATTGACGGTGTCCTCCCCGGGTAGCATCCGGACAATGCAACTCGGTTTCCATGAATCTTGGCAACCGAACTACTTCCCCCTCTGCGAGGGTCAAACCCTTCGCTGGTGGAGGGGTGCGCCTCCCGGAGAGGGTTCGTACGTCCCGGTGGCGCTTAGAATTCCAGGAACGGCCGGAGCCACCGGCCACGAACGCGAGAGAGGAACCATGGACACCGCGTCGGCCGCATCCTCTCCCACCGGCTTCGAAGGGTCCGGAACCGCGGATCCCGAGGTCAGGTCGCGGGCCGAACTCTACGACGCGTTGCAGACCGACGGGCAGCGACTCGCCGTACGGCTCATCCGCATGCTGCACCGGATGGCGGAGCGCTCGGGGATGAACCCGACCGACTTCCAGTGCTACACACTGCTGCGCGTGGGCGGTTCCATGACGCCGGGCGAGATCGCCGACAGCCTGTGCCTGTCCACCGGTTCGGTGACCGGGGTGATCGACCGCCTGGAGGCGCACGGTCTGGCCGAGCGCACCCGCCACCCCGAGGACCGGCGCAAGGTCGCCGTCCGGCTGACCGGCGACGCCTCGCGCCTGCCCGCCACCGCGCCCGGCATGCGCGAGGCGATGACGGCCGCGCACGCCGAATACTCGCTGGAGGAGCTGGCCACGATCACGGACTGGCTGGACCGGATCGGCACGGCTCTGGACCGGCTGTCCGCGAAGACGGAGCCGTGAGTCCGAAGGGGCGGCGGTCGCGGCCGTGAGCATGGCACCCGCAGGGGACGAGCGGAACGAGGGTGACCTCTCCTACCCCGATACGTGCGGACATATGCGGTCACGTGTCCAGTCAGGGCCCATGGCACCGCAAGGGATATTTCGCCGCTCGTAGGACAACACTCCACGATTGTGCGGTTGCTTCACGAAAAGGCTTCTGGCACCTACCATCCCACGAGACATGTCCGTGGGCCGGTGCCCGCACCGGTCCGTCATCCCCCGACCAGGGAAAGCGACCCTCCGGGGCTGGGAAGGAGCCAGCATCTCATCCCTACGCGAGTACATCCGAGAACACACCAACCCCACGGTCTTCGGGGTTTCCGGGGTCGTGATCCTCGCCTTCGTCATCGTCGGCATCGTGGCCACCGAGCCGATGCTCGACGCGGCCACCGCCACGCGCGACTGGATAGGTGAGAAGCTGGGCTGGGTCTACGTCCTGTCCACCACCTTCTTCCTGGTGATGGCGGTCTTCCTCATGCTGAGCCGGTTCGGGAAGATCCGGCTGGGCCCGGCCGACTCCAGGCCCGAGTTCGGGACGCTGGCCTGGTTCGCCATGCTGTTCACCACCGGCATGGGCATCGGCCTGGTGTTCTGGGGGGTGTCGGAGCCCATCCACCACCTGACCTCGCCGCGCTCGGCCGAGTTCGTCACCCCCGAGGGTGAACCGCCCCCGCCCGAGGCGGCGAGCGAGGCCCTGGCCCTGAGCTACTTCCACTGGAGCTTCCACCCCTGGGCCATCTACATCGCGCTCGGCCTGTCGCTGGGCTACTTCGCCTTCCGCAAGGGCCTGCCCCTGCGCCCCGCCTCCGCGCTCTACCCCCTCCTGGGCGACCGGGCCTTCGGCTGGCCCGGGAACGTCGTGGACATCCTCGCCATCTTCGGCACGATCTTCGGCCTGGCCACCTCGCTGGGCCTGGGCACCCTCCAGATCAACGGCGGGCTCAACCACGTCTTCGGCATCCCCTCGAACGCCACCGTGCAGTCGGTCATCATCATCCTCATCACCGCGATCGCGCTCTTCAGCGTGCTCTCGGGTATCGACAAGGGCATCCGCCGCCTGTCGATGATCAACCTGTGGCTGGCCTTCCTGCTGCTGGTGGTCGTCTTCGCCCTGGGCCCCAAGCTGTGGATCGCCAGCATCATGACCACCGGCACGGGCGAGTACCTGAGCAACATCGTCGAGTGGAGTCTGGCCTTCCCGAGCCCGCTCATCGACGAGACGGCGGCGGCCTGGACCACCGCGTGGCCCATCTTCTACTGGGGCTGGTGGATCTCCTGGGCCCCGTTCGTGGGCATCTTCCTGGCCCGGATCTCCTACGGCCGCACCATCCGCGAGTTCGTCATCGGGGCGCTGTTCGCCCCCGTCGCCGTGTCCATCCTGTGGTTCGGGGTGTTCGGCGGCTCCGGCCTGTACTACGAGCTGTTCGGGGACGCCGGACTGAGCGCGCTGAGCGAGGAGGACCGGTCCTTCCGCCTCCTGGAGCTGCTGCCCGGGGGGCCGCTCATCGGCGGCATCATCTCCGTGCTGCTGATCATCGTGGTGGCGGTCTTCTTCATCACCTCCTCCGACTCCGGCTCCCTGGTGGTGGACACGCTCGCCAGCGGCGGGAGCCTCAAGCCGGTCAAGGCCCATCGCGCCTTCTGGGCCATCAGCGAGGGCGCGGTCACCCTGATCCTGCTGGTGCTGGGCGGGGAGAACGCGCTGTCGGCGCTCCAGGCCGCGTCGGTGGTCACCGGTCTGCCCTTCGCGATCATCCTGCTGCTCATGGTCTGGGGCCTGATGAAGGCGCTGTCGGAGGAACCCAGGCCCGGAGGCCCCAGGGAGCAGCGCGCCGAGGACCGCCCCCCGTCCGACCGCTCCCCGGAGAAGCGGGCGCGCGACTAGATTCCCGTCAGCACGAGATTCCCGTCAGCACGAGGAAAGGAGGCCGCCGTGGCGTCGAGGAGGTTCCACAACCCCTTCCACGGTGTGGTGGACATGATCACCGAGATGAACCGCATCTCCGACAGCATGTCCTCGATGGAGACCGGCAACGCCGGTGAACGCGAGCGCGGGCACGCCGACGCGTGGAGCCCGCCCACCGACATCCTCGCCCGGGGCAACGACCTGATCGTCCGCTGCGAGGTCCCCGGGGTCCAGGAGCAGGACGTGGCCGTGAGCCTGAACAACGGCATCCTCACCATCAGCGGCGAGCGCCGCCGGGACGGGGACGACGTCGTCTACTACTCCTCCGAGAGGTTCATGGGCACGTTCCGCCGGGAGATCAGCCTCCCGGAGGCCGTGGACGAGGAGGACATCGAGGCCAGCTACGGCGAGGGGCTGCTGGAGGTGGTGGTGCACGGCGCCGCCAACGCCCGCGGGCCCAAGCGCATCGCCGTCCGCAAGCGGACGCCGAAGAGGTCCTAGCCACGGCAGACGGGGCGGGTCCG
The DNA here is from genome assembly GCF_052466615.1 of Nocardiopsis sp. M1B1. NCBI lineage: Bacteria > Bacillati > Actinomycetota > Actinomycetes > Streptosporangiales > Nocardiopsidaceae > Nocardiopsis > Nocardiopsis sp. M1B1. The sequence goes on from NZ_CP196194.1 coordinate 5,300,177, forward strand.
GCACGGCCGGGCCCGCCCCGTCGGCGTGCGCGGACCGGTTGTGGCGCGGGGCGCCCAAACGCCGGGAACCGGACGGCCCCGCGATCCGACCCGTAGGGGGAACGGCCGCGAGAACGCGGCTCGTACCCCCGGAGGGAACATGGACCGCATCCGCACCAGCCGTACCGCATGGGCCGCCTCACTGCTCTGCCTCGGCCTCGCCCTCACCGCCTGCGGCGGGGCGGAGGAACAGGGCGCCGCCCCCGCGGAGGAGGCCGCCGACAGCGCGGCGACCGCCGCCGACGCCTTCTCCGTGACCGACCCCTGGATCAAGGCCGTCACCGCCGAGGAGGGGATGACCGGCGTCTTCGGTGTGCTGGCCAACGGCTCCGACGAGGAGATCACCGTCGTCTCGGCCGACTACGACGCGGCCGGGCTGGTCGAGCTGCACGAGGTCGTCTCCGAGGGGACCGACGCCACCATGCGCGAGAAGGAGGGCGGGTTCTCGATCCCCGCCGGGGGCAGCGCCACCCTGGAGCCCGGCGGCGACCACATCATGCTCATGGAGCTGGCCGAGGACCTCCGACCGGGAGCCGAGGCCACCGTCACCGTGGAGTTCTCCGACGGCTCCACCACCGAGTTCACCGCCGCGGTCAAGGACTACGCCGGGGCCAACGAGGAGTACGAGGGCGGCCACGGCGAGGGGCACGGGGACGAAGGGCACGGCTCCGGAGCGGAGGGCGAGGGCGGCGAGGCGCACGGGGACGAAGGGCACGGGGACCACTGATGGGCGGCGAGTCCCGGCTCAGCCGCAGAGGGCTGCTCCTGGGCGGTGCGGCGGCCGGTGTCGGCGCGGCCGGGGGCGCGCTCGCCCACCGGTGGGCCGCGGAACCGGCCGCGGCCCCCCAGGCGCCTCCGCTCAACGGCACGCTGACCGTGCCGTTCCACGGCGTGCGGCAGGCGGGCGTGGAGACCCCGCCGCAGACGCACGGCACCTTCGTCGCGCTGGACCTGGAACCGGGGACGGACGCGGACGCGGTCGGCCGACTCCTGCGGCTGCTCAGCGACGACGCGGCCCGCCTGTCCCGGGGCGAGCCCGCCCTGGCCGACACCGAGCCCGAACTCGCCCTGGTCCCGGCCCGGCTCACCACCACGTTCGGGTTCGGGCGGGGTCTGGTGGAGCGGGTGGACCCCGACGCGGTGCCGGACTGGCTCGGCCCCCTGCCCGAGTTCGGGCACGACCGGCTCGACCCGGCCTGGGGCGAGGCGGACCTGCTGCTCCAGGTGTGCGCGGACGACCCCGTGACCGTCTCCCACGCGGTGCGGATGATGCTCAAGGACGCGCGGGCCTTCGCGCGGGTGCGGTGGACCCAGAGCGGGTTCCGCCGGGCCCACGGCTCCCAGCCCGAGGGCACCAGCATGCGCAACCTGATGGGACAGGTGGACGGGACCGTCAACCCGGCGCCGGGAACCGGGGACTTCGACCGGTTGGTCTGGGGCGGGGACCCGCCCCGGTGGCTCAAGGGGGGCACCAGCCTGGTGCTGCGCCGCATCGCCACCCACCTGGACACCTGGGACGAGCTGGACCGGCCCGCCCGGGAGGCGGTCATCGGCCGCCGCCTGGACAACGGCGCGCCGCTGACCGGTGCCGAGGAGCACGACGAGGCGGACCTGGAGGCCACGGACGCCTCCGGGCTGACCGTCATCGCGGACTTCGCGCACATCAGGCGGGCCCGCACAGACGACCCGGACCAGCGGATCTTCCGACGCGCCTACAACTACGACGAGCGCGGCTCGGGCGGCGAGGAGGCAGGGCTGCTGTTCGCCTCCTTCCAGGCCGACCCGCTGCGCCAGTTCGTGCCCATCCAGCGGAGCCTGGACGAACTGGACCTGCTCAACGAGTGGGTGACCGCCGTGGGCTCGGCCGTGTTCGCCGTCCCGCCGGGCTGCGCGGAGGGAGGGTACGTGGGACAGACCCTGCTGGAGAGATGAGGCCCCGGCCCCGGCGACCGGTTCCGGCCTCCGGGGCCGTATGGGGTCGCTTCCGCGAGCGCGGTACGCGGTCCCCGCCGCGCGGCCGACCGCTCGGCCCGCCCCCGGGCGGAGGCCCGGAACGGGTGCGACGTTGACTTCTCTCCCAGCTGAAGCGGGGAGATTCTTCCCTCACGGGTTGAGCTTTCTGCTTCGTAGCCGGTTGCCGACCCGAACTAACGGCGGGGGACGGGGCGCCGCCCATCGGTCTTACATCAGCTCCACAGACATCACTTCCCGCCAGCCCGGCGGTAGGCCGACTCGGTTCTCGTCTGAGCCGACGCGAGTTAGGCTAGCACCGGTTCCAGCGTTGGTTCGCGGGTTCGGTGATTCTGGTGGGCGGTGATCCACCCAGGGACGAACCACCGTTTCCCGTCCTGCTCCGCGGGAGTCCGATTCCTCCCTGGTCTGAAGTCCAGAGTTTTTCGGAAGGATCCAGATGTCGGAGCGGCCACCCCTGCGCGCGGCCCGCGCCGGGGTGTTCGCCTCGGTGTGCTCCGCCGTGTCCGTGGGCGGCCACGCGCTGTCCTCCGAGCACGCCGTCCCCTTGGGCGGACTGCTCGTCGGCGCCGCCCTGGTCTACGCCTCCGCGTGGGCCGCGACCGGCCGCGAGCGCGGACTCGGCGCGATCGCCGGATGGATGGCGTGGGGCCAGCTGGCCCTGCACCTGGTCTTCTCCACGGCCCAGGCGGCGGGCGCCCACGGTGCCCACGCGGCCGACCCCGCCGCCGTCGAGGCCGCCTCGGGCGGCGCCCGGATGCTCGTCGCCCACCTCGTGGCGGGCGCCGTGTGCGCCTGGTGGCTACGCCAGGGCGAGGCGGCGCTCTTCGCCTACCTGCGCCTGGCCGCCGCCGCGCTGCTGCCCGTCCTGGTGCTCGCGGTCCCGCGGCCGGTGCCCGAGCGGGTGCCCTCGGCCCCGCTCCCCGAGCGCGCGACGCCCGCCCCGGCAGCGCCCTACCTCCGGCACAGCCTGGTTCTGCGGGGGCCGCCTGCGGCGTAGGCCGTGTTCGACCGCGCCACCGGCCGCCGCGCGGCGGTCGGCGTCCGCGAACACGTGCCGGGCCGCTGACCCGGCCCCGCCCGCGCCCGCGCGGCCAGTGCGCCCTGCGCCCCGACGACCGCGTTCCGCGGGGACCGGCTCCGAGCCGTCCCCGCGTCGTGCCCCCGGAGGGAACGGCCGCGCGGTCCCGGCTCCGCCTGAGTGGACACGGGTGTCCGGGTCAGCGCCCTCACGCCGCGTCCTCCGCACCGCCGCGCCGCCGCGCGTGCGTCCGGAGGCGTGTCCGGTCCCCGCGTGCCCGGGACCGGTCCCCCGTCGGGGACCGGCCGCGCACGCTCCCGTCACCGCGCGCACCACCGCCCGAGGCCACCGGCCGCCGGGCCGCTGGTGCACGCCGGAACCCGGAGCACCGATGCCCACCGACACCGTCTTCCAGGAGCAGCGCCCGGCACGGGCGCGCCGTTCCCACCCCGACCGCCCGACGCGCCGTCCGCGGCGCGACCACCGCACCGACCCGCCGAGGTCCCCCGCGGCGGCCGAAGCGGACGAGCCCGCCCGTTCGCAGGACTCCCCGCAGGCGGAGGAACGCGGGCGCGAACGGGACGGCGAACTCGACCGGCTGGCGCTCGCCGCCCGCGAGGGCTCGGCCGCCGCGCTCGACGCGTTCGTCCGGCGCACCCGTCCCGACGTCGCCCGCTACATCGCCCGCAGGGTCCACCCCGACCGCGTCGAGGAGCTGAGCCAGGAGACCTACCTGCGGGCCCTGCGCGGCCTGCCGCGGTTCGCCGGACGCGCTCCGGCGCGGACCTGGCTGCTGGCCATCGCCCGCAACACCGTCGCCGACCGCTACCGCCGCGACGCGGCCCGCCCCGACTGCGTGCACCCCGCCGACTGGGACCTGCTGCCCGGCCGGACCGTCCGGTTCGACGAGCACGTGGCCCTGCTGTGCCTGCTGGACGGCCTCGCGGCCGAACGGCGGCAGGCGTTCGTGCTCACCCAGGTGGAGGGCCTGTCCTACGCCGAGGCCGCCCGGCTGGCGGACGTGCCCGTGGGCACGATCCGCTCGCGTGTCGCCCGGGCCCGCGGCGACCTGGTGCGCGGGCTCACCGTCTGAGGGCGGAACGCGACGGCCCCGGACCGCTCCGCGTGCGCGGAGCGGTCCGGGGCCGTGTACGCCACAGCGGCGCCGTTCCCGGCCAGCCGGTCAGAAGACCCGGTCGGCCGCGTAGGGGCCGATCACGGCCAGCGCGCGCGGCCGCGACAGTAGGTCGGCGGCCACCTCGGCCACCTCCGCGCCGGTGACCGCGTCGAACAGCGCCAGGCTCTCGTCGATCGAGTAGTGTCCGGGCCGGTTCAGCTCGTGCGAGAGAAGCCGCCCCATCCGTGCGTTGGTGCCCTCGCTGCCCAGCACCAGCGAGCCCTGGATCTGGCCCTTGGCGCGGGTCAGCTCCTCCTCGGTGATGCCCGAGGCGGCCACCTTCGCCAGCTCCTCGCGGCACACCCCGATGACCTCGTCGGCCTTCTCCGGCAGGCAGCCCGCGTAGATCTGGAAGCTGCCGGTGTCGGCGTAGTCGGCGTTGTAGGCGTGCACCGCGTAGGCCAGACCGCGCTTCTCGCGCACCTCCTGGAACAGGCGCGAGGACATCCCGCCGCCCAGGGCGGCGCTGAGCAGCCGCAGCGCGTGCCACCGCGGGTCGGTGCGGCAGAGCCCCTCCGACCCCAGGATGATGTGTGCCTGCTCGGTCTCGCGCGACTGCACGACCGTGCCGCCGTAGGTGGCGACCGGCGAGCCGCCGATGCGGGGGCGCGCGGGGCGGGCGTCCCCGGCGGCGGCCGAGTGCCCGGCGAACAGCGCGCGGACCTGCTCCACCACCAGGTCGTGGTCCAGACTGCCCGCGGCGGTCACGATCAGCTCGCCGGGCACGTAGGCGTCGCGGTACTGCTCGGCGATGCGGTCGCGGGAGAGCGCCTCGATGGTGTCGGTGGTGCCCAGGATCGGTCGGCCCAGCGGCGAGTCTCCGAAGAAGTGCGCCGCGAAGACGTCGTCCACCAGGTCGGCGGGCTCGTCCTCGTACATGGCGATCTCCTCCAGGATCACGCCCCGCTCGGTCTCCACCTCGCCCTCGTCGAGCACCGAGTTGGCCACCATGTCACCGATGACGTCGACGGCCAGTGGCAGGTCGCGGTCGAGCACCTTCGCGTAGTAGCAGGTGTGCTCCTTGGTGGTGTAGGCGTTGTGGTCGGCGCCCACACCGTCGAGCAGCGCGGAGATCTCCAGCGCCGAGCGCTCCTTGGTCCCCTTGAACAGCAGGTGCTCCAGGAAGTGCGCCGAGCCCGCGTGCGCGGAGTCCTCGTCACGGGAACCCGTGGTCGCCGAGATCCCGAACGCGGCGGAGCGCACGCCCGGCACGGCCTCGGTGACCACGCGCAGGCCGCCCGGCAGCACCGTGCGGCGCACCAGTCCGGTACCGCCGTCCGGCTCCAGCAGCGTCACGGTCGTGTCCGGGTCCTGCTCGGCGGCGATGGGGACAGAGCTCATGGATCCTTCTTCTTCGTCGGGACGTCGGTGGCCGGTCCACCCGGCGGTTCCGGCCGAGGATACGCGCCGGGGCGGCCGCACCCAAGGTGCGACCGCCCCGGCGTCGGTCAGGATCAGGTGTTCTCCGAACGCCCGCCCGAGCTGCGGCGGCGGCGACGGCGCGGGGCCTCCCCGCCGTTCTTGTCGCCGTCCTCCTCCTCGGCCGGGGAGCCCTCGTCCTCGGCGGCGGGGGCGGCCTGGGCCGACTCGGCCTCCACGACCTCGACCGGGACCAGCGACAGCTTGCCGCGGTCGTCGATCTCGCGGATCTCGACCTGGATCTTCTCGCCGATGCTGATCACGTCGTCGAGGTTCTCGATCCGCTTGCCGCCGTGCAGCTTGCGGATCTGCGAGATGTGCAGCAGGCCGTCCTTGCCGGGCAGCAGCGACACGAACGCGCCGAACGTGGTCGTCTTGACGACGGTGCCCAGGTAGCGGTCGCCGACCTCGGGCATCGTCGGGTTCGCGATCTGGTTGATCGTGTCCCGCGCGGCCTCGGCCGAGGGGCCGTCGGTGGCGCCGATGTAGATCGTGCCGTCGTCCTCGATGGTGATCTCGGCGCCGGTGTCGTCCTGGATCGAGTTGATCATCTTGCCCTTGGGGCCGATGACCTCGCCGATCTTCTCCACCGGAACCTTGACGGTGAGGATGCGCGGAGCGTTCGGGCTCATCTCGGCCGGACGCTCGATGGCCTCCTGCATGACGTCGAGGATGGCCAGGCGCGCGCCGCGGGCCTGCTGGAGCGCGAGCGCCAGCTGCTCGGCGGGGATGCCGTCGAGCTTGGTGTCCAGCTGCAGGGCCGTGATGAGCTCACGGGTGCCGGCGACCTTGAAGTCCATGTCGCCGAACGCGTCCTCGGCGCCCAGGATGTCGGTGAGGGTGACGAACTCGTCGCCCTCGCTGATCAGACCCATGGCGATGCCCGACACCATCTCCTTGAGGGGCACGCCGGCCGCCATCAGGGACATGGTGGAGGCGCAGACCGAGCCCATCGAGGTGGAGCCGTTGGAGCCCAGGGCCTCCGACACCTGACGGATGGCGTAGGGGAACTCCTCGCGGGCGGGCAGGACCGGGAGCAGGGCGCGCTCGGCGAGGGCGCCGTGCCCGATCTCGCGCCGCTTGGGCGAGCCCACCCGACCGGTCTCACCGGTGGAGTAGGGCGGGAAGTTGTAGTTGTGCATGTAGCGCTTGGTCTTGTCCGGGTTGAGCGTGTCAACCGTCTGCTCCATGCGCAGCATGTTGAGCGTGGTGACACCCATGATCTGGGTCTCGCCGCGCTCGAAGAGGGCCGAGCCGTGCACCCGCGGCAGGATGCCGACCTCGGCGCTCAGCTGGCGGATGTCCTTGGGGCCGCGGCCGTCGATGCGGATCCCGTCGCGCAGCACGCGCTCGCGCATGAGCTGCTTGCTCAGGGAGCGGAAGGCGGCGCCGATCTCCTTCTCGCGGCCCTCGAAGTCCTCGGCGAGCTTCTCGGCGGCCGAGGCCTTGACGCGGTCCAGCTCGGTCTCGCGGTCCTGCTTGTCCGCGATGGTCAGCGCCTTGGACAGCTCCTCGCGGACGGCGCCCTCGACGGCGGCGTACACGTCGTCCTCGTAGTCGAGGAAGATCGGGAACTCGCCCTGCTCGCGGCTGGTCTGGTCGGCGACGGCCTGCTGGGCCTTGCACAGGACCTTGATGAAGGGCTTGGCGGCCTCCAGGCCCTCGGCGACGGTCTGCTCGTTGGGGCCGACGGCCCCCTCGGCGACCAGCTTGAGGGTGCGGACCGTGGACTCGGCCTCCACCATCATGATGGCGACGTCGCCGTCGGCCAGGACGCGGCCGGCGACCACCATGTCGAAGGTGGCGTTCTCCAGCTCGGCGTGGGTCGGGAAGCCCACCCACTGGCCGTCGATGAGGGCGACGCGCACGCCGCCGATCGGGCCGGAGAAGGGCAGCCCGGCGATCTGGGTGGACATCGAGGCCGCGTTGATGGCGACGACGTCGTACAGGTGCTCGGGGTGCAGGGCCAGGACCGTCTCGACGATCTGGATCTCGTTGCGCAGGCCCTTCCTGAACGACGGGCGCAGCGGCCGGTCGATCAGGCGGCAGGTGAGGATGGCGTCCTCGGAGGGGCGGCCCTCACGCCGGAAGAAGGAGCCGGGGATGCGGCCCGCGGCGTACATGCGCTCCTCGACGTCCACCGTCAGGGGGAAGAAGTCGAGGTTGTCCTTGGGGCGCTTCGAGGCGGTGGTGGCGGACAGGACGACGGTCTCGTCGTCCAGGTACACCGTGGCCGACCCGGCGGCCTGGCGGGCCAGGCGACCGGTCTCGAAGCGGATGGTTCGGGTGCCGAAGGAGCCGTTGTCGATGACGGCTTCGGCCGAGTACACGCCCTCCATGGGCGACCTCCTACTACACGTGTTCGCGTTCGTGGCGCCGGGCACGGAAGGCGTGCCGACGCTGGTGATTCGTTTCCCGCGTCCGTGCCCCGGAGTTGATGACGGCCGGTCATCGATCGAAGCCCACGGCATGCCCTGAGGGAATGTCCGGGGACCACTACCGAGGACCGGCCCCGACTCTGCGCCGGGGTGGGGAGCGGGTGGTTCTCACTGTGGAATTGGGGTGGACGGCGGTGTTCGACCACCGTCGCGTCACACCTTACTAACAAAGCGGGAGCGGCCGAAGCCACTCCCGCCGACAACCTAGCGGCGCAGACCCAGGCGCTCGATGAGCGAGCGGTAGCGGGTGATGTCCTGCTTGGCGATGTACTTGAGCAGACGGCGGCGGCGACCGACCATCAGCAGCAGACCGCGGCGGCTGTGGTGGTCGTGCTTGTGGCCCTTGAGGTGCTCGGTCAGCTCGGTGATGCGGTGCGTGAGCAGCGCGACCTGGACCTCGGGGGAACCGGTGTCACCCTCGCCGGTGGCGTACTCGGCGATGATCTTCTCTTTGGTGGCGGTGTCGATCGACACGTCGCTCCTTCACTGGAAAGTCGGTACGCGGTGTGGAACCCGGTATGCGACCGGGAACAGACGCGGTGACCGCGCGTACGAACAGTCACCGTCGCGTGTGGTGCGCGGCCCGCCGCCGACGGCGTGGGTGCGCCGCGCTCCCCCGGCGACGGTACGCGCGGAGGCGACCGGCCGTGGGCACACGTGGACAACGACCACCCTACCGCAGACCACGAGGTGGCGGGCCGTGCCCGGGCGCGGGCCGGCCCTCCCCCGCTCCGCGCCCTACCCGGCGCGCAGGACCTCGCGGCAGCGGTCGACGTCCCGGCGCATGGCGACGATCAGCTCGTCGATGCTGTCGAAGCGCTCCTGACCGCGGATGTGCACCGTGAAGTCCACCGTCATGCGCAGCCCGTACAGGTCCAGGTCGTCGCGGTCCAGGGCGTAGGCCTCCACGGTGCGCTCGGCGCCGTCGAACGTGGGGTTGGTGCCCACGGAGATGGCGGCGGGCCAGCGCGACTCCTGCCCGGGCGCGGGCTCGGAGCGGTGGAGCCAGCCCGCGTAGACGCCGTCGCCGGGGACGGCGGTGTCGGGGAGCAGGTCCATGTTGGCGGTGGGGAAGCCCAGCAGCTCGCGGCCGCGCGCGGCGCCGTGCACGACCTCGCCCCCGACCCGGTGCGGTCGGCCCAGCAGCTCGGCGGCCCCGGCCACGTCTCCCTCGGCGAGCAGCCCGCGCACGCGCGTGGAGGTGATGGTGTCGCCGTCCGCGACCAGGGCGACCCCGTCGGCGGTGAAGCCGTACTCGGCGCCCAGCGCGGCCAGCGCGGCGACGTCGCCCGCGGCGCGGTGGCCGAAGCGGAAGTCCTCGCCCACGACCACGGCCGCGGCGTGCAGGCGCTCGACCAGGACGCGCTGGACGAACTCCTCCGGGGTCAGGGAGGACAGGTCCTTGGTGAAGGGCAGGACGCACACGGCGTCGGCGCCGTACTCGGTCAGCAGCTCCACCCGCCGCTCCAGGGGGGTGAGCACCGGCGGGGTGGTGCCGCGCAACACCGTCTGCGGGTGGGGGTCGAAGGTCACCACGGTGACCGGGAGGCCGAGTTCACGCCCGTGCCCGACCGCGGTCTCCAGGATGGCCTGGTGGCCACGGTGCACCCCGTCGAACACGCCGACCGCCACCACCGAGCGCCCCAACCCGGAGGGAACGCCCTCCAGCCCGTCCCATCGCCGCACGTCCGGCTCCCCTGCTCGTCGCTGCTCGTGGTCCGCGCGGAGCCCGTGGCGCCCAGCGCGCCCGGAACCCGCACGAACCAAGGGTGCCACGTCCGCGGGTCCCCCACTGACACAAGGGGTATGTGGCCCAGCACACGCCGGGCCGCCGCTCCAGCGGATACCGAAGGTCAGCGCCCGCCCGAGTAGTGGTAGGCGTCGGCCCGCCCTCGAATGTCGTAGACGACGATGACGCCCTTGTCATCGTCTATGCCGAATCGAATCCTGTAAGTGGCACGGCGGGCGACCCAGTCCTGACCGTAGGGGGGATTGAGTCGTTTCCCCACTTTGCGGGGGTTCTCCCTGAGGTCTCCCCGAATCAGCTCCCATGCCGCCGTGGCCACCTTGTCAGGCAACGTCTCGGACAGGGCACGGCGCACGGTACGGGTCAGGACGATTTCGTACTGGTCGCTCACGTTTCCGTCTCCCGGCGCGCACGTTCTCGCATGAGCTCGGCCATCTCGTCACCGGTGACCACGTCCCCGCGTTCGTACTCCTCCTTCGCCCGGGCCAGACTCGCCTGCTCCTCCGGACTGTCCAGAAGGGCGAAGGTCTCCATCATCGACTCGTAGTCGTCCACGGAGATCACCACGGCACTGGGCCTGCCGTTGCGGGTGATGGTGACGGCGTCGTGTGTTCTCTCCACCTCATCGACGATCTTGGACAGGTTGTTTCTGGCCTCGGCCAGCGGAAGCGTCGTCATGGCGTGAATTCTAGCCAACCGTGTCGCGGGTTGTACATCTTTCACGCCAGTCCGCTCTCTTCGTGTGCCGGTTCCGGGAAGTCCCGTCGTCCGGGAGGAACTGGAGGACGCCGGGCTCCGCCGCGGCTGAGACCCGGGCGCGCGCCCGGCCGCTACGCCCCTGGCGGAGCCGGGTTGGCACACGTGCGCGGGGCGGTTACCGTGCACCGATGGCGATGATCGACACGGGTACGACCCGACTGGCGTACGACGAGGCCGGTTCCGGTCCCCCGATCGTTTTCGTGCACGCCGGTGTGGCCGACCGGCGCATGTGGGACCACCAGTTCACCGAGTTCGCCAAGACCCACCGGGTGGTCCGCTACGACTGGCGCGGCCGCGGCGGCTCCGCCGACCACGAGGGCCCCGTCGACCACCACGAGGACCTGCTGGCCCTCATGGACGCCCTGGACATCGACCGGGCGACCCTGGTCGGCGCCTCCTTCGGGGGCGCCTACTGCGTGGACGCGGCGCTGGCCGCCCCGGAGCGGGCGGAGGCCCTGGCCCTGGTCTGTCCGGGGATGTCGGGGCACGAGTGGCCGGAGGTCTTCGTGCGCGAGGCGCGCAAGATGGTGCTGGGCGCCGTCCCCCACGAACGCCTGGAGGTGTACCGGGCGGGACGCGCCGACCCCGATCCCGGGGACGTGGCGGCGATGGCCGAGGCCCAGGCCCGGTTCATGGTGCTGGGCCCTGGACGGGTGCCCGAGGACCTGCCGACGGAGGCCTGGGACCTGGTGCTACTCATGCTGCGCGAGATGTTCGCCCGCGAGTGGTCCGGGCCGGTCGCCACCACCCGCTGGCCGGAGCGGCCCGCCGGCGACCGCCTGGGCGAGATCACCGTGCCGACGCTGGTGGTGAAGGGACTGTCGGAGATCGCCCAGGTACGGGAGGTCGCGGACCTGTACGCCGGGGGCGTGCCCGGGGCTCGGCTGCTGGAGATGCCCGACACCGGCCACCTGCCGTCCGTGGAGCGCCCCGGCGAGCTGACCGCGGCCCTCGCCCGGTTCCTGGGGACCGCCTGACCGGACGGGACCGCGCGGGATCAGGCGGGTTCGAAGACCACCACGGGCTTCATGTGGTCGCGGCGGTTCTCCCCCAGGGCGACGACGCGGCCGTCCGGGGCGAAGAGGCCGACCGGACCGCTTCCGGACCCGTCCGGGTCGATCCGGTTGCCGTGCCGGATCCGCTGCTCCTCGTCCTCACTCAGGGCGCGCGCCGGGAAGGCCGCGGCCACGGCCTCGGCCAGCGGGACCTGCGTGAACTCCTCGGCGAGCTCGTCCAGCGTGCGCGCCCGGGACAGGTCGTAGGGGCCCACCCTGGTGCGCCGCAACGCCGTCAGGTGCCCGCCCACGCCCAGGTCGGCGCCCATGTCACGGGCCAGCGAACGGATGTAGGTGCCGCTGGAGCAGGTGACGGCGGCGTCCACGTCCACGAACCCCCCGTCGGCGTCGGAGGCCCGGCGCACGTCGGTGACCGTGAACTCCGCGACGGTGACCGTGCGGGCCTTGAGGGCGACCTCCTTGCCCTCACGCGCCGACTTGTAGGCACGCTTGCCGTCTACCTTGATCGCGCTGACCTGCGGCGGAACCTGCTCGATCCGCCCCGTGAGCCTGCCGACGGCGGCGCGCACGGCCTCCTCGCCGACCCCGGAGGCGTCCGTGCGCACGAGAGGCTCGCCCTCGGCGTCGTCGGTGTTGGTCGTCAGGCCGAGCCGGATCGTCGCCTCGTAGACCTTCTCCGTCAGGGTCAGGTGGCCCAGGAGCTTGGTGCCCTTCTCGATGCCCAGCACCAGGACCCCGGTGGCCATCGGGTCCAGGGTGCCCGCGTGGCCGACCCTGCGGGTGCGCGCGAGCCCGCGCGTTCTGGCGACCACGTCGTGCGAGGTCCAGTCGGCGGGCTTGTCGACGACCACGACGCCGCTCTCGGCCATGGTGCTCCCTCGTGATGAAGGGCGGCGGCGCGGTCCGCGCCGCCGCCGGGGGTGTTACTCGTCCTCGTCGCGCTCGTCCTCGCGGGGCGCCCGGTAGGGGTCCGCCTCGCCCGCGGGCTCGGCGCCGCTGGCCCTCTCGGCCAGCTCCGCGTCCGACTGGCGGGCCTTGAGCAGCAGTTCCTCGATGTGCTGGGCGTTCTCCTGCACCTCGTCGACGACGAAGGCCAGGCTCGGCGTGTGCCGGATGCCGGTCTGGCGTCCCACCTCGCTGCGGATCACGCCCTTGGCGCTCTCCAGGGCGGCGGCGGAGGCGGCCTTCTCGTCCGGGGTGCCGAACACCGTGTAGTACACCGTGGCGTCCCGCAGGTCGGCGGTGATGCGCGCGTCGGTCACGGTGACGAATCCCAGGCGCGGGTCCTTGATGCGCCGGTCCAGCATCTCGGCGACGATGCGCTGGATGCGGTCGGCGATCTTGCGCGCGCGTGCGGCGTCAACCATCGTCAGTCTTCCTCTTCGTTGAAGAGCCGCTGCCTGGCGGAGAGCAGCTCCAGTTCGGGACGGCCCGCGACGAAGCTCTCGCAGGAGTCCATCAGCTCCCGGGCGTGCGCCGCCGTCGGCGCGACCACCGCGACGCCGATCTTGGCCCGGCGGTACAGGTCCTGGTCGCCCGCCTCGGAGACCGAGACGGAGAACTTGCGGCGCAGCTCGGAGACGACGGGTCGGACCAGCGAACGCTTCTGTTTGAGCGAGTGGACGTCACCGAGAAGGACGTCCAGGGTCAGCGCCCCAACGTACAAGTGATCACCTGTGGTGTGTGGAGTTGTCCGCCGCTGTCGGCGGCGTGAAACACGGGGCCCCGGCCGCACGGCCGGGGCCCCGTCTGGTCATGCTCCGCGAGGATCAGTCGCGGGGCTTCTCCTGCATCTCGTACGTCTCGATGACGTCCTCGACACGCAGGTCGTTGTAGCCGACGCCGATACCGCACTCGAAGCCCTCGCGGACCTCGGTCGCGTCGTCCTTGAACCGGCGCAGGGATTCCACGTTGAGGTTCTCGGAGATGACGACCCCGTCGCGGATGAGCCGCGCCTTGGAGTTGCGGCGGATCAGGCCGCTGCGGACGATCGAACCGGCGATGTTGCCGATCCGCGGCACCTTGAAGACCTCGCGGATCTCCGCGCTGCCGAGCTGGACCTCTTCGTAGATCGGCTTGAGCAGACCCTTGACCGCGGCCTCGACCTCGTCGATGGCCTGGTAGATCACCGAGTAGTACCGGATGTCCACGCCCATGCGGTCGGCCAGCTCGCTGTTCTTGCCCTCGGGCCGAACGTTGAAGCCGACGATGATCGCCTCGGCGGAGGCCGCCAGGTTGATGTCGTTCTGCGTGATCGCACCGACACCGCGCCCGATGACCCGGATGCTCACCTCGTCGCCGCCGGCGTCGATCTTGAGCAGGGACTCCTCCAGCGCCTCGACGGAACCGGACATGTCGCCCTTGATGAGGAGGAGCAGCTCGGAGCGCTCGCCCTCCTTCAGGGCGTTCTGCCAGTTGTCGAGGGTGACTCGGCGGGCCGAACGCGCCTGCTGGGCGAAGCGCTCGCGCGCCTCGCGCTGCTGGGCGATCTGCCGCGCCACCCGGTCGTCCTTGACGACCAGGAAGTTGTCACCGGCGCTGGGAACGTTGGTCAGACCCAGCACCTGCACCGGACGGGACGGCTCGGCGCTCTGCACGTTCTGGCCGTGCTCGTCGAGCATGGCGCGGACGCGGCCGAAGGCGTCACCGCAGACGATCGAGTCACCGACGTTGAGCGTGCCGCGCTGGACCAGCACCGTGGCCATGGAACCGCGACCGCGGTCCAGGTAGGCCTCGATGGCCAGACCCTGCGCGTCCATCTCCGGGTTGGCCTGGAGATCGAGCGCGGCGTCGGAGGTCAGCACGATCGACTCGAGCAGGGCGTCGATGTTGTCGCCCTTGAGCGCGGAGATGTCCACGAACTGGACGTCGCCGCCGTACTCCTCGGCCACCAGGCCGTACTCGGTGAGCTGCGCGCGGACCCGCTGCGGGTCGGCGCCCTCGACGTCGATCTTGTTGACCGCGACCACGATCGGCACCTCGGCCGCCTTGGCGTGGTCGATGGCCTCCGCCGTCTGCGGCTTGACGCCGTCGTCGGCCGCCACGACCAGCACCGCGATGTCGGTGACCTTCGCACCGCGGGCACGCATGGCGGTGAACGCCTCGTGACCCGGGGTGTCGATGAAGGTGATCTTGCGCTCTTCGCCGTCCACCTCGGTGGCGACCTGGTAGGCACCGATGTGCTGGGTGATACCGCCGGCCTCGCCGCTGACGACGTTGGTCTTGCGGATGGTGTCCAGCAGTCGGGTCTTACCGTGGTCGACGTGACCCATGACGGTGACCACCGGCGGACGCGGACGCAGGTCCTCCGCGGTGCCCTCGTCCTCACCGAACTCGATGGAGAAGGACTCCAGCAGCTCGCGGTCCTCGTCCTCCGGGCTGACGACCTCGATCCTGTACTTGAGCTCCTCGCCCAGCAGCATCAGGGTCTCGTCCGGAAGGGACTGGGTCGCGGTGACCATCTCACCCAGGTGCATCATCACCTGGACGAGCGACGCCGGGTTGACGTCGATCTTGTCGCCGAAGTCCGACAGCGAGGCGCCGCGGGACAGGCGGATGGTCTGGTCGTTGCCGCTCGGGATCTTGACGCCGCCGAACGACGGGGCCTGGAAGTCGTGGAACTCCTGGCGCCGCTGCTTCTTGGACTTGCGGGCGCGTCCGGGACGACCGCCGGGGCGTCCGAACGCACCGGCCGTACCGCCGCCGCGACCGCGGCCACCGCCGCCGGGACGGCCGCCGAAGCCGCCGGGACGACCGCCGCCGCCACCACCGACACCGCCGGGACGCGGACCGGAACCCGCGGGGGCTCCCCCGCGGCCACGGCCACCGCCGCCACCGGGACGACCGCCGCCACCGCCGCGACCGCCACCCGCGGGTGCGGCCGGACGGGACGAGGGCATGTTCATCGGGCTGGGGCGCGGACCGCCGGGCCGGGGACCGGGACGCGGGGGACCCGCGGCACCACCCGGACGCGGAGCGCCAGCGGCACCGCCGGGACGCGGAGCGCGCTGCTCGCCGCCGCCCTGCGGGCCGGGACGCGGACCCGGACGCGGACCGCCCGGACGCGGAGCGCCAGCGGCACCGCCGGGACGCGGAGCGCGCTGCTCGCCGCCGCCCTGCGGGCCGGGACGCGGACCCGGACGCGGACCGCCCGGACGCGGAGCGCCAGCGGCACCGCCGGGACGCGGAGCGGCCGGCTTGGAGCCCATGCCGGAGGCGTTGGACGCGAACGGGTTGTTGCCCGGACGGGGACCGGACGGGCGCGGGCCGGGACGGGCCCCGCCGCGCTCGGGACGGTCGCCGCGCTCGGGGCGGTCACCGCCGCGCTGGGCGCGGTCGGGACGGCCGCCCTCGGAACGACCACCCTCGGGACGGCCGCCGGGGCCGGCCGGGGCACCGGGCTTGGGGGCGCCGCCGGGGCGGGCACCGGCCTCGCCGCGGGGAGCCTTGGGGCCGGGCTTGGGCGCGTTCGCGCGCGGAGCGGCCTCGCCCTGCGGGGCGGGCTTGGGCGCGGGAGCCGGCCTGGGGCCGGGCTTGGGAGCCGGCCCCGGCTTCGGGGCGGCACCGTTGTCCGCGGCGGGACGCGGGCCGGGCTTGGGAGCCGAACCCTTGCGACCGCCGTCGGAACCGTTGTTGAAGGCTTCCTGGAGGCGTCGTACGACGGGGGCCTCTATGGTCGAGGACGCCGAACGGACGAATTCACCCATCTCGTTGAGCTTGGCCAGAACGGCCTTGCTCTCTACACCGAACTCCTTGGCGAGTTCATATACCCGGACCTTCGCCACTACTCTCCTTCAGCTTCGGTCCGGGACATGGGCTTGTGCCGGACCGTCGTTAGCTCGAGTTACTCATCGCTGCGTACTCATCAGGCGCTCATCGCAATCTCGACCTGCTTCCTCATCGCTACACAACAATGGGCCAGCTTCTGCGTGCCGACACAGCACTGGACGCCGACCTCGGTCCTTACAACCCAGAAGTCGGTCCAGACATTCCAACCCTATCGGGAGCGCTGACCCGATCCGCCACGCGGGGCGGCGTCGATCAGGGCCGCCACGGGTGAGACGTCCCACCCGTCGGCGCCCGCTCCCCTCCGGTAGGCGCGTGACCAGGCCCTGCGCCGCTCGGCGAGCTCGAAGCACCGCCAATCGCGGTGCAGGTAGGCGCCGCGCCCCGGAAGACGACCCCGGGTGTCGGGCGTGATGACCGTGCCCTCGGCCACCAGCCGCACGAGGTCGGACTGGACTGCCCGCGACCGACACCCCACACAGGTACGCACGGGGCGGTCGGGACCGTCATGGGCCACCCTATCGCGTCGAGGCATGCGCGCGACCCGATCAGCCCGTCGCGGCGGTGTCGTCGCCCTCGGCGGCGCCCTCCCGTTCCGGCTCACCGGCGGGCTCGGCGTCGGAGCGGATGTCGATGCGCCAGCCGGTCAGACGCGCGGCCAGACGGGCGTTCTGACCCTCCTTGCCGATCGCGAGGGACTGCTGGTAGTCGGGCACGATCACGCGGGCGACACGGGAGGCCATGTCGAGGATCTCCACGGAGTTGACCCGTGCCGGGGACAGGGCGTTGGCGACGAACACGGCCGGGTCCTCGGAGTAGTCGACGATGTCGATCTTCTCCCCGTGGAGTTCGGCCATGACGTTGCGGACACGGCTGCCGAGCGGGCCGATGCAGGCGCCCTTGGCGTTGACCCCGCCGCGGTTGGAGTGGACGGCCATCTTGGTGCGGTGGCCCGCCTCCCGGGCGATCGCCGCGATCTCGACGGTGCCGTCGGCGATCTCGGGGACCTCCAGCTCGAAGAGCTTGCGCACCAGGTTGGGGTGCGTGCGCGAGAGGGTGACCGAGGGGCCGCGGTGGCCCTTGCGGACCTGCACGACGTAGGCGCGCAGGCGCTCGCCGTGGGTGTAGGTCTCGGTGGGCACCTGCTCCTGCGGGGGCAGGACCGCCTCGATCTTGCCGAGGTCCACCAGCACGTTGCGGGGGTCCTTGCCCTGCTGGATGATACCGGAGACGATGTCGTGCTCGCGTCCGGCGAACTCGCCCAGGGTCAGCTCGTCCTCGGCGTCGCGCAGACGCTGGAGAATGACCTGCTTGGCGGTGGAGGTCGCGATGCGGCCGAACCCGGTGGGGGTGCCGTCGAACTCGCCGACGGACTCGCCGTCCTCGTCGGTCTCGGCCACCCACACGGTCACGTGGCCGGTGGAGCGGTTGAGCTCGACGCGGGCCCGCTTCTCGGGGCCCTCCTCGCGGTGGTAGGCGATCAGAAGCGCGTCCTCGATGGCCTTGGCCACGAGTTCGACGGAGATGTCCTTCTCGCGTTCCAGGCTGCGCAGAACGCTCATGTCAATGTCCACGGGGCTCCCCCTCTAGTCCGCCGCGTCGGTGTCGGCATCGTGGCGGAATTCCACCTGGACCCTGCCCTTGCCGAGTTCGGCGTGGGTGAAGGTGCGGGGCTGGCCCTCGACGTCCAGGGTGACCCCGTCGTCGTCGGCGCCGGTGACGCGCCCGGTGACCTTGCCGCCCTCGGCGAGGGTGGCGATCACCAGGCGGCCTCGGGAGCGGCGCCAGTGCCTCGGCTCGGTCAGCGGGCGGTCCACCCCGGGTGAGGTGACCTCCAGGACGTAGGGCTGCGCGCCCATGACGTCGGAGGAGTCCAGCAGGGTGTTCACCTCCTGGCTGACCTCGCCGACCGTGTCCAGGTCGACCCCGTTGTCGGAGTCCACGACCACCCGCAGCACCCGTCGCTTGCCGGCCGGTGTGAGTTCGACGGCCTCCAGGTCCAGTCCGGCCTCGGCCAGTACCGGCTCCAGCAGCTCGGCGATGCGCTCCTCGCGCGCCTGCGCTCCCATGTGGTCCTGCTCCTCCAACGGCGAAGATCCCGCCCGCGCGGCCGTCGGGCCGGTGTACGGGGCGGTCCAGCTCTGTACGTAGTCTTCGACTTCAGCGGCCCGCCCCCTGGTGCGGGGACGCGGGCCGACCGCGCGTCGCGTGCGACGGCGGTTATGCCGCAAGAGTATCCACACCCGGAACCGTTCCTGAACAGTGAAGCAGGAGTGACCCCCGGGGGGTCACTTCGGCACTGCACCCGTCCCGAACGGTGCTGGATGGGCTGGGTCACCGCGTTCCTGCCCCGTCCGGCCACGCGCATCGCGTGCGCGCTCCGTGACGGGTGGGCGGTTTCCCTCACGCCCACGACTCCCCGGTGCGGCCTGGAGGGTCCGATGCTCCACACCATCACCCTGGTGGTGTGGGGGCGGTGCCGTCCGTCGCCGGACCGGGTGGCCCTGGGCGCGCCGCCCGACCGCGATGCTGGCCGCATCGTGCCGGGAGACCTTCCTGGTTGTGGTGGTCAGGGGTTGTTGCCAGTGTTGGGCACCCCACCGGGAGGTGTATGCGGGGTCCACGGCGATGACCGATACCCCCAGGGTGTGGGCCATCGAGGTCAGCCGGGACCGCAGCCGTGCGGTGGGGAAACCACTGATCAACTGCCGGAACTTCTTACGCCGTCCGTGCTTTTCCCGGGTCTTCTCGCGGGTGAAGTCCAGGTCCTCCACGGCGATGGCCCGCACACCGTGTGTGGTGGCCCAGCGCAGCAGTCGGGACAGGGCGTGGCGTACCTGCGCGTCCCGGTGGGAGGCGCTGCCGGACAACTCGAAGGTGAACCGGTGTGGGTTCCCGATCGGGTTGCCGTGGGTGTCGAGTCGCCAGGCGGCCAGGTGGTCGGCGTTGGCGTCCACCCCCACCACCCCATGGGCCAGCGCCGCCTCCCACGGCACCTGCGGGGCGGGGGTGGGGGTCCAGGACGCGCTCACGTACCACCGGACCCGGCCCGCGTCCAGGTGGATGCGGTAGGCCACCGCCCCGTCGGCCTCGACCCGATCAGCCCACTCCGTGCCCCGGTGGGCGAAGGCCACTCGACCCGAGAGCACGTACCGACCACGGGGCGCGTTGGCCAGGTGCGCCAACGGGGCGGGCAGCCGGATACTGACCTGCCCGCCAGGGGTGATGCGGATGGTTTCGTTGCCGTAGCGTTTGCCGGACTCACCATCAGTTTGGAGGAAGAAGCGTGCGGCCTCCCACCGGGACCGCCACCCGGCCTCGGTCAGCTGTGCCCGCTCCAGGTGGTGGCGGGTGTGCAGCAACCGCTTGCCGCCACGCACCACCCGTACACGGCCCTCCTCCCAACCGGCCACCGCCACCGCATAGCGATGCTCCAGGGCGGCCAGGCGTCGGGACTTGGCGTGCCACTCCCTGCGACAGGAGTACCCGCCCGGCGCGCCCCGGGTGCCCGGGGTTCCCAGAGGTTGGGAGAGCCGGTGACGCAGGGTGTCGATCCCCGTTTGGAGGCGGTGCAGGTGGGCGGCCTGGCTGCGGCGGGCCAGCGCCCACTGCTCGTTCGAGGCCCTGGTGATCGTCCCCGCCCACCGCGACGAGGATTCAGGGGTCAGTTCCCGTTTGCGGGCGGCCCAGGCGTCCTTGTCGTGGTTGGTGCCGTGCGCGCATCGGGCGGCCAGGTCCGTGGAAGCCAAGGACCCCAGGTGCGCGCCCACCGCCCGCAGCACCGCCTCGTCCTCAGGGGTGAGGCCCTTGAGCCGATCACGCACACTCACACCGGTTGGTGCGGGGGCCAGGAACGGGTCGGCGATCGACCGCAACCGCCGCATGCCGGTACCCGCCATCCCTTCCCACCTCCCGATACCTGCCGGTTTCGTCACTGTGT
This sequence comes from Nocardiopsis sp. M1B1, assembly GCF_052466615.1. Classification (NCBI taxonomy): domain Bacteria; kingdom Bacillati; phylum Actinomycetota; class Actinomycetes; order Streptosporangiales; family Nocardiopsidaceae; genus Nocardiopsis; species Nocardiopsis sp. M1B1. The sequence goes on from NZ_CP196194.1 coordinate 5,320,489, forward strand.
TCGATACGACCGTAGCCAGGACCGGGGGCGCTTGTCCGGAGAATCAGCGAACTCCTCGGACGGACTTTCACCGGCGGACCGTCCACCGGGGTGGGGACACACACCACACACCGCTTTCCGGCAGCAGTAGAGGCTCACTCCTGTGCCCTCGTGTGTGCTTGAGTGGCTTCCCGATCCAACAGCTGACACCCCCCAGGTCGCCGTCGGTGGCCGGGGCGCGTCGGCGCGTGGCCCCCGGGACGCGTCCGAGCGGCGGCGTCCCCCGCGCGGTACGGGACGTGGAAGGATGGGGGCCGGGGGGCCGCCGCGGGCGGCCCGCACCGCACGAGAGGAAGAGCGCGTGGGGATCGGCCGTGTCAGCCGTCGCACGGTGCTGGGCGCGACGGCCGCTGTGGGCGCCGTGGGCCTGGCCGGGTGCGGCGGTACCGAGTGGTACCCCTCCGACGTGACGCCGGACGTGTACGTGCTGCGCGCGGTGGTCCGGGAGAAGGAGCGGATGGTCGCGCGCTACGAGGCCGCGGTCGCCGGGGGGACGGGACCGGCGGAACTGCTGGAGCGGTTCCTGGAACACCACCTGTCCCACCTGGACGCGCTGCTGGACTCCCTGCCCGAGGACGCCCCCTCCCCCTCCGCCGGGCCGTCCGGCGAACCCTCCTCCCCCGAGGAGGCCCCCGTTCCGGAGACCGCGCCGGACACCGCGGCGCTGCACGTGCTGGAGGCCGCGGCGACCGGCGCCCGGCTGGACCAGGCGGGCGCCGTCACCGACTCCGCGCTGGCGCAGCTGATCAGCGCGATCGGCGCGTGCGAGGCGGGGCACGCCCACCTGCTGGCCCAGGAGCCGTGACGGCGCACACCCCCAGACGGAAGGCAGGTAGCAAGGTGAGCGAGAGCCCCGCGTCCGCAGGCGAGGAGACGGACGCCGGCCCCCGGGCGCTGGCCGAGGCGCTGCGCGCCGAACACGCGGCCGTGTACGGGTACGAGTTCATCGGCGGGGCCGCCGAGGACGAGGACCGGCGCGACCGCGCGGGAAGCACCGCCCACGAGCACAAGGCGCTGCGGGACGCGCTGCACGCGGCGGCCGTGGAGCGGGGCGTGGACCCCCCGCCCGCGCTGGCCTCCTACCCGGTCGCCGACGAGTACGGCGACGAGGCCGTCGACGCCTACGCCGCGGGGTTGGAGCAGGCCGCCGCGCGCGCCCACCTGTGGCTGACCGCCTCGCGGGACACCGACCTGCGGGTGACCGGCGCACGGGCGCTCCAGGAGACGACCGTGCGCCTGCTGGAGTGGGGCGGGGCGCTGGACGCCCTGCCCGGTTTCGACGAGGCCGGTTAACCCGCACGCAGCCCGCACGGACGGGCACGGCGGCGGCCAGGGAAGCACCCGCGTCAGTCCGTGTACGGGCGGGGGGGAGGGTCCGCGGTCTCCCCGCGGGCCCTCCCCCCTCCCGTTCACCCGCTACGCGCGGCAGGCGGCGACGGCGCGGTCCACGATCTCGGCCAGGGCGACCTCCTCGCGGTCGCCGGTGGCGCGGTCGCGCAGTTCCACCAGGCCGTCCTTGAGGCCGCGGCCGACGATGACGCCGGTGGGGATGCCCAGGAGTTCGGCGTCGGTGAACTTGACTCCGGGCGAGACGCCCTTGCGGTCATCCACGAGGACGCGCAGGCCCCTGGCCTCCAGTTCCCGGGCGATCCGCAGCGCCTCCTCGACCTGCTCGCCCTTGCCCGTGCCGACCACGTGCACGTCGGCGGGAGCCACCTCGCGCGGCCAGACGACGCCCTTGTCGTCGTGGGACTGCTCGACGACCGCGGCGACGGCGCGCGAGACACCGATGCCGTAGGAGCCCATGGTGATCCGCCGGGGCTTGCCGTCGGGGCCCAGGGCGTCCACCTGGAAGGCGTCGGTGTACTTGCGGCCCAGCTGGAAGATGTGGCCGATCTCGATGCCGCGCGCGGTGTACAGGGTTCCCCTGCCGTCGGGCGAGGGGTCGCCGTCGCGCACCTCGGCGACGTCGATGGTGCCGTCCGGGACGAAGTCCCGGCCCGCGACCAGGTCGACGACGTGGTGGTCGGCCTCGTCCGCGCCGGTCACCCAGGCGGTGCCGGTGACCACCCGGGGGTCGACCAGGTAGCGGACCTTGTTGTCCAGCAGCGCGCGGGGGCCGATGTAGCCCTTGACCAGGAAGGGGTTGGCCGCGAAGTCGGCCTCCTCCAGCAGGGCGACCTCGGCGGGCTCCAGCGCCGCCTCCAGACGCTTGAAGTCCACCTCGCGGTCGCCGGGCAGGCCGACGGCCAGCAGCTCCCATTCCTTCGCGCCGGGCACGCGGGTCTTGACCAGGACGTTCTTGAGGGTGTCGGCCTCGGTGAAGTCGCGGCCCAGCCCGGCGCCGTTGAGGAAGTCCACCAGGGTCTGGATGGTGGCGGTGTCCGGGGTGTGGTGGACCGCGGCCTCGGGCAGCCCCTCGACCGGGAGCGCCTCGGGGGCCGGGACGGCCACGGCCTCGACGTTGGCGGCGTAGTCGGACTCCGTGCTGCGCACGAAGGTGTCCTCGCCGGTCGGGGCGACGGCCAGGAACTCCTCCGAGGCCGATCCGCCCATGGCGCCCGAGGTGGCCGACACGATCACGTACTCCAGGCCCAGCCGGTCGAAGACGCGGATGTAGGCGGCGCGGTGGTCGGCGTAGGACGCGCGCAGGCCCTCGTCGTCGATGTCGAAGGAGTAGGAGTCCTTCATGTGGAACTCGCGTCCGCGCAGCACGCCCGCGCGGGGACGCGCCTCGTCGCGGAACTTCTCCTGGATCTGGTACAGGGTGACCGGGAAGTCCTTGTAGGAGGAGTACTCACCCTTGACCAGGAGCGTGAACAGCTCCTCGTGGGTGGGGCCGAGCAGGTAGTCGGCGCCCTTGCGGTCCTTGAGGCGGAACAGGGTGTCGCCGTACTCCTCCCAGCGCCCGGTGGCCTCGTAGTACTCGCGGGGCAGCAGCGCGGGCAGGAGCACCTCCTGGGCGCCGATGGCGTCCATCTCCTCGCGCACGATCCGGGAGACGTTCTCCAGGACGATCTTGCCCAGGGGCAACCAGGTGTAGACCCCGGGCGCGGCCCGGCGCACGAACCCGCCGCGGACGAGCAGCTTGTGGCTCGGCACCTCGGCGTCCGCCGGGTCCTCACGCAGGGTGCGCAGGAACAGGGTCGACATCCGCAGTAGCACGGCCACTCCTCGTGGGATAAGCGAAGGAATTTGCAATGCCAAGAAAAACCTTGGCGGCTCAAAAAAACCTGGGTTCCCCAGGCTAGCGCGACCACGGACACGCTCGCTCGGGCCTGTGCGTAGTCTTGGGGCCGACGAACGGAGGCGGACGTGGGCAGACGCGGCGCGCGGGGGGAAGCGGCGCACGGCGGGAACGGCGAGGACGCCGTGGACGGCGGGAACCCGGGCACGGAGCTGCTCGCCGACGCCGACCGCTCCGACTCGTGGTTCCTGGTCGTGGACGGTACGCCCCAGTCCCACGTGGACCTGGCCGATCCCTCCTACCTGGACTTCTCCTACGTGCGCCGCATGGCGCACGCGGCCGACCTCGTGGCGCCGCCGGAGGAGGCCGTGGACGCCCTGCACCTGGGCGCGGGCGCGCTGACGCTGGCACGCTACGTGGCGCACACCCGTCCCGGTTCCCGGCAGCGCGCGGTGGACGTGGACGCGCCCCTGGTCGAGATGGTGCGCAGGCGGCTGCCCTGGGACCGCAGGGCGCAGTTGCGCGTGGGCATCGGCGACGCCCGGGAGTGGATCGCCGCCCGGCACACCGACAGCGCGGACCTGGTGGTCAGCGACGTGTTCGCGGGTGCGCGCACCCCGGCCCGGCTGACGTCGGCGGAGTTCTACGCCGAGCTGGCGCGCGTCCTGCGGCCGACCGGGATGCTGGTGGTCAACATCGGCGACGGCGGGGGTCTGGCCCACACCCGGAGCCAGGTGGCGACCGCGCGCACGGCGCTGCCGCACACGGCGCTGTCGGCCTCGCCGGGCGTGCTGCGCGGGCGGCGGTTCGGCAACCTGGTCCTGACGGCCTCGCACAGCCCCCTGCCGGTGGAGGAGCTGGGCCGCCGCGCGCACCGGGATCCGGAGATGGCCCGCCTCCTGGAGGGCGAGGAGCTGGACCGCTTCGTCTCGGGCCGGTCCCCCGTGCGTGACGCCGACGCCGTCGACTCCCCGGCTCCGCCGGACGACGTCTTCTAGTCGGCCGCGGACTACTCCCCGGGGAGTAGTCCGACGCCGGAAAACCCTCCTCCGGGGTGACGGCTTCCCCGAGGGGTCCCCCGTACTGTCGGGGTTGTGGCAGCACTACTCCTCCGACCCGCGCGCACCGACGTCTGGCTCGCGCTCGGCCTACTCGCCGTCTCCATGGGCAGCACGGCTCTGGTCAGCGCGCTCCAGCGGGCGGTGGGGGCGGTCGACCCCTGGCCGTGGGGCCACGCGCTGATCCTGGTCGCCTGCCTGGCCGCCCTGTGGCGCACCGCCTACCCGCGCACGGTCGGGCTGGTGTCGGTCGTCGCCTCCACCGTGTACTACCCCCTGGGCTTTCCCGACGGCATGGTCATGCTGTGCACCGCCGTCATGCTCTACACCCTGGTGCGCCGGGGGTACCGCGTGTTCGGCTGGACGCTGGGCGTGGGCCAGTTCGTGGCGGTCAACGGCTACGAGTTCCTCATGACGGGGACCTTCCGGCCCGAGGCGGTCGGCATCGTCGGCTGGGTGCTCGTCCTGCTGTGCACGGGCGAGGTCGTGCGCTGGCGGCAGGAGTACCTGCGGGCCGACCGCGAGCGCGAGGCCGAGTCCCTGCGCACCCGGGAGGAGGAGCTGCTGCGCCGGGCCTCCGAGGAGCGCGTCCGGCTGGCCCGGGACGTGCACGACACGGTGGCGCACAACATCTCCCTCATCAACGTGCAGGCGGGCACGGCCCTGTACCTGATGGAGACCGAGCCGCAGCGGGCCGCGGAGGCCCTGGCCACCATCAAGCGGACCAGCAAGGACACCCTGACCGAGCTGCGCGGCATGCTCGGCGTGCTGCGAGCCGTGGACGAGGCCGCGCCGAGGTCGCCGGTCCCCGGGCTGGACCGCCTGGAGGAGCTGGCCGAAGGCACCCGCAGCGCGGGCGTCGACGTGACCGTGGAGGTCGGCGGTGTGCCCGGGCACCTGCCCGTGAGCACCGAGTCGGCCGCCTACCGCACGGTCCAGGAGGCGCTGACGAACGTGGTCCGCCACTCCGGGGCCTCCTCGGCGCGGGTGCGCATCGAGCACCGCGCGTCCTCGCTGGTCGTGGAGGTCACCGACGACGGCGCGGGGACCGTCGGGCCGCCGGTCCCGGGCAACGGCATCACCGGGATGCGCGAACGCGCCGCCCTGGTGGGCGGCACGGTGGACGCGGGCCCCCTCCGGGAGGGAGGATTCCGGGTGCGCGCCCGGCTCCCGCTCGACGGCGCCGGACCGGACCGCCGGACACCGGCCGTCCCCTCCCCCGACACCGAGGAAACGAGGCCCCGTTGATCCGGGTACTGCTCGCCGACGACCAGGCGCTGGTACGCGCCGGGTTCCGCGCGCTGCTGGACAGCGCCCCCGACATCGGGGTGGTCGCCGAGGCCGCCGACGGCGAGGAGGCCGCCCGGCTGACCCGCGCCGAACGCCCGGACGTGGTCCTCATGGACATCCGCATGCCCGGTGTGGACGGCCTGGCCACCGCCGGGCGCATCCTGGCCGACCCCGCCCTGGAGGCGACGCGGGTCGTCATCCTCACCACGTTCGGCCTGGACGAGTACATCTTCGAGGCGCTGCGCGCGGGCGCCAGCGGGTTCCTGGTCAAGGACACCGAACCAGGGGACCTGCTGCGGGCGGTGCGGGTGGTGCACGGCGGCGAGGCGCTGCTGTCGCCGGGGATCACCCGGCGGCTGATCGCCGACTACGCGCGCCGCCCGCCGAGCGCTCCCGACCCCTCGGTCCGGCTGAACGGGCTCACCGAGCGCGAACGCGAGGTGGTTTCCCTGGTCGGCGGCGGCCTGTCCAACGAGGAGATCGCCGCCCACCTCGTGCTCAGCCCGGCCACCGCCAAGACCCACGTGAGCCGGGCCATGGTCAAGCTGGGGGTGCGCGACCGCGCCCAGCTGGTCGTCATCGCCTACGAGACCGCCCTGGTCACCCCGAAGTGGAGCCGGTGAGGAAGGGCCGCGTGCGCCCGGGAGCGTCCCCGGGGTCCTCCCGGGGCCGTCTCGGGGTCGTCCCCTACGCCCCCGGGAGTACCCGCGCCGCCGCTCCTACCCTCGGAGGGGGCGGCGAGGAGCCCCCGCCGGGACGATGCGCCCGCCCCTGCCGCAGTCGGATGCTTGGCCGCGTTCCCACCGCCGAACGCGAGGCCCGACGATGTTCGAAGACCCCCTCCTGCTGGCGCGGCTCCAGTTCGCGCTGACCGCCGCCACCCACTACGTGTTCGTGGCCCTGACCCTCGGGCTGGCCCCCTACCTCCTCACCACACAGCTGGTCGCCACCCTGCGCGGCGACCGCTCCCGGATGACCGCCGTACGGTTCTGGGGCGGCCTGTACCTGGTCAACTACGGGATGGGTGTCCTGTCCGGGCTGGTGATGGAACTCCAGCTCGCGCTGAACTGGAGCGGCCTGCACGGGATGTTCGGCTACACCTTCGCCGCTCCCCTGGCGCTGGAGACGATGACCGCGTTCTTCGTCGAGTCCACGTTCCTGGGGCTGTGGATCTTCGGGTGGGACCGCATGGGCCGGTGGGCGCACCTGGCCTGCTTCGCCGTGGTCACCGCGACGGCGTACGCCTCGGCGTGGTGGGTGCTGGTCTCCAACGGCTTCCTGCGCAACCCCGTGGGCTTCGAGATGGTCGACGGGGTGGCGCACCTGACCGACCCCGTCGCGCTGATGACCAACCCGGCGGCCGTGCTGGCCTTCGGCCACATCGTCACCGGGGCCCTGCTGGTCGGAGCCCTGGTCGTGGCCGCGACCAGCGCCCACCACCTCGTCCGGCGCGACGACGCGCACGGCGTCTTCCGGCGCGGAATCCGCTACGCGGCGCTGGTCCTGTGCGTCGTGCCGGTACCCGTGGCGGCCTTCGGCGGGGTGCAGTTCGGGCTGTTCGGCCAGGATCCGCCCACGAGCGGGCTGACCTACACCGCCGAGGAGATCGCGGCGATCGAGGCGGCGAACCCGGGCGGTCCCCTCCTGGACGCGGCCAACACGGCCGGCGACCTGGTGATGATGACGTCGTGGGCGCTGATGTTCTCCCTGGGCCCGCTGATGCTGCTGGCCTGGCCCCTCGGCGGACTCGACCGCTGGAGGTGGTTCCTCGCTCCGCTGGTGGTGACGCCGTTCCTGCCCTACCTGGCCAGCGTCGGCGGCTGGGTGTTCCGTGAGACCAACCGCCAGCCGTGGACGGTCGTGCACCACCTGACCACGGCCGACGCGGTGACCCCCCTGTCCCCGGCCGCGGCCTCGGCCTCCTTCGGTTTCTTCACCGTCGCCTTCGCGGCCCTGGCCGCCGTCACCTGCTGGCTCCTGGTGCGCTACGCGCGGCGCGGCCCCGGGGGCGGTCCGCTGGCCGAGCCGCGTACACGGCCGCCCGAGGACCCCGCGGAGCCCGGTGGGCACGCCGCACCCGTCCACACGTACTGAGCCCGGAAGGCCGCAAGCCATGGACCTCCTCTCCTCCGCACTCCTCGCCCTCCTCGTCGTGGGCTACCTCGTCCTGGCCGGTGCCGACATCGGCCTGGGCATGCTGATGCCGCGCCTGGCTCGCGGCTCCGGGCAGCGCCGCCGCGTGGTCGCCGCCGTCGCCCCCTACTTCCTGGCCTCGGAGGTGTGGCTGGTCGCCGCGGTCGGGGTCCTGGCGGGCCTGTTCCCCGCCCTGGAGCACCACGTGGTCGCCGAACTGTGGCCCGTGCTCGCCGTCCTGCTGGCCGGGTGGCTGGTCCGCGACGCGGGGCTGTGGCTGCGCGCCCGCGTGGACGGCGACCGCTGGCGGCTGGCCTGCGACTGCGCGCTCGTCGGGGGCAGTTGGGCCCTGGCCGCCTCGTGGGGCCTGGTGGTGGCGGGTCTGCTCGCGGGCGGCCTCACCGCGAGCGCGTTCACGCCGCTGTGCGCGGTCGCCGTCACGGCGCTGTTCGCGTTGCGCGGCGCGGCCTTCGGGGCCGAGCGGCTGGTCGGTCCGACCGACTCCGAGAGCGCGGACGTGGCCGCCCGGGACACGCGCCCGCTCGCGCGCCTGGCCCTGGGGACGGTGGCGCTGGCGGCGGTGGCGGCGGCGCTGCCCGGCGGTCCGGTCCTGTCCCCCGGGCCCGCGGCCGCGCTGGCCGCGGTACTGCTGGCGGCCCTGGCGGCGACGAGCGGCCTGGCGGGTCCGATGCTGTCGCGGCACACGTCGGCGGTGGCGATCGCCGTCCCCGGTCTGCTCGTGGCACTGGCCGTACCGGAGCTGCCCTGGGCGCCGATCCCCTCCACGACCGCGGTGTTCGTGTGGGCGACCCTCGTTCCCGTAATTCCGGTCATGTTCGTCGGTCAGGTTTGGCTCTACCGAATGACACGCCGCCCGGCGGTCGCGCCGACCTTCTTCGCTTGACCCCGGTCGGGCCTCCGCACAGGTCAGTGCGCCCCGCGAAAGCCGCGGGGCGCACCCGGGCCCGGCGGCTCCGTCACCCGCCCCGGTTGGCGGCCGCGGCGAACGGGCACGGTCTCCTGCGGGAAACGCGCCCGTGACGCCCCCTCCCACCAGGGGAGGCTCCGGCGTGATCGCGCACGGGCGCTGTCGATCCCCTTGGAGGGACTGTGACCCACCGGACGACCACGACCCCCGACCTGCGCGGGTGCAGCTGCGGTTCGGGCTGCGGCTGCGGCTGTCAGAGCGGCGGCTCCTGCAACTGCGGCGGAGGCTGCGGCTGACCCCTCGTCCAACCAGAACCCGTCTCCCCTTCCGGCGGGCCGTCCCTCCCCCGGGCGGCCCGCCGCCCCCTTCTTTCCCCGCCCCGCCCCCGCGTGTCGCGACAAGGAGCAATGCTGGGTATACGCTGTGTTACCACGTGAGGCTGCGTATCCACGTGGTGGGGGAGATCAGCGATGTCGCCGTTCACCAGACCAGCGTCGGGGAGGGGCCACCCCTCCGAGCACGCGAGAGTGCTCCAGTGCGTTCTGGGCATCCGGGAGCGCTCGGCGCGTGCGGTCCCCTGGGAGCCGGACACGGTCGGCATCCCGTCCTCGGGCCGCTCCAGCGCCCTGGCCCGGATCAACGACGTCGCCTTCTACGCGAACGCGCGCGAGGAGGTGTCCGCCCTGGCCGGGATCTGCGTGGACCTGCTGCACCTGCACGCCCCCGACGAGGAGGACGGGGACCGCTGCCGGGGGTGCCGCCTGGCCTGGCCGTGCCCCACCTTCGGCGAACTCTGCCGCCTGCTCTCCTAGCGGCCGAGCGAGGGCGGCCGACGGGGAACGGACGCCGTCCGCCGGAGTCGGGGCGCGATCCGACTTCGACGGACGACCGTCCTCGCCTGCCGTCCGCTGACGCCCCGCGGTCGAGCCGCCGGACGCCCTCACCGGGGCAGGCACCTCCAGAGACTAATACTGAAACGCGTTCTACCGCAAGACCCGGGTCCACGGATCTCACCATGGGAACCGGGGCGTCTAGGCCCTCAGCGCCGAATGGAACAGGATCTACTCGACGCTCGGCGCAGAGGCCGGGAGGCGTCGGGACGGCGCACGTGCGGCGAAGGAGGCGCACACGCGCGGAGCGGGAGAACCGGGCCCCGCGCGCGACGCGCAGGTGGAGAGGACCTCCCCGCCTACGCGGGGCGGCCAGGCCCAGGGGCGGGGGACAGCCCCTGGGACCGGCCTTGGGGCGGCAGGGCGCAGCGGCCCGTGGACTCTCCGAGAGTGGGGGGACCCTCCCTGTGGCCGCTGCCGGGGCGCGCCTTGCTCCACAGACGTTAACGAGGAACCGGTAACGCGAACACCCTCCATCAGATAACCGGAACGTCTCGATTCGCGCTGGTGGGCGCGCCGCCCTCTTCCGTGACCTGCGCCGATGCCCGTTCTTCACCGGCACTTCGCCTCTGGAACCCCCGGCGTCCCACAGGCCACACAAGCCACAAAACCTCGCCGGCCGGCTCCCGAAAAGACGGGCGGCGGCGAAACCGGGGCGTCCGGCAATCCCCCTCCGGTAAAAGGTTGCAAGGGGTTGCGGTCCCCCGCCGGAAGAAGGAAAACGAAGACCCCGGGCACTCGCCCGGGGCCCGGAGTCAACTTATTCGCGTGGCCAGCAGATATGCGGAGGGAGTATCCGCGTCGACAATGTCGGTCACCCTCCACGCCTGTCCGCCGACGCTGAAGACGTCGCCCACCCGGACGTCGATCATGGGCGTGGGCCGCCACTCCTTCGGTCCGCCGATCTTGGCGACCGGGTGGCCGTCCTCATCCACCCAGAAACTGCCCCCGCCCACCGGACCGCCCGTGAATCGGTCGTTCCGTCCATAACTGATCTTCTCCTGCGCACCGACCTCGTGGACCACGGTGAATTTCGTCCCAACCGTCTCGGGTTCCGTTGAAAACGCAGCCATGTTAACCCGGACGGGGCAATTGGTGATGCCGTTTTCGGGCTTGTGGGGCGTTTCGAGCAGAGTAGCTGACAAAAGTAATGCGCGGGCCGGGACTTTGGTCCCGACCCGCGCATCCGTTCGCGGGGGAATGGTCAGCTCCCGCTCCCCCGGCCGCCCTTGAGCCTGCCCACCAGGGTCTCGAACGCGGAGCTGAACGGGTGGTCGTGCACCATGTACGTCCACGTCATCGACGGGCGCTTGACGCCCACCGAGCTCACGTCCAGCTCGCCGTCCACGACCTCCAGCTCCTCGAAGCTCTCGGCCGCCCGGGCGCGCGCGTCGTCCAAGAAGCCCTTGAAGACCGGCACCGCGTCGCGGTTGAACTCGTCCAGCGGATCGCGGCGGCCCAGGAAACGCAGGTGGATGCCCTCGCGCAGCTCCGACAGGAAGGCGTTGTGGTCGGTCCAGCCCCGGTCCAGGTGGTAGAGCGTGATGAGGCGGGCCGCACGGGCGACCTTCTCGTTCGCCTCCTCCTCGGCGTCGGCGCCGCTTCCGGCGTCCTCGGCGTCCCCCTCCGCCCCGGCTCCCCTCCCGGCGAGCTCCTCCAGCAGCTCCTCGTGCCGCTTCCCGCGGTCGGCCCTGATCTGCCGGTCGCCCTGGTCCCCGGTCAGGACCATCTCCCGGTGCTCCAGGACCACGTCGCGCTGCACGTCGATCAGCTGGTTGTACCGCCAGGTGTTGCGGTGCACCTCCAGCAGCTGGCCCTCGGACACGCGCTGCGCGTGGTCGACCATGCCCAGCCAGCCCTGGTCGGTGATCTCACCGTCGGAGGTGGTCTGGTAGCCCGTGGTCTCGGGGGCGTGGTTGACCACCAGGTCGTCGTCCATGCTGACGAAGAAGATGGAGTCACCCGGGTCGCCCTGGCGCCCGGCGCGGCCGCGCAGCTGCCCGTCCAGACGGCTGCTGGGGTAGCGGCCGAAGCCCATCACGTACAGGCCGCCCGTCTCCACCACCCGCTCGCGGTCGGCCATGTCGCTGCCGCCCAGGCGGATGTCGGTGCCGCGCCCGGCCATCTGGGTGGAGACGGTGATGGCGCCGTGGGTGCCCGCCTCCGCGATGATGGCGGCCTCGTCGGCGTCGTTCTTGGCGTTGAGGACCACGCACTCCAGCCCCGCCTCGCGCAGGCGCCCGGCCAACAGCTCGGACTCGGCCACGTCCTGGGTGCCGATGAGGATCGGCCGCCCGGACTTGTGGACCTCCTCCACCTTGGCGATGAGGGCGTCCTCCTTCTCCTCGCGCGTGGCGTACAGGCGCGAGCCGTGGTCCTCGCGGACGTTGGGCTTGTTGGAGGGGATGACCGCGACCTCCAGCTCGTAGAACTCGCGGAGCTGTTCGGCGACGGCCATCGCGGTACCGGTCATACCGGCGCGCGTGGGGTAGCGCAGGACGAGCGACTGCACGGTGATGGAGTCCAGCACCTCGCCGGTCTCGCTGAGCGCCACCTTCTCCTTGGCCTCGACCGCGGCCTGGAGGCCGTCCGGCCAGCGCTGGAGGAGGGCGATGCGCCCGCGCGACTCGTTGATGAGGCGGACCTCGCCGTCGCGCACCACGTAGTGGACGTCGCGCTGGAGCAGCACGTGCGCGTGCAGAGCCAGGTTGACCTGCGGCAGGACGGAGGTGTCGTCCTCGGAGTACAGGTCGACCCCGTCCAGCGCCTTCTCCACCGCGTCGATCCCGGCGTCGGTGAGCTGGACGTTGCGCCCCTCACCGTCGATCTCGTAGTGCAGGCGCGGCTTGAGCCCGCGCACGACGTCGGCCATCTCCACGTCGGCGTCCACGCTCTCCGCGGCCCCGGCCAGGACCAGCGGGACGCGGGCCTCGTCGACGAGCACCGAGTCGGCCTCGTCGATGATCGCCACGTGCGGCGGCGGCACGACCCGGTCGGCGATGTCGGTGACCATGCGGTCGCGCAGGACGTCGAAGCCCAGTTCGCTGACGGCCGCGTAGGTCACCTCGCAGGAGTAGGCGGCGCGCCGCTCCTGGGGGGTGGAGTCCTCGGTGATCCAGCCCACGGTGACGCCGAGCATGTCGTAGAGGGGGCGCATCCACTCGGCGTCGCGCCGGGCCAGGTAGTCGTTGACGCTGAGCAGGTGCACGCGCCGGCCGCGCAGGGCGAACCCGGCGGCGGCGAGGGCGCCCGCCAGCGTCTTGCCCTCACCCGTGGCCATCTCCGCGACGTGGCCGTCGAGCAGGGCCATGACGCCGAGGAGCTGCACGTCGAAGGGCCGCTCGTCGAGTGAGCGCCGGGCGGCCTCGCGGCCGACCGCGCACAGCGACACGAGGTCGTCGCGCTCGTAGGGGAGTTCGGCGTTGCCGAGTTCGATGGCCTTCTCCGTCAGCTCGGTGTCGCTGAGCTCACGCAGACCATCCTCCTCGGCCTCGATCGCCGACAGGAGCTTGGTATAGGGCCGCAGATCCACCGCACCGGGCTTACCCAGGAAGCGGCGAACGCCTTCCGCCATTCGTCCGAACACCACCACAGGGTAACGCCGGACACAACCGTTGAGAGAACCCCGGGCGCCCACATGTGCGGACGGTTGCGTCGAAACCGCCCCCGGTCCGCCACGGGGCGCCCGTCGGCTCAGGCGGGCTGGCGCTGGTGGCGCTGACGGGCCTCCACCGCCATGGCGTGCTTGACCAGGGTCACCAGGACCCGGACGACGGAGTTGCGGTCGCGGGCGTCGCAGTGCACGACGGGCACGTCCGGGGTCAGGTCCAGGGCGTCGCGCAGTTCCTCGGCGCTGTGGAGGTTCTCGGGGTCGAACTCGTTGACGGCGACGACGAAGGGCAGCCGGTACTGGCGCTCGAAGTAGTCCAGCGCCTGGAAGGTGTCCTCCAGGCGGCGGGTGTCGGCCAGGATCACGGCGCCCAGCGCGCCCCGGACCAGGTCGTCCCACATGAACCAGAAGCGCTGCTGGCCCGGGGTCCCGAACAGGAAGAGGGTCAGGTCGGTGTCCAGCGAGATGCGGCCGAAGTCCATCGCGACCGTGGTGCTCGTCTTGTCCGGGGTGTGGGAGAGGTCGTCCACGCCCGCGCTGGCGGCGGTGACCGCGGCCTCGGTGCGCACGGGCGGGATCTCCGAGACGGCGCCGACGAACGTGGTCTTGCCGACCCCGAACCCCCCGGCGACGATGATCTTGGTGGACAACGCGGTCGAGGCGTGGGCGTTGTTCGTGCTGTTGACTGGATCGATCACAGTTAGTCCTAGCGGAAGTGCCGGGCCAGCGGGACGGACGGCGCGCACGGTCCGGTCCTCGGGGTACGCGACCCATCGGGGTCGGTACCGACGCGGGAGGCACCGTTCCTGGAACCTAACACCGGATGGCCGGTGGGGAAGGCGTTTTGGCTCAGTGGTGCGGCACGCCACACCGGTCGGCTCGTGGGGTCCGCGGCTCCCGGGCAGAGGAGGAGTCGCGGGAGTGCGGTGGCCGTCGCGTGGCGGTGCGTCCTCCGCCCGAAACCGACCGTGAACAGGTAAGCACACACCTGTACCCCGGAAGGTCGACTTTACGACATTGTGAGCGGTCATTTTCGGCCGCTTTCGGCCGCGCCGATCCCTGTCCGGCGGGGTCCCCGGAGTCTACGGTGGAGGCAGGGCCCCCGCACCGGCAAGTGCGGTCGCGGAGAAGACTCCTGGCACGAGGACGCGACCATCCGCGGGAGCCCCGGCGGCGCCCCGGACACAGGCCACCCACCGACGTCCCGCTCTTCGACGTCGGCCCGGTCGACACTCCGGTCCGGCGCGCCAGCGCCCCACCGGCCCACAACCGTCCACGTGGGCCGGTGGTGGCCGAACCGCGGCGAGCGGTCGCGGCGGCGGGCAGTCCGTCGCGCCGCCCTCCCGACCGGGTTCCCCGTAGACTGGACCGGCCCTCCCCCCGCCCGACGAGCGAACCCGCGCGTGCGTACGCGCGGCGCGGCGCGGACGGGGCCAGCAAGCCGAGACGAAACTGTGAGCCGAGAACCCCACATGTCCGATCAGCGCGTCGTCCGCCCCACTCCCATCAGCGGTTTCCCCGAGTGGTCCCCTCAGGTCCGGGCCGTGGAGCAGCGCTGGCTGGACCATATCCGCGCCGGGTTCGAGTCCTTCGGCTTCGCGTCGGTGGAGACGCCGTCCGTGGAGAACCTCGACGTGCTGATGGCCAAGGGCGAGACCTCCCAGGAGGTCTACACCCTGCACCGCCTCCAGGCCGACGCCAAGGACGACTCCGACGCCAGGCTCGGGCTGCACTTCGACCTCACCGTGCCCTTCGCCCGGTACGTCGCCCAGCACTTCAACGAGCTGTCCTTCCCCTTCAAGCGCTACCAGATGCAGCGCGTGTGGCGGGGCGAGCGCCCCCAGGAGGGGCGCTTCCGCGAGTTCACCCAGTGCGACATCGACGTCATCAACGTCGACTCCGTCCCGCTGCACTTCGACGCCGAGCTGCCGCGCATCGTGCATCGGGTGCTCAGCGGGCTGGACCTGCCCGCCTGGACGCTCAACGTCAACAACCGCAAGGTCCTCCAGGGCTTCTACGAGGGCCTGGGCATCAAGGACCCGATCGCGGTCATCCGCGCCGTGGACAAGCTGCACAAGATCGGCGACGACGGCGTGCGCCGGATCCTGCTGGCCGACGGCCTGACCGGCGAGCAGGCCGACGCCTGCCTCGCGCTGGCCCGCGTCCGCGGCGCCGGGCCCGGCGTCGCCGAGCGGGTCCGCGGGCTCGGGGTCTCCTCCGAACTGCTCGACGAGGGGCTGGAGGAGCTCTCCTTCGTGCTGGAGGACCTGGCCGACCTGCCCGAGGGCAGCGTCGTGGCCGACCTGTCCATCGCCCGCGGCCTGGACTACTACACGGGCACGGTCTACGAGGCCTCCTTCGACGACGACCCCGGCTACGGGAGCATCTGCGCGGGCGGGCGCTACGACGACCTGGCCGGGCAGTTCATCCGCAGGCGGCTGCCGGGCGTGGGCATCTCCATCGGCCTCACCCGCATCTTCGCCAAGCTCGTCGCCGAGGGCCGGATCGAGGAGGGGCGCGCCTGCCCCACCGACGTGATGGTCGTGGTGCCCGGCGCCGAGCGCCGCAGGGAGGCCCTGCGCACCGGGGAGCTGCTGCGCGGGCGCGGGTTCAACACCGAGGTGTTCCACTCCACCGCCAAGGTCGGCAAGCAGATCCAGTACGCCGCCAAGAAGGGCATCCCCTTCGTGTGGTTCCCGCCGTTCGGCGAGGACGGCGGCCACGAGGTCAAGGACATGGGGTCGGGGGAGCAGGGTCCGGCCGACCCCGCCACCTGGGCTCCGAAGGGCCCGGAAAGCGCGGAGTAACCGCTCCATAGCACCTTCCGGTCCGGCGTGGGCGGTTTCTGTCCGCTCATGCCGGAACCGGCCATTCGGAGGACAACCGGGGGTGGCGGGTGCGACACTGGGGACGGCGTTCCCCGCGCCGCCCCCGCAGCGGCGGCGCGGGCCGATTTCGGTGTCCTAGTAATCGAGGCCATGTCTCCTCCCCGCCACAACCTGCCCCTGTCCGCCGGCGAGTTCATCAGCTTCGTCGGACGCGAGCGCGACATCGTCGACCTGGGCCGCCTCCTGGGCACCGCCCGGATGGTCACGCTGACCGGTACCGGCGGTATCGGCAAGACGCGCCTGGCACTGCACCTGGCCGAGCGCGTCATGCGCCGGTTCCCCGACGGCGTGCGCTTCGTCGACCTGAGCGAGGCCTCCACCCACGACCAGGCGCTGCGCGCGGTCGCGGGCAGCCTCCAGGCGGTGCAGGACGACTCGCGCACCATGACGGACGCCGTCATCACCTCGCTGCGCACCCGCAACCTGCTGCTGCTCCTGGACACCTGCGAGCACGCCGTGGGGCCGATGGCGCAGCTGTGCCAGGCCGTGCTGCGCGACTGCCCCCGGGTGCGCATCCTGGTGACCAGCCGCCAGCCCCTGCACGTTCCCGAGGAGAACATCTGGCGGGTGCCGCCGCTGTCCCTGCCCGCGCGGCCCACACCCACCGACCCCTACGCGGCCGACCCCGCGCCCATCCCCCGGCGCGACACCCAGCGCTACGAGTCGGTGCGCCTGTTCGTCACCCGCGCGCACGCCGCACGCGCCGGGTTCGAGATGACCAGGGAGAACTCCGGTTACATCGCGGAGATCTGCCGGATGCTGGACGGCATGCCGTTGGCGATCGAGCTGGCCGCCGCACGGGTGCGGGTGCTGTCGGTGCAGCAGATCCTGCGCCGCCTGGACGACCGGTTCCAGCTGCTGACCAGCGACGGGTCCGAGGACCTGCCGCCGCGCCAGCGGACGCTGCGCGCGGTCCTGGAGTGGAGCCACGACCTGCTCACCGAGCCGGAGCGGCTCCTGCTGCACCGGTTGTCGGTGTTCTCCACCTGGTACCTGGAGGCCGCGGAGGACGTCTGCTCGGGTGAGGGGGTCGACCCCGCCGACATCCTGCCGCTGCACTTCTCCCTGCTGGACAAGTCGCTGGTGGTGATGGACGCCGAGGTGGACGGCACCACCCACTACCGGCTGACCGAGACGGTGCGCGCCTACGCCGCCGAGCACCTGGCCGACAGCGGCGGCGAGGACGACCGCTGGGAACGCTACCTGCGCTTCTGCGTCGCCCGTCTGGAGGAGTGGGCCAAGAGCTGCTGCGCGCCGATGCCGTGGGGCGAGCGCCTGGGGCACCTGCGGCTGCTCGACCACCACCGGGAGAACCACGCCCGCGTGGTGGACTGGGCGCTCTCGCGCGGGCGCGTGGACGAGGCCCTGCGGGTGTGCGTGGCTCTGCGCCCCTACTGGATCGTGCGCGACCTGGCCGCCGAGGGCAGCCGCCTCCTGGAGCGGGCGCTGGCCACCGACCCCGACGCGCAGTCCCCGCACCTGCGGGCGCGCGCCCTGGCCCTGCACGCCGAGCTGCGGCTGGACCTGGACGCGGCGCCGCGCGTGTCCACCCTGGCCCTGTGCGCCCTGGAGGCGGCGCGGGCCTGCCGCGAGGCGGGAGCGGCCGCCTCCGCGCTGGCCACCCTGGCGGCGCTGTGCCTGCGCACCGGGACGCTGGACGAGGGGCAGGAGCACGCCGAGCGAGCCGGGGTGTGGGCCTCCCAGGTCAGCGACCCCATCACCGAGGCGGCCACGCTGGACGTGCTGGCCCAGCTGGCCCGCCGCCGCGGCGAGGCCGAACGGGCCACGGCCCTCCTGGAGCACAGCGTCGCGGTGGCCGACAACCTCGGCGACCGCTGGAGCGCGGCCCGCGCCCTGCACGGACTGGGCTCGATCGCCGCCGAGCGCGGCGACTTCGCGCGGGCGCGGGAGCTGTTCTCCGACGCCCTGTCGGTCTTCGGAGAACTGGAGGCCGCCCCGGCCACCGCGCACTGCGCCCGGGAACTGGGCCGTCTGTACCTGGCAGAGGGCGAGACTCTGCTCGCCCGGGAGCCCCTGGCGACGTGCCTGCGGGTGAGCTTCACCTCCGGACGCAGGCTCGCGGTGGCCCGTGCCCTGGAGGCGCTGGCGGAACTGGCCCTGGCCGAGGAGGAGGCCGAGCGGGCCGCCGCCCTGGTGGGGGTGGCCGCCGACCTGAGGGCGGCGCTGGACCGCCCCTCGGCCGAGACCCTGCGGCTGCGGTCGGCGGCGGAGCGGCGCGTGGGCGCCACGCGCACCGCCGAGGCGTGGAACGCGTGGCGCCCCCTGCCGCTGGAGCAGGTGCTCGACCGCGCACTGGCCTTCCCCCGGCCCCAGACCTCGGGGCCCTCGGGCCCGGATTCGCTGACCCCCCGGGAGAGGGAGGTGGCCGAACTGGCCGAACAGGGCCTGTCCAACCGCGAGATCGCCGAGCGGCTGACCATCAGCCACGCGACGGCGGCCCGCCACATCGCGAACATCTTCAGAAAACTCTCGATTTCCTCGAGGACGCAGTTGACCGGCTGGGCCGTCCCGGGTGACGGTGGCTGACACGGCCCCGGTCGGGGGGACCCACTTGCACAGTGCGCGTGCACCCGCTAAGACAGGAACTCCGGGTACCAGAGCCCACACCGACGACGTCCGCCCTTGCCGACCTTCCCCCCGACCCTGGTGAGAACCTCCCCCGACAGCCCCTACATGTGAAGGCCATGGCACCTTTGACCGCGCCCGCGCGGCACAACCTCCCCCGTCCGGGCACCGGATTCGTGGGCCGTGAGCGGGACCTGAGCGACCTGCTCCGTCTGCTCGGCTCCAGCCGCTCCGTCACGCTGAGCGGAACCGACGGGCTGGGCAAGACGCGTCTGGCGATACGCGTGGCCGAGCAGTCCACCGCGTGGTTCCCCGACGGCGTGTGGATGGTCGGCATGGCGGACGCGCGCACGACCCTGGAGGTGTACGCGCGGGTGGCCGCCGCAGTGGGCGTGGTGGAGGAGCCGGGGCAGCCGCTGTCGGTCACGGTGACCGAGGCGCTGTGCGAACGCCACCTGCTGCTGGTGCTGGACGCGTGCGAGCACGCCGTCGAGGAGGTGGCCGAGGTCGGCGAGGCCCTGCTGGCCTCGTGCCCGTCCGTGTCGATCCTGCTCACCAGTGAGACCCCCGTCCGCCTGTCGGACGGCACCGTGTGGCGGATGACGCCGATGGCGCTGCCGCTGCCCGCGCGCAAGGGGCCCCAGCCCGACCCCGCCGGCGCGGAGGCGGTGCGGCTGTTCATGGACCGCGCCCACGCACGGGACCCGCGCTTCTCGCTCTCGCGCGAGGAGATGGAGACCGTGACGGAGCTGTGCGACCTGGCGGGCGGCATCCCGCTGGCGATCGAGGCGCTGGGCGCGAGCGCGCCCGGGGTGGGGCCGGCCGTGCTGGTGGACGATCTGCGCGAGCACCTGTCCTCCCCCGAGGTCCAGCCCGGCCCGGGGCAGGCGGTCCCGCGCAGCGAGATGCTGCCGGTGGTGCTGGACTTCGTGTACCGCGGGCTGCCCGAGGCCGAGCGGGTGCTGCTGCGCCGCCTGTCGGTGTTCCGGGGCTGGAACCTGGAGTTGGCCGAGCAGGTGTGCGCCGACGAGGCGCTGCCCGAACCGGCCGTCCTCGACCTCGTGACGTCCCTGCTGAACCGCTCCCTGATCACCGTGACCGGCGAGTTCGAGGGCCGGGTGCGCTACCGGCTGCCCGAGGCCGTGCAGCGGTTCGCGCACTCCCGGCTGGTCGCGGCGGGCGAGGCGGAGCTGTTCCAGGAGAGGCTCCTGGACCGGATGCTGCGCCTGGCCGAGGACCTGGGCCAGAAGCTGGAGTCGAGCCGGGTCATGCCCTGGAGCGAGCGCGACTCCGGGCGCCAGCGCGTGATCGCCGAGTACGACACGCTGCGCTCCCTGCTGCGCTGGGCGCTGGAGCACGGCGCCGCCGAACCGGGCCTGCGGCTGTGCGTGAGCCTGACCGCGCACTGGGTGAGCCACCAGAGCTACTCCGAGGGGGCGCACTGGATGGACCGCCTGCTGGAGCTGGAGGACGCGGCCAAGGCGCCCTCGCGCGCGCGGGCGCTGGTGGGCCGGGCCCAGCTGGCGCGCGTGCGGCGCGACCACGAACTCGCGGTCTCGCTGGGCGAGGAGGGCCTGCGGCTGTGCCGGGAGGCCGGGGACGACGTGTTCGTCCGCGTCGCGCTCAACCTGCTCGCCCTGGTCGAGGTGCGCGAGCGCGTGTCGGACCAGGCCGCGGTGCGGGTGGAGGAGGCGCTGCGGCTGTGCCGAGAGTCGGGTGACCTGTGGGGCGAGGCGATCGCCCTGGGCACCCGGGCGGCCCTGGTCGCCCAGCAGGGCGACCACCCCACGGCCGACCACCACTACAACGCCGCGCTGACGCTGTTGCGCGGGATCGACCACCGGTGGGGCGTGGGGGTCACCCTCATGGGCCAGGCGTGCGCGGCGGAGGCCAGCGGCGACCTGTTGACGGCGGACCGCTGCTACCGGGAGGCGCTGGACACCCAGCGGCTGATCGGGGCGGCGGCCGAGGAGGCGCGCTGCCTGGCCGGGATCGGCCGGGTGGCGCACGCCCAGGGGTCCACGGGGCAGGCCTACGACTACCTGAGCGAGGGGCTGCTGCTGAGCCACTCGACGGGCCAGCGCGCGGACGCGGCGCGCGCCCTGACCGCGATCGCCCGGGTGTCCTTCGGGGCGGGGCTGCGCGAGGGCGCCTGCCGCCTGGCGGGCGCGGCGATGAGCGTGCGCGAGCGGCTGGGGCTGTCCACGCACGAGGCGCCGTGGCCGTTCACCGACGTGGAGAAGGTCCGGCGGCGCCGCCGCCAGCTGGTGGGCTGGTGGGAGCAGGGCCGGACGCTGGCCCTGTCGAACGCGGTCCGCGAGGGAGAGCAGCTGGCGGAGGAGGCACGGCGCCCACCGTCGCGCCGTTCCGCGCCGCCCAGCCGTCCCGCGCGCGGGCGCCGGGAGCGGGGAGGGCCCGTCCCGGCCCCGGAGTCGGTGACCCCCGAGGAGCGGCTCACCCCGCGTGAGCTGGAGGTGGCCGTCCTGGTGAGCCGGGGCAGGAGCAACCCGGAGATCGCCCGGGAACTGTTCATCACCCCGTCCACGGCGGCGCGGCACGTGGCCAACATCAACCGCAAGATGGGCTTCCACTCGCGTACGCAGATCACGTCGTGGGTACGCCACCACCGGACCTCGGACTAAGCTGCCCGATCTGCCCTGTTAAGCCCGGCTCGCCACCGGGAGAACCGCCTTCCGCAATGAATCTACATATGCATGTGCATAGCAATATGCATGTGCATCTGGTTGTGAACGCGCTAGGCTTCAAGCCATGGGACACCACGTTCGTGGCACTGCGGTGGCACGGTCGCCGGGGTCCCGGAAACGGCCGTCGAACACCGGTGTGACACTGGTTTCCGGCGGACGTCAGCCCCGGGGAGGTCTCCGGGGCCGGTGGGAGGCCGCGTCGGCACGGGTTGCGTCCTGGGGAGGGACGCCGCATCCGCCGACCGGTGTGCCGCCGCCGGGTTCGCCACGTGGAGGGGGCGTGACGAGCCCGGACGGCGGTACCGCCGCCTGATGGGCGAACTGGGGGTACGTATGGGGGTAGGGCTGTCTTCAGGAACCGGACGACCGGGGCGCCACCTGCCGCGCCGGGACGACCCGATCGGATCCTTGACCGGGGGCCTGTGCGAACGGCTCCGGTTGCGGCCCGCGCGGGGTGGATCGATCCGCGGGGTCGGGCACCGCGTGGACGCCCTGTCGTTCGCCGCCAAGGTGGAGCAGGCCGCGGCGGGGCTCAGCCGCCGGGGCATGTGCTTCGGTGACGTGGTGGGGGTGCTCGCGCCGGTCTCGCCGGACCGGTTCCTGGCCACCTACACCGTGATGGCCGTGGGCGGGCGCGCGCTGCCCCTGTCGACCGCCTCCGACCTGGACACCCAGTGCGCGGTGCTCACCGAGACCGACACCCGCCTGCTGCTGGTCAGCGCGGACATGGCGCAGACGGCGCTGGAGCTGGCGGAGCGCTCGCGGGTGCGGCAGGTGATCGCGTTCGGGCAGGCGCTGGGGACCACGCCCTTCGAGGAGCTGTTGCAGCCCAGTCCCGACGGCAACGGGTACAGCCCGGCGCGCGGTCTGTTCGACAACGGCATCCTGGGCTACGAGGACACCAGCGGGGGGCTCCTGACCACGCTGCACCCGCACAACGACCTCATGGGGCGCTTCTCGGAGCTGCGGGACCTGCTGGAGCTGACCGCCGACGACGTGGTGGCGGTGGACGAGCGCGGCGACGAGGCCACGCGGGTGACCCTGGTGGCGCTGGCGCTGTGGACCGGGGCCTGCGTGCTGACGGGGGCGGACTGCCCGCCGCCGGAGGGGCGCCAGGTGACGGTGCGCTGCGCGCCCGAGCCGGAGCGGATCGGCTACCCGCCGTCCGGCGGAGCGTACTGACCCGGGGCGCGTTCGGGGGGACGCGGGTCCGCTGGTGCGGCGGGGGCCGACGGTAAGGCCGTGAATCCGGGCGTCGGCTGAGGCTGACGGTGCGGGCAGGGTCCGCGGGGTGCCTTGCGGCGGACAGGGAGACCGCGCCGCGGGCGTCCGCCGGGGGCCGTGCTGCGCGGTGACTGCGGACAGGGACGGTCCGCGACCCCTTCCTGTTCACGGCCTCAGTCGTCGACCGCCAGCTCCGCCTCCGGACGCCCGCCCTCGGCGGCCTCCTCCGCGTGGTCGTCGATCTCGAACCAGGCCACGTGCGTGGCGTCGCTCCAGTACTCGCCGCTGCGGGTGGCGCAACTGTCCACGATGAGCTTGCCGCGGCCGAAGTCGTCGCCGTCCTCCCGCGTGTGCTCGCTCTCGCCGTCGCGCGCACCCTGGTCGGCGATCGCGACGCGCAGGCGCCCGTCGTCGGAGCGGATGAACAGCGTCATGACGCCGCCGCTCTGCCCGGAGCGCGAGTGGAGCAGGGCGTTGGTGGCCAGCTCGCTGACGGCCAGCTCGGCGTCGTCCAGGGAGCCCTCGGAGTGGCCCATGCGGGTGAGGAACTCGCGCACGCGGGAGCGGATGGAGCGCACCGCGGTCAGGTTCCCGGCGCAGCTCCACACCGTGTGGTCGGTGACCCCTCCGGTGAGTTCGCCCGTCTCGATGGTCGGTGCGGTCGGAGCCGTGCCCTCCGGCGCCTCCGCGGGCACGTATTCCCGGAGTTGCCTCGCCTCAGCCATCCGGTCACTCCAATCACCCGCGACGGACGCGCGGGTTGCGCCGCCTGCACTCACCTTAGACAAGGGTGTGCTGGCTCCAGAACAGCACACCCGCGTTCTCCCTGTCGGGGATTGGCCACAAAACCCTGTCACGTGTCATCCCCGATATGGACAAAGGAAACAGTCCCGACTCCAGTGACACTCATGTGAGGTGTAACACGTTGGCAATACGCGGCGCGACGGGGCCGTTCGGCTGACAGCGCGAATAACAGGAACGATAATCGTTTCCATATCCGGGCCCCGGTCGCCCGCCCCGTCGCGGGCGGGCAGCCGCCGCGCGCCCGCCGCACACCCACGTTCCGAAGGGCTCACATGAAGATCGCGTTCGCCGGCAAGGGCGGCAGCGGCAAGACCACCCTGTCCGCGCTGTTCACCCGCCACCTGGCCGCCCAGCACGTGCCCGTGGTGGCCGTCGACGCCGACATCAACCAGAACCTGGGCGCCGCGCTGGGGGCGTCCGAGGAGGACCTGGCCGCCCTTCCGCCCCTGGGCGCGCACCTGGACGAGATCAAGGAGCTGCTGCGCGGGGACAACCCGCGCATCCCCTCGGCACGGGAGATGATCAAGACCACGCCGCCGGGCCGCGGGTCTCGCCTGCTGACGGTGACCGGGGACAACCCGCTGCACGCCCGCTTCGGAGCGCGGGTCCGGGGCGCCACGCTCATGGTCACCGGCCCGTTCGCCGAGTCGGACCTGGGCGTGTCCTGCTACCACTCCAAGGTGGGCGCGGCCGAGATGTACCTCAACCACCTGGTGGACGGGCCCGGGGAGTACGTGGTCGTGGACATGACCGCGGGCGCCGACTCCTTCGCCTCGGGGATGTTCACCCGCTTCGACGTGACCTTCCTGGTCGCCGAGCCCACCGTGCGCGGCGTGGGTGTGTACCGGCAGTACGCCGAGTACGCCCGCGACCACGAGGTCGCCATCCGCGTGATCGGCAACAAGGTGCGGGACGAGTCGGACGTGGAGTTCCTGCGCGAGCACGTGGGCGACGCGCTGGCGGGGTGGATGACGCACTCGGGGTTCGTGCGCTCGATGGAGAAGGGCCGCCACCCCGAGCTGGCGGAGCTGGAGGAGGACAACGTCAAGACCCTGGCCCTGATGCGGGACATGGCCGACGCCGCGCCCAAGGACTGGGAGCGCTTCACCCGCCAGTCGGCCGAGTTCCACCTGCGCAACGCGCGGGCCTGGGGCAACGAGGCCAAGGGCGCGGACCTGGCCGCACAGGTGGACCCCGGCTTCCTCATGGGTCCGGCGGCGCTCACCGGCTGAACGCGCGGGGCGGGTCACGGGGCCGGATCGGCCACGCGCCCGCGCACGCGCGGCGAGGTCAGGGCCAGCAGGACGCCCAGGCCCAGGAGGGAGGTGGTGAACAGGACGGCGCCCATCGGCACGGCGGTGCTCTCGTCCAGACCCACCAGCGGCGCCACCGCCGCGCCGAGCAGCGGGGGCAGCGCGCCCAGCACGGCGCTGGCGCTGCCCGCCCGCCGCTCCTGGCCGCGCATGGCCAGGGCGAAGGAGCTGGTGAGGATCATCCCCATGCACGTCATGTAGACGAAGATCGGCGCCACGAGGGCCACCAGCGGGCCGTCCACCAGCGTCGCCGCGAGCAGCACCCCGGTCGCCGCCACCGCGGCGGAGACCGCGCACACCAGGAGGACGCGTTCACCGAAGCGGGCGCTGAAGCGGCCCACCGCCCAGCTCCCGGCGATGATGGCCGCGCCGTTGATCCCGAACAGCACGCCGAAGACCTGCGGCGACACCCCGTACAGGTCCTGGTAGACGAACGGCGTCCCGGCGACGTAGGCGAAGCTGCCGCCGTGCACGAAGCCGACCACCAGCGCGTAGCCGAGGAAGGCGCGGTCCCGCAGCAGCTCCCCCACCGTCCGCAGGGTGCCGCCCACCGTGCCGGGGATGCGCCGCTCCACCGGCAGGGTCTCCTCCAACCGCAGCGCCACGATCACGACGATCACCGCGCCCAGCAGCGCCAGGGCCAGGAAGACGGCCTCCCAGCCCGCGAAGGACGGCCACAGGATGGCGCCGCCCGCGATCGGCGCCATCAGGGGCGCGACCGCGTTGATCACCATCAGCAGGGCGAAGAACCGGGTCAGCTCGGTGCCGTCGAACACGTCGCGCACGACCGCGCGCGAGAGCACGACCCCGGCCGAGGCGGTGAACCCCTGGAGGAAGCGGGCCAGCACCAGCACGGCGATGTTCGGGGCCAGGGCGCACAGCAGCGAAGCCAGGACGAACAGGACCAGGCAGATGAGGAGCGGGCCGCGGCGCCCCCGGGCGTCGCTGATCGGGCCGACCACCACCTGGCCCGCGGCGAGGCCGACCAGGCAGGTGGTCAGGCTCAGCTGCACGTGGGAGGCGCTGGCCCCCAGGTCCGCGGCGATGTCGGGAAAGGCCGGCAGGTACATGTCGATGTTGAGGGGGCCCAGGACGGCGAGCAGGCCGAGGAGGAGGGCCAGGCCCAGGCGTGCGCGGCCGGTCGGGTTGTGCTGCATGGCGCTCTCTCGTGGGTGGCAGAGGGCGCGGGGCGCCACGGACCTGGGACCAGGCTAACCGGCCGCGGCTCCCCCGGCCCCGGCGCGGGGGCGGATCTGACACGGGTCCGTCAGAACGCCGTCGGCCGCGCCGGTCGCGGTGCGCTCAGAACAGCACCGACATGACCTCGCCGACCTGGCGGAAGCCCACCCTCTCGTAGGCGGCGCGGGCCGGGGTGTTGAAGTCGTTGACGTAGAGGGTGACGCGGGGCGCGATCTCGGCGAGCGCGTACTCGACCACGGCGGCCATCCCCGCCGTGGAGTGCCCCTGTCCGCGCAGGTCCGGGTGCACCCACACGCCCTGGACCTGGCAGGCGTGCCGGGTGACCGCGCCGATCTCGGCCTTGAAGACCACGCGCCCGTCCTCGATGCGGGCGAAGGCCCGGCCGGTGCGCACCAGTTCGGCCACCCGGGCACGGTAGAGCGCGCCGCCGTCGCCGGAGTCCGGCGGGACGCCGACCTCCTCGGTGAACATGGCCACACAGGCGGGCACGATGGTGTTGAGCTCGGACAGCTGGACCCGGCGCACCAGGGGGTCGGCGGGCACCGAGGGCGGGCCGCTGATCTCCAGGACGGGCTGGCTGGCCCGGATGACGCGGGCGGGCCCCCACGCCGGGGTGACCTGCTGCCAGAAGTCGCTGACCGCGTCGACGGGCCCGACGATCGAGGAACAGCGGCGGCCCCTCCAGCGGGCGTGGTCGGCGAAGCTGCGGATCGCGGCCGGTCCGGCGTTGACGGGGACGAGGTTGGCCCCCGAGTAGCACAGGGCGGTCAGACGCCCCCTCTCCGTGTGCCCCCACACCTCGGCGCCGCCGGGGCCGCCGGAGAGGCCGGTGGCCATCAGGCGGGAGGTGACGAAGACGTTGCCCACGGGGTCGGTGTCCAGGAGCGCGCGAACGGCCTCCCGGTCGCGTTCGCCGAGGATCCGTACCGGCGAGGTCCGCAGCATCGCATCTCCCCCATCTTCCCAGTGCCCTCGTTCGGGCGCCGGGGGACGACCAACCAAGCCTTTTCGCGCTGGTTCCAGCCTATTCGACCGGTTACTCCCGCGTCTCGGACTCCACGATCGCGCCGACGTGGTGCCCGGGTACCGGAGCGGGGCGCTCCACCATCGTCCCAGGTGCGTTCTGGGCGGTACGCGGCTGGGGTTCGGGGCGTCCCTCACAGGTGACGTCGGGCCCCTCGCCCCCGGCGCGCGCGGGCAGCTCCCCGTCCCGGAGGTAGGCGGTGACGATCTCGTCCACGCAGCCGTTGCCGGTGAGCGAGACGCCGTGGGTGTGGCCGACCTCCTCGGTCACCAGGACGGAGGCGGGCAGGCGCTCGCGCAGGGAGAAGGCGCCCTCGACCGGGGTCGCGCCGTCCTCGGTGGCGTGGACCAGGAGCACGTCGCCCTCGTAGGCGGGGTGCTCCCCGGGGCCGTCACCGACCTGGAACCAGTCGCCGGATCCGGCGCTCCAGGACGCGCACGGAGCGTTGTACCAGGTGTTGTTCCAGCTCATGAAGGGCGCCTCGGCGTGGGACTCCTCGGCGTCGGCACTCCACGTGGACCAGTCCCTGGGCCAGTGGGAGTCGGTGCACTGGACGGCGAGGTAGCCGCCGTAGCCGCGGTCGGATCCGGCGTTCTCGCCGTAGGCCTCGTACAGGGCGAGCAGGGGCGCGCCGTCGGACTCGGTGATCCGGGCCGAGAGCGCGTCGGCGACCGAGGTCCAGTAGGCGCTGCTGTAGGCGACCACCATGGCCGTGCCCTCCAGCTCGGTGGGGCCGACGGTGCCCTCGGCGGGCTCGTCCGCCAGTTCCGAGCGCAGCGTGTAGTAGGCCTCGGCGACCTCTTCCCCGGTCGTGCCGAGTCCGTAGACGTCGTCGTGGCGGGCGGTCCAGGCGAAGAAGGCGTTCGCCGCGCGGTCCAGCGCGCGGTTCTGGGCGAGGTTGCTCTCGTACCAGGGCTTGTCGGGGTCGACCACGCTGTCCAGGACTAGGGAGCGGACGCGGTCGGGGTAGAGCGCGGAGTAGACGGTACCCAGGTAGCTGCCGTAGGAGTAGCCGAGGTAGTCGATCCGCTCCCGCCCCAGGGCGGCGCGGATGGCGTCCATGTCGTGGGCGGTGTCCACGGTGCGGGTGTGCCCGAGCAGGGGGCCAGTGTTGTCCGCGCAGGCCTCGGCGTAGGCCCGGGCGTCGGCGCGCAGCGCCTCCTCCGCGGCGGCGTCGGCGGGTACGGCGGCGGGCCGCACGGGGGTGAAGTGGTCGGGGTCGCAGGTGATGGACGGGGTGGAGGCGCCCACCCCGCGCGGGTCGAAGGAGACGACGTCGTAGGTCTCGCGCAGTTCGGCTGGCATGCGCCAGTGGGTGTAGGAGGCCCACTGGCGTCCGGCGCTGCCGGGTCCCCCGGGGTTGACCAGCAGGGTCTGGCGGGCCTCGCCGCCGGCGGGGACCCGCGAGAGCGCGAGTTCGACGGTGTCGTCCCGGCCGCTGAGCCGCTCGCCGTCGGCGGTGCGGGCGAGGGGGACGGTGAGGGTGGCGCACTCCAGGTTCTCGTCCGCGACGGGCTGGATGTCCTCGCAGGGTGCCCAGTCGAGGCCGCCCTGGTCGATGCGGGTGGTCTGGCCGGCCTGCGCTGGGACCGCCGCGACCAGGGAGACCAGGACCGCCACGGCCGAGACTCCGGCCCGGGTTCGTGCTCGCACTCGTCCACTCCCTCACAGAGATAATTACTCTATGAATTGTTATCACTCCGGAGAGTGACCATCGGATGCGACACGAGCCTCAGGGGAACACACCCCGGTAACATGTGCCCTGCCTCAATCAGACGTGGACAGACGGGGACGAAGCGCAATGCGGCTGGATCGTGTCGATGAGCGGATCATCGCGATACTCGGCGCGGACGCGCGGATGAGCTTCGCCGAGATCGGCCAGCGGGTCGGGCTGAGCCCCTCCGCGGTCAAGCGCCGCGTGGACCGGCTGGTGGAGTCCGGCGCGGTGCGCGGGTTCACCGTGGTGGTGGAGCCCCAGGCCGTGGGGTGGACCACCGAGGCCTTCATCGAGCTGTACTGCCGGGCCCGCACGTCGCCGGGCGAGATCCGGACGGGGCTCGCGGGCTACGCCGAGATCACCTCCGCGTGCACGGTCACGGGTGAGGCGGACGCCATCGTGCAGGTCCGCGCCCGCGACACCCACCACCTGGAGGAGGTCATCGAGCGCCTGGGCGCCGAGCCGTTCGTGGTGCGGACCAAGAGCACGCTCGTGCTCTCGCGCCTGGTGGACCAGCCCATCCTCGCCGGGACGGCCGACCTGCCCTGAGGCGCCTCCCCGCGGCGGGACCGCGGGAAGGCGCCCGGAGGGGCACTACCTCAGTCCTCGGGGAGGGCGACCGGCGCGAGCTCGTCGAACAGGTCGCCGGGGCCCGGGTTGGACGGGTCGGTCCCGCCGCCGAAGTGGTGGACCACGCCCCACACCGCGTTGAGCGCGGTCTGCACGGCGCCCTCGGCCCAGCCCGCCGTCCAGGACACGTCGTCCCCGGCCAGGAACAGGCCGCGGTGGCGCTCCTCCAGGCCGTCCTGGCGGAAGTGCGTGAACAGGCGGCGCTGGTAGCGGTAGTGGCCGGGCAGGTTGGCCTTGAACGCGCCCATGAAGTAGGGCTCGTCCTCCCACGACACCGTCACCGGGTCCCCGGTGATGTGGGAGCGGATGTCCACGCCCGGGTAGATCTTGGACAGCGACGAGAGCATGACCTCCAGGCGCTCGTTGGCCGACAGCGGCAGCCACTTGAGCGAGTCGTCGCACCAGGTGTAGGACATGCAGATGGCCGCCGGGCCGTCCGGGTCGGACCCCTCCAGCAGGTAGGTGCCCCGGGTCATGCGGTCGGTGAGCGTCATGCTCATGACGTCGCGGCCGGTCTCGGGGTCCTTGTCCCGCCAGAACGCGCGGTCCACCGGCACGAACAGCTTCGAGGACTCCATGTAGTGGGTGCGCTCGATCGCCGTCCAGTGGTCGATGGGCAGCAGGTCCTCGTCGCAGTCGATCTTGGACAGCATCATCCAGCTCTGCGCGGTGAACACGGCCGCCGCGTAGGTGCGGGTGGAACCCGAGGCGTCGGTGACCGTGATGTTGCCCGCCGGGGAGCCCTTGGCCGCGGTGCGGCGCAGGGCGGTGACGGCCGGACGCGGGCCGCCCTCGTGCAGCGAGGCCAGGGTGGTGCCCTGCGCCCAGTGCACGAGCTTGTCCGGGGCGTCCTCCCACAGACGCAGCGGCAGCTGCTCCACACCGCCCACGATGCCCATGTGGTCGTCGTCGGCGCCGGTGTAGGTGACGCGCAGGATCTCCAGGATGGAGTTGGGGAAGTCGGTGTCCCAACCGCCGGTCCCGAAGCCCACCTGGCCGAAGATCTCGCGGTGGCGGAAGGAGGCGAAGGCCGGGGAGTCGCACAGGAAGCCGTAGAAGGTCTGGTTGTCGAGCCGGGCGACCAGCTCGTTCCAGATCTCCTTCTGGGTGGCCACGTCGCGCTCGCGGATGGCCTTCTGCATGCGGGTGTGCTGGACGCTGTCCAGGGTCGCGTCCCAGGCGCGGGCCACCTCGCGGTAGACCTCGGGCAGGTCGTCGAGGGAGGTGGCGTAGTGGGACCGCCCCTTGAGGTCGACCACGGTGCTGGGGGTGGCCGGGGAGAGCGGGTTGGGGAACGGCGTCGTCTCCAGGCCCGCGCGGTCCACGTAGTGCCAGAAGGCGGTGGAGGAGGGCGGGAAGCGCATGGCGCCCATCTCGGCGACCACGTCGTCGGGGCAGCCCGCGAGCTTCTCGGTGCGCAGCCGCCCGCCGATGCGGTCGGCCTCGTACACGACCGGCTTGAGCCCCATCTTCATCAGCTCGTAGGCGGTGACGATCCCCGACAGCCCGCCGCCGATGACGGCGACCTCGGTGCCGTGGCGCTCCGCCGGGACCTGCCCGAGTCCGGCGGGGTGGTCCAGGTAGGCGTCGTAGGCGAACGGGAAGTCCGGCCCGCACATGTTCAGCGGCGTGTCCTGCGCGGGTGCGGCACCGGCGGCCGTGGGCACGGCAGACGTCATTCTCCAACCCCTCCTTCGTGGGTGCGGTCCGGCGGGGAAGCCGGTGGTCGTCCGTGCGCGGCGGCACGGGTCGTGATGGCGGATCGACGGTTCAGGGGCGCACGGGCGCGGGCGGGCCCGCCCCGGCACGGGAGTGTGGGGGCCGGGCGGCGCGGCGCCCCCCTCCTCAGGCGGGGGTCAGGCGGTGAGCGTCCGGTACAGGGCCGGACGGCGGTCGTCCAGGTAGGACTGCTCGCTGCGGGCGCGGGCGAGGGCGTCCGGGTCGACGTCGCCGACCAGGAACTCCTCGCCGGGACCGGCCCGCAGCGTCTCGGAGCCGTCGGGCGCGAGCAGGGTACTCAGCCCCGCGTAGCGCAGGTCGCCCTCGGCGTCGCAGCGGTTCACGTACGCCAGGTGGATCTGGTTCTCCAGGGCGCGCACCGGCACGATCCGCTCGGCCACCTCGGTGAAGGGCAGCATGAGCGCGGTGGGGACCAGGAGGAGTTCGGTCCCGGCGAGGGCGTGGGCGCGCACGGTCTCGGGGAACTCGACGTCGTAGCAGACCAGCAGGCCGACGCGGATTCCGTCGAGGTCGGCCTGGACCACCGGCTCCGCGCCCGGGGAGAACGCCCCGCGGTCCAGGTCGCCGAACAGGTGGGTCTTGCGGTAGGTCCGGCGGTCGCCGTCGGAGTCCACGAGCTGGACGGCGTTGTACACGGCGCCGTCGGCGCGCTCGGGGAAGCCGTGCACGATGGCGACGCCGGTGTCGGCGGAGATCGCGGCGACAGCGTCGCTGAGGGGGCCGTCGCGGGGTTCGGCGAGCCGGGCCAGGACGTCCGGGTCCAGGTTGTAGCCGGTCAGGGACATCTCGGGTCCCACGAGCAGGCGGGCTCCGGCGTCGGCGGCGGCTCTGGCGCGGTCGGCGAGCCGGTCGAGGGCGGCGGCGGGGTCCGCGCCGGGTCCGGTGCCCTGGTCAAGGGCCACGCGCAGGGGTCCGCGTGTCACTGCCTCTCACCTCGCTTTTCTCCGTCGTCTCGGGGCCGCGTCCACTCTAGGTGGACGAACGCGCCGAAACAGTGCGCCCATCCGGAGGATTCCCGCGTCTTTTCCGCGCGATGCCGCTGTTCCTTGCGCCTGGGGGCGGATTGGTGCGGCATGTGGTGCGTCGCACCCTCCCGGGAACACGCGAGGGGCCGGGGGATCCCCCGGCCCCCGCACGCGCGGTTCCCGACCGGTCCGACTAGGAGCGGACCTCGCTGGTCTCGGGGTCGGTCTCCAGGGCGGAGCGGCGCATGCTGTAGGCGAAGTAGACCGCCACGCCGACGGCGAGCCAGACCAGGAAGGCCACCCACACGCTCATCGACATGCTGAACATGAGGTAGGCGCAGGCCAGCACGCCCAGGACCGGCGTGACCGGCGCCCCCGGCACGCGGAAGGCGCGCGGCAGGTCGGGCCTGCTGCGGCGCAGCACCAGGACGGCCACGTTGACCAGGGCGAAGGCGAAGAGGGTGCCGATGGCGGTGGCGTCGGCGAGCGGCCCGAGCGGGACCAGGGCGGCGAGCAGCGCGATGAGCACGGAGGTGATGAGGGTGTTCGTGCGCGGGGTGCCCTTGGCGTCGAGGGTGGAGAAGGCCTTGGGGATGAGCCCGTCGCGCGACATCGCGTAGAGGATGCGGGTCTGGCTGTAGAGCACCACCAGGACCACGCTGGCCAGGGCCAGGACCGCGCCGGCGGCGAAGATGACCGCCCACACGGGGGTGCCGGTGACCGCGGTCAGGATGCCCGCCAGGGAGGTCTCGCCGTCGACGAAGCCGGTCCAGTCGAGCGCGCCGACCGCCGCGAAGGCGACCAGGCAGTACAGCGCGGTGACCAGGATCATCGCGAACATGATCGCCCGGGGCAGGTCGCGCTGCGGGTTCTTGGCCTCCTCGCTCGCGGTGGAGACCGAGTCGAAGCCGATGTAGGAGAAGAACAGGGTGGCGCCCGCGGCGCTGACACCGGCCATGCCCATCGGCATGAACGGGGCGAAGTTGCCGTCCTGGACGGCGGTGATCGCGATGGCCACGAACATCACCAGGATGGCGACCTTGACGGCGACCATGACGGCGTTGACGCGGCTGCTCTCGCGGACCCCGGCGAGCAGGGCGAACATGGACAGCAGGACCACGACGGCGGCGGGCAGGTTGATCACGCCGCCCTCCAGGGGACCGGCGAGGACCGCGCCCGGCAGGGACAGGCCGGTGGTGAGCTGGAGGAGTTCGTTGATGTACTCGCCCCAGCCGACGCCGACCGCGGCGACCGACACACCGTAGGTGAGCATGAGGCACCAGCCGCACACCCAGGCCATGAACTCGCCGATGGTGGCGTAGCTGTAGGAGTAGGCGGAGCCGGAGGCGGGGATCATCCCGGCCATCTCGGCGTAGGCGAGCGCGGAGAACAGCGCGGTGATCCCGGCGAGCACGAACGAGAGGATGACGGCCGGTCCGGCGACGGGGACGGCCTCGCCCAGCACGACGAAGATGCCGGTGCCCAGGGTGGCGCCGATGCCGATCATGGACAGCTGCCAGAAGCCCATGTGCCGCTGGAGGCCGCTGCCCTCGGAGTCCTGGGTCTCGGCGACGAGCCTCTCGATCGGCTTGCGCCTGGTGAGGCGCTGCCTCAGCGCGGGCGCACCGCCCGGGCCTGCGGCCCCGCGGGTGTCCGCCGGGCTCTTCTGGTCCACCACGTGTTTACTCCTCGTTCATGCGCGTGGGCACACCGCTCCCCAGGGGGAGGTACGGCGGGGGTGGGGGTCCGGCCGCCGCGTGTCCGGGCGGCCCGAAGCCCTCAGCAACGGTAGCCGCGTTATCTACGTAACATGACCCACATTCGTTGCGTCTGTCCGTTCGAAGCGGCGGGATCGTGCGTGGCCGCGCAAGGAAACGCAGGTTCCTGTGATCGACGCCATATAAAATCACCCTGGGTGACCACGGCCACGTCGGACAGCGAACAGGCTGGTCAGGGGCGCGCGGCGGAGTCCCGGGCACGACGAAGGGCCGGAACCGGCCCGTGCGCGGACGCGTTCCGACCCTCCGACAGCCTCCTGGTTCGGCGCGCGGGACCTAGCGTGGCCGCGGCGGGCGCACGGGCGCGCGACCGGTCGGGCTACTCCGCCGCCGCGGGCACGACCACGGCGTCCGGCCCCGGGTAGACCAGGGTCTCGCGGCCGTCGGGGAAGCGCACCACGTAGGGCGGTTCCCCGTCGGGGCCGCGGACCTCGGTGATCTCCCCCGCCTGGTCCCCCACGCCCGCGACTCTTCCCTTGATGTGGATCCGGTCCCCCACACTCGCATGCACCGGCAGGCCCTCCCGTTCCTCGCGTGCTCATCCTCGCGTCACCGCCGACCGGCGGAACGGGGTGTTCCTTTCCCGCCCCCACCTGCGCAAACAACGGCCCTTTACCGCCGGAAGAGGGACAGGGAGGGCATCGGGTGACGTTCCCGACGGCCTCCGGTCAGGAAGCTCCGCTGTCCGGGGTCCCTGGCTCTTGGGACCGGGCCGCCTCCGACAGGGCGGCCTCCAGGGCTCTCCAGTCCTCGGGATGGGCGGAGGACCGCCGCACCGGGGTGAGGGCGCGGGTACCGTCCCCGGCCACGTGCACGAGGCGGTCCTGCTCGACCGCGAAGCGCTCGCCCGGTCCCGTCACGACACCGCGTGCGAGCGGGCCGATCCGTCCGGGGCCGGACAGGACCGACCGCCCGCCCGCCAAGCCCTGTTCGAGTCGGAAGTAGGTTCGCCGCGTGTTCACGACCGCGAGGACCAGGAGAACGGTGCCGACGAGGAGGTTGAAGAAACCCACGACCCGTGGCCACGACCCGCTGACCACGTTGACCGCCCCGAGCACCGTGATACTCCAACCGAGCAGCCCGTAGGAGGCGCTGGTGAGGGGGGCGAAGCGTACTTCGACCACGGAGGAGGGCACGAGGGCTCCCGGGAGGGGTGGGGGCGGACCGGTCGTCCCCGTGATCATGCCCGTGTCCGGGCACCGGCACAACAGCGAACGGCCGCGCCGACCCTCGAAAGGGTCGGCGCGGCCGTCGGAGGCGGCGGAGGGCTCAGCCTGCCACGGAGACCGTGGGCGCGCCCGACTCGGCGCCGGACTCGCCCATCTCCTCGGCGATGCGCATGGCCTCCTCGATGAGGGTCTCCACGATCTTGGACTCGGGCACGGTCTTGATGACCTCGCCCTTGACGAAGATCTGGCCCTTGCCGTTGCCGGAGGCCACGCCCAGGTCGGCGTCGCGGGCCTCGCCGGGGCCGTTGACGACGCAGCCCATGACGGCCACGCGCAGCGGAACCTCCATGCCCTCCAGACCCGCGGTGACCTCCTCGGCGAGCGTGTACACGTCCACCTGGGCCCGGCCGCAGCTGGGGCAGGAGACGATCTCCAGGCCGCGCTCGCGCAGTCCGAGCGACTCCAGGATCTGGTTGCCGACCTTGACCTCCTCCGCGGGGGGCGCGGACAGGGACACGCGGATGGTGTCGCCGATGCCCTCCGAGAGCAGCGCGCCGAAGGCCACCGCGGACTTGATGGTGCCCTGGAAGGCGGGACCGGCCTCGGTCACGCCCAGGTGCAGCGGGTAGTCGCAGGCCGCGGAGAGCTGACGGTAGGCGTTGACCATGACCACGGGGTCGTTGTGCTTGACCGAGATCTTGATGTCGCGGAAGCCGTGCTCCTCGAACAGCGAGCACTCCCACAGCGCCGACTCGACCAGGGCCTCCGGCGTGGCCTTGCCGTACTTCTGGAGCAGCCGTTTGTCCAGCGAACCGGCGTTGACGCCGATGCGGATCGGCGTCCCGGCCTCACCGGCCGCCTTGGCGATCTCGGCGACCTTGTCGTCGAACTTCTTGATGTTGCCCGGGTTGACGCGCACGGCGGCGCATCCGGCGTCGATCGCCTGGAACACGTACTTCGGCTGGAAGTGGATGTCGGCGATCACCGGGATCTGCGACTTCTTGGCGATGATCGCCAGGGCGTCGGCGTCGTCGTTGGTGGGCACGGCCACGCGGACGATCTGGCAGCCCGCGGCGGTCAGCTCCGCGATCTGCTGGAGGGTCGCGTTGATGTCGGAGGTACGGGTGGTCGTCATCGACTGCACGGACACCGGGGCGTCCCCACCGACGGGGACGTTCCCGACCATGATCTGCCGCGTCTTGCGCCGGGTCGCGAGCGGGCGCGGCGGTGCGGCGGGAATACCGAGATCGACGGTCACGCTTGATTCACCTCGTCTGCCGCCGAGGAGGGGGCGGCACTTGATTCGTCCGTTTCGGGAATTGGGTGTCCGGCGCAGCGCGCGGGTCCGCGTCCGGGGATCACCGTGTCCGGCGGCCTTGGCTACGCCGTCGTTCCCGGATCGCGCCCCCAGGTTACCCGTACCCGGGGGCGTGCCCGGCACGGAACGCGGACCGGGGATACCAGGGTGAACGCCCGGCGCCGCGGGGGTGTCCGCCGCCCGTCGGGCGGTCACCGCGGCGGTGGACGGGAAGGGCCCCGGCACACGGCCCGGCTCGCCGGACCGACCGCAGGGGCCCTCGTCCCGGCGGCCGGAGGGCCGCCGGGACGAGGGGTCAGCCGAAGAGCCTGACCGGGTTGAACAGGTCGGCCACGAGCAGAACCACGCTGAACACCAGGAAGCAGGCCACGACCACGTAGGCCACCGGTGTCAGCATCGCCACGTCCACCGGGGCGGGCTCGGGTCTGCGGAAGAGCCTGGCCCAGCCGCGCTTGATCCACTCCCAGATGGCGCCGGCCATGTGACCGCCGTCCAGCGGCAGGATGGGCACCAGGTTGAAGGCGAACAGGAAGAGGTTCACCCCGGCCAGGATCTGGATCATGATCGCGGCGGTGTCGGCCACGGGCAGGCCCTGGGCCATGATCTCGCCGCCGATGCGGGAGATGCCGACGATGCCCACCGGGGAGTCCTGGGTGCGCTGCTCGCCCAGGAACGCGGCGGCGAACACGTCGGGCACCTTGCTGGGCAGGGCGATGAGGGCCTCGCCGACGCCGACCATCATGCTGCCCATCTCGGCGGCGGACTCGGCGAGGGTGAGCGGGGCGCGCTCGGTGGCGAAGACGATGCCGAGGAAGCCCACGACCTCGGTCTCGTAGACGCGGTAGCCCTGCTCGTCGTAGACCGGCTCGCCGTCGGCGTCGGTCTCGTAGACGAACTCGCCCTCGGCGTCGCGGGCCGGGAGTTCGTTCTCGACGATGTCGACGTTCAGCGGCAGCCGCTCGCCGTCGCGCTCGACCACGATCTCCGTGTCGCCCATGGCCTCGCGGATCTGCCGGTTGGCGGTGCTCCAGTCCGGGGTGGCCTCGCCGCCGACGGAGACGATGACGTCGCCGGGCAGCATCCCGGCCTCGGCCGCGGGCGTGGGCGGGGCGTCCTCGCAGTCGGTGGCCGAACTGCCCGCGGGGACCACGCACTCGCTGACCGTGGCGATCTGGGTGGTGCTCTGCGGCACCCCGATGCCCATGAACAGCACGGCGAGCAGGATCGCGGCCAGGATGACGTTCATGCCCGGACCGGCGAACATCACGATGAGGCGCTTCCAGGGCGCCCGCTGGTAGAACTGCCGGTCCTGGTCCTCGGGGGACAGCTCGACGTAGGACGCCTCACGGGCGTCCTCGGCCATGGCCCGCCAGCGCGAGAGCTTGCGGGAGCTGTCGTCGGCCCTCTGGCGCGAGGGCGGGAGCATGCCGACCATGCGCACGAACCCGCCCAGCGGGACCGCCTTGACGCCGTACTCGGTCTCGCCCCTGCGGACGGACCACAGGGTCTTGCCGAAGCCCACCATGAACTCGGTGCACTTGATCCCGAACATCTTGGCCGTGGCCATGTGACCCAGCTCGTGCCAGGCGATCGAGAACAGCAGGCCGAAGACGAACAGGACGATCCCGACCACGGTCAACAGGGCGACCATGCATCTCTCCTCAGGGCGGTGTCAGGCCTGGCGCGCGAGCAGCTCGCGCGCACGCGTGCGGGCCCAGGTGTCAGCGGCGTACACGTCGTCCAGGCTCAGGTGTCCTCTGTGTGAGGACGCTCCCCCGGCACGTTCTGTTCGCTGGTGCTCCGAGACTACCCGGGAGACGGTGTCCATGATGGCCGGGAACGCGAGGTTTCCCCTGAGAAAGGCGTCGACCGCCTCCTCGTTGGCCGCGTTGTAGACCGCGGGCGCGGTCCCGCCCGCGGCACCGACCTCGCACGCCAGGCGGACGGCGGGGAAGGCCTCGTGGTCCAGCGGCTCGAAGGTCCAGGTGTGGGCGCGGGTCCAGTCCATGCCGGGCGCGGCGTCGGGCACGCGGTCGGGCGCGCCGAGCCCGTAGGCGATGGGGATCGTCATGCTGGGCGGGCTGGCCTTGGCGATCGTGGAGCCGTCCACGTACTCGACCATGGAGTGGACGACCGACTGCGGGTGGACGACCACGTCGATCCGGTCGAAGGGCACGTCGAACAGCAGGTTGGCCTCGATGACCTCCAGCCCCTTGTTGACGAGGGTGGCGGAGTTGACGGTGATGACCGGGCCCATGCTCCACGTGGGGTGGTCGAGGGCGTCGGCGGGGGTGACCGAGGTCAGTTCGTCGCGTCCCCGGCCGCGGAAGGGGCCCCCGCTGGCGGTGACGACCAGGCGGCGCACCTCGTCGCGGCGGGCGTGGACGTGGCCCTGCGCGAGGCTGGCGAGTTCGGCCTCGGGCAGGTGGGGGAAGCACTGGGCGATGGCGAAGTGCTCGGAGTCGACCGGGATGATCTGGCCGGGCCGGGCGAGTTCGCGCACGAGCGGCCCGCCGATGATGAGGGACTCCTTGTTGGCCAGCGCGAGGGTGCGCCCGGCGCGCAGCGCGGCGAGGGTGGACTCCAGGCCCAGGGCGCCGGTGATGCCGTTGAGGACGACGTCGCACTCGCTCCCGGCCAGCTCCGCGACCCCCTCGGGCCCGGCCAGGACGGTGGCGCGACTGCCGTGCCCGGCGAGGGCGCGCGCGAGTTCGCCCGCGCGGTCGGGGTCGGCGACGGCGACCAGCGGGACGTCGAGCTCGGCCGCCTGCTTGGCGAGCAGGTCCACGCGCCCGCCGCCCGCGGCCAGGCCCACCACGCGGAAGCGTCGGGGGTTGCGCTGGACGATGTCGATGGCCTGGGTCCCGATCGAGCCGGTGGAACCGAGGATCACTGCTGTTCGCTGTTCTTCTCGCACGCTCCCCATTGTTCCGCAATCCGCCGGGCGGAGTGCGGGGCCTGTGGACAGGCCGGGACCGGGACGGAACGCGGGACCGGGCCCATGGCAGAACGCGGGACCAGGGCGGAACGCGGGACCAGGGCGGAACGCGGGCCCAGGACGGAACGCGGGCCCAGGACGGAACGCGGGCCCGTGGCGCCGACCGGAGGAGGCGGCGGGATCATGCGTCACCGGGTCTTTACAACCGGTGCCCGGTGACCTAACTTAACCCGTGAGTAAGTTACCCCCCAGTTGGAACGGTCCGTCGGACAGCGCGTCGAGGCGACGCGAGCACGGCCCGGTGGGACCGCCGGGCAGGACGGTCCCCGAGAGGCGCTCCCCCGGACGCCTCCGCCGGAACCCCCGGGTTCCGGCCTCCCCGATGGCGAGACGGCGCGACGACCCATCGGTCACCCCACCCCGCCAGCCCCCTGAGGTTCCCCCGCCATGCGCCCTGTCACCACCCCCTCCCTCCCCGCGCCCCGCGAGGCCGGGCCGCCGCGTACCGGCTCCGGGCTCCGCGCCGCCGCGCGCCTCCTCCCCCGCCTGCTGTCCGCCGCCCTGGCGGCCGTGCTCGCCTCCGCCGTCCTCACGCCCGCCCCGGCCTCGGCCTCGGTCGGCGCCAGCATCGGCTACGAGACCATCGTCAGCCACGACGGCACCGAACTGAGGGCGAAGGTCATCACCCCCACCGGGGTCGAGGGCCCGCACCCGCTGCTGGTCATGCCCTCCGCCTGGGGCACGCCCCACCTCCTCTACGTGGGCGCCGCCGCCAGGCTGGCCCACGAGTCCGGCTACCAGGTCGTGGCCTACACCTCGCGCGGCTTCTGGGACTCGGGCGGCGGGATCGGGGTGGCCGGTCCCGAGGACCGCGCCGACGCCAGCGCCGTCATCGACTGGGCGCTGGAGAACACCGACGCCGACCCCGACCGCATCGGCATGGCCGGGATCTCCTACGGGGGCGGCATCAGTCTGCTGACCGCCGCCGAGGACGAGCGGATCCGCGCCGTGGCCTCGCTGAGCGGCTGGGCCGACCTGGCCGTCTCCCTGTATCCCAACGAGACCGTCGACACGCAGTCGGCCGAGCTGCTCCTGCTCGCGGGCAACCTCACGGGCACCCCCGGCGAGGAGCTGGCGGGGATCGAGGCCGCCTACCGGCGCGGCGACATCCAGCCCGCCCTGGACGTGGCCCCGGACCGGTCGGCGGCCACCAAGGTGGACGCCATCAACGCCAACGGCACGGCCGTGATGATGGCGCACGCCTGGAACGACGGCATCTTCCCCGTCGGCCACATCACCGACTTCTACGAGGAGCTGGAGGTGCCCAAGCGGCTCATGATCACCCCCGGCGACCACGCCACCCAGGAGCTGTTCGGCGCGGCCGGGCTGCCCAACGAGGTGTGGGAGGCCCTGGGCGACTGGTTCGACCACCACCTGCGCGGCCGGGCCAACGAGGTGGACGCCGAGGGCCCCGTGCACGTCAGGCCCAACAACGGGCGCGGCGGCTGGACCACGCACCCCGACTGGCCGTCGGTCACCGCGAGCACCGACCGGTACTACCTGGCCGAGCCGGGCACCGACTGGTTCCGCTGGCAGAGCGGCGGCGCCATGGAGGCCGAGCCCTCCACCGGCTGGAGCTACCGCTTCCGCACGGGGGTCCCCACCCCGGCCGAGAGCGGCACCGTGATGGTCTCCGGCGCGCTCCAGCAGTTCTTCGACATCCCGACCGGGGTGCTGCTGCCGACGGTGGACCGCCACCGGGCCGCCGTGTGGACCAGCCCCGCCTACCCCGAGGGGGCGCGGGTGGCGGGGACACCGGAGGTCTCCCTCACCTTCACGCCCACCGCCCCGGAGCAGTCGGTGTACGTGTACCTGTACGCGATCGACGGGCGGGGGACGGGTTCCCTGCTCTCGCACGCGCCCCACACCCTGCGCGGGGCGACTCCCGGTGAACCGGTCACGGTGGACGCGGAGTTGGCGCCGGTGGTCTGGGACGTGCCCGCGGGGCACCGCCTGGCCGTGGTGGTGGACAGCATGGACGCGCGCTACCAGGACGAGAGCGACATCGGGGACCGGGTGGGCGTGACCTCCCCGGAGGAGGCCCCCGCCCGGGTCGCGGTTCCGCTCGCCTGACGGGCGCCGGGAACTCCCCCGGCGACGGCCCGAGCACCCTCCGGCCGCCTCCGGCACGCCCCCGTGCCGGAGGCCGCCCCTTCTTCCCCCGCCGCGCACGACACAAACACAAAGTAGCTACTCGACTACCGAAAGTGTGCGAGGATGCTCGTCATGACCTCGTCCACCGCACACAGGATTCTCGCCCCCCTCGCCGCCGCGGCGGTCGCCGCCGGGGGCCTCTTCCTCGCCGAGCAGCTCCCGGCGCCCGCGTCCGCCGTCACCCAGGCCATCCACTCCCCCGCGGTTCCCGCGCAGGAGGACCGCGAGACCCTGTCGCACGTGACGGGGCTCTCCCACCAGAGCGCCGCCGTGACCG
Source organism: Nocardiopsis sp. M1B1 (assembly GCF_052466615.1). Classification (NCBI taxonomy): domain Bacteria; kingdom Bacillati; phylum Actinomycetota; class Actinomycetes; order Streptosporangiales; family Nocardiopsidaceae; genus Nocardiopsis; species Nocardiopsis sp. M1B1. Next base: position 5,362,114 of record NZ_CP196194.1, read on the forward strand.
GCGACCAGCACCAGGCCGTGCTGGACTACTGGACCGAGGAGCGCATGGCCGCCGCCAAGCCCATCACCGGCATGCTGGAGGACGTCCTCACGTCCGCCGAGGGCGGGACGGCGCCGGACGGGGGAGTGGAGCATCAGGCCGCGCCGCGCTCCGACAGCGAGGGCGAGCGCTGGACTTCGGGCGGGCTGGTCACCAGGACCACAGGCAAGGTCTACCTGACCATGGACGGGCGCGACTTCACGTGCTCGGCGTCGGTGGTGGACGCGGCGAACCGGAGCACCGTGGTCACCGCCGGGCACTGCGCCAAGGACGGCCGGGGCTCGTGGGCGCGCAACTGGACCTTCGTGCCCGGCCACGCGGACGGGGAGAGCCCCTACGGCCGGTTCACCGCCAGCGACCTGCTGGTGGCGCCCGAGTGGTCGCGCCAGGCGGACGACAGCTACGACTTCGCCATGGTGGTGCTCAACCCCGACGGGGGCACCACCGTCCAGGAGCGGGTGGGCTCCCAGCGGATCGCGTTCGACGCCTGGACCGAGGACAAGGTGCGCGAGGGGGTGCAGGTGTACACGTTCGGATACCCGTCGGCGTCCCCGTACGAGGGCAGGCACCTGCACTACTGCTCGGGCCGCACCGAGCCCGACACCGGCGGCACCACGGCCAACGGGGTGCGCTGCTCCATGACGCAGGGCTCCAGCGGCGGCCCCTGGTTCGCCGGTTTCGACACCGGCACCGGCCGGGGCACGATCACCTCGGTGGTCAGCTTCAAGTACGCCGACGACCGCAGCGTCCAGTACGGCCCCCGGCTCGGCGGGGAGGCGCGCGAGCTGTACGAGCAGGCGGCCCAGCTGTAGAACCCGCGGGACGAGCGGTGTCCCCCGGCCCCCGTGGCTCGGGGGACACCGCTCGTTCCGGTTCCGGGGCGGTCCCCGGCGGCGCTACAGGTCGATTCCGGTCAGGACCAGGACCCGCTCGTAGGACAGGTCGGTCATGGCGGCGCGCACGCCCTCCTTGCCCACACCCGATCCCTTGACGCCGCCGTAGGGCATCTGGTCGGCGCGGAACGTGGGCACGTCGCCGATGACCACGCCGCCGACCTCCAGCTCGCGGTGGGCGCGGAAGGCGGTGGGCAGGTCGCGGGTGAACACGCCCGCCTGGAGCCCGAAGTCGCTGTCGTTGACTGCGGCGAAGGCGGCGTCGGTGTCGGCCGCGCGCTGGAGGACCAGCACCGGGCCGAAGACCTCCTGGCGCACCACCCGGGAGTCGTCCGGGGCCTCGGCGAGGACGGTCGGCGCCACGGTCACGCCGTCGCGCGTGCCGCCGGTGAGGAGCTCGGCCCCGGCGGTGACGGCCTCGTCGATCCAGGAGGCCACGCGCTCGGCCGCGGCCTCGTCCACCAGCGGGCCCACGTCGGTGGCCGGGTCGGCGGGGTCGCCCACGCCGAGGGCCTCCACCCGCTCCACCAGGCGCGGGACGAACTCGTCGTACACGGAGTCCTCGACGATGACGCGCTGCACGCCGATGCACACCTGTCCGGCCTGGTTGTTGCCGAACAGGGCCACCCGCTGGGCCGCCCAGTCCAGGTCGGCGTCGGCGAGCACCACGGCGGCGGCGTTGCCGCCCAGTTCCAGGGTGACGTGCTTGTTCGGGGCCAGGCGGGGCAGCTGCCAGCCGAAGGCGCCGCCGGTGAAGGAGATGACGGGCAGGCGCTCGTCGGTGATGAGGGAGGCGGCACGGTCGTTGGGCATCGGCAGCACCGACACCATGCCGCCGGGCAGGTCCGTCTCGGCGATGATCTCGCCCAGGATCAGGGCGGTCATCGGGGTGGCCGGTGCGGGCTTGAGGATGATGGGCGCGCCGACGGCGATGGCCGGGGCGACCTTGTGGGCGACGAGGTTGAGGGGGAAGTTGAACGGCGAGATGCCCAGGACCGGCCCCTTGGGGACGCGGCGCACCAGGGCCATGCGGCCGGTGCCGCCCGGGTCGGTGTCCAGGCGCTGGAGCTCACCGCTGTCGCGGCGGGCCTCCTCGGCCGCCCAGCGGAACACGGACACGGCGCGTCCGGCCTCGGCGCGGGCCCACTTGATCGGCTTGCCGCTCTCGGCGGTGATGGTGCGGGCGATCTCCTCGGCGCGCTCGCCGATGCGCCGGGAGACGTGGTCGAGGGCGTCGGCCCGCACGTGGGCGGGCAGGGCGGCGGCCTCGGCGGCGACCGCGTGCGCGGCGGCCACCGCCTCCTCGATCTGCTCGGCGGTGGGCACGGAGACGGTGCCCGCGTCCTCGCCGGTGTAGGGGTTGACGAGGGTGATCTCGGTGTCGCCGGTCGCGGCGGTGCCGGCCAGCCAGAACGGACGCGTAGACATGCCCGTGACGCTAGTGCCCCCTTCTCCCGGTATGCCTTGTCCACCGTTGCCAACACGCACGCGGGAGTTGGCCACAGTGGCGCAAGAACGACGCGCACAAGGCTCCGCGCTCCGAACAGGGGCGACAGCGGGGGGTGTACACCGGGGTGACGGGCGGTATCGTCTGAGGATCAGACAGCCTGACCGGGGATCTTTGGTCGGCCGACTGGCGCCGGCGACCTCCTTCGTCCACAGTGGTGAGGAGGGCTCTGCCAGCGCGTTCGGCCGGACCCTCGGGTCCGCCACCGCCGACGGGATCCCGGGAGTGCCCATTGCCGCTTGTCTACCGCACGCTCGTCGCGGTCCCGGAGCACGACGGCGACCTGGTCGCCGTCACCTCGACGGTCCTGTCGCGGTGGTTGAGCAAGCGCGGCAACTCGGGCGCGCGCGTGGACTTCTCCGCGTCGGGGCGCCATGAGCTGAGCAACCGCTCCCGCGCCCTGGTCGTGCGGCACGACAACCCCGACGAGGGCCTGTCCTTCCTGCGGCTGACCACCGAGTCCGACAAGACGGACGGCGTGTGGCGGACGGTCGCCACCGCTGTCGTGGACCCGGCGCTGTCCCCGTGGCGGTACGTGTGGATCGACATGACCGTCACCCCCTCCCCGGAGGGCGAGGGCTCCGAGCAGCCCCGGCTGGACGTCATGCCGCCCGAGGCCGCGCGCATGCTCCTGGAGGCGGTGCACGGCCACGACGGCGGCCACCCGCTGCCGCCCGCGCCCCGGATCGTGCGCGGGCGCGACGACGACCTCGTGGACACGCTCGTGGCCACGATCCGCGACCCCCTGCGGCGCATGGCGGTGGTGGCCACCGGTTCGCCCCGCGACGTGACCGTCGCCGACTGGCGCGGGGCCATGGCCGGGGCGCTGTCGCGCTGCACCGGCATGTGCTCGGGGTACGTGCTCGACGACGCCGCCCTGGAGCGCGTCGGCGCGCTCCTGCCGCCGGGCCTGGACGTCCCGCCCGGCGGGGTGCGCACCTTCTTACCCGGGGTGGACCCGCACGACGAGGCGGACGCCGCACGCCACCCCAGGATGAGCCCGGCCACGCTGGACACCGCGCGCGACGGCGAGCGCATCCGCAACTGGGTGGGCGCCGCCCTCTCGCGGCGGGTGCGCGACAACGCGCTGGAGGTGGGCCTGCCCGGTCCGCTCCAGGCCGTGGACGCGCTGCTGGAGGAGGAGACCGACGACCTGCGGCGGTCCGGACCCGGCACGGCGCGGCCGCGGGTGGGCGTGCCCGCGGCCCGGGGCGCGGCCGTCGTGCACCAGGCGGCGCAGGGCGGGGCCGGTTCGGCCGGGGCCGCCTCGGCGCTGGAGCGCGAGGCCCTGGAACAGCAGGCCCAGCGGCTGCGGGAGGAGGTCACCCGGCTCGGCGCGCGGGTCAGCGAGCTGTCCGAGGAGCGCCACGGGCTCCTGGCCGAGACCGCCGACCTGAGCGAGGAGCTCGACACCGCCCGCGAACAGGCGCGCGCCGCCCGCTACGAGGCCCGCTGGTTGCGCGAGCAGGCGCGCGAGGCCGGGCTGTTCCGACTGGCCGCGGCGCCCGCGCCGAGCGACCCGCAGCGGCGGCCCCCGGTCAGCGTGCGCGAACTGCTGGAGCGGATCACCGACGACTCGGTCCTGCCGCACCTGTACTTCACCATCGAGGACGCCACGGTCTACGAGCTGTCCGACAGCCGCAAGGAGTCCCTGTGGGTCACCCGCGCGTGGGAGGCGCTGCTGGCCCTGAACGACTACGCGCGCTACCAGTTCGACAACCCCGGCACCGGGCTGGGCTTCCACTCCTACCTGCGCGAGACCCCCGACGGGTACCAGGTGATCCCCATCAAGCGGTTGGCCTCGCAGGAGTCGGACCACGTGCGCAACCGGGGCAAGCTCAACGACAAGCGCCTGTTCCGGGTGCCCGAGGAGGTGGAGCCGAGCGGGCGGCTGCCCATGTACGCGCACATCAAGCTCGACATCGAGTACGGGATCTGTCCGCGGCTGTACTTCTACCCCCACTTGGGGCCGGGCACCACGAACCGGGTCTACATCGGCTACCTGGGCCGCCACCTGCCCGTTCAGCAGTCCAACTGAGGCCGCCCGGGTACGCGGACCGGGGCCGGGCCGCGTCAGGGGCCTACCCCCCGGCGAGGCGCAGGATCTCGTCGACGACGCTCGCGAGCGGTCTGGTGGCGTCGACGACCGTGCCGTTTCGGGGGACGTCCTCCTTCGTCCGGTGCAGGCGCGCGATGAGGTCCCGTTCGGCCTGCCTGCCGCCCCACTCCCCCTTCGGCCGCCCGTCGAGCCGCCGGCGCAGCGTCCGCGGGTCGACCTCCAGGACGAACACCCCGTCGAAAAGCTCGATGAACTCGGGGAAGTTCCTGGAACCGCCGCAGAAGAACGTCACCGCGCTGCCCCGGTCGGCGACCAGGGACCTGACCCGGTCGACGTGCCAGAGGTGGTGCTCGTGCCTCAGGCCCTCCGTCGGCTCACCGGTTCGCGGGTCGCCCTGGTAGGCCAGCTCCCGGTCGCCGTCGACGGCGTGGTGCCCGCGCCGCCGCAGTTCCGCGCAGACCGAGGTCTTGCCGGTGCCGGAGACGCCCTCGACCAGATAGTTGCGCACGCCCATCACCGGAGCGTACAAGAACGCGTGCGACGTGACGCGGGGGCGGGGGATCCCGTGGCGCGCGTACCCTGGGGGCCGTGACGGAAGCGAGTACGCGGGCCCTGGCAGCCCTGCCCGAGGAGCTGTGGCGCGAGCGCGCCGAGCGGCACCGCGACCGCGTGGACGCGCTGGTCGGGGACCACCTGCGGCGGCGCCGGGAGGGCGTGCGCCACCCGGTGGAGGACTTCCTGTTCACCTACTACAACCTCAAGCCCGCGCAGCTGCGGCGCTGGCACCCGGGCGCGGGGACGGTGCTGCTGGGCGAGGGCGCCCGCGCCCGCCTGGACGAGCGGTTCTACGCCGAGCTGCCCGGGGGCGCGGTGGGCCTGGACACCGCGGCGTTCCTGGCGGCGCGGCCGGTGCTGGACTTCGTGGAGCGGCTGCTGTCGTCGGTGGCCGGGCGCCCCGCCCACCTGGGCTGCTTCGGGCTGCACGAGTGGGCGATGGTGTACCGGGCCGGAGAGGTGCGGCACGGACAGGTGCCGCTGCGGCTGGGCCGGGAGGGCACCGACCGGGTCGTGGAGACGCACCGGATCCAGTGCTCGCACTTCGACGCGTTCCGGTTCTTCACCGACGCCGCGCGCCCGCTCAACACGCTCCGGCCCAGCCGGGAGCGGCAGGACGAGCTGGACCAGCCGGGGTGCCTGCACGCCAACATGGACCTGTACAAGTGGGCGTACAAGCTGGCCCCGGCGGTGCCCTCGGAGCTGGTGGTGGACTGCTTCGAACTCTCGCGGGAGATCCGGACGCTGGACATGCGCGCCTCCCCCTACGACCTGGCGGAGTGGGGGTACGCGCCGGTGCGGATCGAGACCGCCGAGGGCAAGGCGGAGTACATGGAGGCGCAGCGGGGGTTCGCCGAGCGCGGCGCGGTGCTGCGCGAGCGGCTGCTGGAGGTGTGCCGGACCCTGCGCGCGGCCTGAGTCCGCGGGCGGCCGGGGCGGCCGGACGCGCGGCCGGCGCGGAGACGGCCGCCGGTCACGTGGGCGCCGGGTCACCCGCCCTGCTGAGGGGGGCCGAGACCGCAGGAGGGGGCTCCCCCGGGAAGGGGGATGCGGTGGCGGTTGGCGGCCACCCAGCGGTAGGCGGACCGGTTGAGCGAGCGCAGCAGCGGCAGGCGCGCCAGTCGGCCCAGCGGCCGGGTGAGCGGGCGCCCGTGCAGCAGGAGTTCGGCGACGGCGTCGCCGCCCGAGAAGCGGCGCCCGTCCGCGTACACGAACCAGGCGCTGGCGTCGGTCTGCTCCGGTGTCAGCCCCGCCGAGTCCAGGTCGAAGTCCTGCCAGGCCACGAAGCTGCTGCGGGCGCGCAGCCGGTCGCGGGCGAAGACCACCGAGCGCTTGCAGAACCCGCAGTCGCGGTCGTACAGGAACGTCCCGGTACCGGGAACGGTGTCCAGCGAAGGCCTCATGCCGTCATCGTGCCCGCCCGGGGGCGTCCTCTCCCGGTTCCGGCGGATGTTCTTCGCCGCCCGCCGCGCGCGGGGGCCGCCCACCTGGGGCTCCGCGCCCCCGGGTGAGCGACCGCACAGCCCGCCACACTGCCTTCAGGGGGCGTCGGTGTCGCGGGCGGCCCGGGCCCGCGCGGTCCGTTCCGCGCGCCACACGCCCAGGAAGAGCAGGACCAGGCCCACGCCCATCGGCGCCAGGACCACCACCATCTGAAGGGAGAAGTCGTCCAAGAAGGCGACCACGATCGGGGGCACAGCCATGGCCACTCCCGAGGCGATCGTCCAGGGCGCGGCCAGAGAGTGCACGGTGTACCAGGCGTCGTCGTCGGAGAGGGTGTACTTCGTGCGGATACCGAACGCGAGGTTGGGATGGAGGCGGCCACGGCCAGACAGATAACCGGCGATGAGCAGGGCCGCCGCCGTGGCGCCGAGGGTGAGCACGAACATGACCAGGCCGACTCCGCTCATGGGCTCCGAGTACTGAAGGTTGTCGGCGAAGGGCGGCAAGGGGGGGTCTCCTCGTCTTCGACAGGGTTCCGGCGCGTCTCGGCGGATGGTGGGTGTCCCACCATAACCGTGCCGTTTCTCTCCTCTCCCCGGCCCTGGTGCCCTGCCCTGGGGGCTGTGCGGGCTCGCCCCGCTCCCGACCGCCCACCTGTGGCAGGGCCACGGCTGCGACCGGGTGCTGGCCGACGTCACGGCGCGGGAGGACGCCAACCCCCGGCCGCCGCACGGCAGCCCGACACGGCGGACGGCCGTCCGGATTCCGGACGGCCGCCCCCGCCGGTCGGCTCAACCGGTGCCGTGCACGATGCGCTCGGCCATCTCCTCCCTGGGACGGATCTCGCCCGAGAGGATCTGCTCGGCGTAGTGGCAGGCCACCCTGTGGGTGCCGCCCTCGGCGCTTCCGACCGGGCGCAGTTCGGGCCGCTCGGTGTCGCACCGCTCCTCCCGCCGCCACGGGCAGCGGGTGTGGAAGCGGCAGCCCTTGGGCGGGTCGGCGGGCGAGGGCAGGTCGCCCGCCAGCAGGATGCGCTCGCGGCTGTCCTCCACCTGCGGGTCGGGGACCGGCACCGCCGACATGAGCGAGCGCGTGTACGGGTGCATCGGCGTCTCGTACAGGTCGTCGCTGGAGGCCTCCTCCACCAGGCCGCCCAGGTACATCACCCCGACCACGTCGCTGACGTGGCGGACCACGGCCAGGTCGTGCGCGATGACCAGGTAGGTCAGCCCCAGTTCCTCCTGGAGGCTCTCCAGCAGGTTGAGCACCTGGGCCTGGATCGACACGTCCAGCGCCGAGACCGGCTCGTCGCAGATGATGAGGTCGGGCTCCAGCACCAGCGCGCGGGCGATGCCGATGCGCTGGCGCTGGCCGCCGGAGAACTCGTGCGGGTAGCGGGTGAGCGCCTTGGCCGACAGGCCCACCCTCTCCAGGGCGTCGACCACGCGCCTGCGCTGGTCCTCCAGGACCAGGGCGCGGCGCTCCCTGCCGCCGGTGGGGCCCTCCCCCGGCGGCGGGCCGCCGATCCCGTGGGTCTGCAGTCCCTCCAACAGGATGGAACCGATGTTCTGCCGGGGGTTGAGGCTGCCCAGCGGGTCCTGGAACACCATCTGGAGGTTCTTGCGCTGGCGGCGCATCGACTCCTCGTCCAGGCCGGCCAGGTCCTGTCCGCCGAAGAGCACCTCGCCCTCGGTGACGTCCACCAGCCGCAGCACCGCGCGGCCCAGGGTGGTCTTGCCGCAGCCGGACTCACCCACCAGGCCGTAGGTCTGGCCGCTCTCGATCTCCAGGCTGACTCCGTCGACCGCGCGCACGTGGCCGACGGTGCGGTCGAAGAACACCCCCCTCCTGATGGGGAAGTGCACCTTGAGGTCGTTGATCCGCAGCAGGCTCATCCCTGCTCCTCCTCGTCGTCGCCGTCCGGACCGCCCGGGCCGTCCAGCGTGGGCCGGTCGGCCGCGTCCGCGTCCCGGATCGGGTTCACGCACCGGTGCACGTGTGCGGCCGCCGGGCCCCGCCCGGAACGGCCGCCCTCCTCCACGCCCGCCGCGGTGCCCACCGCCACGAGCTCCGGTGGCCCCTGGAGGCACTCCATCGTGTAGTGGTCGCAGCGGGGCGCGAACGCGCACCCCTGCGCCCAGGCGATGTTGTCGTTGACCGACCCCCGGATGGGGGTGAGCCGCTCACCGCGCGGGGCGTCCAGCCGGGGGATGGAGCCCAGCAGGCCGACCGTGTAGGGGTGGGTGGGGTCGGCGAACAGCGGCGCGCGCGGCGCCGTCTCCACCGCCCGCCCCGCGTACAGGACGTTGATGTCGTCGCACAGCCCGGCGACCACGCCAAGGTCGTGCGTGATCATCAGCAGGGCGGTGCCCTCCTCGGTGACCAGGTCCCGGAGCAGCTCCAGGATCTGCGCCTGGATGGTGACGTCCAGGGCCGTGGTGGGCTCGTCGGCGATCATCACGCGGGGGCGGCAGGCCACCGCCATGGCGATGAGCGCGCGCTGGCGCATGCCGCCCGACAGCTGGTGCGGGTACTCGCGCAGCCGCCGGGTGGGGTCGGGGATGCCCACCCGGTCCAGCAGGTCGGCGGCCTCCTTCTCGGCCGCCGAACCGCGCAGCCCCCGGTGGCGGCGCAGGATCTCGGTGACCTGGCGGCCGATGGGCACCACGGGGTTGAGGGAGCTGAGCGGGTCCTGGAAGATCATCGCCAGCTGGGAGCCGCGCAGGTCGCGCATCCGCTTCTGCGACAGCTCCAACAGGTCGACGGGGCCGTCGGGCAGCCGCATGACGGCGCTGCCGCCGACCCGCACCCCCCGGTCGGGGAGCAGGCCCATCAGGGCGAGCGAGGTGACGCTCTTACCGCAGCCGGACTCACCGACCAGGCCGGTCACCCGGCCCTCCTCCAGGGTGAAGGACACCCCGTCCACGGCCCGCACCTCGTCGGAGCCGCGTCCGCCGAACACCACGGACAGCTCGTCCACCGCCAGCAGCGGCGTGCTGGAACTCATGTCACTTCCTCAGCTTGGGGTCGAGCGCCTCCCGCATCGCCTCACCCAGCAGGGTGAAGCCCAAGGCGGTGACGATGATGGCCAGCGCCGGGTACACGGCCAGCTGCGGCGCGCTGGACAGGAACCGCTGGGCGTCGGCGAGCATGGTCCCCCATTCGGGGAAGGCCGGGTCCGGGTTCCCCAGGCCCAGGTAGGACAGGGCCGCCGCGTCGATGATGGCGGTGGCCAGGGTGAGCGTGGACTGCACGATCACCGGGCCGAGCGAGTTCGGCAGGATGTGCACGAGGGCGATCTTGTGTTTGCGCACGCCCAGCGCGCGGGCGGCCAGCACGTACTCGCGGTTGCCCTGGGAGAGCATCGCGCCGCGCAGGAGGCGGGCGAAGATGGGGATCTGCGCCACGCCGACCGCGAACATGACCGTGGTCAGGCTGGGGCCGACCAGGGCGGCGATGGTGACCGCGAGCAGCAGGGTGGGCAGCGCGAGCATCATGTCGATGACGCGCATGACGGCGTTGTCCACCTGGCGGCCCCAGCGGCCGCCCAGGACCGCGGCGGCCCCGGCCGCGCCGCCGAGCAGCGCGCCGACGCCGAAGCCGACCAGGGTGGCGACCACGCCGACCAGGAGGGTCTGGCGGGCGCCGATCACCATGCGGGAGAACTGGTCGCGGCCGAGGTTGTCCAGGCCCAGCCAGTTCTCGGCGCGCGGGCCGACGAACACGTTGCGGTTGGGGAAGACCTCGTCGCCCCAGCTCTGGGAGACGGGGTCGTAGGGCGCGATGAGCGGTGAGAACAGCGCCACGACGAGGAACACCACGACGATCACGGCGCCGGTGATGGCCATGGGGCTGCGGCGCATGCGCTCGAAGGCGGTGCGCCAGATGCCCGCGCCGTGTTCGCCCTCCTCGCGCTGGCCCATGAGTTCGGCCAGCCGGTCCACCCTGGCCGCCTTGCGCCCCAGGAGGGGCGTGCGCTGGGCCGCGGTGCCCTCGGGCTCCGGTGCGCCCGCGGGTTCGGACCGGTGGTGGGGGCTCGGTGTCGTCGGCATCACTGGGCCCGCACTCTCGGGTCGAGGAGGCTGTAGGAGATGTCCACCAACAGGTTGATGAACACGTACATGGTCGCGATGAGCAGGATGAACCCGGTGAGGACCGGGTAGTCGCGCCCCTGCGTGGCGGCGTAGACGAACGAGCCGATGCCGGGGAAGGCGAAGACGCTCTCGGTGAGCACGGCTCCGGCGAACAGGCTTCCGGTGAGCAGTCCGACCGAGGTGACCACGGGGAGCATGGCGTTGCGCATCACGTGGCGGGTGCGCACGGTGTTGCGGTGCAGCCCCTTGGCGTTGGCGGTGCGCACGTAGTCCTCGCCGACCACCTCCAGCACGCTGGCTCGGGTCATCCGGACGATCACGGCGAGCGGGATCGAGGCCAGCGCGATCCCGGGCAGCACGAGGTGGAGCAGGGCGTCCCACACCACGTCGAGCTCCCCGGTCCGCAGGCCGTCGAGGACGACGAACCCGCTGAGGTCGGTACGGATCAGGCCCGGCGAGAGCCGGAAGGCGGAGGGGAACATCCCGAGCCGCTCGGCGAAGACCACCTTCAGGATGAAGGCGAGGAAGAACACCGGCGTGCAGATGCCCAGGAGGGATCCGCCCACGGCCGCGAAGTCCAGCACGGAGCCGCGTCTGCGCGCGGCGAGGTAGCCGAGGGGGACTCCGACGGCGACCGCGATCAGCATCGCGGTGACCGACAGTTCGAACGTGGCCGGGAAGCGGGTGAGGAACTCCTCGGTGACCGGCCGTCCGGTGGAGAGCGAGGTCCCGAGGTCGCCCTGGAGGATACGGCGCAGGAAGGCCAGGTACTGAACCGTGACCGGTTCGTCCAGGCCGAGGGAGCGACGCAGCGCGGCGCGCTGTTCGGCCGTCGCGTCGTCGGGTAGGAGGGCGTACTCCGGTCCGCCCGGCAGCCGTTGCAGCCAGACGAACAACAGGATCGACAGGCCGCCCAGTGTCGGGATCAGCTGGAGGAGACGCCTGACGATGAATCGCAGCACTTTCGCCGCCTTTCGCCAGTGGTGGGAACTGTGGACGCGAAGCGTCCCCGCCGGATCGCGGCGGGAGTTCGAGCGGGTGGTTCGGACGAGGGGCCCGGTCGGCGCGCGGGCGGCGCGCCCCGCCGGGCGGTGTCGCGGCGAGGGGCGCGCGGCCCCGGACGGGCCGGGGACCGCGGCCCCGGGCAGGGGGCGGGCCCGACCGGTGGCCGGTCGGGCCCTTCCCCTCCCCGCGGGAGAGGGGGACTACTTCCAGGAGGCCTCGGAGAAGTTCTCCTGGGTCAGCGGGCTGACGTTGGGCGGGTTGACGTTCGCGGAGAAGGCGATGGACGGCGGGGAGCTGGAGATGGGCAGCCCCGGCAGGATGTCCATGATCTGGTTGTTCAGGTCCTGGTAGGCGGCGACGCGCTCCTCCTCGTTCGGGTTGGTGCTCGCCTCCTCCATGGCGTCGAACAGGTCCTCGTCACGGAAGCCGAACTCGCTGTTGTACTGGGAGAACCAGGTGCCGATGAAGTTGTAGGCGTCGTTGTAGTCGCCGGTCCAGCCGAGCAGGTACAGCGGGCACTCACCGGAGTTGGTGCGCGGGACGTACTCGGTCCACTCGTAGGTGACCGGCTCCACGGTGACGCCGACCGCCTCCAGGTCCGCGGCGATGACGTCGAAGATGTCGCGCGGCGCGGGCATGTAGGGGCGGGTGACGTCGGTCGGGTAGCAGAACTCCAGGGTCAGGTCCTCCTGCCCGGCGTCCGCCAGCATCTCCCGGGCCAGTTCGGGGTCGTACTCGTAGGTCTGCACGTCCGGGGACCAGCCGTCGAGGGTGTCGGGGTGGAACTGGGTCGCGACCTCGCCGCCCTCGGGCAGGATCGTGTCGACGATGCGCTGGCGGTCCACGGCGTGGGCGAGGGCCTGGCGCACCTCCAGGTCGGCGAGGGCCTCGCTGGCCTCCTGCTGGTAGGCCATGTACAGGACGTTGAACACGCCGCGGGTGGGCACCTGGAAGTCGGCCTCGGTCAGGGGGGCGACGTCGGCGGGGGCGACCAGGTCGTAGCCGTGGATGTCACCCGCCTCCAGGGCCTGGCGGCGGGCGGTCTCGTCGGGGATCGCGCGCAGGATCATCGTCTCGAAGCCCGCGGCGTCGCCCCAGTAGTCGTCGAAGCGCTGGAGGGTCACCTCGGCCTGGTCGTGGTCCCACTCCTGGACGGTGAAGGGTCCGGTGCCCGCGACGGTTCCGGCCGTCTGGGTGTACTCGGGGAGGGTGAAGTTGCCCTCCTCGCCGGTGATCTCGGCGTCGGCGATGGCCTCCAGCGTGGTGGGGCTCATGATGCCGAACGAAGCGAGGCTGAAGCCGCCGGGGAAGATGGAGGAGTACTCGTCGATCGTGATGACCGCGGTCAGCTCGTCGGTGGCCTCGCAGGAGACGTACCGGGACTCGGCGAGGTCCTCGCTCTCGTTCTCCGCGAAGCCGCCGAAGATCGACTGCCAGTAATAGGAGTTGTTCGAGCTCTGGAAACCGCCGGTGAGGTTGTACCAGCGGTCGAAGTTGGCGCAGACCGCCTCGGCGTTGAACTCGTCGCCGTCGTGGAACACGACGCCGTCGCGCAGGTGGAAGGTCCAGACGGTGCCGTCCTCGGACTGCTCCCAGTCCTCGGCGAGTCCGCCGACGATTTCGGTCCCGCCCGATTCGTGTTCGAGAAGGGTTTCGAAGACCTGCCTGCTGTAACGGAAGGTCTCACCGTCACTGGTGAGGAAGGGGTCGAGGGTTTTGATGTCGCCCGCGGAGGCGAAGACGAAGGGCTCCGACGCGTCGGTCCCCCCGCCCTCGCGGTTACTCTCGGCACACGCTGTGGCCACCAGCGTGAGCGCGGCCGCGGAGGCCAGGAGGGCCAACGGCTTTCGGAAAGGCTTCCTGAACATGGTCCACCTCAGTGCGGGGCCCGGCAGGCCCTGGAACGATTGAGTGGACCCTAGACCGCGCCGAGAGCGACTGTGAAGATAGACAGCTGGGTATTAATACAACCGTTTCCCATCTGTGCCGTGATCCATGGGCGCATTTTCGGATACGAGTTGTCGAACAGATGAACGCACTATCACGTGAGACTTCACGGCAACACCCCCGTAACTCCAGGAAAACAATCCTCCCCGTGATCGGATATCCCCCTCCTGTAATCGGATATCCGATGATCGGATGAAAGGGCGCGTTTTCCGGGCCCGACAACCCGCCCCCCGGTGCCCGGGCACCGGTGTCGGCGGAGGCGCCGGGCGGGCCTATGATCTGCCAATGACCACACCGCTTGACGACGCGGCGCTGACCGCGTTCCTCGAGGGCCAGGAGGCCTCCTGGCTGGCCGAACAGCTGATGCTGGTGGCCGACGAGGATCCCATCACCAGGATCCGGCTGACCGCCGCGGCCGGATCCGAGAGCGCAGTGGACGAGGCGCGCGCCGCCGTCCTCGCCAGGGTCGTGGCCCACCTCCCCCAGGAGGCCGCCCAGTCCCCCGACGACGGCGACGCCCTGCACCGGGCACTGGACCTGCTGGACGACTTGGCCGACTACGGTTTCGAGGACGAGTCGGCCGACATCGCGGACGAGGCCAGGGAGATCTACCTGGGCCGCCACGGGGAGGACGACAGCGACCACCTGGCGCGGCTGCACGCGGCCGCCGACGGCGAGGACGACGAGGAGTAGCACGGGAGGGGGACGACGGCGTGCCGTCGTCCCCCTCCCCCTTCGGACACGCGCGCGGCGGGAACCCCGGCTCCGGCCGCCCCGCACGCGAGGGGCGGGGCGTACCGCCGGACCGGTCCGCGGGCGCCGGACCTCCTAGCGGCCGCACCAGCGGTGGACCTCGGTGCTCCACAGCGCGATGTTGACGACGATGGCGGCGACCGCCACCACGACCGCGGCCAGCAGCAGCTGCGTGTCCACCAGCCGCGCGGCCGCGTACAGACCGGCCACGGCGACCCCCATTCCGGCCACGGCGCCGACCTGGGCGGCGCGCCACAGGGCGTTGCCGCCGCGGCGCACCGGTACGGCCAGGGCGCCCAGGGCCACGCCCGCGAGCGCGGCGGTGACCATCAGGGCGCGCAGGCCCTCGGCGGCGTCCTCGTGCGCGCCAGAGAGCATCCGGTCGCCCGCCAGGTAGGCCAGCAGGCCGTACGCGGGGACGGCGACCAGCATCAGGACGAGGGTCTGGCGCACGTCGCGCGGGGGCCGCACACCGGGGCGGCGCTCCGCGAGGAGGCCCGCCGCGGAGGACCGTGCGGTGCCGAGGATGCGGGAGGCGGGGGACACGGGGGACGAGACGGAGTTCGACATGCCGAACAGCGTCGCGTTCCGGGAGGAACCACGCAAGGCGCCCGCGGGACCGTGCACGGAATTCGAGACCCGACGGTGACGTGACCGTGGCCCACCGCCGCTCCCCTTCAGTCCCCGACGACCGGCGCCTCCGCCGGACGCAGCAGCGGCCCCACGTACTCCAGGGCCTGCCCGACGAGGGCCTCCACGTCGTCCCTGACGTCGAGTTCGAGGCCGGGCTCGTCCGCCTTCAGCCGTTCGAGGGTGTCGAGCTGCGACTCCAGGAGCGCGGGCGGCATGAAGTGGTCCTGACGGGCCTCGATCCGCCGCCAGATCACCTCGGCGGAGCCGTGCATGTGCAGGAAGCGCACCCCCGGGGCGGCCTGGCGCAGGACGTCGCGGTAGCTGTGCCTGAGCGCCGAGCAGGCCATGACCGTGGACTGGCCGGCGGCCTCGTGCTCGGCGATCCACCGTGCCAGCTCGTGCAGCCACGGCCAGCGGTCCTCGTCGGTCAGCGGCACGCCCGCCGCCATCTTGTCGATGTTGGCCCGGGGGTGGAAGTCGTCGGCCTCGGCGAAGGGCAGGCCCAGCTGCTTGGCCACACGTTCGGCGACAGTGGTCTTGCCGCTGCCCGAGACCCCCATGAAGACAAAGTGCATGGTTTCTCCGTGTCGTGGTGCCCCTGCGTGGCCGCAAGCGTCACCATTAATAGTGATATCAATCAATCCGGCTAGGCTTCAGCGTGACCCCACGGCCGCATGCGGCCAACCGGACGGCCCCGGAGCACGAGGAGAACGATGGCCACGGACCACCGCACACTGCACAACCGCGTGCTGGCGGTGCTCGGACCCGCCATCGCCGCAGGCGAGTACCGGACCGGCCACACCTTCACCCTCCAGGGCCTGGAACAGGACTTCGGCGTCTCCCGGACGGTCGCGCGCGAGGCCGTGCGCGTCCTGGAGTCCATGCGGCTGGTGGTCAGCCGCCCCCGCACCGGCATCCGCGTGCGCCCGCGCCGGGACTGGAGCGTCTTCGACCCCCAGCTCATCCGCTGGCGCCTGGCCGGGCCCGGCCGGATGGAGCAGCTGCGCTCGCTCAACGAGCTGCGCGCCGCGCTGGAACCGGGCGCCGCGGCCCTGGCCGCCGAGCGCGGCGACGCCGAGGAGCGGGCCCAGCTGGTGGTGGTCGCCGACCAGATGGCCCGCACCGGGCGCGCCGGGGACCTGGAGACCTTCCTGGAGTTGGACGTCACGTTCCACCGCCGCATCCTGGAGCTGTCCGGCAACGAGATGTTCGTCGGCCTGTCCCAGGTGGTGGCGGAGGTCCTGGTCGGACGCACCTCCTACCACCTGATGCCGCGCAACCCGCGCCCGGAGGCGCTGCGGCTGCACAAGGCCGTGGCCCAGGCGATCCGGGACGGCCTCCCCGACGTGGCGGAGGCCGCGATGCGCTCCATCGTCACCGAGGTGTCCGTCGCGCTGGAGGGCGACCGGAGGGCGGAACCCGCGTCCTGAGCGGACGGCCGGGTTCCGCCCGCGCGGTCACAGCACCAGGCTGAGCCCGAAGGCGAGCCCGAAGCCGATGAAGCCGATCAGGGTCTCCATGACCGTCCAGGTCTTGAGCGTCGTCTTGACATCCATACCCAGGAAACGGCCGACCAGCCAGAACCCGGAGTCGTTGACGTGTGACAGGGCGGTGGCGCCGGAGGCGATCGCGATGACGATCAGGGCTAGGTCGATCGAGGAGAGCCCCGAGGTGGCCGCCACGGCCGGGGCGATCAGACCCGCCGCCGTGGTGATGGCGACGGTGGCCGAGCCCTGGGCGACGCGCAGCGCGAGCGCGATGACGAAGGCGGCGACGATCACCGGCAGGCCGGTGGACTCCAGGCTGTCGGCGAGGGCGTCGCCGATGCCGCTGGTGCGCAGCACGCCGCCGAACATGCCGCCCGCGCCGGTGATGAGGATGATGGCGCAGACCGGGCCGAGCGCGCCGCCGACGATCTCCTCCACCCGCTGACGGGTGAAGCGGCCCGGGCTGAGCACGACCATCGCGAAGAGCACGGTGATGAGCAGTGCGATCGGGGTCTGTCCGAGCAGCTGGAGGACCTGCGCCCACGTGGCCTCGGCGGACACCGCGCCCGTGGAGACGAACGTGGTCACACCGGTGTTGGCGAAGATCAGCAGCATCGGCAGCAGGAGGACGGCCAGCACGGTCACCAGGCGCGGCGGGTTCTCGTGCTTGACGGTGCCGTCGGACATGATGTCCTCGGGAACCGGCAGCTCCCACTTCCTCCCGGCCCACAGGCCGAACAGGTAGCTGGCCAGGTACCAGGTGGGGATGGCCAGGACGGTGCCGACCAGGAGCACCAGGCCCATGTCCGCCCCGATCTCCACGGCGGCGGTGACCGGGCCCGGGTGCGGGGGCACGAAGGCGTGCATGACCGCGAAGGCGCCCGCGGTGGGCAGCGCGTACATGAGCACGGACCCGCCGACGCGGCGGGCCACGCTGAAGACGATCGGCAGCATGACGATGAGGCCGACGTCGAAGAAGATCGGGAAGCCGAAGAGCAGGGAGGCGACGCCGAGCGCGAGCGGCGCGCGCTTCTCACCGAAGAGCTTGATCAGTGCCCCGGCCAGGACGGCCGCGCCCCCGGTGATCTCCAGCAGGCGCCCGATCATCACGCCGAGCCCGACGAGCAGGGCGACGTTGGCGAGGGTGCCCCCGAAGCCGTCCAGGAGGGTGGGCACCACCCCGGAGACGGGGATGCCGGTGGCCAGGGCGGTCAGGACGCTGACCAGGATGAGCGCCACGAACGCGTGCAGCTTGAGGCGGATGATCAGGAACAGCAGGAGGGCGATGGCTCCCGCAGCGATCCCGAGAAGGGGTCCCGTCCCGTAGACGGGTTCGAAGTTCTCCACGACGGAGCCTTCCGTGGGTGTGCGGTGGTGCTGAGCTGTACGGGAGTACGGCTCCGACCTGCTCTGGGGGCAGGCTCCGAGAATGGTAATACCATTTGTGAGGTTATGTGAACACCGGCGTTCCGTTCTGTTACAACCGCGAGACCTGCGTCACCGGAAACCCGACCCACCAGCAGCTTTCGGAGCAGGAGTGACATGCGACACACGGACGCGTTCGGTCCTCACTCCGCGAGCCCCGCGGGGGTGGGGTGAGGTGGGGGCGGGCATCCGCGCTCGCGTCAGCCGGTGGGGGTGAGGCCCAACCCTGCGATGGTTGCGCGTGCACGGAGACGCCTGCCTCAGCCTGTGGGATGAGGGCAGGATTCGGGCTCACGTCCGCCCGGGAAGGGCGTGGATTTTAATGCTTTTGTGGGTTGAGGGTGTCTGATCACGCTCACGCCAGCCCATGGCGGGGCGAGGGTCTGCCTTCGCGCTCATGTCAGCCCGTGGGGGGTTTGAACCCCCACCGCAGGGGGTTGTGAACCCCGACTCCAAGGGGTTTTGAACCCCAGCCCATGGGGGGTTTGAAGCTCAGCTCCAGGGGGGTTTGAAGCCCGGCCGTCTGGTGGTTGAACGTGCACGGTGCTGCCCTCCTCAGACACGGCGGGGTACAGACGGATAAAGGCTGTGCTGGGTAGGGGTGTGGGGGGTGGCCGTAGGTCCCAGGCTCCCCGCCCGGACATAGGGGGTTTTCTCCAGTGCTGGGGACCACGCGATGCGCACGTCGGTTGTCCAGGGGGTGAGCGCATCGCGTGCTTCGCCCCGGTTCTCCAGTGCCGTGGTCGAGGGCACGTCCGCGAAGTGCGTGATAAGCGGCTCAGCCACCACCCCACGCCGCCACCGTCCACTTCTTCCAGACCCCGCCGCTGGGGGTGGTACGAACGTGCACATATCCGCCCTCCAGAAGACAGGGGGTGAAAGGTACGCGTTACGCGCGGCCTGGAGTGGAAGGGGTTTTGAAGCTCAGCCACAGGCAGGTAGTCACGGATCAGGTCACTGCCCTCCCGCACCACCACTGAGCCCGAAACCCCATGCCCCAACGCGACAGCGACCACCGGTGAGCTGAAAACCAGGGCCTTGCTGTGCCTGGGGTTCGCCGGTCACCGCAGGCAAGGAGCGTGGCCCAGGTACAACCGCGACCACAGAAAACACAAAGGGGAAACGGGAGAGAGAAGGCCGTGGCTCAGGTCCCGTGTACATGCATGGTCTGTGGCTCGGGTTCCACGTACGTGCACGGTCTGTGGCTCGGGTTCCGCGTACGTACAGGGCCTGGGGTTGAGGTTCCGTGTACGTGCACGGCTTGTGGCTCGGGACGCGCGTACGTGCACAGCTTGTGGCTCAGGTCCCTCATACGTGCACGGTCTATGGCTGAGGTCCCGCGTACGTACAGGGTCTGTGACCGGGCTCTGCTGCACGCTCTACAACCCCCTGTCTTCTGGAGGGCGGATATGTGCACGTTCGTACCACCCCCAGTGGTCGGGACCTGGAGGCTGTTCTGACGGCGTGGAGTGGTGGCTGAGCCGCTTATCACGCACTTCGCGGACGTGCCCTCGACCACGGCACTGGAGAACCGGGGCGAAGCACGCGATGCGCTCACCCCTGGACAACCGACGTGCGCATCGCGTGGTCCCCAGCACTGGAGAAAACCCCCTATGTCCGGGCGGGGAGCCTGGGACCTACGGCCACCCCCCACACCCCTACCCGGCACTGGTGTTTTCCGTCTGTACCCCGCCGTGTCTGAGGAGGGCAGCACCGTGCACGTTCAACCACCACACGGCCGGACTTCAAACCCCCTGGAGTCGGGATACAAACCCCCCTGGAGTCGGGGTTCAAAACCCCCTGCGGTGGGCCCCACGGGCTGACATGAGCGCGAAGGCAGACCCTCGCCCCGCCACCGACTGACGTGAGCGCGATCAGACACCCTCAACCCACAAAAGCATTAAAACCAAACCCCCTAACAACTGACGCCAGCGGGACCGCCCACCCTCCATCCCCACGAGGGCGCGAACGTGCACCTTCAACCAGTCTCGACCCAGGTCACTTTCCGGGTTTGGTCAGTAGAAGTACGCACTTGTAGGCCGACCGTAAAAGCACAACAGGTAACACCTGATCCATGATGGCCGTGGACACGCTGACCGTCTTGGCCTGCGGACCAGCACATATCCCTCCAGAGGGCGCATCAGACGCACGGAGCACCACAGATCCGTCCACCCTCGGATATTGACAGTATGCTGTCCATTTGACAGCATGCTGTCATGATCGAAGACACCAGGCAGACCGTCCACCTCGCCGTGTACGACCAGCTGGCGGACTGGGAGATCGGGCACACCACCGCGACCATCCGGGGCGGCGACTGGCAGCGCGACCCCGGGCGCTACGACGTGGTGACCGTCGGCCTCACCGGCGCGCCCGTCACGACCGCGGGCGGGCTGACCATCCTGCCGGACATCACCCTGCCCCAGCTCAAGCCCTCCTCCAGCGCGATGCTGATCCTGCCGGGGGCCGACGGCTGGGACCTGGACCCCGAGGCCTTCTCCCCGTTCGCCTCGGCGGCCGGGATCTGGCTCGACGCCGGTGTGCCGGTGGCGGCCATCTGCGGCGCCACTGCCGGGCTCGCCCGGGAGGGGCTCCTGGACTACCGCGACCACACCAGCGCCGCGCCCGAGTACCTGCTGGCCACCGGCTACGCCGGGATGCGCCGCTACCGCTCCGCGCTCGCGGTCTCCGACGGCGGCCTCATCACGGCCGGGCCCACCGCGCCCCTGGAGTTCGCCCGGGAGGTCTTCGCGGCCCTGGACCTGTACACGCCCCGTGTCCTCGACGCGTGGTACCGGCTGCACGCCGAGCACGACCCCGGCGCCTACCACGTGCTGCTGGAGGGGGCCTGAGCATGGCCCCTGCCGAGGACAGACACTCCGACCTGCTCACCGGGACCGCGCTCGCCGTCTTCCGCCTCAACGGGCAGTTCCTGTCGGTGGCCGAGGAACTGGCACGCACCGCCGGACTGACCGCCGCGCGCTGGCAGGTGCTCGGCGCGGTGACCCGGGAACCCCTGCCGGTGTCGGCGGTCGCGCGCCGCTTCGGCACCACGCGGCAGAGCGTGCAGCGCATCGCCGACCTGCTGGTGGAGCAGGGGCTGGCCGAGTACCGGCCGAACCCGGCGCACAGCCGCGCCAAGCTGCTCGCCGCCACCGGGGAGGGCCTGGACGCCCTGCGCCGGATCAGCCCCGACCACGAGCGGGTGGCCAAGGCCCTGGTCGCCGAACTGGGCGAGGAGGACAGCGCTCGCGTACTGGAGGCGCTGGCCCGCCTCTCACGTGCCCTGGACCGGATCGGGAGCGACTGAGCGGCGGGCAGTATCGTCGGGCGGACACCCCGTCCACCCCGGGTCCGCCCCCGCCCGAGGTCACGCGTCCCACCAGGAGGAAGACGCCATGATCGACCTGCGTTCCGACACCGTCACCCGCCCCACCCCGGCCATGCGCAGGGCCATGGCCGAGGCCGAGGTGGGCGACGACGTGTGGGGCGAGGACCCGACCGTGCGGGAGCTGGAGGAGGAGACCGCCGGGCTGCTGGGCAGGGAGGCCGCGCTGTACGTGCCGTCCGGGCACATGGCCAACCAGCTGGGGCTGTACGTGTCCACCCGCAGCGGCGAGGAGGTGTGGGCGCACGAGAACCACCACCTCATCGGCGACGAGCAGGGCGCGACCGCGGTGCTGGCCCGGGCCCTGCCGCGCCTGTACTCGGACGGGCTCTGCCCCACCGACGCGGTGCTGGAGTCGTGGATCGCCGGCCGGGGCGACGTCCACCGGGCCGAGCCCGCCCTGGTGTGGCTGGAGAACACCTTCACCGGCCGCGTCGTGCCGCTGGCCGAACAGCGCCGGGTCACCGGGTTCGCGCACCGGCACGGGCTGCGCGCGCACCTGGACGGGGCGCGGCTGTGGAACGCGGCAGCCGCACTGGACGCCGCCCCCGCCGAGGTCGCGGACGGGTTCGACACGGTGTCGGTGTGCTTCTCCAAGGGCCTGGGCGCCCCGGTGGGCTCGGCGCTGGTCGGGGACGCCGACACGGTGCGCAGGGCCCGGCGCGGGCGCAAGCTGCTGGGCGCGGGGATGCGCCAGGCCGGGATCATCGCCGCCGGTGCCCTGTACGCGCTGCGCCACCACCGGGAGCGGGTGGCCGAGGACCACGAGCGCGCCGCGGAGCTGGCCCGTCTGATCTCGGAGCGCTCCGGGCTGGCCGTGCGGGCGCGGACCAACATGGTGCTGGTGCCCGCCCCCGCCGGACAGGGGGCGCGCTACGCCGAGGCCTTCGCCCGCCACGGGGTCGCGGGGCTGGGCATCGGCGACGCCGTGCGCCTGGTGGTGCACCTGGAGACCACCGACCGCGACGTCGAGGAGGCCGCCCGGGGCGTGGCCGAGGCCGCCGCCGAGCTGTGACCCCGGCGGCCGGGCGCGGCGGTCGGCCGACCTAGACTGTGCCGATCGCCTGACCGCCCGGCTGCCGCGGGCGTGCCACGCGTCACAACGCGTAGTAGCATTTCGCGTATGACATTGTCGTACTAGAGAGTGGTAGCACCGCAATGCCGGGAAGAATCCAGTCGATCGAACGCGCGGCAGCCATTCTCCGGATCCTGGCCACCGGTGCCCGCGGGCTCAGCCTGGCGGAGATCTCCCGGTCCCTGGAACTGCCCAAGGGCACCGCGCTCGGTATCCTGCGCACCCTCCAGCACGTGGGCTTCGTCGAGCAGGACCCCGAGTCGGGCCGCTACCGCCTGGGCGGGGGCATGCTCAGCCTGGGCACCCGTTACCTGGACGGCAACGAGCTGCGCACCCGCGCCCTGAACTGGGCGGACAGCCTGGCCTCGCGCAGCGGCGAGAGCGTGCGGATCGGCACGCTGCACAAGCACCAGGTGCTCGTGGTCCACCACGTGTTCCGCCCCGACGCCTCCCAGCAGACCCTGGACGTGGGCACCCTGCTGCCGCTGCACGCCACCGCCATCGGCAAGGTCCTCATGGCCTTCGACCCCCTGGCGGCCCCCGAGGAGGACCCGGCCGTGGTCGAGAGCGGAGGGGCCCCTGCCCTGACCTCCTTCACCCGGCACACCGTCACCTCCCCCGCCGCGCTGGAGCGCCAGCTCGACCAGGTGCGCGACGACGGCTGGGCCTGGGAGGCCGAGGAGCTCGTGGACGGCGAGGTCTCCATCGCCGCCCCCATCCGCGACCGGCGCGGCACGACCGTCGGCGCCATCGGGGTGCGCGGCGCCGTCGAGCGCCTGCGCGGAGAGGGGGGCAGGCCCGACATGGAGCAGGTCTCCTACGTGCGCGACGCGGCGCGGGCCATCTCCCGGGAACTCGGCGTCACCCCCTACTGAGGGATCACGGCACGGTTCCGGTACCGCCCGCGGAAGGCCTTCCGCGCGGCGGCTTCCGGCGTCCGCCCGGGCCTGGCAGCGTTGCCGTCGAGAGGGCGTGACGCACGCGACACGATTGCGTCACGCGGCCTTGACATGGGAAGGAAAGACGGATGAAACTAACGGCTACTCATACGTCAATGTCGTACAACGTGCGGGTTTAATCCGAAACCGTGTGCGTCCGGCCCCGTCCCGAGCCCCACCCTGAAGGCGAGCACCCGATGAGTCAGCAGTACGTCGCCGCGATCGACCAGGGCACCACGTCGAGCCGCTGCATCCTCTTCGACCGCGACGGACGTATCGTCTCGGTCGACCAACGCGAACACAGGCAGATCTTCCCCAAGCCCGGCTGGGTCGAACACGACGCCGTGGAGATCTGGGCCAACGTCGAGGCGGTCATCAGGGGAGCCCTGGACAAGAACGACATCACCCCCGACCAGATCGCGGCCGTCGGCATCACCAACCAGCGCGAGACCACCCTGGTCTGGGACCGCGAGACGGGCGAGCCGGTCCACAACGCCATCGTCTGGCAGGACACCCGCACCGACGACCTGGTCCGCGAGCTGGGCGGCGAGGAGGGCCAGGACCGCTTCCGCGAACGGTGCGGCCTGCCGCTGGCCACCTACTTCTCCGGCCCCAAGCTGCGCTGGCTGCTGGACAACGTCGACGGCCTGCGCGAACGCGCCGAGCGCGGCGAGGTCCTGTTCGGCACCATGGACACCTGGATCATCTGGAAGCTGACCGGCCGCCACGTCACCGACGTGACCAACGCCAGCCGCACCATGCTGATGAACCTGTCCACCCTCCAGTGGGACCCCGAGATCCTGGAGGCCATCGGCATCCCCGAGGGCGTCCTGCCCGAGATCCGCTCGTCGTCGGAGGTCTACGGCGAGGCCGAGGGCTACCTGGCCGGAACCCCCGTCGCCTCCTCCCTCGGCGACCAGCACGCCGCGCTGTTCGGCCAGACCTGTTTCGACCCGGGCGACGTCAAGGGCACCTACGGCACCGGCACCTTCCTGGTGATGAACACCGGCACGGAGCCGGTGACCTCCGAGAACGGCCTGCTCACCACGCTGGGCTACAAGCTCGGCGACGAACCGGCCGTGTACGCCCTGGAGGGCTCCATCGCGGTGACCGGCTCCCTCGTGCAGTGGCTGCGCGACAACCTGGGCCTGATCTCCACCGCGCCCGAGATCGAGACGCTGGCGCGCACCGTGGAGGACAACGGCGGCTGCTACATCGTGCCCGCCTTCTCCGGCCTGTTCGCCCCGCACTGGCGCAGCGACGCGCGCGGCGTCATGGCGGGCCTGACCGGCTACGTCAACAAGGGCCACATCGCGCGCGCCGTCCTGGAGGCCACCGCGTGGCAGACCCGCGAGGTCGTCGACGCGATGAACGCCGACGCGCCCACGGAGCTGACCACGCTCAAGGTGGACGGCGGCATGACCGCCGACAACCTGCTCATGCAGATCCTGTCCGACGTGCTCGACACCGAGGTCGTGCGCCCGATGGTCGCCGAGACCACCTGCCTGGGCGCCGCCTACGCCGCGGGGCTGGCGGTGGGCTACTGGCCCGACGTCGAGACGCTGCGCGCCAACTGGCACAAGGCCGCCGAGTGGACCCCGAAGATGGAGCCCGCCGTGCGCGAGCGCGAGTACCGCAACTGGAACAAGGCCGTGCGCCGCACCCTGGACTGGGTCGAGCACGAGGACGCCCAGTAGCGCGAGGGCGGCGTCACCCCACCGAACGACCGGTTCCCAGGAGCCCCGGCTGCCACCTTCGGCCCCCGGGAACCGGCCCGCGGGGCGCCGTGCGCGCTCCGCTCCATCCCATTCCTGTGACGGGTGCGTCCTATTAAACCCCCGCCTCCGGCCCGGTGCCGGTCGGCGGGGGCGAGGCCCCCGTGACCCGGTTCCCCCTGACGGGGCGGAGGTCTCCATGGTCTATCTGGCAGAGTTCGTCGGTACGGCGATCCTGATCCTGCTCGGCGGCGGTGTCGTCGCCGGTGTCTCGCTCGCACGCTCCAAGGCCCTCAACGGCGGCTGGATCGTCGTCACCTTCGGCTGGGGCATGGCGGTCGCGATGGCCGTCTACGTCGTCGGCGCCACCAGCGGCGCCCACATCAACCCGGCGGTCACGCTCGGCCTGGCCAGTGTCGGCGAGTTCGGCTGGGCCCAGGTCCCGGGCTACATCCTGGCCCAGATGGGCGGCGCCTTCACCGGCGCCGTCCTGGTCTACCTGGTCTACCTGCCGCACTGGAAGATCACCGACGACCCGGACGCGAAGCTGGGCGTGTTCAGCACCGCCCCGGCCGTGCGCAACCCGGTGGCCAACCTCATCACCGAGGTCGTCGGCACCGCCATGCTGCTCCTGGGCGTGCTGGGCATCGGCGCGAACTCCGGCTACGTCTCCATCGAGGACGGCGTGGACCTGAGCGGCCTGTTCACCAACGGCCTGGCGCCGCTGCTGACCGGCCTGCTGGTGCTGGCGATCGGCCTGTCCCTGGGCGGCCCGACGGGATACGCCATCAACCCGGCCCGCGACCTGGGGCCGCGCATCGCGCACGCGGTGCTGCCGATCCCCGGCAAGGGCCCCTCCGACTGGGGATACGCCTGGGTTCCGGTGGTCGGCCCCCTGTTGGGCGGCGTGATCGGCGCGTGGATCTGGAAGCTCACCGGGTTCGGCTCCTGAGCGTCGCCGACCCGGGGACGGTGTGACCGCCGCCCCCGAACGGCCCGCCCACGAACGCCAGGGTCTGCCGGGGCCCCGCCTTCCGGGCCCGCTCGGCGGACCCGGACCCGCCGAGCCCCGGGGCGTCGCCGTGCGACGCCCCGGGGCTTCGCCGTGCGCGCCCTCGGCTCGGGCCGACCGCGTGGTCGGCCGATGAGGTTCGACAATGCCGCATCTCAGGAGCCCCGTGTGTTGACCCGACTCCCCTGGGCAACTTGCGTCAAGCTCGTCTGTGCTCCGGGTCGCGCCTGGACCCGTTTTCTCCGCGAGAAGACCCCCTCTTCTTCACCAGCGTTCGGCATTGTCGTATTATGAAGGCGATACATCGCCTGAAACGTGGAGACTGTTCAGGTGCACGCGAGGCCCCCTCCATCCCTCCGAGGAGCACAGCCATGACCGTCAGCGCCAGCCAGAACCGCATCGCCTCGTCGCGCTCGCGCACACGCGACGAACTCACCCGGGGGACCTTCGACCTCCTGGTCGTCGGCGGCGGGATCCTCGGGACCTCCGTCGCCTGGACCGCCACCCAGGCGGGACTGCGCGTGGCCATGGTCGACTCCGGAGACTTCGCCGGAGCCACCTCCAGCGCCTCCTCCAAGCTGGTGCACGGCGGACTGCGCTACCTCCAGAGCGGGCAGGTGCGCCTGGTCGCCGAGAACCACCGCGAGCGCCGGTCCCTGGCCTCGGATGTGGCGCCGCACCTGGTCAACCACATGCCGTTCCTGGTCCCGATCTACTCCGGCGGCCCGCACGGGGCCGCGAAGATGGGCGCCGGGGTGTTCCTGTACTCGGCCCTGTCGGCCTTCGGCGACGGCATGGGCCGCCTGCTCTCCCCCGCCCAGGCGCGGCGGCTCGCCCCGGGCCTGCGCACCGACGGCCTGCGGTCGGTGGCCGCCTACAGCGACCACCAGATGAACGACAGCCGGATGGCCGTCATGAGCGTGCGCGCCGCCGTGGACGCGGGCGCGGTGGTGCTCAACCACGCCGAGGTCGTGGGGCTGCGCACCACCCGGGGCCGGGTCACCGGCGCCGACCTGCGCGACCGCGTCGACGGCGGGGAGTTCGGCATCGACGCGCGGCTGGTCCTCAACGCGACCGGCCCGTGGGTTGACCGGCTGCGGAGCATGGAGGACCCCTCCGCGACGCCCAGCGTCCGCCTGTCCAAGGGCGCGCACCTGGTGCTGCGCACCCCCGAGCCCTGGCGCGCCGCGCTGACCATCCCCGTGGACAAGTACCGGGTGTCGTTCGCGATCCCGTGGGAGGGCAGGCTGCTGCTGGGCACCACCGACGAGGAGTACACCGGGGACCCGGCCGACGTGTCGGTCGTGCCCGCCGACGTGGAGCAGATCCTGGGCGAGGCCGCGCTGGGCATCGACGCGCCCTACCTGGACGCCTCCCACGTCGACTACTCCTTCGCGGGGCTGCGGGTGCTGCCCGGCGGACCCGGCGGCACCAGCGCGGCCAAGCGCGAGACCGTGGTCACCCAGGGGCGGGGCGGGATGCTCTCGGTGGCGGGCGGCAAGTGGACGACCTACCGCCACATCGGCCGCGCCGTCCTCAAGGAGCTGCGCAAGGTCAGCGCCGTGCCGCTGTCGGAGGACATGGCCGACCCGCTGCGCACGGTGCCGCTGCCCGGACTGGCCAGCCCGGACGCGGTGGCCCAGCGGCTGATCACCGACCGCGCGCCCGGCGCCCCGCTGGACCCGCTGGTCGCCCGCCACCTGGCGTCGCACTACGGGAGCCTGGCCATGGACATCGCGGCGATGGTGCGCGAGGAGCCGCGTCTGGGCGAGCGCATCCACCCCGACGGCCCCGACATCTGGGCGCAGGTGGTCTTCGCCCGCGACCGCGAGTGGGCGGTGAACGCGGACGACGTGCTGCGCCGCCGCACGACGGTGACCGTGCGGGGACTGGACACCCCCGAGGTGCGTCGGCGCACCGAGACCCTGCTGGAGGGGTGAGCCCCCGCCCCCTCGGGGGCCGCACACGCGAACGCCCCGGAAGGCGGTGCCTTCCGGGGCGTTGCGCGAAGTTATCGCGTGCTAGATCGCGACGACGTTCTCGGCCTGCGGGCCACGGGTGCCCTGGACGACCTCGAACTCCACGCGCTGGTTCTCCTCCAGGTTACGGAAGCCCGTGCCCTGGATGGCGCTGTAGTGAACGAAGGCGTCGGGGCCGCCGCCGTCGGGGGAGATGAAGCCGAAGCCCTTCTCGCCGTTGAACCACTTCACAGTTCCCTGAGCCATGTTCTCTCCTTCAGCTCGGTGTACACGGACGCAAACTCACGTCCGCGAATTGCCGCGAGCCGGACTTCCTTGAAGAAACCGCCCGCCGGTCACAAACTCCGCGGGCAAGACACCAACTGCGAAATTCAACGACTAACAATCACTTCGAACGTACCACAGACGGGTCGGCCAGCGAAGGATTCCGATGTGGCAACCCGCACGGCCCGCCGGGGAATACCGACGGACCCTCCAGGGTACACGTGTGCCGCGTGGGAACGCACGCCGGGATGTCACACCCCGTTCAGGCGGACGTCGCCGCCACGTCGTCGGCGCACCTCAGGACGGGTGCGCACGTGAGCGCACCCGGCTCCGGGACGGCGCCGCCCGCGGCCGCCCCCGCGTGCGGCCAGCCGGGCGGCGGAGCGGCCCGGCGGCGTCCGCCGACGCCCTCCGCGACGGGCCCGTCGGCGCCCGGAACCGGCCCCCGCGACGGGATCCGGGACCGTGCGCACACCCGGAGACCACCGCCGGCCGCCCGGGTCCGCGCGTCGAATCGCGGCTTTCGGAAACCGGTGTCGGGAGCGCGCGAGGAGAGCCGGAAAACACCGAGGCGCCCGCGGGGGGTGGACGGGCGCCGGGATGAGGGGAAGCGGGCGGCTCAGCCCTGGTCGATCCCCACGAAGTGGCCCTCCTCGGCCTCGATCAACGGAGCGGAGTCCTCGTCGGGCGCCGTCGGCAGGACGACGTCCTCGGGGGGGTTGGCCGCCAGTTCGGCGTCGACCTCGGCCCAGGTGCGGTGCAGCTGCGGCACGCAGGACAGCAGGTGGCGACTGTAGGGGTGCAGCGGGTTGTCGAAGACCCTGGCCGTCGGGCCCATCTCGGCGATCGCGCCCTTGCGCAGGATCACCGACTTGTCGCTGACGTAGTTGCCCAGCGACAGGTCGTGGGTGACGAACAGGATGCCCAGGCCGCGCTCCTTGAGGTCGGCGAGCAGGTTGAGCACGTCGATGCGCGTGGAGGCGTCGAGCATGCTGATGATCTCGTCAGCGACCAGCAGCTTGATGTCCAGCAGCAGCGCCCGCGCGATCAGCAGGCGCTGCAGCTGCCCGCCGCTGAGCTGGTGCGGGTACTTGTTGAGGACGTTGGCCGGGTCCAGGCGCACAGTGGCTATCGCCTTCAGCACCTTGTCCCGCCACTCCGTCTCCGGGGTCTTCGGGAAGTAGGAGGTGCGGACCATCTCGAAGACGCGGTCGGCCTTGAAGATGGGGTTGAAGCAGCTGAACGGGTCCTGGAAGACCCCCTGCACACGGCGGTAGTACTCCTTGCGCGCGGCGTGGCCCTTGATGGTGGTGATGTCGGTGCCCTCGAAGGTGATGCTCCCCGAGGTCGGCTTGAACAGGCCCAGCACCATCTTGCCGAGGGTGCTCTTGCCGCTGCCGCTCTCACCGATCAGCGAGACGACCTCGCCCGCCCCCACCGTGAGGCTCACGTCGCGGACGGCGCGCAGGCGGTCGCCCCCGAACGCGCCAACCTTGTACACCTTGTGCACGTGGCTGAGTTCCAGCACGGTCTACCTCACCCCGTCTTCCAGCAGGCGGCCCAGTGGCCGGGTTCGATCTCCACCAGCGGCGGCTGTTCGGAGCACTTGGAGAACGCCATCGGGCAGCGGTCCTTGAACCGGCAGCCGGTGGGCGGGTTGAGCAGCCCCGGCGGGGTGCCGGGAATGCCCTCCAGGCGGCCCCCCTGCACGGTGGAGGTGGACCCTACCTCGGGCAGCGCCCCGATGAGCATCTGGGTGTAGGGGTGCTTGGGCTCGTTGATGATGGTGCTCGCGGGCGCCTTCTCCGCGATGTGGCCCGCGTACATCACCATGATCGTGTCCGCCATCTGGTACACGAGCGAGATGTCGTGGGTCACGAAGACCATGCTCTTGATGTAGCCCCGGTCGCGGAACTCCACCATCGACTCCGCGACGGAGCGCTGGGTGGACACGTCCAAGGCCGAGGTGACCTCGTCGGCGATCAGCAGCGACGGGTTGAGCAGGGTCGAGATGACCATGACGACGCGCTGCTTCATGCCGCCGGACAGCTCGATCGGGAACCGGTTGAGCACGTCGGTGTCCAGGCCGACCAGTTCCAGGCGGCGGTGGAGCTCCTCGGTGATGTCGGCGGGCCGCACGCCGCGGGCGCGCAGCAGCTCGTTGATCATCTTCCCGATCTTGCGGGTCGGGTTGAGCGCGCTCATCGCGTACTGCGGGATGAGCGAGATCTCGTGGTACCGCAGGGGCACCATCGCCTGGTCGTCGGCGATGGGCACGTCCTTGCCGTCCAGCTCGATCGTGCCGCCGACGTGGCGCATCCGCGAGTCCAGGCGGATCAGGCTCTTGCCCAGGGTGGTCTTGCCGCAGCCGGACTCCCCGGCCAGGCCCATGATCTCCCCGTCGGCGAGGTCGAACGTGACGCCGTCGAGGGCGTGGACGTCCCCGCGCAGGGTCTGGTAGTAGACCTTCAGGTCCTTGACGCGCAGGGTCATCACAGCTCCCGCAGCTTGGGGTTGAAGACCTCGTCCAACCCGACGTTGAGGATGTACAGCGAGCCCACGATCACGGTGATGCCGAGGCCCGGCGGGATGAACCACCACCACATGCCGAGGGTGAGCGCGCTCCAGGCGACGGCGCTCTCCAGCATCAGGCCGAGGGACACGCCGTTGGAGGGGCCGAGGCCGATGAAGTCCAGGCCGGCCGCGGTGAGGATCGCGCCGCCGAAGAGCAGGATGAAGGACATCACCAGGTACGAGCTCATGTTGGGCGCGATCTCGGTGGTGATGATCTTCCACGTGCGCCGACCGCTCAGCCGGGCCAGGTCCACGTAGTCGCGGGTGGCCAGGGACAGCGCCTGCGAACGGACCGCGCGGGCCGCCCACGGCCAGGCGGTCAGACCGATGAACAGGCCCTGCACGAACAGGCCGCGCGCGTCCAGGTAGGCGATCGCGACGATGAGCACGACCATCGCGGGCAGCACCAGGACCACGTTCGTGATCATGTTGAGGATCTCGTCGACGATCCCGCCCTTGTACCCGGCGACGAAGCCGACCGTCGTGCCGATGACGAAGGCGACGCCGCCGCCGAACAGGCCGATGATGAACGTGGCGCGCACGCCGTGCACGAACTGGGCCCAGATGTCCTGGCCGAACGTGGTGGTACCGAACCAGTACTCGCCGTTGGGCGCCTGCATCTGCGGGCCGACGTACTCGTTGGGGCTGTCGCTGACGAAGAAGGGGCCGACGATCCCGAGCAGCAGGAAGGCCAGGACGATACCCGAGCCGATGAGCAGCTTGGGGTTGCGCCGGGCGAAGTACAGGGCCTCTGAGCCCTTGCGCCCGGCCGGTTCGGGGGCGGCCGCCTTCTCGGCGGTGCCCGGAGCTCCGGCGACGTTCGTCATGAGGAGCCTCCCGTCATCTGGACCCGGGTGCGCGGGTCGATCAGCACGTAGACGATGTCGATGATGAAGTTGGCGATCAGCACGCCGACGACCACGAACAGGAAGACGCCCTGGAGCAGGAAGAAGTCGCGGCTCTCCAGGGAGTCGAGGATGAGCTTGCCGAGGCCGGGGTAGTTGAACACGATCTCGGTGAGCAGGGAGCCCGCGATGATCGTGCCCAGCTGGACCGCCAGGCCGGTGATCTGCGGCAGCATGGCGTTGCGGAACGCGTAGCGCCGGACCAGCTTGCGCGGGGCGCCGAGGGCCTGGAGGTAGTTGGAGTAGTCCGCGTCCAGCTCGTAGATGATCATGTTGCGCATGCCGATCGCCCAGCCGCCGAGCGCCACGAGGAACATGGACAGGAACGGCAGGAACCAGTGGGTGATCAGGTTGGAGATGAACAGCCAGCTGAACTCGGGGCGCAGGGAGAAGCTGTAGCCGCCCGAGGCCGGGAAGATCCCGGCGACGATGCCCAGGCTCCAGGCCAGCAGCAGGGCCAGCCACATGTACGGCGTGGCGGTGAGGATGTAGCCGACCGGCAGGACCGTGTTGTCCAGGGCCTTGCTGCGGGCGGCGAAGGCGCCGAAGCGGTTGCCGATGATCCAGCTGAGCAGGATCGCGGGGAGCAGCAGTCCCAGGGTGAAGGGGACCGCCCTCATGATGACGTCGGTGACCGGCTCGGGGTAGAGCATCACGCTGATGCCCAGGTCCCCTCGGAACAGGCCGGCCCAGAAGCTCAGGTACTGCTCGTGCAGCGGCCTGTCGAGGCCGAAGACCTCCTCGTAGTAGGCGGTCATGGTGGCCAGGGCCTCGGGGTCGCCCGCTGAAGCCCGGGAGAGCATGCTGCGGATGGGGTCGCCGGGCATGAAGCGCGGAATCATCCAGTTGATGGTGACCGCGACGATGAACGTAAGCAGGTAGACGAAGAGCTTACGACCGATATAGCGCCACACACGTTCCTCCAGGTGATGGCGGCGGACAGTCGAGTGGCCCCGGAGGGGGCGCGGCACGGACCCTGTGGGGCTGTTCCGTGCCGCGCCCGCTCTCCCGGGGCGTCCCCCGGCCGGGCTCTTTCGCGCCGTGCCTCGGCCGGGGGCGGGGAGTGGTCAGCGGGGTGGATGGGGGGAGGTCGCTCCCCCGCCCCTACTCGACCGGTTCGATCGAGGCGAGAGTCTCGATTCCGCCGAGCTCGTACCAGCCCTCCCACATCACCGCGGGGCTGTTGGGCGTGTCCTCGGCCTCACTGGGCCAGTTGGCCCAGGCGGTGTTGTTGGTCTGCGCCCACTGGCCGTTGTACCAGAGCGGGATGGTCGGCAGCTCGGCCAGGAAGTGCTCCTGGAGCTGCGAGGTGACCTCGGCCGCGGCCTCGACGTCGTCGGCGGGGACCCGGGCGAGCTCCTCGGTGAGGGCCCACGCCTCGTCGCTCTCGTAGCGGTGGAAGTTCACCGTGGTCTGCTGCTCCTGGATGGGCAGCTGGTAGAGGTAGTCGTAGTAGGTCCACGGCGAGTTGCTCAGCTGCCGGGCGTTGTTGATGACCAGGTCGAACTCGCCCGCGTTGCGGTTGTCGTCGAGCAGGCCCGCGTCGGGGAACTCGGCGGTGATGTTGATGCCGACGTCCTGGGCGTTCTGCTCGATGATGCGGGCGGCCTCCATCCAGTCGGTCCAGCCGGAGGGGACCGCGAGGGTCAGCGCGATGGGCTCGCCGTCGGGGGTCTCGACGAAGCCGTCGCCGTCCTCGTCCATGTAGTCGGCCTCTTCGAGGATGGCCACGGCCTCGTCCGCGTCGAAGGTGAAGCCCTCGCGCTCGACCAGCTCGTGGTCGATGTAGGCGTCCCACTCGGGCAGCAGGCCCGTGGGGTTGGCCGCCTGGACCAGGTTGGCGTACGGGCCCTCGACGATCTGGGTGATGTTGATCGAGTGGGCCAGGGCCTGGCGGAACGCCGTGTCGTTGAGCGGCTCACGGGTGTGGTTCGGGATGAGCCACGCCGTGTTGGCGCTCTTCATGTACGGGGGGCCGTCGTAGAAGCTGGTGATGGTCTCGTTGCTGTTGAGGACCTGGTCGATGCCGGGCAGGAAGTTGTTGGAGAGGTCGACCTCGCCCTGGTTCAGCATGCCCATCGTGACCTCGTTGGAGGCGTTGACGATGTCGACGATGTAGCGGGCGTCCATCGTCATGTCGAGGGCGTCGACGGCCCACCACTCGTCGTTGCGCTCCCAGACCATGCGGTCGTCGGTGTGCGACTCGTAGACGTAGGGGCCGGTGCCGACCGGGTTCTCGTTGGGGCTGTCGGCGATCTGGCTCTCCTCCATGTCGGCCCAGATGTGGTCCGGGACGATGGGGTTGGAGTAGGCCCAGTTCATCCACTCCTGCGGACGGCTCTCCGAGAAGGTGACGGTGACCGTGCGCTCGTCGGTGGCCTCGACGCTCTCGATGTAGTCCCAGACGTTGCTGTAGGGGACTCCGGGGACCTGGCCGAGCTCCAGCGTGGTGACCACGTCCTGGGCGACGAAGGGCTCGCCGTCGTTCCACGTGACGCCCTCGCGCAGGGTGATCACGTGCTCGGTCTCCGAGGTCCACTCGTCGCTCTCGGCGAGCCAGTGGACGTACTCTCCCGCGTCCGCGTCGTAGTGGAAGAGCGACTCGTAGACCAGGCCGTTGGTGCCGACCGCGAACTGGCCCCGCATCATCGGGTTCCAGCTGGTCGGCGCCTCCCAGGCTGTACCCGTGGTGTACAGGGTCTCGTTCCTGGGGTACTGGCCCGAACCGCCGTCGCTGTTCCCGCCGCCACCCGAGCAGGCGCTGACCGCGAGGGCCAGGGCCGCGAGTGCCGCCGGAAGCCGCAGCATTCTCATCTCGACTCCTCCTTGTCACCCGGCCGGCCTATGGGGGGAGTCCCCTCCGTGAGACCGGAAGGGTGGGAGCGCTCCCAGTGGTGAGCGCACGAGACCGTTGCTGAACCGGGTAAGTGACGTTAACAACAACACGTCCACAGGAAGGGCGTCAATGCCCGACACTTCGCTGTTATTCGCTTGTAACAGCACAGATGCGGGTATGTCAGTAAGTTCGGCGGTGCTGAACCGGTTCCGCACGGGCGTTCTCGCTCCCTCGGGGGCCTGTCGGCGTGGGGCGTTACGCGCCGCAGCCTTCCACAGCTCGGGAGGGGGTGGCAGCACCCTCACGGTCACCTTTTGGACACCAAAGCCACAGAGACCACCGAGGCAACTCGCGCCCCTGTTTTCACATCGTTAACAACCGCCGCGGTGCACGCCGCGAACCCCGGCGTCCGCGCCACACCGGGCTCTGGGGCTCTCACGCGGTGTACACGCCGGACCGGGCGCGCGGCGGCGGGCCGTCCCCCGACCGCGGGCGGCCGGTCGGGGACGCCGGATCACGCGCCCAGGGGCCCGGTGCTGCCGCGTGGGAGCAGCTCCCCGCGCGAGGTCTCGCTGTTGGCCACCGGCTTGCCCTCGATCGTTTTGGCCAGCATCAGCGCGGCCTGGCGGCCGTAGGACACGATGTCGCGCACTATGGCGGTCAGCGAGGGGCGGACCAGGCGGCACAGCACCGAGTCGTCCCAGGCCACGATGGACAGCTGCGAGGGCACGTCCACGCCCATCTCGTGGGCCACGCCCAGTCCGGCCACGGCCATGAGGTCGTTGTCGTAGATCAGGGCGGTCGGCCGGTCGGTGGCGGCCAGCAGCTTGCGCGTGGTCCTCGTACCGCCCTCGCCCGTGTAGTCGGCGTGCACCCAGCGGGCCTCGCTGAGCCCGGCCTGGGCCGCGGCGTCCAGGAAGGCCCGGGTGCGCACGCGGGTGTGCACGAACTTCTCCGGGCCCGCCACCTGGACGATGCGCCGGTGGCCGAGGGCGGCCAGGTAGTGGACGACCTCGCGCATGGCGGTGGCGTCGTCGGTGTGCAGGTACGGCAGGGAGCCCACGCCCTCGGGTCCACCGAGGACGACGGCGGGCAGCGGGAGCTCCTCGACGACTTGGACGCGCGGGTCGCCCACGCGCAGGTCGACCATGATCACGCCGTCCACCCGGCGTTCGGACGACCAGCGCCGGTAGGCCGCGATCTCGGCGCCCATGTCCTCGGTGACCTGTAACAACAGGTCGACCCCCGAGGAGGCCAGCTCGGTCTCGATCCCCGAGACCAGCTGCATGAAGAAGGGTTCCAGCCCCAGGGAGTGGGCGGGCCGGTCGACCACCAGGCCGACCGCCCCGATCCGGCCGCCGGGGGCGAGTGCGCGCGCCGGGCTGCTGGGCGCCCAGCCGAGGTCGCTGGCGATCGCCAGGATGCGTCTTCGGGTCTCCTCCGAGACCCCCGGGCGCCCGTTGAGCGCGTAGGACACGGCCCCCTTGGACACCCCCGCGGCCTTGGCGATGTCCATGATGGTCGGACGCCGCATCAAACCCCCCATTCGTCCCCCTGATCACACAACGCTGAACCGGTTAAGCAGACGGTTCGGGATTGTACTGCATGACCTCGGCATCTAACCCGACAAATGGGTACTTAACTCACGAAAGCCATCAAACTCCCTGGCACCGGGGGCACCAGTAGAGGGTGCGCCCGGCCAGTTCGGCGGAGGCGACCGGCGAGGAGCACACCCGGCAGGGTTCGCCGGTCCGGTAGCACACGTAGAGGCTGTCG
This sequence comes from Nocardiopsis sp. M1B1, assembly GCF_052466615.1. Taxonomy (NCBI): domain Bacteria; kingdom Bacillati; phylum Actinomycetota; class Actinomycetes; order Streptosporangiales; family Nocardiopsidaceae; genus Nocardiopsis; species Nocardiopsis sp. M1B1. The sequence goes on from NZ_CP196194.1 coordinate 5,398,413, forward strand.
GGCCGGGGCACGGGGCGCGCGTCCGGGTCGGGGCGGTGCTCGGGCAGGGTGGTGATGATGTAGCCGTCCCGCACGCCGTCGCGGAGCAAACCCGACAGGTCGTCCCACAGCCGCGACCATTGCCCGGCCGTGAGGTCGCGGCCCGGGGTCATCGGGTCCAGGCCCGCCCGGAACAGCGACTCCGCACGGTAGATGTTGCCGATGCCCGCCACCACGTCCTGGCGCATGAGGAGCGCGGCGATGCTGGTCCGGGAGCGGCTGACCACGCGCCAGGCGCGCTCGGGGTCGGCGTCGTCGCGCAGGGGGTCGGGTCCCAGCCTGTCCTGGACGGCGCGCTTGTCGTCCTCGGTGACGACCTCGCAGGCCGAGGGGCCGCGCAGGTCGGCCCAGCCGGAGGAGTTGACCAGACGGGCGCGCACCGCCCCGACGGGTTCGGGCGGCACGGCGAAGCCCTCGGCGTCGCGGAGCAGCTCCCGGCGGGCGCCGCCGGCGGCCCGCGGCGCGCCCAGGTGGCGTTCGCCGTCGGCGTCGCCGAAGGACCAGGCGCCGTACAGGCCCAGGTGGACCCGCAGCCACTCCCCCGAGTCGAACCCCAGGAAGAGGTGCTTGCCGTGGGCCTCGCTCTCGGTGAGGACCCGGCCGTCGATCCGGGCGGCGCCGTCGGCGAAGCGCCCCTGCGGGCTGCTGGCGCGTACCGCGCCGCCGCCGAAGGTCTTGTCGAAGTGCGCTGCCAGGCGGTGCAGCGTGTGGCCCTCGGGCACCGGTCCTCTCCTCCCCCGTCCGCCCGGGGCGGCGTGAACACCGCTTTCCGGACATCGGGCTCCAGGGTAGTGCGCCCGCCCCGTCCGCCGGTCCGTTCGGCGTCCGGTCCCGGTGGGGGCCGCCCGGCGGGTCAGTGGGCGGTGAGGATCTCCTCCACCAGGGCGCGCGGGTCGGCCAGGCAGCGCCAGGCGGGCACCACGACCACGGGGTCCCCCGTGGTGCGGTTGAGCGTCTCCCCGCGGGCGAGCAGCCAGCGCAGGGAGCGGCCGTCGGGCTCCCGGTCGAGCAGGAGCAGCAGTCGGCGGGAGCCGAACCGGACCACCATGTCGGCGGTCCAGCCCTCGACCGTCTGCTGGAGGGTCACCTCCGTCCCCACCCCGCGCAGTTCCCTGACCAGTGCGGAGGCGGCCGCGTCGGTCCGCCCCGCGCGGCCGCCCGGCACCGACGCCTCCAGCTCGCCCAGCGGGCCGTCGTCGCCCGACCAGTACCCGCGGTCCCCGACGACCACGAGCCGCTGGCGCGTGCGGGTGAGCACCGACGACCACAGGTGGCCCATCCGGCGGACGCGCCGCTCGGCGACGGCGGGCGCCCCGGAGGCCAGCGTCGGCGTCAGGACGGTGACGTCCGCCGGATCGTGGTCGTCCGCCAACAGGTCCGGTCCGCCCACCCGCACCTCGTGGCGCAGGACGCGCTTGCGTAGCAGGCGGCGCACCAGGGCCGCCTGGGGCTGGGTCGGCGCGACCACCGCGACCACCCGGCCCCGGGGCAGGTGGTCGTCGAGCTCGCCCACCACCACCGCCACCCGGTAGGCCTCGTCCCGGTTGACGAAGGACGCGCCGGGCGCGACCTCGCAGACCCCGGCGACGTCGCGCCACTCGAACGCGGGGCCGGCCGAGGGGTCGGGGAGGGTGCGCACCGCGAGCCTTCCCCCGTAGCAGTGCCGCGAGGCGGCCCCGGCGAGCTGGGGCGGCGCCCCCTCGTGCTCCTCCAGCCACCGCATGGGCGGCGCGGCCCGGTACAGGGCGCGCATCGCCGAACCGGCGCCGTAGCGCAGGCCCCGGTCGTCCAACTGGCCCGCGACCAGACCGGCGGCGGACAGCGCGCGGCGCTCCTCGTCCGGTTCCAGCACGCTCACCGGCCCCGGGTGCGCGGGGTCTCCGAACACCACGGCGCGGTTGGCGCGGTAGAGCACCGGCAGCAGCTCGGTCAGCCGGGTACGCTCGGCCCCGACCACGACGGCCAGGTCGAACAGGCCCGCCCGGGGTTGCAGCGCCCGGACCTGGTCGGTGCGGCACACCCACGCGGGCAGGGTGTCGAGCAGCCCGCCCAGACCCGGCCAGCCGTGTCCGCGGTGCCAGTTGAGGCTCTCCAGGCGGTGCTCTATGGCGGCGCGGCCCCGCCACAGGCGGGGGTCTCCGACCGCGCGCAGGCAGGCGGAGCTGGACCTGCGGTGCCGGGCGAGGGCGTCGGCCAGGTCGGCGGTGAGCGTGTTCAGCGGCGCGCAGCGGGTGCGCCGGTCCACGGCCGCGCGCCACTCGCCCTCCAGGCGGGCGACCGCGCGCAGGCGGGCGAGGCTGTCGGGGTCGGTGTCCACTCCCAGTTCGCGGCGGACGGCGCCGCGGTGGGCCAGCCCGGCCAGGCCCCCGGCGCCCGCGCGCTCGGCCCGGTGCAGCCAGTACTCGGGGCCGCCCCGCTCCGGCGTGAAGAGGGAGTCGGGGTCCCACCCCTGGGAGACGACCCGGCCGCGCTCCTCCGCCAGGCGGGCGAGCGAGTGGCCGCCGGAGGCCATGGTGTCCATGGCCCGCCACGCCTCGCGGACCGCCGCCCAGTCCGCGGCCAGGTCCGCCCAGTGGACGGTGGGGTCCTCCCCGCCGGAACCGGCGGGGGCCGCGGGCAGGCTCCGGGAGTGCTCGGTGAGGAGCCGGGTGAGCAGCACTGCCTCGGCCGTGCTCCGTCCGTCCCCGCCCACGCGCACGACGGGGTGCCCGGGTGAGGTGTCCGCGCGCAGGCGCACCGCGTCGACGTCGGCCTCGGTGCGCCCGCACACCAGGACGCGCTGGCCGTTGCTGACGGCGGTGCGCACGAGGGCGTCGACCAGGTCGTACACACCGCTTCCGGGCGGGGCGGCGGCCACGGTGAGCTGCTCGCGCATGGCCGCGCACAGGACCGCGTACTGGGACTGGTCGAGGGCGGTCGCCGAGATCGGGACGGGGGGCTCGGCGGCGTTTCCGGCGGGGTCGGCGCAACCGCGGCGGGTCGCGGCGCGGGGACCGCGGAAGAGCCGTCCGGACGCCGCCGGGCCGGGGGCCCCGGCCGTCCGGGAGGGCTGTCCGAGCAGGGGCTCCAGGGCGGTTCCGCTGACGTCCTCGGGGTCGAGGCCGTCGCGGCCGGAGGGGTCGAGGTCGGCCAGGACCCCCTCGACCCCGACGGGTTCGCGCTCGTCGGCGTCGTGGCGTCCCCCGCCGGGCCCGGCCCGGAAGAGCACGGCGACGTTGTGGGCGCCGTCCGTCCCGGTGCGCGGAGCGCCCCGGGTGCCCAGGGGTGCGATGTCGTCCACCCGCTCGATCTCCAGGCCGGAGAGCAGGGCGCGGATCCTGGCGGCGAGGTCGGCGACGGCCGCGGGGCGCCGCAGGGAGTCGGGCGCACCGGAGCGCAGCCGGGTCCGCAGTTCGAACAGGTCCTCGGGGTCGGTGAGGTCGAGGCGTCCCAGGAGCGCGGGGTTGACGTCGGGCGGGCCGACCGCGCGGACCAGCGTGTCCCCGGACCCGGCGGGGGTGTCCGCGGACTCGTCCGCGATCCGCACGTCGACGGTGAGCAGGGGCAGGGCCGCCCGGTCCCCGCCCTCCCCCAGGATCACGAGCGGGTAGCCGTAGCGCACGGACTGGCCGAGGCCGTGGGCCGCGCGCAGGACTCGGACGGACTCCGGGTGCAGCGGAAGCGTCTCCCTGACCCCGCTGAAGAGCACCTCGGGGCCCGGGGGCAGGCACGCGCAGCTGTCGGAGCCCAGGTCTGCGACCGGGACGACGTGGGTGTGCACCGCCTCGCGGCGCAGGCAGGCGCGCAGGTAGGCCAGCACGGAGCGCACCTCGGAACGGTCGATCGGGGGCTTCCAGCGCAGCGAGGCCGTGCCGACGCCCGACGGGCCGCCGAGCGCCCCGGGGAGGGGGCCGGCGGCTCCCGGCGGCGCCCCCGGCACGCCCGCGCGCACGATCTCGTCCTCGTCGTCCCGCAGTGACCTCAACGTCTCCCCCACACGGCTGTGTCATCGGCCGACTACCCACCGACAGCAAGCCATTGTGGTGTACGGACCGCTCCCGGACCCCGCGAACACCGGAACCCGTCACCACTTTCACTCCGGGTGACGACGCCGGGTGACGGGGTCCGGGGAGTAGCGAGGGCGGTCAGTCCGCGGCACCGCGGACGCGCAGGGCGATCCACAGCTCGGTGCGGTAGTCGGGGTCGTCCAGATCGCCGGGCAGCAGGTCGCGGATGCGCCGCATGCGGTAGCGCAGCGTGTGCCGGTGGACCCCCAGTGCCTCCGACGCCGCGTCCCACCGGCCCGAGGCCGCGAGGTAGGCGCGCAGCGAGGCGAGCAGTTCGGCCGAGGTGCGCTGGCGCAGCAACGGGGCGAGCAGGTCCCCGGCCATGCGGGCGCCGGCGGGGGTGTCGGCCAGCCCGAGCAGCCCGCCGGGCAGGTCGCCGACGCGGAGCAGCCCCTCCCCCGCGTCGCGCGCGGCGGCCAGCGCGCGCTCGGCCTGGGACAGCGCCGCGGACAGTTCCGCGTAGGAGGACGGGTCGCTCACCCCGACCGGCCCCTCCAGGACCTCGCCGAGCACCCCCGTCGCGGTGTCGGCGGGGGCCAGCAGCAGGGCGCGGCCGTCGTGCTCGGTGGCCAGGACGCCCTCGGGCGGGTGCGCGGGCCCGGCCCCGTCGGCGGCCGCCACGATGACGGGTTCGGCGGGAAGGACCCCGCGCAGCCGCTCCGCCCCCGGGTGGAGGGGGTCCAGCGCCCCGGTGAGCAGCGCCGCGAGCACCCCCTCGCGCACCCGGGACGCGGCGTCGTGCGCGGTGCGCTCCAGTTCGAGGGAGAGCAGCGACACCGCGGCGTTGACCAGCGTGCGCTCGTCCGAGCCCAGGCGCCCGCCGGTGCCCACGGCCAGGAACCCGCGGACCCGGCGGCTGGTGGCCAGGGGCTGCACGGAGACGTGTTCACCGCCTGAGGTGAGGGAGACGCTGGCGCGCACGCCCGCCTCGCGCAGCCGGTCCAGCTCCTCGGCGAGTCCGGCGGCGCGGGGGGAGGCCCCGGCGGGGGCGGCGTGCCGGGCGGCGCCGTCGGCGGACAGCAGCAGCACCCAGGCGCCGAGTTCGCGGGCCAGCCGGTCCACGATCGCCGACTCCCCGGTGAGCGCGGCGCGGGTGAGGTCGCGCTGGGCGGCGAAGGCCCTGCTCAGCCCCTCGTACTCCTCCTTGGCCAGGAGCCGGGACACCTCCTTGCCGATCGCGATGAAGGGGGTCTCCCGGGCCACCTCCAGCAGCGTGAGGCCGAACTCGGCGGCGGCCTCGCGGAGCGGCTCGGGGGTGCGCTCCAGGACCACGCCGACCGCGAAGCCCAGCGCGGTGACGCGGCGCTCGGCCAGGCGGCGCGTGTAGTCGCGCAGGTCGGGGACTCCGGTGGCCCAGCGCACGCCGGTGGTGAGCAGGAGTTCGCCGCCCGCCAGGTAGGGCGTGGGGTCCTCCAGTTCGCTGACCGCGACCCACTCCACCCGCCGGTCCAGGTTCTCCTGGCCGGTGAGCAGGTTCAGGCGCAGGCGGGGCGTGCGCATCAGGGCCCCCAGGGTCGGTGGCATCGGCTTCCCCTCCACTTCGGCCGCCGGCCGAGGCGGTTCGGCGCGGTCGGCGGGACCGGACGCGGGCCGTCCTCCCGCCGCTCCGGCGGACCCGCTTCGTGCGAACCCTGACGCGCTGGCGCAAGGCTCTGCCCTGATTATCCACCTTGTCCATGTGGGGGCGGTTCCGCGCGCCCTAGTGTCGTCCCAGGTCGGGGAGCCCACCCCCGGCCCCTCTCCGCTCCCGTCCACCGCAGAAGGAGGCAGCCGCATGGCAGCGACCGAGGTCGCCCAGTCCCGCCGGATCGTCACCGAGATCCCCGGCCCCAAGTCCCGCGCGATCCAGGAGCGCCGCCGTTCGGCCGTCGCCCAGGGCGTGGGCAGCGTCCTGCCGGTCTACGTCGAGCGCGCGGGCGGCGGCATCGTCGAGGACGTCGACGGCAACGCCCTGATCGACTTCGGCTCCGGCATCGCCGTGACCAACGTCGGCAACGCCGACCCCCGCGTGGTGGAGCGCGCCGCCGAGCAGCTCGGCCGGTTCACGCACACCTGCTTCATGGTCAACCCGTACGAGGCGTACGTGGACGTGTGCGAGGCGCTCAACCGGATCACGCCGGGCGACCACGAGAAGCGCTCGGTCCTGCTCAACTCGGGCGCCGAGGCGGTCGAGAACGCGGTGAAGATCGCCCGCAGCGCGACCGGTCGCCAGGCGGTCGTGGTGTTCGACCACGCCTACCACGGCCGCACCAACCTCACCATGGGGCTGACCGCCAAGAACATGCCCTACAAGCAGGGCTTCGGGCCGTTCGCCGGTGAGATCCACCGGATGCCGATGGCCTACCCGTACCGCTGGCCCACGGGCCCGGACAACTGCGGCCCCGAGGCTGCGGCCATGGTGATCGAGCAGATCACCAAGCAGATCGGCGCCCAGAACGTGGCGGCCGTGGTGATCGAGCCGATCCAGGGCGAGGGCGGCTTCATCGAGCCCGCCCCCGGCTTCCTGCCCGCGGTGGTGGAGTTCTGCCGCGCCAACGGCATCGTGTTCGTCGCCGACGAGGTGCAGACCGGCTTCGCCCGCACCGGCCACATGTTCGCCAGCGAGCACGAGGGCGTGGTCCCGGACCTGATCACGACCGCCAAGGGCATCGCGGGCGGCCTGCCGCTGGCCGCGGTGACCGGCCGCGCCGAGCTGATGGACGCCGTGCACGGCGGCGGCCTGGGCGGCACCTACGGCGGCAACCCGGCCGCGTGCGCCGCCGCGCTGGCCGCCCTGTCGGCGATCGAGTCCGACGGCCTGGTGGAGCGCGCCCGTGAGATCGGTGAGCTGATGCTGGGCCGCCTGCGCGAGCTGGCCGCCAAGTACGAGGTCATCGGCGACGTGCGCGGACGCGGCGCGATGATCGCGATCGAGCTGGTCCAGGACGCCGACCGCACGCCCGCCACCGAGGCGCTGGGCAAGGTCCTGTCCTACTGCCACTCCCGCGGCCTGGTCCTGCTGAGCGCGGGCACCTACGGCAACGTGATCCGCATGCTGCCGCCGCTGGTGATCGGCGACGAGCTGCTGCACGAGGGCCTGGACATCCTGGAGGAGGCCTTCGCCCAGCTGTAGCACCCGTACGGCGGAGGCGGCGGGCGGCGCGGGCCGGTCACCGTCCACCGGAGGGACAACGTGTGCGCGCTGGTCCTGGTGCGCCCGCGCGCGGGCGGGGACACCGTGACCGCCCGCGGGCGCCGGGTCAGCGCTCGTCGCGGACCGAGTCCAGCGACAGCAGCGCCACGTGCAGGGACAGGCAGGTCTCCACCGAGTCCAGGTCCGCGTCCAGGACGTGGGCGATGCGCCGCAGCCGGTCGTAGAACGCCGGGCGGGACAGGTGCGCCCGCCCGGCGGCGAGCGCCTTGTTGCGGCCCGCGCCCAGGTAGTGGCGGAGCATATCGGTCAGGTCGCCGCCGTGCCGCGCGTCGTGGTCCAGCAGCGGCCCCAGCTCGCGCTCGACGTAGGTCTGGAGCCGCTCGTCGTCGCGGAACAGGTGGAGCAGGCCGCGCAGGTGCAGGTCGGGCAGCCGGTAGAAGGGGCGCTGGTCGCTCTGGCGGATGGCCACGTCGCCGACCTGGCGCGCCTCCAGGAAGGAGCGCCGCACCTCCCGGACGCCGTCCGCGGAGGAGCCCACGGCCAGCACCGCGGCGCCGCCCACCGCGGTGCGGATGCGGTCGGCGAGCATGTGCAGGGTCGGGTCCAGGCGCTGGCGGCCCGGCAGCGCCAGCAGGATGCCCACGCGCAGGTCGTCGAGCGAGCCCACCAGGGCGGGCAGGCGCAGCTCTCGGCAGGCGCGCGCGGCGCCCTCGGCGGTGTCGGACAGGCGCGCCTGGGCGGCCAGTCCGGTCCCGCTCTCACGCAGGCGCAGCACGAGTCCCACCAGTTCGCGGCCGTTGAGCGGCACGCCCACGGCGCGGGCCCGCACCAGCGCCTCCTCCGGGTCGGAGTAGGCCCGGTCGATGATGCCCGCGATGATCGTGCGGTGCGTCTGCCGCTCCAGGCTCTCCTGGTGGCGCTCCAGCAGCCTGCCCAGCGCCAGGGTGGTGGCGGCGCGTTCGATGAGCATGCTCTGGCGCGGGGTGGGGTTGGCCCCGACCACGAGGATCAGCCGCCCCCAGTCCTGGCCGCGCGCCCCGACAGTGGTGACCAGCCAGCCGTTGGCGGGCGTGTGGACGGTGCGCGTTCCCGAGCGCGCCGCGCGCGAGCGGCTCTCCCAGGAGGTGAGCAGGGTTCCGGGCTCCTCGCCGTTGAGGTCGCAGGCCAGCACCTGGTGGGTGAGGTTCTCCAGGACCACGGGGCAGCCGGAGAGCTGGGCGACCTCGTGCAGGATGCGCCCGGTGTCGGCGCCCTCCACCGAGAGCTGGGTGAAGACCGAGTGCAGCTTCTCGGACTCGCGCAGCTCCTCCAGCTGTTCGTTGACCACCCGGATGTGCACGGCCTCGGTGATCTCCACGAAACGGGCCTCGCGGTCGAGCAGGACCACCGGCACGCCCGCGTCGCGCGCGGCGTCGAGGAAGGCGGGCGGGAGCTCGGCGTGGTACTTGCGGCCCAGCTCGACCGCGATGCCGCTGACCCCTGCGGCGGCCAGGTCGTCGATGTAGCGGCGCAGCGCCTCGGGGTCGTCGGGCATGGCGATGCCGGTGCTGAGCACCAGTTCGCCGCCGCGCAGCAGGTGGGCGAGGTCGGTGACCTCCGCGATGTGCACCCAGCGCACGGCCACGTCCAGCCGGTCCGGGCACGCCACGACCCGGGGACGGGCGCGCTGGAGGGCGGGAAGCTGGAGGACTTCGGCGAGGGTGGGAAGCACGGCACCCATCCTAGGAGGCGGGCGCGGAACGCAGTGTCAGGCTCCCGGCCTCCGGGTTTACACGGTGTACCGCGCTGACCGGGCCTGACCTGAGGGGAGGGCACGCGCGCGGAGGCTTACACGTCGTAAACCCGGCCGCCATGTTGTCAACATGCTGATCCTGGCCAAGCCCGGGGGCCGGGGCGAGACTGGGTGCATGTCGGAACTTCTCTCGCGCCACCGCGCGGTCATGCCCTCCTGGCTTCCCCTGTACTACGAGTCCCCGCTGGAGATCACCGGCGGCAAGGGCGCCCGTGTCACGGACGCCGACGGCAACACCTACCTGGACTTCTTCACCGGCATCGTGACCAACATGCTCGGCTACGACGTGGCCGAGGTGCGCGAGGCCGTCGAGCGCCAGATCGCCAGGGGGATCGTGCACACCTCCACCCTCTACCTCATCCGAAGCCAGGTGGAGCTGGCGGAGAGGATCGCCCGCCTGTCGGGCATCCCGGACGCGAAGGTGTTCTTCACCAACTCCGGCACCGAGGCCAACGAGACCGCCCTGCTGCTGGCCACGTTCGCGCGCGGCAGCGACGAGGTGCTGGCCATGCGCGGCAGCTACCACGGGCGCTCGTTCGGCACGGTGGCCGTGACCGGCAACCGGGCGTGGAAGAACTCCTCCCTGTCGCCGCTGAACGTGCACTACCTGCACGGCACCGACCACGCGGCCCCGGCCTTCCGGGGGATGACCGACCGGGAGTACGTCGAGGCGTGCGTGGCCGACCTGCGCGACGTGCTGGACACCGCGGCGCCGAACGTGGCGTGCCTGATCGCCGAGCCCGTGCAGGGCGTGGGCGGATTCGCGATGCCGCCGGACGGCCTGTACGCCGCCTACAAGGAGGTGCTGGACGAGCACGGCATCCTGTTCGTGTCCGACGAGGTGCAGACCGGCTGGGGGCGCACCGGCACGAGCTTCTTCGGCATCGGCAACCACGGGGTGGTACCGGACGCCATGACCTTCGCCAAGGGCCTGGGCAACGGGTTCGCCGTGGGCGGTGTGGTGGCGCGCGGCGACCTGATGGACCGGCTGGGCGCGCTGGGCGTGGCCACGTTCGGCGGCAACCCGGTGTCGATGGCGGCGGCGGGGGCGACCCTGGACTACGTGCTGGAGCACGACCTCCAGGGCAACGCCCGGCGCCAGGGCGCGCTGATCCTGGAGGGGCTCAGAGCGCTGACCTCGCTGCCGAGCGTGCGCGACGTGCGCGGCAAGGGGCTGATGTTCGCCGTGGAGATGGCGGACCCCGCCACCGGCGCGCCGTCCTCCCCCCTGGCCGCGAAGGTGCTGGAGGCCACCCGCGAGCGCGGCCTGCTGGTGGGCAAGGGCGGCGTGCACGGCAACGTGCTGCGAATGGCTCCGCCGATGACGCTGTCGCAGGAGGAGGCCGTGGAGGGCCGCGACGTGCTGCTGGACGCGGTGCGCGCGGTGGACGCCGAGGCCTGAGGAAGGGCCGACCGGGTCTGAGGAAGAGTCGGCCGGGTCTGAGGAAGGGCCGACCGGGCCCGAGGGGGTCGCCGCGCACGGTCGCGGAGGCGGGCAGCACGATGCCGGCGGCCCCCGGGGACCCCCCGTATCAAGCAAACCGCGCCGGGGCGCGGCGCACCAGCCCCGACCGCGCCCCTGTGGACAAGGAAGAGAGCGGCATGAGCAAGCACGTCACCCACTGGATCGGCGGGACCGCCCACGAGGGGCCGGCCCGGCGCACGGGGGACATCTACGATCCGGCGTCCGGGCGGGTCACCGGCGCGGTCGACCTCGCCGGACGGCAGGAGGTCGACGCGGCGGTGACGGCCGCGCGGGAGGCCTTCCCGGGGTGGCGCGACACGCCGCTGTCCCGGCGGGTGCAGGTCCTGTTCCGCTTCCGCGAGCTGCTCAGCGCCAACGCCGACCGGCTGGCGGAGCTGATCAGCGCCGAGCACGGCAAGGTCTTCTCCGACGCCCGGGGCGAGGTGGCCCGCGGCCTGGAGGTCGTCGACTTCGCCTGCGGCATCCCGCACCTGCTCAAGGGCGGCTACTCCGAGAACGTGTCCACGGGCGTGGACGCCTACTCGATCCTCCAACCGCTCGGCGTGGTCGCCGGGATCACGCCGTTCAACTTCCCGGCGATGGTGCCGATGTGGATGTTCCCGGTGGCCCTGGCCTGCGGCAACACGTTCGTGCTCAAGCCCAGCGAGAAGGACCCCTCCGCGTCGGTGCTGCTGGCCGGGCTGTGGGCCGGGGCGGGCCTGCCCGAGGGCGTGTTCAACGTGGTGCACGGCGACAAGGAGGCGGTGGACGCCCTCCTGGAGCACCCGGACGTGGCGGCGGTCAGTTTCGTGGGCTCCACCCCGATCGCGCGGTACGTGTACCGGACCGCCGCCGAGCACGGCAAGCGCGTGCAGGCCCTGGGCGGGGCCAAGAACCACATGGTGGTGCTGCCCGACGCCGACCTGGACCTGGCCGCGGACGCGGCGGTCTCGGCCGGGTTCGGCTCGGCGGGCGAGCGGTGCATGGCCATCTCCGCGGTGGCCGTGGTGGACTCGGTGGCCGACGAGCTGGTGGAGCGGATCCGCGAGCGGGTGGCGCGCCTGCGCGTGGGCCCCGGCGACGACGAGCGCAGTGAGATGGGGCCGCTGGTCACCAGGGAGCACCGCGACCGGGTGGCCTCCTACCTGGAGTCGGGGGTGCGCGAGGGCGCGACCCTGGCGGTCGACGGCCGCGTGCACCCGGTGTCGGGCGGGAGCCCGGACGGGTTCTGGCTGGGACCGTCGCTGCTGGACCACGTCGGCCCCGAGATGTCGTGCTACCGGGACGAGATCTTCGGCCCGGTACTGAGCGTGGTGCGCGTGGGCGGCTACGACGAGGCGGTCAAGCTCGTCAACGCCAGCCCCTACGGCAACGGCACGGCGGTCTTCACCAACGACGGGGGCGCCGCCCGGCGGTTCCAGAACGAGGTCGAGGTCGGCATGGTGGGCATCAACGTCCCCATCCCGGTGCCGATGGCCTACTACTCCTTCGGCGGCTGGAAGCAGTCCCTGTTCGGCGACTCACACGCGCACGGCACGGAGGGTGTCCACTTCTACACCCGCACCAAAGCGGTCACGGCCCGTTGGAGCGACCCGGGCCAGCGGCCCGAAGGAGGCGTCGACCTGGGGTTCCCCACCAACGGTTGACTCGGATTCCGCGAAAATAACGGACGGATCTGCCTCACTGTCGGTCGGCGGTGAACGACACGGAGTATCGTTGTCACAGGACGCCCCTCACGGGGCGTGGTCGGCGCCGGCAGCCGACGCACGAACCATCCGGGAAGGGCGCGCTCATTTCCCCTCCTCCCCAATGGAAGCGGGCGCGCCAACGGGAGCGCTCCGGGTCCGCCTCTCCCCCTGGACCCGGAGCGCGACCGTCTGCGCACCGCTAGCGCACCGCGAACAGCCGCTCCTCGGCGGCCACCCGGGGCTCCGCGCCGACGAGGTCGGCGCACTCCTCACAACCGAACACCGCACTCCCGTCCGGGAGCTCACCGAGCATCCGGCGGGGCCGGGGCCACTTGGTGTGGCAGACGACGCAGGCATCCCCCATGCACTGCGCCCAGCTCAGCGAGTCCGGATCGTAGACCTCGACGTCGATCGCGGGCCGCGTATCTGGTTCGCACATCATGCTCGTTCCGCGCAATGTCCTTGCTCCCCCCGTGGTTTAGGACAGTCTGGCGGGCCGATAGTTACCGGCTCTTTATTGAATCAGAAGCTTTGGGCACCTGGAATGGTTCGGACCGATCTACATCACACCATGCACGGGAATCATAACCCTAAGTGATGATGCCTGGGAAGACCCTGTCTCGCAGGATGGGATTCATTAGTTTTGTCCGGCTAGCTGCGGGGCGGTAGTGATCCGGGACCTCAGTCCTCGGCCCGCACAGAGACCGAAAAACGGCGCAGGGAGAGCGCAGGATTGAGCTCCCGCACCTCCTCGACCCGAGAGGCCGAAACCCCGGCCGAGGCGACCGCGAAGGTCTGCTCACCCAGGGCCGCGAGCGGTGTCCCCATGGGATCGACCACCATGCTGTTGCCCGCGCCCGCGGGCGCCGCCTGCCCGGAGGCGGCCACGTACACGGTGTTCTCGATGGCGCGCGCCCGGGCCAGGGTCCGCCAGTGCTCCTCCTTCAGCGGGCCGGGCACCCACTGCGCGGCCAGCAGCACCACGTGCGCCCCGGCCTCGGCGATGCGCCGCGTCACCTCGGGAAAGCGCAGGTCGTAGCAGGTCTGTAGACCGAACACCACGCCGTCGACGGTGAAGGTCTCGGGCTCCTCGATCGGGCCGGGACGCAGCACGTCCGACTCCCGGGCGCCGAAGGCGTCGTACAGGTGGATCTTGCGGTAGTGCGCGACCCGCTCGCCCTCCGGCGACAGCGCCACCAGCGTGTTGGTGAAGCGGGTGGCGTCGGCGCCGCCCTCGGCCTCGCCGACCCCCAGCACCAGGTGCACACCCTCCCGCCGGGCGGTGTCGGCGGCCTCGGACACGAAGGGGCCGTCCAGGGGCTCGGCCGCCGCCACGTAGCGCTGGTCGACGCGGCCCGCGGTGAACATCGCGTACTCGGGGAACAGGACCACACGGGCCCCGTCCGCCGCGGCGCGGGCGGTCAGCTCCGCCACCGAGCGCTGGTTGCGCGCCTTGTCCTGACCGGGGGCGAACTGGGCGACCGCGACCTGCACCATCGAACCTCTCCTCGTCGGCGTGGGGCGCCCGGGGCGCCGTGCACCGAGTGTACGGCCAGCGTCGCCGCCCCGGTCCGCGCGGACCGGGGCCTCCCCCTTGCCAAGAGGCTGAACAAGCGTTTAATGTATTGAACATGAGTTCAACCGACCGTCCGGACCCGCCCGAGAGGGAGTCCGATCTCACGGCGCGCGCCAGGATCCGCGACGCGGCGATCGCGTGCTTCGGCCAGCGCGGGTTCGGCGTGAGCGTGCGGGCGATCGCCGAACAGGCCGGGGTCTCCCCCGGGCTGGTGATCCACCACTTCGGCTCCAAGGACAGGCTCCGGCGGGCCTGCGACGACCACGTCACCGCGGCCGTGAACGAGGTCAAGACGGACACGGTCACCAGCCACGACGGGCAGACCTTCCTCCACCAGCTCGCGACGATGGAGCAGTACGCCCCGCTCCTGGCCTACGTCGTCCGCTCCATGCAGGCCGGCGGCCCGCTCGCGGCCGGGCTCTTCGAGCGCATGGTGGCCGACATCGAGGTCTACCTCGCCACGGGCGAGGCCGAGGGCACCATCCGCCCGAGCCGGGACCCGGCCCGGCGCGCCCGCTACCTGGCCGCCAACTCCCTCGGGTCGCTGCTGCTGTTCCTCACGCTGGGGCGCTTCGAGGGTGAGGTCGACTTCGCCCGGGTCGCGCACGAGTGGTCGCGGGAGTACATGCTCCCGACCCTGGAGCTGTACACCGAGGGCCTGCTCACCGAGCGCGCGATCCTCGACGCCTACCTCGCGTACGTCGGCGATCCCCCGGAGGAACCCCGCTGACCGCCCCGAACCCCCGCCCCCGACCCCCACCACGCACGGAGGGAACGACGACCATGACACCGACCGCCATCGAGGTCCGCGGCGTCGACAAGCGCTTCGGCCGCTTCCAGGCCCTGGACAAGCTGGACCTGACCGTCCGCACGGGCCAGGTCGCGGGCTTCCTCGGACCCAACGGCTCCGGGAAGTCCACTACCATCCGCGTCCTGCTCGGCCTGCTCAGGGCCGACGCCGGGACGGTCAGCCTGCTCGGCGGCGACCCCTGGCGGGACGCCGTCGCCCTGCACCGGCGCCTGGCCTACGTGCCCGGCGACGTCACCCTGTGGCCCAACCTGACCGGAGGGCAGGCGATCGACCTGCTCGGGCGGCTGCGCGGCGGACTCGACCCCGCGCGCCGCCGGGAACTGCTGGCCCGCTTCGAACTGGACCCGACCAAGAAGGCGCGCGCCTACTCCAAGGGCAACCGGCAGAAGGTCGCCCTGGTCGCGGCCCTGGCCTCCGACGCCGAGCTGCTCATCCTCGACGAGCCCACCTCCGGCCTGGACCCGCTCATGGAGGCCGTGTTCACCGAGTGCGTCCTGGAGGCCAAGGCCCGGGGCCGCACCGTGCTGCTCTCCAGCCACATCCTCTCCGAGGTGGAGAAGCTGTGCGACACCGTCACCATCATCCGCAGGGGACGCGCGGTGGAGTCGGGCACCCTGGACGACCTGCGCCACCTGACCCGCTCCGCCGTGCGCGCCACCGTCACGGGGGACGCCCGGGTCCTGGAGGGCGCCGACGGGGTGCACAACCTGAGACTCGACGGCGACACCGTCGCCTTCGACGTGGACAACACCCGCATGGGCGCCGTCATGGGCACGCTCACCGGCCTCGGCATCCGCTCCCTGGTGAGCAACCCGCCCTCCCTGGAGGAGCTGTTCCTGCGCCACTACGGCGACGAGCTCGCGGCGTACGGGGCCGACGGCGACGGGGGGACCGAGGCATGAACGCGTTCACCGGCACCGGCACCCTCGTCCGGTTCGTCCTGCGACGCGACCGCCTCCGGCTGACCGTCTGGACCCTGGCCCTGGTCGGCACCGTCGTCGCGACCGTTCCGACCCTCGACGACATGTTCTCCACCGACGCCCAGCGCCAGGCCCGGGCGGCTCTCATGGACACCCCGACCGGCGTCGTCTTCGGCGGCCCCGGGTACGGGCTGGACGACTACCAGCTCGGCCCGATGGTGGTCAACGAGCTAACCATGAGCGTGCTCATCGCCCTGGCGGTCATGAGCGTCCTGCACGTGGTCCGGCACACCCGCGCCGAGGAGGAGAGCGGCCGCGCCGAACTGCTGCGCGCCAGCGTCCTGGGCACGAGCGCCCAGATGACCGCCGCGCTGGTGACCATCTCGGTCGTCAACCTGCTCATCGGCGGCCTGACCGCGCTGGCCATGGCGGGCAACGGCCTGTCGGTCGCCGACTCCGCGGCCTACGGGCTGGGGCTGGCCCTGGCCGGGATCTCCTTCGGCGCAGTCGCCGCCGTGTGCGCGCAGGTCACCGAGCACGGACGCGCCGCAGCGGGCCTGGCCTTCCTGGTCACCGGCGTGCTGTTCCTGTTCCGGGTCGTCGGCGACATGGCCGAGGAGGGCGGCAACGCGCTGTCCTGGCTGTCGCCGTTCGCCTGGGTCCAGCAGACACGCGTGTTCGACGACCTGCGCTGGTGGCCGCTGGCGCTGTACGCGGTCCTCGTGGCGGTGCTCTTCGCGCTGGCCTACGCCCTGGCGGACCGGCGCGACCTCGGCGCGGGCCTGGTCCCCTCCCGGCCCGGTCCGGCCGGTGCGGGCGGGCTGCTCAACGGCGTGTTCGCGCTGCACCTGCACCAGCAGCGCGGGGCGATCCTCGCCTGGACGGCCGCGGTCTTCCTCTTCGCCCTCGCGTTCGGCTCGCTGGTCACCGAGGTGGAGGGGATGCTGGAGGAGAACCCCGACCTGCTGGCCGTCCTCGGCGACTCCGCCGACGACGTCACCGGGGGCTTCCTCGGCACCATGAGCGGTTACGTGCTGATGGCCGCGTCGGCCTACGCCGTCATGTCCGTGCTGCGGGCGCGGGGCGAGGAGACCTCCGGGCGCGCCGAGCTGACCCTGGCCGCGGCCGTTGGCAGGGTGCGCTGGTTCGGCGGCGCCCTGCTGGTCAGCGTGCTGTCCTCGGCGGTGATCGTGGTGGCGGGCGGCGTCGGCATGGGCCTGAGCGCGTCCGCGGCCCTGGAGGACCCCTCCTGGACGTGGACGATGACCGAGGCCGCCCTGGCCCAGCTGCCGGTGGCCCTGCTGTTCGCCGCGCTGACCGCGCTGCTGGTGGGAACGGTCCCGCGCCTGACCCCGCTGGTGTGGGCGTGGCTGGGCTACAGCCTCCTGGTCTCGCTGCTCGGACCGATGCTGGGCCTGGACGACCGGCTGCTGGACCTGAGCGCGTTCGGGCTGCTGCCCCAACTGCCCGCCGACGAGTTCGACACCGTCCCGGTGGCCGTCGCGCTGGGGGCGGCGCTCGCGGCCAGCGCGGTCGCCCTGGCGGGCTTTCGCCGCCGGGACCTGGCCAGCGTCTGACGGGGACGCGGTCCGGGGCGCCGCCGAGCCGGGGACCGGTCGGGCGGCGCCCGGGCCGCGGCAGGGGCGGACCGCGCTCAGGGCAGGTGGGACAGACCCCAGGCGGGCGCGAACACCACGACCAGGAAGCGCGCGGTGCGGGTGACGAAGGTGATCAGGGCGAACAGCACGACGTTCATCCGCACCACCCCGGCCAGCACCGACACCACCATGAACGGCGGAACGCTGGCGAGGGAGCTCACCGCCACCAGGCCCGCGCCCCAGGCGGGCTGCTCCTCGGCCCTGCGCCGCCAGCCCTCGGCGCGTGCGGCCCACTTGCCGGGCGTGGCGCTCCTGCGGCGGATCCACGGCGCGGAGAGCGACCCGCGCCCGGCGTAGTAGTAGGGCAGCTTCCCCAGGGTCTGTCCGACCCCGGCCGCCACCGCCATGGCCACCAGGGCGCCGTCCTCCATCGCGATGACGGCGCCCACCAGGTAGACCTCGATGTTGATGACCGGGACGAGCCCGGAGACGAGGGCGACCGCGAAGGCCAGCGCCGTCTCGATCACCCCGTGCTCCCGGGCTCCGCGGGCGGGCCGGTCAGTTCTCGGCCGCCGCGAGCTGCCCGCACGCGCCGTCGATCTCCTGTCCGCGGGTGTCGCGGACGGTCACCGACACCCCGTGCGACTCCAGCCGCCGCACGAACTCGCGCTCGTCCTCGGGGCGCGAGGCCGTCCACTTGGACCCCGGGGTGGGGTTGAGCGGGATGAGGTTGACGTGCACCAGGTGGCCCTTGAGGAGCTTGCCCAGCAGGTCGGCCCGCCAGGCCTGGTCGTTGATGTCCTTGATGAGCGCGTACTCGATGGAGACCCGGCGGCCCGTGGTGCCCGCGTAGCGCCAGGCGGCGTCCAGGACCTCGGCGACCTTCCAGCGGGTGTTGATGGGCACCAGCTCGTCGCGCAGCTCGTCGTCGGGGGCGTGCAGGGAGATCGCGAGGCGGACCTGCATCCTCTCGTCGATGAGCTTGTTGATCGCGGGCACCAGGCCGACCGTGGACACGGTGACCCCGCGCTGGGAGATGCCCAGGCCGTGGGGGACGGGGTCGGTGATGCGGCGCACCGTCTGGAGCACGCGCTTGTAGTTGGCCATGGGCTCGCCCATGCCCATGAACACGATGTTGCTGATCCGGCCCGGGCCGCCGGCGACCTCGCCGTTGGCCAGGTCGCGGGCGCTGGCGACCACCTGGTCGACGATCTCCCCGGTGGAGAGGTTGCGGGTCAGGCCCGCCTGGCCGGTGGCGCAGAACGGGCAGTTCATGCCGCACCCGGCCTGGGAGGAGATGCACAGGGTGACGCGGTCCGGGTAGCGCATGAGCACCGACTCGAACAGCACCCCGTCGAACGCCTTCCACAGGGTCTTGCGGGTCATGCCGTTGTCGCAGGTGATGTGGCGCACGGGCGTGAGCAGGGTGGGCAGCAGCGCCTCGCCGAGCCGCTCCCGGGAGGAGGCCGGCAGGTCGGTCATGGCCGAGGTGTCCGACACCAGGGAGCCGAAGTAGTGCTGGGCGAGCTGCTTGGCCCGGAAGGGCTTCTCGCCCAGCTCACGGACGACCTCGGCCCGCTCGTCGGGGCTGAGGTCGGCCAGGTGCCGGGGAGGTTTGGCACGGCGGGGTGCGACAAAGGTGAGCTCGGCGGGCATACACAGTCCGTAGGAAGTGGAGTCGGTGGTCTGGCGCCCGGGCGCGGACGGCGGCGGAACGTGTCGTTATACGACTTATACGCCGCCGCGGTGCAGCTCCGCCTGTCAGGGCACTACCGTCGATTCTACGCACTGCGCGGACGGTCCTGACGGGTCCGTCCGGCTACGACGACCGGGGATCGGTGTGTGGGAGGGCCGGTGACAGGGATCGACGTCCTGCTCGACGAGATCAGCCCGTACCAGAGCCGACGCGTCGTCGTCGAGTGTGACTCCCACACCACGGCCGCCTACCTGCTGGACGCGCGCGGGCGCATCCGCGTCCCGGTGTGGCTGGCCAACCACGAGATCGCGCCGCGCACGAGCGAGTCCGGCGGGCTCTACGAGGGCCGGGCCCCGCTCATGCCCGAGGCCTACACCAAGCACCCGCAGGGCCGCCCCCGCTTCGACCCCGACCGCCTGCGCGCCGTGTGGTTCGAGGAGGGCGACGGGGTCGCCCTGGTGGACGAGGAGGGGCTGTTGGCCGTCATCCCGGGCTGGGCGGAGGCCGACAGCGGGCTGCCGGGGTACGCGCGCGAGGCGATCGGCCGCAGCGCCTACGCCTGGGAGCTGGACTCGGTGCGCGGGCAGCTGTGGCCGCGCGTGGTGCACGCCGAGGCCTACTGGGACTGGCGGCGCGCCTCGGGGGCATGGCGCAGCGTGCAGCGCACGGTGCTCAGCCACCTCAATCGCAACGTGGGCGAGCCCGGGCACTACTGGGACGTCTCCGACGGCCACCCGCCGCTGCTGCGCGTGTCGGAGCGCCCGCCCACCGCGGACCGCCCGTACACGGTGCTGTCCACGGTCGGGATGTGCGGTCAGCGCATGCCCACCCTGGACCGCTACATGGCCAACACCTCCCAGCACGCCCGGGTGGAGCTGGCCCTGGCCACGACGCTGCCCGCGCACCACGCCGCCCGCGTCTTCCGGTGGATCGGCGCCTTCCCCTGGCGGGCGGTGACCTGGTTCGGCACCGGGCACACCGTCAAGTGGCTGGACAACCCCGAGGACCGGGCCATGCGCGGCGGCGCGGGAGCGGTGCTGCTCCTGGAGGACCCCACCGCCCTGGTCACCCGCCCCGAGCACCGGCCGCCGGACACCGCCGGGCTGTCCTTCCAGGGCGACCCCGTGCGGTGGCTGTGGATCGTGCCCATCACCCGCCCCGAGCACCTGTTCGCCAAGGAGCACGACAGCGCCACCCTGGTGGAGAAGCTGGCCGCCGAGGGCCGCAGCTGGGTGCTGGGTTAGCCGGGAACCCGGGCGCCGCACGAAAAACCGTTGACACCCCGCGGCCGGGACGGGATCGTCGCCGCGTTCGCACGAGCGGGGACGGGGGCGGGGCCATGGCGCGCACCGGAGGCGGAGGCGCGGGGCTGACGGCTCCGCTGGGGCACCCGGCCTTCCGCGGGCTGGCACTGGGCCGGGCCCTGATGGCCCTGGGCAACGGCATGGCGTCGGTGGCGCTGGCCTTCGCCGTGCTGGACGTGACCGGCTCGCTGACGGGCGTGGGGCTGGTGGTGGGCGCGCGCTCGGTGGCGAACGTGGCGCTGCTCCTGCTCGGCGGCGTCGTCGCCGACCGGCTGCCGCGCGCGCTGGTGCTCCAGGGCGGGTGCGCCCTGGCCGCGCTCTCCCAGGCGGCCCTGGGCGCGCTCCTGCTGACGGGCAACGCCTCGCTGCCGCTGATGATCGCGCTGAGCCTGCTCAACGGCGCCGCCGCGGCGGTGAACCTGCCCGCCTCCGCGGCGCTGACGCCGCAGACCGTGCCCCGGGAGCTGCTGCGCCAGGCCAACGCGGCGATGGGCGTGGGCGTCCAGGGCGGGATGTTCCTGGGGATGTCGGCGGGCGGCGTCGTGGTGGGCCTGTTGGGCGCGGGCTGGGCGATCACCGCGGACGCGGCGCTGTTCGCCTGCGCCGGGGCGGCCTTCCTGTCCGTGCGGGCCGCCCGGGCGGACGGGCCCGTGGACACCGGGGACGCGAACGTGCTGCGCGACCTGCGGGAAGGGTGGAGCGAGTTCGTGTCGCGGCCCTGGGTCTGGATCGTCGTGCTCCAGTTCATGGTGGTCAACGCGGGCTGGTCGGCGGCCACGGCCGTGCTGGGCCCGGGCATCGCCGACGAGACCTTCGGCCGGACCGCGTGGGGCCTGCTCATGGCGGCCAACAGCGTCGGGCTGCTGGCGGGCGGCGTGTTGGCGGCCCGCTGGCAGCCGCGGCGGGCGCTGGTCTACGGCGCGGCGCTGATGACGGCGCACGCCGTGCCCTTCCTGGCCCTGACCGGGCCGTCGCCGCTGCCGGTGCTGTTCGCCGCGATGTTCCTGGCGGGCGTGGCGGTGCAGCAGTTCGACGTGGCCTGGGAGGTCGCCGTCCAGGAGAACGTGCCGAGGGAGCGGCTGTCGCGGGTGTACTCCTACGACGCGCTGGGTTCGTTCGTGGCGATGCCCCTCGGGCAGGTCGCGATCGGCCCGTTCGCCGAGCGGTTCGGCCCGGCCCCGGCCCTGGTGCTGGTGGCCTCGCTGACGCTGCTGGCCACCCTGGCCGCGGTCTCCTCGCGCAGCGTGCGCACCCTGACCCGCTCCTAGGGCGCGTTCGGTGGATGCTGCCCGTCGCGAGCGGCGCATCCAGTGCGGCTATCGCAAGGCCGAAGAAGGAGTCAGGGTGGGGTCCTGTCGACTGATGAGAACGCCGCGAGAGTTGTGCTGGGGCGTCGCGCAGCAGGGTGTGTGTCCGCCGGACGCGCCCTAGGGCGCGTCCGGCGGACGTCCCGCTAGCTGGCGACGCCGCGCCGGTCCCGGGCCTGGGCCAGCACGCGGTGCAGGCGCGCCACCTCCTCGTCGCTGAAGCGCTCCACGAAGCGCAGCAGGGTGGCGCCGGGGTCGGGCCCGGTGTTGAGGACCTCGTCCATCATCCGCGCGGTGTACTCGGCGTGCGACTCGCGCGGCCAGTACGTCCAGGCGCGGCCGGTCTTCTCCCGGTCCAGCAGACCCTTGGTGAAGAGGATGTTGGCCACCGTCATGACGGTCGTGTAGGCCACGTCGCGGTCGTAGACCATGCTCTCGCGGACCTGGCGCACGGACATCGGCTCCTCGGACCGCCACAGCGCGTCCATGATGGCCGCCTCCAGTTCACCCAGACCCCTCATGGCCTCCCCGCCCGTCACGTCCTCGGTTCCGAGGATCGTAGACACGAGGGGGCCTCCCGCGTGGGAGAACTCCGGAGAGCGCACAGATCCGCACACGCTCGACACCGGTCACCGGCGTTTCACCAGCGAACACGCGTCCCCGCACGAGGGAAAGGGCGTTCGCGGCCGGGCCCGGGCCCCGTCCCGCCCGCTGGGAAGACCGGCGGAGGGGGCCCGGCCGTCCTGCCCGGCCGCTCGCACCCCCTCCGACGGGGGCCCGCCCCGGCCGGTTCCCCGGGGGGCACCGTGTTACACGCCACATCCGGCATGGCCGGACGCGGCCAACAAGTTCACATCGCGAAACCCCTGCAAAACCCCGCAAACCTGGCGCTCTCACGACTCTGAGCTTTGTTACTCACACGTAGCGACAGCGCCGATGTGAAAGATTGTTACCTATCTCCTAGTTTCCACAAGGTCAGCGTTCCCCGCGCGGAGGCCGGTACAAGTAGCCTTGTACCCGACGAGTGCTGGCCAGGCCAGATGCTTCTCCGTATGCGCGGAACAGCTCCCGCGTTCGTTTCTTGAGCCCGCCTTGCCAGCAGCCACCCGTCTTCCTACACATTCACAAGCGAGCTGCGGAAGTGGGCGATCTCCGCCGTGTCGTCTGAGGCGTCTCAACCCCTGACAGATTTCGGTCCCAACGAGTGGTTGGTCGAGGAGCTTTATCAGAAGTACTTGAACGACCCGAACTCCGTTGACAAGGCCTGGTGGAACTTCTTCGCGGACTACAAGCCCGCGGAGACTGCTGGCGCGAAGGGCGGGAGCGGCGCGAAGGCGCAGGGCGAGAAGGCCCCCGCGGCCTCCGCCCCCAAGAAGAAGCCGGCCGCCCCCGCGGCCCCGGCCGCGTCCGCCAAGCCCAAGAGCAAGGACGACAAGGAGGGCAAGGACGAGGCCCTCCAGGTCAAGCAGGAGCGCCTGCGCGGCGCACCCGCGCGGACCGCGACCAACATGGAGTCGAGCCTGGGCCTGCCCACCGCCACCAGCGTGCGCGCGGTGCCGGTCAAGCTGCTCTTCGACAACCGCATCGTCATCAACAACCACCTCCGGCGCGGCCGTGGCGGGAAGGTCTCCTTCACCCACCTCATCGGCTACGCCATGGTCAAGGCCCTCAAGGCCCTGCCGGAGATGAACCACTCCTACGCGGAGGTGGACGGCAAGCCCGGCGTCGCCAAGCCCGAACACGTGAACTTCGGCCTGGCGATCGACCTCCAGAAGCCCGACGGCACCCGGCAGCTGGTCGTGCCCTCCATCAAGAAGTCCGACGAGATGGACTTCACGGAGTTCTGGAGCGGCTACGAGGACCTGGTCCGCAAGGCCCGCGGCAACAAGCTGGGCGTGCCGGACTTCCAGGGCACCACCATCAGCCTCACCAACCCCGGCGGCATCGGCACCGTGCACTCGGTCCCGCGCCTGATGCCGGGCCAGGGCACCATCCTGGGCGTGGGCGCGATGGAGTACCCGGCCGAGTTCCAGGGCGCCTCCTCCGACACCCTGGCCGAGCTGGGCATCAGCAAGGTCATGACGCTGACCTCCACCTACGACCACCGCATCATCCAGGGTGCGCAGTCCGGCGAGTTCCTGCGCCGGATCCACCAGCTGCTGCTGGGCGAGGACGGTTTCTACGACGAGATCTTCAACTCGCTGCGCATCCCCTACGAGCCGGTGCGCTGGGTGCAGGACATCCACGTCAACAAGGCCACCCAGCTCGACAAGACCACCCGGGTCCAGGAGCTGATCCACGCCTACCGCGTGCGCGGCCACCTGATGGCCGACACCAACCCGCTCGACCACGAGCAGCGCAAGCACCCCGACCTGGACGTGCTCGAACACGGTCTCACCCTGTGGGACCTGGACCGCGAGTTCCCCACCGGGGGCTTCGGCGGCAAGCAGGTCATGAAGCTGCGCGACGTGCTGGGCGTGCTGCGCGACACCTACTGCCGCACGGTGGGTATCGAGTACATGCACATCCAGAGCCCGGAGGAGCGGGAGTGGATCCAGGCGCACGTCGAGCGCGAGCACGAGAAGCTCGACCGCGACGAGCAGCTGCACATCCTGCACCGGCTCAACAGCGCCGAGGCCTTCGAGACCTTCCTGCAGACCAAGTACGTGGGCCAGAAGCGCTTCTCCCTTGAGGGCGGCGAGTCGCTGATCCCGCTGCTGGACGGCGTGATCTCCAAGGCTGCCAAGGCCGAGCTGGACGAGGCCGTCATCGGCATGGCCCACCGCGGCCGCCTGAACGTGCTGGCCAACATCTGCGGCAAGTCCTACGGGCAGATCTTCGGTGAGTTCGAGGGCAACCTCGACCCGCGCAGCGCGCACGGCTCGGGCGACGTCAAGTACCACCTGGGCACCGAGGGCACCTTCGAGACCCAGGACGGCCAGAGGATCCGCATCTCGCTGGCCGCCAACCCGTCCCACCTGGAGACGGTCGACCCGGTCGCCGAGGGCATCGTCCGCGCCAAGCAGGACGTGCTCAACAAGGGCCCGCAGGGCTTCACCGTCCTGCCGATCCTCATCCACGGCGACGCCGCGTTCGCCGGGCAGGGCGTGGTCGCCGAGACGCTGAACCTGTCGCAGCTGCGCGGCTACCGGACCGGCGGCACGGTGCACGTCATCGTGAACAACCAGGTGGGCTTCACCACCTCGCCGTCCGACAGCCGCTCCAGCGTCTACGCCACGGACGTGGCGCGAATGGTGCAGGCGCCGATCTTCCACGTCAACGGGGACGACCCCGAGGCCGTGGTCCGGGTCGCGCACCTGGCCTTCGCCTACCGCCAGGCGTTCAACAAGGACGTCGTCATCGACCTCGTCTGCTACCGGCGCCGCGGCCACAACGAGGGCGACAACCCCGCCTTCACCCAGCCGCTGATGTACGACGTCATCGACGCCAAGCGCTCCACCCGCAAGCTGTTCACCGAGGCCCTCATCGGCCGCGGCGACATCACGGTGGAGGAGGCGGAGTCGGCGCTGCGCGACTACCAGACGGAGCTGGAGCGGGCCTTCACCGAGACCCGCGAGGTCGAGAAGAAGCCGATCGAGCCCGGCGCCGTGGTCAAGCCCGAGGTGTTCACCGAGGGCCGCCTGGAGCACTCCGCCGTCGAGACGGCGATCAGCACCGAGACGGTCAAGCGGGTCATCGACACCCAGGTGTCGCTGCCCGAGGGCTTCACGCCGCACCCGCGGCTGGCCCCCCAGCTCTCGCGCCGCGCGACGATGGTCGAGACCGACGCGGTCGACTGGGCCACCGGTGAGCTGCTGGCCTTCGGATCGCTGCTGCTGGACGGCCACCCCGTACGGCTCATCGGCCAGGACAGCCGCCGCGGCACCTTCGGCCAGCGCCACGCCACGCTGATGGACCGCGAGACCGGCGAGACCCACACGCCGCTCAAGCAGTTCGACGACGGCATCACCCGGTTCCACGTGCACGACTCCCTGCTGAGCGAGTACGCGGCCCTGGGCTTCGAGTACGGGTACTCGCTGACCCGTCCCGACGCCCTGGTGATGTGGGAGGCGCAGTTCGGCGACTTCGTCAACGGCGCGCAGACCATCATCGACGAGTACATCAGCGCGGGCGAGCAGAAGTGGGGACAGCGCTCCAGCGTGACCCTGCTGCTGCCGCACGGCTACGAGGGCCAGGGGCCGGACCACTCCTCCGCCCGCATCGAGCGGTTCCTGCAGCAGTGCGCGCAGGAGAACATGACGGTGGCCCACCCCAGCACCCCGGCGAGCTACTTCCACCTGCTGCGCTGGCAGGCCAAGTCGCCGCTGGAGCGCCCGCTGGTGGTGTTCACGCCCAAGTCGCTGCTGCGTCTGAAGGCCGCCACCTCGGCCGCCGCGGACTTCACCTCGGGCCACTTCGAGCCGCTGATCAAGGACGACTCGATCGCGCCGGACAAGGTGCGGCGCGTGGTGCTGTGCTCGGGCAAGATCTACTACGACCTGGACGCGGCGCGCCGCAAGAGCGGTGACAAGCACACCGCGATCATCCGGGCGGAGCGGCTCTACCCGCTGCCGATCGAGGAGATCCGCGAGCAGCTCAAGGCCTACCCCAACGCGGGAGAGGTCCTGTGGGTGCAGGAGGAGCCGGCGAACATGGGCCCGTGGCCCTTCGTCGCGCTGGTCTTCTCCGAGCAGCTCGACCGCCCGTTCACCCGGATCTCGCGTCCGGCCTCCTCCGCGCCCGCGGCCGGTTCGGCCAAGCGCCACGAGGCCGAGCAGCGGGCACTGGTGGACACGGTCTTCCCGCCCGCCGACTAGCTCCCGGAGAGGCCCGGGGCGCGGTTCCGCGCCCCGGGCCGGGCCCCGATGCGGGCCTGCGAGCACGGAGAAGGAAGAACGTGTACTACACCGATCGCGGAATCGAGGAGTTGGAGAACCGCCGCGGCGGCGAGGAGGTCAGCTTCGCCTGGCTCGCCGAGCAGCTGCGGGCGTTCACCGACATGAACCCCGAGTTCGAGACCCCGGTCGACCGGCTGGCCACGTGGCTGGCGCGGCTGGACGACGAGGACGACGAGTAGGGACCGCCTGAGGGGCCCGGGTCAGCGCGACCCGGGCCCCTTCGCGTGCCCGGGGTCCTCCCCCGGCGGTCTCGGGGTTCGCCCGGAGGTCTCCCTGAAACAACCCGCCGATCCGCGACATATCTTGAGTTCGCCGCAGACGCGACATATCGTGAGACCACAGAGCGAGCGAAAGGGGCCGAGCACGATGGCACGTTGGACCATCGACAGGCCGATGACCCAGACCCTGGACGGCATCGTCGCGTTGCGGGTCCGGATCATCGGGGGCCACGTCAACATTCTTCCCACCGACGACCCGGTCACCTTCGAGGTCACCGACATCGTCGGTGAACCCCTCCTGGTCACGCAGGAGGCGGGCATCCTCACCATCCAGTACGAGGACCTCACCGGCCAGGGGTTCCTGGACCGGCTGCGGCCGGTCCAGCTCAACAGCTACAAGAGCGTGCAGCACCGCAGGGCCACCGTGAACCTGCGGCTGCCCAAGGACTGCCCGGTCGAGGTCAGCACGGCCAGCGCGCCGATCGTCGCCGCCGGGCTCAGCGCCCGCAGCCAGCTGCGGACCGCGACCGGGGAGATCACCCTGGACGACGTCTCGGGGGAGACCGAGATCAACACCGTCTCGGCCAGCACCGCCGTGCGCGAGCCCCACGGCAGCCTCAAGTTCAACAGCGTGAGCGGCCAGCTGGCGGTGGCGGGCGGACGGCTGTCCGCGCTGAGCGCCAAGACCGTCTCCGGTCAGCTGCTGGTCGACACCGGCGTCGCCCCGGCGGGGCGGGTCCGCCTCACCTCGGTCTCGGGCGAGATCGCCCTGCGGGTGCCCTCCGAGACCTCGGCGACCGTGGAGCTGCGCACCGCGGCGGCGCCCGCCAAGTCCGACTTCGGGCTGGACCGGCGCAGCGCCCCGGCCAGGACGGTCCTGAGCGGAAGGATCGGCAGCGGCGTCGACCCCGCCTCCATCACCACCAACTCCGCGTCCGGTCGGACCGCGCTGCTGCGGCGCGCGCCCGAGGCACCGGCCGCGATCCCCGAGGGGGCCTGAATGAGCACCATCTTCGGCCACGGCAGACTGCGGCTGTACCTGCTCAAGCTGCTGGACGAGAACCCGCGGCACGGCTACGAGATCATCAGCCTGCTCCGCGACCGCTTCCTCGGCGTGTACTCGCCCTCTCCCGGCACGATCTACCCCCGGCTGGCCCGGCTGGAGGAGGAGGGGCTGGTCACCCACACCGAGGAGGGCGGACGCAAGGTCTACAGCCTCACCGACAAGGGCCGCGAGGAGCTGCGCGAGCGCGAGAGCGACCTGAACGACCTGGAGCGGGAGATCACCGACTCGGTGCGCGACATCGCCCGCGCGGTCAAGCAGGACGTGCGCGCGACGATCAGCTCGCTGCGCGACGAGCTCAAGTTCGCCTCCGGGGGCGCGCGCCGCTCCGGACCCGAGGCCCCGGGCGAACCCGCCGGGACCGCCGACTCCACCGCCTCGGAGGAGAGCGGTCGGGGCGAGGAGGCGGCGGACGCGTCCGGAAAGGAGTCCGGCGAGAGCCGCGAACAGTCCGGGCAGGGCTGCGAGGACGGCTCGCGGTGGTCCCGCGAGTGGGAGCGCTTCACGCAGGGCTTCGGCGCGTTCGGAGCCGCCTGGGGCGGCAGGCGCGATTCCGAGCGCCCGTCGCAGGGCCCGGAGTTCGAGCGCGCGCTGCACGACTTCGGCGACCGCGTGCGCGACGTGGTCCGCGAGGCGGGACACGTCGGGGAGGCCGCCGCCACCGACCTGCGGCGCATCCTGGACGACACGGTCGAGGTGATCCGCCGGGACATGCGGCACTGGGGCCCGCCCGCCGACCGCACGGAGGGGGCCGGGGACGGGGCCGACGGGGCCGCTCCCGCCGGGGAGGGGGCCGCCACCACCCCCGAGAAGGGGAAGCAGGAACCCGCCGCCCCGGAGAAGCCCACCGCCCCGGAGCAGTCCGGGACTTCCGGGGACGAGCCCGCCCCCGAGGGCGGGACGCCTCCGAGGCCGTCCGCCGATCCCTGGAGCGAGGCGGTCGACGACCCCGGCGACGGCAGGTAGGCAGTACACGGAGGGGCCCGGAGGGCGGCGCGGGGGCGCGCCCTCCGGGCCCCGTCGTGTCCGGGTCCCTAGCCGCGGACGACGCCGTCCTCGCGGGCCTGGGCGGCGACCGCGGCGGCGACCGCCGGGGCCACCCTCTCGTCGAAGGGGCTGGGGATGATGTAGTCGGCGGACAGCTTGTCGCCCACCAGGTCGGCCAGCGCGGTGGCGGCGGCCAGCTTCATGTTCTCGGTGATGTCCGTGGCCCCCGCGTCGAAGGCGCCCCGGAACACGCCCGGGAAGGCCAGGACGTTGTTGATCTGGTTGGGGAAGTCGCTGCGCCCGGTGGCGACCACGCTCGCGTGCCTGCGGGCGACGTCCGGGTGCACCTCCGGGTTGGGGTTGGCCATCGCGAAGATGATCGCGTCGTCGGCCATGGTGGCGACCACGGACTCGGGGACCTCGCCCGCCGACAGGCCGATGAACACGTCGGCCCCCTCCAGCGCGCTCTCGATGGACCCGCGCAGCCCGGCCCGGTTGCTGATGGAGGCCAGCTCCCGCTTGACGGGGGTCAGGCCCTCGCGGCCGTCGTAGATCATGCCCTTGGAGTCGGCCACGGCGATGTCGCCGATCCCGCCGTCGACGAGCATCTTGGTGACGGCCACGCCCGCGGCGCCCGCGCCCGAGACCACGGCGCGCAGGTCGGCCAGGGTGCGCCCGGTGAGCCGGGCGGCGTTGCGCAGGGCGGCCACGGTGACGATGGCGGTGCCGTGCTGGTCGTCGTGGAAGACCGGGATGTCCAGGCGCTCGCGCAGCTGGCGCTCGATCTCGAAGCAGCGGGGCGCGGAGATGTCCTCCAGGTTGATCCCGCCGAAGGAGGGCGCCATGCGCACGACGGTCTCGACGATCTCGTCGACCCCGGTGCAGCCCAGCGCGATCGGCACGGAGTCGACGCCGGCGAACTGCTTGAACAGCAGCGACTTGCCCTCCATGACCGGCAGGGAGGCCTCGGCGCCGATGTCGCCCAGGCCCAGCACCGCGGTGCCGTCGGTGACGACGGCGACCAGGTTGCTCTTCCAGGTGTAGGTGTCGACGAGCTCGGGGGACTCGGCGATGGCGTCGCAGACGCGGGCGACGCCGGGGGTGTAGGCGAGGGAGAGCCCCTCCTGGTCGCGGACGTCCACGGACGAGGTCACGTGGAGCTTGCCGCCGCGGTGCATCGCGAAGGCGGGATCGTCGTCACGACGCGGGTTCTGGGAACGCGAAACAGTGGTCACGGCTGAAAACCCCTCAGGTCTTGCGTGTTCCACCCGCCGTCGGCCATGACGGGGGCGGACCTGGCGGTGGTGCGGACCGCGCGCGAAGACGTGACGATTGCTAGGGGGCCCTCCTCGGCGCCGGTCGGCCATGACCGGTGGTGTCGCCGGGGAGAGTCGTTCTTCGCGGGACTCCTATACGAGTTGCTGCGCGGCCGCCTCTCACGGGGATGACCCGTTACGCAATCCTCTCACAACGGTGACCACAGGAACATCGCGGGTGTGCACGATGGGACGGCACCGGCTTCTGAGTGTTAAAAGAAGATTGTCCTGAATGTCGTTCCGGCTCGGGCGGTCGGGTCACGGACCCGCCCCCGCCAGGCGTTACGCGCCCCCGAAGGAGACCCCGCGATGGCTCTGCACAAGTCCCTGCCCACGCCGTTCGCCCTCGGCGCCCTGTCCCTCGCCGGCGTCCTGGCGCTGACCGCCTGCGGCGGCGGGGACGGCGGCGGCGGAGGCGCGGAGGAGTCGGCCGCCCCCGAGGCGCCCTCCGTCGAGGTCGACGAGGAGCTCGCGGCGCTCGTGCCCGCCGACATCGCCGAGGCCGGGACCGTCACGGTCGGTGTCGAGGCCTCCTACCCGCCCGGCGAGTACCTGGACCCCGACGGCGAGACCGTCCTCGGCTTCAACGTGGACCTCGTCAACGCCGCCATGGCCAAGCTCGGCCTGGAGGCGACGTGGGAGCCCACCGCCTTCGACTCCATCATCATCGGCGTGGACACGGGCACCTACGACCTGGGCTCCTCCTCCTTCACGGTCACCGAGGAGCGCATGGAGCAGGTCAACATGGTCAGCTACTTCTCCTCGGGCACCCAGTGGTTCGCCCAGGCGGGCAACCCCCAGGGCGTGGACCCCGACAACGCCTGCGGCATGCGGATCGCGGTGCAGTCCAACACCACGCACGACACCGACATCGAGGAGCGCAGCGCGGCCTGCGTCGACGCCGGTGAGGAGGCCATCACCATCCAGAAGTTCGAGAGCCAGCCGCTGGCCACCGAGACGGTCGTCTCCGGCGTCAACGACGCCTCGCTCGCCGACATGCCGACCTCGGCCTACGCGCTGGAGCAGACCGGCGAGGGCGTCCTGGAGTTCGTCGGCGAGCAGTACAACGCCGCCCCCTACGGCATCCTCACCAACAAGGAGGACACGGAGCTGGCCGAGGCCGTGGCCGCCGCCTTCAACGCGCTCATCGAGGACGGCACCTACGCCGAGGTCCTGGGCGAGTGGGGCGTGGACGCCGGCGTCATGGAGTCCGCCGAGGTGAACCCCGAAATCGCCGAGTGAGCAGGCCGAACCACACCCACTGAGTGAAAGACCGACCCTTGTCCTCACCGACCGAACCGACGGACGGCCCGGTGTCGAAGACCTCGACACCGGGCCGTCCGGCCGACCACGTCACCGCCGTCCCCGTGCGCTACCCCGAGCGGTGGGTCGCCGCCGGGGTCATCCTCGTCCTCGCGGCCATGTTCGTGCACATGCTGTTCACGAACGACGCCTTCAACTGGCCGTTCATGTTCGACCACATGTTCTCCGAGCCGGTCGTGCGCGGCGTGTGGATCACCCTCAGCGCCACCGTGCTGTCGATGGTCATCGGCGTCGTCCTGGGCATCGTCCTGGCGGTGATGCGGCTGTCGGGCAACCCCGTCCTGGTGTCCGTCTCCTGGCTCTACACCTGGTTCTTCCGGGGCGTGCCCCGCCTGGTGCTGGCGGTGCTCTTCGGCAACATCGCCATCCTGTACCAGACCATCGAGTTCGGCCTGCCCTTCGACAACTACTGGATGCCGTGGCTGGGCCTGGAGGGCGACGCCCGCTTCTTCGAGATCGACACCCGCACCGTGCTGAGCGGCTACACCGCCGGCCTGCTGGCGCTGTCGCTGTCCGAGGGCGCCTACATGGCCGAGATCATCCGCGCGGGCCTGCAGTCGGTCAACAAGGGCCAGACCGAGGCCGCGCAGGCGCTGGGCATGGGCAAGGGCAAGGTCCTGCGCCGCATCACCCTGCCGCAGGCGATGCGCGTGGTCGTGCCGCCCACGGGCAACGAGACCATCGCCATGCTCAAGGACACGGCGCTGCTGGCCTACGTGCCGGTGACCATCGAGCTGTTCTACCAGCTCCAGGCCATCGGCTCCCGGACCTACCAGATCTTCCCGATGCTGGTCGCCGCGTGCCTGTGGTACCTGGCCATCACCAGCGTCCTGATGGTGGGCCAGTACTTCCTCGAACGCAGGTTCAACCCCGGCCAGTACGGCAGTATCCGCGACCGCATCGTCGGAGGGGCGCACAGGTGAGCGACAAGACGAAGGACCCGGGCGTCGTGGAGACCGCCGAGGGCGCCACCCTGCCCGCCGACGCGCTCGTCGTGGCGGAGAACGTGCGCAAGAGCTTCGGCCGCCTGGAGGTGCTCAAGGGCATCGACCTCCAGGTCGGGCGCGGCGAGGTCATGTGCGTGATCGGCCCGTCCGGGTCGGGCAAGTCCACGTTCCTGCGCTGCGTCAACCACCTGGAGAAGCTCACCGCCGGACGGCTGTGGGTCAACGGCGAGCTGATGGGCTACCGGCAGAAGCGCGGGAAGCTCTACGAGCTGCGCGACAACGAGATCGCCGCCCAGCGCAGCGACATCGGCATGGTCTTCCAGCGCTTCAACCTGTTCCCGCACCTGAGCGTCCTGGGAAACATCACCGAGGCGCCCGTGCAGGTCAAGCGGATCCCCCGGAGCCAGGCCAACGCCAAGGCCGTGGAGCTGCTGGAGCGGGTGGGCCTGCCCGACAAGGCCGACGCCTACCCCGACCAGCTCTCCGGCGGCCAGCAGCAGCGCGTGGCCATCGCCCGCGCGCTGGCCATGGAACCGTCGCTGATGCTGTTCGACGAGCCCACCAGCGCCCTGGACCCGGAGCTGGTCGGCGAGGTCCTGGACGTCATGCGCGACCTGGCCCGGGGCGGGATGACCATGGTGGTCGTCACCCACGAGATGGGGTTCGCCCGCGAGGTCGGCGACTCCCTGGTCTTCATGGACGACGGTCTGGTCGTGGAGTCGGGCACGCCCGCCGAGGTGCTCTCCAACCCGCGCCACGAGCGCACCCGGGCGTTCCTGTCCAAGGTGCTCTGAGCGCTCCGCGGAGGCCGCCGCGACCCCGACCCGGGCGCGGCGGCCGGTACCGGCCGGGGAAACACCCCCGGATCCCTTGACCGCGCGGCGGCGCGTCGCCAGAGTCGTTGTGTACGCGCCCCGCTCGGGAGAGGCACATGGACGCTCGCACGGAACACACACGCAGGCGCTGGGACCGGATGGCCGCCTACTGCGAGCACAGCGAGCGCTTCCAGAGCCCCGCCATGCGCCGCACCCGCGAGATCCTGTGCGCCGGTGCGCGCGGCGAGACGCTGGAGGTGGCGGTCGGGGCGGGCCGCAACCTCGCCCACTACCCGCCGCAGGTGCGCCTCACCGCCGTCGACGTCAGCCCGCGGATGCTCGACCGCGCCCGCGAGAGGGCCGAGGAGCTGGGCAGGGCCGTGCGCTTCGTGGAGGGCGACGCCCAGGAGCTGGACTTCCCCGACCGGGCCTTCGACACCGTCCTGTGCACGCTGGCGATGTGCGCCGTCCCCGACCAGGGGCGCGCCCTGGCGGAGATGTACCGCGTGCTGACGCCGGGCGGCAGGCTCCTGATGGTCGACCACATCGAGTACGCCCGCATGCCCGGGCGGCTGGTGGAGCGGCGCCGGGAGAACCCGCGCCGCCTGCCCCGGGACGTCGCCGTCGAGGCCGGGTTCGAGGTCGTCCACCACGACCGGCTGTTCCTCGGACTGGTGGAGCGGGTGGTCGCCCACCGGCCCTGAGCGGTCCCGGAGCGCGGGGGCGCCCCGCCGCAGCGCATACCCTGGATGCGACCGTGTCCCCGCCGCGCGCCAGAGGTGGTCCGATGATCCGTCCCGCACGTCCCGACGACGTTCCCGTCATCCACGCCCTGGTCCGCGAACTCGCCGAGTACGAGAAGGAGCCGGACGCGGTCGTCGCCACCGAACAGGACCTGCGCACCGCACTGTTCGGACCGGACGCGGCGGTGTTCGCGCACGTCGCCCAGGAGGACGGGGACGGCCCTGTCGTCGGGTTCGCGCTGTGGTTTCGCAACTACTCCACCTGGACCGGCAAGCACGGCGTGTACCTGGAGGACCTGTACGTGCGCCCCCAGGCGCGCGGGCGGGGGCACGGACTGGCCCTGCTGCGGACCCTGGCGCGGATCTGCGTCGAACGCGGCTACACCCGGCTGGAATGGTCGGTGCTGGACTGGAACGAGCCCTCGATACGGTTCTACGAGTCCCTGGGCTCGCGTCCCATGGACGGGTGGACGGTCCGCCGCCTGGACGGCGGCGCGCTGGACGCACTGGGCTCGGAGGGTCCCTGAGACCGGCCGTCCGTCCCGCCTTTCGCCCCGGATCGTGTGGACACGATCCGTTCGCCCTGCGTCAGTGGCAGGGTAAACCAGATACATTGCTCTCAAGCGGCAACCCCGCCCCCCGAAGGAGGGACGTGACCGAAGAAACCGCTGTGCCCACGGCCGACGCCATCGGCGTCCGGGACGCTGTCACCGTCAACATGCCTGCGGACAGCGCCTACTTGTCCGTTCTGCGGACGGCGACGGCGGGTCTGGCCGCGCGACTGGACTTCACCCTCGACGAGATCGAGGACCTGAGGATCGGTGTCGACGAGGCCTGCGCCATGCTCCTCTCCCAGGCGCTGCCGGGCACGGAACTGACCACGGAATTCGAACTCACCCCCGACGGGATGCGCATCTCCGTCTCGGTGCTCACCGCGGACGGGCGCCTTCCCGCCCGCGACACCTTCGCCTGGACCGTCCTGTCCGCCCTCGCGGGAGAGGTCGACGCGGGGGTCGGACCGGACGACCGTGTCCACATCGTCCTGTACAAACGCCGCGGCACGCTGGAGTCGGCGTGAGCGAGAGGGGGCCCGCTCTGACAGCGAAGACCGAGCACGCGGTGCCCGACAGGGCCCGCGCGAGAGAGTTGTTCGAGCGCCTCGGCGAACTCGAGGCGGACTCCGAGGAGCGCCGGCGGATCCGCGACGAGCTGGTGGAGCTCCACCTGCCCTTGGTGGAGTACCTGGCCCGCCGCTTCCGCAACCGCGGCGAGTGGCTGGACGACCTCACCCAGGTGGCCACGATCGGGCTGATCAAGTCCATCGACCGGTTCGACCTGGAGCGCGGGGTGGAGTTCTCCACCTACGCCACCCCCACCATCGTCGGTGAGATCAAGCGGCACTTCCGCGACAAGGGCTGGGCGGTGCGGGTTCCCCGTCGCCTCCAGGAGCTGAAGCTCTCGCTCACCAAGGCGGTCAGCGACCTGTCGCAGCGGGAGGGGCGCTCCCCGACCGTCGCCGAGCTCGCGGCGCACCTGCAGATGACCGAGGAGGAGGTGCTGGAGGGCCTGGAGTCCGCCAACGCCTACTCGACGGTGTCGCTGGACGCGCCCGACAGCGGGGACGAGGACGCGCCCGCGGTGGCCGACTCACTGGGCATCGTGGACGAGTCCCTGGAGGGCGTGGAGTACCGGGAGTCGCTCAAGCCGCTCCTGGAACAGCTTCCGCCGCGGGAGAAGCGCATCCTGCTGCTGCGCTTCTTCGGCAACATGACGCAGTCGCAGATCGCCCAGGAGCTGGGGATCTCGCAGATGCACGTGTCCCGTCTGCTGGCCCGCACCCTGGCGCAGCTGCGCCAGGCGCTGACCACCGACGACTGACGCGCGAGCGGTCGCCGAGGGCGGCCGCGGCGCTACTTCCCGCGCTCCTCGGGGAAGAGCGCCGCGGTCGTCGGCGGTGAGAGCACGGCCGCGGAGGCGCACACCGCCACGACCGCGAGCACCGCGGCGAACGCGTACTGCTCGCTGGTGAACATGTAGTAGGCCACCACGGCCAGGAAGAGCTGGGTGACGAACACCGGCGTGCGCGCCCAGTCCCGCAGCTGCCAGAGCCCGCGCGCGACGAAGACCAGCAGCGCGCCCGCGCCCAGTCCCAGGGCGGTCAGGGGGATCGCGCTGGTCAGGTCGCTGGCCTGGCCGGTGATCGCGGTGAAGAGGCTGTAGACCCCGCTGACCGCGGCGGCCAGCCCGATCAGGGCCTCCAGGGCGGCGGCGATGACGATGGTGACGGGACGCGAAGACACCTGACGAGCCTATACGCGCTCGGGGGGTCCCTCCCCTCGGCCCCGGCTTCGCGCACGCGGCCCCGCCCGGACAGTCGGGAGCGGCGCGCGGCGTCCGTCGAGGGCGGCCCGCCCCGGCGCGGAGCGCCCCGGCGGGCGGCGGACGGGCGGAAACGGAGCGGAGACCCCGGGAGATACACCCTAGACTGGCGTGGTGCGCGCCCTTCTCATCATGAACCCCCAGGCCACCACGACCACGTCACGCACGCGTGAGGTGATCATGGGTGCCCTGGCGTCGGAGCTGGACGTCACCGTGTCCGAGACCGAGTACCGCGACCACGCGGGCGAGCTGGCCCGCGAGGCGGCCGGGAACGGGTACGAGCTGGTGCTGAGCCTGGGCGGCGACGGCACCGTCAACGAGGTGGTCAACGGCCTGCTCACCACCCCCGAGGGGCTCAGACGCCCCCGCTACGCGGTGATCCCCGGAGGCAGCGCCAACGTCTTCATCCGCGCCCTGGGCGTGCCCGGCGACCCTGTGGAGGCCACCGGCGTCGTGCTGGAGGCGGTCCGCGAGGGCCGCGAGCGCGAGATCAACCTCGGCCGGATCACCAGCGACCAGGACGACCGCTACTTCACTTTCTGTGCTGGTTTCGGCTGGGACGCCGACGTGGTCCAGCAGGTGGAGAACGAGCGCGCCAACGGGCGCAGGGCCACTCCCGCGCTGTACGCGGAAGTGGCGGTAAAGCTGTTCTTCCAGGGGGATATCCGCGATCCGTCACTAAGCGTGGTCAGCCACGGAAGGTCCCTTGTGGGGGCGTATTTCGCACTCGTCACCAACACCACGCCCTGGACCTACGCGGGGGCGCTGCCGCTTCAGCCGACCCCGTCCTCGCGTTTCGATCTGGGCCTGGACGCTTTCGCGCTGACCCACTCCTCGCACGCGCTCACGGGGTGGATCCTTTCCCAAATGTTCTTCCCCAAAGGCCTTCCCGCACGTGGGGACGGCTACGTGACGTGGCATGACCAGGACTCTCTCCAGATCACGTCATCCCACCCCAGGGCCTTCCAAATCGACGGTGAATACCTGGGAGACCGCGAACAGGT
The DNA here is from genome assembly GCF_052466615.1 of Nocardiopsis sp. M1B1. Taxonomy (NCBI): domain Bacteria; kingdom Bacillati; phylum Actinomycetota; class Actinomycetes; order Streptosporangiales; family Nocardiopsidaceae; genus Nocardiopsis; species Nocardiopsis sp. M1B1. Next base: position 5,435,481 of record NZ_CP196194.1, read on the forward strand.
CAACTTCCACTCTGTACCGAAGGCATTACGAATCGTCTGTTAATTGCGCCGAAAGACGCCATTCCGAGCCACTGTGACGCACCCGACACGCCGAACAGGACCTTCGGCCTCGGCAGCTCTTGCATGGGCCGATCGATGCTGTCACGCTCAAGATATCGCCGCGAGTTACAGGCGAGTTAATTGGGGCGCTTCCCACATGGCCGTGGGATGAAACCTGGACGGACCTCGGCCCGAACACCCCTTCCGATGGAACCCATCCATCGGGCGCCCTTCGCCCGTTACGGACGCGCACAAGATCGTGAAAAGCTTCACAAGCCCCCGATCGCCTCACCGTGAGGAGTGGACCGCATGGACTGGCGCCATGACGCAGCCTGCCGTGACGAAGACCCCGAACTCTTCTTCCCCATCGGGAACTTCGGCCCCGCACTGATCCAGATCGAGGAGGCCAAGGCGGTCTGCAACCGCTGCCCGGTCAGCTCGGCCTGTCTGCGCTGGGCCCTGGAGAGCGGCCAGGACGGCGGCGTCTGGGGCGGCACCAGCGAGGACGAGCGCCGCGCTCTCAAGAAGCGCCGCGGCAGCGCCTACCGCACCATGGTGAGCAGCTGAGGCCCCGCCCACGGTAGGGCCCCGAGGGTTCCCGGGAGACCCCGAGGAGTCCAAGGTCCCGAGGAGACCCCGCGCGGCGCGGCGGGGACGGCCCCGGGGCCGTCGCGGGCCGGTGCGCCCAGCGGCCCCTCGGACCGGCCCCGCGCGTGGTCCGCGTGAGCCCCCGTGTCAGGGCAGCTCACCCTCCTCGTGCTCCAGCGGCAGGCTGATCGCCACCTCGGTCCCGCCGCTCTCCTTGGGCTTGATCGCCAGGGTTCCCCCCAGCTCGCCCACGATGAGGGTCCGCACGATCTGCAGGCCCAGGCTCGTGGTGCCCTCCAGGTCGAAGTCCTCGGGCAGCCCCCCGCCGTCGTCGGAGACGGCCAGCTCCAGGCTGCTCGGCCCCGGGTAGCCCGGCTGCGCGTCGAACCTGCGCACCCGCACCTCGATCCGCCCCGGCCCCTGCCCCAGGCCGTGCTCCACGGCGTTCTGCACCAGCTCGGCCAGGACCATCGACAGCGGTGTCGCCACCAGCGCGTTCAGCAGCCCGAAACCGCCGATCCGGCGCGGCACCACCGCGGTGCCCGTGGAGGAGACCTCCGCCGCCATCTGGATCACCCGGTCGGCGATGTCGTCGAAGTCCACCACCTCGTCGGGGGTGTGCGAGAGCATCTCGTGCACGATCGCGATGGACCCGACCCGGCCCACCGCCTCGTCCAGCGCCGCCCGCGCCTCGGGCACGTCCAGGCGCCGCGCCTGGAGGCGCAGCAGGGCGGCGACCGTCTGGAGGTTGTTCTTCACCCGGTGGTGGATCTCCCGGATGGTGGCGTCCTTGGTCATCAGCTCGCGCTCGCGGCGGCGCAGCTCGGTGACGTCGCGCACCATCACCAGGGCGCCGATGCGCACCCCGTCGATGACCAGGGGGATGGCGCGCAGCTGCACGGTGACCCCGCGCGCGTCCACCTCGGCCTCCTGCGGCGCCCGGCCGCTCGCCGTGTAGGTCAGCGCCTCGTCGCGCGCCTCGCCCGGGGCCGCCAGCTCCAGCGTGGTGCGGTCCAGGCGCGCCCCCACCAGGTCGGCGGTCAGACCGAGCCTGCGGTAGGCCGACAAGGCGTTGGGGCTGGCGTAGACCACCTCGCCGTTCTGGTCCAGGCGCAGCAGCCCGTCGCCGACCCGGGGCGAGCGCACCATCAGGGGGCCCTGGTCGCTGAACGGGAACGCGCCCTCGGCGATCATCTGGGCCAGGTCGCCCGCGCTCTGCAGGTAGGTCAGCTCCAGGCGGCTGGGCGTGCGCGCCGAGCTGAGGTTGGTGCTGCGCTGGATGACCCCGATGAGGTTGCCCTGGCGGCGCACCGGAATGGTCTCCTCGCGCACCGGGACGCCGCCCGACCAGTCCGGGTCGCCGTCGCGGCAGATGCGCCCCTCCTCCCAGGCGCGGTCGATAAGGGCCCTGCGCCCGATGACGCGCGGCGCCGAGCGGGACGTGACATCGGTCATGTCGTCGCGCAGGACGGTCTCGACCAGGTCGTCCTGGAAGGCGGTGGGCCCGGTGGTGGGACGCATCTGGGCGATGGCCACCCAGCCGTCGTCCTCGCGCAGACGCACCCACAGCACGAGATCGGCGAAGGACAGGTCCGCCAGGAGCTGCCAGTCCGAGACCAGGGAGTGGAACCACTCCAGGTCGGCCTGTTTGAGTGACGTGTGTCGCCAGATGAGATCACTGAGGTGAGGCACTCACAAATCATCCCATGAAGGCGTGCATACTCAAGAGGTACGCACTCGACCAGTGGTCCACACCAATCGGCGGCCGCCACCCCCGCCGTGCCGACCACACCGGGAGGGTTGTGGGGCAAGCGCGGGACTCGGCGAAGGAGACTGATGACTGGTCAGCGCACACTGGACGGCAACCCCCGGGTGCCGAAGTACTACCAGGTGAAGAAGCAGCTCCTGGAACTGATCGAGGCGATGCCGGCGGGCAACCCGGTCCCCCCGGAGCGCGCCCTGGCGACCCAGTTCGGCACCTCGCGGACCACCGTGCGCCAGGCGCTCACCGAGATGGTGGTCGAGGGCCGTCTACTGCGCATCCAGGGCAAGGGCACCTTCGTGGCCAAGCCGAAGGTGGCACAGGTCCTGCAGCTGACCAGCTACACCCAGGAGATGCGCGCGCACGGCCTGCACCCCGCCACGCGCATCCTGGACGTGAGCTACATCAACGCCGACGACCAGCTCGCCGAGCTGCTGGCCATCCGCTCCGGCGGGCGCGTGCTGCGCATCGAGCGGCTGCGGCTGGCCAACGGCGAGCCGATGGCCGTGGAGACGGCGCACCTGGCCGCGCGGCGCTTCCCGGGCCTTCGTCGACAGCTGGACCGCTACGCGTCGCTCTACGAGGCTCTGGCGAGCGCCTACGACGTCTCCCTGGCCGAGGCGGAGGCCTCGATCGAGACCGTCCTGGCCACGCCCAACGAGGCGCGGCTGCTGGGCGTGGACGTGGGCCTGCCGCTGGTGCTGCACTGCCAGCACAGCTTCGACGGCGACGGGCACCCGGTGGAGTGGGTGCGCTCGCTCTACCGGGGCGACCGGTACAAGTTCGTCACACGCCTGCGCCCGCCCCGGGACTGACCCCCGTGCGGGCGGGCGCCGGAGCGGGGCGCTCGGCAAGCCCGCGCCCGCCCGGCCCCCCGCGGGGCCGTGACACGGCCCGCGCCCGTCCTCGGACCAGGCCGGTGGGCCCCGCCGGACGGACCCCGGGGGGTTGTTAGCTGTTGGGTCGGGAGGCGACTCGAACGCACACAAGGGCACAGGAGTGAGCCCCTACTGCTGTTGAAAGCGGTGTGTGGTGTGTTCCCCCACCCCGTTGGACGGCCCGCCGGTGAAATTCCGTCCGAGGAGTTCGCTGATTCTCCGGACAAGCGCCCCCGGTCCTGGCTACGGTCATCTCGAACACAGCGACGAAACCGGCAGGATCGGGAGGTGGGAAGGGGTGTCAGGTACCGGCATGCGGCGGTTGCGGACCCTCGCCGACCCGTTCCTGGCCCCCGCGCCGACCGGGGTGAGCGTGCGTGACCGGCTCAAGGGCCTCACCCCTGAGGACGAAGCGGTGCTGGAGGCCGTGGGCGCGCACCTGGGGTCCTCGGCCTCCACGGACCTGGCCGCCCGATGCGCGCACGGCACCGACCACGACAAGGACTCCTGGGCGGCCCGCAAACGGGAGCTGACCGCTGAGTCCTCGTCGCGGTGGGCGGGGGCGATCACTAGGGCCTCCAACGAGCAGTGGGCGCTGGCCCGCCGCAGTCAGGCCGCCCACCTGCACCGCCTCCAGGCAGGGATCGACACCCTGCGCCATCGGTTGGCCCAACCCCTCAAAACGCCGGGCGCCCGGGGCGCCCCGGGCGGGTACGCCTCACGTCAGGAGTGGCACGCCAAGTCCCGACGCCTGACCGCCCTGGAAAGTCGGCATGCCACGCAGGTGACGGACTGGGAGGCGGGGCGGGTCCCTGTGGTGCGCGGCGGCAAACGGCCGCTCAACAGCCGTCACCACCTGGAGCGGGCGCAGCTGACCGAGGAAGAGTGGCGGGCCCGGTGGGAGGCCGCCCGCTTCTTCCTGCCTGGACACCGGCCGGGGCCCTGGTCGGAGCCGGTGGTACGTGAGCGCGTCCTGGACGCATGCTCCTGTTCCGCGGGGGTCGTGGGAGGCGGCGCTGGCCTGCGGGGTGGTGGGGGTGGACGCCAACGCCGACCACCTGGCCGCCTGGGGACTCGACACCCACGGCAACCCGATCGGGAACCCACACCGGTTCGCCTTCGAGTTGTCCGGCAGCGCCTCCCACCGGGACGCGCAGGTACGCCACGCCCTGTCCCGACTGCTGCGCTGGGCCACCACACACGGTGTGCGGGCCATCGCCGTGGAGGACCTGGACTTCACCCGCGAGAAGACCCGGGAAAAGCACGGACGGCGTAAGAAGTTCCGGCAGTTGATCAGTGGTTTCCCCACCGCACGGCTGCGGTCCCGGCTGACCTCGATGGCCCACACCCTGGGGGTATCGGTCATCGCCGTGGACCCGTCGTATACATCAAAGTGGGGCGCCCAACACTGGCAAACACCCCTGACCACCACACGTAGGAAGGTCTCCCGGCACGATGCGGCCAGCATCGCGGTCGGGCGGCGCGCCCAGGGCCACCCGGTCCGGCGACGGACGGCACCGCCCCCACACCACCAGGGTGATGGTGCGGGGCATCGGACCCTCCAGGCCGCACCGGGGAGTTGTGGGCGTGAGGGAAACCGCCCACCCGTCACGGAGCGCGCACGCGATGCGCGTGGCCGGACGGAGCAGGAACGCGGTGACCCAGCCCATCCAGCACCGTTCGGGACGGGTGCAGTGCCAAAGTGACCCTCAGGGTCACTTCTGATCACTGTTCAGGAACGGTCAGAGCCGGGAGAGCACCGTGGCCAGCGCGTCCACCACGCGGGGGTCGTACTCGCTGTCGGTGTCCATGCGCAGGCGCTCCAGGACCGCCGTGCGGCGCTCGGCGTCGCCGCTGTCGCCCACGAGGTCGTCGAAGGCGTTGGCCACCTTGATGATCCGGCTGCCCAGCGGCGGGACACCCTCGTCGCCGTCCCCGGCGAGGGGCTCGCACTGGCGGCGGACCGTCTCGGCCACGTTGTCCAGGACGCCGGTCTCCCGGATGATCGCCGAACCCAGTTCGGCGATGCGCCGCTGCTCCCTGGGCGAGGCGAGCACGGTGGCGCCGCCCGCGATGGGCTCGCGCAGGGACAGCTGGCCGATGTCGTGCATCAGGGCGGCGTACTCCAGCTCCAGCAGTTCGGCCTCGGCCAGGCCCAGTTCGCAGGCGATCCCGTGCGCCAGGTGGCTGACCCGGCGCGAGTGCCCGTTCTCCACGTAGCCGCCCACCTCGGTGACCCGCGACAGCGCCCGGACCGTCTCCAGGTAGGTCCGGCGCACCTCCGCGTGGCGGCGGAAGGCCACCTGCGAGACCAGCAGCGGGGCGATGAACACCAGCAGACCGCCCAGGCCGGTCACCGTGCAGGCCAGCGCGATCAGCACGCCGCTGGAGCCGATCGCGGCGCCGGTGGCGAACTGGGCGCGCAGTTCGTCGCGGACCGCGACGGAGGCGCTGGTGCGCAGGCGCTCGGCCCGCAGCACCGCCGCCAGCAGGGAGTCCGCCGCCCAGACGAGCATGACCAGCGCCGCCATCAGCAGCGTGGCGGTGACCGAGGGGCCCGACAGGTGGAGCTGGTCGGCCAGCGGCCGGAAGGCGGTCGCCAGCGCCGCCGCGACGAGCACCCTGCGGGCCACATCCTCCACCCGGGGGCTGCGGCCCACCGCGATGTGCGGCAGCTCGCCCAGCGCCACGCCCAGGGCGACCACCGCCACCACCTGCCAGGCGGAGTGGTGCAGCGGCCCGGAGCCCAGCGACAGCAGGAACGCGTAGCTGATCGCGCCGGCCGAGGCGATGGGGGCCACCTCCCGGTGGCCCGGCAGGGTGATCCGCGCCAGCTCACCGGCCGCGACGACCAGGCAGAACGCCAGCGCCACGTGCGGTTCCACGACCCCGGTCGAGGCCGTCCACACCAGCGCGGCCAGGGCGCCCGAGCCCACCGAGCCGACCAGCGCCGCGCGCACCGGCCGGGAGGTCCGCCAGATCGGCCCGCGCGGGCGCTGGTGGTTGAGGGCGCCGCCCTCGGGGCCGCTCAGCACGGATCCGGCCGACCGGGTCCCGTCCGACTGTCTCTGCGTCATCATCGTTCACGCCCGCCCGTCACTGCCTCGGCGGAGGCCGCGGCGTCCGCGGGGGCGGCCTCGTCGGCCGCCGCCCCTGCGGAGGACGGCTCACCGGCGGCGCGCTCCTGGGCGGAGGCGTCGGCGGACACCTCCTCCGGTCCCCCGGTTCGGCCGGACTCCTCCACGGAGCGCTCGGCCGCCTCCGACCCGTAGCAGCCGCCCGGAGGCTCGGCGATGTCGGGGGTCTCCCAGCCCTCGCGTTCGACGGCGCGCACGAGCGCCTCGACCATCCTGGGGTCGAACTGGGTTCCGGCGCAGGCCCGCAGCTCGGCGACGGCGTCCTCCACCGACCACGCCCTGCGGTAGGAGCGCGTGGAGGTCAGGCAGTCGAAGACGTCGGCGACGCTGATGATGCGCGCGGACTCGGGGATCTCCATCCCCACCAGCCCCATGGGGTACCCGCGCCCGTCCAGGCGCTCGTGGTGGTGCCGGATCCCGGCCAGCGCCTCGTCCAGGAAGCTGATCTCGCGCACGATCTCGTAGCCGCGCGTGGGGTGCAGCTTGATGGCCGCGTACTCGTCGTCGGTGAGCTTGCCGGTCTTCTGCAGCACCTTGGTCGGCACTCCGAGCTTGCCGATGTCGTGCAGCATCCCGGCGTAGCGGATCTTCTGCACCCGGTCGGCGGGCATGCCCAGTTCCCGGGCGATCATGGCGGCGCCCTCGGCCACGCGCATGCAGTGGCCCCGGGTGTAGTAGTCCTTGGTCTCCACCGCCTGGCACAGGGTGGCCAGGGTGGCCTCGTGCGCGCGCGCCTCGTCCAGCTGCTGGGCGAAGGTCCAGCGCGCGATGAACAGGGGGAGCAGCACCAGCAGCGGTGCGATGAGGCCGACCCCGCCCCAGACCGCGGCGATGGCCAGGCCGAGCATCTGGTAGCCCATGGAGGAGAGCTCGACCCCCACCAGCGGACGCCAGTCGAACCGGCCCCGGGAGCCTCCGGGGCGCACGACGCCCAGGGTCCACATCAGGACGGCCACGAGCGCCGAGTTGACCAGGGAGTGGGTCAGGACGGCCGCGACGTAGGGGAGGACGATGGCCGGGAAGTCCTCCCGGCCGGGTTCTCCCACCGTTCCGCCAAGCAGAAGGTAGACGTGTCCGGCCGCGTAGGCCGCCAGTGCGAACTGTGCTCCGTTGAACGCCCTCTTGACGAGGTTCTGCTTGCGGATGACGAAGCAGGAGGCGAAACCGACCACCGCCGCCCCGACCGGTCCGACCAGGACGACGGCGGCCAGGGAGACCGCCGAACTCGGCGAGATCCCCGCCTTGACGCCCGTCAGGACCGCCGTACTGATCGACTCCGCGACCACGAAGAGAATCGCGATCAGGACCAGTGTGTGCAGATCCAGTCCCGTGTAGGGACCGATGAGCATGATGGTGACAGCACTGACAACGATGATTCCGACGTAGACACGCGCGCCCCCAGGAAGAGCCCGCACCCCCGTTCACCCCCCGCCGACGACGACCGGACTGTCATGGTTTCACCGGTTCTGTTCTACCACCAGGACCATCCACTGAAGGCGGTTACCACCCAAAGAACTCCCATCACCGCGTGAAGCATGCCGAAGAACACCGTTGTCCCCTCTCCCCCGACGCGTGCGCACCGTCTTTTTCCCCGGGCACGCCGCGTAAATTACCCCATTCGTTGGATATGGCGTCCAGTTTAACGGGCAACGACAGCGCCCCGATTACCCCCAACCCGAACTACCGTCACCGCACCCCCTCCCACTGGCACCAAGTTCCGGAATATGGAATTACGAATTCAATTAGTGGTGCGCTTCGATCACCCTGGGTAACCACACCCCCGGAGGCGGAGGTGCACGAAGATCAACCGCCTCGGCGCTTGCCCCGCCGCCCACCGACCGGAACCACCAGGCATGACTACCCCAGGTAACCAAACGAAACGGTGTCCGGATCCGGACAGAAAAAACATTCCGAGTGGGTCACGACCGGGAACGGCCCGGGCGTGCCGGGCGTGTCGGGGGAGGAGGCGGGAACACGGCCGGGAAGCGCCTGACCAAAAACCCGACAGGCACGGGGAATACGGCACGACATTCCCACAAAAGTACATAAAAGCCACACATCACTTCAGAGCGCGCTAATAACGGAACCGGGTACGAAATCCAACAAAAAGGTGGCGGAAGCTGGAATTCCAGCTTCCGCCACCAGGTGTGCCAGGTTTCGTCGGATACCGGGCTCGCTCCTGCCCGGCCCCTCAGGAGGGCGCGGTGCCCGGGCTTTCCACGCGCGCCTCCCGCGCCAACTGCTCCGTGCGTGCCCGGGCCAGGCGGCTGAGCACCTTGTCCCTCAGGTCCATCGGAACCGGATCACAGCCGCAGTGCTTGGCCACGAGCTTCTTCACCGCCTCCTCCAGCCCGTACTCGTCGAGGCAGGGCCCGCACCCGTCCAGGTGCTCGCGCACCTGTTCGTAGTTGCCCTCCTCCAGCTCCCCGTCGATGTAGGTGTAGAGCTTGGCGAGCACCTCGCTGCACGGGGTGTCGCTGTGTTCGCCGTGGCCGCCGCTCATTGCCGGTCTCCTCGATCCGAGACGTCCTGTCCCCGTCCGCGCGGGGACGTCCCCGAGGCGACCGCGCCGGCCTCGGCCGCCGCCCTCGCCGGCAGGAACCCCCGCTCCACCGCGTACTCCTCCAGCATCGACCTGAGCTGGCGGCGCCCGCGGTGCAGCCGGGACATGACCGTCCCGATGGGCGTCCCCATGATCTCGGCGACCTCCTTGTACGCGAAGCCCTCGACGTCGGCGAGGTACACCGCGATCCGGAAGTCCTCGGGCAGCTCCTGGAGCGCCCGCTTGACGTCGGTGTCGGGGAGGTGTTCGAGCGCCTCGGCCTCAGCCGACTTCAGGCCCGCCGCGGTGTGCGACGCGGCCTGCGCCAGCTGCCAGTCCTCGACGTCCTCGGTCCCCGCCTGTTTCGGTTCGCGCTGCTTCTTGCGGTAGGAGTTGATGAAGGTGTTGGTGAGGATGCGGTAGAGCCACGCCTTGAGGTTCGTTCCCTGTTTGAACTGGTGGAACGAACCGAACGCCTTGGCGAAGGTCTCCTGTACGAGATCCTCCGCGTCGGCGGGGTTACGGGTCATCCGCAGCGCCGCGGAGTAGAGCTGGTCGAGGAAGGGAAGCACGTCCCTCTCGAAGCGCTCTTCCCGTTCCTCGGCTGTCTCCTGCTCCTGGCCCTGTTCCAAGCCCGTCGGCCTCCTCGCGCTGGTCCCGGTTGGGGCGTCCATACCCCAACGATACGGTCCCATGGCACGGACCCGCGCATCGGCGCCGCGTGGCGCCGACACCGTCTCCTCGCGCTCCAGGCACGTCCCGGCTGTCGGCATGGTCTGTCGGCCCTCCCCCGCATACTCGCGTGTGGCGCACCCGGACGCTGCTGCTCCGGGCGCGGTGTAGGGGAGAACAACGCTTCGCCCGAGCTGATTCCGCGCCGCGGGGGGACGAAGGTCCCCTCCTTGGGCGAACTTTGTCGTTTACCTCCGTCACCGGAGGTGAGGCATGGCAGAGTGCGGGTAGGACACCTGGAGGATGGGAGAGGAGTGCACGTGCGACCGTCCCCGACCCCGGCCTCCGACCGCCCCCGTTCCACGGCTGCCCAGTTCGCCACTCCCGACCGCCTGTCGGACTACTGGCGGTTCTACTGGGCGGTCGCCGAGGCGCAGGTCGCCCGGTGGCTCCCCGACACCCCCTCCCTGCTGCTCGACCTCTCCGGCGCGGACTACCAGGGCGCCCCGCGCGCCGTGGCCGCCGGACACGACGTGGTGACCCTGCTGCCGTCGGTGGACGTGGCCGTGCGCCGCCCGCTGACCCTGGTGAACGGGCGCGCGGTGGTGCCCCGGCCCGCCCGGCGCGGACGGCTGCGCCACGTGGTGGGCGACTCCGCCTTCCTGCGCAGCTTCGCCCCGGACTCCTTCGACGGGGTCATCGCCGACAACCGGGTGCTGTCCCGGCACCTGGCCACCGAGGAGGCGCTGGCCCGGGTCAGCCGGGTGCTGCGCCCGGGGGGCCGCGCCCTGCTGTGCGTGGACTCGGTGGTGCTGGGCATGGCGATGCTGGCCGAGCAGGACCGCTGGCCCGAGCTGAGCCACGCGCCCAGCGCGGACGTGCTCCTGGTGCCCTGGCCGGACGGCTCCATCACGCGGTGCTTCACGGCCGAGCAGCTCACCGAGGCGCTCACCGACGCCGGTCTGGAACTGGAGTGGATCAAGCCCCGCACGGTGCTGTCCGCCTCCACGGTGGAGATGATGCTGGCGCGCGACCCGAGGTCGATGGGACGCCTGGTGGAGATGGAGCTGCGCGCCACGGAGTCCGACGACTACGTGGGCGTGCACCTGGTGGCGAGCGCGCGCAAGCCCGGCTAGGGCGCACCCGGCCGGTAGCGGAGCGGCGCCCGCCGCAAGCGCCTCAGCCCGCCCCCTCGTCGGGGGCGCGCCCGCCGCCGTGGACACCCAGAAGCAGGCGCACGGCCCGGCGCATCCGGTCGAGGTAGCGCCCGTCGTCGGGCCGGACGAACATCTGGTAGTACGCCACCCCCGCGATGAGTTCGGCGAGCGTCTCCACGTCGGTGTCCGCGGGCAGCCCTCCACGGTGCGCCTCCGCGCGCAGCCGGGCCATGAGCGGCTCCCGGCGCGGGCGGATGTACCTCTCCCAGTACACCCGGCGCAGCTCGGGGTTGCTCAGCGCCTGGATCAGCCGTGTGCGGATCAGCCGGTGGATCCGCGGGTCGTCGTCCACCGCCTCGGGGCCGAACCAGGGTTCGAGGTCGGCCAGCAGGTCTCCGGTGTCGGCGATGCGCGGCATCTCGCGCACGCTGTCCAGGGCCTCGGCGATCAGCTCCTCCCGCGAGTCCCAGCGCCGGTAGAGGGTGGCGCGGGCGACCCCGGCACGGTCGGTGATCGCCGCGACCGTCACCCGGCCCGGGTCCTCGTGCTCCAACAGGAGTTCGACCGTCGCGTCCAGCAGCACGCGCCCGGCGGCCTCCTCGCGTGGGCGTCCCGGACCGCGTGCGGGCTGCGTGGGCATGGGTTTCCTCGGTGTCTCGGTAGTCCTTCCGGGGGATCGCCCCGGGTGCTTCGTCCGGCGGCGCGGACCGTCGCGCCGCGCCGCGGGGGCCGCACGGCGCCGGGCCCGGAACCCGGGAGGGGACAGTCGCCCCCTCCCGGACCGAACCGCAGGACCCTACCGGCCCCCGGTGTCGTTCAGGCGTCCTGCACGAGGCGTCCGCGCAACCGGCGGACGACGTCCTCGTCCAGCCCGGCGGCGCGCAGCCCGCCCAGCGGGTCGCCGTGCCGCCCGGCCATGGTCCTCCAGAAGGCGCGCATGGTCTCGGCGTCGGCGCGCATCATGGGGCCGCCCAGGGCCGCGGTGTCCGTTCCCAGCCCAGCCAGCAGCGGCCCCATCAGGTGGGCCAGCCGCAGGTGGATGCCGGGCATGACGGCGTCGGTACGGGCGTAGTCCTCGGCGAGGGCCTCCTCACCGGCTTCGACCGCGCCCAGCAGCAGGGCCGCGAGGACCCCGGTGCGGTCCTTGCCCGCCGCGCAGTGGAAGGCCGCGGGCCGGTCGGTGAACGCCAGGAGGGTGAGGATGGTGGCCAGGGACGCGGCGGAGCGGTCCGCCATGTCCGCGTAGAAGGCGGCGACGCCCTCCGGGGTGGCGGGCGCGTTCGCGAGGTCGCGCCCTCCGGGCGTCAGGTCCACGCTCAACGGGATGTGGTGGTAGGCCACGGTGTGCCCGGTGACCTCCGGGTCGGCGAACGGTCCCCTGCCGGTGGCCGCGGCCTCCCCGAAGGAGCGCAGGTCGATGACGTGGCCGATGCCCCGCTCCAGGCACACGGAGCGGACGAAGTCCGGGGTGGCGGTGGCCAGGTCGTCGCTGCGGAACACCAGGCCGGGTCTGGTCCGGCCGCCGCGGACGGCGACGCCGCCCAGGTCGCGGAAGTTGACCGGGACGCTGGGCTCGACGGCAACGGGGAGGGAGGGGACATCGGTGGGAAGAGCGGGGTTCTCGGGGCTTGTGGTGCTCATGGTGCTCCTGGTTCGAAGGGCGGCCCGCCGGTGGCATGGACCGCCGACGGGCGCGGGTCAGGCGGTCAGACGGGCGCGGACGAGGGCGCTCAGGCGGTCGATCACGGTCACGAGCAGGACGATCCCGATGACGATGGCGCACAGGTGGCCGAAGTCGTACAGCCGCAGGGCGGTGGTCAGCGTGCCCTTCAGTCCGGGGGACTGCCAGGGAGAGGACAGGCGGCGCAGGTCCTCGGGGAGCTCGGCGGGCCCGCCCCTGCCCTTGGGGCCGTCGGCGGCGAAGGCCTCGGGCGCGGATGCGGTGTCCGTCGCGGACGCGGGTTCGGGGCGGCTGGTCACGCGGTACCTCCGGGGAGCGGGGCGGCGCCGCGTCGCACCGCGGGCCCGTCGTCGGTGCCGAACTCGGTGTCGGCGCCGTAGATCTCGCGCACGGCCGCCGCGTCCAGGTCGGCGGAGGCCAGGTCGGCGACCACACGGCCCTCGCGCAGGCCCACGGCGCGGTCGGTGTAGCGGCGGGCCAGGGCGACCACGTGCAGGCTGACCAGCACGGGCACACCGCGTTCGCGGGCCAGGTCGGACAGCAGCCCCAGGACGGAGCCGGCCAGGCGCGGGTCCAGGGAGGCCACCGGCTCGTCGGCGAGGATCAGTCCGGGTTCCTGCATGAGGGCGCGGGCTATGGCCACCCGCTGCTGCTGGCCGCCGGAGAGGGTGCGCGCCTGCTGGCGGGCCTGGTCGGCCAGCCCGACCCGGTCCAGGAGGGCGAGGGCGCGGACGCGCTGCTCGCGGGAGAACACCCCGATCCCGGACGCGGGACCGGCCTCGTGCAGCCCGCCGGTCAGGACGTTGGTCAGGGCGGACAGACGGGGCACCAGGTGGAAGTGCTGGAAGACGTGGCCGACGTCGGCGCGCAGGGAGCGCAGTGCCCGTCCGCGCAGCGCGGTGACCTCGCGTCCGGCCACACGCACCTCTCCGGAGGTCACGGGGGCCATGCCGGTGAGCGCCCTCATGAGGGTGGACTTGCCCGAGCCGCTGTGGCCCAGGAGTGCCACGACCTCGCCGGGGGCGACGTCGAGGTCGACCCCGTCCAGGACGGGCGCGGTGTCGTAGACGACCGTGAGGCCGCGGACACCGACGACCGGTGCCGTCGGCGGGGCCGTGCCCCGGTCGGTGCGCGGGGTCCGCGAGGCCGCGGTGGTGGCGTCGGCTGTCATCGGATGTCCTCCAGTTCGAGGCCGACGGACTCGGCGACCTCCAGCAGCGGCGCGAAGACCTCCGCGTCCGGGTCGGCGATGGCCTCACCCTCGCCCAGCAGGGTGGTGAGGGCCTCGTCCCCCTCGACCAGTTCCGGGAGCCGCTCGACGACGGCGGTGCGGGTGCGTTCGTCCAGGTCCTCGGAGAAGACGATGGTGACGCCGACCGGGATGGGGCCGCTCTCGGCCAGGACGACGACCTCCTCGGGGTCGATGACGCCCGCCTCGGTGAGGGTCCCGACGAGCATGGCCGAGGTCGCCGCGACGTCGACCCCGCCCTGGGCCAGGGCCAGGGCGGCCGAGTCGTGGCCGCCCGCGAAGGTCATCTCGTAGTCGGTCCCCGCCTCCAGGCCCTCCTCCTTGAGCAGGGCCCGGGGCATGAAATGGCCGGTGGTGGACCCGGGGTCCACGAAGGCGACCTGGCGGCCCTCGACGTCGGCGACCGTCTCGATCCCGCTGTCGGCGCGGGTGAGCAGCACGGAGGCGGGGTCGTCCGTGGCCTCCCAGACCAGGCCGACGTCCAGGCCCCCGGCCTGCTGGCCGATGGCGGTGGCGAAGGGACTGAGCAGGGCGACGTCGACGTGCCCCTGACGCAGGGCCTCGACGACTCCCATGTAGTCGGCGGGCGACTCGGTGACGATCTCGCGCCCGGTGGCCTCGGCGATGTGGTCGGAGACGGGTTCGACCTGGGCGAGCTGTTCGGGGTCGTCGGTCCCGGGCGGGAAGGCGAAGACGAGCGCCTCGTCGGCGGTGTCCCCCTCGGCGGGCGCGCAGGCGGCCAGGGCGAGGACGGAGAGGGCGGTCAGTGCGGTGAGGGCTGGACGGGGGTGGCGGTGCATACCGTCGCTCCTTGGCGGAGGCAGGAATGTGACGCCTCCGAGGCAACAGGGGATTCGTGAACCGGCGGTTTCGATACCGGCGGTGCACTAATTGCCGTCAGGTGAACGCTGATGCTCGCCGCCGCGGACGGAAAAGCCCAGGTCGTACGGGGAGGAAAACCCCGGTGGAGCGGGGGTGACACGGGGGTGGCCGGTCACCGACCCCGCGGTCGGCGCCCCTCGGAGCGACCGCCGCGGGCCGTCCTCCGCCGACGGGGGCGCACGGGAGGGGGCGGGAACGCCGCCGCGCCCCCGCCCCCTCCCTCGCCGCGCCGCCCCTAGGCAGTGTTTTTTTGGACCTCCGCTCCGCTTCGGTCCGTGTCCGGGCGCCCGGAGAACGGGAACCTTCGGCGCCTACGACGGGTTCGCTCGTGCCCACCCGTCACCCACCACCACCCTCAAACGACGCCTACGGCGCAGTTCCCCCACGGAAACCCGTCTCCGGCACCTCCAGAACCCCGTGGGCGCCCGAACCGACCCCCACAAGCTGAGACCGGTTCAAAAAACAGACCCTAGTCGGCCAGGGGCAGGTAGACCCGCTTACCCTGCTCTGCGAACTCCGCTGACTTGTCGGCCATGCCCTTCTCGATGGCGGCCACCGTCTCCAGCCCGTTCTCCTCCGCGTACCTGCGCACGTCCTGCGTGATCTTCATGGAGCAGAACTTCGGCCCGCACATGGAGCAGAAGTGCGCGGTCTTGGCCGGTTCGGCGGGCAGGGTCTGGTCGTGGAAGGACTGCGCGGTCTCGGGGTCCAGGGCCAGGTGGAACTGGTCCTGCCAGCGGAACTCGAACCGCGCCTTGGACAGCTCGTCGTCCCACTCCTGCGCCCTGGGGTGGCCCTTGGCCAGGTCGGCGGCGTGCGCGGCGAGCTTGTAGGTGATCACGCCGGTCTTGACGTCGTTCCGGTCGGGCAGCCCCAGGTGCTCCTTGGGGGTGACGTAGCACAGCATCGCCGTACCGAGCCAGCCGATCTGCGCGGCGCCGATCGCGGAGGTGATGTGGTCGTAGCCGGGCGCGACGTCGGTGGCCAGGGGGCCGAGCGTGTAGAACGGCGCCTCGCCGCACAGCTCCTCCTCCAGGCGCACGTTCTCCGCGATCTTGTGCATCGGCACGTGCCCGGGCCCCTCGATCATCACCTGCACGTCGTGCGCGCGGGCGATGTGGGTGAGTTCGCCCAGGGTGCGCAGCTCGGCGAACTGGGCCTCGTCGTTGGCGTCGGCGATCGACCCCGGCCGCAGCCCGTCGCCGAGGGAGAAGGTGACGTCGTACTCCCGGAGGATCTCGCACAGCTCCTCGTAGTGGGTGTACAGGAAGCTCTCCCGGTGGTGGGCCAGGCACCAGGCCGCCATGATCGAGCCGCCGCGCGAGACGATGCCGGTGACCCGGCGGGCGGTGAGCGGCACGTAGCGCAGCAGCACGCCCGCGTGGACGGTCATGTAGTCCACGCCCTGCTCGCACTGCTCGATGACGGTGTCGCGGTAGACCTCCCAGCTCAGCGCGGCCGGGTCGCCGTTGACCTTCTCCAGGGCCTGGTAGATGGGCACGGTCCCGATCGGGACGGGCGAGTTGCGCAGGATGCGCTCGCGGGTCTCGTGGATGCGCTTGCCGGTGGACAGGTCCATGACGGTGTCGGCCCCCCAGCGGGTGGCCCACACCATCTTCTCCACCTCCTCGGGGACGGAGGAGGTGACGGCGGAGTTGCCGATGTTGGCGTTGATCTTGACCAGAAAGTTCTTGCCGATGATCATCGGCTCGGACTCGGGGTGGCACCGGTTGGCGGGGATGACCGCCCGGCCCACGGCCACCTCCCGGCGGACGAACTCGGGCTCCACGCCCTCCCGGGCGGCCACGAACCGCATCTCGGGGGTGATGGTCCCGGCCTTGGCGTGGGCCAGCTGGGTGGTCGCGCCGCCGGAGGGGACGGGCGCGTGGGCCCACCCCCCGCGGGTGGGGGCCAGGCCCCGGTGGACGTCGATGTGCGCGGTGTCGTCGGTGTACGGGCCTGAGGTGTCGTACAGGTCGAAGTGGCTGCCGTTGCTGAGTTCCACCCGGCGCTGCGGGACGCGGAGGGTGTGCCCCTCGGGGGTGGCGACCTCCCGGTAGACCTTGCGTGATCCCATGATGGGACCGGTGGTCACCCGGTGGTCGGCGGTGGAACTGACGTCGCGGCCTTCGAGAGCCGTCATGGCATGCCTCCCTACGTCGGAATTACCCGAACAGGTTCTGCGGTCGGCGACACCGTTGAGTCGCCCTCTCAGCCCGCCATGGCGCGAGCTCCCGCGTTGCGTATGAAGATGTGGGGACGCCTGGGGCGCCCCGGGCACGCGGGACCGGGGCGGTCCCCGGCCCGTGTGGCCCCCGACACTGTATCCGGCCGCGGAGCGGGACTGTCCACCCTCCCCGGGATACAAAAGTGTCCCCCGCGCGCCACTTCCGGCGGCGCGGACGGACGGGAGCCGCAGGGCGGGGCTGTCCGGTGCCCCGGGGTCAGGGAACCGTCCTCCCGGCGGCGCGGACGGCACGGGTCCGTGCCGCTCTCCCCCGGGTCAGAAGAGCGTCTGCGGCTCGTCTCCCCCAGGTTCGGAGAGCGGTTCGAGCAGGTCGGGGCGGTTGTTCTTGATGCTGTTGACGTCGGTGGAGACCTCGTCCACGTCGAAGCGGTCGGCCGGGGTGTCCTGGAGCAGGTGGGCCAGCTCGTCGGCCCCGGTCGCCGGGTCCAGCCAGGCCGCCCAGTCCTCGGGGGGCACGACGACGGGCATGCGCTCGTGGATGTGGGCGAGCTCGGGGGCGGCCTCGGTGGTGACGACGGCGCAGCTCCACACCCACGCGGCGGGGTCGTCCTCGGCCACCTCCGGGTCGCGCCAGCGCTCGAAGATCCCCGCCATGGCCAGGGGCCGGTCGTCGGGGTAGTGGATGGAGTAGGGCTTCTTGTCCGCCTTGGCCTTGCGCTTCTTGTGGTGGGGATCGGTGACCGGCGAGGTGCTGGCCTGCACGGTCCCGTCCCTGCCGATCAGCTGCCACTCGTAGTAGGCGTCGGCGGGCAGCAGGCAGCGGCGGCGCCGGAAGGCCGTGCGGAAGGCGGGCTTGTCGGCGATGGTCTCGCTGCGGGCGTTGATCATCCGGTAGCCGATGTTGCGGTCCTTGGCCCAGGAGGGCACCAGGCCCCAGCGCATGGTGTGCAGGGAGCGGGGCCCCGGCTCCCCCCGGTCCTCGGCCTGCGGGGGCGGGCCGAGCACGGCGTACACCGGCCTGCCCGGCGAGATGTTGTAGTCCGGGTCCAGCTCCTCCAGCGGCGGCCACGCCCGGGGATCGGTCTCCTCGGGAAGGGCCTGCTCGGGCAGGCCGAAGGCGAGCTGCAACTGGTGCACGTTCCTGGACTGGGCATAACGACCGCACATGGGTGTGATCCTACGGTCGAAACAGCTCCTTCTCTCCCGGAACACCCGTATCCGCCGGTGTTTCCCATCCCTGGAGCACCGGGGACGGCCCGCCGGTTCCGCCGGGCCTCAGCTGGGCGCCGGTGCGGCGGGCTCCTCCTCCGCACGGCCGGGGCCCCGCTCCGCTCCCCCGTCCGCGTCCCGGCCCCGCCGTGCCCGGACCAGGCCGACCAGCACGGCCAGGCCGCCCAGCGGGGCCAGCGTCCACGGGGCCCACGAGGAGAGGGCGCGCAGCAGCACCGAGCGCACGCGGGCCTGCTCGGCCTGGGCCGCGACCTGCTGCTCGGCCAGGACCAGCCGCGCGTACAGCAGGGGCGCCTCACCGCTGTCGTTCTGCGGGCGCAGGGTCTCCGCGCGGGTCTCGTGGGCGTTGACCACGATCCCGCTGACCGGCTCCACCCAGAACGTCCGGCTGACCTCCAGCCAGCGGGTGGCGGTGACCGTGCCCGCGGCCCCGGAACGGAACAGGGAGGCGGGAACCGGGCGGGCCGAGTCGGGCACCTGGGTGGACTCGATCCACTGGCTGTACCGGCGCACCCGCACCCCCGCCACCTCCTCCCACTCCTGGAACTCCAGCACCGGCGCGGACCGCACCTCGGCGTCGTAGAAGGGGTACTCGCCCTGCTCGTCACCGGGCGGCCAGAAGTGCACCAGCCCCGCCTGCCGGACCGCCCGGTCGCCGTCGACGTGCTCACCGCAGCAGTTGACCGCCCGGCCGGTCTCCCGGTCGACGATGACGCGGCGGCTCCAGTGGTCGATCATCCGGTCGGGCACGGAGGTGTCCACCGACATCTCCCACGCCGACCAGTCGCCGCCGTGCGCGGAGGCGTCCACCCGGGTGACCCGGCTGAGCTCGGCCGACTCCACCCACGACCACGTGGAGGTGTCCAGGTAACCGGCGTCCTCGTCCAGCATGCGGATGTCGAACTCGGCCCCGGCGGGCAGCAGGGCCACCCGCTCGTACACGTAGAGCGGGAGCAGGGCGGCCAGGGTGAGCAGGAAGGCGCCCACGGCCACCAGCAGGGTGCCGCGGGGCAGGGAACGCCCCGGTCGGCGCTCGGGACCGACCTGGCTGGGGGCGGCCTCACCGACGCCGAGCGCGCTCATGTCCGGGCCTCCTCGGGGTCGTTCTCCCACCGGTCGTCGTCCGAGGGGCCCCCGTTGTGGGGAGCGCCGTCGACCTCATCGTTCACAGGGGGCGCCGAACCCTCGGCGGCGCCGTTGGCCCCACCGGCCTCGGCACCATCAGACTCGTATCCCTCACCCGAAGCACCGTTGGCCCCGGCACCATCAGACCCATGCCCCTCAGGAACCGCATGGGCTCCAGCGGCACCATTGGCCTCGCTGTTTCCCTCGGTGTCAGCAGCTTCGGGGCCACGTTCCCCACGAACCCCACCAGCACCGCTGGCCCCCGCAACCACAGTCCCCTGCCTCTCAGGAGGCGGGTGGGCCCCGGAGACCCTGCCCGCCCCGACGACGGCGCCACCGGCCGCGTCGGCCCCGCCACGGGACGGAGCCATCCCGTCCGCCCCGCCGCCACCGGCGTTCGCGGCGGCGGCCCGGGCGCGGACCGACGGCGGATCGGCGTCGGCGTCCTCACCGTCGCCCGGCTGGCCCAGGGCCAGCACGAGCCGGGCCAGAGCGGGCAGGCACAGCAGTTGGGAGACCCAGCCACGCAGCGCTCCCCCGAGCACCTCGGTCACGTCGTGGAAGGGCATGTACAGCGCCAGGTAGGTGCCCGCGCCCATGGCGAGTCCGGCCAGCGCCAACGACACCGCCACCGGCCAGGGACCCGCCATGAGCGGCAGCGTCCGCCCGCCCATGGAGGGCCTTCCCGGTTTGGCGTGCCGCAGCCTCCGGGGCGCCCAGCGTCCCAGCCACCACACGCACACCAGGATCACCGCGACCAGGGCGGCTCCGACCGCGCCGGCCACCCACACCCCGTAGGCCAGACCCAGCGGCAGCACGACCCGCCTTCCCAGCCACCCGGGCCCGGCGTCGGGCAGGGCGCGGGCGCCCCGAGGGGCCGCGGCCCCGGCCGCCGCTCCCCCGGGCAGCAGGCGCCCGGGCCACAGGGCGGCGACCACCAGCACCGCGGCCAGCGCGGCGCCCACGGCCAGGGCCCGGTGGTAGGCGGTGTCGGGCCCGTAGGTCAGGGTGACGGTGCCCGCGCTGCCCGCGGGCAGCACCCAGGCCTGTTTCCAGCCCTCCAGCCGGACCGGCTCCAGGGCCGCGTCCGCCCCCTCCAGGCGGGCCTGCCAGCCCTCGTTGAAGTTCTCGTTGACCACCAGGAGGCTGTCCTCGGTCGCGTCCACGTCGAAGCGGCGCTCGCCTGGACCCCAGGCGTGCACCTCCTCCACCTCGGCCATGGTGACCTCGGGTCGGTCCGAGACGGGGTCGGCGGACTCCACCAGGGCCGAGCGCACCTCGTAGCGGTTGCCCGGATCGACCACGATCCGGTTCCCGCCCCCGACCAGGTCCAGGTCGGTGCAGCTCTCGTAGCGCAGCGGGCGGCCGGTGAGCTGGTCGGCGAGGGTGCCCCGGCTGATCCGCGTCTCCACCCGCTGGTCGTTGACCCGCAGCGTGGGGCCCAGGCCGCAGGCGGTGGAGGCATCGCCCTCGGGCAGCGGCTCCACCGGGTCCACCCCGGGCAGGGTGACGGTGCCGATCTCCAGGGCCTGCCCCTCGGGGCGTTCGAAGGTCACCCGCAGCGACTCCGCGGTGAACTCGGCGAAGTCCACCCGGCCGCTGCCGTCCAGCCACCCCTCGCGCACGGTGCCGCCGCCCTCGACGGTCACCCGGATCGGCCGCAGCACGCTGTCGGCGCGGGGGAACTCCACCTCCAGGTGCCCGATCTCGGCGGGCGCGCCCAGCTCGATGTCGAGCCAGGGGTTCTTCTCCTCCGGGTCCGGGTACCAGACGGTGCTCTCGTCGTCGTCGAGCGCGCCCCTGCCCATCGCGGCGGGGTGCTGCACGGCCGTGGAGGAGGCCGTCACGCGCGGGTGCGGGCTGGCCCGGTTGGCGGCGTTCTCCGCCTCCCGGGGGTCGGTGAGCACGACCTCGCCCGAGACCGTGTGCGGGGCCGAGGCCGACTCCGCCGACAGCTCGAACGTGCGGTCCAGGCGGCGCGCGTCCTCGCCTTGCACCTGGAGGTCGGGGTTGCACACCCACACGTGCGAGCCCTCCATGCAGCCGGGCGCGGTGCCGGTGGAGCCGGTGAACAGCAGCGTTCCGGCGTCGGCGGGACCGGGGACCCGCAGCGTGCGGGCCGGTTCCAGGCCGGGCACGGAGATCGAGGCGACGCCCACCCGGGTGCCGAACCGGTACTCCGGCTCCCAGGCCAGCTCGTCCACGCGCACGCGCAGCGTGGTGGTCGCGCCGGGCGGGGCCGTCAGCTCCTGGGGCTCCTCGGTCTCGGCGACGGGCACCTGTGCCTCGCCGCCGTCGGTGACGAGCGTGACCCGGGAGGGCGGCGGCTCGCCGGGCAGGTGCTCGAAGGCGACGCTGAGCCCGGTGAGGTCCTGGGGCTCCTCGAACTCGACCTCGATCCACTCCCCCAGGGCTCCGGTGAAGGCGCTGGACCGCCAGGAGGTGGTGAGGTCGTCGTCGAGCGCGGCGTGCGGGGCGTGCCCCGGGTCGCGGTCGGCGGCGCGCGCGCCCGCACCGCTCTCGGCGGAGGAGGCGCTCACCGAGGCGATCCCGATGTCCTCGGCGTGGGCGACGTGGTCCTCCCAGGCCGGGTCGAGGACGTCGGGGGCGGGGACGTCGCGTTCGAGCTCCTGGTCCTCGGTGAGGGTGGCCGACACGTTGCGGCGCACGTCGGAGTAGACCACCTCGCGGCGGCGGGCGGTGTCGGTGACGATCGTGTCCCGGGCTGCGACCTCCCCGGCCCCGGGGTCGTCCCCGAGCAGGATCGGGCGGTCGTCGTCGACCACCCCCTGTTCGGCCAGGTGGAGCACGGACTCGGGGCCGCCGGTGACCCGCAGCACCTCGTCGGCGGGCACGGTGCCGACGGTGGGCGCGGCGTCCTCCACCTCGTACACGCTCAGCGCCTGGTAGGGCTGGTCGAACCACTGGGAGGCGGACTGGTGGTCCAGCGAGCCGATGACCGGGCCGAACTCGGCGGCCAGGGCGATGCCCGGCGAGTCGGCCAGGGCCTGGTGGACGCGGGCGGGCCAGCCTCCGTTGTTGCCGGTGCGCTGGAGGTCGTTGCGCACGAGGAGGTGGGTGACGCCCATGCGCGCGAAGGTGTCGGCGAGCCCGGCGGAGCCGCGGCCCGAGGAGACGCGCTGGTCGATCTCGTGGGTGATGCGGGAGACGCCCGCCGAGCCCCACGGGATGATTTGGTGGTTGGTCCAGGCCCCCTCGAAGAGCGGTTGCAGGGGTTCGTCCATGGGGCGGCCCCACTCGTACTCGCCGCGCGCCGAACCGGGCAGGGCCATGGTCATGCCGCGCTCGTCGGCGCGCGCCTCCAGCCAGTCGGAGGCCTCGTACCAGTAGTCGGGGATCTGCGCGAAGCCGCCCGCTGGGGCGATCCCGACGGTGCCGACGGGCACGAGGGTGACCGCGAAGACGGCGGCGGTGGCGCCCGCGACGGCGCGGCGCACGCGTCCGGGCACGGGCGTGCCCCTGCGGTCGGCCAGGTCCCGGGCCACGACCACGGGCAGGTGGGCCAGGCCCAGCACCAGGGGCAGGCGTACGAGCGCGTCGAACTTGTGCACGTTGCGGAACGGGGAGAGGAGGCCGTCGAACAGCTCGCGCACGGCCCCCGCGAAGGGGCCCGTGAGGTCGCCGGTGAAGCCCGCGACGATGACGGCGGTGCCGGTGAGGAGGCTGGCGATGAGGAAGAGCCGTTCGGGGGTGCGCCGGTTGACCAGCCCGGCCAGGCCCAGGCCCGCCACCAGCGCGGTGACCGCGATCAGCCAGGGGGTGGTGGACAGCTCCGCCCCCGAGGGCAGCGCGGTGTTGCCCTGGTCGGGCAGGAAGCCCATCCAGTTGGAGGTGCCGCGCAGCGCGTTGAGCAGCGAGGTGACGCCGGTGGTGACGGCGGCGTCCTCGGTGTAGGGCATGAACGAGAACACGTACCGCGCCATGAGGAGCAGCGGCGCGACGTACCAGAACGAGGCCAGGACCAGCGCGACCGCCCACCAGGCGATCAGGCGCCACTTGCGCGGACCGTTCGCCCGGGTGAGCAGGTAGAGCCCCGGGACGACCAGGACGGCCAGTTCGGAGGCGGCGTTGGTGCCGCCGCACAGCAGGAAGGCCAGACCCGAGAGCAGGGCCGAGCGGGCGGGCGAACGGCCGTGCCGGGCCCCGAGCACGAGCGGCAGCAGGATCCACGGCATGAGCAGCATGGGCTGCAACTCGGCGGAGTTGTACGACAGTAGCGTCAGCACGCGGGGGGCCAGCGCGTAGGCGACCCCGGCCAGGATGCGGGTGTTGACGGTGCCGATGCCCAGCGCCCCGGCGACCTTGTACACGCCGGTGAACGCGGCGACGAGCAGGACGGCCATCCACAGGCGCTGGATGAGCCAGTCGGGCATGCCGAGCAGGTCGAACAGCAGGTGGAAGGGGCCGTTGGGGAAGAAGTACCCGTAGGCCTGGTTCTGGATCTGGCCGAAGTAGGAGGCGTCCCACAGGTGCAGGGCGCGCTCCATGAACCCCAGGGGGTCGGCCGTCAGGTCGAGCTTGGTGTCGCTGACGATCCTGCCGGGGTCGATGCTGGCGGCCAGCGCTCCCAGGAGCAGGCACACCGTGAGGACCTTGAGCCGGGCCAGGAGGCGGGGATCGGCGCCGCCGGGGCCGGTGGAAGGTGGTGTGCGGGAATCCTCCGGTTCGCGCCTGGCGGTGGATTCCGTCGGTGTCACGTCTTCGCTTTCCTGCCTGCTGCCGTGTTCCGGGCGGCGGGGGCGCCCGGGTCGTCGGAGGTGGGGGGGTCGGGGGCGGGGGTGCCCGATGTGGGGGCGGCGCCCGGTGTGGGGGTGGTGCCGAGAGCGGGGGCGGGGGCGTCGGTGGCGGGGGCGTCCGGTTCAGCGGCGCCGGGCAGGCCCAACTCCCCGGCGACGAGCCGGGTCATCCGCGCGCCGCTGGCCTCCCACGTGAACCGGGACGCCCACGCGCGGCAGGCGCGGCGGACGGCTTCGGCCCGGCGGGGGTCGGACAGCTCCTCCAGGGCGCGCGCGACCGCGTCGGCGAGTTCCTCGCCCTCGCGCACGAGCCACCCGGTCTCGCCGTCGCGGACCGAGTCGCGGAGTCCGTCCACATCGTAGGCCACGGTGGGCACGCCGAGGCGGGCCGCCTCGATGACGGTCAGGCCCCAGCCCTCGAACTCGGAGGCGGTGACGTGGAGGTGGCACGAGGCCAGGACGCTGTTCTTGTCCTCCTCGGGCAGGAAGCCGTGCAGGCGCACGCGGTCGCCCGTGCCGTCGCGCGCGACCTGCTCCGCCAGGGGTTCGCCCTCGGGGCCGCGGCCGATGATGTGCACCTTCAGGTCGGGGTGCTCCTCGCGCAGCGCGCGGGCGAGGTCGACCACCCGCGAGACGCGTTTCTGGACGACCAGTCGGCCCAGGCTGACCACGGCCGGGCGGCCCATGTCGGCGGGGGCGGGCGCGTCGTCGAGGGGCTTCTGGGGTCCGGGGAGTCCGCCGTTGTGGATGATCTCGATCGGCGCGCGCCAGCCCAGCTTCTCGCGCATGGCCCGGCGGGAGGACTCCGAGACGGTGACGGTGGTGCAGCGGCGGTAGACGCGCGAGGCCACGGCCGACTCCAGCGTGCGGCCCAGCCAGGCGACGGGCGCCGGGAAGTAGGCGTTGAACTGGAGGTCGTGGACGTGGTGGACGATGCTGACCACCCGCGTGCTGCGGCGCAGGACGAGGCGGCACAGGAAGGGGATGCCGTTCATGCAGTCGAAGGCGAGCTGGTACTCGCGGCGCCACAGGGCCAACCACGCCATGACGCGGGGGTAGACGGTGAACCTGCCGCCCATGCGGCGGATGACGATCCCGTCCCTGGTCTCCACGCGCGCCTGGTGGGGCTCGCGGCTGGTGAGGAAGGTGACGATGGCGCCGCGTTCGGCCAGGTGGCGGCTGATCCGCCAGGAGTACTCCTCGGCGCCCCCCGCGGCGGACTGCCAGGGGTCGCGCCAGTTGACCATGACCAGGCGGACCCCGTCCAGGCGCGGCCCGAGGTCGACTGGGGCGCCGGTGCTGCCGGGGGCGCCCGGAGCGGCGGGGGCGCCCGTGCCGGTCGGAACCTGGACGGGGACGACGGCGGCCGGGGCCCCGGTGACCGCGGGCAGGCCCGGCTCCGCCTCCTGGCGGATCCGGTGGACCTTCTGGAAGACCACACGCTCTCCTTCCGCGCGGTGTCCGGCCGGACCGCGTGCCGCCACCTCGCGCGTGCGGGTGAACACGCACGGCGATCCCCTGAGGGAAGGGTGGAGCGCACGCCGAACGGGCCCGTGGGCCGGACGTCGGTGGTGGTGGGCGGCCGGGGGAGGGTACCCGGGGCCGCGGGAGTCGGGGGAGTGGGGCGCCCCGCCGGGAGCGGAGCGCCCGCGAACCTCCGCCGTACGGCCGCCCTAGCGGTCGCCGTAGTTGTAGAGGGTTTCGTTCACCGGTTCCGCGGTGGCGGTCGAGTCCGTGGCGAGGCTGGTGGCCACGAAGGTGGCACCTCCCGCCAGGGCCGCGCCGATGACGCAGGCGGCGATTACCTTGATCACTTGGGGATCTCCTTCCGCGCGCCCGATCCCGCGCTGGGTCCGGAGCGCTGGAAAACGAGACTAGAACCTGATCTAGCCATAGACCAGATGATTGCCCCAACTGTAACTAACCCGCCGGTAACTTCCAACCCCGGAATGCCAGCTTTGTCGGCCTTTACATGCTGGTCCTGCACCCGCAGAAGCACCATGTCGGAGCCCTCCACCACCACGGACAGGCCCTCCACACCTGACCAGAACTGGTTATCGACCGGCGCGGACACCGCCACGTACCGCACCCCCAGCCCGCCCAGCGCAGCGGCGTCCAACCGCTCGGGCAGGCCCGTCGCCGGATCCGGCCCGAGCACCCCGGCGACCCGCCGCGCCCGCGCGTCCTCGCCGGTCACGACCACCTCTCCCCCGTCCGGGGTGCCCACCACCAGGTCGTCGTTCCACAGGGTGCGCCGGTCGAAGAGCTTGGTCGCCGGGTCCAGGACGACCGTGGCCCGCCCCGACCAGTCGGGGCCGCGGTAGGCGCTCCAGGGCAGCACCAGCACCGCCCCGGGCCGGTCGTCGGCGGCCACCGCCTCCTGGGCCGCCGACCACTCCCCGGGGTAGTACACCGGGGCCAGCCGACCGCTCGCGCCCCACAACAATCCCGGCAGCACCACCACCGGCAGCAGCGCCACGAACACCGCGAGCCCCGTCCGCAGCGCGGCGCCCCGCCGCCCGGCCAGCCACCACACGCACGCGCCGAGACCGAGCGCCTGGACCAGGGACAGCGGGGCCACGTAGAGCTGGCCGTCGCGCAGCGGCCCGAACCCCGGCCAGGCGGAGACCAGCCAGACCAGCAGCGCGCGCCCCGGCCCGGTGGCGCCCAACAGGGCGATCAGCAGCCCCAGGGCGGCGGCCGCCGACAGGCCGGGGCCGAACCCCGGCCGCTCCCGGCGCAGCAACCACACCCAGCCCGCCAACGCCAGCAGACACAGCAGCAGGCGGGCCGCGGCCGTCACCGGCTCGCCGTAGCCCGCCGGAACCGCACCGGAGTTCCACACCCCGCCCAGGAGCAGCAGGGAGCCGAGGACCCCGAACGGGGTGTCCGAACGGGCCGCGAACGCCGCCACCCCGGCCGGATCCGTATCCGCCCCGCTGGCCAGGGACGGAAGCAGCCAGGGCAGGGACACCACCACCAGCGCCAGCGCGAAGAGCGCCGCCCGCCCCCACCAGCGCGGCGCGCGCGAGCGGGCGGTGAGTGCGACGGGACCGGCGGTGAGGGCGGTCAGCACCACCGACGAGAACCCCCCGACCGCCGCGGGCACCAGAGCGCGCACCAGCCCGGCGAACCCCGCGCCCGGCCGCACCCGCGCCAGGCGGACGGCGGCCCCCACCACCCACGGCAGCCCCGCGTAACCCAGCAGCATCGCCCACTGGCCCAACAGCAGCCGCTCGGCCACGAACGGGTTCCACACGTAGGCCGTCCCGGCGGCGGCCGAAGCCACCAGGGCCCCGGCGCCGCCGCGGGGCAGCGCCCGCAGCACCAGGCGCGCGGCACCGGCACCGCCCACGGCGAACACCGCCAGCAGCGCCAGCGACTGCACCGCGTCCCCGGGCAGGACCGCGGACAGCGCCGCCACCACGGCGTCGCTGGGGATCGCGCGGGGGAACCCGTCCGCGCCCCGCAGCACCGTGGCCAGCGACAGGTCGGGCACGAACACCATGTCGTAGCGCAGCACGTACCCGGGTCCCAGAGCGGGACCGAGCGCCAGCACACCGGCGAGCAGCCCCACGGCCCACGGCAGCAGCCGGACGCCCCGCCCTCCCCGGGCGTCCCCTCCTCCCCGCGCTCGCCGGGCCATCAGCCCCGTGACCGACACCATCGACCTCCGCCCCTGGAAAGCAGTCCCCGACCCTCCGTCAGCCCCGCGCGAGCAGAACGCTGTCGGAGTAGCCGCCCTCCACGTAGTCGCGGTAGGAGCGGACCACGAGTTCGTAGGGACCCGACACCGTCACCGACCAGCGCGGCTCCTCCCCCGCCGGGCCCAGCGTGCGCCACTCCCGCCCGTCCCCGGGGCCGAGCCCGTCGCGGCGCTCGCAGTCCGGACCGGGCGCGACGGGCTCGGGTTCGGGCACGGACGGCATCGGAGCGGGGGTCGGCGTGGGAGTGGGCCGCGGACCGGGGTCCGCGTCGGGAGCGGGGTCGGACGGCCCGGCGCTGGGCACGGGAGACTCGACGGGGACCTCCGAGGCGCGGTCGCCGTCCGGGGACGCGGGCGCGCGCCGGTCGTCGGCGGCCCCGCAGACCAGCGCGCGCACCCACACCTCGTAGTGGGAGGCCTCCCCGACGTCCTCCCACTCCACGGTCGCCCCGCCGTCGACCACGCGCAGCCAGGACGGCCCCGGAGGCGGATCGTCGTCCCACACCCACTGGAGGGGCTCGGACTCCGCCCCCTCGTCCCGGCCCTTGAACGAGCGCACCACGAACTCGTAGCGGGCACCGCTGAAGAGCGCCTCCACCAGCACGGAACGGCTGTCCCCGTCGGCGCGCACGTCCACCGGGAGCACGGCGGCCTCGTCCGGGTCCGGTCCCACGCGCCGCTGCACCACCCGGTAGCCGGTCGCGCCGGGCACGGTGTCCCAACTGAGCACCAGGCCGCCCTCGGACTCCTCCGCCACGGGTTCGGGCGCGGTCGTGGGCCCCACCGTCGTCTCCGGCAGCGGCCGCCGGTAGGCCGTGCCGACCCCCAGCGGTTCGGCGAGCGCGTCGGCGAAGGCCGCCGCGATCTTCAGCTCGCCGCGCGCGTTGGGGTGCGCCTCGTCCCAGTTGTCGCTGGCCGGGGCGTACCCGTCGGCGACCCGCGCGACCACCACGGGCGAGTCGCTGGAGGTGAGCTGTGCGGCGAGGTCGACCAGGCCCATGTTGAACCGGTCGATCTCGGCGTTGGCCCGGGGGTCCTCCACCGGCGGGAGCTCTCCGAGGACGAACCGGGTCTGCCCCCGCACGACGCGCACCGTGGACACCGTCTCGCCCACCCCCTCCAGCGCGCTGTCGGCGTCCCCGCCCGCCAGGATGTCCTCGGTACCGGCCAGGAGGAGCAGGTAGTGCGGCCGGTACTCGGCGGCCACCAGCGCGGCCCCGGTGGACAGGTCCTGCGCGGTGGTGCCCCAGCGGGCGGCGTGGTCGGTGTCGAAGTCGGGGTCGGCGTAGTCCTGGTTGCCGAACTCCCGGTCCGCCAGCCCGTACATGCCGTCGTAGGGGCCGACGAAGTCCACCTCCACCCCGGCCCCGCGCAGATGGGACCACAGGCGGTAGCGCCAGGTGTAGTCGCCGCTGCTGCCCTGGGAGAGCGAGTCGCCGACGACCATGACGCGCAGTTCGCCGTCCGGCGGCCCCGGCACGGTGACGGGCTCCTCGGCGCGCCCCTCCTGCGCGGCCCCTCCCCCGGAGCCGCTCTGGACCAGCAGCAGGGTGACCGCCATCGCCGAGAGCATGACGCCGAGCAGCCCGAGGGGCCCGGGTTCGAAACGGGAATGGCTGTCCCAGCGGGGCCGGAGCAGCGGGAGACGGAGCCGTCGGGGCCACCGGTCCAGGAGCCACGCCCAACGCGGCGGTCGCGGGCGCTCCCGCCCCGGTTCGCCGGGCCGGGCCCCGCGCGGGCGGGGCCAGCGGAACCGAAGCCTGCCGAAGCGGTCGGCCACGCGCGACCACCACACGGAGCGTTCGTCGGATCCGCGCACCGCGCCCCCTGCGTTCCCAGAACGGGTTCTACCCCCCACAGGGGGTTCGTCAGACAAGACTAGAACTGGTTATATATAATTCGTCAACTCGTTGCGGCCGAGCGGAACCGCCTACACCGACGTTAGCGGCCGTCCCCGCCCTCTCGACTCCGCGCCCCGACGGAAAGCAGGACCCCCGTGACCGGACTCCTGGTAGCCCTGCTGTCCGCGGTGGTCTACACCGTCGGCCTGACCGTGGAACAGCGCGCCCTGCACGGCGCGGAGTCGATCTCGATCAACCGCCCCCTCCACCTGGCCCGGGTCCTGCTCACCAACCCCCGATGGGTGCTCGGCTGCCTCTTCGCCGCCCTGGGCAGCGTCGGCCTGATCGTCTCCCTCGGCCTCGCGCCCGTGTCCGTGGCCCAGCCCGCCTTCGCCGCCGGGGTCGCGTGCGGCATCCTCGTCATCACCCTCGTCCTGGGCGAGCGCGTCACGCGGGGCGAGTACGTGGCCCTCGGCGTCATGCCGGTCGCGCTCGGCCTGCTCAGTCTGTCCACCGCCGAGGGCGCCGAGACCGGGACCACCGCCGACACGCCGCTGCTCGTCACCGTCAGTCTGCTCACCGTGGCGGCGTGCCTGGTCGTCGTGGGCCTGGTCGGCGGCCGCGGCCGCTACATGTCCGCCGCCGCCCTGGGCGCGGCCGCGGGCTTCGCCCAGGGCAGCGCGGGCCTCCAGGGCAAGGGGCTGGGCGGCCTGCTGGCCGACCACGGCCTGTGGAACGCGGTCGTCCCCGCGCTGCTCTCGCCCTACCCCTACCTGTACGCGGTGGGCTGGGCGGTGGGCATCGTCCTCTTCCAGACCTCGCTCCAGCGCTCGCGGGCCTCCATCACCGCCCCGGTGTCCAACGTCGTGGGCAACGTGTTCATGGTCGTCATGGGCACGATCCTGTTCGGCGAGCGCCTGCCCGACGACCCGGTCATGCTGGCCCTGCGCGTGGGCGGGTTCGCGCTCACCCTCGTCGTGGTCGTCCTGGTCCGCGGCAACGTGGCCGCCGCCGAGGCGGACACCAGCCGCAAACGCGCCCACGCGTAGGGCGCACGCGGCGGGACCGCCCCGGCGGACCCGGTCAGACGGCCACCGACACGGCCTCGCGCAGGCCCGGAGCGGCGACGTCGGCCCACGCCCGCACCACGCTGTCGGGCTGGCCGGTCTCCCCCTCGGCCAGGATCAGTCCGGGCTCGGCCACCCAGGCGCCCAGGTCGGCCAGCAGGATACGCAGGTCCTCCTCGATGCCCCGGCTGTTGCGCAGGTCCTCCACGACCGCCAGCGGAACCGCGACCGTGTGGCCCAGCCCCAACTCGGGCAGGCGGTCGAGGAAGACCTTCAACAGCCCGGTGTAGGTGCCGTGCGCCTGCGGGGAGGCCACGAGCAGCACGTCGCTCTCGCGCACCTTCGCCAGCGCCGCGTCGACGGCGGCGGAGGACTCCGAGAGCAGCTCGGCGCCCAGTTCGGCGATGTCGATGACGTCGGGACGGGAGTCGACACCCGCGCGGGTGGCGACCTCGGAGGCCGCGCGCAGGGCGGCGTCGCGGACGGAGGAACGGATCTGGGGGGCGGCGACGAGCACGGTGAAGCGGGTCATGCGAGAACTCCTGGGTTCGAACAGAGCGAGCCGGGATCGGAGGAGACACCAGCCGGAGAGGACGGCGGGGTGGTTGACACCGGAAGGAGGGGTGACGAACGTCCTGGGACTCTCGCGGTTCCTCGCATCCGACACGGGGGCGGACCACGCTGTCCGAGAACCGCCTGTGTCGGGCCTGACAGGTCTGCTTCGGCGACCGCGGGGCGGTCCCCACAGAACCCAGGGGAGGAGATGAGCGTCCGGTGTCTGCGACAGGGCACGTGCGACGGGGCACGAGGGGCGCGGGGCGAAACCCCGCAGGGCGCTAGCTACGACAGAGCGCGCTCGCCTGCTGTCTCAGATCGACATGCAGGCGCTGGACAAGCAGCTCACCGGCGGACATGTCTCCATCATGAAGCGCCCCGGCCGTTATCGTCAATGCGTGCGCGCGCCACGGTGGGCGGTCCACCCCTCGGACAGCCGTCCCAGGAAGCGGGATCACCCAGCTCCGCAGGCAATACGGAAGCCCGCGGTGACGGCCCCGGAGGCCTGTGTAATGTGCGACACACACCGACGAGACGACGCGAGGAACCCCTCACATGGCCCACACCCCCGTCACACTCACCAACGCGCGCGTCGTGACCCCCGACGGGGTCCACGAAGGATGGCTGAGGATCGAGAACGGCCGCGTGGCCGCGCTCGGATCGGACGGACCCGTCCCCGACGGCCGCGACCTCGGCGGCGCCTGGGTCGTCCCCGGCATGGTGGACACCCACATCCACGGCGGCGCGGGGCACGCGTTCACCGAGACCGACCCCGAGGGCGTCCGCAAGACGATCGCGTTCAACCGCTCCCGGGGCGTGACCGCACTGGTGGGCGGCCTCGTGGCGGCCACCCCGGAGGACACCCTGCGCCAGGTGGCGGCGCTGGCCGAACTGTGCGACGCGGGCGAACTGGCGGGCATCTACCTGGAGGGCCCCTTCATCTCCCGGGCCAGGTGCGGGGCGCACGACCCCGGACTCCTTCGCGATCCCGACACCGCCGAGTTCGACCGCTGGCTCAAGGCCGGGCGGGGGCACGTGCGCATGGTCACGGTGGCCCCGGAGCTGCCCGGGGCACTGGACCTGATCGGCGCGGCGGCCTCCTCCGGCGTGGTGGCGGCGGTGGGGCACACCGAGGCCACCTACGAGCAGACGCTGGCGGCCTTCGACGCGGGGGCGTCGGTGGCCACCCACCTGTACAACGCGATGCGGCCGCTGGGCCACCGCGACCCGGGGCCGATCGCCGCCGCGCTGGGCGACGAGCGCGTGACGGTCGAGCTGATCGTGGACAACGTACACGTCCACCCGGGCGCGGCCGGACTGGTCTTCGACGCCGCGGGCGCGGACAGGGTGTCGCTGGTGACGGACGCGATGTCGGCGACGGGCCTGGGCGACGGCGAGTACACGCTGGGCGACCTGCGGGTGCGGGTGAGCGGCGGCGAGGCGCGCCTGGCGGAGAGCGGCACGATCGCCTCCAGCACGATCGTCCTGCCCCAAGCGGTGCGCAACGCCGTGCGGGGTCTGGGCGTCGGCGTGCCCGAGGCGGTGCGGTCGGCGTCGTCGGTTCCGGCCGCGGCGCTGGGACTGGACGGGGTGGGCCGGATCGAGGTCGGAGGGCGCGCCGACCTCGTCGTGCTCGACGAGGACCTCGGGGTCCGCGAGGTGGTGTACGAGGGCGCCTGGGTGGAGTAACGGCGTGTCGTAACCGCGTTACGGACTAGTAATATAACCCTGGGTGACAATGGCGACAGGGCATCGAGGAGAGCCACCACGCTCGACACGAAAGGATCTGCGCCATGGCCAAGTCGAGACAGACGAGGGACGAGCAGCCGACCCGTGTGCCCTCCGAGGAGCACGAGCACCTCGGCAAACTAGCCGCGGAACTGTCCCGCTACGACGTACGGACGGACGTGGTCGACGAACAGTCGTCGCCGTGCCTGCGCGTGCGCAACCCGTCATCCGCGTGTGCGGTCGAGGACGTGATCTGTGAGCGCCGGGAGCACGACTACGCGTTCATCGCCTCGTTCGGGGTCTACCTCGGCAGCAGTGGGAGCCTCGGCGTCACGGCCCACAAGGTCGCCTGGCTCGTGGGAGCCACCGAGGCGTGAGGGCCGCGCGGGACGGGTGCGGTGCCACCGGCACCGCACCCGTCCGCGTATCGCCCCGGCGTCTCCATGGAGCTTTACGAGGTAGATTCCTGGAGGCCGTGCGGGGAGCCCGCGTCCCGGCACCCTAGAGTCGTGCCGTCCCCACCCCTCGACGGAAGGCGAGCCCGTGGACTACGTCAAGCTGGGCCGGACCGGACTGGACGTCTCCCGCGTCACCCTCGGCTGCATGAGTTACGGAGACCCCGCCAGGGGCACCCACGACTGGACCCTGGACGAGGAGGCCAGCAGGCCCTTCATCCGCCAGGCGGTCGAGGCGGGCGTCAACTTCTTCGACACCGCCAACACCTACTCGGACGGCAGCAGCGAGGAGATCGTGGGCCGCGCCCTGGCCGAGTACGCCGACCGCGACGAGATCGTGCTGGCCACCAAGGTGTTCGGCCGCGCCCGGCCGGGCCCCAACGGCGGCGGGCTCTCTCGCAAGGCGATCCTCACCGAGATCGACCACAGTCTGAGGCGCCTGGGCACCGACTACGTGGACCTGTACCAGATCCACCGCTGGGACCCCACCACACCGATCGAGGAGACCGTCGAGGCCCTGCACGACGTGGTCAGGGCGGGCAAGGCACGCTACGTGGGCGCCTCCTCGATGCACGCCTGGCAGTTCGCCAAGGCGCTGCGGGTCGCCGGCGTCAACGGCTGGACCAGGTTCGCCACCATGCAGAACCACTACAACCTGCTCTACCGCGAGGAGGAGCGGGAGATGCTGCCCCTGTGCGCGGACGAGGGCATCGGGGTCATCCCGTGGAGCCCCCTGGCCCGCGGTCGGCTCACCCGCGCGTGGGAGGAGGAGACGGCGCGCAGCCGCGGTGACGCGTTCGGCGCGCGGCTGTACGCGGAGGCGGACCGGTCGATCGCGGACGCCGTCGGCGCGATCGCCCGGAGGCGCGGGGTCCCCCGCGCACGGATCGCCCTGGCCTGGGTGTCGCGCAACCCCGCGGTGACCTCGCCGATCATCGGCGCCACCAGACCGCACCACCTGGACGACGCGATCGCGTCGCTGTCGCTGGAGCTGACCGACGACGAGGTGGAGGAGCTGGAGCGCCACTACACGCCGCGCCCGGTCTCCGGCTTCTGACACCGCCCGGCGCGGGGCCGTCCGCGGCCCCGCGCCCGCGCGGGCACCCGGTCAGCCGCGCGCGGTGACGCGGATCTTGGACTGGCCGTGCGGGCGCTCCTCCCAGTCCTGCATGAACCGGGCCGACAGCCCGTGCTTCTCCGCGAGGGTGATCAGCGTTTCGGTCCGGTAGTAGAAGTCCTCCCGCAGTACCTGGTGCTCGGCCCCCTCGGTCCGGTCGTAGGTGAAGTCGAAGAACCCGCCCGGTGCCAGGACCCGCTCGACGTTGGCCAGGCACTCGTCGATCACCTCGATGGGCGAGTGCGAGAACACGCTGTGCGCGTGGACGACGTCGAAGTAGCCCTCCGGCAGGAAGGAGAAGGTCAGGTCCCGCGTGATGGTCAGGTGCGGCAGCTTCTCCTGCAACCCGCGCTCGGCCAGCACGCCCTTGGCGGCGATGAGGATGTCCGGGGAGATGTCGATCCCGTAGTAGCCGCCCGGGTCGAGGTAGTCGATCAGCCGCCACCCGGCGCGCAGGTTCCCGCAGCCGATGTCGAGCATCCGGTGCTCCGGTCTGAGACCGTGTTCGACCAGGTAGTCGAACTGCATCTGCCCCAGCGCCAGCCAGCGCTCCTGGCTCTGGCTGCCCACCGCCGACCTGGGGTCGCGGGCGGCGTCGGAGGCCATCACCGCCCGGTAGTAGTCCACGTGGTCGCGGTGGGTCAGGCGCAGCCGCAGGTCGCGGGCGGAGCGGCGCACGTACGGCACCACCTTGCCGGGGTTGCGCAGCGCGTAGCGCACCTTGTGGACGAGGGAGGATCGGTTGGCGTTGAGGGAGGCGGCTGTCTTCTTCGGCATCGGAAGGCTTTCGGTCGAAGGCTCTCGCTCACCCGCGGACACGGGGTCGGGGGGCAAAGAGGATAACGCTTTCGTCGCGGCCCCGGTTCACCGCCTCGGGTCCGACCGTACCCGGAAAGTCACCGGGAGTGCGGTACCCCCGCCCTTCCGAAACGCACGGCGCCCCGGAGGAGCCCGATGACCAGGAGCACGCCGAAAACCGCGCCGACCGCGAACCCGGCCCGGTCGGCGGCGCCCTCCGCCCCGTCAGCCAGCCGCAGGACCGCCCAGGTCCCCGCGGCCACCGCGACCAGCAGGCAGGCACCGATGGCCAGCGCGCCCCTCCAGCCCAGGAAGTAACGGCGGCGGCCGGGCGCGGGCGGGGAGGCCAGTTCGGCCGCGGGCCCGGCGGTGGCCGACCCGGGGCGTTTGAAGTAGGCCAGGACCGACCAGTGGCCGCACGGCTCCCAGCCCTCGGGGGCCAGGCGCTGGGCGAGGCGCTCGCGGTCGCCCGGGCCGGGGCTGAGTTCCTGGCGGTACTCCCAGGTCTGCGGCCGCTCGGGAGCGCGGCGGCTGACGAAGCGGCCGAGCCGGTCCACCCGTTCCACCTCCCAGCCCTGGGCGCCCATCGCGGCCAGCCGGGCGGGGCCCTCGAAGGCGTCGGCCGACCAGACCAGCACGTCCGGCTCCGCGGCGGCCTCGTCCCGCGCGCCGACCGGCGGCGCCAGGGCGTCGGCGAACTCCCCGACCGGGCCGAACTCCTCCTCCGGGTCGGCACCGCTCTCGGCCGTGTGCGCGGCCAGGTCCTCCAGCAGGACACGTGACCTGTCCGCGTCCACACCGCGTTCCCCCAGCAGCTCCGCGAGCCGGGTGAGGTAGTCGTTCATCGGATTCCTCCCTCCGCGAGTACCGAGCGCACCGAGGCGTCGAACTCCGTCCAGGCCGCGCCCTGTTCGCTCAGGACGGCGCGGCCCTCGTCGGTCAGTACGTAGTAGCGGCGGCCGGGGCCCTTCTCGGCCGCCCGGTACTCGGCGTCCACGAGCCCGGCCTCCTCCAGCCGGTTGAGCACGGGGTAGAGCGTGCCGCCCCGGATCTTGCCGAAACCGGACTCGTCCAGCCGCCTGGCGATCGCGTACCCGTAGCTCTCGCCCCCGGTCAGGCTGGCCAGGACCAGGAGGTCCAGCACCCCTTTGAGCCAGCTCGCGCGGCGGTCCATGCGCGCCCCCTTCGTTCGCTACCTAGACCATAGACCTACCTAGGTAGGATCACAACCTAGATAGCCGCACCGATACGAAAAAAGCCCCTGAACCGCCACGAACAGGCGGGCCAGAGGCCGAAAACGAAAGCGGGCTGCGACGAGGAGCCTTCCCGTCACAGCCAGCGAAGAAGGCCGCAGCCGTACCGCCGGGAGCCACTCCACCGACCAGCACAACCCGAGCCACCGGGGGAGTCCTCGCAAAGCCCCGCGTCGTCAGGGACCGCCACACCGACCAATGCGGCCTCGACCACAGAGGGGTACCCGGGAATCCTCGCAAAGCCCCGAGCCACAAGGCGAAGCCCCGCGTCGTGAGGGACCGCCGCGCCAACCCCACCGACCGGCACGACCCAAGCCACAGGGGGGTACCTCGGAAAGTCCCCGCAAAGCCCCGCGTCATCAGGGACCACCGCGCCAACCCCACCGACCGGCACGACCTAAGCCACAGGGGGGTACCTCGGGGGGTTCGGGGGGTCTCCCCCCGGAAAACACGAAGGACGACCCTGCGAGGCGGCCGAAGGCCGCCGAGCAGGGTCGTCCTGAGTCATGTGGAGGTGGCGGGAATCGAACCCGCGTCCTTCAGCACCGAGCCAGGGCTTCTCCGGGTGCAGTCCGCGCTGTCGTTCTACTCGGCCTCAGCGCTTGCACGGACACATCGCTGACAGGCCCAGCCACGAAGATGTCCCGCTCAGGCCCCGTGGCCTGATCTGAGCGGTAAGTCATCTAGCTGATGCCGGGATCTGGGCCGATGACGAGCCCAGGCCGACAGAGACGCTATCGCTTAGGCAGCGAGAGCGAACTCAGTGCGCTTGGAATTGGCACTTGTGTTTACGCGAATGCAGGATTAACGAGGTCACAAACGCAACCCTCGACCCGCTTCCCCTGGAACGACTACCGAAGTCGAAACCGATCACCCCCTGTGGAATTGTCACGGCCTCCCCGCTGGGCGGAGCGGCCGACATGCGAGCGGCGAACGCTCGCGCGTCCGTCACTCTACCTGTTGAACAGTGCGGGGGCCAAGCTGATTCCCGGTCGCGGAGGGGAATCCGCGGCCACCGGGCCCGGACAGGGAGAAACCCCCGCGGGCGCGGACGCAAGAGGTGGTCGACGCGGCCCGCGGGGGCGGTCGGCAGGGTCGGGCCGACCTTGGGAAACGACAGGATCTCCCCCGAGATGAGGTCCTGCCCCTCACTGGTCCGCTACCCCCTGTCGCGGCCCAGTCATAGGGGAAGACGCGGGCGGACCCCCGGGGGGTTGCCCGGGGGTCCGCTCTTTGCCTGGTTCTGTCCTGTCCGGAGGGAACGGTGACCGTAGCCGCCGCCGTCCGGTCGGCCCTACCAGCCGGTCTCCTCCGTGCCCGTCAGGTCGGCCTGGTTGGTCGGCCCCGTCTGCTCCGAGGGCAGGCCCACGCCCTCGGTGGTCGTGGGGCCGCCGGGCACCTGCTCGCCGGTGGCCGTCCCGGC
This sequence comes from Nocardiopsis sp. M1B1, assembly GCF_052466615.1. Taxonomy (NCBI): domain Bacteria; kingdom Bacillati; phylum Actinomycetota; class Actinomycetes; order Streptosporangiales; family Nocardiopsidaceae; genus Nocardiopsis; species Nocardiopsis sp. M1B1. Next base: position 5,473,311 of record NZ_CP196194.1, read on the forward strand.
GGGGGCCTCCTCGGGCACCCCGTTGGCCATCCCGTCGAGGAAGGAGCCCGCGGCGTTCACCGCGTGCTGCGACACCAGGGTCGTCGCCGGGTCCGCCTCGGCCAGGACGGCGAAGGCCACGTCGTCCTTGTAGCCGACGAACCAGTGCAGCGAGGTGTCGCCCTGCTCCACGCGGGCCGCCTGCCCGTGGACCTCTCCCCCGGTGGCGAGCAGCTCGGGCATGCGGTTGAGCACCGCTTCGCGCAGCCCGGTGCGGACCACCTCCAGGTGGGCGTCGTCCAGGGTGGTGGCGCCGATCGGGTTGGGGCCCTCCTCCGGCACCAGGGTCGGCGCGTTCCACGTGCCGTCCGCGACCGCGGCGGCGATCAGGGCCATGGACAGCGGACTGACCCGCACTCCGTGCTCGCCGATCATGGCCGCGGCCACGTTCTCCTCGCCGTCCTCCACGGCGACCGAACCCGAGGAGGCCGGGACGGGCAGCTGCCAGTCGGCGCCGACGCCCATCCGCCCGGCGGTCTCGGCGATGGCCTCCGGCCCCACCTCGGCGCCCAGGCCCGCGAAGCCGACGTTGCAGCTGAAGGTGATGTTGCGGGCCAGGGTGGCCTGGTCGAGCAGTGCGCCGCCGCCCGGGTTGACGAAGGTGCGTCCGCCGATCTCCGCGGAGTAGCCGCAGGGCACCTCGCTCTCGGGGGTGGCCGCTCCCGACTCCAGGGCGGCCAGGGCGGTGACCATGCCGAAGGTGCTGCCCGGCAGGTAGGAGCCGGTGAAGGCGTTGTCGTCCGCGGTGCCGCCCGAGGCGCTGGCAGCGGCCAGGACCTCGCCGCTGCCGGTGTCGACCGCCACCAGGTAGCCGTTGCCCGGCACCGCCGCCAGCGCGTTCTCGGCGGCCCGCTGCACGTCCAGGTCCAGGGTGGTGTCGATGGCCCCGCTGAGCGAGCCCTCCCACGCCTCCAGGACGTCGGTGACCTGTCCGTCCTGGTCCAGGGAGACCACCTGCGTGGTGCCCGAACCGGCCAGCTCGTGCTGGAAGATGTTCTGGAGCCCGTTCAGGCCGACGGTGTCGCCCGCCTGGTAGGAGCCGGGCACGCGGGAGGAGACCCGGTGCTCGGCGGTCCCGGCGACCTCGCCGAGCAGGAACGGCGACACCGAGGGCGTCAGGTTGACCTGGACCTCCTGGGTGTCCACCCCGGAGATCCGCGAGGCCTCGCTCAGCAGCGTCTCGTCCACGCTGGAGCCGCGCATGAGCACCAGCGGCTGGAACTGCTCGGGCGGCGCGGAGCGCACCCGGTTCAGGAGCGGGTCGGGGTCCTCGTCGAGGAGTTCGGCGAGCTGGGTGACCCCGGCCTCCTTGTCCTCCATGTCCGCGGGGTAGACGCCGAAGGCGGTCACGCTGTCCGCGGTGACCAGCGGCTGCCCCTCGCGGTCGAGGATCTGGCCGCGCTCCTGGCTCTCGTAGCTGACCGCGAGGCGCTCCTCCTCGCTCAGGTCGGGGTGCAGCACGCTCGTGGACCAGGAGATGCGCCAGCCGTCGGGGCCCCACTCCAGGGGCATGCGGCCGGTGTAGTTCCAGGTCGGGTCGCCGATGCCGAGGTCGGCGTTGACGCCGAACTCGGCCTCGGCCGAATCGCCCTCGCGGGAGATGGGTCCGAGCTGGAACCGCAGGGAGGCCAGGTCGAGCTGCTCGCGCATGTCCGTGAGGGCCGCGGACACCTGTGCGGGGTCGCCGTCGGTGTAGGCGGCGGCGGTCTCGTGGTCACCGTCCTGCCAGGCGAGCAGGAAGGACCTGACCGCCACCTCGGGACTGGGGTGCGGTGTGCACGCGACCAGGGCTGCGGCGAGGAGCAGGCCGCTGCCGGCGGCCGTGAACCGGCCGAGGGGACGGGGGGACACCGTGTGTGTTCCTTTCGGCTGCCTCATCGACGGCGGCGCAGGGCGCGTTCCATGTCGCGCTTCGCCTCACGCTCGGCGATGTCGTGGCGCTTGTCGTACTCACGCTTACCGCGGGCCAGAGCGATCTCCACCTTGGCGCGCCCGTCACTGAAGTACAGGGACAGCGGGACGAGCGTGAAGCCGGGCTCCCGGGTCTTGCCGATCAGCCGGGAGATCTGCTCGCGGTGCAGGAGTAGCTTACGCGATCGTCGGGCGGCGTGGTTTGTCCACGTTCCCTGGGAGTACTCGGGGATGTGGACGTTCTCTAGCCAGACCTCGCCGTCGTTGATGTGCGCGAAGCCGTCCACGAGGGAGGCGCGGCCCTGCCGCAGCGACTTGACCTCGGTACCGGTGAGGACGAGGCCCGCCTCGTAGGTCTCGTCGATGTGGTAGTCGTGCCGGGCCCGGCGGTTCTGCGCGATGAGCTTGCGCCCGGTCTCCCGTGCCACAGGTGTGTCCCTTCATACGTCCGGGGGGCACGAGGCCCCCCGGTGTCGAATCCTCCCCGCCCCAGGCGGCCGCGTCAGATCTTGAGGTAGCGGCGCAGGGTGAGGAACGAGGTGATGGTGCACAGCAGGATGCCGAGGATCATCGAGACGCCGATGACGTACATCAGCGAACCCGCGCCCAGGGCCACGTCGAACTGGAACCAGGCCTCGATCTGCGTGAGCAGGGTGTAACGGGTCGCCACGATGAAGCCGGAGGCGATCAGACCGCCGATGAGGCCTGCGACCGCGCCCTCCAGCAGGAACGGCAGCTGGATGTAGAAGTTCGACGCGCCGACCAGCCGCATGATGCCGGTCTCCCGGCGGCGGCTGTAGGCCGACAGCCGGATGGTGTTGCCGATCAGCAGCGCGGCGGCGGCCAGCTGGACGCCCGCGAGCACCAGGGCGGCCGCGCGCAGGCCGTCCAGCAGTCCGAAGAACTGCTCCAGCACGATCTCGTCGTCGGAGACGCTGTCGATGCCCGGGGCGCCCTCCACCGCGGAGCGCACGGTCTGGTAGTGGGAGGGGTCGGTGAGCTGCACCCGGTAGTTGTCCGGGATGTCGCCCTCCTGCGCGGCGTTGGCCAGCGCCTCGTTGGCGGGGCCCAGCCGGTCCTGGAAGTCCTGCCAGGCCTCGGCCGAGGTGAGGTAGGTGTACTCCTGCACCTGGGCCAGGCCGTCGAGGGTCTGCTCCAGTGCCTGGCGGTCCTCGTCGGTGGCCGGACCGTTCTCCTGACAGGTCGTGGTGGGCGAGATCTCGGTGCACATGTAGATGGTGAGCGTGATCCGCTCGTCCCAGTAACTGCGCATCTCGGAGACCTGCTGGTTGACCAGTAGACCGGCGCCGAAAAGAGTCAGTGAGATGGCCACCGTCGTGATGACCGCGATGGTCATCGTCAGGTTTCGGCGAAGGCCGATCCACGTCTCGGAGAGAACGAATTGTGCTCGCATGATCTGTTAAAGGTCCATCCTTCGGGGCTTCGCCGCGCCGGTCCTCGCAGCGGGAGGTCAGTACGCCTGGCCGTAGACGCCGCGCGTCTGGTCGCGCACTACCAAGCCCTCTTCAAGCTCGATCACGCGCTTGCGCATCGAGTCGACGATGGCGGCGTCGTGGGTCGCCATGACGACGGTGGTGCCCGTGCGGTTGATTCGGTCCAGCACCTTCATGATGCCGATGGAGGTCGCGGGGTCGATGTTGCCCGTGGGCTCGTCGGCCAGCAGGATCTGGGGGCGGTTGACGAACGCGCGGGCGATGGCCACGCGCTGCTGCTCACCGCCGGAGAGTTCGTTGGGCATCCGCCCGGCCTTGCCCTCCAGGCCGACGAGTTCGACGACCTCGGGGACGACCTTGCGGATGAAGCGGCGGGGCTTGCCGATGACCTCCAGAGCGAAGGCGACGTTCTCGAAGACGTTCTTGTTCGGCAGCAGGCGGAAGTCCTGGAAGACGCAGCCGATACGGCGGCGCAGGTGGGGGACCTTCCAGTTGGACAGGCGCGCCAGGTCCTTGCCGGCGACGTGCACACGTCCCTTGTCGGGCTTCTCCTCCTTGAGGACCAAGCGGAGGAAGGTCGACTTGCCGGAGCCGGACGGGCCGACCAGGAAGACGAACTCGCCCTTGTCTACGTCAATGGAAACGCCGTCGAGCGCGGGGCGCTTCTGGGTCGGGTAGACCTTGGTGACGTTATCGAAGTGGATCACAGGCGCATCACAAGGTTCTCGAAGGTATGGGCACCCGCAGTGGAGGGCACTCCGCGCGGGATCGTACCGGCCACATGGCCAACCGACAGTGTAGAGGGGGGAGCGGCCCGGATTGTCCCGGTCGCCTCACACCCGATAGATCAGTGCACCATCGGACAACAGCCTCGAGCATATCGGAGGCGTCAACCGATGATAACGTTCACATATAGCAGTTTCGGTAAAACTGCGGAGACGTGATCATCACCATTGGGACACAACAACCACATCTGTCCCACCTGCTGACCCGGGGTGCCGCCGCTGCGACCGGGCGTGTCCGCGCCCCTCGCCGGGCCGGGCCCGGCCGCGCAAGGCCCCGGCGCCCGAGGGCTCCGGGGCTCGCGTTACGTTCGCCGGGGAGGGCGCCCCGCGGCGAGCGCGTGCGGGAGCCCCGCCGGGGCCGCCGGGGAGGGTGCCGCTAGGCGTCCTCGGAGCGCTCCCGGCTGCGCATCCAGCGGATCTCGGCGTCGATGAACTCGTCGATGTCCCCGTCCAGCACACCCGAGGTGTTGCCGGTCTCGGCGCCGGTGCGCACGTCCTTGACGCTCTGGTAGGGGTGCAGGACGTAGTTGCGCATCTGCGTGCCCCAGCTGCTCACCGAGTCGCCGCGGATCTCGTCCAGCGCCGCCTGCTCCTCCTCGCGCTTGCGCGCCAGCAGCTTGGCCTGGAGCATCGACATGGCCGTGGCCTTGTTCTGCAGCTGCGACCGCTCGTTCTGGCAGGACACCACGATGCCGGTCGGCAGGTGGGTGATGCGCACCGCCGAGTCGGTGGTGTTGACGCCCTGGCCGCCGGGGCCGCTGGAGCGGTACACGTCCACCCGCAGGTCGCCGTCGTCGATCTCGATGTGGTCGCTCTGCTCCACCACCGGGACGACGTCCACGCCCGCGAACGAGGTCTGGCGCCGGTTCTGGTTGTCGAACGGCGAGATGCGCACCAGGCGGTGCGTGCCGTGCTCGCCGCGCAGGGTGCCGTAGGCGAACGGGGTCTTGACGGCGAAGGAGGTGGACTTGATGCCCGCCTCCTCGGCGTAGGAGGTCTCGTAGACGTCGGTGGGGTAGCCGTGCCGCTCGGCCCAGCGCAGGTACATCCGCTGGAGCATCTGCGCCCAGTCCGCGGCGTCCACGCCGCCCGCCTGGGAGTTGATCGTGACGATGGCCTCGCGCTCGTCGTGCGGCCCGTTGAGGAGGGTGCGCACCTCCAGCTCACCGATCTCCTTGCGCAGCTGGTCGAGCTCGCGGTCGGCCTCGGCCCTGGTCTCGGCGTCGTCCTCGGCCTCGGCCAGCTCGTAGAGCACGCCGAGGTCGTCGAGCCGCTGGCCGATGCCGTTGATCTTGTTGACCATGGACTCCAGGCTGGAGAGCTGGCGCGTCACCTTCTGCGCGTTGTCCTGGTCGGCCCACAGCTCGGGGTCCGCGGACTGCTCGCGCAACTCGGCGATCTGCGTGTGCATGGCCTCCAGGTCCAACACGGCGCTGACGCTCGCCAGGGTCGCCGCGAGGTCCTTGATCTTCTCTGCTGGGTCCAGTTCTGCCACGGACCCCAGTGTAGGCCCCAAACAGGGGACGGGCTCCCCGCGCGCACCGGCGCGGGGAGCCCGTCGGGGTCGGAGGCGGGGCCGGGCCCGTTTTCTGGACGGGCCTCAGCTTGCGGGGGTTCGGTTCGGGCGCCCACGGGGTTCTGGAGGGGCCGGAGGCGGGTTCGTGAGGAACGAGCGAACCCGCCGTAGGCACCGAAGGTTCCCGTTCTCCGGGCGCCCGAACACGGACCGAAGCGGAGCGGAGGTCCAGAACGACACTGGCTAGTCGACCAGGCCGCGGAAGGACCGCAGCGCCACGGACAGCGTGGCCAGGTCGAAGCGCTCGTTCTCCTGGATCTCCGACAGAGTGATCCCGGCGCGCTGCACCCGGTCGCTGTTCTGTTCGATCCACGCCGCGATCAGCTCGGAGGGCTCCTGCGCCGGACCGCTCTCCAGCACCCGCGCGGTCAGGTCGGCGTGCGCCGCGTACAGGTCGTCGCGCAGCGAGGAGCGCGCCGTCGTCACCCACCGGTCGTCGCGCGGCAGGTCGATGACGCGCTCGCGCCACCAGCTGATGTTGAGCCGGTCGGCCAGCTCGAAGTAGAGCTCGGCGACCTTCTCCACCGGGCGGCCGGTGCGCTGGGCGATCTCCACCAGGTCCAGGGTGGAGTAGGCGGGCACCATCACTGCCACCCGCTCGGCCAGCTCGGTCGGCACACCCATCGACGTGTAGCGGTCGCGGCGCTCGACGAAGGCCTCGCGGTCGCGGCCCCGCAGCAGCTCGACCAGCTGCGGCAGCAGCTCGCCCACGCCGTCGGCGAAGTAGCCGATCTCGCTGCTGATGTCGAAGGGGAAGGTGCGGTTGCGCAGCAGCCAGCGGGCGGAGCGCTCGGCGAGCTTGCGCGCCTCCAGCAGCAGGACGAGCTGGCTGTCCATCGAGATCTCGTGGTCCAGCTCCTCCAGCCCGCTCCAGAACCGGCGCAGCCCCAGCACGTCCTGCACCACCAGGTAGGCGCGGGCGATGTCGGCGGAGCTGGAGCCCAGCTCCTCGTTGAGCCGGAACGCGAAGGTCAGACCGGAGCGGTTGACCATCTGGTTGACGACCTGGTTGACGATGATCTCCCGGCGCAGCGGGTGGGAGTGCACGCCCTCGGCGAAGCGCTCCGACCGCAGGGGCGTCGGGAAGTACGCCGTCAGGGTGTCGTTCAGGTAGGGGTCCTCGGCCAGGTCGGACAGGTCGAGCTGGTCCTTGAGGCTGATCTTGGTGTACGACAGCAGCGTGGCGAACTCCGGGCTGGTCAGGCCCCTGCCCGCCGCGCGCCGCTCCGCGATCGTCTTGTCGGAGGGCAGGTCCTCCTGCTTGCGCTTGAGCACCCTGGTGCGCTCCAGGTGGCGCATGTACCGGCCGTGGACGTGCAGCATCTGGCCGTCCTGCTTGCGCGCGGCGGCCAGCACGGTGTTCTGCGCGTCGTTGTTGTCCAGGACCAGCTCTGCGACCTCGTCGGTCATGTCGATGAACAGCTGGTCGCGGTCGGCCTTGTCCAGCTTGCCCGACCGCACCTCGCGGTCCAGCATGATCTTGATGTTGACCTCGTGGTCGGAGGTGTCCACACCGGCGGAGTTGTCGATGAAGTCGGTGTTGATCCGGCCGCCCGCGCGGGCGAACTCGATCCGCGCGTCCTGGGTCAGGCCCAGGTTGCCGCCCTCGCCGACCACCTTGACGCGCAGATCGGCGGCGTCCACGCGCAGCTGGTCGTTGGCCTTGTCGCCCGCGTCGGCGTGCGTCTCGGTACCGGCCTTGACGTAGGTGCCGATGCCGCCGTTCCACAGCAGGTCGACGGGCGAGGTGAGCACGCACCGGATCAGCTCGTCCGGCGTGAGGCTGTGCACACCCTCGTCGATGCCCAGCGCCTCGCGCACCTGCGGCGTGATCGGCACGGACTTGGCCGTGCGCGGGTGCACGCCGCCGCCCTCGGAGATGAGCTTGGGGTCGTAGTCCTCCCACGTGCTGCGGGGCAGGTCGAAGACGCGCTTGCGCTCCACCCAGGAGGTGTGCGGGTCGGGGTCGGGGTCCAGGAAGACGTGGCGGTGGTCGAAGGCCGCGACCAGCCGGATCTGCCGGGAGAGCAGCATGCCGTTGCCGAACACGTCGCCGGACATGTCGCCGATGCCGACGACGGTGAACGGCTCCTCCTGCACGTTCACGCCCATCTCGCGGAAGTGGAACCGGACCGACTCCCAGGCGCCGCGCGCGGTGATGCCCATGGCCTTGTGGTCGTAGCCGACCGAGCCGCCGGAGGCGAAGGCGTCGCCGAGCCAGAAGCCGCGCTCGGTGGAGATGGCGTTGGCGGTGTCGGAGAAGGTGGCGGTGCCCTTGTCGGCGGCGACCACGAGGTAGGAGTCGTCGCCGTCGTGCAGGACGGTGCGCTCGGGGTGCACGGTCTCGCCGTCCACGAGGTTGTCGGTGACGTCGAGCAGGCCGCTGATGAACTGCTTGTAGCAGGCCACGACCTCGGCCATCACCTCGTCGCGGGTGCCGTTCTGGGGCAGTCGCTTGCACACGAAGCCGCCCTTGGCGCCGCTGGGGACGATGACGGAGTTCTTGACCATCTGGGCCTTGACCAGGCCCAGGATCTCGGTGCGGAAGTCCTCGAAGCGGTCCGACCAGCGCAGTCCGCCGCGCGCGACCGCGCCGAAGCGCAGGTGCACGCCCTCCACCCGCGGGGAGTAGACGTACATCTCGAACCGGGGCCGCGGGTGCGGCAGGTCCGGGATCTCCTGCGGGTCGAGCTTGAGCACCAGGTAGGGGTGGCCCTGGTAGTGGTTGGTGCGCAGGGTGGCGCGGATGGCCGCCAGGAACGAGCGCAGGATGCGGTCGTGGTCCAGGCTGGCCACGGCCTCCAGTTCGCCCTCGACCTTGCCGACGAGGACGTCGGCGCGCTCGTCGCGGCCCTCGCCGGGCTGGTCGGGGTCGAAGCGGGTCTCGAACAGCTCGACCAGCAGGTTGGCGATCCCGACGTTGGCCACCAGCACGTCGGCCAGGTACTCGGGCGTGAACGTGGACCCGGTCTGGCGCAGGTACTTGGCGTAGGCGCGCAGCACGGTGAGCTGGCGCCAGTCGAGGCCGGCCCGCACCACCAGGGCGTTGAAGCGGTCACTCTCGCCCAGGTCGCGCCAGGAGGCGTCGAAGGCCTCCTCGAACAGGCACTTGAGCCGTTCGGGGGCCAGGTCGGACTCGGGGATGGGGCCGAGGCCGAAGTCGTAGATCCACACCCGGCCCACGTCCCGGATGGTGACGTCGTAGGGCCACTCGTCGACGACCTCCACGCCCAGGTTCTCCAGGACGGGCAGGACGCGCGAGAGCGAGATGGGCTCGCCGATCCGGTAGAGGCGGAACCGCCAGCAGCCGGGGTCGGCGTCCTCGCGCTGGTACAGGACCGCGGAGAACTCGCCGTGGCGCCGCCCGGGGTCGGTGCGGGCCAGGAGCTTCTCCAGCTCGCGGATGTCGCCCGCCGCGGTGGCGGGGCTGTTGTCGACCTTGTAGGCCTCGGTGAGGCCGCCCGAGTAGCGCTCCTTGAACTCGGTGGCGCGCACGGGGCCGAAGGCCGCGGCGAGGGCGTCGTCCAGGTCCAGGTCCCAGGAGCGGGCCGCCTCGCGGACCTTCTCCTCCAGGGCGACCTGGTCGATGTCGGCGAGGGTGCGCCCGTGCTGGGCTCGGGCCACCAGGTACAGGCGGGCCAGCGGGGCGGAGCCGATGAGCACGTTGTGGTCCATCGTGGCGCCGTGGAAGGCCTCGGCGAGGACGTTCTGGATGTCCAGGCGGACCCGGGTGCTGTACTGGTCGCGCGGCATGTACACGAAGCAGGACATGTACCGGCCGCCGTAGGGGTCGCGGCGCATGAACAGCTTGGTGCCGCGCCGGTCGCGCAGGCGCAGGACGCCGCGGACGATGTTGTACAGCTCGCCCACGGGGATCTGGAGGAGTTCCTCGCGGGGGAAGGTCTCCAGCAGCTCGATGAGGTCCTTGCCGTCGTAGCTGTCGGCCTCGAACCCGGCCAGGGCCAGCACCTCGGCCTGCTTGCGGCGCATGATGGGGATCTGGGCGATGCTGGTGGTGCTGGCCTGGGAGGTGAACAGGCCGAGGAACCGGCGCTCGCCGACGATGTTGCCCTGGGCGTCGAACTTCTTGACGCCGATGTAGTCCAGGTACTTGGGGCGGTGGACCGTGGCGCGCGAGTTGGCCTTGGTCAGGACCAGGATGTAGGGCTCGCGGGCCTTGCCGCGGATCTCGGGGGGCAGGGCGGCGAAGCTGGTGGAGGCGGGCGAGTCCATGCGCAGGACGCCCAGGCCGGAGCCGGGCTCGGGGCGCAGGGAGTCGTCGCCGTTCTCGTCGGTGACCAGGGTGTACTCGCGGTAGCCCATGAAGGTGAAGTGCCGGCCCGCGATCCAGCGCAGGAAGTCGACGCTCTCGCCGATCTCGCGCGGGTCCACTCCCCCGGCCACGAGCCGGTCCGGGTAGGCCGCCAGCTCGTCGGCGATCCGGATGGCCCGGTCGCTCATCTTGCCGGCGTCCTCGTCCACGTAGCGCACGTCGGCCAGGACGGACTCGACGCGGGCGGTGATCTCGCGCAGGCGCTCGGGGTCGGGCTGCGGGTCGATCTCGATGTGCATCCAGGACTCGTCGATCGGCAGCAGGCCCTCGCCGCCGCTCTCCGGCTCCACCCGGACCAGGCGGCCCTCCAGGTCGCGGCCGACGGTCATCTGGGGGTGGATGATCAGCCGGACCCCCGCGCCGAGGTCGCTGAGGGCCATGGTGACGGAGGAGACGAGGAAGGGGGCGTTGTCGGTGACGATCTCCACGACGCCGGTCTGCTGGTCCCAGCCGTCGCGCTCGGCGTCGGGGGTGTAGACGCGGACCTTGGCCCGTCCGGCGGCGCGCCGGGCGCCGAAGGAGCGGTGGGCCTCGGCCGCGCCGCAGATCTGCTCGGCGGAGCGGCCGCTGATCTCCTCGGGGTCCGTGTGGCGGTAGTACACGGGGAGGAAGCGGCGGACGGCTTCGGCCTCCTCGGGGCTGATGCGCGCCCCGGGGGACCACTTGGCGGCCGCCTCACTGAGCAGCTTCTGGAGCTGGACGTCGGATTGCCCGGACATAGGGATCTCTCACTCCTTTGTGAGCAACGTCGCACGAGTGCTGGCAGAACGACCGGTCATACGACCTGTGAACTTCTGGGCGACTGCGTGATTCGGTGTGAACTCCCTGGGCCGCAAGGAGCCCACGACCGTGGTGGTTCGGATTGGGGTCGCGGGGCGCCGGACCTCGTTGTCCCCGCCCCGCCCGGTGCCAAGGCTACTGGCTTTCGGGCCCGGGGGCAGGTCCAACACCGTTACAGGGTGGTTGCGGAGTGTTAGAAACAGATTGCGGTGATCGGTTGCTGCGTACACGGGCCACCACCTACCCCCCGGGCAGGGGGGACATGTCGTTACCGAGCCGTTGCCTGCTGGACCGCGGTCATCACGGCCCGGGGGTCGGTCAGGTCGGGCAGGACGACGACCGCTCCGGCCTCGCGCAGCTGGCTCTCCGTGGTCGAGCCGTTGAGCACCGCGACCGGGGTCGCGCCGCCGATGACGGCGGCGCGCACGTCCGGGGCGGAGTCGGTGATGAAGACCGTCTCCTCCTCGGGGTAGACCCGGCCGCCCTCGCCCGCGGCGTGCAGGCGGATGGACTGGATGAGGCTGGACTTGGGGTAGTTGACCGAGCCGTAGCCGCCGATGGCCAGGTTGAGGTAGGTGTCCAGTCCGAAGGCGACCAGCTTGGCCGTGGCGTTGGCGCGGGTGCTGCCGCTGACCACGGTCTGGACGGTGTCGGGCATGGAGGCCACCGCCGCCAGCGAGGCCGCGGCGCCGGGCATGACGCGGCCCTTGGAGAGCAGCTCGTCCGAGCGGTTGCCGAAGGACTCCTCCAGGGCGTCGAGGAACTCGCCCAGGGAGCCGGTGTCGGGTTCGACGTCGACGTAGTTGCGGGCGCAGAACTCGAAGAACATCTCCGAGTCGGTCCGGCCCGCCGACGAGGTCAGGTAGACGAGGGGCTCACCGGTGACCTTCTCGAAGGCCTCGGCGTAGGCCGCCCTCGTCACCCGTCCCACGTCGAGGAGGGTGAGGTCGATGTTCCATAGCACCAGGCGGCTGATGGCGAACTCCTCGGGACGCGACGGGGGTGGGGCCCCTCCATCTTGCCGTATGGGCGCACGAGGGCGGAAACCTCCGTCCGGGTGCGGCCGGGAGGCGGGGGGTCGGGGGGTGTGCGTTCGCGCTCACCCCCCGGCAGCGAGCCCCCGGCCGTCGCCCTACGGCTGCGTGGTCGTGGCCTCGTCGACCAGGTAGCGCAGCTCCTGGACCGCGAACCACATCAGTTCGTGGTCCTCCGCCGCGCCCGAATCCGGGTCCTGTACCGACGCCGCCACGTCCGCGGCGGCGTCGGCGTCGTCCACGTGCGCCGACGCCAGCTTCTTGAACGGAACGGCCCCGGTGACCCTCACCCGGACCACGCCCCGCCCCGCGCGGCCAGCGCGCTCGACGACCCGGTCGGGCATGTCCGCGGCCAGCACCACCCGTCGCCGGGGGGCGCCGGGGTCGGCCGCCAGCAGCGCCAGCGACTCCCCCGCGGCGGCGTACATCGCCTCGTACTCCGCCTCCTCCACGTCCTCGTCCGGGCCGGGGTCGGCCGCGAACGCGGTCAGCGGCACGCCCTCCAGCCGCCCCTCCTCCAGCAGGCGAGCCAGGGCGGGGATGGTGCTGGGCAGGAAGACGTACATGCGAGCGGCTCTCCAGGATGTGGGCTGAACACACCAAGTGTGCCAAACCCGGGGCTCAGGCCGCCCGCTCCCCGGGCACCGGGGGCGCGCCGTCGCCGTCCGGCGCCAGGAAGCGCTCCAGCTCCAGCCGCGTGGTGTCCACGTCGGTGTGCAGGATGCCGGTCATCCCGAGCTCCTCGGCCGTGCGGACGTTGTGCTCCAGGTCGTCGATGAACACGCAGTCCTCGGGCCGCAGGCCGATCCGCTCGCAGGTGTGCAGGTAGATGCGGTGCTCGGGCTTGCGCATCCCCACCTCGCCCGAGATGACCACCGCGTCGAAGGTGGTGTCGAAGTGCTCACGGGGATAGCAGTTGCCCCAGGAGTTCGACAGCAGGGCGGTCGCGGCCCCGGCGGTCCTGGCCTCGCGCAGGGCCTCGTACATGTCGTGCACGGGATCGAAATCGCAGAACATGCGGTCGATCAGCCCCTCGGCGACCACCGGACCGCCGTGGGTGCAGCGCAGCAGGGCCGCCAGCTCGCGCTCGAACGCGCAGGTGTCGATCTCGCCCCGCTCCAGGGCGTGCACGAGGTTCTCCCCCTCGACGCTGCCGTCGAAGTAGGGGCGCATGACCTCGTGGTAGTGCTCGACGTCGATGCGGTCGGCGTGCAGCCAGGCCCGGATGCCCACGGGCAGCGGCGGTGTGAGGACACCGCCCCAGTCGCAGATGACCCCTCGCCGGGTGCCGTCCATCCGATCCCCTCCTCCGGTCGTCGGTGACCTCTCCCCCAGACGCCCGCGGGTCGGGCGGGGAAGCGTTCTTCCCGTTCCCCGCCCGTTTCAACCCCCGGCGAAACCCGGCCGGTCAGGTGGTCAGCCCGGTACCGATCTCCACGTCGGCCGCGGGGATGTCCACCGGCAGCTTCCCGGAGGGCTTCACCTGTCCGGCGATGACCCGCGCGGCGGCGGCCCGCGACACGTCCACGGACGAGTACACCGCCACGAACGCCTCCGCCTCCGGGAAGGCCGCCAGGTCGTAGGGCGTGCCCTGGGACACCACGACCACCGGCAGCCCCTCGGCGCGCGCGGCCTGGACCAGGCCGCTCTGCTCCGAGGCCCCGCTGCCGCCCCCGGTGCCCACGACCACGGCGTCGGCCCCGCTCTCCACCACGTCGACGCCGGCCTCGGTGAGCGCGGCCGAGATCTGCTCCGCGCCCACGCCCTGGACGCGGACACCGCTGCCCTCGGCCAGGGGCAGCAGGTCGCCCTCGTTGCGCAGCAGGGTCGCGGAGGCGTCCGCCACGCGCTGGGCGGCCTCGGCGTGCCCGGGGTCCTCCAGGACCGCCGCGGCGCCCTGCGGGTCCACCGGTTCGGCCTCCAGGATCCCGCGCTTCTCCTTGAGCGCCAGGACGCGCAGCGCGGACTCGTCGATGCGCTCCTCGCTCAGGCGGCCCTGCTCGACCGCCTCGCGGATCGCGGACACCGCGGCGGCGGGGTCCGGCGGCATGAGCAGCTGGTCCACGCCCGCCTCCAGCACGCGCACGGCGATCTCGCCGTCGGCGTGGCGCTGGCGCACGCCCTCCATGTTGAGGGCGTCGGTGGTCACCACGCCGTCGTAGCCCAGTTCGCCGCGGAGGATGCCGTCGATCAGCTCCGGGGAGATGGTGGCGGGCTCGGGGTCCTCGCTCCCGTCCAGTTGCGGCATGAGCACGTGGGCGGTCATGACGGCGTCCACGTCCGCGTCGATGGCCGCCCGGAACGGCGGCAGGTGCTCGGCCTCCCACTGCTCGCGCGGCATGTCGATGACGGGCAGGCCGCTGTGGCTGTCCACGTCGGTGTCGCCGTGCCCGGGGAAGTGCTTGACCGTTGGCACCACACCGGCGCCGGAGTAGGCGCCCGACTCGGCGACGGCCATCTGCGCGACCAGGTCGGGGTCGGAGCCGAAGGAGCGGATGCCGATGACCGGGTTGCCGGGATCGGTGTTGACGTCGGCGTCGGGCGCGTAGTTGAGGTTGATGCCCAGGGCGGTGAGCTCCTCGGCGGTGGTGGAGGCGCGCAGCTCGGCCAGTTCGGTGTCGCGGGTGGCGCCGACGGCCATGGCGTCGGGGAAGCGGGTGCCCACGGGCAGCCGGGCCACCAGGCCCTGCTCCTGGTCGATCCCGACGAACAGCGGAACGCCCTGCCCCTGTTCGGCGGCCAGGTCCTGCACGCCCGCCGACATGGTGGCGATCTGCTCGGCGTCGGTGAGGTTGGCGTCGAAGTAGATGAGGCCGCCGGGCCGGTAGGCCTCGATCTGGGCGGCGTTCTCGGCGGCCGAGGTGCCCTGGGCGGTCAGGACGAGGAGCTGGCCGATCTTGTCGTCCAGGTCCATCTCGGAGAGCAGCCGGGGTGCGAGCACGGGCTCGAAGGGTTCGGCCTCGGCCGACGGCTGGGTTTCGCGGTCCTCCTGCGAGGAACCCACCTCCTCTGTGGTGCATGCGGTGGCGATCAGTGCGAGTCCCACGCAGGCCGGGGCCAGGGCGTGCGGAACGGACAGTTTCATGGCGGACTTCATCTCCGGCGAAATCGTGGGTTCGCCGCCGGAGAATACCCGTTGCGGCAGGCCCGGAGACGGAACCGCCGCCACGCGTGCCCGCGTGGCGGCGGTTCGGGGCTCCGTCGAGCGGTGTGCGCGGGTCCGGGTCCGCGCACCCTTCAGGCCCAGGTGAAGAGGGTGTCCCCCCGGTCGACCGACCCGCTGACCACCTCGCCCAGCGCGTCGGGCGAGGCGTCCAGGGCGACCACCGGGACCACCGACGGCCTCCCCTGCGCGGCCACCGAACCCGGCGACCAGCGCACCACCGGTGTGCCCGGCTCGACCCGGTCGCCCTCGGCGGCCAGGAGGGTGAACCCCTCCCCCGCCATCTGGACGGTGTCGATGCCCAGGTGGACGAGCACACCCCGGCGGTGGTCGGGCGCCATCACCACGAACGCGTGGTGGTGCAGCTTGACCAGGGTCCCCGCGATCGGGGACACGGCGTCCTGGACGCCCTCCTGCCCGCCCTCCTGGCCGGGCTCGGGGTGGACGGCGACCCCGGGGCCGACCATCGACTGGGAGAAGACGGGGTCGGGCACCGTTTCGAGGGACAGCGCCGTTCCGGGCACGGGGGAGAGTACGCGCAGCGTACCGATCACATCTGACATGGGGGGTGTCTTCCCTCCCTGGAGGGTTTGATCCTTCCTGGCGGGGCCTGTTAGAGCAGGTCCCGAATGTCGTCGGTGAGGACGTCGGCCTCGGGACCGACCACCACCTGGACGACGTTGCCCGAGATCAGCACGCCGTGGGCTCCGGAGGCCTGGAGGGCCTTCTCGTCCACGAGACCGGGGTCGGCCACCTCGGTGCGCAGCCGGGTGATGCAGGGCTCGATGTCCTCGATGTTGTCCGCGCCGCCCAGACCGGCGATGATCGCCGCTGCCTTGTCCGCCATGTGTCCTCCGTGTTCTGCCGTGGAACGGGGTGTACCCGAAACCTGAGGGCGAGCTTAGGGGCGGCGCACCGCGCGCACCAGGGTCGGGGGCCGGACGGGGTGTTGCGCTCCGCTCAGGAGGTCTGCGTGACCTTGTTCAGGCCGCGCGGGACGTCGGGGTTGTAGCCCAGGCGGCGGGCCAGGCGCTCGGTGAGCAGCTGGGCGGGGACGATGAGGTTCATCGGGGACACCCACTCGGGCACGTCGGGGACCGGCACGGACACGTCGCTGGCGGCGGCCAGGGCGTCGCCGCCGCCGAAGCCGAAGACCGGCGCCCCGGCGGAGCGGACGCGCTCGGCGAGGGAGACCGTGCCCTGGAGGGTCGGGCCGGTGGGCGCGGCCACCAGCAGGGCGGGGGTGCGCGGGTCCACCACGGCGATGGGTCCGTGCAGCAGGTCGGCGTAGGACAGGCCCATGGCGTGGAGGTAGCAGGCCTCCTTGAGCTTGAGTGCGGCCTCCAGCGCGGTGGAGAAGGCCAGACCGCGGCCGGAGATGACCGCTCCCTGCACGGCGACCATCCGCTCGACGATCTCCTCCAGGGCGTCCGAGGGCGCCGCGAGGGTCTCCTCGATGCCCTCGCAGACGCGGGTGAGGTCGCCGGGGTCCAGGTCGGCGCCCAGGCCCAGGGCCAGGACGGCGAGTGCGGCGAGCTGGGTGCTGTAGGTCTTGGTGGCGGGCACCGCGACCTCGCTCCCGGCCCGGGTGACCAGGGCGACGTCGGCCTCGCGGGCCAGCGGGGACTCCGCGCCGTTGGTGACGCCGACGGTGCGTGCGCCGCAGTCGGCGGCCCAGCGCATGGTCTCCACGATCTCCTCGGTCTTGCCCGACTGGGAGATCGCGACGGCCAGGACGTCGGACAGGTCGATCCGCGCCCCGTAGGTGGTGGCGATGGACGGCGAGCCCAGGGTGGCCAGGCGGCCGGTGTGCGCCTGGAGGAGGTAGCTGCCGTAGACCGCGGCGTTGTCGGAGGAGCCGCGGGCGATGAACAGCACGTGCCTGGTGCGGCGGCCCAGGGCCTCGATCTGGGGGCGCAGCGGCAGGAGTTCGGCGAAGGTGCGGCGCAGCGCCTCGGGCTGCTCGGCGATCTCGGAACGCATCACGCTCGTGGTGGTCA
This sequence comes from Nocardiopsis sp. M1B1, assembly GCF_052466615.1. Lineage (NCBI taxonomy): Bacteria > Bacillati > Actinomycetota > Actinomycetes > Streptosporangiales > Nocardiopsidaceae > Nocardiopsis > Nocardiopsis sp. M1B1. The sequence continues at coordinate 5,490,386 of NZ_CP196194.1, forward strand.
TGGAGGGCCTTTCCTGTGGGTGGCGCGGGCGGTGGACGCGGCGGAGCGCGTGTCGGGCTGGCGGACGGCGGGCAGGGGTGTCGAGCGGGTGGAGCGGACTCCCGGACGGGCCCCCGGTCCGCCCCGATAACAGGTGCGAACCGCCTGCCCTTGGGTGGATTGACACGCGGTCGGAGCTGTGGTCTAGTCCGGACTATACCAGTCATGTCCGAATCGTCCCGGAGGTACCCGGACCGGGTGCGCCGGACACGCAGGGTCCGTCCGCGCTAAGGTCTGACGCCAACCCACCCGCCGACCGAGAAGGCCGCCCGCTCCATGTCGATCGACCCCAGCAACCCGCTGCCCAAGTACAGCCAACTGCGCGACCTGCTCCTGGACTGGATCACCGCGGCGGGGCTGGGCGTGGACGACATGATCCCCTCCGAGCGCGAGCTCAGCGCCACCTACGGGCTCTCGCGGATGACCGTCCGCCAGACCATCGACCTGCTGGTGGCCGAGGGGCGGCTGTACCGGGTCCCCGGCAAGGGGACCTTCATCGCCCGTCCCAAGATCGAGATGTCCCTGGTGCTGGCCTCCTTCAGCGAGGACATGCGCGCACGCGGCTTCGAACCGGGAGCCCGCGAGCTGATCCGCCAGGTCATCCCGGCGAGCGGGCACACCGCGCGCATGCTCGACATCGCGCCGGGCACGCTGGTGCACCACATCGAGCGCATGCGCACCGCCGACGACGAGCCGATGGCCGTGGAGCGCTCCAACATCCCCGCCGCCATGGTCCCGGGCCTGGAGGACTACGACCTCGCCGAACGGTCCCTCTACGAGGTGCTGGAAAACGAGTTCGACATCCTGTTGGATTCCGGGGAACAGACCATCGAGGCCGGGATCTGCGACTCGGCCGACTCCCGACTCCTCGGCCTGCCAGCTGGGAGCCCGGTGCTGGTGATGCAGCGCCGGAGCTTCGCCAACGGACAGTGCGTGGAACTGGCACTGTCCACCTACCGAGCCGACCGCTACCAGCTGCACTCCCGGCTGGACCCCCGGCGGCACGGCGACTGAAGTCCCGCGCCCACGAGGCGCGTGTCCGAGGAAGGACCCCCCATGAGTTCGGACCAGACCCCGACACCGACCGCGTCGCAGCCCCCGGGCGGCGCGGGCCGGTCCAAGCGCGGCTCGTCCACGCTCGCCGTCCTGCAAAGGCTCGGCCGCAGCCTGATGATGCCCATCGCGGTCCTGCCCGCCGCCGCGATCCTGCTCCGCCTGGGCCAGCCCGACCTGCTCGGCGCGGACGGCTTGGCCGGGCTTTCCGGGATGGGCTGGATGGAGCCGGTCGCGGGCGCCGTCGGCATGGCGGGCGACGCGGTCTTCCAGGCCCTGCCGCTGCTGTTCGCGATCGGTGTGGCGATCGGGTTCGCCAAGCGCGCCGACGGTTCGACGGCCCTGGCCGCGGTCGTGGGCTACCTGGTGTTCGACCGGGTTGCCACGTGGACGATGGTGACCTTCGACGGTGCCACGGGCGACCTGGGGTCGCGGCTGACCACGTACCCGCTGGCGGTGGACCCGGTGACCCGCCAGCCCGTCACCGATCCCGAGGCCGTCAACGCGGTCATGCCGGTGATCAACCACGCGGTGAAGAACCCGACCGACGTGCTCGGCGGCATCGCGGTGGGCCTGGTGGCGGCCGTGCTGTGGCAGCGCTACCACCGGATCAAGCTGCCGACCTGGCTGGGCTTCTTCGGCGGCCGCAGGTTCGTGCCGATCGTGACGGCGCTGGCCGGTCTGCTGATGGGCGTGGCCCTCGGCCTCATCTGGCCGGTCGTGGGCGGATGGATCCAGGACCTGGGCGAGGGCATCATCGGTGCGGGCGCGGTGGGAGCCGGAGCCTACGGGGTGATCAACCGCCTGCTGCTGCCGCTGGGCCTGCACCACGTGGTGAACTCGTTCATCTGGTTCGTGTCGGGCACCTACACCGCTCCCGACGGCACCGTGACGCACGGCGAGATCACCCGTTACTTCGCCGGAGATCCGGACGCGGGCGGCCTGCTGTCCGGGTTCTTCCCGGTGCTGATGTTCGGCCTGCCCGGCGCGGCGCTGGCGATGTGGCTGGCCACGCCCAAGGCCCGGCGGACGCAGATCGGTTCGATCATGATCCCCGCGGCGCTGACGGCGTTCGCGACGGGCATCACCGAGCCGGTGGAGTTCGCGTTCATCTTCGTGGCACCGGCGCTGTTCGCGGTGCACGTGGTGCTGACCGGCGTCTCGATGGCGGTGCTCAACGCGGTGGACGCCCAGTTGGGCTTCGGGTTCTCGGCGGGCCTGATCGACATGCTGTTGAACGCCACGAAGGACAACACCCAGGGGCTGGGGTTGATCCTGTTGCTGGGCCTGGTGTACTTCGCGGCCTACTTCGGGATCTTCTACCTGCTCATCACCCGCCTGAACCTGCCCACGCCGGGCCGCGAGCGCGACCCGGACGAGCCGGGCGAGACCGTGCGGGCGCACACCGAGACCAACACCGGCGAGGACCCGCCGGAGTCCGGAGGTCCATCGAAGGGCGGGACGGGTTCCTCCGGCTGATCCGCCGGGGCGTCCGCGGGCCCGCGGCCCGGAACCCGTGCACGGGTTTCGGGCCGCTCGTGTCAGGGCAGTCCGACGCACCAGACCGGATTCATCGACCTCCCGGGAGGTGGGCGATGTTCAGGAAGGACGTGGCGGAGGGCATCCACTGCGTGCGGGACGGGTACGTCAACTGGTTCATCGTCGAGGACGAAGGGCTGCTGACGATCGTCGACGCCGGGGTGGGCGGCTCGTGGGACTCCCTGCGGCGGGCCCTGATGCTGCTCGGGCGGCAGCCCCGGGACATCCGCGCCCTGGTACTGACGCACGGGCACTTCGACCACCTCGGGTTCGCGGAACGGATCCGGTCCGAGATGGGCGTTCCCGTCCACATACACGAGAACGACGTTCCGCTCACACGGCATCCCCGCCAGTACGGGCACGCGCGTGCCCGCACTCCCTACTTCCTGACGCAGGTGAAGGCCTTTCCGATGGTCGCCTCATTCGTGGGGCGGCGGGCGTGGTGGCCGAAGCCGGTCAGGGAGGTGCACCGCTTCCGTGACGGCGAACTGCCGGTGCCCGGGGCGCCGCGGGTCGTTCCCACCCCGGGTCACACACTCGGCCACTGCGCCCTGCACTTCCCGGACCGCGGAGCGGTCATCGCCGGCGACGCCGTGGTGACCCTCAACCCGTACCGGGGCACGTACGGACCGCAGATCGTGTCGGGAGCGGCGACCGCGGACGAGGAGCGCGCTCTGGCGTCGTTGGGCGCGATCGCGGACACGGGGGCGCGGACCGTGCTCGTGGGACACGGCGAGGAGTGGCGGGACGGCGCGGAGAGGATGGCCGAGTGCGCCCTTCGGCACGGCCCCTCCTGACACCGCGGCGGCGTCGCGGGGACGGTCGGCCCGCGCCCTAGAGGAGGCGTTCGGCCATCAGGCCCACGCCGATCACGATCATGGCCGCCCCCGAGAAGCGGCTGACGGCGCGCGCGGCGGCGGGGCGGGTTCCCAGCACCGTGCGGGCGAGCACGCCCACGCACAGGTAGACCGCCCCGCAGCTGGCCGTGTGCACCAGACCCAGGGTGCCGATCTGCGCGGCCATCGGCCACCCGCCCGCGGGGTCGGTGAACTGCGGCAGCAGGGCCAGGAACAGCAGCAGCGCCTTGGGGTTGAGACCGCTGACGCCGGTACCGGTCAGCACGCGCGAGCCCCAGGAGGAGGGCACCGCGGCTCCGCCCGCGCCGGGCACCGCCGGACGGGCCAAAGTGACCGCTCCGAGCCACACCAGGTAGGCGGCGCCCGCCAGGGTCAGGCCGGTGAGCACGGCCGGTGTGCTGGCCACCAGCGCCGCGACCCCGCCCGCGACGACCCCGGTGAGGGCGACGTAGCCCAGCAGCAGCCCGGACACCGCCGGGAGCACCGAGCGGTCCCTCAGCCCGGCGGAGATGGTGTAGGCCCAGTCCGCCCCCGGTACCAGGATCAGCAGGACCGACACCGTCCAGAACGCCGCGACCGAAGCCGGTTCCACGGCCACTCCTCTCCTCGAAACTCCTGCTCAGAGGGGAAGAGTAGCCATAAAACGCCCGAAAATGGTTCCACTTCTTGCGGCCGAAACCGCCGTTGGTGGAAGAATCTCCTCCATGGACAACGTCGACCGGAAGATTCTTGCCGAGCTCCAGGAGGACGGCCGTCTGAGCGTCACCGAACTGGCCCACCGCGTCGGGCTCAGCGTCTCCCCGTGCCACCGCAGACTGCGCGAACTCGAACGCGCCGGGGTGGTCAGCGGGTACCGCGCGGTCGTGGACGCCGAGGCGGTGGGGCTGGGCTTCCAGGCGCTGGTCTTCGTCACCATGCGCCAGGAGGACCGGGACACCGTCGCGGCCTTCGAGCGGGCGGTGGAGGACATCCCCCAGGTCGTCCAGGCCGAGCGCCTGTTCGGCGACCCCGACTACCTGTTGCGCGTGGTCAGCGCCGACCTGGCCGCCTTCCGCGTGCTCTACGACGAGTCCCTGGCCACCCTGCCCGGCGTCCAGCACCTGAGTTCGACGCTGGTGATGAAGCACGTCGTGCGGGAGCGGCCCCTGCCCGCCTGAGTCCGGGCGCCCGTGTCCGGGCGGCGGTCCGCGGCCGCCCGGGCGCGCCCGCGGAGCGGACGGCGAACGCGCTCGGGCGCGGCCCCCGTGGGAGCCGCGCCCGAGCGCGTCGTGTTCCGGCTGCCGCCGGGGCCTACCGCCCGCCTACTTGGCGGCCGGGTCGCCGTGGCACTTCTTGTACTTCTTGCCGGAGCCGCACGGGCAGGGCGCGTTGCGCGCGGTGCCGGAGTACTCGTCGGCCGTCTCGCTGTGGCGCTCGACGGTGCCGTCCTCACTCGGCGCGGAGTACTGGAGCCGGTTGGGCTGGCCCTCGCCGAAGCCGGGGACGACCACGTCCTCGGCGGGCTCGGCCTCCTCCACCGGGGAGGCGGCGTCCTGGACCTCCTCGTCCTCCTCCACAGCGGTCGCGACGGCGGTCGCGCTGGCGGAGCCGCCGACGGCTGCGGCGGTCCTGGCCGCGGCGGCCGTGGTGAGGGCGGGCTCCTCCTTCTTGCGGACCTGCACCTCGACGTTGAAGAGGTAGCCGACGGACTCCTCCTTGATGGCCTCCAGCATCTGCTGGAACATGTCGAATCCCTCGCGCTGGAACTCGATCAGCGGGTTGCGCTGCGCCATGGCGCGCAGCCCGATGCCCTCCTGGAGGTAGTCCATCTCGTAGAGGTGCTCACGCCACTTGCGGTCCATGACCTGGAGGATGACCCGGCGCTCGACCTCGCGCATGGCCTCCTCGCCCAGCTCGGCCTCGCGGGCCTCGTAGGCGGTGTTGGCGTCCTCCACCACGCGCTCCGAGATCACCTCGGTGGTCAGCGTGTGCAGGTCGCCGTTCTCCTCGATGAACTCGTCGACGGTGAAGCTGATCGGGTAGACCTGCTTGAACGCCCGCCAGAGCTTGTCGAGGTCCCAGTCGCTGGGGTCGCCGTTGGCGGTCTCCTCCACGACGTAGCCGCGCAGGACCTCCTCCAGCATGCTCATGACCTGGTCGCGCAGGTCCTGGCCCTCCAGGACCTTGCGGCGCTCGGCGTAGATGACCTTGCGCTGGCGGTTGAGGACCTCGTCGTACTTGAGGACGTTCTTGCGGATCTCGAAGTTCTGCGTCTCGACCTGGCCCTGCGCGGAGGCGATCGCCTTGCTGACCATGCCGGACTCGATGGGCTGGTCGTCCGGGATGTTCAGCTGGTTCATGAACGCCTCCAGACGGCTGCTGTTGAACAGGCGCAGCAGGTCGTCCTGGAGGGAGAGGTAGAAGCGGGAGATGCCGGGGTCCCCCTGGCGGCCGGAGCGGCCGCGGAGCTGGTTGTCGATGCGCCGCGACTCGTGGCGCTCGGTGCCGAGCACGTACAGGCCGCCGGCCTCGACGACCTTCTCGTGCTCCTCCTCGTAGTCGGCCTTGGCCTTCTCCAGCGCCTCGGGCCAGGCGGCCTCGTACTCCTCGGGGGTCTCCAGCGGGCTCAGAGCGCGGCCCTGGAGCTCCTCGTCGGCGAGGAAGTCGGGGTTGCCGCCCAGCATGATGTCGGTACCGCGACCGGCCATGTTGGTGGCGACGGTGACCGCGCCGAGCTTGCCCGCGCGGGCGATGATCGCGGCCTCACGGGCGTGGTTCTTGGCGTTGAGGACCTCGTGGGGCACGCCCTCGCGCTTGAGCATCCGGGACAGCAGCTCGGACTTCTCGACGCTGGTGGTGCCGACCAGGACCGGCTGCCCGGCCTCGTGGCGCTCGGCGATGTCCTCGGCGAGCGCCTGGAACTTGGCGTCCTCGTGCTTGTAGACGACGTCCTTGACGTCCTGACGGACCATCGGCTTGTTGGTGGGGATGGGCACCACGCCGACGTTGTAGGTCTGGGTGAACTCCGCCGCCTCGGTCTGGGCGGTACCGGTCATGCCGGCGAGCTTCTCGTAGAGGCGGAAGTAGTTCTGGAGGGTGACCTTGGCGAGAGTCTGGTTCTCGTCCTTGATCTTGACGCGCTCCTTGGCCTCGATGGCCTGGTGCATGCCCTCGTTGTAGCGGCGGCCCGCCAGGACGCGGCCGGTGAACTCGTCGACGATGAGGACCTCACCGTCCTTGACAATGTACTCCTTGTCCCGCTTGTACAGCTCCTTGGCCTTGAGCGAGTTGTTGAGGAAGCTGATGAGCGGGGTGTTGACGGCCTCGTAGAGGTTGTCGATGCCCAACCAGTCCTCGACCTTGGCCACGCCGGACTCGGTGATGCCGACGGTGCGCTTCTTCTCGTCGACCTCGTAGTCCTCCTCGCGCTTGAGGCGCGGGGCGATCTTGGCGAACTCGGCGTACCACCGGGAGTTCTGCTCCGAGGGGCCGCTGATGATCAGCGGGGTACGGGCCTCGTCGATGAGGATGGAGTCGACCTCGTCGACCAGGGCGAAGTAGTGCTCGCGCTGGACGGTGTCCTTGAGCGAGAGCGCCATGTTGTCGCGCAGGTAGTCGAAGCCGAACTCGTTGTTCGTGCCGTAGGTGATGTCGGCCTGGTAGGCGCTGCGGCGGTCGGCCGCGGTCATCTGCGGTCCGACGACGCCGACCTCGAGGCCGAGGAAGTGGTAGATGCGGCCCATGTTCTGGGCGTCGCGCTTGGCCAGGTAGTCGTTGGTCGTGATGACGTGGACGCCCTTGCCCGCGAGCGCGTTGAGGTAGACCGCGAGGGTGCCGGTCAGGGTCTTGCCCTCACCGGTCTTCATCTCGGCGATGTTGCCGAGGTGCAGCGCGGCGCCGCCCATGATCTGGACGTCGAAGTGGCGCTGGCCCAGGGTGCGCTTGGCCGCCTCCCGGACGGTGGCGAAGGCCTCGGGGAGCAGGTCGTCCAGGGACTCCCCGTCCTCGTAGCGCTCCTTGTACTCCCCGGTGAGGTCGCGCAACTCCTCGTCGGTGAGGTCGACGTAGTCTTCCTCGAGCGAGTTGACCTGGTCCTTCAGTTTGTTGAGTCGGCGCAGGATCTTTCCCTCACCCGCGCGCAGGAGCTTGTCGAGTATCCCTGGCACTTCCTATGCGCTCCTCGCAGATCGCGGTTGGCTCCACCCACGTGGAGTTCAGATCTAGGCCCGCTGACCGCTTTCCCGTGGCCGCGGAGGGCGGCGGGGGTTCCTGGGCCCTCGGCCCTACATCCTAGAGGACACGAACCCTACGCCCACCCTCTCAGGTGGAGCGGCCCGACCGCACGTTTCCCTGTGCGCAACGAAGAAAACCAACCGATATGTTCCCGCATGTCACAGACCTGACAGCGGGCTCGGAAGGTTTTTCGCGTCGCCCCGGTACCAGGGGGAATCGGATACCGGCGCGGACGGGGCGCCGGTCGCGTACGCCGACCGCCTCCACGCGCTTTCGGCCCGCCTCCCCACGCTTTCGGCGCGGGCACAGGTGGGTCCCGGCTTTCGTGGGTAGGCACGTGGTAGGAGTTCGCACCGCGGCCGAACGGCCGCGGACGGACCGGACGCGAACGTGTTCCCAGGGGGGATCACCATGCGAACGAACCGAGACAAGAAGGGCCGCGGGACACGGGACGGCGGGGGCCGCGAGGCGAGGGACCCGTCGGCGCCCTCCCCGCGTTCTCCCGACGACGTGGCCAAGGAGATCGTCGGGGAGTCGCCCGTCCTGCGGCGCGACCCCGTGGCCGACGACCCCGCGCTGGCCTGGGAGAAGGAGCATCCCGACGGCGACAGCCGTTTCGGGCGCATCCGGGGGTTCCAGCACCAGGGCGGCAGTCTCGCGCCGAGCAACAGCCATCGCGGGCGCGTGTCGTCGTGGGCGGCGGTCCTGCTGGCGTGCGCCGGGTTCGTCGTGGGCGGGGTCGGCGTCGCCATGGGGATGTCCGTGGTCCTGCTGGTGATCGCCGCGGTCCTGCTGGTGGCGGCGGCCGTGGTGGCCCTGGTCTTCGACCTGATGAGCGACGTCGTCCTCGACACGCCCCGGGCCGAGTCCGAGGAACCGCACGACACCCCGCTGCACCGGATCAAGCAGGAGGACGCCGAGCACCGGCCCGAGTAGGCGCGGGCCGACGGCCGGACCGGCGGAGACGGAGGCCGGGCACGGGGAGGAGAGCGCACACCGCCGCGGCGGGTCCGGATGGACCCGCCGCGGCTTCGTGCGGGGGGATCCGTCGAGGGCGGTCGCGGACGTCTAGGGTCTGTTTTTTGAACCGGTCTCAGCTTGTGGGGGTCGGTTCGGGCGCCCACGGGGTTCTGGAGGTGCCGGAGACGGGTTCGCGAGGAACGAGCGAACCCGTCTCCGGCACCGCTTGCCTGCTTCAACCCCATTCCCGTTCTCCGGGCGCCCGAACACGGACCGAAGCGAAGCGGAGGTCCAAAAAAACACTGCCTAGTCGACCAGTCGGAGGACGCCGTAGTTGAAGCCCTTGCGCCGGTAGACGACGCTCGGGGCGTCCTTGACCTCGTCGTGGAAGAGGTAGAAGTCGTGGCCCACGAGTTCCATCTCCATGAGCGCCTGGTCGATGCTCATGGGCTTGGCCCGGTGGAACTTCTCCCGGACGACGACGGGAGCGTCTCCCTGGGTGTCGAGTTCGACGAACTCGTCGGAGAACCTCCCGTCCACCTCGGTGCCGTTGACGTCCTCCTCGCCGCTGCGCCGCTGCGCGGGGGGAGCCTGCGTCGCGGTGGCGGTGGCGGACGAGGGCAGGTCTCCGGGGAGGCCGGCGGTGGCCGACGCGACGGAGACGGGGGCGTGGTTGCCCCGGTGGACCTTGCGCCGGTCCGCGGACTTGCGCAGGCGGGCCTCGATCTTGTCGAGGGCGAGGTCGAGGGCGCCGTACCGGTCCGAGGCGGCGGCCTCGCTGCGAATGACCGGACCGTTGGTCCGGATGGTCAGCTCAACCCGCTCGCAGACGTCGGCGAGCTTGGGGTTGCGCTCTTTGGACACCTCCACGTCGACGGTCATGCCCTTCTTCTCCCACTTGGAGAGCCTGTCGAGCTTGTTGTCGACGTGCTGACGGAACTTCTCACTCACACCGGTGCGTCGACCCTTGACGATGATGTCCATAGGACCCCCTTCATCGCGTGGCCGTCGGAAGACGACGGCCAGGCTGGCTCTGCGTCCCTTCCGCCGTCAGGGGGGCGGGAGGGGTGTCGCGCTAGCCCCCTTCCGCTGGTGCCCCTGTCCGGTAGGGGGCACGGCTCGGTTGGAGATGCGTATACCCACCAGCGGGGGTGTCATCACGCCTACCAGGGGCGTGATTGGCGGAGGCCGCCGCGGTGGAGGAAAGGACTGCCGGGACTGTTGGGACTGACGGGACGGATCGCCCCTCGATGAAACGCAGGTCGCCCGGGGCCACGGCGGGACGCACGCGGCGGGGACGCGGGGGGATCGTCTCCGGGGGTTCGCCGTTGGCGAACCCCCGGACGATGGGATGCCACCCGTCCGGCCGACCTGGTCTTCGTCCCCACATCCGCCTGCTGAGAGTGTCGCCGCTCTTGTACGCGACTACTGCTCTTCTCCCTGTCATGAGGGACATCTGGACCCTCCGCGGGGCAGGGCTTACCTCTAAGGCGCACCGTGATCGGTCGACGAAAAGTCGCCTTACGTGGGCCGTTTCGCCTGCGCCTGGCATCGGCTTGCCGGAGTGGCCCCCCGGTGTTCCCGGGAGCTCACAGACTCCGACGCAACCACGGACCCGGACGGGTGCCATACCGTGACCGTAACCTGTCCTGGCGAGGATGTCAGGTAGCAGCCACCCTCCCAACTCATCGGTAACTGCCTCAAACCCCTTCGTACATGGACTTTTCGCCTGTTCAGGAGGGTTCGTAAAACCTTCTTGCATCACCCGCCTCCTTCTCCCGGGAAGGACCTCCGCCGGAGTCGGGCAGGCGTTCGAGGAGGACCACCGCGCCCGCCACGGGAATCCCGCGGGCCCGCAGGGCGCGGGTCGCCTCGGCCACCGTGGCGCCCGTGGTGAGGACGTCGTCCACCACGACCGCGACTCCCCCGGCTTCCGGGCCGGACCGCGCGCCGGGGGCCCCGTCGAGGGCCCGGGGAAGCGGACGGTCCGCGACGAGGGTGCCCGCCCGGTTGGCCAGGCGCTCGGCCCTCCCCAGACCGGCCTGGCGCCTGGGACGGCTCCGATAGCGCAGCAGGGGCGCCAGCCGCCCGGCGCCCGCTCCGCCCGCCTGCGCCAGGCAGGCGCGCGCCAGCCGGGTGACCGGCGCCCGGGGGTCGCCCGGCGGGCCCCGCCCGGGCACGGGGACGAGCAGGGTGTCCGGGCGGGCCAGGCCGGACGCGGTGTGGGCGGCGGCCAGCCACCCGCCCAGGGGCGCGGCCAGGGCGTCCGCACGGCCCTCCTTGTAGGTGAGCAGCACCCCGCGGTGGCGCCCGGCGTAGGGTCCGACCGCCCAGACTGGCGGGCAGCCGGGCCTGGGCGCGCAGCGGTGGGGGCGGCGCCGCAGCGCGGTGAGGCAGTGCGCGCACAGTGGCCCCGAGGGGCCCGCGCACGCCGCGCAGGGCTGGGGCAGGAGCAGGTCGAGCAGCGCGCCGAGTATCCACCGCAGCACGCCCGTGGGATGTGTCCGTTCGTCCATACCTCAAGGTTGGGCGTCCGGAACAGCCTCCGCCAGCCCCTTCTCGGATCTGTGGACAACGCCCCCGAAGGCCTCCTCCGCGCCCCTCACCGGCTCCCGCTCCGGCCCCGGAACCGCGGTTCCGGCACCGGGAACGGCCCGGACCGACCGGTCGGCGCCCGGGCCGCGACCGGTGCCCGCGAACCTGCGGCCGTCACCCCGGCGTCGCGGCCGCGGTGCGAAGGCGGCACGGGAGGAGCCCCTCAAGGCACGGGGCCGGTCGGCACACGGACCGGCGGCGGCCATCCGGGCCGGTCCGCGCGGTCAGCGGATGATCGACACGATGCGGCAGCAGGCCCGGGCCAGGCCGGGGTCGCCCGAGAGGTCGCCCCCGGCCTCGGCCTCCTCGGGTTCGATCCCCCGCACGCACAGCCGCCAGGCGGTCTCGAAGTCCCAGCGCACGGCCGCCGCGGGCGGGCCGGAGTCCCCCATGGCGTCGGGGGCCAGCGACCACCCGGTCCCGGTGCGGGTGACGGTCCACTCGCCGCCGTCCGGGCCGTCCACGGCCACGCTCACCCGCGTTCCGGTCCGCGCCGGGGCGTCGCGCAGGGTGTGCGGCAGCGCGCGCATGAAGGTGTCCAGCACCAGGGAGCCCGCGGGCCCGGGGTCGGTGGCCCGCCCGGCGGCGTGCCGGATCTGCTGCCGGTGGGCCCAGTTCTCGGTGAGTTCACGGGCGCAGTCCAGCCAGACCGGCGCCGGGTCGGCGCCCGCCCAGGAGACGGCGACGCCCGGGGCGTGCGGGTCCGCTGAGCGCCAGAGCCGCGCGAGCTCGCGTCCGGTCATCTCCAGCGTCTGGACCAGCGCCTGCGGGCTGATCCTGGCGGTGGCCCGCACCCACTCCTGGTTGTTGCGGTGGATGAACGCCGCCAGCGGCTCCCCGGGCGCCGGAGCCGGGGCCGCGCGGTAGCGGTCGCGCATCCCCGCGATGCGCCAGTAGTCGTCGCCGAGCAGGTGGGCGGCCACGTCGCGCGCGCTCCACCCGGTCACGGCCTCGGCCTGCCACTCGTCGGGGGTGAGGCCGCGCAGGAGCGCGAGGAGGTCCTCCCGCTCCCCGGAGAAGTGGGGGCGTGCGTCGATCGGCGTACCCAGCCGCGTCAGGTCGTCCATGGCGCCACCCTTCCAGGCCTCCCCGCCGGGCGCACCCCTGTTTCGTCGCGGGCGCGGCCGGGGTCCGGCCGCGCCCGCGGCGCCTCAGCCCGGGAAGGCCGGTGAGCCGCCCTCCACGACGCTCTGCCAGTTCAGCGGGTCGCTGGACACCCAGATGTTGCCGTCGTCCGAACCGGCCACCAGGGGCTGGCCAGGGGCTCCGGAGACGGTCACCATGCTGGCGACGGGGGTTCCGGCGCTGGCGGGCGGCGTACCGCCGTCCAGCGACACCAGGAGGGCCTGGCTGGTACCGCCCTCGCGGGTGCCGAGCACGACCAGCTGATCGCCCGAGCGCCAGGAGATGTCGGTGACGTCCTCCAGCTCGCGGGCCAGGGTCACGAACGACTCGACGGAGACCTGACCGTCGGCGTCCTCCACCACGCGTCCCACCTGGAGCGAGCGGCGCCCATCCACCTCGGTCACCACCGCGGCGCGGGTGCCGTCCCGGGAGATCTGGAACTGCACCAGCGGCCTGTCGCGCAGGTCGGACACGTCCACGCGGACCACCTCGTGGCCGTCGCGCAGCAGCCACAGGTGCGTCGGGCCCGGGGAGGGCGGCGGCCCGTTGAGGTTGGGGCTCTCGGCGTCGGAGTCCTCCCGCGCCTCCTCGCCTTCCTCACCGTCCTCCTCGTCGACCTCCTCGACCACCCACAGGTCGCCGTTGACGTCCCAGGACAGCTCGGTGAAGACCCCGTCTGCCAGGACCTCCCGGACGGCGGCGCCCGGGGTGGCCTCGCTCGTGACGACCCTGCGGCCGCCCGTGGTGACCCCGGCGATGGTCTGCTCGTCCAGCGACACCGCGAACCTGCCCAGGGGGACCTCGCCCGATCCCAGGGGGCCGGGCACCGGCTCGCCGCTGCCGAAGGTGTCGGTGTCCCAGTCCGAGGCCGCCCACAGCTGGCCCTCGTGGGAGTAGTAGACGTGGACGCCGGGCGAGGTCGCGCCGGGGCTGACCTCCGACCAGTAGGTGCTGCCCGGTCGCGGCCGGTCGGCGCTCTCGCCCTCGGCCCCGGGGAAGTCCACCTCGTTGCCGTTCACCCGCAGCGTGAACTCCTGGATCTCCGGCAGCTGGCGCAGGGTCCAGGCGATCTGGGCGCCCATGCCGAACTCGTCGGCCTGGCCGGGGGCGGTCACGCTGACGGTCGCCCGGTCCTCGTCCACCTCCACCTCGGGATCGGCGTCCTCGGAGAAGGAGGAGTGCACGGAGGGGTCCAGCCAGGCGCTGGGGCCGCGGATGAGCCTGTGCAGCAGGCGCTTGGTGAGCTCGTCGTTGCTGACGGGCAGGTAGACCGGATCCGGGACCAGGGCGTTCTCGTCGGGGTTGAAGTAGTACAGGTTGAACGGGCGGTGGGTGCGCTCCAGGTCGAGCTGGCTGAGGACGAGCTCGTCCGGCAGGCTCTGGATGCGCCACTCGCCCTCGGGGTCCTCGTTCTCCCGGGCCAGGACGAAGGTCTCGTCGAGCAGGCGGCCGGAGTCGCCGGAGACGTACCTGCCGTCCTCGTCGATCGTGGCCACCAGTGAGCTGCGCATCCGCACGGTGGCGGTGAGCCCGTCTCCGCTGATCGTGGTGTCGAGGTCGACGGTGTCGTGGCCGGGGAAGACCTTGACCGTCCCGTCCGGGTTCCACGACTCGTCCGTGCTCGACAGCATGTAGCTGCGGGCGGCCTCGTAGTCCTGCTCGAAGCTGCCCATGTCCTTGAGGAAGTCGCTGACCAGGCCCTCCGGCGCCACGCCCTCCTGGGGTCCGGCGGGCAGCAGGCGCACGTAGCCGCCGTAGGGGTCGCCCTCGGACTCGTTGCCGTCGCTGGCCACGACAGGGCCGGTGGTGGGGACGGTCGCGCAGGCCGCCATGGACACGGCCGCCACGGCCGCGGCCAGGCAGGCGCGCGCGGCGCGGCCGAACCGGTGCGGTGTCCTCACAGCTTCTCCTCGCCCTCGCGCTGCTCGGCGCGGACGGCGGCCGCGCCCTCCTCCGTGGTGTCCGCGCCGTTCCTGGCCGGCACCTTCTCGGCGCGGACGGCGCCGTTGCCGTTCTCGCCCTTGTCGGCCTTGTCGGCGAAGGTGGTGTAGGTACGGCCCAGCGCGAACTCCGGCGGCACCAGCGGCAGGGGGGAGCCGCGCAGCTCGCTGCCGGAGCGGCGCGGCAGGGACAGGCGGAACTGGGAGCCCTGGCCGGGCTGTCCCCACGCCTGGAGCCAGCCGCCGTGCAGGGTGGCGTCCTCCTTGGCGATGGAGAGTCCGAGGCCGGTGCCGCCGGTGGTGCGCACCCGGGCCGGGTCGGCGCGCCAGAAGCGGTCGAAGCACAGGTGCTCCTCCCCCTCCTTGAGGCCCACCCCGTAGTCGCGCACGGCCACGGCGACCGCGTCGCGGTCGCACGCGGCGGTGACCACCACGTCACGGCCCTCGCTGTGCTCGATGGCGTTGACCACGAGGTTGCGCAGGATGCGGTTGATGCGGCGGCCGTCGTACTCGGCGGTGCAGGGGTCGGTGGGCAGGCGCAGCACGACCTTGATGCCGCGCCGCTCGGCGATCTGCTCGGCGTCGCCGACGGCCTTCATGACGGCGTCGCGGATGTCGAGCGACTCGGTGCCCAGGGTGGCGGCCCCGGCGTCGTGGCGGCTGATCTCCAGCAGGTCGGAGAGGAGTTCCTCGAACCGCTCCACCTGGCTCTGCAGCAGCTCCACCGAGCGGCGCATGGTGGGGTCGAGCTCCTCGCGCTCGTCGAAGAGCACGTCCCCGGCCATCTTGATGGTGGTCAGCGGGGTGCGCAGTTCGTGGGAGACGTCGGAGACGAACTGGCGCTGGAGCTTGGACAGCTCCTCCAGCTCCTGGATCTTCTCCTGGAGGTTGCCCGCCATGTCGTTGAAGGACAGGGCCAGCCGGGCGAGGTCGTCCTCGCCGTGCACGGCCATGCGTTCGGTGAGGTCGCCCGAGGAGAGGCGTTCGGCGGACTGGGCGGCCGAGCGGACGGGGCTGACCACCTGCCGGGTGATGACGAAGGCGATCAGGCCCAGGAGGATGACCAGCAGCACGCCCACCAGGCCGACCGTGCCCTGGACCAGGTCGAGGATCTGCTGCTCGTGCTGGAGCGGGAAGATGTAGTACAGCTCGTAGGCGCGCGTGAGCTGCGCGCCGACCACCAGCGCGGGCTCCTCACCCTGGTCGGTGGTGATGCGCGTGTACGTGTGGTACTGCTGCTCGTCCACCTCGGACTCGTGGACCTGGTTGATGAGCCGCTGCGGGACGCTGCCCTCGCCGGTGGCCCAGCCGACCTCGCCGCCCACCGAGGGCAGGATGACCACGCTGTACAGCCCGGTGTCGCCGCTGCGGCTGGTGAGCTCGTTGGCGAGGTTGTACATGAGCCGGTTGCGGTCGCCCGACTCGTTCTCCTGGAGTTCGGCCGACGCGTAGTTGAGCCCGGCGCGGTGGTCGGTGACGGCCGTGGAGATCTTGGCGTCGAGCAGGCCGCCGCGCACCTGGGAGATGAGCACGTATCCCAGGCCCACCATGACCACCAGGGACAGCACCAGGGTGGTGGAGATGACCCGCAGGTGCAGCGAGCGGCGCCAGTTGCTGTGGACGCCGCGCACCAGGGCGCGGGCGGCGCGCTGGGCGAGCGCGTAGGAGCGGGTGAGCCCGGTGCCGCCGTCGCGCCAGCGACCTCGGGCCGCGGGCGGCCCGGAGGGCGGGATCTGCGTGTCGGAGGCGGTCCCCCGCTCCTCCTCTGGTGTGGCTGCGGTCATGTGCGGCTCGGGAGGATCAGGCGGTTCCGGCCTTGTAGCCGACGCCGCGGACGGTCACGACGACCTCGGGGTGCTCCGGGTCCTTCTCGATCTTGGCGCGCAGGCGCTGGACGTGGACGTTGACCAGGCGGGTGTCGGCGGCGTGCCGGTAGCCCCAGACCTGCTCCAGGAGCACCTCGCGGGTGAAGACCTGGCGCGGCTTGCGGGCCAGGGCGACCAGGAGGTCGAACTCCAGCGGGGTGAGGCTGATCTGCTCGCCGTCGCGGCGCACGGCGTGCCCGGCGACGTCGATGGTGATGTCCCCGATCTGGAGCACCTCGGGCGCGGGCTCCTCGGTGCGGCGCAGGCGCACGCGGACGCGGGCGACGAGCTCCTTGGGCTTGAAGGGCTTGACGATGTAGTCGTCGGCGCCCGACTCCAGCCCGAGGACGATGTCGATGGTGTCGCTCTTGGCGGTGAGCATCACGATGGGCACGCCGGACTCGGCGCGGATCTGACGGCAGACGTCGATCCCGTCGGCGCCGGGGAGCATCAGGTCGAGGAGGACCAGGTCGGGCTTGGTCTCGCGGAAGGCCTCCAGGGCCTTGTCCCCGTCGTGCACGAACGAGGGCTCGAACCCCTCTCCACGCAGAACGATGCCCAGCATCTCAGCGAGGGCGAGGTCGTCGTCGACAACCAGTACACGTCCCTTCATCGGTGCGTCCGGCGCCGGGCGTCGGACCCGCGGGCGGGCGGGTACGGCGGCGCCTACTCCTCTCTCTGAAAACACTCAAGCGGCATGAACGTTCGGTGCGCCCCGAGACGCGGGGAACTGCTTCGTCCTCCCCCCACCTTGCCACCTTCGGGCGGGATCGGGAGAGTGGTCGGTGTTTTTCGGTCCGTGGGAACCGTTTCGGCCTGCGGCGCGTCGACCCTGGTGACCTGGCACGCGAACCTTCGCGACTCGGCCGGTTGGTAACAGAAAGCATACAAAAGGAATGAAGTGGGTCGGTTGCGCCCGCATAAGCCCGAACATCGCGGGCACCGGTGGAACCGGCGGGTAGGTTGGTTGACCAGAGGCCGAAAACCGCGGAAGCGTGCTCGCGCAGCGTAACCGAACCCCATGGAGGGCGGGGCAGATGACCCAGGAGGACGACCACCGGGACACGTCGGGGAACCCCCCGGACGGACCGGACGGCGGCGGGGCCCCCGAGGCCGCTCCCCCGCCCGCGTCCGGCGGATGGGCCGCCCCCGGTCAGGAGGGACCGTCCTCCGCCTCCTCCGCGCCCTCCGGTGCGGGTCCGGACTCCGCCCCGACCGGTCAGGCGCCCCAGGGGCAGCCGGGCTTCGCCCCTCCCGAGCAGGCTCCCGGGTACGGTCAACAGCACTACGGGCAGGCGCCCTCCGGGCAGCAGCCCGGATACGGACAGTACGGGCAGCACGCCTCCGGCCAGCAGCCGTCCCAGGGCGGCGGTTACGGACAGCAGCCCGCGTACGGGCAGCCGCCGGGTCACGGCCAGTACGGCCACGGCCAGCAGGCGCAGTGGCAGCAGTCCGGATACGGTCAGCAGCCGGGCTACGGACAGTACGGCCAGCAACCCGGTTACGGACAGCCCGGATACGGAGCACCGGCCGGATACGGCCAACAGCCCCCGTACGGGCAGCCGCGCGCGCCCAAGCCGGGCGTGGTCGCGCTCCGGCCCATGACGCTCGGGGACATCTACAACGGTGCGTTCAGCCTCATCCGCAACAACCCCAAGACCACCGTCGGCCTCACGCTGGTGGTCATGGCGGTCGCGAGCATCATCAGCTCGGTCGGCGCCGGCGCGTACCTGTCCGACTACGGGGCCTTCCTCGACCAGATGATGGCCGACCCCGCGTCGCTCGACCCCGACGACCCGCTCCCGTTCAGCGGCTGGTCCGTCGTCGCCAACTACGCCGGGACCCTGCTGACCCAGGCCGGGATCATCCTGGTCACCGGCCTGCTCACGGCCGTGGTCGGCATGGCGGTCCTCGGCCGCAAGCTCAGCCCGTCCGAGGCCTGGGCCGCCGTCAAGGACCGCATCGGGGCCGTCGTCGGGCTGGCGCTGCTGCAACTGCTGATCTTCTTCGCGCTCTCCATGGTCATCGTCGTGGTGGGGTTCGTCGGCCTGTTCCTGGGCGTCTTCGTGGCCGTCTCCAGCAGTCAGGGGCTGGGGGTCACCATCGTCATCGCCTCGGTGGTGCTGGGCATCATCGGCGGCATCGCCCTGATGGCGTGGATCTACATCCGCATCTACTTCGCCATGCCGATCGTGGTGCTCGAACGCGTCGGCGTGGGCGCGGCCCTCGCCCGCTCGTGGCGGCTGACGCAGGGCAGGTGGTGGCGGACCTTCGGCATCGCTCTGCTGGCCGTGATCCTGATGGGCTTCGTCAGCGGCCTGCTGAGCACGCCCTTCGGCGTCGTCTCCGCCGTCTTCATCCTCGTCGCGCCCGGCGCGACCTGGGCCGCGGTCGCCTCGGGCGCGGTCGTCTACGTGGGGACCGTCATCGCCTCCGCGATCACCACGCCCTTCACCGTGGGCGTGACCACCCTGCTCTACGTGGACGCCCGGATGCGCAGCGAGGGCCTGGACCTGAAGCTGCACCAGGTGGCCCAGGCGGGCTATGAGGCGGGCCCGGAGATCTACCTGCCGGAGCCGCGGACGTGAGTGCGCCCGCCGTCGGGGAGGTGACCCGCGAGGAGGGGCAGCGGCGTGCCGTCGAGGAGCTGAGCGACCCCCTGTACGGGGAACAGGAGCCCTCGCTGTGGGACCGCTTCCTCTCCTGGCTCGACGAGCTCCTCGGGGACCTGGTCTCCCGGGCGCCGGACGCCCTCGGCGGCTGGACGGTCCTCGGGCCGCTGCTGGTGGTCGTCGCGGTCCTGCTGGTCTGGCTGGTGTTCTGGCTGCGCCCGACCCGCGGCCGCCGCGCGGGCGCGCCCGTGCACGAGGGCGCGCCGCTGGACGCGGCCGACCACCGGGCCGCCGCCGACCGGCACGAGAGGGCCGGTGAGTTCGCGGCCGCCGTCACGGAGAGGCTGAGGGCCATCAGCGTGGACCTGGAGGAGCGGGCGATCATCACCCCGCGCGCGGGGCGCACCGCGACCGAGCTGGCCGCGGAGGCCTCCGCCGTGCTGACCGCCGAGGCCGAGGGGCTGAGCGAGGGCGCGCGGATCTTCAACGACGTGGCCTACGGCGACCGCCCGGCCACCGCCGACTCCGCGCGCCTCCTGCGCGAACTGGACACGCGGCTCAGGGCCGCCCGGCCCGTCGGGGAGGTGGGCCGATGACGGCCACCGCTCCCCCGGCCGCGCCCCCGCGCTCCCCCGTCCGCGCGCCCTCCCGGGAGGACTCGCGCGTCCTGCGGGTGTGGCGCTCGGTCCGGGTTCCGGCAGCCGTGGTGGCCGCGCTCGTCACGGTCTCGGTGCTGCTGTCGCTGGGCAGCGAGCAGTTCCCCACCGGCCACCTGGAGCCCGGTTCCATCGACCCGGACGGCACCCGGGCGCTGGTGAACGTGCTGGAGGAGGACCGCGACGTGCACGTGGTGCGCTCCTCCGCCGCCGCCGAGGAGGCCGTGGCCGACGCCGGGGACGACGCCGTGCTCGCCGTCTTCCTGGACCACCGCCTGCTCCCCGAGGAGCTGGAGTCCCTGGCCGCGCTCGACGTGGACACCGTCCTGGTGCAGCCGTCCACGCAGTCCCTGGAGGCGTTCGCCCCCGGGGTGACGATGACCGGCCGGGAGGAACCGGAGAGGTTCCCGAACCCGGAGACCCCCTACGTCCCCGGGTGCGGGCTGTCGGCCGCCGAGGCCGCGGGCGAGGCCTACCTCGCCGGTGAGCTGTACACGGCCGGGTCCGGCGCCCGGGCCGTGGGCTGCTACCCCGGCGGCAGCGGCGACGCCCTGGTCCGGGTGGAGCGGGACGGGTCCGCCACGACCGTGCTGGGCACCGGCAGGCCGCTGACCAACACCGCGCTCTCCGCCGGGGGCAACGCCGCGCTGGTGATGAACCTCCTGGCCGCCGAGGACGTGGTGTGGCTGCGCCCCGACCCGCCCCAGCAGGAGGGCGGCTCCGGGCTGTGGCAGCTGCTGCCGCTGGGTCTGCGCTGGTCGCTGGTTCCGCTGGTGGCCGCGCTGGCGCTGCTCGCCCTGTGGCGGGGACGCCGGATGGGCGCCCTGGTGCCCGAGTCGCTGCCCGTGGTGGTGCGCGCCTCGGAGACCACCGAGGGGCGTGCGGGGCTGTACCAGTCGCGCAGAGCCCGGGACCGGGCCGCGGCCGCGCTGCGGTCGGGGTTCCTGGACCGCGTCGCGCCCAAGCTCGGGCTGGGCGCGGACGCCGCGCCCGACGCGGTCGTGGCGGCGGTCGCCTCGCGGACCGGTGACGACCCCGCCCACCTGCGGGCCCTGCTCCACCCCGGGCACCCCGACCCGTACGCGGGCGACGACGACATGCTGGTCAGGCTCGCCGACGAACTCGACGAGCGCGCCCGGAGGCTCCGGTGACCCTGAGCCGAGGGGACCAGCGACCGACCACTGAGGTATCGAGAGAGGTAGACGGCACGTGAGCGCCTTCACACCCGAGGCACTGCCATCAGCCGACGAGGCGCGCGCGGCCCTGGTCACCCTGCGCCGCGAGGTGGCCAAGGCGGTCGTGGGCCAGGACGAGACGGTGACCGCGATGGTCGTGGCGCTGCTGTGCCGCGGCCACGTGCTGATGGAGGGCGTGCCCGGTGTCGCCAAGACGCTGCTGGTGCGCACCCTCGCGGCGGCGCTGTCCCTGGACCACAAGCGGGTGCAGTTCACCCCGGACCTGATGCCGGGCGACGTGACGGGTTCGCTGGTCTACGACCAGCACACCGCGAAGTTCGAGTTCATGGAGGGGCCGGTCTTCACCAACCTGCTGCTCGCGGACGAGATCAACCGGACCCCGCCCAAGACCCAGGCTTCGCTGCTGGAGGCGATGGAGGAGCGCCAGGTGACCGTGGAGGGCAGGCCGTCCGCGCTGCCCGACCCGTTCATGGTGGCCGCCACCCA
The DNA here is from genome assembly GCF_052466615.1 of Nocardiopsis sp. M1B1. Classification (NCBI taxonomy): domain Bacteria; kingdom Bacillati; phylum Actinomycetota; class Actinomycetes; order Streptosporangiales; family Nocardiopsidaceae; genus Nocardiopsis; species Nocardiopsis sp. M1B1. The sequence goes on from NZ_CP196194.1 coordinate 5,511,521, forward strand.
GAACCCGGTGGAGTACGAGGGCACCTATCCGCTGCCCGAGGCCCAGCTGGACCGGTTCCTGCTCAAGGTGACCGTCCCGCTGCCCGAGCGGGCGGCCGAGGTGGAGATGCTGGGCCGCCACGCGGCCGGTTTCGACCCGGGCGACCTGGTCGCGGCCGGGGTCACCGCGGTGGCGGGCGCGGCGGAGCTGCGCGCGGCCCGGCTGGCCGTGGAGCGCGTGCGGGTGGCGCCCGAGGTCCTGGGCTACATCGTGGACCTGTGCCGGGCCACCCGGCAGTCGCCGTCCCTCCAGTTGGGCGCGTCCCCGCGCGGCGCCACGGCGCTGCTGCGCACCAGCCGGGCGTGGTCGTGGCTGTCGGGCCGCGACTACGTCACCCCCGACGACGTGAAGGCGCTGGCCAAGGGCACGCTGCGGCACCGGATCTCGCTGCGCCCCGAGGCCGAGCTGGAGGGTGCGACCACCGACGGAATCCTGGACGGTGTGCTCGCCTCCGTCCCGGTGCCGCGCTGATGGTGGTCACCGGCCGGGCGGTGCTGCTGGCGCTGGCGGCCACGGTCGCGGTGGCGCTGTCCGGTCTGATCGGAGCCGGGGCCGCGGCCGCGGCCCTGGGCGTGCTGGCGGCGCTGCTCGCCCTGGACGTCGTGCTGGCGGCGAGCCCCAAGGCGGTGCTGCTGTCCCGGGAGGGCGACACGTCGCTGCGCCTGGGCGACTCGGCGACGGTGTACGTGACCGTCGCCAACCCCACGCGGCGGGGGCTGCGGGGGTCGGTGCGCGACGCCTGGCCGCCGAGCTCGCACGCCGCGCCGCGCAGCCAGCCGCTGCGGGTACCGGCCGGGGAGCGGCGCCGGGTGAGGACCGTCCTGACCCCGACGCGGCGCGGCGACGCCCGGGCCGCGGGCGTGACCGTGCGCAGTCTGGGGCCGCTGGGGCTGGCGGGCAGGCAGCGGACGCTGCCCGCGCCGTGGACCGTGCGCACGCTGCCGCCCTTCCACAGCAGACGCCACCTGCCGGGCAAGCTGTCCCGCCTGCGCGAGCTGGAGGGGCAGCACACGGCGATGGTGCGCGGCCAGGGCAGCGAGTTCGACTCCCTGCGCGACTACGTGCCCGGCGACGACGTGCGCTCGATCGACTGGCGGGCTACGGCCCGCGGCGACGGGGTGGTGGTGCGCACGTGGCGGCCCGAGAGGGACCGGCGCATCCTCATCGTGCTGGACACCGGGCGCACGTCGGCCGGGCGGGTGGGCGACACCCCGCGCCTGGACCACGCCATGGACGCCGCGCTGCTGCTGGCCGCGCTGGCGGGCAGGGCGGGCGACCGGGTGGACTTCCTCGCCTACGACCGGCGCACGCGCGCGCAGGTGCGTTCGTCCGGCAAGGGCGGACAGCAGGTGGGCCGGATAGTGGAGGCCATGGCGCCGCTGGAGGCGGAGCTGGTGGAGTCCGACCCGGCGGGCCTGGTGGGGACCGTCCTGGGCACGCAGGGGCGGGCCCGGCGGCTGGTGGTGCTGCTGACCGACCTGAACGCGGCGTCGCTGGAGGAGGGGCTGCTGCCGAGGCTGCCCGTGCTCACCTCCCGGCACCTGCTGCTGGTCGCCGCGGTCAACGATCCGGCGGTGGAGCTGATGGCCGCAGAGCGGGGCAGCGCGGACGCGCTGTACCGGGCGGCCGCCGCGGAGCGGACGCTGGGCGAGCGGAGGCGGGTGACCGCCGAGCTGCGCCGGATGGGCGTGGAGGTGGTCGACGCCGACCCCGAGCACATCGCGCCCGCGTTGGCGGACGCCTACATCAACCTCAAGGCGCAGGGCAGGCTGTAGGCCCGGTCCTCCCGCCCTCACCGTCCGGGTGCCGCCCCATCGGGGCGGCGCCCGGACGTGCAGTATGGAGGGCATGGTTCCTCCCCCCGACGGCCATGGCAACGCCTCCACCGGCGCCGTCCACGGCCAACTGCTCCAAGTGCGCGACATCCACGGCGGCGTGACCCTCCACGCGCCCGCTCCCGCGCCGCCGCCTCTCGCCGACGTGTCCCTGGACCCGCCGCGCCCGGCGACGGCCGTACGGGGGCGTGAGGAGCTCCTGGAGGCCCTCGGCGGGGCGATGGAGGCCGGTGCGCCGGTTCCGCACGTGCTGACCGGGCCGGGCGGGTTCGGCAAGACCACGGTGGCGGCGGCGCTGGCCGAGCGTGCGCGGCGCGACGGGTGGACGGTGTTCTGGCTCCGGCCCGGGAGCGTGGCGTCGAGCATGGTCGAGGCCGCCGTGGAGGTGGGCGGCTCCCGGCAGGAGGCCGAACGGGTGAAGGGGGCTCGGCGCCAGGCGGCCCGGTGGGTGTGGCGGCATTTGGACGCGGCGGCGCGGCCGTGGCTGCTGGTGATCGACAACGCCGACCGGCCCGAGGAGCTGGACCCGGAGAACCGGCCCGGTGACCAGCTGGGGTGGATGCGGGCGAGTCCGGGCGGGTTCGTGCTGGTGACCAGCCGGGTGGACGACCCCGCGCAGTGGGCGCCCGCGCGGGTGCACCGGATCGGGGAGCTGGAGGGGTCGGCGGCGTCCGAGGCGCTGGCCGACCACGCGGGGGCGGGCGGTGCGGCCGGGCTCGCGGGCGCGGAGGAGCTGGCCCGGAGGTTGGGCGGGGTGCCGCTGGCGCTGTCGCTGGCCGGGCGGATCCTGGCCACGCACCGGGTGCTGTTCCCGGACGCGCACGCGCTGCTGGCGCGGCTCGACGAGGGCGTCGGGGCCCTGGACGAGCTGGCGGCGCCCTTCGTCACCGGTGGCGACGTCGAGCGCGGGCTGCTGTCGGGGGTGTGGGAGCTGTCCCTGCGCCTGGTGGAGGAGCGCGAGCCCCGGGCGGTGCCGCTGTTGAAGCTGCTGTCGATCTTCGGTGGGAAGGGCCGGGAGATCCCCCTGCGTCGGCTGCCCATGTCCAGGATGAGTGGTGATCCCCTCGGTTTCCTGGACGAGGCGGAGCTGGCGCGCGCCGTGAACTCCCTCGTCGTGCAGGGCCTGGTCACGGTGGTGACAGCCCACGGAGAGACCGTGCTGCGCCTCCACCCGCTGGTTTCGGAGACGGTACGCGCCGGGTTCACCACCTCCGAGCTTCCACTGTTGGAGAAGGCGGAGGAGCTGCTCACCTGGCAACAGGATCACGACCCCCTGGTCGAGCTGACCGCCTACACCAACATCATGAAGCTGCGCGCACGGCTTCGTTCGAAGGACTTGTCGGCGATCGAGGCCAATGCCGCGTCCATGGTGCGGGCATCCATGAGCGATACTGCACAGCTCAATCGCAGGCTCATCCATCTGGGCCTCACGGAGTGGGCCGGTGAAAGCGCGACACAGATGTGGAGAGACGCCGAAGAACTCCTCGGTCCCACGCACCCGCTCACGCTCAGAGCGAGGCACCACCGTGCCGAGGCCCAGATGAACCAGGGGCTCGTCGATGAGGCTGAGACCGAGTACCGTGCTCTGTTCGAGCTCAGCGGACTCCACCACGGCCCCGACCACGAGAACACCCTGGACGCGCGCTTCCAACTCGCCCTCATAGCGATCAGACGCGAGGAGTGGGGAACCGCGATGGAGGAGTTCCGTGCCGTGCTCGACGCCTGGCGCCGCGTATCCGGACCGGAGGACGCCAGGGCCCTGGCCGCGTGGGAGAACCTGGCCTACGCCGTGATGCGCAAGGGGGACCCGGTCAGCGCCGGACAGGAGTTCCGCGAGGTACGGCTGATCCGGGCGCGCACCATGGGAGAACGACATCCGCTGACCGCCCAGGCCGACTACTACCTGGGCCGCGCCGCCTTCGAGAGCGGTGACCTCAACGCCGCCCGGAGCTGGTTCGAGGCCTGCCTGAAGGTACGCGAGCAGGCGCTGGGCAGGGACCATCCCGACACCGAACGAACCCGGGAGTGGCGGGACCGGGCCGCACGGGGCGAGCAGCCGGAACCGGAACACTGACGGGCACGCGTTTTCCACCGGCGGCGACACGGGCCGCCATCGACGGCTCCCCCGGCTTACCGTGGAAACAAGGCGCACCACGCGACCGCCGACCTCGTGCTGCCCCGGAGACCATCCCGGGATGGTCAGTCCGCCGCCGCACCCAGCGAACGCACCAGGGCGGACCATTCCCCCCGACTGACCGCCAGGTTCCCGGACCGGGGTACCGAGGAGTCACGCACCCGCACGGAGTTCCCCGTGTGTCCGAACGCCACCTCCACGCAGTGGTGGCTCTCCGCGGAGCTGTGGCTGCTCTTGAACCAGCCCGGGCGGGCGGAGGCAGCCTCCAGACGCGCGCCCTCGAAACCGCTGTGGGAACTCTCGGACCAGTGGAGGGCGTCGGTCTGCATATCCCGGATGATGGCACGGCACCCGCCCACCGGAACAGCCAGTGACCTCAAGCGGCCAGAGAGCGGACGGCTCGGCGCGCGCGGCGGACCGTCCCAGTGCCCTCAGGCCACCGGGACGGCGGCGGGGGCGTTCTCCAGGTCTCCGGTCTCGCCCTCCTGGTAGGCCTTCTTCCCCACGGTGAACACGTAGACCAGGAACAGCGCCTCCGCCAGCACGCCGATGCCCAGCGCCACCGGGATCGGGATGACCCCGGCCGCGGCGTTGCCGGTCACCACGCCCTCGATGATCCCGGAGACGAACAGCACCGCCACCAGCCCCAGGGCCACCGCGATGGCGGCGCGCCCCTCCTCGCCCAGGGCGCGCATGCGGGTGCGGTCGCCGGGCGCGATGATCGTCCACCCCAGCTTGAGGCCCACCCCGCCCGCGACGAAGACGGCGGTCAGCTCCAGCAGTCCGTGCGGCAGCAGCAGACCGAAGAACACGTCGCCCTGGCCGTGGGCGAGCATGATCCCCGCGGCGACGCCCACGTTCACCGCGTTCATCAGCAGCACCGCCAGGGTCGGCAGCCCCAGGGCCACGCCGTAGATGATGGCCTGCGCCGACACCCACGCGTTGTTGGTCCACACCTGGGCGGCGAACGAGCCCCGGGGGTTCTCCATGTAGTAGTTCGCGAAGTCGTGGTCGACGTACTGGGCCATGAAGTCCGGCGTGCCCAGGGCGTGCAGCACGTCGGGCTCGGACACGATCCACAGGGCGGTGACCGCCGCGATCGCGACCATGCCCGCGCTGGTGCCGATCCACCACCACCGCAGCCGGTACAGCACCGCCGGGAAGACGCGGGTGAAGAACCCGCCGACGTCGCGCCACGCGGAGGCGTGCGCGCCGGTCACCGCGGAGCGGGCCCGGGCCACCAGCGCGGACAGCCTGCCCACCAGCGCCGGGTCCTGCCCGGAGGAGCGCACCACCGACAGGTGGGTGGACACCCGCTGGTAGAGCTCGACGAGTTCGTCGATCTCCTCACCGTCCAGCGAGCGGCGCCCGCGCACCAGTCGGTCCAGCCGTTCCCACTCCGGGGCGTGCGCCGCGGCGAACACGTCGATATCCACGCAAGGAACCCTATCCGTTTCGCGCGCGGCCCGGTTCTGGCACCGGTTCGCGGGCCTCCCGGCCCGCCCGTCCGGTGCTCGCTCCCGACTCCGCTGCGAACAGCCGTCCCGTGTGCCGGGTAATGTCGGGACGACGGTTTCAGACAGCCCCGAGGGAGCGAGTGCTGGTGTCCTATCCCGGCAACGGCGACGCCCGCGCCGACGTGTACGGCGTGACACCTCTGGTCACGGGTGACGCCGTGGTCCTGGACCTGCGTCCGGCCGGTTTCGCCACCAGGGCCGCGGCTCTGGCCATCGACGCCCTGGTCCAGGTCATCGCCCTGATCGCGCTGAGCGTCCTGGTCACCTGGATCGGCAGGGACCTGGACCCCGCGATCACCGCGGCCGTGTCGCTGTCGAGCGTGATCCTGATCCTGGTCGGCTACCCGGCCGTCTTCGAGACCGTCTCCCGGGGGCGCTCCCTGGGCAAGATGGCCCTGGGCCTGCGCGTGGTCGGCACCGACGGCTCCCCCGAGCGGTTCCGTCAGGCGCTGGGCCGGGCACTGGCCGCGTTCGTGGAGATCTGGCTGACGAGCGGCGTGGTCGCGCTGATCACGTCCATGATCAACCGCGACGGCCGCCGCGTGGGCGACTTCGTGGCCGGGACGATGGTGGTGGAGGAGCGCGGCGGCAGGCCGCGCGAGGAGGTCGTCCCGATGCCCCCGCACCTGGCGGCCTGGGCGTCCGGCACCGAGCTGTCGCGGCTGTCCCCGGAGACCGCGGCGGCGGCGCGCCAGTACGTGCTCCGGTACGGGGAGCTGGCCGAGCACACCCGCCACGAGATGGGCGTCCGGCTGGCCGACACGGTGGCCGCGCAGATCAGTCCGCCCCCGCCGCCGGGGACCACACCGCCCTACTTCCTGGCCGCGGTGCTCGCCGAGCGCCGGCGCCGCCACGAGGCGGCCGCCCAGCGCGCCCAGCCCGGGCACCCGCAGGGCGGCCCCCAGCAGCAGTGGTACGGACCGCACTCCTCCCGGTGAACCTGGACACGGAAAGACCCGATCCGGTCACTGTATGTTGTGCTCATGCCCCTCAAAGTTCGCGAGGCCATCAAACTGGTCGAAGCGGACGGCTGGTACCTGCACCGCACACGCGGCAGTCACCGCCACTTCGTCCATGACCAGAAACCCGGCGTGGTGACGATCGCTGGTAAGCCCGGTAACGACTTGCCGATCGGAACCGAGAGAAGCATCCTGAAGCAGGCGGGCATCACATGGAGGTAGGGATGAGCACGTTCGCGGTCATCATCGAGCGAGCCGAGGACGGTGGGTACGGAGCCTGGTCCCCCGACCTGCCCGGTTGCGTGGCTCTGGGGCAGACCGAAGCCGAGGCCTTGGCCGAGATGCATGAGGCTGTTCGCGGTCACCTGGAGGTGCTCCGTGAGCGCGGCGAGCCGGTTCCCGTTCCGGCGACGGTCGCCGCGACCACGCTGAGCGCGGCCTGAGGCGACCGGTCGGGCGTGGGACCGCCCGTCAGGCGTGCCAGGAGCGCAGGTAGGCCTCCTGCCCGGGGGTGAGCGCGTCGATGCGCACCCCCAGCGCGGCCAGTTCGAGCCGGGCCACCTCGGTGTCGGTCTCGGCGGGCACCTCCACCACGCCCGGCTCCAGGCCGGAGGCGTTGCGGGCCAGCCAGGCCGTGGTCAGGGCCTGCACGGCGAAGGACAGGTCCATCACGGCGGCCGGGTGCCCCTCGGCGGCGCCGAGGTTGACCAGGCGCCCCTCGGACAGCAGGAGCAGGCGGCGCCCGTCGGCCAGCACGTACTCGTCGGCCTGCTCGCGCACGCCCCGGTTGACCTCCACGGCCCGGCCCTCCAGGGCGTTCAGGTCGATCTCCAGGTCGAAGTGGCCGGAGTTGGCCAGGATCGCGCCGTCCTTCATCAGGTCCAGGTGCTCGGCGCGGACCACGTCGCGGTTGCCGGTGACGGTGACGAACACGTCCCCGGCGGGGGCCGCCTCCTCCATGGTGGTGACGGTGTAGCCCTGCATGACCGCGTCCAGGGCCTTGACCGGGTCGACCTCGGTGACGACCACGCGGGCGCCCATGCCGCGGGCGCGCTCGGCCAGGCCGCGCCCGCAGTAGCCGAACCCGGCGACCACGACCGTGCGCCCGGCGAGCAGCGCGTTGGTGGCCCGCAGGATGCCGTCGATGGTGGACTGGCCGGTGCCGTACCGGTTGTCGAACATGCGCTTGGTGGCGGTGTCGTTGACCGCGACCATGGGCAGCCGCAGTTCTCCCTCGGCGCTCATCCGGCGCAGCCGGATCACGCCGGTGGTGGTCTGCTCGCAGCCGCCCAGCACGCCGTCGAGGAGGTCGGGGCGGGCCAGGTGGGCCGTGTTGACCAGGTCGCACCCGTCGTCGAGCAGCAGGTGCGGCCGCGACTCCAGGACCGTGACCAGGTTCCGGTCATAGGCCGCCGGGTCCATTCCGGCCCAGGCGTGGACCGAAACCCCGTACTCGGTGACCAGGGCGGCGGCGGTGTCGTCCTGTGTGGACAGCGGATTGGACGCCGCCAGCCACACGCTCGCGCCGCCCGCGCGCAGGGCCCGCAGCAGGTTGGCGGTCTCGGCGGTCACGTGCAGGCACGCCGCCACGCGCAGGCCGTCCAGGGGGCGTTCGGCGGCGAAGCGCTCGCGCACGCTGCGCAGCACCGGCATGGAGCGCTCGGCCCAGTCCACGCGGCGGACCCCGGCCCCGGAGAGGCCGAGGTCCGCCACCTGGTGGGAGGGGAGTGTCATGTGCTGCCCGGCTCCTGCTCTCTTGGTCGGCTCGACCCCTGGGGGTTGCGTTCGAGCGCCCACGGGGTGCTGGAGGATTCGTAGGTGGGACTGCGAGGAACGAGCCGTCACACCGGAGAATCCGAAGGTTCCCGTGTTCGAGGCGCCCGAACAGGGAAGGGGCTCCGGCCGCAGGCCGTCCGTTGAGGGTGGTGGCGGGCGACGGGTGGGCGAAGCGGAGCGGAGCCCCGGGGAAACGCCGCCTAGTAGCGGTAGTGGTCGGGCTTGAAGGGACCCGTGACGTCCACGCCGATGTAGGCGGCCTGCTCCTTGGTGAGCTGGGTCAGCTTGACGCCGAGCGCGTCCAGGTGCAGCCGGGCGACCTTCTCGTCGAGGATCTTGGGCAGCGTGTAGACGTCGGTCGGGTACTCGTCGGGCTTGGTGAACAGCTCGATCTGCGCGATGACCTGGTTGGTGAAGCTGTTGGACATCACGAAGCTGGGGTGACCGGTGGCGTTGCCCAGGTTGAGCAGGCGGCCCTCGGAGAGCACCAGGACGGACTTGCCGTCGGGGAAGGTCCACTCGTGGACCTGCGGCTTGATCTCCTTCTTGACGACGCCGGGGACCCTGGCCAGGCCCGCCATGTCGATCTCGTTGTCGAAGTGGCCGACGTTGCCGACGATCGCCTGGTGCTTCATGCGGGTGATCTGGTCGGCCATGATCACGTTGAAGTTGCCGGTGGTGGTGATGAAGATGTCACCGGTCTCCAGGACGTCCTCCAGGAGCGTGACCTGGTAGCCGTCCATGGCCGCCTGGAGGGCGTTGATGGGGTCGATCTCGGTGACGATCACGCGGGCGCCCTGGCCGCGCAGGGCCTCGGCCGCGCCCTTGCCGACGTCGCCGTAACCGCACACCACCGCGACCTTGCCGCCGATGAGCACGTCGGTGGCGCGCATGATGCCGTCCGGCAGCGAGTGGCGGATGCCGTACTTGTTGTCGAACTTGCTCTTGGTGACCGAGTCGTTGACGTTGATCGCGGGGAAGGCCAGGGTGCCCTCGCGGCGCATCTCGTACAGGCGCAGGACACCGGTGGTGGTCTCCTCGGTGACGCCCTGGATCCGCTCGGCGATCTGGGTCCACTTGGTGTTGTCGCGCTCCAGGCTGGCGCTGAGCAGGCGCAGCACGACGCCCATCTCCTCGCTGTCGGCGCTGTCGGGGTCGGGGACCGCGCCCGCCTTCTCGTACTCGGCGCCCTTGTGGACGAGCATGGTGGCGTCGCCGCCGTCGTCCAGGATCATGTTGGGGCCCTCGGCGCCCGGCCAGGTCAGCGCCTGCTCGGTGCACCACCAGTACTCCTCCAGGGTCTCGCCCTTCCAGGCGAAGACCGGGACGCCCTTGGGGTCCTCGGCGGTGCCGTCGGGGCCGACGACGACCGCGGCGGCGGCGTGGTCCTGGGTGGAGAAGATGTTGCAGCTGACCCAGCGCACCTCGGCGCCCAGGGCGACCAGGGTCTCGATGAGGACCGCGGTCTGGACGGTCATGTGCAGCGAGCCCATGATGCGCGCGCCCCGGAGGGGCTTGCTCTCCCCGTACTCGGCGCGGGTGGCCATGAGGCCGGGCATCTCGTGCTCGGCGAGCCGGATCTCGTCGCGTCCGAAGGCGGCCAGGGAGAGATCGGCGACCTTGAAGTCGAAAGCCATGCGTTCCTCACTCGTGATGGTCGTGGCGCACTCGATTCTAGGGCCGCGACCGGGACTACCGTGCGAAATTGACATTTCACTGTCAGGTTCGCGCTCCCCAGTGGGGAGGTTCGGTTAGGGTCGCGTGCATGGCCGCCCTCGACGACGACCCGATCCCCGCCGACCTCCGGCCGCGCGGCCCCGTGCCCATCTCCGCGGCCGCCGAGCGCGTGGGCACCACCGCGCGGATGCTGCGCTACCGCGAGGGCTTGGGCCTGCTGCCCCGCACCCAGGAGCAGCCCACCGGGCGCGGGCACCGGCACCGCCGGTTCACGGAGGAGGACCTGCGCACGATCGCGGTGGGCCTGGAGCTGGAGCGCGAGTTCGACATCCCGCCCGCCGCGCTGGCCTTCGCCCTGCGGGTGCTGGCCGAGCCCGAGGTGCTGGCGCGGGTGCGCTCGCACGGGGAGCGGCTGGGCAGGCTCGCCGCGGCGCCCGCCCGTGCGCTGGACTTCGAGAAGCAGAAGGCGATGCGGCTGCTGCACGGCCGCCGCCCCTGAACACCCCCGGTTTACGCTCCGACGCGTCCGGTAGCGGCCACAGGTCGGGGCCCGTGACAGGTTTTGGCCAACTGTCCACTGGCTACGGAAGACACGTGGATACCCTACGTTGCGGTGCGGATCTGGACCGGGTGCCGGCCCTGGTGCGCGAGGAACTCATGGACGTCGACCGGCTGCGGGCCATCTGGGCCCAGCACCGGCAGAGCCAGCCCCGGCAGGCCCGGGACGCGGCCCGGCGCGAGCTGACCGGCCGCCGGGTGCGGGCGCTGGGCGGCGGGCCCGCCTTGGAGGAGCTGGTGGTCTCCGCCGCGGCGGACGGGGCCTCCGGGCGCCAGTTCACCGCCGCGTTCGTCCTGGAGCTGGCCGAGCGCGCCAGGAACCTGCCTGAGGACTGCCCCGCGCGCTCCCCCCAGCGCCCCGTGGACTCCGAGCAGGCGCTGCGGCTGGCGCGGGCCGCCTCGGTGCCCGCCCATCCGGTGGTGCGCGCCGCCCAGACCTACGCCGAGGGCGTGGCGGTGCTGGCCGAGCTGGACCCCGAGCGCCCCGAGGGCACGCACGCGTGGGCGCTGCCGTGGCTGCTGGCGTCCCTGGTGCTGCGGCGGGCGGACTTCCCGCCGCTGCTGCCCGACCCCCTGGCGCCGCCGTGGAGCGGACACGACGCCGACGAGCGCCTGGCCGGGATGGTCCGCCACTTCGCGCGCCTGGTGACCGGCACGCTGCTCGACGAGCTGAGCTGGACCCCCGAGCACGTCCCCGAACCCCGTTCCCCCGTGTCGCCGCTGGCGGCGGTGACGCGCCGCCGCGTCCTGGACTACGTGCGCTCGCGCCGCAGCTCGCTGGCCATGATCCTGCGGGCGCTGGACCCCGCGGCGCGCACGTCGGTGTACTCGGGCGGTTCGGACGACTCCGAGCCCGGGACCGCCTCGGAGGCGGTGGTGCGCAACCTGCTCACGCCGGGGGCCGCGCACTGGTGGACGGCGCTGGAGCTGACGGTGGGCGGGGCGTCCCTGTCGCTGTTCGTGGTGGTCCAGGAGGTGGGCCGCCCCCGGACGGGGGTGCTCGCGGTCACCGCGGACGCGCGCCTGACCACCCCGGAGGGGGAGCGCGACGCACTGGGCATGTCCGGCACCGACAGTGTGATCGTGATGCCCACGGACTGCGTGGACGACCGCTGGCCCCAGGTGCGCGACCTCGTGGACGAGGCCGTGTCCCGGGCCATGAACGAGCTCACCCGCGTCTGAGCGGTCGGTGCCGCCGGCGGCCGGGCGGTCAGCCGCTGATGGCCAGCAGGAGCAGGATCAGCAGCAGGATGACGATGGTGATGAGCACCGCCGGAATCACCCAGCTCTGCTGGAGCACCGAGTTCTGCTCGACGGGGCGCGGCATGGGCTGCTGCGCCCCGGTGCGGGCGTAGGTCTGGTTGGGGTTCATGCCCGTGAGCATGGGGTTGCCGCCCGCGTGCAGGCCGTGGGGCATGCCGGGCGGCGGGGGCGGGTAGACGGGGGCGCCCGGGCGGGGGTTGGACGTGCCCGGGTGGCCGGGGACCCCGGGCCTGGGGTTGGAGGTGCCGGGGTGGACGAAGCCGTGGCGGGGGTCGGAGCCCATGGGGTGCCCCGGCATGCCCGGACGGGGGTTGGAGGCGCCGGGCTGCGCGTACCCGGCGGCGCCCGCCTGCGGGCCGCTGTGCGGCTGCTGGGGGCCCGTGTGCGGCTGCTGCGGCCCGGTGTGCGGCCGGTAGGGCGTCTGGGCGCCGGTGAACAGGCCGGTCTGGGCGATCTGCTCGCCCTGCTTGACGGCGTCGTCGGTGGAGGGGCCGGAGGCCTCGGGGCCCTCGTGGCCCAGCAGGCGCATGAGGAGCGTCTGGGCGTTGGGCCGGTTGTCCGGGTTCTTGTCCAGGCAGGACTCGACGATGGGGCGCAGGGCCTCGTCCATGTCGGTCAGGTCCGGGGGCGCGCTGACCACGCGGTGGACGACCGCCGGGACGGTGTCGGAGCCGAACGGCGCCCGCCCGGTGGAGGCGAAGGCGATGACGCAGCCCCAGGCGAAGATGTCGCACTTGTCGGTGATGCCGCGGCCCTCGATCTGCTCGGGCGCCATGTAGGAGGGCGTGCCGACGATCGAGTTGGTCATGGTGGCGGTGCCGTCGTCGATCCGGGCGATGCCGAAGTCGATGACGCGGGGCCCGTCCGGGCCGATCAGCACGTTGCCGGGCTTGAAGTCGCGGTGGACGATGCCCGCCTTGTGGATGGCGACCAGGGCGGTGGCGGTGGTGATGGCGAGCCGCTGGAGGGTGGAGCCCTTCTGGGTGGTGCCCTTGGCGATGGTCTCCTGGAGGTCCTTGCCCGGCACGAACTCGCTGACCACGTAGGGCGGGTCGCCGTCGAGCCGGGCCTCGATGATCGCGGCGGTGCAGAAGGAGGCGACCTTCTGCGCCGCCCGGACCTCTTTCTCGAACCGCCTGCGCAGGTCGCTGTCGCGCGACCACTGGTCGTTGAGGACCTTGACCGCGTACTGCTCGCCGCCGGAGTCCTCGGCGAGGTAGACGATTCCCTGGCCGCCCTTGCCCAGCCGCCCTGTCACGCTGTACTCGCCGAACGAGGAGGGGTCGCTCGGCAGTAGCGGTTCGGGACCGGGCATCGGTGTCCTCCGGGAGATAGGGGTGAGGGGGCGCGCAGCACCAGGGTACGGGTTGCGGGGAACGCGGTGGTGCGTCCCGTCGTGCCCCGTTACCCCGGCGCAACCGTTATGACTGCTGGAACGCCCGGGGCGTTCCCGGTCTCACCCGATTTTTCGCGCCTCGTCGACCAGCAGGACCGGGATGCCGTCCCGGATGGGGTAGGCCAGGCCGCTCTCGTCGCAGACCAGCTCGTCGGTCTCGGGGTCGTGGCGCAGCGGGGCCTGGCTCTGCGGGCAGGCCAGGATCTCCAGCAGCCAGCCGTCGATCTTCGTGCTCATGTCCTCGTTCCTCTGCAATGGGGTGTCCCTCTGCCCCCATGATGCCTGGTCAGGCGCGGACGATGGCCAGGACCTCGTCGCGCAGACCGGCCATGGACGCCTCGTCGGGGGCCTCGACGTTGAGCCGCAGCAGCGGTTCGGTGTTGGAGGCGCGCACGTTGAACCACGACCCGTCGGGGAGGGAGACGGTCAGGCCGTCGAGTTCGTCGACGGTGACGCCGTCCCGCCCGGCGAAGGCCTCGCGTACCGCGGCCATCCGCCCGGGGGCGTCGGCGACCTCGGAGTTGACCTCGCCGGACCCGGCGTAGCGCGAGTAGGCCTCGGCGATCCGGGAGAGGGGGCGGTCGTCGTTGCCCAGCACCCGCAGGACGTGCATCGCGGCGAGCATACCGGTGTCGGCGCGCCAGAAGTCGCGGAAGTAGTAGTGGGCGGAGTGCTCCCCGCCGAAGATCGCGCCCGTCTCGGCCATGGTGGCCTTGATGAAGGAGTGCCCGACCCGGGTGCGGACGGGCTCGCCGCCGTTCTCGCGGACGATCTCGGGGACGGCCCGGGAGGTGATGAGGTTGTGGATGACCGTGGCGCCCGGCTCGCGCTCCAGTTCCTGGGCGGCCACCAGGGCGGTGACGGCCGAGGGCGGGACGGCGTCGCCGTTCTCGTCCACGACGAAGCATCGGTCGGCGTCGCCGTCGAAGGCCAGGCCGATGTCGGCTCCGGTCTCGCGGACCTTGGCCTGGAGGTCCACCAGGTTGTCGGGGTCCAGGGGGTTGGCCGGGTGGTTGGGGAAGGTGCCGTCCAGCTCGAAGTAGAGGGGGACGACCTCCAGCGGCAGGCCCTCCAGGACGGCGGGGACCGTGTGGCCGCCCATGCCGTTGCCCGCGTCCACCGCGACACTGAGCGGGCGGATGCCCGAGAGGTCGACCAGTTCGCGCAGGTAGTCCGCGTATCCGGCCAGCAGGTCGCGGTGGGTGACCGTCCCCGCGGGGCCGTCGTGGGCGGGCGCTCCCCCCTCCATAATCTCCTCGGCCAGGCGGCGGATGTCGTCCAGGCCGGTCTCGCCGCTGATGGGCGCGGCCCCGGCCCGGCACATCTTGATGCCGTTGTACTCGGCGGGGTTGTGGCTGGCGGTGAACATGGCGCCGGGCAGGTCCAGGTGGCCCGAGCCGTAGTAGAGCAGGTCGGTGGAGCCGAGTCCGGCGAAGACCACGTCCAGGCCCTGGCCGGTGACGCCCTCGGCGAAGGCGGTGGCGAGCTCGGGCGAGGAGGGGCGCATGTCGTGGGCGACCACCACGGCCTCACCGCCGACCACGCGGGCGAAGGCGGCTCCGATCGCCCGGGCGGTGTCGGCGTCGAAGGTGTCGGGGATCACGCCCCGCACGTCGTATGCCTTGAAGATGCTTGCGAGGTCAGCCACGTCTTCTCCGGCCAGGTCGGTCCTGCTTGGGTTCGGTCCCGCGCGGCCGGGCCGCGCGCGGTACAAAACTAGCAAGGCGTCCCCGCGAACCCCCGCACCACCGCCGGTTCGGGCCCGGGCCGGCTCCCCGCCGCGGCGGGGGCGGCGCCGTCTACCCGCCGGAGTGCCGGGGGGGCTGCTGTTCGCCGCGCCCCGGATCGGATCTGACCACGCGCAGGTGCCCCCGGCGCAGCGTCCCGGTCCCCTCGCCGATCTCGTCGGAGGGGTCCTTGCGGGCAGGCGGGCGGGCCGCCTCACGTACGGCGTCGGCGAGGGCCTCCAGGTCGTCGCTGCCCGGGCCGCCGCCCGTCGTCTCGACCGGGAGTCGGACGACCTCCCAGCCGCGCGGTGCCGTCAGCCGGTCGGCGTGCACGGCGCAGAGGTCGTAGCAGTGCGGTTCCACGTAGGCGGCGAGCGGGCCGAGGACGGCCGTCGAGTCCGCGTAGACGTACGTGAGCGTGAAGACGGCAGGCTGTCTGCAGGCGGTACGGGAGCAGCGTCGAACAGGGCTCACAGCGTTCGACTGTATGCCTTTACTGAGGGACACGCCAGCATCGTTCCATGAGCTGGCCCGTTCGCGCTCGTCGGCGGCCTCCGCGCGCCGCCCTCCCGGGGGTCGGCGCACCTCCTCCGGCCCGTCCCCCGCCGCCGTCCGGCGGCCCGCTCCCCGGGCGCGTGAGCGCTTTCGCCTCGGGAGGACTACGCGCGGGGCCCGTGATGGCTTAGTCTCGAAGTGTGCGACGAGTGCGCCTTTCCAGTGGCCAACCAGACCGAGTGCGGCGCCGGGACCGCCGCGGCCGAGGCATCCGCGGTCCTCTCGTGCCCTCTGACCTGCCGGTTTTCCGTAGCCGGGCGCAGGCCTTCGACGACCTTGTCCTGGACGCCGTCGAACGCCTCGAACGCCTGTGGGCGCGGGAGCTGGCCAATGTCGACTTCCTCGTGGAGGACGTCCCCCCGGTGGAACCCCACGGCCCCCTGACCGAGGCGATCCCCTTCTCCCGCCTGGAGACCGATCCCTCCGGCCGGGCCAAAATCGTGGTGTACCGGCGTCCGGTGGAGATCCGGACGAAGGATCCGGAGGAGATGGCCCTCCTCGTCCACGAGACGGTCGTCGAGGAGGTCGCCAACCTGCTCGGCGTGGAACCGGAGTCGGTGGACCCCGAGGGCTGACCGGCCCGGGGTGCGTCGGGGCGGCTAGGGGACGACCCCCACCATGCTGTCGCGTACCACCGGCAGCTCGGTCCGCACCGGCGCGGGCGTCACCGGCAGCACGCCCAGGCCGTCTCCGCCGCCGCGCAGCACGCGGGCGACGTGGACGGGCTCGGAGCCGTCCAGGACCTCCAGGCGGACCGCGTAGCCGTCCTCTGGCTCGGTGCCCGCGGGCGCCTGCCAGCCGTCGTCCCCGCCGAACACGGTGGTGGTCCCCGCGGCGACCCGCACGCGCACGGCGTCGCCCTGGGTGGCGTCGGCGCCGATGGGGGTGGCCATGAGCGTGGCGTCGCCCCCGACCGCGGTCAGGAGCAGCTCGGTGTCGGCGTCCTCGGGGACGTCGGGCAGGACCGCGGTGGTGTCCAGCGGGAAGCCGAGCGGCGGCACCGCGGAGGTGTAGGCCGCCTCGACCACCTCGACGTCGTCCCCCTCCCCGGTGACCGCCTCGGCGGCGACACCGGCGACCACGGGCGCGTCCGCCTCCACCACGACCGCGCCGGGCTCCCCGGCCAGGACGGTCTCCAGGCTGAGCCAGGCGGAGGCGGCCGGGGGCACGCTGAAGGTCAGCGGGTCGTCGGCGGTCCCGGTGCCCTGACCCTCCCCGTCCCGCCCGTCCTCCTGCGGCGCCTCCTCCGTCCCGTCCCGCGGGGCCGGGGTGACGGTGTGCACGCGCACCTGGACGGGCTCGTCGCCCGGCGCGGCCACGTGCAGGCGGCGACGGCCGTCGCCGCCGGGGACGCCGGGGACCACGTGCTCGCGCGCGGGCGCGGCCGTGGGCGGGACCCAGTCGGCGGTGCCGGAGGAGTGCTCCGCGAGCAGGGAGGCCGCGGCCCGCCCCGTGCTGGTGCGCACGTGGACCCCGACGGCGCTGGTTCCGCCGACCAGGTCGGTCAGGTCCAGTTCGGTCGCCGCCCCCGCGGGCAGGGCGATGCCCCTGCTCTCCTCGGAGGAGGAGGGGCCGCCCTCGGTGTAGACGTCCACGCTGACGGTGGCCCGGGAGTCCTCGGGGTTGGCCAGGTGCACGGTGAGCGCGTCGAGCCGCATGCCCTCGATGCCGTCGCCGCCGGGGAGGGCGAACCAGGTTCCGACGGAGGGTTCGAGGCAGCGGACCTCGGTGGCCGAGCTGTCGGAGAGGGTGGTCTGGGCGGCGTCGAGTCCGGAGGCCAGGGACCCCTGCGCGCGGACGGCGGTGGGGGCGCCGGTTCCGGCGGTGTCGGTGTTCCACACGCGGCCGGGCTCGGTCAGCTCCTCGCCGACGGTGCGGCCCCGGGTGCCGCCTGGGCTCCCCGTGTCCCCGCTGTCCCCGCCGGTTCCACCGGCCTCACCGTCCCCGGTGTCCTCGCCGCTCCCCGCGCCGTCCCCCTCGTCCTCGGGGGCCGCCGGGACCGTCTCGGCCCACAGCTCGCCCTCGTCGTCGCGGCTCACCCTCGGCGCGAACGCGGCCACGGAGCTGTCCCCCGACTCGTGCGGGGCGGGGCACACCCGCACCGCGTGGTCGGGCCGCACGCTCCCGGGCTCGGTGACGCCCAGCTCCGCGGTGATCGGCCCGGTCGCGAACGCGACGCCGAACAGCGCGGCCAGGGCCAGCGAGACCAGCCCGAACAGCGCGAACCGGTTCTCCACGATCAGTCGCACCGCCTGCTCCTCCCGTTCGGTACCGCACGCCCGGCGGGCCCGGTCGGCCCGGCCGTCCCGGCCGTCCCGGTGTCCTCGTCCGCCGCTGCCCGGCGCGTTCTCCTGCCCCGGTCAGCGACCACGGCGCCGCTCCCCCCTGCGCACGCCCCGGGTGCCCCGGCGGCGGCCCCCGCCCCGCACGGCGGACAGCGTGCCTGTGTCCTCCTCGGACGCGGAGCCGGGCGGGACGCCGCCCTCCGGCGCGTCCGCCGCGGCGTCCCCGTCCGCGCGCCCGCCGGGGTCCTCGCCGCCGGGCCGCGAGCGGCCGGGCCGGGCGCGTGCGCCCCGGCGCGAGGACGCCCGGGACCTCCCCGCGCGCCGCAGCCGCTCCGGCCGCCGCGGGCGGGGGGTGGGCGTGGCCTCGATCAGCCGCGTCTCCTCCTCGGTCCGCACACCCGGCGCGGCCAGGACGGCGACCACCGCGAGCAGGACCCCCTGCGTGAGCAGCCAGGCCGCGTGGACGTAGTCGGTGTGCCAGACGCGCAGTTCGCCGCCCTCCACGGGCAGCGCCCAGGCCTGGGTTCCGCTCCGGGTGGGGACGGGGTCCAGTTCGACGCCGTCCAGGCTGGCGCGCCAGCCGTTGTCGGCGGCCTCGGCCAGGGCGAGCCGCCGTCCGGTGCCGCCCTCGGGGACCGGGGCGCTCACCTCGTCCGCGTCCCCGCGCACCGCGAGGACCTCGGCTCCGACGCCGTCCTCGGAGACCACCCGCAGCGCGCCGGTGGGGGCGGCCAGCCGCCAGAGCGCGTAGTGCCGCGACAGCGACTGCCGCTCCAGCCCCGGTGTGCCGTCCAGGGTGTCGACCATGGTGACGTCGGCGGGCCCGCTGATCTCCGGGCGCGGGTAGAGCACGTACTGGATGCCGAGGTCGGCCAGGGTGTACATCTGGTCGCCGCCCTGGCCCACCGTGAGTTCGGCCACGGCCCGGTCCATCACCTCGCGGACCCCGCGCTCGGGCACGAGCTGCTCCTCGCCCAGGCGGGGTTCGCGTCCGCGCACGACCAGGTAGTCCACACCGCCCCCGCCGTCGGCGGTGACCACGAGGGTGCGCGGCCGGGTCTGCGCGCCGTCGGACCCGCCGCCCTCGACGGTCCCGGCCCCGACCAGCGCGCCGGGGACGACGGGTTCGGCGTGCGCGGTGACAGGCCCCCGCACGCCCTCCCACATCCACACGCCCGCGGCGCAGACGGGGGTCGCCAGGGCGAGCAGTCCCACCGCGAGGGCGAAGACCCGCCTCGGCCCGCCCAGGCGCACCATGTCACCGAAGGAGCGGGCGGCGGTCGCCGCCGACAGCAGCACCGCCGTGGCGGCGAAGGCCAGGGCCGCCCCGGGCCAGACCGGCGCCGGGGGGCCGCCGTAGTAGGGCTCGACGACCACCCGGCTGGTCAGGATGGCCAGGAGGATCCCGAACAGGGCGAGCGACCACCCCGCCGCGGCCAGCATCCGGTTGCGGAGCAGCAGCAGGGAGCACAGCGCGGCCACGGCGAACCCGGCCGTGACCCAGAACGGCGGCGTCCCGGGGCCGCCCGGCGAGAGCATGAGCAGCTCCTGCGGGGTGGCGCCCGGCGCCGACAGCTCGGGGCGGTGCAGTCCCGCCTCCAGCAGCCACAGGCTGGGGTGCAGGAGCAGTTCGAGCGTCCACGGCATCAGCAGCACGAGCGGGACGGACAGGCCCAGCGCGACGCTGACGTAGATCCGGCGGCCCAGGTGGCCGAAGGCGACGGCCACCAGCACGCCGGTGACCAGCGACAGGAGCCACACCATCGGCACGAACGCGGTGGCGACCGCCAGGACCAGGCCCACCCCCCAGGCCGCGCGGCGCGAGGGCTTGGGCGGCATCGACACCAGCCGCACCAGCAGCAGGCCCAGCACCGGCAGCAGGACGTGGACCAGGGCGGTGCCCAGTCGGCCCTGGGCGACCGCGCCGGTGGCCACGGGCAGCAGCGCGTAGGACGCGGCCGTCCACAGGCGTGCGGGGCGGAAGCCCAGCACCTCGCGGGCGAGCAGGTAGGCGGTCAGTCCGGACAGGGGCACGCAGCCCAGCAGGACGATCGTGACGGCCAGCCAGGGCTTGCCCAGGGTGAGCGTGGACAGCAGGGCGAGCAGTCCGACGTAGGGCGGGACGGGGTCGGCCGCGCCGAGTCCGCTGTCGGGGCTGCCGGACAGGTACAGGTTCCACAGGTCGCCCGCGCCGCCCGCGACCGGGGGCAGGGCGCCGCCCGCCAGGAGGTCGCCCAGGAGCAGGGAGCGCTCGGCGACGAGTGCCACCGCGGCCAGGGCCAGGACCATCAGCACCCCGGGCCGCAGGAGCACGCTGCGCACGAAGCCGGCCTTGTCCGTGGGGATCTCGTCCTCATCCTCGGCGGCGGGCGGAGCGGTGACGGCCTGGTGGCGGCCGGGGGTGTTGCGCACGGGCTCCCCGGACAGGATTCCGGTGAGCACGTCGTGGACCTGGCGCATGGCCACGCCGCGCGCCAGGAAGGGCCGGATGGCGCTGTAGGTGCGGCGGCGGTCGCGGCGGCGCCGGAAGCGGGCGCGCATCAGCCGGAGCGGCCGCAGGTAGACCAGGGTGATCGCGGCGGCCTCGTCCAGGGCGTTGGCGGGCTGCTTGATGAGCAGGTACCCCGCCACGCGCAGCAGCGAGGCCACGGAGTTGCGCAGCAGCGCGGCCACCATGCCGCCCACGGGCAGGTTGGCCAGCAGCACGAAGACGGCGTGGCGGCGGTCCACGCGGCGCGGGTGGTTGCGGGTGGCGGAGATGGGCCGCCGGCGGCGGGCGGAGGCCTCGGCGTGGTAGGCGACCGCGTCGGTGACGAGCACGGCGCGCAGTCCTGCGCCGCCCACCCGCCAGCAGAAGTCGATGTCGTCGCGGAACAGCGGCAGGGAGGGGTCGAAGCCGCCGAGGCGGTCCCACACGTCGCGGCGCACGAGCATGCCCGCGCTGGAGACCGCCAGGACCTGGCGTGTGCCGTCGTGCTGGCCGTGGTCGAACTCGCGCTGTTCCAGGCCGGTCTCGCGGCGGCCCGCGCCGTCGATGGTCACGCCGGCCTCCACCAGGAGGCGGCGGTCGAACCAGTCGCGCAGCTTGGGGCCCAGGACGGCGGCGCGGGGATCCTGGTCGGCGGCGTCCAGCAGGTGGGCGAGGGCGTCGCGGTCCGGGGTGAGGTCGTCGTGGATCAGCCAGATCCACTCGGTGGCGTCCTCGTCGAAGCCGCGTACGGCGCTGGTGGAGCGCGGCAGTTCCAGGGCGGCGCGGACGGCGTCGCCGTACCCGGTGTCGGCGGGCAGCTCCACGACGGCGTCGGCGGGCAGGAACCGGGCCAGGACCTCGGCGCTGTCGTCGGTGCTGCCGGTGTCGGCGGCGACGGCCCGCTGCACGGGCCAGGACTGGCCGCGCAGCGCCTGCATCGTCTCGGGCAGCCAGCGGGCGCCGTCGTGGGAGACGATGACCGCGGTGACGACGTGTCGGGCGAAATCCTGGTCAGGCACGGCTGTGGTGGGTTCTCTCCGGGAGGGGGCGCGGCCCCGATCGGGTCCGCGGGTCCGGCCGGGCGGGGCCGACGGGCGCGACCGCGCTCCGGACGCGGCCCGCGCGCGGGACGTCACGGCCGACCGCGGCCCTCGTGACCTCGTCGGGGCCGGACACGGCCCGCGCGGGACATCACCCTACGCCACTCGACACCATTACGGGCCTATTCGTCACACGCCGCTGCGGTCGGCCATATCGGAGCATTCCCACCACGACGGGGAGGGCCTATTCGAACACACATCCGAATACGGCCCGGCATATCCGGGCATTGCCACCCCCGACCGCGCCGCGGACACAATCGCCGCGCACCCGGGAAGGGGCCGAACATGAAAAACGCGCGCCCGGGCTCGCGGCCCGGACGCGCGTCTCACACGCGGCCCTAGAGCATCTCCGCCAGGAAATCGAAATCTCCCCCGGCGGCTTTCTTCAGCCTGCGGCGCTCGCGTTCGGAGAGTCCCCCCCAGATGCCGAAGCGCTCATCGTGCTCCAGCGCGTATTCCAGGCACTCCGCACGTACCTCGCACGACTGGCAGACCTTCTTGGCTTCCCGGGTCGAGCCGCCCTTCTCGGGGAAGAACGCCTCCGGGTCGGTCTGCGCGCACAGGGCACGCTCCTGCCAGCCCAGATCCTCATCCGAGCCGTGCGCCAGCGGGATGACCTCGCTCATGCGCACCTCCTGTTGCCCCCCATAGATGTCCCCGGCCCTTTTCGTCCCCCGGGCCGGGTGGAATCCCACCTTGAAATTACACGTGGGTCGCTTGCTGAGAGTCAAGCGCCCTGCGTGGTAATCCACTGAATATCATGTAACGAACCGCCAACGGCAGTCCGGTGATGTCCGTTCTGCGGATTACCACGCAATTCACGACCTTCCGAGGCGGTGGGGAGCGCGGGCCGACGGAGCCGGGTCAGCGCTTGTCCTCGCCGCCGTACCACCCCTGCTGGTCACCGGTTCCGCCCTGTCCCTGCTGGTCAGAGCCGTATCCGGTGCCCGCTCCGTACTGACCCCCGTACGATCCCCCGCCCTGGCCGGGCGTCTGGTTGCCGTTGTTCTCACCGGAGTTAAAGAAAGGATCAAGTTTGCCGTCGGCCGGGGTGTCCTGGGCCTGCTGCCCCTGGTCAGCGCCCTGGTACCAGCCGTACTGGATCGCGTCCTGGGCGGCCTGCTCACCGGAGGCGGGCTGCTGCTCGGTGCCCTGCGGGGCGTACTGGGAGGGGTCGTAGGCGTACTCGCCGGGCTGGCCGTAGGCGGCCTGCTGCCCGGAGGCGTCGGTCCCGTACTGCTGACCGTACGACTGCTGGGCGCCCGTGCCGTACTGCTGCTGCACGGCCGGGTCCGCGGCGTACTGCTGGCCGTAGGCCTGCTGGGCCGGGTCCGCTCCGTACTGCTGGCCGTACTGCTGCGAGGCGTCGTAGCCCTGCTGGACGGGCTGCTGCCCGGAGGCGTCGGTCCCGTACTGCTGACCGTAGGACTGCTGGGCGCCCGTGCCGTACTGCTGCTGCACGGCCGGGTCCGCGGCGTACTGCTGCCCGGAGGCGTCGGTGCCGTACTGCTGGCCGTAGGACTGCTGCGCGCCGGTCCCGTACTGCTGCTGGACAGCCGGATCCGCGGCGTACTGCTGGGCCGGGTCGGTCCCGTACTGCTGGCCGTAGGCCTGCTGCGCGGGGTCCGCGCCGTAGGGCTGGGCGGCGCTCTGGGTCGGGTCGGCGGGCTGGCCCGGGTAGGCCGGCTGGGCGAAGGACTGCTGCGCGCCGGTGGCGGGCGGGAACTGCTGCGGGTAGGCGTTCTGCGGCTGCACCACCCTGGGGACCAGGGTCGGGTCGTTGAAGGCCTTGAGCGCCGCGAAGCCGAAGATGCCGAGCACCGCGCCCTGGGCGACGGTCCCCAGCATCCGGGCGAAGCCGTGGCCGATGTTGATCGCGTCGATGAAGCCGCAGATCACCGTGATCAGGCAGAAGAGCAGGCCCACACCGGTGACGATCATCGCGGTCAGCACGACCGGGGAGGCGCCCGCCCTGGTCCTGTCGCTGGTCAGCACGAGGGCCACCGCGACGGCGACCAGGATCGTGATGGTCACACCGAAGAAGTTGGCGGAGCCCGCGTCGTACATGGCCGTGGCGAAGGACGTCTCCGAGCGCCAGCCGCTGGACCGGACGATGACCTGGATGAGCCCGGAGAGCATGAGCACGCCCGCGGCTGCAAGCAGGACCCAGGCCGCCGGAAGGCGCAGACGTTCTAGCGTTTCGTTCTTCAAGAGAGGTTCCCCATCTACTGCTGCTTCGCCGTCGGGTCGTTGGGAACGGCGTCGGGCTGTCACGTGTGGATCGGCCGCGTCCGGGCATGGATGTGGGGACACCGGGCGGGGCCGAGGAGTGGGATGGCGACCGCAGCCACGGAGTTCACGGACCTCCGATACCGGAACGGTCACGCACGGATCGTGCCCACGGCGGGGCAGACGACCCATACACGCCCCCAGACTGCCAGACTTGGACGCATGCGGATAGTCGTACCGGCTGGCGGTATCGGCGGCGCGCGGTTCCTCCGCGGCCTCAGGGCGGCGCTCGGAACCGTGGCGTCGGCCACCGAAGAGCACACCACAGACAGCAGCGTCACCGTCATCGGCAACACCGGTGACGACATCACCCTGTTCGGGCTGAGAATCTGTCCGGACCTGGACACGGTGATGTACACCCTCGGCGGGGGGATCAACGAGGAGCAGGGCTGGGGCCGGACCGACGAGTCCTTCACCGTCAAGGAGGAGCTCGCCGCCTACGGGATGAAGCCCACCTGGTTCGGCCTGGGCGACCGCGACACCGCCACGCACATCGTGCGGACGCAGATGCTCGCCGCCGGGTTCCCCCTCTCGGCGGTCACCGAGGCGCTGTGCGACCGCTGGCGGCCGGGCGTGCGGCTGCTGCCGATGACCGACGACCAGGTCGAGACGCACGTGGTCGTCGACGACGGCGAGGGGCGCCGGGCCATCCACTTCCAGGAGTGGTGGATCCGACACCGCGCGGCGCTGCCCGCCGAACAGATCGTCAGCGTCGGCGCCGAGACGGCCAAGCCCGCGCCCGGTGTGCTGGAGGCGATCGCCGAGGCCGACGCCGTGATCCTGCCCCCGTCCAACCCGGTGGTCAGCGTGGGCTCCGTCCTGGGCGTCCCGGGGATCCGCGAGGCCATGGCGGCCAAGACCGTGGTGGGCGTCTCCCCCATCATCGGCGGCGCGCCGGTGCGCGGCATGGCCGACGCCTGCCTGGCCGCGATCGGGGTGGAGACCAGCGCGGGCGCGGTCGCCGCGCACCTGGGCGCCGACCTGCTGGACGGCTGGCTGGTGGACGAGGCCGACGCGGGCACCGAGGTGGAGGGGATCGAGGTGCGCTCGCGTCCCCTGTACATGAGCGACCCCGCCGCCACCGAGGCGCTCGCGCGTGCGGCCGTGGACCTGGCCGTGGAGCTGGCGCAGAAGCGGGGAGACGGCGAGTGAGCACCGGACTGAGCGTGCGCGGGCTCGGCGGCATCCCCGAGGTGCGGTCGGGCGACGACCTGTCGGCCCTGGTCGCCGAGGCGGTGGCCGCCTCAGGGACCGCGCTGGCCGACGGGGACATCCTCGTGGTCACCTCCAAGGTCGTGAGCAAGGCCGAGGGCCGCGCCCGCCGCATGGACCGGGAGGAGGCCGTCGCCTCCGAGACCGTCCGGGTGGTGGCCCGTACGGGCAGGACCGGGATCATGCAGACCCGGCAGGGGCTGGTCATGGCCGCCGCGGGGGTGGACGCCTCCAACGTCGAGCCCGGAACCGTGCTGCTGCTGCCCGAGGACTCCGACGCCTCCGCCCGCGCGCTGCGCGCCGGGCTGCGCGAGCGCCTGGGCGTGAACGTCGGCGTGATCGTGTCCGACACCTTCGGGCGGCCGTGGCGGGTCGGGCAGACCGACGTGGCCATCGGCGCCGCCGGGCTGTCGGTCGTGCAGGACCTGCGCGGCACCGCCGACACCCACGGCAACCTCATGGAGGCGACCGTCAACGCGGTGGCCGACGAGATCGCCGGGGCGGGCGAGCTGGTCAAGGGCAAGACGAACCGGGTGCCGGTCGCGGTGGTCAGCGGCCTGGGCGGCCTGGTCACCGAGGAGGACGGCCCGGGGGCGGCGGCGCTGATCCGCCCGCCCGACGCCGACCTGTTCCGGTACGGGTCGCGGGACGTGGTCCACGCCCGGCGGACGGTGCGCTCGTTCACCGACGCGCCGGTGGACCCGGAGCTGGTGCGGCGGGCCGTGGCCGCGGCGGTGACGGCCCCCGCGCCCCACCACACCACGCCGTGGCGCTTCGTGCTGGTGGAGTCGGCGCACACGCGCAAGCGGCTGCTGGACGCGATGCTCGCGGCGTGGGTGGCGGACCTGCGCGGCGACGGGTTCAGCGAGGAGCAGATCGCCCGGCGCACACGGCGCGGCGACGTGCTGCGCGGCGCGCCGTACCTGGTGGTGCCCTTCCTGGTGGCCGACGGGGCCCACCCCTACCCGGACGCGCGCCGGGCCGACGCCGAGCGGTCGATGTTCCTGGTGGCGATGGGCGCCGGGGTGCAGAACCTGCTGGTGGGGCTGGCCGTGGAGGGGCTGGGGTCGGCCTGGGTCTCCTCGACCATGTTCTGCGCGGACGTGGTGCGCGAGGTGCTGGAGGTGCCCGAGGAGTGGCAGCCGATGGGCGCGGTGGCCGTGGGGTACGCGGCCGAGGCGCCCGGCGAGAGGCCGCCGCGCGACCCGGAGGACTTCGTCGCCGTGCGCTGACCCGCTGACCCGCTGACGCGGTGGTCGCCGGGGCCCGTCCCCCGGCGACCGGCGCGTCAGGGCGACCGGCGGGCCCGGCAGCGCCATGCTGGTGCGTGCGGGGGTCGGCGGGGAGGTGCGGGGTGTCCGTCGAGGGGTACGTGGTCGCCACGCTGGTGATCGTGGTCGCGGTGATCTGCGGTCGACTGGTCGCGGGGCGGCTGCGGGTGCCGGGGGCGGTCGTGCTGGTGCTGCTGGGCATGGCCCTGGGGCTGGTGCCCTGGCTGCACTCGCTGTCGATCTCCCCCCAGGTCATCCTGCTGGTGTTCCTGCCCCCGCTGATCTACAACGCCGCCTTCTTCTCCTCGCCCAAGGACATGCGCGAGCTGGCGCGCCCCATCATGGTGATGGCGGTGGGGGTGACGCTGCTGACGGCGTTCGGCCTGGCGGGGATCGTCTACCTGCTGATGCCGTCGGTGGGGTGGCCCGCGGCGATCGCCCTGGGCGCCGCCGTCGCGCCGACCGACGCCGTGGCGGCGTCGGCGATCCTCAAGCGGGTGGGCACCCCTCGCCGGGTGCTGACCCTCCTGGAGGGCGAGTCCCTCATCAACGACGGGGTCGCGCTGACCCTGTTCAGCCTGGCCGTGACCGCCATGGCGCACCCGCTCACGCCCCAGGAGGGCCTGGTCGAACTGGTGAAGGTCGTGGCGGGCGGCCTGGTCTGCGGCGCCGCGGTGGCCCTGGCGGTGTCGTGGTCGCGGACCCGTATGCGGGATCCGTCCCTCCAGCTGATGGTCGTGCTGGTCACGCCGTTCGCGGCCTACATCCCGGCGGAGATGGCGGGGTTCTCCGGGGTGCTGGCGGCGGTGGTCGCCGGGTTCTACCTGGGCACGCGCGGCGAGGGGCTGCTGCCGCCGCGGGTGCGGGTGAACGGGCAGACGATCTGGGGCGCCCTCGTGGGGCTGCTGGAGTCGATGCTGTTCGTGGTGCTGGGGTTGCAGCTGGACTCGGTGGTCACGGCGGTGCGGGACCAGTTCGCCTTCCTGGACCTGGTGTGGGTGGCGCTGGCGACGACGGCCACGGCGGTCGCCCTGCGCATGGGGCTGATGCTGGTGGTGATCCCGCTGCACCGGATCCCGCCGTTCTCGAAGCTGGAGGGCGCCGACCTGCGGGAGCGGCTGGTCATCGGGTGGAGCGGGATGCGCGGGGCGGTGTCGCTGGCGATCGCCCTGTCCCTGCCCGCGACGCTGGGCGGTGAGCCGTTCACCGAGCGGGGCGCGCTGGTGTTCGTGGCGGGGGTCGTGGTGCTCGGGACGCTGGTGGGGCAGGGGATGACGCTGCCGCTGCTGCTGCGCAAGCTGGGCATGGCGCGTGAGGGCGCGCGGCGGATGGAGTTCCTGCGGGCGGACGAGCAGATGAGCTGCGCGGCGCTGAGCAAGGTGGACGAGCTGCTGCGGGAGGGCGAGGTGGACGACCGCACCGCCGACTCGCTGCGCGCGGTGTACACGCGGCGCGTCTCGCAGGTGCGGGGGCTGATGGACGCCGAGGACGGGCGGGCGCGTGAACGGGTGGACAGCGGCAGGGCCGTGCACGCGCAGATCACGCAGGCGCGCAGGGACGCGCTGGTGTCGATGTACCGGGAGGGCGACATCGACCACGCCGTGTTCCAGGAGATGAGCCGGGACCTGGACATCCGGGACACGGGGGCGGGTCCGTACGGCTCGTGAGTCGCGGGGCGGCCGGGCGCGGGACCGCGGGTCCCGTGAGGCCCGGAACGGCCGGGGCCTGGCCCGCCTTCTCCGTGAAGACAGGTGCCCGCCGGGACCGTCCCGCACGCCGCGTGTGAATGTGTGGGAACCGGAGCCAGCGGGGCGCGAACGTCCGCGCGGGCGCGCACGGACCGTGACGAACGGTACGCGAGGCGGTCGTCTCTCCTGGTACTGAAGGGGCCCCTGAGACCTGGGAAAGGCACTGAGGCCACCAGAAAAACTACAAACTTTCCTTACCGTTTTCGTTGACGCAGCCGCGTGACAACTTTAAAGTTTCCTAACAATTAGCGGCTCACAGAGCCCCTTCGTCACCCCCGCTCGACGACAGGAGCAACCCCCGATGCCCGAACACCGCCTCAGGAAAGCCCCCCGAGCCGCGAAGGCCGCGCTGACCGGCGCCCTCGCCCTCCTGACCGCCGGACTCCTCGCCGGTTTCAGCCAGCTCTCCCCCGCTCCCACCGAGGTCGAGACCGTGTCCGACAGCGACTCCGCCCGGGTCCAGCAGACCGGCCAGTGGCTCACCGGGTACTGGCACAACTTCGACAACGGCTCCACCGTGATGCCGCTGTCGGAGGTCCCCTCCGAGTACAACCTGGTGGCCGTCGCCTTCGCCGACAACCACCCCACCCTCGACGGCGGGGTCACGTTCAACCTGGCCAGCCAGGAGCTGAACGGCTACACCGACCAGCAGTTCCGCGACGACATCGCGGCCGTCCAGGCCCAGGGCCGCAAGGTCGTCATCTCCGTGGGCGGCGAGCTCGGCCACGTGAGCGTCACCAACGCCACCCAGGCGAACAACTTCGCCGACACCGTGTACCAGCTGATGCAGGACTACGGCTTCGACGGGGTCGACATCGACCTGGAGCACGGCATCAACGCGCAGTACATGTCCCAGGCCCTGCGCGACCTGAGCGGCCGGGCCGGATCGGACCTGATCATCACGATGGCGCCGCAGACCATCGACTTCCAGAGCCCCGACCGGGAGTACTACAAGCTCGCCTCGGACATCTCCGACATCCTCACCATCGTCAACATGCAGTACTACAACTCCGGCTCGATGCTGGGGTGTGACGACCAGGTGTACCACCAGGGCACCCCGGACTTCGTCGCCGCGCTGGCCTGCATCCAGCTGGAGATGGGGCTGAGCCCGGACCAGGTGGGCCTCGGGCTGCCCGCCGTGCAGTCCGCCGCCGGAGGCGGGTACATGGCGCCCAGCCAGATCGTGCGCGCCCTGGACTGCCTGGAGGCCGGGACCAACTGCGGGTCCTTCTCCCCCGCCACCCCGTACGGCCCCATCGGCGGTGTGATGACCTGGTCCGTCAACTGGGACGCCACCAGCGGCTACGCCTTCGCCGAGACCATCTCGGCGCGCCTGGCCACCGGCCCCGGCGACGGCGGCGGGCCCACCGAGGAACCGACCGAGCAGCCCACCGAGCAGCCCGGCGACTGCACCGCCGCTGCCTGGACGGCCGACAGCACCTACACCGGCGGCGACGTGGTCTCCCACGGGGGCTCGGAGTACCGCGCCCAGTGGTGGACCCGCGGCGAGGAGCCGGGCACCACCGGCGAGTGGGGCGTCTGGAGGCTCGTCGGCACCTGCTGATCCGAGGCCGCGTGGGAGGGCCCCCGCCCCTTCCGCCACACGCGGCTCCCCGGCGGCCCGTCACACACTCCCCACAGGTGACGGGCCGCCGCCCCCCTGGAGGAGGGGGCGGAGCGCCGTCCCCCGGCGCTTCGCCCCCTCCTCCGACCTCTAGACCAGCGGCAGCGAGGGGCGCCGGACGCTGGGGGCCACGCCGTCGCTGGCCTCGGCCGCGCGCTGGCGCTCCTGCGGCACCGGACCGTAGGTCGTGGTGCGCTGGCGGACGGGGCGGCCCGTCGGCTCGACCAGGGCGCGGATGTCGCTGATGGTCTTGAACGACCCCTGCCCCGACCCGGCCATCCGGCTGATGGTCTCCTCCATCAGGGTGCCGCCGACGTCGTTCACCCCGCCCGAGAGCAGCTGGCGGCAGGTGTCCTCGGCGAGCTTGACCCACGAGCACTGGATGTTGTCGATGTGCCCGTGCAGCAGCAGGCGGGCCAGGGCGTGCACGGCGCGGTTCTCCCGGACGGTCGGCCCGGTGCGGGCCAGCCCGGCCAGGTAGATGGGCGCGTTGGTGTGCACGAACGGCAGCAGGACGAACTCGGTGAACCCCCGGCGGCCGTTGCGCTCCACCGACCGCTCCTGGAGGGAGCGCAGCAGTTTGATGTGCGCCACCCAGTGCCTGGGCGAGTCCACGTGCCCGTACATCATCGTGGACGTGGTGGGGATGCCCAGGTCGTGGGCGGACGTGATGACGTCGATCCACTCGGCCGCGGGCAGCTTGCCCTTGGTGAGGATCCAGCGGACCTCGTCGTCGAGGATCTCAGCGGCGGTGCCCGGCACGGAGCCGAGCCCGGCCTCGCGGGCGCGCAGCAGCCACTCGCGGACCGGCAGGTTGGTGCGCGCCGCCCCGTTGACCACCTCCATCGGGCTGAACGCGTGGACGTGCATGTCCGGGACGCGCTCGCGCACGGCGGCGGCGATGTCGAAGTAGGCGGTGCCCGGCAGGTCCGGGTGGATGCCGCCCTGCATGCACACCTCGGTCGCCCCGGCCTTCCATGCCTCCTCGGCGCGGTCGGCGACCTGCTCCAGGGAGAGCGTGTAGGCGTCGGCGTCGGTGCGGCGCTGGGCGAACGCGCAGAAGCGGCAACCGGTGTAGCAGACGTTGGTGAAGTTGATGTTCCTGGTCACGACGTAGGTGACGTCGTCGCCGACCGCGTCGCGGCGCACCCGGTCGGCCAGGTCGGTCAGCGCCTCCAGTTCGGCCCCGTCGGCGTGCAGCAGGGCGAGCGCCTCGTCGTCGGACAGCCCCGCCGGGTCGGACTCGGCGCTGCGCAGGGCCGCCGCGACGTCGGGGTCGAACCTGCGCGGCACGGCCCCCTCGCGGTCCACGCCCGAGCGCAGCTCGTCCCAGTCACCGTAGACGGCGTCGAAGTCGCCGCGGCGGTCGGTCGTGCGCCCCTCCGCATCGATCCCCGTGTGCAGGTCGGTGCGGCCGGAGGAGACCAGCACCGCCTCGGGCTCCTGCCAGGGACGGCCCACCACGGGCGCGTCCTCGCGCGCCAGACCGGTCTCGGGGTCGGCGAGGGCGGCCACGTGCCCGGCCACGCGCGGGTCCAGCCAGGGCTCCCCGGCCAGGACGTACTCGGGGTAGACGGTGAGCCGCTCGCGCAGGGCGAAGCCGTGGGCGGCGGTGCGCGCGGCCAGGTCGTCGATCTGCGGCCAGGGCCGCTCCGGGTTGACGTGGTCGGGGGTGAGCGGGGAGACGCCGCCCCAGTCGTCGATGCCCGCGCGCAGCATCAGACCGTACTCGTCCACGCCCCCGTGCTCGGCGCCGATGAGGTTGGGCGGCGCCTGCACGTGCGCCCTGGGCCCCATGACCAGGCGGGTGACGGCGATGGCGGCGGCCATCTCCTCGCGTTCGGCGTCGGGCCGGTGCATCATCGCGGTCGCGGGCTTGGCCCGGAAGTTCTGCACGATGACCTCCTGGACGCCGCCGTAGCGCCGGGAGGCGCCGCGCATCGCGAAGATCGACTCGGCGCGCTCGGCGGTGTTCTCACCGATGCCCAGGAGGATGCCGGTGGTGAAGGGGACGCTGGAGCGCCCGGCGTCCTCCAGCACGCGCAGCCGCACCGCCGGGTCCTTGTCCGGGCTGCCGTAGTGGGCCTGGCCCTTCTCGGTGAACAGCCGGGTGGAGGTGGTCTCCAGCATCATCCCCATGGACGGGGCGACGGGCTTGAGGCGTTGGAGGTCGGCCCAGGTGAGCACGCCCGGGTTCAGGTGCGGAAGCAGGCCGGTCTCCTCCAGCACCATGATGGCCATGGCCCGCACGTAGGACAGGGTGTCGTCGTAGCCGTGGGCGTTGAGCCACTCGGCGGCCTGCTTCCAGCGGTCCTCGGGCCGGTCGCCGAGTGTGAACAGGGCCTCCTTGCAGCCCATCTGGGCGCCCCGCCGGGCGATGTCCAGGACCTCGTCGGGCGACAGGAACGGGGCGTCGAGGCGGCCCGGCACCGTGGCGAACGTGCAGTAGTGGCAGCGGTCGCGGCACAGGCGGGTCAGGGGGACGAACACCTTGCGGCTGTAGGTGACGACCCCGGGGCGGCCCGCGGCCTCCAGCCCGGCGTCGCGCACCCTTCCGGCGTGTTCGAGGAGGACGTCCAGGTCCTCGCCCCTGGCGTGCAGGAGCACCTCTGCCTCGGTGACGTCGAGGGTCTTGCCGTCCCGGGCGCGGGCCAGGGCCCTGCGCATGGCGGACGGGGTCGGGGAGGGGACGGGGGCCGGGTCGTTCGCACCACTCATAGGGCGCAACCCTACGCCCCGCTCCTCGCGCGCGTGCGGACGCACCACCGGTGGCGCCGCATGTGTGCGGTGCGTCACCGCCGTGTTCCGCCGCTGGTCGGGGGTGCGGGAGGGGCCTCGGTGGCGTGGTGGGGCCTGTGAATCAGTTGTGCACGCTGGGGCCGCTGGTCCGGGGCGTCCACGGGGGCCGGAGGGTGCGCGGGCGGCGTAGGGTCGGCACGTACGGGAGGGAGGCCACGTGCTGAGTCGGCTGCGCAGTAGCCCGTGGGCGCGGTTGGCGCTGTTGCTGGTGGTGTGCGTGTGCGTGGGGCTGGCCCTGCGCGCGAACTGGGAACAGGCCCGGGACGCCGCGGCGGCGCTGCCCCTGTGGGTGCTGCCCGCGGCGGTGCTGACGGGCATGGCGGGGCTCACCGCGCAGATGCTCGCCTGGCGCGCGCTGCTGGCCGGGATGGGCTCCCCCCTGCCCCGCCGCACGGCGGCCCGCGTCATGTTCGTGGGGCAGCTCGGCAAGTACCTGCCGGGTTCGGTGTGGGCCTTCGTGGCCCAGGTCGAGCTGGCCCGGGACTGGAACGTGCCGCGCACACGCGGTGCGGCGGCGACCCTGCTCGCGGTGGGTGTGACGGTCGCGGCCGGGCTGGCGGTCGCGGCGGTGGCCCTGCCGCTGTCGTCGGCGGAGGCGGCCCGCCGCTGGTGGTGGGCGCTGGCGCTGGCACCCGTGCTGCTCGCCGCGCTGCACCCGCGCGTGGTCGGCTGGGGAATCCGGCTGGCGGCCCGCCCCTTCGCCCGGTTCCGCGAGGTCGCCGAGGCCGGGCCCCTGGACGTGTGCGGGCGGTCCATGGCCGCGGCCGTGGGGTGGACCCTGGTGGCCTGGGTGCCCCTGGGCCTGCACGTGTGGCTGCTGACCTGGGCGGTGGGCGGCGAGGCGCTGCGGTCGCTCGGACCGGCGGTGGGCGCCTACGCGCTGGCGTGGACGCTGGGGCTGCTGGTGGTGTTCGCCCCGGCGGGCCTGGGGGTGCGCGAGGCGGTGCTGGTGGTGGCGCTGGCGCCGGTGGTGGACGCCGGGGCCGCACTGGTGGTGGCGGTGCTGTCGCGGCTGGTGATGACCGTGGCGGACGTGGCCTGGGCGGGGCTGTCGGTGCTGCTGTCCCGGCGGGCCGTGCCGGGGCCGGAGGCCGTGCCCGGACCGCGTCCCTGAGGAGGGCCCCGTCCCGTCGGCGGCGCCGGAATCAGGCGGGCCGGGACCGGCGTCTCGGAAGCGCCGAAGCGGAGGCGGCGGCCGGGCACCGGCGTCGAGGGGGCGGGGGCAGCGGCGCGGGAACGACCGGCAAGAGCACTCAGCGTGAGAGTGACGGTCCGGCCCGCGGAAGCGGCGGTCGGGGCCCTCGCGGTCCGGAGGGTGACGAGCGGCGCACCCGGAACGCCGGACGGTCCGCGAACCCTCCCGCCGGGTTCGGGCTAGTAGGAGTGTGAGACCGCCCCCGCCAGAACACGAATCGATGGAATCCCCCATGCCCCGTGCCGTATCCCGGGCCGCCGGAGCCGAGGACGCGGAGACCGACGCGACCGTCATCATGCTGTCGTTGGAGGAGCCGACGCGCTTCGGAGAGGTCTTCCGCCGCCACGCGCCCGCCCTGCACCGCTACGCCGCCCGGCGGCTGGGCGGACCGGACGCCGATGACGTGGTGGCCGAGACCTTCCACATCGCCTTCCGCAAGCGCGACCGCTACGATCCGGCCCACCCGGACGCCCGCCCCTGGCTGTGGCGGATCGCCGCCAACCTGGTGCGCCGCCACCACCGCACCGAGACGCGCCACTACCGGGCCCTGGCCCGGACCGGTGTCGACCCCGTCCTGGAGGGCTTCGCCGACCGGGTGTCCGCGCGGGTGGACGCGCAGTCGGCGTCCAAGCCCCTGGCCGCCGCGCTGGCCGGGCTGTCCGCCCGTGACCGCGACGTCCTCCTGCTCGTCGCCTGGGGCGACCTGACCTACGAGGAGGTCGCCTCCGTACTCAGCGTTCCGGTGGGCACCGTCCGCTCCCGGCTGCACCGCGCCCGCAAGCGCGTGCGCGCCGCTCTGCGCGCCGCCACGCCCCTGAAGGAGGACTCCCGGTGAACGAGCTCGACCACCTGCGCCGCATGCGGGCCGAGGTCCGCGAACCCGCCCCCGAGGAGCTGACCCTGCGCACGGGCTGGCGGCCCGGTGACGGCAGGCCGCCGTCCCGCCCCCGCCCGGTGTCCCTGCTGCCCCTGACCCTGTCCGGAGCAGCCGTGCTCGTGGCCGCCGCCGTGTTCGCCTTCCTCGTCCTGGGCCCTGTCGGCGACCCGGAGCCGGACTCGGTCGCGGTGGGCCCCGGCCCCGGTTCCTCCGAGGGGCCCGGGGACACCCCCGACGTGATGGAGGTCATGGGTCCCGTCATCGAGGCCGCACGCTCCCAGGAGGCCGACGGCGGAGCCTGGTACGTACGCACCGTCCGCGGCAGCTCCCGGAGCGCGGGCTCCGGGGAGGACCGGTACGGGATCTACGGGCTCCAGACCTGGGAGACGTGGACGGTCATGGAGGGGGGGACCACCACGGACCGGGTGGTGTCGACCGACTGGTCCCTGCTGCGGCAGGAGGACCGGGACGCCTGGGAACGCGACGGCCGCCCCACCTACTGGCCCACGGACCACGAGGCCCAGGGCGGGGAGGTCCCTCCGGACGTGTCCGGACTCGGTTCCGCCGACGAGAGCCAAGGCGTGGCGTACGCCCTCGGCACGGAGGTGGTGACGTTCGAGGAGCTCCAGGCCCTGTCCCCGGACCCGGAGGAGCTGTCGGAGCTGCTGCTGTTGTCCCCCTCCGAGGGGGCTACGGTGGACGAGAACATGGGGGCCATCGCGCTCATGCTGGAGTACCCGTTCCCGCCCGAGGTGCGGGCGGGCGTGTACACCGTGCTCGCGCGGCTCCCCGGGGCCCGTCCCCTGGAAGGTGTGACCGACGTGTCGGGACGGCCCGCCGTCGGCCTGGCCT
This sequence comes from Nocardiopsis sp. M1B1, assembly GCF_052466615.1. Taxonomy (NCBI): domain Bacteria; kingdom Bacillati; phylum Actinomycetota; class Actinomycetes; order Streptosporangiales; family Nocardiopsidaceae; genus Nocardiopsis; species Nocardiopsis sp. M1B1. The sequence goes on from NZ_CP196194.1 coordinate 5,546,680, forward strand.
ACCACGCCGGATCGGGGGAGTCGGGTGCGTACGAGCAGCGCCTCCTCTTCGACCCGGCAACGGGCGCTCTGCTGTCCGACGAGCTGGTCGTGCTGGAGCCCGCCGCCTCGGACACCGCCTGGCTCGGACCCGGAGACGTGGTCAGCTACCGGCTCCACGAGTCCATGGGCTGGACCGACGAACAGCCCGAGTGACCGCGCGGGCCCCGGGTTCCCCGCCGCTCGGGCCCGGGGCCGCTCCGCGTCCTCCCCGGCGTACGGGATCAGGCCCCGAGCAGCCGTTCGGTGTAGGCCCGCCAGTACGGCTCGGCCTCCACCGGGCGGACCCCGGCGCGCAGCCGCTCGGGCTCCCCCGGCGCGTAGAACTCCCCCAGCGCGCGGGCCAGGTCGGCGGCGTCGCCCGGCGCGCACAGCAGGCCGTCGACCCCCTCGCGCACGTGGTCGGGGAGGGTTCCGGCGCGGGTGGCCACCACCGGAATCCCGTGCTCGTGCGCCAGCCACACGTTCTGGGTGGCGGTGGCGGTGCGGTAGGGCAGCACCACCGCGTCGGCCGAGGCGAACAGCTCCGGCAGCTCACCGGCGGGGACGTACCCGTCCCGCAGCCGCACCCGGTCGGCGATCCCCAGCCCGGCGGCCAGTTCCTCCAGCTCCGCCGTGCCGCCCCAGAACTCCCCGGCCACGGTGAGCGTCACGTCCTCGGGCGCACCGTCGGCCAGGGCGCGCAGCAGCAGGTCCACCCCCTTGTAGGGGCGGACGATGCCCAGGAACAGCAGGTGCCGCCGCTCCCCCGGCGCCGGGGCCGCCGCGCCGCCGGTCTCGGGCAGGTGTGGTGGCATCTGGGCGACCACGGGCCGCCGCGCCCCGGGTCCCCTGAGCCCCTCGGCCAGGCGCGCCTGCTCGGGCGAGTGGGCGACCACGCCGTCCACCCGCCGCAGCAGGGCCCGCACGAGGGAAACGTCCACGGCGCGGCGCTCGTGGGGCAGCACGTTGTGGCACAGCGCCACCACCCGCGCGCCCCCGGAACGCCGTACGGAGCGCACCCCGGCGAGGACGCCGAGGTAGGCGGGCACCTGCACCGGGGAGAACAGGGTGAGCACCACCAGATCGGCCTCGCGGGCCAGGCGCCGCCCGGTCCGCCACCACCCGTCCGGCCGGTACCAGGCCAGCTCGTGGCGGGTGCCGGGGTGGGGTTCGCCCTCGGGGTCCTCGATGGTCTGCCGGCCGGGGTAGAGGGCGGCCGGGTACTGCGCCCGCCAGGACTCCACGGCCGTGGGGTGGCCCAGCGCGCTCAGCCGGTGCGCCAGCTCGGTGGTGTGCCGGGCGCCGCCGCCCTTGTAGGGGTGGGCGGGCCCGATCAGGGCCACCCGCACCGCCGGGCTCACGCGCTGTCCCTGGAGCGCACGATGAGGTCGGCCAGCAGGGCGATCGCCGCGATGATCAGCCCCGTCATGAGGATCATGACGGTGTTGTTGGGGATGTAGAGCGGGTTGCGCACCTGGTCGAAGACGAACTTGGCGGCGCCGACCCCCAGCAGCACCAGGGCGGGCGGCATGAGCACCTTGAGCGGGTTGAAGTACATCACCATGCGCAGCACCTGGAGGATGTAGCGGTAGGCGTCGCCCACGAAGTGGAACTTGGACGTGCCCGCGCGCTTGGCGTACTCGATCGGCACGTACCTGACCGGGTGCTGGTTGGACAGGAAGGCCAGCGTGATGGTGGTGACGCAGGAGAACCCGGGCGGCAGCAGCCGCAGGTAGGGGCGGGCGACCTCGCGGCGGAACACGCGCAGCCCCGAGTTGAGGTCGGGGATGCGGGTGTTGGTGAGGCGTTCGGCGATCTTGCGGATGACCCACTTGGCGGGCACCCGCAGGGCCTTGTGGCTGCCCATCTCCTGGGTGCGCGCGCCCACGACCTGGTCGGTCCCGGGGTCCTCCTCCAGCATGCGGACCAGCTCGGGGATGCGCTCGTTGGGGTAGCTCATGTCGGCGTCGGTCCACACGACGAACTCGCCGCGGGCCCGCTGGCTGCCGATCCGGCGGACGGTGCCCGCCCCGCCGTTGTGCCCGAACGCGATGACGCGCATGTGCGGGTACACGGGCTCCACGTCGCGCAGCCGGGCCAGGGTGGCGTCGGTGGAGGCGTCGTCCACGGCCAGCAGCTCGTAGGAGTACCCGGAGGCGTCCATGGCGCCGCAGATCCGTTTGACCTCGTCGACGACGTGGTCCTCCTCGTTGTAGCAGGGGAGCACGATGGTGACGCGGACCGGCTGGTCCTCGCCGTGCTGCCTGGGTGCGTCGTCGCTTCTGTGGCTCATGGGTTCTTCTTCGGCGGGGTGGGGTGGGTTCGGGAGGGGCCGGGCCGGGCGCTCATCCCCCGTCGGGGAACACGGACACCCACACGTTTCCCCTGAAGGCCCAGGAACCGGTCGGCGGTTCCATGAGGGTACTCGGGTCCATCCGGGCGTTCACGTGGAAGGGTCTCTCGGGCTCGGCCTCGCCGCCCGTGAGGTCCTCCAGGACCTGCCAGTCGGAGGCGGCGAGCACGGCGTCGCGGTCGCGCTCGTGGATCTCGGAGACCACGCGGTCCACGTCGCCGGGGGTCGGCTCGTCCATGGACGCGGTGGGCACCCCGCAGACGTTGCGCAGCAGCGGCATGTAGTTCCCGGCCATGTCGGAGTCGACCACGACCACCGAGGCGTCCTCCGACAGCGCCGCGCAGAGCCGGTGCGTGGCGGCGACGCTGCCGACGTCCTGTCTGTACCCCATGATCCCGGCGGCCGCCGTGGCCGCGGTGGGGACGAGCAGCGCCACCGAGGCGCTGGCGGCGACCACGACGGGGAGGGCGCGGGCCGCCGGAGTGCTCCGGCCGGAGTGGGCTGCGACGGCGCAGTAGCGGGTGAGCCAGGCCAGGAACCAGACGGCGAACAGGATGAACGCCGGGATGACCAGGGCGATCAGCCGTCTGCTGGCCCAGGGGTGGTCGGGGGTGATGGCGGGGCGCAGCAGGGTGGTGCCGACCGTCCACACCAACAGCATGGCGGGCAGCAGCCACTGGAGGTCGCGGCGCTGGAAGAGGCGGCGCAGCACGTGGGCGACGCCGAGCGAGGCGAACAGGACCGTGGCCAGGCCCACGTACCAGCCCACCCAGTACAGGCTCATGTCGTAGTAGGTGCGGCTGCCCTCCACGGGCAGGCCCTCGCGCTGCTGGACGTAGGCGACCCAGCCGTCGGTGAAGTCGCTGCCGTGCCCGTAGTCCGGCCACAGCAGGGGGCGGACGGCGAACAGCGCCATGGCCAGCAGGGCGAGCGCGGCCACCGCGTCGGGCAGCCGGCGCACGCGTTCCACGCGCGGGACGCCGTGGCGCCACAGGGCGGCGGTGGCCGCGACGGTGACGGCGATGACGACGGCGCTGATGAGGAGCAGGGGGTTGAGGGAGTCGGAGAGGTACTCCAGGTAGGGCAGGGACAGCCCGTACCCGGCGTACAGGCCCAGCCCCGCGCCCGCGGCCAGCCCGCCCAGCAGCGGCAGGGCCTGCCCCCGGCGGGCGAGCAGCAGCAGACCGACGAACCCGACCACGGGCAGCAGGTCGCGGATCGCGTCGATGCGCACCACCAGCCCCAGACCGAACGCCAGTCCCGCCACGGCGGCCAGCGTGTGCGCGGACGACCACCGGTCGGTGATCCGGGTCCGCCGCGCGAGCGCGTCGTAGGCCAGGACCAGGCCGCCCAACAGCAGGATCTGGGTGACCGGCTCGCTGTAGGTGAAGCGGCTGACCCACTGCTGGGGCAGGCACACGGCCAGGACCAGGGCGGCCAGGGGCGCCCACCGGATCCCGACCAGGCGCGCGGTGAGCCCGGCGAAGGTGAGCACGCCCAGCGCGCCCAGGACCGGCGTCGTGACGAGCATCCCGTCGAGCCCGCCCAGCCAGTAGCCGATGGAGGTCACCAGGGGCGCACCTGCCATGAACTGCGGCCAGATGACGTCGCCGCGCTGGTAGTGGGCCAGGCTCTGGTAGCTGAGCGAGGGGTCGTCGCCCGCGATGAGCTCGCGCTGCTGCGGGATGGGCAGGAACCCGTTCTCGGCGATCCACGCCGTGTACATGGCGTAGGAGGCCGGGTCGCGGCGGATGACCAGGGCCTCGGCGTGGTAGGCGATCTGCACGGCGGCGAAGGCGACCGTGATCAGCAAGACGAGGACGACCGGCCACCAGGGCGCGTCCTCCTGGTCGGGCGGGTCGGGGATGAGCCGGGGCACCAGGAGGCAGGCCGCGAGCACGGCGGGCGTTCCGAGGACGGCTGCCGTCAGCGGGGTGAGGGAACCCAGGGCCAGGAGGGGGAAGGCCACCAGGAGCCAGGCCGAGACGGCGATCGCGGGGAGCGCGGTGGCACGGGCGAGGAACCGTCCGGGGAGCAAGCGCATGGGGCAACTCTGACAGCTCCCCGGCACCAACGCACACCCGTGGCGGCCCGCGCGGGGGTCCGCGCGGAGCCCCCGTGACGCCCTAGAGTGGCGGTCATGTCCGAAACTCCCGCGCAGCTGTGGCGCGCCCTGGTCTCCGACGACCCGTCCCGACCGTTCGTGACCTCCTACGACGCCTCGGGCGGCCGGGTGGAGCTGTCGCGCGCCACCTTCGACAACTGGGTGTCCAAGACCGCGAACATGCTGGTGGACGGCCTGGGGGCCCAGCCGGACGACCGGGTGGTGCTCGCCCTGCCGGTGCACTGGCAGTCACTGGTGTGGCTGGTCTCGTGCTGGTCGGTGGGGGCCGTGGCGGAGTTCGCGCGGCCCGGCGCGGACCTGCCCGAGGGCGCCCAGGTCGCCGTGGCCGACGCCGACCGCCTGGAGGCCGCCCTGGACAGCGGCGCCGAGGAGGTGGTGGGCACGTCCCTGCACCCGCTGGGGCTGCCGCTGGCCGAGGTGCCGCCCATGGTGCTCGACTACTCGGTGGAGGTGCGCGGACACGGCGACCACTTCTCGCCCTACCCCGTGGACCCCGGGGCGCCCGCGCTGCGCGGTTCCGGCGTCCGGACCGGCGCGGAGCTGACCGCCGAGGCCCGCGACCGGGCGCGGCTGTGGGAGCTGGACGCCGAGGACCGGGTCGCGCTGTTCGCCGAACCCGACGCCCCGCTGACCCTGCTCGGGGAGGGTGCGGAGCTGCTGCTGGCCCCGGTGGCGGCGGGCGCGCCGCTCGTCCTGACGCCACTGGCCTCCGCGGGCCCGGACGAGGTGCTGCGCAGAACCGGCATGGAGAAGGTCACCGTGGCGTTCCGCGGGGCGGAGGGGGCCGGTGGCGCCGCGCTGCCGGACGGGGCGCCCTTCCGGACGGTGGGGCTCTCCTAGGGGACGCGTCCCGAGGGCCCCGCTCCCTTCCCTTCTCCGTGACGCCTCCATGTCGGCTGCGGGCCGACACGCCTGGTCAGCCCGCAGCCCGACCGCTGTCCGTCGGCAGCGGAGCGTCCGGGAACCCCGCGGACCGGGGGCCCGGCGCGGCCGTTCACCCCTCGCGGTAGTAGGCGTCGAGCACGGTGCGCTCGCGCGTGGCCTCGTCGTAGGTGTAGACCTCGCGGCCCTCGACGAACACGCGCAGGGCGCGGCTCATCACGTCCAGCGGGTCGCCCGACCACACGACCACGTCGGCGTCCAGGCCCGGCTTGAGGGAGCCGACCCGGTCGGAGATGCCCATGATCTCGGCGGGGTTGACCGTGAGGGCGCGGATCGCCGAGCGCGGGTCCATGCCCTCCTTGACGCACAGGGTGGCCTGGTGGACCAGGAACTCGATCGGGACGACCGGGTGGTCGGTGGTCAGGGCGACCTTGACGCCCGCCCGGTCGAGGATGCCGGGGTTGGCCAGGGTCTTGTTGTTGACCTCCACCTTGGAGCGGCTGGTCATGAGCGGGCCGGTGATGACGGGGATGCCGCGCTCGGCGATCTCGTCGGCCAGCAGGTGGCCCTCGGTGCAGTGGTTGATGATCAACCGGTAGCCGAACTCGTCGGACAGGCGCATCGCGGTGTGGATGTCGTCGGCGCGGTGCGTGTGCTGGCACCACGGGAGTTCGCCGTCCAGGACCCGGACCAGCACCTCCAGGGTGGTGTCCCGCTCGAACGGGGTGCCCTCCGAGGCCGCGTGCTCGCGCCTGGCCCGGTAGTCCTGGGCCCTGGTGAAGGCGTCGCGGATGACGGCGGCCACGCCCTGGCGGGTGGAGGGCAGCTTGTCCTTGTTGCCGTAGACCCGCTTGGGGTTCTCGCCCAGGGCGCTCTTGACGCTGGCCGGGTGCCGGATCAGGCGGTCCTCCATGCTGCGGCCCCAGCACTTGATCGCCACGGTCTGGCCGCCGATGGGGTTGCCCGAACCGGGCTTGACGACCGAGCTGGTGACGCCTCCGGACAGGGCGTCGGCGAAGCCGCGGTCGGCGGGGTTGATGGCGTCCAGCGCGCGCATGCGGGCGCCGTTGGGGTCGGTCATCTCGTTGGTGTCGTCACCGGCCCAGCCGACGCCCTCCTCGTCGATGCCGATGTGGCCGTGGGCCTCCACGAAGCCGGGGAGCACCCACTTGCCGGAGGCGTCGACGACGGTGGCCCCCTCGGGGACCGTGACGTCGGCACCGACGGCGGCGATCCGGCCGTCGGAGATGAGGACGGTGCCCCCGTCGATGGGGTCTCCGTCGACGGGGACGACGTATCCGGATGTGATCGCGATATCCATGGCGGGCAACCTAGCCCATCACGGGGCGTATCCCCAAGCCCCGCGGGGCTCGGGCGGGCGGCCCGCTACCCCGCCGGCCAGCGGGCGGTGAGCAGCGCCGACCCCGGCGTGAGTTCCTCGGTCGCGGCCTCGATGGCGTCGCGCACCGTGGTGCAGCGGCCCACCTGCTCGGGTTCGGCGGTCAGGTCCCCGCCCTGGGCCGCGAACGCGTAGACCATGCTGGGGCGGTCGGCGAACTCCATCAGGCGGAAGGCGCCGCCCAGGCCGGGGTGGTTCGGGGTCTGCTCGGGGATGACGCCCATGGCGACGATGCCCGCCTCGATCAGGTCGGCGAGGAAGTCGCGCTGTGCGTTGAGGACGGCGGCCCCGCCCTGCGGGCGCTGGAGGGCCGACTCGTTGAGGACCACCCGCAGCACGGGCCCCTCCGTGCCGGTCATCGAGGCCCGGTGGGCCATCTCCTCCTCCACCATCTCCTCGACCTCGTCCGGGGACAGGTCCGGGTGGCGCGGGCGCAGCACGGCGCGCGAGTACTCGCGGGTGCGCAGGAACGCCGGGACCGCCATGGGCTGGTACTCCCACAGGTGGGTGGCGTGGACGCCCAGCTCGCGCTGGTCGCCGAACTCGTTGGGGAAGGCCTCGGCCTGGAGGGTGATCGCCCAGGCGTCCACGAGCTGGTGTTCGGCGCCCAGGGCGGTGTCCACCCGTTCGACCAGCGAGCGGGCCGGCCTGCAGTGCGCGCTCTCCACCTCGCGGAGCTTGTCGTCGGTCACCCCCACCGTCGCGGCGAGTTCGGCGCGTGAGAGCCCCCTGTCGGAGCGCGCGCGCAGTACCCTCGCGGCGAAGGGGAGCCACATCGCGGACGGCAGTGCGGTGTTCAATCCACTTCCCTCCCTCCAGCGCCGGGCGGGGACTCGCCCCCGGCACACCGCCGGCACCCCGCCCCGTCCTCTTCCGACCTTCTCCCGTGCCGGGGTCGCCGGTCAAGCGACCGGACGGGTACGGCGATCCGTGACAAGTCATCGGGGCGTCGCGGCGGGGCGGCCGGAGCGGCCGCGGGGGCGGACCGTGGTCGCGCCATGACGGAAAGCCAACCCGCTGACGAGGGCACTTCCCCCGGCCGAGTAGCCTGTGTGCCGCCCAGCCGCGATCCTCATTCCCGGAAGTGAACCGATGAAGCTTCTGCCCCTCCCGGCGACAGCCCTCCTGGCCTGCACCGCCCTTCTCGCCGCCTCCGCCTGCGCCAACGGCGCCGCAGCCCCGGCCGACCAGGGCGGATCGGAGGGCGGTGGCACGCCGGAGGAGACTACCTCCGAGCAGACCGGCAGCCCCGCCGAGGTGGACGTCACCGGAGTCGAGGGCGCCACGCTGCACACCAGCGAGGGCGACATCGAACTGGAGCTCTTCCCCGAGGAGGCGCCCGTCACGGTGGCCAACTTCGTGGGCCTGGCCGAGGGCGAGGGCGTGCCCAACCCGGCGACGGGCGAGGCCGCGTTCTACGACGGCACCGTGTTCCACCGGGTGATCGACGACTTCATGATCCAGGGCGGCGACCCGCAGGGCACCGGCCAGGGCGGCCCGGGCTACACCTTCGAGGACGAGTTCGACTCCGGCCGCGAGTTCTCCGAGCCGGGCGTGCTGGCCATGGCCAACCGAGGCCCGGACACCAACGGCTCGCAGTTCTTCATCACCGTCGCGCCCACCCCGCACCTGAACGGCATGCACACGATCTTCGGGCACGTCGCGGACGAGGAGTCCATGGAGGTGGTGAACGGCATCGCCAACGCCGAGACCGACATGAACGACCGTCCCGCCCAGGACGTGACCATCGAGTCCGTCACCGTGCACCGCGCGGAGTAGCCGGCCCGTGTCCGGGGCCGCCGCGTCCTCCTAGCGGCGTCTGGCGCGGGCGGCCCTGGCCCGCTCCACGGCCGGTCCGATGGCCCGCCCCAGCGCCGCCACGTCCTCCCGGGTGGAGGCGCGGCCCAGCGACAGGCGCAGACTGCTGAGCGCGGTCCCGGCGTCGGCGCCCATCTCCAGCAGCACGTGGCTGGGCTGGGCCACCCCCGCCGAGCAGGCCGAGCCGGTCGAGCAGGAGATGCCCTTGGCGTCCAGGAGCATGAGCAGCGCGTCCCCCTCGCAGCCGGGGAAGGAGATGTGCGAGATCCCCGGCAGCCTGCGCGCGGGGTCGCCGTTGACGACCGCGTCGGGGACCGCGTCGCGGACCCGCTCCTCCAGCTCGTCGCGCAGGTCCGACAGGTGCTTGGCGTGCTCCTCGCGTTCGGCGACCGCAAGATGGACGGCCGTGGCCAGTCCGCGCAGCAGCGGCGGGGACAGGGTGCCCGAGCGGATGTCGCGCTCCTGGCCGCCGCCGTGCAGGACCGGCACCGGGGCAAGGCCGCGCGCGACCAGCAGCGCGCCCGCGCCCACCGGGCCGCCGAGCTTGTGGCCGCTGACCGTCAGCGCGCTCACCCCGCTCCCGGCGAAGTCGACCGGTTCCACGCCCACGGCCTGGACGGCGTCGGTGTGGAAGGGGATGCCGTACTCGGCGGCGACAGCGGCCAGCTCCCGGACCGGCTGCACCGTGCCCACCTCGTTGTTGGCCCACATGACCGACACGAGCGCGACCGCACCGGGGCCGGAGCCGCCCTCGATCGTCTCCCGCAGGACCCCGGGGTCCACCCGGCCCAGCGCGTCCACGGGCACCTTCTCGTGCACGGCCCCCTGGTGCTCGGCCATCCAGTGCGCGGGGTCGAGGGCGGCGTGGTGCTCGACGGCACTGGTGAGAATCCTGGGCCTGCGGGCGTCCGGCGTGTTGCGCGCCCAGTACAGGCCCTTGACGGCGATGTTGTCCGACTCGGTGCCGCCCCCGGTGAAGACCACCTCGTGCGGGGTCGAGCCGAGCGCCCCGGCAAGGCGCTCGCGCGCCTCCTCCACCGTGCGGCGCGCGGCGCGCCCGTGGCCGTGCAGGGACGACGGGTTCCCGAGGGCGCCGAGCTCGGCCGCGACCTCGGCGGCGACCTCGGGGCGCACGTCGGTCGTGGCAGCGTGATCCAGATACACCATGGCCTGACAAGGATACGTCCGTCCCGGGTCGTCCTGCCTCTCCGGGCCCGTGGCCGCACGCGCCGCCGGGCCGACCGCCGGACCGGCCGCCGCCCCCTCCGACGCGTCGTCCACAGGCGGGAAGGCGTTCCCCTGCGGCCGCGCCGCTCCCGATAACCTTGTGTCATGCCTGAGTCCGCGTCCTCGCAGCCCGTCCAGTCCGGCCAGAACCCCGGCACCGCACCGTCCCCGAGCCCGGCCGGGGCCGCCGACGGGCACTGGCCCGCGCCCACGGCCGAGCGGCCGGTGCGCGCCCGGCTGTCACTGCCGGGGTCCAAGTCCATGACCAACCGCGCGCTGGTCCTGGCCGCCCTGTCGGAGACGCCGTGCCTGGTGCGCCGCCCGCTGGTCAGCCGGGACAGCGAGCTGATGGCGGGCTCCCTGCGCGCCCTGGGTGTGGGGATCACCACCGAGGGGGAGGACATGGCGGTCACCCCCGCCCCGCTGCGCGGTCCGGCCTCCGTCGACGTCGGCAACGCGGGCACGGTGATGCGGTTCGTGCCGCCGGTGGCTGCCCTGGCCTCGGGCACGGTGGAGTTCGACGGCGACCCGCGCGCCCGCGAGCGGCCCGTGGGCGAGCTGCTGGCCGCCCTGCGCGCCCTGGGCGCCGACATCGACGACGGCGGCCGCGGCGCGCTGCCGATGGCCGTGCACGGCACCGGCGCCGTGCGCGGCGGCGAGGTGACCCTCGACGCGTCCGGCTCCTCCCAGTTCGTGTCGGCGCTGCTCCTGAGCGGCGCCCGCTTCACCGAGGGCGTGCACGTGCGCCACTCCGGTCCCCCCGTGCCCTCCCAGCCGCACCTGGACATGACCGTGGAGATGCTGCGCGCGGCCGGGGTCACCGTGTCCACCGCCGACAACTCCTGGAGGGTCGAGCCCGGACCGGTCAAGGTCTCCGACATCACCGTGGAGCCCGACCTGTCCAACGCCGCGCCCTTCCTGGCCGCCGCCCTGGTCACCGGGGGCGAGGTGACGATCGAGGGGTGGCCGGAGCACACCACCCAGCCCGGCGACGAGCTGCGTTCGCTGTTCACCCGGATGGGCGGCGAGGTCTCCCGCTCGCCCGAGGGGCTGCTCACCCTGCGCGGCACCGGCCGGATACTGGGCATCGACGCCGACCTGCGCGACGTGGGCGAGCTCACGCCCACCGTGGCCGCCGTGGCCGCGCTCGCCACGACCCCCTCCCGGCTGACCGGCATCGCGCACCTGCGCCGCCACGAGACCGACCGCATCGCCGCGCTGGCCGCCGAGATCAACCGGCTGGGCGGCGACGCCGAGGAGCTGCCCGACGGGCTGCTCATCAACCCGCGCCCGATGCGCGCCGGGGTGTTCCACTCCTACGACGACCACCGGATGGCCACCTCGGGAGCGGTGATCGGGCTCGCGGTGCCCGGGGTGGAGGTGGAGAACATCGCCACCACGCGCAAGACCCTGCCCGACTTCCCGGGCCTGTGGGCGGAGGCCCTGGCATGAGCCGCACGCGGGGCGGGGGACGCCACCTGGACGAGGACGACATCCGCGTGCGCGCCCGGGGCGGTTCGCGCCCCCGCACCCGCAACCGGCCCAAGCACGAGAACGCCGTGGAGGGCCTGGTCACCGCCGTGGACCGGGGCCGGTACCGCTGCCTGGTCAACGGCGTTCCCGTCGTGGCGATGAAGGCACGCGAGCTGGGCCGCGGCTCGATCGTGGTCGGCGACCGCGTCGACGTGGTCGGCGACCTTTCCGGCAGACCGGACACCCTGGCCCGCGTCGTGCGGGTCAGGGAGCGGGCTTCCGTGCTCAGACGCACGGCCGACGACACCGACCCGGTCGAGCGGGTGATCGTGGCCAACGCCGACCAGCTGGCGATCGTCTGCGCCCTGGCCGACCCCGCGCCGCAGCCGCGCTTCGTGGACCGCTGCCTGGTCGCCGCCTACGACGCCGGGCTCTCCCCCCTGCTGTGCCTGACCAAGGCCGACCTGGCCTCCCCGGACGAGCTGGTGCGGGTGTACGCGCCCCTGGGCGTGCCCTACGAGGTGCTCGACCCCGAAAGCGGCCTGGACGGCCTGCGCGCCCGTCTGGCCGACCGCACCACCGTGCTCGTGGGTTCCTCCGGGGTGGGCAAGTCCACCCTGGTCAACCGGCTCGTCCCCGGCACCGACCGGGCCGTGGGCCACGTCAACGCCGTCACCGGACGAGGCCGCCACACCTCCACGTCCGCCGCCGCGCTGCCCTTCGAGGGCGGCTGGCTGATCGACACCCCGGGCGTGCGCAGCTTCGGCCTGGCCCACATCGACCCCGAGGACATCGTCGAGGGCTTCGCGGACCTGGCCGAGGCCGCCGAGGACTGCCCCGCCGGGTGCTCACACCAGCCCGACGCCCCCGACTGCGCGATCCAGGCCGCGCTGGAGCGGGGAGAACTCGACCCGGACCGCGTGGCCTCCCTGCGCCGCCTGCTCACCAGCCGCGAGGGGGACACCGGGGAGGTCGCGAACACCGACGAGAACGAGTCCTGACCGGCACCACCCCCTGTTTTCCCGGAGGAACCCCCCATGGACGACGACAGACGTGTGAGCGCGGTGACCGTCGCGGGAGCCACCAGCGCCCTCCTCGTGACAGCGGCGGTGCTCCTGGACATATGGATGGGGAACGGCGGGCCGGACCTGACGGTCCTCGCCTACGCGCTCCTCGGGCTCGCCGTCGTCGCGCTCGCCTGGCAGACGGTCCTCCTCGTACGGCCCCTCCGGCGTCGGGGCGCCCCGGGAAAGCACTCCGTCGAACGGGGCGAGTAGTCCGGGGCGTCAGCGCCGGTGTGCGTCCACCGGCCCGGCGGCATCGATGACGTGCGCGCGGCCCCAGGCGCCGAGCGGGGCCAGGGCCTCGTTCAGGGACTCCCCCACCGCGGTGAGCGAGTACTCGACCCGGGGCGGCACCTCGCCGAAGTCCTCCCGGTGCACGATCCCGTCCTCCTCCAGCTCGCGCAGGTGCGAGGCCAGGACCTTCTCGGTGACGCCGTCGAGCATCCGGCGCAGCTCGCCGAAGCGGCGCGGCTCCTCGTCCAGCGCCCACAGGATCAGCACCTTCCACCTGCCGCCGATGACGTCCATCGCCGCGTCGATGCCGCAGTGGTACGCGCCGGGCCTCCGTACGCCGACCATCGCCCCGTCCTCCCACCAGCACACTTACCCCGGAGTGCGCACGCACTTCGAAGTGCGTACTTGTCGGGGCCCTGACGGGCGACGAGCCTAGTCCACATGAACGCACACGACACCGAGAAGCCCCGCGTCGCCCTGCTCGGGCTCGGGGACATGGGCACCGCCCTCGCCCGTGCCTGGCTCGCCGCCGGGTACCCGCTGACCGTCTGGAACCGGACCCCGTCCCGGGCCGAGCCGCTGGCCCGGGAGGGCGCCGACGTCGCCGCGACGGCGGCCGGGGCGGTGGCCTCCGCCCGCCTGGTGGTGGCCTGCCTGCTCGACGACGACTCCGTGGGCGCGGCGCTGGCCGACGCCGACCTGGCGGACCGGGACCTGTTCAACCTCACCACCGGGACGCCGGACCAGGCGCGTGCCCGCGCGGGGTGGGCGCGCGGGCGCGGCGCCCGCTTCGTCAGCGGCGGCGTCATGGCCGTTCCGCCGATGATCGGCGCCCCCGGCTCGGGCGGGTACGTGTTCTACAGCGGTTCCGAGGAGGCCTTCGCCGAGCACGAGGCGGCCCTGTCCGCCGTGGCCGAGACCGTGTTCGTCGGCGGGGACGCCGGGCTGGCCGACCTGCACGACGTGGCCCTGCTCAGCGCGATGAGCGGCATGTTCGCCGGGGTCGCGCACGCCTTCGCCCTGGTCCGAGGCGAGGACGTACCGCTGAAGGGGTTCGCGTCCCTGCTGGCGGACTGGCTGGGCGCGATGACCATCGGCGTCCACACCGCCGCGGAGCAGTTGGAGAGCGGCGACTACACCAGGGGCGTCGTGTCCAACCTCGCCATGCAGGTGAGGGGGAACCGGACCCTGCTGCGCACCGCCGAGGAGCAGGGGGTGAGCGCCGAACTCCTCGCGCCGTACGCGGAGCTGATGGAGCGCCGCCTCGCCGGGGGCCACGCGGACGAGGACGGCACGGGGGTGGTGGACCTGCTCGCCGCGCCCCGCCGCTGAACGCGGTCGGGCCGCGCCCACCGGGCAGCCGCACCGGCTTCCACCGACTGCGGCCGCCCGGGTCAGACCTCCACGGTCCCGCCGCAGCGCCAGTACCGGGTGCGGTCGCGCTCCATGAACCCCTCGTCGACCAGGCCGCGGCGCAGCACCGCCACGTTCGCGCTGAACCCGCTCAGGACGGCGTTGACCTCGGCCTCGCTGTAGCGCACCCCCGGTTCGAAGGCCCGGGCGACCTGGTCGAGCAGGACCAGCCGGGCGGTGCGGCGGACCGGGATCGCGGTGATCCGCCCGTCGGCCATGCAGGCGCGCAGCACCTCACGGCGCTCGCTCTCCGTCAGCGGACCCTCCACCACGGCGCCATCCCCTCAGCGGCCGACCGTCAGCATCCCGTGCACGACCGTCTCGACCCTGCGCGCGGCCTCGTCGGGGTCGATGGGCTGCAACGAGTAGGACACCGTCAGGCGCAGGGCGACGTCGGCCGCGACCTCGGCGGCGGAGTCGGCCAACTCCGGGTAGCGCTCCCCCAGCAGGGCGGTGATGCGCTCGCCCAGGACGTCCAGCAGCGGTTCGGCGCGCGTGGTGAGCACCGGCAGGAGCCCGTGGTCCCCGGTCACCACCGCGCGCAGCAGCGGGTTGTCGCGGGCGGACAGCAGCACCAGGCGCGTGGCCCGGCTCACCGCGTGCGGCGGGTCCTCGCCCTCCTCGTCCAAGAGGCGCACCACCCGGTCCAGCAGCGCGTTCACCTCGCGCACCACGACGGCCTGGAGCAGGCCCTCCTTGCTGCCGAACACGTTGTACAGGGTCTGGCGCGACACCCGGGCGACCGCCGCGATGTCGGCCATGCGCCGGTCGGACCAGCCGCCCGAGACGACCTCGGCGTAGGCGGCGTCCAGCAACCGCTCCCGCGCCGAGGTGCCCTCGGCGCGCCCCTGTCGGTTCGCGGTGTCCATACTCCCCATCCTCGCATCCGCCGCCGCGGACGACACCCCTGACGCTCCCCTCCACCGGGCCGCCGTTCCCGCGGACCAGGGCTGCCGGGAACTAACACTCTGGTCACGCGCGAGCGCCCCTTTGGCCATGTTCGTGCCCGTGAGGGTAGCGTTACCGGTCATGGTGTCCTTTGACGATGATCTGCGGCTGGCCCACGTGCTCGCCGACGCTGCCGACGACATCGCGCTCAAGCGCTTCCGGGCGCTTGACCTCGTCGTCGACACCAAACCCGACTTCACCCACGTCACCGAGGCCGACCGGATGGTGGAGGAGACGCTGCGCGGCGTGCTCTCCCGCGCCCGGCCCCGCGACGCCGTGGTGGGCGAGGAGTACGGCAAGACGGGCAACAGCAACCGGGTGTGGGTCATCGACCCCATCGACGGCACCGCGAACTACGTCCGCGGCGTCCCGGTGTGGGCGACCCTGATCGCCCTGCTGGAGGGGGACCGCCCCGTGGTGGGCGTGGTCTCGGCACCGGCGCTGTACCGCCGCTGGTGGGCCTCCAAGGGCGGCGGCGCCTGGCAGGGCCGCAGCCTGTCCAAGGCCTCGCGCTGCCACGTGTCCAAGGTGTCGGAGCTGTCGGAGGCCTCGCTGAGCTTCTCCTCGCTGACCGGCTGGGAGAAGCAGGACCGCCTCGACTCCTTCCTCGGCCTGACCCGCTCGGTCTGGCGCACCCGCGCCTACGGCGACTTCTGGTCGCACGTGATGGTCGCCGAGGGCGTCGTGGACATCTCCGCCGAGCCCGAGCTGTCGCTGTGGGACGCCGCGCCGCTGCCCGTCATCCTGGAGGAGGCGGGCGGACGGGCCACCAACCTGCGCGGCGAGGGCTTCGAGGACGGCGGCCCCCTGGTGTGCACCAACGGGGAGCTCCACGACCAGGTGCTGACCTGGCTCAACGGCGGCCCCACCCCGCTGCGCCGCGCCTGACCCCCCACCCCGCCCACGACAACGGGTACACACGCCACCACCGTACGTAGTAACGTGCGGTGGTGTGCTGACCACGACACCCCTGCGGGCCGTCCTGTGCGCGGCCGCGGTCCTGCTGGCCACCGCCTGCGGCGGCGGCCACGGGCACAGTCCCGAACAGCTGCGCGAGATGATCGCCGACACCGTGCGCTCCTCCGTGCGGGGCGAGGGCCCCGGCCTGGGCGTCCCCGACACCGCGTTCGACCCCGCCAGGTACCTGTGCGTGCCAGCCGTGGACGACCGGACCGCCCGCCTCTGGCGCACCGAGGCGCCGCGCACGGCCGCGGACGGCCCCGTCGGACTGGGTGTCCTGGCGCCGGAGGGCGCGGACACCGACTCGGTGACCGTCTCCGTCATCGGGCCCCGCGGCGGCACCGCCGCCACCGAGGCGCCGGTCTCCCCCGGCGAGTGGACCCGCGTGCGCTACCCCGACGACTTCGAGGGCGCCGGGGACCACCCCTCCGCCGGGGCGCACACGGTGGTCTGGACGGACACCGGCTCCGGGACGCCGCTCACCTGCGACGGCTTCGAGGCGGTCTGAGGCTCCGGCCGCGCGGCGACCCCGCCCGCCCCTCTCCCCTGTGCCCAGCCCGAAACGGCAGTCCGGAATTCGCGCTGTCGGGCTGAACCGAAACCGTCCCCTTCCACGATGAGTCAGGTGAAACCCCGCCACCCCCGCGGGTATCCCGCCGCCGCCGTCGCGGCGTCCGGATCTCACAGACATCACGGGAAGGGGCCGAATGCTGCGTTCCCTCACAGCCGGGATCGTGCTGGCCTTCGCCGGTTCACGGGCCAACGTGGCCCGGACCATCCTGTCCTGCGCGGGCATCGTCGTCGGTGTCGGCGCGCTGATCCTCGTGGTCAGCGCCAGCGACTTCGGACAGCGCTTCGCCACCGCCTACAGCGAGGCCAACGCGGGCCGCCCGGCGACCATGGAGGTCACCGTGCAGGGCCGGGTCACCGACCGCGCCGCCTTCGAACAGGACCTGGTCCGGGCGGGCGGCCAGGACATCTCGATCTACCACAGGCCCTCCCAGGTCCCCTCGATCCGCTCCGGCGGCTCTCCCCTGCCCGACGTGGAGTTCCTCGGCGTGGACCCCAGCCTGGGCGACATCCGGCGGATGAACCTGGCCGAGGGCCGCTGGTTCACCGAGGCCGACACCGAGTCGCTGGCCCCGGTCATGGTCGTCAACGAGGAACTCGCCGGCGCGCTGGGCGACCTCACCCGCGTCCAGGTCGGCACCGACCGGTGGACGGACGTGCGCGTCATCGGCGTCCTGGAGGGCTCCGCGCTGGACATGGGCTGGTACAGCGCCTACCTGCTGCGCGCCCCCGCCTCCGAGGAGCTGCTCTTCGGGACCTCCACCGGCGCACAGGAGCAGGAGGAGT
The DNA here is from genome assembly GCF_052466615.1 of Nocardiopsis sp. M1B1. Taxonomy (NCBI): domain Bacteria; kingdom Bacillati; phylum Actinomycetota; class Actinomycetes; order Streptosporangiales; family Nocardiopsidaceae; genus Nocardiopsis; species Nocardiopsis sp. M1B1. The sequence goes on from NZ_CP196194.1 coordinate 5,563,952, forward strand.
CGGCCGACCCGTTCCTCATGGGCGACATGACCACCTACCAGGTGCGGATCGACCCGGACGACCCCGCGGCGCGGGACCCGTGGGGCGAGGTCTTCTCCGAGCGCCTGGCGTCGGTGTCCTGGCGCTGGGGCGTGGAGGAGCGGGACGCCGTCATGGCCTACCGCACGGACTACGCCGAGGAGGTCGGCGAAGTCATCACCTACATGTCCTGGGGCCTGACCGGCATCGCCGCCGTCACCCTCACCACCGGCCTGCTGGGCGTGCTCAACGTGGGACTGGTCACGGTGCGCGAGCGGCGCCGCGAGCTGGCCACCTACCGCGCCCTGGGCGCGAGCCGGTTCACCCTGTTCGTGGCGGTGGTCATGGAGTCGGTCGTGGTGTCCCTGGTGGCCGGGCTCATCGCGCTGGCCGCCTGCTGGGCCCTGCTGGCCGCCGTCGGCGCGGTGCTGGGCGGCTTCGTGCCGCTGCCCGCCGACGTCCCCCTCGTCATCCCCGCGTCCGGAGTACTCGTCGGCCTGGGCAGCGCCGCCCTCGTCGGGATGCTGGCCGGGATCATCCCCGCGATGCGGGCGCTGCGCGCGTCCGTGGTCGCCGGACTCCGGGAATAGGAGACATCACGTGAAGAAGTGGATCATCATCGGCGCGGTCCTGGTCCTCGTGGGAGGACTGACCGGGGCCGGCTACCTCCTGGTGTCCCGCCTGGGCGGCCCTGGCGCCGGAGAGGACGCCGGTATGCAGGAGGCCGCCCTGGACGTGGGCGGGGCCCCGGTCGAGGTGGTGCTGGGCGAGGTCAGCTCCGTGCTGGTGCTGGACGCCGTCGTCCGGGCCGAGCCCGGCGAGCCGGTCGAGGCCCGCAACGGGGGCACGGTCTCCCACCTGTGGGTGGGCGAGGGCGCCGAGGTCGGCCAGGGCGCCCCGGTGGTCAACGTGAAGGTGCCCGCCCGGGGCGAGCCCGTCGTCGGGGAGGACGGCCGGGTCCCCGACGCCCTCACGACCGAGGAGGTCACCCTGTACGCGCCCGCCGCCGGAACGGTGTCGGGGCTGGAGGACGTCATGGTCGGCGACGTGCTGGAGCCCGGCGCGGTGGTGGCCACGGTCGCCCCCGAGGAGTTCCGCGCCGTCGCGTCGATCCCGCCCAACGACCTCTACCGGTTCTACGAGGACCCCCGGGACATCCTGCTCCAGATCGACCAGGGGCCGCCCGCCGCCGCGTGCGAGTTCCTGTCCCTGGGCACGGCCGAGGGCGGCGCCCCCGTCCCGGAGGAAGGGGGCGGCGAGGGCGCCGAGGACGTCGGCGGCGGTGGCGGCGGGGCCGAACTGGCCTGCCGCGTGCCCGCCGACCTGGAGGTCTTCGAGGGCGTCCAGGGACAGCTGTCGGTCAGCACCGGCACGGCCACGAACGCGCTCGTCGTCCCCGTGACCGCGGTGCGCGGCACCGCCGGGTCGGGCGAGGTCGTGGTGGTGGGCGAGGACGGCACCGAGGAGACCCGCGAGGTGGTGCTGGGCGTCTCCGACGGGTCGTCCGTGGAGGTCACCGAGGGGCTGAGCATCGGTGAGACGGTCCTGGACCCGATCCCGCTCGACCCCCGGTTCGACGTGCCCGGCGCGCACGACCCCGAGGACGGGTTCGCCGAGGAGGGTGAGGGCTAGATGTCCGTCGACGCACCGGCCCCCGAGGCCGCGCCGCGCCACGCCCGCCCGGCGCCCCTGCTGGACGTGGCGGGGATGACCCGGCACTTCACGGTGTCGGGGGCCCGGATCGACGTGCTGCGCGACTGCACGTTCCGGGTGGGGCGGGGCGAGGTGGTGGCGATCGTCGGCCAGTCCGGCTCGGGCAAGTCCACCCTGCTCAACGTGCTGGGCCTGCTCGACCGGCCCAGCGGCGGCACGTACACGTTCGACGGCGTGGACACCACCCGCCTGGGCGAGGGCCCGAGGTCGCGTCTGCGCGGCGAGGGGATCGGCTTCGTGTTCCAGCAGTTCCACCTGCTGGAGCGGCGGACCGCCCTGGCCAACGTCGGCGTGCCGATGGTGCTCGGCGGCGTGCCGCTGCTGCGCCGTCGGGCTCGGGCCCGAGAACTGCTGGAGGCCGTGGGGCTGGGGCACCGGCTGCACTCGCAGCCGCACCAGCTCTCCGGCGGTGAGCAGCAGCGTGTGGCACTGGCGCGGGCGCTGAGCCGGGAACCCGCCCTGATCCTCGCCGACGAGCCCACGGGCGCCCTGGACGCCGCCAGCAGCACCATGATCATGGACCAGCTGCTGGAGCAGGCCCGGCTCCGCGACGCGGCGGTGGTCGTGGTGACCCACGACCCCAAGGTGGCCGAGCGGGCCGACCGGGTGGTCGAACTCGTGGAGGGCCGCACCCGCTGAGCGCGCGCCGCCCGGGAGACCGGGCGGCGCACCGGCTCTCGGGCACACGAAAAACGCCGGGCGCTAAATGCGCCCGGCGTTTTGCTGGTAGCGGGGACAGGATTTGAACCTGCGACCTCTGGGTTATGAGCCCAGCGAGCTACCGAACTGCTCCACCCCGCGTCGTGATCTCTATTTTAGGGGGTTTGGCCCCGGGTGGCAAATCGGTTTTCTTTGCGTTTCCGCGTGGAAAACCGGTGGAGACCCCACCCTGCGGTAGTCGGTTTCCCGACCGCCTTCGGCAATCCTACCAGCGCTTGCGCCCTGGTCCGACCACCCGGACTTCCCCGGGGAAGCCCGTCCTCCGTTCCCCTCCGCGAAAGGAAGGAGCCGGAAAACCGACGGACCCGGGATTTCTCCCGGGTCCGGGTCTGGTAGCGGGGACAGGATTTGAACCTGCGACCTCTGGGTTATGAGCCCAGCGAGCTACCGAACTGCTCCACCCCGCGTCGTTGTGTCTACACAGTAGCGCGCCCTGAACCAAAACCCAAATCGGCGGACCGGGACGCGTCAGCGGGCCCCGGACCCCCTTCGCGGGAGCCGCTTCCCCTGTCCCCGGGGACACGCGCACGGGGAGCGCGGAGGCCCCCGGACACGGCCTCCCGGGAACGCCGAGGGGGCGGGGGTCCGAGGACCCCCGCCCCCTCACGGAGCGGTCACCGCCGGAAGGCGGGGCTCAGTTCTCGTCCAGCTGCTGCTGGATGTCCTCCAGCGCCTCACGCAGGCGGTCGTTGGCCTCCTCGTTGGACTGCTGGGCCTCCTCCCAGGCCTCGACGGCCTCGTTGAGGGACTCGGTGAGGTCCTGGTTGCCCCCGCCGCCGTCTCCGCCGCCGCCACCGGCCTCGGACTCCTCCTCGGGAGTCTGCTCGGCGCCCTCCTCGGGTGCCGTGCCCTCTCCGTCGAAGAGGTTGCTGAGCGCGTCCGGCAGGCTGTTGCCGATGGCCACCTCGTCACCGAAGCCGACCATGACCTGCTGGAGCAGCGGGAAGGAGGCGGCTCCGCCGCCGCCCGCCTGCACGTACAGCGGCTCGACGTAGAGCAGGCCCCCGGCGAACGGCAGCGTGAGCAGGTTGCCCCGCGTCACCTCCGCGTTGGACTGCTCCAACGGCAGCAGCACCTCGCGGACGTCGGCGTCGGCGTCGAAGGCGTTCTGCACCTGCCCCGGACCGAGGATCACCGTGCTCCGCGGCAGCTCCAACAGCTTGAGCTGGCCGTAGTCCTCCGAGCGCGGATCGCTGTCCACCGCCATGAAGGCCGCCAGGTTCTCACGGCCGCGCGGCACGAACGTGCTGGTCAGCGAGAAGGTGGACTCCTCGTCCGGGTACTGGATGGTCTGCCTGTAGGGCGGTTCGGGAGCATCGGTCTCGCTGGTCGGGTCGCTGGGGACCGACCAGAAGTCCTGACCGCCGTAGTAGGCGGCGGCGTCCGTCACGTGGTACTCGCGCATGATCTGGCGCTGCACCTTGAACAGGTCGTCCGGGTAGCGCAGGTGGTCGATGAGCTCCTCGCTCATCTGGTCCCTGCTGACCACGGTCCCGGGGAAAGCGTCCATCCAGGTCTGGAGGACCGGGTCCGCCTCGTCCCACGCGTACAGGGTGACCGTGCCGTCGTAGGCGTCGACGGTGGCCTTCACCGAGTTGCGGATGTAGTTGACCTCGTTGCCCGGCAGCGCGCCCACCTGCTGGGCCGAGCCGTCGGTGAAGGTGTCGGTCACCGCCTGGGTGAAGTCGATCCGGTTGGCGTACGGGTAGCCGTCGGACGTGGTGTAGGCGTCCACGACCCACACGACCCGGCCGTCGACGACCGCCGGGTAGGGGCGGCTGTCCGTGGTCAGGTACGGGGCCACCTTCTCCACGCGCTCCACCGGGTCGCGCTCGTAGATGATGCGCGAGTCGTTGGTGATGGCGCTGTTGAGCAGGATGTTGGGTTCCTGGTACTTGATCGCGTACAGGATCCGGTCGAAGAAGCTGGCCAGCTGGACGCCGCCGTCACCGTCGTAGCGGTTGTAGGCCTGCGAGTCGCTGCCCTCCTCACCGCCCCCGGTGCCCTCGCCGCCCTCGCCGCCGCCCTGGCCCCCGCCCTCGGCGGGCGCCTCCTCGGCGGTCTGCTCCGCGGCCTCCTGGTCCGCGTCGGCCGGGGCGCGGGCCTCGTCCGGGCTCGGGGAGACCTCGGCCTCGACGGCGTCCTCCGGGGTCGGGACGTCGCCCGTCTCCTCCTCTGCGTCGAGGGGGTAGTCGTACTCCTCCTCGGCCTGCACGATCGCGTACTCGGCGCCCTCGCGGCCGTAGTAGATGCGCGGCTCGTACTCGCCGACGACGTCGCTGAGCTCACCGCGCGGAGGGATGTTGTACTCGGTGAAGACCGGGCGTCCCTCGGCGTCGATCTGGGTTCCCGCGGCGGCGACCATGCCGTAGCCGTGGGTGTAGATCAGGTGCCGGTTGAGCCAGTTGTCCTGGTCGGCGGGCGGCCCGTCCAGCTCGCGGACGGCCACGATCGTGTCGATCAGGTTGCCCTCGGAGTCCGGGTAGCGGTCGACCTCCAGGACCTCGGGGAACTGGTAGAAGCCGCGGACCTGCTGCATCTGCTGGAAGGTCTGCGAGACGACGGAGGGGTCGACCAGGCGCACGGTGGTGTCCTGGGACTCCTCCACCAGGTCCTGGGCGCTGAGCTCGGTGGTGGCGTCGTAGGCCTCCACCTCGGCGTCGTCGATGCCGTAGGCCTGGCGCGTGTACTCGATGTTGCGCTCGATGTAGGGGCTCTCCAGGCGCTGCTCGTTGGGCGCGACCTGGAAGCGCTGGACGATCTCGGGGTAGGCCACGCCGACCAGCACCGCGGACAGCACCAGCAGTCCGAGGCTGGCCATGGGCACCATGATGTTCTTGAAGTAGATGTTGGCGAAGAACAGCACGGCGCAGATGACCGAGATGACCGTGAGGATGAGCAGCGCGGTCTTGACCGCGTTCACGTCGGTGTACGAGGCGCCGAAGGTGTAGCCGCGCTCGGAGAAGACCAGGCCGTAGCGGTCCAGCCAGTAGGAACCGCCGCGCAGCAGCACGAACAGACCCAGCAGCACCGACAGGTGCACGCGGGCCGAGGGGGTGGCGCGCTGGCCGGAGTCGTTCTGGAGGCGGACCCCGCCGTACAGGTAGTGCACGATCACCGCGGCGATGAACGCCAGGATGACCGCCGCGTACAGGTAGCCGAGCAGGATGCGCAGGAACGGGTAGGTGAACGCGAAGAAGGCCACGTCCATGCCGAACTCGGGGTCGTTCACCCCGAAGTCGGTGCTGTTCACGAACTGGAGGTAGGACCGCCAGTCACCGCTGGCCGCGGCTCCGGCCAGCAGCGCGAGGGCGCCCACGGCGATCCAGAAGAACAGCTTGCGGTGCGGGTCGATGGACTGCCGGTAGCGGTCCAGGCCCTGCTGCTCCAGGCTCATCGGTCGGATGCCGGGCCGGGAGCGGTAGGCGAAGAAGACGCTGGCGCCGACGATGACGGCCATCACCAGTCCGGCGACGGCGAACAGCAGCACGCGGGTCCACAGTTCGGTCAGGAAGACCGAGGTGTAGCCGACGGACTCGAACCACTTGAAGTCGGTCCAGAAGTTCGCGGCGAGCATCAGCCCCGCGATGATGACGACCACGGTCGCCGCGACTGGCGCGAGCAACCTTGATCGGCGAGGCATACGCGCAGGTGGTGCGCCGGGCGATCGGAAGCTCACGCCTCCCCCTCGTTCTGGCTTGGTAGGTGCGTATGGGTGCGCGTGTGGCGCTCTGTTACTGAAAACTTAATCGGTGGCCCCCGGGTTCCCGAAACGGCCCTCGTCCGGGTGACAAGGCTGCATCGTTGCTGTATCGGAGTCGCATCCGGAAGGCCACGTGGCGACCCTACTGTCCGAAAACAGGGGCGTCGCGCTTCCCGCATCGGTCACTATGGAAACGTGTCGAACATTCGCGAAGCCGTCATGGACCTCGAACGCCACGCAGCCGAGCAGGGCTGGGACCGGCCGCTGGGCCTGTACGCCCTGGTGCCGACCGCGGAGCTGCTGCGGGCGGAGCCCGCGCTGGCCGGTCTGCTGGGCATCGACTCCCCCGCCGACCCCGACGAGCTGACCCCCGTCGAGCAGGAACAGCTGCCCGCCGACGTCCCGCTGGAGGAGGCGCTGGGCCGCATCCTGTGGCCGGAGGGCGTGGCCGGGTGCGCGCTGGTGATGGAGCGCCTGGTGGTCAAGGGCACGGACGAGACCCTGGCCCCGGACGAGCAGCCGGGCTCCTCCGGCCGCGAGACCGAGGAGATCCGCATGGTCGCCGGCGTGCTGCGCGACGGCTCGCGGCACTGCGCGATGCGCATGCGCAGCCACGACAGCGAGTCCGAGGTGCTCAACGGGGCGGACCTCATCCCGGCGCTGACCTCCGCACTGGCGCTGACCCTGGACCTGGACGAGGAGTCCGGACAGGACTGATCCGGGCCCGCGGACCCCGGGCGCGCGCCCGCGCGAGGCGGGGTGCGCGCCCGGGGCTCCCTCCGTCGCGGGTGTCCGGGCACGGACCGGAGCCCGGTACGGGCGCCGCGCCCCTACTCGCAGCGCGGCAGCTCGCCCTCGCCGGTGCGGATGGTCTCCAGCGCCCCGACCGCGTCGTCGAGGGTCTCCACCCGGACCACCTCCAGTTCGCCGTAGGCGGCCGACTGGGAGACCTGGGAGCAGCTCTCGGCGGCCACGAGGAAGTACTCGGCGCCGTCGCGCTGGGCGCTGACCATCTTCTGCGGGATGCCGCTGATCCCGCCCACCCGGCCGTCGGCGGTGATGGTGCCCGAACCGGCCACGTCCGCGCCGCCGGTGAGGCCCTCCTCGCTGAGCCGGTCCATGATCCCGAGCGCGAACATCATGCCCGCGCTGGGCCCGCCGATGTCGCCGATCGTGATCTCCACGTCCACGGGGAAGTCGGTCTCGTCGGCGATGAGCACGCCGATCGCCGCGCCGCCGGAGTCGCCCTCCTCGCTGGCGACCTCCACCTCCACGGTCTCGCCGTCGCGCTCCAGGGTGAGACCGACCGGGTCGCCGGGCTCGCGGTCGCCGACCATCTCCACGACCGCGCCGCTGCCGGCGGGGACGTCGGGGTCGCCGCCCCGGGTGGGCACCGGCTCGCCGTCCACGGCCACGACGGCGTCGCCCGCCTCCACCACGCCGTGCGCGGGCATGCCCTCGACGGTGCCGCTGACCACGGGGACCGCCTCGTACTCCATGCCGAGCTGTGTGAGCGCGGCGGCGGTGGCGTCGGTCTGCGAGTCGTTCATCTGCACCGTCTGGCGCTCGGTGACCTCCTCGGGCGTGCGCCCGGCGGGGAAGAGCAGCTCCTCGGGCAGGACCGCCTGGGTGGGCGAGAGCCAGGCGGTGACGACGGTGAGGAAGTCGAGCCGGTGCTGGGGTCCGCCCGCGTACTGCACGGTCACCATGGACAGGGCGCCGTCGTGCTCGTAGCTCTCGGCGCCCTCGATCTCGATGACCGGCCCCCGGTCGGTCTGCCCGACCGTGTTCACGGTCAGGCCCGGCGCGGCGACCAGGTAGGGCACGGGCAGGTAGAGGCTGCCGATCCCGAGCCCCACGAGGAGGACGAGCGCGACAACGAGGGTCATGGCACGACGGAGCATGCCCCCAGCCTATTGCCGCGTCCGGACCGGCGGGGGTCCGCCCTCCCTCCGGCCCGCCCGGCCGCCGTGGGCGGTCAGGAGGCGGTCAGGGGGCGCCCACCCACTCGCTGCGGCCGTCCTCGAAGTCCTGCTGCTTCCAGATGGGCACCTGGGCCTTGAGGTCGTCGATGAGGCGGCGGCAGGCCTCGAAGGCCTCCTGACGGTGCGCGGCCGCCGCGGCCACGACCACCGCGACGTCGCCGATCTCCAACTGGCCGACCCGGTGCGTCGCGGCCATCCGCACCACGGGGCGGCCCGGGACGGAGGTGTCGCTGAGGACCTTCTCCATGACGACGCGCAGCTGGGCCTCCACCGTCGGGTGGGCGGAGTAGGCCAGGCGGGCGACGTCGCGGCCGTGGTCGTGGTCGCGGACGGTGCCGACGAAGACCGCGGTGCCGCCCGCGCGCGGGTCGGAGACCGCGGCGAGGACCTCGTCCACCGACAGGGGGGTGTCGCGTACTGACGCGAGAGTGATCTCTTCCACGTCATGACCGTATCAACCGGATGTTCCCCCATGTGGGGACACGGGTGCGCGTTCCGACGCACGCGCAGGTGCTCCGGAGACGGCCGGGTTTGGGCGGATCCGTGCCTCACGCCCCCTTGCGCCTGCGCAGGTGGCGGATGGCGGCGGCGGTGCCGATGGCCGCCGCGGCTGCTCCGGCGGCGCCCGCCGCGGTGATGGTGACCTCCTTGCGGCCCAGGCTGCGGCCGACCAGGGCGGGCCTGCCGCTGCGCGACTCCAGGAGGGCGGACAGGGCGGACTCGTTGTCGTGGGCGGGCTTCCACCCGGCCTCGCGCAGCACCGCGCAGTCCACCACGCACGGGTAGACGAGGAACTTCAGCTCGCCCTCGGCCGCCGGGGTGATCCGGGCCTGGTGGAGGCGGCGGACGGCGCCGAAGGCCAGGTTGGCGGGCACCTCGAAGTGCTTCATCCCGGCGACGGACTCCACCTCGTCCTGGGTGAGGGAGCCCTCGCTGGCCACGGCGACCACGCCCTCGGGTCCGTCCACCCCGTGCAGGGCGCAGAAGGCCAGGGCGCTGGCCAGGTCGTCCTCGTGGCAGAACTGCCAGTGCTGTTCGTGCCCCTTGACGGTGAGCAGGCGCGGGGCGGAGAAGTGGCGGCTGAGGAGGGTGTCGAGTCCGGGCCCCACCAGCGGGGCGGGGCGCACGACGGTGACGGTGAGGCTGGGGTGGGCCCGGCGGGCGCGTTCGGCCAGGGCCTCGATCTCGGCGAAGTCGCCCATGAGCCCCTCGCTGTTGTCGGACACGCGCGGGGCGTTCTCCGCCAGGGGCACGGGGCTGTCGGGGGCGGCGCCGTAGACCACGGTGCTGGTGACCAGGATGACGCGGGGGACCCCCGAGGCCGCGGCGGCGGTCAGGACCGTCTGGGCAGCGCGGATGTTGTGCGCGCGGCGCCGGGCGGGCCGGGTCTCCAGGGAGCGGTCGTCGGCGGTGTGCACGAGCACGTCGACCCCGCCGAGCCGTGAGACCAGCCCGGGGTCGCACACGTCGGCGACGCGCCAGGTGACGCCGCGCAGGTCGGCGAGTTCGGCGTCGATGGCGACGACCTCGCGCAGGCGGGCGGAACTCTCCGGCGCGGCCAGGCGTTGCACGAGGAGCCGGCCCACCCCGGAGGCGGCACCGGTGACAGCGACCACCGTGCCCGCTCCCTCGGAGGGGCTGTGCTCTGGGCGAACCTGGCTGCTTTCGGTATTCACTCCGGGCGACTCCCAGCTAACGTGACAGTGGAGACCAAACCTAATCCTGCCTGAGGTCTGATTGTGAGCGACCTGCCATTCGGTTTCAGCATGCCGAACGATCCCGATGACGAGTCCGGACGCCGTTCTGGCGACTCCGGCTCGGGTGCCGGCAGCGGCGGCCCGGGCGGAGGAGGATCCGGAACGCCGGACGGCTTCCCGTTCGGCGACCCGCAGCAGATGGCCAACATGCTGCGTCAGTTCGCCGACATGATGTCGGCCCAACCCGGTCCCGGACCCGGAGGCGACCAGAAGTCGTCGTCCGGGGTGAACTGGGACATGGCCAAGGACGTCGCGCGCCAGACGGTCGCCCAGGAGGGCGACCCGAGCGTTCCGGCGTCCGACTACGCCAGGGTCGAGGAGGCCCTGCGCCTGGCCGACCTGTGGCTCGACCAGGCTACCGACCTGCCGTCGGGCGTCCACACCACCCAGGCCTGGAGCCGGTCGGAGTGGATCGAGCGGACGATGGACTCGTGGGTGCAGCTGTGCGACCCGCTGACCAGCAAGACCGTCCGGTCGATGGGGCAGAACCTGCCCGAGGAGATGCAGTCCGTGGCCGGTCCGCTGCTGGGCATGATCCAGCAGATGGGCAGCATGATGGTCGGCCGCCAGGCCGGCCAGGCCGTGGGCGAGCTGTCCCGCGAGGTGGTCGGCACCGCCGACATCGGGCTGCCCCTGGCCGGTGAGGGCCGTGCGGCGCTGCTGCCCTCCGGCGTGGCGCGCTTCAGCGAGGGCCTGGAGGTCCCCGAGGACGAGGTGCGCCTTTACCTGGCCGCCCGCGAGGCCGCCGTGCACCGGCTGTACTCGCACGTGCCGTGGCTGCGCTCGCACGTGTCCCGGCTGGTCAACGAGTACGCGGACGGGATGTCCTTCGACATCAGCGGTCTGGAGGACCGGCTCGGTGAGATCGACCTCACCAACCCCGAGGCGCTCCAGGAGGCCCTGGGCGGTGTCGGGGGCGAGGGGCTGTTCCAGCCCGAGGACACCCCGCAGCAGAAGGCTGCGCTGGCCCGGCTGGAGACCACCCTGGCGCTGATCGAGGGCTGGGTGGCCACCGTGGTCTCGTCCGCGGTGTCCGGCCGTCTGCCGCAGGCGGACGCCCTGGCCGAGGCCACCCGGCGCCGCCGGGCGACCGGCGGTCCCGCCGAGCACACGTTCGCCGCCCTGGTCGGCCTGGAGCTGCGCCCGCGCCGTCTGCGCGAGGCGTCCGCGCTGTGGTCGGCCCTGGAGGAGGCGCGCGGCGTGGAGGGCCGGGACGCGGTCTGGGAGCACCCGGACCTGATGCCCACCGGCGACGACCTGGACGATCCCGAGGGCTTCGTGCGCGGGGGCGGTGACGGGTTCGGCGACGCCGACTTCGACATCTCCTCCCTGACCGGGGACGCCCCCGGCCGGAAGGCGGGGACCGACGGGGACGCGTCCGCGGAGGGCTCTTCCGGTGAGGGCGCCTCCGGCGCCGACCGGGACGGCGACGGGGACGACGACCGGGAAGAGGGCGCGTAGGTGTCGCTGCACGCGGACGCCCGGGCGGTGCTGGGCGCGTGGACCGCGCCCGACGCCCGGCAGGAGGAGCTGCGCCGCTCCTACCTGGACCACCTGGAGGCGTACGGGGACGGGATGTGGCGCTCCTGCCTGCCCGGCCACGTGACGGCCAGCACGGCGATCATCTCCGCCGACGGCTCGCGGGCGGTGCTCACCCTGCACCGGATCCACCGTATCTGGTTGCAGACCGGCGGGCACTGCGAGCCGGAGGACGCCACCCTGGGCGCGGCGGCGCTGCGCGAGGCCACCGAGGAGTCGGGCATCCGGGGTCTGACCCTGCTGCCCGAGCCCGTCGGGCTGGACCGCCACGCGGTGCCCTGCGGGGGCGGCAGCTTCCACCTGGACGTGCAGTACGCGGCCCTCGCCCCAGAGGACGCGGTGCTGGTGCGCGACCCCGACGAGTCGGCCGACCTCGGCTGGTTCCCGGTGGACGACCTGCCCGAGCCCTCCGACGAGGTGTGCCGTTCGCTGGTGCGCGCCGCCGCCGAGGCGGTGGGCCGCCGCCTGCGTTCGTCCGCCCCTCACCCGGGCACGGACCCGGGCACGCGCTGACGCCCGTCTCGGGCACCCGTCGGCCGCGGCGGCGCGGCCGGCACCCGCAGACCCGGGCCACGGGCACGCGCTGACGCGCGTCCCCGCCGTCCCGTGGCACGCGAACGGCCCCGCCGGACGGCGGGGCCGTTCGCTTCGGGTCAGCCGCAGTTGGTGGCGTAGCGCTCGGTGGCCTGGTTGCCGATGAGCCCCCGCCAGTCGACGCAGGAGCCGCTGGCGTACACGTACACCGGACCGGCGTAGTAGCTGTACTCGCCCGTGTCCGACACGAAGGAGCCGCCGTCCCCCGCCCGGCGCAGGCCCGCGCTCATCGGCATGGCGAAGCCGTCGCTGTCGGCGCTGCGGACGGTGACCACGCAGTTGTAGCCGTTGGAGCTGTTGTAGGTCAGGAACACGGTTCCCAGGTCGAAGCGGATCGGGGCCGAGTTGACCACCGAGTAGCCTGAGCCGCAGGCGCCGTTGTAGGCGGCGGCGCTGGCCGGGGAGGCGGTGACGACGCCGGCGGCCAGGAGCGTCAGGGTCGCGGCGGCGGTGGCCAGGGTCTTCTTGAGTGTCCTCATGGGGGTGGGTGTCCGTTCCGGTTCGGTGGGGCCCGTGGCCCGCGTGACCGCAGAAAAATACCCCGGAACGCACGGAAAGAGGAGAGCGCTAAGGGCGAAAAGGGCCTTTTGTCCCTGTCCGCATCGGTGACGGCGCCCACCCCTCCGGCGCGCGGCCGGACTCACTCGTCGAAGGCGACCTCTGCGGCGTCGAGCTCCTCCTCGTCCTCCCCGGCTCCGCAGGGGTCGTCGGACTCGGCTCGGGAGGCGGCGCTGAAGCCCTCCAGGTAACCGCGGGCCCGCTCGGCCTTGGGGTAGCGGCGCACCAGGTCCCAGAACTCCCGGCCGTGGTGCGGGATGAACAGGTGCGCGAGTTCGTGGATGAGCACGTAGTCCACGACCCAGGAGGGCATTCCGGCGACGCGGCGGGAGATGCGGATCGTGCGGGTCTCGGGGGTGCACGACCCCCAGCGCGAGTTCTGGTTGTCCACCCAGCGCACGCTCTCGGGGAGTTCGGTGCCGTCCAGGTAGCGGCGGGCCAGTTCGAGCGCGCGCTCGTGGAGTTCGGCGTCGCCGGGGTTGCGGCGCCCCTCGCGGGCCTCGAGTCGTTGCAGCATGCGGCCCACCCAGCGCTTTTCCTCTGCGCGGGAGAACGTCGCGGGCACGAGGACGACCGTGGTGTCCCCGTCCCTGTAGGCCGACACCGTGCGTCGGCGACGAGGACTGCGTCGTACCTCGACTTTGGTGTTCGAGGGCACGAAGTTTACGGTAGCCCAGCGAGGCGCTCCAGGACAGGTGTGTCCTGTCCTGTTATGTCGCCGATCTCGTGTCTGTCCCGACTCCCGGAGCGTAACCGGAAAACACGGCACGGTAGCACATTCCGCCCTGACCAGGGTCGTTTTTCGGCTGTGTGACGGACCACGGCGGGGTCCGCCGGGGCGTTCCGGTGCTCTTTCGGATACAAAAAAGAGACCGGACGGTGACCCCGGGAGGAGCCCCGCCCGGCCCGTGGTCAGCTCAGGGCGCCGCGCGTCCCGTCACGTCAACACAGACGTGACCACGCGATTTCCGTGAGCGCCTGTTCGGCACGGCGCTCCTCGCGCTGGCGGGCGCGCAGCTGGCGGGCGGTGAGCCTTCTGCCCTGCTGTTCACGCGTCTCGACGTCGGTCCGCTCGACCACGCGCATGAGTTCCATCATCATCATCTGTCTTCGTCCTTCGTGTCCGCGGGGGTGGGGTGAGGTTGTGACTGGAACGGTCAGGCCGCGACCGGAGCGGGGTTCTTCCGGGGGCGGCCCCTGGGGCGCTTGCGCGCCACGACCTGTCCGGAGACGAGCAGCTGCCCGCCCCAGACGCCCCAGGGCTCACCGCGCTCCAGGGCGTCGGCCAGGCACTGCTCCCGCACGGGGCACGCGCCGCAGACGGCCTTGGCCGCCTCGACGTCGGCGGGCGCCTCGGCGAAGAACAGGTCGGGCTCCAGGCGGCAGGGAACTTCGGTGTCGCCCAGCCAGGGCGTTTCCAGGACCGACGCAAGCATCGGTGCCCTCCAAGATCTTTGATCGTTTCGTACAACGCGGTCGGTGACTGGTCACCGGAACCGGTCCGGTGGGGGACCTGGACTTGCGATGCCGCCGCCCTCTCCCTCGTCCCTGGGGGACGGGGAGCTGGCGAAGATACAAAGAAAGCCGCGGCCCCTGTCGGGGTCCGCGGCCACGGTCGAAACTCTCGGCCTGTCCTGCTCTAGGCCGGAATCCTCCGTGGACACTCCCCCGATGCGCCATACGGGCGCTGGGTAGCTTCTGCTGCGTGCTTCGTCTGGCGCTTGCCGCGATCAAGGGCGAGCCCGGACTCGACGGACACACCACTGCCGTCGCCGAGGACGGTCCGCTCGACCTGGGACACCATCAGCGGGGAACGGGATCCGTGGACCCCGGTGCCGCCGTTGCCGACGGTGGTCCCGCCGTAGACGGCGAGGACATCCGTGTGACCGCCCAGGAGGTTGCCCTGAACAGCGGACGGGGACAGCTGACGCGACGGCATGGCGAAGCCGGTGACGAAGCCTGTGGTCTCCGTGATGCTGGTCATTGGATCGGGCACCTCCTTCACTGTCGGGCGACGGGATCTTGCACCCGCGCCGGGAGCGGTCATTGCGACGGGGTACACACTATGGGCTGGCGCAGAAAGAGAGCAACCCATTTTTGACCTGCGGAAACGTCCGCATCCGGTCAGGGGTTCGCGGGAATGCCGCGGCGTCCGGAGGCGTTGCCCTTGGGCATCCCCCGAGCGCCCTGCCGGCACCCCGCCCACCGAGACGACGGGGCCCCGGTCACGGTGCGCGCCGTGACCGGGGCCTGTTCACGTCCGCGGGTCCGGAGGGGCACCGCCTAGAACGGTTCCGGAAGGGTGTCGGACCAGCCCTCGGCGTCGACCACCCGGATCAGCCCCTCCTGCACCACCGAGCACACGAGTTCCCCCTCGCGGGTGTAGACCAGCCCGCGCGCCAGACCGCGGGCGCCCTGGGCGGTCGGCGCCTCCTGCGCGTACAGCAGCCACTCGTCGGCGCGGAACGGCCGGTGGAACCACATCGCGTGGTCCAGGCTGGCCATGGAGATCCCCGCGAAGGAGCGGCCGTGGCGCAGCAGCACGGTGTCCAGCAGGGTCATGTCCGAGGCGTAGGTCATCAGGCACACGTGGGTGAGGCGGTCGTCGGGCAGCTTGCCGTCCACCTTGAGCCACACCGGGTTGGTGGCGGTGCGCAGCCGCGGATCGCGCTCGGCCTCGTAGGACAGCGGTCCCACCGGGCGCAGCTCGATGGGGTGCCAGCGCACGAACCCCGGCACGCGCCCGAAGGCCTCCCGCAGGCGCTCGCGCGTGCTCGGCAGCTCCTCCGGCGGCGGGACGTCGGGCATCGGGATCCGGTGGTCCAGGCCCGGCTCCTCCTTGTGGAAGGAGGCCGACAGGGTGAAGATCGGCTTGCCGTGCTGGATGGCCACCACCCGCCGGGTGGTGAAGGAGCGGCCGTCCCGGACGCGGTCCACCTCGTAGACGATGGGCACCGAGGGGTCGCCGGGGCGTATGAAGTACGCGTGCAGGGAGTGCACGTGGCGTTCGGCGGGGACGGTGCGCCCCGCCGCGACCAGCGCCTGGCCCGCGACCTGGCCGCCGAACACCCGCTGGGGGCCCTCCTCGGGGCTGCTGCCCCGGAAGATGTCGTCCTCGATCCGCTCCAGGTCCAGCACGGTCAGCAGGTCGGCGAGGGACTGTCCCCGCGCCTGCGCGTCGGCGCTCTCACTCATCCGCCGCTTCCTCCCCGTCGTCCTCGGTCCGGCCGTCGGCGACGTCCGCCGGGTCCGCTCCGGCCACCAGCGCCAGTACCGCCTCACCGTAGCGATCGAGCTTGACCGCGCCGACACCGGACACGGCCGCGAGCTGGGTGAGGCTGCCGGGCTCCTGCTCGGCGACGGCCTGGAGGGTGGCGTCGGTGAAGATCACGTAGGCGGGCACCTTCTGCTCCTGCGCGCACGCGCGGCGCCAGTCGCGCAGCCGCTCCAGCAGGGCCTCGTCGTAGCTGGAGGGGCAGTCCAGGCAGCGGCCCAGCTTGCGCTCGGCCGCGTCGGTGAGGGTGGCCGAGCACACCCGGCAGCGGGTCACGCCGCCCTTGCGGCGCTCGGCGCGCCGGGAGGCGGTGGACGGGGAGGCGGGGCGCAGACCGTCGAGGAAGCGGGAGGGCTTGCGGGTCTTCCTGCCGCCGGGCGAGCGGGCCAGAGACCACGACATCGCCAGGTGCTCGCGGGCCCGCGTGACCCCCACGTAGAACAGGCGGCGCTCCTCCTCCACCTGCTCGTCGGTCTCGGCGTAGATGATCGGCATCATGCCCTCGGTGAGGCCGACCAGGAAGACGGCGTCCCACTCCAGGCCCTTGGCCGCGTGCAGGGAGGCGATGGTGACGCCCTCGAAGCCGGGCGCGTGCTCGGTGGCCATGCGCACGTCGAGCTCGTCCACGAGGTCGGCCATGGTCACCGGCGCGCCGTCGGGGCGCGGCGCGGCGGCCATGTCCTCGGCCAGCTGGGCCAGCGCGGACAGCGACTCCCAGCGTTCACGGGCCTGGCGCCCCTCGGGCGCGCTCTCGGTCAGGCCGAGCTGTCCGAGGAGCTGGCGGACGGTGCGCACCAGGGGCTCGGCCTCCTCCCCCGCCGCCCCGTGCCGGGCGCCGCGCAGGGTGTGCACGGCCTGCTTGATCTCGGGGCGCTCGAAGAATCGGGTGGTCCCGCGCATCGTGAACGGCACGCCCTCGTCGGTCAGCGCCTGCTCGTAGGAGGCCGACTGGCCGTTGGTGCGCACGAGCACCGCGATCTCGCTGGCCGGGGTGCCGCCCTCCAGCAGGACGCTGATCTTGCGGGCGACCCCGGTGGCCTCGGCGGGCTCGTCGTCGTACTCCTGGTACATGGGGTCGGGGCCGTCGGGGCGCTGGGCCTGGAGGGTCAGGTGCTGGGCGGAGGTCGTGCCGCGCGCGTGGGCGATGACGTGGTTGGCCACCCGCACGACCTGGGGGGTGGAGCGGTAGTCGCGGACCAGCTGGACCACGGTGGCGTGGGGGTAGCGGGTGCCGAACCCGGTCAGGTAGCCGGGGGTGGCCCCGGCGAAGGAGTAGATGGTCTGGCTGGGGTCGCCGACCACGCACAGGTCGTCGCGGTCGCCCAGCCAGGCATCCAGGAGCAGGCGCTGGAGCGGGTTGACGTCCTGGAACTCGTCGACGACGAAGTACCGGTACTGCTCGCGCACGCGCTGGGCGATGGCCGGGTACTCGGTGATCATGCCGGCGGTGAGTTCGAGCATGGACTCGAAGTCGAGGAGGTTGTGCTCGCGGCGCAGGTCCTCGTAGGCCTCGAAGACCCGGGCCACCTCGCCCGCGGGCATCGGGGGCTGGCGGCCCGCCTTGACCACGGCCTTGTCGTAGTCGGTGGGGCGCACCTGGGTGACCTTGGACCACTCGATCTCACCGGCCAGGTCGCGCAGGCCGTTGCGGTCGGGCTGGAGGCCCACCGAGTGGGCGGCGCGGGAGACCACCGGGAGCTTGCTCTCGATGAGGGTGGGCTTCTCCCCGCCCACGACCTGGGGCCAGAAGAAGGAGAGCTGGCGCAGGGCGGCGGCGTGGAAGGTGCGGGCCTGCACGCGGGGGGCGCCCAGGGCGCGCAGCCTGCCGCGCATCTCCCCGGCGGCGCGCGCGGTGAAGGTGACCGCGAGGACCTGCTGCTCGGCGACCACACCGCTGGAGACCGCGTACGCGATGCGGTGGGTGATGGCCCGGGTCTTGCCCGTTCCGGCACCGGCCAGGATGCACACGGGGCCGCGCAGCGCGCGTGCGGCCTGGGTCTGCTCCGGGTCCAGTCCCTCCAGGACGCGGTCGGGATCCATGGTGCTCCTGCGTAGGGTCGGGGTGGATGGGGTCCCAGTCTCTCAAGTATCGGCCGTGACGGGGAGCGGATCGGACCCCGCGCCCGCCGCCGGGGCCGCGTGAGGCACATCAGACATTCCAGAACCAGTTGGTCCTGTGAGGCGTCCCACGTTGTGTCGCGCGGTCCCGGGAAGCGGTCCGGACCCCTCGGTGTTGAGATGACCGGACCGATCCATCGACCGTAGACGAAAGAAGGACGTGAGCGACATGACGAGCGCGGCGACCGAACAGTTCACGATGTACACCACCCCCTGGTGCGGGTACTGCAAGCGGCTCAAGAGCCAGCTCGCCCGCGAGGGGATCACCGGTCGTGAGGTGAACATCGAGGAGCACCCGGAGGCCGCCGAACTGGTCATGAAGGCCAACAACGGCAACCAGACGGTTCCGACGCTGGTCTTCAGTGACGGCGCGGCGATGACCAACCCGTCGCTCGCTCAGGTGAAGCAGAAACTGGCCGAGCTGTCGTAGGACGGTACGCGGGCCGCAGGGCCACGCCCCCCGGGGCGGGTCCCGCGGCCCGCACCGCGGGGCCCGCCTTCGGCGGTGCACCTCCGACGGCGCTCGGGTCACGAAGGGCTCGGACGATGACGACGGGGAGTGTGGAGTTGGGGGAGGACATGAGGCCTCATGACATTGCGGTCGCCGACACGGTGGACACCGGTGTGGTCCGCCGCACCCCGGCCGGATGGCGGGTGGGCGGCGGTGAGGAGGTGCCCGACCTGGTGAGCGCGATGGTCCTGGCGGACCTGCTGACCGGCGAGTCGGGGGCCCGGACCCCGCGTTCCCAGGCGCCCGGCCGGGCCCCGGAGGGCGCTTCGGAGGTGGAGCGGCTGCGGCACACCATCGCGCAGCTGGAGCACGCGCTGCAGTCGCGCGTGGTGGTGGAGCAGGCGATCGGGGTCCTGGCGGAGCGGCACACGATGGCGCCCCGCGAGGCCTTCGAGCGGCTGCGCTCCTCGGCGCGCTCGCGCGGGCGCAAGGTGGCCGACCTGGCGCGGGACGTGGTGGAGAGCAGCACGAGCCCCCTCACCGTGCTGCCCGACGAACTGGGCGCCTCCCCCGGTTCGCGCTAGCGCGGCGACGGGCCGGGCGGGGCCCCGCGCGAAACCCCGAGGCCCCGGCCCCGCCCCGGGCGCGGCGTCCCCGCGCCCGGCGCCGACCCCGCGGGCGGCGGCTTCCGTCCGCCGCGGGACCGGTCGGGTCGGCCGGTCCGGGGTCACCAGCCGCCGGGGAGCTCCGCGCCGTACCAGTGCTCGATGAGGGTGCGGGCGATCGAGACCCGCCCCGGCAGCAGGATCTCCTGCGCGTGCACGGCCTCGGCCAGTTCGGGGCGGGTGAACCACCGGGTGACGCCGATCTCGTCGTCGGTGCGCTCGGTCTCGCCCACGGCCCGCGCGGTGTAGCCCACCATCAGGCTGCGCGGGAAGGGCCAGGGCTGCGAGGACAGGTAGCGCGGGCGCTCGACCACGATCCCCGCCTCCTCGGCGACCTCGCGGACCACGGCCTGCTCCAGCGACTCCCCCGCGTCCACGAACCCGGCCAGCACAGAGAAGCGGCGGGCGTCCCAGTTGGGGTTGTTGCCGAGCAGCATCTCCTCGCGGCCGTCGCGCTCGCGGTGCACCAGCATGATCACCGCCGGGTCCATCCGGGGGTACTGCTCGGTGCCCTCCCGCTCGCACACGCGCACGTGCCCGGCCGCGGCCGCGGTGGTGCGGGAGCCGCAGCGAGGGCAGAAGCCGTGGGTGGCGTTCCAGTTCGCGAGGGCGACGGCGCGGGTCATCAGACCGGTGTCGCGGTCGCCCAGCAGCGCGCCGATCTCGCGCAGGGAGGCCGGGGCGGTCCGTTCGGTGGCGGCGAGCTCCCGGCCGGAGCGGACCGCGAAGTAGGCGTCCCGGCCGTCGGTGCCCAGCAGGTAGCGCTCGCCCTCGGGCGCCTCGTCCGGGGGTACCAGGACGAGTTCGGGGTCGTCCCCGGTGGTGATCAGGGCCCGGGACTGCTTGGCCATGACCGCCCGCCAGCCGTGGGCGACGGGGTCCCCGCCCTCCAGGACGAGCACCCGGGTGCCGGGGGCGGCCCACGCCTCGGCCAGCCACTCCCCGTCCAGGCGCCGGTGCGCGGCGGGGTCGACGGAGAAGCGTGAGAGGGAGGGAGTCGCGTCGGCGTCCATGGGTCCTTCCGGGTCGGCGGGCCGCCTGGCGGGGCCCGTGTCCACAACGTGCATAACACCGGTCGGGGCCGCGCGCATCCTGGCGCGGCCCCCGTGCGCGGCGGATCCCCCGCGGGCGGGGGCGGGCCCGTGTGCGGGGCGGGCCCCGGCGCCGCGCGGTCGCGGCTCAGACGACGCCGCCGAGTTCCTCCCACAGGTACGCGGCGCTCTCGGCGCCCTTGAGCAGCAGGGGGACCTCCACCTTCTCGTTGGGGGCGTGGATGCGGTCCTCGTCCAGGCCGACGGCGAGGAAGACCAGCGGCGCCCCGAGGATGTCGGCGATGTCGGCCTCGGGGCCGCTGCCTCCCTCGCGGGTGAACAGGACCTGGGTGCCGAAGGCGCGCTCCATGGCCGAGCGGGCCGCCTTCAGCGCGGTGGAGGACAGGTCGGAGGCGCAGGCGCGCACGCCCGGCCCGCCGAACTCCGTCTCGGCGCGCAGGCCCTCGGGGACGGCGGCCTCGACGTGGGCGCGGACGCGGTCCTGCACGTGCAGCGGGTCCTGGCCGGGGACCAGGCGGAAGCTGACCTTGGCGTGCGCGGAGCGCGGGACGATGGTCTTGCCGCCCGAGCCGGTGTGGCCGCCCCACATGCCGTTGATCTCGGCGGTCGGGCGCAGCCAGATCCGCTCCAGCGTGCTGTAGCCCTTCTCGCCCCAGGCGGCGGTGGAGGCGGCGGTGGCCAGCCACTCGCGCTCGTCGAAGGGCAGCCGGGCGATGAGTTCGCGCTCCTCCCGGCTGGCCTCGACCACCCCGTCGTAGAAGCCGGGGACCGCCACCCGGCCGTCCTCGTCGTGCAGGCCGGACAGCAGGTCGCTCATGGCCTTGAGCGGGTTGGGCACGGCGCCGCCGAAGGAGCCGCTGTGCAGGTCGCGCTCGGGGCCGTACAGGCTGATCTCCACGTCGGTGAGGCCGCGCATGCCCACGCACATGGACGGGGTGTCGGCCGCCCACATGGTGGTGTCGGAGATGACGACGACGTCGCAGGCCAGACGGTCGCGGTTGGCGCGCATCAGGTCGGCGAAGTGGACCGAGCCCGACTCCTCCTCTCCCTCCACGAGCAGCTTGATCGTGACGGGCGGGGCGTCGGCGCCGGAGGCGGCCAGGGCGGCGCGCACGCCGAGGGCGTGGAAGAGCACCTGCCCCTTGTCGTCGGAGGCCCCGCGCGCGAACAGGGAGGTGCCGCGCTCGGTGGGCACGAACGGGTCGGTCTCCCACTCCTGGACCGGGTCGACGGGCTGGACGTCGTGGTGTCCGTAGACGAGCACCGTGGGGGCGTCGGGGTCGGCGGCGGGCCACTCGGCGAACACGGCGGGCAGGCCGGGGGTCTGCCACACCTCGACGGTGGGGAAGCCGGTCGCGGTGAGGTGGTCGGCGAGCCACCGGGCGGAGCGGACCACGTCGGGGTGGTGCGCGGGGTCGGCGGAGATGGAGGGGATCGCCAGCCACTCCTTGAGGGAGGAGACGAACTCGTCCCGGTGTGCCTCGATGTGGGCGCGTACGTCCATGGGACCGTCCTTGCTCGACGTCGTTGTCGGGAACGAGCCTAGGACCTGCGCGAACCGCCCCGGAACGCGGGCCGGGGGCCTCGCGGACCCGTCGCGGGCCCGGTCCCGGTGCGGTCCCGGTTCGATCCGGGGGGGCTCGGGAGCCCGGCCGCCCGGGCGGCGGAGCCGCGGGGGTCGGGGAACTCTTCGGCTCGCGGGACACTCGAAGGTGCAAGGGCGGGACGCGCCCGCCCGCCGACGAGAGGAATGCACGTGGACACCGTTCCCGCCACCGCGGTCGCCGAGAGGTTCGGCCGCCTCTTCGACACGCTGGACACCGACCGCGACGGGGCCATCACCTGGGACGACTACCAGCGCCTGGTCGACCGCTACACGAAGGGGTACGCGCTGGACCTGAGCGACCGCCGGGCCCAGGCCGTCCACGCCTCCTACCAGATGCTCTGGCTGGAGCTGCTCCGCCACGGCTCGCCCGCGCAGGCGCGCCTGGACCGGGAGGCGTTCGTCGCGGCGATGCACGCGGCCTCCGAGGACCGGAGCCGGTTCAACATGACCGAGGGCGTGGCCGAGGCGGTCTTCGACCTCCTCGACACCGACGACGGCGGGTCGATCAGCGAGGCGGAGTACGTCAGGTACGCCGAGGTCCTGGGGGCCTCCTCCTCCGACGCCCTGGAGCGGTTCAGGACCCTGGACACCGACGGCGACGGATTCATCGGCCGCGCGGAGTTCGTCCTGTCGGCCCGGGAGTACCTCTTCGGCGAGGACTCCGCCGCCCCGGGCGGGTTCGTCTTCGGCGTGATCTGAGCCCTCCCGCCGGTCCCGCGCGCGGTTCCTCCGGCGCGCGGGACCGGCGGCGGCGTCCGGGTCAGTAGTGGCCCCGGGCGCCCAGCACCGTGATCTCTTCGTCCGTCACGACGTAGACCAGGCGGTGTTCGCCGGTGATGCGGCGTGACCAGCGGTTCGGCCCCAGATGTTTGAGCGGCTCGGGTTTGCCCGTTCCCGCGAAGGGGTCCCGGAGGGCTTCCTCGATGAGCTTGCGGACTTTCCTCGCCGTGCGGCGGTCGTTCTCCACCCACCACATGAGGTCGTCTCAGCCTTCGGCGTGGAAGGCCAGTTTCCTCACCCGCCCTCCTCCAGCATCCGGTCGATGTCGTCGAGGCTGGCGCTCATGACGTCGCGCCCGGCGTCGACGTCGTCGCTGCGGCGCCGGATGTCCTCCGGGGTGGGGTCGGCGACACGGGTGACCCGCACGGGGTGGAGGGTGATGGTTCCGTTGCCCGCCTTCTCCACCTCGTAGTACTCGCTGGTCGCGACCTTCTCACCGAGTGTCACCCGGCCTCTGCTGCCGGTTCTGACGAGTTCCATCGCCCGACCCCCTGTTCGTTGTGGGTAATGCCCACAATACCCGAGTGGGAGATCGCCACACCTGTCGGGGACCGGCTACCGGCGGGTGCCGGGGCCTGTGGACGGCCGGAGGCGTCCACGGGCCCGCGACCGGCCGGGGTCAGCTGCCGGTGGCCTCGCGCCAGGCGTCGAGGTACTCGGGCAGGTTGGCGTCGATGTCGTCCCAGTCGGGCTCGAAGACCTCCACGCCCTCCATGAGCGCCTCCAGCTCCTCGGCGCCCTCGCCCTCCACCGGGACGTCGGTGCGGGCCGGGAAGCCCCCGGCGACCGGGACGACCTGCTCCTGGGCGGCCTCGGAGAGCAGGAAGTCCAGGAGGGCGCGGCCGTGGTCGGCCTGGGGCGCGCCCTCGACCAGCCCGGCGGTGTAGGGCAGGGCGAAGGTGGTCGGCTGGCCTCCCTCGGTGGCGGGGAACCAGATGCCGAGGTTGGGCATGGTACGGGTCTGGGCGAAGTTCATCTGGACGTCGCCGTTGGCGACCAGCAGCTCGCCCTTGTCCACCTTGGGGCCGAGCGCGCCGGTGGAGGAGGACGGGCCGACGTTGTTGGCCTGGAGCTCACCGAGGTAGTCCATGGCGGGCTCCAGCCCGCCGAAGTCGTGCATGGTCTGGATGAGCACGGCCGTGCCGTCGCCCGCCACGCCCGGCGTGGAGTACTGGAGGCGGCCCTCGAAGCGGGGGTCGAGCAGGTCCTCCCACGTGGCGGGCGGCTCCTCCAGTTCCTCGGTGTTGTAGGTGAGGCAGAAGTAGTTGTCGACGATCGTGGTCCACCTCCCGTCGGGGTCCTTGGTCTCGACGTGCTCGGAGCCCTGCGGCTCGTACTCCTGGAGCAGGCCCATGCCGTCGGCCTGCTGGATGAAGGGCGGCAGGGTGATGATGACGTCGGCCTGGGGGTTGGCGGTCTCGCGCCCGGCGCGCTGGACGATCTCGCCCGAGCCCCCCTCGACGTACTGGACGGTGACCCCGGTCTCGGCCTCGAAGTCGGCGAAGACCTGGTCGAGCCAGCCGGTGCCCTCCTCGTTGCGCAGACCGTCGGCGGTGTAGACGGTGACGGTGTCGGCGGGGTCGGAGGCGGCGCAGGAGGTCAGGGCTCCGGCGAGGGCGAACGCGGCGGTGGCGGCGGACACGCGTGCGGCGGTCGTGCGGACGGCGGACATGGCGGGCCTTCCTGGGAGAAGAGGTCAGCGGTAGGCGGCGCGGGTGCGCACGCGGGACAGCAGCAGCAGGACGGCCAGGGTGGTGGCCATCAGGACGATGGCCGAGGCCGCCCCGGAGAAGAGGGCGCCCCGGTCGGTGGCGGCGTAGATCTGGACCGGCAGCGGCATCCAGCTGGGCGGATAGAGCATCATCGTGGCGCTCAGCTCGCCCATGGACAGGGCGAAGCAGAGCCCGGCGGCGGCGCTGAGCGAGGGCAGCAGCAGGGGCAGCCGCACCTGGAACAGCACCCGCGCCGGGCGGGCGCCGAGGGAGGCGGCCACCTGGGCGTAGGCCGGGTCGAGCCGGTCCAGGGCGGCGGAGACCGACTGGTGGGCGAAGGCCGTCACCAGCACGGTGTGCGCGATGATCACGATGGTCTGGGTGCCGTTGAGCAGCACGGGCGGTTGGCTGAAGGCCACCAGCAGGGCCAGTCCGACGACCACCGTGGGGACCGCGACGGGCAGCATGAAGAGGGCGTCGAGGACGGCCCTGCCGCGTCGGCGCAGCGCGTGCGCGGTCAGCGCGGACCAGGTCCCGGCGACCAGGGCCAGGACGCTGGCGGTGGCCGCGGTGACCACGCTGACGCGCAGCGCCTCCAGGGTGGAACCCCGGGACAGCCCGGCGAAGTTGCCCAGGGTGGGCCCCGAGGGCAGGACGCCGCTCCAGTTGGTGGACACCGACGCGGTGACGATGACGCCGAGCGGGAGCAGGAACAGGGGCAGGACGAGCGCGGCGAACAGCGCCCACACGACCCAGCGGGCGGGTCGGCTATGCACGAGCACGGCGGCCTCCGGAGGGTGCGCGCAGCCGTGCGGTGGCCGCGCGGTAGACGAGGTAGAGGGAGACCGACAGGGCCGCGTTGACCGTGGCCACGACGCAGGCGGTGGTGTAGTCGGCCTCCAGGATCGCCG
The DNA here is from genome assembly GCF_052466615.1 of Nocardiopsis sp. M1B1. Classification (NCBI taxonomy): domain Bacteria; kingdom Bacillati; phylum Actinomycetota; class Actinomycetes; order Streptosporangiales; family Nocardiopsidaceae; genus Nocardiopsis; species Nocardiopsis sp. M1B1. The sequence continues at coordinate 5,589,108 of NZ_CP196194.1, forward strand.
CGCTGTAGACGAGCATCGGCAGGGTCACCACGTCCTTGGCCCCGGTGAACAGGACGATCGCGAACTCGTTGAGGCACAGCACCAGCACGAGCGCGCCTCCGGCGGCGAGCGCGGGCAGGGCCTCGGGCAGGATGACGGCCCGCACGATCCTGAGGGGGCGGGCCCCCAGGGAGGAGGCGACCTCGATCTGCGCGGTGTCGAGCTGGGCGAACGCGGCGAGCAGCGGCCGCATGACGAACGGCGTGAAGTAGGTGATCTCCGCCAGGATCACGCCCCAGGGCGTGGCGAGGAAGCTGATCGGCCCGGTCTCGGCGCCGGTGACCTCCGTCCACGCGCCGTTGGCCACGCCCACGGTGCCGTAGAGGAACAGCAGCGCGAGGGTGATGAGGAAGGACGGGAAGGACAGGTAGGTGTCGATGAACCGGGCGGTGGCCCCGCTGCCGGGGAAGGGCACGAACGCCACGACCAGGGCGAGGAGGAAGCCCAGGACCAGGCAGCCCAGGGTGGCGGTGACCGCGATGAACACGGTGGTGACCAGCGCGGACCGGAAGGACTCCGAGCCCAGGACGTCGGCGTGGTGGGCGAGGGTGAGCCCGCCCCCGGGCGCGGTGACCGACTCCAGCGCGACGAGCAGGAGCGGGTACAGGAACACCAGGGCGAGCAGCACCACGGGCGGCACGGCCCACACCCACACGGGCAGGGTGCGGGGCGCCCGGGCCGGGGCGTCCCCGCCCGCGGGGGGCGCGGACGCGGTGCCCGCCGGGGTCGGCGCGGTCCGGACGTTCACGGGGTCTCCTCCTCCGGCAGCAGGACGGCGTCCCGGCGGGCGAAGCCGAGCGTGACCGCCGCACCGGTCTCGGGCGGGGTGCGCATCTCCCGGAGTTCGGCGGTGACGGGGACGCCGTCCACCAGGGCGGTGACCCGGTGGACGGAGCCGCGCCACTGGACGTCGGTGACCCGGCCCTCCAGGGTGTGCTCGCCCTCGCCGAGGGTGAGCCGGTGGGGGCGCAGGCACACGCGCAGCCCGTCGCCGTCGCCGGTGCCGGGCGGCAGGTCGGCGGGGTCGGCCTCCAGGGCGATGCCGCAGCAGTGCACGCGCCCGTCGGCCAGGCGCGCGGGCAGCAGGTTGGCTCCGCCGACGAAGCGCGCGGTGAACGGCGTCCGGGGGCGCTGGTAGAGGCGCTGGGGCGTGTCGCAGTCGCGCAGCCGGGCCCGGTCCAGGACCGCCACCCGGTCGGCCAGGGTGAGCGCCTCGCTCTGGTCGTGGGTGACGTACAGGATCGTGACGTCGGGCAGTTCGCGGTGCAGGCGGGCCAGCTCGGCGAGCATGTCCGAGCGCAGCTGGGCGTCGAGCGCGGACAGCGGCTCGTCCAGCAGCAGCACGCCGGGGCGGATGGCCAGGGCGCGGGCGATGGCCACCCGCTGCTGCTGTCCGCCGGACAGCTCGCGCGGGTGGCGGCGCGCGTAGTCCCCCATCCCGGTCATGGCCAGCGCCTCGGCGACCCGTCCGGCGATCTCGCGGCGGGGCACGCCCTGAGCCCTCAGCCCGAAGGCGACGTTCTGGTCCACCCGCATGTGGGGGAAGAGGGCGTAGCTCTGCACGACCATGCCCACGCCCCGCAGGTGCGGCGGCAGGCCGGTGACGTCGCGTCCGCCGAGCAGGACGCGCCCGGAGGCGGGGCGGACGAACCCGGCGACGGCGCGCAGCGCGGTGGTCTTGCCCGAGCCGGAGGGGCCCAGCAGCGCCATGAACTCGCCGGGTTCGACGGTGAGGTCGAGGTCGTCCAGGACCACGGTCTCCCCGTAGGCGACGCTGACGTGTTCGAAGCGGATGCCCACGTCTCAGCCCTCCCGCGCGGCGAGCAGACCGGGCAGGTCCGCCACGCCGTCCAGGACGTGGGTGGCCCCGGCCGCGCGCAGGGCCTCGTCGTCGTGGGCGCCGGTGCGGACCCCCGCGGCCACCGAGGCCCCCGCGCTCAGTCCGCTGCGGATGTCGGAGGCGGTGTCGCCGACGACGGCGACGGCGGCCACGGAGGAGATCCGCGCGCGCAGGGCGGCGGTGAGCACCATGTCCGGGTGGGGGCGTCCGCGCCCGCCCGCGTCGGCGGGGCACAGGACGAGGTCGGCGGCCTCCCGCCAGCCCAGGGCGCGCAGGATGCGCTCCTGGGTGTCGCGGGAGAAGCCGGTGGTCAGCGCGGTCGTGCGGCCCTGGGCGCGCAGCTCGCGCAGGGTGTCCTCGGCTCCGGGCAGGGGCGCGCAGCGGCCCTCGTCCACCAGGCGGGCGTAGGCCCGCTCGAAGGCGCGGTTGGCCTCTTGGGCTCGGTCCTCGTCGCCGCACAGGTGGCGGAATACGGTGATCTTGGACTCGCCCATGGTGGCGCGCACGTACGCGGTGGCCTCGGGGGTGTGGTCGGGCAGGGCCGCCTCGAAGGCCGCCTCGACGAGGCCGTCGTCGGCGACGGTGGTGCCCGCCATGTCCAGGACGACGAGTTCGACGGGCGGGGCGGGGACGGTGGTGGGGTGCATGGCTACCAGCCCAGTTCGTTGGCGGTGGTCTCGGCGATGGCCGGGGAGCAGGTCATCCCGCGTCCGCCCGGTCCGGTGACCAGCCAGGCGTCGGGGCCCACGGGGGCGCGGTGGACGACCCGGGAGGGGTCGGCGCACTGGGCGTAGACGCCCGCCCAGCGCTGGCGGATCGGGGGCAGCGGTCGGCCCAGGAGGCGGCCGGCGACCCCGGCGAGGTGCTCGTAGGGGTCCTCGGCGGTGTCGAAGGAGAAGGGCGCGTCGTACTCGTGGGTGTCGCCGATGGTCAGGGAGCCGTCGGCGCGCTGGACCATGAGCAGCTGCATGCGGTGGTCGCGCGCGGTGGGCGGCTGGGGCTGGGCCTCGTTGAGGGCGTCCAGCTCGGGGCCCCGGTAGGCGGGGTAGTAGCGGAAGCTGTCGCCGTCGGCGACGGAGGTGGTGAGGGTCTCGCCCAGGGGCTCGGTCTGGGCCATCTGGAGGCGGACGCGGCGCACGGGCAGGTCGGGGACGAGTTCGCGGACCAGGCCGCCGAGCCAGGCGCCGGTGCACAGGACCACGGCGTCGCCCCGGTGGACCTGCCCGTGGTCGTCGCGGACGGCGCCCGGTCCGGCCAGGTCGCGGACCTCACGCCCGGTCAGGAGGGTGTAGCGGCCGCTGCGGACGAGTTCGGCCTGGAGGGCGGCCTGGGCGGTGCGGGGTTCGACCTGGGCGTCGCTGCGGCACCACAGGGCGCCGAGGTGGTCGCCGCGCAGGGCCGGGTTGACCTCGCGGGTCCGCTCGGGGCTGAGGAGTTCGTAGCCGCGCTCGGCGGCGTCGCCGCCCCGGGCCGCCGCCTCGGCCACGGCCAGCTCGTGGCCGGTGGTGGCGACGGTGAGGGATCCGGAGGCCCGGAAGCCCAGGGCGGGGACGCGCTCGGCGATCTCCTGCCACAGGACGCGGGCCCGGCGGGCGGCCTCCAGTTCGGGGCCGGGGGCGCGTCCGCCGACCCAGACGAGGCCGAAGTTGCGGACGGAGGCGCCGCGGGCGGCCGCCTCCCGTTCGAGGTGGACGACCTCGTGGCCTCGGGAGACGGCGTGCCAGGCGTGCATGGTGCCGAGGACTCCGGCACCGACGATGATCACTCGCATGCTTCGAGGTTCGCCGGTGCGGATGGAGGCGACCGAGCGCGGCGGGGACGCCCCGGTGAACCGGGGCCAAACTTTGGACCAGACCCGTTATCATTCCGATATAAAGCTGCCCGGCGGGCGGGGCCGCGCTCCGGCACCCGCCGACGGACGCCCCTACTCGCGCCCGTCCCCGGCCAGGTGGACGCTGAAGCTGAACCGGTCGCCCCGGTAGAGCGAGCGCACCCGTTCGAAGGGGCCGCCCTTCTCGTCCCGGGAGACGCGGTGGATGAGCAGCATCGGCAGCGCCGGAGGGGTGCCGATGAGCAGGGCCTCGCGCGGGGCGGCCAGCACGGTCTCCAGGCGCTCGTCGGCGTCGCCGAACGTGATGCCGACCCTGTCGGCGAGGTAGCCGTAGAAGGTGGAGTCCGGGTCGAAGTCCACGTCCAGGCGGGGCACGCGCGCCACCGCGATGTAGGTGGACTCCAGCCCCACCCGCTCGTCGTCGGCCAGCAGCACCCGCTCCAGGTGCCAGACCGGCTCGCCCGGGCTCAGGTGCAGCTCCTCGGCCAGCCGGGGCGGGCAGGGCCAGCTGCGCAGGTCGATGAGGGAGCGGCCCGGCCGCAGCCCCTGGCGGCGCACGCCCTCGGTGTAGCTGGCCAGGGACAGGGGCTGCTCCAGCTTGGGACCGGCCACCACCGTCCCGCGCCCCCGGCGGCTGAGCCTGCCCTCCAGCAGGAGGTCGCGCAGCGCCTGGCGGACCGTCTCGCGGGCCGCGCCGAAGCGCTCGGCCAGCTCTCGCTCGGTGGGCAGCGGCTGGCCCACCGTCAGACCGGACACCAGCTCGGTGAGCTGTATCCGGACCGCGTAGTACTTGGGGACGCGCCCGTGCTCGGGGACGCCCGCGCGCACGGGGGCGCCGCTGTCCTGGGGGATTCCTGGGATCGACACGCGGGTCATTGTCCACCACACCGGTGAACGGACGGCGACCCGCGGTGGTGGCGGAGCTCTCACCCGGGTTCGGGGACGGCGTCGATGAGCGCGGCCAGCCCCTCGGCGTCGAGCAGGTCCGCGGGGCGCACGGTCAGCCCGGCCCGCACGTAGTGGAAGGCGGCGCTCACCTCCTCCAGGGCGACCCCGGCCAGATCGGCCCAGGCCAGCCGGTAGGCGGCCAGCTGCACGCCCACGGCGCGGCGCTCGGGGCCGTTGCCGGGCGGACTCCCGGTCTTCCAGTCCACCACGTCGTAGCGGCCGGAGGCGGGGTCGTGGAAGACCGCGTCCATGCGCCCCCGCACGAGCCGGTCGCCGATGACCGTCTCGAAGGGCACCTCCACCTCGACGGGCACGCGCGGGCCCCACTCGCTCTCCTCGAAGCGGCTCTGGAGGTCGGCGAGGTCCTCGTCCCGGCCCGCCGTCTCGTCGGCGGCGCCGGGCAGCTCGTCCAGCAGGGCGGCGTGCTGGCCGAACCGCTGCTCCAGCCAGGCGTGGAACGCGGTGCCCCGGCGCGTGTGCGGCGCGGGCGGCCGCGGCAGCGGCCTGCGGATCTGCCGGGCCAGGGCGGAGGGGTCGCGGGCCAGCCACACCATGGACGACACCGACAGGTGCGCGGGCAGCTCGACCTGGACCGTGCCGTCCCCGGACCCCGGCCCCTCGGCGCGGCGGTGGGCGAGCAGCAGCTCGGTGTCGCGCTCCCAGCCCCCGATGCGGCGGCGCAGCCCGGGCGGCGGCGCGGCCTCCTCGGCGGGGTCCGCCTCCCCCGCGAGCAGGCGGGCGCGGGCGCGCTCGACCAGGGCCGCCCCCTCGGCGATCTGGGCGCGGCGGTCGCGCGGCCGGTCCGGTTCGGCGCCCTCCTCCGGGGGGACGGAGGCGTCGTCCTCCGGCGGCGGCCACACGGCCGTGCCGTCGTCCTCCTCCTCGTAGGGGTTGTCGTCGGGGTCGGGCCTGGGCTCCCAGTGCGCGACCTCCCCGGCGCCGTCCTCGCAGGCGAGGCGGATCTCCTCCAGGAACGGGGAGGGGCCGCGCTCGCTCGCGGCGTCGGTCCCCCACCAGTGGCCGGTGCACAGCAGGGCGAAGGAGGCGCGGGTGACGGCGACGTAGGCCAGCCGCCGCTCCTCCAGCAGGTGGCGCTCCCGTTCGGCCTCCTTGAACGCGTCGATGCCCTTCTTGTCCACCGCCAGGAGCTCGGGCAGGTTCTGGCGGTCGCCGCGCAGCCGGTAGGGCAGCAGGTGCTCGCCCTTGATCCACATGTCGCCCTCGGACAGGCTCGTGGGGAACAGCGGGGCGTACTTGCCGCCGCTGACGCCGGGCACGACCACCACGGGCCACTGGAGCCCCTTGGAGGCGTGCACGGTCATGAGCTTGACGGTGTCGCTCCCGCCGACGCGCTCGCCGGGGGCCAGGCCGCTCTCCCGTTCGGACGCGGCACGCAGGTAGCTGAGGAAGCTGCCGAGGGTGGGGTCCTCACTGCTCCCGGCGAAACGGACGGCGTGGTCGACGAAGGCGTCCAGGTCGGCGCGTGCGGACAGGGGGTCGCGGCCGCTGCGGGCGCCCACCTCGATGTCCAGGCCGAGCATCCGCTCGGTCTCGGTGACCAGGTCGGGCAGCGGCTGGCCCACGAGCTTGCGCAGGGAGCGCAGCTCCTCGGCGAGGCGGCCCAGGCGCTCGTAGGCGGTCGCGGAGTACTTCCCGGCGGGGCCGGGGTCGTCCACCGCGTCCACCAGGCTGCCGCTCTCGGCGGTCAGGTCCAGGACCGTGCGGCGCAGGATGTCGTCCTCGGCGCTTCCGTCGGGCTCGGGCGCGGTGAGGTCGCGCCGGGTCTGGCGGGCCAGCTCGGCCGCGCGGGCCCCGAGGGCGGCCAGGTCGCGCGGGCCGATCCGCCAGCGCGGCCCGGTGAGGATGCGCGCGAGCTCGTTGCCCGCGGAGGCGTCGTGGACCACGCGCAGGGTGGCGATGATGTCGCGGACCTCGGGCACCATCATGAGCCCGCCCAGGCCGACCACCTCCACCGGGATGTCCAGCGCCTCCAGGGCCTCCCGGATCGCCGGGAACTGCGAGCGCTTGCGGCACAGCACGGCGACGTCGCCGGGGCTGACGCCGCCGTCCGCGGCGCCGCCCGACTCCCCGGGCGGCCAGGGCAGCCCGTCGGGGGCGGTCGCGGCGCTGCCCGCCCGGCCGGGGGCGGCGCGCAGGTAGCCGGCGACCTGCTCCGCGATCCACCGCGCCTCCTCCCGCTGCCCGATGAACAGACCGGTCCGGACGGTGCCGCGGCCGCGCCGGGCCGGGCCGGGGTAGAGCACGGGCACCTCGGCGCTCTCGGCGCGCAGCGGCTCGGAGATGTGCTTGGCCACCTCCAGGACCCTCTCGCCGTTGCGGAAGCTGGTGGCCAGGCGGCGCACGGACGCGGCCCGGCCCGGGGCGGCCGGGAAGTCGTTGGGGAAGTTGGCGAGGTTGGCGGCGATGGCCCCGCGCCAGCCGTAGATGGACTGGCAGGGGTCCCCGACGGCGGTCACCGCGTGGCCCTCTCCGAAGAGGGCGCGCAGCAGCACGAGCTGGGCGTGGCTGGTGTCCTGGTACTCGTCCAGCAGCACCACGCGGAACCGGCCCCGCTCGATGAGGCCGACCTCCGGGTGGTTCTGGGCGATGCGCGCGGCCAGGGACACCTGGTCGCCGAAGTCCATGGCCTCGCGCACGTGCTTGGCGTGCTCGTAGCCCTCCACGAGCGGCAGGAGCTGTTCGCGGCGCAGCTGGGCGTTGAGCAGGTTGCGGGTGGGCACCGCGGGTTTGCGCGGCAGGGCCTCGACGGCCGCGCGCAGCCACCGGCCGATGCCGCGCACCTGCTCGGTGGTGGTGAGGTGGTCCGCGATCTGCCCGGACAGCTCCAGGACCCGGCGGGTGACGGTGTCGGCCCCGACCGTGATCAGGTCCATGGGGCCGTCGTACTCACCGACCACGCGGGCGGCGATCTGCCAGGCCTGCCCCTCGCTGAGCAGCCGGGATGTGGGCTCGACGGCCTCGCGCAGGGCGTGATCGGCGACGATGCGCCCGGCGTAGGCGTTGTAGGTGGACACGGTGGGCTCGCCGTCGAGCAGCTCCTCGGGCAGCTGTTCGGTGGCGCGCAGCTGCTCCAGGCGTTTGCGCACGCGCTCGGCCAGCTCGGCGGTGGCCTTGCGGGTGAAGGTCAGGCCGAGGATCTGCTCGGGGCGCACGTGGCCGTTGGCGACCAGCCACACCACGCGCGAGGCCATGGTCTCGCTCTTGCCCGACCCGGCGCCCGCGATGACCACGCCCGGCTCCAGCGGGGCGCTGATGACCTCGGACTGCTCGGCGGTGGGCTCGGGCTGGCCGAGGAGGCGGGCGAGTTCCGGGGGCGAGAAGCGGGGACGGGGTCCGGGTTCGGGTTCGGGGCGGGGGCGGGACGGGGAGCTGCGGGGGTGGGGGTGGGTTTCAGACATGTCTGCCCTCGTCCTGAACCGGGCAGCAGGCGCGCACTGCGCACGACCTGCATCCCTTGTTGCGTGTCGCGGTGAAGCGGGACCCGCCCATGCCGGTGGCGACCTCGCGCACCAGCGTCCCGGCCCATCCGGGGTCGGGGTCCTCGCTCAGGGGCGGCTGGGGTTGCTCCCGGGCCTTCTGGATCTTCTCGCCGACCTGCACGAGCGCGGCGCCGCCCGGCTCGGTGAGGCCGAGCTTGGCGAAGGCGCCCTTGAGCACGGCCATCTGGTAGACGCCGAGCTGGGGGTGGCGGGCCAGGTCGTCGGCCTTGTTCTTGCCGGTCTTGATGTCCACGACCACGGCCCTGCCCCGGTCGTCGCGTTCGAGGCGGTCCACGCGGCCGGTGATCTCGATGCCGCCCACGTCCACCCGGAAGCCCTCCTCGGTGACGACGAGTTCGCGGTCGTTGGCCGCCTCCCAGTCCACGAGCTTGCGGACCATCGTGTCGGCCCGGTCGCGCTGGGCCCTGGCCTGCCAGGGGCCGCCGAAGTCCAGGTCGGCCCAGATCTCGTCCATGCGCCCGCTGATCTCGTCGGGGGTGCTGCCCTGGGCGACCAGGACGGCGACGGCGTGCACGACGGTGCCCAGGGCCGAGGCGGAGTCGCCGGAGGAGGCCCCGGCGGCGCGTTCGAGGAGCCAGCGCAGCTGGCAGTTGGTGAAGCTCTCCACCTGGGAGGGCGAGACGCGGATGGTGTCCTCCGGCTCCGCGAGGGGTCGGTCGTCGGTGAAGGGGGTGAGCGCGTACCACTCCGCGGGGTCGGCTCCGCGCACGCCCTCCTCGGCCAGGCGGGCCAGGTGGGTGGCGGCGGCCTCGCGCAGCGGTTCGGGAGCCTCGGGGTCGGTGACCACCGAGCGCAGGTCGGCGACGAGCGAGGGCAGGGACAGCCAGCGCAGGCCGGTGCTGACGGGTTCGGGCTCGCCCACGCCCATCTCGGTCAGGAAGCGCGAGGGCCGCTCGTCGGTGTCCTCCCCTCCCACGGCGGTCACCACCAGGGTGCGGCGGGCGCGGGTGAGGGCCACGTAGAACAGGCGGCGCTCCTCGTCCAGGAGCTTGGAGGCCAGGGCCGCCCCGGAGGAGTCGGCGGAGTGCACGTCGGTGTCGACGAGTTCCTCCACGCCGAGCAGGGAGCCGCGCAGGCGCAGGTCGGGCCAGTCGCCCTCCTGGGCTCCGGCGACCACGACCAGGCCCCACTCCAGCCCCTTGGAGCGGTGGGCGGTGAGGATGCGCACCGCCTCGCCCTCGGGCGCGCGCTCGGCGAGGCTGTCGCCGGGGATCTCCTGGGCGGCGAGGTCCTCCAGGAACCCCGCGGGGCTGCCCGGGGGAAGCCGGTCGCAGTAGCGGGCGGCGCTCTCGAAGAGGGCGACCACGGCGTCCAGGTCGCGGTCGGCGGCGGCGCCCCGGCGGCCCCCGGCCAGGCTGGCGCGCAGCAGGCGGTCGGCCAGGCCGCTGTCGCGCCACAGCTCCCACAGGACCTGTTCGGCGTCGGCCCCCCTGGCGTCCAGGTCGCGGACGGTGCGCAGGGCCTGGGCGACACGGGTGGCGGGCGCGGCGATCTCGGGGTCGACGAGGGTGAGCTCGGCCGGGTCGCGCAGGGCGTCCACGAGCAGCTGTGAGGAGGGCCGGTAGGCGCCGCCCCTCTCCGGGCTCCCCTCTTCCCGGCTGCCTTCCTCCGGGGCGTCCCCCGCCGAGGCGCCGCCGTCGTGGGCGCGGTCCAGGTCCAGGCGGCGCAGCGCGCGCACGAGCCTGCGCAGCCGTACCGTGTCGGCCTCACCGAAGGGGCTGGTGAGCAGTTCGCGCGCGGCGTCCTCGTCCAGCTCGGCCGGGGCCAGCCCGTAGCGGATCAGCGCGAGCAGGGGGCGCACGATCGGCTCGGCGGCCACGGGCAGGTCGTCGGAGCCGACCGCGACCGGGACCGAGGCGGCGGTCAGGGCGCGGCGCAGCACCGGCAGCTGCCGGGTGGAGGAGCGCACCAGCACGGCCATGTCCGACCACGGGACGCCGTCCACCAGGTGGGCGCGGCGCAGGGTGTCGGCGACGACCGCGGCCTCCTGGGCGGCGCTGTCGGCCAGCAGCACGCGGACCTCGCCGTCGGGCACGCCCTCGGCGGGGGTCAGGTCGCGGTGCTCGTTGACGTGGCCGCGGGCGGAGGCGACCGCGGGCAGGCGCCGGGTCAGTCCGCGCGAGGCCGACAGCAGGGCGCGGCCGCTGCGGCGGCAGGTGCGCAGCGCGACCACGGGCGCCTCGGTGCGCCGCGCGGTGGGGAAGCGGCGCGGGAAGTCGAGGATGCCCCGCACCTCGGCGCCGCGGAAGGCGTAGATGGACTGGTCCGGGTCGCCGACCGCGACCAGGTCGCGGCCGTCCCCGGCCAGGGCCCGCAGGAGTTCCTCCTGGGCGGGGTCGGTGTCCTGGTACTCGTCGACGAACACCGCCTCGTGGGCGGCGCGCTCGCGCTCGCGGACCCCGGGGTCGGAGAGCAGGTTGGCGGCGACGCGCACGAGTTCGGCGTAGTTGAGCGTGGGCACGGGGGCGATGTCGAACCGGCCGGTGTAGCGGTCCAGGAACCCGGCCGCGGCCACCCAGTCGTCGCGGTCGCGGTCGCGGCCGAGCGCGGCCAGCTCGTCCGGGCCCATGCCGCGTTCCTGGGCGCGCATGAGGAAGTCGCGCAGCTCCTCGGCGAACCCGCGGGTCTCCAGGGCGGGGCGCAGGCGCTCGGGCCAGTCCGGCGCGCCGTCCAGGGCCTCGCCCCGCAGGAGTTCGCGGACCTCCATGAGCTGTTCGGGCCCCGAGAGCAGGCGCGGCGGCAGGTCGCCCATGCGCTGGAACTCGCGCCGGATCAGGGCGTAGGCGTAGCTGTGGAAGGTCAGGGCCAGCGGTTCGCGGGTGGTGCGGCGCAGCCGTGCGGTGATGCGCTCGCGCAGCTCCTGGGCGGCCTTGCGGCTGAAGGTGAGCACCAGCACGCGCGAGGGGTCCGTGCCCCGGTGGTCGATGCGGTCCACGACCGACTCGACGATCGTGGTGGTCTTGCCTGTTCCGGGACCGGCGAGCACCAGCAGGGGCCCGCCCTCGTGCTCGACCACGCGCCGCTGGTTCTCGTCCAGCACCGGCGACGGCGACACCCGGTGGGCGCGCCGCACGAGACGGTACGGAGATGTGTTCACCCGTCCAGTTCACCAGAGGGTGGCGACCATCCCGCACGTCATCCCCGCCACAGCGGGCCGCTCAGCCCCCGTCCTCCCCGTCCCAGCGGGCCCTGCGCATGTCCACGCGATCGCTTCCCGGGCGCATGGGCGTGCCCTCCGCCGCGTAGTGGGACAGGGCGCGGACCTCGTTGCAGGAGGGCGGTCTGCCGTCCGCGCGCACCACGCGCCACCAGGCCACCGCACCGCCCCAGAAGGACATGACCGAGCCGACCTGGCGGGGTCCTCCCCTGCCGACGTACTCGGCGATGTCGCCGTAGGCCATCACCCGTCCCGACGGGATCCGCTCGACCACCGCCAGGACCTCCTCGGCGTAGTCGTCCGGCCCGCCCTCCGCGTCCTCGAACACAGGCGGCAGCCTACCGGGGACCGCCGACACGGCGGGGCCCGCCGCGGAGGCGGACCCGGCGTGTGCGCGGTGTCGCGGTCAGGCGGTGACCTGATCGCCGTGCGCGCCCCAGGCCAGTTCGGGGTCGCGCCTGCGGGCCTGGCGCGCCTTGACGAGGCCGAACGCCCCCAGCAGCGCCACGACGGCGCCGAGGACCCACGCCGTCCAGGCGGCGGCGGTGAGGTCGGTGAAGCCCAGCAGCCACGGCATCACGAAGACCAGGACGCCGATCGCGAGGACGCCCGCCTCGCTCGACAGCGCCCCCGGCCGGGTGATGGAGATGACCGAGGCCACGATGACTCCCAGCCCGAGGACGAACATGGCGCCCCCGCCGAAGCCGTACATCCCGTGCCAGATCCAGCTCAGTCCCAGGGCCAGGCCGGCGAGGATCGCCACCCAGTCCGCCCAGCGTCCCCTGCGTCCCATGGAGCCACCTCCCGAGGAGCGGGCCGCCGTCGGCCGACGGCCCCTGACCGCACCCCTACCCATCCGGCGCGCTGAGCAGGCACGACGGCGGGCCGGGGCTCGGTCCGGGGCGCGAACGCGGCGGGGCGGTGCCGGAAGTCACCTCCCGGCACCGCCCCGTCCCCCGTCGGGCCCGTCCGTCTAGTACTCGGGCAGGCTCGGGTCGACCTGGTTGATCCAGGCCAGGACGCCGCCGCCCACGTGGACGGCGTCGGAGAACCCGGCCGCGTGCACCGCGGCCAGCGCCTCGGCGGAGCGGACGCCCGACTTGCAGTGCAGGACGATGCGCCGGTCCTGCGGCAGCTGCTCCAGGGCCCTGCCGTTGAGGAACTCGCCCTTGGGGATGAGCGTGGCGCCCGGGATGCTGACGATCTCGTACTCGTTCTTCTCCCGGACGTCCACGAGGAAGATCTCCTCGGGCTTGTTGTCCAGCAGGTCCTTGAGCTCGCCCGCGGTGATCGTGGAACCGGCGGCGGCCTCGGTGGCCTCCTCCGACACGGCGCCGCAGAAGGCCTCGTAGTCGATGAGCTCGGTGACCGGCTCGGTGTCGGGGTCCTTGCGGACCTTGACCTCGCGCCAGGTCATCTCCAGGGCGTCGAAGATGAGCAGGCGGCCGACCAGCGGCTCACCGATGCCGGTGATCAGCTTGATGGCCTCGTTCACCATGACCGAGCCGATGGAGGCGCACAGCACGCCCAGGACGCCGCCCTCGGCGCAGGAGGGCACCATGCCGGGCGGCGGGGGCTCGGGGTACAGGTCGCGGTACTGGGGCCCGTACTCGTTCCAGAAGACGCTGACCTGGCCGTCGAAGCGGTAGATCGATCCCCACACGTACGGCTTGTCGAGGATGACGCAGGCGTCGTTGACCAGGTACCGGGTGGCGAAGTTGTCGGTGCCGTCCAGGACCAGGTCGTAGTCGGCGAAGATCTCCAGCGCGTTGTCCGACTCCAGGCGGTCCTGGTGCAGGATGACGCGGACGCCCGGGTTGACCTCCTTGATGCTGTCCCGGGCGGACTCGGCCTTGGGGCGGCCGACGTCGCTCTGTCCGTGGATGACCTGGCGCTGGAGGTTGGACTCGTCGACGACGTCGAAGTCGATGATGCCGAGCGTGCCCACGCCCGCGGCGGCCAGGTAGAGCAGCGCCGGGGAGCCCAGGCCGCCCGCGCCGACGACCAGGACCTTGGCGTTCTTCAGGCGCTTCTGCCCGTCCATACCCACGTCGGGGATGATCAGGTGACGCGAGTAACGGCGCACCTCGTCCACGGTCAGCTCGTCAGCTGGTTCCACCAGCGGCGGCAGCGACACGGTGACTCCTCATGTCTGTTCGGGTTGCTTCGCACCGCCCGTAGCGCGGGGGCCACCGGGCGAGGGGCGGGGAGGCGAAGCGTGCTTGCACTCATACCCAACCTAACGGGTGGGGTATTGCATTCCCGTCACCGGGAGGCGTGGAGCACACCCTCCGCGGGTCCGTCCCCGCCCGTCACAACCAACGCGGCGTGCGAGTTCATCCCCGGGGCCGCGCGTACCGGCCGGGGCGGCGGGTAGTGGTCGGGCGTACGCACGGCGACGACGTTGGGGAGGACCCCGTGGCACAGGAGAACCGTTCCGTGGGACGACGCCCGGCCGCCGGAGGGGACCCCTCGGCCGAGGTGCCCGAGGCCGACGCGGTCGAGCAGCGCGCGTCCGCCGGGGCCGACGGGGGCGGGGACGGGTGGGAGGAGCCGTCCGAGGAGAGCTTCGAGCACGCCGCCGAGGCCGACGTGGTCGAGCAGGCCCGCGAGGCGGGCGTGGACGAGGAGGAGCGGCGCTGACGGGGCCTCCCCCGCCCGGGGCCGCGTCCTTTTTCCTCCGCTTCCTCCCGGCCGCCGATCGCGGCCCTGACCACGTGTTCGGCCGGTGCCGCACCGTGCCCGCCAAGGGCCCCGACCGGCTTCCCGCTGCTCACGGGGAACTTACGCCGGAGTAGGATGAGGGGGACCGCTGCGGAGCGCGCCACTGGCCGCGGTCCGCAAGCACTAGCCACGCAGATGTCCGGTTATGGCGTGCATCTGCCATGCCGAGTTCGGAGGGTCGGTGTGACAGCTCCTTCAGACTCCCGCGCCCGGGGGACCCGTCTGCCCCGGGTCAGGCGCCGTCGCCAGCTCCTGGCGGCGGCCCAGGAGGTCTTCGTCGCGCGCGGGTACCACGCGGCGGCGATGGACGAGATCGCCGACCGCGCCGGAGTCAGCAAACCGGTCCTGTACCAGCACTTCCCGGGGAAGCTGGAGCTGTACCTGGCCCTGCTGGAGGAACACTCCGAGGTCCTGGTCGACAAGCAGCGCGAGGCCCTGGAGAGCACGGACGACAACCGCCAGCGCGTCATCGCGAGCTTTCGCGCCTACTTCGACTTCGTCGCGGGCGACGGCGAGGCCTTCCGCCTGGTCTTCGAGTCCGACCTGCGCAACCTCCCGGCCGTGCGGGCCAAGACCGAGGAGACCTTCCAGCGCTGCGCCGAGGCCATCGGCGAGGTGATCCGCCAGGACACCAGCATCTCCGACGAGGAGGCGCACCTGCTGAGCATCGGGCTGGTCGGCATGGCCGAGACCAGCGCCCGGTACTGGCTCAACAGCCGCGGTTCCGTGCCCAAGGACGCCGCCGAGCAGCTGGTGGCCCGCCTGGCCTGGCGCGGGATCAGCGGCTGGGACCTCCAGCGCGGCTCCGGCGAACAGGCCTAGCGGGCGCGACCGCCCCGAAGGCCCCGTGCGCGCACGGGGCCTTCGCCTTTCCCGGAGGTTCCCGGAAAGCGCCCCGGCACACGGAAAAGGAATTTCTTCCCACCGTCGGGCAAGGAATGTCCCAAAAAAAGGTAATCACCTCCGCTTGCGTGGGACAAGCGATTCAATTGCCGCCCTCCGGGTATCGCCGGAATGAGAAGTAACGCACTTCTCTTCGCCGTATCCGCCCGGTCCTTCGCTTCGAAGCCCCGGCGGAGCAAGCGATTTGGGGGTGAAGACGTTATGGACATGGGTCAGGGCCTGTCGACGGCCTGGCAGGCGGTGGCGAGTTTCGTGCCGCTGCTGATCGGCTTCCTGGTGATCCTGGTCCTGGGATGGATCATCGCCTGGCTGGTGGGCAAGGCGGTCGCCAAGGGTCTGCACGGAGTCGGACTGGACCGCGCCCTGCACCGCGGAGGTGTGGGCGAGTACCTCGAGCGCAGCCGGTGGAGCGCCAGCGAGCTGTGCGGAAAGATCATCTACTACGTCGGGCTGCTGTTCGTGTTCACGCTCGCGTTCAGCGTCTTCGGACCGAACCCGATCAGCACGCTGCTCAACGACGTCATCTCCTGGATCCCGCGCGGCATCGTCGCGCTGGTGATCGTGGTGGTGGCCGCGATGATCGCCAAGGCGGTCCGCGACATCGTCTCCGGCGCGCTGGGCGGCCTCTCCTACGGCCGCTTCCTGGCCAACGCCGCGGGCGTGTTCATCCTGGCCCTCGGCGTCATCGCGGCGCTGAACCAGATGGGCGTGGCGGTGACCGTCACCGTGCCGGTGCTGATCGCGGTCCTGGCCACGATCGGCGGCATCCTCGTCGTCGGCGTGGGCGGCGGCATGATCGAGCCGATGCGCTCGCGCTGGTCCCGCTGGCTGGACGTGGCCGAGCGCGAGACCGGCCGCATGAGCGAGGAGAGCAGCTACCGGGCCGGACGCGAGGCGGCCCTGGGCCGTCCGGCGGCCGCCGAGCGCACGGAGCCGCGCGAGGGCGCGACCTCCCAGAGCGCGCGGCGCGGCACGGGCGGCGAGCCGCCCGCTCCCTAGCCGGGGACGCGGACACGGAACGAGGGCGGGGCCGTGCGGCCCCGCCCTCGCCGTGTGCCGTCAGGGGCGCTGCGCGGGCCGGTGCGAACGGCCCGCGGGCCCCTAGAGGAACTCGGAGTCGCGCAGTTCCAGGCGGGAGAGGTGCTCGATCCGCCGGAAGGTCAGTACGACGGAGGCGATGATCGGGAGGAAGGCCAGCCAGAAAGCGGCGTTCCCGGGCCCGGTGAAGACCATCGACACCAGCGCGACGACGAAGATCAGTGCGAAAAGCGCGAAGTCGACGCGGTCCTGTTGGATCAGGACGCCGACCGGTGGGCGCGCCGCCCCATGCCGACCGCTCCTCATTCGCCTTCCTTTCTCGCGGCTCTGCGGGCCGCTCCGCCAGTTACGGCGCCTGTGGATCCGTTTTCCGGACCGACATAACGCCGTCAGTCCCAGGTTGCATTCCGCAGGGCCCTGGTTCCGCCGCGGTGCGCCGGGCCGTCGTCGGCCGCTGTGGAGTCACCGGTACTTTTCAGCGTACGCCCGATGACGGGTTTCCACCGGAGAACGGGCAGGGGCGGGGGCCACGAGGAGCTCGGGTTGTGGACCACACCGTTCTGCGGACGCCACCAAACCTAGCGGACGAAACCGCGCTCCTTGGCCAGTCGGCAGATCGCGAGGATGCGCAGCGTCTCCCAGTCGTACTCGACCGCCTCGGAGTCCCAGCCCCGTTCGAGGCAGCCGTCGAGGAACCCGTGCAGGTAGGTGCCCAGGGTGCGGGCGTTGAGCTCGCCGCCGGAGGAGGTGATGCCTTCGCACACCTGTGCGGCGTGCTGGTCCAGCTCAGCGCACATCCAGGGTTCGATCGGGGCGCCGAGGGGGCCAATCCGGTGGAAGTCACGGGTGAGTCCGGCCAGCGGATGGCGCACGGAGGTCCCACTGGGCATGGAAGTACCTACTCGCGTGGTCAGGAGACGGAAACTTCATCGATTTTACGGCCAGTGCCCAACGAATCGTCACGAAAGTGTTGGATATTACCCGCGCTTGACCAAGGTCGCACAGGTCCCGGTCAAGGACGGGCAAGGAATCGGGCCGCCGCGACGGCGGTTCAGGCGGTCAGCCCCATGGCCTTGAGGCGGTCGGAGTGGCGGTCGGTGAGCGAGGCGAACATCCGGCTGACCGCGGCGAGGTCGCCGAGCCCCGTGCCGTCCGCGTCGTGTCCGCCGCCCCCCGCCAGGAGCGCGGCCAGCCGGGGGCGAGAGACCGCCACCGCCTGCGCCTGGCTGAGCGCCTCGCCGACCAGGCGGCGCGCCCACAGGGACAGGCGCCCGACCAGTTTGGGGTCCTCCTCCACGGCGGCGCGCACCGTCGCGGAGACGAACTCGGCCCGGCCGGTCTCGGCCAGGACGCCCTCGACCAGGGTGCGCGTCTCCTCGTCGGCCAGCTCGGCGACCTTGCGGTAGAAGTCCCCCGCGATGCCCTCGCCGACGTAGGTCTTGACCAGGCTCTCCAGCCAGCTCTGCGGCTCGGTCCTGGCGTGCCAGGCGTCCAGCGGCTCCACGAAGGGCGCCATGGCCTCCTCGGGCACGGTGCCCAGCTCCTCCAGCCGGTCGCGGAGCGACTGGTAGTGCGCCTGCTCGGTGGCGGCGAGGGCGGCGAGCTGACCCTTGGAGCGCAGCGACGGGGCCAGGACCGCGTCGTCGGCGAGGCGGAAGAAGGAGCCGAGCTCCGCGTAGGCGAGCAGGCCGAGCAGGTCGATCACGCCGGGCTCGGCGGAGGGGCCGTGGGTCATGCCCGCCAGGGTATCGCCAGGCCGTCCGGGCGCCGAACCGGGGACTAAACGGACCGAAGGCACGGTTGTACACGCCGGGAGCGGGTACGGTCCAAGCCGTCCACAGCCCGGTGAACTGGTATGTCCACCTGGCGAGTCACCAGCTAGACTCTGCGTGATGACCGGTGTGTGCGCCCGACGCGGACATCTCCCTCACACACGCGGGATCTCCCACGTACCGGCGCCGCGGAGGCGGCGCCCGCACAGGCGCGGACCCCACCGACGGTGGCCCGGACCGCGCGAGGAACAACGACGAACCACGGATGCACCCCGTTCCGAGCGGGGACGGTCCCGATCCGCGGCCGGACAACCCCTGCGCCGCACGGGTCCTCACGGCAGCGCCACCGCACCGTTCCGCGAGAGGAACGACCGGTGAGCCGCGCCCCCCGCGGCGGCCAGGAGCCGTCCGCGACCGCATCCCGCCGCGGCCACGCCAACGTTGCGGCCCGCCAAGATGGAGGCTTGAGCCCTGAGCAGCACAGAAGAGACGACCAAACCCAAGACGACCTTCCGCGACCTCGGTGTGAACACCGAGCTCGCGGACGCCCTGGAGGCGGAGGGGATCGTCGAGCCCTTCCTCATCCAGGAACTCGCCCTGCCGATCGCGCTGGGCGGCAGCGACATCATCGGCCAGGCCCGTACCGGCACCGGTAAGACCCTGGCCTTCGGCCTGCCCCTGCTCCAGCGGTCCCAGAAGGACCCCGGAACGCCCAAGCGGCCGCGCGCCCTGGTCGTGGTCCCCACCCGCGAGCTGGCCATCCAGGTCGCCGCGGACCTGACCACCGCCAGCAAGCGCAGCGGGACCCGCATCCTGACCGTCTACGGCGGCCGCTCCTACGAGCCGCAGGTCAACGGGCTCAAGGAGGGCACCGACGTCGTCGTCGGCACCCCGGGCCGCCTGCTGGACCTGGAGAAACAGAAGCACCTGCGCCTGGACGGGGTGTCCGCGGTGGTGCTGGACGAGGCCGACAAGATGCTCGACCTGGGCTTCCTGCCCGACATCGAGCGCATCCTCACCAAGACCCCGGACGAGCGCCAGACCATGCTCTTCTCGGCCACCATGCCGAGCGAGATCGTCTCCCTGTCGCGCAAGTACCTGCACCGCCCCACGCACGTGCGGGCGAGCGACGACGACGAGATCGACGGCTCGGCCATCACGGGGCAGATCACGCAGCACGCGTTCCGCACCCACCAGATGGACAAGATCGAGATGCTCGCCCGCCTGCTCCAGGCCAGCGACCACGGCCAGAGCATGGTGTTCTGCCAGACCAAGCGGGCCTGCGACCGGGTGGCGGGCGACCTGGAGGCGCGCGGGTTCGCCGTCGCGGCCGTCCACGGCGACTTGGGGCAGAGCCAGCGCGAGCGGGCCCTGCGGGCCTTTCGCAACGGCAAGATCAACATCCTGGTCGCCACCGACGTGGCCGCCCGGGGACTGGACGTGGACGACGTCACGCACGTGGTCAACTACGAGACCCCCGAGGACGAGAAGACCTACACGCACCGCATCGGCCGCACCGGCCGGGCCGGGCGCAGCGGCACCGCCGTCACCTTCGTGGACTGGCAGGAGATGCCGCGCTGGAAGCTGATCAACGGCGCCCTGGGCCTGCCCTTCCACGAGCCGGAGGAGACCTACTCCACCTCGCCGCACTTCTTCGAGGCGCTGCGGATCCCGGCCGGGACCAAGGGCAAGCTGGCCGAGGACCGGCGCGACGAGCACGCGGGCCTGGAAGCCGAGGAGATCGAGGACATCGGCGACACCGGTGTGGCGCGCGGTGAGCGCGGCGGCCGGCGGGGCCGGAGCCGCGGCGAGGGTGCCCGCTCGGGCGGCGGACACGGTGAGAGCGGCCGTGACGAGGGCGGGCGCGGTCGCGGCCGCAACCGTTCGCGTCGGCGCACCCGCGGCGGCCAGAGCGCGGCCGGGGCCGAGACCGCCTCGGGCGCGAAGCCCGAGAGCGCGCCCGTGGCCCAGGAGGCGCCGCGCGAGGGCGCGGCCCCCTCCGACGAGGGCGCGCGCAGGGTACGGCGCCGCCGCCGCACCCGCGGCGCGGTCCGCAGGGACCCAGAGAACACCTGACCCCTCCCGGCGCCCGCCCGTGGCGGGCGTCGCGGCCGTGCGCCCCGCGGCCGGATCGCGGGGCCCCGGGACCGACCTCCGCGCCGGTCCCGGACGTCGGCCACGGCCCGGGTTATCTCTGCCCGGGTCGGCGATCGTCTAGGGTGACCCGACGTGAGTA
This sequence comes from Nocardiopsis sp. M1B1, assembly GCF_052466615.1. Classification (NCBI taxonomy): domain Bacteria; kingdom Bacillati; phylum Actinomycetota; class Actinomycetes; order Streptosporangiales; family Nocardiopsidaceae; genus Nocardiopsis; species Nocardiopsis sp. M1B1. The sequence goes on from NZ_CP196194.1 coordinate 5,609,117, forward strand.
CACCTCAGTTCATCGACCTGCCACCGGGCGTGCGACGCGCCGATCTGAACCTGTCGTACGGTCCGGTGGCCGCCCTGCGGGCGCTGCCCACCTCCGGCGGCCCCGAACTGGCCCCCGCTGTCCTGGTGCACGGGTTCACCGGCAGCAAGGAGGACTTCATCGCCCTCCTCCAGAGCCTGGCCCAGGCCGGGCGGGAGGTGGTCGCGATCGACCTTCCCGGCACCTACGAGTCGCCGGGCCCCGAATCCCTCTCCCCTCCCCCGGGCGTGCGCAGACCGGACTACGGCCTGCCCTCCCTGGGCGCGGTGGTCGCCGAGGTCATGGACCAGATCGGTGACGGCGGCCCCGTCCACCTGCTGGGCCACTCCTTCGGCGGGCTGGTCTCCCGGGAAGCCGCGCTGGTGGAAATGGCTCCGCTGGCCTCGCTCACCCTCCTGTGCTCGGGCCCCGGCGCGCTGAGCGGCCCGGGCGCGCACACGGCGAGCGCCCTCGTCGCCGCCGTGTCCATCAACCCCACCGCCGAGCGGCTCCGCGAGCTGTGGGAGGAGCAGTTCGACTCCGTGGCGCGGGCCCGCAGCCCCCGGACCGAGATCCGCGAGTTCCTGCGCGAGCGGCTGCTGAGCAGCAGCGCCGTGGGCCTGATGCACATGGCCGAGGAGCTGGTGTCCGCACCGGACCGCGTGGACGAGGTGGCCCGGGTGGACGCCCCCAAGCTGGTCCTGTACGGCGAGAACGACGACGCCTGGCCGCTGGAGGAGCAGGACCGGATGGCCGAGCGGCTGGGCGCCAAGCGCCTCGTGGTGCCCGGCGCCGGACACTCCCCCAACGTGGAGGCGCCCGAGACCGTCGCGAGCGCGCTGACCGCGTTCTGGAACGAGGCGGAGTCGGTGGGCCGCCGCTGACCCCGGCCCGCACGGCGACGGCCGCCGTCCCGTCCGGGCGACGGGGCGGCGGCCGTACGGGGGCGGGGCCCCGGGAGGTCCGTGCTCAGACCCAGGAGTCGAAGTTCTTGCCCTCGGCCGCCGCGGTGGTGGCCGGACCGCGGTCGGGCAGGATGCGCGTGTCCGGGGGCAGGGACAGCAGCGCCTCGCCGATGGAGGCGAGCTGCGTGGTGTAGTCGATGTAGGTGTTGCCGACCATGCCGGGCTCGCCCTTGCGCAGGGTGTCGCCGCCGAAGACGACGCCGCGCTCGCTCAGGTAGTAGCCGACGGTGCCCGGGGAGGTTCCGGGCAGGGCCAGGACGTCGATGTGCAGCTTGCCGATGTCGAGGGCGCCCTGGCCCTCCACCTCGATCTCGGGGCGGTGCTCGGCGCCGTGGTGGCGGCGCCAGGCGCGCATCTCGCGGGGGTGCAGCGCGATGGGGGCCTCGGACTCCTCGGCGACCTTGATGGCCGACTCGATGTGCGGGCTGTAGGCGTTGGTGCAGGCCACCAGGTAGACCTCGCGCTCACCGACGGCCGCCAGGATCGCCTCGGCGTCGTGGCCGGGGTCGATGACGACGACGCCCTCGTCGTCGGCGTCGATGATCCAGGTGTTGCTGACGACCGGGTACTCCTCGCCGTCGAACTCGAAGGTTCCGGCGGTGCGCACGCGCGTGATGCCGTCGGCGTCGGGGCCGGTCACCCCGGCTTCCCCGCCCTCGTCCGCGAAGACGTCGGCCTTCACCGGCACCTCGTCCTCGGCGGGCTCGTCGTCCTCGTCGTCCTCGTCGGAGTCCTCGGACCCGTCCGCCTCCCCGGCCTTGTCCGTCTTCCCGTCGTCGGCGGGGTCCTCGGCGTCCTCGTCCTTCTCCGCCTCGGCGAGCTCCCCGGCGTCGGCGGCGGGCTCCGCGGCGCCGTCGTCGGCGGCCTCCGCGGCGGCCTCGGCGGTCCCGGCCGGGTCCTTCGCCGCGTCCTCCGAGTCCCCGTCCCCGCCTGCGGCGGTGGTCTCCTCGCGCTCCGCCGCGGCCTCCGCAGCGGAATCGGTGGCCTCCTGGCCCTCCTGCTTCTTCGACTTCCGATTCCAGAACACGGCTCAGACCTCTCGACTTCGTCCGGGTATGGGTGGTTGCGCTGCGACCATTGTCGCGCTCCCGCACAGTGGTCGGTACCGTACCGGACCCCGTGGCGGCGACACGCGGTTCACCCTCGTAGAAGGGGGACCCCCGTCGCGGGCGCCACCAGCCGTTCGAACGCCTCCGGGTCGGTGGTCCTGCACCCCAGGCGGCGGCCGGTGAGGCTTCCGTGGTCGTCGCTGGAGCCGGTGACCAGCACGCCCAGCTCCTCGGCCACGCCCCGCCAGTGGCGGGCCTGGTGCCGGTTGTGCGAGGGGTGGTCGGCCTCGATGGCCCCCAGTCCCGCCCCGGCCATGCGCTCCACGAGTTCGAGGGGGACAGCGCCGTTGAGGGCGCCCTCCGCCCGCCCCGGGTGCGCCAGCGAGCAGACCCCGCCCGCCGCCCGGACCAGCTCCACCGCGCGGACCGGGTCGATCGCGTACCGCGAGACGTAGGCCGGGCCGCCGGAGCCGATCCAGCGGTCGAAGGCGTCCTGCACGTCCTTGGCCGCACCCGCCTCCACGATCGCGCGGGCCAGGTGCGGGCGGCCGATCGTGTTGGCGTCGGCGTACTCGTCGCGGCCGGCGCCCGCGATCTCCAGCACCCGCTCCCAGGTGACGCCGACCCCGTGCTCGTGGAGCTTGCGGACCATCTCCTCGGCGCGGGAGGCGCGGTCGGAGCGGACCCGGCGCAGTTCGCCGTCGAGCGCGGGGTCCTCGGGGTCGAACAGGTAGCACACCAGGTGGACGCTGGACCCGGCGTGGGCGCAGGAGAGCTCCATCCCGGGGACCAGGGTGAACCCGGGGGGCAGGTGCTCGGCCGCCTCCCCGATGCCGCCGACCGTGTCGTGATCGGTGAGGGCGAGCACGTCGAGACCCGCGGCGACCGCGTGCTCGACGACTTCGGCGGGTGTGTCGGTTCCGTCGGAGACCGAGCTGTGGGCGTGCAGGTCGATACGTGTCACCGGGCGATTGTACGTAGGACATGGTCCGGCGCGCTCGGCCGGGGCGGAACCCCTCGCCGGTTCAGTCCGCGTCCCGCCGGGGCGCCAGGGCCCGGGTGAGGAACGGGCTGGGGGCGCCGAAGGGCGGTTCCAGGGAGAGACCGCCGTCGCGGATGTCGCGCAGGTCCCGCAGGGAGCCGATCTCGCACATGAGCACGCCGGTGTCGGCGGAGGCGAAGACCAGCCACAGCCACTGGGCGAGCGCCTCGCCGGTGTAGACGGCGCGGTCGGGGCCCACGTCCAGGCTCCACAGGGCGATCTCGTGGCCGTCGAAGCGCACCTTGGCGTCGGCGGCGGAGGCATCGAAGCCGTGGCCGGGGTCGGGGCCTTCCAGCCCGGCGAGGCGGGCGCCGAGCCCGATCCCCGGGTCCTCGGCGACGATGACCACCTCGCCGACGCCGCCGACCAGGTCGGGCCCGGAGAGGGCCACGGCCGTGGCGAGGGCGCCGCTGCGGTCGTCACCGGCCTCGGCGAAGCCGGTGACCACCCAGTTGGCGGGCAGCGGCCAGGGGATCCAGACCGGGACGTGCGCCTGGGGCAGGAGTGCCTCCAGAGCGGCCGCCCCGGGGGCGCGCACCTCCTGCAGGGGCGCCACCGGGCCGTGGGCGTCACACTGCCAGGCGCTGGTCCACAGCCCCGGAGGCTGGACCGCGCGCCCGCAGCGGGGACACGTGGGCTCGGACTTCATGCTGCTCAGGGGTCTACCCGAGGGGACCGGCCGGAAAACGCGCCGTGGGCGGGCCGCCGGAGCGACCCGCCCACGGGCGGCTGCAGCGGGCCTACTGCTGCTGGCGCTTCTTGTTGGCCGTCATGCGGCCGCGCTCCTTCTGGTCCAGGACGACCTTGCGGATGCGCACGTGCTCGGGGGTGACCTCCACGCACTCGTCCTCGCGGCAGAACTCCAGGGCCTGCTCCAGGGACAGCTTGCGCGGCGGCACCAGGCGCACCAGCTCGTCGCCGGTGGCCGAGCGCATGTTGGTGAGCTTCTTCTCCTTGGTGATGTTGACGTCCATGTCGTCGGCGCGCGAGTTCTCGCCCACGATCATGCCCTCGTAGACCTCGGTGCCCGGCTCGACGAAGAGCGTGCCGCGCTCCTGGAGGTTGAACATCGCGAACGCGACGGCGGAGCCGGCGCGGTCGGCCACCAGCGACCCGTTGGGGCGGGTGCGCAGCTCGCCGAACCACGGCTCGAACTTCTCGAAGACGTGGTGGGCGATGCCGGTGCCGCGGGTCTCGGTGAGGAACTCGGTGCGGAAGCCGATGAGGCCGCGGGAGGGCACCAGCCAGTCCATGCGCACCCAGCCGGTGCCGTGGTTGACCATGTTCTCCATGCGGCCCTTGCGGATGCTGAGCAGCTGCGTGATGGCGCCCATGTACTCCTCGGGGGCGTCCACGGTGAGGCGCTCGACGGGCTCGTGCACCTTGCCGTCCACGACCCGGGTGACCACCTGCGGCTTGCCGACGGTCAGCTCGTAGCCCTCGCGGCGCATCTGCTCGACCAGGATGGCCAGCGCCAGCTCGCCGCGGCCCTGCACCTCCCAGGCGTCGGGGCGCTCGGTGGGCAGGACCCGCAGGGAGACGTTGCCGACGAGCTCCTTGTCGAGGCGGTCCTTGACCAGGCGCGCGGTGACCTTGGCGCCCTTGACCTTGCCGACCAGCGGCGAGGTGTTGGTGCCGATGGTCATGGAGATGGCGGGCTCGTCCACCTGGATGAGCGGCAGCGGGACCGGATTCTCCAGGTCGGCGAGGGTCTCGCCGATCATGATGTCCTCGATACCGGCGATGGCGACGATGTCGCCGGGCCCGGCCTTCTCTGCGGGCTTGCGCTCCAGGCCCTCGGTCATGAGCAGCTCGGTGATCTTGACCTGCTGGGTGCTGCCGTCGGTGCGGATCCACGCGACCTGCTGACCCTTGCGCAGCTCGCCCTGCTGGATGCGGCACAGCGCCAGGCGGCCCAGGAACGGGGAGGCGTCCAGGTTGGTCACGTGCGCCTGGAGCGGGGCCTCCGGGATGTACTCGGGGGCCGGGATGGTGTCCAGGATGGTGCTGAACAGCGGCACGAGGTTGTCGTTGTCGGGCACCGTGCCGTTGGCGGGGCGCTCCAGGGAGGCCTTGCCGTCGCGGGCGCAGGCGTAGACGATCGGGAACTCGATCTGCGACTCGTCGGCGTCCAGGTCCATGAACAGCTCGTAGGTGTCGTCCACGACCTCGGCGATCCGGCTGTCGGGCCGGTCGACCTTGTTGATCACGAGGATGACGGGGAGCTTGGCCTGGAGGGCCTTGCGCAGCACGAAGCGGGTCTGCGGGAGGGGGCCCTCGCTGGCGTCCACGAGCAGGACCACGCCGTCGACCATCGACAGTCCGCGCTCGACCTCGCCGCCGAAGTCGGCGTGGCCGGGGGTGTCGATGATGTTGATGACCACGTCCTCGCCCTCGGGCGTGGTGTAGTGGACGGCCGTGTTCTTGGCGAGAATGGTGATGCCCTTCTCGCGCTCCAAGTCGTTGGAGTCCATCACCCGGTCGTCGACGTCCTGGTTCTCCCGGAACACACCGGACTGCCAGAGCATGGCGTCAACGAGGGTCGTCTTGCCGTGGTCCACATGGGCCACGATCGCGACGTTGCGGAGGTCGCTGCGGCGTGCGGAGCCCTCGACGGGCGTAGCGCTGGACATGGGAAAGCTCGATCTCCTGGTACTGGGAAGAACCGCGGAGTGCCACGGCCCACCGCCAGTTTATGCGGTCATGGCGGACTGCTGGGGAAACGTGCAGGCCGCCGCCGTCACGGTCCGGTGGAAGCACGCCCCCGTGAAGGTGAGCGCCGTGGAGACGAACCCGGAGAAGGCGGAACCCGGTGGAGTGCGCGGCAGCGCCGGAGTCCGCCCGTTCGCCCGCGCAGGTCAGGAACGGGGGACGGCGCCCGGGGCGAGCAGGGGTTCGACGAGGTCGAGGAAGGGCACGTCGGCGGGCAGCCAGTCCGGTCCGCGCAGCTCGTCGGCGGCGAGCCAGCGCAGGGACAGGTGTTCCAGGGGCCGGGGCTCCCCCGCGACCAGTTCCACGCGCCAGAGCCGCAGCACGGCGGGGCGCGTGTGCCTCCTGGCGGGCGCGGGGAAGGGCGCGTCCGCGCCGAGCTGGCGTAGGGGGCGGACGGTGGCGCCGAGTTCCTCGCGGCACTCGCGGACCAGGGCCTGCTCCGGGGTCTCCCCCGGGTCGACCTTGCCGCCGGGGAACTCCCACCGGCCGCGCAGGGCCTCGGGTTCGGCGCGCTGGGCTGCCAGGACGCGGCCGTCACGGACGAGGACGGCGCCCACCACGATCAGGGTCTGCTGTTCCACGGTTGCGAGCCTAGCCAGGACCGATGACCTTCGGGGCGGCGGGCGTGGGCCCCGGGCGCCGACGCGGGGAGGCCGGCGCCCGGGGGTGCCGCCGCTCTCCGGGGGGAGTGGAAAGAGCGTCGGCCTCCGATGTGGCTGGCGGTCCGGCCGGGGAGGGACGCGCGCGCCCGAACCGGAAGGTCGGGCAGAGCCTATGCCGCCGGGCGGACGCGCGTGAGGGATATCGGCGAACGTTCACCTTCTCTTCCCGTGGCGTGCGGTCAGGGGGCGTCCGGGGCAGGGGGCTCCTGCGGCGGCCGACCGGCCGTCCGCAGCCGGTGCGCCAGGGCCGTGTGCCTGCGCCCGGAGGAGGCGTTGCGCACCGCCTGGGCCAGGGCGCGGCGGGAGCCGACGAGGACGACCAGCTTCTTGGCCCTGGTGACGGCCGTGTAGAGCAGGTTGCGCTGGAGCATCATCCAGGCGCTGGTGGTGACCGGAACGACCACCGCGGGGTACTCGCTGCCCTGGGAGCGGTGCACGGTGATGGCGTAGGCGTGGGCGAGCTCGTCGAGTTCGGCGAAGTCGTAGGAGATCTCCTCGTCCTCGTCGGTGCGGACCAGGACCTCCTGGGCGACCGGGTCGAGCCCCGTGACCACGCCGAGCGTTCCGTTGAACACCCCGTTCTCGCCCTTGTCGTAGTTGTTGCGGACCTGGGTGACCTTGTCGCCGACGCGGAAGACGCGCCCGCCGAACCGGCGCTCGGGGACGTGCTCGCCGGAGGGGGTCACGGCGGCCTGGAGGGCCGTGTTGAGGTTGGCGGCCCCGGCCGGGCCGCCCTTCATGGGGGTGAGGACCTGCACGTCCCGGCGCGGGTCGAGGCCGAACCGGCGCGGGATGCGGCGGGCGACCACGTCCACGGTCATCTCGGCCGTGTCCTCGGACTCCTCGCACGGGAAGAGGAAGAAGTCGGACATGCCGTGGAACTCCGGCTGCTCGCCGCCGTTGATCCGGTGGGCGTTGGTGATCACCCCGGAGTGCTGGGCCTGGCGGAAGACGTGGGTCAGGCGCACGCTCGGCACGGGCGAGTCCCCGTCCAGCAGGTCGCGCAGCACCTGGCCAGCGCCCACCGAGGGCAGCTGGTCCACGTCGCCGACGAACAGCAGGTGCGCCCCGGGCGGGACCGCCTTGACCAGCTTGTTGGCCAGGATCACGTCCAGCATGGAGGCCTCGTCCACCACCAGCAGGTCGCAGTCGAGGGGGTTGTCGCGGTCGTAGGCGGCGTCACCGCCCGGGCGGAGTTCGAGGAGCCGGTGCACCGTGCGGGCCTCGATGCCGGTCATCTCGGTGAGGCGCTTGGCGGCGCGCCCGGTGGGCGCGGCCAGGACGATCGTGGCGTGCTTGGCCATGGCCATGGTGACGATGGAGGCGACCGTGAAGGACTTGCCGCAGCCGGGCCCGCCGGTGAGAACGCACACCTTCTCCGACAGGGCCAGCCGCACGGCCTCCCTCTGGGCCTCGGCGAGGTCGGCGCGCGTGCGCGAGCGCAGCCAGTCCAGGGCCACGTCCCAGTCCACCCCGGCGAACGCGGGCATGCGGTCCGCCGGGGCGTGGAGCAGGCCGCGCAGGCCGGAGGCGAGGCCGATCTCGGCGCGGTGCATGGGCAGCAGGTAGACGGCGCGCACCGGCTCGCCCTCGGGCCCGGGCACGGTCTCGCGGACCACGCCCTCGGTGGCCACGAGTTCGGCCACGCACTCGATCACCAGCCCGGCCTCCACATGGAGGATCTTCACGGCCGCCGAGATGAGCTTCTCCTCGGGCAGGTAGACGTGCCCGTCGCCGGTGGACTCCGAGAGGGTGAACTGGATGCCCGCCATGACCCGCTGCGGGCTGTCGTGCGGGATGCCGACCGCGCGGGCGATGGTGTCGGCGGTCTTGAAGCCGATCCCCCACACGTCGGTGGCCAGGCGGTAGGGCTCCTTCTGCACGATCTGGATGGAGGCGTCGCCGTACTTCTTGTAGATGCGCACGGCCAGGGAGGTGGTGACCTCCACACCCTGGAGGAAGACCATCACCTCCTTGATGGCCTTCTGCTCCTCCCAGGCGTCGGCGATGAGCCGGGTGCGCTTGGGACCCAGGCCCGGGACCTCGATGAGCCGTTCGGGGTGCTCCTCGATGACCTCCAGGGCGTCGGTGCCGAAGTGGTCGACGATCCGCTCGGCCATCTTGGGGCCGATCCCCTTGATCAGGCCGGAGCCGAGGTAGCGGCGGATGCCCTGGACCGTGGCGGGCAGGACGGTCGTGTAGTCGTCCACGTGGAACTGGCGTCCGTACTGCGGGTGGGAGCCCCAGCGGCCGTGCATGCGCAGCGCCTCGCCGGGCTGGACGCCCATGAGGGAGCCCACGACGGTGAGGAGGTCGTGCGCGCCCCGGCCCGTGTCGACCTTGGCGACGGTGTAGCCGTTCTCCTCGTTGGCGTAGGTGACCCGCTCCAGGACGCCCTGGACGACGGCTGGTCGGAAGGTCGCGTCGGGCACGTGGCCGTCCTCTCCTCGTTCACACCCTCTCCGGGGCCCGCGGGGCCGGTCCGCCGGGCTCCGGCGCGCCGTCGCCCAGCGCCGCGAGCACGCGGTCGCGGTCGGCCCGGCGCAGGCTCCCCGCCACCAGGACGTAGGAGTGTCTGAGCATCTCCAGGATCTCGTCCCCGGGCACCGTGCCGTCCAGGAGCACGGAGTTCCAGTGCTTCTTGTTCATGTGGTACCCGGGCGTGACGGCGGGGAACTGGTCGCGCAGCTCCAGGGCCAGCTCCGGTTCGCACTTGAGGTTGACCGTGGCGGGGCCGCCCCCGTCGTCTCCCCCCGTGAGCAGGGCGAACATCTTCTGCCCGGCCACCTTGTAGACCAGGTAGCCGGGGCCGAAGGGCTCGGTCTCCCCGGCCTCGGGGAACCACAGGGCGGCGTCGATGAACTGTCCGGGGGTCATGCGGAGCTCCCTTCCTCCCCTACGACAGTGCCAGAGACCGCCGACGTTCGGCGGACCCGGCTCCGGCCTGTGGACAACCCGCGCGGGGGCGGTTCAGTCCTGGTCGTCGGCCAGCGCGGCCACCCGCAGGGCCAGCTCCTGGGCCCGCACGAGGGAGTCGAGCGTCTCGGCGCTCTGCTCGTGCACGGCGCACGCCTCGGCCGCCTCGGCGGCGATCGCGTCGAGCTCCCGGGCCGACCTGCGGTCCTGGTCGTCCAGTTCGGCGGCGCGCACGCGGTCCGCGTAGTCCTCCAGGACGGCGACCCGCGCCGTCACCTCGGCCGTCTCGGCGGCCAGGACGGCACCGGCGCGGGCGGCGGCCTCGCGGCTGCGCTCCCCGGGCGTGGGTGTACGGGCGATCCGCTCCCTGACCCGGGTCTGGTGGAGGAGGCTGCGCGCGAGGGACCACTCCACGTCGGCCAGCACCACGCGGTTGCGGACGGTGTCCAGCAGGAGCCCGCGCTCGTGCAGCGGTGAGCCCAGGACCGCGTCCACGGCCCTCTGCGCGCGCTCCAGGAGGGCGCGGGACTCCTCGTCGAGCGCTCCGGGGGACACGAACTCCCCCTCCGAGGCCGTCACGATCCGTACGGGGTCGCGCTCCCTCTCCGCGCGCTGGTGGCGCGTGCGGGCCAGTGCCGCGCCCGCCACCGCGAGGCCGGACGCCGCCAGAAAGGTGATCTCGGCGCCCAAGGGCAGGTCCAGGACCATCCAGCACACGGCGAGGGCCCAGAAGAGCGCGTAGGCCACCCGTGCGAACGCCCTGTTCCGTTCGTTCCCGCCGGTGCCGCGCCGGGGGCGTCCGCCGCGCACCGCCTCCAGGGCCAGACTCAGCCTCCGGGCCCGCTCCTCGGGTAGGGAGGGGTCGAGCGTGGGCCTGCCCTCGTGTCCGAGTTCGCCGACCAGGCCGGCCAGCGGCAGGAGCAGGGACCGCACCTCGTCTCCGCGCCCGGTGAGGACGAGCACCCCGTGGGCGTCGCGTTCGGCCAGGCCCTGGGCGATGAGGGGTGCGCTCTCCCCGGGCTTGCGGACGTCGGGGCACCACACGTCCCGCCGGTCGCCCAGGGGCGCGGCGAGGCGGATCGACCGGCGCATGTCGGAGGTGAGGATGACGTTGTACCCGCCGGAGAGGGTGAGCTCCATCGTGTCCTTCCCGGTTCGGGCGCGTGACCACGCATGGGCTTTACGACATCTTTATACTGAAACCTCCTGTCGTGTAGGGGTTTTCGACCGCGCGGACCCGCGTCGCCGCGCCGGCGGCGGATAGGATCGCGTCCCCTGCGTCCCCGGTGGGACGTGTCCCCGGTGAAGAGGGAGTCCCCATGAAGGCGCGAGGCGTGCGCAGACTCGACCCCCTGGAGCCGGAGGACCCCCGCGAGATCGGCGGGCACCGGGTGCGGGGGCGGATCGGCTCCGGGGGGATGGGCACGGTCTACGCCGCTGACTCCCCCGGCGTGCACGGCTACCTGGCGGTCAAGGTCGTCCACGCCGAGCAGGCGGCGGACCGGCGCTTCCGGGAGCGCTTCGCGCACGAGGCACGCCTCCTGGCCAGGGTGAACAGCCCCTCAGTGGCGCGGTTCGTGCGCGCCGACGTGGAGGCGCCGCGGCCGTGGATGATCACCGAGTACGTTCCGGGGCCCACCCTGCGCCACCACGTGGAGCGGTACGGCCGTCTGCGCGGGGGGATGCTCCTGGGTCTGGCCGTGGGCACCGCCGAGGCGCTGCGGGCCGTCCACGCGGCCGGGGTGGTCCACCGCGACCTCAAGCCCAGCAACGTGGTGCTCTCGGGCAGGGGGCCCAAACTGCTGGACTTCGGGATCGCGCACCCGGTGGAGGACCCCGACCCCACCAAGTGGATACGTCTGCGGCGGATGCGCCGCGCCTACCGGGACCTGGGGCTGCCCTCTCCGGAGGGGCTGGCCGATGAGCGGGTCAGCGAGCGGGTCGACCGGCTGGGCACCCCGGGGTGGATCAGCCCCGAGCAGTACCGGCGCCAGCCCACCGCGCAGAGCGCGGACGTGTTCCTGTGGGGCGCGACGGTGGCCTTCGCGGCGGCCGGGCACGACCCGTTCGGGCGGGCGGGGGCCAAGGAGATGGCCCGGCGCGTGATGTTCGAGGAGCCGGACCTGGAGTACCTGCCGCCCGGCCTGGAACGGCTGGTGCTGGCCGCGATGTCCAAGGACCCCGAGGAGCGGCCCGACTCCGCCGGGCTGCTGCGCGCCGCCCTGGGCCTGGAGAACGCCGGGGGCGGGGTGCGCGCGTCCGGGGAGGGCGGGGACGCGGCCGTCACGGGTGCGGCGGCCGTGCGGGGGCTGCTGGAGCGGCGGTGGACCGAGGTGGCGGTGAGCCCGCCGCGGCCCCCGCGGGCCGGGCTGTTCGGCCGCGGGGAGGGCTGAGGGGGCTGTGGACAGTCCCCGGTCAGAGGAGCCCGTAGTGGGCGCGGCCCTCGCGGGAGAGCATGTACGCCACCATCATGACCGCGAAGCCCAGCGGGACGAGCGCCAGGATGTCCCCGGACAGCACGGTCCACAGCAGGAGCGCGCCCGCCGCGCCCTGGAAGAGCACCACGCCCCAGAACACGCCGACCGTGCGGCGCCGGATCCTGCCCGCCAGGAGCGTGGACAGCAGCCCGTACACGCCCGTGACCGCCGCCATGACGACCATCATGGCGCGCATGGCCTCGGCGCTGACGGCGAGCTCCAGCCCCTCTTGGGCGGCGAGCTCGGCCTGCTGGCTCATCGCCTCGTCCATCGCGTCGGCCGGGACGCTGAGGCCCATGAGGAAGAGCCCGGACAGGGCCAGGCCGCAGGCGCCGCCCACGAACATCAGGGCGCGGACGACGGCCACCTTCCGGGGGAGGGGGGCGTCGGGGTGGAGTGCGCCGAAACCGGCCCCGGAGCCGGGCGCACCGTACGGCGGGACGCCGCCCGCGCCCTGTGTCCCGTTGGGGTCGTACGGGTCCTGGCCAGAGGAAAACACGGACGTCCTCCGAGGGATGTCGAGACGGCTTGTCCCACCCAATGGTAGGGCTCCGGGGCGCGCGAGGCGCGGCTCCGGGCGGACCACGGGAGCCGTCCGGTAACGGAGCGCGATACGGGCAGGCCGAAAGCCGGTATCGGAACCGCGGATTCTGCAAATCGTAACCGTGGGAACCATGTGCCCCCGGCCCCGGCGGCTCTAGTGTGAACCCCTCCGGGCCTGTCCGCCCGCCCCCGTCCGCCCCGGCGGATCCCCCGTCCCCGCCCGCGAAGGAGCCCCGCAACGATGTCCAGACTCGTGCGCGCCTCGGCCGCGCTGGTGCTGACCGGCGCCCTGGTGGTGCCGTCCGCCCCCGCGGCCGGAGCGTCCGTCCCCATGAACCCGGGGGACGGCGCCGACTTCACCCTGACGATCCTGCACGCGAACGACCCCGAGTCCCAGCTTCTGTCCGCCTCCGGGCAGGAGGACTTCGGCGGCGCCGCCCGCTTCACGACGCTGCTCGACCGGCTGCGCGAGGCCGAGGGCGGCGGCGCCGCGGCCGGGGAGGACGAGGCCGACGAGCGCGGCGTCGTCACGGTCAACGCGGGGGACATGTACCTGCCGGGGCCGGAGTTCGCCGCCTCCCGGGAGGAGGGCGCCCCCTTCTACGACGCCATCGCCGCCGACCACGCGGACTACGACGCGGTCTCCATGGGCAACCACGAGTTCGACTTCGGCCCGGACGTGTACGCCGACTTCCTCGAACAGCTGGGCGGGGACGCGGCGGTGGTCGCCGCCAACGTGGACGTGTCCGCCGAGCCGCGCCTGGCCGCCCTGGCGGACGCGGGCCGGATCGCGCCCAGCACCGTGGTGGAGGCCTCCGGCCACGAGGTCGGCGTCGTGGGCGCGCTGTACCCGCCGCTGGACACCGTCACCAGTCCCCGTGACGTGGTGGTGGAGGACCTCGTCGCCCCCGTGCAGGCCGAGGTCGACCGGCTGACCGCCGAGGGCGTGGACAAGGTCATCCTCCTCTCGCACCTCCAGGGAATCGCCTACGAGGAGCGCGTGGCCCGCCAGCTGACCGGCGTCGACGTCATCGTCGCGGGCGGCGGACACGAGGTGATGGCGGGCCCCGAGGACGCCCTGGTGCCCGGCGACGAGGTCACGGCGCACCCGGAGAGCGGCGAGCCGCTGACCTACCCGCTCATGGCCACCAACCCCGAGGGCGTCGAGGTGCCCATCGTCACCGCCGGGTCGAACTACAAGTACGTGGGCCGCCTGGTCGTGAACTTCGACGGAGGCGACCTGGTGTCGGTCTCCGAGCGCTCGGGACCGGTCCGGGTCTCCGGCGTCGGCGAGGACGCGGCGGAGCCCCACCCCGAGGTGGAGTCGCGGGTCACCGCGCCCGTGTCGGAGTACGTGGCGGGCCTGGCGGAGACGGAGGTGGCCGCCAGCGAGGTCGACCTCAACGGCGTCCAGAACCCCGGCGTGCGCACCCAGGAGACCAACCTGGGCAACCTGGTGGCCGACGCGCTGCTGGACACCGGCATACGCAACGCCGGTGAGTACGGCGTGCCCGCTCCGCGGATCGGCATCCAGAACGGCGGCGGCATCCGCAACGCATCGGTGATCCCGGCCGGTCCGCTGACCGCGCTGGACACCTACTCGATCGCCCCGTTCGCCAACCAGGTGGCGGTGGTCCCCGACATCCCGCGCTCGCAGGTCAAGGAGCTGCTGGAGCAGGGCGTGGCCGCTGCTCCCGCGGCCAGCGGCGCGTTCATGCAGGTCGCCGGGGTCAACTTCGCCTACGACCCCGAGCGCACGGCGCAGGTGGTGGACGAGGAGGGCACCGTGACCACGCCCGGCGAGCGGGTCCGCGGCGCGATCCTGCACGACGGAACGGTGCTCGTGGAGGACGGCGAGGTCGTGGACGGCGACCCGATCACGGTCGTGACCAACGACTTCTCCGCCCGGGGCGGCGACATGTACCCGTTCCGCGGGGCGGACTTCACCGTGGTGGGCGCGACCTACCAGGCCGCACTGGAGGGCCTGCTCACCGGAACGCTGGAGGGCCGGGTGACCGGGGCCGCCTACCCCGAGGGCGGTTCCGGCCGCATCGTGGTGGGCGAGCGGGCCACCGTTCCCGACGGTGACGGCGGCGGAACGCCCACCGACCCGCCGACAGGCGAACCCACCGACAGGCCCACCGACCCGGACGGCGGTCCGGGCCCGGACCCGACGGACCCGCCCGCCACGGACGGACCGGACGACGGCTCCGGCAAGCCCGGCGGCGGCGCCGACGGCTCACTGCCGCGCACGGGCGGCGCGCTGCTCGGCCTGGTGGCGGCGGCCGTGGTCGCCGTGGCGGCGGGCGGGGCCGCGCTCTACCTGGGCCGCGGGCGCGGGGGGACGGCGGGCACGGACTCCCCCGGCTCGGACTCCTGACACCGGGGCCGGCCTCGCAGGGCTGTCCCCGAAGGCGGCCGGACGGCCTCCCGACTCCGCGCACGCGGTGTCGGGAGGCCGTCCGGCCGTCGCGCTTCGCGGGCCCCGGCGCCGCACCGGCCGCCCCCACGGGGTCCGGCGCCCCGACCCGGGCGGGTCAGGGGCAGCCCACGATCTCGCGTGTGGCCTCGGCCATGTCGTCGCGCTCCTGCTGGTCCAGGCCGCTCTCCTCGAACCACACCAGCACGAAGTGGCAGGCGTCCTGGATGTCCGCCGCGGTGTTCTCCTCGCTCTCCTGCATGGCCATCGCGGCGATCATCGCGATCCCGGAGCTCTCGAAGGCGGCCACCCGCACCAGGTTGGTGTCCATCGACGAGGTGCACTGGAAGAGGGTCGTCTCCTCGGCTCCGGGGTCCGAGCCGCAGACCTCGTCGGTGATGTCCAGGCGGGCGTCGATCTCGAAGTCGCGGCGCAGTTCGTCGATCAGCTCCTCCGAGCTGATGAGGTTCTCCGCCCCCGGGGTCGGCTCGTCCGTCGGCTCCGCGGAGGGCTCCTCGGTGGGCTCGGGGGCGGCGGTGGGGGCGGGGTCCCCGGTCGGCGCCTCCCGGGTCGGCTCGTCACTGGGCCGCGCCGAGGACTCGGAGTCCCTGACCGCGGCGAAGAGACCGGTCAGCCTGCCGCCGACGGCGAGGCCTCCGCCGAGGAAGGACGCGCCCGCCAGCACCGCGATCACGGCGAGCACGGCCACCAGACCGGTGCCGTAGCGGCCCGGGCGGGGCGGCTGGGGAGGCTGGGGCGGCTGTCCGTAGGGCCCCTGCGGTCCCTGCGGGCCCTGGGGAACCTGAGGACCCTGTGCGCCCTGTGGGTACCCGGCTCCGTGGGGAGGCGGTCCTCCCCGGGGCGGGTGCGCACCCGGCGGCCTCCAGGGCGGTGGCGAACTGTCGGGGTTCACGTACGTTCTCCTCGCTCTCGGGGCCGGTGGCGGGCACCTCGGCTCCACGCTTCGCCGTCCTGGCACCGACTCACCAAACGTTTTGCAATGAATCGTCCCATTTTCTCCGCCACACTGTTCACCGGGGGGCACGATCCGGGCGACGCGGAACCCGCAGCAAGCTTCCCACTATCACCATGTAAGTGTAAAGAAAAGTACCAAGATGGCGAATTGAACCTTTTGCCCGTTATGTGATTAGCGTATTTTCGACCAACCTTGGGACATCCGGCGCGCATAATAGGGAAATGCGCGCCCCCGGACCTACGATCGACAACATGACCTGCGTTTTGCTGGCCGAAGACGATGTCTCGATCTCCGAGCCTCTCGCGCGCGCGCTCCGGCGCGAGGGCTACACGGTGGACGTGACCGTCAACGGCGTTGAGACACTCGACCGTGCCCGTGCGGGAGACATAGACCTCATGGTCCTGGATCTCGGGCTGCCCGAAATGGACGGGCTCGAGGTGGCGCGGCGGCTCCGGGCCGAGGGTCACGGAACGCCGATCCTCATCCTGACCGCCCGCGCCGACGAGGTCGACACCGTCGTCGGCCTCGACGCGGGCGCCGACGACTACGTCACCAAGCCCTTCCGGCTCGCCGAACTCCTGGCGCGCGTGCGCGCCCTGCTGCGCCGGGGCGGCGCCGAGGTGCCCGTCGTGCACGGCGTGCGCATCGACAACGACTCCCGCCGGGCCTGGCTCGGCGAACGCGAGCTCCAGCTCACCACCAAGGAGTTCGACCTGCTGCGCGTGCTCGTCCGCGACGCGGGCAAGGTGGTCACCCGCGAGCAGATCATGCGCGAGGTGTGGGACACCAACTGGTGGGGTTCGACCAAGACCCTGGACATGCACATCTCCTGGCTGCGCCGCAAGCTGGGGGACGACGCCAACCAGCCGTCGTACATCACGACCGTCCGGGGTGTGGGCTTCCGGTTCGAGCGAGACTGACGCGACCTCTCGGGGCGCCCCGCGCCGGTCGGTCGCCTCCGGGTCGCACGGACATGAGGTGACATGCGCAGGCGGATGGTTTTCTCCACCCTGGTGGTGACCGTCATCGCCGTCATGCTGCTCGGGCTGCCCCTGGGCGCGCTCACGTACAAGCTGGTGTACGACGAGAGCACCCGCCAGCTCCAGGGCGAGGCGGAGCTGATCGGCGCCGAGAGCGACACCATGCTGGAGCTGCACGGCCAGCTCGACCTGGGCGAGTTCGACCGCGACCATCCCCACCGCTTCATCCGGATCACTCCGGCGGAGCAGCCCACCTCGGTGACCGCGGGCGATCCCGCGCTCAACCCCGAGGCGCCCGACTCCCCGAGCATGCTCAAGGCCACCGCGACCACCGGCCGGGGCACGCGCGTCGAGGTGTGGATGAGCGCCGAGAGCGTGCAGCAGAGCGTGGTCCGCGCCTGGATGGGGATCGCGTCGCTGTCCCTGCTGGCCATCGGCGTCGCCGTGGGCCTGTCGATGTTCCAGGCACGCAGGCTGACCCTGCCCCTGCTCGACCTGGCGGCCACCGCCGAGCGCCTGGGCTCGGGCGTGACCACGCCGTGGGGCCACCGGTACGGGATACCGGAGGCCGACCGGGTGGCGGAGGTGCTGGACCGCAGCGCCGAGCGCATCGCCGGGCTGATCGCCACCGAGCGCCACTTCGCGACCGACGCCTCGCACCAGCTGCGCACGCCGCTGACCGCGCTGACGATGCGCCTGGAGGAGATCCTGGCCGAGGCGGACAACCCCCAGGCGGTCCGTGAGGAGGGCGAGGCCGCCCTGGCCCAGACCGAGCGCCTGGTGGAGACCGTGGAGAGCCTGCTGGGACGGGCCCGCAAGAGCCAGAACCCCGAGGTGGAGGCGGTGGAGATCGACCCCGTCCTGCACCACCTCCAGGAGGAGTGGCAGCCGGTCTTCCAGTCCGCGCAGCGCAGGCTGCTGGTCACCGGGGACCCGGGGCTGACCGCGATGACCGTCTCCGCCGACCTCGCGCAGATCATCGCGACCCTGGTGGAGAACGCCTACAAGCACGGCGCGGGAACGGTCACCATCCGGCGGCTGGACACCGGGCAGTCGGTGCGCATCGAGGTGAGCGACGAGGGCGAGGGCGTGCCCGAGCACCTGTCCGGCCGGATCTTCGAGCGCGAGGTGAGCGGCGGGGGCGGGACCGGGCTGGGCCTGGCCCTGGCCCGCCACATCGCCGAGTCCGAGGGGGCCCGGATCGAGCTGGTGCAGACCAAGCCGACCACCTTCGCGCTGTTCCTGCCCGCGGGCGCGGGGGGCCTGTCCAAGATGACGGGCCCGGTGTAGGCAGTGTTTTTGGACCTTCGCTCCGCTTCGTCCCACCCGTCGCCCGCCACCACCCTCAACGGACGCTGCGCGCAGCCCTTCTTGTGTTCGGGCGCCCGGAGAACGGGAACCTTCGGTGTCTCCGGCGGGTTCGCTCGTTCCTCACGAACCCGCCTCCGCCACCTCCAGAACCCCGTGGGCGCCCGAACGCAACCCCCCACAAGCTGAGACCGCTTCAAAAAACGGAACCTAGGCGCCGGGGACCCGCGAGGGGCGGCGGGCCCGGGCCGACGCGTCGGCCCGGGCCCGCGCCGCGCCTCAGGCGCCCGCGGCCGCGGCGGAGTGCTCCGCCTGGGGCGCCCTGCCGCGGACCACCAGGTCGCTCCACAGCGACCGCACCCGGGACAGGCCGTAGGCGGTGGTGACCTCCTCGCGTGCGCGCGCGGCCTCCGCGGAGAACCGCCCCTCGCTGACGGTCGCGTGGATGGCCTCGGCCATCGCCACGGCGTCGTCGTGGATCCAGTGCGGGTCGTAGATGGTGTCCGCGCCCGGCCACGGCAGCAGGGCGGGGACGCCGCCCGAGGCGGCGCACTCGGCGGGCGCCAGGTGGAAGGACTCGTCGTCGCTGGTGGAGAGCATGAAGCCCACCCGTCGCAGCCAGGTGGCCACGTCCGGCCCGAAGGGGTCGAACACCACCCCGGCGGCGAGGCGCTCGTCGCGCTGGATCCGCCGGTAGACGCGCTCGAAGTAGGCGCGCTCCTCCGGCCGGTTCCAGATCCACCAGTACTCCCACGGCTGCTTGGTCTTGACCGAGAGCGTGTACCGCGGGTCCATGCGCCGCAGCTCGGCGATGACGTCCAGGCCCCGGTCCAGCCGCTTGCGCGAGGGCGCGATGCCGACCATGCCCAGGGAGTACTCGGCCCCGGGGAGCTTGGGGCGGCCGAGCTGCTCGTCGTCCACCCAGTTGGGGACCACGACCACCTTCCCGGCGGGCCACCCGGTGATCTCGCGGGTCAGGTCGGCGTAGTGGGGGCTCACGCACACCACCGCGTCGACCTTGTCGATGTCGAGCTTGCGGGGCCACTCCGCGTAGAGCTCGAAGCGGTGCAGCCGCACGATGAGCCGCTGGTCGGGGCGCTTCCACTTGGAGTAGAACAGCGCGTTGGGCCCGCACCACTCGCAGATCACGACGTCGGCCCAGGCGGCCAGCTCACGGGAGCGGTACTGGTCGTGGGTGCTCAGCCCCTCCCACTCGTCCATGCGCACGTCGAGGCCGGGCAGCGAGTCCAGGTACTCGGCCAGGCGGGTGAAGAACTTCATGTCGTGCCCGGCGATGACCACCTTGAGCGGCCGCTCGGGGTCGGCGCCCTCGGGGGCGGGCGGCAGGGCGTCGGCGAGGTAGCCGCGCAGCCGCTCGGCGGCCCGCTCCAGCGTGTGGTCGGCCGCGGCGGCGCGGCAGCGCGCGGCGGCGTCCGCGTAAACCGCGCGGTCGCCGTGGGCCCGGGCCACCACGTCGGCGACCGAGGCGACGTCGGTCCCGGCGAAGAGCGGGTAGTCGGCGCCCAGCATGGCCTCGTGCATGGGCGTGCGGTTGAGCACCACCGGCAGGCCGAGCGCGCCCAGCTCCAGCACCTTGGTGGACAGCTCCAGGCTGGCGTCCATGGACGGGTCGCGCCAGGACAGCCCGAAGCCGCACTCGGCGGCCTGGCGCAGCGCCTCGGCGCGCGACATCCCGCCGCGCCAGTCCACGTTCGGGGTGCCCTCCAGGGCCCTGCGCATGTTCTTGGCCCAGTCGGCGGGTTCGGCGTGGATCTTGTCGCCGATCATCACCAGTTCGGCGTCCACCCCGCGCCGCGCCAGCTCGGCGGGCAGCCCGGTCATCTCCAGGGTGTTCCAGCGCGGCGCGAACTTGCCGGTGTAGGCCAGGCGGGCGCGGCCGCCGGCCCCGCCGTCGGCCCGCACGTCCTCGGGGACGACCACCACGGGCGGGAACAGGACCGACCGGCCGCAGGCGGCGGGCACCGTCGACTCCAGGAAGGCGCGCAGCTCCTCGGTCTGGCAGAGCAGGAACCGCGAGGCCAGCGCGATCTCGGTGAGCTCGGCGGTGGCGGTCGCGGTCAGCTCCCCCACGCTGTGCGGGAAGTCGGTCAGGTAGGTCCACAGGCGGCCCGCCAGAGCCTCCTCCTGCGCGGCCAGCCCCGCCAGGCGGCGCCCGCGCACGACGACGAGGTCGAAGGGCTTGCGCTCGTGGTGCCTGGTCATGAGGGTGACGGCCTGCTCCGGGGTGAGCCCCCTCGGCCCCAGGTCGGGCAGCGCCTTGTCCTCGTAGGGCCGCAGCAGCCGGACCCCGGGCACCCTGGTGAGCGGCTCGGTGAGCCGGTCGGTGCGCACGGGCGCCTTCAGCAGCAGGGTCACCTCGCATCCGGCGGCGGCCAGGGCCTGCGCCATCGACTGCGCCCAGATCGCGGAACCGTCGATGATGTTGAGGTCCACGTCCCCGTACAGGAGTGCGCGCGGAGGCGGTGTGCTCACGTTCTTCCCTTCGGATGCTTTCTCGTTGCCCGTACGGCTCATCCGACGGCGCCGGTCGAGGCGTCGGCCGCGTCGGACACGGGGTCCTCCGCGTCGTCGCCCGTGCCGTGGTCGGGGCCCAGGGCCAGGAGCCGGGTGCCGCGGCGGTTCCACTCCGCCGGGTCCCAGGCGCGCCTCAGCAGCGTGGTGCGGACCAGTTCCGGCACGACCGCGCTGACGAAGACGTACTGACGGTCCGCGGTGTCCGGACGGTCGAAGAAGCCGTGCTCGCCCGGCTCGGCGGCCGACGCGTCGACGGTACCGACCGCGTCGGCGTCCGTGCACTCCACAGCGCACACCAGGTCGGCCAGGCGCCTGCGGCCGACCGGGGCGGTCCACAGGTGCGACCACGGCGCGGTGGCGCGCTCGGCCAGGGCGGCCCAGGGCTCCCCGGCGCGGACGCCGGGCTCGTCGCGGGTGAGTTCCTCGGGGGTGTCCGGGGCGTTGAAGCGCACCGAGCGCACGGTGACGCCCTCGGCCCGCAGCCGCTGGATCCCGGGCAGGCGGGAGGCCGTGCCGGGCACGACCACCTCGGCGGGCCTGAGCGCGGCGGCCAGCAGGTCGTCGGCGAGCCGGTCGGCGTCGGCCTCCCCCGCCGGGTCGGCCAGGACGGCCACGGACCGGCCGCGCAGCGGCAGTTCACGGCCGGGCGTGCCGGGCGGGAAGTCCAGGCCGTCCAGGATCTCGGCGAGGCGGACCGGGGTGGCCTCGCGCAGGAAGACCTGGCGGAGCATGCCCCGCTGCTCGGCCGCGGTGGGCTCCTCCGCGCGCATGCGCGGCACCGTGACGGCCAGGCCCTCCCCCGCGGTCACCGCGCGGGTGCCGCAGGCCCAGGCCCGGCTGTGCAGCCGGGGCTCCTCGGCGGTCAGGGGCGCCACGACGGCGACGTTGGCGGCGCGCAGGGCGTCGGCCAGGCCGCGCGAGTCGGCCTCCACCACGCCCGCGCCCAGCTCGGCGAGGACGTCGGGGACGGGCTCCTCGCGGTGGACCCGCACGAAGACCGTCTCGGGTCCGGGCGTCAGGTCGGCGGCCACGGGGTTGAACAGGTGCAGGGGGACCCCGGCGTCGCCCCGGTGGACCCTGTCGAAGCCCAGCTCGCGCAGGGCGGGCGGCGAGGGGACGTCGTCGAGCAGGACCGTGGGGATGCCTCGGGAGGCGGCGGACTCCAGCACCCAGTGCAGGGCGCGGGTGCGGTCGGCGGCCGCGGGGTCGCCCACGTGCGCCCACGGCGAACCGGGGGCGGCGGCCGAGGCCGAGACCAGGACCAGGTCCACGTCGACGCCGTCCATGACGATCTGGGCGTCGTGCGGGCGCAGCGGCACCGCGCGCACGTAGGGGTCGATCGCCTCCGCGATGGAGGGGCCGACGACCGTGGCGACGACCAGCAGGTCCTCGCTGCCGCCGCTCAGGCCGGTGAGCAGGCGCGACTCCTGGCGCTCGGCGTCGAAGGAGCGGACCGGCTCGGCGCCGCCGCGGCGGCGGCGCTCGGTGTGCCGGGTGTTGCCGCTGCTGCGCCAGAGGCGGTAGAGGTCACGGGGAAGTTTGACCAGGGACCGGCCGGGGCGCTTGGCGGCGGCCGTGAGCGCCTTGCCCACCTGGAGCGAGGTGGAACCCTCCAGGGCGGCGAGCCGGCTGCGCGCCTCCTGGAGCTGGGCCTCGCGCTCGGCCAGCGCCTGCCGGAGCTGTTCGGTCTGGCTCTGTTCACGCCGTTTCACGGTCTGCCACCTTGTGTTCGGTTCGGTTCGGCGAAACCACCGCGCCGTGCGTCGGGTCCGACTGCCACGTGCGGTGCACCCTACGAGCTCCCGGCCGGGTGCGGATGCCCTTGGCCAGGCGTGTCGCGGGCCCGGCGGGGCCCCTGGGGTGCGGGACGGTTGGAGGGACGTGTGCCATGGTGGATCACCTGGACCGCTGCGGGGGAATCGGGGCCGCTCTTCGGCGCGCCCCGCGTGCCTGGACCGGGACCGCGCCCCGTACGGCGCGTTCCCGCGCGCTGGCGTTCCTGGGTGCGGGAACGGGTGCGCGGTGTTCGTGTGTCATCGGGTTCACCTCGACCACTGGGTGAGCACGGAGGCGATGCGCTCCCCTGCGCGGCCGTCCCACAGGGGCGGGGTGTCGCCGATCCGCTCCGGGCTGTGCCCGTGCAGGACCTTGGTGACGGCCTGGAGGAGGTCGGCCTCCGTGACGAGCTGGTTGGTGCCGTGGGTGATGGTGACGGGGCGCTCGGTGTTGGGGCGCAGGGTCAGGCAGGGGACGCCGAGGATCGTGGTCTCCTCCTGGACGCCGCCGGAGTCGGTGACCACGGCGGCGGCGCCGCGGGTGAGCGCGACGAAGTCGAGGTAGCCCAGGGGTTCGAGGAGCCGCACGCGCGGGTGGTCGCCGAGCCCGGCCCGGTCGAAGGCGGCCTTGCCGCGCGGGTGCACGGGCATGACCACGTCGGCGAGGTCGGCGATCTCGTGCAGGCGCGCGGCGAGGCGGGCGACGGTGTCGGGGTCGTCCACGTTCGCGGGCCGGTGCAGGGTGGCGGCGACGTAGCGCTCGGGCAGGTCCAGGCGCTCGCGCAGGGCGTCGGCGTCGAAGCGGTCGAGGTTGCCCAGGAGGGTGTCGATCATGGGGTTGCCGACCAGGTGGACGCGGGAGGGCGGGACGCCCTCGGCGGCCAGGTGGCCGACGGCCTCCGGGCTGGTGGCGAAGCACACGTCGCTGAGCTGGTCGGTGACGCGGCGGTTGATCTCCTCGGGCATGGTGTTGTCGAAGGAGCGCAGCCCCGCCTCCACGTGGGCGACGGGGACATGCAGCTTGGCGGCGACCAGGGCCGCGGCCACGGTGGAGTTGACGTCTCCGTAGACGACCACCATGCCGGGCCTGCGCTCGGTGAACTCCTTCTCCAGGCCCACCATGAGCGCGGCGGTCTGGGCGGCGTGGGAGCCCGAGCCGACGCCGAGGTCGACGTCGGGGGTGGGCAGGCCCAGGTCGCGGAAGAACACCGCGGACATGCGGTCGTCGTAGTGCTGGCCGGTGTGCACGACCGCCTGGTGCGCGCCGCGTCCGCGCAGGGCGGAGACCACGGGCGCTGCCTTGACGAAGTTGGGGCGCGCGCCGACGACGTGCACGATCCCGGTGTCCTGGCTCCCCAGGGGGGCACTCGTTGCCACGGCTCTCACGTTTCCTTCTGTTGGGGTGGTGTTCCCGCCGTGACCGGCGGGGCTGGTGTGGTCCGGCGGCGTTCCTTGCCCGAGCCGTCCCGTCCGTGTCGCCGTGGTGTCACCGTACGGTCACGTCCGCGTGGTTGTGTGACTGACCGTGCATGACACCCAAGCTTCCGAATCCCAGGTTCCGCGTTCGCGCACCCGCTGGCCGCGGGCGGCGACGTTCACCCTCTCGTTGGCCTGGCGACACCTGCGGGCCGAACCGGCCCGGCTGCCGCTGCTGGCGCTGCGGCTGACGCCCGGTCCGCCCCGGCGCGCGGTGCGCGCCCTGGCCTCCCGGGCGGGCGGCCGGGCCCGCGCCTACGCCCTGTGGGACCAGGGCCGGCGCGCGGACGCCCGCGAGGCGGTGCTCGCCGCGGCGAGCGGTGCCTCCCCCCGCCGGGTAGGCCGCCTGGTGGCGTCCTGCCTGGCGGCGGGAGACGCGGCCACCGCCCGGGAACTGGTCGAACAGCTTCCGGAGGGCGCTCTTCGAGAGGCCGCGGAGCATCGGACGGCCCTGGCCACGGGACGCGCTGTCGCCGCGCCCCCGTCCACGTCGCCCGACCGTCACGCCATCACGTTAACCCGCGATCCACGAACGCCGCCCGACGCCACGGTGAACGCTCGGCGACCGGAGGCGTCGGAGGGTGAACGGTGGCGTGTGGCCGGGGACCCGGCGTCACCCGGAGCGGGTCTGCGGGTGCTGCACCTGGTGACCAACGCGCTGCCGCACACCAACGCGGGCTACACCCAGCGCACCCACAAGATCGCGGTCGCCCAGCGCGAGGCCGGGATGGACGTGCACGTGGTCACCAGGGCGGGGTACCCCCTGGTCAAGGGCGTTCCCGACCCGCGCACGCTGGTGCGGGTGGACGGCATCCCCTACCACCGGCTCCTGCCCTGGACCGCGCCCGCCGACGCCGCGGAGGAGCTGGCCGCGGGGGTGCGGCTGGGGTCGGAGCTGGTGGAGGCGCTGCGGCCCGACGTGCTGCACGCCGCGAGCAACCACCACAACGCCCGCCTGGCCCTGGAGCTGGGGCGCAGGTTCGGTCTGCCGGTGGTCTACGAGGTGCGGGGCTTCCTGGAGGAGTCCTGGCTCTCGCGCGACCCCTCGCGCAGCGTGGACGACGCCTTCTACCGGGCCGAGCGCGCGAGCGAGACCGAGTGCATGCTGGCCGCCGACCTGGTGGTCACCCTGGGCGAGGCGATGCGCGCCGACATCGAGGCGCGCGGCGTGCCGCGCGAGCGCCTGCTGGTGGTGCCCAACGCGGTGGACGCCTCCTTCCTGGCCCCGCTGCCCCCGGGCGCCGGGGTGCGCGCCGAGCTGGGGATCGGCGGCGAGGACTTCGTGGTGGGCACCACCACCAGCTGCTTCGGCTACGAGGGCCTGGACACGCTGCTGGAGGCGGTGGCCCTGATGCGCGAACGCGGGGAGGCGGCGCACGCCCTGATCGTGGGGGACGGCCCCGAACTGCCCGCGCTGCGCTCCCTGGCCGACTCGCTGGGTCTGGAGGGGGCCGCGCACTTCACCGGCCGCGTCCCGGCCACGCGGGTGCGCGACCACCACGCCGCGCTGGACGTGTTCGCGGTGCCCAGACGCGACGAGCGGGTGTGCCGTCTGGTCACCCCGCTCAAACCCGTGGAGGCCATGGCGGGCGGGCTTCCGGTGGTGGCCAGTGATCTCCCGGCGTTGCGAGAGATCGTGGAACCGGGGGTGACAGGAGAGTTAATTCCGGCAGGCGAATCGGCGACCCTAGCCGATGTGCTGACAAAACTCGCTTACAGTCATGAAAAGCGGATCTCCTACGGCGGTGCGGGTCGCGATCTCGTCAGCGACCGCACCTGGGCCGAGGCCGCATACCGCTACAACCAGGCGTATCGGGTTCAGATTCGCGAAATGACCGAACCAGGCCAGAACCCGTAAGTGTGGACAACACGTGCCTACACTCAGACGTCTAACGCACTGAGCAATGGCAGTTCCCGCTATTTACGCCCGTTCACGAGATGAATGCGAGTGTGACCACGAGTGGATGCCGCAGCCTCCAACCCAGCCCTTGTCTCCGAGCAGTCCGCCGGTGCGGTCAGCGACCTCGTCGTTCTCGGCCTCGGCTACGTCGGCCTGCCGCTTGCGGCCGAGGCCGTGTCCGCCGGCCTGAAGGTCACCGGTCTGGACGTGAGCAACCGCGTCGTCGACGGGCTCAACAGCGCCGTCTCGCACGTGGACGACCTCTCCGGGGAGGACGTGCGCGGGATGCTGGACCGCGGTTTCACCGCGACCACCGACCCGGCCTGCCTGGCCGCCGCGCGCACCATCGTGATCTGCGTGCCCACGCCCCTGTCGGCGGAGGGCGGCCCGGACCTGGGCGCGGTGACGTCCGCGGCCGAGTCGATCGCCGCCCAGCTGCGGCCGGGCACCCTGGTCATCCTGGAGTCGACCACCTACCCCGGCACCACCGAGGAGGTGGTCCGCCCGCTGCTGGAGAAGTCCGGCCTGGTCGCGGGCGCCGACTTCCACCTGGCCTTCTCGCCCGAGCGCATCGACCCCGGCAACCCGACCTTCGGCGTGGCCAACACGCCCAAGGTCGTCGGCGGCCTGACGCAGGAGTGCGGGGAGGCCGCGGCGGAGTTCTACGGCGCCTTCGTGAACACGGTGGTGCGGGCGCGCGGCACCCGCGAGGCGGAGATGGCCAAGCTGCTGGAGAACACCTACCGCCACGTCAACATCGCCCTGGTCAACGAGATGGCCATCTTCTGCCAGGAGCTGGGCGTGGACCTGTGGGACTCCATCGCCGCGGCGGCCACCAAGCCGTTCGGCTTCCAGGCCTTCTACCCGGGCCCGGGCGTGGGCGGCCACTGCATCCCCATCGACCCGAACTACCTGTCGTACAAGGTCAAGACCCTCGGCTACCCGTTCCGGTTCGTGGAGCTGGCCCAGGAGATCAACGGCCGCATGCCCTCCTACGTCATCCAGCGGGCGCAGGAGCTGCTCAACGACTCCGGCCTGGCGCTGTCGCGCTCCAAGGTGCTGCTGCTGGGCGTCACCTACAAGGCCGACATCGCCGACCAGCGCGAGTCCCCGGCCCGGCCGGTCGCGCGCAAGCTGGCCGCCAAGGGCGCCACGCTGACCTACCACGACCCGCACGTGGAGTCCTGGCAGGTCGACGGCGTGGACGTGCCCAGGTCCACCGACCTGGACCGCGCCCTGGCCGAGGCCGACCTGACCATCCTGCTCACCGACCACGCCGAGTACCGGCCCAAGCGGCTGGAGGAGTACGCGCGGCTGCTCCTGGACACCCGGGGCGTACTGCGCCGCCCCGACCCCGAGACGGACTCCGCCGTCCCCTCGCAGGTGCGGCGCCACGTCACGCGGGAGGGCATCGAGGTCCTGTGAGCTGAGGGACCAGTCCCGACGGGCACGCCGATCCGCGAGCACACCGCGTTCATCGGCGTGCCTTCCGGCGTTCACCTTCCCCCGGCCGAAGGTTCACCCGCTGCACTCCGTGCGGCCACCGGGCTTTCCTCGGCGCGTCTTTCCCGCTGAATACCGTGACGAAGAGCTGATACCGCTCCGACAGGAGCGGCCAGGCCGATCCGCCCGAGAGGGCCTCAGACGGCGACACAGGTAGGTGAACTCGATGCACGCGCTCGTGGCCACGGTGGTGCACCACCCGGAGGACGCACGGATCCTGCACCGGCAGATCCGCGCCCTGTTGGACGCCGGACACAGCGTGACCTATGTGGCGCCGTTCCGCGAGTGCGGGGTGACCCCGTGGTCGGAGCTGCGTTCGGTGGACGTGCCGCGCGCCTCGGGGCGCGAGCGGCTCGCCTCGCTGCGCGCCGCCCGCGCGGTCCTCGCCGAGCAGGCGCCCCTGGCCGACCTGCTCCTCTTCCACGACCCCGAACTCCTGCTGGCCCTGCCGTCCAGACGCCCGGTGACGGTGTGGGACGTGCACGAGGACACGGCGGCGGCCCTGCTCACCAAGGCGTGGGTCCCCCGGTCGCTGCGGCGCCCGCTGGGCACGGTGGTGCGCTCCTTCGAGCGGCACGCGGAGCGGCGGATGCGGCTGATGCTGGCCGAGGAGGGTTACCGCTCCCGGTTCCGCATGGAGCACCCGGTGGTGCCCAACACCACCGAGGTGCCGGAGTTCCCGGCGCGCGAGCCGGGCGACGACCGGATCGTGTACCTGGGCCAGGTGTCCGAGGCGCGCGGCGCGCGCGAACTGGTGGAGCTGGGGCGCATGCTGCGCCCGCACGGCGTGCGCCTGGAGGTCATCGGCGGCGCCGACGCCGGGGTGCGGCCGCTGCTGCGCGAGGCCCAGCAGGAGGACGTCCTGCACTGGTACGGGTTCGTGCCCAACGACCGGGCGCTGCGGATCTGCGCGGGCGCCATGGCGGGGCTGAGCCTGCTGCACGACACGCCCAACTACCGGCACTCGATGCCGACCAAGGTCGTGGAGTACATGGCGCACGGCCTGCCGGTGGTGACCACGCCCAACCCGATGGCGCAGGAGCTGGTGACCGGCCGCCCGGAGGGCCCGTCGGGCCTGGTGGTGCCGTTCGGCGACGTGTCGGCCGCGGCGGAGGCGGTGCTGCGGCTGCGCCGGGACGCGGAGCTGCGCCGCGAGCTGGCGCGCACCGGGCACCGGATCGCGCGGACCTCCTTCCACTGGCCGGTCCAGGCGCGCCTGTTCGTCAAGCGCCTGGAGGCGTGGGCGGACGAGGCCTCGGGCGAACCGCTGCCCGTGGTGCCGCCCCCGCGGAGTCGCCAGCGCACTCCCGTGCGTGATTGACCCCACTTCTAGCTATCCAAGAAATATCTTCCTCGTCAACAAGTGTTGTGGTCCGTGTCGGAGCCGACTCCGCACGGCCCCCCGCCACACCACGAGCACGACCGAGGAAACACATGACTGACGCGCTGGTACTCGACAAGGCGGCCCAGGACCTGCTCTTCCGGGACGCCCGTACCGCGAACAGCTTCACCGACGAGCCCGTGACCGAGGAGCAGGTCCGCGCGATCCACGACCTGGTCAAGTACGGGCCGACCGCCATGAACAACCAGCCCCTGCGGGTCACCGTGGTGCGCTCGGCCGCGGCCCGCGAGCGCCTCGTGCCGCACATGGCGGGCAACAACGCGCCCAAGACCTCGACGGCGCCGCTCACCCTGATCCTGTCCGCGGACTCCGACTTCCACGAGCACTTCCCGAAGACCTTCCCCGTCGCGCCCGACGCCCGGGACAACTTCTCCGGGATGCCCGTCGAGGCCCGCGAGAGCATGGCCCTGCAGAACGCGTTCCTCCAGATCGGCTACCTGGTCCTCGGCGTGCGCGCCGCCGGTTTGGCGGCCGGGCCGATGACCGGCTTCGACGCCGAGGGCGTGCGCCGCGAGTTCTTCGGCGAGGACTCCACGCTGCGGCCCCTGGTGGTCATGAACGTGGGCAGGCCGGGCCCGGACGCGTGGTTCGACCGCCTGCCGCGCCTGGAGTACGACGAGGCCGTCACCGAGGTCTGATCGGCGTCCCCGTCGTCCGCCGGACTTGAGAGGGCGGACGGCCGAGGGGCGGAGCACCGTGCCAGGGGGCCGGGCGCCGAGGGGTGCCCGGCCCCCTGCGCGCACGGACCCGGGCCGCCGCTACCCGTCCCGTTCGGCGGCGAGGAAGACCAGCAGGCACACGTCGTCGTCGCAGTCCTGGTACTTGACCATGGCGTCCAGCAGGTCGTCGGCCGCCTTGTCCGGGCCGCCCCGCCAGTACGGCGGCCCCCCGAAGCCCTCCACCAGGCGCGCGATCCCGTCGTCGATGGACTCCCCGCGCCGCTCGATCAGGCCGTCGCTGTACAGCAGCAGCGCGGCGCCCGGAGGCAGTTCGACGGTGTGGTCGGTGTAGGACAGCTCCACCGGCAGACCGAGCATGCCGCCGGACGGCAGGGGCACCGCCTCCGCCCTGCCCTCGCCGTCGCGCCACAGCGGCGGCGGGTGCCCGGCTCCGGCCATCACCACCTCGGGGTCCCCCGGCCGGAAGCGCACGATGACCGCGGTCGCGAACAGGTCCGGTTCGAGGTGGCCCAGCAGCCGGTGCAGTCGCTCCAGCAGCACGGCCGGACTGCGCTCCTCCAGCGCGTACGCGCGCAGAGCCGTGCGCAGCTGGCCCATCATCACCGCGGCGTGGATGCCGTGCCCGGTGACGTCGCCGACCACGCCGATGAACTCGCCGTCACCCCGGGAGAAGACGTCGTACCAGTCGCCGCCCACGTTCATCCCGCGCGTGGCGGGCAGGTAGCGGGCCGTCATCTCCATCCCCGGGGTCTCGGGCAGCTCGGTGAGCATGGCCCGCTGGAGGGTGGCCGCCGTGTCGCGCTCGCGCTCGAAGCGGCGCGCGTTGTCCAGCGACGCCGCCGCCCGCCGCGCGAGTTCGTCCAGCACGACCTCGTCATCGGCGTCCAGGGGTTCGGCGCGGCGCAGCAGCAGCACCCCGAGCAGCCCCGAACCCGTGAGCAGGGGGAGTGCCAGCTCCCCCTCCCCGGCCAGGGCGTCCGTCGGGCGGCGCCGGGCCGCGGCCAGGAGCACCGTGTCCGGCACGGCGGCCCCACGCGCGTCGGAGGCGCACAGGCCGCCGTCCTCGCCGGTGAGCCACACCTCGACGGCGTCGGCACGCTCGGGCACAAGCAGGTCCCGCAGGCGGGCGAAGATCTCCGACTGGTTCAGGGAGGTCATGAGCCTCGCGCTGGCCGTGGAGAGGAACGTGAGCCTGTTGCGGGCGGCCTCGGCCTGGTCCCGGGCCGAGCGCTCGGCCGCCAGGAGCCTGCGCTGCTCGTCGCTGGCCTCGGCGAGCTCGGCGTGCAGGGCGAGCACGCCCTGGTTGGTCTCCTCCAGCTCGCGCTGGTGCCACTCCAGTTCGCGTGCGCGCTCGGCCGCGACGGCGGCCACCCTCCCCGCGCGCTCGGAGGTGCGCAGCAGCTCCGCCGCCAGGAGCTCGGCGTCGGTTCCCCCGGGGTCCCCGCCCGCCGCGGCCCCCGCGTCGAGGGGCTCGCGGAGGGGCAGGTCGGACTCCCACCGGCTCTCCCCCGCGCCGTCGCGGACGGTGGCGCGCAGCACGAATCCGTCCTCGGACAGGTCCACCGCCAGCGCGGCCGGACCGCCCGGCCCCGCCGCGCGCAGCGCCCACGAGGAGGCGCCGTCCAGGAACTCCAGTGCGGCCTCGTCCCCGGCGCACGCGGCGTCGAGCACGCGCGCCACGGCCGCGCGGGCCCGCGCCGCGTCGACGGCGCCGCGGACCCGCAGGTCGAGCAGCGGTTGCGTCATCGTCCTCCCCCGTCAGGGCGTGCGGTGTGCGTGACCACGGCGACGCTCGTGTCGTCGCGCAGCGGACGGGCGGCGCTGCCCGAGTCCCGGAACACCGCTCCGGCCACGACCGCGGCGTCGTGGCCGCGCAGGGCCTCGACGCCCTCGGGCTTCCATCGTCCCGGCACCCCGTCGCTGTGCAGGATGAGCATGTCCCCCGGGGCCCACTCCCGCCGGGCCGGGGCCAGCGTCCGCAGGGAGAAGGCCCCCACGATCCCGGGCTGGGAGAGCAGTGTCTCCCAGCGCCCGTCCCGGTACAGGCGCGCACCGATGTTGCCGACCCCGCAGAAGGTGAGACGGCCCCGGGACTCGTCGATCTCGACGATCGCCACGGCCGCCCCGCGCGTGCGCCGCAGCGCCCCGTGCAGCCCGCGCAAAAGCGTGTCGGGGGTCCCTCCCCTGCTCCCGGTCACGAAGCGCGAGGCCACGTCGGCGGCGTCCGAGGCGGCCTCACCGTGCCCGAGCCCGTCCGCGAGCATGACCGTGCGCAGGGCACCGCCGCTGCGGAAGGCCAGGGCGTCCCCGGAGAACTTGTAACCGCCCAGGGGGACGTGAATCCCGCCCGTGGCCGCGCGGGCGCCGAACAGGGTGCGGTCGGCGGGCCGGGCGAACCGGGCCACCGCCACCGTCCCCCTGCCCGGGCTGCTCTGGACCTCGAAGAAGTCGGCGGCGCGCGCGCAGGCGCCGAGCCCCGCGCCCAGGGAGTCCTCCGAGGTGGAGAAGCCGTCCTTCATGGCGCGCGGGACGTCGGGGATGCCGGGGCCGTGGTCCAGCGCGAGGACCTGCAGGGCCCGGGCCGTTCCCCACGGCTCCCTGGCCTCCTCCGCCACGAAGCGCCCACCGCCGGCGTACCTGCACATGTTGGTCGCCAGTTCGGACGCGGCGAGGGCCGCGGCGTCCGCCGCGGCCCTGTCCAGACCGATGCCGAGCGCGGCCTCGCGGGCGGTCCGGGCCGCGTAGGACACGTGCGTGGCGTCGGTGACCGCCAGGTCCCAGACCCTGGTCATCGGGCTCCGCGCCCGTAGGGATCGGCCCAGGAGGTGATGGTCACCCTGGTCCCTCCCTCGGGGAGGTTCTCGATCTCGAACTCCTGCACGAGGCGTTTGGAGCCGCTCAGACCCATCCCCAGGCCGCCCGCGGTGGAGTAGCCGTCGGTCAGGGCCGTGTCCACGTCGGGGATACCCGGCCCGGAGTCGACGAAGGACACGCGCACGCCCTGTCCGGCCTGGCCGTGGACGACGCGGATCTCGGTGGCCCCGCCCCCGCCGTGCAGGAGCGTGTTGCGGGCCAGCTCGCTGGCCGCGGTCACGAGCTTGGTCTGCTGGACCAGGCCGAACCCGGTCTGCTGCGCCAGGGCGCGCACCTGCTGGCGGACCACCGTCAGGTCGGTGTCCCTGCGGATGGGCACGTGGATCGGCTCCGCGGAGGCCTGGCTCACGTCGCGCCCCGTTCCGGCCGTTCCTTCCGTTCGATGGTGACCCCGAAGCTGGCCGCCGCCTCGGTGACCGTCCGGGCGGTGTCCATGCCCGGCAGGGTCAGGCCCAGTTCGACCAGGGTGATGGCCACCGCCGGGCGCATGCCGACCAGGACTGTCCGGGCGGCGAGGAGCCGGGAGGAGGCCGCCACCTCGGCGAGGACCCGCGCGAGGAAGGAGTCGACCATGTCGAGCGAGCTGATGTCGATGATGAGTCCGCGCGAGCCGGTGTCGGCCACCGCGGTGGTCACGTCGTTCTGGAGGTCGACCGCGGCCTCGTCGGGGAGCTCGCCCTGGATGCTCACCAGTAGCAGCCCGCCGAGGTCGAGGACCGGGATGGTGGGAGGACTAGTCACGTACCTGTCCAATCAGCTCTCAGGAACCCTGCATGGACGGCGCGTTGCTCTGGCGGCGCTCCAGCGCCCACTCCAGCGCGTCGGCCAGGCTGGCGCGGGTGGTGACCGGGCCCAGGTCGAGGCCGAGTTGGACGATGGTCTGGGCGATGGCGGGGCGGATGCCCGAGATCACGCACTCCGCACCCATGAGCCGCGCCGAGGCGACGGTCTTCATGAGGTGCTGGGCCACGAGCGAGTCCACCGTCGACACGCCCGTGATGTCCAGGATGGCGATGGTGGCCTTGTGCTCGACGATGGCCTCCAGGAGGTTCTCCATCACCACCTGGCTGCGCGCGCTGTCGAGCATGCCGATGAGCGGCACGGCGACGAGGCGGTCCCAGAGCTTGACGACCGGGGTCGCCATCTCCAGGAGCTGCTGGCGCTGGCGCTGGATGATCTCCTGGTTCTCCTGGAGCATGCTCTCGACGACCATGACCCGCAGGGTGGCGAACAGCGTGGCGAGCTGGAGGCGGATGTCGCACAGCTCGTCGGGTCCGGTCCCGGGGGCGTCCGTGACCAGCAGTTCCATCGCGGCCTCGGCCAGGACGCCGACCTCTCGGTCGACCTGGGCGATGGACAGCCCCGACCTGGTCCGCGAGGCGGTCATCGCGACGAGCTGTTCGCGGACGGGGTGGAAGCCCGGGGCCTCCAGGTCGTCGACGCGCCCGCTGTCGGCGACCACCGCGAGGGAGTCGACGACCGCGTGGCAGGCCTCGACGGCCTCGTCCCGGGTGACGGTGAACACCGTCTGGAAGAGGGGCAGATCGGCCCACCGCTGGGCGATCTGCTCCCTGCGGCGCCGGAGGAAGGCGGACACGATCCGCGCGCCCGACCCGGAGTGGTCGGATGCTCCGTCAGTCATACATCTCCTCATGGTGCTGCGTGTCGCTGGAAGGGGGTCCTGCGTTGTTGCCGCGTGGCAATTGTCTACCAGACCTGAGGCGGGCGGGCACGGGGCGCGGCGCGCGCCGGAGCGGGACGCGGCTCCTACTCCGGCTCGTCCCGACCCCGCCAGTCCAGGCACACCACCAGCGCGTCGTCGAGGGAGGCGTGGTCGCCCCGGTACTCGGCCAGGTGGCGCAGGACCTCCTGGGGCACGGAGGAGCTGGGCACCAGCCTGGTGGCCAGGATGGCCAGGGACAGGGCCCGGGTGCCGAAGGTCTCCTCCTCGGACGACCCCTTGGCCTCGAACACGCCGTCGCTGACGAACACCAGCCGGTCGCCCGGCTCGACCCGGAAGCTCTCCGCGGTGTAGACGGTGTCCTCTGCCATGCCCATGGGCAGTTGGGCCTCGAAGGGCACCTGCTCGACCCGGTCGCCGCGCAGGCGGTAGAGGAGGGGCGAGCCCGCGTCGACCGCCTGCACCTCGCCGGTGGCCAGGTCGAAGCCGAGCAGGAGGACGTCCAGGTAGCGCTCTCCCCGGTAGTGTGCGTAGACGGCCTTGTCGGCGAGGGCGACCTGGTCGGCGAGCGGGATCCCGCTGCGGCGGGCGTTGCGCAGGGCGTTCACCGCCAGGCTGGTCAGCAGCGAGGCGTCGATGCCCTCACCCATGCCGTTGGTGATGCCCAGGGTGAGGCGGTCCGGCGCGGCCGACCAGTCGAAGTTGTCGCCGCGTATGGAGTAGGCCGGTTCGAGCTGGGCGCCGATGCTGTACTCCGGGCACTCGAAGCCCCGGCCCGGCAGCAGGTCCCACTGGACCTCGGCGGCCAGGGTGAGGCGGTCCCTGCGGCGCAGCGTCCGGTAGACGTCGGTGTCGCGTTCGGCGACGAGGATCTCGTGGCCGAGCACGTCGGCGACCTGCTCCAGTTCGGCGAGCACCCCGGCGGAGTAGTCGTCCGCCTTCAGCTCGACGGTGAGCACGCCCAGCCGGTCGCCTCGGGCGCTCACCGGGAGGTGGACGGTGACGGCCTCGGACCCGAAGCTGTCCTCGACGAAGGTCTCCTGCGCGCCGAAGACCCTGCCCACGACACTGTTGAAGACGGAGTACTCCCCCGCGCACTCCCCGGGCGGATCGGGGACGTGGCAGAGTACCTTGAGTCCGTAGTCAGCGAGGAAGAGTTCGGCGGACACCGCCGCGTAGACCTCGGAGAGAGCCCCACGGAGGACCGCCATGAGCCCGTGCGGCTGGGCCTCGCGGAGGGACCGCGCTACGGTCTCGTATCTGTTCACTGGCTCGACCTGTGTTTTCTGTGCCGATTGGAGAAGTATCCCGCACACCGGCACGGGCACGGTCGGCGGGCGCGGAACGGGGCGTTCCGTTATGGTCGTAGAGGTACCCCATTTCCGATGCCGGACGGGTACAACTCACAGACGCGACGTGTGAGAGTGGAAAGTGAGTCCTGAATCGCAGGAACCGACAGCCGAAGCAGCCCGTGCGGCCTCCACCGTCACCGAACTCATGGAAGTGCTCTGGGGGCGCGGCCGTGAGGTCGCCTCCTCACCGGTCTCTCCTCCGCAGCTCAAGGTCCTCTTCATCCTCGAGGAGGAGGACGGCGTGAACCTGCGTACGGTGACCGAGCGCCTGGGTTCCACCCCTCCGTCCGTCAGCAGGCTGTGCGACCGCCTCCAGGCGGTCGGCTTCGTGACCCGGACGCCGAGTCCGAGCAGCCGTCGTGAGCTGAGGCTCTGGCTGAGCGAGAGCGGCCGGACCTTCCTGCGCGACCTGAGAGCTCGCAGGGAGGCTGAACTCCACGAGGTCATCGCCCGTATGCCCCCGCGCAAACGGGTGATGCTCATGGAAGGGCTCGTGTCCTTCCGCGAGGCGGCGAGCCGCTCCGAGGAACACTCCGACAGCTCCGAGCAGCCGAACTTCCGCACGGCCTGAGCCACTGGTGCGGGCCGGGCGGTCGGTCCGGCGCCACGTGTGGGTGGAACCCCGGCGTCCCCGCCCTGCCCTGGGCAGCCGCCACCTCGGGGCGGGCTTCCCAACCGTAAACAATGCCGCCAGAGTCAACTATTGTCAAGCGGCAACAGTTTCCCGACACCGCGCCGAGCCCCGCCCGCCGCCCTGCCCCCGCCGCGTCCCGCTCCGGGGAATCCGCGTCGAAAACACCGAACCGCCGGTCCGTCGGAGCCCGCTCCCCTAGGCTTCACCTACGCTTGGGCCACACCGGCTCGGGCGCTGACCCTTCTTCCCTCTGAGCGACCGGCTGGGACTGCGCATGGTCCGTCCACGACACCCGAACAAGGGTCTGGAATCCGTGCTCCGGGCGGCCGAGGCCAGACAGTGGAGGGTCGAGCGCAGGAAGAAGTACTACAAGATGCACTGCCCGTGCCCGGAGAAACACTTCAAGACCGTTAAGCTCACGCCCTCCGGGGCGAATTACCTCAAAGACCTGCTGGGGCAGCTGCGTCGGGCCACATGCTGGGAGGAGCGGGACCTGTGACCACACACCACCTCGTAGCCGACCTTTCCTTCGAAGCGCGGAACGGCGCCGACAGTGACGGGGACTTCGACGACTTCGTCGACCGCTTCGTCGACGAGTTGGACAACCTCCAGGAGTGCGATCCCGGCATCGTCGATCCCGACGTGGTGGGAAGCTTGGCCAACCGCACGCTCTCGGTGACGATGGGTGTGGAGGCCGCTACCCTGGAGGACGCCTCCCGCCTGTTCTCCGCCAACGTGCGCGCGGCACTGCACGCGGCCGAATGCGGAACGCCGACCTGGCCCCACTTCGTACCGAAGGAGCGCACCCCCAGGGTGCGCCACCGCGACGCGGCCACCAGCTGAACGAAGAGCCCCCTCGACCACTGGGTCCGAGGAGTTCTGGAACTCCGGGACCCGTCGGTCGAGGGGGCTCTTCGCTGTCGCGGCCGGGCCGTCCACCGGCGTCCGGATCGGCCTGGGCTCAGATGATCGGCGGGCGTCCGGCGCGGGTCATCCTCCACGCGGTCGACCAGCTGATCGGGGTGCGCTGACCGGCCTCCTCGCGCCAGCCCTCCCGGAAGCCCCCGAACCACGAGCGCAGCGCGTCGCGGTCGCGCTCGCGCAGCACGGTCAGCCCGACCCAGGTGCCGAGGTAGGCCGCGGCCAGGGGCCAGGGCAGGTTGCGGCGGGCCAGCCACACCCGGTTGCGGGCGTTGAGCCGGTAGAAGTTCTCGTGCCGGGTCGGCGCCACCGCCGGGTGGTACATCACCGCGTCGGCGTCGTACTCGATCCCGTAGCCCGCGTCCATGATTCGCCAGGCGAGGTCGGTCTCCTCGTGCGCGTAGAAGAAGTCGCCCGGCAGGCCGCCCCCGGCCTCGAAGGCGGTGCGCCGGATCGCGCACGCCCCGCCCAGGAACGTGGTCACCACGCTCGACTTGCGGGAGTCGCCCACGCGCAGGCGCGGCACGTGGCGTCGCTGGTCGGGGCCGCCGTCGGGGTCGGCGATGCGGAAGGACAGCGCGCCCAGCGACGGGTCGGCGGCGAAGCGCTCGCGCACGTGGCGGGCCAGGTCCCTGGAGCGGTACCAGCCGTCGTCGTCCAGGAAGAGGATGATGTCGCCGCTGGTCGCGCGCACCCCGTGGTTGCGCCCCTCGGGGATGCCCACGTTCTCCGGCAGGCGCACCCGCGTGACGCCCTCGGGCAGCTCCGGCAGGTCCGCGCCGTTGCCGACGACCACGACCTCGACGTCCGCGTCCTCCTGCTCGAACACGCTGGTGATGGCCCGGCGCAGCTCGGCGGGACGGTTGCCCATCGTCAGCAGGACGCAGGACAGGGTGGGCGCGGACACCTGGGGGCGGCTCCGTTCGGCTCTGGGCGCTGGGGAGACCGTCACCTCCGGCTTCTCCGGGCTCGGTGAGGACGGAATCACGGGTGTGGCCATGGTTGCGACCGTTCAGTGGACGAAGTGTTACTGGAAGGTTGACACACGGCCAACGATCGCAGGAACAGACTAACGAAAGAATAAAGGGAAGGTGGACGGGACCGTGGACAGGGTAACCTGCACGGCCCCGTTCGTGACGTCAACGTCATCGGCGCGTCGTTCGTGACGTTCCGACCCGGTTCGGGCCGGGGGCGCCCGAACTGTCCGCGCTATTCGAGGCGGCGCGAGGCGAGCACGCTCACGAAGTGCGCGAAGCTCATCAGCACGCCCACCGCGGCGCACGCCGCGACCAGGATCCGGGTGGCCGTCAGGTCGCCGAGGAAGGCGTCCACCACGGCCGCCACCACGACGATCAGGGACAGTTCCACGGCCTGGATGAGGCGGTGCACCATCAGCGCCGAGGCCAGGCGGCGGGCCAGGCTCAGACCGGACGAGCGCGGACGCATCGCCTCGTCCGAGACCTTCTCGGGCAGGCCCGCCTTGGCGCGCGCCACCACCACGTTGTCGGTCTCGGCCTTGATGAGCGCCACGCCGATCGCCGCGGCCATGCCCAGGATCACCCAGCCGCCCGCCTCCCACTCGCCTTGGGCGCGCACGCCCAGGCCGATGAGGAGCGCGATCTCGGACACGTAGTGGCCGATGCGGTCCAGGTAGATCCCGGCCACGCTGGTGCGTCCGGTGTAGCGGGCCACCTCGCCGTCGGAGCAGTCCAGCAGCAGGTACACCTGCACGAACAGCGCCGCCACGATCGCCGACCACAGGCCGCCGAAGGCGACCACGACCCCGGCGAGCACGCCGAAGGCCATCATCAGGTAGGTGATCGGGTTGGGGGGGACGCCGAGCCGGACGAAGAACGTGGTCAGGTACGGGGACAGGTCGCGCATGTAGAGGCGGCCCGCCCAGTGCTCCTCGTTCGTCCTCTCCTTGATGCCGGCGGGCTGGCCGCCCGCTCGGACCTCAGCGACCGACGGCTTCGACATAGTCCTTGACGCTCCGTCCGATCTCGTCCTCGGAGAGGTTCAGGTGTTCCAGGATGGTGAACCGGCCCGGACGGGTGTCCGGGGCGTGGACCACCGCCCGTGCGAACTCCGCCTCGTCGAGTCCGACGTCGGAGGGCACGACGGGCAGCTCGTGACGGATCAGGCAGTCGCGGATCTCGTTCATCCGCGCCTCCGACCAGTCCAGGTGCCGCACCCGCAGGAAGGACGCGTACAGCGCGCCCAGCCCGGCGAGCTCGCCGTGGTTGCTGGTGCCCGGGTGGAGCTGGGTGACCGCGTGCAGGATCTCGTGGCACGCGCCGCTGGCGGGGCGGCTGGACCCGGCCACCGACATGGCCATACCCGAGAGCACCAGGCCCTCGGCCAGCACCGTGAGGAAGGCCTCGGACTCCACCGAGTCCGGGCGGTGCAGGACCGCCTCGGCCGCGACCCTGGCGAAGGTGACGGACATGCCGTCCACCGGCTCGCCGTTGACCCGGCCCGCCAGCTCCCAGTCCTCGATGGCGGAGATGTTGCTGACCACGTCGCCGATGCCCGAGCGGACCAGGTGCGCGGGGGCCGCCCGGACGTAGTCGACGTCGATGACCACGGCGATGGGCATGGTCACGCCGATGGAGGGCTTGCCGCCCTCGTGCTCCAGCGAGCTGACCGGCGAGGCGATGCCGTCGTGCGCCAGGTTGGTGGCCACGGCCACCATGGGGATCCCCGCCATGGTGGCGGCGAACTTGGTCACGTCGATGGTCTTGCCGCCGCCGATCCCGGCGACCGCCTCGTAGGCGCCCGAGCGGAGCTTCTTGCCCAGCTCGGTCGCGGCGTCGACGGTGCCCTCCTCGACGTGGAAGACCTCGCAGTTGGGCAGGTCCAGCTCGGAGGCGATCTGCGCCCCCTGGCCCGGACCGACAGCCACGGCGATGCGGCCCTCGGTGGCGATCCTGCGGTCGGCGAGCAGCGTCCCGAGGGACGCGACGGCTCCCCGGCGCACGTCGATCGCCAGCGGGGAGGGGAGCATGCGGGCTAGTAGCGGCATGCGATCTCCCTCGCCTTGGCCAGGTCGTCGTGGTTGTCGACCTCGACCCAGTCCACCTCGCCGATCGGCGCCACGGCGACCTTCTCGCCGCGGTTGACCAGCTCCTGGTAGCCGTCCTCGTAGTACAGCTGCGGGTCGCGCTCCCAGGTGGCCTTGAGGGCGTCGGCGAGACGGGCGTCCAGGGAGCCCTCGATGAGGGTGGCGCCGATGTACTCGCCCGCGGCGGTGGCCGGGTCCATGAGCTTGGTGATCGTGCGCAGGTGGCCCTCCTCGTCGAGGGTCACCTTCATCTCCTCGTCAGCGAGGCTTTTCACACTGTCCACCGCGAGGAGCAGTTCCGGTCCCCGCGCGGCGAGTAGCGTTTCCTCGACGCTCACGGGGTGAACCGTGTCGCCGTTGACCAGGAGGACGCCCTCGGAGAAGAACTCGCGCGCGGTCCACAGGGAGTAGGCGTTGTTCCACTCCTCGGCCTTGTCGTTGTGGCTGAGGGTGAGCTTGACGCCGTGGCGCTCCTCCAGGGCCTCCTTGCGCGCCTCGACCGCCTCCGCGCGGTAGCCGACCACGACGACGACGTCGGTCAGCCCGGCCGCGGCCAGGTTGCGCAGCGAGATGTCCATGATGGTCGTCTCACCGTCGACGGGCACCAGCGCCTTGGGCAGGGTGTCGGTGTAGGGGCGTAGACGGCGCCCCGCGCCTGCGGCGAGAACCATTCCGAGCATGAGGGCGTGTTCCTCCTTAGTCGGGGAGGGCTCTCACGCCTCCCCGTTCGTTCCGGCGGCCGGTCGGCCCCCGTCTGCGTGGCCTGGTCGGGGGATCCGCTGATCCCCCGGGTCCGTGTCGCCCTCGCCGGGGGCGGCGCTGGCGCGTACGTCGGCCACCGGTGTCGCGCTCCAGGTGCGCACGGCCTCGCGGACGAGCAGCACCGCCAGGTATCCGGCGAGTATGCCGTAGGCGGGGGCGAGCGCGTGCAGCGCTCCTCCGACCGCGATGACGAGCATGCGGCCGTCCCAGCCGAGAGCCGCGGCGCGCACCCCTGCGGGGCGGGCCGCGCCGACCGCGGGACGGGCCACGTCGTCGCCGTGGTGACAGGCGACCGCCATCAAGAGTACGAACACCAGTGGACCCGGTACACCGGACGCCAGCCCCAGGACCGCCAGGTATCCGTACTCGGTGACGCGCAGGACGGGTGGCACGAGCCAGTCGAACCGTCCGTCGTGGGGATGGCCCGAGGCCAGTCCGGACAGTAGCAGGGCAGCGACCGGTGCGAACAGGGTAATGCCTGCCAGCCGTCCCTGGCCTGCCGCCAGGAGCGTTCCGACGACCAGGAGTCCGGTGAGCGCCGTGAGCAGGGGCGGCGCTCCACCCGGGGCGATCCGGCCGAGCAGCAGCGCCATGTGACTGTCATCACGAAGAAACCGCAGGTCGGGACGGACCAGGACGTACCGGTCCCGGTCCGAACCCCCGTGCGCGGCGCTCGCGTTCACGGTCGGCTCCGCGCGGGATCGGCGAGTTGGGCGGTGGCCGCGACGACGCAGCCGACGACGAGGGTGACGAAGGCGACGCGCGCGTCCCAGAGCGTGGCGGTCACCGCGATGGCCAGGAAGCGCACGGGTTGGGGGAAGTCCGCGATCCGGCGCAGCGGAGAGGGGGCGGGCAGGTCGGGACGGGCGCCGTCCGCGACGCGGTCATCGGTTGCGGCGTCGGCGCGGGCCCGGTCGGAGGTCCCGTTCGGGGAGGCTCCGGCGGAGCGGACCCCCTCCTCGGGGCTTCCGTACAAGGGGGTCCCGTTCATCCGGGCCCCGTTCACCGGGGCGCCGTTGGCGGGGACGGCGTTCACCGCGTGCCCGTTCACGGCCGTCGCGTCGGCGCGGGCCCCGGCGGGGGCGCGGACCGGACGCGAACCGCCCGTTGTGCCGTCCACCACAGTGGCGCCGAACAGCCGCGCGGTCAGTCCGGGGTCGCTGACGCGCGGCCCCTGGGGCGGGCGGGGCGCCAGACCCCCCAGGAGGCCGCCAGCGGGCCCCTGGGCGGACGACGGGGGTCTCCTTCGGCCCGGTCCCGGCCCGGGGTCGGCCGGAGCGGACCCGGCCGCCAGGAGCGAGTCGCGCAGGGCCAGGGCGACGAGCGCACCCGCGGCCCACCCCCAGGCCCCGCCGTTCCCGGCGGCCACGGCGCCCGCCGCCAGGCCGAGGTAGACCGCGTACTCGCGCAGCTGCGACAGCATCGCCGCGAGCCACAGGGTGAGGGCGTCGTACCGGTCGGCCCGCATGCGCTCGCGGACCGCGTCGCAGAACAGGACCGCGCCGAGGAAGGCCGAGCCCGCCAGGCCGCCGACCGCGTCGGCGCGGGAGAACCAGACCGCCGCGCCGACGGCGCCCAGGACGCCGATCCGGGCCACCCCGGCGCGGGTGACGTGTCGGCGTTCGAGCATCCGCGCGGCCAGCCGCGCCACGGTGCCGCTGTGGGCCATGGACGTGTCCTCTCCCAGCTCTGATGGGAGACACCGTTTCTCACTCTGTGTAACGGTTCAATCACTGACACACGCGAGGATCGTCGCGACGGGACGGGACGGCGCGGGCCCCTGTCCGGACATGTGGTGAAACGCCGGACGCGCACCGCCGGACGGACTCCGGTGGTGCGCGTCG
Organism: Nocardiopsis sp. M1B1; assembly: GCF_052466615.1. Classification (NCBI taxonomy): domain Bacteria; kingdom Bacillati; phylum Actinomycetota; class Actinomycetes; order Streptosporangiales; family Nocardiopsidaceae; genus Nocardiopsis; species Nocardiopsis sp. M1B1. Next base: position 5,651,587 of record NZ_CP196194.1, read on the forward strand.
GTGCGTCAGCGCGTTCGGCGGAGGCCGGACGGGCCCGGGCGGCTCAGGCCGCCTGGCCGCCGTCGCCGCCGTTGTCGGACTCGGCGGCCTTCCTGGCCTTCTCCTCCGCACGCTTCTTCTTCTCGGCGTCGCGCTTCTTGCGATCCTCGATCTCCGCCTGGGTGTCGTCGTTGTAGGCGGCGAGCGCGGCGTCGATGTCGGTGTCCAGGGCGAGCCCGCCGTCCTTGACGTAGAGCCCGCGGTTGCAGAACCGGCGCAGGTCCCTCTCGCTGTGCGACACCAGGACCATTGTGCGCTGGTTGGCCAGCATGCGGTCGATGGCCTCGTAGCACTTGCGCTTGAAGGCCTTGTCGCCGACCGCGAGCACCTCGTCGACCAGCATGATCGGGTGCTCCAGCTGGGAGATCAGCGCGAAGCCGAGTCGGACCTTCATGCCGCTGGAGTAGTGGCGCACCGGGGTGTCCACGAACTTGGGCTTGATCTCGGCGAAGTCGATGATCTCGTCGAAGCGCTCGTCGATCTGCTTCTCGGTCATCCCGTGCAGGGAGCCGACCAGGTACACGTTCTCGCGGCCGGTCAGGTTGTCGTTGAACCCGGCGCGCAGCTCCAGCAGCGGGGCGACCTTGCCGTGGACGTGCACCTCGCCCTCGTCGGGGATGAGTACCCCGGCGATCAGCTTGAGCAGGGTCGACTTGCCGGTGCCGTTCTTGCCCACGATGCCCACGCACTCGCCGCGTCCGATCTCGAACGTGACGTCGCGCAGCGGCCAGAACTCGTCGCCCTCGGCGTTGGGGTCGCGCTTGGTGCCGTGGATGAACATCTCGCGCAGGCTGCGCTTGCGTCGGCGGTTCACGGCGAACTTGACGCCGAGGCCCTTGGCCTCGATGACCGGACCGGTGGTCCCGGCGCCGTAGGTCGTCTGCGCCATCACAGCTCCTTCAGGACGGACATCTCCAGACGGCGGAACGTCCAGTATCCGATGATCAGCATGAGGACCGAACCGACCACCGACGAGGTCAGCGCGAGCGTGCTCGGGGTGAGTTCGTCGAACCCGGCGAACCACACGGCACGGTGCATCTCGAAGATACCCAGCAGCGGGTTCAACTGGAAAAGTGTCTTCGCCCACTCCGGGACGCTGGGCTCGCTGAGCACCAGCGAGGCGGGGAAGAGGACCGCCGAGCCGTAGAACAGGATGCGCGAGGCGATGCGCACCAGGCGCTCGACGTCGCGCAGCAGCACGTTGACCGCGGACAGGAACAGGGTGAGGCCCAGCCCGAAGACGAACTGGAGCACGATGGCCAGCGGCAGCCACACCAGCACGCCCTCCCACGAGGGCCTGCCGCCGAGGAAGATCACGAAGAGGATCAGCACGGGCCAGGTGAGCAGGTACTCGACGAACTTCGTGCCGACCGTGGCGATGGGGAAGATCTCCCGCGGCACCTTCATGGTGGTGATCAGCTTGGCGTGCGTGATCATCGCGCGGGGGGCCTCGGACAGGATCGCCCCGAAGGTGTTCCAGGGCAGGATCCCCGCCACCAGGAACAGCAGGAAACCGCCCTGTGCCAGGGCCTCCGGCGGCATACCCCGTTCGGCGTTGAGGATGACGCCGAAGACGACGAAGTAGACCATCGTCAGAGCCAGCGGCTCCAACATCGTCCACGCGTACCCCAGTACGGACTGCTGGTACTTGACCTTCAGGTCGCGCCGGACCAGGAGGCCGACGACCTTCCGGTGCTCCCAGACGGCCAGCGCCCTTGACGCCACCGCCACCTCCAAGGGTTGATGTCTCGTCCGGTCCACGCTGAGGCCGGACGGGCGTGCTCGTACTCGCCTGTGCGCACCGGCCGGGATACGCGGTCCACCCCGTACGGCGTACCGAAACGGGGGAGCGTGTCCGGGCGACCGGGGGATGTCACGGACCGCGCCCGGTTCAACGACCGCTTCTGGGAGGAGGTCGGCACCGGGCACGCCATACAGGCGTCCATAGGTTACCGCTGCGAACGACGGGCTGTGCCACCCCACCTGTCACCAATGCGTGTTTTGTACCTTCGCCCAGAGAGGCCGGAGGAGGCGTGCGGAGGCCGCGCGGGGCGCGGAGTGCCGTGTGGAACGGGGCGCCGTGCCGGTCGGAGGCGTCGTTGGGCGGGGGCACCGGCCCCGGCAGAAGTGGTGTCGGGAGGCGGGATGGTCCCCGCACGGGGCAGGGCGGCGCGGTGCCGACGCCCACCGTCCGCACACGGGTGGTCGCCCGCGCGTGAGGAAGCGGGCGGGGCGGGGAATGCGTCGGGCGGGACGGAGCGGGGCCTCGTGCGGGGCGGGGCAGGGCCGGAGCGCCGGGCGGAGGCGCCGCGCGGCGGACCGTCGGCTAGCCTCAGCCGGGAGCGCACCGGGCCCGCGGAACCGCGCCGGATCGCGGGGGCGCGGGACCGCGGGCCGCACGGTTGTCGTTGGGCAGCACGGTTGTCCTTGGGCAGCACGGTTGTCCTTGGGCAGCACGGTGTCGGCGGGTTCCGGGGACCCCCCGTATATCCAGGAAACCCGAACGCGACCGGGCGCACCAGGGGTATCCGGCCGCTGTGGACGGCGGCCGTGGACGACGGAAGAGGTGGAGCCATGCGTCCGCGCGTGATCGCGGCGGTTCTGGCCGGAGGGGTGGGCGCGCGGATGGGCGCGCCCGCGCCCAAGCAGCTGCTGCCCCTGGAGGGCCGACCCATCCTGGAGCACGCGATCGCCGCCTTCGAGGCGTGCCCGGACGTCGACGAGATCGTCGTGCTCATGGTGGAGGAGTACCTCGACCGGGTCCGGGGGATCGTCGACGCGGCCGGGTTCACCAAGGTCACCGCGGTGCTCCCCGGCGGAGCGACCCGCACCGGCACCTCCCTCGCCGCCTTGGCCGCGATGGGCGGCGCCGCCGACACCGACCTGGCTCTGCTGCACGACGCCGCGCGCCCGCTCGTGAGCCCGGCCGTCATCAGCGCGTGCGTGGCGGCGCTGGCGGAGGCGGGCGCGGTCGGGGTGGCGGTGCCCAGCGCCGACACCGTGGTGCGGGTGGCGCCCGGCGGCTCCGGCGGCGAGGTCATCGCGCAGGTCCCCCCGCGTGCGGAGCTGCGCAGGATGCAGACCCCGCAGGGCTTCCGGCTCGGCGTGGCCCGCCGCGCCTACGAGCTGGCCGCGGCCGACCCGGACCTGGTGGCCACCGACGACTGCGGCGTGGTGCTGCGGTACCTGCCGGAGGAGGAGGTGCGGATCGTGCCGGGAGAGGAGACGAACATCAAGGTGACGAACCCGGGCGACGTGGAGGTCGCCGAGACGCTGCTGCGCCGCGCGCGCGAGCGCGCCGCCCTGTCGGGGGCGGACGCGTGAGCCGGGTCTTCGAGGCGACCGAGGTGGTCGGGCACCGCGGCGCGGGGCGCGGCGTGGTGGACGGCGCCCGGGAGAACACGCCGGAGTCCTACGCCGCGGCGGCGCGGGCCGGGGCGCACTGGATCGAGATCGACGTGCGCCGCACCGCCGACGACGCGCTGGTGCTCTACCACAACGCCGCCCTGGACGACGGCCACGCGGTCGTGGAGCTGACCGCACGCGAGTGCGCCGATGCCGGGCTGGTCGGCCTGGAGGAGGGCCTGGCCGCGATCCCGGCCGGGGTGGGCCTGGACGTGGACGTCAAGTCGGTGATGGAGGACGCGGTCGACGCCCCCTCGCGCCGGACGGTCTCGCTGCTCCTGCCGTACCTGCGCAGGGAGGCCGGGCGCCGCCGGGTGTTCGTCTGCTCCTTCGACCCGGGCGTCCTGCTCGCCGTCCGCGAGGAGGCTCCGGCGGTGCCCACGGCGTGGATGCCGTTCGTGCGCAACCCGCTGGACCAGGCCGTGGCGGGCGCCGCCGGGATGGGGTGCCCGGTGGTGGCGATCGACGCGCGCTCGTTCGGGCTGTCCGGCGACGCTCCCCGCCCGGACCGCCGGTCGGTGGAGTACACCGTGGACCTGGCGCACCGGGCGGGGATCGAGGTCGTCTCCTGGTGCCCGGACCCGGTGGACGCGGCGCGGTTCGCCGAGGCGGGGATGGACGCGGTCGTGGTGGACGACGTACCCGGGGCGGTGTCCGCGCTCAAGGGCGGCGCCTCCGCGGGGTCCTGAACCGGGTCCCCGTCCCGCCGCACCGGCCCCGCCGACCGGGTTCCGCCGCCGGCCCCGCCGACCGGGTTCCGCCGCCGGTCCCGGGCCCAGGGGTCCCGGGACCGGGCGGGGCCTCAGATCCGGCCGAGCAGCTCGGCCTTCTTGGCGGAGAACTCCTCGTCGGTGAGCAGTCCCCTGGCGTGCAGCTCGCCCAGGCTCTCGATCTGCCGGAAGATCCACTCGGTGTCGGGGCGAGCGTTCGCCTCCTCCGCGGCGTCCCCGGCCCGCAGTGCCGGGACCGCCCCGCCCTCCGTCACCGCCGCCGGTCCCGCGCCGGGTCCGGTGCCCTCCCCCGCCGTGTCCGCATCCGCGTTCGGGGCCGCGGGCCCCGCGGACAGGCTCTGCAGCTGGTCGGTCGAGCGCACCGCCGCGTCCAGCCACCACCGCGGGTCCCTGAGCCTGGCCGCGACGCCGCGCCCGTCCCGGCCGCCGGACCCCGACGCCTGCGCGGCCCACACGTGGGCGGTGACCGCCGCGGCCATGAGCAGGGTGTCGTAGCCCTCCGCCCCCTCCTCGGCGACGAGGGCGCGCAGGTCCTGCTTGGGTTTGCCGGTGTCCTTGCCGCCGGTGTCGGCGGTGACCAGGCGCATGTAGCCCCACTCCCAGCCGTCGGAGGGCGCCCAGTCCACCCCGGTGATCTCGGAGAGGTCGTACTCACGGCGCTGCGCCCTGCGCTTGCGCCCGCCCGCCTCGCCGCCGGACCAGACCAGGCGCACGGTGGAGCCGTCCAGGGTTGCGGTCCCCTCGGAGGTCTGGATGTGGAAGGGCAGCCGGGGCACCAGGCGCACGGCCGTGTCGGGGGCGGGCGGCCCGCTCTGCTCGGCGGCGAAGCGGATCTGGTCGGCCAGGTACTCGGCGACCAGTTCTCCGCTGGCTTGACCGGTGAGCCGGAAGGGCTGGGACTTCTCCTTGAGCATCGCGCCGACCGCCGCGTAGGGGTCGGTCCGCTCGTGCAGGCGCAGTTGCAGCAGCCACCCCTTCCTGGGGCCCGCTCCGGGCTGGAAGTCGACCTCGGCGATCGCGGCCACGGGGAGTTCGAGCTGGCCGATCCGTTTGAGCAGGGGGTCCTTGAACCAGCCCTGGGCCTCGTACCTGATCGCGACCGTCTCGCCGTCGAACCGCCACACGGCCTGGTTGCCGCGCAAGTCGTCCATGACACCCGCTTTCCCTCGCCCGTCCCTCACTCCTGCTTAGCAGAAGGCCCTCTCCCGCACGAGAGAGGGCCGGGGCCGGAAGCGGCCGGGGAGGGAGGGCGGCTCAGGTCCGGGCGGCCTGCGCCGTGCGCGAGTCCGAGCCGAGTCCGGGCGGGCTGGTGATGAACCCGGCGCCCCAGGACATGTGCATGGTGGCCAGCGCGAGCGGGATCATCGGCAGGCTGGCGGCGGGCAGGCCGCGGCCGAGCGGCACCGAGGCGGCGGTGACCAGGGCCAGGTAGGCGGCCGGGACCAGGAACAGCGGCCAGAGGAAGAAGCCGCCGACCAGCCCGGCGACCACACCGGCCAGGGCGACGGGCGGGGCCAGGTAGCGCAGGTTGATGGTGCCCTTGTGCTGGCGGGAGACCACCCTGCGCCAGCGGCCGTAGTGGAAGTACTGCTTGGCGAGCAGGCGCACGTTGCGCCGGGGGCGGTAGGAGACCCGCATGCGCGGCTGGAACCACACCGTGCCGCCGGTGCTGCGGATGCGGTGGTTCATCTCCCAGTCCTGGGCCCGCAGGAACGCCTCGTCGTAGCCGCCGACCCGCTCCAGCGCCGAGCGCCGGAAGACGCCCAGGTACACGGTGTCGGCCGGGCCGCCCTCACCGCCGGTGTGGAAGCGCGCGTTGCCCACGCCCACCTTGGAGGTCATGGCCGCGGCGACCGCCTTCTCCCACGGGGTCGTGCCCTCGGCGGCCATGATCCCGCCGACGTTGTCGGCGCCGGTCTCGCGGAGCGTCTCCACGGCCACCCGCAGGTAGTCCGAGGGCATCATGGCGTGCCCGTCGATGCGGGCGACGATGTCGTGCGAGGAGGCCCCGATGGCGGCGTTGAGCCCGGAGGGGGTCCTTCCCGTGGGGTTGTCCACCACCTTCACGCGCGGGTCGGCGGCGGCGATCCCGTCGGCGACCTCGCGGGTGCGGTCCGAGGAGGGTCCGACCCCGAGCACGACCTCCAGTTCGCCCGGGTATTCCTGGGCGAGGACGTGCTCCACCGCGGCGGCGAGGTGGCGCTCTTCGTTGAGTACGGGCATGACGACGGAGACAGGCGGCCAGGACACGGGCACTTCCCAGGGTCAAGACGTGTCGGGACTGCGTAGGAGGGTGTCGTACGCGCGTCAACGGTACTGCACGACCGCCGCGGCCCCGGCCCGGCGAGTCCGCCGGGCCGGGGCCGCCGTGGTTCAGGCCTGGTTCTTGACGGGCCTGCCCTCGGCGTCCTTGAACGAGCCGACGATGATCATGATCAGGTCGATGAGCGTCCACACGCCGGCGCCGCCGCAGGTGAGGATCATCAGGACGCCGGTGCCGATCTTGCCCGTGTAGAAGCGGTGGACGCCGATCGTGCCCAGGAACAGGCAGAGCAGGAGGGCCACGAGCCAGCTCCTGCTGGAGACGGCCTCGGGGTAGGGGTGGGTCACTGGAACTCCGTGCTGCGAGAGGGATGTGTGAGGGGAACCGCGCGCGGCTGGTGCGCCCGTGCGGACCCTGCCGGACACGGCAGGGGTCCCGTTCGGCCGTGGGCCGGGCCCGGCGTGGCCGGGCCAGGACATTGTCACCGCATCGGAGCGCGATTTCGGTCACGTGGAGGTACCGGATACGGCTCAGGATGACACCGCCCGCACGGAACCCCCGCGCAGTTCACGGCGTCACAACAAGGAGAGGGACAGGCAAAGAGGAGGACAACACGCCGGGGGTTGACATCCCGCGCGCTTCGGCGAATCGGGTGACAACCTAGAGATAAGGACACCGTTGACCGGTTGGGACGGGGACGCCGATGAGCGATGACAGGGCGGGACGGCAGGGCCCCGCGAAGGAGTTCCGCCGCCGGCGCTCGCAGCCCCTCCCGCCCGAACGCTCCCCCAGGTCCGGCCGGGTGACCGTGCCCAGCGCCGCCACCCGTCGGCGCCGTACCGGCCTGCTGGTGATGAGTGCGCTGTCGGCTCTGGTCCTGCTCGCCTCGGGCACCTCGTGGGCGCTCACCGGGTGGATGTCGGGGGCCCTGAACCGGTTCGACGTGTTCGGCGGCCTGTCCGAGGAGGGCCGTCCCGAGCAGACCGGCGGCCTGACCTTCCTGGTGATCGGCTCCGACAACCGCGACGAGATGAGCGGCGAGGCCCAGGAGGACCTGAGCGTGGGCTCCACCCCGGGCCAGCGCTCCGACAGCATGATGCTGGTGCGGCTCAACCACGACCGCGACCAGCTCACCGTCGTCGGCATTCCCCGGGACCTGTGGGTGGACATCCCCGGCCAGGGCCCCGACAAGATCAACGCCGCCTACGCCCATGGCGGCCCCCAGTTGGCCGTGCGGACCGTGGAGTCGGTGACCGACGTGCGGGTCGACCACTACGTCGAGGTGGACTTCAACGGCTTCGTGGACGTGGTGGACGCCCTGGGCGGCATCGAGGTGTGCCTGCCCGAGGCGATCCACGACCCCAAGGCCCAGCTGGACATGGAGGCGGGCACGCACCGGGTGGACGGGGCCGAGGCCCTGGCCTTCTCCCGCACCCGCGCCACCTCGCGCGGCGACCTGGACCGGATCGAGCGCCAGCAGCAGGTCCTGTCCGCGATGCTCGACCAGGCGATGAGCACCGAGACGCTCTCCGACCCGGCCAAGCTGACCGACTTCCTGGACAGCGCCCTGTCGTCGGTGACCGTGGACCAGGGGCTGGACACCAGCACCATCAACGAGCTCGCGTACCAGATGCGCGACATCGACCTGGGCGAGGTCACCTTCACCCAGGTGCCCATCGCCGACATGGAGTACTGGACGCCGCGCGGCGACGTCGCCGTGCTGTGGGACGAGCCCGCCGCCCGCGAGCTGTTCGCCGCGGTCCGGGCCGACCGGCCCGTCGACGGGTCCGGGGAGGAGGACCGGTCCGGCTCCGAGCCGCGGCCCGACGACATCCGGGTCCAGGTGTTCAACGGGATCGGCACCGCGGGCCTGGGCGCGCAGCTGGACGCCGAACTGGCCGCGGCCGGGTTCCAGGTGGCCTCCCCCGCGCAGAACTGGAGCAGCCTCGACGTCGCCACCACCCAGGTGCGCCACGGCCCCGACGACGCGGCCGCGGCCGAGTACGTGGCCGGGATGATGCCGGGCTCGCAGACGGTCGAGGACAACGCCCTGGACGGTGAGCTCCAGATCGTGATCGGGTTCGACTACACGGCGTTCGAGGCCCCGCAGACCGCGGACGCCACCCCGAGGGAGGAGCCCTCGGCCGCAGAGGAGGCCGGTTCGGTCTCGACCGCGCGGGAGAACGTCTGCGGGTGACGCGAGGGAAGGAATCACCGTGCTGCACCATCTGGTAGGCCTGCTCGGCGGCGTCGCCCTGGCCCCCGTGCTGTGGGTCGCCGCGGCCTGGTCGTCCGGCCTGCTCCCCCGGTTCGCCGAGGGGGAGGTGACCGTGGCGACGGTGTCGTCGGCGGTGGTGCTGGGGCTGCTGGGGGCGGTGTGCGCCTACCTGGTGGCGTCCCGGCTGTCGCCGCTGGTGGCCGGGGCCAGCGGCGCCCTGCTCACGGCGCTGAGCCTGTGGCCGGTCGCGCACCCGGCCTCCATGGGGGCGGCGCTGTCCTGGCTGAACGAGGACAGCTCCCTCTACCCCTCGGGCACGGGTCTGGCCGTGGCGCTCCCGCTGGGGACTCTGCTGCTCTTCTCCGCCGCGATGCCCCTCCGCTGGCGTGCCGCGAACGACGGGGCCCCGCCCTCCGAACGCCGGGTCGTGGCGCGCGCCAGCCGGGAGGAGTACCGGCGCGGGGCGGTCGGTGACACGGTCCCCGACGCGGTCCCCGGCGTCCCGGACCCGGCGTGGCCCGCCGACGACCCCGCCGTCGGCCCCGGTGCCGGGTTCGGCGGCGATCCCGGCGGCTTCGAGGACGACCCGGACAAGACGACCACGCCCTTCCGCCGCGGGGAGGACGGCTCCGGGTGGACGCCCCTGGGCGGGGGCGGGCGCGGGCCGAGATTCGGTCGGAGGCGCTGAACACGCCCCCGTGGCCGATACGCCGCGCCCACCGGTAGCCTGAGCGCCTGACTGTTCACGCGGCGTTCGGTCGTGCGCCACGCCCCGGCGCGTAAGGTGATGCATCGCGCCCCGGGCACACCCGTAGGCTGAACAATGTCCGTTTTCTGCCCTCAAGCAGGGTGTTGACCGCCTTCAGCGGGCACAACCAGCGAAACGGGAGCGGACGAAAGCGAGGAAGGACACCACCAGTGGTCGAAGCGGACCGTATGCGCGTCTCCGTCATCGGTACCGGGTACCTGGGTGCCACCACCGCGGCCTGCCTGGCCGAGATGGGGTTCGAGGTCCTGGGACTCGACGTCGACGACGCCAAGATCGACATGCTCCGCTCCGGCAGGGTCCCCTTCTTCGAGCCCGGGCTCGAAGAGCTGCTCACCGCCAACCTGGGGACCGGCCGCCTGCACTTCACGACCTCCTTCGCCGAGGCCGCGGAGTTCGCCGACCTGCACCTGATCTGCGTGGGCACCCCTCAGCGCGACGACTCCGGCGCGGCCGACCTGCGCTACGTCAACGCGGCGGTGGACCAGCTGGCCCCGCACCTGACCCGCCCCACCGTGGTCGTGGGCCGCTCCACCGTTCCGGTGGGCACCGCGGCCACCCTGGCCGCCCGGCTGTCCGCGCTGGCCCCCGTCGGCGAGGAGGCCGAGCTGGGGTGGAGCCCGGAGTTCCTGCGCGAGGGCTTCGGGGTGGAGGACACCCTGCACCCGAACCGGATCGTGATCGGCACCGACTCCCCCCGGGTCGAGAAGGCCGTGCGCGCCCTGTGGCAGCGCCAGATCGACGACGGCGTCCCCTTCCTGCTGACCGACCTCCAGACCGCCGAGCTGGTCAAGGTGTCGGCCAACGCCTTCCTGGCCACGAAGATCTCCTTCATCAACGCCATGGCGGAGGTGTCGGAGGTGGCCGGGGCCGACGTCATCCAGCTGGCCGAGGCGCTGTCCTACGACGACCGCATCGGCGGCAAGTTCCTCGGCCCGGGCCTGGGCTTCGGCGGCGGCTGCCTGCCCAAGGACATCCGCGCGTTCATGGCGCGCGCCGACGAGCTGGGCGTGGAGCCCGCGCTGTCCTTCCTGCGCGAGGTGGACGCGATCAACCAGCGCCGCCGCGCGCGCACCATCGACATCGCCCGCCAGCTGATCGGCGGGAGCTTCGCCGGGCGCACGGTGACCGTGCTGGGCGCGGCGTTCAAGCCCAACTCCGACGACATCCGCGACTCGCCCGCCCTGGACGTGGCCTCCACCATCGCCTCCCTGGGCGCCCAGGTGACGGTGTACGACCCGCGGGCGCTGGAGCGGGCGCGCGAGGCGCACCCGGAGCTGAACTACGCCGACTCCATGCTGGCGGCGGCGCGCGGCGCCGACGTGGTGCTGCTGCTGACCGAGTGGGCGGAGTTCCGCGAGGCCAACCCGGAGGAGCTGGCCGGGGTGGTGGCCCGCAAGCGCATCGTGGACGGGCGCAACGCGCTCGACCCCACGTACTGGCGCGCCTCGGGCTGGACCTACCGGGCGCTGGGCCGCCAGTAGTCCCTCCCCCTCGTCACGCACGACGGCCGGGCCCGCGCGGGCCCGGCCGTCCGCTTTTCGGGCCGGAACCCCGGTCGTTACACCGTGATCATGGTTGACTTCAATCCGTAGTTGTCTGTGTGCGCCCGGCACCGTGCCGGGCGTTCGATGACGGACGGAGTCCCACCCGTGAAGTTTTCCGTGACGGTCGGCACCGCGCTGGCCCTGCTCATCGCGGCCCAGCCCGCCCACGCGGTGCCCGCGCCTCCCGCGCCGTCGGCGCCGTTCGCCCCGCAGGAGGCGCGGTGCCCGGTGCTCGACCCGCCGCCGAGCGAGGAGGACTTGGAGCGGTACCTGTGCGGGGACCCCCGCCTGGGCCCCGCCGACCTGCCCGAGGACGGGCCGGTGGGCGCGCTGCTGGAGGGGTACGAGCGGCTCGGCGGCCTCTCCCCCGAAGCGTTCCTGGACCGCTGGGCCACACCCGAGGGCTGGGACTACCCCGACCACATGGGCTTCGTGGTGGAGGACGGCGAGCCGGTGACCGAGCTGCGGGTCCTGCCCGAGGGGTGGATGCTGGACCGCTTCGGCTCCCCGCGCGGCACGTTCCTGGCCCCGGCGGGGGCTCCGTACGAACGGCGCGCCCTGCCGCCGGACTCGCTGAACACGTGGCCGGACGGGCCCGAGCACAACTACAACTGCTACGAGGTGACCGAGGAGTTCACCGCGCTGGTGGGGCCGATCGCCCCGCACTTCGAGCAGCCCGGCGGCGGCGAACAGGTGCTCGTCCCCGCCGAGGGGGTCGTGGAGGCGCCCGAGGCGGAGTACGCCTCGGTCAACCAGCTCATGGAGGGCGGCCACCTGGAGCAGCGCCCGGCCGGGGAGTGCGTCCCGGCCGAGGGCTCCGCCGACCGCCTCGACACCGCACCGAGGTGAACGGGCGCCGGTGCGCCCACCCCTGTGGGGACCGGGCGCACCGGTAGGGCCCCGCTCGCGACCGGTGCGGGCCCGGCGGCGGGAACGGCGGTCGGCGCGCAGGGCGCTCCGGTCACGGACGGGCCGGTGCACCGCCTGCCGGGGCCGGTGCGCCGGACTCCTCGCCGGTGCCGGGCGGCAGCTTGCGCAGGGCGACGGCGACCAGGAGCGCGACCGCGGCCAGCACGCCCGCGCCGATGAGGGCGGCGGTGTTGACCCCGGCCGTGTAGGCGGCGAAGGCCGCGTCGAGCAGGGTTCCGGGGTCCTGCGCCCGCGGGGCGGCGGCCAGGGCGCCGGTGACGGTCTCGGCGGCGGCCCCGTCCACCGAGGGCAGCTGGTCCGCCACGGACGTGCGATAGACGGTGCTGGCCGCGGTGCCCAGGACCGCGATGCCCAGGGCGGTGCCGAACTCGATGCTGGTCTCGGAGATCCCCGCGGCGGCTCCGGCGCGCTCGCGGGGAGCCGTGGCCAGGACCAGGGTGTTGGCCAGGGTCCCGACGAAGCCGACCCCGAGGGTCAACAGGGTGTAGCCGCCGACGAACACCACCAGGTGCGTGTCCGTGTCCACCGTTCCCACGAGCGCGAACCCCGCCGCGCCGAGTACCAGCCCCACCGCCATGAGCACGCCGGGCCTGGCCCGGGGCGCGAGCAAGCCGGCCAGGGTCGCTCCCAGGACGGTGCCCAACAGCGTGGGCAGCGCCCACAGGGCCGCCTGGAGCGGGCTCAGCCCGTGCACGGTCTGCATGAAGGTGAAGGTCAGGAGCCCCAGACCGGCGGCGGCGAAGGACACGACGGCGTTGCCGCCGACCGCGGCGGTGAACGCGGGGCGGGCGAAGAGCGCGACGTCCACGAGCGGGTGCGCGGCGCGGCGCTGTCGGCGCACGAACAGCGCCAGCAGGAGAGCTCCGACCACCAGGGCGGCGAACCCCGCGGGGTCGGCCCCGTGCTCGGCCATGCGCTTGGCCGCGTAGACCAGGCCGATGACGGCCACGAGCGAGAGTCCCGCGCCCGGCAGGTCGAAGACGGACGCCCGCGGGTCGCGCGACTCGGGGACGAGCAGGGGCGCGGCCACCACGAGCGCGACCATGAACGGCAGGTTGATGAGGAAGACCGAGCCCCACCAGAAGAACTCCAGGAGCAGACCGCCGAAGATCGGCCCGGCGACCGCGCCGCTGGTGAAGGCGATGGTCCAGGCACCGACCGCCGCGCCGCGCTGGCGGGGGTCGGTGAACATGCCCCGGACCAGGGAGAGCGTGGAGGGCGCCAGGGTCGCCGCGGCAGCGCCCAGCAGGGCCCGCCCGGCGATGAACAGCTCCGCCGTGGGCGCCAGCGCCAGCAGCACGGACGCGGCGCCGAAGAGCACCCCGCCGGTGAGCAGCAGCCGTCTGCGGCCGATCCGGTCGCCCAGACCTCCCATGGTGACGAGGAGTCCGGCCAGCACGAAGCCGTAGACGTCCATCATCCACAGCCACTGCGCGGACGTGGGCTGGAGCGCCTCGGCGATGGCGGGCGCGGCGACGAAGAGCACCGAGATGTCCATGGACACCAGCAGCGCCGGGATGAGCAGGCAGACCAGGCCTGCCCACGTACGGGCGGTGGCACGTTGAGGATTCATGGGCATGATCGTACGTACGTCAAAATCAGACGTCAATATGTACGTACGTTCAAATGCTAGGATCAGGACATGAGCCAACGCGACGACCTGCTGGCGGGCGCCAGGAAGTGCCTGGTGGAGAAGGGCTACAGCAAGACCACGGCACGCGACATCGCCGCTGCCTCCGGAGCCCACCTGGCCTCTATCGGGTACCACTTCGGGTCCAAGGACAACCTGATGAACACGGCCGTCATCGAGGCGACCAGCGACTGGGGCGACGTCTTCGAGTCCGCTGTCGCCGCCTCACGTGCCGAGGCCCCGCCCGACAGGCTGCGCGTGCTGTTCGACGCGCTGTTCCGGAGCCTGCCCGAGGAGCGCGACCTGCTCGTCGCCAGTGTTCAGGCCTACGCGCAGGCCCAGTTCGACGACGGTGTCCGCGCCATCCTGGCCGAGGGCGTCCATGAGGGCCGCAGGGAGCTGGCCGCCCTCATGCTCGACCTGGACCCCCGGGAGGTCGATCCCGCCACCGCGGCCGGTCTGGGGTCGATGGTCTACAACTTCGTCACCGGCTACGTCCTCCAGTACCTCGTCGATCCCGAGGCGCTCCCGACCGTCGACCAGGCGGTCGAGGGCCTGCGCGTCCTCCTGCCCTCCGAGGGCTGAGCGGGCACGCGAGGGCCCCGGCACCCGTGACGGGTACCGGGGCCGTTCGGGCGTCGGCGGCCTGGGGTCTGTTTTTTGAACCTGCCTCAGCTTGTGGGGGTTGGTTCGGGCGCCCGCGGGGTTCTGGATGTGGCGGAGGCGGGTTTCCGTGGGGGAACTGCGCCGTAGGCGTCGGTTGAGGGTGGTGGTGGGCGACGGGTGGGCACGAGCGAACCCGCCGTAGGCACCACTGTGCCTGCTACAACCCCATTCCCGTTCTCCGGGCGCCCGAACACGGACCGAAGCGGAGCGGAGGTCCAAAAAAGCACTGCCTAGCGGCCGAAGCCGGTGGGCCTGCCCCCGCTCTCCACCTCGCGGCGCAGCCGCTCGCCCTTGGCGTGGGCCTGCTCCTTCAGCTCCTCCTGGAAGCGGGCCATGCGCTCGGTGAGCGCGGGGTCGCCCGCGGCCAGCATCCGCACCGCCAGCAGACCGGCGTTGCGGGCCGCGCCCACGGCCACGGTCGCCACCGGCACCCCGGCGGGCATCTGCACGATGGACAGCAGCGAGTCCATGCCGTCGAGGTACTTGAGCGGCACCGGGACGCCCACCACCGGCAGGGTCGTCACCGAGGCCAGCATGCCCGGCAGGTGCGCCGCCCCTCCCGCGCCGGCGATGATCACCTTCAGGCCGCGACCGGCGGCCTCGGCTCCGTAGGAGACCATCTCGTGCGGCATGCGGTGCGCCGAGACCACGTCGGCCTCGAAGGGGACGTCGAACTCGCGCAGGGCCTCGGCCGCCTCGCGCATCACCGGCCAGTCGGAGTCCGAGCCCATCACGATGCCCACCACGGGGCCCCTCGGGTCCCGCCCGTTGGCGCTGTCGGTCACTGTTCGTCTCCTCGCAGGTAGGCGGCGGCGTCTCGCGCGCGCGCCAGCAGGTCACGGTAGTCCTCACCCATCACGGTGACGTGCCCGATCTTGCGGCCCGGACGCACGTCCTTGCCGTAGAAGTGCACCTTCACCTCGGGGTCCTTCGCCATCACGTGCAGGTAGCGGCGGTAGACCTCGGGGTCCTCGCCGCCCAGCAGGTTGGCCATGACGGTGTAGGGCGCGTTGGTGCGCGGCGAGCCCAGCGGCAGGTTCAGCACGGCCCTCAGGTGCTGCTCGAACTGGGAGGTGCGCGCGCCCTCGATGCTCCAGTGGCCGGAGTTGTGCGGGCGCATGGCCAGCTCGTTGACGACCACGCCGTCGGCGGTCTCGAACAGCTCCACGGCCAGGACCCCGGTCACGTCCAGCGCCTGGGCGATCTCGATGGCCAGTTGCTGGGCGCGGACGGCCTTGTCCTCGGACAGGCCCGGGGCGGGGGCGATCACCTCGTGGCAGATGCCGCCGCGCTGCACGGTCTCCACGACCGGGTAGACCGCGACCTGCCCGTGCGGGGACCGGGCGACCTGCACGGCCAGCTCGCGCGAGAAGTCCACCTTCTCCTCGACCAGGAGCGGCACCTCCTCGGCGGCGGCGCGGTCCACGACCCCGCGCGCCTCGTCGGCGCCGCCGACGACCCACACGCCCTTGCCGTCGTAGCCGCCGCGGGCCGCCTTGAGCACGACCGGCCACCCGGTCTCCCCGGCGAAGGCGGTGACGTGCTCCAGGGTGGTGACGGCCCGCCAGCGGGGCGAGGGCGCGTCCAGCTCGGCCATGCGGGTGCGCATGCGCAGTTTGTCCTGGGCGAAGCGCAGCGCGTCGCGGCCGGGGCGCAGCAGGCCCCCGGCCTCCTCGACCGCGCGCAGGACGGGTTCGGGCACGTGCTCGTGGTCGAAGGTGACCACGTCGTGGGCCTTGGCGAAGGCCAGGACGTCGTCGAGGCCGCGGTCGTCGCCCAGGGAGACGTCACCGCACACCAGCGCGGCGCTGTCGGTGGGGCTGGTCGCCAGGACCGAGAAGTCGACCCCCAGGGCGATGCCCGCCTGGTGGGTCATCCGGGAGAGTTGGCCCCCTCCCACCATTCCCACGCGCGGGACGGTGCGGTTACGCTCGCTCACAGTTCCTCAACTCACATGCTGCTCGTCAACCGCGGTGACGGGACGGCCCCGCGCGGCGGGACCTGGCCGGATCGGCTCGGAACCCGCGGCCGGGGTCCTGGTGCGACCCCCGGCTAGAGTCTAGGGCGTGCGGACGCGGCGGTCCCGGGCCCCCTCCGCCCCTGGTCGGCGTCCCGGCCGGGACGGGTCCGCGCGGAGGCGGACCCGACCACCCAGACCACAGGACCGGAGGCGCAGAACGTGCGCGACTTCCTCTCCCGCCATCCCGGGATCGCCAAGCTCGTCCGGGAGGTGGGGAAGTTCGGCTCCGTGGGCGCCGTGGCCTACGCGGTGCAGCTGGGGGCGACCAACCTGCTGTGGAGCGCGGCCGGGGCGGGCCCGCTCACGGGGCAGGTGATCGGGACGCTGTGCTCGATCGCGGTGGCCTTCATCGGCAACCGGTTCTGGACCTTCGGCGACCGGGCCCGGACCGGTTACGGCCGCGAGACCGCGCTGTTCCTGCTGATGAACGGCGTCGGGATGCTCCTCCAGCTGGCCTGCCTGGGCTTCTCGGTGTACGTGCTGGGGTTCGACGGCCCGCTCGCGAGCAACATCGCGGGCAACGTGGTCGGGGTGGGCCTGGGCACGCTCTTCCGGTTCTTCTCCTACCGCACGTGGGTCTTCCCCGAACAGGGCGGCGACGCGGTCCGCGAACCCGGGGAGGACCCCCTGGGCGAGCCGGTCGCCCGGCCCGGAGCGGACGGACCCTGACTCTTTGGACCTCCGCTCCGCTTCGTCCCACCCGTCGCCCGCCACCACCCTCAACGGACGCCTGCGGCGCAGTCCTACTTGCAGCCTCACCTCCGCCACCTCCAGAACCCCGCGGGCGCCCGAACCAACCCCCACAAGCTGAGGCCAGCTCAGAAGACGGACCCTAGCGAACGGCGGACGCGCTCCTGCGCCGCACCCCGCGGCGGCCCGCCAGCCACACCACCGCCAGCGCGTACAGCCCCACCTGGATCAGGGTCAGCACCAGCACCAGCGGCGTACCCGCGCCCAGGGGCAGGCCGGAGCCGACCATGACCCCCGTGCCGATCTGCTCCATGCGGCCCTCGAACACGCACAGCGTGAACTGCACGAGGCTGTTGACCACGTGCAGGCTGATCGCCGCCTCCAGGCCGCCGGTGCGCCAGGTCAGCCAGGACATCCCCAACCCCATCACCGCGAGCGCCGCGGTCGTCCACGGGTCGCCCGGGTGCGTGGCCAGGTACAGCGCAGCGAACAGGGTTCCGCTGGCCAGGATGGCCGGGCCCGGGGAGCGCAGGACCCGCGAGACCGCCGACCGGCCGCGCCGCTCGTCGGGACGGGCGCCGAGCGCGCCCACCAGCTGCATGAGCATGCCGCGCAGGGTCAGCTCCTCGGCCGCCGACTGCAACGGCACCAGCAGCACGATGGCGGTCATCGCCGCGGCGAACACCTCGGTTCCGCCGGAGGCCTCCCGGGGCACCAGGTCGGGCTGGAGGAGTTCGGCCAGCGGCAGGAAGGCCACGACGCACAGGGCGACCGGGACGACCGCCACCGCCGTGCAGCGGACCAGCCATCCCCGGCGCAGCCGTCCCTCGACGGAGAACAGGGAGCCGATCCGGCGCCACTGCACGACGCGGACCAGGAAGATGACGATGGGGATGAACAGCGCCGACGACAGGAGCCCGAAGGCCATCTCGGCGATCACGCTCAGGGTGACCGAGTCCGGGGCCAGCCCGCTGCCGTTGATGATCGCCACGATCGTCACCGACAGGATGATGGCCATCCACAGGAAGAAGACCAGCACCGCGAGGACGGCCAGGGTGAGCGGCGTGAACCACCAGCGGAAGCGGGACGTGCGGCCCAGCCTGTGGTAGGACTCGTCCGCGGGGAGTTCGGCGCGGGCGAAGTGGTTCCTGCGCACCGGCCGCGGCGGCGGCCAGGCCCACACGTCCGGGTCGGCGGCGGCCACGGCGTAGCCCCCGGGCGGCGTCAGCCTCCCCCCTCCGGGAGGATCCGCCCAGGTCTGCTCCTGCGTGTAGGACCCGGCAGTCCGCCCCTCCGGCCCCTCGGGCGCGGCGGGCCAGGACGAACCAGGCGGTGGCGGCACATTTCCCATCGTGGGCCGAGACTACTATCCGGGCATGTATTGCCAGCGTTAAGGCCACGCCGTTATCGCCTGGTCACGGCATGCACAGAGTGGTGCGCACGGCGCCGGACGAGGCCCTCCCCACCCCCTTCTCCTGCGCGACATCCCTCACACCTTTCTCCCCTGCCCCTTGCGCGACGCCCTCGGCGCGCCGTCCCGGCGGCGGCGTGCGACACGGGCCCGCGGGGCGCGGAATGCGCGGAGCGGCGCCCTCGTTGAACCAGGTGGCCCGCGGGAGCGATCCGGCAGGCCGCCGTCCCGTCCCGCTGACCTACGATTGAGCACATGTCCTCCACACCATCCACCGAGCAGGTGCACAAAGCCCTGGCCACGGTGCAAGACCCGGAGATCCACCGCCCCATCACCGATCTCGGCATGGTCAAGAGCGTCGACGTCGCCGACGACGGTGCCGTGAGCGTCGGCGTCTACCTCACGGTGGCCGGATGCCCGATGAAGGGCCGTATCGAGAAGGACGTGACCGCCGCGGTGACCAAGGTCGCCGGGGTCACCTCCGTGCGCGTCGAGCTCGACGTGATGAGCGACGAGCAGCGCAAGGAACTCCAGACCAAGCTGCGCGGCGGCCAGGCGGAGAAGGAGATCCCCTTCGCCAAGCCGAACTCGCTCACCCGCGTCTTCGCCGTCGCCTCCGGCAAGGGCGGTGTCGGCAAGTCCTCCGTCACCGTGAACCTGGCCGCGGCCATGGCCGCCCAGGGCCACAAGGTCGGCGTCGTGGACGCCGACATCTACGGCCACTCGGTGCCCCGCATGCTCGGCGCGTCGGACTTCCCGACCAAGGTCGAGGACATGATCCTGCCGCCCACCGCGCATGACATCAAGGTCATCTCGGTCGGCATGTTCACGCAGGGCAACCAGCCGGTGGTGTGGCGGGGCCCGATGCTGCACCGCGCCCTCCAGCAGTTCCTGTCGGACGTGTTCTGGGGCGACCTGGACGTGCTGCTGATGGACCTGCCCCCGGGCACCGGCGACATCGCCATCTCCACCGCGCAGCTGCTGCCCAACGCCGAACTGCTCGTGGTGACCACCCCGCAGCAGGCCGCCGCCGAGGTGGCCGAGCGCGCGGGCGCCATCACCGCGCAGACCCACCAGCGGATCGCGGGCGTGATCGAGAACATGTCGTACTACCTGCCGCCGGACGGCGGGGAGCCGGTCCACCTGTTCGGCGAGGGCGGCGGCCGCACGGTCGCCGACGCCCTCACCCGGACGCTGGGCACCGACATCCCGCTGCTGGGCCAGGTGCCGCTGGACACCCGCCTGCGCGAGGGCGGCGACGAGGGCAAGCCCCTGGTGCTGACCGAGCCCGAGGCCGAGGCCAGCAAGGTCATCGCCTCGATCGCCGACACCCTGGTCGGCAAGCCCCGCGGACTGGCCGGTATGCAGCTGGGCATCTCCCCGGCGGGCCGCTAGGCAGTACCCCGCGCGGGGCTCGCGTCCCTGAACGGCGACGAGGCCCCCGAGCTCCGTGCTCGGGGGCCTCGCGTGTGTCCGGAGCCGGGTCCGTCCGGGTCGGTCAGTCCGACGAGCCCAGCGTGACCGTGGCGGTCTCCCGCCGACCGTCGCGGTCGTACTCGACCTCGACCTCGTCGCCCGGGCTGCGGCTGCGCAGCATCGCGAGCAGTTCCTGGCCCGAGTTCACCGGACGCCCGTCCAGGGACAGGATGACGTCGCCCGGCTCCAGCCCCGCCGCGTCGGCCGGGCCGCCGCTCTCCACCGCGCCCCCTCCGTCGGCGATGACCGCGCCCGCGACAGGGCTGTCCAGGTCGATCTCGGCCCCGATGTCGGCGTAGCTGGTCTCGCCGTACTCGATGAGGCGGTTCACGACGCGTTCGACCTCCGCCGACGGGATCGCGAAGCCCAGACCGATGTTGCCCGTGGGCTCCCCCATGTAGCCCATGGTGACGATCATCGAGTTGACCCCGATGACCCGGCCCTCCAGGTCCACCAGCGGGCCGCCGGAGTTGCCCGGGTTGATGGCGGCGTCGGTCTGGAGCGCGTAGAAGCGGCTGGCGTTCTCGCCCTCTCCGGAGCTGACCGGGCGGTTGACGGCGCTGATGATGCCCTGCGTGACGGTTCCGGAGAAGCCCAGGGGCGCGCCGATGGCGATCACCTCGTCGCCGACGATGACCTGCTCGGAGTCGCCGAACTGGAGCGGCTCGACGTCGATCGGGTCGTCCAGCGACAGCACCGCGAGGTCGGAGCTGGGGTCGGAGCCGACCACGGAGGCGTCGGAGAGGCTGCCGTCGCTGTACTCCACGACGATGCCGTCCGCCTCCAGACCGGCGGAGACGTGGTCGTTGGTCACCACGTAGTTCCCATCGATGACGAACCCGGAGCCGCTGCTGGGGACGCTGGGGTCGGCGCTGCGGATGAACACCACGCTCGGGCTGACCCGCTGGGACACACCGGCGATGGTGTCGGGGTCGCGCTGGGGGGCCTCGGGCGGCGGCTCGTTCATGACCGGGCCCTCCTCCTGCGCGGTCTCGCCGCCGGAGGAGCCGTTGAGGAGGTTGCCCGCGACACCGCCCGCGCCTCCGGCGATGAGCGCGACGACGAGCATGCCCGACAGCACCATCCACACCGGGACGCCGCGCCTCGGCCGCTTGGGCGCGGGGGGCTGCGGCGCGGGGTGGTGGCCGCTCGTGTGGGGTCCGGGGACGCCGGGGGGCGCAACACCCGGGCCGGGGGCGCCGGGCTGCCCCGAGGGGGCGGCGTGCCCCGCCTGGAAGGCCGCGGCGTAGCCGCCGTGGGCGGCCGACTGGCCGGTGGGGCCGGTGTGCTGCCCGGGAGCCGAGGGAACGCCGGGGTTCATGGGACTGGCAGGACCGGAGGGACCGCCTGGACCCGAGGGGGCGCCGGGACCGGGGTAGGCGGGACCGGAGGGATTGGTGGAGCTGGTGTGGACGGCGGGGCCCGAGGGGTCACCGGAACCGGGGTGGGCGGCGGAGCCGCCGTAGACGGTGGGGCCCGAGGGGTCACTGGAGCCGACGGGGTTGCCGGGGTTGGTGTAGTCGGCGGGACCGGAGGGATTGCCGAGACCGGGGAAGCCTCCGGTCACACGGTCGGGTCGGGGGGTGCCGGGCTGCTCGCCCGGTCCGGGGTCAGGGGCGTGGTTCATGGGGTCTCCACTGCCGGGAGGCGGGGTGGGGGCGGCCTGCGCGCCGGAAACTCCCTGTCCGGGCCGCGGGGCCGACCCGGAGTGAAGCGGGGGCGCGGGGTCGCCCTCCTCTTCCTCGGAGGTGTTCCGGGAGGGCGTCGACGGCGTTCCGGCGGCCCGGGCGGGCCACCGGGGGCGCTCCGACCGGTCAGGCCACTGCGGGCGCTCCGCACGGGCGGGCCACCGGGGGCGCTCCGCGGGCGCGCGGTCCGGCGCGTTCGCCGGATCGGGCGCGGCGCGCTCGGGGGGTGTTCCACCGCCCGACGGGGTCGCCCGGCCGGGCTCTCCCCCGTGTTCCGGGCGGCCGTTTTCCTCGCTCAAGACCTGCTCCGTAAGTCGCTCGGCTGTGGGACGGCACGGGACCGGCCGGGGCCCTAGAGGAACCCCAGCCGGGACAGACCGCGGTGCACCCGGGCCCAGAAACCCGAACCCGGCCCGGGCAGCGCGGTCACGGCGGACGAGGCCAGCCCCGCGGGGGCGTCCGCGAGCACCGTGTAGACGAAGCCGTTCGCCTGCCACATGCTCTGGTACTGGCCCGCGTCACCGCCGAAGATCGTGCCGTGTTGTGGTGTGACGCCGCTTCCCCCCGTCCCGGTTCCGGCGTATCCGTTCGGTTCTGTGGGGGAATGCTTGCTGTCCAGCTTCCCACGTTGGGTGAAAACCGACACCTGGGACAGACCGTCCGAGTAGACGGCGTGCACCACGCGGTGCCCGCCGTGCTCGGTGGAGCGGGCGTCGACCAGCCGCAGGTTCCAGGCCAGGTACTCCGGGAGGGGCCACTCCTCGGCGCGCAGGTCCTCGCGCTCGGTCCGGGTGAGGGCGTCGCTCCAGGGGGAGTCGCCGAGCGCCTCCTCCGGCCAGTCCTCCTCCCCCAGTTCGAGCCCGGTGAGGCGGAAGCCGATCGCGTGCTCGCCGCCGGCGCCGTAGACGGTCCGGCCCAGGAGCAGGCCGGTGGCGGCGTCCACCCAGAACCGTCCGGCGACGGTGCCGTCGGCGTGCCTGGCCTCCACCAGGCGGGCCTCCCGGCCGTCCAGGCTGGTGGGGCCCGCGTCCGAGACGGCGTAGGTGTCGCCGAGCATGCTGAGCAGGCGGTCGTCCAGCGACTCCAGGGCCGAGGAGGCGTCCACCACGAGGGCGGACTCCTCGTCTCCGACGGGGGCCAGGGCGATGCCGTCGCCGGGCCTGCTCACCACACGCACGCGCAGCGCGCCGCCCTCGGCGGACTGTCCGTCCTCCGCGTCCTCCGGTCCGGTGATCTCGCGCACGGCCGAGTAGGCGACCTCGTCCTCCGCGGTGGCGGCGCGGTGCAGCACCGACATCCCGTCGTCGTCCCCCTCGGCCGGGACGGCGGTGGGATGGGGGTGCGCGGCGGCCGTGAGCAGCAGCGCGCACAGCAGTACCACGACGAGGATCGTGACCGGGGCGGAGCGCGCGGAGGAGGGTTCCTCCGCGCTCACCGGGTGGTTTCGGTGGGGCCGTGGGGAGCTTCGGCGGCGGTGGGCCGAGCGTCGAGCACCGGGATGTTGCGGCTGGTCAGCGCGTGCTCGACCGCGTAGTCGGCCAGACGGGGCTCGACCACGGGCGTCTCCTCGGCCTCGCCCCCGGCCACGAACGCGCTGCCGAGCAGGGCCGTGGCCACGGCGAAGCCCGCGACGGCGTAGCGGCCGCCGGGGAAGGCCGGGAACAGGTGCGCGAGGCGGTCGCCGCGGCGGCGGCGCTCGGGCGACGCGGCGCGCTCCGGCCGTGAGGGGGCCGGACCGCCCGCGGCGGGCGGCGTGCCCCCCGCAGCCGGGGGCGCGGCGGCCAGGGCGCCGCCGGGGAAGCCCCCCAGGGGGCGCGAGGAGCCCAGGGGCGGGCTGCTGCCGAAGCCGGTCCCGCCGATGGAGGGGCCGGAGGGGCCCCGGTCCGAGGGCCCGTGGTCGCGGGACAGGCTGGTGAGCCGTCCCATGAAGTCCATGTCGGGCTCGGGCTCGCACAGGCCGTTGAGGCGGCGCTTGAGGCGGCGCATCATGTCGGCCTCGAAGCGGCACGACTCGCACTTGGCCAGGTGGATGAGGGCGCTCTCGTGGTCGACCGGGCCGAGCTCGCCGTCGATGAGCGCGGAGAGCCGCTCTCCGAGGTGGTCCATACTCACTCCGCCTCCCCGTTGATGACGTTTCCGCCGCTGCGCGCCTCGTTGTCGGCGGCCAGGGACCGCCGGTGCTCCAGGGCCCGGCGCAGCTGGGCGCGGCCCCGGTGGATCCGGCTGCGGACGGTGCCGAGCTTGACGTCGAGCGTCGCCGCGATCTCCTCGTAGGAGAGCCCCTCGATGTCGCACAGGACGACCGGGGCGCGGAACTCGGCGGGCAGCGCGTCCAGGGCGGACTGGATGTCGGCGTCGAAGTGCCGGTCGTCGTAACGCTGCGCGGGGGAGGGCTCGCGGCCCTCCAGGCGCTCGTCGGCGTTCTCGGCCAGGCCCTCGAAGCGGATGCGGGCCCGGCGGCGGGCCATGTCGAGGAAGAGGTTGGTGGTGATGCGGTGCAGCCACCCCTCGAAGGTGCCGGGGGTGTAGTTGGCCAGCGAGCGGAAGACCCGGATGAAGACCTCCTGCGTGAGGTCCTCTGCGTCGTGCTTGTTGCCGGTCAGCCGGTAGGCGAGCCGGTACACGCGCGGGGAGTGGGTCCGCACGACCTCGTCCCAGCTCGGGGGTTCCCATGCCTCGAATTCCACGGCAGGGCCGGACTCTGGCACCGCTGCTCCCTTCATCCCGTCGATTCGCCGCCAGGTTGGTCGGGGGGAGTTTGCTTCGTGGCGATCAACGTACGTTCATCCCGTTTCAACGCCCGGGGACGTGGATTAAGTTCCCGCCGCAACGCTCGGAGTTCGGTCCGGTTCAGGCTAGTCTTTTGCCAGGGACATGACCTGGCCGCGACCGACATTCTACGGTGGGTGACCACCCCCTGGTCAGAGCCCCACCAGACACGTGAACGCTGTGGGAGGCCGTTATCGCCAGCCCGGAGGAGACCGCGGCCCGGATCACCTGGGTCCGCGCCGAGCAGTCCCGGTTCGAGCAGGACGCCATGGAGGACGAGCCCCTGGCGGACGCCTACGAGGCGGGGAGCCGGTCGTCGGCCCCGCCGGTGGACGCGGCGACGGGCACGGCCCTGCGCTTCCTGGCCGCCTCCATCGGCGCCCGCTCCGTGGTGGAGATCGGCACCGGGTGCGGGGTGTCGGGGATCTGGCTGCTGCGGGGGATGACCCCGGACGGGATCCTGACCACGGTGGACACCAACGCCGCCTACCAGGACTACGCGCGTTCGGCGTACTCCCGCGCCGGTTTCGGCCCCGGTCGGGCCCGGCTGATCCGCGGGACGGCCCTGGAGGTGCTGCCGAGGCTGACCGACGGCGGGTACGACCTGGTGTTCGTGGACGCCGACACGGTGTCCTACCCCCTGTACATGGACGAGGCGCTGCGCCTGCTGCGCCCGGGCGGGATGGCGGTGTTCAACGGCGCCATGGTGGCCTCCAGCGAGCCGGACGGGCCGCTGCGCGTGCCCGACCCCCGCGAGACGGCCGTGCGCGAGGTGATCCGCCGCGTGCGGGAGGGCGAGGAGTTCATCCCCATGCTGATGCCGGTGGGCGAGGGCCTGCTGGCCGCCATCCACCAGGGAACCCGCCAGCGGTGATCAGCCGTATCGACAGCGCGGACCCCGCCGCCTTCGACGCCTGGTACGCGGCCGTGCGGGCGGCCTCGCTCGCCGACCGCGACCCCGGCGTGGTCCCGCTCCCCCACCCGGACTCCCTGCGCGCGGTGCTGCGCGGACGCGGGGGCGAACGGCGGGCCCTGGCCTACGCGGCCCACGGGGAGGACGGCGGGGTGGCGGGCGCGCTCCTGCTGGAGTTCGGGGACCGGGACAACCTGCACCTGGCCGAGGTCGACGTCAACGTGCCCGTCCGGACGCGGCGCCGCGGCCACGGGACGCGCCTGTGGGAGCACGCGGAACGCGTCATGGCCGAGGAGGGGCGCACGACCGCGCTGGCCGAGGTCCAGCTGCCCTCGGACCGGTCCTTCGAGAACTGGCCCGGCGCCCGCTTCGCGCTCGCGCTCGGGTTCGGCGTGGTCCACGAGGAGGACTACTACGTCCTGGGGCTTCCGCTGGCCGCGCGGACGCGCGAGGAGGTCGGCGCCGACGTGCTCGCCCTCGGGTCCCGCTACGAGCTGCTGACCTGGACGGACGCGTGCCCGGAGGAGCTGCTGGAGGACTACGCGCGGCTGCGCACGCGGATGGAGGCCGACGTCCCGCTCGGGGAGACGGCCTTCGAGCGGGGGCTCTGGGACCCCGCGCGCGTGCGTGACCAGGAGGAGCGCCGCCGCGCCCAGCGGTACCGCACGCTGGTCTGCGCGGCCCGGGCCGCCACCGGCGGCCTGGCCGGGTACAGCGAGATCGCCCTGCCCGAGGGGGAGGGCGCCGCCTACCAGGAGGACACCCTGGTGGCGCCCGAACACCGGGGCAACCGCCTGGGCTCGGCGCTGAAGCTGCGCAACCTGGAGGTGCTGGCCGCGGAGTTCCCCGAGCGGGCCCAGGTCCGCACCTGGAACGCGCCGGGGAACGCCCCCATGCGCCGGGTCAACCTGCGCCTGGGCTTTCGCCCGGTGGAGCGCATGCACGAGTTCCAGCGCGTCCTGCCGGGCGGAGAGCTAGGGTCTGTTTTTTGAACCGGTCTCAGCTTGTGGGGGGTTGGTTTTCGGGCGCCCACGGGGTTCTGGAGGGGCCGGAGACGGGTTCCCGTGGGGGAACTGCGCCGTAGGCGTCGTTTGAGGGTGGTGGTGGGCGACGGGTGGGCACGAGCGAACCCGTCGTAGGCGCCGCTGTGCCTGCTTCAACCCGATTCCCGTTCTCCGGGCGCCCGAACAAGGAAGACACCGCGCCGCAGGCGTCCGTTGAGGGCGGTAGCCCGTCCCGACGCGCAGCGTCCCCGACGGGCGATGGCGGGCGACGGGTGGGCCGAAGCGGAGCGGAGGTCCAAAAAACACTGCCTAGCGCCCGGCGAGCCAGCGCAGCAGCGTGCGCGTGGCGAAGGCGGTGCCGCCCTTGCTGAGCAGGCCGCTCTCCTTGGTCGACCGGCCCGGACCGGCGATGTCCAGGTGGGCCCAGGGCACGCCGCCGGTGAACTCGCGCAGGAACAGGGCTGCGTCGGTGGCTCCGGCCGGGCCGAACTCGCGGCGGGTGCCGATGTTGGCCAGGTCGGCCACGCGGGACTTGGTGGTCTCGACGTACTCCTCGGTCAGCGGCATCCGCCACAGCGGCTCGCCGGAGGCCCGGCCCGCGGTCTCGATCTCGGCGGCCAGCGCGTCGTCGGTGCTGTAGAGGGCGCCCATGCCCGTGCCGAGCGCGACCTTGGCCGCGCCGGTGAGCGTGGCCACGTCCACGAGCACGTCGGGGGCCAACTCGGCGACCGCGTAGCCCATGGCGTCGGCCAGGACCAGGCGGCCCTCGGCGTCGGAGTTGAGCACCTCCACGGTCGTGCCGCCGTAGGTGGTGAGCACGTCGCCGATGCGGGTGGCGTCGCCGCCGAAGGCGTTCTCGGCCAGGGCCAGCAGACCGGTCACCCGCACCGAGGCACCCACGGCCGACAGCGCGGACAGCACGGCGAGCACGACCGCCGAGCCGCTCATGTCGGTCTTCATCAGCGACATGTTGTCGTTGGGCTTGAGCGAGAGGCCGCCGGTGTCGAAGGTGATGCCCTTGCCGACCAGCACCACGTGCGCGGTGGGGTTCTCGGGGGTGTAGGAGAGCTGGACCAGCCGGGAGGGGCGCGAGGACCCCCGGCCGACGGCGAGGATCGCGCCGAAGCCGTCGCGCTCCAGCTCCGCCTCGTCCCAGACCCGCACTTGCAGGCCCGCGTCCGCGGCGACCTCGCCGGCGCGCGCGGCCATCCACGCGGGGTCCTTGGTCAGGGACGGGGTGTTGATGAGGTCGCGGGCCAGGGCGGTGGCCGCGGCCAGCCGGGTGCCGCGCTCCAGCGCGTCGGCGAGGTCCCCGGCGCCCGGGTCCACCACCTCGACCACCGGGGCGGGGCGCTTGTCCGCCGGGGGTTCGGCGGTCTTGAGGCTGAAGGTGTAGGAGGCCAGGAGGGCGCCCTCGGCGAAGGCGGTGGCGGCGTCGGCGCCGACCCCCGGCCAGGCCAGGGCGACCCGCTCTCTTCCCCGGGCGGCCCGGGACAGGGCTGCGCCGGCCTTCCGGAGGTCGTCGGGGGAACCCGAACCGACCCCCAGAAGGGCCAGCCGTACCAGCCCCTGGTCCCGGGGCACCGGGAACTGGGCCAGCTCACCGGGTTTCCCGGTGAGCGAGTAGTGCGCGAACAGGTCGGTGAGCGGAGCCGGAAGCACCTGTGTCAGGCCGCCCTCGGCGACCCCTTCGACCTCCGCGGGTCCGCCGTCTCCCGAGAGGACGGGAAGGACCAGCAGGTCCGCGGTGGATTCGGCGAGGCTCCCCGAACGGGGCTGGATCTCCGTGGCGAATGGCACAGGCCGCTCACAATCGTTCGCTGTCATGGGGGTCTACGACCTCGGGGGGCCGTCGGGCGTTCCGGCCCGGGTGGGGGAGGGAAGAACGTGGTGCCGGACCTAGCCGACGACACCCTTGAGCGCGTCCCGGAGTTCGGTCGCCTCGGCCGGCGTCAGCTCGACGACCAGGCGTCCGCCCCCCTCCAGCGGGACCCGCATGATGATGCCGCGACCCTCCTTGGTGACCTCCATCGGCCCGTCGCTGGTCCTCGGCTTCATCGCCGCCATGCCATTCCCCTTTCTAGGTGTTCCTCGCGGGTGACCGGGGCCGACCCACAGCACCGGCGCCGATCCGCTTGGCCCGTCTCGGCTCCGGAGCCGTAGGCCGGTTCCGCGTGACTCGCGCCCGTGTGGCTTAAGGGACGTGAATCACTCTTCGACCATTATCTCGGAGGTTGGCCCCCGTGTGTGCGCCAGTCGGCGGCCGGGCCGCCTCCGGCGGTTTCCACCAACGAGGAAACGTCGGTCAGTAAGGTTATATCGGTACTGGCCGAAACCCGGTGAGCGCACGGAGGTCCGTGCAAGCCCCGCCCGGGGGCGGCGGGCCGGACCCGACAGTCCAGCTACACCTGGACAACATCTCCGACCTGGGCTTTCGTCCCCGTGGGGAACTCTTCGCCCCGGAGACCGCGGTCGGACGGCTCCGGGGCGGTACCGCCTCCCGGCGGTCGGACCAGCGCCCGGGGCGGGCGTCGATCCGGACGACCGGATCAGCTCAGGGGACCCGTCGACGTCATCCGGGTGCCCTCGTCGGTGACCGAGGACCACTCCGCCCTCAGTCCGCCGTCCGCGACGGGCGACACGGTCAGCTCGGCCTCGTCGACGCAGCGGTCCTCGGGGTCGGCGGTCTCGGTGTAGGCGTAGACGCGCCGGTCGTTGTCGCCCGCGGACAGCACGAGCGTCCCCGAGCAGGCGAAGGTCGTCCAGGCGGTGCTGCCGCGCTCGGCGCCCTCCTCGATCCGCACCTCGGCGTGCCAGTCGGCGACGTGCTGGCCCTCGGTGTTCACCTGGACCATCTCGCCCGCCCAGGCTCCGACGAAGTCCTCCGCCGGGGCGACGGCCTCCTGCGCGGCCTCTTCGCCGTCGGCCAGCAGGGCCCACGCGGTGGCCCCTCCGCCGATCAGGAGGACGGCCAGCGCGACCGCGCCCAGAACGGTGAACTGGCGGCGGCGCCTGCCGCTGTGCCGGGTCGACCTGGGCGGCGGCCACAGGGACAGCTGCACGGGGGAGGCGGCTGTCACGGAGGAAGCGGGCCCTTCGCGCCGGTCGTCGGCTCCCGACTCCAGTTCGGCTGCTGTGTCCATCCTCGCCATCCTCAACGGTGATGCACCCGCTCCGGCGGAGCGGGGGGAACGCGGATACAGCGACCGAGGATAGAGCACCCGAACCCGCAGGTTTCGCCCTACAACCGCGCGGGAGCTGTGATGCACGGCATAGAAAAAGGCGAAGGCCAGGTCAGGGCGGCACCGCCAAACGTGACCCGCGCCACAGGTTTGGGTGCGGGGTCAGCGCTCGTCGCCGCGCGCCGGGGAGGCGTCCGAGGCGTCCGAGGCGCCGGGCCCTCCCTCCGCGCCGGGGCGCTCCCCGGTCCCGGCGGAGCCCTCCGCTCCCCCGGAGCCCGGCACGGACTCGGGACTCGCGGCGGTTCCTGGGTGCCGATCGAACTCGGAACTCGCGGCGGTTCCTGGGTGCCGATCGGACTCGGAGCTCCCGGCGGACTCGGGGCTCCGTGAGGCCCCGGGGCCCCCGGGGCCCTCCGAGCGCGCGGCGCTCTCCGCGTCCTCACCGGCCTCCCGCCCGTCCGCGGCCTCCGGGGTGTCCTCGGCCCCGACGCCCCCGATGACCTCGGTGGGCGCGGTGGCCCCTGTGGCAGCCATGGGCGCGGTGGTCCCCGCGGCCCCGGCGGGCGTGAAGCCCCGGGCGGCGGGGTCCGCCGGTCCGGTCGCGGTCCCGGGCCGGAAGGCACCGCTCCCGAAGCCCGCGACCGCGGTGCTCCCGGCCGCGGCGGGGCCACGCGCACCCTGTTCGGGGGCGTAGGCGTCGCCGGGCAGGTGCGCCCCGGGGACCGGGCCGGTGCCCTCCGGAACGTAGGAGGGGTCCAGGCGCGACAGGCGCCACTCCAGGTCCTCGATGCGCTCCTCGCGCTCGCGCAGCGTGGCGGTGAGGCGCAGCAGCAGCTCGTCCACGGCGCGCACGTGGTAGCCCCACATGGCCAGGGGCAGCATCAGGCGGCCCAGGTCGAACGCCTTGACGGGCCGGTCTTCGGGCAGGGCGAGCGGGGGGTGGTCGGCCTCGAAGCGGGCGAGCTGGCCGCCCTTGCCCAGCACGATGTAGACGACGCCCACGAGGACGGCGAGCGCGGCGGCGGCGACGAGGACCATGATGAGAACAGGCACGGACACGATCGTGCCACACGCCGCCCGGGCCGGGTACGGCCGTCGCGGTCGGCCGCGGCCGCACCCCGCCGGGACCACCGCGCCGGAGCGGCGCGCGGCCGGGGCCGTGCGCCGCCGCCGTCCGCCCGGCGCCCCTACTGCTCGGGGCCGGGGTGGACCTCCGACTGCTCGTGCTGGCGGTGGATGTCCAGGTGGGACTTGCGGATGATGTCGACCACCTCGTCGAGGTCGTCGGTCACCTGGACCAGTTCCATGTCGTGCGACTTGATGAGCTGGTTCTCCAGCAGGCTGGAGCGGATCCAGTCCCGCATCCCGCCCCAGAACTCGGTGCCGACCAGCACGATCGGGAAGCGGGTGACCTTGTTGGTCTGTACGAGGGTGGCCGCCTCGAACAGCTCGTCCAGGGTGCCGAAGCCCCCGGGCAGGACCACGAACGCCTGGGAGTACTTCACGAACATCGTCTTGCGGACGAAGAAGTAACGGAAGGTCACCCCGATGTCGACGTAGTCGTTGAGCGTCTGCTCGAACGGCAGCTCGATGCCGAGCCCGACCGACAGCCCGCCCGCCTGCTGGGCGCCCTTGTTCGCCGCCTCCATCATCCCCGGCCCGCCGCCGGTGATGGTCGCGTACCCGGCCTCCGCCAGCTTGGCGCCCATCTGGACGCCGATGTCGTAGTAGCGGTTGCCCGGGCGCAGGCGGGCCGAGCCGAACACGCTCACCGCCGAGGGCAGCTCCGAGAGCAGGCCGAAGCCCTCCACGAACTCCGACTGGATGCGCAGCACCCGCCAGGGGTCGGTGTGCACCCAGTCCGTGGGACCCCGCTGGTCGAGGAGGCGCTGGTCGGTGGTGGTGTTGGGGATGGAGTCGCCCCGGTAGGTGAGGGGCCCGGCGCGTCGTACGGTCTCTTCTTCTTCCGTCATGACGTAAAGCTATCCGTGTGGAACCGGCTCACACCTGAACCACACGTTTCACACGGGTGGCCGCAAACGGCCTTTTCGCCGCCCCGGCCGGTGTCGGGACTGGTCACGGACCCGCCGACCGGGGCGCGGCGGGGCTCAGCGGGCGCCCGACAGCCAGGCGACCATGCGCTCCTCGGCCTCGCGGATGCGGGGGATCTCGGCGTACTCGTCCTTGGTGTGGGCGAGCGTCGGGTCGCCGGGGCCGTAGTTGACGGCGGGCACGCCCAGCTCGGAGAAGCGGGAGACGTCGGTCCAGCCGAGCTTGGCGCGGGCGCTGCCCTCCCCCACCGCGGTGACGAACGCCGCGGCCGAGGGCTCGTCCAGCCCGGGCCGGGCGGGGGCGGCGGCGTCGACCACGGCGACCTCGAACCCGTCGAAGACCTCGCGCAGGTGCGCCTCGGCCTCGGCGACGGACAGGTCGGGGGCGAAGCGGTAGTTGACCCGGACCACGCACTCGTCGGGGATGACGTTGCCCGCGACCCCGCCCTCGATGGCCACGGCGTTGAGGCCCTCGTGGAAGCGCAGCCCCTCCACCTCGGGTTCGCGCGGGGTGTAGGCGCGCAGGACGTCCAGGACGGCTCCGGCACCGTGGATGGCGTTCACGCCCATCCAGGAGCGGGCGCTGTGGGCGCGCTTGCCCCGGGTGGTGACCTCCACGCGCATGGTGCCCTGGCAGCCGCCCTCGATGACGCCGTCGGTGGGCTCCATGAGGACCGCGAAGTCCCCCGCCAGCCACTCGGGGTGGTTGCGGGCCAGGCGGAGCAGGCCGTTGCGGGAGGCGTCGACCTCCTCGTTGTCGTAGAAGACGTAGGTGACGTCGTGCACCGGCTCGGCGACCAGGGCGGCCATCCTGAGCTGGACGGCGACACCGGCCTTCATGTCCGAGGTGCCGCACCCGTAGAGGCGGTCGCCGACGACGCGGGAGGGCACGTTGTCCACGATGGGGACGGTGTCGATGTGCCCGGCGACGACGACACGGCGGGGGCGGCCCAGGTCGGTGCGGGCGACGACGGCGTCGCCGTCGCGGCTGACCCGCAGGTGGGGCAGGGCCGACAGGGCGCCCTCGACCGCGTCGGCGAGGACCTTCTCGTCACCGCTCTCGGATCGGATGTCCACGAGTGCGGCGGTCAGGGCCGCGGCGTCCGAGGTCAGGTCCAGCATGTGTCGCCCCGTTTCGGTGAGGTTGGAAGAGGTTGGAAGCCGTCGGACCGGGGGTGTCCCCCGCTCCGGATCACTGTCCTCCCAGTCTGGGGCAACCGGGGGCGCGACCAGAACCCACCGTGGAACACGACGGGGCGCCCTCCCGTGCGGAAAGGGCGCCCCGGTCGGGTGCGGACGGGTCAGGCGTTGACGCCGTGCTCGCGGAGCAGGTCGTTGAGCGCGAGCTTGTCGTGCTCCTCGCCCTCCTTCAGGCGCCTGAGCACGAGCAGCACCGGCATGCCGAAGTCGCCGCCGGGGAAGCTCTTGGCGCGGTTGGCGGTGACGCACACCGACCAGGCCGGGGCCTCGCCGCGCGGGAGCTCCTCGCCGGTCTCGGCGTCGAACACGCGGGTGGAGGAGGTGAGGATGGTGCCCGCGCCGAGCTTGGCGCCCCTGCGCACGCGGGCGCCCTCGACGACCATGCTGCGGGAGCCGAGGAAGGCGTCGTCCTCGATGACTACCGGGGAGGCCTGCGGCGGTTCGAGGACGCCGCCGACGCCGACGCCGCCGGACAGGTGGACGTTCTCGCCGACCTGGGCGCAGGAGCCGACCGTGGCCCAGGTGTCGACCATCGTGCCGGAGCCGACGTGGGCGCCGATGTTGGTGAAGGACGGCATCAGGACGACGCCGGGGGCGAGGTAGGAGCCCCAGCGGGCGATCGCGCCGGCGACGACGCGGACGCCGTCGAAGCGGGTCTTGAGCGGCATGCGGTCGTGGTGGTAGAAGTCGCCGACGTGCGACTCCTTCATCTCCAGGACCTTGAAGCCGAGGAGGATGGAGCGCTTGGCGCGCTCGTCGACCACGACCTCGTCGGTGGAGGGGTCGACGAAGGCCACGCGGGCCTTGCCCTCGTCGATCTGGTCGATCGCGCCGATGATGGTCTCACGGGCCTCGGTGTGGCCGGGCGTGAGCTCGGCGCGGCTCTCCCAGAGTTCGTCGATGCGGTCGGGCAGCGGGCTGGAGTACGAGCTGGTCATGTGCACACACGTTAGCCGCTCGCTCCGGGTGCGGGGGCACGCCCTCCCCGAGGCGGCCGTCACCTCCGCGCACGGCCCGCCACCGCGGCGGGCGGCGGCTACAATGCGGCCGTGGCGCCGTGTGCGCCCCCGCGCGACGCCCCCTGCCGGTGCGGCGCGCCCACCTGTCGCCGACCCTTGGTTCGCCCGTGCCCAGTAAGCGCCGGAGGCTCTCCGCCTTCGTCAAGATCCTGCTCTCCCTGGTCC
This sequence comes from Nocardiopsis sp. M1B1, assembly GCF_052466615.1. Taxonomy (NCBI): domain Bacteria; kingdom Bacillati; phylum Actinomycetota; class Actinomycetes; order Streptosporangiales; family Nocardiopsidaceae; genus Nocardiopsis; species Nocardiopsis sp. M1B1. Next base: position 5,685,370 of record NZ_CP196194.1, read on the forward strand.
TCGTCTGCGGTTCGCTCGTCGCCGGGGCCTACTACGTGCTGACCACGTTCGAGCCGATCGACACCACTCCTCCCCCGCCCGAGCCCGGCTGCCGCCTGACGATGTCCGACGGCCGGTACCCGATGGAGAACGCGCAGGCCGCGAGCGCGGCCACGGTGGGAGGCGTGGCGTTCGGTCAGGACCTGCCCCCCGAGGCCGTGACGATCGCCTTCGCGACGGTGTGGCAGGAGTCGGCGTTCTACAACGTGGAGTACGGCGACCGGGACTCCCTGGGGCTGTTCCAGCAGCGGCCCTCGCAGGAGTGGGGCGATCCGGAGCAGATCCTGGACCCGGTGTACGCCAGCAGCTCGTTCTACGAGGAGCTGGTGGAGGTGGATGGCTGGAGGTCCATCCCGGTCTACGAGGCGGCCCAGGCGGTACAGCGCAGCGCCGACGGCTACGCCTACGACCAGCACGAGCGTCTGTCCACGCGGATGGCCGAGGTCTTCACCGGCACGCAGGGGGCCGCGCTGACGTGCTGGTACGGCACCGAGGGGCTGGCGGACCTGCGGTCCGGCGAGGCGGACACCGAAGCCGCCCTGGAGGAGATGGAGCGGGTGTTCGGCACCGCCCCGGCGGACCTGCCGCCGGACGGGGACGAGGAGCCGCGGACCGGCGACCTGGGCTGGGCGATGGCCCTGTGGGCGGTGGCCCACGCCGAGGAGTACGGGCTGACGTCGGTGTCCTACGACGGGCAGCGCTGGCGGGCCTCGGACGGCACGGACGACGCCGAGGACTGGGCGGCGGCCGACGGTGGCGACACCGGGGGCGGCCTGGTCCTGGAGTGATCCGGGCCGGTCGGCGGACCGGCTCGGGTAGTGGACCGGTTCGAGTAGTGGACCGGTTCAGATGGTGGGCCGCGGCACGGTCACGCCTGCCCGCCCGGGTGCCCGGCAGCCCGGGCGGGCGGCCGGGCACGCCGCATGGCACCGAGGCGGGTGGGCCCCCGATACGACAAGGGGACCACACCCCGGCACGCGGCGGCCACCGCCTCCGTCCGCCTGTGGACGACCGGCGGGGCCGCCCGGACGGCGGCCCGGCCTCAGGCCAGGCGCTCGACCGCGGCCTCGACCCGCTCGTCGGTGGCGGTGAACGCCACGCGCACGTGTCCGGCGCCCGCCGGGCCGTAGAAGTCCCCGGGGGCGACCAGCACACCGCGTTCGGCGAGGTGGGCCACCGCGCCCCAGGCGTCGTGGTCGGGGTGGGACGCCCACAGGTACAGCCCGGCGTCGGAGTGCTCGATGCGCCAGCCCGCGCCCTCCAGGGCCTCGCGCAGCCTGGCGCGGCGGGAGCGGTAGCGCTCCTTCTGCTCGGCGGCGTGCGCGTCGTCGTCCAGGGCGGCGCTCATGGCCGCCTGGACGGGCGCGGGGACGATCATCCCGGCGTGCTTGCGCACCGCCAGCAGTTCCTCGACCAGCGCGGGGTCCCCGGTGACGAAGGCCGCTCGGTACCCGGCCAGGTTGGAGCGCTTGGACAGCGAGTGCACGGCCAGCAGGTTGTCGTGGGAGCCGCCGCACACGTCCGGGTGCAGGATCGACACCGGTTCGGCGCCGTCCCAGCCCAGGTCGAGGTAGCACTCGTCGGAGGCCACGATCGCGCCGCGCTCGCGGGCCCACTCCACCACCTTGCGCAGGTGCGCGGTGCCCAGGACCCGGCCGGTCGGGTTGCTCGGCGAGTTCACCCACACCAGGCCGACGGGGGCGGGGCCCAGGGAGGTCAGTCCGTCGGAGGCCACCGGGGTGGCCCCGGCCACGCGCGCGCCGATGTCGTAGGTGGGGTAGGCCAGCTCGGGGTGGACGACCGTGTCGCCCGCGCCGAGGCCCAGGAGCGTGGGAAGCCAGGCCACGAGTTCCTTGGAGCCCACGGTGGGCAGGACGGCGCCGTCCTCGACGCGCACGCCGTGGCGGCGCTCCAGCCAGCCCGCGACGGAGGCGCGCAGCGCGGGCGTGCCCCAGGTCTGGGGGTAGCCGGGCGCGTCGGCGGCGTCGGCGAGGGCCTTGCGCAGCAGGGCGGGCACCGGGTCCACGGGGGTGCCCACGGACAGGTCGACGATGCCGTCGGGGTGCTCGGCGGCCCTGCGCTTGTAGGGCGCCAGCCGGTCCCACGGGAAGGTCGGGAGCCGCTTCGCCACGGGTCGCCGCTCGGCCATCGCACTTACTCCATCCAGGTCGGGTCTGTTGCCACAGGTCACACAGGACCACACGTCACACAGGAATCGCGCCGACCCCCGCCACGGGGGTCGGCGCGAGACGTCGTCCACGCCGGGCCGGTCGGGCCCGCGCACCCTCTGCGCCATAGGGGTGCCGCGGGCGTCCCCGGCCTCGGAGCGCCGGAACCCGCCCGGCGCGCCGCCGGGCTACTCGGCCTGCGGCGGCAGCTTGGCCACGAGCGGGTGGTCGCGGTCGATCTTGCCGACCTTGGAGGCGCCGCCCGGGGAGCCCAGGTCGTCGAAGAAGTCGACGTTGGCCTTGTAGAAGTCGGACCACTGCTCGGGGAGGTCGTCCTCGTAGTAGATGGCCTCCACCGGGCAGACAGGCTCACACGCACCGCAGTCAACGCACTCGTCCGGGTGGATATAGAGCATGCGGTCGCCCTCGTAGATGCAGTCCACGGGGCACTCGTCAATGCACGCCTTGTCCAGTACATCAACACAGGGCTGCGCGATGACGTAGGTCACGTCGTACTCCTTGTCTCACCCCCGCGTCCCACGGGGGAGGCGGGGATCTTCGCAGACTCCGGGCCGGGACCGGCGTGCGGGCGCCCTCGCCCCTGTCCCCGGGCTCTGCAAGCAATTGGCACAGATGTCGTAGTCCTAGTATGACGGCGGAGAACACCCAGCGCACAATCGGGGGGCATTTCCTTGCACATGGGAGGACGTCTGGTCCACAGGATCTCTCCCGCCGACATCGGTCGGCGCGTCTCCGTACGAATACGCCTCCCCGAGGGCGGGTTCACCGATATCGTCGGTGTCGTGGAGTCCTGGGACGACGGCGTCCTCACCGTGCGCCGCCGTGACGGCTCCGCGGTGGAGGTCGCCGAGTCGACGATCGCCGCGAGCCGGGTCGTTCCCCCCGTACCCCCTCGCCGCCGCGGCGGGAATCCGCCGCGAACGCCCTGAGCCCCGTGCGTTCCGGGTTCCACGGAGTGAGGCGGCGTCCGCCCGGCGGGCGTCGCGAGGCGCGCAGGTCGCGCCTGGACAGTGGCATTCTTCGGGCCCTGCGGGGTAGAAAACGCACAGTTCCGCGGCGGGTCCAGCCGGTCCGCCGGGGAACCGACAACGAAGCATCGCGCCCCCCGGCGGCACATCCACGCGGAACGGGCGCCGGTACGCGGGGAGGTGGTGAGCGCCCGTCATGCGCGAAGCAGTAGCGTCCGCCCTCGCCGAGCTGGCACGCCGGGACGAGCGGGCGGCCGACATGGCCCGGTCGGCCCTGGACACGCTGGCTCCGGAGCAGGAGATCGAGAGGCTCAACCAGCACGCCGTCCAACGGTTCTGCTGGTTCGAGCTGCCGGTCCGCTTCCACGACCGCGCCGAGGACCGGCTGTTCGCGGTCAGAGCCCTGGGCAGCCTCTTCGCCCTCCTCCAGCTGCACCGGTACGCGCAGATCTGTTCGGCTCCGGAGACCGCGGCCCTGCTCACCGTCTACGACGGCGACCACGCCGCGGGCCTGGCGATGTACGAGCGGCTCATGTGGGAGTCGGGCGTGGAGCCGCCGGACCTGCCCGAGCTGACCTGGGGGACGGCGGTCGGCGACGCCGAGATCGTGGCCCGTGACGAGACCGCGTCGGCGCTGGAGCTGGCGATCACCCTGGGCGACGTGCGCCCCGGCAAGCGCGGGTGGCGTCCCGCCCAGGAGCGGTTCGCCCGCTCCTTCCTCACGCAGCCGGACAACCGGGGGCTGAGTCACCTGGACCGCATCCGCGAGGAGCGGGTGCGTGCCTGGTTGAGCTCGTCCGCGCACCCGCACCGCCAGCGCCTGTGGCCGCTGGTGGGCCAGATCATCGCGGGCGCCGACGTGCCGCGCGGGGCCGAGGCGGCGATGGCGCCGCTCCAGCGGCTGCTGGACCTGGCCGCGGAGGGCATCGCGCTCACCCAGATCGGCTACATCTCGCCGGGCGTGGTGCGCCAGATGTGCGAGGACTTCGGGTGGCGGACCACCCCCGAGCCGCCGCGCAGCGAGACCGACGCCACGCAGCTCATCGCCCTGCACCAGGCACTGCGGGGGATGCGCGCGGTGCGCAGGTCGGGCCGCCGCCTGGTCCTGACGCGGCGCGGGCGCCAGTTGCGGGAGGACCCCGAGGCGCTGTGGCAGGCGGCCACCGAGACCCTGTGCCGCACCGGGGGCCTGGACCAGGCCGCGGCGGAGACTCTGCTGGGCATCCTGCTGGCGCGCACCCCGCAGGGCAGCGGTTCGCACGCGCGCCGCGGCGAGTCGGACGTGGAGGCGGCCGAGAGGGCGCTGACCGAGTCGGGGTGGGTTCCGGCGGAGCCCCCGGCTCCCTCGGGCAGGCACGCCGCGTCGCACCGGCGCACCGCGGAGGCCGCCTCGGACCAGGTGCGCGCGCTGGTGATGGCGGTGAGCTGGCTGCTGGAGACCCTGGGCCTGCTCACCGACGACGACGGCGCGGGGCGCCGGGAGCTGACCGCACCGGGGCGGGCGTTCGCGATCGCCTGCCTGCACCAGTCGGCGGTGGCGCCGCGGGCCGTGGTCTGACCGGCGGGCCGCGGTCTGACCGGCGGGCCGTCTCCTGCCGCGCCCCTCATCGGCCACCCGCTGCGAACGGGTGCCGACCAGGGCCTAACCTGGAGCGCGAACCATCCGAGACCAGCAGGAGCACCATGCCCGCGCCCGAGCCGCCGCGCAAGGCGGAGACGACCGACGTGCCCGAGGCCGGCGGGGCAGTCGCCGACCCGTGGGAGCAGATGCCCGAGGACGCCCTCAACCGGCCCGACCTGGGGCGGGACACCGAGGGCCCCGGCGACGCCCGGGACGCCGCGGGGGCGGAGGACGCGAAGACCCCGTCCGCGTCCCCGGAGGTCACCGAGGACGCCTCGGAGGACGACGCCTCACCGAGCGGCCCCGACGCCGCGCGCCCCGGGAGCTGGGCGGACTTCCTGCCCAGCCCGGTTTTCGTGCTGCTGCTGGGCCTGGCGGGGTTCGCGGGCTGGCTGTCGTGGACCGCCGCGGAGCTGGAGTGGGCCGCCGAGGGCACCAGCGTCACCCCGCTGGTCCCGCCGCTGTTCATCCTGCTCTGCTGGATCGCCTCCCTGGCCGTGCACGAGTTCGCGCACGCGCTCGCCGCCTACCTGGCCGGTGACCGCTCCCTGCGCGGCAGCGCCTACCTGCGGCTGAACCCGTTCGCCTACCGGCAGGCCTTCGCGGGGCTGGTCCTGCCCTCGGCCTATCTGGGCCTGGGCGCCTTCGGCATGACCGGTCCGCCCACCTACGTGGACTGGGACCGCATCCCCTCCCGGGGCCGCCGTGTCCTGGTGGCGCTCGCCGGGCCGCTGGCCAGCCTCCTGGTGGCCGCCGCGTTCGCGGTCACCGTGTCCGTCCTGGTGCCCCCGGGCAACGACACCACCAACTGGGCGATCTCGGCGATGGCCTTCCTGTGCTTCGCGAACCTGACGGCCGCTCTGGTCAACCTGCTGCCCGTGCCCGGCCTGGACGGCTTCGAGGTGCTGGCCGCCTGGACGCGCGGCACGTGGGTCGCCACGGCCCGGGCCAACGCCCTGTTCGGCTCGGTGGCCGTGTTCGCGGTCCTGTGGTTCCCGGGCCTGAACGACCTGCTGGTGGACGCGGTGTACGGCCTGTTCGACCTGGTACTGCCCAACCCGGTGTTCCGCGGCATCGCCTTCTACGGCGAGCTGCTCCTCCAGTTCTGGGCCTGACCGGAACCGGGGCCGCGGAGGCTCGTGAGGCGCTCGCCTCACGAGCCTCCCGCTTTTGAGGGTTGTGGTCCTGGGGAGTGTTCCGCGGAGGCTTCCGGATCAGCGGGCAGCCGTCCGGGCGATCTCTCGCAGGACGGTTCGCGTGGGTCGGCCCGGTTGGCTTTCCAAGCGGAACCGGCGCGGCGAGAGGCAGCCCGGTGCTCGTGAAAGCACCGGAGCCGAAGGCTCTCCGTTGAGGGTGGCGGAGGGCGACGGGCGGGATCGGAATGATCCGAGGAACACGACCTCTAGCCCTCGCGCCAGGGCCGCGCCTTGTCGGAGGGCCGCGTCCGCCGGTAGCCCCCGGCGGCGGGCGGCGCGTCGGCTCCGGGCGCCGCAGCCCTCGGGGAACCGGGCGGCGGGGCGAACGACCAGCTGCGGATCACGGCGAACACCAGCACGAGCATCACCCCGAAGAGGTACGCGTTGTGCATGATGTGGTTCGTGAGCACGATGTCGCCGCCGGGCATGTAGCCGATCATCCCGATCAGCGCGGCCAGGTAGCCGAGCGCGAAGGCCGCCGCCCCGGAGGTGCGGCGGCTGCCCCACGCGCACAGGCGGCACGCGCCGTACAGCAGCACCAGGAAGGCCAGCAGCCCGACCGCGCCCACGGCCTGGACCGCCGTGCCCGCGCCCCAGTAGAGGGTCAGCCAGCCCGCGCCGGTGGTGGCGAGCATGCTCGCCGCGGCGCCGAGCAGCAGCAGGACCACGAGGGTCGTCCCGGTCAGTACCGGTGACAGGAAACGGGCGGAGGTCTTGCCCTCGGCGGGCGGGGCGGTCTCAGGTGTGGTGGTCACAGCGACGAGGTTAGACGCTCGCTCCCACCGGTCGCGGTCACAGCCCCGCGAACAGGTCGGTCTCGTACTCCCCGTGCTGGATGCGCTGCGTCGGCCCCACCAGCAGGGTGAAGTACTCCACGGCGTCGATCTCCTGGGCGATGTCGTTGGACAGGGCGAAGCGCTCGCCCTCCACCGTGATCTGCGTGGCGTGGGCGCGCATCGCGAGCGCCTTGGCCGCCCAGTGGTCGGTGGCGTCCACCCGGGTGGTCACCGCCGTCTCGGGGGTGCCCCGGGCGATGTCGGACACCCGGGCGGGCGGGGTGAAGGAACCGGATTCCTCGCGCAGCCGCGCGATGGACTCCTCGATGCGCGAGACCGGCTGGGCGATCGCGTAGAGCTTGCGGACCTGCCAGGGTGTGCCGGGCATGGACCGCTCCCCCGCCCGGAGGAAGGCCCGGCGCGCGACCCTGTGCGCCTGGACGTGGTCGGGGTGCCCGTAGCCGCCGTGCTCGTCGTAGCTGACCAGCACGTGCGGGCGGACCTCGCGGATGACCTGCGCCAGGAGTGTGGCGGCCTCCTCCACGTCCGCGCCCCAGAACGCCCGGGGGTGCTCGTTGGTCGGCGCGCCCATCATCCCCGAGTCCCGGTAGCGGCCGGGGCCGCCCAGGAAGCGGTGGTCGCGCACGCCGAGCGCCAGACAGGCCTTGTCCAGCTCGCCGATCCGGTGCTCGCCCAGGGTGTCCTCGCGGTCGGAGGCCAGGTGCGCGAGGTCGTCCGGGATGACCTCGCCCTCCTCCCCCAGTGTGCAGGTCACCAGGGTCACACCGGCCCCCTCGGCCGCGTACTTGGCCAGGGTGGCTCCGGTGACGATGCTCTCGTCGTCGGGGTGCGCGTGCACCATCATCAGTCGCCTGTCAGTCACGTAGCGAACGATACCGGTCGCATCCGCCCGCCACCTCCCGCACCGCACCCTCCACCGGGGGGCGTCGGGCCGCCGTCCGGCTCCCCGCGCGGGTGCGGCATGGGACACAATCGGCCTATGAGCTTTCCTCGCCAACAGGCCCGCACGCAGCGCTTCTCGATCGGTGTCCCCCGCGCGTTCCAGATCTCGCCGGACGGACGGCGCGTCGCCTTCCTCCGGGGACGCGACGGGGTGGACAAGGCCACCTGCCTGTGGGTGCACGACACGGAAGGGGCGGGAACGGACACGGTGGTCGCCGACCCCCGCTCCCTGGGCGCCGACGACGAGAACCTTCCGCCCGAGGAGCGGGCCCGCCGCGAGCGGCTGCGCGAGAGCGGCGGCGGGATCGTGTCGTACTCGGTGGACGAGGCGTTCACCCGCGCGGTGTTCACCCTGTCCGGGCGGCTGTTCTACGTCGACCTGGTCGGCGACGACACCGCTCCGCACGAGCTGCCCGCCGCCACCCCCGTCGTGGACCCGCGCATCAGTCCGGCGGGCGACCGGGTCGCCTACGTCAGCGGCGGCGCGGTGCGCGTCCTGGACATCGCCGCCGCCGAGCCGGACCACGGCGACCGCCCGGTGGCCGAACCGGACGGCCCCGACGTCACGTGGGGGCTGGCCGAACTGGTGGCCGCCGAGGAGATGGGGCGCTACCGGGGCTTCTGGTGGGCGCCGGACGGCTCCGCGCTCGCCGTCGCGCGCGTGGACGAGTCCGGGGTGAACACCTGGTACGTCTCCGACCCCGGCAGCCCCGCGCAGGAGCCGACGGCCCTGCGCTATCCGCCCGCGGGCGGCGCCAACGCCGACGTGCGCCTGGCCGTGTTCCGGGTCGGCCCGAGCGGGGGCGGGCGGCCGGAACCGGCCTGGGTCGAGTGGGACCGCGAGGCCCTGCCCTACCTGGCCACGGTCGGCTGGACGACCGGGCCGGACGGCACGCCCACCGTGGTGTTCACCGCGCAGAGCCGCGACCAGCGCACGCTGACCCTGTTCAGCGCCGACCCCGCGACCGGTCTGGCGGTGGAGTCGCGCACCGAGTCCGACGGCGTGTGGGTCGAGCTGATGCCGGGCGTTCCCGCGTTCACCGGTGCGGGCGACCTGGTGTGGATCGGCCGCGAGGCCGGGGGCGAGCGCCGGGTCTACGTCGGCGACGCCCCGGTCAGCCCCCCGGACGTGTACGTGCGCGGCGTGGTGGACGTGGACGGCGACCGGGTCCTGTACTCGGGGTCGCCCGCCGGGAGCCCCGCGGACGTGTCGTTGTGGCTGGTCGAACTGGGCACGGGCCTGGCCGCGCCGGTGGAGGTGCCCGGGCACGGGTGCAGCAGGTCCGCGGACTCGGGCGCGCACAGCGGCGTGCGCTCGGGGCGGCTGCGCGGCGACACGCTGGTGGTGCAGCACCGGTCGATGGACTTCCCGGGCGCGCACACGGTGGTGCTGCGCGGCGCGGGCACCGAGACGCGCCGGTCCTGCTCCGAGATCGGGAGCCTGGCCGAGGCCCCGGACCTGCCCGAACCGCGCGTGGAGTTCTGGCGCGCCGGTGAGCGGCGGATTCCGAGCGCCCTGGTCCTGCCGTCCTGGTACCGGGAGGGGCTGCGCCCGCTGCCGGTGCTGATGGCGCCCTACGGCGGCCCGCACGCCCAGCGGGTGCTCAACGCGCGCGGGGCGTACCTGACCGCCCAGTGGTACGCCGAACAGGGTTTCGCGGTGCTCATCGCGGACGGCCGGGGCACACCGGGCATCGGGGTGGAGTGGGAGCAGAGCGTCCACCTCGACCTGGCCGCGCCGGTCCTGGAGGACCAGGTGGCGGCGCTGGAGGACGCGGCGGAGCGGTTCGACTTCCTGGACGTGTCGCGGGTGGGCATCCACGGCTGGTCGTTCGGCGGGTACCTGGCGGCGCTGGCGGTGCTGCGCCGCCCGGACGTGTTCCACGCGGCTGTGGCGGGCGCTCCGGTCATCGACTGGGAGCTGTACGACACCCACTACACCGAGCGCTACCTGGGCACCCCCGGGGGCGAGCCGGAGGCCTACGGGCGCAGCTCGCTCCTGGCGGAGGCGGCCAAGCTGGAGCGCCCGCTGATGATGATCCACGGCCTGGCGGACGACAACGTGGCCTTCGCGCACACGCAGCGGATGTCGTCGGCGCTGATGGCGGCGGGGCGCCCGCACACGGTGCTGCCGCTGTCGGGGGTGACGCACTCGCCCTCGGACCCGACGGTCGCGGAGAACCTGATGCTGCTCCAGGTGGAGTTCCTCAAGGAGAACCTGCGCGGCGAGGGGTAGCGCCCGTCCCGCACCGGTGCCGCGCGCGGGAGGGCGCGGCACCGGGGCGGGTTCGGCGGCGCGGCCGTCCTCGGGGGCGGCTCCGGGGCCCTAGCGGGCACCCGCGCGCGGCGCTCAGCCGGTCCCGGTCTGCGGGGCCGCCTCCTCCTGGCTGGCGGCGATCTCCGACTCCTCGGGCACCTCGATCTCCACGGGTTCGTTGAACTGGAAGAAGCCGATGATCGTGGACTCACCGTCCATGTGGGTGCCGTTGATCCCCTCGCCCTCCCAGGAGTCGTAGGTCTGGAAGTGCTGCGGGTAGCCGTCGTCGCCGATCCACAGGTCGAAGGTGACCTCCCGGTCCCCGGTCCGGCCCTCGACGCGCTCGTCGGGCTCCGCGGGGTAACTGCCGGTGTAGTGGTGTCCCACGCGCCCGGCCAGGTCGATGCCCTCGGTCATGTCCTCGGGGTAGTCGGTGGCTGGGGGCGCCGACTCCCCCTGGTAACTGATCCGGCTTCCCTCACCGAGGACGGTGCGGAGGGACTCCACGGTGGACGTCCAGGCCGCACGGGGTTCGTCCTCCAGTTCCTCCGGCGCCGGGCGGTAGTAGCCCCCCTCGACCAGACCGACCAGGTTGGAGTCCGTGCGGGCCAGGACGTCGTCCGGCCCCTCCCCGATCTCCAGGGTGAGGTAGGTGGCCGGTCCTTGGTAGCTGACCTGGAGGTACCTGGGTTCGGGGTCCTCGGTGTAGGAGTGGTTGACCGGGTACCCCATCCCCGTCTCGGCATCCCTCGACGTGGAGTAGGCCGCGAAGCTCGACGCGCCGAGGGCCAGCCCGACGGCCTCGTCCACCACCGCCTCCGCGTTCTCGGGGTCGGCCCGCACTGCGGGCTCCGCGTTGTCCGCCGCACCCTCACCGCCGCCCGTCCGGTCCCCGGTCGCGGCTCCCCCGTCGGCGGCGCCCCCGCCCGCGGTCTCCTGACCGTCCTCGGGGCGCACGACCAGCCAGGTCGCGACCAGTGCGGCGGCCAGGACGGCCGCGGTGGCCGCGAGCAGCGGCGTCCGGGCGGACCGGCGGACCCGGCGGGGCGCGGGCGCTTCCACCCCCCGCCACTCGGTGGCGAGCAGGCCGGGGACGACCTCGGTGACCGGGTCGCCCTGGAGCGGCTGGACCCGGGTGGCGTTCCAGCCGGAGGTGAGCTCGGTGACCACCTCGGCCGCCGCGGGTCTGCGTCCGGGGTCCTTGTCGAACGCCCGCCGTACCGGGTCCAGGAGTTCGGGCGGCACCCCGTCCAGGTCCGGCTCGCCGTTGCGGACCCGGTGGGACACCACCTCGGCGGACTCCCTGCCGAAGGGATCGCGGCCGGTGGCGGCGAAGGCGACCAGGCCCGCCCAGGCGAACATGTCGGAGCGGTCGCTGGCGGCCCGCCCCCCGTACTGCTCCGGCGCCACCCACCCCGGGGTGCCGAACAGGCCGCCGGTGCGTGTCAGGGCGGTGCCCTCCACCGCGCGGGCGATCCCGAAGTCGAGCACCTTCGGGCCGGTCGGGGACAGGATGACGTTGCCGGGCTTGAGGTCGCGGTGCACCACGCCCGCGGCGTGGATCGCGGTGAGCGCCTCGGCGAGGCCGACCGCCAGGGCGAGCAGCACTCCCCCGGAGAGCGGCCCGTGCCGCCGCACGTGCTGGCGCAGGGTCAGGCCGGGCACGTACTCGGTGGCCAGCCACGGCGTGCCCGCCTGCGTGTCGGCGTCCAGGAACGCCGGAGCACAGGCCGCGCGCACCCGCCTGACCATCTCCACCTCGCGGGCGAAGCGGGCCCGGAAGGCGGGGTCGGCGGCGAAGTGGGCGTGGACGACCTTGACCGCGGCGCAGCCGTCGCCCGAGTCCAGGCCGGCGTAGACGGCTCCCATGCCGCCCGCTCCGACGCGGCCGACCACGTGGTAGCCGCCGATGCGCTCGGGGTCGGCCCCGGTGCGCGGTTCCACGCCGGGGGGAAGCCGCTTCCGGTCGAAGGCGGGAGTGGTCGCTGTGGTCAACGTGGGCCCTTCCTGGGGGTTCGGGGACGGAGGCGGCGCGCGTGGCTCAGGAGAACGGGTCGGACTCCTGGTACGCGCAGCTGTTCACGGGGGCGCCGCCGACCAGGGCGGCGTCGTGCGGAGCGAGCCCCGGCGAGTCGGTGAAGCCGGGGAGGGCCTGCTCCTGGCCCAACTGCGGGGCCACGTGGCAGAAGCCGCCGGGGTAGTCGGGGGCGATCCGCTGGTCCTCGTCCAGGACCTCGGCGGGCAGGTGGTAGAAGACGCCGCCGTTGACGGCGCCGGTGATCGTCACGGTGAACTCCGCCACGGGGTTGTCCGGGTCGAGCTCGGCGAGCACGCCCCGACTGCCCGGGCGGTGGAAGTCGAGGTGGTCCTGATCGGGGGTGATCTGGCCCACCCAGGCGAAGTCGTCGTTGTGGACGGTCAGGCCGCCGAAGTCGGGGAGGTACTCGGCGGTGGCCGTGACGGTGATCGAGTTCGTGAAGCGCTCCCCACGGGTGAGGGTCAGCCGCAGCTGTTCCAGCGCCTCGCCCTCCCCCTCCGCGGGTTCGAGCGTGCGGACCAGCTGGGCGCTGTCGCCGAGAACGGGCCGCACGGTCACGGTCCCGGTGGCGTACAGGTCCCGGTACTCGGCGGGGACGTCCTCCCCGGCGCCGCCCTGCCCCGCGCCGTCACCGTCGGCGGTGCCCGAGGTGGCGGTCCCCCCGCCGGCGGTACCGTCGCCCGGTGCCACGGGCCCCTCCTCCCCGGCCCCGGAGAGGGCGGTCAGCCCCGTCCCGGCCAGCACGGCGAGGGCGAGTCCGGCCGCGCCGACCGCCAGGGGCCGCTGGTTGCGGCGCGCCCAGGAGCGCCGGGGCGGGGCGTGGAAGCGCCAGAGGTCGGTCCGGCCGTCGTCGGGGGCGACGGCGCCGGTCCAGACCCGGGCCACGAGCCCGGGGAGGTCCGCGCCGGGGTCCGTACCGGGGTCGGTGGCAGCGGCTGTGGGACCGCCCGCCGGGGCTCCCGTCGCACCGGAAGCGCCCGTCCCGACCGGGGCGGCGCGCAGCAGCGCGGCCGTCTCCCGCAGCGCCGCGGCCGCGTCCGGACGCCGCGCGGGGTCCTTGTCCAGGGCCCGCTCCACCAGCGCGCGCAGGGTCCCGGGAAGGCCCTCCAGGTCCGGCGGCTCCGACAGCACGCGCGGCACCAGGGTGTCGGTGCCGCCCGCGCCGAACGGGTTGCGTCCGGTGGCGGCGAAGGCCGTCAGCCCGCCCCAGGCGAACATGTCGGAGCGGTCGGTGGCCTCACCGCCCGCGTACTGCTCCGGGGAGGTCCAGCCCGGCGTGCCGACCAGTCCACCGGTCCGGGTGAGCGCGGTGCCGTCGACCGTCCGGGCGATACCGAAGTCCAGCACCCTCGGACCCCGCGGGGACAGGATCACGTTGCCGGGTTTGAGGTCGCGGTGCACCACGCCCGCGCCGTGGATCGCGGTCAGGGCCTCGGCCACGCCCAGCGCGAACGCGGTGAGGGCCGCGCCGGTGAGCGGTCCGTGGGCCCGCACGCGGGCGTCCAGGGTCGGTCCGGGGACGTACTCGGTGGCCAGCCAGGGGACCTCGGCACGGGTGTCGGCGCCCAGGAAGCCGGGCACGCAGGCCGCGCGCACCCGGCGCAGTAGGGCGACCTCCCGGGCGAAGCGCTCCCGGAACTCGCTGTCGGCCGCGTAGACCCGGTGCACGCACTTGACCGCCACCCGCCGGTCGGCGTCGTCGAGCGCCGCGTAGACCACGCCCATGCCGCCCGAGCCGATCCGGCCCACCACCCGGAAGGGGCCGACGCGCCGGGGCTCGTCGGATGCGAGCGGCCGCACGCCGGGCGGCAGGGGAGGCTGCGCGGAGCCGGGGTGCATGGGCGGGGGGGCTGCGCTCATGTGGCGTGGACGACCTTCTGTTGTCGGGGGTTCGGGTGGGGCTGGGGGCACGAACGGCCCGGAGAGCGGAGCCGTCGGCGGACACCAACCTAGGACACGGCCGCGACGGTCGTGGTTCTCGCGCACTCCACCCGATCCGCTGTTTTCCCGTCCCCACCGTCCGCCCCGCTGGTTCCCGTCCGCACCACCGCACTCGGCCCCGCGCCCACCACCGGACCGGCCGGGACCGGAGTCCTCGGTCCATCGACACGGCACACCGCCCACACCATCGCTCCCCCCGGCCCCACCTCCCCCACCGGACCGGCCGGGACCGGAGTCCGCCGACACGTCGCGACGCTCCGCCCGCCCCGCCCGAACGTTCCCTCGACCCGGGCATAGCCTGGCCGTATGCGTTCCTCCACCGCGCCGCGCGCCCTGGCCGCGCTGCTGGCCGACCTGGTCTGCGTGCTGGCCTTCGTCGTGATCGGCAGGACCGACCACGGGACCGGCACGGCCCTGGCCGAGATCGCCTGGACCGCGTGGCCCTTCGCCGCCGGGACGGTCCTGGGCTGGGCGGTCACCCGTGCCTGGACCGCCCCTGTCCGGATCTGGCCGACGGGGTTGTTCGTGTGGGCCGTGACCGTGGTCGGGGGGATGGCGGTACGCGTGTTCCTCGGGGAGGGCGCCCCGACCAGCTTCGTCATCGTCACCTCCCTGTTCCTCGCCGCGACCATGCTCGGCTGGCGCTGGGTGGCTCTTGTCGTCGCGAAGAGGAGACAGCGCCGCTCCTGAGGGGGAACACTGGGTGGCGGAACACAACCTCCCTCGCGAAGGAGCCCCCCCGTGGCCGATCCCGTCACCCTCGCCATCGCCGCCGCCGTCGTCACCGGCGCGGTCGGCAAGATCACCGAAGCGGCGACCGAAGGCACCGTCGCCGCCTTCAAGTCCCTGCGCAAGGCGGTCTTCGCGCGCTTTCGCTCCGACCCCGAATCCCAGCAGGTCCTGGACGACGCCCTCCTGGAGCCGGAGGACCCCGAGGCGCTGGCCGCCGTCGCCGAACGCCTGGAGCGGGCTGAGGCCGAGGAGCCCGCGATCCGCGCACTGATGGCGGAGCTGCGCGGCGAGTTCGTCCAGGAGGGCGACGGGGCCGTGCACAACAGCATCCAGGGGGACGTCAGCGGCAGGGCGCGCGTGTTCCAGGGCCGTGACTTCCACGGGGACATCCACCTGTAGGAGGTCCCACCGCGGAGCGTTCGTAAGCTGGAACAGATGAACGAGCACCCCGCACCCCAGTCGCCTCCCTCCGGCTCCGTCCGCGGTCCCGCCTCCCCCGCGTCCGCGGACGGAGCCGGTGAGGACGAGGCGCGCGAGGTGGGCGTGGGCCCGTGGGAGGGCCCCTGGCCCGAGGGCGACCACTACGATCCCGAACTGCTGGCGGGCGGCGACCGCCGCAACGTCGTGGACCGCTACCGGTACTGGCGGCGCGAGGCGATCGTGGCCGACCTCGACACCGTGCGCCACCCCTTCCACGTCGCCGTGGAGAACTGGACGCACGACTTCAACATCGGCTCGGTCGTGCGCACCGCCAACGCGTTCGGGTGCGCCGCCGTGCACATCGTGGGCCGCCGCCGCTGGAACAAGCGCGGCGCGATGGTGACCGACCGCTACCAGCACGTCCACCACCACCCCGACACCGAGGCGCTGGTGGCCTGGGCCGAGGAGCGCGGGCTGGCGCTGCTCGGCGTGGACAACCTGCCGGGTTCGGTACCGCTGGAGACCTATCCGCTGCCCAGGAACGCCGTGCTGGTGTTCGGCCAGGAGGGCCCGGGGCTCTCCGAGGAGGTGCGGCGGGTGTGCCGGGCGGTGCTGTCGATCTCCCAGTTCGGTTCGACCCGGTCGATCAACGCCGGGGCCGCGGCCGCGATCGCCATGCACGCCTGGGTGCGGGCCCACGTGTTCGACCAGCCGGTCCCTGCCGCCTTCTCCGCGGACGCCCCGACCCCCACCACGGCACTGTCGTGATGGTTCCGTGATCTACCATGGTCGAAAGGCCCCTATCAGAGAGATTCCGGGATGAGTCCAACCGTCACAGCAGCCTCCCGTACCGCCACGATCGACGACGTCGCCGGTGTCGCGCGCGTTCTGGCCAGGTCAGCGCAGGAGGACCCGCTCTTCCGGTGGCTGTTCCCCGACGACGAGCTGCGGATGGCCCGGACGCGCCGCTTCTTCGCCCTGACCGCGGGCTTCGGCTACGTCCCCTCGGGTGACACCCGGGTCGCCGAGACCAGGGACGGCAGCGAAGACGCGCCGGTGGTGCGCGGTGCGGCGCTGTGGGCCCCGCCCACCGCCAATCCGGAGGGCCAGCTGGTGTCGCTGCGCACCTGGCCGCACTGGGGTCCCCTGATCGGCCGTACCCGCCTGGCCGCGTTCGTGCGCGTGTTCGCCGAGTGGAAGCTGGCCGCGCCCCAGGAGCCCCACCTGTACCTGGCGGCGCTGGGCGTGGACCCGGCCGCCATCGGCACGGGCGTCGGCGGCGGACTGCTCACCTCGGGTCTGGACCGCGCCGACTCCCAGGGCCTGCCGGTGTTCACCCAGACGCTCAACCCCAAGACCGTCGGCTTCTACGAGCGGTTCGGGTTCCGGCTGGTCCGGGAGGCGGAGAGCCCCGAGGCGGGAACCAACTACTTCCTGCTGCGCGCCCCCTCCTGAGGGCCCGCGGGCCCGCTGCCCCTCCCGGGAGCCGTCCCTCACCGGAGGGCCTCCCCTTCCCGGGGAAACGCCCCACCCGCGACGGTCGCCCGCCCTACCATGAGCGGTGATCGGAGCCCCAGGCACAGGGGTACCCCGGCCCCAGGGAAGAGGCAGCCCCCGTGACCCCCACAGCGGTACAGGCGGTCCGCACCGCGACCATGAACGACGTGCCCGCCGTGGCCCGGGTGCTGAGCCGCGCCCTCTACCACGACCCGCTCTTCCGGTGGCTCTTCCCGGACGACGGCCTGCGCATGGCGCAGAACTTCCGCGCGTGCGCGCTGCTGGCCGGGTTCGGGCACGTCCCCGGCGGCCACGCCACCGTGGCGGAGTCCCCGGAGGGCCCCGGGCGTGTCCCGGTGGTGCGGGGCGCGGCCCTGTGGACCCCGCCCGACGCGGGACGGGAGGGAGCGGCGCTCCCGCTGAGGTCGCTGCCGCACTGGTTCAGGCTGGTGGGGCTGTCCCGGCTGCCGGAGCTGACCTGGTACAACGGCGAGGTCAGGGCGTCGGTGCCGGAGGGTCCGCACTGGTACCTGTGCGTGCTGGGCGCCGACCCCGCGGCGGACGGGACCGACGCGGGGGCGCGGCTGCTGCGCCAGGGCCTGGCGCGGGCCGACGCGGACGGCGTGCCGGTCTACCTGGAGACGGCGGACCCGGCGGACATCGGCCGCTACGAGGACTACGACTTCCGGGTGGTGCGGGCGGTCCACCCCCCGTCGGCCCCCTCGACCTACTGCATGCTGCGCCCCGCCGCCCCCTGAGGCCCGCCCGCCGGACGGCCCCGCCTCCTCCGGCGTTCCGGCGCCTGCCCAAGCCCGGCGGTCCGCCGCCCCCTTCGGCTCCGGAGACCTGTGTCTCCGGAGTCCCGCGTCCCCGGAGTCCCGGCGCACGCGGAGACCGGCCGGGAACGGGCCGCGGGCGGACCCGGGAGGCGACGCGGACCGATCGGGGTCTTCTGATCCACCGGGCCCCCTGACAGGATGGGCGCGTGGACATCCGAGGAATCTCCCACCACACCGACGGCGTGTCCGAGGACGCGGCGGCGCGCGACATGCGCGTCATCCGCGAGGACCTGCACTGCACCGCCGTGATGCTGATCGGCGCCGACACCGGACGGCAGCGGGCCGCCGCGCGCGCCGCCCTGGAGGCGGGTCTGGACGTGTGGGTGCGCCCGCAGCCGGAGAACCCGCCGGTCGCCGAGCGGCTGGAGCACCTGGCCGCCACCGCCCGCATGGCCGAGGAGCTGCGCCTGGAGCACCCCGGCCGCGTGACCCTCATGGTCGGCACCGAGTTCTCGCTGACCTCCCCGGGCCTGCTCCCCGGCGGGAGCGAAGTCGTCCGCCTCCAGTTCGTCACCCGCCCGTGGCTGCGCCGCCCCTTCGAGCGCAGGATGCGGCGCAGGCTCGCCGCGCTGCTCGCCTCGGCCCTGGACGTGGCCCGCGAGCACTTCGGGGGGCCGGTGACCTACGGGGCCGGGGGCTGGGAGGAGGTGGACTGGTCGGGCTTCGACCTGGCCGGGGCGAACCTGTACCGGTCCGGGACCGACGCCGACGCCTACGAACGGCGGCTGGACGCGCTCCGGGACGGTTGCGGCAGGCCCCTGGTGATCACCGAGTTCGGCTGCGGCGCCCACGACGGGGCCGACCTGCGCGGGGCCGCGTCCTTCCTCGCGGTGAACTGGTTCGCCGACCCGCCGCGCCTGCGCCGGGGCACCGCGCGCAACGAGGCCGTGCAGGCCGGGTACCTGGACGCGCTGCTGGGGCTGTACCGGGAGCGGGGGGTGCACGGCGCGTTCGTGTTCACGTTCGCCATGCCGGGCTTCCCGCACAGCGAGGACCCCGTGTACGACCTGGACGCGGCCGGGTTCGGCGTGGTGCGCACGGCCGAGGACGACCCGTCGTCCTGGGAGCCCAAGGAGGCCTTCCACACGGTCGCGCGGCGCTACCGGACCTGAGGGAGGGCCGCCGCCCCCGAGACAGGGACCGCTGACCCGAGGCACGGCATCCCCGAGGCACGGCGCAGCACCCGTAGGCACGGCACGGCCGCCGGGCGGCACACCGCGAACGCCCGGGTGACACGCCGCGGACGGGCACGGCCGCCGGACCCGCGCGCGGTTAGGGTCCTGAGCCATGACGGGTAGCGAACGGCCGCGGCCGGGGCGTCCCCGCGGACCCCGGGGCCTCCTCGCGCGGTGCGCGCCCGCCGCACTGGCGGCGGCCCTCGCGCTGGCGTCCGCGGGCTGCACCGCCCCGGCGCTGACCGCGGACGCCTACCGCGACGACGCCCGGCAGACCACCGGGGACCTGCTGTCGGCCGTCCGCACGGGGACGCTGGTCGCGGAACTGGCCGAGGACGACCGGGCGTTCCAGCCCTACCTGGAGGTCAGTGCCAAGGACGCGGAGGACTCGGCCCGCTCCCTCACCGACACCTTCGGCTCCCTCCAGCCGCCCTCTCCGAGCTGTGACGGCCTGCGGGACGAGGTGACGGACCTGTCCGACGCCGCCGTCCACGGCCTGTCCGACCTTCGCGTCGCGCTGGGGCGGGAGGACCGCGACGGGGTGGCCGGGGCCGCCGAGGCGCTCCGCGGGACCGCCGACGCGCTGGCGGGACTCCAGGAGGAGCTGCGGTGAGAATCCTCCTGTCCTTCACCCTGGGCATGCTCACCGCCGTCGGCGGGTTCCTGGACATCGGCGACCTGGTCTCCGCCTCCGTGGTCGGCTCCCGTTTCGGGATGTCCCTGGCCTGGGTGATCCCCGTCGGCGTCATCGGGATCATGCTCTTCACCGAGATGGCGGCGCGCGTCACGGCCGTCAGCGGCCGGGCCGTCTTCGACCTGGTCCGCGAGCGGCTCGGCGCCCGCGCGGGCCTGGCCAACCTGCTGGCGTCCTACGTCATCACCCTGCTGACCATGTCGGCGCAGATCGGCGGTATCGCGCTCGCCCTCGAACTGGCCAGCAGCGTCCACTACCTGCTGTGGGTCCCGGTGGCCGGGTTCCTGGTCTGGGTGGTCGTGTGGCGGATGCCGTTCGGGTGGATGGAGAAGACCTACGGTCTGCTCGGCCTGGCCCTGGTCGTGTTCGCCGTCGCCCTGTGGCGGCTGAGCCCCGACTGGGGCGGTCTCCTGGCCGACGCCGCGAGCTTCTCCCCTCCCCCGGACGAGGAGTGGTCCGTGTGGTCCTACTACGCGATCGCGCTGTTCGGCGCGACGATGACCCCCTACTCGGTCCTGTTCTTCTCCTCCAGCGGGGTGGAGGAGAAGTGGACCCCCCGCGACCTGGCCACGGCCCGGATCAACATCTTCCTCGGCTTCCCGGTGGGCGGCCTGCTCGCCCTGGCCATCATGGGCTGCGCGGCGGCCTGGCTCATGCCCGCCGACGTCCACGTGGAGGACCTGGGCCAGGTCGCGCTACCCGTGGTCGCGGCGCTGGGCAAGCTCGGGCTGGTCGTGGTCCTCGTGGGCTTCTTCGCGGCCACGTTCGGCGCCGCGCTGGAGTCGTCCCTGGCGTCGGGCTACAGCGTGGCCCAGTACTTCGGCTGGCCGTGGGGCAAGACCCGGCCGCCGGTGCGGGCGGCGCTCTTCCACTCGGTCATCCTGCTGGGCCTGGTGGCGGGCACCCTCTTCGTCCTCACCGGGATCGACCCGGTCAAGGTGGTCGAGTACAGCATCGTGCTGTCGGCGGTGGCGCTGCCGCTCACCTACCTGCCGATCTTCGTGGTCGCCAACGACCGCCGTTACCTGGGCGACCGGGTGAACTCGCGGTTCACCAACATCCTCGGATCGGTCTACCTGGTGCTCCTCCTCGTGGTGTCGGTCGTGGCCGTCCCCCTGATGCTCTACACGAAAGCGGGGCAGTGACATGTCCGAGAACCACGAACGCGAGTCCGTGTTCCGGATCGGCTTCACCGTGCTGGACCGCCAGATCGTGGACCGCGACGGGCAGCCGGTGGGCAAGGCGGACGACGTCGAGTTCTCCTGGGAGGAGGGCTCCCCTCCGGCCATAACGGCGCTGCTCACCGACTCCGCCGCCCTGGGCCCCAGACTCTCGGGGCGCCTGGGGAGGCTGTGGCGCACGGCGTTGGGGAGACTGCGGCCCTCCGAGCACGAGCCCGTGCGCATCCCGGTGGGCGACGTCGAGGACTTCGCCCCCACGACCCGTCTGTCCACTCCCGTGCCCGAGGGGAGCCGCGCGGCGGAGAGGTGGCTGAGCCGCAACGTCATCGGCCGGATCCCGGGGGCGGGGCGATGAGCGGGTTCCTGTTCAGCGAACTGCTCGGCCGCCGGGTCAGGGACAGCTCCGGCCGGACGGTCAGCGAGGTCCAGGACGTGGTCGTGCGCCGCGACGGGGAGGTCTACACCGTCCTGGGCCTGGTGCTGGGGCGGGGCGCGTTCGCGGGCCGCCTCGGCTACGGGGGTTCGCTGGAGCCGCCCTCCCCGTGGCACCGGGTGCTGGGCTGGATGCGTCGCCACGAGCGCTACGTGGCCTGGGAGGACGTCCGGAGCCTGGACGGGGGGTCCGTGGAGATCGGCGTCGGGTACGGGGACCTGCCCCGGCACTGGCGCGAGCACGAGGGCTGAGCCGCCCCGGAGGGGCCCGCGTTCCCGCCCGCCACCGTGTACCAGAGGCTGATACCACTTGCCGGTACCATCTCGGCATGAACATGCATCTGCGCCTGCCCGACGACGTACACGCGGGGATCAGGCAGGCCGCCGAGGAGGACGGCAACAGCGTCAACACCGAGGTGGTCCTCGCGCTCAAGGAGTTCCTCGCGGCCCGTCAGACCGAGAGGGTCCGCCGGTACGCGCTGGAGATCGCTGAGGAGGACGCGGAACTGCTGGCGAGGCTGGCCCAATGACGCCCTACCTCACCAGGGCGGACGTCGCCGCGGTCATCGACGCGGCCCTTCCCGGGTACGTGTCGATGCGCGACGTCGGCCAGCTCCACGCGGCGCTGCTGCGCCCGCAGGCGACCGCCTTCGGCGACGACGCCTATCCGGACGTGTGGCAGAAGGCCGCCGCCCTCATGCAGTCGGTCCTCATCGGCCACCCCCTGTCGGACGGCAACAAGAGGCTGGCCTGGATCGCCGCCAAGGCCTTCCTGCGCCTCAACGGCCAGAAGGTCGGCAGGCCCGACCAGAACGCCGCCTACGACCTGGTCATCGCGGTCACCACCGGCGACCTGGCGGACGTCCCCGAGATCGCCGACCGGCTCAGAGGTCTCATGCCGCCCGCGGAGTGACCCCCGGGGTCGGCGTCGGGCCGCGCCCGCGCCCGGAGGCGCCGGTCTCCGCGTTTTCCCCGCGCCCGGACCCGGCAGCCGCTACCTTCGAGCCATGGACATGCACCTGCACATGCACGACGGCCTCCACGCCCTGCTCAGGGAGGTCGCGGAGCGGGACGGCGTCAGTGTCGAGGCCGCGGTCGTCACCGCCGTCGAGGACTTCGTCGCGAGCCGCCAGCCGCGCGGGGCCCGGAAGCCGGTGGAGCAGGACGCCGGACGGCTCCGCCCCCGGGCGGAGTGACCCCCGGCGACGGCGACGGGCCGCGCCCCCGAAGGAGCGCGGCCCGTGCGGTGCGACAGGGGGCGGCGGTCAGCCGACGCCCTTGCTGAGCGAGCCCAGCAGGTCGCGGTTGAGCTGCGAGATCGTGTCCAGCGGGATGCCCTTCGGGCAGACCGCGGCGCACTCACCGATGTTGGTGCAGCCGCCGAAGTCCTCCTCGTCCTGCTGGTTGATCATCTTCACCACGCGCGAGGACCGCTCGGGCTGCCCCTGCGGGAGCATGCCCAGGTGCGTGACCTTCGCGGCGGTGAACAGCATGCTGGAGGCGTTCGGGCAGGCCGCCACGCACGCGCCGCAGCCGATGCAGGTCGCGGCGTCGAACGCGCGGTCCGCGTCCGGCTTCGGGATCGGGTTGGCGTGGGCGTCGGGCGCGGTACCCGTCGGGGCGCTGATGTAGCCGCCCGCCTGGATGATGCGGTCGAACGCGCCGCGGTCCACGACCAGGTCCCTGACGACCGGGAACGCCTTGGCCCGCCACGGCTCCACCGTGATGGTGTCGCCGTCGTTGAAGCTGCGCATGTGCAGCTGGCAGGTCGTGGTGCGCTCGGGGCCGTGCGCCTCACCGTCGATCACGACACCACAGGCACCGCAGATGCCCTCGCGGCAGTCGTGGTCGAAGGCGACCGGGTCCTCGTTCTCCAGCGTGAGCTTCTCGTTGAGGACGTCGAGCATCTCCAGGAACGACATGTCCGGGGAGACGTCGGTGAGCTTGTACGTGGCCAGCCGACCCTCGTCGTCCGGCCCCTTCTGACGCCATACGCGCAGGGTGATGTTCACTTGTAGCTCCGCTGCTTCATCTCGACGTACTCGTACTCCAGGGCTTCCTTGTGGAGCACGGGCTTGCTGTCATCGCCGCCGAACGCCCAGGCAGCCACGTAGGCGAACTCGTCGTCGTGGCGCAGCGCCTCGCCGTCCTCGGTCTGGCTCTCGGCGCGGAAGTGGCCGCCGCAGGACTCGCGGCGGTGCAGGGCGTCGATGCACATGAGCTCGCCCAGCTCCAGGAAGTCGGCCACGCGGTTGGCCTTCTCCAGGGCCTGGTTGAACTCCTCGTTGGTACCCAGCACCTTGACGTCGCGCCAGAACTCGGCCCGCAGCGCCCGGATGAGCTCGATGGCCTTGGTCAGGCCCTCCTCGCTGCGCTCCATGCCGCAGTACTCCCACATGATGTGGCCGAGCTCCTTGTGGAAGGAGTCGACGGTGCGGGAGCCCTGGACGGACAGCAGCTTGTCGATGCGGGAGGTCACCTGGTCCTTGGCCGCCACGGCCTCGGGGTGCGACTCGTCGAGGGCCTCGAACGGGCCCGACGACAGGTAGTCGTTGATGGTGTTGGGCAGGACGAAGTAGCCGTCCGCCAGCCCCTGCATCAGCGCGCTCGCGCCCAGGCGGTTGGCGCCGTGGTCGGAGAAGTTGGCCTCACCGGTCACGAACAGGCCCGGGATGGAGCTCTGGAGGTCGTAGTCGACCCACAGACCGCCCATGGTGTAGTGCACGGCCGGGTAGATGCGCATCGGAACCTCGTACGGGTTCTCACCGGTGATGCGCTGGTACATGTCGAACAGGTTGCCGTACTTGGCCTCGACGGCGTCCTGCCCCATGCGCCCGATGGCGTCGGCGAAGTCCAGGTAGACGCCCAGACCGCCGGGGCCCACGCCTCGGCCCTCGTCGCAGACGTTCTTGGCGGCGCGGGAGGCGATGTCGCGCGGCACCAGGTTGCCGAAGGCCGGGTAGATGCGCTCCAGGTAGTAGTCGCGCTCCTCCTCCGGGATCTGACGCGGGTCGCGGGTGTCCCCGTGCGCCTTGGGCACCCAGATGCGGCCGTCGTTGCGCAGCGACTCGCTCATCAGGGTCAGCTTGGACTGGTAGTCGCCGCTGACCGGGATGCAGGTCGGGTGGATCTGCGTGTAGCACGGGTTGGCGAAGAGCGCGCCCTTGCGGTGCGCGCGCCAGGTCGCGGTGACGTTCGAGCCCATCGCGTTGGTCGACAGGAAGAACACGTTGCCGTAGCCGCCGGTGGCCAGCACCACGGCGTCGGCGAAGTGGGTCTCGATCTCACCGGTGACCATGTCGCGGACGATGACGCCGCGCGCGCGGCCGTCCACGACGATGACTTCCAGCATCTCGTGGCGGGTGTGCATCTTGACGCTACCCGCCGCGATCTGGCGCTCCAGGGCCTGGTAGGCGCCGATGAGCAGCTGCTGGCCCGTCTGGCCGCGCGCGTAGAAGGTGCGCGAGACCTGCACGCCGCCGAAGGAGCGGTTGTCGAGCAGGCCGCCGTACTCGCGGGCGAAGGGCACGCCCTGGGCGACGCACTGGTCGATGATCTCGACGCTGGTCTGGGCCAGGCGGTAGACGTTCGACTCGCGGGAGCGGAAGTCGCCGCCCTTGACGGTGTCGTAGAACAGCCGGTAGATGCTGTCGCCGTCGTTGCGGTAGTTCTTGGCGGCGTTGATGCCGCCCTGGGCCGCGATGGAGTGCGCGCGCCGCGGGCTGTCCTGGTAGCAGAACGAGGTGACCTTGTAGCCCGCCTCGCCCAGGGTCGCGGCCGCGGAGGCTCCGGCCAGGCCGGTGCCCACCATGATCACGGAGAGCTTGCGCCGGTTCGCGGGGTTGACCAGCTTCGCCGAGAAGCGCCGCTTGTCCCAGCGCTCGTTGATCGGGCCCTCCGGGGCCTTCTCGTCCCGGATCGGGTCGCCGACGCGGTAGAAGTCGTTGTCAGACAATTAACTCACCAGTCCAAAGGTGACCGCCAGAGGCGGGAGCAGGAAGCCGACCGTCACGATCAGCGAGATGCCCAGCGCGATGGCGTTGAGTCCGGGCTGCCGACGCGACATGTTGGCGCCGAGGGTGGCCAGGGCGCTCCAGATGCCGTGCCGCAGGTGCAGGCCCACAGCGATCACGGACAGGACGTAGAACAGGGTCACGTACCAGAACTCGGGCTGGAACCCGTTCACGAGCCGCTCGTAGGGGCTGTCGGACGCGCCGCCGGGGGCGATGGTGTTCGTGGTCAGGTGCAGGATGTGGAAGACCACGAACAGCGCGACCAGGATGCCGCCGTAGCGCATGGTGTAGGAGGAGTAGCTGCGGACCACCCTCTTCTTCACCTGGTAGCGCTGGGCAGCCGGACGCGCTCTGCGGGCGCGGGCCCACAGCGTCACCGCCGCGTAGATGTGGATCAGGACGCTCGCCAGCAGGACGATGCGGAAGATCCACAGGAATCCGCTCTCGGGCAGCAGCGGGTAGCCCAGCTCCCGGAGGCTGTGGGCGTAGCCGTCGAAGGCCTCCTGGCCCGAGAACACTTTCAGGTTGCCGTACATGTGCGCGATCAAATACAGCACGAGGATCGCCCCGGTGATCGCCATCGCTGCCTTGAGCGCCACCGTGGACCCGTAGGCCGTAGACCGCTTCTTGGTCAAGGTACTGTTCGCCACAGCCTGTCACTGTAAGTTCTGGGTAAGTCTGGCGTCCAAGTCATCGGGAAGCTGGAGTCGATAGACGTAGGCTATGGAACATGCAGTTCCAGCAGCTGGCCTACTTCGTCGCGGTGGCCCGCACACGCCATTTCACCCGCGCAGCAGAGCTTTCGCGCGTCGCGCAGCCCAGTCTGAGCAAGCAGATCCGCAGCCTCGAACAGGAGCTGGGCGCGCCGTTATTCAGTCGTGCCCGGGGAAACATCACACTCACACCGGCCGGCGAGGCGCTGCTTCCGCTGGCCCAACGCATGCTCGCCGACCTGGAGACGGCCCGGCGCGAGGTGGCCGAGCTGGCCGGGGTGCGCCGGGGCCGCGTGCGGCTCGGCGCGACCCCGTCGCTGTGCGCGGGGCTGCTGGCCGACGTGCTCGCCGACTTCCATACCCGCTTCCCCGGCATCGAACTCCAGGTGGAGGAGAGCGGCTCGCGCGACCTCATCCGCGACCTGGGGCGGGGCGAGCTGGACCTGGCGCTGATCATCCTGCCGCTGCACAGCAGCGACCCCGACTTCTCCACGACGCCGATCCTGCGGGAGAACCTGGTGGTGGCGAGCCCGATGTCGGGCCCCTCCCCCAACGGGCGGGCCTCGATCCGCATCACCGAGCTGCGGGGGCGCCCGCTCGTGATGTTCCGGCGCGGCTACGACGTGCGCGAGGCGACGCTGCGCGCGTGCCGGGCGTCGGGGTTCGAGCCCGAGCTGGCCGTGGAGGGCGGGGAGATGGACGCCGTGCTGCGGTTCGTGGAGGCGGGCCTGGGGCTGGCGGTGGTGCCGAGCATGGTGCTGCGCAACCGGCAGAGCCTGCGCGGGACCCCGCTGGCCCGGCCGCGCCTGCTGCGGACGGTGGCGCTGGCGCGGCGCCGGGACGTGGAGCCCTCGCACTCGGCGGAGGCGTTCCGCCGCCACCTCAACGGCTACCTGCTGGGCATGTCGCCGCAGGACCTGGGTCCGGACCTGGAGGTCCTGCTCTCCCCCGAGGACGGGGCGGACTGACCCGCCGGGCGGACGCGGTCCCCGCCCGGCGGAGGCGAGTTCCGCCGGACGCCCCGTCGCGGGGCGACCGCTGTCGGATTCGGGCGGCCGCCTCCTTTACCACACGCCACTGGTGCCCCTGAAGCAACCCGGTCGCCATAAGGGATTTCTGGCCACTTGAGCCGACAAAACACCCTAAATAAGCGCTCAGAAGTGGCGCATTTCACATAGCTTTCCCCGACGTCTCCTGCCCTCCGGGACGTGACCGTGATCACAACGGCCTAACGTTGCGTTGCGGGACGGTTCGCCACGGCTCCTCCACGCGGCCGTCCTGCGCAGCGGTCGCGGCCGAAGCAGGCGGGTACCGCGCCCCGCCCGACCGGGACCTTCCCACAGGAGGTGCAAGACAACGGTGACAGCGACCGAGAACGCAGGCCCCGGGGGCGGCCGGGCACGCATCCCCCAACGAACCCTGCGCACCGACACCTGGTGGCTTGGCCCCCTCCTCACCGCGCTGGGGCTGGCCACCTTCGTCGTCTACGCGACCCTGCGGGTGTTCCAGCAGGACCACTACTGGGTCCAGGAACACCACTACCTGACCCCGTTCTACTCGCCGTGCATCGCGCAGCAGTGCGCGCCCGACGCGGCCCTGTTCGGACGCCTGCCGGTGGAGTTCCCGCCGCTCATCCCCTACGCCCTGGTCAGCCTGCCGATCCTGCTGCTGTTCCGGCTGACCTGCTACTACTACCGCAAGGCCTACTACCGCTCGTTCTGGTTCTCTCCCCCGGCGTGCGCCGTGCGCGAGCCCCACAGCGCCTACACCGGCGAGACCCGACCCCTGATGCTGGTCCAGAACGGCCACCGCTACTTCTTCTACGCGGCCTTCGTCATCACGCTCATCAACACGTGGGACATGCTGATCGCCTTCTTCCACGGCGCCGAGGGCGGCTTCGGCATCGGGCTGGGCAACCTGATCATGCTCGTCAACGTGCTCATGCTGTGGGGCTACACGCTCAGCTGCCACTCGTGCCGCCACATCTTCGGCGGACGGCTGAGCAGCTTCGGCAGGCACCCCGTCCGCTACTGGATGTGGGGCCGTCTGTCCGTGCTCAACCACCGGCACATGTACTTCGGTTGGCTGAGCATCGCGACCCTGATCCTCACGGACGCCTACATCGCCCTGGTCGCCAGCGGCGCCATCAACGACCTGCGCATCCTCAACTGAGCCAAGGGGAAGGAAGGCACGACCAGATGCCCCCCACAGCAGAACCCGGGATCACCCGGTACGCCTACGACGTCGTGGTGATCGGGGCGGGCGGAGCCGGGCTGCGGGCCGCGATCGCCGCCCGTGAGCAGGGCAAGCGCACCGCGGTCATCTCCAAGTCGCTGTTCGGCAAGGCCCACACCGTGATGGCCGAGGGCGGCGCCGCAGCCGCCCTGGGCAACGCCAACCCCGACGACGGCTGGCGCGTGCACTTTCGCGACACCGTGCGCGGCGGCAAGTTCCTCAACGATCCGCGCATGGCCGAGCTGCACGCCCGCGAGGCGCCCGAGCGCATCCTCGAACTGGAGTACTGGGGTGCGCTCTTCGACCGCACCGCCGAGGGCAAGATCAGCCAGCGCAACTTCGGCGGCCACGAGTACCCGAGGCTGGCGCACGTGGGCGACCGCACCGGCCTGGAGATGATCCGCACCCTCCAGCAGCGGGTCGTCGCGCTCCAGCAGCAGGACGCCGCGGAGCTGGGCGACCCCGAGGCGCGCATCCGCGTGTTCGCCGAGACCGCGATCACCCGCCTGGTCACCGAGGACGACGAACCCGGTGGCGGTGCTGGTGGCAGCGCCGGTGCCGGCGCGACGGCCGTGGACGCGGCCGTGCGGCCGGGCGGCGGCGCGGGCGGGGCCACCGCCGTGGACCCGGGCGCGGGCGGAGCCGGGGACGCGGGCGCGGCCGGGAACGCGAGGACGCCGGGCCGGATCGTCGGCGCGTTCGGCTACCGCCGGGTGGACGGCGGGTTCGTCCTGTTCGAGGCGCCCTCGGTGGTCCTGGCCACCGGCGGCATCGGCAAGGCCTTCCGCACCACCTCCAACTCCTGGGAGTACACCGGCGACGGCCACGCGCTGGCGCTGCGCGCCGGGGCCTCCCTGATCAACATGGAGTTCGTCCAGTTCCACCCCACCGGGATGGTCTGGCCGCCGTCGGTGAAGGGCATCCTCGTCACCGAGTCGGTGCGCGGCGACGGCGGCGTGCTGCGCAACTCCGAAGGCGAGCGGTTCATGTTCGGCTACGTGCCGGACGTGTTCCGCTCCCAGTACGCCGAGAGCGAGGAGGAGGCCGACGGCTGGTACGACGACCCCGCCAACCACCGGAGGCCGCCGGAACTGCTGCCCCGCGACGAGGTCGCGCGGGCGATCAACACCGAGGTCAAGGAGGGGCGGGGATCGCCGCACGGCGGCGTGTTCCTGGACGTGTCCACCCGCCTGCCCGCCGAGGAGATCGTCAAGAGGCTGCCGTCCATGCACCACCAGTTCAAGGAACTGGCGGACGTGGACATCACCGCCGAGCCCATGGAGGTGGGCCCCACCTGCCACTACGTGATGGGCGGGGTGCGGGTGGACGCCGACACCGCCGCCTCCGACGTGCCCGGGCTGTTCGCGGCCGGTGAGGTGGCGGGCGGCATGCACGGCTCCAACCGGCTGGGCGGCAACTCCCTGTCGGACCTGCTGGTGTTCGGGCGCCGGGCCGGGCTGGGCGCGGCGGCCTACGTGGACGGGCTCGGCGACCGGCCCGCACCGGCCGGGCTCCTGGACCGGGCGGCGGACGAGGCGTCCTCGTACGCGCTGGACTTCCTCAGGGCGGAAGGCGGCGAGAACCCGTACACGCTGCACGCCGAACTCCAGGAGACCATGAACGACCTGGTCGGCATCATCCGCAGGGGTCCGGAGATGGAGCGGGCCCTGGAGCGGCTGGAGGAGCTGGCGGAGCGGTCGCGCGCGCTCAGCGCGCCGGGCGACCGGGTCTACAACCCGGGCTGGCACCTGGCGTTGGCGCTGCCCAACATGGTCCTGGTCTCGCGCGCGGTGGCCGCGGCCGCCCTGGAGCGCACCGAGTCGCGCGGCGGGCACACGCGCGAGGACTTCCCCGGCATGTCGGCCGAGTGGCGGCGGGTGAACCTGGCGGTGCGGGCCGACCGCTCCGACCGGGTGTCGCTGTCGCGGCTCGCGCTCGCCGACATCCCGGCCGGGCTGCTCGCCCTCTTCGAACGCGACGAGCTGGCCAAGTACCTGACGGAGGAGGAGCTGCCCGCGTCGGGGGCGGCGGACGGCGCGGCCGAGGAGGGCCAGTCATGAGCGAGCGTGTGTTCCGGGTGTGGCGGGGTTCGGGCGAGGGCGGGCTCGCCGAGTACCGGGTCGAGGTCAACGAGGGCGAGGTGGTGCTCGACGTGCTGCACCGCCTCCAGGCCACCCAGACCCCCGATCTGGCGGTGCGGTGGAACTGCAAGGCGGGCAAGTGCGGTTCGTGCTCGGTGGAGATCAACGGCCGTCCCCGGCTGTCCTGCATGACGCGGATGAGCGTGTTCGAGGACGACGAGGTGGTGACGGTGACGCCGATGCGCGCCTTCCCGGTGGTCCGGGACCTGGTGTGCGACGTGTCGTACAACTACCAGAAGGCGCGGGAGATCCCCTCGTTCACACCGGATCCGGCCAAGGCCCCGGGCGACTTCCGGATGAGCCAGGAGGACGTGGAACGCCAGCAGGAGTTCCGCAAGTGCATCGAGTGCTTCCTGTGCAACAACACCTGCCACGTGATCCGCGACCACGAGGAGAACAAGGAGCACTTCTCGGGTCCGCGTTACCTCATGCGGGTGGCGGAGCTGGAGATGCACCCCGAGGACACCGCCGACCGCAGGCTCATCGCCCAGGAGGAGTTCGGGCTGGGGTACTGCAACATCACCAAGTGCTGTACGGAGGTGTGCCCGGAGAACATCCGCATCACCGACAACGCGCTGATCCCGCTCAAGGAGCGGGTGGTGGACCGCAAGTACGACCCGCTGGTGTGGCTGGGGTCCAAGATCGGCGTGCGGCCCAAGGACACCCCGCCAGTGCCCAACGTCGGTCGGTACTCGGACCTGACCTGATCTGACCTGACCTGGGGCCGTTCCCGTCCGCCGACCCGGGGGTGCGTCCCCGGGTCGGCGGACGGGGTGCGTACCCGAAGCAGCCCCGCTGCCCCCTCGCCGGTTCGGTGGGAGGGATACGCACCAGGGCCCCCGCCGTACGTCCTGCGGGGTCGGCGGACGGGGCGCGCACCCGAACCGGCCCTGCCGCCCCCTGGCCGGTTCGACCGGAGGGTCGTCGGAACGTGGACCGGGGCCCTCCCTCGTCAGAGCGGCGTTCACGCCGTCGCGCCCTGCCGCTGCTGGAGCAGGAGGCGGATGCGGGAGGTGAGTTCGTCCCACTCGCCGGGCTGAGCGGGCACGGGCGTGGGTCGCGGGGGTCCGACAACGCCGAACTGGGGTGCAGGGCCGCCGAGCAGGTCGCCGCCGGGGTCCTCCCGCCACTGCCGGACGATGGCGGCGGCGCGTATCCGGGCCTGCTCGAACGCGCGGCGCACCTCCTCGGTCTCGGTCTCCTGGGGCCCGGGGCCGGGGCTGCTGGGCGCGGGGTTCCGGTGCTCGGGTTGGCGGGGTGCGGGAACCCGGGCCTCGGCGGCGCGGAGGCTTTCGTGGGCGGTGAAGTAGGGGCGCACGAGGGCTACTTCCTCGGCGTCGATCCGTTCCCTGGGCGGCGCGAGTCGCGGCGCGGGAACCCTGGTGCGCGCGGGCGTTTGGCGAGGCCCGGGAGACGCGGGAGGTTCGGGAGCCGCGCGACGTGAGGGGACACGGTTCCGACCGGCCTGCACGGGAGCGGCGGGCGGTGAGGGAGCGTAGCGGCGGACGCGGGAGGAGCGTCGTCGGCGGCCGACAACGGTGGAGTGGCGTCCGCACGGGGAGGAGAAGAACGCGATCAGCGGGCCGAGGGCACGGCTGAGAAGCGCAGCGCTAAACTGGCGCATGCTGGCAAATTCCTTGGGTTAAAGGTACTTAGTTGCTGGCCACGACCCCGGGCGGTGGGAAACCGTCGCGGGGTCTTTCTGCGTATGGAGTTGTGTGTTCGGGTAGAAGATTAGGGCACACGGAGCGTGATGGCGAACTTTTCTTCGAACCCGGCTCGAAAAAACCACCCGGTCGGACATAACCCCAGATCAGAGCACACGCCAGAAAAGGACAGGTGGATTTTCACCCTCCGCCAGAGTTATCCTTTTAGCCCGAATTGGAACCATTTGCGGGAGCCATGACGGGCATGAAGAAGGGCAGCGCCTCCGGTGGAGGCACTGCCCTTGGTCGGGTGGTCGCTAGCCGTGGAGCTTGAGGGAGTCCACGAGCGCGGTCCACTCGCTGGCGGCGAACTCCAGTTGCCCCAGCTCGCGGTTCTGGGTGTCGCGCACGTCCACGCCTCCGGCGTGCTCCCGCGCCTCGACACAGTTCGAATGGCTGGGGCTGTAGCTGCTCTTGTGCCAGTCGTTCACGACAACTCCCTGGGTGCCGGATGGGCTGTTACAGGCCCCGCTCCAGTCCAGCCAGGAGCGCCACCCACTGGCTAGCCGGAACCGTGATGTATCCATGTTCCCGGTTCTGGGTGTCGCGTACGTCCGCGCCTCCCGCGTGCTCGCGCGCTTCGACACAGTTCGACCCCGTGGCGCTGTAGCTGCTCTTGTGCCAGTCGTTCATGCGAGATCCTTCAACGCTTCGAGTGAGTGCCTGGCGGGGAGGGCCACCGCCAGCGCCCCTGTGATGAGTGCCTGCAACCTTTCGTGGGTTTCGGCTACGTGGATGACGTTACCGTCTGCGTGATCACTGCTGATAGCCAGTTCTCCCGAGTGCAGCCGAAACGCCATCAGTGGTGATGCAGGATCGACCAGGATCGACCCCACCGGAACCAGATGAACCACGACCCGCCCCGAGCCGACGAGCTCCAGCAGGTGCGCCACCTGCTCCGTCCTTACCGCCTCGTCGAAGCTGGTCAGGGCGGTCACAGGGAACACCGCTGTCACCCGGAGCCGGGGGAGTTTCGTAAGGCGTCCTGTGCGCAGCTTGGTGAGCTGTGTGATCTCCTCGTCCGAAGCCAGCGGCCAACCGGACCGGAACACGGTTGTGGCGTACGACGGACTCTGGAGGTATCCGGGGACGAGTACAGGTGACACGATCTGGAGCGTGCGCGCGGCCTCCTCTATGCCGGACAATGTCTGGGCCCATTCCGGCAGTGTCGTGCCCGCAGTAGCCTGACGCCACGCGGCCAGCAGTTTTCCGTTCGCTTTCAGCTCGGCGTCCAGTTTTTCCGCCATGGGCAGTTGGGGAAGTGAGTGCCCGTTCGTCCATCGGGAAGCCGAGGCCACGGATGTGTGGACACGGTGCGCGAGTTGCTTCTGGGAAAGCCCGTTCAGCTCTCGCAGCTTGGTGAGCACATCGGGAAAAGGGGGTTCCGCCATAAGCGAGAGATTACGCCCGGGTTCCCCATCCCGTCAGGCGTTTGCCGAAACTCCGTAGACGGTGGAGCGACCCTTTTCCCAAGGCACGTGCTGACTCCGTGAGCGGCCCCCCTGCCAGCGGGCGGAGCAGACGGTGCCGGGTGGGCGGTCGTGCCCCCCGGGGGGGACGGGCTTCCCCGGCGGACGCGGCGCCTCCGCCGGGTCCGGCTCCTACGCGACGTCCCGCATGTCCACCACGAACCAGTCACCGGAGTTGTTGACGGCGAAGCACCTGTACTCGGCGCGCTCCACCTCGCCGGCGTCGTTCTCCGTGGTGGCACTGGCGACGACCTCGTACTCCCACGGGTCCTCGGCGCTGGTCACGGTGATGTCGGAGGAGGTCTCGAACTCCGCGCTGACCAGGGACTCCCACGAGCGCTCGACGTGCTCCTGGCACGTGGCCGCGGCCGTCGGCTTCTCGCTCTCGGCAGTGGGCTCGGGGCCGCACGCGGTGGCGGCGAGGGCCACGAGGAGAACCGCGGGGGCGAGACGGGTGGGGTTCATGGTGCTCCGATCCAGAATGTGCAATCCGAGCGTAGAGGACCGGTTCGGAAGGGGCTGACCGGCCCTGCTGTCCCGAAACGCGCCGACACGGCGGATGCCGGAGCGGGCCCCGGACGGCCCGGCGGATCAGCCCGCCCGGCGCCGGTCGGTGCCGAGCAGTACCCGGCTCAGAACCCCCGGGACGCCCAGGCGTCGAGGTTCTCGGCGGCCTCGGCCACGGTGGTGGACTCCCCGTGGCCGGGGTGGACGACCGTGTCCCGCGGCAGGCCCGCGAGGTGTTCGCGGATCGAGGCGATGATCGTCGGGAAGTCCGAGAACGGCTGCCCGGTGGCACCGGGACCGCCCGGGAAGAGGGTGTCGCCGGTGAAGACCGCCCCGAGCGCGGGCGCGTACAGGCACACCCCTCCAGGCGTGTGGCCCGGGGTGTGCAGAACGTCCAGCTCCACTCCCCCCACCACCAGCGTCTCGCCGTGCAGCAGCGGGGCGTCCGGCTCCCGGTGCGGGTGCACGCGGTACCACAGTTCGGCGTCGTCGGGGTGCAGCAGGATCGGGCAGTCG
This sequence comes from Nocardiopsis sp. M1B1, assembly GCF_052466615.1. Classification (NCBI taxonomy): domain Bacteria; kingdom Bacillati; phylum Actinomycetota; class Actinomycetes; order Streptosporangiales; family Nocardiopsidaceae; genus Nocardiopsis; species Nocardiopsis sp. M1B1. Next base: position 5,719,628 of record NZ_CP196194.1, read on the forward strand.
GCCAGGTCGGCCAGCGCGACGGCCGCGTTGACGTGGTCGTTGTGCCCGTGGGTGGCCACGATGGCCATGAGTTCGCGGTCGCCCAGGCCCCGGGCGATCGCCTCGTGGTCGTGGGCGGCGTCGATGACGATGGCGCTTTCGTCGTCTCCGACGATCCAGACGTTGTTCTCGACGTCGAAAACGCTGCCCTCAAGGCTGAAGACACCCGAGGTGCGCAGACGCTGGACGGGGGAAGGGGCGGTCACCGGCTCACCACCTGACCTCTCACGGACTGGTGCGACGCCTTCGAGCCTATCCCGTCGGGTCGCGGCGCACACGGTGATCGTGGAGGAAGGCGGGGTTCTCAGCCAGCGGGCTCGAAGTTGCGGCGCAGGGCGTAGGGCTGGATGAGGCCGAGCCCGTGCGCGTGCCGGGCGCGCACCCGAACCACCTGGAGTCCCTCCTCGTCGGTGAGGCTCTCGGCGAGGCTCTCGTCGATGAGGACGGTGCCGGGTCTGGCGAAGGAGGTCAGGCGGCTGGAGCGGTTGACGGTCGTGCCGAACACGTCGCCGTGCAGGGTCAGCACCGGCCCGGCGGCCAGGCCGACCCGGACGTCGGGCACCTCCACGTGGGTCTTGACCCCCGAGGCCAGGCGCAGCGCGATGTCGGCGGCCTCGGCCGGGGAATCGGCGACGTAGAGGATCTCGTCGCCCAGGGTCTTGACCACGCGGCCGCCTCCCGAGGCGACGATGTCGGCGGCGGTGGCCTCGAAGCCCTCGACCACCCCGGCCAGCTCGACCTCGTCGAGTTCGCGGCTCAGCGTGGTGAAGGAGACCAGGTCCGCGAACCCGACGACCAGCGGGTAGTAGTTGGGCACGGCGTCGTTGTCCGACATCACGGCGAGGGTGCGGGCCGAGGAGGCGGCGAGCTGTCTGCGCCAGATGTGCAACAGGAGCCGCTCCACGTCCGGCAGCAGCTCCTTGACCTGGTTCATCAGCGGGCTGACGGAGTCCTCGCCCTCCTGGTAGATGAGGGTGCTCAGTATGCTGGTCTGCCAGTCGGCCAGGCGGGCCATGGTCTGGCCCATCGCGCGGGCGAAGCGGACCACGCCCTCCTCGTCCAGGACGCCCTCCTGGACCAGGGAGTTGGCGATGCGCAGCGACTCGACGTCGCTCTCGGCGAAGGTGACCGTGTCGTCGCCCTGGTTGGGAAAGCCCAGGGCGCGCCAGATGCGCCCGGCCAGCTCGTTGTCGGCGCCGGCGAGCTCGATCGCCTGCTCCCTGGTGTAGACCGCTTCACCGCCGAGCAGGGCGGACTCGATCGCTTTCGGGTCGGGACGCGACGGCATACGTTCTCTTTCACGGGCCATCCCCGCCGGGGCGGGGAACAGTCACTTCGGCACCGGCCGGCAGGCGGCACGGGGTTCCACTCCAGCTTACGCCCGCGGTTCTTCCCCTGACAGGGTGCCTGCCGACAGGCCCGCGCGGCCCGCGGTCGGCGGCGGCCGCACCCGGTGATGATCGCACACGCGGGGGTCGCCGCGGGAGTGCCCGAAGTCCCCTGTGGACGGCGGCGCAGCGGCGGCGACGGAGGGCCGGGCGGCGGGGCTCAGGAAGCGGGGCGCACGTGGACGACGTCGCCCGCGCTCAGGGCCCGCTCCCCGCCGGGTCCGCGCACCAGCAGCTGGGCGTCGGCGTCCACGCCGGTGGCGGCGCCCTCCAGCATCCGGTCCCCGGGCAGGTGGACCCGCACGCGGCGCCCGATGGTGACGCACGCGTCCCGGTAGGCGGCGGCCAGCCCGCTGGCCTCGGCGTCGCCTCCGGCGGCGGTCCACACCGTGTACAGCTCCTCGAACTCACCCAGGACGGCGGCGAGCAGGACGCCCCGGTCCAGGGCGTCCGACCCCTCCCCGCGCAGGGAGACGGCGGTGTCCACGGGGAGTTCGGCGCGCTCCTGGGACACGTTGAGGCCCATCCCCACGACCACACACGGCTGGCCGGAGGAGAAGTCGGCCTCGGAGAGGATGCCCGCGAGCTTGCCGTCGGCCGTCGCGGGCTCCGAGCGCAGGTGCGCGGGGACGATGACGTCGTTGGGCCACTTGAGCGCGGCCTTGACCCCTGTCACCCGGTGCACGGCGCCGACCGCGGCCACGCCCATGAGGGCGGGGAGCCAGCCCAGGCCGGTGACGGGCACCTCGGGGCGGACCAGGAGGGAGAAGGTGAGGGCGGCGCGGGGCGGGGTGGAGAAGCCGCGGCCGAGGCGTCCGCGCCCGGCGGTCTGGTGCTCGGTGACCAGCACGCTGCCGTGCGGGGCGCCCTCCACGGCGCGCGCGGTCAGCTCGGTGTTGGTGGACGCGGCCTCGGGGAGCACCTCGATCCGGTGCCACATGCCGCCCGGTCGGACGAGGACGGCGTCGAGGGCCGCCGCGTCGAGCGGGGGTCGCGGGAAGGGGTCGTGTGCGCTGGCCATGCCCCCATTACAGCAGCGCCGCAACCCTGTCCGGAAACCCCTGTGCGGCAAAGGGCCGCCCGTTAAGCTGAAACCAGCACTTTGATGGTCGTGCGTTGCTACGTTCAGCTACTGGAGGTGACGCGACAGATGAGTATCGCGGAAACTGAGACGGCTCCCGGAACACCGTCTCACTGGGAGCTCATGTTGCGCACCTGGAAGGAGTTGAACCTGCCCGACGGGTGGCGGGCCGAGATCATCGAAGGCGGGCTCTTTCTTGTGGCACCCCCAACACGCGAACACGCCCACATCGTCTCCCTGATCCAAAGGGAGATGTATCGCGAGTTCCTGCGGGATGGAAGCGACCTCGCGGACGCCAGTCTCCATCAGACTCTTGATGTGCGCGTTCCCATGAGGACCGGCGTCTACATCCCTGAACTCGTGGTCCTGCCCTACTCGGCCATGGAGTACGACCCCGGCAGCATGATGTCCGACGCCCTGCTGGTGGTCGAGGTGACGTCGAAGAGCACCGCGGAGAGGGATCGCAAGCCCAAGCTCTGGGGCTACGCGCACGCCGGGGTCCCCCTGTACCTTCTGGTCGACCGCTGGGACCCGCAGACCGGCAGGGGCGAGGTCACCCTCTACTCCGATCCGGAGAACGGCAGGTACACCAGCTCCACGAAGGTGCCCTTCGGCAAGGAGATCCACCTCCCCGAGCCGTTCGACCTCACCATCGACACCGGTGAGTTCCCGGAGTAACGGGCTCCGGCACGCGCGAGGGCGCCCCGCGACCCCCTCCCGGGTGCGGGGCGCCCTCGCGCGTGCCGGCCGACCGGCGGTCAGCCGGTGTTCTGGAGCCCGGCGGCCACGCCGTTGACCGAGAGCAGCAGCAGCCGCTCCAGGTGCTGCTGGTCCTCCTCCGACAGGGAGTCGGCCTCCTCGCCCCGCAGCGCCTCCAACGCGCGCAACTGGAGGTGGGAGAGCGCGTCCACGTACGGGTTGCGCAGGTCCACCGCACGGGAGAGCACCGCCCGGTTCTCCAGCAGGCGGCTGTGCCCGGTCACCTTGAGCACCAGGTCGCGGGTGCGGTCGTACTCGGCCAGCACCAGTTCGGTCAGCTCCGGCCGCCCGCCCAGCGCCAGGTAGCGCTCGGCGATGGTGCGGTCGGTCTTGGCCAGGCTCATCTCCGCGTTGTCCAGCAGGGACGAGAACATGGGCCACTCGCGGTAGGCCGCCTGGAGCACGCCCAGGTCCTCCACGGCGGCCAGGCCCGTGCCGAGGCCGAACCAGCCCGGCAGGTTGACCCGGGTCTGGGTCCAGGAGAACACCCACGGGATGGCGCGCAGGTCGCCGAGCCCGCGCGCGGCGCCGCGCCGCGAGGGGCGCGAGCCCAGCCGCAGCTCGCCCAGCTGCTCCAGGGGGGTGACCTGGGAGAACCACACCGCGAAGTCCTCGGTGTTGATCAGCTCCAGGTAGGCCTCCTGGGCGGCGCGGGCGATGGTGTCGGCGTGGGCGCGGTACTCGCGCTCGGCGGAGCGCTCGCGCTCCTGGACGGCGTCGGTGGAGGCCATCAGCACCGCGTGGCCGACCTGCTCGATGTGGCGGCGGGCGATCGCGGACTGCCCGTAGCGGGCGAAGATGACCTCGCCCTGCTCGGTGACCTTGAACCGTCCGCCGACCGAGCCGGGCGCTTGGGCGAGCAGGGCGCGGCTGGCCGGGCCCCCGCCGCGGCCGAGCGAGCCGCCGCGGCCGTGGAACAGGGTCAGGCGCACGTCGTGCTCGGCCGCCCACGCGGCCAGGCGGGCCTGGGCGTCGTAGAGGCGCAGGGTGGCGCTGACCGGCCCGACGTCCTTGGCGGAGTCGCTGTAGCCGAGCATGACCTCGATCCTGCGGCCGGTCTCGTCCAGGCGCCTGTTGACCTGGGGCAGTTCGAGCATGCCGTCGAGCACGTGCGGCGAGGCGTCCAGGTCGGCGCCGGTCTCGAACAGCGGGACGACGTCCAGGACCGGCACGCGTCCGGCGGGCAGCGCGTGGGCGGCCAGTTCGTACACGGCCGCGATGTCCTCGGCGGAGCGGGTGAAGCTGACGACGTAGCGGCGGCAGGCCTCCACCCCGAAGCGCTCCTGGATCCAGGCGATCACCCGGATCGTGGCGAGGACCTCCTCGGTGCGCTCGGACAGTTCCTTGCCCTCGCGCAGTTCGGCGAGCGCAGCGGCGTGCACCTCGCTGTGCTGGCGGATCTCCAGTTCGGCGAGGTGGAAGCCGAAGGTCTGCGCCTGCCAGACCAGGTGCTGGAGTTCCCCGTAGGCCTGGCGGACCGCGCCAGCCTCGGCCAGGGACTCCTGCACGGTGCGCAGGTCGGCCAGGAAGGCGTCGGCGTCGGGGTAGGCCAGGTCGGCGTCGCGCTCGCGCGTGGCGCGCAGCCGGGCGGCGGCCAGCAGCAGGAGCTGGCGGTGCGGTTCGTTGGGCGAGCGCGCCCCGATCTCCGCCGTCAGCTCGGGCTGTCCCGCCTTGGCCGAGGCGAGCGCGTCGAGCAGCGCCGGGCTGGCGGGGGTGAGGTTGGAGTAGGCGGTGAGGGTGCGGGCCACCTTGGTGCAGGAGGCCTCCAGGCCGCGCAGCACGTGCTCGGACTGGATGAGCACGGCCTCGCGGGTGATGTCGGAGGTGACGTAGGGGTTGCCGTCGCGGTCGCCGCCGATCCAGCTTCCGTAGCGCACGAAGGGCGTGGCGCGGGGCGGGCGCACGCCGGTGCCCTCGGGGTCGATGGCGGCGTCCAGGCTCCGGTAGACCTGCGGGATGACGGAGAAGATGGTCTCGTCGAACGCGGCGAGGGCGGTGCGCACCTCGTCGAGCGGGTTGAGCCTGGTGTAGCGCAGCTGGGAGGTGCGCCAGAGCAGGTCGATCTCCTCCAGCAGGCGCCGGTGCGCCTCGGCCGCGGCGCTGCTGCCCTCGTGGGAGGCGTGCCAGGCCTCCAGTTGGGCGCTGACGCGCAGGATGGAGGTGGACACGGCGCGGCGGCGCGCCTCGGTCGGGTGGGCGGTGACCACGGGGTGGAACTCCATGCCCGCGATCAGCTCGTTGAGGCGTTCCTCCCCGCCGTCGCCCTCGCGGATGGCGCGGACGGCCGCCGCGAGGGACTCGCGGGGCGGGTTGGCGGCGTCGTCGCGCTCGCGCAGGGCCCGCATCCGCTGGTGTTCCTCGGCCAGGTTGGCCAGGTGGAAGTAGACGGTGAAGGCGCGCGCCACCTGCTTGGCGCGCTCCAGGGGCCAGGCGGCGACGATCGCGGTGATCTCCTCCCCCGTGACCGACCCGTCGCGGGCGCCGATGACCGCTCTCCTGAGCTTCTCGACATCGGCGAGCAGATCCTCGCCGCCGCTTTCGGCGAGGACCGTTCCGAGCATCTCGCCGAGCAGTTTGACGTCATTCCTGAGCTGCTCGGGAACTTCCTGCCGTGCACTGTCGCGTTCCGCGCTTACCGCTGTCATGGTCACCGACCCTACAGAGATCGCACCCGCCGCCAGGTGCGCGGGGGCGTATTTTCGATGTTTTGCCCGGGCGTTAAGCATTGTTGCTCACGAGAAAGAAGAGCACATTTCCTCACGCGTTTTCGGTGATACCGCGTTCCGCGCCGTGGACCCCGCGTGTACGTTCTGTGCGCTTTGCGTGCGCTTCGTGCACGCTCCGGACCCGGGCTCGGGCGACGGGCCTGGTCGGGGACCGTGCCGCCGCTTAGTTACTCACCGGTAACCAGGGCTGGGTTCCCGTGTGACGGCCCCTCGCGGTTAACCTGCGTAGTTATGGCCACCGAAGCCCCTGAACCGCTGTCCGCGGACGAGATCGACATCCACACGACCGCGGGCAAGCTCGCCGACCTGCAACGACGCCGGTACGAGGCCGTACACGCAGGGTCTGCTCGAGCCGTTGAGAAACAGCACGCCAAAGGCAAGATGACCGCCCGCGAGCGGATCGACGCACTGCTCGATCCCGGCTCGTTCGTGGAGTTCGACGCCTTGGCCCGACACCGCTCCACCAGCTTCGGCCTGGAGAGCAACCGCCCCTACGGTGACGGCGTCGTCACCGGCCACGGAACGGTCGACGGACGTCCCGTGGCGGTGTTCAGCCAGGACGTCACCGTCTTCGGCGGATCGCTGGGCGAGGTCTACGGCGAGAAGATCGTCAAGGTCCTCGACCACGCCCTCACCAACGGGTGCCCCGTCGTGGGCATCAACGAGGGCGGCGGCGCGCGCATCCAGGAGGGCGTGGTCGCGCTCGGCCTGTACGCCGAGATCTTCCGGCGCAACACCCACGCCTCGGGCGTCATCCCGCAGATCTCCCTGATCATGGGCGCCGCCGCGGGCGGCCACGTCTACTCCCCCGCCCTCACCGACTTCGTCGTGATGGTGGACGAGACGTCGCAGATGTTCATCACCGGCCCCGACGTCATCAAGACGGTCACCGGCGAGGACGTCTCCATGGAGGAGCTGGGCGGCGCCCGCACCCACAACACCAGGTCGGGTGTGGCGCACTACATGGGCGCCGACGAGCAGGACGCGATCGAGTACGTCAGGACGCTGCTCTCGCACCTGCCCGACAACAACCTGGAGGAGGCGCCGCCGCTGCCTCCCGAGGACGCCCCGGGCGACGAGGCCACCGAGACCGACCTGGCCCTGGACGCGTTCATCCCGGACTCGGCCAACCAGCCCTACGACATGCGCACGGTGGTCGAGGCCGTCCTGGACGACGGCGACTTCCTGGAGGTCCACGCCCAGTTCGCCACGAACATGGTGGTGGGCTTCGGCCGCGTGGACGGCCAGTCCGTCGGCATCGTCGCCAACCAGCCCATGAGCCTGGCGGGCTGCCTGGACATCGACGCCTCCGAGAAGGCCGCGCGCTTCGTGCGCACCTGCGACGCCTTCAACGTGCCGGTGCTGACCTTCGTGGACGTGCCCGGGTTCCTGCCCGGCACCGACCAGGAGTGGGACGGCATCATCCGCCGCGGCGCCAAGCTGCTGTACGCCTACGCCGAGGCCACGGTGCCCCTGATCACCGTCATCACGCGCAAGGCCTTCGGCGGCGCCTACGACGTCATGGGCTCCAAGCACCTGGGCGCCGACGTCAACCTGGCCTGGCCCACGGCGCAGATCGCGGTCATGGGCGCCCAGGGCGCGGTGAACATCCTGCACCGGCGCACCCTGGCCGCCGCCGACGACGTCGAGGCTGAGCGCACCCGGCTGGTCGCCGAGTACGAGGACACCCTCCTCAACCCCTACTCCGCCGCGGAGCGGGGGTACGTGGACGGGGTCATCATGCCCTCCGAGACCCGCGTCCGGATCGCCAAGTCCCTCAAGGCCCTGCGCAACAAGCGCAAGCAGCTGCCGCCCAAGAAGCACGGGAACATCCCGCTGTGAGCGCGCCGAAGAACCCGCCGCACCTGGCCGTGGTCCGTGGCGAGCCCACCGCCGAGGAGCTCGCGGCCCTGACCGCCGTGCTCAGTGCCCGCGCCCGGGCCGCCCGGACCGCCGAGGAGCCCGCCCCCGAACGCCCGTCCGGGTGGCGGGACCGCTCGCGCCTCATGCGCGGCGCACCGCCCCGCCCGGGCCCCGGCGCCTGGCGGCTGAGCACGCGATGACCCCGCCATCCCCACCCGCAGACTCACCATGGAGCGGTCGGCGCGCTGTCCGCCCCGCGCCGAGCAGAAGGATTTCCCACCGTGCGTAAAGTACTGATCGCCAACCGCGGCGAGATCGCCGTGCGCATCGCCCGCGCCTGCCGCGACGCCGGACTGGCCAGCGTCGCCGTCTACGCCGAGCCCGACCTGGACGCGCTGCACGTCAAGGTCGCCGACGAGGCCCACTCGCTGGGCGGGGCCACCCCGGCCGACTCCTACCTGGACATCGCCAAACTCCTGGCGGTGGCCGAGGCCTCCGGGGCGGACGCCGTCCACCCCGGCTACGGGTTCCTGGCCGAGAACGCCGACTTCGCCCAGGCCGTCATCGACGCCGGGCTGACCTGGATCGGCCCGCCCCCCGCGGCGATCACCGCCCTGGGCGACAAGGTCCAGGCCCGCCACATCGCCCAGAAGGTCGGCGCACCGCTGGTGGCGGGCACCGCCGACCCCGTCGAGTCGGCCGAGGAGGTCGTGGCCTTCGCCGAGGAGCACGGCCTGCCCATCGCCATCAAGGCCGCCTTCGGCGGCGGCGGGCGCGGCCTCAAGGTCGCCCACACCCTGGACGAGGTCGCCGACGCCTACGAGTCCGCGGTGCGCGAGGCGGTCACCGCCTTCGGCCGGGGCGAGTGCTTCGTGGAGCGCTACCTGGACCGGCCCCGGCACGTGGAGACCCAGTGCCTGGCCGACACCCACGGCAACGTCGTGGTGGTCTCCACCCGCGACTGCTCGCTCCAGCGGCGCCACCAGAAGCTGGTGGAGGAGGCGCCCGCGCCGTTCCTGTCCGCGGAGCAGATGGAGCGGCTGCACGCCTCCTCCAAGGCCATCCTCGCCGAGGCCGGGTACACCGGCGCGGGCACCTGCGAGTTCCTGGTGGGTGTGGACGGCACCATCTCCTTCCTGGAGGTCAACACCCGTCTCCAGGTCGAGCACCCCGTGACCGAGGAGGTCACCGGGATCGACCTGGTCCGGGAGATGTTCCGCATCGCCGACGGCGAGGAGCTGGGCTACGGCGACCCCGAGGTGCGCGGGCACTCCTTCGAGTTCCGCGTCAACGCCGAGGACGCCGGGCGGAACTTCATGCCCGCGCCGGGCACCATCACCGAGCTGAACCTGCCCGGCGGTCCGGGCGTGCGCGTGGACACCGGCTGCGAGGCCGGGTTCACGGTGCCCCAGGCCTTCGACTCGATGGTCGCCAAGCTCGTGGTGACGGGCCGCACCCGCCAGGAGGCGTTGCAGCGCTCGCGGCGGGCCCTGGCCGAGTTCACGGTCGGCGGTATGCCCACGGTGATCCCGTTCCACCAGGCCGTGGTGAGCGACCCGGCCTTCGCCCCGGCCGACCCCGAGCAGCCGTTCGGGGTCTACACCCGGTGGATCGAGACCGAGTTCGACAACACCATCGAACCGTGGTCGGGCACCCCGGGCGAGCCGGTCGAGGCCGAGCGCGAGAGGGTCACCGTCGAGGTGGGCGGCAAGCGCGTGGAGGTGGTCCTGCCCGCGGGCCTGGGCGCCTCGGCCGCCGCCCCGGCGGCGGGCGGTCAGCGCCGCGGCAAGCGGACCGCGCGCAAGGGCGGCGGGAACACCGTGGCGGCGGGCGGAGACTCGCTGGTCTCGCCGATGCAGGGCACCGTGGTCAAGCTGGTGGCCGAGGAGGGCCAGCAGGTCGCCGAGGGCGACACCGTGGTCGTCATCGAGGCCATGAAGATGGAGCAGCCGCTCAACGCGCACAAGGCCGGGACGGTGACCGGTTTGAAGGTCACGCCGGGCGAGGCCGTGGGCAACGGCGCGGTGGTCTGCGAGATCAAGGACGCCTAGCGTCCGCGCCACGCGCAGGCGAAGGGGGAGGTACCGGCCGCCGGTGCCTCCCCCTCGCACGTGGTCAGCGGTTCAGGATGCCGGTCAGGTCGAACTCCAGTTTCAGGGGCGCGGAGGTCCTGAGTTCCTGACGGTGTGCGATCGGTCGTCCGTAGTCGCCGGAAGGGCTTGCCGGATCCTTCTCGTACTCGTAGACCACCGCGTCATCTCCCTCCTGCTCGACCCTCCAGAAGAACCGGACGCCCGCACGGGCATAGAGCTGGGGTTTGCGCTCGCGGTCCCTGATCACCGACTCCGGCGAGACGACTTCGACCGCGAGTTCCACCGCTTCAGGGGGAAACCACGTCTGTTCCAGCCTTGCGAAGGCGTCCGCCCTCACCAGCATCAGATCCGGCTCCGGCCGCTGCCGTTCGCCCAGTCTGACCGAGAACTCCCTGGCCAGCCGCAGACCGCTGGGGGCGTGCGCCTTCAGCGCGTCTCCCAACAGTTCGAGGAAGAGCATGTGAAACAGCTTCTGGGGGCTCACCAGTACCAGACTTCCGTCAATGAGTTCGGTGTGAGGCGGAAGATCCGGGATGCGGTCGAGGTCCTCGGCGGTGAACCCGTCCTGCGGCGGCATCGGGAGCAGCACCGCACCATCGATCTCGGGGTCCGGGCGTGTTGCCACTGCTGGAACGGACATGTCACGGTCTCCGATCGTCGGATCGCTCTCGTCGCCCACGGTAGCCATCGCTGTCACCCCGTAACGGTGTTTTCCACAGATTGTCCCACCTGACCGTGCCCCTGAAGTGATCCTCGACGCATCCGCGCCGGGCGGGACGCGCCGCAGTGCCCGTGGAGTGGACGTTGTGGCGCCAGGGACAGGAAGTTGTCGACACCCGCGTATGGAATAGATAAGGAACGAACGTTATTGTCCTTGTCTGTGACGAACATCTGGGGACTGACGCGACGGTGGCACATCGACCTGTGCCGCCGCGGCTGTCAGGCGTGTCGCTAGGTCCACGCGCGCCCTTCCGGGCAGCGCGCCGCGCACCCTTCTTCCCCGTGTCACCATCCCCTCGGTGATGCCCGCCGTTCCCCGTGCCGGAAACCCCGGCGGCGCCGACCGCTCCGCCGTGCGTACCCCTCCGGCTGCCTTCACCACCACTGGAGTCCCATCCCGTGTCCGCACAGAGCACAGACGCGCCCAAGAAGCGCAGAACCCTCCGTTTCCCGTTCGCGGCACAGGTCCTGGCGGGCCTGGTCCTCGGCGTCGTCCTGGGCGCCGTCGCCTTCCAGATCAGTCCGCCCGACGCCGAGACCGGTGACCCCAGCAACTGGCTCGCCGTCACCCTCGACACCGTCGGCTCGACCTTCGTCACCCTGCTGCGGACCATCGTCCCGCCGCTGATCGTCCTCGCCGTCATCTCCTCCATCGCCAACCTGCGCAACGTCACCAACGCGGCGCGGCTGGCCTGGAAGACCCTGCTGTGGTTCGGCGCGACCGCCCTGGTCGCGGTGGGCATCGGCATCGCCCTGGGCCTGATCGTGCGGCCCGGCGTCAACAGCGGCGTGGACGCCGCCACCGCCGCCGAGCCCTCGGGCACCGGCTCCTGGATGGCGTTCATCGAGAGCATCGTCCCCGCCAACTTCCTCGGCCTGGGCGCGAGCGTCTCCGGCTCCGACGACGGCAGCTTCAGCGCCTCGCTGGACTTCAACGTCCTCCAGCTGATCGTCATCGCCATCGTCCTGGGCATCGCCGCGATCAAGGTCGGCAAGGCCGCCGAGCCCTTCATCGCCTTCACCGACTCCGCGCTCCAGATCGTGCTCAAGGCCCTGTGGTGGATCATCCGCCTGGCCCCGATCGGCACCGTGGGCCTGCTCGGCAACGCCGTGTACAGCTACGGCTGGACCACCATCGGCGCCCTGGGCAAGTTCGCGCTGACCATCTACATCGGCCTGGCGCTGGTGCTGTTCGTCGTCTACCCGGTGCTCGCACGCGTCAACGGCCTCTCCCCGCTGAAGTACTTCAGCGGCGTGTGGCCCGCTGTCCAGCTGGCCTTCGTGTCCCGCTCCTCGATGGGCACCATGCCCGTCACCCAGCGCGTGACCGAGCAGAACCTGGGCGTGCCGCGCTACTACTCCGCGTTCGCCGTGCCCTTCGGCGCCACCACCAAGATGGACGGCTGCGCCGCGATCTACCCGGCGATCTCGGCGATCTTCATCGCCCAGTTCTTCCCCGGCATCAGCCTCGGCCTGACCGACTACCTGCTGATCGTGTTCGTGTCGGTGATCGGCTCGGCCGCGACCGCCGGAACCACCGGCGCGACCGTCATGCTGACCCTGACCCTGTCCACCCTGGGCCTGCCCCTGGAGGGCGTGGGTCTGCTGCTGGCCGTCGACCCGATCCTGGACATGGGCCGCACCGCGGTCAACGTGGCCGGTCAGGCACTAGTCCCGGCCATCGTCGCCAAGCGCGAGGGCATCCTGGACGTGGCCCGCTACCACGCGCCGCGTGACGCCTCCGGCTTCGTGCCGCTGGACGAGGCGCACGACGACGTCGAGGGCGAGGTCGGCGAACCCGGCGTGAAGAAGGTTCCCGCCGGGGCCTCCGGCCAGGGCTGACCCGCGGCCTCACCCCGTCCGCAGCGGCCCGCCGGAGCACCTCCGGCGGGCCGCGCCGCGTGCACGGCGGGAAAACCGTGTACAGCGGGAAAAACCGTGTACAACGGGTGAGCTTGTGTACTGCCGGTGAGTTCCGGCACAGGGGGAACCCCGCGGGGGCACCCGTTCGTCTAGGTTGGAGAGGGAGGCGAGAGGAACGATCATGTTGCGCCGCTTGGTAACACCCACAGTGCTGACCGCCGGGCTCGCGGCGGCGATGGTGAGCGCCGCGGTGGTGCCCGCCTCGGCCGATACCCAGACCCAACCGCCCGAGTCCCAGGCGATCGCCGAGGAGCTCGGGAACGACAACGTCTTCATCGACCCGAGCATCGACGCGATCCCCGAGGCCGAGCAGGGAATCCTGGAGTCGACCGCCGCCGAGGCGGACGTCCCCGTCTACTACGTGATCCTGCCCACCGACAGCATCTCCTCCCAGGCCGGGCTCGACGCCCTGATGAACCCCGTCATGGACGAGGTCGGGGACGGAGTCTACGGCGTGTTCGCGGGTAGCCAGACCTTCCAGGTGCTGTCCCCCAACGTCGAGGACACGGCAGCCATCGAGCAGTTGGCCATCCAGGAGGGCGGCGGCAACCAGGTCGACACCCTCGTCGCCATCCCCGACGCGGCCACCCAGGTCGAGGAGGCCGAGCAGGCCGGGGCCACCTCCGGGTTCGTACTCCTCGGAGTCCTGCTGGCGGTCGTCGCCGCGGGCGCGTGGTTCGTCCACCGCAGCCGCAAGAGGCGCGAGGCCGAGAAGGCCAAGCAGCTGGAGGAGATCCGGCAGATGGCCACCGAGGACGTCGTGCGCCTCGGTGAGGACGTCGCCCGGCTGGAGATCGACGTCTCCAAGGTCGACGACGCCACCCGCAACGACTACTCCCAGGCCATGGACGCCTACGACCAGGCCAAGGCCCAGCTGGACAACATCCGCGAGCCCGAGCAGGTCCGGCTGGTCACCAGCTCCCTGGAGGACGGCCGCTACTACATGACCGCCACCCGGGCCCGCCTCAACGGCGACCCGGTGCCCGAGCGGCGCGGCCCCTGCTTCTTCAACCCGCAGCACGGCCCGTCCGTGGAGGACGTGACCTGGGCCCCGCCCGGCGGCGCGCCCCGCGAGGTCACCGCCTGCGCCGACTGCGCGCGTGCGGTGCGCACCGGCGGCCAGCCCGACGTCCGCCTGGTCGAGGTGGACGGCGAGCGCCGCCCGTACTACGACGCCGGTCCGGCCTACTCGCCCTACGCGAGCGGCTACTTCGGGATGAACATGATGATGGGCATGTTCACCGGCATGATGATGGGCTCCATGATGGGGTCGATGATGGGCATGGGTATGGGCATGGGCGCCGGTGAGGTCGGCGCCGGAGAGGACTTCGGGGGAGGCGACTTCGGAGGCGGGGACTTCGGGGGCGGCGACTTCGGCGGCTTCGACTTCTGACCCACACTCAGCAGGCAGAACGATGACGGGCCCAGGGCCCCGGGCGGACCGCTCGGGGCCCTTCTCGTGTCTCCGCGTTTTCCACAGGTGGGAGTTGGGGGTGGTCGTGGGTGGTGTGGTGATGGTTTGCTGGAAATAGGGGGGATCCCACCCAGTGAACGTTTTGGCATGCCCTGAAAAGCTCGTCACCCAATAGGGATAATGGATTGAGGGGTAGGGAGGGGCCGCCCACAGGCCTCTCCCCTACGCCATTCCTGTCGGGGGTTTCTGGCGGCAACGAAAGCGCACCAGCTACCGCGAAAGGGTGCGGGCGGCGGGGAACGGCGGGCGCCGGGTGGGGGTGTGGGCACCCGACGAAAAGCGGCACCAAAGGCGGGAGCGGCTACCGGAGGGCGACCAGCGCCCGGGGTGTGGGGGTGGTCGGGCTCTGCTGCGTCGGCACCAACGGCAAGCAGGCCCTCCGGCCTCGGGCAACGATCCTGGGCCCTGTGGTCAGTGCGGGCGACGATCGCGCCAACAACAAGAGGTCATTCTGGGTGCGCATTTTCGGACACCTTTTAACCCGACCCAATTGCAGCCCATGAAGAAAAAGCATCCTCCCGAAAGGCGTACATTCGCGCTGTGAATAGTGGAGAAAAGGCGGGCGCTCGCCTATAATAAGGAGTATGGAGATGATGATCGCAGCGCCCAAGGCGGCCCCCGGGGAATGTTCCCCGGCCGTGGCCGCGCTGGCCGGTGCGCGCGAGATCATCGACCAGACCTTGAACACCGACGTGCCGCCCGGGGCGGATGAGAGTGCGGCTGAGGAGGTCGCGGCGCTGTGGGCCCAGCTGGACCAGATCCGGTATCAGGCGTTGGTGCGGATGGCGCGCCTGTACGCGCGTAGTGCGGTGGCCCGCTACAGCGGTTACTCCACGTTGGACAAGTGGTTGGTGCACCACGGCGACCTGCCCACCGCCCAGGCCAAGGACTTGGCGCGGCTGGCCCAGCACGTGCACGAGGAGACCCTGCCCGCCACGGTGGAAGCGGTGGAGAAGGGCACGGTGGGGTTGGGTGAGGCGGTGGTGATCGCCAAGGTCACCGACAAGGCCGTCCAGACCCGCGACGCCCAGCATTTCCCTGAGGAACAGGAGTATCGGGGCGGCTTTGAGTCGGCGTTGGTGGCCGCCAAGCAGGAGCGGCCTGCATTGTCGGTCAACCAGCTCCAGTCAGTGGCCCGCCAGGTCGCCTACCGTTTGGACCCCCACCGCCTGGACCGCGACCACGAGGCCGCCCATGCCGCCCGTGGCCTAAGCCTGCACGAGACCTTCCAGGGCAGCTACCAGCTCCAGGCCTGGGGCGGGTCCGGGGATGCGTTGGTCGTGCGCGCGGCCATCGACACCTTCACCACCCCGCCCGGAGAGGGCGACACCCGGACCCGGGCCCAGCGTGAGCACGACGCGCTGATCGCGGCGCTGCGTTTTGCCACCACCCACACCGGGTGCACCAGTGTTCCGGCTCCGCTGGCGCAGATCCGCATCGTCGTGCCGGTGCAGACCTACCTGGACGCCCAGGGTCAGGAGGTTCCGGCGCTGGACGAGCACGGCCGGGTGATTCCGGCCGGTGTGGTGCACGAACTCGCCACTGATGCCGAGGTGGTGCGGATGCTCACCGCAGCCCCCACCGGACAGGTGCTGGACGTGGGCCACAGCCGCCGTTTGGCCTCAGCCCGCCAGCGCACCGCTGCCTTCCACGGGCACACCACCTGCGCGCACCCGGGCGGATGCGAAGTGCCGGTGGCCCTCTGCCAGGCCGATCATGTGCAGTCGTTCTCCCGAGGCGGGCGCACGGTGGTGGCGAACCTGCAACCCTTGTGCGGGCCGCATAACCGGGCCAAGTACCAACGCGAACTCCGCACACACCGACAGCGAGAACAGCATCATCCGCCCGACAGGGTTCCAGACCCACCGCCTCGGGAGTGACCCCGGCCGGGCCGGTTCCCGGTATGCCCGCGCCCGACAGGCGGCCCGGGCCCCACGCCCACCGTCGTCGCTGCCACCGTCGCTCACCTTCGCCACGGGGGCCGGTAGCGCTGCCCAAGGCCCGCCAGCCCCTCCGCCTTTGGTGCCGACGCAGCAAAGCCCCACCACCCACCAACACCAAGCGTTGGACGCCCTCCCGAACCACTTCGCGGCAGCAGGCGCCACCGCAGTAGCGAGCAACCACGCGCGCACAGCAAGCGTTGACCGCCCGCCTCACGCCCGCGATCACCCCGGGCCCCCGACGACGTCAGGTCAGGAGGCGGCGGCCCGCACGTGCCGTTCCTCGATCCACCGGCACACGGCCTCGGCGGTCTCCCGGGGCTCGGCGCTGGTGGTGTCCAGCAGGTCGACCGGGGGCTCCAGGCGCGCGGCCTCGGACTCCACCCAGGACGCGTACTCCAGGGCCTCGGTGATCCGCTCCTCGTCCCACTCACGCCAGGCGGGGCGAGCCCGCAGGCGCCCGGCCAGGACGTCGGGCTCGCAGGTCAGCGCGAGGTAGTGGACGTCGGTGAACAGGGCGCGCTCGGGCAGGTGCTCCAGCTCCGGCGGCACCACCGTGCCGCACAGCACGACGGGCCGTCCGCTCTGCTGGACCATGGCGGCGGTGCGCAGCCAGGTGGAGCGGAACAGGCGGTGATGGTCGGCGGGGTCGCGGAGTCCGCCGACCCACAGGAGGTCCTGTTCCAGGACGACGAAGCGGTCGCGGAGCCGCTCCAGCAGCGCCCCGGCGATGGTGGACTTGCCGGTGCCGCTCGGCCCCGACACGCAGTACAGGGGCAGGCGCAGGAACGGGCGGGTGCGCTGGCAGAAGGCGCAGCGCAGCACGGAGACCCCCGCGGCGGTGTCGGGGGTCTCGTCCCATTCCCCGCAGTGGGTACAGATCAGCGGGTGCACGGGTTACTCGTTCAGGTTGTCGGGACTGCTCGGCTCAGTCGAAGAGGCCTTCGAGGAAGCTCTTCTTGCGGCGTCCGCCGTAGCCGCGCGGGGAGTCGGGGTAGCCGCCGTGTCCGCCCCGGTAGCCCTTCGGCGAGTCCGGGTAGCCGCCGTGACCACCTCGGAAGCCCTTCGGGGAGTCGGGGTGACCGCCCCGGAAGCCCTTCGGCGAGTCCGGGTAGCCGCCGCGGTGCTGCTGCGGGTAGCCGTGGGGCGGAGCCTGGTGGGGGTCGGGCGGCGGCGCGACACCGTAGTGGCGCTGCTCGGCGTTGACGACGCGCTCCAGCTCACCCCGGTCGAGGAAGATGCCCTGGCATCCGTCACACCGGTCGATGTGGACGCCCTGGCGGTCGAACGTGCGCATGGTGCTTTGACACTTGGGACAGATCACGAAACGACATTACTCGATTCTTGTCAGGAGCGGGTAAAAAGGGGCGTCCTACTCCGGGGACGCCAGCATGAGCGAGCGGGCGGCCTCGGTCACGCTGCCCGACAGCGACGGGTACACCGAGAAGGTGTGCGCGATGTCGTCCACGGTCAGGCGCTGCTGGACGGCGATGGACACGCCCAGGATGAGCTCGCTGGCGCGCGGGCCGACGATGACCCCGCCCAGCACGATGCCGGTGTGCTGGCGGCAGATCAGCTTGACGAAGCCGTCCTTGACCTCGTTCATCTTGGCGCGCGGGTTGGTGTTGAGCGGCAGGGTGACCGACCGGCCGTCGATCCGGCCGCTGCGCACGTCGTCCTCGCTGGCGCCCACGGCGGCCAGTTCGGGGTGGGTGAACACGGTGGAGGCCACGGTGGAGAGCTTGAGCGGGGACACGGCCTCGCCGAGCGCGTGCCACATGGCGATGCGTCCCTGCATGGCGGCCACGGAGGCCAGCATGTTCACGCCCGTGCAGTCGCCCGCGGCGTACACGCCGGGGACGGTGGTGCGCGAGACCCGGTCGACCTCGACGAAGCCGCCGTCGCCCAGGCGGACACCGGCCTCCTCCAGGCCCAGGTCCTGGGTGTTGGGGATCATCCCGACCGTCATCAGGCAGTGGCTGCCCTCCACCGTGCGGCCGTCGGAGAGGGTGACGAGCACGCCGTCGTCGGTGCGCACCACCGACTCCGCGCGGGTCTTGTTGAGGACGGTCATGCCGCGGCGCATGAAGACCTGCTCCAGCACCTCGGCGGCGTCGGCGTCCTGGGTGGGCATGACGCGGTCGCGCGAGGAGACCAGGGTGACCTCGGAGCCGAGGGACTGGTAGGCGCTGGCGAACTCGGCGCCGGTGACGCCGGAGCCGACCACGATCAGCCTCTCCGGCAGCTCCTCCATGTCGTAGAGGTGGCGCCAGGTGAGGATGCGCTCGCCGTCGGGCTTGGCGGAGGGCAGTTCGCGGGGGTGGGCGCCCGTGGCGATGAGGACGACGTCGGCGCGCAGGCGCTGGTCGCCCACGGCCACGATGTGCGGATCGACCAGGCGCGCCTCGCCGCTGATCACCTCCACGCCCTCCTTGACCAGGCGGGCGCGGGTGTCGTCGGACTGCGCCCGGGCCAGGAGTTTGATGCGGGAGTTGATCCGGTCGGTGTCCACCCGGACCGCGTCCTCGTCCTGGGCGTCGCGGATACGGATGCCGAGGCTGTCGGACTCGCGTACGTACGTGGTGCGGGTGGACGTGGCGATCAGGCTCTTGGACGGCACGCAGTCGGTGAGGACGCAGGCGCCGCCGATGCCGTCGCGTTCCACCACCGTCACGTCCGCGCCGAGCTGCGCGGCGACCAGTGCCGCCTCGTAGCCCCCGGGTCCGCCACCGATGATCACGACCTTCGTCACGCTAGCCTCACTCCCTCTGCGGCCTGGCCGCCACGCGCGTCCCCGGTCCGGGTGATATGCGGGCATGGCGCGGCACCACCTGTTTTCGTCGCTTGCTCCCATTGTCGGCCATGCCGACCGGGGGAAATAGCAGGCACCCCGGGCCAACCGGTCTACGATGGCCCCGTGTCCATCTACGCGGCGTACGGAACCAGTCTCCACCCCGGGCAGATGGCCCGGCGGGCCCCGCACTCGCCCCTGATCACCACGGGCTGGTTGGAGGGTTGGCGGCTGACCTTCGGCGAGTGCCTGCCCGAGCCCGGGGGCGCGCTGGCGACCCTGGTCGAGGACGTCGGTTGTCGGGTCTTCGTGGCGCTGTACGACCTCATGGAATGGGACGAACCCCACTTGGACTTCTGGCAGGGCGCCCTGGAGGTGCCGCGCGGGGGCCACCGCCGTCTGCGGGGCGTGTCCGAGGACGAGTACGAGGAACTGCGGCGCAGTCGGGCGCTGTGGTCGGTCGCGGGCGACGGGCGGGCCTACCGCAAGGTCACGGTGCGAGCCCGGACGGCCGACCACGGTGTGGTGACGGCCTGGGCCTACGTGCTCGACGGCTACGAGGGCGGGATGCCCTCGGCGATCCAGCTGGGCGAGCTGGCGGTGGCCGCCGAGAAGGCCGGGGCGCCCGACTGGTACGTCTCCGAGCTGCTCGCCCGGGAGTGCCTGCCCACCGAGCTGTGACCACCGCGTTCCCCTTCGGGCCGGGCGCGGGAACACACGTGCGCACGCTCCCGGACGGCGCGGTCGCCCGGGGGTAGCATCCGTCGTGTGACGGAACCAGAGCAGCAGCCGAGGACGACCGGCGAGGCCAGGGAGCTGGCGGCCGACGCGGCGCGCGAACTCCTGTCCCGTACCGGTGCCGACAGCTTCGACGCGCTGGTGGTGCTCGGCTCGGGCTGGGCGGGCGCGGTGGACACGCTGGGCTCGTACGACATCGAGCTGGACGCCACCGACCTTCCCGGCTTCCACGAACCCGCCGCCGAGGGGCACTCCGGCAAGATCCGCAGCATGTGGGTGGGCGACAAGCGCGTCATCGTGTTCATGGGGCGCGTGCACCTCTACGAGGGCCGCGGCCCGCTGGAGGTGGCCCACGCGGTCCGCACGGGCGTGGCCGCGGGTGCGGCGACCGCCGTGCTGACGGGCGCCGCCGGGTCGCTGCGCACCGACTTCGCCACGGGGCAGCCCGTGGTGGTGCGCGACCACATCAACCTGACCGCCCGGTCGCCGCTGGTGGGGCCCTCGTTCGTGGACCTGTCGTCGGCCTACAGCCCCCGGCTGCGGCGGGCCGCCCAGGAGGCGGACGCCTCGGTCCCCGAGGGCGTGTACGTGTGCACGACGGGGCCGCAGACGCAGACCCCGGCGGAGCTGAAGGTGCTGCGCCAGGCGGGTGCGGACCTGGTGGGCCACTCGATCGCCCTGGAGGCGGTCGCGGCGGTGGAGGCGGGCGCCGAGGTGCTGGGGCTGGCGGTGGTCAGCAACGACGCCGTGGGGGCGGTGTTCGAGCCCTTCGAGGCCGAGCGCGCCCTGGAGGTGGTCACACAGCGGGCCCGCAGACTGGGCGAACTGCTCAACAGGGTGATCGGCCAGTCCTAGGTCGTGTTCCTCGGATCATTTCGGGCTCGCAACCACCGGGCTGCCTCTCGCTGCGCCGATTTCGCTTGAAGAGCCAACCAGGCTGACCCGCGCGAACCGTCTTGCGAGAGATTGCCCGGACGGCCGCTCGCTGATCCGAAAGCCTCCGCGGAACACTCCCCAGGAACCGGCCTCGACGGCTGTGGGGGTGGGGCGCCTCCGACCGGGCCCGTCCGGTACCGGCGTGGCGAGCGTACACCCCGAGGCCTGGGGTGGACGGTACCGACCGGGTTCCGGTCGGAGGCAGTGCTTGCCCCGGTGCCCGCGTCGCGCGGAATCCCCGCAGATCCCGTTGGACTCGCGACCTGGGCACCTTGTACTTCCGTTATTCAGTTGAACCGCGCGCGTCGCCCTCGGGCAAGGTCCGGGCGGACGGCCATCCGCGCGAAGTCGTCCGCCCGGAACACTCTCCCTTAGGCATGCCTTACCTAACCAGAACTCGGAGGGCGCGTCAACCCCCGACATGGCGGACCCGGCCGCCACACGGGGGTGGGGCCGGGTCGGATCCGGGAGGGGCGGCGCTCAGGCCAGCAGGAACACCGCCGCGAGCAGGGCCGCGGTCGCGCCGATGACCACGATCACCTCCAGGGGGACCATGGTCTGCGGCTCGTCCTGCGCGCCCAGCGCGGCGGGGCCCGCCTCGTCCACGTCCCTGACCGGCCCGCTGAGCGGTCGCGCCTTGTGGCGCTCGGCGTCCTGGCGCAGCTGCCGGGCGGCCAGGTCCACCGGGCGCGTGGAGGCGGGGTCCCCGTCGTCGTCCGGATCGAGGAATCCCCCCTCCCGGCGCATGTTGTCGCGGACCCGCTGGCGCTTGGTCTCGCGCAGCGGCCACGAGCGCACCACGCCCCCGGGAGTGTGCACCCGCAGGACGTCGGTGACGTCCACCCAGAGCACCGCCGCCCACGGCACGAAGGTCTCGCGCAGCGGGTTGACCACCCTCAGGCCGCGCTCGGTGGAGACCACGCGCGGGCGCAGCCAGACCAGGTACACCGCGGAGACGGTAGCGATCAGCAGGGCCCCCGCGATCCAGGCCTGGCGGCCCTCGCCGCGCAGGAGCACGTCCACCAGCAGCAGGGCCGCGATCACGATCCACACGATCGCCGCCACCCGCGTGAAGGTGGAGTAGTGGGTGGTGGGGTTGGGGCCGTCCATCAGGAGGTCGTCCACTTCAGCTGCGCGAAGCCGGGCTTGATGACCCCGTTGATCAGCGCCAGGCGCTCGTCGAAGGGCAGGAAGGCCGACTTCATCGCGTTGACCGTGAACCACTGGATGTCGTCCCAGCCGTACCCGAAGGCCTCGGAGAGCCGGGCGAACTCCTCCGACAGGCTGGTGCCGCTCTGGAGGCGGTTGTCGGTGTTGACGGTGACGCGGAAGCGCAGGTCGCGCAGGAGCCGGATGGGGTGCTCGGCGATGGACTCCGCGGCTCCGGTCTGCACGTTGGAGCTGGGGCACATCTCCAGCGGCACCCGCTTGTCGCGCACGTACTGGGCCAGGCGGCCCAGCCGCGGGGCGCCGCCTTCGGTGTCGATGTCGTCGATGATGCGCACGCCGTGGCCCAGGCGGTCGCACCCGCACCACTGGAGGGCCTCCCAGATGGAGGGCAGGCCGAACGCCTCGCCCGCGTGGATGGTGAAGTGGAAGTTCTCCCGGCGCAGGTACTCGAACGCGTCCAGGTGCCGGGTGGGCGGGTTGCCCGCCTCGGCGCCCGCGATGTCGAACCCCGACACGCCCGCGTCGCGGTAGCGGACCGCCAGCTCGGCGATCTCCGAGGAGCGCGCGGCGTGGCGCATGGCGGTGACGAGCTGGCCGGTGCGGATGCTGCGCCCCTGGTCGGCGGCGCGCTTCTGGCCGAGTTCGAGGCCCTCCTGGACGGCCTCGACGACCTCCTCCAAGGTGAGCCCGGCCTCCAGGTGCTGCTCGGGGGCGTAGCGCTGCTCGGCGTAGACCACGCCGTCGGCGGCCAGGTCCTCCGCGGCCTCGGCGGCGACCCGCACCAGGGCGTCACGGGTCTGCATGACCGCCGTGGTGTGCGCGAACGTCTCCAGGTAGAGCTCCAGCGAGCCGGAGTCGGAGGCCTCGCGGAACCACCGCCCCAGCTCCTGCGCGTCGTAGGTGGGCAGACCGGTGTAGCCGGTCTCCCGGGCCAGTTCCACGACGGTGGCCGGGCGCAGCCCGCCGTCGAGGTGGTCGTGCAGCAGTACCTTCGGCGCCCGCCGGATCTGGTCGACTGTGAGTGGCTGGTTCATGGATTCAGGATGCCACCAGCCGAGGAGCCGCCCCGACAGGCGGACGCGGGTCGCCGCGCCGGGCGGCCGGGCTGCGGCCGGGAGCGGTACGGCGGGTCGGCGGGCGGGGAGCCGGGCGGTGCTATGCGCTCGGGCGCGCTGGGGTCCGCCGCGGTGCGCGCGGCGGCTGGGGGCTCCCCGCCCGCGGGCCTTCTCAGGCCATGGCCTCCTCGGTGTCCACACGGGTGTCGCGGCGCGAGCTGTCCCACAGCGCGGTCAGTGCGGTGGTCACCATGAAGCGGGTGCCCGTGCCGATGGCGCGCTCGTCCACGTCGAAGGTGCCCCGGTGCAGGTCCAGCATGGGTCCGTCCCAGTCCGGGGAGTGGGTGCCCAGGCGGGCCAGCGCGCCGGGGACGTGCTCCAGGTACCAGGCGAAGTCCTCGCCGCCCAGGCTCTGCGGGGTGGAGGCCGCCGCCTCGGGGCCCAGGGCGGCGGCGACGGCCTCGCGCATGAGGGCCACGCTGGTCGCCTCGTTGATGGTGGGCGGCACGCCCCGCCGGTAGGTCACCTCGGCCTCGGCGCCGTAGGCCGAGGCCACCGACTCCACCAGCCCCTTGATGATGTCGGGGGCCGCGTGCCAGGCCTCGTCGTCCAGGCAGCGCACGGTGCCCTCGGCGACGGCGTCGTCGGGGATGACGTTGGGCGCGGAACCGGCGCTGATCCTGCCCCACACCAGGCTGAACCCGGCCCGGGGGTCGATCCGCCGCGACAGCGCGGCGGGCAGCTCGGTGACGACCTTGCCCAGGGCGTAGACGAGGTCGGAGGTCAGGTGCGGGCGCGCGGTGTGCCCGCCCGGGCCCGACAGCCGCACCATGAGCTGGTCGCAGGCGGCGGTGATGCCGCCGGTGCGCAGCCCGACCCGGCCCGTCATCAGGCGGGGGTCGCAGTGCAGGGCGAAGATGCGGTCCACGCCCTCCATGGCACCGGCGTTGACCACCTCCACCGCGCCGCCGGGGAGCTCCTCGGCGGGCTGGAAGATGAGGCGGACCCGGCCGGGCAGCGCGCCCGCCCGCTCCAGCTGCGCCAGGAAGACCCCGGCCGCCAGCACGACCGTGGTGTGCACGTCGTGCCCGCAGGCGTGGGCGACCCCCGGCACGGTGGAGCGGTAGGGGACGTCCTTCTCGTCCGTCAGGGGCAGGGCGTCGATGTCGGCGCGCAGGGCCACCAGGGGGCCGGTGCCGGATCCGACGTCGCAGACCAGACCGGTGCCCTGGGGCAGTTCCCGCGGTTCGAGGCCCACCTCGCGCAGGCGTTCGGCGATCCGCCCCGTGGTGCGGTGTTCGGCGAAGGCGAGTTCGGGGTGCATGTGCAGGTCCCGGCGGAAGCCGCTCAGCTCCCGCCCGTGCCGCGCCAGGAAAGCGGTCAACTGTTCCGGCAGGTCATGTCCCTGCATGCGAGGGTCCCCTCTTCTCCACGTCTCAGCGCGTACCGGCTCCGTCGCCGGCACCGACCCTTGCGCGGGTGGGAGGACCGCCCTGGAGCTCGGCGGCGAGCATGTCCACGACGTCGTCGAGGGTCCCGCCCTCGGCGATGACCGCGCGCTGACGTTCGTAGGAGGCGCCCTTGTCCAGGATCTCGGAGATCAGGTCCAGGTCCTCGGCGCAACCCAGGCGGGTCGCGACCGGTTTCAGCTCGCGGACCAGCTCGTACAGGTCGTCGCGGAGCGGAACCGTGGTTCCGCGCGCGTCCGTGATGACACGAGCGTCGAGTCCGTAGCGGGTGGCACGCCACTTGTTGTCCTTCACCACCCAGGACGGCGGGCTGGGCAGACCGTACCCGCGGTCGAGCTGGTGATCGAACAGCTCCACCAGGCTCTGAGAGAGCGCGGCGGCCATTCCCACCTCGCGCAGGGTGGGAATACCGTCGAACATCCGGATCTCGATGGTGCCGAAATCAGGGTGCGGACGGATGTCCCACCACACTTCCTTGATAGAGGCGATGGTACCTGCCCGGAGAAGCGTTTCGAGGTATTCCTCGAAAGCGGCCCAGTGCGGGAGGTTCGGCGGCGGCCCCGCGGTGGGCAGCGTGCCGAAGATGACGGACCGGGAGGAGGCCAGGCCGGTGTCCTGTCCGCCCCAGAACGGGCTGGACGCGCTCAGGGCGAGGAAGTGCGGCAGGTAGCGCGACAGGGCGTTGACCATGGGGATGGCCTTGTCCCTGTCGCGCACGCCGACGTGGACGTGGACACCGCACGTCAGGATGCGCCGGACCAGCCACTGCATCTGCTCGACCAACTCGCCGTAGCGCTTGCCGGGGCTGAGCTCCTGGTCGCGCCAGTCGTCGATGGGATGGGTCCCCGAGCAGGTCAGCGTGGTCCCCCAGGGCGTGAGGACCTCCCTCATGCGGTCGAGGTTGCGGCCCAGGTCGCTCCTGGCCTCCTCGACCGTCTCGCAGATCCCGGTCACGACCTCCACCTGGGACTGCATGAGCTCGTGGCGCAGCGGCGGGGCGGAGTCGGAACTGAGCTCGGGGAGTTCAGCGAGGAGCTTGGGCGCCTCCTGCCTCAGGTGCCGACTGCGCCGGTCGACGAGCTGGAGTTCCCACTCCACTCCGATCGTCGCGCGTTCGGACGAGTTGAATGCGATTCCCATCTGCCCTCCGAAGGGGGTGTTTGCGGCCGTCCTCGACCGTCGCACCGTCGCGCCCCGGAGAACCGGTCAACCGGGACAGGGGAGGACTACCCCTCACGCACCGCACACATACGGGACAATCGCCTCGCTTCATGCGAATTCCGTGGAAAGAATTTCTGTTTCGGGCGCGCCGCCGGAGCGCCTACGCGCGGTCGCCGCCGCGTCGGCGCAGCGCCCACGCCGCGGTGCCCGCGGCACCGGCCGCACCCAGCAGGGACAACATCCCGGCCAGCGCGCGCCGGGCCCGGCGGCGCTCGGCCGCCTCGCTCGCCGACACCCGAGCCGTAACCCCCGCGGCCCAGTCCGGGCGGGTCCAGTCCATGCCGTACTCCTCCGGCAGGGGCAGGGAGCCGGTGTAGGGCGGCGGCATCGGCAGCCACGTGGCCGTCCACGCCGCGCTGAACATCACCAGGCGCATCACGAGGTTGATCCACACCAGCAGCCCCACCAGGACGGCGAAGGACGCGTAGACGGGGTTGCTGAGCGTCCCGGCCAGCAGCACCGCCGCCGCGGCCTTGAGGACCTCGAACCCGACCGCGCCCAGCAGGGCTCCCCTCCACATCATCCGCGTGGGCCGCCCGCTGCCCGACAGCAGCGCGAAGGCAAGCACGAAGATCGCCATGTTGGCGCCGACCGCGATGGCCAGGGCCAGCGCGCGCAGGGACAGGTTGGCCAGGAGGGAGCCGTCCAGGCCCACCAGCCCGAGGAGCCACTGCGTGGCGGTCTGGGCGACGCTGGTGAAGGCCACCGCGAGCAGCAGCGCCGCGCCCAGGCCCAGCATGACCAGCAGGTCGGCCAGCTTGCGCAGGAGGAGGTTGGGGCCCTCCTTGAGGTTCTTGAGCCAGATGGAGTGCAGGGCCTCGCGCAGCGCGGACACCGCGTTCAGGCCCGCGTAGAGCAGACCGAGCACACCGATGACACCGGCGCCCACGCGGGCCTGGGCGATCTCGTCGATCGGCAGTTGCCCGGACAGCCCGGGCAGGACGCCGTCCAGCGCCTGCTGGAGGTAGTCGCCCACCTCGACCTGCACGGCGGCGAGGTAG
The DNA here is from genome assembly GCF_052466615.1 of Nocardiopsis sp. M1B1. NCBI lineage: Bacteria > Bacillati > Actinomycetota > Actinomycetes > Streptosporangiales > Nocardiopsidaceae > Nocardiopsis > Nocardiopsis sp. M1B1. Next base: position 5,746,015 of record NZ_CP196194.1, read on the forward strand.
CCGACCGCGGCGAAGGCCAGCGCCAGCAGGGGGAAGAAGGACAGGAAGGCGAAGTAGGTGACCGCCCCGGCCAACTGGTTGCCGTTGCGGTCGGCGTAGCGCTCGTAGGCCCGGACCAGGTGGTCGACGGCGGGCCTGCGCCTGCGCAGCTCCCAGTACGTGTCCATGCCCAGGTTCCGGTAGTGCCTGCCGGTGTCCCTGGCCCTGTCCAGCGCTGCGGCCACGCGGCCTCCCTCTCCGTCGCACGTGTCACCCGTGTCCCTACCCCGCGCGGCCGCGCGGTCACCGGTGGCCCGCAACCGTAGCGGTGCCGCACTCCCTCGTGAAGCCCCTGTGCCGGGCCCGGCGGCGCACACCCCTACGGGGACGAAGCGCTTCAGCGGGGGTGATCACGGACACGTCCGGGCCTTGGGCAGACTTGGGGGACGAAGAACCGTCCGGCGGAAGGGGGCCTCGGTGGGGGGCGCGGGGGCGCGGCTGCGTGCCGTGTTGGGTGTGCGGTCGGCGGGTCCGCGGGGGGCCTGGCCCGAGGAGGCGCCGGACGCCGACGCACTGGTCGGCCGGTTCCGGGCGCGGTTCCAGGCGCCGCCCGCGGGCGTGTGGCACGCGCCCGGGCGCCTGGCGGTCATGGGCGAGCACACCGCGGCCGGCGCGGGGGCCGGGCTGTACGCCGCCCTGCCCTGGGGCGTGACGGCCGCCGTGGGCACCGCACCGGACCCGGGCGTGCACGTGGCCGCCCCGAGCGGCCCGCTGCGCCCCCGCGACGCGGCGGCGCGCGCCGTGGCCGGGGCCGTGGCCGCCGCGCGCCGGACGGGCGTCCTGGACGGCGACACGGGCGTGCGCGCGGTGCTGGACGCGGACCTGCCCGAACACGCCTCCCTGGGCTACACGGCCGCCGTGGGCGCGGCGGTGGCGCTGGCCCTGGCCGACCTGGGCGGCGGCCCCCCGCCCGAGGGCGCCACCGCCGACCAGCGGGTGGCCCTGGCGGCCCGCCCCGGGTGCGCGGTCAGGGTGAACCTGAGGAGCCTGCGCACCACCGTGCTGCCCTTCGACCTCGCCGAGGCCGGGCTGAGGCTCGTGGTGGTGGACACCGGCGCCCTGCCCCGGCGCGACCTGCGCGCGGCCCGCTCCGCCGAGTTGGAGCGGGCGCAGCGCACGCTCGGGCCGCTGCGCGCCGTCCAGGACCTGTCCGGGGCGCTGGCGAGCCTGCCGGACCCCGTGCTGCGCCGCCGGGTCGAGTACGCGGTGACCGAGGTGCACCGGCTCAACGCGGCCGTGGGGCTGCTGCGGGCCGGGCGCTTCGGGGAGGTCGGGCCGGTCCTGTCCGCCTCCCACCTGTCCCTGCGCGGCTTCGGGCTGCCCACGCCGGAGGTGGAGCTGGCCGCGGAGACCGCCGCGCGGGCCGGGGCGCGCGGGGTGCGGATGTCGGGCTGGGCGGGGACCGTGCTGGCCCTGGCCGCCGAGGAGCGGGTGGAGGGGATCGGCGAGGCGCTGGCCAGGGAGTTCCGCGCCGACGGCCGGGTCCCCCCGCGCGTGCGCGCCGCCGTGCCCTCCGCGGGCGCCCACCGGCTGCGCTGAGCCGGTCGGGCCGACGGGTCCCGGGCCCGGACGCGGTGCGGAGGCGGTCGCGCGGCGGGAGCCCTCGGGGTTCCCGGAGGCCGAACCGGGACATTGCGCCGAACCCCGCTACCCTTTTCGCGATCACACAGGGTGGAAGTAAGCGACGAGGCGATCCACGACGCTGAGCAGATGGGCGATGCGATGGCTGACCGACGAAACCGTGACGACCCCGGTCGCACCGGTGAGCACGACAGACAGGGCGTGTTCCGGCGCGGCGGGTCCCCGGGCAGGCCGGACGAGTTCGAGAAGCTCTACCGCCCGCGCGAGTCCGAGCAGAGGGTGGTCGGCGAGACGCGTCGGCTCCCGCCCGCCGAGGACGTGCCCCCCGCGCGGCCGAGGCGGTCCCCGAGGCCTCAGCAGTCCCAGAGGTCCAGGCGCACCCACAGCGCCGGACGCGTCTACGACGGCCGCGGCATCGAGCGCAGGCGCAAGGAGCGCAAGCGGCGGCTGGCCACCACCGTCACGGTGACCGTGCTGGTGCTGGTGCTGGTCGTCCCCCTGGTCTTCGTCGGCGGGTTCTACGTGTACGCGAACTCGCGGCTGGAGCGGGTGGAGGCCCTGCTGGACTACGAGGGCCGCCCGGACGGGCAGCCCGGCACGACCTACATGGTCGTCGGCTCCGACAGCCGCCAGGGCCTGTCGGAGGAGCAGATGGACGAGATGGCCACCGGCTACGCCGAGGGCCGCCGGACCGACACCATCATGGTGCTCTACATCCCCGACGAGGGCGACCCCACCATCGTCAGCGTCCCCCGCGACTCCTACGTCCCCCTGGCCGTCCCCGGTTACGCCGACAACAAGATCAACACCGCCTTCGCCGACACCGTGTGCGGCACGAACGACGCGGGCGAGGAGGTCTGCGGCGGCCCCGCCCCCCTCGTGGAGACCTTCGAGCGCGCCTCGGGCGTGCACATCGACCACTACGTGGAGATCGGCATGGGCGGCTTCGTCGACATCGTGGACGCGGTGGGCGGCGTGGAGCTGTGCCCGGAGGAGGCCATGGCCGACCCCAAGGCCGGGCTGGACATCGAGGCGGGCTGCCAGACGATGGACGGCGGCACCGCCCTGGGCTACGTGCGCACCCGGGCCACGCCGCGCGCCGACCTGGACCGCATCGCCCGCCAGCGCGAGTTCTTCTCGGCGCTGGTCCAGACGGCCAGCGCGCCCTCCACGCTGTTCAACCCCTTCGAGTCCGTCCCGCTGGTGCTCGCGGGCACCGACACCTTCATGGTGGACGAGGGAGACGACCTGCGGCACCTGGGCAGCATGCTCCTGGCGATGCGCGGCGGTACGCAGACCACCGCGATCCCCGTGGGACAGACCCCCACGCTGGACGGGGTCGGCTCGGTGGTGGTCTGGGACGAGGCGCGCTCTGAGGAGATGTTCGCCGCCATGCGGGCCGGGGAGCCGATCCCCGAGAGCGCCTTCCAGGAGTAGGCCGGAGGCAGGACCGCCGCGGGCCGTGGAAGGGCGGACGGTCCGGGGAAAGGCGAAGGGCCCGTCGCCGAGGCGACGGGCCCTTCTTCGTGACGTTCCGTACTGTGCGCGCCTACCCCCCAGCGGGCGCACGGCCGGCACGTCGGTCACAGTGGCAGAGGAGCCGAAACCCGCTCTGGCCTGCCGATTCTCACCGGCACGTCTCCACAATAGGTCAAAGCACGCTTAAGGTGCGAATCCTGTGCACGTGGCCTATGTCGCACCCTCTGGCCTCTGCGGTGGTCCGGCGTTGCCATCCTGCCACCGCCGACCCGCGCATGTACGCCGAACACGGGAAACACGCCGGGAAACTTTGACCGACCGCGGGCCCAGAACCCCGCGAAGGCCGCGTTTGCGACACCCTGGCCCCGTGGAGGCGGGTTCCGCCCGCCCCGGACACGGCGAAGCCCGGCCGCCCCCCGAGGGGCGACCGGGCGTGAGCGAGGTCTCACCCGGACGGTCCGGATCAGGACCGTCCGGGTCCGGGCCCGCCGCGTGCACCGCCGCGCGGACGGAGCGCGGGGGCTCAGGCCAGGCGCTTGGCGAGGTTCTCGTCCAGCGCGGCCAGGAACTGCTCCGTGGTCAGGAACTCCTGGTCGCCGCCGACGAGCAGCGCGAGGTCCTTGGTCATCTGGCCGCCCTCGACGGTCTTGATGACGACGTCCTCCAGGGTGTTGGCGAACTCGACGACCTTGGGGGTGTTGTCGAGCTTGCCCCGGTGCTCCAGGCCGCGGGTCCACGCGAAGATGGAGGCGATCGGGTTGGTGGAGGTGGGCTTGCCCTGCTGGTGCTGGCGGTAGTGGCGGGTCACCGTGCCGTGGGCGGCCTCGGCCTCGACCGTGCGGCCGTCCGCGGTGCGCAGGACGGAGGTCATCAGGCCGAGGGAGCCGAAGCCCTGGGCGACGGTGTCGGACTGCACGTCACCGTCGTAGTTCTTGCAGGCCCAGACGTAGCCGCCCTCCCACTTGAGCGCCGCGGCGACCATGTCGTCGATGAGGCGGTGCTCGTAGGTCAGGCCCGCGGAGTCGAAGCGGTCCTTGAACTCGGTCTCGAAGATCTCCTGGAACACGTCCTTGAACATGCCGTCGTAGGCCTTGAGGATCGTGTTCTTGGTGGACATGTAGACCGGGTAGTTGCGGTCCAGGCCGTAGTTCAGGCTCGCGCGCGCGAAGTCCTCGATGGACTTGCGGAAGTTGTACATGCCCATCGCGACGCCGCCGGCCTCGGGGAAGTTGGCGATGTCGAACTCGACCGGCTCGCTGCCGTCGGCCGGGGTGTAGGTCATGGTGACCGTGCCGGGGCCGGGCACCTTGAAGTCGGTGGCCTTGTACTGGTCGCCGTGGGCGTGGCGGCCGATGATGATCGGCTTGGTCCAGCCCGGGACCAGGCGGGGCACGTTCTCGCAGATGATGGGCTCGCGGAAGACGACGCCGCCGAGGATGTTGCGGATGGTGCCGTTGGGCGACCGCCACATCTTCTTGAGGCCGAACTCCTCCACCCGGGCCTCGTCCGGGGTGATGGTGGCGCACTTGACGCCGACGCCGTGCTCCTTGATGGCGTTGGCCGCGTCGACGGTGATCTGGTCGTCGGTGCGGTCGCGCTCCTCGATGCCCAGGTCGTAGTACTTCAGGTCGACGTCGAGGTAGGGGAGGATCAGACGGTCCTTGATGAAGGACCAGATGATCCGGGTCATCTCGTCGCCGTCGAGCTCGACTACGGGGTTCTCGACCTTGATCTTGGCCATGGCTGTGTGGCTGTCCCTTCAGTCTTCGCTGCCGCCTCGTGCGCCGCGGGCCCGTGTCCGGCTCGTGGCCGGAGGCCGGTCCGCGCACCCGGCGGTCCACCGGTCCCGTCCGGGGTCCGTGCTCCCCGGCGGGCAGGTGGCTTCTCGGTGTCGCGGTATCTCGACGTCAAGCTTATTCGACGCCTAGGCGGACAGTTGCGGCGCCACCCATGCCAGCACGATCAGCAGGACCGCGAGGGTGGTCAGGGTGAGCAGGTCGATCCACCGGCGGCGCACGGCGAGCATCCCGACCCAGTCCCGGGGCAGGAGCACCCGGAAGGTCGCCGCCAGCAGCAGCGCGCCCGCGATGATCGCCGGTCCGCGCTTGAAGTAGGCCGCGGCCACGACCACGATCCCCGCCGCGAGCGCCGACATGACCAGGAAGTAGGGCACCTGCGAGAGCCAGTACGGCGCCTCGGGCCCCTCCGCGGTCGGCTCCCGCGCGACCTCCCCGGAGTCCGCCCCGGAGTCCCTGGCGGAGCCGCCGCCGGGCTCCGGCCCCTCGGGGCCGTCCCCGCCCGGCGCTCCCCCCTCGGGCTCCCGTCCGCCGCGGGCCGCCCCGCCTGGTGCCCTCGCACCGGGCGCGCCCTCGTCCGCGTCCGCCAAATCCGCCTGCCCCGCCTTGTCCACCGCGTCCCGACCCGTTCGGTTACGAATGTGCTTGGCCGCCTCGCGGCTCGTTCACGGTCTTCTCCCGGGAACTGGCACGGACCGGCCATCCGTCGAGGACTGGCTGTCCGAAAACCGAACACCGCTCCGGAGGCTCGCGTCCGTGAGGGTTTCGGCGGCGCCGCGCGGGAAGCGAGGCTTCCCGTCCGGGAGAGACTGCGCCCATTGTAGTGATCCGGATCGCCGACTCCTCAGGGCTCACGGAAACGGCCCGGCTCGGGCCCCGAACGCCCATGACCGTTTCCCGCTTCCGGTTCGGCCACAGAGCCGTATTTGCACGCCTTATCCGTCTAACTCCGGAGTAAGCGCGTAGAACGCTTACCGCCCGGGTAACCAAGCTGGAGATGAGTGCACCGGTGAGCGAGGACCACCCCCATGAAGCCCACTCCACGCGTAGACCGAACCGTCACCCCACGACAGCCTCCCCTCCACCACCGTCGCCCGCACCCCCACCGGCAGCGCCACCCCACTCCGGGAGGAACCACCGTGGACGGGCCCTACCTCCGCGTCGAAGAGACCGGGGACATACGCCAGCTCGCCGGTGAGGTCACCACGGTCGGCCGCGGGGAGGGCGCCGACATCCGGCTGAACGATCCGAGCGTCTCCCAGCTGCACGCCGAACTGGTCCGCCGCGGCCCCTACGTCTACGTGGTGGACCTGGGCCTGTCGCGCAACGGGACCCGGGTGAACGGCCGCCCCATCGCCCGCCGGGTGCTGGAGGAGGGCGACGTGGTGAGCTTCGGCACCGCGCGCTGCCGGGTCGGCGGACTGCCCAAGGAGCAGATCAGCCCCGACATCGAGCTGCGCCGCGGCGCCGCCCCCGAGCTCACCCGCCGGGAGCTGGACGTGCTGACCGCGCTGTGCCAGCCCGCGCTGTCGGAGGAGGCCTTCGTGGCCCCCGCCACCGCCCGGGACATCGCCGAGGCGCTGGTGGTCACCGAGGCGGCGGTCAAACAGCACCTGTTGCGGCTGTACCAGAAGTTCCGCATCCCCGAGGGGCAGAACCGCAGGACGCGGCTGGCCAACGAGGTCGTGGCGCTGGGTCTGGTGCGGCCGATGCCGATCGGCGGCTCGGCCCGCAAGGCAAGCTGAGCGCTCCCCCGGCCCCACCGGAGGGGTGACGTGCGAACGGTCGGGCCGGGTCCGGTCACACGGTGTGACCGGATTCGGCCCGTGTGTGACGCCGGAGCCGGGCCCCGCCTCGGACGGGGCCCGGGAGGGGTGTGGTTAGGGACGGCTCTTCGGACCGGCCTCAGCTTGTGGGGGTCGGTTCGGGCGCCCACGGGGTTCTGGAGGTGGCGGAGGCGGGTTCGCGAGGAACGAGCGAACCCGCCGAAGACACCACTGTGCCTGCTACAACCCCATTCCCGTTCTCCGGGCGCCCGAACACGGGCCGAAGCGAAGCGGAGGCCCCAAAAACACTGCCTAAAGGGCGGCGGCCTGCCGCTCGGCGGCCTCCACCACGTTCACCAGCAGCATCGCCCGGGTCATCGGGCCCACGCCGCCGGGGTTGGGCGACAGGTGCCCGGCCACCTCGGCCACGTCGGGGACGACGTCGCCGACCAGGCCCGACTCGGTGCGCGAGACGCCCACGTCCAGCACGGCCGCGCCCGGCTTCACCATGTCCTTGGTGATGAGCCCGGGCACTCCGGCACCGGCGACGATGATGTCCGCGCGGCGCGTGTGCTCGGCCAGGTCACGGGTGCCGGTGTGGCACAGGGTGACGGTGGCGTTCTCCGACCGGCGGGTCAGCAGCAGGCCGAGGGGACGGCCCACGGTCACGCCGCGCCCGACCACGACCACCTCGGCGCCCTTGAGCGGCACCTCGTAGCGGGTGAGCAGCTCCACGATGCCGCGCGGGGTGCACGGCAGCGGCGCCTCCTGCATCAGCACCAGCTTGCCGAGGTTGGAGGGCTGGAGGCCGTCCGCGTCCTTGATCGGGTCGATCAGGCCCAGCACGCGGTTCTCGTCCAGGCCCCTGGGCAGCGGGAGCTGCACGATGTAGCCGGTGCAGGCCGGGTCCGCGTTGAGTTCGTGGACGGCCTGCTCCACCTGCTCCTGGGTGGCGTCGGCGGGCAGGTCGCGGCGGATGCTGGCGATGCCCACCTGGGCGCAGTCGCGGTGCTTGCCGCGCACGTAGGAGTGGCTGCCCGGGTCGTCGCCGACCAGGACCGTGCCCAGACCGGGGGTGACGCCGCGGTCGTGCAGCTTCGCCACCCGCTCGGAGAGCTCCTCGCGGATGGACTTGGCGACGGCCTTGCCGTCCAGGACGATCGCGCTCATGCGTGTGTCTCCTCGCTCAGTGGAAGAAGTGCCGGGTCCCGGTGAGGTACATGGTCACGCCGGCCGCCTCGGCCGCGGCCACGACCTCCTCGTCGCGGACCGAGCCTCCGGGCTGGACGACGGCGCGGACCCCCGCGCCGGTGAGGATCTCCAGGCCGTCGGGGAAGGGGAAGAAGGCGTCGCTGGCCGCGACGGAGCCGGTCACCCTCTCGCCCGCGCGCGTGACCGCCAGGCGGGCGGAGTCCACGCGGTTGACCTGGCCCATGCCCACGCCCACGGTGGCGCCGCCGGAGGCCAGGAGGATGGCGTTGGACTTGACCGCGCGCACGGCCTTCCAGGCGAAGGCCAGGTCGGCCAGGGTGGCCTCGTCGGCGGGCTCGCCGGTGGCCAGGGTCCAGGTGGAGGGGTCGTCGCCGGGGGCGTCGATGGCGTCGCGCGACTGCACCAGCAGGCCGCCGCTGATCTGGCGGTGCTCCACGCCCGCGCCGGGGCCGGAGCCCTGCGCCACGAGCAGGCGGATGTTCTTCTTGCGGCTGAGGATCTCCACGGCCGCGGGCTCGAAGGCGGGGGCGACGACGACCTCGGTGAAGATCTCCGCGATCTGCCCGGCCAGCTCCTCGCCGACGGGTCGGTTGGTGGCGATGACGCCGCCGAAGGCCGACACCGGGTCGCAGGCGTGCGCCCTGCGGTGGGCCTCGGCGTTGTCGGCGCCGACGGCGATCCCGCACGGGTTGGCGTGCTTGATGATGGCCACGCACGGCTGGTCGAAGTCGTGGGCGGCGCGCAGCGCGGCGTCGGCGTCCACGTAGTTGTTGTAGGACATCGCCTTGCCGTGCAGCTGCTCGGCTCCGGCCAGGCCGGTCTCCGGGGCGCCCGCGACGGTGTACAGCGCCGCCTTCTGGTGGGGGTTCTCGCCGTAGCGCAGGACGTCCCTGCGGTTGTGGACGGTGGCCAGGAAACCGGGCCAGCCCGACTCGGCGGCCTCGGCGTCGGGGGCGTACTCGGCCGCGAACCAGTCGGCGACGGCCGCGTCGTAGGCGGCGGTGTGCTGGAAGGCGAGCCCGGCCAGGCGCTTGCGCTGCTCCAGGGTGAAGCCGCCGTCGCGGACGGCCTCCAGGGCGGCGTCGTAGCCGCCCGGGTCGACCACGATCGCGACGCTGCCGTGGTTCTTGGCCGAGGCGCGCACCATGGCGGGGCCGCCGATGTCGATCTTCTCGATGCAGTCGGCCTCGGAGGCGCCGGAGGCGACGGTGTCCCGGAAGGGGTAGAGGTTGACCACGACCAGGTCGAAGGGGGCGATGCCCAGCTCCTTGATCCTGGCGACGTGCTCGGGGTTGTTCTGGTCGGCCAGGAGCCCGGCGTGCACGGAGGGGTGCAGCGTCTTGACGCGGCCCTCCATGATCTCGGGGAAGCCGGTGACGTCCTCCACGGGGGTGACGGGGATGTCGGCGGCGCGCAGCCGCGCGGCGGTGGAGCCGGTGGAGACGATCTCCACCCCGGCCTCGGCCAGGCCGATGCCCAGCTCCTCCAGACCGGTCTTGTCGTAGACGCTGATCAACGCACGCCTGATGGCCTGCTGGGTCACCGGTTCTCCTTCGTGTCGGTCGCGTCGGTGACGCGCTGCTCGGTGCGGCCGAACCGCACGTGCCTGCCGTCGATGGTCCAGCCCTCGCGGGCGAGCCTGCCGACCGTGTCGACCAGCATCGCCCGCTCCACGGTCTTGATGCGCTCGTGGAGGCTGGCTTCGTCATCGCCGTCCTCGACGGGCACCGCGACCTGGTCGATGATCGGACCGGAGTCGACGCCCTCGTCGAGGAAGTGGATGGTGGTGCCGGTGACGCGGACACCGTGGGCGAGCGCGTCACGCACGGCGTGCGCGCCGGGGAAGGAGGGCAGCAGCGCGGGGTGGATGTTGACCGCGGGGTGGCTGCCGATCACGGCGGGGCCGAGGATGCGCATGAAGCCCGCGGAGACCACCAGGTCGGGGCGGTGCTCGCTGATGCGTTCGGCCATGGCGGCGTTCCACCGCGAGCGGTCGGGGTAGTCGCGGAAGGGGACGACGAACGCGGGCACACCGGCCTCCTCGGCCAGTTCGACGCCGCGGGTCCCCTCGCGGTCGGAGCCGACGGCGACGACGGTCGCCCCGTAGGCCGGGTCCCTGGCCGCCTCCAGCAGGGCGGCCATGTTGCTGCCCGTGCCCGATATGAGGACCACCACTCGCGCGGACAATGCTTCTCCCATTGTGTAGAGAACGGTGCGAGAGCCGCCTCTGGCCTTCCGGGGGCGCCGGGGGACGGCGCAGCATCCGGATCTCGCGTACGCCGGTCCGGGGCCGGCGCGCGCCGGAGCCGGAGGCGTGGTATGCGGGTGACCCGATCGTCCTCCGCCGGGCGCTCCCCCGCGGGCCTCCGTGGGCCGGAGGCGTCCGTTGGGGGTGGCGGCGGGTGACGGGCGGGTGACGGGCGCACCCGCTGGGCCCGCCCGCGTTCCCACCCTATCGGTCCAGGTAGCGTCTACCCACGGGGAGTGGGTGTTGGCCGGCCTGTGACGGGGGTCTCGGTGGCCCGCGGACCGGCGTGACCATGGACGACGGGTAGCCTCCGTGCGGCGGAGGCGACCACGGCGCCCCGAGCGGGGCGCGCATAAGGAGTGAACCTTGACCGACAACAGCCCGGAGCCCCGGAACGAGGGGCAGCCGCCCAGAGCCGAACGCGGCGGCCTGTGGGGCCTGTTCTTCGGGGCGGCCGGCCTGCTGCTGCCGCCCTACGGGGTCGTGCTGTCCGTGTTCGGTGTCGTGCAGGGCTTCCGGGCGAGGCGGGCCGCGCGGGCGAACCGCACCGAGGCGCCGGGCGCGCTGATGAGCGTGGTCGTTGGCGTGCTGGGGATCGTGATGTCGCTGTCGCTGTTCGCGGTGGCCGTGGTGTACCAGGAGCAGATGGCGCAGTACCGGGACTGCTCGGCCCTGGCGCACACGGTCTCCAGCCAGAACGAGTGCGACGAGGCGTGGGAGTCCTCCACCGGTCTTCCGCCCACGGTGGTCATCAGCTAGGTCGGTCGAGGCGTCCGAGGGGGCGGCGGGGGTGTCCCGCCGCCCCTTTCGCGTGCCCGGGAGTCTTCCCGGGTTGTGACGCGCTCTCCGGTTCCGGTCACTACCCGAGTCGGGAAACGGCCGCTCGCCCACGCCGCGAAGATCCCCCAAGGGATTACACTTAGTATGCAATCAATCACTAAAAGTGTTGACTACCTTTGCGCGGAGAGGACTCGATGGACACCGACGCCCCCGGCCCGTCCGGACCGGAACTGAGGGAGTACACGGCACTGCTGCGCCGCCGCTGGCGGTTCGTCGGCGCCGGGGTGCTCGGCGGGCTGGCCCTGGCCTCCGCCGCGGCGGTCGGACTCCCCGCCGCCTACACCTCCGTCTCCGCCGTCCAGGTCCAGCCCAGCGGGATGGCCGAGTTCACCGGGGAGCGCTCGGGCCGCCTGGCCGGGGACGTCAACCTCGACACCGAGGCGCAGGTCCTGCTGTCGGACCGCGTGTCGTCCGCCGTGGCCGAGGCCCTGGCGGAGGAGGGCGGTGCCGCGCCCTCGGTGACGGACCTGCGCGAGCGGGTGGACGTGAGCGTTCCCCCCAACAGCAGCGTCCTGGAGATCAGCTACTCCGCCGGGAGCCCGGAGGCCGCGCGGGCGGGCGCGCAGGCCTACGCCGACGCCTACCTCGAACTGCGCCGCGAGCGGATCGACGAACTGATCGACAGCCACCTGGAGGCGCTGCGCGGTGAGCAGGAGGCCCGCTACGAGGCCCTCGCCGAGGCCGCCGGGGAGTCCGCCGACCCCGGTGCGGACGCGCGGGTGGAGGCCCTGCGCGCGGAGATCACCGAGCTGGGCAACGGAATCAGCCCGCTCAGCGCCCTGGCCGAGACGGTCGAGCCCGGCAGTGTCATCACCCCGGCGGGGCTCCCCGAGCGCGCGAGCAGCCCGATGCCCGCCCTGTGGCTGATCGGCGGCGGTGCGCTCGGCCTGCTGACGGGGCTGCTGGCGGCCGTGGTGCGCGACCGCCTCGACCCGGGGCTGCACGACGCCGAGGAGACCGGGCGGATCGGGGCGGTGCCGGTGCTGCTCGACCTGTCCGAGCGGGTCGGGCGCGGCCAGCGCTCCCCCGGGCTGCTGACGGACGGCGACCGGCGCGGGCAGCGGGTCAACGAGTTCGCGCACCTGGTGCGCGCCCGCCTCGCCGCGGTCCCCGCTCCCTCGGCGGCCGACCGGCCCTCGGAGGGTGCCGGGGCGGGCGGGACGGGAGTGTCCGACCGCGCCGGAACGGCCGCGGACGCGGGCGGCACCCGGGAGGAGGACGGGCTGGCCGGACTCCTCGGTGAGGAGGAGGCGGTCCTCGGCCGCGTGCTGCTCGTCACCGCGACCACCCCGGGTCGCGCCGGTGCGGCGGCCGCGGTGAACCTGGCCGCCTCCCTGGCCCGCACGGGCTCGGAGACGCTGCTGGTGTGCACCGACCCCCGCACCGACACGGTCGGCGAGCTGCTGGGACTGCCGGAGGGCCCCGGGCTGGCCGAGGCGCTGCTGGAGGGTGAGGACCCCGCCGACCTGGAGGTGCGTCCCGACGCGGTGTCCCGGCTGCGGGTCCTGCGCTACGGGTCGCCGGGTCTGGACGCGCCGGTGCAGGGCACCGCCATGCCGGAACTGGTGCGGCTGCTGCGGGCGGGGGCCGAGTACGTGGTGGTGGCGGTGGCGCCGGTGAGCGAGCGCGCCGACGCGCACGCGCTGGCCGGTTCGGCCGACCTGATGCTGCCGGTGGTCGAACTGGACCGCACGCGCCGGGCCGAGCTGCGGGAGCTGCTCGTCCTCGCCGACCGGTTCGGGGTGCCCGTTCCGGGCACGGCCGTCCTGCCGCGTCAGCCGCTGGCCGGGCCCGCGCCGGTGGCGTCGCCGCCCGCCGCCGAGCCGGTCGCCGGGGAGCCGGTCCCCGGGGAGGAGGCCGCCGGGTCCGGCCGCACGCCCGGAAGGGACGGAGCGGTCGGGTCGGACGAGCGGGCCGAGGAGTCGGCCGGGGCCGCGAAGGGCCGCGCCGGTACGGGGATCGCGCTGACCGGCATCGTCAGCGAACTGCCCCCTGCCGGGGCCACCGGGACGCGGGGGCGCGGCGGGGCGGCACGGCCCCCGGCGCCCAGGGACGCCGAAGGGGTTCCCGGGGTGCCCGGCCCCCGGCGGGCGGAGGCCGCGGCGGGACGCGGGAAGGCCGTGGAGGGTCCGGCGGAGGACGCGGACTCCGCGGGCGCGGACGTCGGTGAGCGAGCCGGTGGCGTCGGCCCCGCCGAGGAGCGCTCCGGGGTGGCCGGGACCGACACGGCCGCGCGAATCGCGGAGGCGGACGGAGCCGAGCGGATCGCGGAGGCGGGCGGGGCCGACGACGGCACCGCACAGGACGCGGCTGCTCCCCGCGACGGCGGGATACCCGCGGGCTTGGAGGTCCCCCGCGTGCTGGGCGGCGACGGCGCCACCCAGATCCCGGTGACGCCCGAGGCCACCGGGACCGGCCGGACCGGGGAGGACGCCGCGGCCCCGGACCGGACCGGAGCGGACACAGCTGGCACAGACACGACCGGAGTGGACCGGACCGGCGGGGCCAGCGGCGGAGCCGCGGGGACCGCGGCGGCCCCGGGCTCGGCCTCGGAGGCGGAGATGGCCTTCGGGCTGGCCCGGACCGCCGAGTCGCGGGAGTCCCACGACCCCGAGGCGACCGTCAGCGGCGCCGAGGCCACGGAGGCCCTCGTGGCCTTCGCGACCGAGGGGACAGAGGGAACCGAGGAGCCCCGGCCGACCGGAGCCGCCGGGGACTCCGCATCCCCGGACACCGCCCCGGGGACCCGGAACTGATGGCCTGGAGCACGTCCGCACGCGCCCCCCGGCCGACCGCCGGGGCGGCGGGCCCCGTCGTCGGGGGCCTCGGGGACCCGCTCCCCGTGGGCGGAACCCGCGTCGGCACCGGTCGGCCGCTGCTCTGGCTGCTGGCCGGGTACCCGCTGTGGTGGGCGCTGGGCCTGGGGCAGTTCGCGTACTGGCTGTTCGCGGTCCCGATGGCCGCCGAACTGGTGCGCCGGCACCGCGCCACGGGGCTGCGGGTCCCCCCGGGGTTCTGGCTGTGGGCGCTGTTCCTGCTGTGGACGGTGCTGGGCCTGTGCCTGGTCCACCTGGAGATGCCCGGAACCGTGCCGGGCAGCGGCGGATACGGCGGCGCGGTGCTCCGCGCGGTCAACTACCTGGTGCTGACGGTCCTGCTGCTCTACGTCGGCAACCTCTCCGAGCGCGAGCTGCCCACGCGCGCGGTCGTGGGCGCGCTGGCGGTGCTGTGCCTGACCACGATCGCGGGCGGCTACCTGGGCATGCTCGCGCCCCGGTTCGAGTTCACGGCCCCGGCGGAGTACCTGCTCCCCGCCGCCCTCGCCGCCGACCCCTACATGCAGACCCTCATCCATCCGGCGTCGGCGCAGGTCATGGACATCTTCGGGTACGAGTCGGCCCGGCCGAAGGCGCCCTGGGAGTACACCAACGTCTGGGGCTACATGCTCTCCCTGCTGCTGGTGTGGCTGGTGGTGGGCTGGGTGGCGCAGGGTTCGGGCTGGGTGCGCTGGGGTGGACTGGCCGCCGTCGCGCTGGCCGTGGCCCCCGCCGTGTACTCGCTCAACCGGGCCCTGTGGGCGGGGCTGGCCCTGTCCGCGGCCTTCGCGGCCCTGGTGGCGCTGCGCCGCGGCCGGGTGGTCCTGGTGGGCGCCTGCGCCGTCGCGGGCCTGGCGGTGCTGCTGGCGCTGGCCGCCTCACCGCTCGCCGAGGTGGTGAGGGCCAGGCTCGACAACCCGCACAGCGACGACGGCCGGGCCGCCACCAACGCGGCGTCCGTGGAGGCCGCCCGGCTGTCCCCGGTCACGGGGTGGGGCACCACCCGCGAGAGCCTGGGCAGCTCGGAGTCGATCGCGATCGGCCCCACCTCCGAGTGTCCCGGCTGCGGCCAGCACGTCATCGGCAACGCGGGACAGCTGTGGATGACGCTGATCGCCGGTGGCTGGGTGGGCACCGGCCTCATGCTCGCCTTCTTCGCGCACGTCGTGTGGCGCTACCGCCGCGCGGCCTCGCTGGAGGGGCAGGGCGCGCTGCTGACCGTGCTGCTGCTGTTCTGGTACATGTTCTTCTACGTCGCGCTGATGTCCCCGCTGGCCGTCACCATGGTCGCCGTCGCCCTGCTGTGGCGGGGCGAGGAACCGGTGCTCCGGCGGCGGACCGCGCGCACCCGCGGGGGTCTTTGGTGAACAGCGAGACGACCTACCTGACCGACCTCGCCGCGGTGCTGTGGCCGTGCGGCGGACTGCTCGGCCCCGGCGACCGCGGTATGCGGCGGCTGGTGCGCCGCGACCGGGGCACCCAGTACCTTCCGGTCCCCAACGCGCAGAACCCCCGGGTGATCCTGCCCGCGCACGACCGGTCGGCGGCCACCCGGGGCATCACGTCCTTCGCGCAGGGGCACTCGTTCCGGGAGAGGGCGCGCACACTGCTGCTGACCGGGGCGTTCGCCACCGGGCTGGCCCCGCTCCTGCTGCGGGACCGGCTGTACGTGGGGGCCGGACCGGGCATCGAGCACGCGCTCACGGCGGCGCTGGACCGCGATCTGGCCGTCGCCATCCACGTGGGCCCGCCCCGGGCCAACCGCAAGCCGGTGCTCCTGCTGCTCACGCCCGGCGGACGCACGATCGGCTACGCCAAGGTGGCCGTCAACGACCTGACCTCGCGCCTGGTGCGCGCCGAGACGCGCGCCCTGCGCCAGCTCGCCGAGGCCCGCCTGCCGGACGTGACCGTCCCCCGGCTGCTGCACGAGGGCGAGTGGAACGGCCACCCGCTGCTGGTGCAGGAGGCGCTGCCGGTGGGCGTCCAGACCGACCGGCCCACACGGCGCCAGCTGCTGAGATGCGTGACGCAGATCGTCGGACTGTCCAGGGTGCGGCGCCGGAGGCTGTCCGACAGCCCCTACCGGCGGTCGCTGGAGGAGCGGATCGTGACGCTGGGCACGCGCCCCGAGGTGGCGCCCCTGCGCGCGGCGCTGCGCCGCCTGCCCGACGTGTACGTGCCGTTCGGAGCCTGGCACGGCGACCTGACCAGGTGGAACATCGCCAGCACCGCGCGGCGCGCGTTCGTGTGGGACTGGGAGCGCCTCGCCATGGACGCCCCCGCGGGCTTCGACGCCCTGCACTACGACCTCAACGAGTGCGTGCAGGCCGGGGTCCACCCGGGGGTGCACCGGTGGCTGGAGAGCGGGTCGCGGCTGCTGCGCGACCCGCTGATGTCCGAGACCGGGGTCCGCTCCCACACGGTGTCCACGGTGATGGCGCTGTACCTGATCGACCTGGCCACCCGGTACCTGCACGACCGGCAGGACGAGAGCGGCGGCCACCTGGCGGCCGTGGACGACTGGCTGCTGCCCGCGCTGGAGGGGCTCCAGGAGAGGGCGGCCCACGAGGCCGCCCACCAGACCTGAACGTCCCCGCGGGGCCCGAGCGGTCCTTTCGGGTCCGGGCGGTCCGGCGAACCAGGCCACCCGATCGATCGACACGACCCGCCGAGCCCGGGCGCCGAGGACGGCTGCCGGGGTTGACCGAAACTGCGACAGAAGGAGCACGTGATGCCCCGGAGCACCGTTCCCGTCCTGTTCCACCGCATGGCCGTCCCGGCCCGGAAGGCGCTCCTGCCCCTCGCCGACGGCCTGGGCGCGCTCACCGCACCGGCCCGCGCCCTGCCCGACTTCCTCGTCTGCGGGGCGCAGCGCTCGGGCACGACGTCGCTGTTCAGGACGCTGTGCCTGCACCCGTGCGTCACCGGGCCCACCCTGCGCAAGGGGGTGCACTACTTCGACACCGGCTACCGCGGCGGCCCGGACCGGTACCGGGCGTACTTCCCCCTGCGCGCGTCGCTGCGGGCCCGGCCGGGGCGGCCCCGGGTGAGGGTGGTCGAGTCCAGCCCGTACTACCTGTTCCACCCGCTGGCCGCCGAGCGGATCGCCCGCGACCTGCCGGACGTGCGGGTGGTGGTCATCCTGCGCGACCCGGTGGAGCGGGCCTACTCGGCGCACGCGCACGAGACCGCGCGCGGCTTCGAGACCGAACCGTTCGAGCGGGCGCTGGAACTGGAGCCGGAGCGGCTGGCCGGTGAGGAGGAGCGGATGCTGGCCGATCCCGGGTACCTGTCGTACTCCCACCAGCACCACGGCTACGTGGCGCGCGGCCGCTACGCGGACCAGCTGGCGCGGATGGAGAAGCACCTGGGACGGGACCGGATGCACGTGGTGGACCACGCCGACCTGTTCGACGGCACGGCGCGGGCGCTGAGCGGGGTGGAGCGGTTCCTGGGGCTGCCGCCCGGACCGGGCGACGCTCCGGGCAGGCACAACGCGCGCGCCCGGACGAGCATGCCCGAGGGGCTGCGCGCGGAACTGGCGGCGCGGTTCGCCGACAGCGACGCGCGGCTGGCGGACTGGTGGGGGCGCGTCCCCTCGTGGCGCGCGTGACCGCCGCGGCGGAGCGGGAGCGGGCGGGGCTGCGCCGCGTCCTGCGCGGCGGGGCGGTCAACATGGCGGGGGCCGTGGTCGGCGCCGCGCTGAACCTCGCGGTGATCGTGACGATCACGCGGGCGTTCTCCCAGGAGACGGCGGGGCTGCTGTTCTCGGCGACGTCGGTGTTCCTGATCGCCGCGGTGGTGGCCAACCTGGGCGCGTCGGACGGCTTGGTGTACTTCATCGCCCGGATGCGCGTGTTCGGCGAACCCGGGGGCGTGCCCCGGCTGCTGCGGACGGCCGCGGCCCCGGCCGTGCTGGCCGCGTGCGCGCTGGCGGTACTGCTGCTGGTGTGCGCCGGGCCGGTGGCACGGGGCCTGGGGGGCGGCGAGGCGGAGGTCTACCTGCGGCTGCTGGCGGTGTTCCTGCCGTTCGCGGTGCTGGCGGACACGGCCCTGGCCGCGACGCGGGCCCACCACGACATGGCCGGGACCGTGCTGGTGGACAAGGTGGGCCGTCCGCTGGCGCAGCTGGCCCTGGTGGCGGGGGTCGCGCTGTCGGGGGCGGCGGGGCTGTTGGCGCTGGCGTGGGCGGGGCCGTACCTGCCCGCGGCCGTGGTGGCGTGGTTCTGGCTGGGGCGTGTCGTGCGCCGGGCCGTTCCCGAGGCCGGTGGCGCCTCCGGGGATGCGGACGGCTCGGGGGACGCGGGTGCCCTCGGGGAGGCGGGTGGCCCCGGAAAGGCGGGTGGCTCGGGGGAGGCGGGTGGCCTCGGGAGGGCGGCGCCCGGAGGGAAACGGGGAACTCCCGGTGACGCCGGTGCCGCCGCGACGGCTGTGGCGTCGGGGACCGGCCGTGCGTGTGAGGAGCCCGCGACCACGGGGACGGCCGTGGCTCCGGAGGCCGTGGAAGAGGCCGTGGAGAGGGTGGGCGCGCGGACGTTCTGGGCCTTCTCCCTGCCGCGCGCGGTGGCCGCGGTCGCCCAGATGGGCGTGCAGCGCGGCGGCGTGGTCCTCGTGGCGCTCCTGGGCGGGCTGAGCGGCGCGGCGGTGTTCACGGCGGCCACGCGGGTCATGGTGGTCGGCCAGTTCGGCACGCAGGCGGTGCTGTACGCGGCCCAGCCCAGGTTCGCCGAACAGCTGGCGACGGGCGACCACGCCGGGGTCCGGACCCTCTACCAGGCGGGAACGGCTTGGCTGGTGTGCCTGCTGTGGCCTTTGTACCTGTCGGTGCTGGTGTTCGCCCCCCAGGTGATGCGGCTGTTCGGGCCGGAGTACGCGGCGGGGGCGACGGCGCTGGCCGTGGTGTGCGCGGGCCAGCTGGCGGCCGCCGCGCTGGGGATGGGCGACCTGGTCCTGACCATGACCGGGCTGACCCGGCTCAACCTGGTCAACAACGTGCTGTCGCTGGCGGCGAACGTGCTGGTGTGCGTGCTGCTCGTACCCGCGGCCGGAGCGACCGGGGCGGCCGTGGCCCTGGTGGCCGCGATGCTGGTGCGCAAGCTGCTTCCGCTGTGGCAGCTGCGCTCCCGCGTGGTGCTGCACCCGTTCAGCCGCCCGGTGCTGGCCGCGACGGCCAGCGCGGTGACCTGGTTCGGCGTCCTGCCGCTGCTGTTGGAGGCGCTGCTGGGCGGTGGGGTCGCGACGCTGGTGATGGCGGTGGCCTCGGGAGCGGTGGGGCACCTGGTGACGGTGTGGTCGCTGCGCGGTCTGCTGGGGCTGGATCCGCGTCGGTGAGTCGCGCCGCGGCGACCGGAGGCGGTGGGGCGTGCCGAGGTAGGTGGAAGCGGTGCGGGCACGCCGAGGCGACCGGAGGCGGTGCGAGGCCGAGGACGCCGACCGAGGAGTTCGGTCGGAGGCGGTGCGGGCACGCCGAGGCGGGCGGGCCCTGGGGACCCCCCGTTATCCATGAAAGCCCCTGCGCGCGCCCGGCGGAAGACGCCCTCTTCCGCCTGTGGACAACCGGTGCGCCTCGCCGCGACCCTCCCAGCGACTACAAAGAGTTATGAAATGATGACCCCATGTCTCCACGACCGGTTCTCCTGGTGGCCTCCAGCGGAGGGCACCTCGCCCAGTTGTGCTCACTGCGCCCCTGGTGGCGGCACCGCGAGCGCGTGTGGGTGACCTTCCGGACCCCCGACGCCGAGTCCGCCCTGACCGGCGAGCGCGTCCGGTGGGCCTTCCACCCCACCACCCGCCACGTGGGCAACCTGCTGCGCAACTCCTGGCTGGCCGTCCGCGTCCTGCGCGAACGGCGCCCGTGCGCGGTGGTCACCACCGGCGCCGGGGTGGCGCTGCCGTTCTTCGCCCTGGCGTGGCTGCTGCGGATACCGACCGTCTACATCGAGGTCTACGACCGCCTCGACACACCGACGCTCACCGCCCGGCTGTGCCGTCCGTTCACCCGGCTGTTCCTCGCCCAGTGGGAGGAACAGCGCGCCTTCATGCCGACCGCCATCACGGTAGGACCGCTGCTTTGACCGAACAGACCACGCGTCCCGTCCAGCGACCCGACGACAGCGGCCACCCCGACGTGGTCGTCAGCCTCGGCACCGACCACCACTCCTTCGACCGGCTGGTCCGGTGGATCGACGACTACGCCCGGCGCCACCGGAGCCTGCGCTTCCTGGTCCAGCACGGGCACAGCGCCGCCCCCGCGGTGGCCGCGGGCGCCCCGTTCCTGCCCGGCGAGGAGCTCGGCGAGCACATGCGCCGGGCCCGGGTGGTCGTCGCCCACGGCGGGCCGGGCACCATCGTCCAGGCCCGCCGCGCCGGACGCCTGCCCATCGTCGTCGCCCGCGACCCCGAACTGGACGAGCACGTGGACGAGCACCAGCTCCTGTTCGTGCGGCGCCTGGAGGAGGCGGGCCGGGTGCGCTCCTGCGCGACCCCCCAGCAGCTCTGCGCGCTCCTGGACAGGGCGCTGGCCTCGCCCGGGGACTTCCGGGTGGACCCCGGCGACGGCGAGGGCACCGAGCGGGCCGCGCTGCGCGCCGGGGAGCTCATCGACCTGCTCACGCGGGGCCCGGGCGCGACTGCGGAACCCGCCGCACCCGCCGCACCCGCCGACACGGCCGCCGCCCGCACGGCCGGAGGCGGCACGGACCCGCTGGCCGCCGCCCGCACCGCCGCCTCCGGCTCCGGCGACGGCGGACCCCTGCCCGGCGTGACCGTGGTGGTGCCCACCCGCGACCGGCCGGAACTGCTGCGCCGGACCCTGCGGGCGATCAACGAGCAGGACTACTCCGGCCGCATCACCACGATCGTCGTCTTCGACAACGACCAGCCCGACCCCTCCCTGGCCCGTTCCGACGGCGACCGCCCCGTGCGGGTGGTCACCAACACCCTCACCCCCGGCCTGGCCGGGGCCCGCAACACCGGTGTGCTCGCCGCCGACACCGACCTGGTGGCCTTCTGCGACGACGACGACACGTGGCTGCCCGGAAAGCTCCGGGCACAGGTCGACGTCATGCTCGACGAGCCCGGCACGGAGATGGTGTGCTGCGGCATCCGGGTGGTCTACGACAGGGTCGAGGCGGTCCGCAGCCTGGACCGCACCAGCGTGACCTTCGGCGACCTGCTGGGGTCGCGCCTGACCGAGCTGCACCCGTCCACGTTCCTCATCCGGCGCCGCGCCATGATCGACGGCTGCGGAACCGTCAGCGAGGAGATCCCCGGCAGCTACGCCGAGGACTACGAACTGCTGCTGCGCCTGGCCCGGCGCGGCCCCATCCGCAACATCCCCGAACCGGGCGTGCGGGTGCTGTGGCACCGCAGGTCGCACTTCTCCGGGCGCTGGCGGACCATCTCCACCGCCCTGCGCTGGCTGCTGGACCGCTACCCCGAGTTCGCGCTGGTGCCGCGCGGCCACGCGCGCGTGGCCGGGCAGATCGCCTTCGCCGAGGCCGCCTCCGGACGTCGGCGCGCCGCTCTGCGCTGGATCGGCACCACCGTCCGCAGCCGCCCGGCCGAGGCCCGCGCCTACCTGGCGCTGGCGGTGGTGCTCGGGGTGCCCGCCGGGTGGGTCACGCGCGCGCTGCACCTGCGCGGCAGGGGCCTGTAACCTCGGTCCGCGCGCCGGGCCCCCGGCGCGTGGACCGAGCGGCAGAGAAGGACGCGCATGATTCGCAGGGCCACCCCCGAGGACGTCGAGGGGGCGGCGGACACGCTGGCCGCCGCCTTCGCGGACTATCCCTTCACCCGTCACGTGATCAGCGCCGACGGCCACGGGACGCGACTGCGGGAGTTCCAGCGCGTCTTCCTCGCCGACGTCGGCCTTCCGTACGGGCGGGTGTGGGTGAGCGACGACCTCCGGGCGGCCTCCGTCTGGACGGTGCCCGGTGCCGACGGCGCGCAGGAGGCCATGGAGGCCCTGCTCCCGGGGCTCGTGGAGCTGGCGGGCGACCGCGCCCCGGCCTACGCGGCGGCCGAGGCCGCCATGGAGCCGTACCGGCCGGAGGAGCCGGTGTGGTTCCTCGGCACCGTGGGCGTCCACCCCGCGTCCCGGGGCCGGGGGCTGGGGAGGGCGGTGATCGGCGCGGGCCTGCACGAGGCCGACGCGGCGGGCTTCCCGGCGTTCCTGGAGACGTCGACGGAGGACAACGTGGGCCTGTACACGTCGCTCGGCTTCCGGGTGACCGCCGAGTACGTGCTGCCCGGGGGCGGCCCGCGCACCTGGTCCATGTTCCGGCCCGTGGGCGGCTGAACCGCCGCCCCCCGTACGGGCCCCACACGCGCGGACCGCCGCCCCCTGCGGGAGCGGCGGTCCGCGCGAACCGTCCCGGACGGCCCGGGCCCCGGGCGGTCAACCCCGTTCCTGGGCGTACTCGGCCAGGCGGCGCACCCGCTCGGGCAGGTACACGTACGGGTCCTGTCCGGCGGCCTCGAAGCCGCGCTGGGCGTACTCGTCGGCCCGGATCCGGAAGTCGCAGTCCGCGGACAGCTTGTTGTCCCACACCTTGACCGCGCGCACCCGCTCGTAGCGGCGCAGCACGTCGGGGATCTCGGAGTACCACTCCAGGGTCTCCTGCGGGCCGATGTGCGTGGTGCCCATCTCCCCGATCATCACCGGCTTGTCCGGGTCGATCCCGTGCTCGGGCCCCTCGTTCTGGAACCACTCGTAGGCGGGGCGCATCATGTCCTCGAAGGAGTACACCTCGTCCCAGTGCGGCTGGGAGTCGCAGCCGGTCATGTTGTACGCCTCCCAGCTGACCCAGTCGACGTAGTCGTTGCCGGGCCACAGGCCGGGGAGGCGGTCGAAGTTGCCCTCCCAGCCGGTCACGTTCCACACCCAGACGGCGTTGTCCGCGCCCTCCTCGCGGTACAGGTCCACGATGTGCCGCCAGGCCCGCACAAACTCCTCGGGCGTGCCGCGCCTGTTGTAGCGCGTGTTGGCGTCGGCCTCGTGGTCGAAGGTGACGAAGTAGGGGACGTCCAGTTCCGCGATGGCGCGGGCCTGGGAGCGCAGTGAGTCGTCGAACTCGCCGTCGATGAGGGACTCGTAGGAGACCGCCGGATGCCCGGAGCGCGTGAACCGCCGGGCCTCGATGTTGGTGTGCACGAACCTGCCCTCGGCGATCAGTCGGCGTTCGCGCTCGCCGGGGACGTTGGCCTGGTCGACGCCGCGCCAGGTGTAGACGATGTCCATGCGGCGGTCGACCGCCTCCTCCAGGGGCTCGATCCGGTCCTGGTAGGGGCTGGCCCCCCACCAGACGCCGCACGAGGGCTCCAGGATCTCCGAGACGGTGCACTCCTCGTCGGTGGCGTACCCCCCGCGCCAGGGCGGCTCCGTCGCTCCCGCGGGCCGGTCCGAGGGTTGCCGTGGAGAGGACGAGGCCCCGCCCGCCGGGGCGTCCCCCGCTCCGACCAGTGTCAGGACGAGGGTCAGTGCCCCCGTCGTCGCCAATGCCCGTACCGGTCCCCTGTCCACGTCGAACTCCCCCAGTTCTCCAAAAGTGACTTAGAGTGTTCAGATGAACACCATACGTCATAATTGGGGCGGACAACAGTCCTTGAAGTGGCAAAACGGACTTCAGTAGCCGTAACGCCCCCGGGACGGAGCCGTCACCGCGGCCACCAGGCGCCGCCGCCAGGAGGGCATCGCCTCACGCCACCCGTGGTCGGCGCGGACCCCGACCCGCCCAGCTGTGAAGCGCATCGGGTTGCCCGACACGGCGTGCCCCTCCGACAGTTCGAAGCCGCCCCGCGCCGCGTCCGGCGGGGTACCCGCGTACCCCGCGAACTCCGCGATCCGGGCGAACTCGCCCCCGGGGTCGGCGACGAAGTCCTCGTAGCGCACGCGCAGGGTCGGGACGCCGCGCCGGGCCAGGGCGTCGAAGGAGGCGTTCTGGGCCATCCACTGCACCGACGCCCGTCCGGCCGAGTAGCGGGCCATCTCCGGCTCGCTACTGTCGGGGGAGGCGTCCGGGCGCGCCACGCGCCTGGCCCAGGAGTGGGCCACCGCACGCGGGTCGCGCACCACGTGCAGCAGGCGCATCCGGGCGCCGTAGCGCCAGCGCAGGCAGGCGGCCAGGGAGGCGTGCTTGCTGGCGTCCACGATGACGTGGGCGCCGCTGACCAGGGACACCGCCGAGTACAGGCGGTGGTAGAGCTCGGTGTAGCGGTCGCAGCGCGAGGCGAGCAGCCCCTGGTGGGCTCCGTTGAGCAGCACCGGCAGGAAGCGGGTGCGGTCGACGCGGTCCTTGAGCCGCAGCACCTCCCCGGTGTCCAGGCGGTCCCAGCCGCCGAAGGCCTCCTTGCCCACGTCGGACCAGAAGCCGCAGCCGGAGAACGGGCGGCCGCAGCCGCACAGCTCGTCCTCCACCAGTCCGCGCCGCCACAGGTGCACGACCTCGCCGACCGAACAGAACCCGGGCAGTTCGCCGAGGAGCCGCTCGATCAGGGTCGAGCCGGAGCGGCCCATTCCACCGACGAACACCAGTCGATAACCATCGTCCACCCCACCAGGCTATTACTTTCGGTCACCATGTAGGACCCCGAAGTGACGGACGCGTGCCCGGACCGCGGCCCGGACACGCGTCGGCCCCGGTCCGGGGGAGGATCTCCCCCGGACCGGGGCCGAACGGTTCTTCGTCTGCTCCTCGCGCGGTGGCCGCGGAGCGGGCTGTGGACGAGCGGGGTCTCCACAACCCCCCGGGTCAGAGGCCCTGGACGTTGAGCAGCAGGTTGACCGTCCCCGAGGGAACGCCGCTGAGCTTGTCCACGCCGGCGTTGGAGACGAGCCAGTCCTGGATGGTGGCCTGGTCGTCGTCGCCGTTCACGCTCTTGTACAGGGCGGCGGCCCCGGCGACGTGCGGGCTGGCCATCGAGGTGCCGTCATAGGAGTCGGTCCCGCCGCCGGGGACGGTGGACTCCACGTCCACGCCGGGGGCGTAGATGTCCACGGACGGGCCGTGGTTGGAGAAGTAGGCCGCGGCGTCGGTCGCGTCGGAGGCGCCGACCGTGGTCACGCCCTCGGCGCCGCCCGGGGAGGTGTTGCCCGCGTCCTGGCCCTCGTTGCCCGCCGCGACCGCGACGAACACACCGGAGGCGGCCAGGCTGTTGACGGCCTCGTCCAGGGTCGGGGAGGCGGGCCCGCCCAGGGACATGTTGGCCACCGCGTTGGGTCCGGCGTTGGCGGCCACCCAGTCGATACCGGCGATGACGTCGTCGTAGGAGCCCGAGCCGTTGTCGTCGAGCACCTTGACGCCGAAGAGGTCGGCGGCGGGGGCGACGCCGTACGTGGCGGAGCCGATGGTGCCCGCGACGTGGGTCCCGTGGCCGTTGCCGTCGCCGCCGTCGCCGCCGTAGGCGTCGAAGGCGGAGGAGGCGCGACCGCCGAAGTCGGGGTGCGAGGCGTCGATGCCGCTGTCGATGATGTAGGCGGAGACCCCGGCCCCGTCGCCGGTGGTGCCGTAGGAGCCGTCCAGGGGCAGGTCCTCCTGGTCGATGCGGTCCTGGCCCCACGTGACGGTGGTGTGCGCGACGCCGACCTCCTCGACGTAGGCGACGCCCGACTGCCCGCGCAGTTCGCGCACCTCCTGCGCGCTCAGGCTGGCCGAGTAGCCGTTGACGACCTCGTCGTAGGTGTGGTTGACCTGGTCGGAGGAGATGCCGAGGGACGAGGGGGTGACGGAGGCGGCGCTGAGCGTGTCCTCCAGGACGACGAAGTAGTCGCCCGTGGCCGAGGAGCCGACGGTGTGGAGGGGGGCGAGCTCGTCGGCGCCGGCCGAGACGGCGCCCGACAGGGCCAGGGGGACGGAGAGGGCGCCGGCCGCGGCGAGGCCGAGCACCGTTCTCCTGGTGGTGTGCCTGTGCACTCGTATTCTCCTTTTGCGGGGGACGGTAATGGGAGGCGCACAGCGGCTAATAACCCAGAGTAGTCAATCCATTCCAGGTTCGCTGCGCTTTGCCACCATAACCAGACTTCGCTCTCCGCTCCAGGGTGGGAGGGCAACTTTTTTTGCGTCCAAGTACCTCTCGACCGCCTTCGGGGCGCGTGCTCGCGCAGCGCCCGGGGGCGTCGGCACCGCGAGGAGGAGGCCCGAAAACACTCGCCTGTAGTGGTCAAACGTTTTTCGGACAGACCTTTCGGCTACCCCCGGAGTCCTTAGCGAGAAACATGGCGTTGACCGCATGAAACCATTTTGTAAGAATCTGAGAACCAAAACAGATTTCTCGGATAACACGGTCGCGGGCATGGGAGGCCCACTCGACAGCGCCCTTTCCGGTGCCTCCGGACCAGCCGCGCCCGCACCCCGCCGGGCCTCCCGGCACGGTGGCGGAACACGTGGAAGGGACCGCCCCGGCGGGCGGCCCCTTCCACGTTCCGGGCGTCCGGCGCCCCGTCCCCGGGTCAGTCGGTCTTGACGACCATCCCCGCGGCGACCGTGGTGTTGGTGGACTCGTCGATGAGGATGAACCCGCCCGTCTGGCGGTTCTTGGCGTACTCGTCCACGAACAGGGGCTGGGTGGAGCGCAGCCGCACCCGGCCGATCTCGTTGAGCGAGAGGTGGTCGGCCTGCTCGTCGCGGTGCAGCGTGTTGACGTCCAGCCGGTAGCGCAGGTCCTTGACCACGACCTTGGCGGTGCGGGTGGTGTGCTTGAGGATGAGCTTGGAGCGCGGCGTGAGCTTGCGCGCGTCCGTCATCCAGCACACCATCGCCTCCAGGTCCTGGGTGACCGCGGGGGCGTTGTTGGGGCGGCAGATCATGTCGCCCCGGGAGATGTCGATCTCGTCCTCCAGCAGGAGGGTGACCGACATCGGCGAGTAGGCCTCGGTGACGTCGCCGTCGGCGGTGACGATCCTGGCGATCCGCGTGTTCAGCCCGGACGGCAGGTGGGTGACCTCGTCGCCCGGCTTGAGGACGCCGCCCGCGATCTGGCCCGCGTAGCCCCGGTAGTCGTGCAGCTCGGGGTCGGCCGACCTGTGCGGCCGGATCACGTACTGCACGGGGAAGCGCGCGTCGATGAGGTTGCGGTCGGAGGCGATGTGCACGTTCTCCAGGTGGTGGAGCAGGGAGGGCCCGGTGTACCAGGGCATGTTCTCCGAGCGGCTCACCACGTTGTCGCCGTTCAGGGCCGAGATCGGCACGAAGGTCAGGTCGCACACGTCCAGCTTGGTGGCGAAGTCGGCGAACTCGGCCCTGATCTCCTCGAAGCGCTCCTGGGAGTAGTCCACCAGGTCCATCTTGTTGACCGCCAGCACCAGGTGGGGCACCTGGAGCAGGGTGGTGAGGAAGGCGTGGCGGCGGCTCTGCTCCTGGAGGCCCTTGCGCGCGTCCACCAGGATGATGGCGAGGTCGGCCGTGGAGGCGCCGGTGACCATGTTCCGGGTGTACTGGATGTGCCCGGGGGTGTCGGCGATGATGAAGGTGCGCTTGGGGGTGGCGAAGTAGCGGTACGCCACGTCGATGGTGATGCCCTGCTCGCGCTCGGCGCGCAGGCCGTCGGTGAGCAGCGCCAGGTTGGTCTGCTCCTCGCCGCGCGCGGCGCTGGTGCGCTCCACCGCGTCGAGCTGGTCCTCGAAGATGGACTTGGAGTCGAACAGCAGTCGGCCGATCAGGGTGCTCTTGCCGTCGTCGACGGAACCCGCCGTCGCGAACCGCAGGATGTCGTTGCTCATGCTTGCCTGGTCCAATGCGGAGTGTGTGGTCTGCGGGGAACGGGTTCCGGCGCGGGTGCCGCTGGGCCGACCCGGACGTCGCCGGTGTGGTGCGTGGGGTCCCGGTCCGCGCCCCGGCCGGCGCCCGAACCCCGCCACGGGTTCGGGACGACGGCGGACGGGGCGGGCCCGGATCCTCCCGGCGGTCGCGCTAGAAGTAGCCCTCGCGCTTGCGGTCCTCCATGGCGGCCTCGCTGGTGCGGTCGTCCGCCCGCGTCTGCCCCCGCTCGGTCACCCGGGTCGCGGCGATCTCGGCGATGATGTCGTCGATCTCCACGGCCGTGGACTTGACCGCCCCGGTGCAGGTGAGGTCGCCGACGGTGCGGTAGCGGACGGTCTCGGTGAACGGGACCTCGGTCTCGTCGCGGTTGATGATGGGCGAGTTCGACAGCAGGATGCCGTCGCGCTCGAAGACCTCGCGCTCGTGGGCGAAGTAGATCGAGGGCAGCTCCAGCCGCTCCCGCTTGATGTAGGCCCACACGTCCAGCTCGGTCCAGTTGGAGATCGGGAAGACCCGGATGTGCTCGCCCCGCTCGATGCGGGTGTTGAACACGCTCCACAGCTCGGGGCGCTGGTTCTTGGGGTCCCACTGGCCGAACTCGTCGCGGAAGGAGAAGACCCGCTCCTTGGCCCGGGCCTTCTCCTCGTCGCGCCGCGCGCCGCCGAAGGCGGCGTCGAAGCCGTTCTCCTCGATGGCCTCCAGCAGCGCCGAGGTCTGGAGGCGGTTGCGGCTGGCCCAGCGGCCGGTGGGCTCGGAGACCTTGCCCGCGTCGATCTGCTCCTGCACCGAGGCCACGACCAGGCGGACCCCCGCCTCGGCGACCCGGCGGTCGCGGAACTCGATGACCTCGTCGAAGTTGTGGCCGGTGTCCACGTGCATGACGGGGAACGGGACGGCGCCGGGCCAGAACGCCTTCTCGGCCAGGCGCAGCATCACGATGGAGTCCTTGCCGCCGGAGAAGAGCAGCACCGGCCGCTCGAACTCCGCGGCCACCTCGCGCATGATGAAGATGGCTTCGGCCTCCAGGACGTCCAGCTGGGAGAGCTGGTAGCGTCCGGCCTGCTGACTCGCCTGACCCATGAATCCGCCTTAGAAATACCGACAGGGCCGACGGCGGAGGGGTCGTCCTATCAGCCCCCCGCGTGCGGACCCGCGCTGTCCAGGTCCGCGCCGTCGCGGATGCTTGCCAACAACATACCCGACAATTCCGATCGGCATACAAGGACATCCGGCAGCAGCGGGTCCGCCGTGTTGTACCGCAGCGGGGAACCGTCGATCCGCGAGGTGTGCAGACCCGAGGCCCGGGCCACCGCCACCGGGGCGGCGCTGTCCCACTCGTACTGGCCGCCCGCGTGCACGTAGATGTCGGCGATGCCGAGCAGCACCGCGCAGATCTTGGCGCCCGCGGAGCCCATCGGGACCACCTCCGCGCCCAACTGGGTGGCCATCCGCTGGACGAAGGCCGGGGGCCGGGTCCGGCTGGCGGTGATGCGCAGCCGCTGGTCCGAGGGGCGCTCCTCGGGCAGCCAGGGCGGGTCGACCGTGGACAGGGTGCTGCCCTGGGCGGGCAGCGCCACGGCGCCCGCGACCAGGTCGCCGTTCTCCCACAGCGCCACGTGCACGGCCCAGTCGGTGCGCCCGGCCTCGGCGAACTCGCGCGTGCCGTCGAGGGGGTCGATGATCCACACCCGGCGCGCGTTGAGCCGCGCGGGGTCGTCGGCGCCCTCCTCGGAGAGGACGGCGTCGCTGGGCCGCAGCCGTCCCAGCGCGGAGAACAGGAACTCGTGGGAGGTGCGGTCCCCCAGGGTGCGCAGGACGTCGGGCTCGTCGAAACCGTGCCGGGCGCGCAGGCGCAGCAGCAACTGCCCCGCCTCGCTGGCCAGGTCGCGGGCCACCTCATGATCGTTTCGGATGTTCTTCACCGGCTAGTATGCTCCCGCCCCACGGATCACCGCTGACCACGTCTTCCACAAGATCTGGACGTCCAGTGTCAGCGACCAGTTTTCCACGTACCGCAGGTCGAGGCGGACCGATTCCTCCCAGGAGAGGTCGGAGCGGCCGCTCACCTGCCACAGACCCGTCATACCCGGCTTGACCACCAATCTGCGGCGGACGTCGTCCCCGTAGCGGGCGACCTCCTCCGGAAGCGGCGGCCTCGGGCCGACGAGCGACATCTCCCCCCGGACCACGTTGACGAGCTGGGGAAGCTCGTCGAGCGAGTACCGGCGCAGCCAGGCCCCCACGGCCGTCACCCTGGGGTCGCGGCGCATCTTGAACAGCACGCCCTCGTGCTCGTTGCGGGGCTGGAGCATCGCCTTCAACGCCTCGGCCCCCACCACCATCGTACGGAACTTGTAGACGGTGAACTCGCCCCCGCCCCTGCCCACGCGCGTCTGGGTGAAGAGGGCGGGTCCGCCGCCCTCGGCCCGGACGAGGACGCACAGCGCGAGGAACAGCGGCGACAGCAGTACCAGGGCCAGGGCGGCGGCGCAGCGGTCGAAGGCGCCCTTGAGGACGCGTCGCGCGCCCACGAGTTCGGGGTGCTCCACGTGCAGCAGGGGCAGCCCCGCGACCGGCCGGATGGAGGTGCGCGGCCCGGCCACGTCCATGAGCGCGGAGGCGACGATGAGGTCGGTGCCGGTCTCCTCCAGCCGCCAGGCCAGGCGGCGCAGCTCGGCCCCGTCCATCTCCGGGCAGGCCAGGACCGCGACAGTGTCGGCCCCGGCCAGGGCGGCGGCCTCGGCCGCGCCGGTGAAGGTGCCCAGGACCGGGCAGCCCTCCACCTCGTCGGAGCCCGGACCGGAGGCGGCCTCCTCCCGGGGCAGGCACACGCCTACCACGCGCATGCCGTGGTAGACCTCGCCGCGGAAGCGGCGGACCAGGTCGCGGACGGCCACGCGGTAGCCGACGACCACGACCCGGCTCATGCACTGGCCCGAGCCGCGGCGCCGGTGCAGGGCCTTGCGGCGCGCGTACCTCAGGCCGAGGGTGAGCAGGAGGATGAGCGGCAGGGTGACGAGCGCGTAGCCGCGGGCGAGGTCGAAGCGCAGGGCGTAGGCGCCGACGGCGACGGTGGCGGCGAGGGCGATCCCGGCCGTGGCGACACGGCGGTACTCCTCCGTGCCCACGCCCAGGAAGCGGCGGGCGTAGCCGCCGCCCAGGTAGACGAAGAGGATCCACGCGGGGGGCAGCAGGAGGGAGAGGGCCAGGTAGGGCAGGGTGGTGGCCGCTCCGAGGGCGGAGGGGAAGCGGACCGCCGTGCCGCTGAGGGTGGCCGTCAGTGCGGCGGCCAGGTCCAGGCCGACCAGGCTCACGACGTAGGGGCGCACCCAGGCGCCGCTGGTCCCGCCGCCGGGGGAGACCGCCGCGCGCCGCCCGGTGGCGCCCGCGGCGGCGGGGATTCCTGGAGTGCCTGGGTCTCCGGGGGCTCCGGGGCTGACCACGATCCGCGCCGACTGTTCGCGGACGGTATCCGTCCGGCTGGTTGTGACCACGTACACTCCCCCAAGACCCACGACTCTTGCAGCTCACACGGCATCGCTCCGCGCGCCATGGGAGAGCACTCTGAGAACGTGAGCGGGGCAGGTGCGTCGGGCGCGGAGACCAACGCCCCGAACAGTAACCAAAAGTAGTGGAAAAGTCGCGCAGTGTTGCGGCTTGTTGGGTAAGAAGGCCGGTTCAACACAAGAATGTGTCTGTGCCGAGATCCGTGCGGTCACGCGGAGGCGACCTGATCGGGACGCCGGTGACCGCGCGGGGGCACAGCCGAAGCCCGGGCGCCCGGACGGCACGCGCACCGGGTCAGACGTACTCGGGCGCCATGGCGCCGGCCAGGCGCAGGTGCGGCCCTGCCAGTTCCCGCTCCCCTTGGCGCTGGAGCGTGCGGCCCAGGAGCAGGCGCGCGTACGCGTCGTCCGGGCTCCGCGCCACCATCTCCTCCAGAGTGCGGCGGGCGCGGCCCAGTTGAGCCGAGCGGTAGTAGGCGCGCGCGGCGAGCAGGCACACGTTCCGGTCGGCGGCGTGCTCGCCGAGCATCGGCCGGAGCAGGGCGAGCGCGCCGAGGGGGTCTCCCCGCTCCAGCAGGGACTCCGCCTGGCGGAAGCGCTCGACCTCCTCGGGGAGTCGGCGCGGGGCGTGCCCGGCGGCCGCGGTCAGGAAGTCGCGGATGGCGTCGGGGTGCCGGGCGCCCTCCAGGGCCCTGCCGTTGACCACCAGGGTCGGGGAGGTGCGCACGCCCGCGGCCCTGCCTCGCAGGAGGAGTTCGCGGACCTCCTCCTCCCCTGAGCCCGCTGCCAGGAGGCGTCCGCCGTCGGGGAACCCGGCCTCGCGGGCGACGCGGTCCAGCGTCCCGGCGGAACCGATGTCCCCGGCCTCGGTGAAGTGGGCGCGCAGGACGCCCTCGGCGACGGCGCCCTGGAGTCCGGGGCCGCCGGTCTCCAGGGCCAGGGCCAGGAGGCGGTGGGAGTCGTGGCTGCTGACCCTCCACGCCGCGCCCCACCGGGGACCGAGCCCCTCGGCTGCGGCGGCCTCGGCCACCCGGGCGCGGTTCTGGTCCGGGGTGAGGCCGGGCGCGCAGGCCCGCAGGGCGATGTCCACGCGGGGGTCGCGCAGCAGGGGGTCCAGGGGCTCGGCCGCGGCCGGGGCGGCGGGGTCGATCCGGTAAGGACGCCAGACCACCTCGGCCTTTTCGCGGAGCGCGTCGTCGAGCCCGGCGAGCGCCCGCTCCAGGCGCCGCTTGCCGATGTACGTCCAGGGGCAGACCGTGTCGGCCCAGATCTCGATCCTCATGGGAACAACATAAACGACGCCCGTTGCTTAAACAACATGTGTTCCTGAGATACAGGTGTCGTACACTGCCTCCGTGAACCCCGACGACCCCCGTGTCCAGCGCACCCGCGAGCGCCTGCGCACCGCCCTGCTGACACTGACCGCGGAGAGCCCGTCCGGCGCGGTCACGGTCTCCACCGTGGCCAGGCGGGCCGGGGTCAACCGCGCGACCGTCTACCAGCACTACGCCGACCTGGACGCGCTGGTCGCCGACGCCATGGAGAGCGCCGTCGCGCACGTGGCGCGCTGCGCGGCGCTGTGCCCGCTGGACGCGCCCCGCGACCGGGCTCCGCGGCCGCTGGTGGAACTGTTCGGCCACGTGGCGGACAGCGCGGTGCTCTACCGCCGGATGCTGTCGGACCACGGCAGCGCCCGCTTCACGAACCGGCTGCGGGGACGGCTCGCCGAGGAGCTGGCCACGCGGTTCGCGCGGGGGGCGCGGCCGCCCGGGTTCGACGACGTGCCGGTGCGCACGCACGCCGCCTACCTGGCCGGGGCGCTGGTCGGCGTGATCGCCGACTGGGTCGGCGTCGGGGAGGCCGCGGAGACGAACGGGGCGGAGGGGGCCGCCTCGCCGGAGGAGGCCGCGCTGGCCTTCTGGCGCCTGGTGCGCGGCTGAGGCGGGCCCGTACCCGGTCCGGCTAGGGTCTGTTTTTTGAAGCGGTCTCAGCTTGTGGGGGGTTGGTTCGGGCGCCCACGGGGTTCTGGAGGGGCCGGAGACGGGTTCGTGAGGAACGAGCGAACCCGTCGTAGGCGCCGAAGGTTCCCGTTCTCCGGGCGCCCGAACACGGACCGAAGCGGAGCGGAGGTCCAAAAAACACTGCCTAGCCCTCCGGGTCCGGGCGGAAGAGCCGGGTCGGCACGGCGTCGGCCATGGCGGCCATACCGGCGTCGTTGGGGTGCAGGCCGTCGCCGCTGTCGTAGGCGGGCAGCAGGCTCCGCGGGTCGTCCGGGTCGCGCGTCACCTCGTCGAAGTCGATGACCGCGTCGTACTCCCCGCTCGTGCGGATCCACTCGTTGACCGCCTGGCGCTTGGCCTCGTTCTCCTCGGTGTGGAACCCGAGGGTGTCGCCCCCGAACGGCAGGATGGTGCCCCCGTAGACCCGCAGCCCGGCCGCGCGGGCGCGGGCGATGATCTGGCGGTGGGCGCCGATGACCTCCTCGGCCGTGACGGTCTCCGACACCGGGGCCACGGTTCCGGGGTGGCCCAGGTCGTTGACCCCCAGCAGGACGATGACGTGGCCCGCACCCGGCTGCGCCAGCACGTCCCGGTCGAAGCGGCGCAGGGCGCTCTGCCCGAAGAAGGCCGCGAAGTCCTCGGCGTCGCCGCCCTCGGGCGGGTTGGGGTCGTGGAGCAGGCGGTTGCCCCCGATCCCGGAGTTGAGCACGCCGGTGTGCGGCAGGCGCCGGGCGAGCAGGTCCGGCCACCGGTGGTTGGCGTTGACCTCGGTCTCGGAGCCGTCGGTGATGGAGTCGCCCAGGGCCACGACCGCGTCGGCGAGCCGCGTGCGCGACCGCACGCTGACCCCCGACAGGAAGTGCCACTGGGTGAGCGTGCGGGTCGCCTCGACGGACGTGTCACCGGTGACGTCGCCCGCGGCCACCGCGTTCTCCTGGAAGGAGGAGGCGTGCAGGGTGGTCACCGGCGTCTCCTCCGGCAGGTGGATGCTCACGACCAGGTCGGAGCGGGCGGGCAGTTCCAGCAACACCGGGTCGCTGACCAGGGGCGCGCCCGCCGGGACGGTCACCGACGTACGGCCGCCGAAGGTGACGGTGCGGTCGGTGGCCGGGTCGATGTCGGTGCCCGAGGCGCCCGCGCGCAGGGCCACGTGCACCCGGCCCACGCGCAGGGCGCTCTCCCCGAACTCGTTGGTCAGGCGCAGGCGCAGCCGGTCGCCGCCGACGCTGGTGCGCACGACCTGCCGGACGGTCTCGTCGCGCAGGACCGGGGTGGCCGTGGCGGGCGCGGCGGTGGGCGCGGCCGCCCAGGTGCCGACCCAGTTCCCGGCGTCGGGCTCCGGTTCGGCGGCGGCGCCGGTGGCGTTCCAGCCGCCGAGCAGGAGCAGTGTGCCGGCCACGGCGACGGCCAGGCCCCGCCGGGCGCGGGTGGGCGGCGCGGTCTTTCCTCGGGGAGTGGTGGTCACGCTGGTCTCCTTGGCGCGGAGCCTGGGGGATTCCGGAATATTCCGGTGAAATCAGCCTAAGGAGCGCCGCACCGGGGTGTCAACGCCGACACCCCTTCCCGCGCCCCTCACGGAGGCGGGGCGGTGCTGTCGCGCACGACGAGTTCGGTGGCCAGCTCGACCCGCGGGCTCTCGATGGTCTCGCGCTGCACCAGGCGGTGCACGGTGCGCACCGCGAGCCTGCCCATGTCCGACAGCGGCTGGCGCACGGTGGTCAGGGACGGCGAGGACCAGCGCGCCTCGGGCAGGTCGTCGAAGCCGACCACGCTGACGTCGGCGGGCACCCGCAGGCCGCGGCGGCGCAGCGCCTCGTAGACGCCCAGCGCCATCTGGTCGCTGGCCGCGAACACGGCCGTGGGCGGCTCGGCGAGGTCGAACAACCTCTCCCCCGCCAGGAAGCCGGACTCGTAGCCGAACTCGCCCGGCACGACCAGCTCGTCGTCGACCGCGAGCCCCGCCGTCTCCAGGCCCGCCCGGTAGCCGTCGAGCCTGGCCCGGCTGCACCACAGCTCGGGGCGCCCGGCGACGAAGGCGATGCGCCGGTGGCCGAGGTGGATCAGGTGCTCGGTCGCGCTGAGGCCCCCGGCCCAGTTGGTGACGCCGACCGTGGGCGTGTCCAGGTCCGGGACGCCGACCGGGTCCACGACCACGGCGGGCACGTGGAGCTCCCGCAGCTCCTCGCGCAGCTCGGGGTCCAGGTCCGTGGTCACGAGGATCGCCCCGTCGGTGGCGCGCGAGCGCACGTTCTCCAGCCACTGGCGGGTGGAGCTGACCCGGCGGTGGATGGCCGACACCACGATGCCGGTCCCGCTCTCGTGCGCGGCGTCCTCCACCCCGCGGATGATCTCGACGGCCCACGGGCTGTCCAGGTCGTTGAAGACGAGGTCGAGCAGGCCGACGCGCTCCCGGGGCCGGCCCCCGCGGCGCCGGTAGCCGTGGGCGCGGATCAGGCTCTCCACGCGCTCGCGCGTGGCGGGGGCGACGTCGCCCCGGCCGTTGAGCACGCGCGAGACCGTCGGCGCGGAGACGCCCGCCTCCTCGGCGATGGCGGAGATCGTGACGTCTCGGGACGGGGTGTCGGACATGGTCCTCCTTCGTGCTCACCCAGAGTACGAGCACAGCTGGCGGGGCGACAGCGCCGAGACGGGATCTTGACGCTGCGCCCGGCGACGACCTAGGGTCCATTGACCTTCATATTTTACGGAACTTTCCGGAAGTTCCGTCGGTCGCCAGATCGGAGTTCCCCCCATGAAGCCGCTCCGCCTCGTCACCGCCGTCCTCGCCGCGACGGCGCTGGCGGTCCCCCTGGCCGCCCCCGCGGCCGCCGCCCCCGGGCACGACCACGGCGGCGGCCACCGGCCGCCGCACCACAACCGGCACGACGCGAAACCGGGCACGCTGCGCTGGGCCGCGCCCGACGGCCTGGTCATCGGCACCGCCGTCGCGGGCGGCGGGCACCACGTGGACCAGGACTACCCCGACCCCTTCACCTCGGACCGGCGCTACCGCCGCATCCTGGCCCGGGAGTTCAGCTCGGTCTCCCCCGAGAACCAGATGAAGTGGGAGTACATCCACCCCGAGCCGGGCGAGTACGCGTTCGGGATGGCCGACAGGATCGTGGACTTCGCCGAGCGCAACGGCCAGGACGTGCGCGGGCACACCCTGCTGTGGCACAGCCAGAACCCGGAGTGGCTGGAGGAGGGAGACTTCACCGACGAGGAGCTGCGCGAGATCCTGCACGACCACATCACCACCGTCGTCGGCCGCTACGAGGGCCGGATCTCGCAGTGGGACGTGGCCAACGAGATCTTCGACGAGTCGGGGGAGCTGCGCACCGGGGACAACATCTGGATCCGCGAACTCGGACCGGGGATCATCGCCGACGCCTTCCGCTGGGCGCACGAGGCCGACCCCTCGGCGGAGCTGTACTTCAACGACTACGGCGTCGAGGACGTCAACGCCAAGAGCGACGCCTATTACGCGCTGGTCCAGGAGCTGCTGGCGGACGGCGTGCCGGTGCACGGGTTCTCCGCCCAGGTGCACCTGAGCATGCGGTACGGCTTCCCGTCCGGTCTGGAGGAGAACCTCCGGCGCTTCGACGACCTCGGCCTGGGCACGGCGCTGACCGAGGTGGACGTGCGCATGGCGGTGCCCGAGGGCGGGGAGCCGACCGGGGAGCAGCTGGAGCGGCAGGCCGACTACTACGGTCAGGCTCTGGAGGCCTGCCTGGCGGTGGAGGGCTGCGGCTCCTTCACCATCTGGGGCTTCACCGACAGGTACTCGTGGGTGCCGGTGTTCTTCGAGGGCGAGGGAGCGGCGACCGTCATGGACGGCGACTTCGACCGCAAGCCCGCCTACTTCACCCTGAGGTCGCTCCTGCGGGAGGCCGGGGACGGCGGGCCGGGCCGCGGCCGGTAGCCGGGTACGCACCCGTCGCCTCGCCCGTCGGCGCCGTTCCCGCGCCGACGGGTGCGCCGCCGCATGTCCCCGCGGGGGTCAGGCGGCGGTGTGGTAGATGTTCTGCGCCCGGCCAAGGCCCTCGGTGAGCACCGTGCGCACCGCGTCGGCCGCGCGTTCGACGTTGAGGTCGAGCTCGGCCCGCTCGGTGGAGGAGAAGTCCTTGAGCACGTACGCGGCCGGGTCCATCCGGCCGGGCGGGCGGCCCACCCCGAAGCGCACGCGGATGTAGTCCGGGCTGGCCAGGGACGAGGTCATCGACTTCAGGCCGTTGTGCCCGCCCGGCCCGCCGCCCTTCTTGAGCTTGAGCGCGCCGAAGTCGATGTCCATCTCGTCGTGCACCACGACGATCCGCTCGACCGGAACCTTGTAGAAGCGGGCCAGGCCGGAGACCGGGCCGCCCGACAGGTTCATGAAGCTGCGCGGCTTGGCCAGCACCACGGGGACGCCGTCCAGACGGGTCTCCACCACCTCGGCGTGCGCCTTGTGCGCCTTCCAGCGCTCGCCGCCCGCGAGCGCCTCCACCACCAGGAACCCGGCGTTGTGCCTGTTCCCGGCGTACTTGGGCCCGGGATTGCCCAGCCCCACGACGAGCCAGCGCTCGGTATCGGCCATGTCCTCGTTCTCTCCGCCGACGCTTGCGTCCCCGGCGCCGCGCGCGCCGGAGCCCCTGCCGCCGAACAGCCTGCCCCACCAGTTGCCCATGGGGCACGACCCTACCGGGACGGCGGCTGACACGACGGACGCGCGGCCCCTGTCGGGAGACCGCGCGTCGCCGTGTGTGGCCTGTGACCGCCTACTCGGCGGCGGTCTCCTGGGCGGCCTCGTCGCCCTCGCCCTCGGCGGCCTGGGCGGCCTCCTCGCTGGTCTCCGGCTCCTCCTCCACGCGCGGGGCGGAGACGGTGAGCAGGATGGCCTCGGGGTCGGTGACCAGGGTGACGCCGGAGGGCAGCTTGACGTCGGCGGCGGTCGGCGCGGCGCCGATCTCCAGGTCCTCGATGACGAACTCGACGCCCTCGGGGATGTGGGTGGCCTCGGCCTCGACGGCCACGGTGACGAGCTCCTGGGTGAGCACACCCGGGGCCTTGACCTCACCGATCAGGCTGACCGGGATCTCGACCTCGACCTTCTCGCCCTTGGAGACGACCAGCAGGTCGATGTGCTCCAGGAAGCCCTTGATGGCGTCGCGCTGCACGCTCTTGGGCAGGGCGAGGTTGTCCTTGTCCAGGCCGTCGAGGCGGATCAGGACGTTGGGGGTCTTCAGGGCGAGCATGAGCTCGTGGCCCGGCAGGTTCAGGTGGCGGGGCTCGGTGCCGTGGCCGTAGAGGACGGCCGGCACCTTACCCGCGCGGCGGGCGCGACGAGAGGCGCCCTTGCCGAATTCCGTGCGGGGCTCGGCAGCGATACGTACCTCGGACACGACAAAACTCCTCGGGTTCAACCCCGCAGAACGGGGAACACGGCTCCAGTAGCACGAACGATTCCCGCCCTCGGCGGGGAATGCGGCGGGGACTGCCCTCAGGCAGGGACGCGACCGCCCTGGTTCCAGGCGTGCCCGGCGAGCCGTCACCGGACCCGCCCGGCCCGGGAACGCTCGTCGCGCACCCCTGCCCGCCTTCCGAACGCAGCCTTC
This sequence comes from Nocardiopsis sp. M1B1, assembly GCF_052466615.1. Classification (NCBI taxonomy): domain Bacteria; kingdom Bacillati; phylum Actinomycetota; class Actinomycetes; order Streptosporangiales; family Nocardiopsidaceae; genus Nocardiopsis; species Nocardiopsis sp. M1B1. The sequence continues at coordinate 5,784,649 of NZ_CP196194.1, forward strand.
TTACGGCTCCGCCTGGGCACGGGGACACTCGGTCAAGTCTAATGGCTTCGCCGACGACTCCGAACATGGCCCGCGATTCCCTCCCCGGTCCGGACAAGCCCCCAGAGAAACCCGCCGGCCGGACGGCCTCCGCGCGGGCGCCCGCGAGGGGGCCGCCCGGCGGCGGACGCGGCCCCGGCCCCCAGGCGGCCGTCGGGGCCCGGGGACACGCGTCCGGGACCGCGCGACCCGGAAAGCGCCGGTCAGCGCGCTGGAGAGCGTTTGCGTCGCCCCGGACAGCACCCTGCCCGCCGGGCGCGGTCCCGGAGGCGGGCCGCGAACGACGGGGACCTCCCGCGGCGGCCCGGCGGGGCGGCCGCGGGAGGTCCCGGGCGGGGGAACGCGCGTCCCCGGACGTCTACTCGAACAGGCTCGTGACCGAGCCGTCGGTGAAGACCTCGCTGATGGCGCGGGCCACCAGCGGCGCGATCGAGAGCTGGGTCAGCTTCTCGAAGGAGCGCTCCTCCGGAACGGGCAGCGAGTTGGTGATGACCACCTCGGAGATCCGCGAGTTCTGGAGGCGCTCGGCGGCCGGACCGGACAGCACGCCGTGCGTGGCGGCCACCAGGACCTTGGCCGCGCCCTGCTCGAACAGGGCCTCGGAGGCCTTGACGATGGTGCCGCCGGTGTCGATCATGTCGTCCACCAGCACGCAGACGCGGCCCTTGACCTCACCGACGACCTCGTGCACCCGGACCTGGTTGGCCACGTCCGGGTCGCGGCGCTTGTGGATGATCGCCAGCGGGGCGCCGAGGCGGTCCGCCCAGCGGTCGGCGGTGCGCACCCGGCCCGCGTCCGGCGAGACCACGGTGATCTCGGACTGGTCGACCCGGCCGGCGATGTGGTCGGCCAGTATCGGCAGCGCGAACAGGTGGTCCACCGGGCCGTCGAAGAAGCCCTGGATCTGGTCCGTGTGCAGGTCGACGGCCATCATCCGGTCCGCGCCCGCGGTGCGGAACAGGTCGGTCATGAGGCGGGCCGAGATGGGCTCGCGGCCGCGGTGCTTCTTGTCCTGCCGGGCGTAGCCGAAGAACGGGGTCACCACGGTGATCCTCTTGGCGGACGCGCGCTTGAGCGCGTCCACCATGATCAGCTGCTCCATGATGGACTCGTTGATCGGGTCGGAGTGGCACTGGATGACGAACGCGTCCGAGCCGCGCACCGACTCCAGGTAGCGGACGAAGATCTCACCGTTGGCGAAGGTGTCGAACCGGGTGGGGACCACGTCGATCCCCAGTTCCTTCGCGACCTCCTCGGCCAGGCTCGGGTGCGTGCGCCCCGAGAAGAGCATCAGGTTCTTCTGGCCGGTGGCCTTCATCCCGGTCACGTGTTTCTCCCCCACAGTCACTGCTTGTCGTCGGCTCTGTGCCGATCGGCCTGCTCCGCCGCCTCGGCGGAGGGCGTGCCCGGGCGTTTGCGCCGGGTCCAGCCCTCGACGTTGCGCTGGCGGTGCCCCTCGGAAACGGCGAGGGCACCGGGCGGCACGTCGTCGCGGACCACGGTCCCCGCCCCGGAGTAGGCGCCGTCGCCCACGCGGACCGGGGCGACGATGGTGTTGTCGCTGCCGATCCTGACGTGGTCGCCGATGACGCTCCGGGACTTGTTGACCCCGTCGTAGTTGACGAACACCGAGGAGCAGCCGATGTTGCTGCCCACGCCGATGTCCGCGTCGCCCACGTAGGTCAGGTGCGGGATCTTGGACTCGGCGCCGACGTTCGAGTTCTTGACCTCGACGAAGGCTCCGGCCTTGGACCGCTCGGCCAGGCGGGTGCCCGGCCGCAGGTAGGTGTAGGGGCCGACGGAGGCCCCGGGGCCGATCTCGGCCCGGTCCGCCGTGGTCTCGCGCACCGTGGCGCCCGCGCCGACGACCGTGTCCCTCAGGTCCGCGCGGGGGCCGACCACGGCGTCCTCGCCGACGGAGGTGGCGCCCAGCAGCCGGGTACCCGGTTCGATCACGGTGTCGCGGCCGATGGTGACCTGGGCGTCCACCCAGGTGGTGGCGGGGTCCACGACGGTGACCCCGGCGAGCATGTGCTCGTTGACCAGCCGGTCGTTGAGGACGCGGCGGGCCTCGGAGAGCTGGACGCGGTTGTTGACGCCCTGGACCTCGTGCCAGTCCTCCGCCGCCCAGGCGCCGACCCGGTGGCCGTCGCCGCGCAGCAGGGAGACCGCGTCGGTCACGTACTCTTCGCCCTTGGCGTTGTCGGTGGACAGGCGCTGGACGACCTCGGACAGCAGGGCGCCGTCGAAGGCGTACATGCCCGAGTTGATCTCGTCGATCGCGTGCTGCTCGGGGGTGGCGTCGGCGTGCTCGACGATGCCGGTGAAGTCGCCGTCGGCGTCGCGGACGATGCGGCCGTAACCGTGGGGGTCGGGTACGCGCGCGGAGAGCACCGTGACGGCGTTGCCCTCCTCGTCGTGGGCCGCGACGAGCTCCGCGAGCGTGGAACCGCGCAGGAGGGGGGTGTCGCCGCAGGTCAGGACCACGGTGCCGCTGAGCTTGACGCCCTTGGCGGCCAGGTCCTCGATCGCCATGCGCACGGCGTGGCCGGTGCCGTTCTGCTCCTCCTGGACCGCGGTGGCGGCCTGGGGGGCGATCTCCTCCAGATGGGATCTGACCTGCTCACGCGCGTGGCCGACGACCACGACCGCGTGCTGGGGGTCGAGTTCCCGCGCCGCCGCGAGCACGTGGCCGAGCATGCTGCGGCCGTTGAGTTCGTGGAGGACCTTGGGAAGCTTCGACTTCATTCGGGTGCCCTCGCCCGCCGCGAGGACGATGACGGCAGCCGGACGGTTCACGCTCACTGAGGAGTCCCTCGTGGTAGCTGGTGGCTGAGATGTCGGCTCACCCCTCGGCGGCGCGACCCGCATGCCGCACGGGCGGCCGTCGGATGACCAGCGGCCGACATGGGAAGGATACATGTGCGTCACCGGCGCCCCACGGGCGCGTGACGCGGGGGTGAGCGGCGGTTGGCCGCGCCGCGCCTGTGGCGGCGGTTTCCGGAGGCCCTGTGTGAGATGCGCCGCTCCGGATAGGTATGTCCGTATACGCGGGGACGCGCGGCGCGCGGGGAACCGCGCGGGTGCGCGTGAGGACGCCGGAAGGGCTCCCGGACCAGGGCTCGAACCTGGACGATGGGGACCAAAACCCCACATGCTGCCGATTACATCATCCGGGAACGCGCGGGGTGGACCACGCCACCCGTGCGCCAGCCACCAACATAGCGCCTTTCCCGGAGGGCTTGCCAAACCTACGGCATCGTAGGTTACGGTTACGTAGGAATAGGTTGGGTCGTCGCGGCGGTCACTTCGGTGTCGTTCGGACGCCGCCCTGACCACGACGACGACCGACTGCCCGACAGCGAGGAAGAACCATGACCGCTGCTCCCGAGCTACCGACCGAGAAGACAGAGCCCAAGCGCGAGGCGATCCCCGAGTACGAGCCCGAGCTGCGCGGCAGGGCCGAGCGGTACACGGTCTTCGCGTTCGTGTTCGTGCCGCTGATCGCCCTGCTGGCCTCGCTGCCCTTCTTCTGGGGCTGGGGCCTGTCCCTGACCGACATCGCCATCGCCTCGGTCTTCTACCTGATCAGCGGCCTGGGCATCACGGTCGGCTTCCACCGCCACTTCACGCACGGCTCGTTCAAGGCCAAGCGCCCGCTGCGCATCGCGCTCGCGATCGCCGGTTCGATGGCCATCGAGGGCAGCGTCATCAAGTGGGTGGCCGACCACCGCCGCCACCACAAGTACGCCGACGCCGAGGGCGACCCGCACTCGCCGTGGCGCTTCGGCGACGACTGGAAGTCGGTCGCCAAGGGCCTGTACTACGCGCACATGGCGTGGATGTACCTGGACGAGAAGAAGACCTCGCCGCGCCGCTTCGCGCCCGACCTGCTCAAGGACAAGGACATCGTCCTGGTCGACAAGCTCTTCGGGCTGATCGTGGTCTTCTCCCTGGGCGCCCCGGCGCTCATCGGCGGCCTGGTCACCATGTCCTGGTGGGGCGCGTTCACCGCCTTCTTCTGGGCCAGCCTGGTGCGCATGGCCCTGCTGCACCACGTCACCTGGTCGATCAACTCCATCTGCCACACCATCGGCGAGGAGAACTTCGAGGTGCGCGACCGCTCCCGCAACGTGTGGTGGCTGGCCATCCCGTCCTTCGGCGAGTCCTGGCACAACCTGCACCACGCCGACCCCACCTGCGCCCGCCACGGCGTGCTCAAGGGCCAGATCGACATCTCCGCCCGCGTCATCTGGGTCTTCGAGAAGCTCGGCTGGGCCTCCAAGGTCCGCTGGCCCAACAACGAACGACTCGCCGCCAAGCGGGTCAGCGTCTAGGATCGGTAGCCATCATGGGAGCAGCCGACAGCGATCAGAAGATCCGTGTGCGCCGCAAGCGCATGACGGGCAAGGAGCGTCGGCAACAGCTCGTGGAGATCGGACGGGAGCTGTTCGCCGAACGCGGGTTCGACGCGGCCTCCGTCGAGGAGATCGCCGCGCGGGCCGGTGTGTCCAAACCCGTGGTGTACGAGCACTTCGGCGGCAAGGAGGGCATCTACGCGGTCGTGGTCGACCGTGAGATGCGCACCCTCCTGGCGATGATGGGCGAGGCCCTCTCCGCCGACGGCGCCCGGAGCAAGATCGAGAGCGCGGCCCTGGCCCTGCTGCGGTACGTGGAGGAGAACACCGTGGGGTTCCGGGTGCTGACCCGGGACTCGCACGCGGCCTCCGGCACGGGAAGCTTCGCCAGCCTGCTCAACGACATCGCCAGCCAGGTCGAGCACATCATGGTCGACGAGTTCGCCGAACGGGGCTACGACCCGGCGCTCGCCCCCATGTACGCCCAGGCCCTGGTGGGAATGTGGGCCCTGACCGGCCAGTGGTGGCTGGAGGTGCGCAGGCCCAAGCGCGAGGTGGTCGCCGCGCACCTGGTCAACCTGGCCTGGAACGGATTGTCGAGCCTGGAGCCGAAGCCGAGGCTGCGCCCGGGCAAGCGCGGGCCGGGCTGACGCGGGAGGGTCCTCTCGACCTGTGGGGCGGGTGTGCACGGCATACCCGCCCCACTATCTTGATGTCAAGAGATAAGCTGTCCCCATGCGCGATGAGGTGGATGGGCTGATCGAGGCGTGGCGCTCCGAACGCCCCGACGTGGACGTGACGCCGCTGGAGGTGTTCAGCCGGGTGTCGCGGCTCGCGCGCCACCTGGACCGTGCCCGGCGCACCGTCTTCACCGAGCACGACCTGGAGCCCTGGGAGTTCGACGTGCTCGCCGAACTGCGCCGCTCCGGCCCCCCGTACGAGCTGAGCCCCGGGCGGCTGCTGCGCGCCACCCTGGTGACCTCGGGGACCATGACCAACCGGGTGGACCGGCTGGCCGCGGCCGGGCTCGTGCGGCGCCGCCCCGACCCCGCCGACAAGCGCGGGGTCCTGGTCCGGCTGACCGAACAGGGCGCCGAGCGCATCGACGCGGCCCTCAGGTCGCTCCTGAGCTACGAGGAGACCCTGCTGGCGCCGATGGCCGACGGCGACCGCGAACAGCTGGCATCGTTACTGAGACGCCTCCTGGCGCCCCTCGACAGGGGCCCCGAGGCCCAGCAGGGCTAGGCAGTGTTTTTTTGGACCTTCGCTCCGCTTCGGTCCGTGTTCGGGCGCCCGGAGAACAGGAACCTTCGGCGCCTACGACGGGTTCGCTCGTTCCTCACGCCCCCGCCTCCGGCACCTCCAGAACCCTGTGGGCGCCCGAACCAACCCCCCACAAGCTGAGACCGGTTCAAAAAACAGACCCTAGGCACCGGGCGGTACCCGTCTCCCGCCGGGGCACGGGCGTCCACACCGACGGGGCGGGCGCGCGGGAGGTCGCCGCCGTCTCCGCCGAACGGGTCCGCTGACCGGCGCGTACTCCTCCCCCACCCCCGGGGGCGGGTCCGCCGCCGTGTGTCGGACGCCGCACGGCCGCACCGCGTGAGAACCGCGCGTCCCGGGGTAGTGCAGCCCCGGTACGCGCAGTCGATCGTTCGGGGGGACACGTGCGGGTCCGTTGGATGGCCGCGGCGGCCGCGGCCGTGCTGGTCGCGGGGTGCTCGGGCAGCGGTGGCGGGGGCACTGACGGCGGCGGCGCCGAGGACGGCGGGGCGGACTCCGGCGGCCGCTACCTGTCACTGGGCGACTCGATCAGCGTGGGCGTGCAGCCCGACGCCGGCGGCGAGCCGGTGGAGACCTCCGAGGGCTACACCGACGTCCTGTACCGCACCCTGAAGGAGGAGCGCCCGGGGCTGCGGCACGAGCGGATGGGGTGCGCGGGCGAGGACACCACCACCTTCATGGAGGGCGGGCTGCCCGGCTGCGACCCGCGCTACGAGCACGGCTCGCAGCTGGAGGAGGCCGAGGCCTTCCTGGCCGAGCACGAGGGCGAGGTGGACCTGGTGACGCTGACCATCGGCGCCAACAACTTCACCCGCTGCGTGCGGGGGGTCAACACCCCCGAGGGGCAGGCCCCCGACTCCGGGGACGTGGACATCGACCGCGCGTGCGTGGAGGAGGGCCTGGACCGGCTCCGGGAGGAGACCCCCGAGATCGCCGAGCGGCTGCGCGAGGCGGCGGGGCCGGACACGCAGATCATCGGGATGACCTACTACAACCCGTTCCTGGCCTTCCTGCTGCTGGACGGGGACCCCGCCCAGCAGGCGACCGCGGCGGCGGAGGAGGCCGAGGAGCTCTTCCCCGAGACCGAGGCGCGCGGGGGTCTGGCCGAGGAGGCGGTGGACATCCTGCTGGAGGTCAACGGGACGATCGCCGAGGCCTACCGGGCGGAGGGGATCGACGTGGCGGAGGTGGACGCGGTCTTCGAGTCCACCAACCAGGAGGTGCCCCGGGGCAGTGAGACCGGGCTGCCCGCCAACCTCCAGAACGTCTGCGACCTGACGTGGATGTGCCACGGCGAGCGGGGCCCGGACATCCACCCCAACGAGGAGGGCGCGCGCGAGATCGCCGCCGTCTTCGCCCGGCAGATGGACCGGGCAGAGTGACCCGGCAGGACCCGGCGGCCGTGTTCGGGGCGGGCCGCCGGGGAGCGGGCGGGGGCGGCTCCGGCTACCCCGCGTCGCCGGGGAGCGCCTTCTCGATGAGCGCGGTGATCCTGGGGTCGTCGGGCTCGGTCGAGCTGCGGAAGCGGTGCACGGCGCCGTCGGGCAGGACGAGGAACTTCTCGAAGTTCCACTTGACCTTCCCCGCCTTGCCGTCCTCGTCCTCGGCGGAGGAGAGCGCCGCGTAGAGCGGGTGCTGCTGCTTGCCGTTGAGCTTGGCCTTGGCCGTCATGGGGAAGGTGACGCCCCAGGTGGCCGAGCAGTACTCCGCGATCTTCTCCTCGCTGCCGAACTCCTGGAGGAACTGGTTGCTGGGCACGCCGAGCACGGTGAACCCCCGGTCGCCGTACCGGTGCTGGAGCTTCTCCAGCCGCTCGTACTGCGGGGTGTAGCCGCAGCGCGAGGCGACGTTGACCACCAGCCTCACCTTGCCCGACCACTCGCCGAACGTCGTCTCGCGTCCGTCGATCAGGGTCACCGGGATCTCGTCCAGGTCGCTCATCCGCGTCCATCTCCTCGTTTGCCGGGGCGCCGACGCCCACCGCGCGGCGCGGTGCTTCACGGCGTATTCGGAGCGCACGCCGCCGTGGCTCGGATTCTTTCTCAGGAAGGGGCCCCGGTCCAGCCGTACCGCCCCTACGAGCCGGACGCCCGGCCGGAGTTCTCCGGCCGGGCGTCCTTCGCGGTCAGCCGCGCCGCGGCCTCACTCCCCGACGAGTTCGGCCTGCTCCAGCCAGACCTCCTCCAGCTCCCCGCGCTCGACGGCCAGGGCCTTGGCCTCTGCGTCGAGTTCGGCGAGCCGGGTGTAGTCCTCGGCCGCGGCGGCCATCAGCTCGTGCAGCTCCGCCTCCCGCTTGGCGATGCGGTCCATGCGCCGCTCGACGCGCTGCATCTCCTTCTGCGCGGCGCGCCGCTCGGCCGCCGACACCGCGGGCTGCTCCGCCGGGGCCTGGGCCGCGGCGGCCTCGGAGGCGCCCAGCGGCACGGTGGCCTCGCCCGCGCTGGCCGCGCGGCGCTGGAGGTACTCGTCCACGCCGCCGGGCAGGAAGGCCAGGCCGCCGTCGCCCATCAGAGCCAGCACGCGGTCGGTGATGCGCTCCAGGAAGTAGCGGTCGTGGCTGACCAGCACCAGGGAGCCGGGCCAGCCGTCGAGCAGGTCCTCCAGCTCGGTGAGCGTCTCGATGTCCAGGTCGTTGGTGGGCTCGTCCAGCAGCAGCACGTTGGGCTCGTCCATGAGCAGCCGCAGCAGCTGGAGGCGGCGTCGCTCACCGCCGGACAGGTCGCCGATCGGGGTCCACTGGCGCTCCCCGCGGAACCCGAACCGCTCCAGCATCTGGCTGGCGGTGTAGTCGCGCTTGCCGATGGTGACGTGCTCGCGCACGTCCATGACCGCCTGGAGGGGGCGGGCGGCGGGGTCGAGTTCGGCGACGTTCTGGGACAGGTGGGCGAGCTTGACGGTCCGGCCGGTGCGCACGCTGCCGGAGTCGGGCTCGCGCTCCCCGGCCAGGATCCTGAGCAGGGTGGACTTGCCCGCGCCGTTGACCCCGACCAGGCCGACCCGGTCGCCGGGGCCCAGCTGCCAGGTGAGGTGGTCGAGCAGGGTCCGGTCGGGGACGGACGCGGACACGTTCTTGAGGTCGATGACGGTCTTGCCCAGCCGGGAGCTGGCGAACTTGACCAGTTCGACGGTGTCGCGGGGCGGCGGCTCGTCGGCGATGAGCTGGTTGGCCGCCTCGATGCGGAACTTGGGCTTGGAGGTGCGGGCCGGGGCGCCGCGGCGCAGCCAGGCCAGCTCCTTGCGCATGAGGTTCTGGCGGCGCTCCTCGGCGGCGGCCGCCTGGCGCTCGCGCTCGGCCTTGGCCAGGACGTAGGCGGCGTAACCGCCCTCGTAGCGCTCGACCGCGCCGCGTCCGACCTCCCAGGTGCGGGTGGTGACGGCGTCCAGGAACCAGCGGTCGTGGGTGACGACCACGAGCGCCTCGGGACGGGCGCGCAGGTGCTCGGCGAGCCAGGCGATGCCCTCGATGTCGAGGTGGTTGGTGGGCTCGTCGAGCACGATGAGGTCGTGGTCGCCCACCAGGAGCCGGGCCAGGCCGGAGCGGCGGCGCTCGCCGCCGGACAGGCCGCTCATGGGGGTGTCGAGGGCCCAGCCGCCGAGGAGTCCGCGCAGGATGTCGCGGACGCGGGCGTCGCCCGCCCACTCGTGCTCGGCCCGGTCGCCCAGGACGAACTCCCCGACCGTGGAGTCGGGGAAGGTGTCGCGCTGGTGCAGGAAGCCGATGCGCAGCCCGCGGTTGTGCACCACCCGCCCGGAGTCGGGCCGGGTGATGCCCGAGAGCACGGAGATGAGCGTGGACTTGCCGCCGCCGTTGCGGCCGACGACGCCGATGCGCTCACCCTCGTCGACGCCGAGCGACACCTTGTCGAGGAGTACGAGCGGCCCGTAGGCCAGGGACACGTCCTGAAGATTGACCAGATTCATCGCTATCCATTGTGGCGGCAGTGCCGTGGTGCGCTGACCGCCGCCGCTCCCCCGGGGCGGCGACCGGTGTCTCACTCCCGCCCCGTCGGCTCCCCGTCGAGCAGCAGCCTGGCCACGGCGTCGTCCGTCACCAGCGTGGACACCAGGCCGCTGCGCAGCGCGGCGCCGATCGCCCTGGCCTTGGCCTCGTCCCCGGCGCCGGCGACCGCCACCACCTCGGGCACCCGGCGCAGCTGGTCCGCCCGGACGCTGATGACCCTCTCGTCAAGGTCGGAGTGCACCTGCTGGCCGTCGGCGTCGAACAGCTGGGCGGACATCTCCGCGCACACGCCCAGCGCGGTGTACCTGGCCCGCGAGTCCGGGTCCAGCGCCTGGAAGACGGTCGAGTTGCACTCGTCCCAGCCCCCGATGGCCACCACGGCCGTCGTGAGTCGGTCGAAGTGCGCGAACGCCGAGGCGATGCCCGGGTCGGCGCGCAGCGTCGCCGCCGTGGCGGCGTCCGGCAGGATGAGCGGCGCGTAGATCGGGTACGCCGGTCCGCCCGAGAGCGCGGCCGCCCGGCGCACCGTCTCGACCGATCCGCCGCCCTCCGCCTGCTCGGACAGCACGCCGTTGAGCTGCACCACCGTGCAGCGCGGCAGGTCCACCATGTCCAGGCCCATCAGCTGGAGCGACCTGCTCCAGGCCAGCCCCAGTACCTCGTCGGGCCGCACGATCTCCGACAGCAGCCGCGCCGCCACCGACCCCAGCGCCCGGCGCGTGTCCCGCGGGTCGTCCAGGGCGTCCACGACGATCGCCCGGCGCAGGCCGAAGGCCGCGCGCATGCGCTCGGACAGCTCCCCGTCCAGCCGGGCGGGCAGGCGGATGTCGATGCGCACGATCCCGCTGCTGCGGGCGGTCTCCAGGTCACGGGCGACCTTGAACCTGCTCAGGCCGAACTCCTCGGCGATCTCCACCTTGGACCGCCCGTCCAGGTAGAACCTGCGGGCGATGGCGGCGAGCCGCACCATCTCCGCGGGGCCGCTGGGGGCCGTCTCCTGAACCTCACCACGCTGATCGCTCATACGTGCAGAAGTGTACTCGAATGTGCCGGATCCATTGACAGCGCGTTTCCGATGGGCGTTCAATGTTCGAAACATATGTGACTCACATCGCTCACATGAGCGTTCAACGGGAGGTTCCCAACCGTGCGTGCCGCCATCATCACCGAACCGGGCTCCGTCACCGTGGGGGACCGCCCCGACCCGCACCCCGCCGCCGACGGCGTGGTGGTCCGGGTCGGCGCCTGCGGGATCTGCGGGACGGACCTGCACATCGCCGACGGGGAGTTCCCGCCCAGCCCCTACCCGCTGGTGCCCGGGCACGAGTTCGCCGGAACGGTCACGGCCGTCGGCGAGAACGCCCCGGGGGACCTGCGCCCCGGCGACCGGGTGGCCGTGGACCCCTCCCTGTTCTGCGGGCACTGCGAGTACTGCCGCGCCGGACGGGGCAACCTGTGCGCCAACTGGGGCGCGATCGGCGACACCGTGGACGGCGCGTTCGCCGAGTACGTGGCCGTCCCCGCCGCCAACTGCTACCGCCTGCCCGACTCGGTGAGCATGCGCGAGGGCGCCCTGGTCGAGCCGCTCTCGTGCGCCGTCCACGGTGTCCGGCGCATCGGGGTGGAGACCGGCGAGCGCTTCCTGGTGGTGGGCGCCGGGACCATGGGCCTGCTCCTCCAGCAGCTGTTGCAGAACTCCGGCGCCCGCGTGACGGTGGTGGACCGCAACACCCGCCGCCTGGCCATCGCGACCGACCTCGGCGCCGCCGCGACCGCGACGGACGCGTCCGAGCTGGGCGACGAGCGCTTCGACGCCGCGGTGGACGTCACGGGCGCGCCCTCCGCCATCGAGGCGGCCTTCGACTCGCTGCGGCGGGGAGGGCGCCTGCTGGTCTTCGGGGTCGCCGACGAGGCGGCCCGCGTGGCGCTGTCGCCGTTTCGGATCTACAACGACGAGATCACCGTCGTGGGCTCCATGGCCGTGCTCAACAGCTACGGGGCGGCCGTGGACCTCATCAGCAGCGGCGCGGTGCGCACGGCGCCGCTGCTCACCGACGCCCTGCCCCTGGAGAAGTTCCCCGAGGCGCTGGCCATGATGCGCGCGGGCACCGGGGTGAAGGTCCAGGTCGTCCCCGACGAGACCGCCTGACCCGGGAAGGCAGCCAAGTGCACACCACCTACGCCGTCCGGGCGACCGCCGTCGCCGCCTGCGGACTGCTGCTCACCGGGTGCGCCGGGACGGGCGCCCTCCCCTCCGAGGACGGCGCCGTCCGGCTGACCGTCGCGATCGTGTCCAACCCGCAGATGCAGGACGCGATCTCCCTGGAGTCGCGGTTCCGCGCGGAGCACCCCGGCATCGCGCTCGACTTCGTGTCCCTGCCCGAGAACGAGGCCCGCGCCAAGATCACCACCTCCGTGGCCACCGGCGGGGGCGAGTTCGACGTCGTCATGATCAGCAACTACGAGACCCGCCAGTGGGCCGAGTACGGCTGGCTGGAGAACCTGCAACCCTCCATCGACGCCGCCGGGGGCTACGACCACGAGGACTTCATCCCCTCCATCAGGGAGGACCTGTCCCACGAGGGCGACATGTACTCGGTGCCCTTCTACGGCGAGTCCTCCTTCCTCGCCTACCGCAAGGACCTGTTCGAGCAGGCCGGGGTGGAGATGCCGCCCGACCCCACCTGGGAGGAGGTGGCGGACCTGGCCGCCGAGCTCGACGGCGTGGAGCCGGGGGTCTCGGGGATCTGCCTGCGCGGCCTCGCGGGCTGGGGCGAGGTGCTGAGCCCCTTCAACAGCGTCCTGAACACCTTCGGCGGGCGCTGGTACGACGAGGACTGGAACGCCGAGATCGACTCCCCCGAGTTCCGGCGCGCGGCCGAGTTCTACGTGGGCCTGGCGCGTGAGCACGGCCAGCCGGGCGCGGCCAACAGCGGGTTCGGGGACTGCCTGAACCGCTACTCCCAGGGCCGGGCGGCCATGTTCTACGACTCCACCTCCATGGTCAGCACCATCGAGGACCCGGACTCGGCGACCGTGGCCGGGCTCAACGGCTACGCCGCGGCGCCGGTGGCCGAGACCGACTACGGCGGCTGGCTCTACACCTGGGCGCTGGGCGTCCCCTCCACCTCCGAGCACAAGGAGGAGGCGTGGGCGTTCCTGGAGTGGATGACCGACAAGGACTACGTGCGCACCGTCGCCGAGGAGTACGGCTGGCAGCGGGTGCCGCCCGGCAACCGGCTCTCCACGTTCGAGGTCCCCGAGTACCGGGAGGCCGCCCGGGCCTACGCCGAGCCCATGCTCCAGGGCATCCAGGAGGCGGACCCCGAGGACCCGGGCACGCGCCCGGTCCCCTACGAGGGCATCGGCTTCCTCGCCATCCCCGAGTTCCAGGACCTGGGCACCCGGGTCAGCCAGCAGCTGAGCGCGGCCGTGGCCGGGCAGATCACCGTCGAGCAGGCGCTCGAACAGAGCCAGGAGTACGCCGAGGTCGTCGGTGGGACCTACAGGGAGGACGACCGATGAGCGCTGTGACCGCGCCCGCGCGCGAGGCGCCCGCGGCGGCGACGCCGCCCGAGCGGCCGAGGCGGAGCCGCGGCGGGGGCGGATGGGCCCGCCGGGCCCCGCTCCTGCCCGCCCTGGTGTTCATGCTGGTCGTCACGCAGCTGCCGTTCCTGGCGACGGTCGTGTACTCGCTGCGCTCGTGGAACCTGCTGCGGCCCGACTCCCAGGCGTGGGTGGGCCTGGCCAACTACGCGGCGGTCTTCACCGACCGGCAGTTCCTGGGCGCGGCGGCGAACACGGTGCTGATCACCGCCTCCTGCGTGGTGGTGGCGATGCTGCTGGGCATCGGGCTCGCGCTGCTGCTGGACCGGAAGTTCAGAGGGCGAGGCGTGGTGCGCACGCTCGTCATCACCCCGTTCCTGATCCTGCCCGTGGCCACGGCGCTGCTGTGGAAGCACATCATGCTGGAGCCGGTGTTCGGCCTGGTGAACTTCGTGCTGTCGCCGTTCGGGGTCGAGTCGTTCGACTGGGTCTCCCAGGCGCCCGTGTTCTCCGTGGTGGCCGCGCTGGTCTGGCAGTGGACGCCGTTCATGATGCTGCTGGTGCTGGCGGGACTCCAGAGCCAGGGCTCCGACGTACTGGAGGCGGGCCAGGTCGACGGCGCGTCCCGGTGGCAGACGTTCGCCTGGATCACCCTGCCGCACCTGCGCCGCTACATCGAGCTGGGCGTGCTGCTGGGGTCGGTCTACGTGGTCAACACCTTCGACACGATCTACATGATGACCCAGGGCGGGCCGGGCACCGCCAGCTCCAACCTGCCCTTCTACGTCTACCAGCGGACCTTCCTCGGGTTCGACATCGGCCAGTCCGCGGCCATGGGCGTCGTGGTGGTGGTCGGCACCATCATCGTGGCGACGCTGGCCCTGCGGCTGATCTTCCGCACGTTCATGAACGCACAGGAGGCGACATCGTGACCGCCCGAGCCCCCGAACGACCCGCGGGCGCCGCGGGCGGCGCCGTCGCCGCACGCGCGCCGCGCGCGGCCGGCCGCTCCCGGGCCCGGCTGGGGAGCGCCGCCCTGACCGTGTTCACGTGGGCCGTGGGACTGGTGTTCGTGTTCCCGGTGCTGTGGCTGGTGCTGACCGCGTTCAAGGAGGAGAACCAGGCCGCGACCGACCCGCCGACGCTCTTCTTCCAGCCGACCCTGGACCGGTTCACCACCGTCCTGGGCGCGGACTTCGTGCCGTACCTGGGCAACTCGGCGATCGCCACCCTGGCGTCCACGCTCCTGGTGCTGCTGCTCGGGCTGCCCGCCGCCTACGCGCTGTCGGTGGCCCCGGTCAAGCGGACCCAGGACGTGCTGTTCTTCTTCATCTCGACGAAGATGCTGCCGGTGGTGGCGGTCGTGGTGCCGATCTACGTCGCCGCCGCGCACCTGTCCATGCTGGACAACGTGTGGACCCTGGTGGTGCTGTACACGGCGATGAACCTGCCCATCGCGGTGTGGATGCTGCGGTCGTTCTTCCTGGAGGTGCCCAAGGCGATCGTGGAGGCGGCCCGGGTGGAGGGAGCCGGGCTGGCGCGCGTGCTGTGGTCGGTGATGATGCCGGTGATGGCCCCGGGCATCGCGGCGACCGCGCTGATCTGCATGATCTTCGCCTGGAACGAGTTCTTCTTCGCCGTCAACCTGACCGCCGCCCGGGCCGCGACCGTCCCGGTGTTCCTGACCGGCTTCATCACGAGCGAGGGACTGTTCGTGGCGCAGCTGGCGGCGGCCGCCGTCATGGCGTCGCTGCCCATCGTGGTGGTGGGCTGGGCGGCCCAGCGCCAGCTGGTGCGCGGCCTGTCGATGGGCGCCGTCAAGTAGCGGAAGGCGCCCGGGGCCGCACCACGCAGGGCCCCGGGCGGGTCCGGGTGATCGTCCCGGCCGCCGCGCAGGCGGGCTCCGGGACGCGCGGGGAGGCCGGTCACACCAGGAGGCGGGCCTCACCGTCGGACGGGTCGCACAGGAGGGCCCGTCACGTCGGCGGGCGGGTCACACGAGGAAGAACGCACGGGCGGACTTGGCGATGCCCTCGGTGTCCAGTCCGTGCGCCCGGGCGTGCTGCGCCGGGGTCCCGTAGGCGCGCACCTCGCGGTCCCGTGCCACGCCCAGGCCCAGGTGGCGGTGGCGCCGGTCGGCCAGCGCCGCGGCGACCTCGTGCGCCGAGGTCCCGCTCAGGTAGGGCTCCACCACCAGCACGTCGGCGTTGCCCGCCGCGCCGACGAGCGCGCTCAGCCCCTCGCGGTCGAAGGGGCGCACGGTGGCCGTGTAGGCGACCGTCACGTCCAGGTCGGCGGTGGCCTCCAGCACCCGGTCCAGCATCGGCCCGACCGCCACCACCACCCCGGCCGAACGCGGCGAGCCCGTGCGCACCACGCTGAGGCGTCCGTCCAACGGCATCGCCGCGCGGTTGGAGGTCCCCGACAGGCGCACGTACACGCGGTCCTCCCCGGGCAGGGCGGCCTCCAGGGCGGCGCGCACCTCGTCGGGGTGCCCCGGCGCGTACACGGTCCACCCCGGAAGGGTGTCCAGCAGCGCCACGTCACCGGGCGCCTGGTGGGTGCGCCCCTCCTCCGCGGCGTCGTAGGAGCCGCCGATGCTCACCAGGACGGCGCCCACGCCCTGGTGGCCCAGGTCCAGTTTGAGCTGTTCGAAGGGCCGCTCCACCAGGAAGGGCGCGTAGCTGTGCACGACCGGGCGCATCCCGGTCAGGGCCAGTCCCCCGGCCACGCCGATCATGGCCTGCTCCCGGATGCCCATGTCGATCACACGGCCGGGGTGGCGGGCGGCGGCTCCGCGGAACATGCCCGTGGAGATGGCGGCCAGGACGACGGTCAGGCGGGGGTCGGTGTCCATGGCGCGGTTGACGGTGGCGGCGAAGGTGTCACGCATGGGGTTCTCCTAGGAACGGACGCGGGCGACGACGGCCAGCGGCCGTCCGGGGTGGGGCCGGGTGAGCGCCCCGTACAGGGCGTCGTGGTCGCGGCCGGAGACGTCGCGGGCCTCCCAGCCCTCGATCCCGAAGCGGGCGCCGATCCCGCCCGGCCATCCGTGGCTGGCGGAGGCGTTGTCCACGGCGACGACGGTGAGGTTGTCCACGCCGAGCCGTCCGGCGACGGCGATGGCCTCGTGGTTGCTGCCCTCGTCGAGTTCGCCGTCGCCGACGAGCACCACGACGCGGGGTTCGGTCCCGTCGGAGCGGCGGACGCCCTGGGCGCGCAGGCCGAGCGCGCTGCCCAGGCCCAGGGGCAGCCCGTGGCCGAGCGACCCGCTGCCGATCTCCGCGCCCGGCACGAGCAGCCGGTCCGGGTGGTGGCCGAGCGGTGAGTCGAAGGCGGTCCAGCCGCGCAGCGTCGGCACGTCCAGGAAGCCCTTGGCCGCGAGCACGGCGTAGAAGGCGGCGGGGCCGTGCCCCTTGGAGAGCAGGAACCGGTCCCGTGCGGGATCGTCGGCGGTCTCGGGGGTGACGGACAGCACACGGTCGTAGAGCACCCACACGATGTCGAGTGTCGAGTGGGCCGCCCCGTTGTGCTTCTCGTCACCCTCCATGAGTCCGATGAGGGCCGGCAGGTCGGCGTAGCGCGAGAGAGCGGTTGCGGTGGTCATGTCCACCAGTGTTGAACCTCAACAATGGTTGAGGTCAACTGGCGCGAGCCCCCTCCGGCCGGGAAAGGCAGAAGTGATTTACGTCACAGGACGGCGGCCCCGGGGACGTCCCCGTACGCCGTCACGACCTGTTCGCACAGCCCGCTGCCCTCCAGCGCCGCCACCACCGCGGCCTCCCGCTCCGCGACGACCGACTCCCGCTCGGCGCCGCCGCCGACCAGGAAGGCGCAGGTCGGACCGGACCCCGACACCAGGGAGCCCAGCGCCCCCGCACCGGCGCCGGTCTTGAGGGTGCGCTCCAGCTCGGGCAGCAGCGAGAGCGCGGCCTCCTGGAGATCGTTGGTCAGCGCGGCTCCCAGGGCCGCCGGGTCGCCGCCGGCGAGCGCGTCGGCCAGCCCCCGGTCCAGCAGGGGCTCGGGGGCGTCCGGGCGGATGCGGTCGTACTCGGCGAACACGCCGGCCGTGGACAGGCCGTGCGGCGACAGGGCGAAGACCCAGCGGAACCTTCCCGGACTGGTCATCGGCCGCAGGACCTCCCCGCGGCCCGTGCCCACCGCGGTGGCGCCCAGCAGCGCGAAGGGGACGTCGCTGCCCAGGTCGGCCGCGTACCCGAGCAGTTCCTCCAGCGGCAGGCCGCAGCCCCACAGACGGTCGCAGGCCAGCAGGGCGGCCGCGGCGTCCGCGCTGCCCCCGGCCATGCCGCCCGCCACCGGGATGTTCTTGTCCAGGTGGACCGTGACGGGGAGGCCCCGGCCTGTCCGCTCCGCCAGCAGGGTCACCGCGCGCGCGGCCAGGTTGGACCCGTCCAGGGGCACCCGGGACAGGTGGGACCCCAGCGCGCCGCCCGCGGTCAGTCCGGCGAAGGCTTCGGCGGCCGATCCGACACCGCCGGGCGGGCTCGGTCGGCGCGAGGAAGCCGCCTGGACGGTAACCTCATCGAACAGCGAGACGGCGTGGAACACGTTGACGAGGTCGTGGAACCCGTCCTCACGTCTGGGCCCCACCGCCAACTGGAGGTTCACCTTCGCGGGGACCCGCACGGTTACGGTGGTATTAACGGTCACGAGTCCCCAATCGTAAAGGAACCCCCACCTTGCGTGAACACAGTGCCCTCCGGGGGCTCCGGTGTGTTCACCGCCTCCCGTCGGCGCGTACGCCGTCAGAGGAAAACGGGAACCCCGGACGCGGTTCGGGGATCGTCACCACTGTCATGTCAGTTTCCGCCCGCCCCCAGAACGGCCCAATCAGGCCCGTGAGTGGGAATCCGGGCACAAACACCGCTACCTTGGGGCAAGGCGGAGTTTGGACACCGTCGGGGAGGGTCGCTTGCCGTCGGATGGGCTCCCGAAGAACCTGGAACCGCTGGCCGCCGGGGATCCGGCCACCATCGGTCCCTACGTGCTGTCCGGGAAGCTGGGTAGCGGCGGCATGGGAACCGTCTACCTGGGCAGCACTCCCGAGCGCAACAACCAGGTAGCCATCAAGGTCATCCGCCCGGAGCTCGCCTTCGACGAGGCGACGCGGGCGCGCTTTCGCGACGAGATGGAGAACGCCCGCAAGGTCGCCTCCTTCTGCACCGCCAAGGTGCTCGACCACGGGACGTTCGAGAACCGTCCCTACATGGTCACCGAGTACATCGCGGGCACCGCCCTGGCCGAGCACATCGCCGAGAACGGTCCGCTGGACTCCTCGACGCTGCACGGCTTCGCACTGGGCGTGGCGGCCGCCCTGGCCGCCATCCACCGCACCGGGCTGGTCCACCGCGACCTCAAGCCCGCCAACGTGCTGCTGTCGCTCTCGGGGCCCCGGGTGATCGACTTCGGCATCGCCCGCGCGATGAACACCGCCACCAACCACACCCAGACCGGCATCGTCATGGGCAGCCCCGGCTGGATGGCTCCCGAGCAGCTGCTGGAGGAGAAGGTCACCACCTCGGCGGACATCTTCGCCTGGGGCTGCCTGGTGGCCTTCGCCGGGAACGGCACCCACCCCTTCGGCAACGGCGACGCCATGACATTGGGCAAGCGGGTGCTGTTCGCCGAACCCCAGATCGGCAACCTGATCAGCCCCCTGGACCGCCTGGTGACGCGCGCGCTGGCCAAGGAGCCGGGCCGCCGCCCCACCGCCCAGGACCTGCTGTTGGAGCTGGCGGGCGGCGAGGACAACAGCAACCCCAACGACATGGTGTCCCACGCGCTGCACCAGTCGTGGCGGCCCAACCTGCCCCCGATGCCCCCGCACGGCATGCCCCACCCCCAGCAGGGGCCGCACCAGACCATGGCGGGCATGCGGCACCCGGCGCCCGGCCAGTACCAGGGCGCACCGCCCGCGCCCATGCCCCCGCCCGCGCACCAGACGGGCAACTACCCGCGCCCGCAGGGGCCGCCGCCGGGCCATCCGGCCGGTCCCCCGCCGGGGGGCCAGGCGCAGCAGGTGCACCAGGCCCCCGGGGTCCAGGCCCCGGGCGGGCAGCCCCAGGGCGGCCCGGTGCAGCAGTCCCGGCCCGTGCCCGGCCCCGCCCAGGCGCCGCACCCCGCCTCGACCGGGCCGATCCCGATGGTCCCCCCGGCCGACCAGCAGACGGGCCGCCGGGGTCCGCAGCCCTACGTTCCGCCGGTGCCGCCGCCACCGCACCAGCCCGCCGCGCCCAACCGGCGCAAGGGGACGGTCGTGGCCCTGGTGCTGGGCGCCGTGGCGCTGCTGGCGGCCCTGATCGTCATGGCGACCGTGCTGACCAACCTCAGCGACTGGTCGCTCTTCGGGGACGGCGACTCCCAGGGGGACGCCTCCGAGCAGTCGGGCGCCGCCCCGGAACCGCAGGCGCCCGCGCCCGGCGACGAGTCCCCCGGCGGCGCCGACGAGGAGGAGGCTCCCGGCGAGGTGCCCAGCGGGATGTCGGGCGCCTCCGCCGACCGCATGGTCGAGTACCGGATCAGCGGGGTCAGCTGCGGCCTGACCGAGCACAACATCCGCTCGGAGCTGCCGTCGACCGGCCAGTACTGCGTGGTGGACCTGGAGCTGTTCAACCTCAGCGACGAACTCGTGGAGTTCGAGCACACGGCGCAGCACATGACGACCAGCCGGGAGCCCGTCAACGCCCAGGCTCCGTCCGTGCGCGAGGTGGAGGCCCCGCTGTGGGACTCGGCCGGGATCGGCCCCGGGGTCGCCGCCGGGGGCGAGCTGGTGTTCATACTGCGCGACGACATGGAGCCGCGCACGCTGGTGCTCAACCACCGGGCGGGCGCGGAGGCCACGGAGATCAACATCGAGCACATCGTGGACTGAGCCCCGGGCCGGGGGCGTGCCGCGCCTGTCGCGGGGCAGCACCGTGCCGACGGGGTGGGGAGCCCCCCTGTATCCAGGACACCGCATCGACGCCCCGCTCCGCCACCCCCGGTCCGCGCCTGTGGACGACCGCTCCCCTGCGCGGCGCCGCGAGGACGGAACGGAAAACGGACGGGCCCGGGGTGACGACACGTCGTCACCCCGGGCCCGTCCGCCGCTCGGGGGCCGCTCCCGCGGGTCCGGTCCCCGGCGGGGGCTACTCCCACTCGATGGTGCCCGGGGGCTTGCTGGTCACGTCCAGCGCCACCCGGTTGATCTCGCGCACCTCGTTGGTGATGCGGTTGGAGATCCTGGCCAGCACGTCGTAGGGCACGCGCGACCAGTCGGCGGTCATGGCGTCCTCGCTGCTGACCGGGCGCAGCACGACCGGGTGGCCGTAGGTGCGCCCGTCGCCCTGCACGCCCACCGACCGCACGTCGGCGAGCAGCACCACCGGGCACTGCCAGATGTCGCGGTCGAGTCCGGCGCGGGTCAGCTCCTCACGGGCGATCGCGTCGGCCTCACGCAGGATCTCCAGGCGCTCGCGGGTGACCTCGCCGATGATGCGGATGCCCAGGCCGGGGCCGGGGAAGGGCTGGCGCCAGACCATCTCGGCGGGCAGGCCCAGCTCCTCGCCGACCTTGCGCACCTCGTCCTTGAACAGCTCGCGCAGCGGTTCCACCAGCGTGAACTGGAGGTCGTCGGGCAGACCGCCCACGTTGTGGTGGGACTTGATGTTGGCGGTCCCGGTGCCGCCGCCGGACTCCACCACGTCCGGGTAGAGGGTGCCCTGCACCAGGAACTCGACCTCGGCGCCGCTCTCGCCGCTCTCGGCGACGACCTCGCGGGCCGCCTGCTCGAACACGCGGATGAACTCGCGGCCGATGATCTTGCGCTTCTCCTCGGGGTCGGAGACCCCCGCGAGGGCGGACAGGAACCGCTCCTCGGCGTCCACGACCTTGAGCTTGGCGCCCGTGATCGCGACGAAGTCCTTCTCCACCTGCTCGGCCTCACCCTTGCGCAGCAGGCCGTGGTCCACGAAGACGCAGGTCAGCTGGTCGCCGACGGCGCGCTGCACCAGCGCGCCGGCCACCGCGGAGTCCACGCCGCCGCTCAGCCCGCAGATGACGCGCTTGTCGCCGATGTCCTCGCGGATGCGCTCCAGCTGCTCCTCGACGATGTTGACCATCGTCCAGGTGGGTCGGCACCCGGCGCCCTCGTACAGGAAGCGGCGCAGCACCTCCTGGCCGTGCTCGGTGTGCAGGACCTCGGGGTGGAACTGGACGCCGAAGAGGTTGCGGCCGGTGTGCTCGAACGCGGCGACCGGGGCGCCCGCGGTGCTGGCGGTCGTGGCGAAGCCCTCGGGGGCCTCCACCACCGAGTCGCCGTGCGACATCCAGACCAGCTGCTCGGCGGGCATACCGGCGAACAGCAGGGAGTCGGTGACCGCCGACAGCTCGGTGCGGCCGAACTCACTGAGGTCGGTCCTGGCGACGGTGCCGCCCAGGGCCCGGGTCATCGCCTGGAAGCCGTAGCAGATGCCGAAGGTGGGCACCCCGGTCTCGAACAGCTCGGGGCCCAGGTTCGGGGCCCCCTCGGCGTAGACCGACGACGGGCCGCCGGAGAGGATGATGGCCTTGGGTTTCTTGGCGAGCATCTCCTCGACGGGCATGGTCGAGGGCACGATCTCACTGTGCACGTGGCATTCGCGGACCCGGCGTGCGATCAGCTGCGCGTACTGCGCGCCGAAGTCGACGACGAGAACGGTGTCGAACGTGCTCTCAGCACCAACGGACACGACGGAGGACCTTCCGCAGGAAGTACAGGGATGTCCGCCCAGTCTAGGGCGTTGCACACGCCCGGAAGGCCCCGCGCGCGTGTGCGGTCCGGCTCAGCGCGCGCGACGGGGCCGCCGGGGGGCTCCCCCGGGGCTCAGGCGCTGAAGCCCGCGGGGTTGGCCGACTGCCAGCGCCACGCGTCGCGGCAGGCGTCGTCCACCGTGCGCACGGCCTTCCAGCCCAGGTCGCGGGCGGCGGCCGAGGGGTCGGCGAAGCACACGGCGATGTCGCCGGGGCGGCGGCCGACCACCTCGTACGGGACGGGCACGCCGGTGGCGCGCACGAAGGCGCGCAGGCCCTCCAGGACGGAGGTGCCCTGCCCGGTGCCCAGGTTGTACACGCGGTACCCGGACGCGTCGGCGAGGTGCTCCACGGCGGCCATGTGCCCCTGGGCCAGGTCCACCACGTGCAGGTAGTCGCGCACGCCGGTGCCGTCGGGGGTGTCGTAGTCGTCGCCGAACACGTTCAGCCGCTCGCGGCGGCCCGCGGCGACCTGCGCCACGTAGGGGAAGAGGTTGTTGGGGACGCCCTGGGGGTCCTCGCCGATCAGACCGCTGGGGTGGGCGCCGATGGGGTTGAAGTAGCGCAGGGAGGTGATCCGCCAGCGCGGGTCTGCGGCGGCCGTGTCCTGGAGGACGCGCTCGGCGAACAGCTTGGTGGCGCCGTAGGGGTTGGTGGCGGACAGGGCGCTGTCCTCGGTGATCGGCACCCGCTCGGGGTCTCCGTAGACGGTGGCCGAGGAGCTGAACACCAGGTCGCGCACGCCGTGCTCGTCCATGACCTCGATGAGCGTGAACAGGGAGTCCATGTTGTTGCGGTAGTAGCGCAGCGGCTGCTCCACCGACTCCCCCACGGCCTTGAGCCCGGCCATGTGGATGACGGCGTCGACGCGGTGCTCGGCGAAGACCCGGCGCATCGCCTCGGGGTCGGCGCAGTCGGCCCGGTGGAAGGCGACGGTGCGCCCGGTGATGCGCTCGACGCGGCGCAGGGCCTCCTCGTGGCTGTTGGAGAGCAGGTCCACGACCACGACCTCGTGCCCGGCTTCGAGGAGTTCGACCGCCGTGTGGGAGCCGATGTACCCGGCACCGCCGGTGAGCAGTACGTTCATGTCTCATTTCCCTGGGTGTAGTGCGCCCGCCGCGTCGCGGGCGCTCCCCAGGATAGGCGCCCCGCGGAAGCGGGCCCGTGGACACGCCCCGCCCCTGACCTGCCCTTCGTCGGTGTCCGGGGGCCGAGGGACCGCCTTTCGGACGCCCCGGTCTCATGCCGTGGCACGAGGCCCTCCGGCCCGCGCGTTCCTATCCTGGAGGAATGCCCGACCTGTCCCCACGCTCCCTCCTGGACCGCGTGACGCTGTGGGCCCGCGGCCACGTGCTCGCCGTGGACGCGCTCTGGGCCGTCGTCTGGTTCGCCATGTCGATGGCGACCTGGCCGAGAGCCAGCTTCGACACCGCCGAGTCGTGGGTCTACCTCGTGCTGGCCACCGCGTGCTGCGCCACCCTGGCCCTGCGCCGCGTCCGCCCGTTCGCGTGCCTCGCGGTACTGGGGTTCCTGCTGGCGTTCCACATCCTCTGGCTCGACCAGCTCACGGCTCCGGTGGGCATCTGCGCCCTGGTCGCCTCCTACACAGCGCAGGCCGAGCTACCGCGTCCGTGGCGCGCCGTCGGCCTCGTCCTGCTCCTGACCGGAGCGGCCTGGGCCGTCCTCTCCATCCCGCCGGACCACCTCTCCCCGGACCCGGAACTGCGCCTCAACAGCGTCTTCTCGGCGTGGACGGCGGTCGCGCTGTTCTCCCTGCTCGGAGCGTTCCGCAGGCGCAACCGCGAGGAGTTCGCCCGCGTCGTGGAGCACGCCCGGCTGCTGGAGACCCAGCGGGAGCAGGAGGTGCGCCTGGCCGCGCTCGACGAGCGGACCCGTATCGCCCGGGAGATGCACGACATCCTCGCGCACTCGCTGAACGTCATCGTCGCCCAGGCCGACGGCGGCCGCTACGCCGCGAAGGCCGCCCCGGAGCGCGCGGTGGCCGCTCTGGCCACCGTCGCCCAGGTGGGACGCGAGTCGGCGGCGGAGCTGCACCAGCTCCTGGGCGTCCTGCGCGACGGCGAGGAGCGCGGGGCCGCCCCGGCCCCCGGGGTCGGCGACCTGCCCGGCCTGGTGGAGGAGTACCGCCGCGCCGGTCTGCGGATCCGCCTGGTCCAGCACGGGTCCCCGGCCGCCCCGCGCGGCGGGCGGAAGGACGCGGACGCCCCGGCGACCCTGCCCGCGACCGCGTCCCTGACGGTCTACCGCGTGGTGCAGGAGTCGCTGGCCAACGCGCTGAAGCACGGCGGGCCCTCCGCCGTGCGGGTCGAGCTCACGTGGTCGCCCGGACGGGTCGGGATCGACGTGGCCAACCCCGTCCGCGAGACCGTGCCCACGGCCCTCACCGCTCCCGCGGGCCTCCCAGGCCGCTCGGAAACCGCGGGTCACTCGGTGCCCGCAGGCCCCTCGGCACCCGCGAGTTCCTCCGGCACCGAAACGCCCTCCGTCACCGGAAGGAGTTCCGTCATCGGAAGGCACGTCGGCATCGGAAGCCCCTCAGGTACCGGGGCGCCCTCCCCCACCGGAGGCTCCTCCCCGGCGGGGGCGTCCTCCGCCGCCGGGACGGCCCCGGACCGCGCCCGGCGGGGCCCCGGCCACGGCCTGGTCGGCATGCGCGAGCGCGTGGGCCTGCACGGCGGCGCCCTGGAGGCCGGCGCCGACGACGCCACCGGCACCTGGCGGGTGCGCGCGGTGGTTCCCTGGGAGAAGGCGTGATCCGCGTGGGGCTGGCCGACGACCAGGTTCTGTTCACGGCGGGCATGGCGATGGTCATCGACTCCCAGCCGGACCTGACCGTGGCCTGGGAGGCGGCCGACGGGGCCCAAGCCCTCGCCCGGCAGCACTCCGACCCCGTCGACGTCCTGCTCATGGACGTCCAGATGCCCGGCACGGACGGCCTGAGCGCCACACGCTCCCTCGTCTCCTCCGGGGCCGACTGCCGCGTCGTCATCCTCACCACCTTCGACACCGACGAGTACGTGGTCGAGGGCGTGGAGGCCGGGGCCGCGGGCTTCCTGCTCAAGAACACCCCGCCCGAGGAGCTGCTGGAGGCCGTGCGGACCGTGCACCGGGGCGACTCCGTCATCTCGGCCAGTTCCACGCGCAGGCTGCTCGGGCACGTGCGTCCGCTGCTCGGCGGCCCGTCCTCGCGTCCGGTCCCGATCGACAGGGACACCCGCCGCGCCGCCGCCTCGCTGACCCCGCGCGAGCAGGAGGTCCTCGTCGCCGTGGCGCTGGGGTACACGAACACGGAGATCTGCGAGCGCCTCGTGCTGTCCATGCCCACGGTCAAGACCCACGTCGGCCACGTCCTGGCCAAGACCGGCTCCCGCGACCGGGTGCAGGCCGTGCTGTTCGCGTTCCGCGCCGGGCTGGTGGGCCGCGAGGACCTGCTCCGGGAGGCGTGAACGGGCCCGCCCCGTACCCGCCCCTCCCGACGCCCCGCGCCCCCTCCTCCTACCGCGGTAGGAGCGCGTTTCCCCTCCCCCGGCACGATGCCCTCCCCGGTCCCGGTGCCGGAAGCTCCTCGGTGGAAGGAGTTCCATGGACCACATCATCACCACCCACCACCTGACGAAGGCCTACGGTGCGCGGACGGTCGTCGACGACCTCGACCTGCGGGTGCCGCCGGGCTGCGTCTACGGCTTCCTGGGCCCCAACGGCTCGGGCAAGTCCACCACCATGAAGATGCTGCTGTCGCTGGCCCGGCCCACCCGGGGCGAGATCACCGTCTTCGGACAGCCGATGAACCGGGACACGCGCCCCGCCCTGCTGCGGGAGATCGGCTCCCTCATCGAGGCGCCCCCCGGCTACGCCCACCTGACCGGGCGGGAGAACATGGCGATCGTCCAGCGGATGCTCGGGCTCAGCGACCGGCAGGTCTCCCGCGCGGTCGCCACCGTGCGCCTCCAGGAGCACATGGGCAAGCTCGTCCACACGTACTCGCTGGGGATGAAGCAGCGCCTGGGCATCGCGATGGCCCTGGCGCGGGAGCCGCGCCTGCTCATCCTCGACGAGCCCACCAACGGCCTGGACCCCGCGGGCATCGAGGAGATCCGCGAACTGCTGGTGACGCTGGCCGGGGAGGGCGTCACGGTCATGGTCTCCAGCCACCTGCTCGACGAGATCGACAGGATGGCCTCGGTGCTGGGCATCCTGGGCCGCGGAAAGCTGGTCTTCCAGGGCACCCGGACCGAGCTGTTCCACCGCAGCGTGCCGGACCTGCTCGTGGACACCCCCGAACCCGACCGGGCCCTGGCCCTGGGCATCCCAGCCGTGCGCGCGGAGCGGGGCGTGCGCCTGTCCGGGTTCGGCGACGAGGACACCGCCGCGCTCGTGCGGCGGCTGGTCGCCGAGGACGTGCCGATCCACGGGGTGCGGCGCGTCCAGCAGTCCCTGGAGGAGGTCTTCATGGACCTCACCGGCCGTGAGGGGCTGCTGTGACCCTGACGGCGGTGAAACTCGAACTGCGCAAGGCGCGCGGGCTCCGGGTCGTGCTGGTCTGCGCGGTCATGGTGGCCGCCGTCGTGGGCCTGTCCTGCATGAACCTCATGTCGGACTCCGCGCGGGAGGGCTTCGGCGATCCGGCCGCCCAGCCGTGGGAGGGCCTGCTCATGAGCTACGTCATGATCGCGGCCATGACCTCGCCCCTCCTGGTCTCGGTGCTGGCCAGCAGGCAGGTGGACATCGAGCACCAGGGCCGGGGCTGGACGCTGTCGCAGGTGGCCGGGTTCGGTCCGGGGCGGCTGTGCCGGGCCAAGGTCGCGGTGCTGGGCCTGCTGCTGGCGGCCGCGGTGGCCGCCCAGACCATCCTGGTCTTCACGGCGGGCCTGGCCGCGGGGATCACCGTGGAGCCGCGCGTCGGGATGTGGGTCTGGTACGCCTTCGGGCTGCTCCTGGTGGACCTGGCGATGCTGTGCCTGCACGTGCTGCTGGCCGCCCTGGTGGAGAACCAGCTCGTCGGGCTGGCGCTCGGACTGCTCGGCTCGTTCTGCGGGGTGTTCGCCCTGCTGATGCCCCCGGCCCTGGCGCGCGCGCTGCCCTGGGGCTACTACGCGGTCGTCTCCCCGCTGGGGATGGGTGAGGACGGCTTCGCCGCGATCACGCCCGGATACGGCTGGCTGGCCGCGTTCCTGGTGCTCGTGGCCGCCCTGTTCGCCGTGGCCGGTCACCGCTTCGACCGGACGGAGGCGTGATGGGGATGGTCCTCACCGAGCTCGCCAAGCTGCGCCGCTCGGCCCTGTGGATCGTGGCCGTGGTGCTGCCGCTGCTCGCGGTCATCACGGGGACGGTGAACTACGGCGCCAACGAGGAGGCGCTCTCCTCCGGGTGGGCGTCCTACTGGTCCCAGGTGGTGCTCTTCTACGGCATGGTGTTCATGTCGATGGGGATCGCGGTGGCGGCGTCGGCCGCGTGGCGCATGGAGCACCGGGGCCACAACTGGAACCTGTTGATGGCCGCCCCCGCGCGGGCGTTCTCGGTCGTCGGCGCCAAGCTCGCCTCGCTCGCCCTGGTGGTCGTGACGATGCAGTCCGTGCTGCTCGGGCTGGTGGTGCTGAGCGGGAAGCTCGTCCTGGGCCTGGACGGCTGGCTGCCCTGGCACAGCGCGGCCGCCGCCCTGCTGGGCGTCGTCGCCGCGCTGCCGGTGGCCGCGTTGCAGTCCCTGCTGTCGATGCTGGTCCGCTCCTTCGCCGCGCCCGTCGCCCTGGGCCTCCTGGGCTGCGTCGCCGGGGTCGGCCTCCTCTACTCCGGGGAGGGCGGAGTGGTCTCCTACCTCCTGCCGCAGTCGCTGGTCACCACGTCGCTCAGCCTGGGCAGCACGGCCGTCTCCGACGCGGGGTCCCTCGACCTGCCGACGGCGTTCTCCGTCGCGCTCGCGGCCGCGGCGACCACCCTCGCCCTGTGGGTGCTCGCCGCGACGGTGCTGAGCCGCCGGGACGTGCGCTGACCCCGTCGGCGCGAAGGGGACCGGCCGGGAACCCGGCTCCCGGCGCGGGGGACGCGCCGGGAGCCGGGCGGCCTCAGGGGCGCCCGGGCGGGGTGCCGCGGCGGGTGTCCAGCCACAGCACCTGGGGGTCGTGGTCGCTGACCTGGTCGGAGAACTCGGAGTTGATCCGCGCGATGTCGTACTCGACCCGGCCCGCGAGCGCCTGGTTGACCAGGATGTGGTCCAGGGCCTGGGAGTTGCCGTCGAAGACGTAGTTGTAGCGCTCCTCCTCGGGCAGGTCCGTCATCGGGTTGTGCAGCGGCCCGTCGGCGGTGAGGATCTCCAGGGTCCGGGAGAACTGGAAGTCGTTCAGGTCGCCCATGACCACGAGGTTGGCCTCGGGGTCCACTGCCAGCAGCTCCTCGGCGAAGTCGCGCACGAGCCCGGCCTGGGCGTGGCGCTGGGTCTCGCTGGTGCGCCGCGGCGGCTGGTGGACGCCGTGCAGGGACTCGTCCCCGCCCTTGGAGTTGAAGTGGTTGGTGACCACGTAGACGTCCCGGTTCAGGGCGCGGAAGTGGCCGACCAGCGGCTTGCGGCTGGACTCCCAGGCCTGGTCGTTCGGGCTGATCCGGCCCGGGGACACCGACAGCTCGGCGCCGCGTTCGCCCTCCACGACCTCCACGGCGGTGGTGGCGTCGCCGCCCTCGCGGTCGACGAACTCCACGCGCTCGGGGTCGAACAGGAACGCGTTGCGGATGTTGCCGCCGGGCTGGCCGCCGTCCTGCTTGTCCTCGGGGCTGATCTGCCGCCACTCGTAGGCGGGGCCTCCGTGCGCCTCCACGGCCTCCACCAGCCGGTCCAGGGTGACGTCGGCGTCCACGACGCCGTCGTCGGTCGGTCCGGTGCTGTCCTGGATCTCCTCCAGGCCGATGATGTCGGGCGAGTTCAGGGACTCGACGATCCCGGCGGCCAGCGCGTCGTACTTGGCCTGGTCGTCGCGCCCGCCGAGGTTCTCGACGTTGTAGGTGGCGACGCTGACCTCGTGGCGGCGCGCGTCGCGGACGGCGGTGCGCTCCAGGTCGCCCCGTACGTGCTCGCCCAGGGTGGTGGCGCGGATGAGGTAGCCGCCGAACCGGCTGTAGTAGAGGGGGCCCTCGGTGACCCCGGCGAGGGTGTCGCCCACGTTCGCCTCGGGGAACGGGTGCCGGTCGCGGTCGAGCAGCGACTCGACCTTGATCCGTCCGGAGTTGGGGTCGTCGTAGGAGCCGTAGCGGGTGCCGCCGTTGACGGTGGGGTTGCGTCCGGGCTCGGTGGTCACCCAGAGCGCGGCGTAGTCGTCGGTGGCGCCGACGACGGGCGCGTCCTCCACGCGGACGAGCATGTGCTCGTGCGCGGCCCAGAAGTCCAGGGCGTAGGCGCCGGGGTCCAGGTCGAGCTCGGAGACGTCGCCGCCGGGCTCGGGCGCGTACGCCTCGGGGACGGCGTCCTCGTCGAGCAGGACCGGGTCGGGCACGGCGTTGCCCGAGGACAGGACGGTCCAGCGGGCCTGGTCGAGCTGGGTGATGGTCTGCGCGCCGGAGGCGGGACTGTACTCGCTGACCCGTCCGGCGGCCAGGACCTCGTCGCCGACGGCCACGTCCGGGGTGGTGGACCCGGTGAAGACGAACAGCGCCTCGCTGGTGCGCGGGTCGCCGTCGCCCTCAGCGTCCTGGAACCAGAACCCCCGCGCGCCACCGAAGGGGTTGACCGCCGTGACCACGCCGGGCAGGCCCGTGACCTGCTGTCCGGCGTAGGGGGAGGTGCGGGTGGTGCCCTGGACGTCGTGGACGCGCAGGTCTCCGGGCTCGACGGGCTCCTCGGGGACGGTTCCGCCGCCGGGGGTCTGGCCCGCGGTGTTGGTGGGCGAGGGGGCCGCGGCCGTGAAGTCGGCCGCGTTGTCGCCGGTGTCGGTGAGGGCGTCGTCGCGCGAGGCGGAGGTGGTGTTGCTCAGCCGGGGCGCGGGCGCTCCCTCGTGGACGACGGCGTCCCCGTAGCCGACGAGGTCGGCGACGGAGGCGTCCGCGGCGCACTCCGCGGCGGTCCGGCAGGTGACGGGGTCGGTGCCCCGCACGAGCAGGACCGTGCCGGAGGTGGCGGACATGTTGGTGCCGCCGGTGGCGTCGGGGTCGGGGAGGTCGACGCCGCCCCCGGCGCCCGCGGCGTGGCGCACGAGGTAGTGCCCGTCCGCGCCGATCTCGCCGTTCAGTGCCGTGACCTGCACCTGGGTGGCGGGCCTGGGGCTGGCGGGCAGGTACTGCACGCTCCAGCCGTCGAGGGAGAACGCCTCACCGGTGGGGTTGCCCAGTTCGACGAAGTCGTGGCGCAGTTGCGCGCCGCTGTTGCCGCCTCCGCCGTAGACCTCGCTGACCACCGGGGTGGCGGTGTCGGCGAGAGCGGACGGCGCGGACGTGAGCCCGAGGCCCAGGAGCACCGCCGCCGCGGCGGACGTGGACGCGACCAGGCGTCCGGGTCGGTTGGGGGACACATCTTCTCCGGAGGGGAGTGGGGGTTGACGGGCGTGCACATCATGGCCCCTGCGGATGGCCGACCGAAAGAGAAGGCGTGAAAAGGAGGCGAATCGGAACGCCGTTGGTGGGATCGGACCAGCCTGGAGGCGCCCCCGCCTCGTGGGTTCCTCCGAGGGCGGCGGTCGCGCGGCTCCTCCGCCGCGCGACCGCCGCCCCGCCCGCTACAGCCGGGGGTCGACCGGGACCGACTCCAGGGCCAGCACCGCGAACACCGGCTCGTGCACGCGCCACAGCGGTTCGCGCCGGGCGTGGCGGGCCAGCGCCTCCAGGCCCAGCTTGTGCTCGCGCATGGCCAGCCCGCTCTTGCGGCCCACCTGTCGGTCCTTCAGGACCGCCATCCGCTCGGGGTCGGTGTAGTCGGGCCCGTAGATGATGCGCAGGTACTCGGGCCCGCGCACCTTCAGCCCGGGCTGCGCCAGGCCCTTGCGGCCCGTGGCGCGGGCGCCCAGGACGGGTTTGACCACCATCCCCTCGCCGCCGGTGGAGACCATGTCGGCCCACCAGTCGGCGGCCGAGGCGCACGCGCCCGGGTCGGTGGTGTCCACGACCCGGTAGCGGGTGGGGTGGACCAGGCCGCTGGCCTCGGCGAGCCGTTCGGCGACGGCCATGTGCCACAGGTGGTCGGCGTCCCCGTACTCGCGCCCCTCGGAGGCCAGCACCATGAACGGCGCGTACCGGAGTCCGGCGGTGCCGTCGGTGTCCCAGGAGTAGCGCCGGTAGACCCGGCTGAACTCCTCCACCTGCTCCGTCCGGCGTGCGACCCCCTCGATCAGCCCGTCCACGGGCACACCGCGCCCGGCCGCGGCGGCGAGCGCGATCCCGGCAGCGGGCAGGGCCGCGCGGGCGGCGGCGCTCACCGACGCGTACTGCTCGCGGATCAGCGACCGGGCCTTGGCCGACCACGGCAGCATCTCCCCGTCCAGGGCGACCCAGTCGGTGCCCAGCCGGTCCCACAGCCCCGCGTCGGTGACCGCCCGGCGCAGCTGGTCCACGACCTCGGCCTGGAGGGCCGGGTCGGAGAAGAAGGGCCGTCCGGTCCGGGTGTAGACGGTGCCCAGCTGGCCGGGCACGAACCGGCGTTCGGCGGCGTCGGCGTCCCGGCACAGCACGGCCACGGCCCGCGACCCCATGTGCTTCTCCTCGCACACGACCTCGCCGATCCCCGAGCCCCGGAAGGAGGCGAAGGCCTCGTTCGGGTGCTCCAGCAGCCCGGGCTCGGCCGAGGTCGGTGCGGGCGCCATGGTCGGCGGGAGGTAGAGCAGCCAGCGCGGGTCCACCGCGAACCTGCTCATGACCTCCAGCGCGGCCAGGGTGCTGCCGCCGTCGGCGCGCACCAGGCCGTGCCCGGTCTCCACGAACATGCCCGTGCGGGTGTCGCCGACGCCGATGTCGGTGACGTCCACGGCGGCGTCGGGGCGCGTGGCGGGTTCCCCGTCCGCGGTGTCCGTCAGCGGCCGGGCGGGCTCGTACCAGGTGCGGCGCGCCCGCACGTCGACGATCTCGCGCTCGGGGTAGCGCAGCGCGGTGAGCCTGCCGCCGAACACGCAGCCGGTGTCCAGGCAGAGGGTGTTGTTGACCCACTCGGCCTTGGCCATGGGCGTGTGCCCGTAGACCACGGCGGCCCGGCCGCGGTACTCGCGCGCCCACGGCAGCCGCACCGGGAGCCCGTACTCGTCGGTCTCGCCGGTGGTCTGGCCGTACAGGGCGAAGGAGCGCACCCGGCCGGAGGCCCGCCCGTGGTACTCCTCCTTGAGCCCGGCGTGCGCGACGACCAGCGCGCCCCCGTCCAGGACGAGGTGGCTGACCAGCCCGTCGCAGAAGTCCAGCACGCGCCCCCGGAACTCCTCGCTCTCGCGTCCCAGCTGTTCCATGGTCTCGGCGAGGCCGTGCGTGAGCTGGGCCTTGCCGCCCTTGAGCACGCGGACGAGCTTGTTCTCGTGGTTGCCGGGCACGCAGAGGGCGTCGCCGTCGGCGACCATGCCCATGACCAGGCGCAGGACGCCGGGGCTGTCGGGGCCCCGGTCCACGAGGTCGCCGACGAACACCGCCGTGCGCCCCCGCGGGTGGCGGGCGCCGACCGGGCGCCCGAGGTCGTCGCGGGTCAGCTCGTAGCCGAGGTCGCCCAGCAGCTCCTCCAGTTCCTCGCGGCAGCCGTGCACGTCGCCGACGATGTCGAAGGGGCCGGTGAGCTCCCTGCGGTCGGGCCAGGCGCGCTCCAGTTCGATGACGGCGGCGTCGATCTCCTCCGGCCCCTGGAGCACGTGCACCTTGCGGAAGCCCTCCCGGCGCAGGTGCCGCAGGCTCTGGCGCAGGTCGCGCCGCTGGCGGCGGATGACGTGGTCGCCGAAGTCGCGGTCGGGCCGGTCCCGGTTGCGCTCCCGGGCCAGGGCCTCGGGGACGTCGAGCACGATGGCCGTGGACAGCACGTCGTTGTCCTTGGCGATGCGCACGAGTTCCTGACGGGCCCTGCTCTGCACGTTGGTGGCGTCGACCACGGCGAGCAGGCCCCGGCGCAGCCGGATGTCCACGACGGTGTGCAGGAGCGAGAACGCGTCGGCGGTGGCGGCCTGGTCGTTCTCGTCGTCGCTGACCATGCCCCGGCAGCGGTCGGAGCCGATCACCTGCGTGGGGGCGAAGTGCCGGGCGGCGAAGGTGGACTTGCCGGAACCGGAGACCCCGACCAGCACGACGAGCCCCATCTCGGGCACGCCGAGCACGCGCGGCTCGGCGGCCCCGGTCCTCTCGGTCGTACTCATCGGACGAAGACTCCCATCTGGGTCGGTGCGCCGGTGTCGGGGTGTTCGGGCCCGACCGGCAGGTGGCGGACGCGGTAGCCGTGTTTCTCGGCGACCCCGTCCGCCCACAGGGCGAACTCGGCGCGCGTCCACTCGAAGCGGTGGTCGCTGTGCCGGAAGGCGCCCTCCTCCAGCCCTTCGTAGTGGGTGTTGTAATCGGCGTTGGGCGTGGTGACCACGACGACGCGGGGCCGGGCGGAGCCGAACACGCTCTCCTCCATCGCGGGCAGCCGCGAGGGGTCCAGGTGCTCGACCACCTCCATGAGGACGGCGGCGTCGTAGCCCTCGAACCGCCTGTCGCGGTAGACGACCGAGCCGACGAGCAGTTCCGGCCCGGGCCGCGCGTCCCCGCCGCGGTCGCGGGCCGCGACGGTGTCGGAGAACAGGGGCCGGTGGCGGTCGCGCCCGCCCGGGTCGCAGCCCCGGCACACCCTGCGGTGGGCGCGTTCGAGGCTGACCACGCTGACGTCCACGCCGGTGACGCGCTCCAGGGAGCGGTCGCGGACCAGGCGGGTGAGCAGCTGCCCGGCGCCGCAGCCCAGGTCGATGACGCTGGTGGCGTTCTCGGCGGCCAGCACCGCCATGACCGCTCCGGCCCTCTGTTCGGCCAGGCTGGGGGCGCGCTCCTCCAGGGGCGGCGCCGCGGCGGCCTCCTCGTCCCCGGGGTCGTCGCCCTCCCCGTCCCCGGTCAGGTCGTCGGCCTCGGCCAGGCGGGCCAGCGCGGTGCGCACGTAGCCGTCGCGGCGGTTGAGGTAGCGGCGGACGATCCAGGCCCGTTCGGGGTGTCCGGCGAGCCAGCCGGTCTCGGCGGGCCCGTCGCTCCCGTCCGCACCGTCGGTCCCGTCCGCACCGTCGGTCCCGTCCGCACCGGCACCCTCGACGGCACCGGCGTCACCGGTGGTCCCGGCGGCGACCCCGCCCGCCCGCAGCAGCTTGTCCACCTCGCTGCGGTCCACCCAGTAGTGCTTGTTGCCGTCCAGGACCGGCAGCAGCACGTACAGGTGGCTGAGCGCCTCGGACAGCCGCACGGTGCCGGTGAGGGTGAGCGACAGGTAGTGGGAGTCGCCCCATCCGGGCAGCCCGGGGTCGAGCGGGACCGGTTCGGCCTCCACCGCCCACCCCAGGGGCTCGAACAGCGACCGCGCGCGCTCGGCGCCGCCCCGGCAGGGCACCGCGGGCATGCGCAGCTCCAGCGGGATCGGCGTGCGCGCCAACTCGGGGCGCTGCTCGCAGTCCCCCCGGAGCGCGGAGCGCATGACCCGCCCCAGCGCCACCGTGAACAGCGACGACGTCGCGTAGGGGCGGTCGTTGACGTACTGGGCCAGCGCGAAGTCGGGTGTGCTCACCGACGTGCGCGTGCGCAGCAGCGCCTGCGCGTCGACGTCGAGCATCAGCGCGGCGGTGCAGCGCTGCTCGTTGGCCTCGGGGTAGAAGACGTGGGCGGTGCCGAAGGACTGCTCGAAGCTCTGCGCCCTGTCGGGGTGCTTGTGCAGCAGGAAGCCGAGGTCCGTCGCCGGGCTCGCCGTGGTCGTGATCGTCAGTAGCACCCGTGCATTGTGGCCGAGCCCCCGCCGCCCTGGCGAGGGCTTTTCGGGCGCCGGGGCGCGTGCGCCCTCAGGAGCGGACGGCGGGGGCGGACCGGCCGCGGACGACCAGCGCGGCGGCGGCCAGCGCGACCGCGAGGATGAGCGCGTTGGCGGCGACCAGGCTCCACGTGGACTCCAGCACGGGGTGCAGGAAGGAGTCCTGCGGCGTCCGGTCGGCCGCGCCGGGCCACAGGGTCCACACCACGACGGCCAGCAGCAGGTAGACGGGGGTGCAGACCAGCGCCGTGGTCCCCGGGCGGGGCAGGCGGACGGCCAGGGCCAGCGGCCAGGCCATGACCGGGGCGAGGGGGAAGGGCAGGAGCAGCAGGGCCATCCCGGCGCCGATGTTGGCGTCGGGCGCCGTGTGGGCCGCGTCCATGGCGTGGGCGACGCCCCACCCGACCAGGTGGGCCAGGGCGACCGCGGCGAGGGCCGCGGCCGAGGCGAGCAGGACCGTGCGCGGGACGGAGGCGGGGGCGGGAGAGCGGTGGTTCATGTCCCCAGACTGCCCGGTGCGCGCCGCCCGCACCTGAGTAGCGGTACTCAGACCGCCGCCGGCCCCTGGGCTCCCCGGCCCGGGTCGACCCCGAGTTCGGCCATCGCGCGGATCAGTTCGGTGTGGGCGGGGCCGAAGAAGGACCAGGGCATGTCGCACCGCACGGTTCCCACGGCGGCCAGGTGCCAGTGCGCCGCCTGCACCATCCCGGCCCGGTGGAAGGCCCATCCGAACAGATGGTGGGCCTGGGCGTCGCGCGGGTGCGCGACCGCCCCGGCGACCCACCCGCGCGCGAGTTCGAACAGCTCCTGGACCGACTCCCCGTGCAGGCGGCCCAGGGCCATGTCCACGATGGAGGGGAGGTTGCCCTCGGCGGTCAGGCGTTTCTGCTCCGTGCGCACGTGCTCGGCGTGGGCGAGGGCGAGCACGGACGGCAGGGGGCTGCCCTCGGGCGCGGTGTCGGCGGCGGCTCCGGCGAACGCGAACATCTCCTCGGCGCTGCCGCCCCGGGCGGCCGACAGGGTGCGCGTGCGGACCGTGTGGGCGGGAAACAGGTGGGGCGCGCGGGCGATGATCTCGCGCCAGATCCGGTCCTTCTCCTCCCGGTCCGCGCCCAGGCCCATCGCGGCGGTCTGGAGCCCGGCCCAGGGCGCCGCGTCGTCGGGGCGCAGCCGGGCGGCGGCCTCCAGGGCCTCCCCCGCCTCGTGCAGGGCGGCGGAGGCGGCCTTCTCGTCGGCCCTGGTCCCGCCGGAGGGCCGGACCAGGGCGCGGGCCAGCAGCGTGTGGCCCAGCCAGAGCATGGTGTCGGCCCGGTCGGCGCCGGCCTCCAGGAGTCCGACGATCTCCCCGGGCAGGTCGGCGGCGGCCCTGGCCAGCGCCTCGACCCGCAGTACGCGGGTCTCGGGGTCCTCCCGGCTCTCCACGAGCAGGGAGGCACCGGCTTCGAGGTCGCCCTCGCGAACGGCGTCGCACGCGGTCCTCAGGACCGGGTCGACTCCGAAGGCCTCCGGTACCAGGTGAGCCCCGATGTCGGCGCCCCGACGCGGCACCCTGGCTGGTTTGCGTACGAATCGCCACATGCGACCGAGCGTAGCGGGCCCTCGGACCCCGGGGCGTCGGGCCCGGGGCGGCGCCCCCGCCCGGTGCCCGGAGGTCGCTTCGGGGAGGGCGGTGCGGCACCCTCCCACCAGCAGAGAACAAGGTAAGCCTTCCCTTAACCGCGCGCGTGGCGCGGGAGCCCGTACGGCTCCCCCATCGCCCGCCGCGCGGCGCGGAGCGGCGCTTCGCGGCGAGTGAGAGGTGTGCGTACGTGAGCATGGGACGAGAGCGCGCGGCGGTCGGCCGCGGGAGGCGCCGGGCCGCCGCGGCGATAGCGCTGGCCGTCGCCGTGACCGGGTGCGGCGCCGGGGCCGGGGAGGCCGACCAGACCTCCTCCCCCGGCGCCGACGGCTACCCCGTGACCGTCCAGACCCTCCACGGCGGCGTCACGGTCGAGGAGAGCCCGAGCCGGGTCCTGGCCCTGGGCTTCGCCGCGGCCGACGAGGCCCTCTCCTTGGGGGTGACGCCGGTCGCCGTCGCCGCCGACCCCCGGACCCTGGAGGCCGCCACCCCCTGGCTGGCCGAGGAGCTGGCCGGGATCGCCGACCCCGGCCTGGTCTCGGCCGACGGCGGGCCCAACCTCGAAGCCATCGCCTCGGTGGAGCCCGACCTGATCCTGGCCGAGACCTACCAGGTTCCGGACGCGACCACGTTCGAGCAGCTCAACGCCATCGCGCCGACGGTCGCCCCGGACTCCGAGGCCCTCAACGTGGACTGGGACGCGCGACTGCGCACCACCGCCCGGGCGCTGCGCAGGGAGGAGGAGGCCGAGGAGCTGATCACCGACATCGGCGCGGCGTTCGCCGAGGTCGGCGAGCGGGTGCCCGACATCGGTTCCAGGACCTACCAATGGGTGCGCGCCGACCCGGGGCAGTACGCCTTCGGCAACGGCTCGGTGCTCGAACTGTTCGGGCTGCGGCCGGCCGACAACCAGGACAACACCCAGACGGGCGAACCGCTGCCCCTGGAGCGCACCGAGGAACTCGACGCCGACGTGCTCATGGTGTGGGCCCCGACCGGGGAGGACCGCGACAGGCTGGCCGAGGACCCCCTCTTCCAGGAGCTGCCCGCGGTCGAGGCCTCGACCGTGTACCACGCCGACCTGGCCTTCGCCAACGCCCTGAACTCCCCCGCGCCCATCGGGCTGGAGTGGCTCAGGGGCGAGCTGGAGCCGGTCATCGGCCAGCTCTCCTGAGGGCGGAGGGCGGCCGGTCCCCGGCGGTCACGCCCCTGGAGGCGGGGCCGCCGGGGGCCCGTCGGCCCCGGCCGCGCGGGCCCGGGCGGTTCCCGGCGGCGCTCCCCCGGGTGCGCCGCCCGCGCCCCGCGCTCAGGGCCGCGTGATGTTGGCCTCCGGGACGATCTCCGGGGCGCCGTGCTGGATCGCGTCCGCCTCCTGGTCGGTGTCCTGCTCCTGCGCCGCGCGCTCGGCCTCGATGCCCTTGCGGTAGTACTCGACCTCCCGCCCGACCTGCTCCTCGCTCCAGTCCAGGGGGCCGGCGAGCAGTTCGGCGGCCTCCTCGGCGGCGGCGATGCCCCGGTCCCAGGTCTCGAAGGAGATCCGGGTGCGCCGGGACAGGACGTCCTCCAGGTGGCGGGCGCCCTCGGCCTCGGCCGCGTAGACGATCTCGGCGCGCAGGTAGTCCTCGGCGTGCGCGAGCGGTCGGCCGAGGTCGGGGCGCTCCCGGACCAGGTCGAGCAGGTCGTGGACCGAGGAGCCGTAGCGGCGCAGCAGGTGGGTGACGCGGGAGACGTGCAGCCCCGAGTTCCGGGCCAGCCGGTGGCGCTGGTTGTACAGCGCCCAGTAGCCGTCCGCGCCCACCAGGGGCAGCCGGTCGGTGACCGAGGCCGGGATCCCGTTGCCCAGGCCGTGCGCGACCGCGTCCACCGCGTCCTTGGCCATCACGCGGTAGGTCGTGTACTTGCCCCCGGCGATGAGGACCAGCCCGGGCACGGGGTGGGCCACCGTGTGCTCGCGGGAGAGCTTGGAGGTCTCCTCCGACTCCCCCGTCAGCAGCGGGCGCAGGCCCGCGTACACGCCCTCGACGTCGTCGCGGCCCAGGGGCGTGCGCAGGACCTGGTTGACGTGGTCGAGGACGTAGTCGATGTCGGCCCGGCTCGCCGCGGGGTTCTCCTTGTCCAGGTCCCACGCGGTGTCGGTGGTGCCGATGATCCAGTGGCGGCCCCACGGGATGACGAACAGGACGCTCTTCTCGGTCCGCAGGATCATCCCGGAGGAGGCCTGGATGCGGTCGCGCGGCACCACGAGGTGGATGCCCTTGGACGCGCTGACGTGGATCTGGCCCCGGCCGCCGACCATCTCCTGGATGTCGTCGGTCCACACCCCGGCCGCGTTGACCACCTGGCGGGCGCGGACGCGCCGCTCGCCGCCGCCCTCCAGGTCGGCGACGGTGGCGCCGACGACGTGCTCGCCCTCGCGCAGGAACCCGACCGCCTGGGCGCGGGAGGCGATCTTGGCCCCCAGACCGGCAGCGGTGCGCAGCACGCTGGTGACCAGGCGGGCGTCGTCCACCTGGCAGTCCCAGTACTGGATGGCCCCGGCGAGGGCGCTGCGCTTGAGCGCGGGGAAGACCCGCAGCGCCCCGGACCTGGTCAGGTGGCGGTGCGTAGGCAGTCCGCGGTTGTTGCGCGAGCTCATGGCGAGGGCGTCGTAGAGGGTGACGCCCGCGCCGATGTAGGCGCGCTCCCAGTGGTGGGCGAAGGGGAACAGGAACGGCACCGGGCGGACCAGGTGCGGGGCGATCGTGGTGAGGAGCAGGCCGCGCTCGTGCAGCGCCTCGCGGACCAGCTCGAAGTCGAACTGCTCCAGGTAGCGCAGGCCGCCGTGGATGAGCTTGCTGGACCGGCTGGAGGTGCCCGACGCGAAGTCGCGCGCCTCCACCAGCGCCGTGGACAGCCCGCGCGAGACCGCGTCCAGGGCGATGCCCGCCCCGACGATGCCTCCCCCGACCACGAGGACGTCCAGTTCCTCGTCGGCCATCGACGCGAGCGCCTCGGCGCGCCCCTTCGGTCCCAGCCAGGTGGTAGTCATCGGTCTCCTCCGTCTCGATGGGTCTCCTCCCAGGCGCATACCCGCCCCGGGCCCCTGTCCATCCGGGAGGGCCCCAGGCTAACCGGGGGCGCTGATCACACCGGGTGTCCGGCACCGGCGTGTCCCGGGGAGTTCGGACGGGGCGGGCCGGGGGCGGGAGGCGGTTCACCTCCTGGGCAGGGCCAGGGCGAGGAGGGCGGCGGCCGCGGTGACCAGCCCTCCGACCAGGGCGGCGGCGCCCAGGCCGGCGGCGCCGGTCCCGGAGGCCGCGTCGGCGACCGCGACCAGCGCGGCCAGCCCGACCGCTCCGCCGATCTGCTGGGAGGTGGACACCGCGGACGAGCCCACGCCCTGTTCGGCGTCGTCCACGGCCGCCCCGGCGGCGGCGAACACGATCGGGTAGACGGTACCGGCGGTGACGCCGAGCAGGACGACGGCCGGGAGCATCGCCCAGTAGGAGTCGGCCGCGACGGCGGCGGCGAAGAGCACGGCGGTGAGGCCGACCCCGGCGGTGCCAGCGAACAGGGCGCGGCGCACGCCCCAGCGGTTGAGCAGCGGGGGCAGCAGCAGGGCGGAGCCGAGCATGGCCGCGACGCCCTGCGGCAGGAAACCGAGTCCGGCCGCGAGCGGGCTCAGGTCCAGGATGGTCTGGACGTGGGTGGTGTAGACGTAGTGCAGCGTGTTGACCGCGCCCATGAGCACGAAGATCAGCGCCATGGTGACCAGCAGGGGCCTGTTGGCGAGCAGGCGGGGAGGCAGCAGCGGGTCGGCGGAGCGGCGTTCGACCAGGAGCAGGGCGCCCAGGGCCAGGAGGCCGAGCAGGACGGCCCCGGTGCTCTGCCACGAGGCCCAGCCGACGCTCTGGCCCTGGGAGATGCCGAGGACCAGCAGGAGCGATCCGGCGGTGACCGCCACCGCGCCGGGAGCGTCGAACCCGGTCAGGCTGGGGCGGCGGCCGTCGGCGGGCAGGGCGCGGGGCGCCAGGAGGGCGACGGCGAGCAGGAGCGGGACCAGCGCCCAGAACACCGAGGGCCAGCCGAAGGCGCTGGTGAGGACACCGCCGACGGCGCCGCCCGCGAGGGCGCCGAAGGCCCCGGCGGTTCCCCACACGGCCATGGCGCGGACGCGTTCGGGTCCGGCGGGGAAGACGGAGCCGACCAGGGCGAGGGTGGCGGGGAAGAGCGCGGCGGCGCCGAGGCCCTGGGCCGCGCGTGCGGCGACCAGCGCCGCGGGGTTCCAGGCCAGGGCGCCGACGACGGAGGCCGCGCCCATGAGCACGGCTCCGGCGACGAGCACGCGGCGGGCGCCGAGGCGGTCCACCGCCCTGCCGCCGAGGAGCAGGAACCCGCCGTAGCCGAGGGCGAAGGCGTTGACCACCCACTGGAGCGAGGCCGGGGTGAAGCCGAGCGCGGCGCCGATCTCGGGCAGGGCGATGTAGACGATGTTGAAGTCGACCGAGAGGGCGAAGTGGGCCGTCGCCAGGAGGGCGAGCGCGAGCAGGCCCCGGCCCCGCGGGGACGGGGGCGCGGCGGAGGGGGACGGCGCCGTGGGTGTGCCCGGGGCGGCGGCGGGCGCGGGGGTGGCCTGAGAGGCAGCGGCATCGGGCGTGGCCCGGGGGTCCGTGGGCTCGGGTGTGGTTCTTGGAGCGGTGGGCTCGGGGATGGCTCGTGGGGCGGCGGGGTCGGTGGAGGACATGGGTTCACTCTCTCCGTGGGGCCGAATTTAGTTCAGCGCTGAAATGTTCAGCACGATAGTAAGTCCATTTACTTCAGTGCGCAACATTCCAGCGTGGTAATATCTGCGCATGAGTGGACACGAGTGCCTCGACAACGCCGAGGAGCGCACCTGGGACGCCGCCACGCTGGCCTTCCGCCTGCTGGACCAGCGCGTGGAGCAGGACCTTCAAGAGGAAGTCGACCTGCCCCTGACCTACTACGAGCTGCTCGTGCTTCTGTCCAAGGCCGACCACCGGTCGCTGCGGATGAGCGATCTGGCCGAGCTCACCCACACCCGGCCCAGCCGCGTCTCGCACGCGGTCAGGAAGCTCTCCGAGGCCGGTCTGGTGGAGCGCGTGCACTGCGAGCAGGACCGCCGCAGCTGGTTCGCCGTGCTCACCGACGCGGGACAGGAGATGCTCAACGAGGCGGGCGCGCGGCACGTGCGGAGCATGCGGGACAACCTGTTCGACGTGCTCAGCCCGCGGCAGCAGGCGCAGCTGCTCGACATCGGCCGGACCCTGCTCGGCCACCTCGCCCCGGAGAGCGCCCTGGCCAGGGAGAAGGCCCCCACGCGCCAGGAGGTTCGCGCGCAGGGCTGACGGGGGCGGACCGGGGGTCCCCCCGAATTCCAGGAGACCACGGCGACCGCCCCCGCGCACAGCCCGTTACGCCGCCTGTGGACAACTCCCGGGGCGTCGGAGTGCCCCCCGCTGCGGACCGGAGGCGGCCAGCCCGTCGGGACCGGCCGCCCGGTCAGGCCGTCTGGCCAGCACGCGAGAAGCGGCCACCTGGTCAAACTGCCCGGTCAGGCCGCGTCGGCGTAGGCGTGCGCGTAGGCCAGGACGTCGGCGACGTACTCGTCGGACTGGTTGTACTCCAGGATCGCCGCCTCCCACTCCGCGGCGACGGTCAGGTCGCGGTCCTCCGCGCACAGGTACCGGGCCGCGGCGAGCGCGGCGTCGTCGATGTTGTGCGGGTCGGGGTCGTTTCCGGACGGGGAGTCGCCCCAGCGCTCCCAGGTGCGCGGGATGAACTGCATCGGGCCGATCGCCCGGTCCCACTCGGTGTCGCCGTCGTAGCGGCCGCCGTCGGTGTCCGGGATGGCCCGGGTCCGGTTGGTGCCGTCCAGCGGGATGCCGATGATGTCGACGGTGGTGTTGCCGTCGTCGCCGATCTCGCCCCCGGCGTAGGTGCCGTGGTGCGACTCGATGTAGCCGATCCCGGCCAGGGTGGGCCAGGACAGCTGGCAGGAGGGCTGGTCCCGGGCGACCGTCAGCTGCGCGCCCGCGTACCCCTCCAGGGCCCGGCGCGGGATGCCGGTCGCCTCCGACACCTGGTCGAGCCACTCGGCGCTGGGGCGCTCCTCGACGGCGGGGGTCTGGCGCTCGTCGGCGCCCGCCTCCTCGGGGGCGGGATCGCCCTCCTCCGGGGCCACGTCCGCGGGCTCCGGCGGACCGGTGAGCTCGTCGTGGGGCGGGGTCTGGATCGTGCCCGCCGGGGGCTCGACGCCCGAGGCGCTGGGCGGCGGCCACTCGTTGAACGCGTCGGAGATCCGGTTGACCAGGACGACCACTCCACCGGTCAGCAGCAGGCACACCGCCAGCGTCACGCAGACGGCGACCAGCGGGCCACGACTCCGGCGCCCCTCGGCCCCGGACGCGCGTCGTTCACCCATGGGCTCTCCACATCGTCAAGGAAACGTCAATTCCACATCACGCCGGAACCAAAGTACGCGACCGGCGACGCCCCGCGCCCGGCGCCCTCGGGCACGGGGGTCTCCGCGCGGCGGGGCCGCGCACGCGAAGGGCCGCGCCGGCCGGGGCCGACGCGGCCCTTTCAGGTCCGTGTCCTGGGCGAACACACCCCTCTAGTGCGGGTTGACCACGACCTCGACCCGCTGGAACTCCTTGAGGTCGGTGTAGCCGGAGGTGGCCATCGTGCGACGAAGAGCACCCATGAGGTTCATGGAACCGTCGCTGGTGGAGGCCGGGCCGTGCAGGATCGACTTCAGGTCGCCGATCGTGCCGACGTGGAGGCGCTCGCCGCGCGGCAGCTCGTTGTGGTGCGCCTCGCTGCCCCAGTGGTAGCCGCCGCCGGGCGCCTCGGTGGCGCGCGCGAGCGGGGAGCCCACCATGACCGCGTCGGCGCCGCAGGCCAGGGCCTTGGCGATGTCGCCGCTGCCGGTCATGCCGCCGTCTGCGATGACGTGCACGTACCGGCCGCCGGACTCGTCCAGGTAGTCGCGGCGGGCCGCGGCCACGTCGCCGATGGCGCTGGCCATCGGCACGGCCACGCCCAGCACGGAGCGGGTGGTGTGGCCCGAGCCGCCGCCGAAGCCGACCAGCACGCCCGCGGCGCCGGTGCGCATCAGGTGCAGCGCCGCCGTGTAGGTGGCGCAGCCGCCGACCACGACCGGCACGTCCAGCTCGTGGATGAACTGCTTGAGGTTGAGCGGCTCGGCGCGGCCGGACACGTGCTCGGCCGACACCGTGGTGCCGCGGATCACGAAGATGTCCACGCCCGCGTCCACGACCGCCTTGTGGTACTGGGCGGTGCGCTGCGGCGACAGCCGGGCGGCGGTGACCAGGCCCGCGTCGCGGATCTCCTCGATCCGGCGGCCGATCAGCTCCTCCTGGATGGGCGCCGCGTAGATCTCCTGGAGCCGCTGGGTGGCGGCGACGTCGTCGAGCTCGCGGATCTCCTGGAGCAGCGGCTCCGGGTCCTCGTAGCGGGTCCAGAGCCCTTCGAGGTCGAGCACGCCGAGGCCGCCCTGCTCGCCCACGGCCACGACGGTCCGGGGCGAGGACACGCTGTCCATGGGGCTGACCACGAGCGGAGTCTCGAACCGGTAGGCGTCGATCTGCCAGGCGATGGACACCTCCTCCGGGTCCCGCGTCCGCCGGGCGGGCACGATCCCGATCTCGTCGAGCTCATAGGCCCGGCGTCCGTTCTTGCCCAGCCCGATCTCCACCTGAGCCAACGTTTCGATCCCCTCTGACGTGCCTCGCCGGACGGTCTACCGGCGCGTTTCCTGCCGCCGTGAGTCTATCGACCCCGAAGGCGGGCGGCGCCGGGCCGCCCGGCCACCGCGTCAGCGGGCGTTGTAGTTGGGCGCCTCGACCGTCATCTTGATGTCGTGCGGGTGGCTCTCGCGCAGACCGGCGCTGGTGATGCGCATCAGCTGGCCGCGCTCGCGCAGCTCGGACACCGTGCGGGTCCCGGCGTACCACATGGACTGGTGCAGACCGCCGAC
This sequence comes from Nocardiopsis sp. M1B1, assembly GCF_052466615.1. Lineage (NCBI taxonomy): Bacteria > Bacillati > Actinomycetota > Actinomycetes > Streptosporangiales > Nocardiopsidaceae > Nocardiopsis > Nocardiopsis sp. M1B1. The sequence continues at coordinate 5,829,175 of NZ_CP196194.1, forward strand.
GAGCTGGTGGGCGACCGCCTGGAGCGGGCCGCGGAAGGGCACCTGGCCCTCGATGCCCTCGGGGACCAGCTTGTCCTCGGTGGCCACGTCGGCCTGCGCGTAGCGGTCCTTGGAGAAGGAGCGGCCGCGCATGGCGCCGAGCGAGCCCATGCCGCGGTAGGCCTTGAACTGCTTGCCGTTGATGAAGATCAGCTCGCCGGGGCTCTCCTCCACGCCCGCGAGCAGGCTGCCGAGCATTACGGTGCTGGCCCCGGCCGCGATGGCCTTGGCGATCTCGCCGGAGTACTGGAGCCCGCCGTCGGCGATGAGCGGGACGCCCGCCGGGCCGCACGCCTTGGCGGCCTCCAGGATGGCGGTGAGCTGCGGTGCGCCCACACCGGCCACGACCCGCGTGGTGCAGATGGAGCCCGGGCCCACGCCGACCTTGACGGCGTCGGCTCCGGCGTCGATGAGCAGCTGCGCCCCGGCGCGGGTGGCGACGTTGCCCGCGACGATGTCGGCACGCGAGTTGGCCTTGAGCTTGGCGATCATGTCCGCGAGCCCCGAGGAGTGACCGTGGGCGGTGTCCACGACGATGAAGTCGACACCCGCCTCCACGAGCCGCTTGGCGCGCTCCTCGGCCTCGGCGCCCACGCCCACGGCGCCGCCGACGACGAGGCGGCCGTCGGCGTCCTTGGTGGCGTCGGGGTACTGCTCGCTCTTGATGAAGTCCTTGACGGTGATCAGGCCGCGCAGCCGGTTCTGGCCGTCGACCAGCGGCAGCTTCTCGACCTTGTGCCTGCGCAGCAGGTCGAAGGCCTGCTCACGGCTGACGCCGACGGGAGCGGTGACCAGGTTCTCCGTGGTCATCACGTCGCGGACCAGGCGGTCGCGGTCGCTCTCGAAGCGCATGTCCCGGTTGGTGACGATGCCGACCAGGGTCCCGGCGCCGTCGGTGACGGGCACGCCGGAGATCCGGTAGTGGGCGCACAGGCGCTCCACTTCGGCGAGGGTGTCCTCGGGCTGACAGGTGACCGGGTCGGTGACCATGCCCGCCTCGGAGCGCTTGACCAGGTCGACCTGGCTGGCCTGGTCCTCGACGGAGAGGTTGCGGTGCAGGACGCCCGCGCCGCCCTGGCGGGCCATCGCCACGGCCATGCGGGCCTCGGTGACGGTGTCCATCGCCGCGGAGAGCAGCGGGATGCGCAGCGTGAGGTTGCGGGACAGGCGGGTGGTGGTGTCGACCTCGCCCGGCTGGAGGTCGGAGTAGGCCGGGACCAGCAGGACGTCGTCGTAGGTCAGCCCGGGGGGAAGGAGTTTGTCCCCGTAGTCGCTGTACTCCTGGCTCTGGCCCATGACACAACCTCCGCTTTCCCGGCACACCTGCGCGGTCTCGCCCTCGCGTGTCGTCTCATCCTAGGTCGTGGTCCCGTGCGCCCCCGGTGGAACGGGGTGTTTGACCCGTCACCCCGGGCCGAAAGTGACCAGCCTCACGGTTTGCGCGCCCCCTCCGCGTTCCCGCTCCGCACGCGGGACCCCCTGCGGCCCAGGGGTTCCGGGGTCCTCCCCCGCTCCTGCCGTCCCCAGGAGAGGGGGGACGGTGGTCGGAGCCGTTCCGAGCCGTCGCCGCGGCCCCGGGGGCGGTCGCCGCACACCGGGTCACACGAGGTGGTCACCCCATGACCCGATCCGCGGCACGCGCCTCGGGAAACGGGCAGTCCTGGGGTCTGTTTTTGAACCGGTCTCGGCTCGTGGGGGGTTGGTTCGGGCGCCCACGGGGTTCTGGAGGTAGCGGAGGCGGGTTCCCGTGAGGGAACCGCGCCGTAGGCGTCGTTTGAGGGTGGTGGTGGGCGACGGGTGGGCACGAGCGAACCCGTCGTAGGCGCCGCTGTGCCTGCTTCAACCCGATTCCCGTTCTCCGGGCGCCCGAACAAGGAAGACACCGCGCCGCAGGCGGCCGTTGAGGGCGGTAGCCCGTCCCGACGCGCAGCGTCCCCGACGGGCGATGGCGGGCGACGGGTGGGCCGAAGCGGAGCGGAGGTCCAAAAAAACACTGCCTAGGGGCGGAGGTAGCCCGACGGCCCGAGGGCGCGGCAGTACCCGCGCACGCGGGGGCGGTCGGGGCACCGGCGGCGTCCGGGCCGGGGGCGTCCGGAGTGCTCAGGGGACGAGGCGGTTCGCCACGGCCACCTGCCGAAGCCGAGCAATAGCTCGGTGCTGGGCAACCCGTACCGCTCCCGCCGACATTCCAAGGACATGTCCCGTCTCATCCGCCGTAAGTCCTGCGATCACCCTCATGACCAGCAGTTTGCGCTGTTGTTCGGGCAGCTCGTCGAGAAGCTCCCGGGCCCGTTGGGCCTCGATCACCCGCACGGCCGACTCCTCGGGCCCCGGGCCCTCGTCGGGGCGCTCGGGCACGGAGTCGGTGGGCACCGTCTCGACCCTGCCCGCGCCGCGCAGGGTGTCGGCCACCTTGTGGGCCGCTATGCCGAACACGAAGGCCGCGAAGGGGCGGCCGCGGTCCTGGTAGCGCGGTATCGCCGAGAGCAGGGCGATGCACACCTCCTGGGCCACGTCGTCGGAGTAGTGGGCCAGCCCCGAGACCCGGGCCAGGCGGGCACGGCAGTACCTGACCACCATGGGGCGGACCTCGCGCAGCAGCGAGTCCATCGCCCCGTCGTCCCCCCGGACCGCCAGCGATCCCAGATGGTTCAACCCCGTGTGGTCCCGCTGCCCCCGGGCGCCTGCATCCGTCACCGTCACGCTAGGAATGATGCCCCCACCGCCGGACTGAACCACTCGGATCGGCAACTACAGAATGGTCACGTTTCGGGAAAATCACCCGAAAACATCTGCGCCGCCGGGGGAAACCTGTGACGTGCGTGATAGTGAGCGGGGGGCGGAGCAAGCGCTCCGCCCCCCGAAGGCCCTCGGCACCGCGGGCCCTGACGGCCCGGGCGCCGGGCCACCGTCCCTAGTGGCTGTGGCCGTGCCCGTCGTCCTCTTCGTCCTCGGGCTTGTCCGCCACCAGAACCTCGGTGGTCAGCAGCATGCCCGCGATGGAGGCGGCGTTCTGCACGGCGGAGCGGGACACCTTGACCGGGTCGAGGATGCCCTGCGAGGTCAGGTCGCCGTAGGTGCCGGTCGCGGCGTTGTAGCCGTGGCCGACCTCCAGCTCCGACACGCGGTGGGTGACCACGTAGCCCTCGGCGCCCGCGTTCTCCGCGATCCACCGGGCGGGCTCGACCAGGGCGCGGCGCACGATCGCCACACCGGTGGCCTCGTCGCCCTCCAGGCCGAGGTCGGCCGAGTCCAGCGCCTTGGAGGCGTGCACCAGGGAGGCGCCGCCACCGGCGACGATGCCCTCCTCGATGGCCGCGCGGGTCGCCGAGATGGCGTCCTCCAGGCGGTGCTTCTTCTCCTTGAGCTCCACCTCGGTGGCGGCGCCCACCCGCAGGACGGAGACGCCGCCCGCGAGCTTGGCCAGACGCTCCTGGAGCTTCTCGCGGTCCCAGTCGGAGTCGCTCGCCTCGATCTCCTTGCGGATCTGGCGGACGCGGTCCTCGACCTCGGACTGCTCCCCGGCGCCGTCCACGATGGTGGTGGCGTCCTTGGTGATCGTGACGCGGCGGGCGCCGCCCAGCGCGTCGAGGTCCACGTTCTCCAGGGTCAGGCCGACCTCCTCGGCGACGACCTGGCCGCCGGTGAGGACCGCGATGTCCTGGAGCATGGCCTTGCGGCGCTCGCCGAAGCCGGGCGCCTTGACCGCGGCGACGTTGAGGGTGCCGCGGATCTTGTTGAGCACCAGGGCGCCCAGCGCGTCACCGTCGATGTCCTCGGCGATGATGAGCAGGGGCTTCTTGCTCTGGACGACCTTCTCCAGCACGGGCAGCAGGTCGTTGAGGCTGCTGATCTTGCCCTGGTTGATCAGGATCAGCGCGTCCTCCAGCACCGCCTCCTGGCGGTCGCCGTCGGTGACGAAGTAGGGCGAGACGTAGCCCTTGTCGAACTGGAGGCCCTCGGTGAAGTCCAGGTCCAGACCGAAGGTCGGGGCCTCCTCCACCGTGATGACGCCGTCCTTGCCGACCTTGTCGAACGCCTCGGCGATCAGGTCGCCGATCTGGGCGTCCTGGGCGGAGTTGGTGGCGACGTAGGCGATGTCCGCGCGCTCCTCGACGGGGCGGGCGCGCTCCAGGAGGATCTCCGACACCTTGGCGGCGGCGGCGTCGATGCCCTTCTTCAGGGACATCGGGGAGGCGCCGGCGGCCACGCTGCGCAGACCCTCGCGGACGAGGGCCTGGGCCAGGACGGTCGCGGTGGTGGTGCCGTCACCGGCCGCGTCGTTGGTCTTGGTGGCGACCTCCTTGACCAGCTGGGCGCCCAGGTTCTCGTAGGGGTCGTCCAGCTCGACCTCACGGGCGACGGTCACGCCGTCGTTCGTGATGGTGGGGGCGCCGAACTTCTTGTCGATGACGACGTTGCGACCGCGCGGGCCGAGCGTCACCTTGACGGCGTTGGCGAGGCGGTCGACGCCCCGCTCGAGGGCGCGACGGGCGTCGTCCTCGAACTCCAGGATCTTCGGCATGTGGGTGCTTCCTCTTCAGGCCGGTCGAAAGAGAGCATCCCGCCCGCCCGGCTGTGCGCCGACCGGTGCGGGATGCGGATGGCTCCGGGCCCGTTGGAGCGGGCCCCGCGGAGGCCTACTTCTCGACGACGGCGAGAAGGTCGCGGGCGGAGAGCACCAGGTACTCCTCGCCGTCGTACTTGACCTCGGTGCCGCCGTACTTGCTGTACAGGACGACGTCGCCGACCTTCACGTCCAGCGGGATGCGGTTCTCGCCCTCGTCGTCCCAGCGGCCCGGGCCCACGGCCAGGACCTCGCCCTCCTGGGGCTTCTCCTTGGCGGTGTCCGGGATGACCAGACCGGAAGCGGTGGTCTGCTCGGCCTCCAGCGTCCGGACCACGACGCGGTCCTCGAGCGGCTTCAGCACGGTCTTGGTGGCGGTCGACACGGTGTGACCTCCCCCTTCAAGGTTTCGGTGTACTGATCTCGGCCCGCACTGGTGCACGGACCGACTGCGAAAAAGGGGCGACCACGGCGGCCTGTCGTCGCGGGTGCCAGACCGGCCTCGTCGCGGTTAGCACTCTACCCCCGAGAGTGCCAGAATGGAAATGTGACCGTGACCCCCGGTCGGGAAGTTCCGCGAGGGGCTTCCCCGCCGGGGCGGGGCGCGGTCGCGTCAGCACACCGCTCCTTCGACGCCGGGGGGAACCCATGCGCCTGGCCGCCTTCGAGGCCCTGCTCACCGACGCGGGCCGGGAGGTCCTGGCGGGGGTGGACCCGAAGGCCGCCGCCGGGGACCAGCTCGCCGCGGCCTCGCTGCTGCGCGGTGACCCGCGCGTGGCCGCCCTCGACCCCGGTCTACCCGTCTCCGAGCTGGTAAACGCCGTCCTGACCCAGGTCTCCCTGCGCGAACGCGGGCGGGCCAAGTTCGGCGAACTCGCGCGGCGGATGTTCTTCACGCCCAACGGGCTGGAGCAGTCCACCCGGCGCGCGGTGGCCGACTACCGCGCGGAGCGCATGGCCGGGGCGTCCGGACCGGCCGGACCGTCGGGATGGAGTCCGGACGGCGCCACCGCGGGCGACCTGTGCTGCGGGGTCGGCGCGGACCTGCTGGCCCTGGCCGCGCGCGGCGTCGCGGTCGAGGGCGTGGACGCCGATCCCCTCACGGTCGCGGTGGCCCGCGCCAACATCGCGGCCCTGGGCCTGTCCGGGCTGGCCCGGGTCCGCGAGGGCGACGCCTCCGCGACCGCGCCCGGCCGGTACCCGCTGCTGTTCTGCGACCCCGCCCGGCGGGGCGGGCGCGGCCGGGTGTTCGACCCCTCGGCCTACTCCCCGCCGTGGGACACGGCCGTGGACCTGGCCGAGGGGGCGGAGGCGGCCTGCCTCAAGGCCGCGCCGGGCATCCCGCACGAGGCGCTGCCCGGGGACGCGGCGGCCGAGTGGATCTCGGTGGACGGGGAGCTGAAGGAGACCGCCCTGTGGTTCGGCGCGCTGGCCGACGGGCCGCGGCGCCGGGCGACGGTGCTGCACGAGCGCGAGGGGCTGCTCGCCCGCGAGGGCGCGGTGGCGCACCTGGACGCCGACCCCGGCCTGGGCCCGGCGCCGGTGGCGGCGGCCCGGCGCTACCTGTACGACCCGGACCCGGCCGTGGTGCGCTCGCATCTGGTGGCGGAGGCGGCGGCGCGGGTGGACGGCGCACTGCTGGACGAGCGGATCGCGTACTTCACGGCGGACAGGGCGGTGCTCTCGCCGCTGTGGCGGGTGCTGGAGGTGGTGGAGGTGCTGCCGTTCTCGCTGAAGCGCCTGCGCTCTGCGGTGCGCGGCCTCGGGGCGGGGACGGTGACCGTCAAGAAGCGGGGCTCCGCGGTGGACACCGAGAAGCTGCGCCGGGACCTGCGCGCCTCGGGCCCGGAGTCGGTGACGGTCGTGCTCACACGGATCGGCGAGCGGCCCTTCTGCCTGCTGTGCCGCGAGGTCGACGCCCCGGCCCTGGAGGACGCCTCGGCCCGGGACTAGGCGTACCGACCATGAAGAATAGGGGCATGTACGTCCTTGAAGCCGGTGACGCACACGCACCCCCGGTCCTGTTGCTGCACGGTGGCGGTGTCGCGGGATGGATGTGGCGCCCCACGCTGGAACGGCTCGGGGACGCGGCCCGCGTGATCGTCCCCGACCTCCCCGGCCACGGGCGCGGCGCGGACGGGGCGTACCGGTCCCACGAAGAGACCGTTCGGACCCTGGTGGGGGTCTTGGAGGAACGCGCACCGCACGGCGCGCTGGTCGCCGGGTTCTCCCTGGGAGCGCAGCTCACGACGCTCCTGGCCGCGACCCGCCCCGACCTGGTCACCGGAGCCGTCGTGGTGAGCGCCCAGGCCCGTCCCCTCCGGTTCCCGGGCGCGACCCTGGGCCTGCTCGCCGTGAGCGCGCCGCTCGCGAGACGACGGTGGTTCGCCCGGATCCAGGCCAAGGAGCTGTTCGTTCCCGAAGCGCTTCTGGAGGACTACCTCCGCGACAGCGCCCGCACGAGCCGCGCGACCCTGCTCGCGAGCGTCGGCGAGAACATCCGCTTCACCCTTCCTCCCGGTTGGTCCGACTTCCCGAACCCGGCGCTGGTGATGGTCGGGGAACGAGAGCGGGGCCTGGTGCGCGCTTCGGCGCGCCTCGTCCACGACGCCCTTCCGGGTTCCCGGCTGGTCTCCGTCCCGGGGTGCGGTCACGGCATCCCCCTGCAACGACCCGACCTGCTCGCCGACGTACTGGCCGACATGGTGTGAACGGCGCGGACCAAGGCCCCGAGTCCCACGGGGTCGGGTGCGCCGCCCCCCGTGTTCGAGTGTCCCTCTCCCCACGACCGGCTCACAAGGGCCCGTTCCCGCCTGTGGACAGGGCCCGTTCCCGCCCGTGGACAACCGTGGACGAGGTGGCTGGAGTGCACACTGGGGCCGCGGATCACGACATCCGGCCAGATCGTTACCTTCCCCACCCAGATCTTTGGCGGTCCCCTGGGGGAGGAGCGGTGCGTGTCGTTAAACTGGCGGCGCGAATTCTTTCCCTTCTCATGGATTCACCCGGAAGGCCGTGATCGTTGACCCGCCCCCCGCGGTTCAGCCGGAGCACGGGCCTTGCCTCACGTGTATACGCTCAGTCACACTCCAGTCACGATGAGGCCGTACTGGTGCAAAAACACCACCCACCCGGGGACCATCGAGAACCCGAGCCGTCCGGAACCCACCGTCCACTCCTCCCGGACGGGTACGGGAGCGCCAGAAAAATAAGGAGCACCTCGGTGGAACAGACCAATCACAACTTCCTCAACGGAGGAGGTCAGGCGGGGATCTCCGACCGCATGCGTGACCTGCTCTCCCAGGCCGCCCAGGAGCACGTCTCCGAGCAGAAGTCGCAGGGCGCCGTCAGCGAGGAGATGCGCCAGCGCCTGGAGGGCATGGAGTGGCTGCTCCGCGAGCTGCGCGAGCGCGAGCTCACCGCCCTCACCGAGTCGGTCGCCACGGTCAACGGCCGCGTCGACGAGTTCCTCGCCCGGCCGCCGGAGTGGGCGGAGACCCTCGCCGAGCACATCGAGGTCGTCGCCCAGCAGGTCAAGCCCCTGTCGGACCTGCCCTCCCTGCGCGCGGACACCCACCGCATCGCCGGTCACCTGGACACCGCGCTCACCCGCCTCCAGCGGATGGCCGAGACGGGCAACCGCACCTCCGAGCAGGCCAACGAGCTGGGCGAGCGCCTGAACGGGCTGGACGAGAGCCTCGACACCCGCCTGAACGGACTCGGCGAGACCCTCGGCGCCCGCCTGGACGGGCTGAGCGAGACGTTCGGCGCCCGCCTGGACGCCCTCGACACCGCGCTGGCCTCCCTGACCGCCAGGACCGAGGCCGTGCAGGCGTCGCTGTCCGCGCTCTCGGAGTCGGCGGAGAGCCGCCACGAGGCCCTCACCGCCGCGGTCGGCGAGAGCCGCACCGAACTGGCCGAGGCGCTCGCCGGCGGACGGACCGAGATCTCCGAGGCCCTGGCCGAGGGCCGCACCGAACTGGCCGAGGCCGTGGCCGCGAGCCGCGAGAGCCTCACCGCCACCGTCAACGAGAGCCGTGAGAGCCTCACCACCGCCGTCAGCGAGAGCCGTGAGGCCCTGGCCGCCGCCGACGCCCGGCTGGGCGAGACCGTCGCGGCCAAGGCCGAGGAGGCCGCCGCCAAGGCCGAGCAGGCCAACGGCGAGCTGCGCACGCTCGTGGAGGAGCGCACCGAGCGCCTGCGCACCTCGATGGAGGAGCGCACCGCCGAACAGCACGAGACGCTGCTGTCGCGCCTCCAGGAGAACACCGGCGAGCTGGGCGAGCGCACCGCCGCCCTGGCCGAGGAGCTGGGCGCCCTGTCCACCTCCTCCACCGAGCGCCACGAGGCCCTCGCCGCCAAGCTGACCGAGAGCGTCGGCTACCTCAGCACCCAGGCCGAGGAGAACAACGCCGAGACCACCGCCGCGGTCGCCGACGTCACCGGCGCGCTCGCCAAGCTCCGCGAGGACCACGAGTCCTCGCTCACCGAGCTGCGCACCCACCTGCGCCAGCGCCTGTCCGAGCTCAACGAGCAGATGGAGCTGGGCCGCACCGAGACCCGGGAGCAGGCGGAGGCCGCCTCCGAGCGCCTGCGCGAGGCGGTGACCGAGCGCACCGACGCCCTGGGCGCCCGCATCGCCGAGGACGCCGAGCGCGTCACCTCCGACTTCGCCGAGCTGCGGACGTTCGTCCAGGAGAGCGGCGACCGGCTCTCCACCGAGTCCGAGGAGCGTTCGCGGACGCTGACCGAGTCGCTCACCGAGCGGGTGGAGGCGCACCGGACGGCTCTGGACGAGCGTCTGGAGCGCCAGCGCGAGGCCCTGACCGGCAAGGTCGACACCCACCTGGCGCAGATCACCGGCAAGGTGGACCATGAGCTGGGCCGCCTCACCGACCGCTTCGACACCTTCGAGGGGCACTTCGAGGGAAGCTTCGAGGGGGTCGAGGGCAAGCTCGACCGCATCGACGGCCGCATGGACGGCGTCAACGGCCGCCTGGACGGCCTGGACGGCCGGGTCAACGGTGTCGAGGGCCAGTTCGAGGGCGTCAGCGGGCACTTCGAGGGCGTGGACGGCCGCATGGAGGCCCTCGACGACCGGTTGGAGGCGCTCAACCAGCGGCTCAACCAGCTGCCGCAGACCATGGAGGTCAGCGAGCTGCACCGCCGCCTGACCGAGCTGGTGGAGCGGCCGCAGCTGGACCACACCGGCAAGCTGGACGAGATCGACGAGCACGTCACCTCGGCCGTGGCGCCGGTGCTGCGCGAGCTGAAGCAGCGCCCGGACCGGCACGAGCTGGAGGAGACCGTCACCGAGGCGGTCGAGAACTCGCACGACGACATCACGAAGCGGTTCGCCTCCCTGGAGGAGACGGTGCTCGCCCTGGCCGAGGCGCTGCTGCGCCCGGGCCGGGACGGCAAGAAGAAGCGCCGCCGCGACGAGGACGAGGACGACGAGTAGCCGGTAGCGCGGGGTCCGCGTAGACGGTCCGCCCGATGGTCGCCCGGTGACCGCGGGGCGGACGCGGACCGGCGGACGGCGAAGGGGCCGGGGCACCTCGGGTGCCCCGGCCCCCGTGTGTCCGGGGCGGGTTCCTCCCGGTGGGAGCGCCCGGACGAGGCCCTACGGGAGGTAGGGGAGGCAGAGGAGAAGGATCGGCACCGCCGGTACGGTCAGGCAGCGGGTGAGGAGCGTCTTGGCTCTCCCGTTACGCATGGACACACTGGCCGCGAAACCGATCAGAAGCAGGACCCACACCGAGAGAGTGGTCACCGTGAGGTAGAAGCCGCCGTTGGTCGGCTGCTCCGCGGAGGAACCCTCCGAGAACATGGAGAAGCCCCCCATGAAGAAGAAGAACGTCCATCCGGCCCAACCGGTGATGAGACCGGCCATCAGGATCGAGGCGGTCTGTGCGACCTGGAGGACGGAGCCGGGACCGGACCGGGGGACGGCTTCGGCGCCGTCGGACCACCTGTCCCCTTCCGCGGTGGTCCGTTTCAGCGACAGTCCGGCGGCCGCGGCGGCGCCGACCACGACGGCTGTCGCGGTCAACACCAGGCCCAGGAGCTCAAGTTCCTCCAGGGGGTAAGCCGATCCGAAGAGCGCCCAGCCCAGGAGGACGACGATCGGGATCGGGGCGCACGTGTAGAGGATCGCGTTCTGGCGGCCCCTCCGTGTCGCCAGGGACAGCCCGGTGGCCACCACCACGGCGGATCCCACGAAAATCGCGGGAAACACCGCGTCCACGAGCTCACGCGTGTGCGGAGGCGGGACGAACACCCACAGTAGCGCTCCGCACAGCCCGTGCAGGGAGACCGACAGGGCGGCGAGGAAGCGCGACACCGGAACGGCCCGGTTCGACCCGTTCCACGGGATGGACGCGGTATGTGGGTTCTCGTACACAGCGGTAGGACCCCGGGGGACTCCGGCGGGTTCACACAGCCGCGGCGCCCCCGGAAGCGGTCCGGAACCCGAGCGGGCCACCAGGTCCCGGACCAGCACACCAGCTGTCAGACGGTGAAGACGATCTTGCCGAACTGCTCGCCCTCGGCCATCGCCCGGAAGCCCTCCTCGGCCCGTGCCAGGGGCAGCACCCGGTCGATCTCGGGCCGGATGCCGGTGCGCACGCACATCCGGGCCAGGGCGGCCAGCTCCTCACGGGTGCCCATGGTGGAGCCCAGGACCCGCAGTTGGAGGAAGAACACCCGGTTGAGTTCGGCCGGAGGCGCGTCGCCGCTGGTCGCGCCGCAGGTGATGACGGCGCCGCCCGGCTTCAGGGAGCGCAGCGAGTGCGCCCACGTGGCCTGGCCGACCGAGTCGAAGACGGCGTCGACCTTCTCCGGCAGGCGCTCGCCGGTGGGCAGCGCCGCGTGCGCGCCCAGGGAGAGGGCCCTGGCCCGCTTCTCCTCGCTGCGGCTGGTGGCGTAGACCCGGTGGCCCACCTGCGACGCCAGCCGGATGAGCGCCCCGGCCACGCCTCCCCCGGCGCCCTGGACGAGTACCGTGGAGCCCGGCCGCAGGTCGGCCTTGCCGAAGAGCATGCTGTAGGCGGTCAGCCACGCGGTGGGCAGGCAGGCGGCCTCCTCGAAGGACAGCTCCTCCGGTTTGGGCACCAGGTTGGCGCGGGGCACCAGGACCTTCTCGGCGAAGGTGCCGTCGTGGATCTCCGAGAGCAGCGACCGGCGGGGGTCGCGCGTCTCGTCCCCTCCCCCGGCGGCCGGGTCGCCGACGACGCCGTGCACGATGACCTCGTTGCCGTCCTCGTCCACCCCGGCCGCGTCGCAGCCGAGGATCATGGGCAGGCGTTCCTTGCTCAGCCCGACGCCGCGCAGGCTCCACAGGTCGTGGTGGTTGAGGGACGCGGCCCTGACGTCGACGGTCGTCCACCCCTCGCGGGGCTCGGGGTCAGGCCGTTCGCCCGCCTCCAGGGCGGAGACGGGGTCGTCGGGCGCGAAGCGTGCTGCGGTGATAGCGAACATACCCCGAAGCCAACCACGGAGACCGAATCCGGTTCCACCCCCGGGGGCCGAAACGCGCGGGAAGCGGACCGGCCGCTACGGGTCGGTCGGTTTCCTGCCCGCCTCGAAGCGCTCCCGGTACCTGCGCTGCGCCTCCTCCATCACGGCCTCGGAGAGGTAGGCGACCGGCCGCACCCCGCCCAGGAGCGGTTCGTGGTCGGGGCCGTGGGCGACGGTGTCGCCCTGGAGGACCCACCCCACCCGGTCCGGGTCGTCCTCGACCAGTGAGGCGTACTTGCGCACCTGGCGGGAGAGCCAGTCCTCCAGGGGCCGGGTCCACCAGGACTCGGGGGTGAGGACGGTGACCGAGAGCCCGGGAAGTTCGAGTTCGCTCTCGTAGTCCTTGCTCACGACGTCGCGGTCCCGCTCGGGGCCGTCCGAGTAGCGCAGGTAGAGGCGGTCGTGGCCGCGGACGAGGTCGGCCAGCTCGGACAGGCTGGTGACGGTGGGCAGGGCTGCCGGTGAGCCGTGGTGCTGAGGAGTCGCGTCCATACGGCCCGACTACCCCGCCCGCCGGGGAGGAAGCCCGGCCCGGCGTCAACACGGAGGCAAGGCCATCGACCGGCGTTCGCCCCAGTTTCCCGACCAAGACTGCGGCGCCTTCGAACAACGCCGTGCAAGGGACCAGGGACGTGGTCACACGCGGCGAGTGGCAGCGGCGGGCATTGATCAGTCCATTGGCAGACACACCGCAGGCCTTCGTCAAGCCGGTGGCGGCGGGCAGCACGGCCGTGCCGCGGCTTCCGACGACGTGGAGCCGCTCGCATAGGCGTCGTCGATATTCAAATGCCTCGCGAGTGGGTGCGGTCGTGGGCACCGCCCCAACGGTTGGCCCCGATCCCTTGCGCACGCCAGTTCACAGTCCCGACAGCGACAACAACCTAAAGCAACAGTGTTGGGGCTCCGCACCAATTCCACCGTCGATCAGCAGCGGGTCGCCAATTCCCCCTGAAGGTCGCTACTCTCCACCCAAAGAAAGAATCATCTCGTTAATCAAGGTCCTAACAGCAGACGGAGAACTCTGCTCCTCCCAGTTTCTGTAGCTGGTCGCACGCACCAACTCGCCCTGATCACGGAATTCCAAGATAGAGAAGTCTTCTATTTCCACATCGGCCTCCGGGTCTTGAACGAGCTGCCAAGCGCCCTGAACAGCTACTTGGAGTTCGATCTCCGCAGGCATACCGAAGACGACCAAGTCGGGACGGACCTCATCGTCTTCAAGAGGAACCGGGAACACCTCGCGCAGAGGCTGGTAATCAAAGACCGACGGAACTACATAATCCGCACCCGCAGCCATTCTGGCGCCATCAGCAACAAACGCGTACTCGATATCACCGTTTCGGGAAGCCAGCGCCTGACCCAGCAGATCATCCGTTGCACCGGGAACCGTAGCGCCCGACAGGTAGAACATGTCTATGTTCTCGGACTCCTCTGCATCCCACTCCTCTCTCCAGTATTCACCCCCCCTGTCTTCCTCTAGATGCACCAAAAGCTGCCGCACTCCACCATCGTCTGCAAGGCAGTTCAAAGAGGCAATAAATCCTACAGGGGCGGGCATCACATCCAATCCGACAGATGAATCAAACCGCCCGGTCGCACAGAGAGAACTAACGTTTCCCTCCCAGGACAGCTCTCCAGAATCAAGTTCATATGATTCCATGGACATGTCTTCGCCTTCGACAGAGATCCTCATAAAATATTCATCAGAAAAGTAATAGTCCCCATCCTGCCCTCCTCCCATCAGAGAATCTGCAGAATGCTCATACAAACTGTCTCCGTTTGATGACCGCAATCCCACAACACTGACACTCCCCCAGGGAAGCATTCCATCCCCGAAAAGGACATGGATTCTCTTTCCCGAAGGAGAAACGAATACCTGCCTGACTTCCCCCCTTCTCTCATAGCTCCACATCTCGCGCCAGTCGGGCCCGCCAACTGAAACCAAACGGTCTCTGAGGACTAGCACAGCGCCATCCGCGGTCGCAATAATATCGTTTACCTCATCTCCCTCGTATTCCGAAAAATCATCTCTCGCTCGTTTCATGTCTTCAGAAGAGAGCACATGACTTTCGACATCAGGATCAGAAGAGTACTCCACTCCAGGCGAGAAAGAGAAATACAAGGAGCCAGCGATCAGAAGAGCCGCAGCGATGAAAATCGAGGCGTATACATATTTCCTCCTCGAGGAAACGGAATTAACAATAGACATGCCTGGCAACATCAATCCTTAGGGTTTTCTTTGCGCGCTTCAGCAACCTCTTCGGCAGCTCGAAAAAGGTCACTGAGACTCTCATGGTGAGATCCATATCCGTCCTGGAAGTCCTCTATGGTTGACTCCACGTCGTCACCAAACGGATTGATCCGAACACCGCTCCCATTGAAGTCTTCGATCGGAGCGTCTCCCTTCTCCAATGCATAGAGCAACCTTTCCATCAGTCTGTCATTAGCCGGTGCACCTTCCCCCCAGACTCCGGGATCCCGAGGAAGGCCTTCGCCGTTACTTGTCGGATCGTTCAGATCCGAAGGCAGTGAATCCTCAGAAATGAACCCGTTTTCTACGGCGTAGTTCAACGCCTGCAATCTAAGCATTCGAGACAATTCTGCATCGTTCTCAAACATCCACTCCGCAGAGGAGCCATCAGAGTAATTGTCATTAATCTGCTCTTCTGCCTGTTCAACGAATGAACTCTTAACATCCTCCTTGGCAAGTTCCATAACGATATTGACAATCGTTCCAGGTAGCCCGTGTTCGCCAGCACCTGCTATATCAGTAGCAGCAATTTTTGCTACTTCATAACCCGTCATCCACTTCTGGGCGAGTTCAGCTCTCGCTTCACTCTCTGTTGCTCCACGATCATGAAGCTCCTGAACAATGGCCTCACTCACCAAATTTCTCAGCATCCCCGCACGCTGTCCCAGATCCTTAGCTTCGCTTCCGGTGTCTCCTTCAATGCCATCCAATTCATATTGCCAATCACCGGATCCCGTTAGAGCAAATCCAATGAGCTCCGTCTCATAGGAACTTGTTGCAGCAAGGATATTTGGGGCGAGCTCGTCGTTTGCAAGAAGAATTTGCAGGAAGTCTCTTTTTGTATCCTGGGATAGGAACAGTGCGATGTCATCGTTTTCATGGAGAGGGTTTCGATCAAGGTCGTCGACTGACATTAGACCCCACCGATCCTCAACACTCCCTCCCTGGGGATCAGGGAACATCGCGAAATCGTCAATGTTCACAATGTACACATTATTCAGACTTGCCGCAAGGTAGTTATTGTACTCCGTGAACGCCGCATCGACATTCCCATTGACTTCGTTTCCGGTCCCCTGAAGCTGAGTCCGAAGAGGTTCGTCCGTCATAGTTGATATAAGTTCGAAGGCTGCTCGCGTTGCCATCCTGTCTTCTGTGGTATCACCACTCATCTCATAGTCAACGATCCAATCAGTGAGTCCGGTTATTGATTTCCCACCGTCCTCCCACTCGTAAGTATAGAGAGAATTAATAATTTCATCCAAGCCGACTTCTCCGTAGATCGGGTGTTCAAAAACATCCGATCCCGGCCCGGGCGTTTCTCCCACAAGAACCGTGTAATTAGCGTCTTCGTTTCTCATGGCCACTTCAAGTAGCTGCCCGATTGAAACTTCCGAAGTTTCTACAGCGGCGGAGAGCTCGAGCGACTCACCCGCTTGCCCTATGACGTGGCCGAACGTTGTGGTCACTGTCGCAGAAAACTCCACTCCTCCTTGAACACCATCTCCCGTACTTCCAAGAAGCTCCGCCAAAGTTTCTACATCCGCAGTCCACTCTGCCAGCCCTTGCGAATCATCGTTAGTTCCATTGAAATCACTGGGCATTGGGCCTTCGACTACATCCTGCAAACTTTCAGGAAGGCTCTCATAGGAACCACCGATCTCTTCATTTGTTGATGCAAGGAGTGCGCCACCCAAAAGTTCGGAAATTCTTTCCTTCTGGTCGCCCGTCAACCAGTCGCTTTCGTTGATGCTTCTGATCGTACTAAGGTATTCCCCGTCGATCTCTTCGGTTCGCGTAAAGGTAGACTCAGAGCCCGCTATATCCAACTCACCGTTCAATGCTTCGAGGAAAGCGAGCTCTTCTTCCGTAAGCTGCTCACCGTCTTCCTGTTTCCGGGCCGCCAGTGCGACCATGGCAGCGATGATAGAAAGCTGCTCTTCAAGGAATTCTTCGTTCTCTAGACCCCCATTCAGCGCAGCGTTTTTGATCGCCCATGCGACGTTTTCACCAGCGCTCCCATCAAAATAGAAATAGTCAACGTCGCTAGTGGTGTAGTAGGCAATATTTTCTCCGAGGTGCCCTGCTTCGATAAGCTCCTTGATATTATCTGGAGTGGGCCCTTCCCTGAGGCGTTCCTCAGTGGCCTCGCACCGGGTCTCCAGTTTCTCCCAGGCTTCTGTTGCCATCTCGTTGTGGCTCACAACGATAGCGTTACGCAGGCTGGCATTCTCTGTCTCATCTCCCGTAGAGGGAGAGGAACCCAATGCGGTCGCCAGATCAGCTTTGATCTCCTCGATCCTGTTCTCGTACCACTCAACGTCCGTGATGACCTTCTGGACCATGCCGTAGGCGTGGTAGCACGCCATCATGGCACTGCTCCATGCTTCCTGGTTCTCGGCGGCGACGCTTTTGAGCCCCTCGCCGACCAAGCCTTCGAAGTGCGTGGCGACGGGTTCCGTGATGGTGCTGAACTCTCCGGAACGGCCACTTATCTTGGCGTGAAGCTCCTGAAATGTTTCGGCTTGGGACTGAAGGGTCCCGGTGTCGATCTCACACTCGGTGTAGCTGAGGGAAGCCACGTCTTTTACTCCAGGGGATCGGGGGAACTAAGGCCGCTGTCAGATGTTGGGAGGGAACTGTTCGGCCGACTCCTGGTCGGTTCTGGCGCCTTCTTCGGCACCTCCCTGGATGTTCCCGGCGATGGCATCCGCGTGGCGCTTGACGTCCTCCATGTGCTCCACATGGTCATCGCCGAAGGCGCTCCATCCCTTGACACCGGGTTCCGGGTTCATCGCGCTCTGGACGGCTTGGACGGCTTCGTCGAACTCCGTGGGAAGGTCCTTCAGGAGAGCTGCGGCCTGCTCTGCGGCCACACCTCCGGCATGGGCGTCCTCGGGATTGACCCCTGCCGTGTTGGATGGCATGACGTTCCACCTACTTCATCGCGCTGGCTCGGGATGCGTGGCCAGAAGGGGGATAGTGGGAGGTAATGGACTGATTACCCCGCCGACGATACCGAGGCTTGGAGACAGCGCTGATCAGTAGACCCCCACCAGCTGCGGCAATGTTCCTTCCGTGTCCGAATGTGGTCAGGTCGCGGAGGAGTCCTTACACAGCAAGAGGGCAGGCCACTGACTCTCGCGACCCGCCCCTTGAAGGACGCCTTTCACTCGGCGGCGCGCTGGGCGGGGACCGCCACCTCGGGCGTCTCCGTCCCAAGAGCACCCGGGCCACGAGCCGGAACCCCGGGGCCACGCGCGGGGAGCCCCGGCTGCCGTCCCGGCTCCGCCGGGGACGCGCTCCCGCGCGGGTCGACCACCGCCCAGACGGTGATCGGGTGTCCCGGCCGCCCGAACCACCCCCAGGCCGTGGCCAGGCGGTCTACCAGGCGCAGGCCGAAGCCGGTACCGACCTCCGGGACGGTGGGCTGCCTGCCCGGCAGGGCCCCGTCGTCGGTCACCGCGAGCCAGAACACGCCCCGATAGCCCTCCATCTCCATGCGCACGCGACCGCACGAGCTCCCCGAGGCCGTGTGCCTCAGAGCGTTCGTGTGGAGTTCGGACAGAACCGTCAGGAGGGGATGGGCCCGGTGGTAGTCGAGCTTGCTGCCGTTCCAACATCTCCTCGCCCCCCGCCGGAACGGGAGCTCGTCTACGCGGAGTCGGCCTACAAGGGCCAGTTCGTCCACGATCCCGACGCCGTGGGAGAGTTCAAACTGAGGTTCCACCGCCTGCAAGCAGCAGCGATGCCACCAAGCCGGTCGCTGCGGCTGGTCGAAGAGACGATTGAGGGTTTTCCGCCATGAGTGACGTCCAGTGGCACAAGAGCAGCTACAGCGGAGCATCTCACCAGAACTGTGTGGAGGTCGCCGAGGGCTCCGAGCACACCCTGGTCCGCGACACCCAGCACCGCGACCACGGCCACCTCGCCTTCGGGAGCCCCGCCTGGTCCGGCTTCCTCGCCTCCGTCAAGGGCGACCGCTGACCGCATCACACCGGCCCCTGTCCCGAGCTTCCGGGACAGGGGCCTTTTTGTGCTCCATGCCCGGATAGAACCTTTTTTCTTTTTGGCGAGTAAAGTCCTCGCGGGGCTTCTGAACTGCAATGACGATCAACCTGCGGCTTCCTCGAACATTACTTCGCCGTAGTTTCGCCAAGCACTCCCGCGATGCCTTACCCTTTTCCCGAACACACAACTGAAAGCACGAATGACCCCGCGACGGTTATCTCCGCCCGGGGCCTTGGCCAGCAACATCCATACCTTTAGACACAAGGATTGCCAGCATGCGCCAGTTTAGCGCTGCCCTTCTCAGCCGTGCCCTCGGCCCGCTGATCGCCTTCTTCTCCGCACCGTGCGGACGCCACTCCACGGTGGCCGGTCGCCGCCGCCGTTCCACCCGCGTCCAGCGCTACGTCCCCGCCCCTCCCCCGGCCCCGCTTCCGCCTCCCCGCCTGGCACTGCCCGGACAGACCGTTCCGGCCGAGGACATCGCCCTGGTCAGGCCCTACTTCGCCGCCCACGAACTTCTGAGCGCACGCGTATCCACGGTCCGGATCCCAGCGCCCCGCAGCGCCGAACCCGTTTCCGAGGCGGACGAGGTCCAACGCGCGTTCGCCCTCGTCCAGGAACGCGCCGCCGCGCTTGTCCAGCAGTGGCGGGACGACCCCGGCGGCGACCTGCTCGGCGAACCCGCGCCCCGCTTCGGCGTCGTCCGGCCCGCCGAGCCCACCCGCACCCGGCCAGCCCGACCCGCCCGCTCCGCCGAGTGGGCCGAACTCGCCTCCCTCGTCCGCACCTGGCACGACCAGCAGCGCCAGGCCGCACCCGCGTGACCTCATTCCCCGCCCCTACGACAACAACAAGGAACGCCGTGCCCAGCGAAGAACACGAGATACCCCTGAAGATCATTCGGAACGCACCGGAGGTGGTCATCCCCCTGCTCCGTGACGCGGTGGGCTTCGAACTGCCCGAGTACACCGAGGCCTCGATGACCTCCTCCGAGTGCACCGACAGCAAACCGCGCGTCTACACCAGCGACGGCGCCGTGGTGCTGCGCAACGGCACCGAGAAGGTCCTGGCCGTGGTCGTGGAGCGCCAGCACAAGCAGGAACAGGACAAGTTCTGGACCTGGCCGGTCTATCACGCCACTGTCCGAGCCCAGGTCAAGTGCCCGACAGTGCTGTTGGCGCTGTGCCCCACCGACGCACTCGCCCGGTACTACACCGGTCCGATCCACACCGGGTACCCGGGCGACCACCTCACGCCTCTCGTGGTGGGACCGTCCAACACTCCGGTGGTCGCTGACCCGGAGCAGGCGCGGAGTATGCCCGAACTGGCGGTGCTGTCGGCCAAGGCGCACGGTGACCACGATCTGCGCACGCTGGACGCGGTGATGGAGGCGCTGAACGCCGTGTCCTCCGACCACCGCGCGTTCTACTATGACTACGTACTGGCCGGGCGCTCCGACGAGGCCCGGAAATACCTGGAGGACCTGATGTCCGTGGGAACCTACAACTGGCAGAGCGACTTCGCCCGCGAGTACGTCGACATCGGCCGCGAGGAAGGCCGCGAGGAGGGCGTCGCGCGCAGCGTGATCCTCTTCCTCTCCTCCCGGGGCTTCGAGGTCTCCGATGAGATCCGCCAGCGGATCGAATCCTGTGACGACCTCGCCACCCTCGAAGGCTGGGCCAGCAAGGCCGCCAAGGTGAACAGCCCCGAGGAACTCTTCGGCTGAGGCCGGGCACCATGACCACGTGTGGGGGTGGAAGGCTTCGACCTCCCACCTCCCACACGCCTCATCCCAGGGTCGGGGGCCAGTAGCGCTCCAGGATCGCCCGCGCCTCCATCAGGGCCTCCAGCACGGCCGCGGCCACCTCATCGGTGTACCGGGGCGTCGGGACCGAACAGCTCAGGGCGTCCACGGCCGGGTGGTCGTAGCGCAGGGACACCGCCACGCACCGCAGGCCCACGACGTTCTCCCCGTCGTCGGTGGAGTAGCCGCGCTCGCGGATGCGCGCCAGATCCTCCAGGAGCGCGTCCACGTCGGTGATCGTCTCGTCGGTGAGCGCCTCCAGCTTCGCGGGCAGCAGGTCGCGCACCTGCCCGTCCTCCCGCTCGGCGAGCAGGGCCTTGCCCAGGGCGGTGCTGTGCGCGGGCAGCCGTCGGCCCACCCGGCTGAAGGGGCGCAGGTAGTGCCGTGACTCCTGGGTGGCCAGGTAGACGACGTCGCCGCCGTCGAGGCGGGCCAGGTGGACGGTCTCGCCCAGCTTCTCGGCGAGGGAGTCCAGGTGGCCGCGCGCCTGGGCCACGCGGGCGTCGGAGTCGATGTAGCCGGTCCCGGTGAAGAGCGCGCGGATGCCCAGCGCGTAGAGGGCTCCGGTGGGGTCGGAGCGCACCCAGCCCCGGTTCACGAGCGTCTGCACCAGCGCGTACAGGCTGCTGCGTGGGATGCCCATCTCCTCCGAGAGGGTGCGCAGGGTGACCGGGTCCCGGTAGCGCGCCAGGATCTCCAGGAGTTCGACGGTGCGCGCCGCCGACTTGACCTCTCGGACACCGCCGTGACCTTCCGCGGCCGACACTCGACCGCCTCCTTCCTGCTGCGTGCGGGCCGGGTCGGCCCCCCGGCCGCGGACGGCCCGCCGGGGGCGAGCGAGGACGTCCGCCTCGGGGTCCTCAGTGTAGAACGCGGTCCTCCCGAACATCGCCCCGCGCGTCCCGGGGCACGTGGCCGACCCCTTGCGCCACAGGGGTTTCCGTCGTTCGCGCCCCTGCCCTCCCCCGCGCCCGCACCCGCCGCGCCACACGCACTGTTGCCCGTTTCATCATGCTCTGTGCCCTGCGTCCCAAGTTGACGTGATGTGTCCCCCAAAATAACCTGCGGCTACAGACAGAGATGACGTCTACGTATGGAGACGATATGAGCGCAGTCGGGACCGATCCTGTTCTCCCCGGGGGGCACGCCCCCGCCGCCCGTCCGGCGCACCACTAACCCTCCCCGGGTTCGCCGGAGCGGCCCCCGCCCCGGCGAACCACCTCCGCCACCGGACTCCCCCTCCGGTGCCGCGGCCCCCGGGCGTCCCGCCGCGGCGGAGCGCCCGCACCTTCCGAGACAAGGCCTCCCATGCTCTCCACCACCCACCCCTCCGCCCCCGGGGCGTTCCTCTCCGCGAGCGAAGCCCCCGCGGCGGCCTGGTCCCTCCCGCCGTGGGCCCTCATCCTCACCGTCGCGCTCGGCGTGGTCCTGCTGCTCGTGCTGGTCCTGCGGGCCAAACTCCACGCCTTCGTCTCGCTGCTCCTGGTGAGCGCGGCCGTCGCGTTCGCCGCGGGCCTGCCCCTCAGCAGCATCCCGGGCCTGCTCGAAGCCGGGATGGGCGACACGCTCGGCGGCATCGCCATCATTGTCGCCCTCGGCGCGATGCTTGGCCGCATGATGCAGGAGACAGGCGCCGCCCAGCTCCTGTCACAGCGCCTGCTCGCCCTCTTCGGCGAGGGTCGCGCCCCGCTCGCCATGGGGCTGACCGCGCTGCTCCTGGGCATCCCCGTCTTCTTCGACGTGGGCTTCATCATCATGGTCCCGCTGCTGTACGCGGTCGCCGCCCGGTCGGGCCGGTCGCTGATCAGCGTCGCGCTGCCCGCGGCGGGCGGCCTGGCCATCATGCACGCGGTCCTGCCGCCCCACCCCGGCCCCGTGGCCGCGGCCGAACTGCTCGGCGGACACCTGGGCTGGATCGCCTTCATGGGCCTGGTCTGCGGCCTGCCCGCCTGGTACCTGGGCGCCTACGTGTTCGGCAAGTGGCTGGGCGACCGCAACTTCGTCCCCGTCCCCGCTTCCTTCCGGGAGGAGGGCGACGGGCTGAGCGAGGTTCCCGAGAACGCGCCACCGCTGTCGCTGACCCTGGGCGTGGTCATCCTGCCGGTGGCCCTCATCCTGCTCAACACCTTCTCCCCGCTGGTGCTGCCCGAGGGGCCGGTGCTGGAGGCCCTGCTCTTCGTCGGCAACCCCGTCACCGCGCTGACGATCGCCACCCTGCTGTCCTTCTGGCTGCTGGGCCTGCGCGGGGGCATGACGCGCGAGCGGGTGGAGAAGGCCGCCTCCGCGTCGCTGGGCCCGACCGCCCTGGTCCTGCTCGTCACCGGTGCGGGCGGGGTCTTCGGCGAGGTGCTGGAGGCGACGGGCGCGGGCGAGGCCGTGGCGGGGATCCTGTCCGCCACGGCCCTGCCCGCCATCGTGCTGGCGTTCGTCATCGCCACGATCATGCGCGTGGCCCTGGGGTCCAAGACGGTCGCGATCGTCACCACCGCACCGATCGTGGCCCCGCTCATCGCGGAGGCCGGGATGTCGCAGCCCGAGATCGCGCTCGTGGTCATCGCGATCGCGGCGGGCGGGACGGTGCTCTCGCACGTCAACGACTCCGGCTTCTGGCTGATGAACCGCTACCTGGACATCGACATCAAGACCACGCTCAAGAGCTGGACCGTGATGGAGACCCTCATGGGGTCCATCGCGTTCCTGATCGCCGCCGCCATCAGCGCGGGCCTGGCCCTGGCCGGGTGAGGGACGACAACGCGACCGCCCCGGCCCGCGGGAAGCGTCCGCGGGCCGGGGCGGTCGCGTGTCGGGCTACACCGCCAGCGGCGAGCTGACCGGCAGGGAGGTGTCCGTGGCCAGGTCCAGCGCGGACGCGGGCAGGCCCGCCGCCACGACCTCGGCGCCGAGGGCGGCGATCATCGCGCCGTTGTCGGTGCACAGGCGCGGGCGCGGGACGCGCAGTTCGACGCCCGCCTCCCGGCAGCGCTGCTCGGCCAGCGCGCGCAGCGCCGAGTTCGCCGCCACGCCCCCGCTGATGACCAGCGTGCTCACGCCGTGCTCCACGCAGGCGTCCACGGCCTTGCGGGTGAGCACGTCCACCACCGACTCCTGGAAGGCGGCGGCGATGTCGGCGACCACCAGGGGCTCGCCCCGGCGGTCGGTGTCCTCCACGTGGCGGGCCACGGCGGTCTTCAGGCCCGAGAACGAGAAGTCGTAGGTGCCGTCGCCCCACTTGCCGCGCGGGAAGCGGATCGCCTTGGGGTCGCCCCGCTGCGCCGCCTTGTCGATGGGCGGACCGCCCGGGTAGGGCAGATCGAGCAGGCGGGCCACCTTGTCGTAGGCCTCGCCGGCGGCGTCGTCCACGGTGTCGCCGAGCGAGACCACCTCGGTGGCCAGGTCGTTGACCAGCAGCAGCGAGGTGTGGCCGCCCGACACCAGCAGGGCGATCGAGGGCTTGGGCAGCGGGCCGTGCTCCAGTTGGTCCACGGCCACGTGGCCCACCAGGTGGTTCACGCCGTAGAGCGGCTTGCCCAGGGCCATCGCGTACGCCTTGGCGGCGGACACGCCCACGAGCAGGGCGCCCGCCAGTCCCGGGCCCGCGGTGACGGCGACGGCGTCCACGTCCGACAGCTTGGCCCCGGCCTGGTCCAGCGCCCGGTGCACGGTCGGGGTCATCGCCTCCAGGTGCGCGCGGCTGGCCACCTCGGGCACCACGCCGCCGAACCGGACGTGCTGGTCCACGCTGGAGGCCACGGCGTCGCCGAGCAGCTCGCAGCCGCGCACCAGGGCCACGCCGGTCTCGTCGCAGGACGTCTCGATCCCCATGACCAGCGGCAGGTCACTCATGGTTCCCCTCCTCGGCGACGCGCCGCATGACGAGCGCGTCCGCCCCGTTGTAGTAGCCGCGCCGCACACCGATCTGCACGAAGCCGAACCGGCCGTAGAGCCTCTGCGCGCGCGGGTTGTCCGAGCGCACCTCCAGGAACACGTGGGTGACGCCGCGCCGCGCCGCCTCGGTGAGGAGTTCGGTGAGCAGCGCGCTGCCCACGCCCCGGCCCCAGACCTGCTCGGACACGGCCATGGTCTGCACGTCGCCCTCGGGCGGGACGGCGCGCAGCCCCGCGTAGCCGACGACGGCGTCCCCGGACACCGCGACCAGGTAGTGGCGCGTGGGCTCGGCCAGCTCATCCCTGAGCATGCCCTCGCTCCAGGCGTCGAGGGGGAACAGGGCGTGTTCGAGGTCCATGACGGCCGCGACGTCGTCGGGGGTCATCGCGCGCAGGCTCACGCCGGTCAGACCCGGCGACGGGGTCACTTCACCCACTGGCGCACCTTCTTCGGAGCACCGGGCTCCACCGCGTCCGGGCGGCGCAGGTAGAGGGGGTTGGGCGCGGGCAGCTCCTCGCCGCGGCCCAGGCGCAGCAGGGCCAGCTCCGCCATGGCGGCGGCGTCCGGGTGCAGCGGGTCCGGCGAGGCCGAACCGGCCCCGAGCACGTCGGCGTACATGCGGGCGCCGTCGCCGACCAGCGCGAGCCCGCCGGTGTCCACCTCGGCGGGGCGGTCGACGCGCACCTCGCCCACGCGGGTGAGCCGGTCGTCGTAGCGGGCCCAGAACACCTCCTTGCGGCGGGCGTCGGTCATCGCGACGAAGGGCTCGGTCCGGCCGGTGGCGAAGGCCAGCGCGTCCAGGGTGGTGACGCCGTGGCAGGGGACGCCGAGGGCGTCGGACAGGGCGTGCGCGGTGGCCAGCCCGACCCGCAGGCCGGTGTAGGGCCCGGGGCCGATGCCGACGGCGATGTGGTCGAGGTCGGCCAGGACGATCCCGGCCTCCTCGGTGAGCCGGGCGATCGTGGGGCCGAGCAGTTCGCCGTGGCGGCGGGCGTCCACGGAACCGGCGCTGGCGCGCAGCGTGAAGGAGCCGTCGGCGCCGGTCTCGCCGATGGCGGCGGTGACCGCCGGGGTGGCGGTGTCGAAGGCCAGGAGGAGCACGGGTGACCGCCTATCGGGGCCCGGCGGCGGTGCCGGGCAGGTCGGCGCCGGCCCACCGGGCGCCGACGGCGCGCAGGTGGACGGAGCGGGTGTCGTCGGGGTGGCGTTCGATGCGGATCTCCAACCGGTCGTCGGAGAGCCCCTCTGCCACGCCCTCGCCCCACTCCACCACGGTGACGGAGTCGGGGAGGGTCATGTCCAGGTCGATGTCGTCGATCTCGCCGGGCCCGCCGAGCCGGTAGGCGTCCACGTGGACGAGGTCGGGGCCTCCGGTCAGGGAGGGGTGGATCCGGGAGATGACGAAGGTCGGGGAGGTCACCGATCCGCGCACGCCCAGGCCCTCGCCCAGGCCCTGGGTGAGGGTGGTCTTCCCCGCGCCGAGCGGCCCGGACAGGATCAGCACGTCGCCGGGTCGGGCGAGGGCGGCGAGGTCGCGGCCGAGAGTGCGCATGGCGTCGTCGGTGGCCGCGGTGACCTCGCGGACGGTGGCCGCACCTGGAGTGGTTGCTGTCGCGTCTGTCATCAGATTCGCTGCTCGTGGTCTGGGTGGATGGTGGATCGCGGCGCGCCGGGTCAGGGCGTGTGCGGGCGGGGCCGGATGGAGCGCGCCCCCTTCCACCCAGGTTAGGCCGGATGGAGGAGGTCTGTGACCGGATCGCGATGACCGGTCAGACTCCCGCCGCCGCTCAGGCCTCCCCGCCGACGTACTCGCGCGGGACCCGGGGCCCCACCCGGGTGACGATCTCGTACGGGATGGTGTCCAGGATGCGGGCCCAGTCCTCGGCGGTCGGGGTGTCCGGGTGGTCCCCGGGGTCGCCGA
Organism: Nocardiopsis sp. M1B1; assembly: GCF_052466615.1. NCBI lineage: Bacteria > Bacillati > Actinomycetota > Actinomycetes > Streptosporangiales > Nocardiopsidaceae > Nocardiopsis > Nocardiopsis sp. M1B1. The sequence continues at coordinate 5,855,168 of NZ_CP196194.1, forward strand.
AGAGCACCGCGTACTCGCCGGCCTCCACGGCGTCGTCGCCGACATCCACAACGAACTGGTCCATGCAGACTGTTCCCGCGATGGCGCGGCGGCGTCCGCCCAGGAGGACGGGCCCCCGGTTGGTGGCGGCGCGGGGGACCCCGTCGGCGTAGCCCAGCGGCACCAGGGCCAGGGTGGTCTCCCTGTCGGTCACGTAGCGGTGGCCGTAGGAGACGCCGCTGCCCTCGGGGACGCGCTTGGTGAGGGCGAGCCGGGAGCGCAGCGTCATCGCGGGCCGCAGCCCGGTCCCCGTGAGGCCGGGGATCGGGGACAGGCCGTAGCTGGCGATCCCGCCCCGGACGAGGTCGAAGCGGGCCTCGGGGAGGGTGAGCAGCGCGGCCGAGTTGGCGATGTGCCGGACCTCGGGGGTCAGGCCGACCTTGTCCGCGGTCTCCAGGGCCTCGTGGAAGCGGGAGAGCTGGAGCGCGACGGAGGGGTGGCCCGGCTCGTCGGCGCAGGCGAAGTGCGACCACACGCCGGTGACGCGCAGGTGCCCCTCGTCCTCGGCGCGGGCGGCGGCCTCGGTCAGGGCGCCCCAGTCGGCGGGGCCCGCGCCGCCGCGGTTGAGGCCGGTGTCGGCCTTGAGCTGCACGCGGGCGGTGCGGCCGAGGCGGCGGGCCTCGGCGATCACGGTGTCCAGGACCGCGCGGTCGCTCACCCCGAGGTCGACGTCGGCCTCGACGGCCTCCGCGACCGGCTCGCCGGGCGGGATGATCCAGGCCAGGACGGGCAGGGTCAGTCCGGCGCGGCGCAGTCGGAGGGCCTCGCCGATGAAGGCCGTGCCCAGCCAGGTCGCGCCGCCCGCGATCAGGGCGCGGGCGGCCGGGAGCATGCCGTGCCCGTAGCCGTCGGCCTTGACCACACCCATGAGCGGGGTGCCCCCTGCGGACTCGCGGAGCACCCGCGCGTTGTGGGAGATCGCGTCGAGGTCGACGCGAGCGTGCGCGAAGTGAGACATGTACTCCAGTGTTCCACGTACGCGGGACCGGAGCGGAGCGGCGCCGGAGCACGCCCGGGGAGGGGCCCCGACACGCCGGGGAGGGCGTGACCGTTTTCCCCGGCGCCCCAGGGCGTCCCGCGTGACCAGGCACGACGCGGGTTTTCTCGGTCACCCGTAGTACATGGGTGCATGCGGGGTAGGGGATCGGCCCAGAGGCACAGTATCTGGGGGTACTGGCATGACCGAGATAGGTAGCGAACGACCCGTCAACACCACGAGGCTGTGGTACGGAGGGATGGCCACCGCCGTGGTGGCGGCGCTGGTGATCTTCGCGGGCGCCCTGGTGTTCCGTGGGGTGTTCGGAGTTCCGGTGCTCGCACCGGAGGACGCGGGGACGCTGGGCGACGCGAGCACGGTGGTCTACGCGCTGATGGCCGCCGTGGCGGCGCTGCTGGCCACGGGGCTGATGCACATGCTGCTGCTCAGCGCCCCGCGGGCGATGAAGTTCTTCGGGTGGATCCTGGGGCTGGTCACGGCGATTGCGGCCGTCGCCCCGTTCAGCGAGCCCGTGGACACGTCGAGCCAGGTCAGCACGTCCGTGATCAACCTGGTCACGGGCATCGCGATCATCACCCTGCTGCGGAGCGTGGGGCGCGCCTCCACGCTGAGCGGCCGGACCCCGGGCAACGCCCGGACGGCGTACACGACGCACGAGGCGACCGTGAGGCCGGTCGGGGAACCCGAGCCGGAGCCCAGGGACGAGACGCAGGCCGTGGATCCCAGGGAGCCCGTGCAGGGCGAGGAGCCCGCCTTGCGGCACGAGGGCATCCTGCCCGACGTGAAGCAGGGCGAGTACCGCAGGAAGCAGGTCCGCGCCCAGGAGATGGACGCGGAGGCGGAGGAGGCCAGGCGGGACCGGCACGGCCGCCAGGCTCCGGGAGACCAGCACGCCGGGTGACCGGTACGCCGGGCGGCCGACGCACCGTCGGGCCGACCGGCCGTACGGCCCCGGCGAGCGACCGGACCGGGTGACCCGTGACCCCGGGAACCAGAGCGGCGCTCCCTGACCCGAGGCGCACGAGGGGGCGGAGCCGAGCGGCTCCGCCCCCTTCCGCTTGCCCGGGGCCCGGGCGGAGGCGTGCCCGGCAGAGGGCGGGAGTCGACGCGACGAAGCACCGCCAAGCGGGCCACATGAGCGCAGCCGACCCGAAAACGTCACCCGATCCGCATAACTCCTCATCCTCCCTTTTGCGACAAATAAGAAAAACAATTTCCATCGGGACGGAGCAGGAGCGCACGAAAGAAAACACCGGTAAAAACGGCGGCAGGTGTTTCGGGGCGCGCACACACGGGAAAAAACAAAGCACAGGAAAGGCGAGGAAAAAGAAAAGGGAACCGCCGAAACCGCCCTCCGGAGGCGCCGCGCCCGCCCGCGCGCCTCGAAGCCCGGAAAACCCCGCCCCTTCTGCCGTTTCTCAGCTCTCCCCCACTCCCCCAAGGCCCCGGAAGACGCTGCCGGCCAGCGGGTCGGCGCCCGTGCGCGGCACGACCGCGGCGAGCCGCCCGACGTCGGCCGTCCTCCGGGGCCGCGAAGCGGAGATCCGGCCGCGTCCCCGCCCTCCAGGACCGGCCGGATCTCCTTTTCCGCGAAAGGCCGACAAGGGGCACCGGGGACTCCGGTGTTTCCGCCCGGGAATCGGTGTTCCGACCGCCGCGCGGCCGAACCGACGGGTGTTCGGACGCACCGGACGCGCGTTCTCCCTTTCGGGGCTTCTTCCCTTCCGCGGCACCCTTGTGGCGTCCGCGACCTGACGGAGCATCCGCACTCCAGCGCCCCGCGTCCCGAGGCGGCTCCGTGCGCCGAGGCACGGCCCGGGTCCCGCCCTGAGGTCCCCGTCCGGAACCACGGGCCTTGCCCGGCTCAGCCGTTGATCAGCGCGTCGGCGTGCTCGGGGCTCAGGCAGTGCTCGATCACCATGACCGCCGCGCCGACCACGCCCGCGCTCTCGCCCGCCACGGACGAGACGATGCTCAGGTGCTCGGTGGCCAGCGGCAGCGACCGCTGGTAGATGATCTCCCGCACCCCGGCGAGCAGGTGGTCCCCGGCCAGGGCGAGCGCGCCGCCGATGACGATGACCGACGGGTTGAACATGTTCACCGACGCGGCGAGCACCTCGCCGATGTCGCGGCCCGCCTGGCGCAGCGCGCGCAGGGCGGGCACGGACCCGTTGCGGGAGAGCTCGACCACGGCGCGGGCGCCGCTCGCGGGCACCCCCTCGGCGGTGAGCGCGGCGGCCAGGGCGGCGCCGCTGGCCACGGCCTCCAGGCAGCCGGTGTTGCCGCAGCGGCAGGGCCGCTCGTCGCCGCTGGGGACGTGGATGTGCCCCATGTCCCCGGCCGCGCCCTGCGCGCCCCGGTAGACGCTGCCCTCGCTGACGATGCCGCAGCCGATGCCCGTGGCGACCTTGACGAACATCAGGTGGCTGGCCTGGGGCCAGGCCGTGTGGTGCTCCCCGATCGCCATGATGTTGACGTCGTTGTCCACCAGGACCGGCACGTCGAGCCGGTCGTGGACGTAGCCGGGCACGTCGAAGTTGTCCCACCCCGGCATGATCGGCGGGTTCACCGCGCGCCCGGTGGTGTGCTGGACGGGGCCGGGCAGGCCGATGCCCAGGCCGAGCAGCTCGTCCACGCGCCGGTCCGCGCCCTCCAGCAGCCCCCGGCCCCGCTCCACGACCCAGTCCAGGACGTGCTCGGGTCCCAGGGCGATGTCCAGGTCCGCGCGTTCCTCGGCGAGCACGGTCCCCGACATGTCGGTGAGGGCCAGGCGGGCGTGGGTGGCTCCCAGGTCGGCGGCCAGGACCACGCGGGCGTCCGGCTGGAACGAGAAGGTCGTGGGCGGCCTGCCCCCGGTGGAGACGGCCTCGCCGGCGGGTCCGATGAGCCCGCTGGCGAGCAGGGCGTCCACGCGCTGGGTGACGGTCGAGCGGGCCAGACCTGTGACCGAGGCCAGCTCCGAGCGGGTGCGCGGCCGGCCGTCGCGCAGGAGTCGGAGCAGGGTGCCCGCACCGGGTGCGGTGGTCGGAGCGACGGCCGTACCGGGTCGTCCCTCCGTGTGGGTCAGCGCGTCTTCCGTCATGCGAACAGTGAAGCACAGGATCTATTGACTGTCCGTCATCCGTCTATTGCAGATAGATCCTACGACTTTTGCTTGACGATCGACAGAAGTCCGGCGTACCGTTCGGTGCATGTCAGTGAGTAAGGTCACAAGCCTGGGTGAGGCGGCCGATCCCGGGTCGACCGCCCCCAACGCCTACCGCGCCGCGGTGATCGGCACCGGCTTCATGGGGCGGGTCCATTCCCACGCCGTCCGCGCCGCGGGAGGCGAGGTCGTCGGGGTCGCGGGCTCCTCCCACGGCAAGGCCGAGCAGTTCCGCACCGCGCACGGCGTCGCCCGGGCCCACGCCGACGCCCTCGAACTCGTCCGCAGCGACGACGTGGACGTGGTCCACGTGTGCACGCCCAACCACCTGCACGCGCCGCTGAGCCTGGCCGCCCTGGCCGCGGGCAAGCACGTCGTGTGCGAGAAACCCCTGGCCACCGACGCCGACACCGCCCGCGAGCTGGTCCGGGCCGCGGAGGAGGCCGACCGGGTCGCCGTCGTCCCCTTCGCCTACCGCTTCCACCCCATGGCCCGCGAGGCGCGCGCCCGCGTGGCCTCGGGCTCCATCGGCCGCGTCAGCCTCGCCCACGGCGGCTACCTCCAGGACTGGCTCCTGTACCCCGACGAGGACAACTGGCGGGTGGACCCCGAGCTGGGCGGCCCCACCCGCGCGTTCGGGGACATCGGCTCGCACTGGTGCGACATGCTGGAGTTCGTCACCGGCGACCGCATCACCTCGGTCAGCGCCCAGACCTCACGGGTCAACGACACCCGCGCCGGGCGCTCGGTGGCCACCGAGGACCTGGTGGCCTTCCAGTTCTCCACCGCGGGGGGCGTGGTCGGCAGCGCCGTCATCAGCCAGGTCTCCCCCGGCCGCAAGAACCGGCTCGTGCTGGAGGTCTCCGGCACCGAGGGCACCCTGCTGTTCGACCAGGAGCGGCCCGAGACCCTCTGGGCGGGCGGCCGGGGCCGCACCTGCACCATCAGCCGCGACGACCCGGAGCTGAGCGCCGACGCCGCGCGCCTGTCCACGACCCCCGTCGGCCACCCGCAGGGCTACCAGGACTGCTTCAACGCGCTCGTGGCCGACACCGGGGCCGCCATCGCCGGGCGGGCCCCCGAGGGCCTGCCGGTGTTCGCCGACGGCCTGCGCGCCGCCGTGCTGGCCGAGGCCGTCCTGACCTCGGCGCGGGAACGCCGCTGGGTCGACGTGCCGGAGGTGGACGGGGCATGAGCGGCCCGCCCCTGCTCCGGATGAGCGGCATCACCAAGTCCTTCCTGGGCGTGCGCGTCCTGCACGGGATCGACCTGGAACTCCACCCCGGCGAGCTGCACGCCCTGGTCGGCGAGAACGGGGCGGGCAAGTCCACCCTGATGAAGGTGTTGGCCGGGGTGCACCGGGCGGACGGGGGCACGGTCGAACTGGAGGGCGCTGCCGTCTCCTTCGAGCACCCCGTCCAGGCCCAGCGCGCGGGCGTGACCACGGTCTTCCAGGAGTTCAACCTCCTGCCCGACCGCACCGTCGCCGAGAACGTCTTCCTCGGCCGCGAGATCCGCCGCCGCGGCCTGGTGGACGGCCGGGCCATGGAGCGGGCCGCCGCCGAACTGCTCGCCGAACTCGGCCTGGAGGGCATCGACCCCCGGGCCCGGGTGCGGTCGCTGTCGGTGGCCGAGCAGCAGATCGTGGAGATCGTCAAGGCGCTCTCGCACGACGCGCGCATCATCTCCATGGACGAGCCGACCGCCGCGCTGGCCGACCACGAGGTGGAGGTCCTCTACCGGATCATCGGCCGCCTGCGCGAACGCGGCGTGGCGGTGCTGTACGTGTCGCACCGCATGCGGGAGATCTTCGACCTGGCCGACACCATCACCGTGCTCAAGGACGGCCACCTCGTGGACACCGTCCCCGCCGGTGAGATCGGTCCGGCCGAGCTGGTCCGCAAGATGGTCGGGCGCCCGGTCTCGGCGGTCTTCCCCGAGCCCCTGGAGCCGGACGGCGAGCATGTGGGACGGGTGCGGCTGTCGGTCACCGGAGGCGGCAACACCCAGCTGGACGGGATCGGCTTCGAGGTGCGCGGCGGCGAGATCCTGGGCCTGGGCGGGCTCCAGGGCAGCGGGCGCACCGAGGTCGCCCACGCCCTCTTCGGCGTCGAGCGCTTCACCCGGGGCGAGGTCCGCGTGGACGGGCGGCGGGTGGACCCGCGCTCGCCGCGCACGGCGGTGCGCGCGGGCCTGGTGCTGGTCACCGAGGACCGCAAGGCGCAGGGGCTGGCGCTGAACCAGTCGGTGGCGGCCAACGGCCGCCTGGTCCTGGACGCGGTCTGGCCCCTGGGCTCGGCGCGCGGGGCCCGGCGGCTGCCCGGCATCCTCTCCTCCCTGGAGCTGGTGGCGCGCGGCGGCCAGGAGCAGGAGGTCCGGTACCTGTCCGGCGGCAACCAGCAGAAGGTCGTGCTGGCCAAGTGGCTGGCGGCCGAACCCGGCGTGATGGTGCTCGACGAGCCCACGCGCGGCATCGACGTGGGCGCCAAGCAGGCCGTCTACCGGCTCATGCGCGAGCTGGCCGCGGCCGGTGTGGCGATCGTGCTCATCTCCTCCGAGCTGCCCGAGCTGATCGGCATGTCCGACCGGCTGGTCGTCCTGCGGGACGGCCGGGTGGCGGGCGAGCTGCCCGGCGGGGCCGCCGAGGAGGCGGTCATGGCGATGGCCACCGGATCGCCGCACCCGGGCGGGGCCGCCGCACCGGTCCCCGAGGAGTATCCGGCCGCCGGATCAGCCGCCGAGCAGGGCCCGGACGCCGAGGAGGGTCCAGCCACCGGATCGGCCGCCGAGCAGGACGCGGCCGCCGCTCCACCCCGCCCGGGCGGTACCACCCCACCGGCCTCCGAGGGCGGCCCGGCCGCCGGGGCCGGCAACGGCGGCTCCCCCGCACGGCACGAGGAGGCCGCCCCGTGACACCCCCACCGACCTCCGTCCTCCGGAGCCTGCGCGCCCGGACGGGCACCACCGGGCTGGTCTACCTGGCCCTGGTGCTGCTGCTCGCGGTCAGCGCGGCCTTCGTGGCCGCCCGGGGCGGCAACCTGTTCACCACCGCCAACACCGTCGACCTGCTCACCCGCAGCAGCCTGCTGGGCTTCCTGGCCATCGGGATGACCCTCGTCATCCTGTGCCGCTCCCTGGACCTGTCGGTCGGCTACGTGGCCGCCCTGTCCACCGTGGTCGCGGCCACCACCATGGCGGGCGACCCCTCCCGGATCGTGCTCGGCGCGGCCGCCGCCCTCGGCCTGGCCGCGCTGATCGGCCTGGTCAACGGGCTGGTGGTCACGGGGCTGCGGGTCAACCCCTTCATCGCCACCCTGGGCATGGGGCTGGTGATCAAGGGCTACCTGGACACGAACTTCCAGGGCCCGGCCGGGGCGGTACCCCCCGCCTTCCAGGCCTTCGGCTACACCCGGATCGGCGTGCTGCCCGTCTCCACCCTGGTCATGCTGGGCGTGGCGGTGGCGGCGGTGCTGTTCCTGAGCCGCACCCGGATGGGCTACCACATCTACGCCGTCGGCGGCGACGCCGACGTGGCCCGGCTCTCCGGGGTCCGCTCCGGGGTGCCCACGGTCACCGCGCACGTGCTGTGCTCGGTCACCGCCGGTGTGGCCGGCCTGCTGCTGGCCGCCCGGTTCGGCACCGGCAGCGCCACCGTCTACTCCGGGGGCTACGAACTGGAGGCCATCGCGGCCGTGGTGCTGGGCGGGACCTACCTGCTCGGCGGGCGCGGCGGCGTGGCCGGGACCGTGGCGGGTGTGCTCATCCTCGCCACGCTCGACACCGTGTTCAACGTGCTGGCGGTCGACCCGTTCGTCAAGGACGTGCTGCGCGGCGTCATCGTCATCGCCGCCGTGGCCGTCTACGCCCGCGGCGGGCGCTCCGCCGTGCGGACGCGCTTCCCCTCCGGCGGCGCGCCGCCGTCCTCCCCCGTGCCGCGGCCCGCCCCGGACACCGGGACCGCCCCCGATCCGGACCCCGGGACGGGGTCCGCACCGCAACCCCTCGGAGGCCGCCGATGACCCCGACCCCCACCCAGGACGCGCGCGGGTACGAGTCGCGCGGTCCGGGCCCGCTGGCCGCGCTGGCCGCGCTGGGCCGGGGCGGCACGGCGACCGTCGCGCTGCTGCTGGCGCTGATCTTCGTGGTGATCGCCACCCAGAACCCCTCCTTCTTCGAGGGGCCGCCGCTGATGGCCTTCGCCAAGAAGGCCGCGCCGCTGGTGATCCTGGCCATCGGCCAGTACCTGGTGATCGTCTCCGGGGAGTTCGACCTGTCGGTCGGGTCCCTGGTGGGCGCGCAGGTGGTGATCGCGGCCCGCCTCATCGACGGCGACGAGGCCATGACCTGGCCGGTGATCGGCCTCATGCTGGCCTTCGGCCTGGTCGTGGGCCTGGTCAACGGCCTGGTGACCACGCTGCTGCGGGTGCCGTCGATCATCACCACGCTCGGCACGATGCTCATCCTGTTCGGCGCCGTGCGCTACTGGACCGGCGGGGCGCCCACCGGAGCGCTGACGGAGTCCTTCCGCGTGTTCGGGCGGCAGGGGATCGAGGGCGTGCCCGTCCTCGGCGAGATCCCGTGGGCGCTGCTCATCGCCCTGGCGCTGGCGGCGGGCGCGGTGGTGCTCATGCGCTCGCCCTACGGCCGCGCCCTCGTGGCGACGGGCGACAACGACGTCGCCGCCGCCTTCTCGGGGGTGCGGGTGTGGCGGGTGCGCACGATGGCCTTCGTCGGCTCCTCCCTCATGGCCACCGTCGCCGCCGTCCTCATCGGCGGCTACGCCGGGGTCACCGCGCAGGTCGGCGACGGGCTGGAGTTCACCGCGATCACCGCCGTGGTCCTGGGCGGGGTGGTGCTGGGCGGCGGGCGCGGCACCGTGGTCGCCGCCGTCCTGGGCGCCCTGACCGTGGAGGCCCTGTTCACGCTGTTCAACCAGCTGTACCTGCCCTCGACGCTCCAGCCCACGGTGCAGGGGCTCATCATCATCGCCGCGGTGGCCTACGCCGCCCGCCGGGGCGACCTTCGACTGCCGGAGCGCCTGCGACGGCGACCGGACCATCCGACCGAGCGGCCGCTCGGCACTTCCAGGAGGTAACCATGCGCGTCCCCCGCGTGCTGCTCGCCGGCGCCGCCGGCCTGACCCTGACGCTCACGGCGTGTACGACGGACGCCCCCACCGACGCCCCCGAGGAGGCGGGCGCCGAACTCACCCCCGACGGTGAGTGGTTCGACGAGGCCGAGTTCGAGGCGCAGCTCGCACAGCGCGAGATCACCCCGGAGGGCCCCGAGGACCAGCCCTGGCTCCAGGCGATCGAGCCCGAGTGGATCGACACCTCGGAGTTCGCGCACGACGCGCCCGAGGACGCGACGCTGTGCTTCTCCAACGCCTCGGTGTCCAACCCCTGGCGCGTCACCGGCTTCATCACCATGGAGCAGCAGGTGGAGGCGCTCCAGGAGGAGGGGCGCATCGGCGAGTTCCGGGTGTCGGACGCCGCCGACGACGACAACCAGCAGATCTCCGACATCCAGGCCTTCGTGGACTCCGGGGACTGCGACGTCATCATCATCTCCCCCTCCACCACCGCGACCCTGACCCCGGCTGTGGAGACCGCCTGTGAGAGCGGCGTCCCGGTCGTGGTCTTCGACCGCGGCGTGAACAGCGACTGCATGGTCACGTTCATCCACCCGATCGGCGGCTACGCCTACGGCGCGGACGCGGCCGAGTTCCTGGTCGAGGAGCTGGAGCCCGGTTCGACCGTGCTGGCGCTGCGCATCCTGCCCGGCGTGGACGTGCTCGAACACCGCTGGGCGGCGGCCCAGGAGATCTTCGCCGACAGCGAGCTGGAGGTGCTCGGCCACGAGTTCACCGAGGGCGACGGCGCCATGATCAAGGACCTGGTCTCCCAGCACCTCCAGCGCGGCGAGGTCGACGGCATCTGGATGGACGCCGGGGACGGCGCCGTGGCCGCCCTGGAGGCCTTCGAGGACGCGGGCCAGCCCTACCCGGTGATCTCCGGGGAGGACGAGCTGAGCTTCATGCGCAAGTGGCAGGAGGAGGACCTCACCGCGATCGCGCCCGTCTACTCCAACTTCCAGTGGCGGACCCCGGTCCTGGCCGCCGACATGATCCTCGCCGGCGAGGAGGTGCCCTCGGAGTGGATCCTGCCCCAGGAGCCGATCCGCCAGGACGAGCTGGACGAGTACCTGGAGCGCAACGCGGAGATGCCGTCCCTGCACTACGCGAAGTTCGGCGGCGAGGACCTGCCGGGCTTCCCCGAGGCCTGGACGGACAGGTAGATGCGCGCGCTGGGGGTCAACACCTGGGTGTGGACGTCGCCGCTGACCGACGCCGCGCTGGAGCGGATCGCGCCCCGCGTGGCGGAGTGGGGGTTCGACGTGATCGAACTCCCCGTGGAGAACGCGGGCGACTGGGACCCCCGGCGCGCCCGGGCCCTGCTGGACGGGCTGGGCCTGACGGCCAGCGTCGTGCTGGTCATGGGGCCGGGCCGGGAACTGGTCGCGACCGACGCGGCCACCCGCTCGGCCACGCAGGACTACCTCAGGCGGGTCGTGGACGCGGCCGCGGCGGTGGGCTCCCCCGTCGCCGCCGGTCCGGCCTACTCCTCGGTCGGCCGCACGTGGCGGATGTCCCCGCGTGAGCGGGCGGGGATCGGCGCGGAGCTGACCGAGGCGCTGGCCCCCGTGGTCGGGCACTGCTCGGCCGCGGGGGTCCGGCTGGCGGTGGAGCCGCTCAACCGGTACGAGACGAGCGTGCTCAACACGGTGGACCAAGGGCTGGAGATGCTGGCCGACCTGCCCGCGGAGCACTGCGGGCTGGCCCTGGACGTCTACCACATGAACATCGAGGAGCGGGACGTGGCGGCGGCCGTGCGGCGCGCCGCGGGCAGGCTCGCGCACGTGCAGGTGTGCGCGAACGACCGCGGCGCCCCCGGGGCCGACCACCTGGACTGGAGCGCGATCCTCGGCGCGCTCGACGACGCGGGGTACGGAGGCCCCCTGGTGATCGAGTCGTTCACGGCGGACAATGCCAGCATCGCCACGGCGGCCTCCGTCTGGCGACCGTTGGCGGCGACCCAGGACGCGATCGCCGTCGACGGCCTGGCCTTCCTTCGCGCCCTGAGCCGACGAGAGGAGCCGCCGTGCAGGTAGGCAGCGCTCCTCGGGGTCCGCGGTCCGCGCCTACGGGCGCGGCCGGGCCCCACGGGGGACGGGAGCCGACCGCCGTGTCCGCACCACGGCCGCCGGTGCCCCCGGGCCAGGAGGAAACGTCCACCACCCCCGCTCGGTGCCGCGCTCGCCGGAAAGCGCTGACTGAGGTAGGGCGGCTCCATCCCCACGAGGAGACGTCACCATGCCCGCTCACAAGACCCCCTCCGCCGCCGGTTCCGAGTTCCCGGACCCGGTGGCGGACACCCCCGCCACCTGGTGGCTGACCGGGGTGTCGTTCGCGGTGGCCGGTGCCGCCGTCGCCTCCGCCGTGTTCCTCGGCGGTGACGGCGCGAACGGCGCCTCCGCCGCGCCGCAGGCCTCCGCGGACCACCCCGACGCCGACCAGGTCGGCTCGCTGCTCACCCACACCCGCACGGCCCACGAGGGACTCGTCCCCGTGGTGGAGGACATGGAGGAGTTCCTGCCCACCGACGGATCACACCCGCCCCTGGAGTTGACCGAGGCCTCGGTGGTCAACTCCTGGCGCACCGAGGTGCAGGCCGCCTCGGTGCACTTCGGCGAGGTTCCCGAGTCCGGCGTCGCCCACCGGACCGCGCACGCGGGCCTGGTGTCCTCCGTCCGGCTGCTGTCCATGTCGGTCGACACCTACGCCAAGGCCGCCCTGATCGAGGACGAGGACCTGCGCATGGACGTCCTGCACATCGCCATGGAACTGCGCGACGAGGCGGTCGTGTCGTGGTCGGTGGCGGCCACGCACCTGGACGCGGTGAGCGTGGACGCCGGGCACGGCCACGTCCACCTGTACCTGCCCGCCGCCCCCGACAGCGGCGCCCTCGCGCCCGACGGCGCCGAGGCGGACGCGGGGCCGGAGGGCGCCGGGGAGGGCCCCGGCGACGGACACGACCACTGACCACCAAACCCCCCTACTCCAGGAGGAGACGAACATGCCGCGACCAGTCACCCTGTTCACCGGGCAGTGGGCCGACCTGCCCTTCGAGGAGGTGTGCTCCCTGGCCGCTTCGTGGGGCTACGACGGCCTGGAGGTCGCCTGCTGGGGCGACCACCTCGACGTCACCCGGGCCGCCGTGGACGACGACTACGTGCGCGACCGGCTGGACACGCTCAAACGCCACGGGCTGGGCCTGTGGGCGATCTCCAACCACCTGCTGGGCCAGGCCGTCTGCGACGACCCGATCGACCACCGCCACCGCGACATCCTGCCCGCGCGGGTGTGGGGCGACGGCGAGCCCGAGGGCGTGCGTCAGCGGGCCGCCGAGGAGATGAAGGCCACCGCCCGCGCCGCCGCCAGGCTCGGCGTGTCCACCGTGGTGGGCTTCACGGGCTCGGCCGTCTGGAAGTACGTGGCGATGTTCCCGCCGGTGGGCGAGGACGTCATCGAGGCCGGATACCGCGACTTCGCCGACCGGTGGAACCCGATCCTGGACGTGTTCGACGAGGTGGGGGTGCGTTTCGCGCACGAGGTGCACCCCTCCGAGATCGCCTACGACTACTGGTCCACGCAGAAGGCGCTGGAGGCGGTGGGACACCGCCCGGCCTTCGGCCTGAACTGGGACCCCAGCCACATGGTGTGGCAGGACATCGACCCGGTCGGGTTCCTGTGGGACTTCCGGGACCGGATCTACCACGTGGACTGCAAGGACGCCCGCAAGCGGGTGGGCAACGGCCGCAACGGGCGGTTGGGCTCCCACCTGCCGTGGGGTGATCCGCGCCGGGGCTGGGACTTCGTCTCGACCGGGCACGGCGACGTGCCCTGGGAGGACTGCTTCCGCACGCTGAACGCGATCGGCTACCAGGGGCCGATCTCGGTGGAGTGGGAGGACGCGGGCATGGACCGGCTGGTCGGGGCGGCCGAGGCGGTGGAGTTCGTGCGCTCCCACGCCTACGACCCGCCGGAGGCGTCGTTCGACTCCGCCTTCGGGTCGGACTGACCCGGCTCCAGGCGCGGCGGCGGGGCGGCGCGTACCGGGGATCCCCCTCGACCGTGAGGCGGGGTCAGATCATCGGGGCGATGACCACCCGGTAGTGCCCCCCGTCGGCGGTCGAGACGTCGCAGCGGAAGTCGTTGACCCGGTTGACGGAGCCCTGCACCGCGCTGTCGCCGAAGGCCGCGGTGTCCACCCCGGGCAGGTGCTTGCGGATGAAGGACACCGCCTCCTGGACGGACATGGCGGTGTCCTTCTGCTCTGGGGTGACGCGCAGTCCGTTGTCGGTGAGACGGCTGATAACGACCCGGAACATGTGCTGTCTCCCTAGGGTGCCGGGGGGCGGACACCGGCATTCTGCCCCATCGCCTCCCCGGCTGGGAATCCTCCGGGCGGTCGGGGGCGCCGGTGCGGCCCGTCCGGTCAGACCTCCAGGTCCGCCTCGATGCCCTTGAGGCGGTGCCTGGCCAGGGCGAGGTTGCCCCGGGAGCGGTCCAGGGCCAGGTAGAGGAAGAGCCCCTGCCCCTTGCGGCTGGTGAGGGGCCGGATGATGTGGTACTGCCCGGACAGGGTGATGAGGATGTCCTCGATCACGTCGTTGAGCCCCAGCTGGTCCATGGTGCGCATCTTCGCGCGGACCACCTCGGTGTTCCCGGCGGCGGCCACGGTGAGGTCGAGGGTGTTGGTGGAGGCGAGGGTGCCCAGCGCCATCCCGCTGCTGTAGTCGACGACGGCGGCGCCCACAGCCCCCTCGATCTCCATCATCTCCTTGAGCCCGGCTTCGATGTTCGGCATGTCCTTCTCTCTCCTTGACGTGGGTCGGCGCGGCGCCCTGCGGTCGGCGATCCAGCGGCGCAGGCCGGAGGCGCCTCGGCGGGGCTGCCCACCGGTCACGCGGCCACCGGCCGGGGGCGCTCGACGGACAGCGTCCGCAGCGCGGTGAGCACGCGTTCCAGCACCTTGCGGTCCACGGACGCGACCGCCGGCGCGGCGGGGCGGGGCAGGTCCCGCCGGGGCGGGCGGTCCGTGTCGTCGCGGGGAGGCGGCACCCTCGCCGTGCGCACCAGGTCGCGCAGCCGCCGCAGGGTGAAGCCGAGGCTGCCCTCCGTGCGGCCCATCCGGACCCGTACGCACAGGTCGGAGCCGTCCAGGACGGCGAACAGCACGTGGTGGTCGGTGTCGGTGACGACGACGTCCTCCACCCGCTGGTCGGCGCACAGGGGGCCCTCCCTGACGGCCCTGAGGATCGCCGCCGCGTCCGCGGCCGGATCGTCGGCGCCGACGTGGGCGAGGACGCGCCCGCGCCGCCAGTCGACGAGGCAGGCACTGCGCACCCCCGGCGTCTGGAGCATCTCCCGCAACTGCTGGTCGAAGCGCACGTCGGTCCTTTGCGAAGGCTGGGGCCGGATCTTGCGTCGGCCCGCGACGAATCAGGCTAACTGTCCTTTGCGGACATCACGAGAATAGGCGTCATGCGTTCGCACCGCAGCCTTTTCAGTGATTTATTATGTTATGCCTGACCGGAGGGGGTGGCGGAAAGCCGAAAGGAGGACGAGGAGGCGCCGGCGCGTGTTTCGCCCCGCGGAGAAAGGAGAACGGTTCCGGTGTCGCGTGCGGTCACCTTTTCTCCCTTTCGGGGGCTTCGGGACCTCGGACCCGGGTGGCGTCGGCACGGGGGCGGGCGGCGCGGCCGCCCGGAGAGGAGCGGGAAGACGGGAGGGGACGGGAGGGTGGGCGGGAGCGACCGGGGGCACGGGTCCGTGATCGGGCGGGCGCGGGACGGCGCCGGGTCAGAGCCAGACGACCTCGGAGGTCTCCAGGTCGTAGCGGGCGGGAACCACGTCCAGGCGGCCGGACTCGACCAGCTCGCGCAGGTCGGCGTCCACCCGGAGCTGGTCGGCGATGTACTCGGCGTTGGCCCGGACGCAGGCGTCCACGAAGTCGCCGCCGTCGTCGGGGGTGGCATCGACCACCGGCAGGATCCCCTCCACCAGGTAGCCGACGTGGCCGTGCGGGACCTCTCCGGTCTCGTGGGCCTCCACGGCCGCGGTGACCGCGCCGCATGAGGAGTGCCCCAGGACGACGATGAGCGGGACCGCCAGGTGCACGGCGGCGTAGCTGATGCTGCCCAGGACGGACTCGTCCAGGACCTGGCCCGCGGAGCGGACGGTGAACAGGTCGCCGAGCCCGCGGTCGAAGACCAGTTCGGGCGCCACACGGGAGTCCCCGCAGGCCAGGACCACGGCGAAGGGGCTCTGTCCGCGCGCCATCTCCTCCCTGCGGGCGGGGCCCTCGTTGGGATGGCGGGAGTCGTACCGGCGCCAGCGCCTGTTGCCCCGCTTGAGGAGGCGCAGCGCCTCCGCGGCGTCCCCCGGCTGGGGCGCGGGCATGGGGGCCGACCAGGCTGGGGCGGAGGCAGCGGCGACTGCGGCACCGACCCCTCCGGTGAGGGAAACGCGCAGGGCGTTACGACGGGTGATGGCCATGGGGGGTCTCATCCTTGACGTCGACAAATATGGACTTTTGCCGTCAAACGAGGGACAAATTACTCTTGCCCCATGAACCAGATCAAGGGTTTTTAACGCACCCCTAACGCCCTTCACCGAGGCGCGCACCCGAAACGGACGCGAAGGAATCCCTTTCCGTGCCGCTGAACTCGCACAACGCCGAACCCGGACGTTTTCCCCGATTCGCCCGCCCTTCTCCGGCCGTGACGAGAAGTGCTTTCCCGAGCACTCCGCGCGACCTGGATGCGGGCGCGGGCCGGGGGCGCCCCGGGCCCGGGATAGGATGTGTTACCAACCGACCGTTCGTTAGGAAATCCTCGTGGGGACCGGCGACGGAGGACGCGCCCGCGGCCGTCCCCGCCCACGGAGCCGCTCCCCACCAGGTAGATTCGACAACCGTGTCCAGATCTTCCCCTGTCGAACCAGCACCCTCCCGCCGCGCCGCAGCGGGGCGGCGACGCTCCGGCCGCCCCGGCCACGACGCCGACTCCGTCCTGCGCGTGGCCGCACGCGTGTTCAACGAACGCGGGTACGACGGCACGAGCATGGAGGACCTGGCGCGCGCCCTGGGCGTGACCAAGTCGGCCATCTACCACCACGTCACCGGCAAGACCGAGCTGCTGCGCCGCTCCCTGGACCTGGCCATGGACGCCCTGTTCGCGGTCACCCGCGAGGAGGCCTCGACCACCGGTCCGGCCATCGACCGCCTGGAGCACGTGCTGCGCGGCAGCGTCCGGGTGCTGGTGGACGAGCTGCCCCACGTGACCCTGCTGCTGCGGGTGCGCGGCAACACCGAGGTGGAGAAGCGCGCGCTGGAGCGGCGCCGGGCGTTCGACCACCTGATCGCCGACCTGGTGCGCGAGGGCGCGGCCGACGGCGACATCCGCCCGGACGTGGACCCCGCGGTCGCGGCGCGCCTGCTGTTCGGCATGGTCAACTCGATCTCGGAGTGGTACAAGCCGGACCGCGGGCTGGACTCCGACGAGATCGCCGACACCCTGGCGAGGATCGCCTTCGCGGGCCTGCGCGCCTGAGAGCCGCAGGGCCCGAGGGCCCGGGCGGGGTGGCGCCTTCGGGTCCGCGAGCCCGGGGACCGGAGCGGAGGAGCACCGGGGACCGCCTTCGCGGGCCGGAGGGCCGGAGCGCCCGGCGGTCTTCCACGGCCCCTCCCCGCGGCCCGCACACGAAGTCCCCGCGCATGACAAGCGTCACGGACGGCGCGGTCACCGTGCGCCGCTTCCCCGAGGGGGCAGGGCCGCACCGAGCCCCGTTCGGTAACCCGTCGCCGCGTGGTCACCGGCGTGTGGTCCAGCTCTGACCAGCGCTCCTTAGGATGACCTTATTCTCATCCCCCTCATCCTCCTCACCAGCCGGAGCGGCGTCCCATGATCGACCACTTCACCCAGGGGCCGCTGACGCCCGCGATCGCCTACGCGGTCTCCGTGATCGGTTCCTTCGTGGGACTGATGTTCGCCGCCCGGGCCCGCCGGGCCGCCGGCGCCTCCTACTGGACGTGGCTGTCGCTCAGTGCGGTCTGCCTGGGCGGAACGGCCGTGTGGTCGATGCACTTCATCGCCATGATGGGCTTCGAGGTGTCGGGGACGGCCATCCGCTACGACCCCGTGCTGACCGTGGCCAGCGGCCTGCTCGCCGTCCTGGTCATGGGCGTCGCCCTGCACCTGACCATCAACCTGCGCACGACCTGGTCGCTGCTGGCGGGAGGCGCCATCGCCGGGACCGGCATCGTGGCCATGCACTACATGGGGATGGCCTCCATCAACATGCGCGGCCACATGGGGCACGACCCGCTGTACGTGGTGCTGGCCGCCGTCATCGCCCTGGTCGCGGCGACGGTCGCCCTCTGGTTCGCGCTGCGGCTGCGGGGGATCCTCGCCACGCTCGCCGCCTCCGCGGTCATGGCGGTAGCGGTCTGCTGCATGCACTACACCGGCATGTTCGGCGTGCACGTCACGATGGACGTGACCGCGAGCGCGGCGCCCGTGCCCGGGTCGACCGGCGCGGATCTGCTGCTGCCGCTGGTCATCGGGCAGTTCGTCTTCCTCCTGGCGTGCAGCCTGCTGCTGATGCTGGGTGTGGAGGACACCGGCGCGGGCGGGGACCGCGCGGCACGGGCGGGGAAGGACTCCACCGCACCCCCGGAGGAGAGCGCGGAGGCCTACGCCGCCCGGCACCGCTCCGCCGACGTGTGGGCCCGGCGGAACTGAGGGTCGCGCCAGTGTTCCCCTGAGTTGCCCCTGGCCACATCAGGCCACACACGTTCGGGAACACCCCTGGCGCATCAGTCTCAGGCCTCCCTACTATCCATGGAACCCGACCGAAACGGGACCAAGGTCATGGAAAGTAGTGCGCCGTGCTCGACCACCTCGCCCAGGACTGGCTGACCCCCTCCATCGCCTTCGCGGTCTCGGTGATCGGGTCGTTCCTCGGGCTGTCCTTCGCCTCACGCGCGCGCCGGACGAGCGGACTCGTCCGGTGGCAGTGGCTGACCCTGGCCTCCCTCGCCCTGGGCGGGGTGGCCGTGTGGTCGATGCACTTCATCGCCATGATGGGCTTCTCCCCGCCCGGCACGGCCATCCGCTACGACGCCGCGCTCACCGTGGTCAGCGGCGTCATCGCCATCGCGGTGATGGCCGTGGCGCTCACCCTGACCATCCGCAGGAGGACGGCCCCCCGGCTCCTGCTGGGCGGTCTCATCGCCGGGACCGGCATCATCGCGATGCACTACCTCGGCATGTCCTCGATGAACGTGCACGGGGAGATCCACCACGACCCGCTCTACGTCGCCCTGGCCTGCGTGATCGCCCTGGTGGCCGCCACCGCCTCCCTGTGGTTCGCCTCCCGGCTGCGCGGTCTCCCCGCCATCACCGCCGCCTCCGTGGCCATGGCCGTCGCGGTGACCACCATGCACTACACCGGCATGGTGGGCGTCCACTTCACGGAACCGCGCTTCTCCCGGCACAGCCCCCCGGACGGTTCCAGCGCGCCGGACCTGGTGCTGCCCCTGCTCGCGGGCCTGTTCGTCTTCATGCTGATCTGCAGCCTCTTCCTCCTGCTGGGGGTGGAGGAGGAGCGCCCGGACTACTCCCGGCGCGCGCCCGCCCCCGACGCGCCCGCCTCCGGGAGCGGACCGGAGGAGCCCGCCGCGGAGTACGTTCCGCGGCACGCCACCGCCGCGCAGACCGCGCCCTCCGACGACGTGTGGACCAGGCGCCGCTGAGCCGCGCCGTTCCCCGACCGGGCCCCCGTCCGGAAAACCCGTGGTGCGCTCCGCCCCTCCGGTCCTAAGCTCGCCGGAGCGGAGCGCGCCGTGTCCTCGGCGCCGACGACGGAGAGGAAGCAGTGATGACCGTTCCTGCGCATGGTTCGAACCCGACCTTCCCGACCGTTCGCGAGCCCTGAGGGGCACTTCCCCTCCTGACGGCTCGCCGCTCCAGAGAGTCCGTCGTGAACACGTACGACAGCACAGACACACCCGCCCCCTCCCCGCTGGCCGCGCTGGGGTGGAACCGCCGCGTCGAGCGGGCCTTCGACGCCGTCGCCGCGGCGAGCCCCCACCCGGTGGTCCCCGCGCGCGTCTCCTCCTCACGCCGGGGCGGAGCGGTGGTCCGCCTCCCCGGGGAGGCCGCCGCCGACTACTCCCCCGCCGTCACCAGGGCCGCCCAGGCCGACCCGTCCTCCGCTCCGTGCGGCGGCGACTGGGTCGCGGTGCGCCGCTCCGGCGACACCTGGGTCGTCGAGGCCGTCCTCGAACGCTCCGGCAGCCTCGTCCGCCAGGGCGTGGCCCGGGACTCCCACGACCAGGTCCTGGCCGCCAACATCGACGGCGTCCTGGTCTGCGAGGCCGCCGACCAGGGGCCCAACGTGGGCCGCCTGGAACGCTTCCTCAGCCTGGCCTGGGCGAGCGGGGCCTCCCCGGTCGTGGCGGTCACCAAGGCCGAGCTGGCCGGGGACCGCCTCCCCGAGGTGCTCGAACTCGTCGGCTCGGTGACCGCGGGCGCCGACGTGCACACCGTCAGCGCGCACACCGGCCTCGGCGTGGAGGAACTGGCCGCGCGGTTCCTGCCCGGCACCACCTGGGTCCTGCTCGGCACCTCCGGAGCGGGCAAGTCCAGCCTGGTCAACGCGGTGGCCGGGCGGAACCTGATGGACACCGGCGAGATCCGCCACGACCGGCGGGGGCGGCACACCACCACCCGCCGCCAGCTCCTCCAGCTGCCGGGCGGCGCACTGGTCCTGGACATCCCCGGGGTGCGGCGCATCGACGTGCCCGGCGACGCCCGCGGCGTGGACCGGACCTTCGCCGACGTCTCCGACCTCGCCGAACGGTGCCGCTTCCGGGACTGCCGCCACGGCGGCGAGCCGGGCTGCGCGGTCGCCGCCGCCGTGGACGAGGGCGAGCTGGACGCCCGGCGGTTGGAACGCTGGAACCGGCTCCGGCGCGAGTCCGAGTGGAACCGCTCCCGGGGCGACGCGCGGCTGCGCGCCGAGCGCCGCAAGCAGTGGAAGGCCGCCGACCGGCAGGGCCGGGAGAACGCCTGGCGCAAGCGCGGGGGCTGAGCAGGCGGTTGAGCGGGACGGCTGGCGCGCCGCCTCCGGTGTGGGCGGCGCGCTGTCGTCGGGGCGGGGTTTCCGCGTTCTCCCCGGAACGCGGGAACCCCGCCGCCGTTCGGGTACGCCACGGTCCGGCGGCGAGGACACGCGGCCGCGTGTCCCGGATCAGAACCCGAACGCGCGCCCCGCGTTGCCCGCGATGATCCCGGCGAGTTCGTCCTCGTCCATGCCCTTGACCCCCGCCAGCGTCCGCAGCGTGTGCGGGATCAGGTAGGGGGCGTTGGGGCGACCCCGGTAGGGCTTGGGGGTGAGGAAGGGCGCGTCGGTCTCCACCAGCATCAGCTCCGGCGGCGCCGCGGCGGCGGCCTCGCGCAGGGACTCGGCACTGGCGAAGGTGACGTTGCCCGCGAAGCTCATGAAGTACCCGTGCTCGGCGCACACCTTGGCCATGGCCGCGTCGCCGGAGAAGCAGTGGAAGACCACCCTGTCCGGCGCGCCCTCCTCCTCCAGGATCCGCAGCACGTCCTCGTGGGCGTCGCGGTCGTGGATCATCACGGCCTTGCCGTGGCGCCTGGCGATGTCGATGTGGCGGCGGAAGGACTCCTCCTGGGCCCGCGCGCCCTCGGGGCCGGTGCGGAAGGTGTCCATGCCGGTCTCGCCGACCGCCACCACGTGGGGCAGCGCGGCCAGCTCGTCGATGGCGGCCAGCTGCGCCTCCAGCTCCGCCGTCCCGCCGGGCTCGCGGAGCCTGCCCGCCCAGTCGGTGTCGTCCACCTCCACGCCCGGGGCGCCGTCACCGTGCACGATGCGCGGCGCCTCGTTGGGGTGCAGGGCCACCGCCGCCCACACCTTGCCCGGGTGCGCGGCGGCCACCTCGGCCGCCCACCGCGAGGAGGCCAGGTCCACGCCCACCTGGACGAGCGGGGTCACCCCGACGCCCTCGGCGGCGGCGATGATCTCCTCGACCTCCGGGGTCTGCATGTCCATGTGGGTGTGGCTGTCGGCCACCGGTACGCGCAGGGGCTCGGGTACCGGAGGGGGCGTCTGGTCGTTGCGCTCCCTGACCGCTCTGCCGCTGCGCTTTCCCATGCTCACGTTCCTCCACGAAGAAGCGCCGACGGGCGGTGCCCGCCGGCGCGGTCGTCCTTTCCGCCGCGGCCGGAGCCTACCCGGCGGCGCCCTCCAGGCGGGCCAGCTCCTCGTCCACGACCGACTGGTCGAGCTTGGCGAACAGCGGCTCCGGGCGGCCGAGCGGGGTGCCCACCGCGATCGGCCGCGACTCCCAGCGCGCCTCGTTGCCGGCGTAGTCCCCGGTGATGACCGGGTACTCCACCTCCTCCTCCGAGCCGCCGATCGTGTCGCGCCCGGCGTCGATGCGGGGCATGCCCGTCCAGGTGCCGGTGCCGCCGAGCATCGCGTACACCTTGTTCGCCGACTCGGGCAGGTACGGGGTGAGCAGCGTGTTGGCGTCCTGGACCAGTTGGAGGGCCACGTGCAGCACGGTGGCCATCCGCTCGGGGTCGGTCTTCTTCAGCGCCCACGGAGCCTGGTCGGAGATGTACTTGTTGGCCTCGGCCACGGTGCGCATGGCCTCCTGCAGGCCCGCCTTGAACTGGGACCGCTCCAGCCGCTCGCCCACCCGCGCGAACGCGGCCCGCGAGTCCTCCAGCACCCGGCGGTCCTCGTCGGTCAGCTCACCGGCCGCCGGGATCTCGCCCAGGTTCTTGGCCGCCATCGAGATGGAGCGGTTGACCAGGTTGCCCCAGGCCGCCACCAGCTCGTCGTTGTTGCGGCGCACGAACTCGGCCCAGGTGAAGTCGGTGTCCTGCGTCTCGGGACCGGCGGCCATGATGTAGTAGCGCAGCGCGTCGGCGGAGTAGCGCTCCAGGAAGTCGCGCACGTAGATCACCACGCGCCGCGAGGAGGAGAACTTGCGCCCCTCCATGGTGAGGAACTCGCTGGAGACCACCTCGGTGGGCACGTTCAGCTCGCCCAGCGGGCCGGGCTCGCCGCCCCGGTCGCCCTCGCCGTTGTGGCCCAGCAGGATCGCGGGCCAGACCACCGAGTGGAAGACGATGTTGTCCTTGCCCATGAAGTAGTAGGACCGGGCCTCGTCGCCCTGCCACCAGCGGCGCCAGGCCTCGGGCTCGCCGATGCGCCGGGCCCACTCCACCGACGCCGACAGGTAGCCGATGACCGCGTCGAACCACACGTACAGGCGCTTGTTGGCGTTGTCGCTCCAGCCCTCCAGCGGGACGGGCACGCCCCAGTTGAGGTCGCGGGTGACCGCGCGCGGCTGGAGGTCCTCCACCAGGTTCAGGGAGAACTTGAGGACGTTGGGCCGCCACTGCCCCTCCTTGCCCTTGAGCCAGGTGGTCAGGGCTTCGGCGAAGGCGGGCAGGTCGAGCATGAAGTGCTCGGTGTCCACGAACTCCGGCTTCTCGCCGTTGATCCGCGAACGCGGCGAGATGAGGTCGATCGGGTCGAGCTGGTTGCCGCAGTTGTCGCACTGGTCGCCGCGCGCGCCGTCGTAACCGCAGATGGGGCAGATGCCCTCGATGTAGCGGTCGGGCAGCGTACGGCCGGTGGACGGCGACACCGCGCCCTTGGTGGTGTGGGCGAACACGTACCCGTTCTCGTGCAGCGCGGTGAACAGCTGCTGCGCGACGGCGTAGTGGTTGCCGGTGGTGGTGCGGGTGAACAGGTCATAGGACAGGCCCAGGCCCACCAGGTCCTCGGCGATGATCCGGTTGTAGCGGTCGGCCAGCTCGCGGGGGGTCACACCCTCCTGGTCGGCCAGGACCTGCACCGGGGTGCCGTGCTCGTCGGTCCCGCTGACCATCAGCACGTGGTTGCCCGACATTCGCTGGAAGCGGGAGAAGACGTCGGAGGGGACTCCGAAGCCGGACACGTGACCGATGTGGCGCGGTCCGTTGGCATAGGGCCAGGCGACCGCGGTCAGGATGTGACGATTCGACGACATGACCCAAGCCTAAAGGCGGCGGCGGCCTGCCGTGCACTCCTTTCCCCCGCGCGCGGCCCCCGGGCGAGCGCACCGGGCGGCGCGCGCCGGGCCGGGCCCGGTTTCCCGCGCGGTCCGGGGCACGGCCCCGCCCGCGGTCCGGGGCACGGGCGGCCCGGCGGTGCGACAGGGGCCGAAGGGACATTCCCCGGGGCTTGCCGCTACCCGTATGCTCTGCTGGACGAGCCGTGCACCACCGGGACGCACGGTCGGGCAGCACTTCCCTCCCGGTCCTTCCCCGAGGCGGTGGTCACCATGGTTACCGGTGCCCTACCCCGTCCTGCCCGGCACACGACCGCGCTGCTGACCAGCGTGGTCCTGCTCGTCATCCTGTCCTTCCCCGTCGCCTCCGGCGGCGGGCAGCCGGCCGGACCGCCCCTGCCGCCGCACGGCCTGCTCAGCGCCCCCGAGGGCGCCGCGGCCGCGGCGGCGGACCAGGAGCGGGTGACCCCGCGCGAACGCGCGGACCTGGCCGAGAACCCGATGGTCACCGTCGGGCCGCCCGCCTCCACGTGCGACCACCGGTCGGTGCTGCGCGACCTGCCCGACACCGTGCCCAGCAGCGCACTGCGCCTGGCGGTGTGGGACCAGCCCTGGTGGCCGCTCTCTCCCCCCGCGCCCGTTCCCGTCCCGGACCTGGACGCCCCCGGGGAGCTGCCGCCGACACGGGCTCCCCCTCCCACCGCGAACACCGCCATCTGACCATCCCCGCGCGTACCCCCCTGTCTCCGGCGTGCGTCGGGATCACCCGTATTCGCAGTGAAGAGGTACCAGGTCCTTGTCCAGTCAAACGGGAGCGGGCGCGCGTTGGACACGCGCCCTCATCTCCCTTCTCGTCATCCTCGTCGCGTTCGGCGCGGCGTGGTTCATCCCGCCGCGCCTGGGGCTCGACCTCAGCGGCGGCACGCAGATCGTCCTGGAGACCCAGGACGGCCCCGAGGGCACACCCGCCAACTCCGAGAACACCGACCAGGTCGTCGAGGTGCTGCGCCAGCGCATCGACCGCCTGGGCGTGTCCGAGGCGACCATGTCGCGCTCGGGCGAGAACCGGATCATCGTCGAACTGCCCGGTGTGCAGGACCCGGCGGAGGCCGCGCAGATCATCGGCCAGACCGCCCAGCTGTCCTTCCACCCGGTGCTGGGCGTGGGCCAGGCCGGCGGCCAGGGCGTGCAGGCGCCCGCCCCGGGCGACTCCGCCAACGCCCCGCAGGCCACCGCGGACGAGGCGCGCGCCCCGTCCGACGCCGCGGCCGAGGGCGGTGAAGAGGCCGCCGAGGGCGGCGGCGGGGAGATGACCCAGGAGCAGCTCGAAGAGCTCATGGCGCAGCAGGGCGGCATGGGAGGCATGGGCGGCCAGCAGCCCCCCGCCGGTCCCAGCGCGGAGAACCCCGAGGACGTCGTGATGACGCTCCCCGACTCCGACGGCACCCAGCTCCAGCTCGGCGAGACCGCCATCAAGGGCGACCAGGTGGCCAGCGCCGAGGCCGCGCTGGACAGCGTCAACCGCGCGCAGTGGACGGTCAACGTCAACTTCCGCGGCGAGGGCGCCGACCAGTGGACCGCGCTGACCGCCGACGCCGCCTGCTACGACCAGGGCGACCCGCGCCGCCGCGTGGCCATCGTGCTGGACGGGCAGATCATCTCCGCCCCGGAGGTGAACCCGGAGTTCGCCTGCGACGTGGGCATGCCCGGCAACACCACCACCATCACCAGCCCCGACTTCACCAGTGAGACCGCCAACGACCTGGCCGTGCTGATCGAGGGCGGCTCGCTGCCGCTGCCGGTCACCGAGGTCCAGCGCCAGACGGTCGGCCCGACCCTGGGCGCCGAGGCCATCCAGGCCAGCGCCGTCGCCGCGCTCCTGGGCCTGGCCTTCACCACGCTCTACATCACGCTGGTCTACCGGCTGGTCGGCTTCCTGGCCGCCCTGGCCCTGGGCTTCTACACGCTCATCGCCTACGGCGCCCTGGTCGCCATCAACGCCACACTGACACTGCCGGGCCTGGCGGGCTTCGTGCTGGCGATCGGTATGGCCATCGACGCCAACGTGCTGATCTTCGAACGCACACGCGAGGAGCACCAGCGCCAGGCGAAGGTGTACGAGGCCAACAAGTCGGCCGGGCTGCGGGACGCCACCGAGGACGAGGCCGCCAAGGCCGAGTCCGGGGTGCTCACCCGCAAGCGGCGCCGGGCGGTGCCGCCGAGCCTGGAGAAGGCGTTCGTCGTGGGCTCCCGCAAGGCGTGGAGCGCGGTCATCGACACCAACATCACCACGCTCATCGCCGCCGCCCTGCTGTTCTTCTTCGCCTCGGGCACCGTGCAGGGCTTCGGCGTGACCCTGAGCATCGGTACCCTCGTCTCGATGTTCTCCGCGCTGGTCATCGCGCGCGTGTTCGTCGAGTGGGCGGTGCGGCGCGCGGTCGTGCGCAAGCACCCGGCCGTCAGCGGCCTGAACCGCATCGGCGGCGTCCGCACCTGGTTGGTTCAGAAGAACCCCGACCTCATGGGCCACCGCACCAAGGGCCTGATCGTGGCGGGTCTGATCGTGGCGGCCGCGATCGCCGCTCCGCTGATCCGCGACACCAACCTCGGTGTGGAGTTCACCGGCGGCCGCGTGCTGGAGTACGAGGTCAGCAGCGGGGAGGGCGTCTCGGTCGACGAGGCCCGCTCCGTCATCTCCGCGCTGGACTTCCCCGGCTCGGACACGGCCGTGGTCCAGGAGTCCGGTGACGGCGACATCTCGGTGCGCACCGGCAGCATCTCCGACGACGACGCGGCCCGGATCGCGGACGCCCTGGGCGAGCAGACCGGCGGTGTGGAACTGGTCAGCGACGAGCTGATCGGCCCGAGCATGGGCGACGAGCTGCGCAACCGGGCGCTGATCGCCCTGGGCGCGGCCCTCGCGCTCCAGATGGTCTACCTGGCCTGGCGCTTCCGCTGGTCGTTCGGCGTGTCCACCATGCTGTCGCTGGCCTTCAACCTGATCCTGGTGATCGGGCTGTTCATCTGGCTGGGCAAGCCGATCGACGGCGTGTTCCTCGCCGCGCTCCTGAGCGTCATCGGCTTCTCCGTCAACGACACGGTGGTGGTGTTCGACCGGGTGCGCGACGAGTGGGCCCGCGACGAGAAGTCGAAGTTCTCCGAGATCGCCAACCGCGCGGTGCTCAACACCCTGCCGCGTACCGTCAACACCTCGATCGGCGCGCTGATCATCCTGGGCTTCCTGACCTTCCTCGGCGGGTCCTCGCTCCAGGACTTCTCGATCGCCATGCTGGTGGGTCTGACGACGGGCGTCCTCTCGACGATCTTCGTCGCCGTCCCGCTGGCCATCTGGCTGCAGAGGTGGGACAAGACCGACCCGCCCCACGTGGTCAAGGAGCGCAAGGCCAAGCAGAAGGTGGCCGCCAAGGCCGCCCGCGAGGCCGACGACGGAGCCGTCGTCTAGCGCCGCGCACGGGTTCCCGGCCCCGCGGTCGGGAACCCGCCGCGCTGTACACGGCCCGCCGCGCCGCCCACGGGTGGCGCGGCGGGCCGACAGGCGAAGGGCCCCGGGACACACGTCCCGGGGCCCTTCGCCTGTCGGATCAGGCCGTCTGGGCCGCGACCGGCGCGCCCTCGGAGGCCTGCACCAGGACGAAGCCCTGGCCCTCGAAGGAGAGCTGGAGCGCCTCGCCGCTGCCACGGCCGATGAGCGCGCCCGCCTTGGCCGTGCGGCGCACGCCCGTGCTCAGCGAGCTGGACCAGGCGACCGCGGAGTCGGTGTCCACGAAGGTCGGCTGGTCGACGTTGATCAGCACCGGGGCGCCGTGGCAGGCGATGGCCACCCTGCCCCGGCCGCTGAAGACCGTGTTGAAGAGCCCCCCGGCGGCCATGCCCGCGCCCTCCACACGGCGGATGTCCCAGCTCAGCCCGGCCTCGAAGGCGAGCACGTTGTCGCCGTTGACCGTGAGGTGGTCGTCCTCCAGGTCCACCAGGTGCACGTCCCAGGCGTCGCGGGCCAGGAACACGTCGCCGCGCCCGGACACCTTCATCAGCGGCAGCCCCTCGCCGGTGAAGGCCTTCTTGAAGAACTTGCTGACGCTGCCGGACCCCTCGTAGGAGAAGTCGACCTGGCCCTGGTAGGCGACCATGGCGCCCTGGCGGGCGAAGAACTCGCCGTTGAGGCCCACCCGGAGCATCTTGTGGTTCTGCAGGTGCATACCCGGCTGACTGGTCTCCTGGGCCTGCTGGAAGAGGTTGCTTCGCATGAACGTGTTCCCCATCGACGGTCTGGCTGTTTCACCCGGTCAGACGCTCCAGAACCGGAAAGGTTCCGCCGCGGGCCCGCCGTTCTCGGTCAGTCGGCGGACACGACCCCGTGCACCAGGTCGTAGACCCGGCGCTTGGGGACACCGAACTCCCTGGCCACACGGGTGATCGCCTCCTTGCGGCGCACGCCCTCCTCCTCCAGGCCGGAGACCGCGGCGACCAGGTCGGCGTCCCCGACCGTCCCCGGGTCACGGCGGGCGCCCTCCACCACGAGCGAGATCTCGCCCCGCACCCCCTCGGCGGCCCAGGCCGCCAGCTCCCCGAGGCCGCCCCGGCGCACCTCCTCGTAGGTCTTGGTCAGCTCCCGGCACA
This sequence comes from Nocardiopsis sp. M1B1, assembly GCF_052466615.1. Taxonomy (NCBI): domain Bacteria; kingdom Bacillati; phylum Actinomycetota; class Actinomycetes; order Streptosporangiales; family Nocardiopsidaceae; genus Nocardiopsis; species Nocardiopsis sp. M1B1. The sequence continues at coordinate 5,883,204 of NZ_CP196194.1, forward strand.
CGGCGGCGCGCCGGTCGGCGCCGAAGGCCGCGGCCATCGCCTCCAGGGTGGCGGCGACGCGGTGGGGGCTCTCGAAGAACACCATCGTGCGGCGCTCGGCCGCCAGGTCGGCCAGATAGCCCGACAGGCCCTTGCGCGGCGGGAAGCCCTCGAAGCAGAAGCGGTCGGTGGGCAGGCCCGAGACCACGAGCGCCGTGGTGACCGCGGACGGCCCCGGGATGGCGGTCACCGGGATGCCCTCTCCCGCGCAGGCGGCGGCCAGCCGGTAGCCGGGGTCGGACACCCCCGGCATCCCGGCGTCGGTGACGACGAGGACGTCGCTCCCCGCGCGCAGGTCGCCGAGCAGCTCGTCGGTGCGGCGGCTCTCGTTGGCGTCGTAGTAGGACACGACGCGGGCGCCCGCCTCACCTCCCAGGCGCACGTCCGCGCGGGAGGCGAACTGGCGTAGCCTTCGGGTGTCCTCGGCCGCGATGACGCGGGCGCCCTCCAGTGCGCGCAGCAGCCTGGGCGGCGCGTCCTCCACGTTCCCGATGGGCACACCGGCGAGCGTCAGGGTTCCTGTCCCTCCACTCGTCCCAGCTCCACCCTCAACCACTGTGATCCCCGTCCTGTCGCGCTACGGTTGGCTCATCACGCCATCCGAAACCTGGTTTCGTGGTCCGTCCGCAAAGGACAACCATCTCCGACCCCAACCTACGAGCCGAGGTAACGCGTTCCCCGCTCGAAGGCGGGGCTTTCGACCCCCGGGTCGAGGGCCTGGCGTTACCAGCACCAGCCAACACCAGGGAGGTGACCAGTTGGCTACGTTTCACACAGGTGAGAAGACCCACCAGACCGTGCTTCCTCAGCGGCCCGCTCCGGAACACGGGTCAGTGGTCACCCCCGGGGACAGGGACGGAACGGAGCACGGAGGCCGCGTTCTCGTGACAGCCGGTGTGGAGCGCTCACGGGAGGAGGCGCTCGGTGTCCCACCCGGCGTCGGGTACGTCGTTCCCGTTCCCGTAAGGGCCGAAGGCCCGGACCGAGCAACCCTGCCGTCAGGCGGGCAGGCGGGGACGCACACAGGCCGGGTGGCGGTGCGCAGCAGTGGGAGCCACACCCTGCAAACCTCGCATGGGCCGATCAAGACCTCATGGAAGAACCTCTGTCTGCTCCAGCGAGCGGACGGTTACGGCTACACCACCCAGAAGGAGGCAGGGGCTCCCTCCACCGCCTGAGGGCGGGAGTATCCACCCCGTACACCCGATGACCACCACCGCACCTTTCTCCGAGGCAGAGCCCTCGTCCTCGCCGCGGTCGGCGCGGATACGCGCCCGCTTCCTTCCCGTCAACCCCGCGCCCCGCTGGGTGGGCTGGCTGGGCGCCTTCGCCGTGGCGCTGTTCGCCGGGGCGCTGAGGTTCTTCAACCTCGGCCAGCCGGACCGGATCTACTTCGACGAGACCTACTACGCCAAGGACGCCTACGGGCTCTGGAACTTCGGCTACGAGCACGAGACCGTCGAGGAGCCCGTCGAGGCCGACGACCTGCTCGCCCAGGGGTACCAGGACATCTTCACCGGCACGGGCGACTTCATCGTGCACCCGCCGGTGGGCAAGTGGATGATCGCCCTGGGCGACTGGCTGTGGTCGCTCCTGCCGTTCGGCACGACCATGACCCCCGAGGCCTGGCGGTTCGCCTCCGCCGTGGCCGGGGTGCTCTCGGTCCTCATCCTGGTGCGGCTGGCCACGCGGATGACCCGCTCGGTGCTGCTGGGCTGCACGGCGGGCCTGATCATGGCGCTGGACGGCCTGCACTTCACGCTGAGCCGCATCGCCATGGTGGACATCTTCCTCACCCTGTGGATCCTGGCCGGGTTCGCGTGCCTGGTGATCGACCGGGACAGCACCCGGGAGCGGATGGCCCGCCTGGCGGAGGCGGGCGGGGACCTGGCGTCGGTGGGCTGGTTGGGGATGCGCTGGTGGCGGCTGGCGGCCGGGCTGTGCTTCGGTCTGGCGGTGGGTACCAAGTGGTCGGCCCTGTTCTTCATCGCGGCGTTCGGCCTGCTCACGGTGGCGTGGGACTACGGGGCCCGCGGCAGCGTCGGCCAGCGCGGCTTCTTCTGGCGGTGGCTGGGCATCGACGCGATCCCGGCGTTCGTGCAGACCGTGGTGGTCGCGGGGGTCGTCTACCTGGTCTCGTGGTCGGGGTGGCTGTTCACCCGCGGCGGCTACAACCGCGACTTCGCGGACGGCATGCTGCCCGAGTGGGTGCCCGGCCTCCTGAGGGAGCCGGTGGAGGCGCTGTGGAGCCTGGTGGACTACCACCAGCGGATGATGACCTTCCACACCGACCTGACCAGCGACCACGCCTACATCTCCGCGCCGTGGGAGTGGCTGGTCATGCGCACCCCGGTGATGTTCCACTACAACGGCGAGGTCGCCTCGTGCGACACGGGCGACTGCGTCACCTCGGTGGTCTCCATCGGCACGCCGGTCATCTGGTGGTCCAGCCTGCTCGCGCTGACGGTGATGCTCGGCTGGTGGGTGACCTTCCGCGACTGGCGCGCCGGGGCGGTGCTGCTGGCCGTGGCCGCGGGGTGGCTGCCGTGGTTCGCCTACCCGGACCGGCCCATGTTCCTGTTCTACGCCGCCCCGCTGCTGCCCTTCCTGGTCCTGGCGATCGTGCTGGCGCTGGGCCTGGCGATGGGGGCCGGGGAGGACAGTCCGCGCTTCGCCCCCTACACGCGCGCGGTGGGCGGCATCGTCTACGGCGTGGTCCTGCTGTTGATCGTGGCCAATTTCGCCTACTTCTACCCGGTGTTGTCGGCGTATCCGATCGACGAGGGTATGTGGCGTGAACGCATGTGGTTCGACGTGTGGATCTACGGCAACGGCGGTTAGTGAACGGCGCCCCGGCGCATCCGTGTTCGCCGCGCCCCATTAGTGGCACGGCGAACGGAAATCAACAGTTGCGAGTTGCCGAAACAGGACAGGGAAAGAGCGCGATTCCCGCGTGGAAGGCCTCGGCAGGGCAGCACCCTCCCTGGTACTGTCAGCAACTGGTTGCTGTTGTAGTTTCCATGGATGCCCGGGGCGCCTCGCGGAACTTCACGTGGGCGCTCGCCGGTGCGGGATTCACCCGTCGGTCAGGCGCCCGGCGGCCCGGGGCCAGCAGGGTGCGGCCCCGCAGTAGTCCCCAAGGGAGTGCACATGGCTCAGGGCACCGTGAAGTGGTTCAACTCTGAGAAGGGTTTCGGGTTCATCGCCGTCGAGGGCGGTCAGCCCGACGTTTTCGTCCACTACTCGGCGATCTCGGGCACCGGCTTCCGGAACCTGGAAGAGGACCAGAAGGTCACCTTCGACATCATCCAGGGCCCCAAGGGCCCGCAGGCCGCTGACGTCAAAGCGGTCTAGGGTCGTCCTTTCCACGCGGTCGACGGAGTTCCCGGTCGCCCGAAGGCACCGTCCGCGTCCGCGTTCCCTTACTTGACGGCGCACCCGAGCAGCCGGGACCGGGTGGAGCGCCCGCGCCCAGCCCTCCGCTCGACGAGCGGGGGGCTGGCCCGTGTCCACCCCTTTGCGGACGACCGGGGTGAGGTTACCCAAGCCTCCCGATACCGGTTAACCTGCTTGAAGCCGGTCGGTACACCGAAGGACTGAGGTCGCGCATGTTCAACATCAGCGGAGGAGAGTTCGTCGTCCTCCTCCTGCTCGCGCTGCTGATCTTCGGTCCGGACCAGCTGCCCAAGGCTGCGCAGCAGGTGGGCAGGGTGCTGCGCCAGCTGCGGACGATGGCCAACTCCGCCTCCAACGACATCCGCGAGGGGCTGGGCCCGGAGTTCAAGGACTTCGACGTGCAGGACCTCAACCCCCGGCGCTTCGTGCAGAAGCACTTCTGGGAGGAAGAGGAGCAGGAGAGCAAGCCCGTGGCCCGGCTGAACGGCAAGCGCCCCCCCTTCGACGACGAGGCCACCTGAGGCGGGCCCTCGGCCGGGGCGCCCCTCCCCGCTCGTCGGCCTCACCCCACGAGCATGAGCACGAACAGGGCCAGGCCCAGCAGGATCACCGAGCCCACGATGATCGCCGGGGACCCGAAGGCCAGCACCAGGACCTCCACCGCCAGCGCCCCGCCGAAGGCCCCGGCCAGCCAGGGCCAGCGCGGGCCCGGCTCCCAGTCGTGGCGGCGCTCGCGGTTGAGCGTGATCAGGAACGCGCCCCCGATGAGCAGCCAGAACACCAGGTGGGCGAGCGCGCGGGTCTGCGGATCGACGTAGTCCGCCATCCCGCCGACCACCATCACGTAGGTCGTCGTTCCCGCGAGCAGCCGCCAGTGCCCGCCCGTCCTGCGGGCGGGGATGACCTTGCGCCGGGCCGGTGTGGTGCGCCGGAAGCGCTCCGCCGCGACCACGGGCTCCTCCTCCACCGGTTCGACCGTGGTCTCACGCGGCCCGGGAGGCGGGGGCTCGGGGGGCGGGGGCTCGTATCCCCCCACGGGTGCGGTCTCCGGCGGCGGCCGGTGCTCCCGCGTCGGGGACGCGGGGTCCCGCGGCGTGGCCGGGGGGTCCTGCGGCGGGAACTCTTCGGGGTGGTATCCGCCGGGGTACTTCGGGGAGTCGGACACGGTCCGCCCCTTCACGGTCGCGCGGTGGGCCCCTGCCGGGGCCGGGGTTCGGTGTCCGGATCCCTACCCGGTGCCGCGCTCGGTCAAATCCCCGTCCTCGGGCCTTCCGGCGGCGGTGCGGTCCGGACGGCGGGAGCGGGGACGAAGAAGGACCCGACCGGTCCTCGGGGGTCCGGTCGGGTCCCTGTGCCGGGGTTCGGCGGAACCCTTACGGCGGGCTGGTTACAGCCAGGACCACCCGCTGTCACGGGCGGTAATCACGTGCGTGGTCATGGCATCTACCTTTCGTATTGGCTTCCAGCCCATCCCAGGACAACGATGGCGTAGAGCGCTCTCGGTCCGCAAGACCCGTGGACGAATGTTCATCATTTTATGGCACGGGCACCACCGGGGCCCGCCGAAGCATGGTCCAAATAAACGAATCCTGACTCGTTTTCCCAGTTCAGAAGGGTTTCCATTACCGCAGGCAGAACACCTGACAGCTTGACTGCCTGCCAAAACAAGACATCCGCCAGGTCAAATCCACACCATGGATATAACGGAGAGCGACGGCGTTCCCATTTCCCCGGGACGGGAAATCGGGATATCCGGCGGCGCGCTTGGGGGCGGTCCCGGAGATCAACACGGGCTGTTACCAGGGCGAACCTGTTGAACTTAATGTCGGAAAGCAGAGCTATGCCCAGCTTTGCGCCATCACATCCGTTCTGTCGGAACGTGACGCTGCGTCATGGCACCCTCGCCCCAGCCCCTCGGGCGTACCTCCGGAGAGGGGGTTCCCAGAACAGGTGTTTCGGTCATGCACAAAATCGCATATCCCACTTCCCCCTTCCCCGCCCATGGCGGCGCCCTTCCGCGGCCGTTCCCCGGTGCCGTTCGCACCGTTTCCCCCGGACGCGTCCGGGGTAGCGGGCGGTGAGTTCGTCCGTTACCACTCCGCTCAACGAGCGCACATGAGACAATGAGCAGCCCCAGCAGGAGGTCTCCATGCGCGTCTCTCTCCCCCGGCCGGCCCTTCTCCTGGCCGGCGGTCGGACATGCCCGCACCGCGTCCGCCCGGACAGACCCGGGTCCCCGGTGCGCGAGAGCCCGTCACCCGGCCAGGGACGGGACGGGTAGGCGACCCATGAGCGCACACCCCCTCTTCCCCGCGCAGGCCCCCTGCCCCGGTGAGCCCGCCGCTCCGGCCGCCCCGATCCGCGCCATGGTCGTGGACGACCACGCGCTGTTCCGCCGGGGCCTGGTGTCGGTCCTGGACGAGGAGCCCGACATCGACGTGGTCGGCGAGGCCAACGACGGGGAGGAAGCCGTCCGCCTGGCCGCCGAGCTGCGTCCGGACGTGGTCATCATGGACGTGATGATGCCGCACACCAGCGGCATCGACGCCTGCTCGCGCATCCGTGAGGCGGTGGCGCACACCAGGTTCATCATGCTGACCATGAGCGACGACGAGAGCGACCTCTTCGACGCGCTCAAGGCCGGGGCGACGGGCTACCTGCTCAAGGCCATCTCGGTGACCGAACTCGCCGAGGCGGTGCGCGCCATCGTCAAGGGCGACTCGTTCATCAACCCGGCGATGGCGACCAAGCTCATCGGGGAGTTCGCCGAGCTGGCCAAGCAGGAGAGCGCCCCGCCCAGCCGCACGACCATCCCCGAGCTGACCCGGCGCGAGACCGAGGTGCTCAAGCTGCTGGCCCGCTCCCTGAACAACCGGGAGATCGGGGAGCGGCTGTTCATCACCGAGAACACCGTCAAGAACCACGTCCGCAAGATCCTGGAGAAGCTCCAGGTGCACTCGCGCACCGAGGCCGCCATCTACGCCGTCCGGGCCGAGTACGTCTCCGGGCGCTGAGGCCTCCCGACCGCGCCGCGTCCGGCCCGCGACCGCCGTACGGCCGCCAGCCGGACGCTGGGGCCCGTACGGCACCAGGAGCACCACGAGTCCCAGGAGCACCGGGAGCGCCCGCATGGGCGCGTCCTGCGCGCGGCGGACCGCACAGGGGCGTCGGGGAGCCCCGGCGCGGTCCGGCTCGCGCCCCGCGGCCGGTCGGGAGCCGCGCGGCCGATCGGAAGCCGGGCGGACGGTCGGGAGCCGGGCCGGACGGCCCTACTCTCCCGCGGAGGGGTTCCGGCCCGCGGCGGACGGGCCGAAGAGCAGCCCGGCGCTGCGGCGGGTGACGGTGAGCAGGTCGGCGTCGCGGAACAGGTCCCCGAACCCCGAGCCCTCCAGGTTCCCTGTGAGGGAGAGCGTGGCGATGCCGTGCACGACCGACCAGCCCGCGACCATGGCGGCGGCCGCGTCCTCGACCTCCCGCCCCTCCTCGGCCAGGGTCTCCACACCGGCGCGGAGCTCGTCGAAGGCCGCCGTGCGCGCGGCGTTCAGCTCGGCGTCGTCGTCGCTCAGCAGGCTGGGGGCGAACATCACGTCGAAGTGCGCCGGGTGGCCGGTCGCGAAGCGCACGTACTCCACGCCCGCCTCCAGGAAGCCCCCGCCGGACTCGCGGTTGGCCCGCAGCCGCGCGGCCAGTTCGCGGAAGCCCTCGGTGGCCAGGGCGTTGAGCACGCCCTCGCGGCTGCCGAAGTGGTGCCGGGGGGCGGTGTGGCTGACCCCGAGTTCGAGCGCCAGCGAGCGCAGGCTGAAGGAGTAGGGCCCCTCCCTGGCGATGACCTCGGCCGCCTTCTCCAGGACGGCGGCCCTGAGGTTCCCGTGGTGGTATCCGTCTGCCATGACCCCGCACCCTACGACGGCGGGTTGCCACTGTAAAGATCGCGGAGGACTGCCCCGCGGCGGAGGCGGGGAGTACGCTGGAGGGGTACCGGCCGCCCCGCGACAGGGGATAGCCGCTTCGCCGGTGACACTCGGGGCTCCGGTCCGGAAACGACCTCCCGCCGCAGGGAACAGCAGCACCGCCTCCGGACCGGGCCCCTCCCGGCCGTGCGCGCCGGGGCGCCGCGCGGGCCCCTCCGCACCGGAGATCTCCCGGGACCGTCCCCCCGAACACGGCGAAGGCCCCTCCCGAACCCGGGAGGGGCCTTGCTGTCTGCGGTGGAGCTATGGGGATTTGAACCCCAGACCCCCTCGATGCGAACGAGGTGCGCTACCGGACTGCGCCATAGCCCCGAAGACGTGATCCACATTAGCAGGAAACCCGGAGTGGTCCGAACCGGCTTCTCCCGGATCGCCCCCGGAGCGGCTCCGGGCCCGGGCCCGGACCGCTGCCGGTCCGGACCCGGGCCTGGTCAGTCCCCGGCCGCCCGCAGCCGGGCGTCCGCGTACTGGTCGTAGACCTGGCTGCGCCGCTCCTTGAGCGCGATCACCTCGGCCTCCCGCTCGGCCTCGCGCCGCCGCTCCGCCTCGTCCCGGCGGGCGCGCAGGACCTCCCGGCGGTGGGCCCGCCGGGCCGCCTCCCTGCGCTCGGCGTCGGCCTTGGCGGCCTCCCGGAGCAGGACCAGGTGTCCGGCGAACAGCAGCACCGGCGGGGCCGCCACCCACCAGGGCCCCAGCCCGAGGGCCACGGCCACGAGGGTGGCGGCGTTCACCAGGGTCAGCGTCGTGGTGCGACGGCGGCGGCGGGCGATGACGCGGGCGCGCGGCCCGGACTCGGCGCGGTAGCGCCCCGGACGCGGCGCGTCCCCGCCGTGCGCGGGGGCGTCCGCCGGGGCGGTGTCGTAGTCGTCACGGCGCAGGACCTGGGTCTCGGTGGCGTCCGGGTCCTCCGCACGCCCCTCGGCGTCCTCCCGGGCCTCGGTCTCCGCGGGTTCGTCGTCCTCCCGCGGGTCCTCGTGGAAGGTGTCGGGGTCCTTCCGCAGCAGCATCGGCACCAGGACTATGAGCCACACCACCACGATGGCCAGGTACAGAGGAGAGCTGCTCATCACCCCTCCTCACGATGACGGCCACTGGACGTTGATCGACACCTCGTCGACACCGCGCCGCGTGGTGTCCCGGGGGACGGAGACGTCCCGCCGGGGTAGGCCGCCCCCGTCCCTCCCCGGACCCGGGAAGTTTCCGGTGCGCCATATCCACGCGTTGCCCGCATCGTCAATGCGTCTATGTTCCGCACGGTACGACCCCGTGTCCATAAATGCGCCACATTCTGACCGGAGTGTCGCAAGATTGTGGACTCTCAGTTTCGGACGCCCTGACCCCGGGGGTGAAAGTACAGGTCAACCAACGACTGCGGAGTGCAGTCCCAATTCAACGCAAAGTAATGAGTCAATGTCACTAAAGTCAGGTTTAAGTTCCGGATGCTTCTGTGATGTTGGCACGTTCAGTTCGCCTCCGGGTACGGACTCGCCGGATCGCGCGGATCCCGGCCGCCGTTCGGGCCCTGTGGCCCCAAAGCGGAACCAGGGCCGGAACCGGGTTCCCCGGAGGGCCCGGAAGAGGACCCGTGGCGCCACCGGTACATCAGCCCCCGGGGGACCTCCTCAGCGGTGATCGCGTAGCAGATGTGGTCGCGCCAGGCCCCGTCGATGTGCAGCTGTCTCCTGCGCACGCCCTCGTCGCGAAAGCCCAGTTTGGCGACCACGCGTCTGCTCGCCCGGTTCTCGGGCCGGACGTTGGCCTCGATCCGGTGCAGCCCGACGCGGAAGAAGGAGTGGTCCACGGCCAGCGCGACCGCGGTCGGGGTGATGCCGAGCCCGGCGTGGGCGCTGTCGATCCAGTAACCGACCTGCGCCGACCTGGCCGAGCCCCACACGATGGCCCCCACCGTGATCTGGCCGACGAACCTGTCGTCGTACAGGACCGCCCAGGGCATGGACAGGCCCTGCCTGGCCTCGTGGCGGATGGACTGGAGCATCGAGACGTAGGGGGTGAGCCCGGTGGTGCGCAGCGGCATCTCCGGATAGGTGGGCTCCCAGGGGCGCAGCCACTCCTCGTTGCGCGAACGCGTGTCCCGGAGCGCCGCGGCGTCGCGGAGCCGCAGTGGCCGGAGTACGACCGGACCCTCCTGGAGGGTGACGGGCCACCCATGTCTGCGATTCACGACCGTCCCTTCGATGCCCTCGGCACCGTAGCCCAGCGCTGCGACACCGGACGCGGAGGCGTCGGGTTCCCGTCGCCGGTGACGGGCTCCAGTATTCCACTCCCCGGGGCGCGGCATGGCTGTGGTCGCCCCAGGGGGCAAGAATCGGATGATTCTTAACTCCAATACTCCCGTACCGAAAACCGGCCCTGCCCCAAGGAATTCTCAACGGTCGGAATGCCCGGGATGTGATTCCGGTCATTGTCCGGTGTCATTCGGAGCGGGCGTGGTCGCCTCCGCGCAGCTGGTCCACCGCGTGCCGCAGCACCGGCGCCAGCACCTCCATCCCGTCGGCGGCTCCGCCCCGGGAGCCGGGCAGGTTGACCACGAGCATCCGGTGCCCCGCGCGCTCGGCGACCCCGGCCAGGCCGCGCGACAGGATCGCCGTGGGCACGCCCTTGTCCCTGCCCGCGGCCCGCAGCGCCTCGGCGATCCCGGGGATCTCGTAGGACAGCAGCGCGCGCGTCACCTCGGGCGTGTGGTCGTGCGGGGTCAGCCCGGTCCCCCCGGTGGTGACGACGGCGTCGAGCCGCTCGTCCAGGGCGCGGCCGATGGCCCGGGCCACGGGTTCGCCGTCGGGGACCACCCACGGCCCCACGACCGCGCAGCCGATCCCGCGCAGCGCCTCGGCCACGACCGGCCCGGAGCGGTCCGGGTATACTCCCGCCGCCGCCCGGTTGGACGCCGTGACGACCGCCACGCGGGGGGTGAAGGCCCCGGCGTCAGTCACCACGCCTCCAGTGGCCCTTCCTGCCGCCGGTCTTCTCCTCGACGCGCACCCCGGTGACCTCGGCCGCCGGGTCGATCGCCTTGACCATGTCCACCAGTCCGAGGGCCGCGGCCATGACGCAGGTGAGCGCCTCCATCTCCACGCCGGTGCGGTCGGCGGTGCGGACCGTGGCCCGGATGTCCACGCCCGCGTCCACGACGGCGAGGTCCACGTCCACCCCGTGCACGGCGATGGGGTGGCACAGGGGCACCAGGTCGGGGGTGCGCTTGGCCGCCTGGATCCCGGCGATCCGGGCGACGGCCAGGGCGTCGCCCTTGGGCACCTCTCCCCCGCGCAGGGCGGCGACGGCCTCGGGGCCGAGCAGCACCCGTCCCGACGCGGTGGCGGTGCGCGCGCTCACCGTCTTCTGCGAGACGTCGACCATGCGGGCGGCGCCGGACCCGTCCAGGTGGGTGAACCCGGAGGGGTGGTCGGCCCCCTCCCGCCGTGGGGTGTCGGTCATGGGCCCGCCAACTCCTCCGCTCGGAACGCGGAACGCGGCCGGTCGGCCCCGTCCGGGCGCGCCGGAGCGCGCCACCACGACCGTACGGCACTCCCGGGGCACCCGGTCCACGGGTCCGCGGACCCGGGCGGGCGCGGCTCAGGCCGGTTCGGGCAGGCGCACCACCTCGACGCGGCTGCCCGCGGCCAGTTCGGTCACCTCCTCGGGCACCACCACGAGCGCGTTGGCCCCGGCCAGGGCGGACAGCTGGTGCGAGCCCTGGTGCGACGCCGGGGACACCGTGGGCTCGGCGTCGCGACCGTAGGGGGACTCCTCCAGCACCGCGCGCAGGAAGGAGCGGCGCCCGGGCGGGGAGGTGACCGGCGAGGTGAGCAGGGCGCGCATGCTCGGCAGCGGCCGGGGGTCGAGCCCGCGCAGGCGGCGCAGCGCGGGCCGGACGAAGACCTGGAAGGACACGAAGGCGCTCACCGGGTTGCCGGGCAGCGTGATGATGGGGGTCCGGTCCGGGCCGATCACGCCGAAGCCCTGGGGCTTGCCCGGCTGCATCGCCACCTGGACGAACTCCACGGTGCCCTCGCGGGTGAGCACCTCCTTGACCACGTCGTGGGCGCCCATGCTCACACCGCCCGTGGTCACCACGACGTCGGCGCGCACCAGCAGGTCGTCCAGCGTGTCGCGCACCGTCTGGGGGTGATCGCCCACGAACCCGTGGCGGTGCACCTCGCACCCGGCGTCGCGCGCGGCGGCGGCGATCATGAAGCTGTTGGACTCCCAGATCTGGCCGGGGCCGAGCGGGCGCCCGGGCTCGACCAGCTCCTCGCCGGTGGAGAGCACCATCACGCGGGGGCGGGCGTAGACCGGCACCGAGCGGCGCCCGACGGCCGCCAGGACGCCCATCTCCCCCGGGCCGACGCGCACGCCGGGCCGCAGCACGGTGGCGCCCGCGGTGACGTCGTCCCCCGCGCGGCGCACGGCGTTGCCCTCCTTCACCGGCCGGTCGAAGGTCACACTGGCCGTGCCGCCGTCGGTCCACTCGACCGGGACCACCGCGTCCGCCCCCGAGGGCATGGGCGCGCCGGTCATGATCCGGGCGGACCTGCCGGGCAGGACCGCCGTCGGGGAGGGGTCCCCCGCCGGGATGTCGGCCACGACCGGCAGCCGCACGGGGTTGTCCGGCGAGGCCGACTCCAGGTCCGCGGCGCGCACCGCGTACCCGTCCATGGACGAGTTGTCGAAGCCCGGCAGCGACACGGGCGAGGTGACGGCCTCGGCCAGCACGGCGCCGTGTGCCTGGAGCAGGTCCAGCTCGGTCGGCACGGGGTCGGGGATCAGTGCCAGGACGTCGGCGACGTGCTGTTCGACGCTCTTCACGGGGTTCCTCCCGGTTCGCGGTTCCTGTGGTGGCCCCGCCTCCCCTCCCTCAGGAGACGGCTCACGCCCCATTCTTGCCGCGTCCGGCCCCGTATGTGGCGCGCCGGGCTCCGGTCGGGGCGCCCGGGGTCCCCGGTCAGGGGCGCTGGGCCTGCGCGCGGTCGACGAAGTCGCGCAGCCAGGGCAGCAGTTCGTCGGCGAGGTCGGGGCGGCGGCAGGCGAAGTCCACGACCGTGCGGATGTAGTCGGCCTTGTTGCCGGTGTCGTAGCGGCGGCCGCGGAAGAGGACGCCGTGCACCGTGCCGCCGTCCTCGGGCTTGCGCCGGGCCAGCTCGCGCAGGGCGTCGGTCAGCTGGATCTCGCCGCCCCGGCCGGGCGGGGTCTCGTGCAGGACGGGGAAGACCGCCGGGTCGCAGACGTAGCGGCCGATGATCGCCCAGCGGCTCGGTGCCTGCTCGGGGGCGGGCTTCTCGACCAGGTCGGTGACGGTGACGACGTCGTCCTCGTCGGTGGGCTCGATGCCCGCGCACCCGTACAGGGACACCTGCTCGGGCTCCACCTCCATGAGGGCGACGACGCTGCCGCCGTGGCGCTCGCGCACCTCGATCATGCGGCGCAGCAGGTCGGCGGACTCGATGAGGTCGTCGCCCAGCAGGACGGCGAAGGGGTTGTCGCCCACGTGCGCCTCCGCGCACAGCACCGCGTGGCCCAGACCGCGCGGCTCGCCCTGGCGGACGTAGTGCACCTGGGCGAGGTCGCTGGATTCGCGCACCGAGCGGAGTCGGGCGTCGTCACCCTTGGCCTCCAGCGCCTCCTCCAACTCGTAGGCCCGGTCGAAGTGGTCCTCGATGGAGCGCTTGCTGCGGCCCGTGATCATCAGGACGTCCTGGAGGGAGGCGGCCACCGCCTCCTCCACGACGTACTGGATCGCGGGCTTGTCCACGATCGGCAGCATCTCCTTGGGCGTGGCCTTGGTCGCGGGCAGGAAACGCGTGCCCAGGCCCGCGGCGGGTACGACCGCCTTCGTGACGGACACGGAACCGGAGGGTCGCTTCTGGTCGGTGGAGTCGTTCATGTCGGCACTTTAGGCCAGTGGTCGGCCGTCTCCGCGCCTCCACACACAGGAGGGCGCCAAGAAGTACGGATCGTTTCGGGCCGCGGAGGGCGGCCCGCCACCGCGTGTTCACCGCGCGGGGCAACCGGCCGGTTCGGGGCGGTGCCACACTGGGGCCATGGGCGAGAGCGAACTGCGTGAGGCCAAGGCCGGGCTGCGGAGGGGTTTCCTGGAGCGGCGGCGCGCCCGGGGTCCCGAGGAGCGCGCCCGGGCCGGGTCGGCGGTCCGCGACGCGCTGCTGGACGTCCCGTGGCTGGCCATGGGCGGGACGGTCGCCTGCTACTACTCCGTGGGCGGCGAGCCCGACACCCGCAAGCTGGTGGCGGCGCTGTGGAAGCGCGGCGCCTACGTGCTGCTGCCCGTGTTCCTGCCCGGCGGCGAACTGGACTGGGCGGCCTTCGACGGGCCGGACTCCCTGGCCCCGGCCGGACACGGGCTGCTGGAGCCCGTGGGTCGCCGCTACGGGCCCGACGCGCTGGCCCGGGCCGACGCCGTGGTCTGCCCGGCCGTGGCCGTGGACCGTCGGGGGACGCGCCTGGGGCGCGGCGCCGGGTGCTACGACCGCGCGCTGGCCCGCAAGGGCCCGCACGCCCCGGCGATCGCCCTGGTCCACGACGAGGAGTTCGTGGAGTCGCTGCCCGCCGAGTCGCACGACCGGCCGGTGGACGCCGTGGTCACCCCGTCCGGCGGGGTGCGGGTCCTCGGCTCGGGCGTGTGGCCGGGCGGACCGGCCGAGCGGGAGCGGTTGAGCCGGAGGGGCTGAGCGGAAGCGGCCGGGCCGCGGGGACGGGGAACGCGGGCGGGATTAACCCGGGCCCCGGGGGCGTTGTCGCTGGCGGTCGCGCTCCGGGGGCGCCCGGCGCCCGACCGTTCGCGCCCCCGCGCCGGTCCCCGTGGGCGAGGCCCTGTCACGGCTCCGGTCGGCGAGCGCGTACTATTTAGCAGTCAACGGGCGAGAGTGCCAGCAAGGAGGAGCCGAACAGTGCCTACGTACCAGTACGCGTGCACCGAGTGCAGCGCCCAGATGGAGGTCGTGCAGAGCTTCAGCGACGACGCGCTGACCGTCTGCCCCGAGTGCGAGGGCCGCCTGCGCAAGGTGTACTCCGCCGTGGGCATCGTCTTCAAGGGCTCCGGCTTCTACCGCACCGACAGCGGCAAGTCCTCCAACAGCTCCGTGCTGACCGGCTCGGGCTCCTCCGAGAGCAAGGACAGCGGGAACTCGGGCTCCACCGACTCCTCCTCCGCGTCCTCCGCCTCCTCGGACGCCAAGAGCTCCTCCTCGGACACCGGCAGCAGCACCACGAGCAAGGCCGCCAGCACCAGCGCCACCGCCGCGACGAGCTGACCCGCCGGGCCGTTGACCGCCACCGCGCCGCCGACCCCTCGGCGGCGCGCGGCACGTCCGGCCCCGGCGAGCGCGACGGGGCGCTGACGGCCCCGCGCCTCCCCCCTCCGGACCCCCAGTGGTCCGACCCGGTGCGCGGCCCGCGCGATCGGGCCTGTGGACAACCTCCGAACGGCCCCTCCGCGGCCTAGCGTTGAGGGTATGACCAACGCCGCGCCCCTCCCCTACCGGCACCGTCGCACGCTCACCCGGCTCCTGGACCGGCACCGGCGCGCCGTCGCCGCCCTCCTGGCCGCCGCCGCGCTCCTGAGCGCCGTCCTGGCCGTACGCCCTCCGCCCGTGCCCGTCACCCGTGTCCTGGTCGCCTCCCGCGACCTCGGCGCCGCGGACCCCCTCACCGAGGGCGACCTCACCGCCCGGGACCTGCCCGCCGGGTCCGTGCCGGGCGGCGCGCTCGCGGCCGACACCGCGACCGCCGGGCTGCGCCTCAACGCCCCGGTGCGCCGGGGGGAGGTGATCACCGACGCCCGGCTCGCCGACCCTCCCGCGCGGGCCTACGGCCCCGGCCTGGTCGCCGTCCCGGTGCGGGTGGCCGACCCCGGCGCGGTGGGCCTGCTCTCCCCCGGCAGCCGGGTGGACGTCCTCGCCGCCGGAGGGGGCGACGACCTCGCGCCGGCCCGGGCGGGCCCCGCCGTGGAGGTGGTCAGCGACCGCCCCGTCCTGGCCCTGCCGGAGGAGGAGTCCTCGGGCGGCGGGGAGGGCGGCGCGCTGATCGTCGTCGCCGCCACGCCCGTCGAGGCCAGGAGCCTGGCGGGCCACGCGGCAGGCTCGCGGCTGTCCATCACCATCCGCGGTTGACCGGCGACCTCCAGTGGGCAAAGCTGGCCGGGCGCCGCGGGCTCCCACCAGGGGGATCCCGCTCCGGCGCCCGTACGGACACCACGAGTATGTAGGGCTTGTATCCATGCAAGGCTTCAAGAAGTTCCTGCTCCAGGGCAACCTGGTGCAGCTGGCGGTCGCGGTCGTGATCGGCGCGGTCTTCGCCAACCTCATCACCGCGTTCACCGAGGGGTTCATCACCCCGCTGATCGGCATCTTCGGCGGGGTTCCCACCTTCGGCGACCTCTACTTCGAGATCAACGGGAGCCGGTTCCTGTACGGGGCGTTCGTCGACGCGCTGATCTCGTTCCTGATCACCGCAGCGATCCTGTACTTCTTCGTGGTCCTGCCCGTGGCCAAGGTGGTGGAGCGCTTCGTCAAGGCCGAGGAGGCCACCACCCGCGAGTGCCCGCACTGCTTCAGCGAGATCAGCAAGAAGGCGTCCCGCTGCGCCCACTGCACCAGCGAGGTGGTGCCCGAGACCGCCGCCTGAGGCGGTCGGACGCGCCGGGGGGCGGCCCCGTGCGGGACCGCCCCCCTGAAAGACGCCGCGGGTCAGCCGGTGTACTCCCAGTGCCAGGGCTCGAAGGGACTGGACTTGGCCCAGGCCGGGTGGTGCCAGCCGAAGTCGGCGCCGTTGGCCTCCATCCAGAGCCAGCGGTCGGAACGGTAGTTCTGGATGCCGCAGCCGAGGTCGATCGCCTGTCCCAGGCCGTGGTTGCTCGTACCGGGGACGGCCGCGAAGCCCGGCGCGACCTGTCCGTAGACCCGGTGCTGGTTGGGCAGGTCGCGGTAGGCGCTGGTGATGCAGATGTTCTCGCCGTACTCGTCCACGTACCTGGCGTTGAGCTGGAGGAAGTCCACGGCCGCGTCGGCGCGCAGCTTCTTGTCGTCGTAGAGGTCGCACAGGGAGTTGGCCGGGAGCAGGCCGTTGGCCGCCCCCTGGGCGTTGGCGGCCGCGTCCGGGTCGCAGTCCCCGGCGGCCATGTAGGCCTCCGGGTCGATGCCGCGGTCCTCCAGCTCCTGCACCAGCTCGTTCGTGGTCTGCTCGGACCGCTCGCGCAGGGCCTCGATGTCCGCGGCCAGCTCCACCTGTTCGAGCTGGGTGGTGGTCTGCAGCTCCTGCGCCTGGCTGGCCAGCTCGACCTGCTCCTCGCGCAGGTCGGTGGCGTCCTGGATGAGCGCCTGGTTGTCCTCGGAGATCTTCGCCGCGTAGGACTGGGTCTGCAGGTCCTCGGTGAGCGACCCCGAGGCCAGGACGGCGAGCATGCCGCCGTCGGGCTGCTTGTACAGCGTGCTGGCCAGCTGGGCCAGCGGTTCGCGCATCTCGTTGAGTTCGAGTTCGGTCTGCTGGAGGTCGTAGATCGTCTGGACCAGCTCCGTCTGGGCGTCCTCCAACGCCTCCTGGCGGTCGACGAGGTCCTGGTTGGCCTCCTCCAGCTCCTGGGAGGCGGTCTCGGCCCTCTCGCGGAACTCCTCCAGGCTCGCCTCGGCGGGCTCCAGCACGCCGACGGGCACCGGCGCCACGAGGAGCGCGGTGACGAGCGTGAGCGTCAGCGCCTGTGCGAAGCGGACCCGGTAGGACAGGGCGAAGGCGGTGAGCGCCCCGCCGCCACCCGGTACGCGGGACCTGCGCCGCGCCGCATCAGAAGTGAACGGCACGAATGATCCTCCGGCTGCTTTTCCTCGAACACCTACCCGTGACCGCAAGGCAACGTACTACATGTCCACATGCGGCCACGCGAGATCGGTCCACCGGACGGAGCGGGTCGCGGACGGGCCCCACCCCGCCCCGCCGCCCTCTGCTCCGGGCTTCGGTGAAACACCTGGTCACCGCCGGGCCGGTCAACGCCGAGCCCGCTCCCCCATCGTTATCGATGGTACATATGCGGCCATAACACGACATGCGTCATGAACAACGTCACACCGCACCAGGACAACCAATCGTAGGTCAGCGTACTCCGCCATGCACGCAGAGTCCCCCAACCGCCCCCGCCGGAGGCGGACCGACACCCCATCCACGTCCATCCTGGGTTAGGCTTGGTCCGGTGACGGGGTAAGACATACCCGCGCCAGACCCATGGCTCCGTAGCTCAGGGGATAGAGCACCGCTCTCCTAAAGCGGGTGCCGCAGGTTCGAATCCTGCCGGGGCCGCATAGCGCGGGCTGCTGCTCGCCGGTCTTCGACCGGCTCGCCGCAGCCCGCGATGCTTTCCGGGGGGAGACCCCCCGACCCCCCCGAGGCACCCCCCTGTGGCTGGGACCGAGGAGATCGGCGAGGTAGGCGGAGCGAGCCCTTACAACGCGAGGCCGCGCTTCAGGGTTGTAGTTGGTTCTCCCAAGGTCCGTACGGCGCGTTCCGGGGCCCGTAGGTGGCTACCGGCGGTCGGCCGCCTCCGTGAAACCCGCGACCAGCGCGGCCACCGTCCGCCGGATCCTGTCGCGGACCACGGACTCCTCCGCGCCGGTGAGCACCAGGTGGTGGACCGCGCCGACCACGGCCAGCGCCAGGGCCTCGGGGTCGGCGCTCCCGTGGAGGCGCCCCAGGCGCCGCTCCGCGCCGAGGTAGTCCGCGACCGCGGCCTCGACCGCCTCCAGACCGGCCGTGCGGTCGCCGAGGACCGCGCGCACGCGTCCGGCCAGCTCCGGCCGGGAGGCCATGAGCCTGGCCAGCGCCAGGAGGACCGTCGGCGGGGTCGCCAGCACGGCCTCGGCCAGGTTGTCCGCGACCGTGCCCGTACCGGCGCGTCCCGGCAGGGACGCGGCCCCGGCGCCGACCTGGAAGCCCCGGTCGACGGCGTAGGCGGCCAGGAAGTCGTCGGTGTCCGCGAAGTGGGCGTACAGCAGCCCGGTGGCGACACCGGCCTCGCGTGTGACGGCCCGGCCGCTGAGTCCGCCCGGCCCCTCCCGCACGATCACGCGCTCGACCGCGGAGAAGAGCCGCTGCCTGAGTTCGGGAATGGCGACACCACGTGGCATGCCAGGAATTCTAGGTCCTCGGGCGGCCCCGTCGCGGTCGGCCTCCGCGCGGCGGGCCACCGGCTTGCGCCCAGTATGAACACGTGCTCATACTTGTGTGAACGCTTGCTCATACCAACGTGGTCCGGAGGTCGCGGTGACGAACGGCGGGGACTCTTCCCAGCGTGTCGGTGGCGGGGACGGCGACCCGCCCCCCGGGCGGGCGGTGATCGTCGGCGCGGGCATCGCCGGGCTCGCCACCGCGCTGCGGCTCCACCGGGCCGGTTGGGAGACGCTCGTGGTCGAGCGCGCCCCGGCCCGCCGCAGAGGCGGCTACATGGTGAACCTGGTCGGGTGGGGCTACGACGCCGCCGAACACCTCGGCCTCGTCCCCGCGCTCTCCGGCAGCGACCTCGGCCTGTTCTCCACGGTCCTGGTGAGGGCCGACGGCCGGCGCAAGTTCGCCGTCCCTCCCGAGATCGCCAGAGCCGCCCTCGGCGACCGGGCGCTCACCGTGTTCCGGGAGAACCTGGAAGCGGCGCTGTACGAGGCCGTGCGCGGGACCGCGGCCTTCCGTTTCGGCACCACCGCCGTGGACGTGGCCCAGGACGCCGACGGCGTCCGGGTCGGACTCAGCGACGGCACCGCCGAGCGCGCCGACCTGCTCGTCGGCGCCGACGGGCTGCACTCCGGCGTCCGCGCCGCCGTGTTCGGCCCGGAGGAGGACTTCCGCGTCGACCTAGACCACGTCGTGGGCGCGCTCCCGCTCGACCGGCTCCCCGAGGACGTGCCCGAGGGGACCGGCACCACGTTCATCGGGCCGGGGCGCACGGCGGCGGTCGTCAACCTCGGTCCGGGCCGGTCCTCGGCCTTCTTCGCCTACCGCTGCGCGGACCCGGACGCCGAACTGGCCCGGGGGCCGGTCCAGGCGCTCACCGCGGCGTTCGGAGACCTCGGCGGGGGCGTGCCCGATGTGCTCCGCCAACTGCGCGCCGACCCGTCCGGCGCCTACTTCGACTCCGTCAGCCAGGTCCGCGCGGACCGGTGGAGCCGCGGCCGGGTCGTGCTGCTGGGCGACGCGGCCTGGTGCCCCTCCCTGTTCGCCGGGTACGGCGCGGCCCTCGCGCTCAGCGGAGCCGACCGGCTCGGCGACGCCCTGGAGCGGCACGGCGGCGACGTCACCGGCGCCCTGGCACGGTGGGAGGCGGACCTGCGCCCCGAGACCCTCAGGCGGCAGGCGCTCGCCCGGCGGGGGACACGCCAGTACGCCCCCTCCAGCCGCGCACACGTGTGGATGAACGACCTGGCGATCCGGGCCGTCCTGCTCCCGGGCGTGCGCGGCCTCGTCCGCCGCGGCATACGGCGCGCCGGTGAGCGGCACGCCGCCGCGGACGGGTGACGGGCGCGCGATCCCGGCGGACGGCGGTCGGCCGCCGACACGGCGCGTCGGCGGGCGTCCGGACCGGCCCCGGAGCCGGACGACCCGTGACCGGGCCCCGCGTTTGCGCGTTCTCCCCGGTCAACGGTGCCGCTTCCCCCACGTGTCGCCATGACACCGGGGGCGGCTCGTCCGATCATGGAGCGGGAGCAGGTACCGGACGGGGGAGGTCATACGGATGGCGCACGCGGAGCACTTCCGGGACGGGCAGGCGGAGGAACCGGACAGAACACCCGCCAGGCAGCGGGGCGGCTCGCCCGCCGCCATCGCCGGGGCGCTCCACCGCACCCCGCACCCGGGCCCCCAGCACTGGGGCGGGCCCCGGCCCCGCAAGACGGACCCGGACCCGTTCTTCCCCAACCGGCTCGGGCCGCCGCCCAAGCGCCGCCGCTCCTGAGCGGGCGGGGGAGACGGCGCCCGCCGCCACGGCTCACAGGAAGGGCCGCCAAGGCGCCAGCACGGCCTCGCCGAACTTGGCGTACCAGGGGCGGTTCCGCCACTCGCACTCGGTCAGCTCGCGGGCGTTGGCGAGGTCGTTGGCGAAGACCTCCTCCAGGTGCGCGGCCACGCCCTCGTCGAAGATCTCCACGTTGATCTCGTAGTTGCCCGTCAGGCTCAGCCGGTCCACGTTGGCGGTGCCGATCGTGGACCAGCGGCCGTCCACCGTCGCCGTCTTGGCGTGCACCATGGCGTCGCGGTACAGCCACAGGCGCACGCCGCCGCGCAGCAGCACCGAGTACTGGCTGCGGGAGATCCAGTCCGCGACGACGTGGTTGGACTCCTCCGGCACGAGGACGTTGACGTCCACGCCGCGCTCGACCGCGTCGACCAGGGCGTTCTGGAGCTCCCGGTCGGGCATGAAGTAGGCCTGGGTGAACAGCACCCGCTCCTTGGCCCGGTCGATGGCCTCCAGGAACATCGCCCGGATGGGGTAGATGAGCATCTCGGGCACGTTGCG
The DNA here is from genome assembly GCF_052466615.1 of Nocardiopsis sp. M1B1. Classification (NCBI taxonomy): domain Bacteria; kingdom Bacillati; phylum Actinomycetota; class Actinomycetes; order Streptosporangiales; family Nocardiopsidaceae; genus Nocardiopsis; species Nocardiopsis sp. M1B1. Next base: position 5,904,126 of record NZ_CP196194.1, read on the forward strand.
GTGCACGCGGAAGTGCGCGTCCCAGTCGGGGTCGCCGAAGTTCTCCAGCTCGGGCTGGAGGGACCGCCGGTTCATGTTCCAGAAGTCGCTGAAGGCGTTCTCCAGCTCCCACACCGCCGGACCGGTCACGCGCATGTGGGTGTCGCGCCAGTCGGTGGCGTAGAGCGAGCCCACGTTGTACCCGCCGACGAAGCCCACCTCGCCGTCGACGGTGAGGATCTTGCGGTGGTCGCGGCCGGACTTGCGGATGTTCAGCAGCAGCACGCCGGGGCGCAGGAGCGGGTACTCCAGCACGTGGACGTTGGACGGGAAGCGGAAGAAGGACCGGGGCACCACCAGGTTCGCGAAGCCGTCGTAGACGACGTACACCTCGACGCCCCGGTCGGCCGCCTCGATGAGCGCGCGCTTGAACCGCTGGCCCACCCGGTCGTCCTTGATGATGTAGGACTCGAACAGGACGCGGCGCCGGGCCCCCCGGATCGCCGCGATCATGTCCTCGAACAGGTCCTCGCCGTAGGTGTACACGGTCGCCGTGGTCCCGGTGTCGCCCACGGGCAGCTCGGCGGGCGCCGTGCGGGGGAAGAAGGCCCGGCGCGGCCGCACCTTCCTGCGCCAGTGGTTGACCCCCATGAGGGTCGCGGCCACGGCGACCTGGGTGGTCACCAGCCCGGCGAGCCCCCACTTGGCCACCGAGGTGATGGTGGAGCGTCGCACAGTCGCCTCCCGGGCAGGGACCTCCGCGGTGCCGGGCCCGACCGCGGACGCCCCTGGTACAAAGTGGACGTCAACCGTATCCCGGGACACCGGCGGACGGCGGCGCGTCCGCCCCGTGTCTCCCGTGACACAGGACTCTCCTCCTACCCCCGTTCCCGGCGGCGGAACGCCACCAGCTCCGTGGTCGGGCTCTCACTGCGGCCCCGGACCAGGCGCCGCTCCAGCGGGTAGAGCGCCGCGCCCGCGAGCCACCCGGTCGGCGCGGTGAGGGTGGCCGCGCGCAGGGCCCCGCCCCACGCCTTGCGCCAGGGCGCGGGGGCGTCCACCTGGGCGTTCATCAGCATGAGCATGGGCACCCGGCGGACCAGGTCGAACCCGGCCCGGTCCGCGGTGTCCCTGATCCACTCCAGGGTGCGGTTGACCTGGTGCTCGCCGCGCTGCTCGGGGCGGCGCAGGCAGTTCTCGGAGATCACGAGGAGGCCGCCGGGGCGCAGCACCCGGGAGAACTCGCCGACGGCCCGGGTGTAGCGCTCGTCGTCGGTGATGTGGAAGAGCACGTCCATGCAGGACAGCGCGTCGAAGGAGTCGTCGTCGAAGGCGTCGAGGTCGGCGGCGTCCTGGCGGACGAACCTGTGCTCGGGGAACCTGCCGCGCAGGCGCTGCACGGCGGCGTCGGTCATGTCGCACCCGGTGACGTCGCCGACGCCCATCCGCTCCCACAGGCGCACGTAGAAGCCGGTGCCGCTGCCCACGTCGAGGACGCTGGCGCCGGACCGGCCGGGGGTCAGCCGGGCGGCCTCGCGCAGGAACACCTCCTCGCGCACCTTGTACATCCACGTGTTGAAGGGGCGGCCCAGGGCCCGGTAGCCGACGCCGCTCTCGGTCCAGTCGCCTTCGAGACGGCGTTCCCAGAAGTCTCGCAGTTCGCTGTGCGTAGCCATGGGACCACTGTCACACCGCGCCCGCGGGAAGTCCCGCCGCAGCGCCGCGTCGGCCCCGGAGAGCCGCGTGCGCCCGGTTTTCGGTCGTCCCCGCGCCTCCGGGGAGAAGGACCGGATTCCGCGTCCCCGCCCGTCCGCCGTTCAGGCGACGCGGTGGGCGACCACGCGCTCCACGAACCCCAGCGCGGTCCGGTCGTGGCGGTCGATCACGAACCCCGCGTCGGCGGCCACGTGCCGGGGCAGCCGCCGGGGCCGGTCCTTTCGGGCCTCCCGGACGCGCAGGGGCCAGCGGGTGTACTCGACGTGGTCGACCAGCAGCAGGAGCCCGCCCGGCCGCAGGACGCGGTGCATCTCGGACAGGGCGCGGTACTGGTCGGGGATGGTGCACAGGGCGAGCGCGCACAGGACGGTGTCGAACTCCCCGTCTCCGAAGGGCAGGTCCTGCGCGTCGCCCTCGCGCAGGGTGAAGCGCCCGCCCAGTCCGGCGGCCCGCTCGCGCGCCCTGGACAGCATGCCGGGGCTCAGGTCCACGCCGGTGACCTCCACCCCGTCCCGGTAGTGGGGCAGGTTCTGGCCGGTGCCCACGGCGACCTCCAGGACCCGGCCGCGCGCCTCGGCGCACAGCCGGGCGCGGGTGCGGCCGAGCACGGCCCGCTGAACCCCCGCGCCGCGGTCGTAGCCCCGCGACATCCTGTCCCACTCGCCGCGCACCCGCTCGGTCCGCTCGTCCACGGTGTCCTCCCTCAGGTCGGTCCCTTGACCGGAGCACCAGTGTGGAAGTTAATGTCCACATGAAGTCAAGCGAGTCGGAGCTGTCCATCGGCGAACTGGCCGAGCCCTTCGGGCTGGCCACCCACGTGCTGCGGCACTGGGAGTCGGTCGGCGTCCTGGAACCGTCCCGCCGCGCGGGGGGCCAGCGCCGGTACACGCCCGAGCAGCGCCTGCGAGTGGCGCTGGTGCTGCGCGCCCAGGAGGCCGGGTTCAGCCTGGAGCAGATCCGGGAGCTGTTCGGCGCCGAGGACGGGGCGGCGCGGCGCGACCGCCTGGCCGAGCACCTGGCGCGGCTGGACGAGCGCATGGCCCGGCTGCGGGCGGTCCGCGACATGGTGGCGCACACGCTCTCCTGCGAGTCGCCGGACATCTTGGAGTGCCCCACCATGAGGGCGGTGCTGGTGGAGACCTCGGTGTCGGAGTGCGCTGCTATGCATGGCCGCACACGCCCTCCGAACCTGCGGGAGTCGCCTTGACCTTCCACGACCACCTGACCGGGTTCGCCGGACTGCCCGTCGCGAGCTACCCGGAAGCCCGCCGCCTGGAGAGGCACGGGGAGGCCCTCCCACCCGGTGTCCGGTCCCCGGAGCGGGACGGCCTGGCCGACCCCGGGTCGGTGGCCTGGCGGTTGGATCCGTACGACGCCGGGGACGACGACCCCCGGGCCCACCTGGAGGGCTTCCTGGAGTTCGTCGGCGCCCCGGCCGCGGTCCGCGCCCTCGTGGTCGGCGATCTGGTGGACGGTTTCTTCGAGGCGGAGTCCTCCGACGCCGTCCGCGACGCCCTCACGGAGCTCGCTCCGCGCCTGCCCGGCCTGCGCTCCCTCTTCTACGCCGACCTGACCTTCGAGCAGTGCGAGGCGTCGTGGATCGAGCACGGGAACCTGTCCTCGCTGGTGGCCGCCCTCCCCGGTCTGGCCGAGTTCGCGGTGCGCGGCACCATCAGCCTGAGCCTGGAGGCACTGGAGCACGCCGGGCTGCGCCGCCTCACCCTCCAGGGCGGAGGGCTGCCCGCGCGGCTCACCCGTGAGGTCGTCTCCGCTCGGCTCCCCGCCCTGGAGCACTTGGAGCTGTGGCTGGGGGTGAAGGACTACGAGGGCGACACCACCGCGGAAGACCTCGCCCCCGTCCTGTCCGGCGAGGCCTTCCCCGGGCTGCGCTCGCTGGGCCTGCGCAACGCCGAGCACACGGGAGTCTGGGTGCGGGTCCTCGCCGAGGCACCGGTCACCCCCCGCCTGCACACCCTGGACCTGTCCCTGGGCACCCTGCGCGACGAGGACGTCCCGCCCCTGTTGGAGTCGCCCGTGTTCCGCGGGCTCCAAAGGCTGGACCTGCACCGCCACTACCTGTCCGAGGAAGCGGAGGAGGAGGTCCGCGCGGTGTTCACCCGGGCCGGGGTGGAGGTGGACCTGTCCGAACGCAGGGAGCCGGACGGCTGGGGGAGCGGCGCCGTGTACTACCCGGCGGTCTCGGAGTAGCCCCGGGAACCGCCGGGGAGCCCGGGCCGCCCGCCCGGACACGGGCGGCCCGGGCTGTCGGAGCGCACTGGTAGGCATGGACGCACACCCTCAGCCGCACCCCTGGGAGACCCCGTGGCCTTCGACGCCCACCTGACCGAGTTCGCCGGACTGCCCGTCGTCGAGTACCGCTCCTCAGAGGGGTGGGCCCGGGAGGCCGAGGAGGAGCGCGAGAGGGCGAAGTGGCGGGGCGGGAGCTTCACCGACCCCGGCCCCTACCCGCCACCGGCACTGGCCGCGGCCCTGGCCGACCCCGGCTCGGTGGCCTGGCGCCTCAGCGACAATGAGGAGCCCCTGGACGACTACCGGCGGTTCATCGCGCAGGTGGACCAGGACCGGGTCGCCGCCGTCGTGCTCGGGGACATGCGGGAGACCTTCTCCGTGCAGTGCCCCGACCCCCTCAAGCGCGCCCTCCTGGAGGTGGCGCCGGACCTGACCGGGCTGCGCTCCCTCTTCTACTGCGACGTGACCTTCGAGCAGGTCGAGGTCTCGTGGATCGAACTGGGCGACATGGCCCCGGTCCTGGACGCCCTCCCCCGGCTGACCGAGTTCGCGGTGCGCGGCACGGGCGAGATGAGCCTGCACGTACACCGGCACGACTCGCTGCGCCGCCTCACCCTCCAGGGCGGAGGACTGCCCGGCAGACTCACCCGCGAGATCGTCTCGTCCGGGCTGCCGAACCTGGAGCACCTGGAACTGTGGCTGGGAGTGGAGAACTACGGCGGCGACACCACCCCGGAGGACCTCGCCCCGGTCCTGTCCGGCGAGGCCTTCCCCGCGCTGCGCTCGCTGGGCCTGCGCAACGCCGAGCACACCGACGACTGGGTTCCGGTCCTCGCCGGGGCACCCGTCACCTCCCGCCTGCACACCCTGGACCTGTCCCTGGGGACCCTCACCGACAAGGGCGCTCGGGCCCTGGTCGAGGCCGCGCCCGCCTTCGCGCACCTGAAGCGGCTCGACCTGCACCACCACTACCTGTCCGAGGTCATGCAGGAGCACGTCCGGGCCGCCTTCGCCGGAACCGGTGTGGACGTGGACCTGTCCGAACGCGAGGTCGGCAGTGACTGGGAGGACGAGGACTTCGACTACGACTCGGCCGGCTTCTACACGGCCGTCAGCGAGTAGGGCCCGCACCGTCCGTCGTGTCACCCCGGGCTGCTAGATATGTTCCTGCCCGAAACCCCGAGGTAGGAGCCCCCTGTGCCGAACAGCCACCACGTCACCGAGTTCGCGGGCCTGCCCGTGGTCGAGTTCCCCGCGGTCGAGACCGAGGAGGAGGGCATCTACTCCGAGGACCCGCCCCAGTCCCCCGAGGCGCTGGCCGCCGCGGTCGCCGACCCCGGCTCGGTGGCGTGGCGGCTGCGCGTCTCGTCGGTCTACCCGGCCGAGGACTTCGGGGACTACTTCGCCCGCTTCCTCGCGGCCGTGGACACCGGCCGGGTCCGGGCCCTGATCGTCGGCGGCTGGGGCGACTTCGAGGAGGAGCCGCCCTCGACCGTCCCGCGCGACGCGCTCGTCGCCGCCGCCGACGCGTTCCCCGAGTTGCGGGCGCTGTTCTTCGGCGAGATCCTCCAGGAGGAGTACGAGATCTCCTGGATCCACCAGAGCGACCTGGCCCCCCTGGTGGCGGCGTTCCCCCTGCTGGAGGAACTGACCGTGCGCGGCACCGGCGACCCCTACCTGGGCGACGGCAAGCTGGAGCTGGCCCTGGCCGAGCACACCGGCCTGCGGACCCTGGTCCTGCAGACCGGCGGTCTGCCCGGCCAGGTCTCGCGCGAGGTCGCCGCCTCGCCGCTGCCCTCCCTGGAGAACCTCGAACTGTGGCTGGGCACGGAGAACTACCGGGGCGACACCACCCCGGACGACCTGGCGCGGGTGCTCTCCGGCGAGGCCTTCCCCGAACTGCGCTACCTGGGCCTGCGCAACGCCGAGGACGTGGACGAGTGGGTCCCCGTCCTGGCCCAGGCCCCCGTCCTGGCCTCCCTGGACGTCCTGGACCTGTCCCTGGGCATCCTCACCGACAAGGGCGGACGGGCCCTGATCAAGTCCGCGTCCGCGTTCGCGGGGCTGCGCCGCCTGGACCTGCACCACCACTACCTGTCCGAGGACGTGCGGGCGCGGATCCGCGCCGCCCTGCCCGGCGTGGAGGTGGACCTGTCCGAGCACCGGGAGCCGTACACCCACGGGGGCGGCGAGCCGTACTACTACACCGCGGTCGCGGAGTGACCCCCGGACGCCCCCTGGTCGTGGTGGGGGTCCCCGGCCACCGGCGCCTGGAGCTGTTCGGCGCCGCGGCCGGGGCCCTCGGCCTGCCCGGACCGGTGGTCGTGCCGTGGCGCGCGCTGGCCGCCGGGCCGGTGGAGCTGCCGGAGGGCGCCCTGGTCCGGGTGGACTCCCCGGGCGGCGACGCCGAGACCGAGCGCCTGCTGCGGGGCTGGGAGGGCGTCCCCGACCTGTACCGGGCCGAGGGCACCGGCGACCAGCACGCCGGGTTCCGGGCCGCGCTGGACCGGCTCGCCGAGGCGGTGCGCGCCACACCGGGCGCGGCCCTGCTCCAGGAGCCCGCCGACCTGGTGGACATGTGCGACAAGCGGCGCTGCCACGCCCGCCTGGCGGCGGCCGGGGTGCCGGTGCCGCCCGCCCTGCCCGGACCGGTCACCGGCTACGCGTCGCTGCGCGCGGCGATGGAGGCCCACCGCTGGCCGAGGGTGTTCGTCAAACCCGCGCACGGCTCCTCGGCCTCCGGCGTGGTGGCGCTGGCCACCGCCTCGGGCGGACGGGTCCGCGCGGTCACCTCGGCCGACCTGGTCCGGGGCGCCGACGGCTCCGTGGAGCTGTACAACAGCCTGCGGCTGCGCACCTACACCCGCGAGGAGGACGTCGCGGCGGTGGTGGACGCCCTGGCCCCCGACCACCTGCATGTGGAGCGGTGGGTGCCCAAGGCGGGATTCGCGGGCAAGGCCGTGGACCTGCGCGTGGTGGTGGTCGCGGGCCGGGCCGCCCACGTCGTGGTGCGCTCCTCGTCCTCGCCCATGACCAACCTGCACCTGGGCAACGCCCGGGGCGACCTGGCGGCCCTGCGGGAGTCGGTGAGCCCCCACTCCTGGGAGCAGGCGATGGCCACGGCCGAGGCCGCCGCCGCGTGCTTCCCGCGCACCCTGTACGCCGGGGTGGACCTGCTGGCCTCCCCGGGGTGGCGGGAGTTCGCCGTGTGCGAGGTCAACGCCTTCGGCGACCTGCTCCCAGGCGTCCTGCACGAGGGCCGCGACACCTACGCCGAGCAGCTGCACGCCCTGACCACCGGCCGTTTCCCCGTCCCCGAACCCGAGAGCGCTTGACTTCCTCTCCTGCCTGAAGGCAGGAGAATCCGGAACCACCTACCGGTGGTTCGAGGCCAAAGCCTCGTCACGGGTCGCCCCGTGGCCTTCCTGTTTCGTCGCCGGTCGCCCCGTCCGGGAGGACTCCCGTTGAGGTCTCACACCAGCTCCGCAGGCAGATGCCGCCAGCCCGGCGGCCCTGAGATTGTTCGCCGCGTTCACATCCCGGTCATGGGTCGCTCCGCACCGAGGGCACGTCCACGTCCGGACGTGCAACGGCAACGACGCCTGGATGTGCCCGCACCCGGCGGTCGAGCACAACTTAGAGGAGGGGAAGAACCGGTCCACCACGACCAGATCGCGTCCGTACCAGGCGCACTTGTACTCCAGCATGGTGCGCAGCTCACGCCAGGCCGCATCGGAGATCGCCCGGGCGAGTCTGCGGTTCTTGACCAGGTTGCGCACCGTGAGGTCCTCGATCACGACCACTTGGTTCTCGCGGACGAGTCGAGTGGAGAGCTTGTGCAGGAAGTCGCGCCTGCGGTCGGTGATACGGGCGCACGCCCGCGCCACCCTGCGCCGCGCCTTGTCCCGGTCGGCGCTGCCCTGGGCCTTGCGGGCCAGCGCCCGCTGAGCCTTGGCCAGCCTGGCCCGGTCGCGTTGCTCGTGGCGGGGGTTGGCCACCTTCTCCCCGGTCGACAAGGTCACCACGGAGGTGATTCCGACATCGACACCGACCGCGTCGCGAGTGGCCGGGACCGACTCGATGGTGTCCTCGCACAGGAGCGAGACGAACCAGCGCCCGGCCGCGTCGCGCGAGACCGTGACTGTGGAGGGGCGTGCTCCTTCGGGCAGGGGGCGCGACCACACGATGTCCAGGGGTTCGCTCATTTTGGCCAGGGTCAGGTGGCCGTCGCGGTAGCGGAACGCGCTTGCGGTGTACTCCGCCGAGGCCCGGGAGGTCTTCTTGGACTTGAATCGCGGGTACCGCGCACGCCGGTCGAAGAAGTTGCCGAACGCGGTGTGCAGGTGGCGCAGCGTCTGCTGGAGCGGAACGGAAGAGACCTCGGTGAGAAAGGACAGCTCCTGCGTCTTCTTCCAGGCGGTCAGCAGCGCCGAGGTCTGGGAGTAGCCCACCCGCTCCCGGCGCTGCTGCCAGGCGGCGCTGCGTTCGGCCAGAGCGCGGTTGTAGACCAGGCGCACGCACCCGAACGTGCGCGACAGCTCAGCCGCCTGCACATCACTCGGGTAGAAGCGGTACCGAAACGCCCGCTTCACACTCTTCCTGATCATGGCACACACCGTAGCGACCGCCCTGCGATCGCGTGAGCCGAATCCAACAGAAAGTCACGAGAAGGGAGAGGGCGTTTCCTCCCCGCCCTGAAGGACGGGGTATCCACGCCCAACAAACAGATGAACAGCACCGCACCCGACATGAACGCCGTGGTGGGCACGCACGACATTCTGCTGCTCACCCTGGACACCCTGCGCCACGACGTGGCCGACGAGCTGGCCGAGGCGGGCCGCACCCCGAACCTGGCCCGGCTGCTGCCGGGCGGGCGGTGGGAGCGCAGGCACGCGCCCGCGAGCTTCACCTACGCCTCCCACCTGGCGATGCTCGCCGGGTTCCTGCCCACCCCCGCCTCCCCCGGGCCGCACCCGCGCCTGTTCGCCGCCGCGTTCCCCGGCAGCGTGTCCACCGCGCCCGGCACCTGGACCTTCGAGGCGCCCGACCTGGCCTCGGGGCTGGCCCGGGCCGGGTACCACACGGCCTGCGTGGGGGGCACGGGCTTCTTCAACCGGCGGTCGGCGGTGGGCTCGGTCATCCCGGACATGTTCGCCGAGAGCCACTGGGAGGAGTCCTTCGGCGTGACCGACCCCCGTTCCTTCGAGAACCAGGTGGCGTGCGCGGCCCGGATCGCCGGGGAGCGCCCCGCGGACCAGCCGCTGTTCCTGCTGCTCAACGTGTCGGCGCTGCACCAGCCCAACTGGTTCCACCTGCCCGGGGCCGTCCGGGAGGACGGCGACACCCGGGAGAGCCACGCCGCGGCCCTGGAGTACGTGGACCGGCACCTGCCGCCTCTGCTGGCCGCGATGTCGGCCCGCCGCCCCTGCTTCGCGATCGTGTGCTCCGACCACGGCACCGCCTACGGGGAGGACGGCTACACCGGCCACCGGATCGGCCACGAGACCGTGTGGACGGTCCCCTACGCCCACGCGTTCCTGCCGCAGGGACGCACCACCCCCGCCGACGCACAGGAGGCGACCGCGTGACCACCGCCCTGACCCCGCGCCCCGAACCGGTGCGCGCCGACTCCCCCTACCAGTCCTACGTGTACGCCTACCCGCACAAGAGCGCCTACCGGCCCTTCAGCGAGCGCCCGGCCCTCGCCGACCTGTGGCGCGGCGAGGACGTCGGCGCGCTGTCGCTGTACGCGCACATCCCGTTCTGCGAGATGCGCTGCGGGTTCTGCAACCTGTTCACCCGCTCCACTCCCCCGGCCGAGCAGGTCACCGCCTACCTGGACGCGCTGGAGCGGCAGGCGGACGCGGTGGCCGGCGCGCTGCCGGAGGGCGCCGCCTTCGCCCGGGCGGCCCTGGGCGGCGGCACCCCCACCTACCTGACCGCCGAGGAGCTCACCCGGGTCTACGACCTCACCGAGCGCGCGTTCGGGGTGGACCTGTCCGCGATCCCGGTGTCGGTGGAGACCTCCCCGGCCACGGCCACGCCCGACCGGCTGGCGGTGCTCGACGCGCGCGGCGCCACCCGGATCAGCATGGGCGTGCAGAGCTTCCTGGACTCCGAGGCGCACGCGGCCGGGCGTCCGCAGAAGCGCGCCGAGGTGGACCGTGCGCTGGCCGCGATCCGCGAGCACGCCTCGGCCGACCTCAACCTCGACCTCATCTACGGCATCGACCGCCAGGACGCCCGCACCTGGGCCTACTCCCTGGACACGGCGCTGGAGTGGGAGCCCGAGGAGGTCTACCTGTACCCGCTGTACGTGCGCCCGCTCACCGGGCTGGGCCGCCGCGCCCGCGCGTGGGACGACCACCGGCTGGGCCTGTACCGGCAGGGCCGCGACCACCTGCGCGAACGCGGCTACGAGCAGGTGTCCATGCGCATGTTCCGGCGGGCGGACGCCCCGAGGACGCAGGCGCCGGACCACTCCTGCCAGACCGACGGCATGGTGGGGCTGGGCTGCGGGGCACGGTCCTACACCTCCGCCGCGCACTACTCCTTCGACTACGCGGTGGGCGTGGGGCAGGTGCGGTCGATCATCGCCGACTACACGGGCCGCGATCGAGCGGACTTCGGACGGGCCGAGGTGGGGTTCCACATGGACGAAGGCGAGCGGCGGCGCCGCCACCTGCTCCAGTCGCTGCTGCTCGCGGAGGGGATGGACACGGCCGCCTACACCGACCGGTTCGGCTCCCGCCCCGAGGAGGACTTCGCCGCGACCCTGGCGGTGCTCGACGGACGCGGCTGGCTGGAGCGGGACGGCGCGCCGGACCTGCTGCGGCTGACCCCCGAGGGGCTCGCGCACTCCGACGCGGTGGGGCCGATGTTCTTCTCCGCCGGGGTCGCGGCCCTGATGGCCGACTACGAGGCCCGGTGAGCGCGGTGACCCCCTCCTCCCCGGTCCGGGCCCGCGCGCTCCCGCCGCACCTGACCCTGCTCTACCGCGGACCGCTGGCCAGCTGCGACTACGACTGCCCGTACTGCCCCTTCGCCAAGCGGCGCGACAACCGCGAGACGCTGCGCGCCGACCGCGCCGCGCTGGAGCGCTTCACCGGCTGGGTGGCCGCGCTGGAGTCGGAGCACCCCGACACCCGGGTCTCGGTGCTGTTCACCCCGTGGGGCGAAGGGCTGGTGCGGTCCTGGTACCGGGCCGCGATCACCCGGCTCAGCCACCTGCCGCACGTGGAGCGGGTGGCCATCCAGACCAACCTGAGCGGCCGCCTGGGCTGGCTGGCCGACTGCGACCCCGCCACCGCCGCGCTGTGGACCACCTACCACCCCGGCCAGGTGACCCATGAGCGCTTCCTGGCCAAGGCGCGCGAGCTGGACGGGATGGGGGTGCGGTTCAGCGTCGGCGTGGTCGGCCAGCCGGAGCACCTGGCGGCGGCCCGGCGGATGCGCGCCGAGCTGCCCGAGCGGGTGTACCTGTGGGTGAACGCCGCCGAGGGGCGCGTCTACACCGACGCCGAGGCCGAGCAGTGGCAGGCCCTGGACCCCCACTTCCACTACAGCCGCAGCCCCCACCCCAGCCGGGGCCTGCCCTGCCGTACCGGTGACACTGTGCTGTCCGTGGACGGCGACGGCGACGTGCGCCGGTGCCACTTCGTGGACACGCCGATGGGCAACCTCTACGACGGCTCGTTCGCGGCCGGGCTCGGCCCCCGCCCGTGCCCGCTGACCAGCTGCGACTGCCACATCGGCTACGTCCACCTGGAGTCCCTGGACCTGTACGACGTGTTCCGGGGCGGGGTGGTGGAACGTGTCCCGGCGGCCTTCGGCTCCCCGCTCCCGCTCGTGTGAGACGGGTCAAAACCGCTTCGCAACGTCACCGGGAACAGACATAATGCCCACCATGGTCTTTCCCCGGGTTATCGCGACCGATCTCGACGGCACACTCCTGGACGCGGGAGGCCTGGTCTCCGAACGCAACCGGCGGGCGCTGGCCGCCGCCGCGGAGGCGGGCGTCAAGGTGGTGGTCTCCACGGCTCGTCCGCCGCGGACCACGCAGCACATCGCCGAGCAGCTCCCCTGCGCCGCCGTGCTCTGCGGCAACGGCTCGCTGGCCCACGTGCCGGGCGACGAACCGCTGGTGCGCGCGATCTCCCCGGAGACCGCGCGTTCGGTGGTCGAGAAGATCAACGCGGAGCTGCCCGGGATCGGCTACGGCATCGAGACCGGCACCGACTTCTTCCACGACGCCGACTACCACCTGGAGCCGTGGCTGTCCGGCGAGTGGGTGCGCGAGGTGCTGGAGGACACCGAGACCCTGCTCAGGCGGGCCACCCCGATCACCAAGCTGCTCGTGCGCGCCCGCGACATCCCGGTGGAGGAGCTGCACCGGACGGCCGCGGCGGCGGTCGGGTCGCTGGCGGAGGTGACCTACTCGGGCAGCTACAGCCTGCTGGAGCTGAGCGCGCCGGGCGTGAACAAGGGCAGCACCCTCGCGATGGTCTGCGAGCGGTGGGGGGTGGCCGCCGAGGAGGTGGTGGCCTTCGGCGACATGCCCAACGACCTGGCCGCGCTGTCCTGGGCGGGCGGGGGCTACGCCATGGCCAGCGGGCACCCGGACCTGCTCGACCCGGCTCTGGGGCTGCGGACGGCCCCGCCCGCCAACGAGGACGGTGTGGGCCGGGTGGTCGAGCAGCTCCTGGCCGAGCGCTGAAAAACGCCTGGACCGCCGCCGGGTCCGCCTCCTAGGGTCGCCTCACACGTACCCGGAGGAGGGCCCGCCGTTGCCGCACCCCACCCAGATCGTCTCGTCCCTGGCCGACCCCGACCGCCTGGAGCTCTACGCCCGGGTGGTCGGCGCGGGAGCCGGCGGGCTGCCCGCCGGGGAGGTCCGCGCGCGGGGGTCGCGGGGGCGCCGGAACCTGGCCCGGCTCGTGGACGCGGGGCTGGTGCGCGAGGACGGCGACCGCCTGGTGTGCGTGCCGGAGGTGTTCTCCGCCGCCCTGGAGGAGCACCGGCCGGTGCGCCGGGACCCGGTGGACGCGCTGTTCCACGAGGGACGGCTGAGCGCGCTGCCCGCCAGGCGCGAGCTGCGCGTGCGGGTGTTCGCGCGCGTCACCGAACGGTTCTTCGCCCCCGGGGCGACCTACACCGAAGAACAGGTGAACGCCGCCCTGCGGTCCTGCTGCGACGACCACTCGGCCATGCGCCGCCACCTCGTGGACGGGGGCTACCTGACCCGCGACGACGACGGCCGCGCGTACCGGGTCGCGACCCCCTGAGCCGTCGCGGGCGGCGGGACGGGCGCGGGGCGGCTCAGGCCTCCACGCCGTCCACCTGCTCGTGGTAGGTGCGGCGGGTGCGCTCGGTGTGCTCGCTCATCAGCCGCAGCGCCGCGTCCGCGTCCCGGCCCTCGATGACGTCGACGAGGGCGGAGTGCTCGTCCCAGGAGGCGGCGCCGCGGACGCGGGCGACCGGGGCGTAGTACCAGCGCACCCGCCGGTCCACCTGCGCGGCCAGCTCGGCGAGCACCCGGTTGCCCGAGGCCTCGGTGACGGTGCGGTGGAAGTCGGCGTTGGCCTGGACGACCGCGTCGGTGTCGGCGCGGTCGGTGGCCGCGCGCCCGGCAGCGACCAGGTCGCGCAGCGTCCCGATCTGCTCGGCCGAGGCGTTCTGCGCGGCCAGGCGGGCCGACTCCGTCTCCAGCAGGGCGCGCACGGCCAGGAGCTGGTCGGCCTCGCTCTCGGTGGGCGTGTGCACGAACGCGCCGTACCCGGGCCGCAGGTCCACCCACCCCTCGTTGCTGAGCCGCTGCATGGCCTCGCGGACCGGCTGACGCGAGACGCCGAGGGTCTGGGCCAGCTCGGTCTCCACCAGGTGCTGGCCGGGTGAGAGCGACCGGTTGGTGATCAGGTCGAGGATGGCCTCGTACACGGCTTCACGCAGCGGCACGGGGCGCTGGACCCGTCCCGCGACGGCGTTCAACCCCTGTGGGGACATAGGGCGGCTCCATCCGGATGCGTGGGCTTTGTAGACAGTGTACAAAAGGCGGCGGCCGCGTGCGTCCTCACGGCAGCTCCACGAGTTCGACGCGCCCGGTCCGGCGGCCGGGCGGCACGACCGCGAGGGCGTCGGCGACGGCGGCGGCGCGCAGGTCGGCCGAGCCGCTGCCGGGCAGTTCCACCGCCAGGTCGCGGCTGACGCGCACCGGCACCAGGCGGGTGTCGGCCGGATGGGGCTGTGTCGGTCCGATGAGCCGGACCCGTCGGCCCAGGTGGGCGGGGTCGCGCCGGTCCGCGCGCCCGGCGAGCACCGGGACGAGCAGGGTGAGCGCGGCGGCCAGCGCGGCGCCGGGGTTGCCCGGCAGGCCTACGACCACGGTTCCCGAGGGCAGCACGGCCAGCACCTGCGGGTGCCCCGGGCGGCAGGCCACCCCGTCGACGACCGTCCGCGCGCCGAGCGCGGCGAGCACCGGGCGCAGGTGGTCGGCGGGCCCGGCCGAGGAGGAGCCGCAGACCGCGACGACCTCGGAGGGTCCGGACGCCTCCAGGGCACGTGCCGTGTCCCGGCCCCGGTCGGCGACCGCCAGCGCGGGCAGGCAGCGCCCTCCGGCCCAGGCGACCAGGCCGGGGAGCAGCGGGCCGATCGCGTCGCGCACGGTGCCCGGGCGCGGCCTCCCCTCGCGCACGACCTCGTCCCCGGTGACCAGGACGCGCACCGAGGGGCGGACCACGGGCAGCGTGTCCAGGCCCAGGCTCGCGGCCAGGCCCAGGAGGGCGGGGGTGACGGGGCTGCCCCGGCGCGCGGCCAGCGCCCCGGCGGGGGTGGTCTCGCCCTTGCGGCGGATGTGCCTTCCGGTCTCGGCCGCGCCGCGCACGCGCCCGGAGGACGCCGTCGCCCGCTCCCAGGGGAGGACGGCGGTGGTGCCCTCCGGCACGACGGCGCCCGTGGCGACCTCCACCGCCTCCCCCGGGTCCAGGCGGACGACGGGGCTCCGCCGCCCGGCGAGCGAGCGGCCGAGGACGGCCCAGGGGCCCTCACCGGCCACCGCGTACCCGTCCATGGCAGCACTGTCCAGCACCGGGACGTCGACCGCCGAGACGAGGTCGGCGCCGAGGGTGGCACCGAGGGCGCCGTCGAGCGGCTCCTCGGCCATGGGCTGTCCACCCTCGGCGCCGGTCACCCGCGCCAGCTCCCGCGCCTTGGTCCAGGGCAGCGGTGCGCGCGGGCGGCTTTTTCCGTGAAGAAGCGGAGAAGTTTCCGGGGCAACCGGGTCGGGCATTCCTTCTCTCCCTGTCGTCGGGTGAAGAACGCTGCCCTGAAGCATACTGTATACAGTATTTTATGGAAAGGAGTCCTCATGCGAATCGCCGTACTCGGCGCCGGAGCGATCGGCGCCTACGCGGGAGCCGCGCTGCACAGGGGCGGGGCCGACGTGCACCTCATCGCGCGCGGCGAGCACCTGCGGGCCCTGCGCGAGCGGGGAGTCCGGGTCCTCAGCCCGCGCGGGGACTTCGACGCGCACCCCCACGCCACCGACGACCCCACCGAGGTCGGGCCCGTGGACGCCGTCTTCCTCGGCCTGAAGGCCCAGCACTACGCGGCCTGCGGCCCGCTGCTGCGCCCCCTGATGGGCCCCTCCACCATGGTCGTCGCCGCCCAGAACGGCATCCCCTGGTGGTACTTCCACGGGATCGAGGGACCCCTGGCCGGGCACCGGATCGAGAGCGTGGACCCCGGCGGCGCGGTCAGCCGGACGATCCCGGTCGAGCGCGCCGTGGGCTGCGTGGTCTACGCGGCCACCGAGATCGCCGGGCCCGGCGTGATCCGGCACATCGAGGGGACCCGGTTCTCCATCGGCGAGCCGGACCGCTCCTCCTCCCGGCGCTGCCGCGACCTCCAGGCCGCGATGGAGGCGGGCGGACTCAAGTGCCCGATCGAGCGCGACCTGCGCGAGGACATCTGGGTGAAGCTGATGGGCAACATCGTCTTCAACCCGCTGAGTGCGCTGAGCCGCTCCACCATGGCGCAGATCTGCCGCAACCGCCCGACCAGGGACCTGGCCCGGACCATGATGGCCGAGACCCTGGACGTGGCCGCGCGGCTGGGCGTGCGCCCCGCCGTCTCCATCGACCGGCGCATGGCCGGGGCCGAGCGCACCGGCGACCACCGCACCTCGACCCTGCACGACCTGGAGCGCGGCCGCCCCATGGAACTGGACGTCATCCTGTCCGCCGTGGTGGAGCTGGCCGACCTGACCGGCGCCCCCGCCCCCGCTCTCCGGGCGGTGGACGCCGTCGCGGGACTCCTCAACGCGCGGATGCTCGACGCGCCCGCCCCCGCGCCCGTGACCCCCTCCGTCGCCGCCTAGACAGCCGCCACACACAGAACCCCGCGGGCGCCCGAACGGCACCCTTGACCCTTGTCCGCACCGTCTCAATACTGTATGCAGTATCCGCACAATGTCGCCGCCCGGCGGCCCGGACGAATCCGGCCACGAACACCAAGCGAGGCCACATGCGATCCGACGCACCCTCAGCACCCCTCACCCGACTCACCCAACCCCTCGTCCGCGACGGCGGCGAGCTGCGCCCGGCCTCCTGGGAGGAGGCCCTGGACCGCGCGGCCGCCGGGTTCCGGCGCGGGGTGGCCGAGCACGGACCCAACTCCTTCGGCATGCTCTCCTGCGCCCGCGCCACCAACGAGATGAACTTCATGGCGCAGAAGTTCACCCGCGTCGTCGTCGGCACCAACAACGTCGACTCGTGCAACCGCACCTGCCACGCGCCCAGCGTCGCGGGACTGGCCGCGGCCTTCGGCTCGGGCGGGGGCACCTCCTCCTACACCGAGATCGAGGACACCGACCTCATCGTGATCTGGGGCGGCAACCCGCGCTTCGCCCACCCGATCTTCTTCCAGCACGTGCTCAAGGCCGTGCGGCGCGGGGCGCGCCTGTTCGTCGTGGACCCCCGGCGCACCCCGACCGCGGAGTGGGCCGACCGCTGGCTGGGCCTGAACGTGGGCACCGACATCCCGCTGGCTCACGCCATCGGCCGCGAGATCCTGCACGCGGGGCTGGCCAACGACACCTTCGTCCAGCGCGCCACCACCGGCCTGGAGGAGTACCGGGCGCTGGTCGAGCCGTGGACGCTGGCCGCCGCCGAGGCCGAGACCGGCGTGCCCGCCGAGGCCATCCGCGAGCTGGCGCACGCCTACGCCCGCGCCGAGCGCGCCCAGATGTGCTGGACGCTGGGCATCACCGAGCACCACAACGCCACCGACAACGTCCGTTCGCTGATCAACCTGTCCCTGCTCACCGGGCACGTGGGACGGTACGGGTCCGGGCTCAACCCGCTGCGCGGCCAGAACAACGTGCAGGGCGGCGGCGACATGGGCGCCATCCCCGACCGGCTGGTCGGGTTCCAGGACATCCTGGACGCCCGGGTGCGCGCGCCCTTCGAGGCCGCCTGGGGACGCGAGATCCAGCCCGCCAAGGGCCTGAACCTGACCCAGATGTTCGAGGCGATGGACGAGCGCGAGCTCAGGACGCTCTACGTGATCGGGGAGAACCCCGTCCAGTCCGAGCCCGAGACGCACAAGACCACCCGCCGCCTGCGCGGCCTGGACCACCTGGTCGTGCAGGACATCTTCCTGACCCGCACCGCCGAACTGGCCGACGTGGTGCTCCCGGCCAGCGCGTCCTGGTGCGAGTCCGACGGCACCTTCACCAACAGCGAGCGCCGCGTGCAGCTGGTGCGCAGGGCGCTGGACCCGCCGGAGGGCGCCCGCGACGACATCGAGATCATGTGCGACCTGGCCACCCGGCTGGGCCACGACTGGGCGCGGCCCTCGGCCGAGGAGATCTGGGACGAGGTCCGCTCGCTCTCCCCCATGCACCGGGGCATGAGCTACGCGCGCCTGGCCGAGCTGCACGGCATCCAGTGGCCGTGCTACTCCGAGGACGCCGTGGAGCCGAGCTACCTGCACGCGCGGCTGTGGTCGGAGGACCCGGCCGAGCGCGGCGAACCCGCGCCCTTCGGGATCGTGGGCCACTCGCCGCCGGTGGACCTGCTGGACGAGGACTTCCCCTTCCGGCTGACCACCGGCCGACGGCTGGACGACTACAACACCGGGGTGCAGACCAGCGGGTTCTCCTCGCCGCTGCGCCGGGGCGAGCTGCTGGACCTGTCCCCCGAGGACGCGGCCAAGCTCGGCGTCGGCGACGGGGAGACGGTCCGGGTGACCTCCCGGCGGGGCTCGGTGCTGGTCCCGGTCTCGGTCACCGAGGCCATGCGGCCCGGCCTGGTGTTCATGACCTTCCACTTCCCCGACCAGGTGGACACCCAGCTGCTGACCATCGACGCCACGGACCCCATCGCGGGGACCGCGGAGTACAAGGCCGCCGCGGTGCGGATCGAACGGGTGGAGCGATCCGCCCGCCAGGCCGCCGCAGCGAGCTGAGGGAGAAGGGGAGGGCCGTGCCGTCGCCCCAGCCCCCTGCGGCGGCGGCACGACCCGTCATGCCAGGTCAGCGCCCTGCGATCGCGGTCCGAACACTCGGGCGCATCCTTACGCGATCTTACCGCTTACAGGGGTTGTCAACCCGAACACCGCCATCATACTGTTCTCTGTATACAGAATCCTGTGATCTGGATTACATTCGATATGAGGTGACCACGGCGTGGACCTGCGATTCCTGGACGAGACGCCCACCACCGCCGAACGCGAGGCCGTCGAGAGCGTGCTCGGGCCGCCCGAGTCCGGCTGGGACGGCGGCGCCCGCCAGGACGCCGACCTGCGCTACGCGCGGGGCGGCCACTCCGCCCGCGACCGGCGCGACCTTCTCCTCCCGGCCCTGCACGCGGTGAACGACCGCGTGGGCTGGATCAGCCGCCCCGCCCTCGACCACATCTGCCGCAGGCTGACCGTCCCCCCGGCGGAGGCCTACGCCGTCGCCTCCTTCTACGCGATGTTCGCCCTGCACCGCAGGCCCCGCCGGGTCGTGCACCTGTGCACCGACATCGCCTGCGCGGCGGCCGGATCGGACGGGCTGCGCGCCCGGCTGACCGAACGCCTCGGCCCGCCCGGCGGCCACGACGGGGAGGCGGCCTGGCACGAGAGCCCGTGCCTGGGCATGTGCGAGCGCGCGCCCGCCGCCCTGGCCCTGGAGGCGGGCGCCCCCGCCCGGTACGCCGTCGCCGCTCCCGCCACACCCGAGGCGCTGGACGCGATGGCCGCCGGGGCCCTGCCCGGGACCGGGGCGCCGGAGGCCGACGGCCACCGGCCCTCGACCACCTTCGGCGCGGACCCGCTGCCCGGGACCGCGCCCGAACCCGACCCCGCCGCGGCCGTGCCCGACGCGGGCTCGCCCGACCACGTGCTGCTGCGCCGGATCGGCACCGTCGACCCCCTGAGCCTGGACGACTACCGCGCCGCGGGCGGGTACGCCGCGCTGCGCCAGGCGCTGCGCCTGGGTCCCGCCGGTGTCATCCGGGAGGTCTCCGACTCCGGCCTCGTCGGCCGGGGCGGGGCCGCCTTCCCGACCGGACGCAAGTGGCAGGCCACCGCCCAGCAGCCGGACGGCCCGCACTACCTGGTGTGCAACGCCGACGAGAGCGAGCCCGGCACCTTCAAGGACCGGGTCCTGATGGAGGGCGACCCGTTCTCCGTCGTCGAGGCGATGACCATCGCGGGGTACGCCGTGGGCGCGCGGACCGGCTACCTCTACATCCGGGGCGAGTACCCCCGGGCGCTGCGCCACCTGGAGAACGCCGTCGCCCTGGCCCGCGGGCGGGGCCTGCTCGGCCCGGACGTCCTGGGGTCGGGCTTCGCCTTCGACATCGAGATCCGGCGCGGCGCGGGCGCCTACATCTGCGGCGAGGAGACCGCGATCTTCGGCTCCATCGAGGGGCAGCGCGGCGAGCCGCGCAGCAAGCCGCCCTTCCCCGTGGAGAAGGGGCTGTTCGGCAAGCCCACCGCCGTGAACAACGTCGAGACGCTGGTCAACGTGCTGCCCGTCCTGCTGATGGGCGGCCCGGCCTACGCGGCCGTGGGCACCGGCCAGTCCACCGGCCCCAAGCTGTTCTGCCTGTCGGGCGGCGTGCGCCGTCCGGGGCTGTACGAGCTGCCCTTCGGCGCCACCCTGCGCGACCTGATCGAGGCGGCCGGGGGGATGCCCGAGGGGCGCACCATCCAGGCGGTCCTGCTCGGCGGCGCGGCCGGGACCTTCGTGCGCGGGGACGAGCTGGACATCCCGCTCACCTTCGAGGGGGCCCGCGCGGCGGGCACGTCCCTGGGCTCGGGGGTGGTGCTGGTCCTGGACGACACCGCCGACCTGGTCGCGACGCTGGTCCGGGTGGCGGCCTTCTTCCGCGACGAGTCGTGCGGCCAGTGCGTGCCCTGCCGGGTGGGCACCGTGCGCCAGGAGGAGTCGCTGCTGCGGATCAGGTCCGGGGGCGACGCCGCCGCCGAGGTGCCCCTGCTGCGCGAGGTCGGCCTGGCGATGCGCGACGCCTCGATCTGCGGTCTGGGGCAGACCGCGTGGAACGCGGTGGAGTCGGCGATCGACCGGCTCGGCCTGTTCGACGCGACCGACGACACCCACCAGAGCACCGGCCCGGGCACCCGGGCGGCTACCGAGGAGGCCCGATGACCGTCCCCGTACTCCTGGCCCCGCCCAAGCGGCTGATCGACGCGACCATCGACGGGCGCACCGTGCGCGTTCCCGAGGGCACCACCATCCTGGAGGCCTGCGCCGGGGAGGGGACCGAGATCCCCACCCTGTGCTACGGCGACACCCTCACCCCCCGCAACGCCTGCCGGGTGTGCGTGGTGGAGGTGGAGGGCGCGCGCACGCTCGCCCCCGCCTGCTCGCGCAAGCTGGAGCCCGGCATGAGCGTGGCCACGGACTCCGAGCGGGTGCGGCACAGCCGCAAGATGGTCCTGGAACTGCTCGGCTCCTCCGTGGACCTGTCCACCACGCCCAAGGCGGCCGGGTGGATGGAGCGCTACGAGGCCGAGCCCGAGCGGTTCGGCCCGCGCGCCGAGGCCGCGGCGCTGGGCGTGCGCGACGCCCGCCACGCGGGCGACCACGAGCCGGGCGACGGAGCGGTCGCGGAGACGGTCGAGCAGCCCGCCAAGGTGGACAACGACCTGTACGTGCGCGACTACTCCAAGTGCATCATGTGCTACAAGTGCGTGGACGCCTGCGGCGACCAGTGGCAGAACACCTTCGCCATCGGGGTGGCCGGGCGCGGCTTCGACGCCCGGATCTCCACCGAGCACGACGTCACGCTGCCCGACTCGGCCTGCGTGTACTGCGGGAACTGCATCGAGGTGTGCCCCACCGGCGCCCTGTCCTTCCGCACCGAGTTCGACATGCGCGAGGCGGGTACCTGGGACGAGGAGGCGCAGACCGAGACCACCACGGTGTGCACCTACTGCGGGGTGGGCTGCAACGTTACGCTGCACGTGCAGGAGAACGAGATCGTCAAGGTCACCTCGCCGCACGACAACCCGGTGACCCACGGGAACCTGTGCATCAAGGGCCGGTTCGGCTTCCAGCACGTGCAGCGGCGCGGCGGCGGCTGACCCCCGCGGGCCCGCTCGGGGGCGGGCCCACCTCAGGGGATGAGAAACCGGGCGAAATCAGATAGAACCGGGACAGAGGTACACCAGAAGGCGGTGGAACGGATGGGACGGGTCACGGCCCGGGAGAAGGTGCTCCGGATCAGGGACGGGTCCGCGACCGAGCGCGTGGACACGCTGGTCGTCGAGGAGCCCCTGGAGATCAGGCTGGACGGGGACCCGCTGAGCGTCACCATGCGCACCCCCGGCAACGACTTCGACCTGGCCGCGGGGTTCCTGGTGAGCGAGGGCGTGGTCTCCCGGGGCGAGGAGGTCACCGCCATCCGCTACTGCGCCGGGGCAACCGAGGACGGTTCGAACACCTACAACGTGCTCGACGTGTCCCTGGCCCCGGGCGTCCCCCGCCCCGACACCTCCCTGGAGCGCAACTTCTACACCTCCTCCTCATGCGGCCTGTGCGGCAAGGCGAGCCTGGACGCCGTGCGCACCCAGGCCGTATGGCAGGTGGAGGCGGACGGGCTGCGCGTCGGGGTCGAGACCCTGACCTCGCTGCCCGACCGGCTGCGCGAGGCCCAGCGGGTGTTCGAGCGTACCGGCGCCCTGCACGCCGCCGGCCTGTTCACCGCCGACGGCGAGCTGCTGGCCCTGCGCGAGGACGTGGGCCGCCACAACGCGGTGGACAAGCTGGTCGGCTGGGCGCTGCGCTCGGACCGGCTCCCGCTGCGCGAGACGGTGCTGATGGTCTCGGGGCGGGCCTCCTTCGAGCTGGTCCAGAAGGCATGGATGGCCGGCATCCCGATGATGGCCGCCGTCTCCGCGCCCTCCTCCCTGGCCGTCGACCTCGCCGCGGAGGCGGGCATCACCCTGGTCGGCTTCCTCCGGGGAACCTCCATGAACGTCTACGCCGGACGGCACCGGATCCTCCTGAAGAAGGCGCACGCCGCGCCTTCGGCGGCCACGGGAGGCGTCCGCGGTCCGGGTCGGTAGACGCGGGAGCGGCCGGTGCGCTCCAGCCCCCTGCACCGACCGCTCCCGACATCCGGTCCTCCCGGGGGAGGACCCGTCCAGGCTTTCCCGAAGGCCCTCCCGGTCTCCCGAAGGGCCGCTTCTCGGTGTCGCCTCCGGGGCGCCCGGTTCCGGACGCTCCCGGAGGCGCTGCCTAGACGCGTCCCTCGGGGCGCAGGGTGTAGTGCGGGAAGTTGCCGGGCAGGCGCTCGGCCGCCGGTCCCCTCGTGACCGCGTGGACCAGCAGCTCGCCGCCGACGAAGGCGCCCCGCCAGGAGTCGCCCCAGCCGCCGAACAGCTCCTCGCGGTCCCCGCGCGAGCGCGGCCGGTTGACGCCGACCTTGAAGGCCCGCACCCCGGCGGCCAGGCGCGCGGCCGTGTCGGTGTCGTCGCACGAGACCGTGGCGACCAGGGCGCCGTTGCTGGCATTCATGGCGGCCAGCAGCTCGGCCTCGGTGTCCACCAGCACGATCGAGTCGACCGGGCCGAAGGGCTCGGCGTGGAAGAGCGGCGAGGAGCGCGGCGGCTCCAGGAGGGCCACGGGGGCCACGTAGGCGTCGGTGTTCTGCCCCGGCAGCAGGAGGGCGTCCTCCAGCCCGCCCCGGTACAGCGGCACGGCCCCGCCCGCGACGGCCTCGGCCACCCGGTCGGTCAGCTCCTTGGCCTTGGCCGCGTTGATCACCGGTCCGAAGTCCAGCTCGGGCGGGTCTTCGTCGGCCGACTCCACGGCCAGGGGGTGGCCGAAGCGCACGGACCGGACCGCCGTGAGGTAGGCGTCGAGGAAGGCGTCGAAGCGGGAGCGCTGCACGACGAACCGGGGGTAGGCGGTGCAGCGCTGCTTGGCGTAGTCGAAGGTTTTGCGGATCTGCCCGGAGAGGGTCTCCCAGTCCCCGAACTCCCACACGCCCCAGCAGTTGAGCCCCTCCTGCTCCAGGACGTGCGGCCGCCCCAGGTCGGCGAGGTCGGCCGCCACCCGGCCGCCGGTGTCCCGGCCGCCCACGAAGGACACGCAGCCGATCTCCGGCCCGCGCACCAGCGCCGGGGAGAGGTCGCTACCGCCTCCGCTGACCAGCGTGAACGGCAGGCCCTCGCGGACCGCCAGGGCCACGGCCAGGGTCAGGCATACCAGTCCGCCGTCGGTGGGGGTCTTGGCGATCACGCCGTTGCCCGCCAGCGCCTGGACGCACATCGCGTGCGCCAGCACGCTCATCGGGTAGTTCCAGCTCGCGATGTTGCTGATCGGGCCGTCCAGGGGCAGGCGGCCCTCCAGCATCGGTTCGACGCCGTCCAGGTACCACTCGACCCCCGAGATCGCCCGGTCCACGTCCTGGCGGGCCAGCCGCCAGGGCTTGCCGATCTCCCAGACCAGGGCCAGGGCGAGGGTGTCGCGGTGCCGCTCCCAGGAGCGGACCGCGGCGCGCACCCGCTCCCGGCGCTCGGCCAGGGGCAGCGCGCTCCAGCGGCGGTGGTCCTCGGCCGCCCCGGCGACCGCGCGGGCCGCGGTGGCCCCGTCGAGCATGGGCGGGCCCGCGATCTCCGAGCCGTCCACGGGCGAGTACGCGGTCCGGGGCTCGCCGTCGGCGCGCCACCGGCCGCCCCAGTGGTTGTGCGTCCGGTCGGGGCCGAAGGCCTCCGGGGCCTCCTCGCGGCAGCGGGTGTACAGGGTCGCCCAGTCGGTGCCGGGCTTGAGCGTCGCCGTCATCGCACCGTGGGCGCCGCCTCGGAGAGGGCGCCCGCCTCCTCTCCGAGGGGAGCCCCGGCCAGGACGGCGCGCACCATCCGGGCCGCTTCGCTGGGGGTGGTGCCGACCTTGACGCCGACGGCCTCCAGCGCTTCCTTCTTCGCAGCGGCCGTGCCCGAGGAACCCGAGACGATCGCGCCCGCGTGGCCCATCGTCTTGCCCTCGGGAGCGGTGAAGCCCGCCACGTAACCCACCACGGGCTTGGTCACGTTGTCGCGGATGAACTCCGCCGCACGCTCCTCGGCGTCCCCGCCGATCTCACCGATCATCACGATCACGTCGGTGTCCGCGTCGGCCTCGAACGCCGCCAGCGCGTCGATGTGCGTGGTCCCGATGATCGGGTCCCCGCCGATGCCCACCGCCGAGGAGAAACCGATGTCACGCAGCTCGTACATCATCTGGTACGTCAGCGTCCCGGACTTGGACACCAGCCCGATCCGGCCCGGCTTGGTGATGTCGGCCGGAATGATGCCCGCGTTGGACTGGCCCGGCGTGATCAGCCCGGGGCAGTTGGGGCCGATGATGCGGGTCTTGTTGCCCTTGGCCTGGGCGTGGGCCCAGAACGCGGCCGTGTCGTGCACCGGGATGCCCTCGGTGATGACCACGGCCAGCCCGATCCCGGCGTCGATGGCCTCGAAGACCGCCTCACGCGAGAACTTGGGCGGCACGAAGATGACGGTGACGTCGGCGCCGGTGGCGGCCATGCCCTCGGCCACCGACCCGAAGACGGGCACCTCGGTGCCGTCGAAGTCGACCTTCTGGCCGGCCTTGCGGGGGTTGACCCCGCCCACGATGGTGGTGCCCGAGGCGAGCATGCGCCGGGTGTGCTTGGTGCCCTCAGAGCCCGTCATGCCCTGCACCAGGACTCTGCTGTCGCTGTTCACGAAGATGGCCATGTGTGTTCGTCGCTCCCGTCGGGGGTGTGCGGCCGCTGTCAGTTGGCGGCCGCGAGCTCGGCGGCCCGGGCGGCGGCGCCGTCCATGGTGTCCGCCTGCTGCACGGCCGGGTGGGCGCGTCTGGTGAGGATCTCGCGGCCCAGTTCGGCGTTGTTGCCGTCCAGGCGCACGACCAGCGGCTTGCCGAGCTGGTCGAAGCCCTCGTCACCGCTGCGGCCCTCCAGCATGTCCAGGGCCCGGACGATGCCGTTGGCCACCGCGTCGCAGGCGGTGATGCCGCCGAAGACGTTGACCAGAACGCTCCTGACCGAGGGGTCGCCCAGGATGATCTCCAGGCCGTCGGCCATGACCTCGGCCGATGCCCCGCCGCCGATGTCCAGGAAGTTGGCCGGCCGCACCCCGCCGTGCGCCCCGCCCGCGTGGGCGACCACGTCCAGGGTGGACATGACCAGGCCCGCGCCGTTGCCGATGACGCCGACCTCGCCGTCGAGCCTGACGTAGTTCAGGCCCTTGGCCCTGGCCATGCGCTCGCGCTCGTCGGTGTCGGCGCCGTCGGTGAACGGGGTCCGTTCGGGGTGGCGGAAGGCGGCGTTGCCGTCCAGGGTGACCTTGCCGTCCAGGGCGATGATCCGCCCGTCGGCCGTGCGGACCAGGGGGTTGACCTCGACGAGGGTGGCGTCCTCCCCGACGGCGACCTGCCAGAGCCGGGTGACCACCTGGGCCGCGCAGTCGCGCACCTCCTCGGGCAGTCCGGCCGCGCGGCAGATCGCGAGGGCCGCCCCGTGGTCCACGCCCCCGGGGCCGACCGGGGTGCGCACGACCGCCTCGGGCCGGGTCCGGGCGACCTCCTCGATGTCCATGCCGCCCTCGGCCGAGCAGATCGAGAGGAAGGTGCGGTTCGCGCGGTCCAGCAGGAAGGAAAAGTAGTACTCCTCCGCGATGTCGGAGGCCTCCTCGATGAGGACGCGGCGGACGGTGTGGCCCTTGATGTCCATCCCGAGGATCTGCTCGGCCCTGGCCCGGGCGTCCTCGGGGCCCTCGGCGACCTTGACGCCGCCGGCCTTGCCGCGACCACCGGTCTTGACCTGCGCCTTGACCACCACCCGGTGGCCGATCCGTCCGGCCGCCAGCCGGGCCTGTTCGGGGGTGTCCGCGATCTCGCCCTCGACGAGGGGGACGCCGTACTCCCCGAAGAGCTGTTTGGCCTCGTACTCGTACAGATCCACCGGGCCTCCTCACGTGCGTGGTTCTCGGTCCCCTCCAGTGTTACGCCATACTGTATGCAGTATGCAATAGCCCTTCGGGCAGAAATGTGTCCCCGGTCACCCCTTTCCAGATCGACGTGGTCTTTGCATACTGCATACAAGGAGGTGCCGTCATGCGCAGCCGCCGTCCGCTCCCCGATCCGTCCCCCTCCACCCCCTCCCCCGCCGATCCCCTCCCCGAAGAGGTGCGCGACTGGCGCGGCAGGAGCTACGCGGTGGGCCCCTCGGCCCGCGCGCTCACCGGCCGGTCCCGCCGCTCGATCCTGCTCCGCGCGCTGACCGCCGCGGCGGCGGTCGGCGGGCTCCAGTTCGGCTACGGCGCCGCGGTCCCCTCGCTGGTGGCCGCGCACGGCTGGTCGCCCGCCCAGGCGCTGGTCCCCTTCCTGGTCTGGACCCTGGTGCAGGGCGCCTGCGCGCCGGCGCTGCACCGGCTCCGGGCCCGGGGAGCGGTGCGGGCCGGACCGGCCGTCCAGGCGGGCGCGCTGCTGTGCGCCGCCGCCCTGGTCGCGCTCGGCGCCTTCCCGTCACTGCCCGCCGCCGTCCTGGGCTACGGCCTCCTGGGCGGCCTGGGCGCGGGGCTGGTCTACCACTCCTGCACGCACCTGGTGGACGGCTGGTTCCCGGACCGGCGCACCGTGCGCTCGGGTGCCGTGGGCGGCGCCTTCGCCCTGGGCTGGACGCCCTTCCTGCCCGCCGTCGCGCTCGGCGCCTCCCCCTCCGCCCTGCCCGTCGTCTGCGGGGCGCTCGCCCTGCTGGTCGCGGTCCTGGGGCTGGTGGGCGGCGCGGGGCAGCGCCCGGCCCCGCCCCGGTGGTGGCCGCCCGGCTCCGACCCGCGCGCGAGCGCGCTGCTGGCGGGCGCCGACCCGCCGTGGGCCCGCGACCTCACCCCGGCCCAGGCGTGGTCCTCCGGCCGCTCCCTGCCACTCCTGCACGCGGTGGTCGCGCTGTCCGGGGCGAGCGCGCTGTCCACCCTCGCCGTGCTGCCCGTCCTCCTGGCGGACGGCGGCCACCCGGGCGCGGCGGTCGCCCTGGCGGTGACGGCCTTCGCGGCGGGCAGCGGCCTGGGACGGCTGGCCGCGGGTACCGCGGCCGAGCGGACCGGCCGCAGGCGCACGCTCACCGCGCTGCTGTGCGCGGGGGCGCTCGCCCAGGCGGGCCTGGCCGTCGCCGTCCCGACCGGGCAGAGCACCGCGCTCGTGCTGCTCGCGCTGGCGGCGGGCGCGTGCACCGGCTCGTGCTACCCGCTGACCCGGGCGATCACCGAGGGGCACTTCGGGCCGCGCTGGACCGCCGACATCCACGGCCTGGTCTACAGCTCCAAGGCGGTCGGCGGCCTGCTCGGGGTCGGCGGGGCCGCGCTGTTCCTGGCCCTGGCACCGGCCTCCGCGTGGCCCGCGGGCCTGGCCGCGTCCGGGGCGCTCTGCGGCGCGGCGGCCGTCCTGGCGGCCCTGCTCAGGCGTCCGCTCCCGGTCCGGACCACACCCGCACCACACGGGGTCTGGACACCGACGCGGCACCGTGCTCCAATGTGATGCACACGGTATACAGTATCCCGCCTACAGAAGACGGTCGCACCGCACAAGCCACCGCAGGACACATCCCGCACTCCCGCACACCCGCACGAAAGGGGTCGGCGTACCGATGGCCGACAAGGCAACCAGCGAGTCCACCAGCAGCGAGAAGACCACGATCTCCGGCGGCCACCTGGTCGCCAAGGCCCTCAAGGCCGAGGGGATCGACGTGATCTTCACGCTCTGCGGCGGACACATCATCGACATCTACGACGGATGCGCCGACGAGGGCATCGACGTGGTCGACGTACGGCACGAGCAGGTCGCCGCGCACGCCGCCGACGGCTACGCCCGCGTCACCGGCAAGCCCGGGTGCGCCGTCGTGACCGCCGGACCTGGGACCACCGACGCGGTCACCGGCATCGCCAACGCCTACCGCGCGGAGAGCCCGATGCTGGTCATCGGCGGCCAGGGCGCCCTGAGCCAGCACAAGATGGGCTCGCTCCAGGACCTGCCGCACGTGGACATGATCAACCCGATCTCCAAGTTCGCCGCCACCGTGCCGCACACCGAGCGGGTCGCCGACCTGGTCTCGATGGCCTTCCGCGAGGCCAACAGCGGCGCCCCCGGCCCGGCCTTCCTGGAGATCCCCCGCGACGTCCTGGACGCCGAGGTGCCCGTGGAGCGGGCGCGTATCCCCGCCAAGGGCCGCTACCGCGCCTCCACCCGGCAGGCGGGCGACCCCGCCGCGATCGAGCGGCTGGCCGACCTGATCGTGCGCTCCGAGAAGCCCAGCATCCTGCTCGGCAACCAGGTGTGGACCACCCGGGCCACCCAGTCCGCCACCGACCTGGTGCGCGCGCTCAACATCCCCGCCTACATGAACGGCGCGGGCCGGGGCACCCTGCCGCCCGGCGACCCGCACCACTTCCAGCTCTCCCGGCGCTACGCCTTCACCAACTCCGACCTGATCATCATCGTCGGCACCCCCTTCGACTTCCGGATGGGCTACGGCAAGCGCCTCTCGCCCACCGCCACGGTGGTGCAGATCGACCTCAACTACGCCACCGTCGGCAAGAACCGCGACGTGGACCTGGGGCTGGTCGGGGACGCCGACGTGATCCTGTCCTCGGTGCTCCAGGCGACCTCGGCCTACGGGGACAACGGCGCCCAGAGCCGCAAGACCTGGCTGGAGGAGCTGCGCACCCAGGAGCAGGCCGCGCTGGACAAGCGCGCGCACCTGCTCACCTCCGACTCCACGCCCATCCACCCCTACCGGCTGGTCAGCGAGATCAACCAGTTCCTCACCGAGGACTCCATCTACGTCGGCGACGGCGGCGACATCGTCACCTTCTCCGGCCAGGTGGTCCAGCCCAAGTCGCCGGGCCACTGGATGGACCCCGGGCCCCTCGGCACGCTGGGCGTGGGCGTCCCGTTCGTGATGGCGGCCAAGTACGCCCGGCCGGACAAGGAGGTGGTGGCCCTCTTCGGCGACGGCGCGTTCAGCCTGACCGGCTGGGACTTCGAGACCCTGGTCCGGTTCGACCTGCCCTTCGTCGGCATCGTGGGCAACAACTCCTCGATGAACCAGATCCGCTACGGCCAGATCGCCAAGTACGGCGCGGACCGGGGCGAGATCGGCAACACCCTGGGCGACGTCAACTACGCCGAGTTCGCCCGGATGCTGGGCGGCCACGGCGAGGAGGTCCGGGACCCGGCCGACATCGCCCCCGCGCTGCGGCGCGCCCGCGAGTCCGGCAAGCCCTCGCTCGTCAACGTCTGGATCGACCCCGAAGTCTACGCCCCGGGGACGATGAACCAGACCATGTACAAGTAGCCCTGACCAGGAAGGAGAGAGTCATGGGCAAGGCACTCGACGGGGTCCGCGTCCTGGACATGACCCACGTCCAGTCGGGCCCGTCGGCGACGCAGATACTCGCCTGGATGGGCGCCGACGTGGTCAAGGTGGAGGCGGTCACGGGTGACATCACCCGGCGCCAGCTCCGGGACAAGCCCGGTGTGGACAGCCTCTACTTCACGATGCTCAACTCCAACAAGCGCAGCGTCACCCTCAACACCAAGAGCCCCAAGGGCAAGGAGATCTTCCTGGACCTGGTGCGCCGCAGCGACGTGCTGGTGGAGAACTTCGCCCCCGGCGCGCTGGACCGCATGGGCTTCACCTGGGAGGTGCTCGCCGAGGCCAACCCGCGGCTGGTCTACGCCTCCATCAAGGGGTTCGGCCCCGGCGCCTACGCCGACTTCAAGGCCTACGAGGTGATCGCCCAGGCGATGGGCGGCTCCATGAGCACCACCGGGTTCGAGGAGGGCCCGCCGCTGGCGACGGGCGCCCAGATCGGTGACTCGGGCACGGGGATGCATACAGTAGCCGGTATCCTCGCCGCGCTGTACCAGCGCACCAACACCGGCCGAGGCCAGCGCGTCCAGGTCGCCATGCAGGACGCGGTGCTCAACCTGTGCCGGGTCAAGCTGCGCGACCAGCAGCGCCTGGCGCACGGACCGCTGGCGGAGTACCCCAACGACGACTTCGGCGACGAGGTCCCCCGCTCCGGCAACGCCTCCGGAGGCGGCCAGCCCGGCTGGGCCGTGCGCACCTCCCCCGGCGGCCCCAACGACTACGTGTACGTCATCGTCCAGCCCACCGGCTGGGAGCCCATCACGCGGCTCATCGGCCGCCCCGAGCTGGCCGAGGACCCCGAGTGGGCCACCCCCGAGGCCCGGCTGGACAAGCTCGACAAGATGTTCGCCCTCATCGAGGAGTGGGCCAGCCAGATCCCCAAGTGGGACGTGCTGGCCGCGCTGAACGCGCACAACATCCCCTGCGGGCCGATCATGTCCACCCGCGAGATCATCGACGACCCCACCCTGCGGGCCAACGGGGTCGTCACCACCGTCGAGCACCCCGAGCGGGGCTCCTACGACACGGTCTCCTCGCCGATCCGGCTCTCGGACTCACCGGTGGACGTCGTCCGCTCCCCGCTGCTCGGCGAGCACAACGCCGAGGTCTACGGCGGCGAGCTGGGGCTGTCCGACGAGGACCTGGCCGAACTCGCATCGAACGGAGTGATCTGAACACATGGCCGTCTACACCCCCGACCGCCCCGACCACGACCGCGCCGCGGTCCGCGAGGTGCTCGACCGCGCCAGGGCCGAGGGCAGGAGCGCCCTGACCGCCCCCGAGGGCCGCGTCCTCGCCGACGCCTACGGCATCCCCGTCCCCGGCGAGGCGCTGGCGCACTCCGCCGAGGAGGCCGCCGAACTCGCCGGAGAACTCGGCCTGCCGGTCGTGGCCAAGATCGTCTCCCCCGACATCCTGCACAAGACCGACGCGGGCGGCGTCGAGGTCGGCCTGGACAGCGCCGAAGCGGTCGCCGGGGCCTACCAGCGCATCACCGCCAACGCCCTGGCCCACACCCCGGGGGCGCGCATCGACGGGGTCCAGATCCAGCAGCAGGTCGGCGGCGGACCGGAGGTCGAGGTCCTCGTCGGCGCGACCACCGACCCCACCTTCGGCAAGATCGTGGTCTTCGGGCTGGGCGGCGTCCTGGTCGAGGTGCTGCGCGACGTCACCTTCCGGAT
The DNA here is from genome assembly GCF_052466615.1 of Nocardiopsis sp. M1B1. NCBI lineage: Bacteria > Bacillati > Actinomycetota > Actinomycetes > Streptosporangiales > Nocardiopsidaceae > Nocardiopsis > Nocardiopsis sp. M1B1. The sequence continues at coordinate 5,935,675 of NZ_CP196194.1, forward strand.
GGCCCCGGTCTCCCGCGAGGAGGCGCTGACCCAGATCGACGACATCCGCGCGGCCGAGGTCCTGCGCGGCGTGCGCGGCCGCCCCGGCGTGGACCGGGAACGGCTGGCCGACGTGGTGAGCAGGCTTTCGGACCTGGTCACCGACTTCCCCGAGATCGCCGAGGCCGACCTCAACCCGGTCTTCGCCGGACCGGCCTCCGCCGTGGCCGCCGACCTGCGCTTCGTCCTGGACTTCGCGCCGCCCGAGCCGCCCGCGCGGTTCGAAAGGGACGAGATCCTCGCCGCGATGAACCGGGTCTTCAAGCCGCGGTCGATCGCGATCGTCGGCGCCTCCAACGAGCCCGGCAAGATCGGCCACTCCGTCATCAAGAACATCGTCGACGGCGGGTACGCGGGCGAGGTGTACCCGGTCAACCCCAAGTCCTCCGAGGTGTACGGACGCACGGCCTACAAGAGCGTCCTGGACATCCCCGGCGAGGTCGACGTGGCGGTCTTCGCGATCCCCGCCAAGTTCGTGGCGGGCGCGCTGGAGGACGTCGGCGCCAAGGGGGCCGCCGCGGCGGTCCTCATCCCCTCCGGGTTCGCCGAGACCGGTGAGCAGGAGCTCCAGGACGAGGTGCTCGCCGTCGCCCGCAGGCACGGCGTGCGCCTGCTCGGACCCAACATCTACGGCTACTACTACACGCCCGAGAAGCTGTCGGCGACGTTCTGCACCCCCTACGACGTCAGCGGCGGCACCGCCCTGACCTCGCAGTCGGGCGGGATCGGCATGGCCATCCTCGGCTACAGCCGCAGCACGAGCACCGGCGTCTCGGCCATCGTCGGCGTCGGCAACAAGGCCGACATCGACGAGGACGACCTGCTCACCTTCTTCGGCCAGGACGAGAACACCAACGCCGTCGCCATGCACCTGGAGGACCTCAAGGACGGCCGCGCCTTCGTTGAGGCCGCCCGCGAGGTCGTGCCGCACAAGCCCGTCATCGTGCTCAAGGCCGGACGCACCGACGCCGGGGCGCGCGCGGCCGGATCGCACACCGGCGCGCTGGCGGGCGACGACAAGGTCTACGACGACATCCTGCGCCAGGCGGGCGTGGTCCGGGCCCCCGGGCTCAACGAGCTGCTGGAGTTCGGCCGCGCGCTGCCGGTCCTGCCCACCCCCAAGGGCGAGAACGTCGTCATCATCACCGGCGCGGGCGGATCGGGCGTGCTGCTCTCCGACGCGGTGGTGGACAACGGCATGAACCTCTACGAGATCCCGCCGGACCTGGACGCCTCGTTCCGGGCCTTCATCCCGCCCTTCGGCGCCGCCGGGAACCCGGTGGACATCACCGGCGGCGAGCCGCCCTCCACCTACGAGGCCACGATCCGCCTGGGCCTGGAGGACGAGCGGGTGCACGCGCTCATCCTGGGCTACTGGCACACCATCATCACGCCGCCGATGGTCTTCGCGAAGGTGGTCGCCGACGTGGTGGCCGAGGCCAGGGCCAAGGGGATCGACAAGCCCGTGGTCGCCTCGCTCTCGGGTGACACCGAGGTCGAGGAGGCCTCGCGGTACCTGTTCGAGCACGGCGTCGTGGCCTTCCCCTACACCACCGAGAAGCCCGTGCAGATTCTCGGCGCGAAGTATCGCTGGGCCCGCGCCGCGGGACTACTCTGACCCAGTGCCCGGTCGGTGCTCCGGCCCCGACCGGGCCCCGTACCAACGCGCACCACCCCTGAACCCGGCGGCCACGGAGCCGCCGCCACACGGCCGCCGGGTCCCCCACCGCGCGACGCAGCCCCTGCGTCGCGGTGACCTCGCCCGTGCGTCCGGCAGAGAGGAGTCCGCACCACCCGGGGGCGCCATGCCAGCAAGCAGCTCGCATCCGCACAGCCCACAGGGAGTTCCCAGCCATGGATTCCTCACGCCCCGAGACCGGCGGCACGCCCGAACCGGTCCGCCAGTCCCCCACCGACGCACAGCCACCCTTCGTCCCCGCCCAGAGGCAGGCCGCTCCCCCCGGGGCCGAGGCCGTCTCCGGCCCGTCCGCCCCCGGCGGCGCTCCGCCCGAGGAGCGCGTGTGGAAGGCGGGCCGGCTGGAGCCGATGCCGATCCGCCCCCTGCCCAAGGCGCCGCCCTCGATCCACATCCTGGGCCCCACCGTGTTCCTCGTCGCCCTCGGCGTGGGCATGGGCGAGTCCTACATGTGGCCGAGGCTGGTCCTCGTCTTCGGCCCCGAGATCCGCTGGCTGTTCCTGGTCGGCGTCACCCTCCAGGCCGTGGTCATGCTGGAGATGTCGCGCTACGCGATGGCCACCGGGGAGAGCATCTTCTACGGCGCCGCGCGCGTGTTCAAACCGCTCATGTGGTTCTTCTTCATCACGGCGATGCTGGTCTACATCTGGCCGGGCCACCTCTCGGCGGGCGCCTCGGCCTTCGAACGGGTGACCGGCATCCCCTGGCAGGTCACGGCGGTCGCCGGGATGCTCCTCGTCGGCGTGGTGTTCACACTGGCCAAGGTCATCTACAACCTGCTGGAGAACGTGCTGTCGATCTGCATCGGCATGCTGGTGGTCGGCAGCGCCGTGATCGCGGCCATCGTGGGCGACCTGTCCGACCTCACCTCCACCCTCACCGGGATGTTCGCGTTCGGCTACCTGCCGGAGGAGGCCACCACGGCCCTGTGGTTCCCCGTGATCGTGGGCTCCATCGCCTTCGCCGGGCCCTCGGGCATGCAGCAGATGTGGTACACCCTGCACCTGCGCGACAAGGGCGCCGGGATGGGCTCGCACATCCCCAAGATCCGGGGGCTGCGGCACGCGGGCGAGCAGGAGACCATGCCCACGCGCGGCTTCATGTTCGACACCTCCGACGCCTCGGAGATGGAGAAGTGGAAGGGCTGGCGGCGCTGGGTCACCTTCGACGCGATGGTCCTGTTCTGGGGCATCACGATGCTGGTGACGGTCTCCTTCACCGTGCTGGCCCAGGCCTCGGCCCGCTTCGACCCGAACGTGACCGACCTGCTGCGCGACGGCGACCGCGACGCCGCCCTGGACGCCATGGCGGCCTCCTTCTCGGCGGCCGGGAGCCCGGTCCTGGGCACGGTGTTCTTCTGCTTCATCGCGCTCATCGGCCTCAACGCCACGCTGGGGCTGTTCGACTCCTTCTCGCGCGGCCAGGCCGACATGACCTTCAACTTCGTGCCGGGCGCCAAGAAGGTCGGCATGTCGAGGCTGTACGCCCTCTTCCTGTGGGGCCTGATCGCCTTCGGCATCGTGATCCTGCTCTTCGGCCCCGCCGACGGCCCGGCGGCGATCCTGGACGTGCTGGCCTTCCTGTCGGCGTTCGCGATGGGCGCCTACTGCGTGGTGCTGCTGCTGGTCAACAACCTCACCCTGCCCAAGCCGATCCGGCCGGGCATCCTCTCCAACGCCGTCATCGCCTTCGCGGCGGTGTTCTACCTCGGCGCCCTGTTCTACTCGCTGTTCGCCTTCGGGGTCGTGATCGACTGATGGGCGCCCGGGAAGCCCTCCCCGCGGGGAGGCCCGTGCTCGACCACGTGGAGATCACGCTGCCGGGCGCGCTGATCGGCCTGGTGGCCGGTCTGTTCGCCACGGCCGTCGCGGTGATGGCCGGGCTGTCCCCGGTGGTCACCCTCGCCCTCGCGGCCGGGCTGGGCGTGCCCCTGGCCCTGTTCGGCGCCGGGTACTGCGTGCTGCTGGCGCGCGGTGTCTTCCAGGTCGGCGCGGTGGCGCCCATGGCGCTGTACTGGCTGGTGGGGTTCCCCGTCTCCCGGCTGATCGACTCCTACGCCGTGGCGTGGGCGCTGGGCGACGACACCGTGCTGGGGGAGCCGCTCCTGTCCTTCCTGGCCCTCCAGGCGATGCTGAGCCTGGGGTTCACGATCGGCTTCCTGTGGCTCCACGAGAGGATCGCGCCGCACTGGCTGCTCCGCGTCCGGGGTCACAACCCGGTGGCGGCGTCCCTGGTCGAACGCTATCTGGAGCACGCCGTCCACCTCGACCGGCGGCGGGGCGGCACCCGCCGCGGCACCTCTCGGTCCCCGTCGCCCTGAGCCGCGCGGTGACGCTCCCGTGACGACGGCGGCGGCCGGGCACCGCGCGGTGCCCGGCCCCCGCCGTCGTGTACACGGTCCCGGAAGGACGAGGAGACCGCCCGTCCGGGGACGCGGCTCCTAGTGCAGGAGCTTGAGCCCCACCACGCCCGAGACGATGAGCACCAGGCACATCAGCTTGGCCCAGGTGAAGCCCTCGCCGAGGAAGAACATGCCCACCAGCGCGGTACCGACGGCTCCGATGGCCACCCACACCGCGTAGCCGGTCCCGACGGGGATGGTGCGCAGGGCGTAGGCCAGACCGGCCATGCTCAGGAACAGGGTGACCCCGAAGGTCACCGACGGCCACAGTCGGGTGAAGCCCTTCGAGGCGCTGAGCGAGAGGGCCCACGCGGTCTCCAGGAACCCCGAGATCACCAGAACGATCCAGGCCATGATGCCTACCTCCGTGACGTGTGACGTGCGTTGTCCAACGCGCCGTCTTGTCGTCACCGGGTACGGCGCACCTCGTCCGGGGTATCGCGGAACGCGCCGACGCGGATGTCCGCGACGGCGGTGATGGTGCACAAGCTACAACGCCCCGGGCCGGACGGGCGTTCCGGGTGGGGTGGAGGTGTGTCTCACCACAGGGGGCGGCCCAGGCCGGGCGGAGGCCGGACGCTCCCCGGACCCCTCCCCCGGACACGGGAACCCCTGCGGGACGGGCTCCGCGCGCGCGTGCGCCGCAGGGCCCGTGGTCTGGACCGGAGCCGCTCGGCGACCGTTCGGCGCGCCAGGCGACCGCTCACCGCGCGCTGGGCGACCGTTCGACGCTCCGCCCCCGCGTTCGGCGCGCGTGCGCACGAGCCCCCTCCTTCGCGGTAGTGCCGCTCCTTACAGTTCCCCGTAACGCAGATCACACCAGAGCGGCGCCGTCGCCGCCGGACGCACGGAAATCCCCCCGGAGGTAGAGCATGTCAACAGACCGGCCAACGAAGGACCCGGCCCCGCCGCCCGACGGCGACGGAAACGGCGACGCGATCCCGACCGAGGCCTACGTCACCATGCACGGCGACCCGCGCTTCGTCGAGCTCAAGCGGCGGCTGTACAGGTTCGTCTTCCCGATGAGCCTCGCCTTCATGGCGTGGTACCTGCTCTACGTGCTCATGTCCGCGTTCGGCCGCGACCTCATGGGCGTGGTGCTCTTCGGCAACGTCAACGTCGCCCTGGTCTTCGGTGTCCTCCAGTTCGTGTCGACCTTCGGGATCGCCGTCCTGTACACGAACTACGCGCGCCGCAGGCTCGACGCCCAGGCGGTCGAGCTGCGCGACGAGCTCCACTACAACGCGGCGAACAAGGAGGGCGGCCGATGAACCTCGCCCAGGAAGCTGTCGAGACGGTCAGCGACAGCAGCCGCATCATCACCATCGTCCTCTTCGTCCTCATGATCGCGGCCACGCTCGGCATCACCGTCTGGGCCGGCCGCAGCACGCGCTCCGCCACCGACTTCCACTCGGGCGGGCGCGGCTTCTCCCCGCTCCAGAACGGCCTGGCGATCGGCAGCGACTACATGTCCGCCGCGTCCTTCCTGGGCATCGCGGGCATGATCGCGCTGTTCGGCTACGACGGCTTCCTCTACTCCATCGGGTTCCTCGTCGCCTGGCTCGTCGCCCTCCTGCTGGTCGCGGAGCTGCTGCGCAACTCCGGCCGCTACACCATGGGTGACGTGCTGTCCTACCGGATGCGGCAGCGCCCGGTGCGCACGGCCGCGTCGGTCTCCACGATCGTGGTGTCGATCTTCTACCTGCTGGCGCAGATGGTCGGCGCGGGCGCGCTCATCGCCCTGCTGCTGGGCATCCAGCCCGGGCAGACCTTCATGGGCATGGACGCCGCCACCGCCAAGATCGTCGGCATCGTGGTCATCGGCCTGCTGATGACCATCTACGTGACCTTCGGCGGTATGAAGGGCACCACCTGGGTGCAGATCATTAAGGCCCTCATCCTCATGCTGGGCGCCGCCCTGCTCACCGTGCTGACCCTGTCCCTGTACGGGTTCAACCTCGGCGCGCTGATGAGCGACGCCGCCGCGGCCAGCGGCCAGGAGGGCTTCCTGGAGCCCGGCCTGCGCTACGGGGTGGAGGTCGCGGGCGACCCGCTCCAGACCCTGTGGAACAAGCTGGACCTGATCAGCCTGGGTCTGGCCCTGGTGCTGGGCACGGCCGGCCTGCCGCACATCCTCATCCGCTTCTACACCGTCCCCGACTCCCAGAGCGCCCGCAAGTCGGTCAACTGGGGCATCGGCCTCATCGGCACCTTCTACCTGATGACCCTGGTGCTGGGCTTCGGCGCGGCGGCCATCGTCGGCCACGAGGCCATCACGGCGCAGGACGCCGCGGGCAACACCGCGGCCCCGCAGCTGGCCCAGGTGGTCGGCGAACGCATCGGCGGCGAGATGGCGGGCGCGGTCCTGCTGGCGATCATCGCCTCGGCGGCCTTCGCGGCCATCCTGTCCACGGTGGCGGGCCTGGTCATCGCCTCCTCGTCCTCCATCGCGCACGACTTCTACAACTCGGTCCTGCGCAAGGGCAGGGCCACGGGCGCCGAGGAGGTCCGGGTCGCCCGCCTGTCCGCCCTGGGCGTCGGCGTGGTCGCGATCCTGCTGGCGGTGTTCGCGCAGAACCTCAACGTGGCCTTCCTGGTCTCGCTGGCGTTCGCGATGGCGGCCTCGGCGAACCTGCCGACCCTGCTGCTCAGCCTGTTCTGGAAGAGGTTCAACACCCGGGGCGCCCTCGCGGGTATCTACGGCGGCCTGATCAGCGCCGTGGGCCTGGTGTTCTTCTCGCCCGTGGTCTCCGGCAGCGAGACCGCGCTCATCCCGACCGCGGACTTCGCCTGGTTCCCGCTGCCCAACCCGGCCCTGGTGTCGGTGCCGATCAGCCTGCTGTGCGCGATCGTGGGAACCCTGTCGTCCAAGGAGCGCGACTTCGACAAGTTCGCCCAGCTCCAGGTCCGCGCCCTGACCGGCGCGGGCGCGGAGAAGGCGGCCAACCACTAGAGGTGGTGCCTCCGGGCCCGCCACCGCTCCCGGTGGCGGGCCCGGCTCCTTGTCCTCGGCGCGAGCGCGCATTTGCGTCACGATTCGAAAGGTGACCCCGGCCACGTGAGCACCGACACAGTCCGCTGGGATAGGGTCGTTCCGTGTCATACCGGTGGCTGTCGCGGGTGTCCCCCTCCCGACGTCGCCCAGCGTCCTCGGAGCAGCGGGCGAGCGTCGAGCTGATGCGTCAGGTCCACGCCCTCGGCGTCGACCTCCGGGACGGGCTGCACGGCCGGAGGGTCCCCTCGGCCGCCAGGCGGCTGCGCCAGCTCCTGGCCGTGGACGGCGTCGTCCTGGCCGACCTGGACGGTCCTGTCGCCGCGCACGGAACCAGCCCCGCGCCCTCCGAGGTGGAGGGCCTGCTCTCCCAGGTCTTCGAGTACGGGAGCAACGCCAGGATCCGCCTGCCCGACGGCACGTCGGCGTGCGCGGTCCCCCTGACCGTGGCCGACGAGATCTCCGGCGCCCTGGTGGCCTCGGGCCATCCCGTGGAGGCCGACGTGGAGGCCGCCGCCGCGCTGGTCTCGGACTGCCTGGACCACGCGGCGCTGCGCCGGGCCCGCGCGCGGATCGCCGCCGCCGACCTGCGCACCCTGCGGGCGCAGATCTCCCCCCACTTCGTGCACAACGCCCTGGCGGTGATCGCCGCCCTGGTGCGCACCGACCCCGACCGGGCCCGCCACCTGCTGTCGGACTTCGCCGACTACCTGCGCTACGGCTTCTCGGAGAAGGGCGACTACGCGACCCTCTCGGAGGAGCTGGAGGCCACCCAGACCTACCTCGAACTCCAGCGGGCCCGCTTCCACGACCGCCTGGACATCACCGTGCGGATAGCCCCCGAGGTGCTGCCGGTGGCCATACCTTTCCTGGTCGTGCAGCCGATCGTGGAGAACGCCATCCGGCACGGGCTGGAGCGCAAGGAGGGCCGCGGCCACATCAGCGTCTCCGGTTTCGGCGAGGGCCCGCTGTGCGTCATCGAGATCGAGGACGACGGAGTGGGCATGCACCCCGATCTGGCCCGCTCCCTGCTGGCGGGCACCGGCCCGGAGTCGCGCAGCGTCGGCCTGGCCAACGTGGACCAGCGGCTGCGCGCCGTCTACGGACCCGAGTACGGTCTGGTGATCGAGACCGCACTGGGGGAGGGGACGAAGGTGACCGTGCGCGTGCCCAGGTTCACCAGGGGGGTGGTGGCGCGTTGAAGCCCGAACTGCGGGTGCTGGTGGTCGAGGACGAGGCCTCCACCCGCCAGGAGATGGCGTCCCTGCTCGGCGACATGCCCGAGGTGGCGGAGGTCCTGGTGGCCGACAACGGCGCCACCGCCGTGCGGCTGCTGGGCACCACCACCATCGACGCCGCGTTCCTGGACATCCTCATGCCCGGCCTGGACGGCATGGACGTGGCCCGGGTGCTGAGCGTGCTGTCCGAGCCCCCGTCCATCGTGTTCGTGACCGCCTCCGAGGCCCACGCCGTGGAGGCCTTCGGCATCGGCGCCGTCGACTACCTGCTCAAGCCGATCCGGCCCGAGCGCCTGGCCGAGGCGGTGGGCCGCATCGCCCAGCTGCGCAGGCCCGGGGGCGGGTCCCCGCCCGCCGAGGACCTGCACGTGGTGCAGATCGACACCGGCAGGCGCACGGTGTTCGTCAAGCGCGACGACGTGCAGTTCGTGGAGGCCCAGGGCGACTACGTGCGCCTGCACACCGCCGACGGCGGCCACCTCATCCGCCTGTCGCTGTCCTACCTGGAGGAGGTGTGGGCCTCGGCCGGGTTCGTCCGGGTCCACCGGGGGTTCCTGATCGCCATCCCGTGGGTGCGCGACCTGCGGGTGACCTCCTCGTCCGGCCTGGTGGCGGGCACCCCGGCCGGGGACGTGCCGGTGAGCCGCCGCCACGGCCGCCACCTGCGCGCCCAGCTGCTGGAGGCGGCCCGGCGCGACCAGCTCGGCCGGTCCGCCAACGCCCAGGGCGGCCCCGCCTCCCGGCCGCGGGACGGTGAGGGGGAGCAGGCGCCGTGAGCCCGCGCCGCGAGAAGCTGACCAGCCCGCAGACCCGGATCGCGCTGGCCCGGGGCAACCGGCCCGCGCAGCACCTGCTGCCGATCCCGGAGCCGGTGGACACCGAGGCAGCGCGCGCGCTGTTCCGGGCCCAGCGGCGAACCGCCGTGCGCACCGTGGCGGTGCTGTCGGTACTGCTGTTCGGGATGAGCGGCGCGTTCGCGCTCTTCCCCGCCCTGGGGGAGGTCCGCCTGGGCGGGGTCCCGCTGTCGTGGCTGCTGCTGACGGTGGCGATCTACCCGATGCTGTTCGGGCTGGCGCTGTGGCACGTGCGCTCGGCCGAGCGGGTCGAGGACCGGGCCGAGAGCGCCGGGGACCGGGCGGGGGCCGGAGGGCCCCCCGGTAGCGGGGAGCACGGTTTCGGACAGCCCGAGCACGGTCACGGGAAGCCCGGGCCCGGGGAACCCGGGGACAGGCGGCCCGAGCGCGAGGAGCCCCGCCGGAGGCCGGGGCCCGAAGGCGGCGGAGACGCGGGGCGCACGTGGTGATCGCGGTCCTGGCGATCGGGCTGGTCCTGCTCACCAGTCTGGTCATCGGCGTCTACGGGGTGCGGGCGGCCCGCTCGACCTCCGACTTCCTGGTGGCCTCGCGGCGGATCTCCCCCAACTGGAACGCGATGGCGATCGCCGGGGAGTACCTGTCGGCCGCCTCGGTGCTGGGGCTGGCGGGACTGCTGCTCAAGAACGGCCTGGGCACCATGTGGTACGCGGTGGGGTTCGCCGCGGGCTACGTGGCGGTGGTGGCGCTGGTGGCCGGACCGATGCGCCGGTCGGGGGCGTTCACCGTGCCCGACTTCGCCGAGTACCGCCTGGGCGCGCCGCGCCTGCGCAAGCTGTGCGGCTGCGTGGTGCTGGTGATCATGCTGCTGTACCTGGTGCCCCAGTTCAAGGGCGCCGGTGTGGTGCTGGCCCTGGTCAGCGGCACGCCGTACTGGGTCGGGGTGCTCCTCGCCGGGCTGGTGGTGAGCGCCTCGATCGCGGCCGGGGGGATGCGGTCGGCGACCTACGTTCAGGCCTTCCACTACGTGGTCAAGCTGGCCTTCATCGCCATCCCGGCGGTCTACCTGGTGGTGCACGCCGGTCCGCAGACCCGCGCCGAGGCGCTCAACCCCGAGTGGGGCACGCACTTCCCCGAGACGACCCCGGTGGAGTTCACCGTGGGAACCCGGTTCGGCCTGGACGAGCCGGTGACGGTGACCACCCCCGGGGGCGAACGGGTGGAGTTCGCGGCCGGGGAGCACAGCGTGGAGGCGGGCACCGAGTACGTGTTCCCCGAGGGCGCACCCATCCCGCACCCGGCGGGGCTGCCGGAGCTGGGCAGCGAGCGGTGGAGTTCGCCGCTGCTGGACATGGGCGGGTACCCGCTGTTCGAGACGTGGTCCACGCTGCTGGCGATCACGCTGGGCTGCATGGGGCTGCCGCACGTCATCATGCGCTTCCACACCAGCCCCACGGCGCGGACCGCGCGCCGGGTGGCGGTGGGCGTGATCGCCCTGCTGGGGCTGTTCTACCTGTTCCCGACGGTGTACGGGCTGCTCGGGCGGGTGCTCACCCCGCACCTGGTGCTGCTCCAGGGCACCGACACGGTCGCGGTGGTGCTGCCCGCCCAGGCGGTGCCGGGCTCGGTGGGGACGGTGCTGACGGCGCTGGTGGCGGCGGGGGCGTTCGGCGCGTTCCTGTCCACCTCCTCCGGACTGCTGCTGGCCCTGGCGGGCGGGCTGTCGCACGACCTGTTCCAGGGCAGCGTGCCGCGGCTGCGCTTGGCGGTGGCCGTGGGCGCGTGCGTGGCGGTGCTGCTGGCGCTGCCGGCGCAGTTGATCGACATCAACGTGCTGGTGGTGTGGGCGTTCACGGTGGCGGCCTCGACGTTCTGCCCGCTGCTGGTACTGGGCATCTGGTGGCGGCGGCTGACGCTGGCCGGGGCCGCGTCCGGGCTGGTCGTGGGGGCCGTGACGGCGACCGGCGCGGTGGGGTGGTCGATCCTGCTGCCGCCCCCGGTCGGGTGGCTGTCGGTGCTGCTGGCACAGCCCGCGGCGTGGACCATCCCGCTGGCCTTCGGGACGATGGTGCTCGTCTCCCGGCTGACCAGGCCGCCGGACTGGGCCGAGCACGCCGTGCTGCGCCTGCACTCCCCCTGACCCGCGCGGCCGTGCCCCCCGCCGCCGACTCCGGTGTCAGCTCCGGTGGCGGGACCGGCGACGGGACCTCCGTGTCGGGCGGGCCGCAGAGGGCGCGTTCTCGGGTGTAGGGTCCGGACTGACCGCGTACGATCACCCGTAGTGCCGACAGCGACACGAGGAGTCCCATGCCCCCCTCACGCCGTGCTCTGCCCGCGCTGCTGGCGGCGGGCGCGCTCCTGCTCTCCTGCGGCTGCGGCGCCCCGCCCTCGCTCGCCCCGGACGACCCACCCGCCCGACCGTTGGGCACGGCCTCCCTGGTCGGCTCGGCGGACACGGTCCCGGAGGTGAACGCGGACGGCACCGGCGTCAGCGTGGACGACGGGAACTCCCGCGTGGAGGTGGGCCCCGGCGGGGTCCGCGTGGAGACCTCGGACGCGCTGGTGGACGTCTCCCCCGGGTCCTACGTCCTGGTGTGCGCGAACGGTGTGCGGGTCGTGGTGCGCGCGGGCGAGGCGCCGCCGTGCTCGCCGCGCCCCGGGCAGCCGGAGCCGCCCCCCGAGGAGCCCGGCTACCCCGAACCCGAACCGCCCGCTCCCCCGGCGCCCGGCGAGCCCGAGCCGCCCGCACCCGGCGAGCCCGCTCCCCCGGCCGCGGAGGAGCCCGGGGCGGCGCCGCCCGAGCCGGAGGCCGCCGCCCCGGCGGAGCCAGCCCAGGAGCGCGCGGCCCAGCCCGAACAGCCGTCGGCGTCCCCGTCGGCCCCGCCCCCGGTGGAGCGGGCCGTCCAGGAGCAGGTGCTGGCCGACCTCTCCCCGCACTCCGCGCCGCAGGCCGCCGGAGCCTTCACCCCCATGCGCACCATGGTGGTGCTCATGGTCGTCATCGCCGTGGTCGCCGCGGGCGCGGGCCGCGCCGCCACGCGCTCCTCGGGCTGACCGGTTCCGGGGCGGCGCCATGACGGGCGCCGTCCCGGAACGGCCGACCGCGGGTGAGCGCCCCCGAGCGGCTCGCACCCGACACGGCCAGGCCTGACACGGCCGTCCGCATTCGCGCCTGCCCCGACCGCACCCGCATCTGTACCTGACCGGACTACACCTGTCCCGACCGCGCCCGGAAACAGCGGACGGGCCCCGGACGCGGCCCCCGAGGACGCGTCCGGGGCCCGTCGGCCCGCTTTCCCCTACTGGGGGCTGAGTGAGGCGTCGATCCGCTCGAACCCGGCCAGCGCGTCCTGGATCGCGCCCGCGTCGTGCGCCAGGGCCCCGTTGTAGGGGTTGCCCAGGTAGAACAGCAGCAGGATCGTCGCGAACACGAACACCAGGTTGGCCGACGCCCAGAAGTAGGCCACGGTCGAGCCCCGCCGGATCATGGCGAAGGGCAGCACCGCCACCGCGATGGCGGACAGGGCCGCGATGCCGTTGAGGACGGACGGGATGCCGTCCCCGGCCGCGTCGGCGCGCTCGATGCGCGCGTCGCTGAGCTCCGCGAGTTCCTGGCGGGCGGTCAGGCGGTCCAGGCCGTCGCCGGTGTCGGACACCGACAGCGACCGCACCGACGCGGCCAGGTCGGCCAGGGCCTCGTCGCCCTCCTCGCTCAGCTCGCCCTCGGCGCGCATCAACGGCCAGTCGCTGTCCGCGACCGCGGTCATGTAAGCGCGCAGCTGCTGGCGCACCGTTTCCGCCTCGTCGGCGGGGAGGGTGGTGGTGCTCCAGTACAGGGCGTCGGCCGCGCCCGTCTCCTCGGTCAGCCCGTCCCCGGCACCGGTGAAGTTCTCCCAGCCGATCACCACACCCATCGCCGCCGCCGCGAGGTAGAGGGCGAGCACACAGGGGGCGACGACCACGCTGACGGCGCCTCCCGAGGATTCGTCGTCGACGCGGAACCTGCCTACGGCGAGGACCGCGCCGCCGACCATGGCGGCCAGGACGGCGAGGACGAGCAGCATTGTCATCATGGGGGTTCCCAGGGAAGAAGGAGGAGGGACCGGCAGCGGACGGGTCCATCCGTAGCACGCGCGGGGCGGCCTTCTCAGCGGAAAGAAAGAACGTCCGCAAATGTCCCCCGGCGTGGTGACCAGTGCGGACGCCCTCCCCTCCCGGTCGGCTCCCCGGGTTACAGCGGCGCGCCCATCGCGTGGTACCCGCCGTCCACGTGCAGCGTCGTGCCGGTGACGGCGCGCGCGGCCGGGGACATCAGGAACAGCGCGGGACCGGCGACCACGGAGGCGTCCTTGGTGTCCCAGCCCAGCGGCGCGGACTCGGCCCAGCCGTCCGCGATCTGGTCGAACCCGGGGATCGAGCCGCCCGCGAGGGACTTGACCGGCCCCGCGCTGATGGCGTTGACCCGGATGCCGTCGCCGCCGAGGTCGCGGGCCAGGTACTTCGTGGAGTTCTCCAGCACGGCCTTGGCCGACCCCATCCAGTCGTAGACCGGCCAGGCCCGGGAGGCGTCGAAGGTCAGTGAGACGACCCCGGCGCCGTGCGGGGCGGCGGCCATGAGCTCCCGGAACCCCACGGCGAGCGCCTTCAGGGAGTACCCCGAGACGTGGATCGCGGTGGCGACGTCCTCCCAGGAGGTGTTGAGGAAGTTGCCGCCCAGCGCGTCGCCCGGGGCGTAGGCGATGGAGTGCAGCAGCCCGTCCACGTGGTCCCAGTGGGCGGCGACCTTGCCCGCCGTCTCGGTGACCTGCTCGGGGTCGGTGACGTCCATGGGCAGGATGTCCACGGGTTCGGCGGGGAGGCGTTTGGCCACCCGCTCCAGGATGGACAGCTGCCTGCCCGGCGGGTTGGTCAGGATCACCTGGTGGCCCTGCTCCATCGCCTCCTCGGCGATCGCGTAGGCGATCGAGGACTGGGTGGTGATGCCGGTGATGAGGAGGTTCACCTGGGTTCCTTCCGCGCGTGGGTGCTGGCAGGAGGAACGTACCGGTGTGCCGGAGGGGCCGTCACCGGCGAATCGGTACAAGGTTCGGGCCCGGATTTTGAAACCCCGGGAAGCGGGCGACGGCTGTTCCCCGGGGCCCCACCGGCCCGCACTCTGCCCGTCCTCCGGAAGCGAACCACCGACGACTCCACCCGACACGGACGGTCAGGAGTCTCCGACAGGCCAGAACTGCACACGGAGAATGAAGACGAGACGGAGCCGCTGGTGTTCCTGGTACCAGACCATCAATCGCCCCTCGGCATGGTCGAGAACCCTCGACACCCCGGAGTCCTCAACCGGGGGATCGTCCAGCTACTTCGCCGAGGCGGCGTCCGCCAACCGCTGAGCGAGATGTTCGACGGCGGCTTGGTCAACGCGTTCCAGACCTCCGGCCACCTGTTCCGCGTCTGGAAGGTACTCCCAGGTCCACTCGGTCACTGACTGACCCGTCGAGTGGCTTCACCGAGCATCTGCGAGATCTCCCCTGCTGCGATCCGGGCCTCATCGGCGTTGTCGGCTTCACTGACCGCTCGCTCCAGCTCCAGGAGGCGTTCGGCACGCCGAGGGTAGCGCCGGAGCTCGACGAAGACACCCCATCTGAAGAGGAAGGTGTGCATCGGTACCGTGCTGTCGGTCTGGACCGCCTCCTGCCAGACCTGGTGGAACTCGGAGTCGAACCGTACGGAGGCGGCCAGATCCAGCCGTGAGACCGCGACACGCAGTGCCTGTTCCGTCAGCGGAGGCATGGGGAACAGCGGCTCTTCGTCTGCCGTGGACTGTCGCGCAACGTTCGAAGACATCAGCTCACCACTCCTGACCCTTCGGCGACTCCGCTGGGACGCACCGACGCTCCGCTCGGACTCAGTCGCTTGAGCACCCGCCAACGTCCACCTTACGGGGCCGGTCCGTCACCCGTCAGGACGAGAGGAGTCCCGGCCGGTGCGGCGGTCGGAGTCGTTCCGAACCCGGTCGATCTCGAACCAGACCGTGGTCCGGCCGCCCTCGTGGAGCGTGCCCCACCGGCTGGCCTGCGCGGCGACCAGGCGCATCCCCAGCCCACCCACGCGCAGCGGGTCGGCGGGCCGCACGCACGGTGTGGTGACGGTGTCCTCGCCGATCGGCCCCTGGTCGGTGATCTTGACCTGCACGCGGCCGGGGAGCCGGTGCACGCTCACGATCACCTCGCCCCCGGACAGGCCGCTGCGCGTGTGCGTGATCGCGTTGTTGAACACCTCACCGGCCAGTTCCTGCGCCGCTTCCCTCGCCAGCGGCGGCAGGGCGGAGAGGGCGGAGACCCTGTGGCGCACCAGGGCGGCCTGGTCGGGACGCCCCGCGATGACGAGCGCGGTGCCGAGGCTGCTCCAGCGCTGGTCCAACACCAGGGGCGCCCTGTCGCGGGGTTCCACTCCCCGGCGGGGCAGGGGGAAACGCCCGGCGCCGCCGCCGTCCTGGAAACCGGAACCCGAACCCGAACCGCCACGACGCGATTGCATGCTTGTCACTGATCCCAACTGAAATCACCATCCTCCGGAACATAGCCACGAACAGGCCGCAATTACCTGCGGGTCCGTGACCTGCATCCACCCTGGCCACAGGGCCTGGGCCATCTCCACTGTTTGTCGTTTTCGGGAGAACGGATGACAGGAAGCGCAACCGCTCTGTAAGTTGTGCAGGGTGACGCAAGATCACTTCTCCTCCCTGCTCACAACGTTTCGCGATTTCTCAGGGAGAACGCAGAAACAGCTGGCCTTCGACATAGGCACCTCGCCCGCGTCCGTGTCCCGGTGGGAGGCGGGGAAGTTCACGCCCAGCGTGGAGACCGCCGAGGCCCTGGACCGGATGCTCAAGGCGGACGGCAGGCTCCTCAAGGCGTGGCGGAAGAAGACCTCGGGGACGGAGCTGCCGGTGTGGCAGCTCAACGTGGCCCGGTTGCAGGAGCAGGCCGTGGCCATCGACTACTTGTTACCAGCCCTCGTGCCTGGGCTGCTCCAGTGCGAGTCCTACGCGCGACTGGTGTTCAAGGACGGTCAGCCCTTGGCCTCGGACGCCGATGTCGACCACTGGACCAACGGTCGATGCAGTCGGCTCAAAGTGTTGCGCGAACATCACCACGACCCGGTGGTGACTGCTGTGTTCCCGCACAGCGCACTGGCCTGCACCCCCGACCAGGTACGACGGGAGCAGGCGGCACACCTGCTACGACTCATGGACGAGGGCAAGGTAGAGGTTCACTTACTGCCACCCGGAGTCTTCATGCTGGGAGTGACGGCGCCCGTCCAACTCTTCCGACTGTTTGACGGGGGAGTCGCCGTCTCCAGTGACTACATCGCTGGAAACGTCATCCTGGACTCCGACAGCCATCCGCGCATGGAGTCACTGGTAAGAAAGGGACTGGCATCCGCGCTGCCCGCTAGAGAGTCCCGGCAGCTGTTGAAGGAATTGGAAGCATCATGAGCAACGAGTGGCACAAGAGCAGCTACAGCGACAGTGGGAGCCAGTGCGTCGAGGTACGTGAGCACGTTTCCGGCGCTGACGTCCGCGACACCGTCCACCGCGAGGCCGGACACATCGAGTACTCCGCCGACTCCTGGGCATCGTTCCTGCGTGGAGTGAAGACCTCCGCCGTCTGATTCCAGCCGAGGAGAAGCCGTGCAGAAGTGGCACAAGAGCAGCTACAGCAGCAACGGAAGCCAGTGCGTCGAGGTCCGCGAACACGCCTCCGGCGCTGACGTCCGCGACACCGTCCACCGCGAGGCCGGACACCTCACCGTCCCCGGGGACCAGTGGGTGGCGCTGCTCAGCGGCCTGCGTTCCGGCCTGTAGCCGCCTCTAATCGCCTCCAGCCCCCGCGCCCGCTTTGGCCGGGGGCTTTTCCCTGCCCAAAAAGCCCCAGGAAAAGACCTTCAAAACCAATCATTCCGGACAACGGAAAAACCTGGCCAGCCAGATTTTTCCCTCCCCACCCAAGCCCCTGACCAGCGCATACGCACCCCTCACGCACCTTTTCCGAACCCTACTCCCCCGTAGCGCCCTCCACCCCTCCACCAACCCCCTAACCTTTCTCCGAACACACAACTGAACACGAAAGACCCCGCGACGGTTACCTACCGCCCGGGGTCACGGCCAGCAACATCCACCTTTTAAGAACAGGAACTGCCAGCATGCGCCAGTTTAGCGCTGCCCTTCTCACCCGTGCCCTGGCTCTGGTGACATCCCTCTTCATTCCCGCGCGCGGACGCCACTCGGCCGCCGTCCGCCGTCGCCGTTCCACCCGGGTCCGCCGCTACGCCCCGGCCCCCGCTCCCGCTTCCGCGCGGTCCAGCAGGCCCCCGACTCCACAGCGCGGGGCCCCGCGCCCCGCTCCGCGCCCGGTGCCCTCTCCCCGCTTGGCCCCCGCCCCGGAGACCTTCCCGGCCGACGACATCGCCCTGGTCAGGCCCTACTACACCGCCCGCGAACGCGAGTGCGAGCACGACCTCTCCCGCGTCCAGGCCGAGGCCGTCATTCGACTGCGCGCTTGGACGCACGGCTCCGTTCACGTCCCGGCCCAGGCCCCGCCTCCGGTTCCGACCCCGGCTCCCATGCCCGTTCCCGTCGGCGACCTCCTCGCCGCCGCACCCGCCCGGGCCCGGTACGCGGACGGGGTGACGGTATGACCGGCATGTCTGCGCACGACCCAGCACCGGTCCCCGGCCCGTTCGCCTTCTGGGGACACCTCGACTACGCCTGCGACCTGTCCGAGCTCGCCCGGGTCCGCTCCGAACTCGCCCGCGACCTGGCCGGGTTCGACCCCGACCTGGTCGCGACCGTCCAGCCCGTGGCCAGCGAACTCGTCACCAACTCCTGCAAGTACGCCCGTTCGGAGGAGGGGGTCACCCGCACCCTGTCCATGCCTGACGAACGCACGCTGCGCCTGACCGTCAGCGACGCGGGCGGCCCCACCCTGCCCCGCATTCCCAACGAGCGCACCGACGAGGAGTGGGAGGCGGCGGAGGGCCAGCGCGGCCTGCTGCTGGTGCGCCAGCTCTCCCGCACGTGGGCCAGCTTCGCCTTTCCGCGCCGCTACGGCCTCGGCACCCACGTCTGGGCCGCCTTCGACGCCGAGCCGCCCCGAAGCCTGCGCGGGGCTTGGTGACGCACAGAGAAAGGGGGCGCGGGCACCGTCTGCCCGCACCCCTTTCCTCGGAGGTCACTCCTTCTTCTTGCGGCGAAGTTGCAGCATGCGGGGTGCCACATAGACCGCGAAGAGAATGGCCGTGAGGAGCACGCTCAGAGCGGACCACAGGTAATCGCCCTCCCACGCGCGCCATGCCGCCATGCCGAGGAAAAAGGCTATGCCAACAAGCCTGAACCCGATGAGGGTGCGAAGCTCCTTCTTGGTCGGGTCCTTCGGAAAGCTTCCCTCCATGTGCCCTGCTCCTTTCCTTGGTCGTCGATCCGCCATAGCAAGTCCAAGCGCAGTTACCCAGTTGCTGCCGGGACGGGCCCGGTCGGGTGAAGCCCATCGTGAACGTGCTGTGGAAGCGGTGGTTCAGGCGCACCGCGCCGCCCTGGAACTGGTAGGAACCAGTGAAAGCGAACGGGCTCAACGCCGCCACTGCCTTCCAAAATCAATCAAATCACAAGAAAGTGAATGACAATTGAGACCAACGCCAGAACCCCCAAGCCCCAGAACAGCGAAGTAAAAACTACCCCCGGTCTTCTATCCTTCCTTTTTGATGCTACATAGAAGCCGAACGACATAAAAGCCAGACAGGAGGCGTACATGATAATTCGAGTCGAACTTTCATCGAGAAACAAAACTTCCAAGGGCTTTCCATGCCTCATGGCATTGATCCTATATTATTGAGAAAACCTGCAAGTATATTTTATAGAATTTCGCTGCTTGACCAGCCTCCCCTGGCGAGGCATATTATTCATTATCCCAGGGGCGCGACGCCCAAGCCGACGCGCCACGATCCAACAACCGCTTACTGGGACCAGTAAAAAAGGAAACCTGCTATCACCAGAAGAATCAAAGCAGTCAATGAATCAACGTTCCTAATCGGCCTTGAAGTCTTCACCCTGGCCACCATGTAAATCATAACGACACAGATTATAATTGACGCAAGAAGCTCAAAAACGGGAGATCACCTGCTTTCTCTAGAGATCCTTGAAAGTCGCACGCCGCTTAGGCGTAGTTGTTCATCTCCTGCCGGGACGGGGCCGGCTGGGTGAAGCCCAACGTGAACGTGCTGTAGAAGCGGTGGTTCAGGTGCACCGTGCCGTCCTGGAACTGGTAGGCGCCGGTGAACCCGAACGGGCTCAACGCCGCCGCCTCGGTCCCCTCCAGGCTCTCAGAGGTGCGCTCGCCGTAGGGGCTGTAGTCGTAGACCACGTCCGGGGACTCGGCATCCGACCCCTCAGCCGTCAGAGCCAGCACGATGTTCTGCTGGTCGAGGGTGTAGTGGAAGCGCTCGTCGCCGTCCCAGGCCACCATGGACACCAACCGCCCGTCGGGGTCGCGCACGAAACTGGTGCGCTCACCCCCCGAAGCGATGTTGGTAACCCCGAGCGCGGTGTTGGACAGGTCAGTGGGGTACGGGGGACGTCCGGGCACTGTCGGCCTCCGAACGCAGGGGATTCAGTCCTCCAGTCTGCACCGCCCTGATCCTTTTCAGACGCCCTCTAGCGGATAGAGCCAGGCCACCGGACATGCTCTCCGGCAGCCTGGCCAAACTGAACTCCGGTGCAGAATCATGCGTCGGAACTTCGGGAAACTATTTTCCGCTTCCTCTGGCCTTGGAGTAAAAGACCACTGCCAGTATCAGGCACAAGGTTCCGGCTATGCCGAACCCCCATTGGAAGCCGGAGGCGACAGCGTCTGACTGCGCGCTCCCTGAGGCTCGCAGCCATTCGATGAAGAATATTCCTGCAAGCGATCCGATTCCCGTAGTTGCCAGTGCGGAACCCATGAATGCGTGCTTGTTTTTAAATGTACTCCCCCCTTGTCTTCATCGGCGTGCACGGTATCTCCAGGTACTCCGGTCATCCTCAACAGGAGAGGATGCTGCCAGCGATGCCTAAACCCAGGCCGACGATCTCTGTACCCAGTCCCGCGCCTGCCAAGGCCGCGGCGCCAGCCACTGCCGGAAGGCCGTAGATAACCAAACCGGCGATGGTGAGCCCCAGGCCGATTCCTGCTACTACGGCTCCAGCCACGGAGATGATGCACCCCGCAGAGGCGAGCCCTGTCGGGTCGGTGTTGTTGATGGGGTCACAGGCCGCGTAGGCGTAGTTGTTCATCTCCTGCCGGGACGGGTCCGGCTGGGTGAAGCCCAACGTGAACGTGCTGTAGAAGCGGTGGTTCAGGTGCACCGTGCCGTCCTGGAACTGGTAGGCGCCGGTGAACCCGAACGGGCTCAACGCCGCCGCCTCGGTCCCCTCCAGGCTCTCAGAGGTGCGCTCGCCGTAGGGGCTGTAGTCGTAGACCACGTCCGGGGACTCAGCATCCGACCCCTCAGCCGTCAGAGCCAGCACGGTGTTCTGCTGGTCGAGGGTGTAGTGGAAGCGCTCGTCGCCGTCCCAGGCCACCATGGAGACCAGGCGACCCTCGGGGTCGCGCACGAAGCTGGTGCGCTCACCCTCGGAGGCGATGTTGGTGACCCCGAGCGCGGTGTTGGACAGCTGCCGCTCCACCCGGGTTCCCTCGTGCACGTCGGTGACGCCGCGCATCTGGGTCTGGTCGGTGGTGTCGTAGCTCAGCCACGAGGCCAGCTGGCCCTCACCGTCGTTGGAGCGCAGCGTCTGGTTGGTCACCGAGTACTCGTAGACGTACTCACCCCGCGAGGTCATGTTCCCGGCCTCGTCGTGGCCCACCTCAGCCCCGCGAGCGCTGGTGGGCTGGTCGGCGTCGTTGTAGGCGAACTCCTCGCCCCCGGCGGTGAGCAGGTTGCCGACGTCGTCGTAGGTGTAGTCGGTGGTGCCGTCGCTGGTGAGCCGGTCCAGGCCGTCGTAGGTGAAGGTCTCCGTGTCCCCGTTGACGGTGCGCGACTGCAACTGGTCGCTGTCGGCGCCGTCGTTGTCGTAGGAGTAGGAGGCCTCTACCAAGGACTGGTCGGCGGCCCCGGTGGTGGTGATGCCGGTCAGGCGGCCGGAGTCGTCGTAGGTACGCTCCTCCACGGCCCCGTCGGGGTGTTCGATGCTGGTGCGGCGGTTGTTCTCGTCGTTGGTGAAGGTGGTCTCGGCCCCGGTGTGGTCAGTGAGCGAGGTCAGCCGGAACGCGGCGTCGTAGCCATAAGTCCTGGTCTTACCGTGTTCGACCATCTCGGTGACGTTGCCCGCGGCGTCGTAGGCGTAGGTGGTGGTCTCGCTTCCGGCCGAGTCGGTGCGCACGGTTTCGAGCAGGTCGCCGCGGCCGTTGTAGGAGTGCTCCACGCTGGCCTGGTCGGTGTGCGTCGTGATCTGGCGGCCGTTGCCGTCGTAGGCGATGGCCTGGAGCAGGTCGCCGCCCTGGGAGATGGACACGATCCGGTCCAGCCGGTCGTAGCCGTACTCCAAGGTCACACCGTTGCCGTCGGTGACCGAGGTGACCCGCGACAGCGCGTCGTAGCCGTATTGGGTGGTGCCCATCGGCCCCGGCTCGTCCATCGCCGTCATGTTCCCGGCGCGGTCATAGGAGTAGCTGGTCACGTTGCCGTTGGCGTCGGTGACCTGCTCCACCAAACCGTTGGAGTGGTACCAGATGTCGGCCACCTCGATGTCCATCTCCTCCTGGACGGCGGAGGTGAGGTTGCCCGCGTCGTCGTAGGACATCTCCAGCGTGTCCCCGTCCGGGGTGGTCACGCTGGTGGGCTTGGCCGGGTTGGCCGTGTCCGCGAACCCGACCGAGGTGGCCGCCCCCGTGGGCAGTTCGGTGCCGATGAGGTTGTTGAACTCGTCATAGTCGTAGGTCATCGAGGCTTGTAGGGCGTCGGTGGTGGTGGCCACGTCCGAGTTCGCCGTCCAGGTCTGGGAGCGGGTGTTGCCGACCTGGTCAGTCGCGGAGGTCTGCCTTCCCTGGTCGTCGAACTCCAGGGTGGACTCACCGCCGCCCGGATCGGTGACCGTGGTCTGGGTGTTGGACCAGGCACCGTCGGCGTAGGAGTAGGTGGTGGTGGCTCCGTCCTCGGTGCCGTCGGGCACGGTCAGGCTGGAGACCTGGTCGTCGGCGTTGTAGGCGATCTCCCACACCGCGCCGGTGGCGTCGGTGATCGAGGTCAGCAGGCCGTCGCCGTTGTAGCCGAACTCGATGTCCTGGCCCGCGCGGTCGGTCAGCGCGACCATGCCGCCGTCGCCGTTCCAAGTGAAGGCCGTGGCGGTCTCACCGACCGGGTCGGTGATCCGGGTCGGCTGCTCCCAGGCGTCGGGGTCCCACTCGAAGGTGGTGACCCGGTCCTGGGTGTCCACGATCGAGGCCAGGTCTCCCCCGGTGTCGTAGCGCATCCGGTGGGTGTGGCCGTTGCGGTCGGCCTGGGAGTACAGCCACCCGTTGGCGTTGAAGGTCCACACCTGGTCCTCGTACTCGCCGCGGTGGAAGGTCAGCGCGTAGTGGCCGTTGTCCAACTCCTCCAGTTCGGCGTTGAGTCCCGCAGGCGGGGTGAAGGAGCCGTCCTCGGCGATGTCGAAGCTTTCGCAGTAGCCGGAGGGGCCCTGGAAGATGATGCTGTTGCTGAAGATGCTCAGCCCCACGTCCTGGCCGTGGGAGAGGGTCCAGCCGTCGTAGGAGGGCGCGGAGTTGTAGAAGCTGGACACCGACAGGTCCAGCCCCGTTCCGGCCACGGCCAGGTCCCGGTGGCGCACGACGAGGTTGCCGCCCTGGGTGTTGACCGCCAGTTCCATGCGGTCGCTGATCTGGTGGCGTTCCAGCGGGTACCAGGACTGGATACCGCGGTTGACGCCGTCCGCACAGGTGCCGACCCGGGTTTCGGGTTCTTCCGAACGGTTCTGGGCCTCGGGTGCGCTCTCGGCCCCGGGCGGGGACCAAGGCTCGTTGGGTGGTTCTCCGCCCACGGGTTCGGTGTTGGCCTCGCCCGGCTCCCAGGTGTCGGGAACGGGGACGGTGCGGTCGGCGGGTGAGTGGGGGTCGGTGTCAGCGAGCGCCGGGGGTGCGGACAGCAGCCCTAGCACGAGGGTGGAGGCGGCCGTCGCGGCCGTCAGGGACCAGGGGATGTGCTTTCTCACGAGGGGGATCGCTCCCAGGGGTCGGGATGTGCACGGGGAACACCCGGACATGACGGCCCTGGTCTGAGGGTCCGTCTCCGGGTGGCTCAGGCACCCGGTACGTTACGGAACCCCGACGTGAGAGCACCATGAGCCCAGGGTGAAGAGTGTGACCCTGGGTGAGAGGGACCTTCGGGAAGTTTGACCACGGGCGCGACGGAGAGTGACCGCGTTCGCGCACGTGGACACGTACGCCCGCGGAAACGGAGCGTCGCGTGCGCCGGACGGCGTCCCCGGGGCCCGCTGGCCTCGGTGGCCGGAATCGGCCCCGACGACAACAATTGCCATAGGGCAACGATCGCGTTCCCCGGCACCGCCGATGCCGCGCGGCACATGGTGACCGCACGACCCACTGCACGAGGAAGGGGCGCGGGCACCGTCGTGCCCGCGCCCCTCCCCCACGGGCCCCGTGCGCGGAAGGGGACCCGGGGTCAGGGGGCCGTCAGGCCCCCGTCGTGGTCGTTACCGGTTCTCCAGGCGGTCCAGCAGGGCGTGGTACTCGTCCCACAGCTCGCCCGGCAGGTGGTCGCCGAAGGTCTTGAAGAACTCCGGCACCAGCGCGGCCTCCTGCTTCCAGACCTCGGCGTCGACGTCGAGCACGAAGGCCATGTCCTCGTCGGAGACGTCCAGCCCCTCGGTGTCGATGCCACCGGTCACGGGCAGGCGGCCGATCGGGGTCTCGACCGCCTCGGCCTCGCCCTCCAGGCGCTCGACGATCCACTTGATGACGCGGCTGTTCTCACCGAACCCGGGCCAGACGATGCGGCCCTCGGCGTCCTTCTTGAACCAGTTGACGTAGAAGATCCGGGGCAGCTTGGCCTCGTCGGCCGCCTGGCCCAGCTTCACCCAGTGGGCGAAGTAGTCGCCCATGTTGTAGCCGCAGAACGGCAGCATGGCGAAGGGGTCGCGGCGCAGCTCGCCCACCGAGCCCTCGGCGGCGGCGGTCTTCTCCGAGGAGACGTTGGCTCCCAGGTAGACGCCGTGCTGCCAGCTGAAGGACTCGGTGACCAGCGGCACGGCGGTGGCGCGTCGGCCGCCGAACAGGATGGCCGAGATCGGCACGCCCGCCGGGTCCTCCCACTCGTCGGCGATGGTCGGCGCCTGCCCGGCCGGGGTGGTGAAGCGCGAGTTCGGGTGGGCGGCGGGCTCGCCCGACTCCGGCGTCCAGGGGCGGCCCTTCCAGTCGGTGAGGCCCGCGGGCGGCTCCTCGGTGAGGCCCTCCCACCACACGTCGCCGTCCTCGGTCAGGGCGACGTTGGTGAAGATGCTGTTGCCCCAGAGGGTCTCCACGGCGTTGGCGTTGGTCTTCTCGCCGGTGCCGGGCGCGACGCCGAAGAACCCGGCCTCGGGGTTGATGGCGCGCAGCTGGCCCTGCTGGTCGAAGCGCATCCAGGCGATGTCGTCGCCCACCGTCTCGACCTTCCACCCCGGGATGGTCGGCTGGAGCATGGCCAGGTTGGTCTTGCCGCAGGCGCTCGGGAAGGCGGCGGCGACGTAGTGCGACCGGCCCTTGGGCGGGGTGACCTTGAGGATGAGCATGTGCTCGGCGAGCCAGCCCTCGTCGCGGGCCATCACCGAGGCGATGCGCAGCGCGTAGCACTTCTTGCCGAGCAGGGCGTTGCCGCCGTAGCCCGAGCCGTAGGACCAGATCTCACGGGTCTCGGGGAAGTGCGAGATGTACTTGGTGGAGTTGCAGGGCCAGGCGACGTCCTGCTGGCCGGGCTCCAGCGGGGCGCCCACGGAGTGGACGGCCCTGACGAACTCGCCGCACTCCTCGATCAGGCGCAGGGCGGCGCTGCCCATGCGGGCCATGATGCGCATGGACACCACGACGTACGGGGAGTCGGTGATCTCGACCCCGAGCTGGGAGATGTCGCCGCCCAGCGGTCCCATGCAGAAGGGCACGACGTACATGGTGCGACCGCGCATGGCGCCCCGGAAGACCTCGCCGAAGGTGGCGCGCATCTCGTCGGGGGCGATCCAGTTGTTGGTGGGGCCCGCGTCGCTCTCGCGCTCGGAGCAGATGAAGGTGCGGTCCTCGACCCGGGCGACGTCGCTCGGGTCGGACTTGCAGTAGAAGCTGTTGGGGCGCTTGTCCGGGTTGAGGCGGACGAAGGTGCCCTGCTCGACCAGCTGGTCGGTCAGGCGGGTCCACTCCTCCTCGGAACCGTCGCACCACACGATCTCGTCCGGCTGCGTGAGCTCGGCGACCTCCCGCACCCAGGAGACGAGCTCCTCGTGTTTGGTCGGCGCGTCCACGTCGGTATCCACGGCAGTCACAGCGGCTCCTTCTCAAGGTCGAGATCTCTCGCATCATGAACGACGATCCCCCGCAGTGACCAATTGGTTTAGGCCAATGGTCTATAGAACTCATGCCGGAAGAACGGATTCCCCTGCGCAGCAAGGGTTCCGCGTGGTCTACCACCGGGTACGTACGCGCACGAACGGGGACCGGTCGGAGACCGTTCCGGTGCTGTTGGGAGCGGGTTCCCCTGTCGGAAGGGGAACCGGGTGCCACGACCGACACACCGTGCTGTTCGTCACACTACGTGTCCGAAGCCCAGCCGCGGGCTCCGGACGGGCACTAGACCTGTGCCGCCGCGCCCCTGGCACGGAGGCGCGTCTTCGCAGGTGGGAGCGGTGGAAGCGGAGCCGGTCCGCGACGGCGACAGGACGGCGACGGGTCGGATCAGCGCGGAACGAACCGGTCTGGATCAGCTCAGGGCGAGCCGGGCCGGATCAACCGGGGACGGGCCGGACGGGATCAGCGCAGGATGGCGACGGGCCCCCTGGCCCCGTGCAGGACGGAGTGGCTCACCGAACCGAGCAGCAGCCCTCGAAAGCCCCCGCGTCCGCGCGAGCCGACCACGATGAGGTCGGCGGGGGTGGCCTCCTCCAGCAGGGCGATCACGGGGTGGGCGCGCACGACCCGGGTTCGCACCGTCACACCGGCGTGGCGTGTGCGGGGCCCGGCCAGCTCCTCCTCCAGCGCCTGCCGGGCGGCCTCGGCGGCGGTCGCGTCGTCGAACAGCTCGGGCGGGATGGGCCCGGTCGCGGCGGCGAAGGCCACCAGCGGCTGCCAGGCGCTCACCGCCACCAGTTCGGTGTCGGCGAAGTCGGCCTGCGCGAAGGCGAAGTCCACCGCGCGCCTGCTCGGCTCGGACCCGTCGATGCCCACGATCACCCGGCCGCGCACGCCGTGCGCGGAGGCGTGCTCCCGGGGCAGCACGATCACCGGAACGGGCGCGCGGGCGGCCAGCTCGATGCCCACGGAGCCGACGAACGCGGCCACGATCCCGCTCAACCCGCGCGAGCCGACCACCACGGCGACGGCGCCCTCCGCGGAGGCCTCCGCGAGCAGGGCCTCCACCGGCCGGGCGTAGGACAGGCGCTTCTCCACCCGCAGCTCGGGGAAGAGCCGCGCCACCCAGTCCCCGGCGTACTCCAGCAGGGACTCCGCCCCCTGGGCGTCGGCCTCGTCGGGGAACACGTCCGGGGCGACGTCGGGGTCGGCGTGCCCGTGCCCCGCGAAAACGCCGACCGAGGCCAGCGGCCCCGCGGCCGCGACGATCCGGACCCCGAGGCCGCGCAGCATCGCCTGGTGCGCCGACCACTCCAGCGCGTGGCGGCTGGATTCCGTGCCGTCGACCCCCACGATCACCCATCGCGTCGTGGATGCGCCGTCCATGCGTGCGCCCTTCTCGTCGGCCGTCCCTGCCCCGCGTATTCCGCCGGTGTCCCCCGATGATGCCGTGTGAACACACACCCGTGGATAACGGTGCCGACGCGAGTTGGGTGAGACGGGGCACCCCGGGTAGGGGGTTGCGACACAGGGGTGGGTTCGACCGCGCGCCCTTCGGAGGGTGTCCGGGCGGGGCGCGGGAACCCGTGGAAGGCAGGGGGCACGATGTCGCACTCCACACAGATGCACTGGGACTACAGGGACGGGAGGGTCGCGGCCGTGGTGGCCGCGCTCGTGTACAGCCTGTGGGTCGTGGAGGTCATGCTGCCCGACAGCAGTGCGGCCCAGGGAGCCCTGGCCGTTCAGAACTCGGACTTCGCCAGGTTCCTGGAGAGCGCGCACCGCATCGCGGCGATCCTGGTGATGATCGCCGCCGGGATCGGGCTCGGGCTGGGCGCGAGGGAGAGGACGGGGCACCTGCTGGCGGTGTCGTGGTGGTGCATGCTCGTGTTCGGCGCGGCGTCGCTGGCCGCCACGTTCTTCCCCGGGCCGTGCGTGGTGTCCACGGACGTCCCGTGCGCGGCGGAGTCGCTGGCGGAGGGGCTGGAGGGGGCCACGGCGGCCCAGGCCGTCGTCGCGGCGGTCGCGCTCCTGGCCGCGCTGGCGGGCGTGATCGTGCTGGCGGTGGACCGGCGCAGGATGGGCGACGGCAAGTGGCCGCTGGTGGCCGTCGTGGCGGCGCTCCAGCTGGTCACCGCCGTCGCCCTCCTGGTCGCGGCGGTACGGGTCTACGCGGGCGGGGGCGACGGCGACCCGGGGGTCGTGTTCAGCGCCCTGCAACGGATCCACCTGGTGGCGGTGGCCCTGTGGCTGCTCACCGCGGGCCTGCTGCCCAGCCTGTGGAAGCGGTCCTGGACGCCCCGGCGCGCCCGCGTCGAGCACTGAGGAACGGGGTCGGCTCCCGCGCCGGGTGCCGCGCAACCGACGGCGGCCCGGGGCCCGCACACGCCCCCGGGCACGCCCGTCTCCGGGGGCGGGAGCGGCGCCCGGCGCGCTCCCGCCCGCCGTCACTCCCCGGTGTCGCGCAGGGCCTCCGGCAGGGGGCGCGCGTGCACCACGTGCAGGGTGCTCACCGCGCGGGTGAGCACCACGTAGAGCCGGTTGACGCCGCGTTCCTCGGCCTCGGCGATGGCGGCGGGCTCTGCGACCACCACGGCGTCGAACTCCAGGCCCTTGGCCAGGCTCGCGGGGACCGCGACCAGGCGGCCCGCGTCCGGCCCGGCGCCCGCCTCCCCCAGCAGCGGCGCGGCCAGCCCCTCGGCTTCGACGGCCTCGCGCAGGGCGGGCAGGTCGGCGTCGGCGGCGATGAGGCCGACCGAACCCTCGCCCCCGAGCGCGGTGCGGCAGGCGTCGGCGACAGACGCGGCCAGGCCGCCTTCGGCGGGGGTGATCCGCAGCGCCCCGGGCGCGCGGCGCACGGCGACGGGCGCGCCGAGTCCGGGCGCGATCGCGGGCAGCAGGCGGGCGGCGAAGTCGATGATCTGGGCGGGGACGCGGTAGCCGCGGTCCAGGACGCTCAGGTGGCCGGTGGGCTTGCCCAGGTGCTCCAGGAGCGTGGACCAGTTGACGGCCGCCGAGGGGCTGGTGCCCTGGGCGATGTCGCCGAGCACGGTGAGGGAGCCGGACACGCAGCGGCGGCCGATCGCCCGGCACTGCATGGGGCTCAGGTCCTGGGCCTCGTCCACCACGATGTGGCCGAGCCCGGCGGGGCGCTCGATGAGCGCGGCGGCCTCGTCCACCAGGGCCAGGTCCTCCTCCGACCACAGCGCCGCCTTGGGGCCGCGGGGCCTCCCCGGCAGCAGGACGGCGGCCTGCTCCTCGGCGGTGAGCAGCCCCTCGGCGGCGCGGGCCAGGCGTTCGGGGTCGGTGAGCAGGCCGAGCACCAGTTTGAGCGGGTCGGCCTTGGGCCACATGGCGGTGACGGCCGACTTCACGGCGGGGTCGCGGCGCACCTGCGCGTGGGTGCGGTCGTCGCAGACCTCGCCCTGGGCCTCCATGAGGGAGAGCACGGCGTGGGCGATGCGGTGGGAGAGGAGTTCGCGCCCGGAGCCGTAGGCGACGCCGCGTTCGGCCAGTTCGTCGAGGAGGGGGCGCAGGTCTTCGGGGTACAGGCGCCAGCGGCGCGACCCGCGGCGGACCATGACCGCCTCCTCGGGCGTGCGCAGGTGCGACCACAGGTCGCGGCGGACCACCTCGGCCATGCGGGCCCGGCCCTTGATCCGGGCGGCGCGGGGCTCCTCGGTGCGGCGCACCCACCCGGCGGCGGGGCGGGACCGCTCGGGCAGCCCTGCGGTGAGCATCTCGGTGACGGTGGTCTGCTGGACGTCCACCTCGCCCAGGGCGGGCAGGACGTCGCGGATGTAGGAGAGGAAGGAGCGGTTGGGGCCGACGATCGCCACGCCGGAGCGGGAGAGGCGTTCGCGCTCGGTGTAGAGGAGGAAGGCGATGCGGTGCAGGCCCACGGCTGTCTTGCCGGTGCCGGGCGCGCCCTGCACGCACAGGGTGGTGGTGAGCGGGGCGCGGACCAGGCCGTCCTGCTCGGGCTGGATGGTGGCGACGATGTCGCGCATGGGCCCGGTGCGGGGGCGTTCGATCTCCGCGTCCAGCAGGGCGCTGCCGAGCCGGTCGCTCCCGGTCGGGGCGGTGGTGAGCGGCTCGTCCTCGAAGGCGGTGAGCACCACCTCGGGGTCGGCGTCGCGGCCGTGGTCGATCGTGGTGAAGCCGTAGCGGCGGCGCAGGCGCACGTCCATCCGGTCGCCGGGCGAGGCCCGGTAGTAGGCGACGCAGATGGGGGCGCGCCAGTCCAGGACCATCGGGCGCCCCTCGCCGTCGTGGACGTGGCGGCGGCCGATGTGGATCCGGTCGGGCCCGGCGCCGTCGGACACGTCGTCGTCCAGGAAGACGGTGCCCGGTTCGAAGTCGAGGCGGCCGAAGAACAGCGGGGCCCCGGGGACGTCGGCCAGGGCCGCGAGGCGGCGTTCGCGGCCGCGGCGCAGGGCGGCGTTGGTGACCTTGTCGTTGACGACGTCGCCCAGGACGAGTTCGCTGCCCTCGACCTCCTCGCGCATCCGGTCCAGGGCGGCGCGGGCGGCGGCGAGGCGGTCGCGTTCGACCCGGAGTTCGGGGCTCACGGGCACGGCGGCGGAATCGGTCGTGGACATGCGGCGACCTCGGAAGGGATCGGCGGGACAGGAACGCGGCAGCGCGCGTGCGCGGGTCCCGCCCCGGTCGCCGCGAGGGCCCGGTTCGTTCCGATCCGTGAGAGCGCACAGCACCCGTTCAGGGGGCGCTGCCGAAAAGAGCCACCAGCCTAACCCGCCCCGGGGCCCTCACCAAACCGGCCCGGAACCCGGGTCCCCGGCTGTGCCGCCGCCGGTGCGCGACCGCCCGGAGAGGTCGGGAACCAACGCGGGCACGAGGGCGTCCGATGACCGGGAAGGACGGTACTCACATGCGCCAAGTTCAGGACGACCTCGTACTGCGGCCCGACCTGCGGGCGGGGTGGGCCAGGTTGGGCGTCGGTTCGGTGGCCGGTCTGGTCACGACCGCCGGCGTCGCGTTCCGCGTCGGCACGGGGGCGGCCCTGGTCGTGGGCGCCGCGTGGGCCGTGCTGGTCGCGCTGGTGGCCCTGCACCTCCACCGCACCAGGATCGTGCTGACCGCCCGCGAGATCGTCATCAAGGGGGCGTTCCTCCAGCGGCGCCGGTCACGGGCGAACGCCGTGTGGACGATCCGCGCGACCGTCGTCCAGCCGCGCTGGGGCCCCTGCGACACCCTGTTCGTCCTCGACGCGCACGGCGGCGTGCTCGTCCGGGTGTACGGCGCCAACTACACGACCGAGGACATGGACCGGCTGGTGAGCGCGCTCGGGCTGCCGTGCAGCGGCCCGGAGGGGCCCGTCACCCCCAAACAGCTCCAGAGCTACCGGCCGGGACTCGCGACGTGGTTCGAGCAGCACGCCTACCTGCTGGGAATCGTGCTCGGGCTCATCGTGACCCTGGCCATCGTGGCGGGCGTGCTGCTCGGCCTGGCCGTGACGGCGGGGTAGCCGCGGCGGGTGGTCGGCGCGGCGCCGCGCCGGGCCGACCACCCGCGTCGGGCCGGTCAGGTCTTGCGCAGCCGCACCCGCCGCACGCGGTGGTCGTCGCCCTTGTACAGGACCAGGGTGGCCCGGCCCCGGGTGGGGCGGATGTTCTCCACGAGGTTGACCTCGTTGATGGTGCGCCAGGTGTTGGCGGCGAACTCCAGCGCCTCCTCCTCCCCGATGGCGGTGGCCATGTGGTGGAAGTAGGAGCGCGGGTCGGAGAACGCGGTGCGGCGCAGCTCGCGGAAGCGGTCGAGGTACCAGCCGCGGATGTTCTCGACCTTGGCGTCCACGTAGATGGAGAAGTCGAAGAAGTCGGCCACGGCCAGGCGCCCCGCGGCGGGGGGCTGGAGGACGTTGATGCCCTCGACGATGAGGATGTCGGGGCGGTGCACGGTCTGGCGCTCGTCCGGCACGATGTCGTAGTTCAGGTGGGAGTAGACGGGGATGTCGATCCGGTCGGCCCCCGCCTTCATCTCGGACACGAAGCGCACCAGGGCGCGGCGGTCGTAGCTCTCGGGGAAGCCCTTGCGGCGCATCAGGCCGCGCGACTCCAGCACCGCGTTGGCGTGCAGGAAGTTGTCGGTGCTGACCAGTTCCACGTCCGGGTGGTTGGGCCACTGGGCCAGCAGGGAGCGCAGGAGGCGCGCGGTGGTGGACTTGCCGACCGCGACGCTGCCCGCGACGCCGATGATGAACGGCGACGGGCGGTCGGACTCGCCGAGGAAGGCGCGCACGGCGGAGTGCCGCTGCTGGGTCGCGCCCACGTAGAGGTTGAGCAGTCGCGACAGCGGCAGGTAGACGTCCCGCACGTCCTCCAGGGAGGTGGGATCGGTGGTGCCGCGGAGCTGGGCGAGGTCCGCCTCGGTCAGGGACAGGGGTGTGGAGGCCCGGAGCGCGGCCCAGGCCTCCCGGTCCATCTCCACGTACGGCGTGGAGAAGCCGTTCTTCGTCGTGTGAGACACGAATGACCACCCTAGAGCAGGGGGTCGACCGCGACGGGCGGCCGGTCCCCACAAGTCCCGCAATGGACCCTGAAACGTGCCGTAAACCACATGTTCACGACACGCGCCCCCAAAATTTTGCCTGTCCTTCCCGGGGGGTGGAATCGGTTCCACTCGTTGCCTCCCCATGCCCCCGACCTGCGCGGTCTACTCCCCATGCACCAAATGGTCTATACCGCTACCTGGGAAAACGACCAGTGGTATGGATGCCTGGTTGGTCGATCCGACCGGCTTCTTCGCTTACGCTGGCGGCCATGTGCGGAATCGTTGGCTACGTCGGGCCGCAACCGGCGCTTGAAGTCGTCGTGGACGGCCTCGCAAGGTTGGAGTACCGCGGATATGACTCCGCGGGTGTGGCTGTGCTGGGCGACGGTGCTCTGCGCACCGAGAAGCGCGCGGGCAAGCTCGCGAACCTGCGCCGGGCGCTGGAGGAGCGGCCCGTCAGCGGCGACGGCGCCGGGATCGGGCACACGCGCTGGGCCACGCACGGCGCGCCCAACGACGTGAACGCCCACCCCCACGTGGACAACGACAACCGCGTCGCCGTCGTCCACAACGGCATCATCGAGAACTTCGCCTCGCTGCGCCTGGAGCTGGAGGAGAAGGGCTGCAAGTTCCTCTCCGAGACCGACACCGAGGTCGCCGCCCACCTGCTCAACACCGAGCTGGCCCGGACCGGCGAGCTGCCCGCCGCCATGCGCGCGGTGTGCAAGCGGCTGGAGGGCGCGTTCACCCTCGTGGCCGTCTCCGTGGACGACCCCGACCTGGTCGTGGCGGCCCGCCGCAACTCCCCGCTGGTCGTCGGCCGCGGTGAGGGCGAGAACTTCCTGGCCAGCGACGTGGCGGCGTTCATCGCCCACACGCGCGAGGCGGTCGAGCTGGGCCAGGACCAGGTCGTGGAGCTGCGCGCGGACTCGGTCACGGTGACCGACTACGACGGCAACCCCGTCGACGTGCGCGAGTACCACGTGGACTGGGACGCCTCCGCCGCCGAGAAGGGCGGCTACGACTACTTCATGCTCAAGGAGATCGTCGAGCAGCCGCGCGCGGTGGCCGACACCCTCCTGGGCCGCGTGACGGTGGACGGCCAGCTCACCCTGGACGAGATGCGCCTGTCCCCCGAGGACCTGCGCTCGGTCGAGAAGATCGTCATCATCGCCTGCGGCACCTCCTACCACGCGGGCCTGATCGCCAAGTACGCCATCGAGCACTGGTGCCGCATCCCGTGCGAGGTCGAGGTGGCCAGCGAGTTCCGCTACCGGGACCCGATCCTGGACCAGCAGACCCTGGTCATCGCCATCTCCCAGTCCGGCGAGAGCATGGACACCCTGATGGCGGTCCGCTACGCCCGCGAGCAGCGCGCCCGGGTGCTGGCCATCTGCAACGTCAACGGGTCCACCATCCCGCGCGAGTCCGACGGCGTGCTGTACACGCACGCGGGTCCGGAGGTCGGCGTCGCCGCCACCAAGACCTTCCTCACCCAGCTGGCCGCCTGCTACCTGATCGGCCTGTACCTGGCGCAGGTGCGCGGGCTGAAGTTCGGCGACGAGATCAACGCCGTGATCGCCCAGCTGGCCACCATGCCCGAGCAGATCGAGCGGGTCCTGGAGACGGCCGAGCCGGTCCGCGAGCTGGCCCGGTCGCTGGCCGACGCGGACACAGTGCTGTTCCTGGGCCGCCACGTGGGCTACCCCGTGGCGATGGAGGGCGCGCTCAAGCTCAAGGAGCTGGCGTACATGCACGCCGAGGCGTTCGCCGCCGGTGAGCTCAAGCACGGGTCGATCGCGCTGATCGAGGACGGTGTGCCGGTCGTCGTGGTGGTGCCCTCCCCGGAGGGCCGCAGCGTGCTGCACGACAAGATCGTGTCCAACATCCAGGAGGTGCGCGCCCGCGGCGCCCGCACCATCGTCATCGCCGAGGAGGGCGACGAGGTGGTCCGCCCGTACGCGGACGTGCTCATCCCCATCCCGGCCGTGCCGACCCTGCTCCAGCCGCTCGTGTCCACGATCCCCATGCAGGTGTTCGCCTGCGAGCTGGCCCTGGCCAAGGGCAACGACGTGGACCAGCCGCGCAACCTGGCCAAGAGCGTGACGGTCGAGTAGTAGCGGGACCGCAGGAGGGGGGCGTGTCCGGCGCGCGGCGCCGGGCGCGCCCCTCGTCGTGTCCGGAGGTGGGCGTGTCCGGGGGCCGGTGTGTCCAGGGCAGGTGTGCCCGGGGACGGTGTGCGTCCGGGGCGGCGGCGCGGCCGGGTGTCCGCTTGCCCGTGGGAACGCTCCCGTCAGCGCGGCGCGCCGTGCCCCGACCCGTCGTGGGCGGCGCGTGCGGCGGAGACGTCGGGGTGGGTCGGCAGGACCGCGCCCAGCCCCAGGACGTCGAGGATGCGGGTCAGCTGGCGCGGGGGGCAGGCCAGGAGAAGGTGGTGCCGGGCCCCCGCGGCGAAGCGCAGGGCGCGCACGAGGGCGTTGACGCCCGAGGCGTCGATGAACTCCACCTCGGACAGGTCCACCGCGACGCAGCCGTCGGCGGCGGCGGCCGTGATCCGGGTGAACGCCTCCTCGGCGGTGGCGATGTCGATCTCGCCGCCCAGCTCGACGACGGTGATCCCGTCACAGACGAACTGGTCCTGTTCCGTGTCCAGCACGGTCACGCCTCGCTCCGGGGATCGGGTGTAGGGAACTCTGCTCAGGACGCGGTCGGCCAAATGCCGACATGCGTTGACAGCCTACTCTTCCCGGGGGGCCCGTCCGGTGCCGTCCACAGCCCCGGAGTCCTTTTCCGACAACGCCTGAGAGGCGTGCCTCAACCCTCACCACCGCATATCGCCCACACGATTTTTCCGCGGCCGCGCACCGGTTCCCAGCCCCATTCCCGGCTGAAAGCGGAGACGAGACCGAGCCCCCGGCCCGACTCGGCGAAATGGTGGGCGTCCACTCTGACCGGGGCTTTTTCGCTGGAATCGGCGACCATGCACACCACTCCGCCCCGCCCGCCGTCGAGGCGGCGAAGCTGGACCACGACGCGGCCGTGAGGAGCACCGCCCTCGGGGAGGGCGTGGCGGCAGGCGTTGCCCACGAGTTCGGAGACGATGAGCCGGACGTCCTCCAGCTCCTCGCGGAACCCCCACTCCTCCAGGGCCCCGGAGGCGAACTCGCGCGCCCGGCGCACCGACTCCGGCGAGGCCGCGAACGCGCCCGCCGCGGCGTCCCTGGTCCGCGCGCGCTCCCCGACCGAGAGGCGGCCCAGTGGGTCGTCCCACCAGCCGCCCAGGAGTGCCCGGGAGGCCTCCGCGAGAGAGGGGCGGCTCCAGGAGGGCTCGGAGTCGGTCTCCGAGGACACCAGCTCTGCGTTCATCACGGTCCTCACGAGTGCGCTGTCGGTTGCCCCGTCCTCGGGGCCATCGTGGCTTACATCTGTAAGACACAGATGCACGTGCAGCTCAACGTCCGGCCCAGGGTATAGGACGAAGCACCCTTATTGGTAGATCCCCTGCGCAGAATTCACAGACGGGCATCCGTGTTTACACCAGGCACGCAAGGGGTCCATAGACCCCAACCCAATCCCCGACCGCCTCTGTCCGTAACGGAACCCCGTGGGTATACTGAGCGGTCGCCCGCACCAAAGCCGCTACAGCCGTTGCACAGGAGGCGATGTGGTCGCCGAAGAAGCATCGAATCTACAGGTCACCCAGGATTTCCTGGCCAATTCCAGCGGTGGCCCCACCGTGCTGCGCATTCTCCTGGGAACGCAGCTGAGGCGGCTGCGGCAGGAGAAGGGGATTTCGCGGCACGACGCCGGATACGCCATCCGCGCCTCACACGCCAAGATCAGCCGCATGGAGCTGGGCCAGGTCAGCTTCAAGCGCCGCGACGTGGACGACCTGCTCAAGCTCTACGGCGTGGACCGGGCGGACCAGCGCGAGGCCCTCCTCGGACTGGTCTCCAGCGCCAACGCCCAGGGCTGGTGGCACAAGTACGGCGACGTGCTGCCGAACTGGTTCGGCGTCTACGTCGGCCTGGAGGAGGCCGCGTCGGTCATCCGCACCTTCGAGGTGCAGTTCGTCCCGGGTCTGCTCCAGAGCGAGGACTACGCGCGCTCGGTCATCCGCCTGTCCCGGACCGCCACCTCGGACGAGGACGTGGACAGTCGTGTGCAGATGCGCATGCGCCGCCAGCGCAGATTCGTCGAACCGGACGCGCCCAGACTGTGGGCGGTCATCGACGAGGCCGTGCTGCACCGCCCCTACGGCGACACCCGGGTGATGCGCGGACAGATCGAGCACCTGGTCGAGATGGCCCGCCGCCCCAACATCACCCTCCAGATCGCCACCTTCGCCATGGGCGGCCACCCCGCCGCGGGCGGCCCCTTCAGCATCCTGCGCTTCCCCACCCCCCAGCTGCCCGACGTGGTCTACCTGGAGCAGCTGAGCAGCGCCCTGTACTTCGACAAGTACGACGACACCCACCGCTACGCGCAGACGATGGACCACCTCGCCACCCAGGCGCCGCCGCCCTCCGCCACGGAGGAGATCCTCCGCGGCTTCCTGGAGCGCTACTCCTGACCCCCGCCCGCCGGTTCCCGAGCCCCTGACCGGGGTACCCGCCTCGGGACACCCTCCCCCGACCCCGCCGAACACCCCGCCGACCCCCACTGCCCCCACCCCGGGTGCCCCGCCGCCCCGCCGACCGCCTCCCCCACCGTCGCCCCAC
This sequence comes from Nocardiopsis sp. M1B1, assembly GCF_052466615.1. NCBI lineage: Bacteria > Bacillati > Actinomycetota > Actinomycetes > Streptosporangiales > Nocardiopsidaceae > Nocardiopsis > Nocardiopsis sp. M1B1. Next base: position 5,972,670 of record NZ_CP196194.1, read on the forward strand.
GCCTGGTCGCTCTCCGCGCCCGGGCGTTCGCTTTGCGCACACGAAAACGGCCCCCCGATGGCCGCCTTCGGCCACGACCGGACAACGATCCGCAGGGGCCGAACCCCCTCCGAACCCGACGCGTTGGGCGTGACGTGCGGTTCCTTCCCCGAACCACCCGGCGCGCTTGCATAAGTACTTACTGCCGTAAGTACGAATGCACGTGCATAAGCTACGCTTTGGCTCGCACCGGGGATGAAACAGCCCAACGGGGGACAGGGCCACCCATGCCCGGGGTCGTCTTCCCGGTGGGGGCCGGGGGTTCGACACAACGGGCGCGGTGGACTGGACCGCCGCGTGTGGACACACCCCGCTCACGCGTCCCCCACGTTCCAGGAGGTTGAGATGCATCCGATCTACAACGGCGTTCCCGCCGGCAGCCTGCCGAAGGTCGTCTGGACCAAGAGCAGCTGGAGCAACCCGGACGGGAACTGTGTCGAGGTCGCCGCGCTACCGGACGGGGACATCGCCGTGCGCAACTCGCGCGACCCCCAGGGACCGGCACTCGTCTACACCCCCGCCGAGATCGAGGCCTTCGTGCGCGGCGCCAAGACCGGCGACTTCGACGCCCTCCTGAGCTGACCCGACTCCCCCGCCCCTCAGACCATCCCGGAAAGGGTCCGCGTCGAGGGCCGCCGTGACCACCCGAACCCGTCCGGCGGCCCGCACTCCGTCCACGGCGCGGACGCGAGCGGAGCCCGGCACCACCGCGGTGCCGGGCTCCGTCTTGTTTCCGGGGCCGCGCGCGGCGGACGGGGCCCGCCCCAGGGACGCTCCAATTCCCCTGGGACGGGACCGCCGTCCGCTCCTCCCCCGACCCCGGGGCCGGGGCGCGCGGCGCCGGGTCGTGGCTACAGGCGGGTGGGATCGACCAGGCCGCCGGACGCGCCGGCCGGGGGCTGCTCCCACGGCAGGTGGGTGGCGCCCAGGGCGGGCTTGAGGTCGAACAGCCACGCGGCCTTCTCGTCGTACTCAGCGAAGAAGGGCCTGCCGACCAGCTCGGGGTCGCGCGCCTGGATGAAGTGCAGGACGAAGACCTTCTGGCCCGCCACCTCGGCGACGCCGTCCACGCACACCTTGCCCGGGGTCGCCGACATCGACGGGCCGCGCACCGTGCGGGCCAGTCCCGAGACGTTCTTGTAGGCGCCGCGGAAGATCTCGTAGGCCTCCGCCAGCGGCACCGCGAAGTAGTCCTGCGGGCCCGTGTCACGCTCGACGAACATGTAGTACGGGACCATGCCGTGCCGCAGGTGGGTACGCCACATGCTCTCCCACACGGCGGAGTCGTCGTTGATCGTGCGGATCAGCGGCGCCTGCGTGCGGATGACGGCGCCGGTCGCGCGGATGCGGCGCACCGCCTCCTGGACCAGCTCGGGCCGCATCTCGTTGGGGTGGGAGAAGTGGGCCATGAACGCGAGGTTCTTGCCCGAGGCCACGACCTTCTCGAACAGGCGCAGGGTGTCGTCGGCGTCCGGGTCGGTGACGAAGCGCTGCGGCCAGTAGGCCAGCGCCTTCGTGCCGATGCGGATGGCCTCCAGGTGCTCGATCTCCAGCAGCGGCTCGATGTACTTGGAGATGACCCCCTCGCCCATGATCATCGGGTCGCCGCCGGTGAACAGGACGCTGGTGACCTCGGGGTGCGAGCGGACGTAGTCGACGAGCTGGTCGATCTCGCTGGAGGCGAACTTCAGGTCGGCGTCGCCGACGAACTGGGCCCAGCGGAAGCAGTACGTGCAGTACGCGTGACAGGTCTGCCCCTGCTTGGGGAAGAAGAGCACGGTCTCCTTGTACTTGTGCTGGACGCCGGGGATGGGCTCCTCGTTGGCCAGCTTGGGCACGTTGAGGTCCATCTGGCCCGCGGGGTGCGGGTTCAGGCGGGCGCGGATCTGGTTGGCGGCCTCGTTCAGCTCCTTGCGCTGGGCGCCAGAGCGCAGCAGGTCGGCGATCCGGGACACGTCGTCCTGGGGCAGCATGTCCGCCTGCGGGAAGACCAGGCGGTAGATCGGATCGTCGGGAGCCGCGTCCCAGTCGATCAGCTCGTCGACGACGTAGCTGTTGACCCGGAACGGCAGCACGGTGGCCACCGCCTGCACGGCGAGCCGCTCGTCGGCGGCGAGCCCGGCTCGCGTGGTGAGCTCGTCGAGGTGTTTCGTCGTGTAGGCACGAAACCGACGTCCGGCGGACGGGGACGTTGCCACGTCTGGCGTAACGCTCACGCCTCTCCTCTCTGCGGGTGAGCAGGGTGCCCGACGGGTTGGTGCGGGCAGCCCTGAGCCGGCGGTTCCGGTGCGCGTGCGCACCGGCGGACCACCGGGAGGTGTTCGATGTGGTTGTCGCGTGCCGCCGGAGGGTGATCACACCCCGGGGCAGCGAGCGGATATACCCCGTTTGGGGACTTTTATCCATCATGCGGGAAGTCCAGTCCTGACCTGGACATACGGGAAGTATCCTCGCATGAGTAGACGAAAGTGCCCGACGGCGCCGCCACCGCGCGACCCGATACCGTGTCACCGCGTCCGCCCACCACACCCGTGAGGGAACAGTTGACTGGTACACCCGACGCGGAGGCGTCCGTCGCGCGGCGCTCGTCCCCGCCGATCATCGCCGTGGACGCGATGGGCGGCGACAACGCGCCCGCCGAGATCGTGCGGGGGGCCGTGCTGGCCGTCCGCGAACTCGGCCTGCGCGTCCTGCTCGTGGGGCGGCGCAGCGAGATCGCCGCGCTGCTCGCCGAGGAGGGCGCGCTGCGCGACATCCCCATCGTGCACGCCGAGGACAACCTGGCCATGCACGAGGGCGCCCTGGCCAGCTGGCGGCGGCCCCGCTCCAGCGCGGCCGTCTCCTGCCGCCTGATCCGCCGGGGCGACGCCGACGCCCTGGTCTCGGCCGGTTCCACCGGCGGGATCGTGGCGACCTCCACCGTGCGGCTGCGCACCCAGCCCGGGGTGCTGCGCCCGGCGCTGGCTGTGACCCTTCCCACCGGCGAGACGCCCACGATCATGGTGGACGCCGGGGCCAACGCCGACGCCAAGCCCGAGATGCTGGTGCAGTTCGCGCACCTGGGCTGCGCGTACGCCCAGACCGCGTTCGGGGTGCGCAGGCCCAGGGTGGGCGTGCTCACCATCGGCTCGGAGCCGGGCAAGGGCAACAAGCTCGTGCGCCGGGCGACGGAGCTGCTGGCGGCCACCGCGGAGGGGCCCCCGGCGATGGACTTCCGGGGCAACATCGAGGGCCACGACCTTCTCGCGCGCAAGGTGGACGTGGTGGTGACCGACGGCCACACCGGCAACGTGGCGCTGAAGTCGGTGGAGGGCACGGCCGCGTTCGCGATGGAGGCCGTGCACGCGGCGCTGACCTCCTCGACCGCGGCCAAGGCGGGCGCGCTGTTGCAGCGTAAGGCGCTGCGGAGCCTGCGCGAGCGGCTGGACAGCGAGACCTACGGCGGCGCAGCGCTGCTGGGCCTGAACGGGACCGTGGTGATCGCGCACGGAGACAGCCGGGCCAAGGGCGTGGCCCGGGCCTGCCAACTGGCCAACGACCTGGCGGGCGGCCGCATCGGGGAGCAGATCCGCCGCCGGGTGCACAGCCGCCCGCCGAACTGGCTGCACCGCCTGGCCCAGTCCGAGGCGCCGGGGCAGCGGGGCGCGGAGCAGCCCGAGGACCGCTGACGGGCGGCCCGGGAAGAGGCACCGGTACGCGGGCAGCGCGAAGCGGACGGCGTCTGGGGACCCCCTTGCATCCAGGTTATTTCCGGTCGACGCACCGCGCCCAGCCCCTCCCGGGGCCTGTGGACGACCGCCCGCCCCGGCCCGTACGGGCCGGGAGGGGCGGCTCCGGTCGGTACGCTTGGGGCATGGCCGACCCGCAGGAAGTACTCTCGCGACGGGTCCAGTCAGCCCTCGGCGCCGCCTTCGGCCCCGAGTTCGCCGACACCGACCCCGTCATCCGCCCGTCCCAGTTCGCCGACTACCAGGCGAACGCCGCGCTCGCGCTCGCCAAGCGACTGGGCCGAAAGCCGCGTGAGGTGTCCGCGGCGATCATGGAGCACCTGGACGTGGCCGACGTCTGCCGCGACGTCGAGGTCAGCGGGCCGGGCTTCATCAACCTGACGCTGCGCGAGGACTGGATCGCCGGGCAGACCCGTCGGCTCCTGGACGACCCGCGCCTGGGCGTGCCCGAGCAGGAGCGCCAGAACATCCCGCTGGACTACTCCGCGCCCAACGTGGCCAAGGAGATGCACGTCGGGCACCTGCGCACCACCGTGGTCGGCGACGCGCTCGCGCGCACCCTGGAGTTCCTGGGCCACAACGTCATCCGCCAGAACCACATCGGCGACTGGGGCACCCCCTTCGGCATGCTCATCGAGCACCTGCTGGAGGTGGGCGAGGACTCCCCCGAGGCGGACCTGGTCACCACCGACCCCAACGCCTTCTACCAGGCGGCCCGGAGCAAGTTCGACTCCTCGGGCCCCGGCCCCGACGACTTCGCCGCGCGCGCCCGCCGCCGCGTGGTCTCCCTCCAGAGCGGCGACGAGGAGACGCTGCGCCTGTGGCGCAAGCTCGTCGGCCTGTCCAAGGTCTACTTCAACAAGGTGTACGCCAAGCTCGGCGTGACCCTCACCGACGAGGACCTGGCCGGGGAGAGCAGCTACAACTCCGCGCTCGCCGACGTGTGCGAGGAGCTGGAGGCCAAGGGCATCGCCGAGATCAGCGACGGCGCCCTGTGCGTGTTCCTGGAGGGCTTCACCGGCCGCGAGGACAAGCCCGTCCCGCTGATCGTGCGCAAGAGCGACGGCGGCTACGGCTACGCCACCACCGACCTGGCCACCGTCCGCCACCGCGTGGACGACCTCAAGGCCGACCGCATCCTGTACGTGGTCGGCGCCCCGCAGGCCATGCACTTCAAGATGGTGTGGGCCGCCGCCCGCGAGGCCGGATGGCTGCCCGAGGGCGTGGAGACCGTCCACGTGCAGATCGGCAACGTGCTGGGCAGCGACGGCAAGATCCTGCGCACCCGCAGCGGCGCCCCGGTGCGCCTCATGGCGCTGCTGGACGAGGCGATCGAGCGCGCCGCCGCGGTGGTCGCGCAGAACCGCCCCGACCTGGACGCCGAGGGCCAGGCCGAGATCGCCCGCCAGGTGGGCATCGGCGCGGTCAAGTACGCCGACCTGTCGGTCGCGCACGACACCGAGTACACCTTCGACTTCGACCGGATGCTGGCCCTGACCGGCAACACCGGCCCGTACCTGCAGTACGCCCAGGCCCGGATCCGGTCGATCTTCCGCAAGGGCGGCCTGGAGCTGTCGCAGGCCAGGGGGGACATCAGCGTCTCCGAGGGCGCCGAGCGCGACCTGGCCCTCAAGCTGCTGGAGTTCGGCGCGGTGGTGGCGCAGGTCGGCGACCTGCTCCAGCCGCACCGGCTGTCCACGTACCTGTTCGAGCTGGCGCAGTCCCTGACGGCCTTCTACGAGCACTGCCCGGTGCTGACCGCCTCCGACGAGGCCGAGCGCGAGTCGCGTCTGGCGCTGGTCGCGGTGGCGTTCCGGGTCCTGGTCCAGGGTCTGGACCTGCTGGGCGTGGAGGCTCCCGAGCACATGTAGCGGAGCGCACGCGGGCCCGCCGGGCGCGCGTGCGGTAGGAGGCCGGGGCGGCGCCGCCCCGGCCTTCTTCGTGTGCGCTCCGGCCTTGCCGCGTGCGCTGGTGGCCGTGGGTGCGCGGCCCTTCGCGTGCCGTGCCGGTCCGCCGTCACGCGGCTGACCGGTTCCGGTCGCCGGGAACCGCCCGGGGGATCTCACACGCGGCGAACCGGCTCGTCAGAGGCGGTTTCAGCGCCTGCGCGGCCACCGAGTCGAAGATCTCGCCCCCCACCGGGCCGGAACTCCGTTCCCCGTCCGGGCGTCAGACCTAAAGTATGTGGACAAAAGCCTCAGATAAGACAAAAGGGAGAAATCGGTAATGACAACCGCCCCCGCGGAGGTCGGTCCCGGACCCGGCACCTGGTACCTCGACCCGCTGCACTCCAGCCTGATCTTCGTCGCCCACTACCTGCGCTTCGGCCGGGTCCAGGGCACGTTCGGCCAGGCCTGGGGCCGCGTCGCCGTCGCCGAGGAGCCCGAACGGTCCGCGGTGGAGGTCGTCCTCGACGCCGCCAGCGTCAACACCGGTGTGGGCGCGCGCGACGCCCACCTGCGCTCCCCCGACTTCCTGGACGTGGACCACCACCCCGAGCTGCGCTTCGTCTCCACCGGGCTGGAAGCGGGCGGGCGCAACCCCAACGCCTTCCGCCTGCACGGCGACCTGACCATCCACGGCACGACCGTGCCCACCGTGCTGGACGCCCAGTGGGTGGGCGAGGCCCCGGACTACGCCTCCCCCGAGGACACCCACGGCCACTTCTTCTCCGCCACCACCCGGATCCGCCTCTCGGACTTCGGCGTGGGCGACGGCGGGCCGGTGCCCTGGGGAGGCCGCATGGTCGGCGACGCCGTGGACATCGTGCTGGAGGTGCGCCTCCAGAACCAGGACCCCGCCCCCTTCCTCCGGCAGATCGGGCACGCGCCCTGAGGAGCGCGTGCCCGATCGCCCGGGGCCCCGCGGGAGCCGGGGAGGGGCGGCGGCGGACTCAGCCGCCCAGCAGCGCCTCGACCTCGTCCCGGGAGGCCATCGACGAACTGGCGCCGTGCCGCTGGACCGAGAGCGCGGCCGCCGCGGCGGCGAACCGCATGGCCTCCTCCGGGGTGCGGCCCTCCGCGCGGGCGACCGCGAACGACCCGCAGAAGACGTCCCCGGCCGCCGTGGTGTCCACCGCCTCCACCCGGCGCGCGGGAACGTGCAACGGCTCTTCCCCTCTGCGGCCGTGGAGCGATCCGTCCTCGCCCAGGGTCAGCAGCACCTCCGGAACCAGTTCCAGCAGCGCGGCCAGCGCCTCGCGCGGCTCGGCGCGGCCGGTGATCGCGGCCGCCTCGTGCTGGTTGGGCACCAGGACGTCCACCGACTCCAGGAGTTCGGCGGGCAGCTCGCGCGCGGGAGCCGGGGTCAGGTAGACCGGGACGCCCAGCTCGCGGCCGGCGCGCGCGGCCGAGACCACCGCCTCCATGGGCAGTTCGAGCTGGAGCAGCAGGGCGGCGCTGCCCCCGATGACCCCGGGGTCGCCCGCGGCCACTCCGGTGACCTCGCCGTTGGCCCCGGGCACGACGATGATCGAGTTGCCGCCCCCGCCGTCCACGACGATGTGCGCCACCCCCGACGCCCCTGGCACCGTGCGCAGCCCGGACACGTCGATGCCGCTGCCGACGAGGTTGGCGCGCAGGTCCTCCCCGAAGGAGTCCTCGCCCACCGCGCCGAGTAAGGCCACGTCGGCCCCGGCCCTGGCCGCGGCCACGGCCTGGTTGGCGCCCTTGCCGCCGGGCACCTGGCGAAAGGCCGTGCCCGTGACCGTCTCCCCGCTGGCGGGCACCTGTTCGACGTAGGCGACCAGGTCCATGTTGACGCTGCCGAAGACCGCCACGCGCGGCGCCGCGGCGCTCACTTGGCCGCCTCCCTGGCCACGGCCTCGCCGCCGTCGCCGTCCAGGCCCACGATGACCGGGGCGTGGTCGGAGGCGCCCTTGCCCTTGCGCTCCTCGCGGTCGATGCTCGCGCCGCTGACGCGGTCGCGCAGCGCCGGGGAGGCGAGCACGAAGTCGATGCGCATGCCCCTGCGCTTGGGGAAGGCCAGGCCCTTGTAGTCCCAGTAGGTGTACACGCCGGGGCCGGGGGTGTAGGCGCGCACGACCTCGTCGAACCCGGCGCCGACCAGCTTGTCGAAGGCCACCCGCTCGGGCTCGGTGACGTGGGTGCTGCCCTCGAAGGCGGCCATGTCCCACACGTCCTCGTCGCGCGGGGCGATGTTGAAGTCGCCGACGTAGGCGATCTGGGCGTCGGGGTCGGCGGCCAGGCTGGCGGCGCCCGCCTCGCGCAGCGCCTCCAGCCAGCGGAGCTTGTAGGCGTAGTGGGGGTGGTCGACCTCGCGCCCGTTGGGCACGTACAGGCTCCACACCTGCACGCCCCCGCAGGTGGCGCCGATGGCTCGGGCCTCGGCCTCCTCGGGGTCGCCGTAGCCGGGCTGGCCGGGGAAGCCGATCCGCACGTCCTCCAGACCGACGCGTGAGGCGATCGCGACCCCGTTCCACTGGGACAGGCCGTGGTGGGCCACCTCGTAGCCGCGGTCGGTGAGGACCGAGGCGGGGAACTGGTCGTCCCGGGCCTTGGTCTCCTGGATGGCGAGGACGTCGACGTCGCTCCGGTCCAGCCAGGCGCCGATCCGCTCGGCCCTGGCCCGGGCACTGTTCACATTCCATGTCGCGATACGCACAGCAGAAGGCTAGGCCATGGCGGCGACGGGACCGGCCTCGCCGGGGAGCCGGTCCCGCGTGTCCGCGGCCGCGCCCGCGGGCCGACCGGGACCGCGCGGAGCGGACCGCGCCGCCGCGACGGCCGCGCGACCGTCAGGGGTGGGAGCCCAGCACCCCGCCCACCGCCTTCGTGAAGTCCATCGCCTCCAGGTCGTGGCGGTACATGACCCACACCGCGTACCCGGTCCAGCCGGGGGCGCCGAACATCTCGTAGGAGGCCTGGGCCAGCAGCACGCGCTCCCCTCCGTCACGCTCGTAGTCCGCCGGGGTCTGGACGAAGGGCGGGTCCTGCGGCGAGTAGGCGTACCCGCCCAGGAGCAGGTCGGACCGGCGCACGTGCTCCGCACGGTCGTACTGCTCCAACCGGTGCTCCCGGTAGACCCGCTCGGTCTCCCCGTCCGCGACGACGGCGCCGTCGGCACCCGTCGGCATGCTCCAGGCCGTCCGGGCGTAGAGGGGGTACGGGTCCGTGTGGGGTGTGCCCTCCTCGGGGGTGCGTTCGGTCGCGGCCGCCCCCGCGGGGACGTGGACCACGGCGCCGTCGCCCGCGGACCCCTCCGGGTCGCGCCGGTTGGCGAAGAACAGCAGTTGGCCGTCCTGCGGCAGCGGGAAGTCGAGCACGTCCCGGGGCAGGGCCGCGCAGTCCACGGAGGCGATGAGGTCCGGGAAGCCGTTCCAGTCGGAGTCCGGGGGGAGGACGGGACGGCCGCCGTACCGCCCGGCGAGGACCCCGCCGCCCTCGTCCGCGGGGCCCAGTCCGATCTGTGGGCGGGCCAGGCGCAGGGCCGTGTCGACGGCGTGGTCGGGTACGCCGTTGCGGCGGGCCGAGTCGCGGTACTCCTCGAAACTGTCCATGGCGGACATGCTGTCGCATCGGGGGACATACCGCCGCGCGGGCGGGCCCGCGACGGCGACGCCCGGCCGGGGGTGGCGCGGTGGAGGGCGCGGCCCCCGCGCGGACAGGGGCGGGCGCGCGACGGGGAAGGGGAGAACAGCCCTGTGGACAACGGGAACGCGGGGTTCCCGGCGGGGAGAATGCGAGGAGGCGACCGTTCGTGCCCCGCTCCTCGGGGGCGCGGGGCACGGGAACGGTCGTGGCCCCGGTGCGGCCGTCCTCCGCACCGGGGCGTGTGCGACTCCCGGCACGTGCCCGGTGGTTCTTGTCGCGTTCTGTTGGACGGCTTTCCACCCCCGGAGGTTCGCATTGGGTCAAAGGTTTTTCGGCGCTCCCCGCCGGTCCGGCGCACGGGCCCCGCGGCCCGGGAGGGCGGACTGTCGGCGGTCGGGGTTACGGTGGCGCAATGGCAGAACCGCACCCCCGCCGCGACGCGGAACTCTCCCTCTCCCAGGCGCGCAGGATCGCGCTCGCCGCGCAGGGGTTCAGCGACCCCCGGCCCGCCGGGAAACCGACCCTCGCCCACCTGGCGCGGGTGGTGCGCAGGGTGGGCATCCTCCAGATCGACAGCGTGAACGTGCTGGCCCGCAGCCAGTACCTGCCGGTCTTCGCGCGCATGGGCGCCTACGACACCGCCCTGCTGGACCGGGCGGCCACCTCCGTGGCCGGCTCGGGGGCCGCGCGGCTGGTGGAGTGCTGGGCGCACGAGGCCAGCCTGGTGCCGCCCTCCACCCGCCAGCTCATGCGCCACCGGATGGAGCGCAACCGCGCCCAGGAGCGCGTGGGGTGGATGGACCGCATCCGGGAGGAGAAACCCGAGCTGGTCGAGGCGGTGCTGGAGGAGGTGGTGCGGATCGGCCCGGCCAGCGCCCGGCAGGTGGAGGCGGGGTTGGCGCACGACGTGCCGCGCGCCAAGGACCACTGGGGGTGGAACTGGTCCGAGGTCAAGAGGTGCCTGGAGTACCTGTTCTGGGTCGGCGACCTGACCTCCAACGGGCGCAACGCGCAGTTCGAGCGGCTCTACGACCTGCCCGAGCGGGTGCTGCCGCCGGAGGTGTACGCGGCGCCGGAGACCACCCCGGAGGAGGCGCACCGGGAGCTGGTGTCGATCGCCGCCCGCGCCCACGGGGTGGCCACCGAGGCATGCCTGCGCGACTACTTCCGCCTCAAGCACACCGAGTCCCGCGCGGCCGTCTCCGACCTGGTGGAGGCGGGTGAGCTGGTGCCGGTGCGGGTGCGGGGCTGGGACCGCACGGCCTACCTGCACCGGGACGCCCGGGTGCCGCGCAGCGTGCGGGCGCGGGCGCTGCTGAGCCCGTTCGACTCGCTGGTGTGGACGCGCGACCGGGCGGAGGAGCTGTTCGGGTTCCGGTACCGGCTGGAGATCTACGTGCCCGCCGCCAAGCGGGTGCACGGCTACTACGTGCTGCCGTTCCTGCTGGGCGAGGACCTGGTGGCGCGGGTGGACCTCAAGGCGGACCGCGCCTCGGGGACCCTGCTGGCGCAGCGGATCACGCTGGAGGACGGCGCGCCCGCCGAGACGCTGCCCGAACTGGTCGAGCAGCTGACCGAGATGGCCGCCTGGCTGGGCCTGTCCAACGGCGTCGGCGGCCCGGCGCTGGAATCTAGTTCGGTGAAACGAGCTTGACCGTGGGGAAGTAGGTCCGGAACCTGCGGGCGTCCCGACTCAGGAGTTGGAAGCCGCTGACAGCGGCGTGAGCACCGATGTAGAAGTCGGGCAGCGGTGTGGTCTTGTTCCCGCCCTGTTTGCGGTACTGGAGATGGGCCTTCCCCGCGAGGAAGGCCGCCTCCCAGGGGAGGGGTGCACGGACGAAGTCGTCGGTGAGTTCCTGATCGAGTTCCTCGATCCGGCTGAAACGTACGGACACCTCAGCGTAGATAAGGGGATTGATCACCAAAGGGCCCTGATCCGCCGCCTCCTCCAGCGCCCTGGCCGACCATTCCGCCCAGAGCGGGTCCTCGGTGAAGACGTCCAGCAGCACGTTGGCGTCGACGAGGGTGACTGTCGGCTCCTCGTGGGAAGGAGCCACGCACGACACTTCGGCCTCATCCCTCGTCATCATCGTCTCCCCTGGTCAGTGCCATGATCTGATCGGTGGACAGCGCGACGTCACCCTTGCCTCGGAGGCGGTCGACGAGACGTCGCCCCCGAGAACGCGTGGACGCTGAACGGACGACTCGGGCGCCCGTACCGTCCAGGACGAACTCGACCTCGTCCCCTGGTTTGAGTCCCAGGCTCCTGCGCACCTCGACGGGGATGGTGACCTGACCCTTTTCGGTGATTCTCATGAGACTAGGGTAATACCTCGTTGGTATTACCTCAGGACTTTCGATCCCGCTCCTCCGACGCGGTCTCCGCTAGGGAGCTGCCGCGACCAGATGCGCGACGTGCCCTGTCGAACGCTTCTCTGCTGGGACGTGTCCGAGGCGTCCCCGAGGAATCGAGGAGCCCCGCCTGGGCGAGCTTCGCGCGAATCACCCGCGCCTCGTCGGTCACGGGTTCGGGGTCGGCCGCAGTGCTCAGCACATGTGTCATGTACTCGTTCATGCTGACGCCACGACGTTCTGCCATGCGCCTCACACGCTGGACCAGCGCGTTCTCCGCCCTCCATGTGACCTGCTCCATGGAAGGAAGCCTATGTGCTCGCATGCGAGCACATAGGCTCCCGAGCCGGGCAAGTTCACACCCGCTCGATGATGGTGACGTTGGCCTGGCCGCCGCCCTCGCACATGGTCTGGAGGCCGTAGCGGCCGCCGGTGCGGTGCAGCTCGCCGACCAGCTTGGCCATGAGCACGGTGCCGGTGGCGCCCAGCGGGTGGCCGAGGGCGATGGCGCCGCCGTTGGGGTTGACCTTGGCCGGGTCCGCGCCCAGCTCCTGGATCCAGGACATCGGCACCGGGGCGAAGGCCTCGTTGATCTCGGTGACGTCGATGTCGTCGATGCCCAGGCCCGCCTTCTCCAGGGCGATGCGGGTCGCCGGGATGGGCGCGGTGAGCATGTACACGGGGTCGTCGCCCACCAGCGAGAGCTGCACGATCCGGGCCAGCGGGGTCAGGCCGTGCCGCTCGACCGCACGCTCGGAGGCGATCAGGACCGCGCCCGCGCCGACGGAGATCTGGCTGGCCACGGCGGCGGTGAGCGCCCAGCCCTCGCGCAGCGGCTTCAGGCCCGCCATCTTCTCCAGGGTGGTGTCGGGGCGCACGCCCTCGTCGCGCTCCACCCCGGCCAGGGGGGCGATCTGCTCGTCGAAGTGGCCCGCCTCCAGCGCCCGGGCCGCGCGCCGGTGGCTCTCCAGCGCGAACTCCTCCAGTTGCTCGCGCTTGAAGCCCCACTTCTCGCACATGAGCTGGGCGCCGCGGAACTGGGAGATCTCCTGGTGGCCGTAGCGCTCGACCCATCCTTCGCCGTACAGGTCGAGCCCGTTGTCGAGGGCGTACTGGACGTTGGCCCCCATGGGCACCATGCCCATGTTCTCCACGCCCGAGGCCACGACGAGGTCCTGGGTGCCGGACATGACGCCCTGGGCGGCGAAGTGGACGGCCTGCTGGGAGGAGCCGCACTGGCGGTCGATGGTGACGCCGGGGACGGACTCCGGGAGGCCCGCGGAGAGCCAGGCGGTGCGGGCCAGGTCGAGCGCCTGCGGCCCGACCTGGCTGACGCAGCCCATGATGACGTCCTCGACCGCGGCCGGGTCCACCCCGGTCCGGGAGACGAGTTCCCTGAGCACGTGCGCGCCCAGGTCCGCCGGGTGCACGGCGGCCAGGGCGCCCTTCCTGGTGCCGACGGGGGTGCGTACTGCGCCGACGATGTATGCCTCGGCCACGGGATCCTCCAAGGGCCTGGATGACGGTTATGAACCGAACTGTATTCGGTTTCTCGGATCCGGCAAGCCCTCGCCCCCGCGAATTCGCCCGGCGCCCCCTCAGGCCCGGTGCGCCCCCCGCTCCAGGTGTCCGGCGTCCCCCTCGTCCCCCAGGACGTCGGTGGTGATGCGCTCCAGGGCGGCCACCACCTCGGGGTGCTCCTCGGGGCCGTAGTCGGCCAGCAGCGAGCGCAGCGCGGTCCGCTGGGCCTCGAACACCCTGCGGGCGGCGGACGCGCCGCGTCGGCTGAGCTCCCAGGGCTCGCCCCCGCCCGCCAGGTAGCCCGCCTCGACCAGCTCCCGGTGGACCGGCTCCCAGTAGTCGGCGGGCAGCCCGGACATCTCCACCAGCTCCCCGGGCGAGAGCGGCCCGGTCACTCCCAGGTGGCTGAGCACCCAGCACGCGCGCGGCGAGACCTCCAGGCCCGCCGCCTCGCGCAGGCGCCCGTACATCTGGTCGGCGCCCTCCCGGCCGCAGGCCCGGAACACCTCCTTCTCCACGTGCGCGATGGCGCTGCGGCTCGCGGCGGCCACGGGAGGAATGGACTCGTCCAGGTCCGGGGAGTCGATGGTGGTGCGCAGCGGGATCTGCCGCAGGAACAGCGCCAGCACGAACCCGGCCAGGGCCACCGGGACCGCGCACAGGAAGACGGTGTCCACCGCGTCCGCGTAGGCCTGGAGGAAGGACGCCTGCGCCTGCGGGGGCAGCTGGTCCAGGCTGCGCGGGTCGCTCTCCAGCGCCGCGGGGTCCACCCCGGGCGGCAGCTGGATCTGCGCGGCCCGCTCGGCCAGGTTGGCCGCCAGCTGCCCGGAGAAGACGGCGCCGAACACCGCCGTGCCGAACGACCCCCCGATGGACCGGAAGAACGTCGCCGCCGAGGTGGCCACGCCCAGGTTCGCGTAGCTGGCGGCGTTCTGCACCACCACGACCACCACCTGCATCACCAGGCCCAGGCCCACGCCGAGGACGAAGAAGTAGAGCCCCATCTGCGCCATCGAGCTCTCCGGCCCCAGCCGCGAGAGCAGGAACAGACCGAGGGAGGTCACCGCCATCCCCAGCACCGGGTAGACCTTGTAGCGGCCGGTGCGGGTGACCAGGCGCCCGCTGGTGATCGAGGTCAGGAACAGGCCCAGCACCATCGGCAGCAGGTGCAGCCCCGAGGCCGTCGGCGACAGGCCGTGCACGACCTGGAGGAACAGCGGCAGGAACGCCATCGACCCCATCATCGCGAAGCCCACGCAGAAGCCGATCGCCATGGCCACCACGATGGTCGGGTCGCGGAACAGGCTGAGCGGCATGACCGGGTCCGGAGCCCGCCGCGCGGACAGCCACCAGCCCACACCGAGCACCACGGCGGCGGCGCCGAGCCCGAGCACCTGCGGTGACGTCCACGGGTAGAGGCTGCCGCCCCAGGAGGCGACCAGCGTCAGGCAGATCGCGGTGGCGGCCAGCAGCACGATCCCGGAGTAGTCGATGCTCTGGCGGCCGGTCGGCTGTCGGCGCGGCAGCACCACGAGCACCGTGATGAAGGCCAGGACCCCCAGCGGCAGGTTGACGTAGAACACCCACCGCCAGGACAGGTGGTCCACGAACAGTCCGCCGGGCAGCGGACCGGCCACGCTGGAGATGCCGAACACCGCGCCGAACAGCCCCTGGTACTTGCCGCGCTCGCGGGGCGAGACGACGTCGCCGATGATGGCGGAGGCCAGCACCATGAGCCCTCCGCCGCCGATGCCCTGGACCGCGCGGAAGAGGATGAGCTGGAGCATGCTCTGGGCGATCCCGCACAGGGCCGAGCCGACCAGGAAGACGGCGATGCAGGTGAGGAAGAACTGCTTGCGGCCGAACTGGTCGCCGAGCTTGCCCCACAGCGGTGTGACGGCCGTGACCGCGAGCAGGTAGGCGGTGATCACCCACGACAGGTGGTTGAGCCCGCCGAGTTCGGACACGATCGTGGGCAGCGCGGTGGACACGATCGTCTGGTCCAGGGCCGACAGCAGCACGGTGAGCATCAGCGCGCTCATGATCACCGCGATCCTGCCGCCCCGGTGCTCCCTGCGCGCCCGATGCCTGGCCTCGTACTGGGCCATGGCCCTCCCTCCCCCGGCCGGGCCGCACGCGGTCCCGCCCCTCCGCTACCGGCTCCGCTGTCGCCACCCTAGGAAGACGCGGCCCCGCGTCCGGCGGGAACCGCCGCACGGGCGCTGACGGGCACGGGAACTTTGCCGGGGCTTGGACTGTCCCCTTCAAAACCGAATTTGGTTCGGTTACTGTGGCGTCACGCAGGAATCCCCGACACCCCGGAGCAGAGCATGAAGCGGGATCTCTTCGACGCCGACCACGACCTCTTCCGCGCGTCGGTGGCCGAGTTCCTCAAGCGCGAGGTCACACCGCACCATCCGGAGTGGGAGAAGGACGGGATCGTGCCACGCGGGGTGTGGACCAGGGCGGGCGAGGTCGGCCTGCTCGGCCACGGCGTGCCCGAGGAGTACGGCGGCACCGGGCTGCGGGACTTCCGCTACAACACCATCGTCAACGAGGAGATCTGCCGGGCCCGCGCCAGCGGCCTGGGGATCACCCTCCAGAACGACGTCATGGCCCCGTACATGGTCGACCTGACCGACGACGGGCAGAAGAGGCGCTGGCTGCCGGGGTTCGCCAGCGGCGAGCTGATCACCGCCATCGCCATGACCGAGCCCGGCGCGGGCAGCGACCTCCAGGGCATCACCACCTCGGCGGTGCGCGACGGCGACGAGTACGTCGTCAACGGGTCCAAGACCTTCATCACCAACGGCGTCAACGCCGACCTGGTGATCGTGGTCGCCCGGACCGACCCCGACGCGGGCGCGCAGGGCTTCTCGCTGATCGCGGTGGAGCGCGGCGCCCCCGGGTTCGGCCGGGGCCGCAACCTCGACAAGATCGGCATGAAGGCGCAGGACACCGCCGAGCTGTTCTTCGACGACGTGCGTGTCCCGGCGGCCAACCTCATCGGCCGGGAGGGCGGCGGGTTCGTCCACCTGATGGAGAACCTGCCCCAGGAGCGGCTGTCCATCGCCACCTGCGCGGTGGCCTCCGCCGACGCGGTGCTCCAGCACACCATCGCCTACTGCCGGGAGCGGACCGCCTTCGGCCGTCCGATTGGGCGCTTCCAGAACACCCGTTTCGTCCTGGCCGAGTTGGCCACCGAGGTGGACATCGCCCGCACCTACGTGGACCGCGGCATCGGCCTGCTCAACCGTGGTGAGCTGACCGTGGAGGACGCCGCCATGGCCAAGTGGTGGACCACCGAACTGTGCAACAAGGTGATGGACCGGTGCCTCCAGCTTCACGGCGGGTACGGGTACATGATGGAATACCCGGTGGCACGGGCCTGGCAGGACACCCGCATCCAGACGATCTACGGTGGCACCACCGAGATCATGAAGGAGATCGTGGGGCGCGGCCTGGGACTGTGACCGCACAACCCCCTCCCCAGAAGAGTCGGAGCTGGAATGAGCGGTGCTTGGGACGGCCTCATCGTCATGGGCCTGCTGGTCGTGCTGCTCGTGATCGGGGTGCGCAAACTCCGGCCCCGGGTCCACATCCCGTGGACCACCAGCGGAATCGTGGTCTTCTTCGTCTTCCTGTGCCTGCTGCTGTGGGCCTGGTCCTGGCGCTAGCCGCCGAAGGGACGGGCCCGGCGCGTCGCGGCGGTTCCACGACTGCGCCGGGCCCGGAGGCTGCGGCGGGAGACTAGTCCTGCCCGGCCTTCTCGGCGTCCTCGGCCTTCTCCCGCTCCCCGGTCTCCTCGGAGTGCATGGGCATCTCGAACCAGACCGCCTTGCCGTCCGGGGTCGGCCGCGCCCCCCACCGGCTGGCCAGCTGCTCGACCAGGTACAGGCCGCGGCCGCCCTCGTCGTCGGCGGCGGCGCTGCGGATGCGGGGCAGGCGCAGGTCGTTGTCGAAGACCTCCACCCACACCGTGTTCGCGCCCCGCCGCAGCCGCAGCAGGAACTCCTTCTCCCCCGCCTCCTCGGCGGGTTCGTCGGTCTCCTCGGCCACCGCCTCCAGCAGGTCGCTCCAGTCCTCGTCGAACTCGTCGGCCACCGCGTCGAGCGGGGTCTCGGAGTCCAGCACCCCTCCGCCGGTGAACTCGCGGTGCACCGGGTGCGGGGTGGCGTGGATGACGACGTTGGTGACGATCTCCGAGACCAGCAGGCAGGCCAGCTCGGCCTGGTCGCGGTCCACCCCCCATTCGCTGAAGGTGTGGGCCGCCATGTGGCGGGCCTCGCCCACGGTGGAGGCCTCCGAGGGGAACCAGCCCTCGCGCAGCGCCAGCTCCTCGGAGTGGGTGCGCACGACCAGCAGCGCGGTGTCGTCGTGGTGTTCGCCCGGAACGCTGTGCGCGGCCGCCTCGGCGATCTGGTCCACGTCCTTGTCGGCGACCTCGGCCACCCGCTCCGACAGCAGCTCGAAGGCGCTCTCGGGGTCCGCGCTGCCCCCGGCCGGCCGCCTGTCCACGAGCCCGTCGGTGTACAGGACCAGGGTGGCGCCGATGGGCAGGCGCAGGTTGGCCTGGTGGTAGACCACGTCCTCGCCCGATCCGCCCTTGGCCCGCACGCCCAGCATGCGGTCGGTGACCTCCAAGTCGATCTTCTCCACCGACTCGGAAGTGACCAGCAGCGGGGGCGCGTGCCCGGCGTTGGCGTAGGACAGCTCGCGCGACCAGGCGTCGTAGACCATGTACAGGCAGCTGACGCTGGGAATCCAGGTGCCGCCCTCCTCGTCCTCCTGGCCCAGCTGGCGGACCCACTCGTCGAGTTCGCGCAGGATGTCGGCGGGCTCGCGGTCGGCCTGGGCGAAGGCGCGCAACGCGGCGCGCAACTGGCCCATGACGGCGGCGGCGTGCGGGCCGCGGCCCTCGACGTCGCCGATGACCAGTCCCACTCGTCCGGCGGAGAGCGGGATGGCGTCGTAGAAGTCTCCGCCGATCTGGGTCTGGACCCCGTACCCGTCGGAGCGCAGCGGCCCCGCGGGCAGGTAGCGGTGGGCCGCGGTCAGCCCGTCCAGCCGGGGCAGGCTGCTGGGCAGCAGGCTGCGCTGGAAGGCCAGCGCGGTGCTGCGCTCCTGCTCGAACAGGCGGGCGTTGTCGATGGCCAGGGCCACCCGGGAGGCGATGGCGCCGACGAGGTCGCGGTCGAAGCCCCCGTAGGTGCTCTTCTGCCGCGGTGAGAGTCCGGACAGCGCCAGGGTGAGCACGCCCAGCACCTCGCCGCGGGCCCGCAGCGGGGCGGCGATGGCGGAGGTGACGCCGACCTGGCGCGAGACCTGGTCGGAGCGCGTGCTGGGCGAGTTCTCGAACAGGTACTCGCTGCTGACCACCGTCTCCAGGCGGCGCAGGGCCTGGGTGACGAAGTGGCGTTCGGGGTAGCGGACCTCGTCGCCGACCTCGAACCAGGTGCGCGGCGGGGGCGTCCACCCCTCGGCGTGCACCGACACCTGTCTGACCAGGCGGTCGCGGTCGTAGAGGTCGATGAAGCAGTGGTCGGCGAACTGCGGCACGAGGATGCCCGCGACCCCCCTGACCGTGGAGTCGAACTCCAGCGAGCTGGTCAGGCGGCTGCCGATGCGCTCCAGCAGGCCGTACTGCTCCTCCACCCGTCCGCTGCGCAGCGCCTCCCTGGCGATCAGGGTGATGCCGTCGATCTCGCCGGACTCGTCGCGCATGGGCACGGCCTGGGCGCGCACGTGGATCCAGGTCGAGTCGCCCCGGAGCACGGCGAAGGTGCCCTCCCACGGCTCCCCGCGCAGGACGCGCCGGGCCAGCTGGGAGGCGTGCTCGCGGTCGGACTCGTGGATGCCGATGTCGAGCAGGGAGAGGCCGACGTAGTCGCGACCGCCCACGAACCCGAACAGCTCGCGCGCGAAGGGGTTCCAGTAGCGCAGGAGGCTGGCGCGGTCGATGACGACGATGGCGATCTGCGCCTGGTCCGCCACGGCGGCCGCGGCGAGCGCGTCACCCTTGGGGAAGGGCTCACCCCACCGTGTCATCTAGCCGCCACCTCGCCGTCATGAGCTGCATACATGCCCGCTCCGGGTACCCCGAACGACCGCACCTTGGGGCGAGCGTAGCAACACCGTCAACGTTCCCGCAGCGCAATGTGACAATCCTGATGAGCAACCAATCAACGCGTCCGTACGGTTCACGGCTTGGCGACGAAGATGTGCCCGGCGACGAGCGCCGAGAGCTCGGTTTCCCCGGTCTCACCGTCGATCACGCGGACCCCGTCGTCAGAGGCTCGCAAGACCACTTCCTGTCCCGGTTGTACCCCGGATCGGCGCAAGGTGAGCATGATGTCGGCGTCCGACTGGATCTGCTCGCTGATACGCCGCACGGTGACCGTCGTCTCGCTGTTCCCGGCGACGTCGATCATCGGGACGATGGAGTCGTCGGTGAAGGGCTCGGGGGAGTAGTCCTCCAGGCCCAGCTCGTCCAGGCCCGGGATCGGGTTGCCGTGCGGGCAGACCGAGGGGGCGTTGAGCAGCGTGACCAGACGCTCCTCCACCGCCTCGGAGATGACGTGCTCCCAGCGGCAGGCCTCGATGTGCACGTCCTCCCAGGGGAGTCCGATGACGTCCACGAGCAGGCGCTCGGCGAGCCGGTGCTTGCGCATGACGTGGGTGGCCAGACGGCGCCCCTCGGCGGTCATGACCAGGTGCCTGTCGTTCTCCACCCGCAGCAGGCCGTCGCGCTCCATGCGGGCCACGGTCTGGCTCACCGTGGGGCCGCTCTGGTGCAGGCGTTCGGCGATACGGGCCCGAAGCGGGACGATGCCCTCCTCTTCGAGCTCGAAGACCGTACGGAGGTACATCTCCGTGGTGTCGATCAGCCCGTGTGCGGTCAAGTCTCCCCTCCCAAGGCTCTGTGCCCGGCGCGCGGTCACGACGGGCACGGCGGGTCTCTCACAACACAGGCCGGGGCGACGTGATTCCCAGGGGCCGAGTGGGGACCGGGGCGTCCGCAGGACCGCGGGAGCGACCACCGATACACGCAAGCATATCGCGGCGCGGGGCGCCCGGATTTCTGCCCGGTCTCACGATGCGGATACGTTCTGCCCCGCGCCGCAAGGGCACTTGGTCACGCCGACGGGGGCCTTCCAGCCCACCGCGTGCGCCGGAGGGGTGCCGGGTCGACGCCCACCTGCGGGAACGGTCCCCCGAACTCGCGTACGAAGCGGCCAAGATCACTCTCGGGAGCGGCTCGGCACGAGCGCGTCACCCGACGGCCCGGTCAGGGGGCCAGGCGCTCGACGCTCCAGGAGCCGTCGGGCTCGCGCAGGTAGCGGAACCGGTCGTGCATGCGGTCGGCGCCGCCCTGCCAGAACTCCACCTCGCTGGGCACGAGCCGGAAGCCGCCCCAGTAGGCGGGCCGGGGGATCTCCTCCTCGGCGGCCCAGACCGTGTCGAACTCCCGGTAGAGCCGGTCGAGCTCGGCCCGGTCCGCCACCGGCCGCGACTGGCGCTCGCTGGCCCAGGCGCCCAGCTGGGAGCCGCGCGGGCGCGAGGCGAAGTAGCGGTCGTTCTCCTCGTCGCTGAGCCGCTCCACCCGTCCGGCCAGCAGGACCTGGCGCCGGACGGCGTGCCAGGGGAAGACCGCGCTGGCGCGCGGGTCGGCCTCCAGGGCCAACCCCTTGCGCGAGGTGTAGTTGGTGAAGAAGCGCAGTCCCGTGCTGTCGTAGCCCTTCATCAGCACGGTGCGGGCGCGGGGCATGCCCGAGGGCTCGACGGACGCCAGGACCATGGCGTTGGGTTCGGCCAGGCCGGAGTCGTAGGCCTCGTCGAACCACAGGTGGAACTGCGTCATGGGGTGGTCGGCGAGCCCGGAGCGCCTCAGGGGCGCGCCCAGGTACGGTTTGCGCAGTTCGGCGGGGTCTTGGTGGTCCACACGGGGCATCCTCTCGCGTCGGGTGCCGCGCGCGCCACCCGGACCCGCGCGTCAGGCGCACGCCGGTCCGGGGTCGACCGTGCCCGTGCTGACCTGGCCGCAGGCGGCGATCACGTGCTGGCGTTCGCCGTCCGAGCCGAGCGGACCGACCACGACGAGCTGGACCATGCGGTCGCGGTACCAGTTGCCCTCGGAGGGCTCCCCGAAGCCGAGGTAGCCGGAGACGGCGGACAGGTTGTGCGTGCCCTGGATGTTCTCCACGAGCGCCTGCTGCTCCTGCTCGTACCCGGTGTCGGTGCCCAGGAACGGCGAGGGCCGCTCGGTGGGCGCGGCTGAGCCCTCCTGGGGCCCGGCGCTCTCGGGAAGGGGGTGGGAGATGCCCCGCAGCGCGCGCGAGACCACCTTGAGCGCGTCGTTGGCGATGGCGGCGTGGGTGATCGAGGGCATTCCGCCGTCGGCCGCCACGGCCTCGGCGTCGGTCCCCCGCTCCGGCTCCTCCTCGGTCTCCCCGTCCTCCTCCTGGTCGGGGTAGAGATCCCCGATGAGGGTCCGGGCGTCGTTGTAGAAGGAGCGTTCGCTGGCCTGCGTGTACTGGCTCCAGGCGCCGCTGGCGGCGAGCGGGGTGTAGAAGACGGGGTACCCGGAGGCGTGGCCGAGCGTCTCGGCGTGGTCGGTGACGAACTTGGCGATGTCATCCCCGCCGAGGATGTCGACCCCGGCCTCCACGCACATCCCCTCCTCCTGGACCTGGTTGTGGAAGTCCATGAAGTCGGTGGAGCGGCCCGCGAAGTAGATGACGTCGGGCGGGTCCTCGGCGCACACACGCGACAGCTGGTCGGCCTGGGTGGGGCCGCCGTCCTGGTAGGGCAGCACGCCGGGGAAGGGGCCGGTGCTGTCGTCGGCGAGGGTGACCGGTTCCGTCTCTGCGCCGTCCGTCCAGTACTGGCCGCCCAGGGAGCGGAAGGCGTTCATGAACTCCACCGCCAGGTGGGGGCCGTAGCTCTCCCCCTCCTGGTTGTCGGCGATGGCCACGGCGGTGCGGGCGGGGCCCAGGGACTCGGGCTCCTCCCCCTCGGCCAGCCCCTCGCCCGTCCACGGCACGCCGCGGTAGGACCACAGGGCGGCCTGTTCGGCCAGGCGGGTGTTGGAGGGCGCCACGGGGAAGAAGTACTGGCTGTACTTTCCCGAGGTCTCCATGGCCACGTCGTCGAAGGTGGCGGTGGTGCCGACCATGGGGATCCGGGCCCCGCTGAGGACGCGGACGGCCTCGGTGTTGGGCTGGACGCTGTGCCCGAAGCCGACGGCGGCCACGGGCCGGTCCATGCCAAGGCCCTCGTCCCGGGCGCGTTCGACGATCGTCTCGGCGGTCTCGCGCGCGTACCGCCAGCCCTCGCCGGTGTTGGCGAGCAGGATCTTGATCCGAGGCAGGGAGGCGTCGCCCGAGGCGTTGTGCTCGGCCTGTTGGTGGGCCAGGCCCAGCAGTTCGCCCTGGACCCCGGCCAGGGTCAGGTCGCTGGCCCCGGTGACGCTGAGTTCGGCGACGTAGGCGATGGTGACGTGGTTCTCGTCGTCCTCGTCGATCCGCTCGTTCTGCTCGCGGATGCGCTCGGTGACCTCGCGCAGGCGCTCGTGGAAGACGAAGTCGCCGAAGGTCACCCCGACGCAGTCCTTGCCGTGCCGTTCGATGCCCCGGGGTGTCCAGACCCCGCCCGACGCGCACGGGTTGAAGCGCTCGGCCACGACCGGGCCGACCACCCACAGCGCCAGGACGGCGACGGCGGTGACCGCGGCGGTCGCCATGGCGGCGACCCCGGTGACCGCCCCGGCGGTGAGCACCCGGTTGCTCTCGGGCGGATCGGGGTTGCCCGCCCAGGCGGCGGAGTCGGCCGGGACCCGCTGGGTGAGCAGCCGGGAGCGGCCCAGCACCCCGGCGGCGTGGCGCTCGCGCAGCCACCGCGACACCGCCTCCTCGGGACGGCTGCCGTTCTCGGCCTCGGGCAGCGTGGGGTAGCGGGAGACGTCCACCCGGTCGTCCGCCAGCGGCCGGGCGCCGCGGTCGCGCACCTGCACGACGAGCAGGGGGTCGGGGAAGGCGCGGCGCAGCCGTTCGTCCTCGACGAGGCGGACCAGGTAGCGGCCGACCCGGTCGAGGCGGGCCTGGTCCACGAGGAGCACGGGGCGCTGGCGGCGCCCGCGGCGCGGGGAGGGCGAGCGGCGTCCCGGGGAGCCGCCGTGGGTGTGCGCGAGGTCGTCGAGGAAGGCGTTGACGGCGAGCCGGTGGACGCCGGGCGGGCGCTCCCCGCGCGGGCGTTCGGCGGCGTCGTCCCCCTCGCGCTCGGGCCGCTCCTGCGGGGGCACGACCGTGACGACCGCGTGCCGTCGGCGGCGTGCGGTCAGGGACTCCCACCAGCCGTCGTGCGCGGGCGTGGTGTCGGGGCGCTCGGGACGGCGGCCGTCCCCGGCCCCGTCCGGCTCGCCGCGCCCCTCGTCGGCCCCGGGGTCGCGGACGAGGCGCCCGGTGAGCCGGCGGCGGTTGAGCAGGTTGAGGACGTGGACGCCGCGGGCGCGGTGGTTGCGGGGGACCGACTCCTTGTCCTCGCTGGCCGCCTGGGTGTCCACCACGTACCGGTGGTGGTTGAGCCAGCGGTAGGAGCGCCAGGGCAGGACGAGGAAGAGGCCGAGGCAGGCGTAGACGACCGCCAGCAGCAGGGCCACGCCCACCGTGACCAGGTTGTTCAGCCCCTGGAGCACGAGCCCGAAGACACCGGCGACGACACCGCCCAGGATGACGGGCGCGGCCAGGGTGGCGAGGTTGAGGAGGAAGCCCCAGGGGGTGAGCACGTGCGTGTCGGCCTTGCCGAAGGTCACCCGGCCGGTGAGGCGGGCGACGAACACGGCGGTCCGCTGGAAGGCGCGGTCGTAGAGGCCGCGCAGGCCCGAGCGCAGGCGGTGGGGGTAGCGGCGCACGGCCCCGGCGTCCCGCACCGCCCGGTCGGCGTCGCGGTCCGCGCCCCGGCCGTGTTCGAGCTTGGCCCTGCTCAGCTCGGCGACGACGTAGATCTGCGCCTTGGCGTTGGCGTCGAGGTCGGCCTCGTCCTGGACGACCTCCTCCCCCGAGACCGCGGAGCGGATGGCGCCGAGCCTGCACACGCGCAGCCACAGCAGGGAGCGCAGCCGCTCGAAGCGGGGCCAGGGCGGGGGCCTGCGCCAGCGCCTGCCGGAGGGCCGTACGGCGTCGGCCTCGGCCAGGAGGCCCGACATGAGGTCGTAGAGCTCCTCGGTGGTGGCGTAGGCCTCGTGCGGCCGGGACCGCGCCTCGTGCGCGGGGGCGCCGGACCGGCTCAGGGGCAGCCGCCAGACCGGCTGGTCGCCGCAGCGCTCGGTGAGCACCTCCAGCAGGGCGTCGCGGTCGGCACCCTCCTCCAGCTCCAGGTCGAGCACGGGCGGGGGCTCGGCCACGTCGCCGCGCTGGGCGCCGCCGCGGTTGCCGACGGGGAGCCTGCGGGCGGCCCGCCGCTCCATCCTGCCCACGAGGCGGGCGTCGGCCCGGGTGGGGCGCACGCGCAGGGCGTCGAAGACCCTCAGGAAGGCGCTGCCCTCACGCCCGCGGGCGGCCTCGGGGTCGGTGCTGCTGGCGGCCACGTGTGGATGCCCTCCGTATCGCGCGTCGTGTTCTGGCGTTCCCCCCGAAACCCCTCCCATAAGACCGCACTCCTAGCGGAAAATGCACCTGTATGAATGGAAATGCGACTGGCCTATACCGGCCAGAACCTTTGGGAACGTGACATAGCGTCCGCTCCCCAGCGTCGTTTCGGGCGTCCCAACAGCGGCCCTGACCGGCCCCGCCGCCTCCGCCGCCACTACGCTGGTGGGCGTGACCGACGAGATTCAGATCCCCGCGAACCTGCTGCCCTCCGACGGCCGTTTCGGCAGTGGCCCGTCCAAAGTCCGCCCCGCCCAGATCGAGGCCCTGGCCGCCTCCGGCTCCCGCTACATGGGCACCTCCCACCGGCAGAAGCCGGTCAAGTCCCTGGTCTCCCGGGTACGCGCCGGGGTGAGCGAGCTGTTCTCCCTCCCCGACGGCTACGAGGTGGTCCTGGGCAACGGCGGCACCACCGCCTTCTGGGACATCGCCGCGCACGGCCTGCTGCGCGAGAAGTCCCAGCACCTGGCCTTCGGAGAGTTCTCCAGCAAGTTCGCGAAGGTCGCCAAGGGCGCGCCCTGGCTCCAGGAGCCCACCGTCATCAGCACCGACCCGGGCAGCCACGGCGAGCCCGTGGCCGAGGCCGGTGTGGACGTGTACGCGCTGACCCACAACGAGACGTCCACCGGTGTGGCCGCGCCCATCAGGCGCGTGGCGGGCGCCGACGAGGACGCGCTCGTCCTGGTGGACGCCACCAGCGGAGCGGGCGGCCTGCCGGTCGACATCGCCGAGACCGACGTCTACTACTTCGCGCCGCAGAAGAGCTTCGCCGCCGACGGCGGGCTGTGGCTGGCCGTCATGTCGCCCCGGGCCCTGGCCCGCGTGGAGGAGATCGCGGCGAGCGGCCGCTACGTGCCGGAGTTCTTCTCGCTGCCCACGGCCGTCGACAACTCCCGCAAGGACCAGACCTACAACACCCCGGCCGTGGCCACGCTGCTGCTGCTCGCCGAGCAGCTGGAGTGGATGAACGGCCAGGGCGGCCTGGAGTGGACCGTGGCGCGCACCGCCGAGTCCTCCTCGGTCCTCTACGACTGGGCGGAGAAGTCGCCGGTCGCGACGCCGTTCGTCACCGACCCGGCCAAGCGCTCGCAGGTGGTCGGCACCATCGACTTCAGCGACGACGTGGACGCCGCCGCGGTGGCCAGGGTCCTGCGCGCCAACGGCGTGGTCGACACCGAGCCCTACCGCAAGCTGGGCCGCAACCAGCTGCGCGTGGCCATGTTCCCGGCGATCGACCCGGACGACGTGCGCGCGCTCACCGAGTGCGTGGACCACGTGCTCACCGAGCTGTCCTGACCCGTTCGCCCCGCGTTGCACAATGGAGGCCGACCCGCGTCGGGTCGGCCTCCCCCTTTTCCCGGCATCTCGCTTCTCAGGACGGTTCGGCTGTGCGCAGGAACAAGAAGGAACCCCCCATCAAGATCATCTCGCACCGCGGTGCGTCGGGGCACCGCCCCGAGCACACGCTGGCCTCCTACGAGCTGGGGGCCCGGCACGGCGGCGACTTCATCGAGATGGACCTGGTCTCGACCAGGGACGGGAGGCTGGTCTGCCGCCACGAGCAGGAGATCGGCGGGACCACGGACGTGGCCGAGCACCCCGAGTTCGCCGACCGGCGCACCACGCGCACCGTCGACGGGCGCGAGGTGACCGGGTTCTTCGCCCAGGACTTCACGCTGGAGGAGATCCGGACCCTGCGCGCGGTGGAGCGCCTCAAGGACGTGCGCGCGGACAACGCCGTGATGGACGGGACCTACGGGATCCCGACCCTGGAGGAGGTCGTCGAGCTGGCACTGGCGCTGACCAAGGAGCTGGGCCGCCCGATCGGGATCTACCCCGAGACCAAGCACCCCGCCTACCACGAGGCGCAGGGCCTGGAGCTGGAGCCGGTGCTGATCGGGGCCCTGCGTGAGTCGGGGCTGACGGGCCCGGAGCCGCTGGTACCGGTGTTCCTCCAGTCCTTCGAGGCCGAGAGCCTGCGCAAGCTGGCCGTGACGGAGCTGCCGCTGGTCTACCTCATGGGCGCGGAGGAGCACTGGCTGCACCACACCACGCCGGAGGGCCTGGCCGAGGTGGCGACGTTCGCGCACGCGATCGGCCCGGCCAAGAGCCTGGTCGTGCCCGTCGAGGACGGGGTGCTCGGGGAGCCGACCGACCTGGTGGAGAACGCGCACGCGGCCGGGCTCCTGGTGCACCCGTACACGTTCCGCAGCGAGAACCACTTCCTCCCCGCGGAGCTGAGATCGGAAGGCGGGCCGGGCGACTACGGGTCCTTCGCCGCCGAGTACGAGGCCTTCTTCGAGGCCGGGGTGGACGGCGTGTTCACCGACTTCTCCCGGCACGCCTTCCTGGCGCGCGAGCACTTCCTGGACCCGCAGCCCGAGGGGTAGGGGCAGGGGTCAGCCCCGTCGGGCCAGCAGGACGATCGCGACGATGACCAGCGCGGCGACCGCGCCGCCGCCCACGATGAAGGGCAGCGCCCCACGCGTCTCGGGCTCGACGGTCCCGCCCTCCCCCGCGGGGGACTCCTGCGCGGAGACCTCCCGCACCGGGGGCTCCTCGGCGAGGTAGCGGTCCTCCAGGGGGATCCGCCAGACCGGCGCCCCGGGCCCCTCGGTCCCGGCCATGAGGGCGGTGCCGTCGGGGGTGAAGGCGACGGCCTCGCCCTGGTCGGACTCGGGCAGGTCGAAGGCGCCCAGGGAGGAGCCGGGCACGCCCTCGGTGGCGTCGTAGACCGTGGCCCCCCAGTAGGTGCGGACCACGTAGCGGCTGCCGTCCGGGCTGAAGGCGGCGTCGGTGGCGAACAGGGGCGCCGAGTCGATCCGCTCCAGGACGTGCTCGGCCCCGGGTTCGAGGTCCTCGGGCGCCGCGTACAGGCCGCCGGAGAACTCCTTGGACACCACGTACATCCGGCCGTCGCGGGGGTCGACCATCAGCGACTCGGCGTCGCGTCCCCCGTCCTCGTAGGTGAAGGTGAACACCTGCGGGTCGACCGCCGTGTCGGCGAGCGCCTCGGGTTCGGGGAAGCGGTGGACGCTGACGTCGGGCCAGCCCCCGTCGAAGTTGTCGCCGATGTCGGCCACCAGGACCGACGGCGTCCCGTCGGGGGCCTCGGCGACCGTGATCGCCTCCCAGTCGCGGCGGTCCAGGTTCAGCGTGACCGTGGCGAGCGTGCGGCCCTCCTCGTCGACCGCGTACACCTCGTTCAGGTGCTCACCGCTGTCGTTGTGTGTCCACCACACGCCTTCGTGCAGCAGGGAGGGGGCGATTCCGCTGGATTCGGAGATCTTCGGGTCCTGGAACTCGAAGGCGATCTCGGAGCCCTCGGGCCCCTCGCCTCCGCGGGGATAGTCGACACCACCGGTACCGGGGTCGCTCGGGTCCTCGGGGTAGGCCAGGGCAGGGGCGGCCGGGAGGGTCGCGAAGAGGGCTGCGGCGGCAAGAACGAGCGGAGTTCTCATGACCGACATCCTGCCAGGGAACGCCACGGATGGCTTGTACCCGTGCGGTAACGGGCACATTGGGCTTACGGAGCGCCGTTAGGAGGGCACCCATGAGGATCGTCGCCTGTCTCAACGGGGACCGCCGCCCCGGAGCGCACCCCGCCCTGCCCGTGTCCGTCGACCAGGTGGTGGCGGACGCGCACGCGGTGGTGGCGGCGGGCGCGACCGAGCTGCACCTGCATCCGCGCGACCCCACCGGGGCCGAGTCGCTGGCGCCCCAGGTGGTGGGCCCGCTCATGGAGCGGCTGCGCGCCGACGGGCCGCGGGTGCCGGTGTCGCTGACCACGTCGCTGTCGGCGGAGTCCGATCCGTGGCGGCGCTACGACCTGGTGCAGCGCTGGGCCTCGTCGGCGCTGCCGGACTCGGTCACCGTGAACCTGCACGAGGCGGGCTCGGTGGACCTGGCGCACCTGCTGGAGGACCGAAGGATCGGGGTGGAGGCCGGGGTGTGGACGGTGGAGGCCGCGCGCATCCTCGTCGCCACGAAGCTCAGGGTGGCGGCGGTCCTGGTGGAGCCCACTCAGGTCGCGGTGGAGGACGCCCGGCGCAACGCCGAGGCGATCTGCTCCCTGCTGGACCGGGCGGGGGCGAACCAGCCGCGGCTGCTGCACGGGGCCGACGCGACGGCCTGGCCGGTCCTGGAGTCGGCGGTGGCCTCGGGCTACGACATCCGGATGGGGTTGGAGGACACCATGCGGCTGCCCGGCGGCGGGGAGGCGCACGACAACGCGGACCTGATCACGCGCGCGGTGAGCCTGGCCGCCGCCTCCGCGTGACCGGGGTCCGCCGGAGCGCGCACGGAGCGGCCCCGGGGCGGCGAGGGTCCGCCGCACGGCCCCGGCGCGGCCACGGCGCGATCCCGGCGGCGTCCTCCGAGCGGTGGGAGTCAGCCGGGTCCCCCGCCCGTCCCGGCGTCGTCCAGGTGCCGTTCCAAACGGTCGCGTGTGCGGGTCAGGACGTCGATGCGCTCGCGCACGGCCCGGAGCCTGTTCTCGTACAGCTCGACGGCCTCGGCGCACTCGGGTTCGTTGACCAGGTCCAGTGCCAGGCACCCGCGCAGCTCGCGGACGTCGTCCGAGGTGAGCCCGGAGTCCAGGAGCAGCCGGATCCCGTGCACCCGGTTCACCGCCTCGGGCGGGTACTCCCGGTAGCCGTTGGCGGCGCGCTCGGAGGCGAGCAGGCCGCGCTGTTCGTAGTACCGCAGGGCGCGCGTGCTCACCCCGGTCCGCTCGGCCAGTTCACCGATCCGCATTCCGCCTCCCGTGGTCGCCCCCGTCCAGGGTAGGCGCGGAGGCGGGCGGAGTGGAGGGCGCCCCGGTGGGGAAGAGCCGTACGGAGGCGGCCATGACCGCGAGCGCGGCCAGCCCGACACCGGTGGCCGTCACCGCCACCCCGGTGGCGCCGTACCCGGAGAGCGCGGCGCCCCCGGCCGCGCCCGCCGCCGCGACGCCGACGTAGAGCCCGCTGGTGTTGAGCGCCACGGCCTCGGTGCCCGCGTTCCCGGCGAGGCCGAGGATCCGCGCGTTCATGGGGGCGGCGAACCCCCAGGCCGTGAAGCCCCACAGGGCCAGCAGCGCGGCGAGCGCCGCGACCGGGACGGCTCCCCCGCCCAGGAGGCCGAGAGCGGCCAGGAGGGCGTTGGCCGCGACCAGTCCGGCGAAAGCGGCCAGCAGCACGCGGTCCGCGCCCCACCGGTCGGTGGCTCGGCCGCACAGGAGGGTGCCGAGGGCGCCGGAGACCCCCGCGACCGCGAGCAGCGGGGCCAGCGCGGCGCCGTCCGCGCCCGTCAGGGCCCGGGTGAGGGGGGCGATGTAGGTGTAGGCCATGTACCCGCAGCCCGCGCCGACGACCGTTCCGGCCACGCAGGCCAGCACCGCCGGACGGCCGAGCTGGCGCAGCTGGTCTCCGAGACCGCTCTCCCGGGCCCCGGGGAGGCCGGGCAGGAGGAGGGCGGAGACGGCGAGCACCCCCAGGGAGAACAGGCCGACGAAGACGAAGGCCGAGCGCCAGCCGAAGGCGGAGCCCAGAAGGGTGCCGACGGGCACGCCGAGGAAGAGGGCGACGGTGAGCCCGGCCGCGACCGCGCCCATGGCGCGGCCGGTCCGCTCGGGCGGGGAGAGCCGGGCCGCCATGGAGAAGGCCGCCGGGGTCACGGCGGCGGCCACGAGCGCGGTGAGCACGCGCAGCGCCATCAGGACGGCGTAGGAGGGCGCCAGCGCGGTCACCAGGTTGGCCAAGGCGAACAGCCCGAGCCCGCCGAGGACCAGGGCCCTGCGCGGAAGCCGGGCGGTGGCCACGGCCAGCGGAGGAGCGGCGACGGCGTAGGTGAGGGAGAAGACCGTCACCAGCTGTCCGGCCGCGGGGAGGCCCACCCCCAGGTCGCGCGCGATGTCGGGCAGCAGCCCGGCGATGACGAGGTCGTCGGTGCCGATCGCGAAGACGGTCAGCAGCAGGCACACCAGCCAGCCCGGGCCCCGCACGCGGCCGGTGGCGGTCGTCGAGGAGTTCATGGCGGCACGCTAGAACCCTGACGCTGGTGTCAAGGTCAAGCCCGCCGGGGCACGCGGGCCGCCGGTCAGCCGACGAGGGCGCCCAGGAGCACGAGGAGCATGATGCCTCCCAGAACCACGGGCAGCAGCCAGCGCTGCTTGCGGTTGTTGGTGAGCATGCTCATGACGCGCTCCGCTCAGGAGGTCGGGTGGGGTCCGCCTCCCAGCCTAACTCCCAGGTCCGGACGGTTCGGTAGCGGTCCTCCCGCTCCGGTCTGCTCTCCACCAGGTGCGCCTCGCGGACCCGCCACCCGCGGCCGGGCAGTGCGCCCAGCGCGTCGGCGGTTCCGGTGAGGTCGCGCGCGGGACGGCTGCGGGCCACCGTGATGTGCGGCACGTAGGCCCGGTTTTCGACGGGCACGCCGACCCCCGCGGCGGCGGCGCGCAGTCCGTCGGCGAGGGCGCGCAGGGACGCGGTGTCGCCGTCGAGCCCGGCCCAGAGCACGGAGGCGCGGCGGAGGTCGCCGGGGAAGGACCCCCAGCCCTCGGCGGTGATGTGGAAGGGCCGGTGCGCGCGGGCCTCCCGGCCGAGGGCGTCGTCGAGCGCGGGCAGGAGGGCCTCGTCCACCTCGCCGAGGAAGACCAGGGTGAGGTGCCATTCGCCGGGATCGGCCCAGCGCAGACCGGGGGTGTGGCCGCGGCCCCGGTCGACGGCCCGGCGCAGCGCGTGCGCCGTGTCGGGGGGCGGGTCCAGTGCCGCGAACAGTCTCATGGCCCCCATTCTGCCCGGGGGCCGCGGTCTGCCCGGGACTGCGGTCCGCCCTTGGTGTCGGGCCCGTTGCGCGAGGGTCGGCCGGAGCCCTGCCGGGCCCGCTGGCGGCCGGTCCGGCGGGGCTGACACGGGCCCCGAAGGGCCGGGACGGCCGTCCCGGTCGTGCCCCGAGGACGGCGGGGCACGACCGGGGGTCTCAGGCGCGGGTGACCGTGTCCGGCCGGGTCCCGTCCTCGTCCGGGACGAGGCGGACCCGGGTGGAGCCGTCCGGGAGGCGCTCGGCGTCCACCCGCTCGCGCTCCGCCTCCGGGGCCTCCCCACGCTCGCCCGCGTTCTCCGCGGGCCCCTCCTCGGCGGCCTCCGCGTCCGCGGAGGGGCGCCGCCCCGGGAGCACGTCGCGCGGGCGCACGCCCTTGGCCCGGAAGAGCAGGGCGGAGATGACCGTGACGACCACGAGGGTCACCGCGCCGCCGATGACCAGGCTCGTCTCCGGGCCGAAGGCGTCGGCGAGCAGGCCCACCACGGGCGCGCCGATGGGCGCCACACCCATGAACACCAGCAGGAACATGCTCATGACGCGCCCGCGCATCCGCGGGTCGACGCTGAGCTGGAAGGTGGCGTTGAGCGTGGTCACGTACGTCATGAAGGCCACGCCCATGGGCACCAGCACCAGGACGAACGGCACGTAGCCGGGCATGAGCCCCGCGACGACCTGGAGCGCGCCGAAGGCCAGCGACCCGATCAGCACCAGCCGCAGCCGGGGCCGGTCGCGGCGGGCGGCCAGCAGGGCGCCGGCGAGGGCGCCGACGGCCAGGAAGGCGGCGGCCACGCCGAACGCGTCGGCCCCGGCCTCGAACACGTTGTTGACCATCAGCGCGATCTGGTTCTGGCTGTTGGCGCCGAAGAACTGCGTGGCGGCGGCCAGCACCAGCAGCAGGACCAGGTCGCGCCTGCCGCCGATGTAGCGCAGCCCCTCCCGGATCTGCCCCTTGCCCCGGGCCACCCGCTCGGTGGGATTGAGCTCGGAGGTGCGGATCATCGTCAGCGCGAGGATGGTGAACCCGAACGACGCGCCGTTGATGAGGAAGACCGGTCCGCTGCCGATGACGGCGATGAGCAGACCGGCGACGGCCGGACCGGTCACCCGGCCGAGCTGGAAGCTGGCGCTGTTGAGCGCGATGGCGTTGGACAGGTGCTCCCGGTCGACCATCTCCGGGACGAAGGCCTGCCGCCCGGGGTTGTCGAGCACGGTGATCAGGCCGAGCCCGAAGGCGAACAGGTACACGTGCCAGACCTGCGCGGCCCCCGCGGTGGCCAGGATTCCGAGGCCGACCGCGAGCACGCCCATGGCGGCCTGGGTGCACACCAGCAACCTGCGCTTGTCCAGCCGGTCGACCAGCGCCCCGCCCCACAGCCCGAAGAGGAGCAGCGGCAGGAACTGGAGGGCGGTGGTCATGCCGAGCGCGATGCCGCTGCCCCCGCTGAGCTGGAGGACCAGCCAGTCCTGTGCGATGCGCTGCATCCACGTGCCGGGGTTGGACAGCAGCTGGCCCAGGGCGTACAGCCGGTAGTTGCGGTTGGCCAGGGACCGGAACATGGCGATACGCCGCATCAGTCCCTCCCCGCGAGCGCGTGGGGAGGGACTGATGCGGCCATCGGCGGTCGGCTTCGATCCCGGCCGGGTGGACAAAGCGGGCAAATAAGTAAACGGCGTTGACTCATCACTGGAGTCAACGCCGTTCACCGCCGCCGGAATTCCCGGACGGCCGGAAAGCCGTGCCTCAGCTGATCAGGGCGTTGATCGGCGCCTCGGCGAAGTGGACCAGGAAGACCAGCGAGATCAGCCATAGCAGCGGGTGGACCTGGCGCCCCTTGCCCGTGACCAGGCTGACGAAGGCGTAGGTCAGCAGGCCGAACCCGATGCCGTTGGCGATCGAGTAGGTGAAGGGCATCATGATGATCGCCATGAAGGACCCCAGGCCCAGGGCCGGGTCCGTGAAGTCGATGTTGACGACCTGGACCATCATCATGAACCCCACGATCACCAGCACCGGCGTGGCGGCCTCGAAGGGCACCAGGTTCACCAGCGGGGTGAACAGGGTGGCCAGCATCATCAGGGTGCCGGTGACGATCGGCGCGATGCCGGTGCGGGCGCCCTCGCCGACGCCCGCGGCGGACTCGGCGTAGATGGTGGCGACCGAGGCCGAGCCCAGACCGCCCAGGATCGTGCCGAGGGAGTCGGCGGCCAGCACCTCGCGGGAGCCCCGGATGTTGCCGTCCTCGTCGGCCAGGTCGCCCTGGTGGGCGACGCCGACCATGGTGCCCATGGTGTCGAAGAAGTCGGCGAGCAGCAGCGTGAAGATCAGCATGACCACGGTGGCGATGCCGATGTCGGCCCAGCGGGAGAACACGTCGAGACCGCCGTCGGCGAACATGCCGACGAGCGAGAAGTCGGGGACCGCCACCACTCCCCCGCCGGTGGACAGGGTCGGGACCGTCAGGCTCCAGCCGAGGCGGTTGTCGCCGCCGCCGAACAGCGACTCCACGAGGAGGGCGACGGCCGTGGAGACGATGATGCCGATGAGCATCGAGCCCGGCACCTTGCGCACGTACAGCGCGACGGTGATCAGCAGGCCGATGACGAAGATCAGGATCGGCCAGCCCTGGAGGCCGCCGTTGCCGAGCTGGACGGGGGTGCCCTCACCGGCCTGCACGAAACCGGCGTTGACCAGGCCGACCAGGGCCAGGAAGAGGCCCACTCCGACGGCGATGGCGACCTTGAGGCCGGGCGGGATGGCGGCGAAGACCGCGGTGCGGAACCCGGTGAGCACCAGGATCAGCAGCAGCACGCCCTCGATGACGATCAGCAGGAAGACGTCGGACCAGGGCATGACCGGCGCGATGCCGTAGGCGACGACGGCGTTGAGCCCCATGCCCGCCGCGATCGCGAAGGGGTAGCGGCTGACCACACCCATGAGCACGCAGGAGATCGCGGCGACCAGGGCGGTGACGGCGGCCACCTGGGGGATGCCCAGGGTCTCTCCGTTGACGTCCTCGGCCGTACCGATGATCAGCGGGTTGAGGACGACGATGTAGGCCATGGCGAAGAAGGTCGCCAGACCGCCCCGCACCTCGGTGCCGAGGGTGGACCCGCGCTCGGAGACGCGGAAGTAGCGGTCGAGGCGGCCCGACGGCGTCTTGCCGGTACCGCTGGGGGATGGACTTGGAGTTTTCACGTCGTCAGCCTGACCTGGTCGTACTTACTGGACAAGAAGGATTCTGCGTCAGATTAGTTGCATGTTCACACAACACCGAACACGCGTTTCCCTGGTTTTTCGTAGGAAAGACCATAGGTCCGGAGGATCGGCTCTTGGGATGTGACGAATCCGTCCCCGCGCGGCGGGGCCGAACGGGGCGCGCCAGCCCCCTCGCCGGTGTGCGCGCCGCCTCCCCGTGCGCGCAGACCCCGCCCTGCGGTGAGCGGATAGCCTGGAACCGTGCGCAAACCTCGTCAGCCCGACCCGGACGTCCACGAGAGCGACTACCGCGTGCCCGCCGCGATCGGCACCCTGGCGTGGACGGTGGCGCTCGTGGTCCTCATCGCCATGGGCGACGGGCTGCCCGCGTCCGAGCGCTGGTGGATCGGCGTCTGCGTGACCGGCATCGTGCTGGGCGTGTTCGGGTTCCTGTACATACCCCACCTGTTGCGCAGGCGCTCCGACGCCGCCGACCGCCGGGCCGACCACTCCTGACCAGCGCCGGGCACCCCCCGGCGGGGCACCGCGGTTCTGCCCGATAATGGGCGGGTGTCTGAGACGAGATTTCCGCGCGGTCTGGCCGAGCGACTCCGCGGCATCCTCATCGACGCCGACTACACCGTGTCCGGCGTCCGCGACCGCCTCGGCGACGCCGCCGCGCGCGCACTGGCCCGCGAGGAGCTGGTGCCCGCCCTGCGCGCCACCGGCGGCGACGAACGGCTCGGACTGCTGCTGCGCCTGTGGTGGCTGCGGTCGTCCATCCCCGCGCGCGCCGCGCGTTCGATCCTGCCCGTGGACGAGCTGGCCGAGGCCGGGCTGGTCACCGTGGAGGAGGGCGGGAGCGGGCCCGTCGTGCGCGCCCTGGTGCACCTGGGCCCCTGGGAGCTGGAGGACGGCAGGCCCGGGTTCGTGGTCTCCGACCCCAAGGTGCGCCCCGGCAGCGGAGCGGTCCCCTCCCCCGACCACGTGGTGGGCGCGGGCGGCGCCTCCTCCACCCTGTCCCAGCTGATCGTGGACGGACCGGTGGAGCGCGCCCTGGACGTGGGCACCGGCTGCGGGGTGCAGGCCCTGCACCTGGCCTCGCGGGCGCGCGAGGTGGTGGCCACCGACCTCAACCCGCGCGCCGTGCGCCTGGCCGGGATCAGCCTGGCCCTGTCCGGGGTCGCCGACGCCCGCCTGGAGCAGGGTTCGCTGTACGAGCCGGTCCGGGGCGAGCGCTTCGACCTGATCGTGTCCAACCCGCCGTTCGTGATCACCCCCGACTCCTCCCGGTACACCTACCGCGAGTCGGACCTGCCCGGCGACACCGTGTGCGCCGAGCTGGTGCGGCAGGCCCCGGCGCACCTGACCGAGGGCGGCTGGTGCCAGATCCTGGCGAACTGGGTGCACCGCGACGGCGACGACTGGGAGGACCGGGTCGGCGGCTGGGTGACCGGGACCGGGTGCTCGGGCTGGGTGGTCCAGCGCGACGTGCAGGACCCCGCCGAGTACGTGGAGCTGTGGCTGCGCGACTCCTGCGAGCACGGCACCCCCGAGTACACCCGCCGCTACGACGCCTGGCTCGACTACTTCGAGCGCGAGGGCATCAAGGGCATCGGGTTCGGGTGGATCTGCCTGCGCAACGACGTCGCCCAGGACGCGACCGTGCGCGTGGAGGAGCTGCGGCACGAGATCGAGCGGCCCGTGGGCCCCTACCTGCCCGACGTGGTGGACGGGGCGATGACCGCGCTGCGCCTGACCGACGCCGCGCTGCTGTCCGCGCACGTGGCGCTCGCACCGGGCGTGGTGGAGGAGAGGGTGGGCCGCCCCGGCGCGCCGGACCCGGAGAAGATCCTGCTGCGCCAGCGCGACGGCCTGCGGCGCGTGGCCCGCGTGGGGACGGTGGAGGCCGCTCTGGCGGGGGTGTGCGACGGCACCATGCCGGTGGGCCCGCTGCTGGACGTCATCGCCGAGCTGATCGGCGAGGACCCCGCGCTGGTGCGCGAGCGCACTCCCGACGCGCTGCGCACCCTCATCGCGGAGGGGTTCTTCCGGGTGGCCCGCTGACCGGGGCCGTCCGGGCGGACGGCCCCGGCGGGCTCAGGCCCCGGGCTCCGCGGTGAAGAAGGCCACGGTCCGCTCCGCCGAGGCCCGGGCCTCCTCCGGGTCGGCACCGGCGGCGGCGTGCGCCTCGCCCCACAGGCGTCCGCTCTGCTCCATGAACCAGCGGGCCTCCTCGGTCCTGTCCCAGCCCTCCGTCTCCGCCACCGCGTCGGCCCCCGAGGCCAGGTGCAGGCTCAGGCCGAGGAGTCCCATCTCCCAGCCGATGCCGGTGGCGCCGGGGCCGTACTGGGCCCAGAAGTCGTCGAGCGGCGCGAAGTGGGTCAGCGCGAAGCGGGTCCGCCCGTCCGACAGCGCGGTCAGTCGGACCTCCACCTCGCTGCGCCCCTCACCGAACTCCCAGGTCACGCGGAAGGAGTTCGGCGGTTCGCAGCTGAGCACCCGGCCCCCGGCGTTGCCCTCCAGCTGGTAGGCGCCGCCCTCGCGCAGGTCGCCCGTGACCGGCAGGAACCACCGGGGGATGCGTTCGGCGTTGGTACAGGCGTCCCACAGGTCGTCGATCGGCGCGTCGTAGTCCTGGGTCAGCGTGACGGCGGCGTCGGCCCCGGCGCCGTCGAGTTCGACCGTGCGGCCGACCGCGTCGATCTGCTTGCGAACGTCCATGGTGTGCTCCCCTTGCTAGCGGTCCCGTCCCTCGTCGGCGGGCCCTCGGCGTTGGCGCCTTCCCCGGGCCAGTTCGGTCTCCAGTGCCATCAGGTGGGGCTCCCAGCGGGCGGCGAAGCGCCGCAGCCAGGCGTCCACGTCGCGCAGCGGCGAGGGGTCGACCGCGTAGAGCCTGCGGGTGCCCTCCCTGCGCACGGTGGCGAAGCCGTTCTCCCGGAGCACGCGCAGGTGCTGGGAGACGGCGGGCTGTGAGATACCGAACTCGGCCCGTACGACCTCGGTCAGCTCGCCGGAGGAGTGCTCACCCTCGTTGAGCAGCTCCAGCAGGCGGCGTCGGACGGGGTCCCCGAGGACGTCGAAGGCGTGCATGACCTCACCATATAAGTAATTGCCTATATAAGCCAGCGTTGATCGATCAATGCGCTAGCGTTCTCCCATGGTCCGAATCGAGGAACTCGTCCACTACCCGGTCAAGGGATGCGCGGGCACGTCCGTGCGGACCGCCGAGATGACGTCCGCCGGTATCAGGCACGATCGCACGTTCATGGTGGTCGACGACGCCGGGGGCTTCCGCAGCCAGCGCAACGACCCCCGCATGGCGCTCGTCCGCGCGGGGATCAGCGCGGACGGCGCGCGCCTGGACCTGGGGTGGGGCCCCGGTCCGGAGGCGGACGGTTTCGCGCCCCTGGAGGTCGAGGTCGACCCCGGGGGCCCGCGCCTGGACGTGACCGTGCACCGGCAGCCGTTCGTCGGCGTGGACCAGGGCCGCGAGGCCGCGGAGTGGCTGTCGGAGGTGCTCGGCGCGCCCAGCCGCCTGGTGCGGGTGCCCGACGACCACGACCGCCGTGTGGGCGGACTGACCCCGGGCACCAGCGCGTTCGCGGACAGCACCGCGGTGCTGATGACGTCGCTGGCCTCCCTCGACCTGCTCAGCGAGCGCATCCTCGCCCGGGGCGCCGAACCCGTGCCGATGAACCGCTTCCGGCCCAACGTCGTGGTGTCGGGCTGGGCCGATCCGCACACCGAGGACCGCGTCCGCGCCCTGCGCCTGGGCACCGCGGAGCTGGGCTTCGCCAAGGTGTGCGTCCGCTGCGTGGTCACAACGGTCGACCAGGCCCGGGGCGCCAAGGCGGGGCCCGAGCCGCTGCGCACCCTGGCGGACTACCGCCGGGCCCACGGCGGTGTGGCCTTCGGCGCCAAGTTCGCCGTCACCCGCACCGGAACGCTGGCCGTGGGCGACGAGGTGGAGGTGCTCGCCTGGGAGGACGCCCGGGAGGGGGACGCGGACCTGACGGGCGCCTCGGCCTGAACGCCGTCCGCCGCACCCGGCGGGTGCGGCCAGGGGCCCCGCGCCCCCGGAACCGGGGGCGCGTCCTCCGTCGTCGGGCCGGGACCGGAGGCCGGTCGGGGCCTCCGGGCGCTCCCGCGGGCGCCGGAGAGGGCCTCAGTCGTCCAGGTCGGCCTCGGCCAGCAGCCGCGCCGCCGCCCCCGGCTCGCGCAGCGCGTCGGCCAGCACGTGCCTCCTGGACCACTGCCCCGCGCGCCAGCACAGCGCCCGGGCCAGTCCGTCCGTGGTCGAGGCGTGCGCCGAGCCGTCCGCGACGTACCACTCCACCTCCACCCCGTCCACCGTGAGCGTCTGGTGGTGCAGGTAGGTGCGGTCGGGCTCCCCCGCCGGGTCGAGGAAGAGGTCCGCCTCGTCCGGCACCTGGCGCATCTGCCCCGCGGATCCGATCCTTCCCGTCACCGCCTCGCTGGCCAGGTCCAGGTCGAGCACGTCCGCCACGGCCTCGGCCGCCTCGGCCGGAGCGAGCACCAGGGCCCGCTCCTGCTCCTCCAGCAGGGGCAGCAGGTCCGGGGAGTCCACCACGACCGCGTCCTCGGCGTCGGCCACCACGATCGACCCGCCCCGCACGGCCCGCACGCGGGAGGGCGGGGTGACCAGGTCGGCGTCCACCCCGGCCAGGGCGGTCCACACCCTGCGCAGCGACGCGCGGTCCACGTGCCGCTGGGGGTCGGCCAGCCGGGCGAGCAGGTCGTCCGCGCCGTCCGGGTCCGCCAGCACGTCCTCCAGGGTGGTGCGCACGCCCAGCGCGCGGGCGAACTCCGGGTCGACGTCGGCGCTCACCTCGTCGTACAGGCCCACCAGGGCGGGGTCGGCGTCCCCGAGCCGAAGCCCCGCGGGCGCGCTCCCGCCCAGCAGGGCCCGCGTGCGCAGCCACCAGGCGGTGTAGGAGGGCACATCCGTCACACGGCCGTCGGGCAGCAGCACGCGGGTGGGGGCGGTCACCGCCTCGCGCAGCGGCCCCTCGGCGAGCATGGCCAGGGCGCGGGGCCACTGCTCGTCGGCCACGTAGTCCAGGTCGGCGACGCACACCAGCTCCGGGACGACCGGCGGCAGCTCCGGGTCGCCCACGCGTTCGAGGACCTCGTCGGCCCAGTCCTCCAGGCCGTCCGGGCCCTCCTCCCCCGCCGCGCCGTCGAAGACGGAGGCCAGGTCCTCGCCCAGCGCGACCTCCTCGGCGCGGACCGCGGTCAGCTCCCACAGCGCGCCGACCGCGCGCAGGACCCCGGTCCCGTGGCGTTCCACCAGGTCCGGGTGCACGGTGCCGAAGGGGGCGTCGTCCACGAGGAGGTCGGCCAGGGGCGCTCCGGGCACGAGGAGCTCCGCGGCGACCGAGTAGCCGTCCTCGTCGTCGCGCAGGGCCAGCTCGGAGAGCCAGGGCACGTCGGCGGCGCTGATCCCCGAGGCGGCGACCAGGCCGAGCACGGCCTCGGCCACGGGCTCGGGGTCGTCGGCGTCCAGGGAGGCGCGGACGGCGGCCTCGGTGCGCCCGTCGCGCAGCACGGTCGCGGCGCTGGCCTCCACCGCGCCCAGGCGGTTGAGGAGGGGGTGGACGGCCCCGGGGTGCACGACGCGCACGCCCAGGGCGGCCAGGGCGTCCAGGGGCCCGCGCCCGCCCCGGTCGTCCCCGTCCCCTTGTCCGTCCCAGGCGTCCTGGTCGCTCCGGTCGTCCCGGCTGCCCCAGCCGTCCCGCTCGTCTCGGTCGTCCCAGCCGTCGCGCTCGTCACCGCGCGCGCCGTCCGCGGCCGACCAGTCCTCGGAGGGCACCAGCAGCGAACGGGGACCGCGCACGAGCCTGCCGTCGGCCAGCGGGACGGGCAGGGCGCCGAGTTCGTCCAGGTCGGCGCCGCCCCTGCCCGCCCGGTCCAGGGCGGCGTAGAGCGCGGCCCACCAGTGCGGGGGCCGGTCGGTGTCGGCGAGCAGGTCGGCGA
This sequence comes from Nocardiopsis sp. M1B1, assembly GCF_052466615.1. NCBI lineage: Bacteria > Bacillati > Actinomycetota > Actinomycetes > Streptosporangiales > Nocardiopsidaceae > Nocardiopsis > Nocardiopsis sp. M1B1. The sequence continues at coordinate 6,013,507 of NZ_CP196194.1, forward strand.
CGTCGGCCAGCCCGAGGCGGTGGACGCGCAGGGCGGCCAGCGCCGGGTGGCGCGGGCTCCAGCCCCCGGGCAGCAGCGGGGGGACGAGCTCGGACAGGACGCGGACGAGGTCGGTGGCCGGGCCGTCGGTCCCGCCCGGCCCCCCGGTGTCGAGGAGTACCGCGTCGCGCGGGGCGACGGGCGCACCGGCCGCCGTCACCAGGAACGGGGTGTCCTGGAGGGGCTCGGCCACACGGGCTCGGAAGACGGCGTCGACGGCGCCGCCGCCCACACGGGTTCCGGGCACCAGGTCGAGCGACGCCCGGGGGTCGAAGCGCCGCAGCAGGGCGCAGTAGGCCTCGGCGGCCTCCATGAGCAGCAGGTCGGTGGCGGCACCGGGCTGGACCGCGCGCCGGTCGCTGCCCAGCGGGAAGGTGCCGATGAGGACGGCGGGCAGGTCGAGTTCGGTGTCGGTGGGCGTGGGCGCGTGGACCACGGGCTCGACGTCGGCGGGCAGGGCGGCGACCGCGCCGCCCTCGTCCACGGGGACCGCCCAGGTCAGCGACCACGACGTGCGGTCGCGTTCCTCGGTGGGCCGGTCGGCGAGCAGGGCGGGGTCGAAGGAGCCCGAGCGTTCGAGGGTCCGCCAGAGGGTGGTCCGGGTGCCGTCGCCGTCCAGGTGCGCGGTGACCAGGTCTGCCGTTCCGGCGGCCTCCTCGCGGGTGAGGACGCGTTCGGCGCCCTCGACGTCCACGCGCACCTCGACCAGGCCGGGCAGGGCGAGCAGGAGCGCCTCGCCGGTCCGGTCCAGGAGTTCGCGCACCCGGTCGCGCGCGCGGTCGTCGCGCAGCAGGAGGGTGACGACCGTGTCGTAGTCCCCGGAGCCCTCTCCCGTCCCGGCGGCCTCGGACGTCCCACGGCGGGCGGCCTCCGCGGGGAAGGGCAGGCGCAGCATGGGCACGTGCCCGGAACGGTGCTCCACCTCCTGCGCGAGGCCGCTGTGGGCGCCTTCGCCGCCCAGCAGGTCCGTGACCGCGGCGCGGGCGGCCTCGGCGCTGAAGCGGACGGCCGAGCCGCCGGAGTCGACGGTGACGTCGTCGCTGAGCGCCGCCACCGCGGAGAAGCCCACGCCGAAGCGTCCGGCCGAGCCCTGCTCGCCGCGCTTGGTGGAGGCACGCAGCGTGGCCAGCGACTCCACGCCCTCGGCGGTCAGGGGGGCGCCGGTGTTGGCGGCGGTCAGGCGGTGGCCGGTCAGCGTCAGGCGCAGCCGGCCGGGGACGCCCGCGCGGCGGGCGGCGTCGGCGGCGTTCTGGGCCAGTTCGACCACGACCCGGTCGCGGTAGCCGCCGAGTGCGAAGTCCTCCTCCGCGTTGGCGTCCTCACGGAAGCGCGCGGGAGCGTCGGCCCACGCGGCGAGAACGCGTCGGCGCAGCTCGGCGGTGTTGTAGGGATCGGCCACCGAAGCGGTCAGCGGCTCGGCCATGGCGGTTTCCTCCTGCGCTGCGGGCACGCCCGGCACGGTGCACCCGGGGCGGGATCGGATGCGGTAAACCGACCCTAGCCCACCGGAGCGGAGGGCCGGGGCCGGACCGTGCGGCGCGGCGGCACGGCGTCAGGAGGAGGCGGGTTCCGGTCCGGACGGCTCCGGGGCTCGGCGGCCCCGGACGGCAGCGGCGTACACCGGTGCCGGACGGCGTCGGCGCACGCCAGCGTCGGCGCGCGCCCGCGTCAAACAGCGTCGGTACGCGCCCGCGTCAAACAGCGTCGGTACGCGCCCGCGTCAGGAATCCGAGGAGACCAGTTCCAGCTCGGCGGTGTCGTCGAAGACGATGTGGTCGTAGCCCATCTCGTCCACGACGGGCTTGACCGGATCGTTGCGCGTCTCGGGGCGGCGCACCTCGGAGTGGGCTCCGCAGCCGTGGTCCATCGAGACCACGCGGCCGTCGTCGGGGGCGTACTCGTTGGTGCACACACCGAACATCTGGCGCAGCTCACCGGCGAGCGGGGTCATGAAACCGCAGGTCAGGCAGCGAGCGGGCGCGGCAGCCGCGATCGGGCTGCGCGGGCCGCCCTCGCCGTTGTACCAGCGCTCGGCGGCCTGCTCGCGTCCGAACTCCGAGAGCACCTGGCGTCGGCCCAGGCCCAGCTCCCAGATCGCCTGCCGGTCCTCGCCCTCGGCGTCCAGCTCGCTGTCGGGCACCTGGGCGTAGCCGGGGACGAGCCGTTCGTCGTCCTCCTCGGCGGGCAGCAGGTCGCCCACGCCGAGGTCGCCGGGGCGCAGCCGTTCCTTCCAGGGCACCCACTCGGGCGGGGCGAGGGCGTCTTCGCCGGGCAGCAGAACGACCTCGTTCACCGTGACCTGTTTGGCGCGCGAGGCGCGGACCACGGTGACGGCGTAGTTCCACCCCGGGTAGGCGGGGTCCAGGCAGGTGAAGAGGTGAGTGACCAGGCGGGTGTCCTCGACCTGGGGGGCGAGGTGCTCACCCACCCACTCGGGTCGCCCGACCTCGGCGGCCACCGAGCGAGCCAGCTCCACCGCCTCGATACATGCCTTGTCCGGTACAGGAGAACGTCGAGTAGGGCTCACGCCCCCATTCTCACTGATCGCGAGCACCGATTTGACCATAACGAGGGTCAAGGTTCGCCCGATACATCCTCCGGAACCCGTCTCGGGCCCGTGACCACCCGGACACCGGAGACGCCGGACCGGGCCCGGGCGAACCGGAGCGGGCCCGGACCCCGGAGGGAACGGGTCCCGCGGCCCCGCCCCCGGGCACCCTGTCCTCCCGTCCGGGGGCGCGGCGGCCGCTCAGGCCTCCAGGTCGTCGGCGACCACGCGCAGCACGGAGGCGATCCTGGCCGCCTCGCGGCGTTCGGGGTGGCGTCCCCGGCGGTAGCCGTTGGACAGGCCCTCCAGCAGCTTGATGAGGTCCTCGGTGATCACCACCATCTCGTCCGGCTTCTTGCGCCGCGCCCGGGCGACCGAGTGCTGGTCCTCCAGGAGCTTGACCTGGAGCGCCTGGGCGCCCTTGCGGCCCTCGGCCACGCCGAACTCGACCTTCTGGCCGGGCCGCAGCGACGTGGTTCCCGGAGGGAGCGAGGAGGAGTGCACGAAGACCTCACCGCCGTCGTCGCGGGTGAGGAAACCGAATCCCTTGTCGCCGTCGTACCACTTGACCTTGCCGGTGGGCACCTGGGGACCTCATGCTTTCACTGGCGGGCGTGCCGGGAACGGGTCACGGGCGGGCGCGGTGGGGTCCGCGCCGTCCGCACGTTGCCGGGACACCCCTGGTTTTTCCACGGGTGCCTCCAAAGTAGTGCCCGGGGACTCACCGGCGCGAGGGCATAAACGGCCGCCGCTCCCCGCGCGTCCGGCGGGGCGGGGCCTCCCGGACGCGGGGCGGGCCCGGACACGTCGAGGAGGCCCGGATGCGGATCATCCGGGCCTCGCGGCGCCGACGGCGGCCCCTCACCGCTGGGTGCGGAGTGTGGGACGGGACTCGGCGGAGACACGGGCCGCCCCGGCTGCTGTGGCGACCGGGCTGGAGGCCGGGTCGCCGGTACTGACGCGACCGCCTGCAGCGAAAGAGGCGGTGTACCGACATGACTACCCGAATCCGTGTGTTCGGACGCGCGGTAACGGGCCGACCGGAAAAGGTTATTCCCCAGCGTTTGCCAAGCAATGACCAGCGGGAGCAGGCCGTTGAACTGGGAGAACACCGCGCGCTCCGACACGGCGCACGGCCGCGCGCACGTGCTCAGCGCGGCGCCGCGTCCCGCGCGGACGGCGCCGGGCGCGGGAGCCGGGAGTGGAGGTAGACCGCGCACACCAGGGACGCCACGCCGAGGCCGATGACCCCGGTGGAGGTCAGGGACTCCTGGACGTACTCGTCGACGAACTCGGCCTCGCCGCTCCACAGGGCCATGCCGAGCGCGCAGGAGAGCAGGGGCAGGCCCACGCCGATCCACTTGTCCCGGGCGGGCCACACCTGGCTGAGCAGGATCAGGGCCGCCCCCAGGACCCACAGGAAGGCCAGGTCCCACCACCAGGGCACGGCCAGCAGCAGCAGGAGCAGGGCCGCGGCCTCGGGCGGGTGGCGGCGCAGCACCGCCACCGGCCCGGACCGTTCGGCCCGGTCGCCGGGTCCGGGCCGGTCGCCTCGGTCCGCGCGGCGGCCCCGGACGCGCATCTCCGTCCGGCCGGGCCCCTCCAGCAGGGACCTGAGCCCGCGGTCGGGGCCGCCCCGCCAGGGCGGCGGCGGCCGGTCGGCGTGGCGCGGCCTGGAGGGGATCAGCTCGTCGTCCTCGACGTCGAGGTCACGGCCGTCGAGATCGCGTTCCACCAGGTCCCGGGGCGTGCCCAGACCCCTGAGGATGCCCCGGACGGTGTCCGCGTCGTCTCCTGCGGCGGCGCGGCGCGCGTCGATGCGCGAGCGCACTCCGGCGAGGTAGGCGGTGCGTTCCTGCGCAGTCATGCGCCCGTGCAGCTCCAGGCCGACCCCGGACAGATAATCCAGTACCAGTTGTTCCGAGCGCTGGGTCATGTCCCCAATACTGGCTCAGGACGACCTGGCTTTTAAGCCCTACTTCCCAGTTTCGGTCACCGGCTTTCCCTCGGATACGGTCTACGACGGTGTGACGGAGGCAGTCGCGGAAGCCACAGGGGACGGACGCGAACACCGGGGCCCTGATCGCTTAGCGTTGAACCGATGAGCGACAACGCACCGCCCGACGGGCGCGGACCGGGCACGGGGAACCGCACGGTCCCCGCGTCGGGCCGTCCCCCCACGTTCACCTCCTGGCTGCGCGGCCGGTCGGACGACGCACTCGTCGCCCTGCTGCGGGCCCGCCCGGACCTGGCCCAGCCCGTCCCCGCCGACATCGGCGCGCTCGCCTCACGGGCCACCACCCGCAACACCGTTCTGCGGGTCCTGGAACGGCTGGACCGGTTCACGCTCCAGGTGCTGGAGTCGGTGGTGGCCCTCGGCGACGACCGGCTGTCCGAGCCGGTGGGGGTGTCCGCCGCCGAACTGGCCGACGCGCTCGGACCGGTGGGCGGCCGCGGGGCCGACCGGGCGGACGGGACGGCGGACCCCTCGGACGGCGTCACGGTCGGCGGACGGGCCGCGAAGGCGGCCGACGGCGCGAGCCCGGGCGGCGGCCCCGCCGACGCCCGCGCCGGTACTCCGGAGCACGACACGGTGGACGGGCCGGTCGGCGAGGCCCTGGACACCCTGCTGCGCCTGGCCCTGGTCTGGCCCGACCGGGGACGGTTGCGCCCCGTCCAGGTACTGCGCGACCTGCTCCCCCGGCCCGCCCAGCTCGGCCCGCCCGCGCGCGTGCTGCTCGCCGCGCTGCCGCACGGCGCCGTCAGGAGGCTCGCCGACGACCTCGCGCCGAACGGCGGCGGGGACACCCCCGTCGAGGCGGTCGCCGCCGTGCTGTCCGCCCCGCCCGGCCCGGTCGGTGCCCAGGCCCGACGGCTGCTGGACAGCATGGCGTGGGGGCCGCCGCACGGGACCGTCTCCGACGCCCGCCGCGAGGTCACCCTGGCCACCGCCTCCTCCCCTGTCGAGGAGCTGATCGCCCGCGCCCTCCTGCTGCCGAGCGGCGACGACACCCTCACCCTGCCGCGCGAGGTGGGACTGCACCTGCGTTCGGGGCGGCTGTTCCGCGAGGTCACCACCGCGCCGCCGCCCTTCGAGGGGACCGCGCACCCCGCCGAAGCCGTGGCACGGGCGGCCGCCGGGCAGGCCTTCACGGTGCTGCGGGCCGTCGAGGAACTCCTGGAGCACTGGTCGGAGGACCCGGCCGCGGTGCTGCGCAACGGCGGTCTGGGCGTGCGCGACCTGCGCCGCGCCGCCCAGACGATGGACACCGACGAGGCCACCGCCGCCCTGTTCGTGGAGGTCGCGCACGCCGCCGGGCTGCTGGGCGCCGACGACCGGGTCGAGGGCGAGTGGCTGCCCACCCGCGAGTACGACCTGTGGCGGGAGCGCGCGCCCGCGCACCGGTGGCTGCGGCTGGCCTCCGCCTGGCTGGACTCGGACCGCGTGGCGTCGCTGAGCGGGTCGCGCGACTCGGGCGGGCGGATGCGCAACGCGCTCGGCCCGGGCCTGGTCCGTCCGGCCGCGCCGCAGGCCCGCCGCGACCTGCTCACGGAGCTGGGCACCGCGGAACCGGGTCTGGCCCCGCTGCCGGACTCGCTGTCGGCGCGCCTGTCCTGGCGGCGCCCGCGCCGCCAGTCGCCGGTCTACGCCGAACTGGTGCGGGCGGCGGCGGCCGAGGCGGCCGCGCTCGGCCTGACCGGGCGCGGCGCGCTGGCCGACCACGTCCGGCCGCTGCTGGACGGCGATGAGGAGGCGGCGGCGCGCGTCCTGGGCGGGGAGCTGCCCAAGCCGCTGGACTACGTGCTGGTGCAGGGCGACCTGACGGCCGTCGCGCCGGGCCCCCTGGTTGCCGAACTGGCCCGTGAGCTGGCCCTGGTCGCCGACGTGGAGTCCACCGGCGGGGCCACGGTGTACCGGTTCACGGAGGGGTCGGTGCGGCGGGCGCTGGACGCCGGGCGGGGCGTCGCCGACATCACCGCCCTGCTCGAACGCCACTCGCGCACCCCGCTCCCCCAGGCCCTGCGGTACCTGGTGTCGGACGTGGGCCGGCGGCACGGACGGCTGCGGGCCGGTTCGGCGTCGAGCTACCTGCGCTGCGACGAGCCCGCGCTGCTGGAGGAGCTGGTCAGCGACCGGCGGGCCGACGACCTGGGGCTGCTGAGGCTGGCGCCGACCGTGGTGGCGAGCCGGTCCACCCGCGCGGCGCTGGTGGAGCGGCTGCGGCAGCTGGGGTACCACCCGGTGCCCGAGGGCGGTGACGGGGCGATGCGGCTGAGCCGCCCCGAGGTGCGCCGAGCCGACGCGGCGGACACCGCGCCCCCAGTCACGGACGGGTCGGTGACGTCACGGGAACTGGCGGCCGCGGCCGTGCGGGCGGTGCGCGCAGGGGACGAGGCCGCCACGGCGGCGCGCACACCGGTACCGCTGCCCGAGAACGGCCCGCCGGGGTCGCGGTCGGCGGCGGTGCTGGAGGTGCTCGCGGGAGCCGCCAGGGACGGCCGGAGGGTGTGGATCGGCTACACCGACACCGACGGCCGACAGGTGAGCCGGATCGTGGAGCCGTCGGGTGTGGACGGGGGCTTCCTGACCGCCTACGACGCGACCCGGGCGGCGGTGCACCGCTTCGCCGTGCACCGGGTGACCGCCGTGGCCGAGCTGGACCCGGAACCGCGGGAGGAAGCGGGGCGGTAGGGGCGGGCGGAGCCGCGCCGGTCCGCCTGTCCTGGGACGGGACGGCGGGAGGCCCCGCGCGGGCGGACCGCGCCGTCCCGGACGGCGACGGCGACGGCGTTGGGAGCCCACCCGGGTTCCTCACGATCGGCCCGGAGGCGGCGGGCTAGTCTGGAACCGAGTTGGTCGACCCACCGACAGCGAGAGAACCCCCATGAGCAACGCATCGCTGCCCCCCGGGGCATCGTCCCCCCGTGAGCACGGACGCGACGACGACCGCGAGCGCCGCAGGGCCCGCGCCCCCGAGCGCGGCGGGGGGCGCGGGACCGGGAGCGACCGCCGCGACGACCGCGAGGACGAGCGCGACGGACCCGACGCACGCCGGACGGCGATCGGGGCCAGCAGTTCGACGATGGCGCTGATCCTGCACGCCCTGACCTTCCTGTGCTGCATGAACTGGCTGTTCGGCATCGCCGGGATCGTGTTCGCGGTGCGCGCCGCCCACGCCCGCGACCGGGGGCGCGCGGTCCAGGCCGAGACGCTCACGCGCTACTCCTGGTACTGCCTGGGCGCGGCCGGGGTGATGCTCTTCGTGATGCTGGTGCTGACGCTGGTGATGTTCACCCAGGCGGGCTCCTGGATACAGGGGATCGTCCCGGTCACCAACTACTGAGCCGTGTTTGGCGGACGGGGCCACCGGGCACCGCGTCTGCACGGAGCGCGGGGGTGACCGGCGAAGACGGTGCCGGGAGCGGTACGAGGCGGGTCCGGCAGGCAGGGGGAGGGGGACGAACGGTGATGAACGGCGGAGGCGGCCCGAAGGCCTTCTGGGAGAGGAAGCACGGCTACACACCGGGGTCCGCGCACGGGGGCGGCCCGGGGCGTCCGGCGTCCTCGGCGCCGTTCCGGCTGCCCGGGGGCCTGGGTTCGCCGGGTCCGGCGGGTCCGGTCGGTGCTCCGGGCGCGCCGGGGCCGCCCGGCCCGGGCGGACACGCCACGGGTTCCCTGCTGGGAAGCGCCCCGCCTCCGGCGGCGCCGGCCGGGGTGTTCCCCCCCGGGGCGGTTCCTCCGGCGGCCCCTCCCGCCCGCGTGGGCGGCGCCGTGGCCGCGCTGGTGGTGGCCGTCCTCAGCGCGGCGGCGTCGATTCTGATGATGTACCTGGGCTTCTGGTTCTTCCTGCTGGCGGTGAACGTGCCCGGGGTCTGGTTCGGCATCGCGACGCTGCGCAGGCTCCCCGACCCCGAACGGGTGGAGCGGTACATCCGGTACACCTGGACCTGCAACTTCGCCTATTTCGCGCTTTTCGTCCTTTTCCTCATCCCGGTCGTGGTCCTGGCCATGGTGATGCTCCTGTTCACCTCCTGACCGGACCCCGGCCGACCCCCTCCCCCTCCCCCCGCTGTTCGCCTGGCCCGCGACCGCCTCCCGGCCCGGACGGCCCGGGAGGACGGGAGTGCGGGCCCCGGGCATGATCGGAGGCCCGGATGCGTTGCACCTGTGGCCGCCCCCGCCCCGCGAGATTGAAGGTCCGTGTTGTCCTGCCTGATCGTCCAGTCCGACAAGACGCTCCTGCTGGAGGTCGACCACGAGCTGGCCGGCGAGTGCCGCCGGGCCATCGCCCCCTTCGCCGAACTCGAACGCGCGCCCGAGCACGTGCACACCTACCGGATCACCCCGCTGGCCCTGTGGAACTCCCGTGCCGCCGGGCACGACGCCGAGCAGGTCGTGGACGCGCTGATCCGGTTCTCCAAGTTCCCGGTGCCGCACTCGCTGCTGGTGGACATCGCCGAGACGATGGACCGCTACGGGCGGCTGAGGCTCGTGGGCGACCCGCGGCACGGGCTCGTCCTGGAGTCCTCCGACCGCGCCGTGCTGGAGGAGGTCGTCCGCGCCAAGAAGCTCAAGGGCATGCTGGGCGAGCGGCTGGGCGAGGACTCGGTCTCCGTGCACCCGAGCGAGCGCGGCAACCTCAAGCAGGCGCTGCTCAAGATCGGGTGGCCCGCCGAGGACCTGGCCGGGTACGTGGACGGCGAGGCGCACCGGATCGACCTCGACCAGGACGGCTGGGAGCTGCGCGGCTACCAGAGGGAGGCCGCGGAGAGCTTCCACGCGGGCGGGTCCGGCGTGGTGGTCCTGCCGTGCGGCGCGGGCAAGACCGTGGTCGGCGCGGCGGCGATGGCCATGACCGGGGCGACCACGCTCATCCTGGTGACGAACACGGTGTCGGTGCACCAGTGGAAGACCGAGCTGCTGCGGCGCACCTCGCTGACCGAGGACGAGATCGGCGAGTACTCGGGCACCCGCAAGGAGATCCGCCCCGTCACCATCGCGACCTACCAGGTCATGGCGGCCAGGCGCAAGGGCGTGTACACGCACCTGGAGCTGTTCGACGCCCGCGACTGGGGCCTGGTCGTCTACGACGAGGTGCACCTGCTGCCCGCGCCGATCTTCCGGATGACCGCCGACCTCCAGGCCCGGCGCCGACTGGGCCTGACCGCGACCCTGGTGCGCGAGGACGGCCGCGAGGGCGACGTGTTCTCGCTGATCGGCCCCAAGCGCTACGACGCGCCGTGGAAGGACATGGAGAACCAGGGGTGGATCGCCCCCGCGGACTGCGTCGAGGTGCGGGTGGACCTGTCGGAGGCCGAGCGGCTGGCGTACGCGACCGCCGAGCCCGAGGACCGCTACCGGTTCTGCGCCTCCTCCGAGACCAAGAACTCCGTGGTCCGGGAGATCGTGGAGCGCCACCCCGAGGAGCAGGTGCTGGTCATCGGCTCCTACATCGACCAGTTGGACGAGCTCGGCGCGTCGCTGGGCGCACCGGTGATCAAGGGCGAGACCCGCAACAAGGAGCGCGAGCGCCTCTTCGACGCCTTCCGCTCCGGGGACCTGCGGACGCTGGTGGTGTCGAAGGTCGCGAACTTCTCCATCGACCTGCCCGAGGCCGGTGTCGCGGTGCAGGTGTCGGGGTCCTTCGGCTCGCGGCAGGAGGAGGCCCAGCGGCTCGGCCGGGTGCTGCGCCCCAAGTCCGACGGCCGCGCCGCCCGGTTCTACGCGGTGGTGGCGCGCGACACCCTGGACCAGGACTACGCCGCGCACCGGCAGCGCTTCCTGGCCGAGCAGGGGTACGCCTACCGGATCACCGACGCGGGCGACCTGCTGTCGGGCGAGGAGATCTGACCGGGGCGGGCGGTCCCGGGCACGGCCCGGCGGGGCGGGTGCTCCCGGGGGCCGCCCGCGGGGCCGCGTCGGCTCAGAAGGACGGCAGACCGCCCATGACGTAGGTGCCCGCGGCGATTCCCCAGGCCACCAGGGAGTAGCTCAGGGTGCGGGTGCGCAGGAGCCGGTCGCCCCGCACGGAGGGGGCGGTGAAGGCCGCCACGAGGAGCGCCATGCCGAGCAGGGCGGGGATGGCGGAGGCCAACGCGAAGAGCTGGGTCTGGGCGGCGCACGCGGTGTAGCCGGATGTGCCGGGATCACCACAGAACACGTCGTTCCCCGATCGTTCGGTGCGGTCGGTACTCCCCGACCGTACCGTTTCGGCGGGGGCGCGCCGTCAACGGCCGCGGCCGCAAATCCACCGAGTCGGATTCGGTTTTTGGCGCCGCGCACCCCGCTCGCTCTTTACACGAACCCCTCCCGTGTCCAATCATGAGGGCACAGCAGCTCCCCCCAGCGGCCAGGAGGTCCTCCCCGTGCCCGTCTCCCCGACCCCCGCACAGCCCCCGTCCGCTCCCGCGGGGCGCCGCACCGGTTTCCACTCGCTCCGGGGCGGCGGCCTGAACTGGGACTCCCTCCCGCTCAAGCTGTTCGCCAAGGGCAACGCCCGGTTCTGGAACCCGGCCGACATCGACCTGAGCCGGGACGCCGAGGACTGGGAGGGGCTGGGCGAGGGGGCCCGGGCGCGGATCCTGCGGCTGTGCGCGTTCTTCGTGGCGGGCGAGGAGGCGGTCACGGAGGACATCCAGCCCTTCCTGCGGGCCATGGCCGCGGAGGGGCGGCTGGGCGACGAGATGTACCTGACCCAGTTCGCGTTCGAGGAGGCCAAGCACGTCCAGGCGTTCCGGCTGTGGCTGGACGCGCTCGGGGTCCACGAGGACCTGCACGGGTACGTGGACGCCAACCCGGGGTACCGGACGCTGTTCTACGAGGAGCTGCCCGGGTCCCTGGAGGCGCTGTTGGAGGACCCGAGCCCACGCAACCAGGTGCGCGCCTCGGTGACCTACAACCACGTCATCGAGGGCTCGCTGGCGCTGACCGGGTACTACGCCTGGAACCACCTGTGCACGGTGCGCGACGTCTTCCCGGGGATGCGCCGGATCGTGCGCAGCATCGGCGACGACGAGCGGCGCCACATGGCGTGGGGCACCTTCACGTGCCGCCGCCACGTCGCGGCCGACGACGCCAACTGGGACGTGGTGCGCGAGCGGCTGGACGAGCTGCTGCCGCACGTGACGTCCACGGTGGAACGCGGCGAGGAGCCCTCGGGCGACCCGGCGACCCGCCGCTACGAACTGCCGCCGGGCGAACTGGTCCGCTACGCGGGCGACCGCGCGCTGCGCCGCCTCGGCGCGATCGAGTCCGCGCGCGGGGTGCCCGTGTCGCGGATCGACCTGGACGCCGCGCCCGAGGAACTGGAGGAGCGGTTCGGCGAGGAGGACCGGGAGGCCGTGCGGAGGCTGGCGGCCCGGGACTGAGGACCCGCCGGGCCCGCCTGGACGGCAGCCCGCCGGGCCCCCTCAGACGGCGCTGCGCGGGGCGCGCCCGGACGCGTGCCACAGCTCCCGGCGCCCGCGTTCGGCCTCCAGTGCGACGCGCCCGAACGGCTCGGTCCGCCAGTCGTCCTCCTCCCGGTGGTTGGCGTAGAGCACGTCGCCGTCGCGGGAGAGGACGTAGAGCGAGTCCGCCAGCCGGTGGGTCTCCAGGAACTCCACCGTGTTGGGGAGGCCCAGATAGAAACGGTCATGGTGGAGTTCGGGCATCCACCTGCCGAAACCCTGGTCGGCGCGGGCCCGGGCGTACCGGTCAGCGATCGCGAAGCGGCTGTTGGAGCTGTGGGTGGCCACGAGGGCGACCTCGACCCGGTACCCGGCTTCGCGGAACCCCTCCACCCAGGACGCGGCCCAGTCGGCGCGGCCGAGGGGGTGGCTGCACACGGCGTCCACGCGGCCCGCGCGCAGGTGCGCCATGGCCAGCCCGTGCAGGCCGCCGACCTGCCGGGCCAGGGCGGAGGAGGCGGCGCGGTCGTCGGCGGCCATCGCCCACTCGTAGTCGGGGGCCAGGCGCAGCAGGTCGTCTCCGTCGTAGCTGACGGTGCCCTCGGGCAGGAACGGCAGGACCAGGCGCTGGAGGGTGGACTTGCCCGAGCCGGGCTGGCCGCCCAGGAGCAGGAGCCGGGGCCGCTCGCGGGCCGGTCCGGTGAGCCGGTCGCGGAGCGCGAGGTCGAACAGGGCCTCCAGGTCGGCCCCGGCCAGGACGGGGCCCGGCTCCCCGGGGGTAGCGCCGTCGCGGACACGGATCGGCTCGGCCCGCAGTTCGGCGACGGTTCGCGGGAGCTCGCGGTTGACCCGGGCGACCTCCCCGTCGTCCAGGAAGGGCAGCCGGGCCTCCCGCGCGAGGAGTTCGGCGGCGCGCTCCCGGAGCCCGGTCCTGCTCAGGCAGGCGCCGACGGCCGCGCTGTAGAGGTTGTAGGCCCGTTCACGGGCCTGCCGGGGACCGGCCTCCTGCGCGGGGAACCCGCCGCAGGCGCTGTCCTCCACCAGGGTCCGCTCGCCCACCTGTGGGATCGTCATCCGTGTCCGCCCTTCACCCACCGGGGATGCTAGTGCTTCCCCGGCCCCGGGGTACGGGGTTCGGCACGGTTGGCCGGAGGCGGCCAGGAGGACGGGGCGGGACGCGGCGCGTCCCACCCCGTCAGCGCGGTCAGGCCGCGGAGCACGTCACCTCGGGCGTGCCGTTGCTACCGCCGTGGGTCCCGGTGAACCCGAACTCGGTGCTGCCGCCGGCGCCGAGCGTGCCGTTCCAGCCGATGTCGGAGGCCGTGACCCGCGACCCGCTGCTGGAGAACTCGGCGTTCCAGCCCTGGGTGAACCGCTGTCCGTCGGCGTAGGTCCACGTCACGGTCCAGCCGCTGAGGGAGTCCTCGGCGGTGACCGTCACCGCCGCCTGGAAGCCGTTGCCCCACTCGCTGACGATCCTGTAGTCGGCCGTGCAGCCCTCGCCCGCGGGCGGGTCGGTGGGCTCCTCGGGGTCGGTCGGCTCGCCCGGGTCGGTGGGGTACTCGGGGGCGTTCACCGCCATGTCGTAGGCGGCCTGGGGTACGAACTGCCCCGCGGGGGCGATGCAGCCGTCGGCCTCACCGGGCAGCTTGGTCCAGATGAAGGCGTCGATCAGCGGGTTGCCGGTGTCGGTGGTGCTGGGGCGGCCGATCATCCGTCCCGGCGGATCGCACCACTCGTTCTGGGGCGCGGGGCCGTTGCCGTTGCGGCTGGTGTCGACCACGGCGCCGAGCCCGGACACGCCCGTCGCCGCGATGACGGCCTCGGCGAAGGCGACCTCGTCGTGGGTCCAGTTGTAGTTGGAGGTGTTGGTGGCGATGCCGTGCGCGCTGTTCGCGACGTCCGCGCCGTTGAGCAGGTCGGCGGCCTCCTGGGGGCCGAGCCAGGCCGAGTTGCCGATGTCGAAGTAGACCCTGGCCTCGGAGGAGCCCTCCATGAGCGCCTTGCCCGCGTAGGCCATGGAGTCCAGGAGCTCGGACGGGTCGCTGCAAGCGCTCACCAGCGGCAGGGCGTCGGGCTCCAGGACGATGGTGGCGGACCGGCCCTCCAGACCCGCGGCGACCTCGTCGACCCAGGCGCGGTAGGCGTCGTGGCTGGGCGCTCCGCCGCCGCTGTGGTTGCCGCAGTCGCGGCCGGGGATGTTGTAGACCACCAGGATGGGGGTCTGCCCCTGGGCGTCGGCGGCGCTGACCACCGCGTCCACGTCGTCGCGGACCTCGTCGGGGTTGTACTGGGTGAACCAGGTGGCCTGGGCGACCGAGGCGATGCGGTCGCGGATGACGTCGGCCCGGGGGTCGTTCGGGTTCTCCTCGACCCAGACGGCCGCCGACGTGTCGGGATTGACGTAGAACTCGGACCCGGCGGCCGAGGCGGGCGCCGTGGCGAGCAGCGCCGCTCCCAGTGCCAGGGCCGAGACGGAGCTCACTGCGGCTCCGATGGCTATGCGTGTGCGGGACATGAGCCTTCCTTCGGTGTGGTGTTCCCCGGTTTCCCCTGCTTCCCCGTTACTGCGCGCATGGGAGCGCTCCCAAAAAGTCACAGTACCCGGCGGGGCCCCTTGCCCCCAGGGGGGTAACGACTGTGTTCCCCAAAGGTGACATCCACGCCCTGACATAAGGTGGTCACATGTCATCCACCCCGCCCTCCTCCCCCGCCGTCATCGACGCCCTGGCCTGGGTCCACGTCCGCGAGGGGCGCCTGCTGTGCGTGCGCACCGACGGGGTGGACCTGTTCTACCTGCCCGGCGGCAAACGCGAGCCCGGGGAGAGCGACGAGGCCGCGGTGGCCCGCGAGGCGCTGGAGGAGGTCAGCGTGGTGCTGCGGCCGGACACGGTCCGCCGGATCGCGGTGATCGACGAGGCCGCCCACGGCCAGGGCCCCGGCACCCGCGTTCGCCTGTCGTGCCACACCGCCGAGTACGACGGCGAGATCTCGGCGGACAACGAGATCGCCGAACTCGCGTGGATCGGCTTCGCCGACCGCCGGCGCTGCGCCCCGGCGGTGCGCCGCCTCATCGAACTCCTCCACGCCGAGGGCACCGTCGACTGACCCGCGCCCGGCCCCTCCTCGCCGCGGAAAAATGAGTGGCCCGCGCCCCTCCCCCCTGGTTACAGTCCGGATACTGTGCGGACACTTCCCCAGCCCGCCGGCGTTCCCGAACGCCGTTCGGCCGATCGGTTCCTGTGGTGGCTCGCCCGGAAGGAGCGCCGCTCACTGCTGTGGGCCGGGACCACCACGGGCGCCTTCATGCTCACCGGCGTGTTCATCTCCGCCGCGCTCGGCGCCGCCCTCGACTCCGGGGTCACCCGCGGCGACCTGAACGCCCTCCTCGGCTGGTTCGGCGTCCTCGGCGCGCTCATCGCGACCGCCGTCGCACTCGTCCCCATCTCCCACCGGGCCGAGTGCTTCAACTGGTACGCGTCCGCCTATCGCACCATCCAGGTGGTCACCAACCACTCCGTGCGCATGGGCCCCACGCTCACCAGGCGTCTGCCCTCCGGCGAGGTGGTGGCCGTGGGCACCGAGGACATCAACCGCGTCGGAGACTTCTACGAGACGGTCGGCCAGCTCCTGGCCGCCTTCGCGACGGTGGCCGCGGTCAGCGCCTTCATGCTCACCTCGCACGTCACCTTCGGCCTCATCGTCCTGGTGTCGGTCCCGCTCATCATGGCGGGGATGGTCCCGCTGCTGAACCTGTTCTCCCGCCGCCAGGAGCACCAGCGCGACCGGCAGGCCGAACTCACCACCCTGGCCACCGACCTGGTCGCGGGCCTGCGCGTGCTCCGGGGCGTGGGCGGCGAGCGCACCGTGGACCACCGCTACCGCACCGCCTCCCAGCGGGTCCGCTCCGCCGCCATGCGCGTGGGCTGGGTGGACGCCGCCCTCAACGCCGTGCGCGAACTCCTCCCGGGCCTGCTCCTGGTCGGCATCGTCTGGTACGGCGCGCGCCTGGCCCTGACCGGGGAGATCAGCGTCGGCCAGCTCGTCGCGTTCTACGGCTACACCGGCACGCTCTCCGCGGCGGTGCGCCACCTGATGCGCTCCCTGTCCATGTACGTCTCGGCCCGGGTGGCCGCAGGGCGCGTGGTGCGCGTGCTGAACCTGGAGCACGACCACCCCGACCCCGAGAACCCGGAGCCGGAACCGACCGGCCCCTGCGACCTGCACGACCCCGGTAGCGGGGTGACCCTCGCCGCGCACCGCACCACCGGCGTGGTCTGCGCCGACCCCTCCGACGCCACCGCCATCGCCGAACGCCTGGGGCGCTACCGGGACGAGGAGGGCGCGCACGCCGCGCTGGTCGAGACGGGCACCGGCCGGACCGTGCGCCTGCGCGACCTGCCCCGGTCCCTGGTGCGCCGCCGCGTCCTGGTGGCCACCAACGACGCGCACCTGTTCTCCGGAACCCTGCGCGGCGAACTGTCCCCGGAGCGGGGGATCTCCGACGAACGCCTGGCCGAGGTCGTGCGCACCGCGCACGCCGACGACGTGGTGCGCCAGTCCGCCGCCGGGCTGGACGCGCTGCTCACCGAGCGCGGCCGCGAGTACTCCGGCGGCCAGCAGCAGCGCCTGCGCCTGGCCCGCGCCCTGGCCCTGGAGCCGGAGATCCTGGTCCTGGTGGAACCCGCCTCCGCCGTGGACGCCCACTCCGAGGCCGCGATCGCCGCCGGGCTGCCCGCCGAGCGGGCGGGGCGCACGACCGGACTGGTCACCACCAGTCCCCTGCTGCTCGACCACACCGACCGCGTGCAGTTCGTCGAGGGGGGCCGCCTCACGGCCGAGGGGACCCACCGCGCCCTCCTCGCCGACTGCCCGGGCTACGCCGCCACCGTCCTGCGCGCCGTTCCCACGGAGGGGAAGCCATGACCCGGGCCGCCGACAACGCCGACACCCTCGGCCCGCCGCGGGCGTCCGAGACGTTCGGAGTGTCCGACACGCCCCGGGTGTCCGGGGCGGCCGAGGCGCCCCGCACGCCTGGAGCGCCCACCGGTCCCGGAGCGTCCGCCGATCCCGCTGAGCACCACGCGGCGGGGCTGCCGATCGCACCGGTCGGGGCCGTGTGGGGGCGGCTGCGCCGGGCCGGGCGCGAGCACGGACGGCTGCTCGCCGTCGTCGTGCTCCTGTACGGGACGGCCGCGCTCATGGCGCTGGCCTCGCCCTGGGTCCTGGGCCTGATCATCGACACCGTGCGCGCGGAGGGGGCGCCGTCCGGGACGTCGGAGCAGGCCGCCTCGCGCGTCGACGTGCTCGCCGGACTCATCGTCGTGGCGCTGGTGCTGCACGCCGGATTCACCCTGGCGTCCGTGGCTGCCTCGATCCGGTTCGGCGAGAACGTGCTGGCCGAACTGCGCGAGGAGTTCGTGCGCGCGGTGCTCCGGCTCCCGATGGGCGTGGTGGAGCGGGCGGGCACGGGCGACCTGGTGGCGCGCACCGGCCGCGACATCGGCCACCTGAGCCACACCGTGCGCGTCTCGGTGCCGGTGATGGCGGTGAGCACGGTGACCCTGGTGGTCGTCACCACGGCGCTCGCCGTCCTGCACCCGCTCCTGCTGCTGGCCTGGCTGCCGTCGGTGCCCGTGCTGTGGGTGTCCACGCGCTGGTACGCCCGCAGGGCCCCGGACGGGTACGTGCGCGAGCTGGGCACCTACTCGGAACTGACCCAGAGTGTGACCGACACAGTGGAGGGCGCGCACACCATCGAGTCGCTGGGACGGCAGGCCCGGCGGATCGCGCTCAACGAGCGGAAGGTGGGCCGGGCCTACGCGGCGGAGCGGTACACGCTGTGGCTGCGCTGCGTCTGGTACCCGCCGCTGGAGTTCGGGTACGTGTTCCCGATCGCGCTGACCTTCCTGGTGGCGGGTCTGCTGCACGCGGACGGCGCGCTGAGCCTGGGCGGGATCGCCACCGCGGTCTTCCTCAGCAGGCAGATGGGGCGGCCCCTGGACCAGCTGCTGGACCAGGTGGACAGCCTGATGATGGGCTTCACGAGCATGCGCAGGCTGCTGGGCGTGGAGCTGGCCGGGGAACCGGACGGGCAGGCGCACTCCGCCGCGGGCGCGGCCGGGACCGCCCGGCCCGGCGAGGTGCGGGTGGAGGACGTGCGCTTCGGCTACACCGACACCGAGGTCCTGCACGGCGTCGACCTGGTGCTGGCGCCCGGCGAACGCCTGGCCGTGGTGGGCCCGAGCGGCGCGGGCAAGTCGACCCTGGGCAAGCTGATCGCGGGCGTGCACCCGCCCACCTCGGGCGGCGTCCGCGTGAGCGGGGCGCCGGTGTCGGGCCTGCCCCCCGAGGAGCGGCGCGCGCGGGCGATCCTGCTGAGCCAGGAGAGCCACATGTTCCGGGGGACGATCGCCGAGAACCTGGCGCTGGCGCTGGACCGGCCCGAGGGCGCGGCCGAGGTGGACGAGGAGCGCCTGTGGGAGGCGCTGGCCGCCGTGGACGCCGAGCCGTGGGTGCGCGCGCTGCCGGAGGGGCTGGGCACGCGGGTGGGGTCGGGCAACGCCTCTCTGGACCCGGCGCACGTGCAGCAGCTGGCCCTGGCCCGCGTGGTGCTGGCCGACCCGGACGTGCTGGTGCTGGACGAGGCCACGTCCCTGATGGATCCGCGTTCGGCCCGCCACCTGGAACGCTCGCTGGCGGGGGTGCTGTCGGGGCGCACGGTGGTGGCCATCGCGCACCGGCTGCACACCGCGCACGACGCCGACCGGATCGCGGTGGTGGAGGACGGCCGGATCAGCGAGCTGGGCAGCCACGACGAGCTGCTGGCCCGCGGCGGCTCCTACGCCGACCTGTGGCGGGCCTGGCACGGCGCGGACTGAGGGACCTCGGGCCGCTGTGCCGCACGCGTCCTCGGGGGTACCGCTGGCGCTGGTCTGGAGGCCTTCTGGGCGGCTGAGGACGCAGCCCGCGGCCTCGGGAGTACCACTGGCCGGAGCCGGAACCCGGCGGGCGCACGCCCCCGGGGCACCGCTGTGCCCGCGCCCCGGTCAGGAAGGCCACTGGTCGGGACCGGGGAACCTGGATGTGTCCAGCTCGACGTCGAAGGGCTCCGGCAACCGGATCTTCGCTCCGAAATCCACGGTCGTGGCGTGGTTGTAGCGGCCGTTGCCGGGCTGCTCGTAGAGGGTGACCGACGGCCCCGCCTCGTCCCAGGCATCGATCAGCAGGTAGAGCGGGACCGGCGCGTGCGCGTAGCCCCACAGCTTCTTCCTGCGGTCGGTGTCCCTGCTGCTCCGGGAGACGATCTCGACCACCAGCTCCGCCTCGTCCGCCGGGCAGGGGGTCCGGGAGGGGTCGAGGAGAACGTGCTCGGACATGACGACCAGATCAGGCATGTACAACTGCTCGACCGCTGGCAACTGAATTCTGAGGACCTGGTAGACACCCCGGTCAACGGGGATGGTGGCGAACAACGACCGGCTCACCCGGGACGCGATGACGTTGTGGGGCATGGACGGGGGCGCCACGAGCCGAATGCTGTCCTCATCGAGGATCTCCGCCCGCCAACCGTCGGGCACGTCCAGCTCCCGCCAGGTGCCCAACAGGTAGTCCCACCGCGACAGCCCCACCGCCGGGGCGGCTTCCGTCATGGCCGGGCTCCTCCAACTCGTGCCTTCATACCGGAAGCGTAGGACTCCGCGCCCGCGTCCGGCCGACGCTTCGCGGAACAATCCCGGCTCGGCACGAGGAAGGGCGCCGCGCCCCACCCCGGAAAAGGCGAAACCGGGCGACCCCCGAAGGGGCCGCCCGGTCGTCGCGGGCGAGGTCGCGTATCCGGACCTCAGACACCTGCGGGCCCGGGGGCCCGAGGTCTCACGGACCTGCTAGAAGTCCATGCCGCCCATGCCACCGGTCGGGTCGCCGGCGGGAGCGGCGGCCTTCTCCGGCTTCTCGGCGATGACGGCCTCGGTGGTCAGGAACAGACCGGCGATGGAAGCCGCGTTCTGCAGAGCCGAGCGGGTGACCTTGGTCGGGTCGATGACGCCGTCCTTGAACAGGTCGGTGTACTCGCCGGTGGCGGCGTTCAGGCCGAACCCGGGCTCCAGGTTCTTGACCTTCTCCGCCACGACGCCGCCCTCGAGGCCGGCGTTGATCGCGATCTGCTTGAGCGGCTCGGCGATGGCGCGACGCACGATGTCGGCGCCGATGGCCTCGTCACCCTCCAGCTCCAGCTTCTCGAAGGCCGGGACGCTGGCCTGGAGCAGGGCGACACCACCGCCGGGCAGGATGCCCTCCTCGACCGCGGCCTTGGCGTTGCGGACGGCGTCCTCGATGCGGTGCTTGCGCTCCTTGAGCTCCACCTCGGTGGCGGCACCGGCCTTGATGACGGCCACGCCGCCGGCCAGGCGGGCGAGACGCTCCTGGAGCTTCTCGCGGTCGTAGTCGGAGTCGGTGCGCTCGATCTCGTTGCGGATCTCGTTCACGCGACCGGCGATCGCGGTGGCGTCACCGGCGCCGTCCACGATGGTGGTCTCGTCCTTGGTGACGACGACCTTGCGGGCGCGGCCGAGCATGTCGAGCTCGGTGCTCTCCAGCTTGAGGCCGACCTCCTCGGTGATGACCTGGCCGCCGGTCAGCACGGCGATGTCGCCGAGCTGGGCCTTGCGGCGGTCACCGAAGCCCGGGGCCTTGACGGCGACGGACTTGAAGGTGCCGCGGATCTTGTTGACGACGAGCGTCTGGAGGGCGCCGCCCTCCAGGTCCTCGGCGATGACGACCAGCGGGCGACCGGCCTGGAGGACCTTCTCGACGACCGGCAGGAACTCGTTGTTGTTCGAGATCTTGGAGTTGACGATGAGGATGTAGGGGTCCTCGAGGACCGTCTCCATGCGCTCCAGGTCGGTGGCGAAGTAGGGCGAGATGTAGCCCTTGTCGAAGCGCATGCCCTCGGCGAGCTCAAGCTCCAGCCCGAAGGTCTGGCCCTCCTCGACCGTGATGACGCCTTCCTTGCCGACCTTGTCCATGGCCTCGGCGATGGTCTCGCCGATCTGGGGGTCGCCGGCGGAGATCGAGGCGGTGGAGGCGATCTGCTCCTTGGTCTCGATGTCCTTGGAGAGGTTGCCGAGCTCCTCGTTGATGCGCGCGACGGCGGACTCGATGCCGCGCTTGAGGCTGATCGGGTTGGCGCCGGCGGCGACGTTGCGCAGGCCCTCGCGAACGAGCGCCTGGGCGAGCACGGTGGCGGTGGTTGTGCCGTCACCCGCGACGTCGTCGGTCTTCTTGGCGACCTCCTTGACCAGCTCGGCCCCGATCTTCTCCCACGGGTCCTCGAGCTCGATCTCCTTGGCGATGGAGACACCGTCGTTGGTGATCGTGGGGGCGCCCCACTTCTTCTCCAGGACGACGTTGCGGCCCTTGGGGCCGAGCGTGACCTTGACGGCGTCAGCGAGCTGGTTCATGCCGCGCTCGAGGCCGCGACGGGCCTCCTCGTCGAACGCGATCAGTTTGGCTGCCATTGAGTTCTTGTCCTCCCGTGACCGGGCTGATACGCGATGGGACGAGGCATGCGCCCGCGACGGACGACCGCGGAACCTCCCGGCAACCCTGCTGCCGGGAGCCGCGATCTCGCAGCCTCGATCCGGTTAGCACTCAGTGAAGGCGAGTGCTAACCAGTTCCCTTTTTAGCACTCGGCCCCGGCGAGTGCAAACGATGTGGTCACGATTTCCCGTCCCGGCATTTCCCCATCTACCTGCACAAACACCGTATGACATGCGGGTTTTCCGCGCTGAGCGGACGGAGCCGCGCACCGGTTCCGACCTCTCCCGGTGCGCGGCTCCGGTCCCACTCCGGCCCCGCTCCGCGGCCCCGGGTCAGGAGCTGAGGCGGCGCATCGCCCGTGACCCCCCGGCCAGCGCGGCGACCGCCAGCACCACCGCCACGGCCCAGCCGAGGGCGACCGAGGCGTCCCACTGCCCGGCGAACAGTGCGCGTTCGGCGTCCACCACGTAGGCCACCGGGTTGGCCCGCGAGAGCGCGTACAGCCACGGCGGCGCCAGTTCCATCGGCAGCAGCACGCCGGACAGCAGCATCAGCGGCATGATCAGCGTCTGCACGATGGGCGCGAACACGTAGGTCTGCTTGACCGCCAGGGCCGCCAGGTAGGACAGCGTGGCCAGCCCGGCGCCCAGGACGGCGAGCAGGAGCAGCCCCACGACGGCGCCCGCCGGCGACGCCTCGAACCCGAGCGGCACCACCAGCACGAGGATGAGCACCATCTGCGCCAGCATCATCACCACGTCGCGCAGGACCCGTCCCAGCAGCAGCGACACCCGGCTCACCGGGGTGGCCAGCAGCCGCTCGTGCGCTCCGGAGGACATCTCCGGCAGCAGCCCGAAACCGGCGAACCCGGCTGCGAACAGGCCGAGCATCACCAGCAGTCCGGGGACGAACCACTGCCACGGGTCCTGCCCCTCGGCACCGGCCAGCCCCGTCAGCAGCGGCGCGAACAGCACCAGGTACAGCACCGGTTGCAGCATGCCGAAGAACAGCATCAGCGGCCGGTGCAGGAACGGCCGCATCTGGCGGGCGAAGACGGTCACGGTGTCGCGTACCAGGCCCGGCCCCCGCACCGCGGTCGCCTCAGCCCTCTGCGCCCCGGCCTTCTCCGCCGGGGTCGCGGTCACCTCGTGGGAACTCATGCCCCCTCCTCCCTCAGGCTGCGTCCGGTCAGGGTCAGGAACACGTCGTCCAGGGTGGGCCGCTGCACTCGGACGGAGAGCAGCGGGACCCCTGCCGCGTCCAGCCCGCGCAGCAGCTCGGGCAGCACGGTGTCCCCGCGTTCCACGCGCAGGCGCACCTCGGCGTCGCGCCCCGCTTCCGCGAGCACCTCCGCGGTTCCGGCGGAGGGCGCCCGTTCGGCGACCTCGGCGGCGGTGCGCGCCCGTTCGGCGTCCGGCACGGTGAGGGTGACCAGGTCACCGGAGACCTTGCCCTTGAGCTCGTCGGCGGTGCCGTCGGCGATGACCCGACCGTGGTCGATGACCAGGACCCGCTCGGCCATGTCGTCGGCCTCGTCGAGGTAGTGGGTGGTGAGCACGACCGTGGTTCCCGTCCGGTCGCGCAGCCGGGTGATGTGCTCCCACAGGTTGGCGCGGCTGTGCGGGTCGAGTCCGGTGGAGGGCTCGTCCAGGAACAGCAGCCCCGGCTCGTGGATGAGCCCCATGGCGATGTCGAGGCGCCTGCGCTGTCCGCTGGAGAGCTTGGTGACCTCCCGGTCGGCGGCGGCGCCCAGCTCCAGCTGGTCCAGGAGCCCGTCGGCGCGGCGGCGCGCGGTGCGCCGGTCGAGCCCGTACAGCAGCCCCTGCGTGTACAGCTCCTCCCGGGCCCGCTGGTCCTCTCCGGCGCCGTGCCCCTGGCCGACGAAGCCGATCCTGCGGCGCACCTCGGCGGGAGCGGTGCGGACGTCGTGCCCCGCGACCACGGCGGTGCCCGAGGTGGGTTCGAGCAGGGTGGTGAGCATGCGCAGCGTGGTCGACTTCCCCGCGCCGTTCGGTCCGAGCAGGGCGACCAGCTCGCCCTCCGCGACGTCGATGTCGACGCCGCGGACGGCCTGGACGACCTCCTTGCCGACCCGGAAGTCCCGAGTCAGCCCACGTGTGTGGATCATCCCTCTCCTTATTAAAACTTGAGTACGAGAGAGAGTGTGCACCACGGGGCGAGATATTCAAAGTTTAATAAGAGTCCGGTCCGCGCCCCCGGGAAGGCGGCCCCGGCGACGGAGGCCCGCACGGGCGGGGAAAGCCGAGGCGGCGGAGCCGACGGGAGCGGACGGGCCGCCGGGTCAGCGGTCGCGGGCGGCCGCCCCCGAGGCCGGGGGCGACCCGAAGGCCCCAGGCCTCGGGGGCAGCCCGAAAGCATCGGGGCCGTCGTCGGCCATGGTGTACTCCCCGGCCCGCAGGGAGGCGACGAGTTCACGCGTCCAGCGGGCCTCGGCCCCGAGCGTGCCCCGCCACAGGCCGAAGAGTTCGCGCACGTGCGCGGGCTCGCCCCAGCCCTCGGAGGGCCGCAGCTCCTCGTCGGTCCTCTCCAGCAGCTCCAGGCGCTGTTCCAGCAGCGCGACGACCTCCGCGCGCGGCAGGGCGGGCATGAGGGTGACCGCGGCGAAGAGCATCGCGGGGTCCCCCCTGTGGGACAGCCCCCGGCGGATGAGGCGGTGGAGTTCGGCCTCGCCCTCCTCGGTGATCGCGTAGGAGACGCGGTCGACCACCTCGTCCCCCTCGGCGACGAACTCGCGCAGCCTGCCCTCCTGGGAGAGCTTGCGCAGGGCGTGGTAGATGGAGCCCCACTTGATGTTGGCCCAGTGCTCGGTGCCCCAGTCCAGGAGCTGACGGCCCACCCGGTACCCGTGGGCCTGCCCCTCCATGCGCACCACACCCAGGACCAACAGCCGCGTCGCCGACATCTCCACCCTCGTTCGACCGGAATCCTCTCCAGCCTACGAGCAGGAACGGGGCGGTTCGGCGGGCCGGGGCCGGGCCACTCGGCATCACAGCTTGCGGAAGTACCGCACGACGGGCAGCGCGGTGTAGCCGGCGCGCTCGTAGGTGGCGCGGGCCGGGGCGTGCCCGTCGTCGCCGCCCGTCTCGACCATGGCCACCGCCGCACCCTGCTCGCGGATCCAGTCGGTGGCGGTCCCGGTCAGCGCCGTCCCCACGCCCCGCCCCTGGTGGTCGGGGTCGACGGCGAGCAGGTGGATTTCCCCCATGTCGTCCTCGGGCAGCATCCTGGCGGTGGCGAAGCCCGCGACCGCTCCGTCGGCCTCGGCGACCCACACGCGCTGGTCCCCGGCGTCGACGCTCCCGGCCACCTCGTCGTACTGGCTGCGCCGCCAGTCCGGGACCAGGGCCGGGTAGACCTCCTCGCCCAGGACCCGGCGCAGCGAGGCGTGCACCGGTTCCCACGCGCGCAGTGCCAGAGCGATGACCGCTTCCCTGTCGGACTCCCGGAACAGCCGGATCTCGATGCCCATACGCCCAGGCTAGGGAGCGGCGGTCACGGGCGCACCGGGTTTTCCGGAGCGCCCTCCCGCGCGGGTCACGGAAGACGGCGAAGGGGCGGCCCGGCGCCCTGTCGCGCCGCGACCGCCCCTCACGGCGGGGCTCAGCAGCCCCCGGCGACCGCCGGGATGATGGAGACCTGGGCGCCGTCGGCGACCTCGGTCTGGAGGCCCTTCTCGAAGCGCACGTCCTCGTCGCCGATGTAGACGTTGACGAAGCGGCGCACCTTGCCGCCGTCGTCCAGGATGCGGGCGCGGATGCCGGGGTAGTTGGCCTCCAGGTCGTCGATGACCTCGGCCAGGGTGGCGCCCTCGGCGGTGACCTCGGAGGCGTCGTTGGTGTAGGTGCGCAGGATGGTGGGCACGCGGACGCTGGCGCTCATGGCGGACTTCCTTCTCGTGGGAGATGACGGGTGGTCGGGGCGGCGGGACACGGGCCGAAGCGGAGCGGAGGCCCCGAAAGGCACTGTTCTAGGCCAGACCGGCGTCGGTGAAGGCGCTCAGCGACGGCTTGATCGTGGCGCTCACCCCGGCGTCGACGGCGTTCAGGGTCTTGAGCCCGTCGCCGGTGTTGAGCACGACCGTCTCGGCCTTCGGGTCGAGCCTGCCCTCGCGGACGAGCTTGCGCAGCACGCCGGTGGTGACGCCGCCCGCGGTCTCGGCGAAGATGCCCTCGGTGCGGGCGAGGAGCTTGATGGAGTCGACGATCTCGTCGTCGCCCACGTGCTCCACCGATCCGCCCGTGCGCTTGGCGATGTCCAGCACGTAGGGCCCGTCGGCCGGGTTGCCGATGGCCAGCGACTTGGCGATGGTGTCGGGCTTGACCGGCTGGATGACGTCGATGCCCTTGTCCCAGGCCTGCGCGACCGGGGAGCAGCCCGTGGCCTGGGCGCCGAAGATCCGGTACGGGCGGTCCTCGACCAGGCCGAGCTTGACCAGTTCCTGGAAGCCCTTGTCGATCTTGGTGAGCTGGGAGCCGGACGCGATCGGGACGACGATCTGCTCGGGCAGGCGCCAGCCGAGCTGTTCGGCGATCTCGTAGGCCAGCGTCTTGGAGCCCTCGCCGTAGTAGGGGCGCAGGTTGACGTTGACGAAGCCCCAGCCCTCGCCCACCGGGTCGCCGATGAGCTCGGAGCAGAAGCGGTTGACGTCGTCGTAGTTGCCGTCGATGGCCACGACCTTGCCGCCGTAGACGGCGGCCATGACGACCTTGGCCTCCTCCAGCCCGGCGGGGATGAACACGCAGGACTCGAACCCGGCGCGCGCGGCGGCGGCGCCGACGGCTCCGGCCAGGTTGCCGGTGGAGGAGCAGGACAGGGTGGTGAACCCGAAGGTGCGGGCGGCCTCGACGGCGATGGCGACCACGCGGTCCTTGAAGGAGTGCGTGGGGTTGCCGGAGTCGTCCTTGACGTGGAGGGAGTCCAGGCCCAGCTCGGCCGCGAGGCGGTCGGCCCGCACCAGCGGGGTCAGGCCGGGGGCCATGTTGGGCAGCTCGGCGACGTTGGCCGGGACGGGCAGGAGGGAGCGGTAGCGCCAGATGCTCTTGGGGCCGCTCTCGATGTCGGCGCGGGTGACGGTCCCGAAGTCGTAGGCGACCTCAAGGGGGCCGAAGCAGAACTCGCAGGCGAACCGGGGGGTGAGTTCGTAGCGCTCGCCGCACTCGCGACAGGAGAGCGCGGTGCCGGGGCCGAAGGAGCGGGCGGCGGTGGGTTCGGTGGCGGCAATCGCCATGGCGAGGCGTCTCCCCTCATCTTTCCTGGCGGACACCTTGTCCCCAGGCCGGAGTTGGCACCTGTCCCAGCCGTCCCGC
This sequence comes from Nocardiopsis sp. M1B1, assembly GCF_052466615.1. Lineage (NCBI taxonomy): Bacteria > Bacillati > Actinomycetota > Actinomycetes > Streptosporangiales > Nocardiopsidaceae > Nocardiopsis > Nocardiopsis sp. M1B1. The sequence continues at coordinate 6,040,352 of NZ_CP196194.1, forward strand.
GGGTTCGCGGGTGTCACATGCTGGAATGGTTGCCGGGGCTTCGCAGGGCCGGTCCCTCCACCCCTCTGGATGAGCAATATGAAGTTTTGCGCTGGTCCTGTCGGATCCGCACCGCAACTGTAACGGAGGTGTCGGCCGGTTTTCCACGCCTGGTGACCCGGGTAACACTAAACGGCTCACATGGTGAGACGGTGCTGGTCCGGACCGGTGGGGCGCGCCCCCGGCGCGGCGGCCGTGTGACGCGCACCCTCGTTGACCCGCGCGGGGTTTGGGGCGGCTGTCGACAGGCGAGACATAAGGTGCGACCCCCTTTCACCACCGCCCCGCCCCGACCGCTTTTCTCCGAGAGGACGACCACGTGGACAAGGCACAGATCCTCATCGCCTCCAACAGAGGACCCGTGTCCTTCTCGACCGCCGACGACGGCTCGCTGGAGCATCGGCGCGGCGGGGGCGGACTGGTGTCGGGAATGATCTCGGTCGCCACCGAGATCGACAGCATCTGGGTGTGCGCCGCCCTGTCCGACGCCGACCGGCGGGCCGCGGCGGAGGCGCCGCAGGCCCGGCTGGACCAGGCCCACGACCTGGACGGCATGCGGGTCCACATGCTGGACATCCCCCGGCAGACCTTCGACGGCGCCTACACCGGGGTGGCCAACTCGACCCTGTGGTTCGTGCAGCACATGCTGTACGACACCCCCAACAAGCCGTCCTTCGGCTCGCACTTCCGGCGGACGTGGGAGGACTACACCGCCTACAACAACGCGTTCGCCGAGGCCCTGGTGGCGGGCGCCGCCGAGGGCGCCCGCGTCGCCGTGCAGGACTACCACCTGGCGCTGGTGCCGCGGATCCTGCGCGCGCGCCGCCCCGACCTGCGCATCGCGCACTTCTCGCACACCCCGTGGGCTCCCCCGGAGTACTTCCGGATGCTGCCCGGGCAGGTCGCGCGCGAGCTGTTGGAGGGCATGCTGGGCGCGGACCGGCTGGGCTTCCTCAGCCCGCGCTGGGCGGAGGCCTTCCTGCGCTGCTGCGAGGAGATCCTGCGCGCGAAGGTCGACTTCGAGCGGCGCACCGTGGAGCACGGCGGCCGGGTGGTCGGGGTGGGCGTGCACGCCCTGGGCGCGGACGAGGAGGGGCTGCGCCAGAGCGCCGCCGACCCGGCCGTGGCCTCGCGCCGGAGCACCCTGCGGGACGCGGTCGGCGACACGCGGCTGATCGTGCGGGTGGACCGCACGGAGCTGTCCAAGAACATCGTGCGGGGCCTGGAGGCCTACCGCGAGCTGCTGACCACCCGCCCGGAGTGGCGGGGGCGGGTGACCCACCTGGCGTTCGCCTACCCGAGCCGGGGCGACGTGCCAGAGTACCGGGAGTACACCGACGCGGTGCTGCGGACCGCCAAGGAGATCAACGAGGAGTTCGCGACCCCGGAGTGGACGCCCCTGATCCTGGAGGTCAACGACGACTACCCGCGTTCGCTGGCCTCGTTCCAGATGGCCGACGTGCTGCTGGTCAACCCGATCCGGGACGGCATGAACCTGGTCGCCAAGGAGGGCCCGGTCCTGTCGGAGCGGGACTCGGTGCTGGTGCTGTCGCACGAGGCGGGGGCGGCCGACGAGCTGGGCGGGCACGCGCTGCTGGTCAACCCCTACGACACCGTGGAGACGGCGGAGGCGCTGCACGAGGCGCTGTCGATGCCCGCCGAGGAGCGGCGCAGGCGCAGGGAGCGACTGGCCGAGGCGGCGGTGGCGCTGCCGCCGCGCCGGTGGTTCCAGGACCAGCTGCGCTCGCTGGGCTGAGTTCGGAGGGCGGGGGCGTGTCCGCCGTCGGGAGACGGTACACGCCCCTCGGCCGCGGCCCGGTCGGCCGGAAACCGGTCAGCCGGCGGTGCCCCTCCCGGCGTCCGCCTCGGCGAGGAGCTGCCGGACGATGTCGTTCTTGGCGTCGGCGTAGTCCTGGATGCGGTCCCAGGTCCGCCCCACCAGCTCGCGCTTGACCGCGGTGTAGCGCTCGCGCGCGTCGGCGTCGGCGATGAGGTGGTCGCGGAAGCGGCGCATGCGCTCGGCCTCCTCGCACCCCCGGCTGAACACGTGCAGGTTGAGGTTGACCTCGGAGCCCTTGAACACCCGGTGCTCGTACCAGTCGGGCTCCCTGATCACCAGGGGGTACCCGGCGGCTTCGAGGTCGGGCAGGTAGGCGGCCTCGTCCGAGGAGTCGGCGACGAGGAGCAGCAGGTCCACGCAGGGTTTGGCGGCGAGGCCGGGCACCGCGGTGGAGCCGACGTGCTCGAAGAGCAGCACGCGGTCGCCGAGGGCGGCGCGGATCCTCCCGTCCTCGCGCCGGAACAGGTAGGGCCACTTGGGGTCGTACTCGGAGAGGCGGACGCGCCCGTTGACGAGGTTGCGGAACTCGGGCGCGATCACGGCCCGCGGCTCGCCCCGTGAGGGCAGAGGAGACGCTTCGAGGGGTGACATTCTCCAAAGCCTTGTCGCCTCGGGTGTCCGCGTCAAGCCCGTCCGGCGTTGCTTACATATGCACGCGCAGACGTGACGTCACAGCCCGTCGGGGGTCCGTGACGTGCGGCGACCACGCACCGTGTCCGGTGTCCGGTGTCCGGTTCCGGCCAGGAGGACCGCACGGCGCGCCCGCCGGGCCCCGGTCGGCGGGCGGAACAGCGCCTAGGGTCTGTTTTTTGAACCGGTCTCAGCTTGTGGGGGGTTGGTTCGGGCGCCCACGGGGTTCTGGAGGTGCCGGAGACGGGTTCCCGTGGGAGAACTGCGCCGTAGGCGTCGTTTGAGGGTGGTGGTGGGCGACGGGTGGGCACGAGCGAACCCGTCGTAGGCGCCGCTGTGCCTGCTACAACCCCATTCCCGTTCTCCGGGCGCCCGGACAAGGAAGACACCGCGCCGCAGGCGTCCGTTGAGGGCGGTAGCCCGTCCCGACGCGCAGCGTCCCCGACGGGCGATGGCGGGCGACGGGTGGGCCGAAGCGGAGCGGAGGTCCAAAGAAAACACTGCCTAGTCGGGGAGCGACACCACCAGCACCAGCGAACCCTCCAGTTCGGGCACTCCCCTCAGGTGTCCGAACCGGCGGTCCCAGGTCCCGTCGGCCAGGTCCCGGGACAGGTGGGCGGTGAACCGCTCGTGCACCGCCTCGTCCACGAAGCTCCACGCCGAGCAGGACAGGCGCGCGCCCACCTCCAGCAGGCCCTCCGGCCGCCCGTAGTAGGCCTCGTTGAACCCGTCGGAGCAGTCCAGTGGCACGGGGACGGGCACGACGCTGGTGGCGCCGCCCAGCCCCGCGGCCAGGTCGGCGATCGCCGGGTAGCGGCGGGCCTCGGTGTCCAGGACCTCGGGCGCGTACTCGTGGAGCCAGAAGTCGCGGACCAGGTCCGGGTCGCAGGTGAGCACGGCCACGGGGCCCGTGGTGACCCGCCGGGCCTCGGCCAGCCCGGCCTCCAGGTCGCGCCACTGGTGGACGCTGAACGTGGTCATGGCGGCGTCGAAGGCCCCGTCGGGGAAGGGGAGGCTCTCGGCGACGGCGTCGACCGCCGCGGGCAGGGCGTCCGGGCGTTTGGCCCGCATGCTGGCGGAGGGTTCCACGGGGGTGACCTCACGGTCCAGGGGCTCGTAGGAACCCGCGCCCGCACCGATGTTGAGGACCGTGCGCGCGTCACCGAGCGCGCGGTGCACGGCGGCCGCGATCCGCGGGTCGGGACGGCGGTGGTCGGTGTAGGTGCGGGCGATGACACCGTAGTCGGCGTCGCCAGCGCTGCCGTCGGCCATGCGCGTCATGTGCTTCTCCGCCCTGTCGTGGGCGCCCCGGGGCGGGGTGCCCGGCGGTGAGGACGCTATCCGCCGGGCGGAGCCGGACGCCAGTGCTTAACGGCCCCGCCCTCGGCGCGGGGGTGTGAGCGGTCCCACACGGGTGGCGCCGTGGACCCGCCGGTTACGGCGCGTCCGGAACCGGAACCGGGGCGCGACAGGGACGTCCGGAACCGGGGCGTCCCGGAGAGGGCGCGGGAACCGGGCCGGGGGCCTCCGGGGCCGAGGCTGCGGAACGCGGGCGCGCGGGAGCAGGGGACGACCCGCCACGGCGGCCTCCGGAAGGGGCGCGCGAAAGCCGGGGAAGCCCCGGAAGGGAAAACCGTCCGTGCCCTCCCCCGAGGGGCGGGCACGGACGGCTCCGGTCGCTCAGTCGCGGCTCAGTTGCCGCGCGTCTTGCGGCGGCGTCCGCCCTTGCGTCGGCGGCTGGCGGGCGCGGCCTCCGCGGCGCGCTCGGCGGCGATCAGCTCGTCCTGCTCGCGGCGCTCGGCCTTCACGCCGTAGGGGTCGGCGTTGGAGCGGCGCACCCACACCACCAGGACGAGCACGCCCAGGACCACGACGGCGCCGACGGTGACGAACCACGCCCACGCGGGCACCAGACCCGACTGCTCGCCCTGTCCGGCCAGGTCCTCGTCGATGAGCGGGATGTCCTGGGCGACGCCGGACGCCTGCTGCTCCGCGCTGGGCAGGTGCAGCGCGGGCAGGCCGTCGGGGCCGGGTTGGGAGCCGTCCACCAGGGCGTCGCGGACCTGGTCGGGCCGCAGCTGCGGGTGCTCCGCGCGCATCAGGGCGGCGGCCCCGGCGACCATCGCCGCGGCGTAGGGGGCCCCGGTCACCTCGGTCTGGCCCGGCTCCGGTCCCGACGTGACCAGGTCGGCGCCGGGGGCGGTCAGCGCGATCATCCCGGCCCCGGGCGCGCCCTCGATGAGGGCTCCGTCCTGGTCGGCCCCCGCGACGCTGAGCACGTTGGGGTCCTCGTCCTCCCCCGCCGGGCCGACGACCAGCGCGCCGTTGTCGGAGGCCTCCTGGGTGGCCTCGGCGAGGTCGGGCCCGGCGGGCTCGGGCAGCAGGATGACCTGGGCGCCCTCCTGGGAGGCGAACCGCACGGCCTCGGCGAGCCGGTCCTGCGTGGGCAGCACGAGCATGGTGGCCTCGGGCGCCACGCCCAGGACGCCGCCGTCGGCGTCCCTGCCGTACCCGTGGGCCGCGACCAGCCCGGCCGCGGCGTTGCCCTGCTCGACGTCGCCGCCGTTCTCACCGAAACGCGTGTCCAGCTGGACGTTGTCGACCAGGTCCGGGTGCCCCTCGTCGACGGAGACGCCCGGAAGCGCGACCGTGGCGCCCTGGCCCTGGTTCTCCTCCCACAGCTGCGGCGCCCCCACGGCCTGGAGTCCCCACTGCTCGGGCCGGTAGTCGGGGATCAGGTCCGCCGCGGCCGGAGCCGAGGTCAGACCGAGGACGGCGGCGGTGGCGGCTGCGAAGACCGCGCTGGCCCCGCCACGGGCGCGGCGTGTGTGTATCCTGTTGCGGCTGTTGCCCCCGAGCACGTCAGGCTCCCTCGAACGATGCGGTCGACGTTCCACGCGGCCCTCCCCGGACCCCGGCAATTCTGTCACGAGCACAGGATTCAGGCGTGGACAAGTGGCCTGAGGGGTAGAGAACGTAACTGTATCCCTGGTGCCAGTCCTGCGGTTTCGGCTCCTCATCCGGCATGTCGAGTCGCTAGCATGAGTCGGGCCGATCCGGACAAACCAATTTCCCGTCCAGGGGGTGTCCCATGCCGAATATCGGTCCGACCGAAGACGGTCAGTCGGCCCTCGCCGAGCGCGAGCAGCGCATCCTCGCCTTCGAACGCCAGTGGTGGAAGTTCGAGGGCTCCAAGGAACAGGCGATCCGTGACGAGTTCGGGTTCTCCGCGACCCGCTACTACCAGCTGCTGAACGGGCTGGTGGAACGGCCGGAGGCCCTCGCCTTCGACCCGATGACCGTCAAGCGGCTGCGCCGGCTTCGCGCCGACCGCCGCCGTCAACGCAACGCACGCCAGCTGGGCATCCAGCTCTGACGTTTCCCGTATCCCTCTTCTTCTTTGGGTCGTTCGTACCCACCCCGCGCCCCGGTGACGACACCCGCGGTCCCGCCGGCGCCCTCCGTCCGGGCCACCCCCGCGACGGAGAGCGGCAGCGCCGTCCCACGAGGCCGACCGAACGCACAACACCGCACGGACATCCGCTGAAACAACCGTCACACACGCGGTGGAGGCCCGTCGGCGCGGGGGCGCGTCGGTAGTCTGGCGGTCCCGCCCGGCCCGCATCCGCGGCCCCACCGGAAAGGCCCTCCATGTCCCTGCCCCAACCCAGCACGGACGCCGGACGCACCGCGCTCGACGCCTTCCTCGCCGCACCCGAGCGGGCGCTGGCCGCCTTCGACTTCGACGGCACGCTCGCGCCCATCGTCGCCGACCCGCGCACGTCCGCCCCCTACCCGGGGATCGTGGACGTGCTCGCCGACCTGGCCGGGCTCCTGGGCTCGGTCGCCGTGGTCACCGGCCGCCCCGCCGAGACGGCGGTGCGGCTGGGCGGCCTGGACCGGGTGCCCGGCATCACCGTGCTGGGCCACTACGGCGCCGAGCGCTGGGAGGGCGGGCGTGTGGCCGCGGCGCCCGCGCCGCCCGGCGTGGCGGTGGTGCGCGAGGAGCTGCCCGGCCTGCTTGACGACCTGGGCGCCCCGGAGGGCACCTGGATCGAGGACAAGGGGCGCTCGCTGGCGGTGCACACCAGGCGCACCGCCGACCCGGACGGCGCGCTCGCCCTGCTCACTCCCTCCCTGAGCGAACTGGCTCGGCGGTCGGACCTCCAGGTGGAGCCGGGCCGGATGGTGGTCGAGCTCCGTCCACAGGGTGTGGACAAGGGCGCGGCGCTCACCGCGCTCGTCGCCGAGACGGGCCCGCGCGCGGTGCTCTACGCCGGTGACGACCTCGGCGACCTGCCCGCGTTCGACGCCGTGGCGGGGCTGCGGTCCCAGGGCGTCGAGGGCCTGAAGGTGTGCTCGTCCTCGGACGAGGTCACCGCCGTGGCCGAGGCCGCCGACCTGGTCGTCCCCGGCCCCGCGGGGCTGGCCGACCTCCTGGGCGGGCTCGCCGAGGCGATCCGCGGCGCCTCGGAGGCCTGACTCCTCCGAGGTGTGGGTGCGCTCCCAACGCCCGCGTCAGCCGTCGCCGCCCGTCTCAGGACGAGGACTCGTGCGCCTGCGGCGTGAGCGCCGACCGCGCGGCCGACCGCAGGTCCACCAGCCCGGTCCGGTCGCGCCCGTAGTGCACGGCGTTGGTGAGCATGCCCACGTACCGGCCGCTCTGCGGGTGCATGAACAGGCTCGTTCCGGTGAAACCGTTGTGGTAGACCACCCCCTCCGGGGTGACCAGCCAGCCCAGGCCGCGCCACAGCCTGGCCCCCGCGTCCACGTGCGGCTGCCAGCTCGCGCGCACGTAGGAGGACGGCACCGGCCCCTGTCCCCCGTCGTGCATCCGCAGGATCTCCCGGGTGAACGCGCCGAGGTCGATGGCGGTGCTGAACACCCCGGCGTGCCCCGCCACACCGCCCATCAGCGCGGCCGCCTCGTCGTGCACCACCCCCCAGGTGGGGGCGGCTCCGGGGATGCGGCGCTCGGTGGGCGCCACGCCGGGCGAACGCGTCAGGGGGCCGAAGGTGGTGGAGCGCATGCCCATCTGCTCCCACAGGTCGCGGGCCAGGCGGTCCAGGCCCGTGCCGTAGAGGCGTTCCAGGAGCATGCCGAGCAGGATGAACCCGCGGTCGACGTAGGCGTAGCCGGGTTCCTCCAGCGGGTCGGCGAGGATCGCCTCCGCGAGGTCCTGGTCGGTGCCCACGTATCTCTCCAGCCAGGTCACCGGGTTGAGGCGACCGGTGTGGGTGAGGATCTGCCGCGTGGTGACCTCCGCGCCGGGCAGGTGGTCCACGTCCAGGTACTCCGACATCGGGGCGTCCAGGTCCATGATCCCCTCGGCGACCGCCTGGCCGACCAGCGGCCAGGTCGCCATGACCTTCGTCAGGCTCGCGACGTCGTAGGCCACGTCCGGGGCGGTGTCGTGCTCGCCGTCGATGCGGCCGACGGCGACGAACTCCCACATCCCGCCGGTGCCGATCACGGCGGCTCCGCCGGGCAGCCACCCGGCGTCCACCATCACCTTCAGAACGCCCCGAATCCGCGCCCCTGTCTCCGTGAGCCAGTCACCATCACGCACAACACGCCTCCCCCCGGGTGGTCTCGTCTTCCGGCGATACCCCGTTATCAGGTTGTTGTCACACGGGTTCGGGAGGTGCACAGGACGAAACCCCCGCAGGTCGCAGCCGTAATGAGGGCCGCGGCGCGCGGCGGAGTAGTCTGGCGCCGGAGAAGCCCCGAGGAGGACGATGAGCAGCCAGACCCCCGTGCCCGCAGGTTTCCGCGGCGTGGCCGGAAACATCGGGATCAAGGACCCCAACGACGACTTCTTCGCGGTGGTGTCGGAGGTCCCCGCCCGCGTGTCCGCCGTGTTCACCCGGTCGCGGTTCGCCGGACCCAGCGTGCTGCTGAGCCGCCGCTCGGCGGCCGACGGCAGCGCGCGGGGGGTCGCGGTGATCGCCCGCAACGCCAACGTGGCCACGGGCAGGGTCGGTGACAGCCACGCCCACGAACTCCAGGAGCGCGTGGCGCGGGCGGCGGGGGTGCCGCCCGAGGAGGTTCTGGTCGCCTCCACCGGGGTGATCGGCCGCCCGTACCCGATCGAGAAGGTCCGCGCCTACCTGGACGCGCTGCCCGCGGAGTTCCCCCCGGCCGACCTGGACCGCTCGGCCGCGGCGATGATGACCACCGACACCCGGCCCAAGACCGCCTCGGCGACGGTGGGCGGGGCGACGCTGACGGGCATCGCCAAGGGCGTGGGCATGATCGAGCCGAACATGGCGACCATGCTGGCCTGGTTCTTCACCGACGCCGAGCTGGAGCAGCCGGTGCTGGACGAGGTGTTCCGCCGGGTGGTGGACCGCACGTTCAACGCGCTGAGCATCGACACCGACACCTCCACCAGCGACTCGGCGGCGGTGTTCGCCAACGGCCTGGCCGGGCCGGTGGACGCGGCGGAGTTCGAGGCGGCGCTGCACGAGGTGGCCCTGAAGCTGGTGCGGATGATCGCCTCCGACGGCGAGGGCGCCAGCAAGCTGATCGAGGTGCGCGTGACCGGCGCGCGCGACGACGCCCAGGCCAAGCGGGTGGCCAAGGCCGTGGTGAACTCCCCGCTGGTGAAGACCGCCGTGCACGGTGCGGACCCCAACTGGGGCCGGGTGACGATGGCGGTCGGCAAGTGCGAGGAGGAGACCGACATCCTCCCCGACAACGTGCGGATCTCCTTCGGCGACGTGGAGACCTACCCGGCGGAGGCCACGGACGAGGTGCTGGAGCGCGCCGCCCAGCACATGAAGGGCGACGAGGTGGTGATCGGCGTCGGCCTGGGCATCGCCGACGGCGCCTTCACGGTCTACGGCTGCGACCTGACCGAGGGGTACATCCGGATCAACGCCGACTACACGACCTGAGCCGCCGGTCCGGGCCCGGAGGGGTTTCGGACAGCCAGGTCGGTCGGTCACGGTCGGCGGCACCGTGCACAGCGGAGGCGGCCCGATCGTGAAAGCAGCGCAGTAGAGGCAGCACGACAGAGGCGGCACCACCCTTGTCCACAGGGGGTGGTGCCGCCTTCTCGTTTCCCTGCCGGGATATCCGAACGGCAAATCTCTGGTAGGAAAGTTGAACTGTCCGACTGTTGGAGTCATTCTGGAACCGTGACTCCGGGAGGGAAGCCCGGGAGCACGATCGCCCTGCCCGGGGAAGGGAAGCCCCGGGGCAGGCCCACCAGCCGGAAGGATCCCACCCATGGGCGAGGCGAAAGCGAGACGTCGACGTGCGGTGATGCGTCGCAAGAACCAGGTGACCCTGCCCCGCGAGATCGCCGAGGCCCTGCACATCCGTGAGGGCGACGAGGTCGAGTTCGCCATCGCGGAGAACGGTCAGGTCACGCTCAGGGGTATGACCTCGGTGCCCGCCGACCAGACGTGGTTCTGGGACCGCGACTGGCAGCAGGGTGAGCGCGAGGCCAGTGAGCAGATCGCCGCGGGCCTGACCGAGGAGTTCGAGGACGCGGAGTCGATGTTCGACGCTCTGGAAGACGAGGAGCGCTGAGGACACTGGCCACGTTCGCCACCACCCCCCGGTTCCGGGCCGACTTCAGGAAACTGACGCGGCAACAGGCGGAGCGTTTCCGGAAGGTGGTCACCACCGAGTTCGCACCCGACGTGCAGAAAGGCGAGTTCCGACCGGGCCTGCGGGTCAAGGGCGTGCAGGGAGCCCCCGGAGTCTACGAGATGACCTGGGCACCCGACGGGCGCGCCACATGGGAGTACGGCGAAGAGCGCTTCCCCGGCAAGCCGCACGTGGTCTGGCGCCGGGTGGGCACACACGCCGTCTTCAACCCCGGTCCGCCCTGACACCGGAGGCCGACGACACAGGCATCCTTGTCATCCCGTAATCCCACGGCGGTGTAGGACCGGAACCTCAGGCGGAGGCGGCACCACCCTTGTCCACAGGGGGTGGTGCCGCCTCCTCTTTCGCGGTTTCCTGGATACAGGGGGCCCACGGCCTTCGGCAGCATGGGCGCGCCCGCGAACCCGTGCGGCATCGGCGTTCCCGCGATCCGGTCTGACGTCTCCACAAGCCCACCCCGGCGTGCCCGGGGTTCGGGACGACACCGGCATGACCGAAGGCCGCAGATCCAACGGCGTGCCCGCGCACCCGTACGGCACCGCGTGCCCGGGGTTCGGGACGACACCGGCACGGCCGCGATCCGGACCGGGTCCGCCCACGCCCGCGCCACGGGTCAGTGCACGCTGAGCCCGCCGTCGGCGGCCAGCATCTGCCCGGTGACGAAGGCGGAGGCGTCCGAGGCGAGGAAGACCGCCAGACCGGCGAAGTCGCGGGGGAGGCCGTTGCGGCCGACCATGGTGCGGGCTGCGAGTTCCTCCTCGCGGCCGGGCACCGCGACCGTGTGCATCGTCATCGGCGTGACCACGAAACCGGGAATGATGGTGTTGGCGGTGACGCCGTGGGGCGACCACGCCTCGGCCTGAGAACGTGAGAGCCCGCCGACTGCGGCCTTGCTGACGCCGTACACCCCCGAGTTGCCGAACGCGCTCCACGTCTGCTGGGAGCCGATGTTGAGGATCCGACCCCAGCCCCGCTCGGCCATCCGCGGTCCGCACGCCTGGCCCAGCAGGTACGGCGCGGTGAGGTTGACCGCCAGTGTCTCCTCCCAGACCCCCTCCGACGTCTCCCCCAGCGGGGGCCGGTGGTTGACCGCGGCCGAGGTCACCAGGATGTCCGCCCCCGTCACCGGTTCACTCGCGCAGAGCTCCCCGAGCGCGTCGCGGTCGGCCAGATCGACCGGGGTGGTGCCGACCTCGATGCCCTGGGCGGCGAATTCCTCCGCCGTCTGGGCCAGGCGTCCGGCGTCGCGGGCCACCAGGTGCACGCTCGCCCCGGCGCGTCCGAGGGCCTCGGCGACACCACGGCCGATGCCCGAGTTCCCTCCCGTCACGAGGGCACGGCGGCCGGTGAGTCCGAACAGTTCGTCCAGATAGGCCCGGTGCTGGCCGGTGCGGTCGTTCAAGAGAAGCCCCCTGTCGGGTCGTACGCATGGCGGGGCGGCGCAGGCCGCCGCTCCGCGAAGTCTGCCGCCCTGGAACGCGCACGTCGGAGGCGGCCCCACCCTTGTCCACAGGGGGTGGCGCCGCCTCTTCTTCCGCGGTTTCCTGGATACAGGGGGCCCACGGCCTCCGGCAGCATGGGCGTGCCCGGAGCCCGGAGAGCCACCGGCGTACCCGCGAACCCGTGCGGCATCGACGCGTCCGGGGCCCGAGGAGGCACCGGCGGGCCCATGACCAGCTTCGGCGTCCGCACAGACCCGTTCCAGAGTCTCCGCGGGTCCGGCCCGGTCCCGGGCTTGCGCGCGCAGGACCGGGCCCCGCTCCCGGCTAGATGTGGACGGCCGGGCCGTCGGTCATCCTGCCCGAGCGCATGAACAGCGACAGCACCGCGGCGACCAGCATGACCGCCGCCGCGATGGTGAAGGCGAGTTGCAGGCCCTCCATGAAGGCCAGGTTGCTGGCCCCGGTCACGGCCGCCACGACCTCCGGGGTCGCCCCCTCGGGCAGCACCGCGCCGCCCTGGGCCACGACGCTCTGCATGCCCGCCAGCTCCCCGGCGGCGGGTTCGGCCAGCCCCGCGGCGGCGAAGTGGCCGGGCAGGGTGGCGACGATGGTCGCGGACATGACCGCGCCCAGGACCGCCGTGCCCAGCGAGCCGCCCAACTGCATGGCGGCCTGCTGCACCGCCGAGGCGACACCGGCGTACCGCACGGGGGCGTTGCCGATGATCGCCGCCGTGGCGCCGGTCATGATCAGGCTCAGGCCCATGCCGAGCAGGACGAACGCGGCCGAGATGTAGAGCACGCCCGTGTCGACCCTCAACAGCGACAGCATGAACATGCCCGCCGACGCCAGCAGCAGGCCCGCCGTCGTGGGCGGCCGGGCGCCGACCCGGTCCAGGATCCGGCCCGCGATCGGCGAGGTGACCGCCATCAGCGCGGTCATGGAGATGAGCTGGAGGCCGGTCTGGGCGGGGCTCATGCCCCGCACGCCCTGGAGGTAGAAGGTGATGAAGAACAGCGACCCCATCAGGCTCAGCGCCATCGCGACCGTCAGGACGGCGCCGATGGAGACCGAGGGGTTGGCGAACAGGCCGAGCGGGAGCAGGGGCTGCTTCGCGCGGCGTTCCCACACCAGGAAGGCCGCGGTGAAGACCGCCGTGACGGCCAGCGAGCCCAGTGTGACGGGGTGGCCCCAGCCCACGCTGGGCGCCTCCACCAGGGCCCACACCAGGGCGAAGATGGCGATGCTCAGCAGCACGATGCCGGGCACGTCCATCCGGCTTCCGGCGTCGGTCGGCTTGTTGGCGGCCAGCAGCCACAGGCCGAGACCGAGGGCGACCGCGCCCACCGGGACGTTGATGTAGAAGACGGCCTCCCAGCCGAGGGAGCCGACCAGGACGCCGCCCAGGATGGGGCCGCCCGCCGTGGCGGCGCCGATGAGGCTGCCGAAGACGCCGAAGGCCCGGCCGAGCTTGCTGGGCGGGAAGCTGGCGCGCAGCAGGCCCATCGCCGAGGGCAGGAGCAGCGCCCCGAAAATCCCTTGCAGCACCCGGAAGGCGACGAGCATGATGACACCGGCCGACAGCGCGATCGCCACCGAGCTGAGCACGAAGCCGACCGCGCCCACGAGGTAGGTGTTGCGGTAGCCGAAGCGGTCGCCGATCTTGCCCGCCGTGATCAGGAAGACCGCCAGGCCGAGCAGGTAGCCGTGGGTCACCCACTGGAGTTCGGCCAGCGAGGCGCCCAGGCTCGTGCCGATCGCGGGGTTGGCGACGGCCACGATGGTGCCGTCCAGCGCCACCATCATCACGCCGAAGGCGATGGCGACCAGGGTCGCCCAGGGGCTCTCCGTCCAGCGCCGCTTGCGCTCCGTCTGCTCCGTCTCCGGAGCCGCCTTCGGGACGGTCTGTGCGGTCATGGTTCCCCCTGCGTGCCGGTGTCGTCGTCCGCCCGATTATGTCTGTCGCTGACTCTTTGCAGCAAGTGCGTTTTGTCAGTCGCTGACGTAATCTGTTTCACACGGTATCCTCGGTCGACAGAGCCGGAATCAGCGGACAGAGCCGAGACAGCGGGCAGAGCCAACATGCGGGAGGCACGTCCATGAGCACGACGAGCGCCGAACCGGGGGAGCAGCTCGGGCTGCGCGAGCGCAAGAAGGCCCGGATGCGCGAGTCCCTCATGGAGTCGGCGCTGCGCCTGTTCCACGAGAACGGTTACCAGGGGACGACGACAGAGGAGATCGCCTCCTGTGTCGGGGTCTCCCAGCGCACGTTCTTCCGCTACTTCGGCTCCAAGGAGGACGTGGTCCTGGAGGCGGTCGAGGACCTCGACGAGCAGCTGTTCGCCGCCCTGCTGGCCCGTCCCGCCGAGGAGTCGCCGTTCGCCGCGCTGCGCAACGCGATGCTCGACCACTGGGCCTACCTCGAACGCGAGATGCTCCACCTCCGGGGCAGCGCCATGGGACTGGTGTCCGAGAGCCCCGAGCTGATCGAGGTCAACATGCGCTACTGCCACCGCAGGCAGGAGCGGTTGGCCCGGGCGTTGGGCGAGCGCACCGGCGTCGATCCGGTCACCGACCCGCGCCCGGGGGTTCTGGCCTCGGTGTTCCTGTCCGTGCTCAACAGCGGCCACCAGGCGTGGTGCGTGTCCGGCTCCAGCGACGTGGAGGAGCTGGTCCAGGCGTTCCTCGACCGGTTCGACCTGGTGCCCGAGGTGGTCGGCGGCCACTGGGAGAGCCCCCGGGGCTGAGCGGCTACCCCACCTCGCGGGTCCTTCCGCGTGTTCGCGTGTGGTCCGGGGCCTCAGCCGGAGAGGGCGCACCAGGTCCCGGAGTTCGTCGAACTCACCTGACGGGGAACTGGTCGTGCGGCAGGCCGCTGCCGTGGCGGGAGCTGCGGGCGTGACGGAAGACGGTGCGGCCAGCAGGTCGCCGACCGGAACCCGCGGCGGAGTCCGAAGACACCGCCATGGGATGATCCCGTCCACCATGTGCACGGATCGGTCACGGAGGTTGGCGATGTTCGCGGTGCCCCTGGACGTGGACGGCGCGGAACTGCGCCCGCTCGAACCACGGCATGCCGAGGAGTTCCTGGCCAACATCGACCGGGGGCGCGAGTTCATCGGACGCTACATCGCTCTCCCGGACGTCATCGTGGACCTGGAGTCGAGCCGGACCTACCTGCGCTCGTACGCGGAGAAGGCCGCCACCGACACCGGAGGCATCTACGGCATCTGGTCGGGTGAACGGCTGCTCGGCGGGGTCCTCTTCCGCACGATGGACCTCAAGCACGGCACCGCCGAGGCGGGCTGCTGGCTGGAACCGTCGGCCGCCGGGCGCGGGCTGGTGACCAGGGCCGTCCAACAGATCATCGACTGGGCCGTCGAGAAGCGGGGCGTCCACCGCGTGGAGTGGCACGCCTCCTCGGCGAACGAGGCCAGCATCGCCGTCGCCCGGCGGCTCGGCATGACGCGGGACGGCGTGCTGCGGGAGAGCTACGTCTACCGGGGCGAGCGCCACGACATGGAGGTCTGGTCGGTACTCGCCCCGGAGTGGCGCGCACGGCGCCAATCCTCCGGACGCCAGCCCTCCTGACACCCGCGCCCGGGACGGCTCCGCCCCAGCACGTCACCCGCCCGCGCTGCTGACGCGCGGAGCGGCAAGGCACGGGCACCGGGCTCGCGGGGCTCCCGCCGTCAGCGGATGTCGCGACGGTCCAGGACGGCGGCGGCCCCGACGGTCAGCACCGCCGTGAGACCGAGCGCGACCGCCACGACGACGGACACGAGGCCGGTGGTGACGTTCCCGGTGTCCGCGAACATCCCGGTGCCCAGTTGGGTCGCCCGGCTGAGCAGCCCGTACGGGAGCGTCACCGCCACGGGTTCGAGCCGGGTCACCAGCAGCAGCACCCCTGTGGTCGCCCCCAGCAGCGCCACGGCCACGGGGGCGGCGAAGGACCTCATGAGCATCGACAACCCGGACTGGAGCGCCGCCACGGGCACACACGCCAGCATGACGACGGCGCTGACCAGGAGGTACCGGGGCGGCAGCGTTCCGGGCAGCGCGAACACCAGCTTGCCGACGACGATGACGCCCGCCACCAGCACCGCCTGCATCGCCGCCGCGAGCACGGCGAGCACGACCGTCTTGCCGAGGACCACGTGGAAGCTGGACACCTTCCGGCCCATCAGCGCGTTCCAGTTGCCGCCCCGGTGCTCGACCCGCCACACCAGCGAGGCCAGCACGGCCATGCCGACTGCCAGGGGGAACAGGCCGTAGAAGACCACCACCCGCAGCCACAGGGTGTGCCAGTCGTCTTCGAGCGGCTGACCGGAGACGACCGTGTTGGCCGCCCCGGTGAGCACGGCCAGCAGCGGCAGGAGCACCACCACGACCCAGCTCAGGGAACGCTTCAGTTTGAGGAACTCGGCTCGGACCGAACCCATGGCTCAGGCCTCCTGACGGTCGAACAGGCGGGTGACGAGCATGAACAGGAGGCCACCCGCGACCCCCAGGGCGACCACGCTCAGGTGCGGGGGGTCCAGCGAGACCATGCCGGTCCCGCGGGCGTCGACGGGCGTGACCAGCGCGTAGTACCCCCACGGAGGGAGGAGGTGAGTCAGCCACGCGGGCGCCCCCGTGCTGGTCAGGGCCACGAACACGCCCAGGACCCCGACGCCCATGCCCACGAGCTGGTTGCCCACGCGCGCCGACAGCAGGAGGTGGAACGCGAGGAGTACCAGGTTCACGACCACGGCCGCGGCGGTGTAGCCGAGCCACTGCCCGGCCGGGAAGGCCACCGTGATGCCCAGCGCCAAGCCGACCGCCACCACCAGGCCGCTCTGGGCCAGGGTGGCCGCCACCACGACCGCGCCGGTGGCCGCGAACTTGGCCCGGCACAGGTGTCCGGGGGTCAGTCCCGAGGTCTGGGAGAGCAGCCAGCCGTTCCCCTGATGTTCGATGTCCACCTGTCGGCTGGCCAGCACCGCCAGCAGGATGGGCGAGGTCAGCGGCACGGCCAGTGCCATACCCGCGAGCAGCAACCGCCAGGGGTGCTCGGAGGGGTCGTCCACCGACTCCAGGAACCCCGGGTCGCCCAACGCGGCGAAGCAGGACAGCGCGACCACTCCGACCACCATGACGCCCGCGACGGGCGCCACACGCAGGCGGCGCATCTTGGCGAACTCGTTGGCCACGGCACGGGTGTTCACAGGCCCTGCCCTCCGGTGAGGTCCATGAACACGTCCTCCAGGGACTGGGCGTCGCGGCGCACGCCGTGGACGGGCACGTGTTCGCCGACGAGGTGGGCCACCACGCGGGCCGTGGCCCCGTGGTCGAGCCCGGGCAGGCGCACGGCGCCGCCGTCGCGGACCGCGCCCCACCGGGCGGTGAGTGCGCTCGCCCGTTCGGGTTCGGTGGTGTCGATGAGCACGTCGGGGGTGGAGCGTGCGAGCAGCTGGTCCCGGGTGCCTTGAAAGAGCATGCGGCCGTTGCTGAGGATGCCGAGCACGGAGGCCGTCCGGTCGATCTCGCCCAGCAGGTGGCTGGAGACCATCACGGTGGTCCCCTGTTCGGCCAGCCGGGTGAGCAGGCGCCGGATCTCGTCGATACCGGCGGGGTCGAGGCCGTTGGTGGGTTCGTCCAGGATCAGCAGGCGGGGTTCGCGGGCCAGCGCCATCGCGATGCCCAGCCGCTGCTTCATGCCCAGCGAGTAGTCGCGGACGAGCTTGTCGAGGTGGTCCTGGAGGCGTACGGTGCGCACCGCCCGGGCCACCTGGCCCTTGTCCAGGTCCAGCAGCCGCCGCACCAGGCGCATGTTCTCCCCGCCGGTGAGGTGCGCGTACGCGGGCGGGGACTCGATGAGGGAACCGATGCCGCCCAGGAGTCCTCGGCGGGTGGAACGCCGCATGGGGCGGCCCATGACGTGGATCTCGCCGCTGGTGGGGCGTACCAGCGACAGGAGCATCTTCATCGTGGTCGACTTACCGGACCCGTTGGGGCCGAGGAAGCCGTACACGCACCCTTCCGGTACGTGCAGGTCCAGGTCATCGACGACCGCGCGGTCGCCGTACTTCTTGCTCAGGCCGTGGGTGGTGATCATTGGAGGCACGGATCCATCGTGTCCGCCGGGGCTCCGCGGGGCGTCTGGCCGGAGGATGACCTTGCGTGTCCCCCTGCGGGATGACCCGGGCCCCGGTGTGCGACCCATGGGGTAGGCGCGGCCCGCCGAAAGGCGGTGCGGTCGGCCCCGCGTCCCGGCCTCCCGCCGGGTTCGCGGTCAGCGGCCCCTCCCGGCGGCGCGGGGCCTGGAGCGCGGCGTGGGAACCTGGAGCGTTTCAGTACCCGCGGACGCCGACCAGGCCGGTCTCGTAGGCGAGCACCACCGCCTGCACCCGGTCGCGCAGGTCGAGCTTGGTCAGGATCCGCCCCACGTGGGTCTTGACCGTGGCCTCGGACACGTGCAGCAGGGCGGCGATCTCGGTGTTGGACAGTCCGCGGGCCACAACCGCGAGCACCTCGCGCTCGCGCGGGGTCAGCACGTCGAGGGACTCGGGAGCGGGCGGGGCCTCGTCGTCGGCGTGCAGGTGGCCGACGAAGCGGTCGAGCAGCCGCCGCGTCGTGCTGGGGGCGACCACCGCGTCGCCGGAGTGGACGGAGCGGATCGCCGACAGCAGCTCCGGGGGCCGGGCGTCCTTGAGCAGGAAACCGCTCGCCCCGGCCTTCAACGCCGCGTAGGCGTACTCGTCGAGGTCGAAGGTGGTCAGGATCAACACCCGCGGGGCGCCGTCCACGGCGCAGACGCGGCGCGTGGCCTCCACGCCGTCCATGCGCGGCATCCGGACGTCCATGAGGACGACGTCGGCGGCCAGGGTCCGCAGCAGTTCCAGCGCGGTGGCGCCGTCACCGGCCTCGCCCACCACCCGGATGTCGGGCTGCGCGTCGAGGACCATGCGAAAGCCCGTGCGGACCAGTTCCTGGTCGTCGACGAGCACGACGCGTACGGCGTCCGTCCTCCCGACGCCTCCCGTGCCGGTTCCCGTGTCGATGCCCGTCCCACCGGCGCCCGGTGTGCCCACAGGTGTGTCCCCTCCCTCGAATCGCTCACGTGGTGGCCGGCCGCAACGGCAGCGACGCCACCACCTCGTAGCCTCCGCCGGAGCACGGTCCCGCCCGTACGGAACCGCCGTACACCGACACCCTCTCGCGCATGCCGATCAGGCCGTGCCCACGCCCGGGGCGCGCGGCCTCGGACGCGGCCGTGCCGCGCCCGTCGTCGAGGACCCGCACCTCCAGGGTGTCGTCCCCGTAGTGCAGCCGCACCCGGACGCAGCTGGTTCCGGGTCCGGCGTGCTTGAGCGTGTTGGTCAGCGCCTCCTGCACCACCCGGTAGACGGCGAGGTCCACCCCCGTCGTCAGTGGGCGTACCGGGCCCTCCACGGTGCACTCCACCGGTAGTCCGGCGCTGCGCACCCGCGCGAACAGCTGTTCCAGCTGTTCGACGCCGGGTCGCGGAGCGTACTCCCCTCCGGCTTCGTCCTCCCGGAGCACCCCGAGCACGCCGCGCATCTCGGCCAGGGCGGTCCGGCCGGTCTCCGAGATGGTCTCCAGCGCACCCTTGGCCCGCGCCGGGTCGGAGTCGATCGCGAACGCGGCGCCGTCGGCCTGCACCACCATCACGCTCACGTTGTGGGCCACCACGTCGTGCAGTTCGCGGGCGATGCGCGCCCGCTCCTCGGCGATCGCGGCCCGGGCGCGGGCGTCGCGCTCGCGTTCGAGCCACTCCGCGCGCTCCTCCAGACCGATGAGGTAGCCGCGGCGGACGCTCGTGTAGAGGCCGGTGATCCACAGGAGCATGATGAGGAACGTGTAGACGACGAACACGTTCCAGTCGCCCCAGTCGGCGTGGGGCAGGCTCGCGAGCATCAGCACCAGGCCGACCTCGGCGGTGATCAGCGCGGCCAGAGCCCACCCGAACCGGCAGTGCGCGGCCACGGTGTACATGGCGACGAGGACGGCGAAGTCGGCCAGGACCAGGCCGGAGCCGAGGGCCAGTTGCAGGAGCCCCACCACGGCGAGGAGCGCGAACACGGCCAGCGGGTACCTGCGGCGCAGCGCCAGCGGCAGTACGAGCGCGAGCGTGACGGCGAGGTAGGGCAGGGGGACGCCGCCGTAGGAGCCCGGGTCCGCGTGGTTGGGGCTCGCCATGAGGCACAGCAGCAGGAGCGGGGCCGCCTGGATCGCGTCGACGAGGGTCTCGTGCCGCCGCGTCCAACGCCGGACTCTGCCGAACATGTGCTTGAGTCTACGTTCGCGCCTCCCGACCGCCGCTCGCCCGGAGCGCGTTCTCCGGTCCGGCTGTCCGCTCCGGAACGGGGCGCCGCGCCCGCGCCACCGCGGAGACCGCACCCGAGGACTCCGGCGGCGCAGCGGCCCCTTCCGGTGGGACGATGGGCACACGTACCGCCGACGGTTCCGCCTCGGCCGACCCCGCGAACGAGGAAGAGCGCACCACCATGCCCGAGAAGTTTCTGCCCAGCACCACGACCGAGCAGGAAGCACGCGACCTGTTCACCCGGCTCGACACGGACAAGGACGGCTCCATCAACATCCACGAGTGGCTGGCCTACGCCGAGCGGGATCTGGGACTCGACCGCATGAGCGCGCTGCACGCCTTCGCCCTCGACGTCGACACCGACCACGACCTGCTCATCAGCCAGGACGAGTTCGTCCGGGTCCGCATGCAGGGGGCCTGAGGGTCCCGACGCCCCGTGCCGCCCCCGCGGAGCGGGCGCGCGCCGGTGCCGGGCCGGGCGGCCTCCGACGAAAGTCGGTGCGTGGGAGCAGCCGGAACCCGTCGGCCCCGACCCGCCCCCCACTATGGGAGGTCCGGCGAATCCTCCGTTCGGGGGAGGCGCGCGCGGAACGGCCGACAGTAGCGTGCGGAGGGGTCCCACCGTTCGTCCACGGACGGTGGCCCCGTACAGAGCCGTCTGATGGGAGAACCCCCGTGCCCCTCGCCCGAAGCGCCGCGCTGGCCGCGGCCTCCGGACTGCTGCTCACCGCCGTGGCCGCCCCCGCATCGGCCGCCCCCGGCCCGGAACCGGAGTGGCGACCGTGCTCCGACGTCGCCCGGGGGTGGGACGAGAGCGACGACCGCACCCTGTGTGCCACCGTTCCGGTGCCCATGGACTACGAGAACCCCGACGGGCGCACGATCGACATAGCGGTGACCCGTGTGCCCGCCACCGGGGAGAACGCCTACCCCATCCTGTTCAACCCCGGCGGCCCGGGGCATCCGGGCGTGACCACGCCCGGGAGCATCCTCGACAGCGAGGCCGCGGACCTGGGACTGAACCACGACCTCGTGGGCTTCGATCCGCGCGGGGTGGGCTACAGCGACGCCGTGGACTGCGGTCTGGAGGGGACCGCCCCCGACCCCGGCCTGAGCGACGAGGAGAGCGCACGGCACGTCGCCGAGGAGCAGAGCCGGATCAACCGCGAATGCCACGCCCGGGACCCCGAGTTCGTGGACTCGCTGACCGCAGAGAACGTGGCCCGGGACATGGACCTGATCCGCGAGGCGCTGGGAGCGGAGACGATCGGCTTCTACGGGGTGTCCTGGGGGACCCTGCTCGGTGCCGCCTACAGGTCGATGTACGACGACCGGGTCGAGGCCATGCTCCTGGACTCGGTGATGTCGCCCGAGGCCAGTGTCACCGTGTTGGACGAGGGGCAGGCCATGGGCGCCCAGGCCGCGTTCCACCGCTTCGCCGACTGGATGGCCGGGCACGACGACCACTACGGGCTCGGCGCGGACGCCGACCGCATCCGGGAGGAGGTGTACGGCCTGCGGGAGGAACTGACCGAGGAGCCCCGCACCGGCCCCGACGGGACGGTCGTCGACGGCTACGCCGTGACCGCCCTGCTGGCCACCCCCGAACGCGAATGGCCCGCCAACGCCCGCTCCCTCGTCACGCTCCTCGACGGGGGCGTGCCAGGGGCGGGGGCCGCCCGCGGAGCGGTCTCCGGCGCCGGTTGGGACTCCGAACCCGTCTTCGACTCCTTCGCGCAGGTGTCGCTGCTCTGCAACGACTCCGACAGCCCGCGCGACTTCGACCAGGTGTGGCAGAACCGGTTGGAGCGGGCCGAACGGTACCCCGTCATGGGCACCCTGGGCTTCTACGAGCACTCCTGCGTCGGGTGGCCCGAGGAGGGTGCGGCTCCCGACCTGAGCCGCGGGGACAGCCCCCTGCAACTGGTGGGCCACGTCAACGAGATGATCACCCCGCACGACTGGGCGCTGGACATGAGGCGGGTCGTCGGCGGAGAGGTCATGAGTGTGGAGGACGACGGGCACGGAACCCTCTCCGGCCTGGACTGCGCTGCGGCGGCCGTCGACTTCTTCGACACCGGGCGGACCACCACGCGGACGTGTCCGGGACCGCCCGCGCCGACCCCCGAGGGCTGAGGACGGGTTCGCCTCCGGCGGTGCGTCCTCCCCTGTCCCGGATGCGGGGAGGGGAGGGCGCACGGCGTGCCCGGATGGGCTTCAGCGGTCGGCGGCCTCCGGGTGGGCGGCGGCCCTGACCGCCTCGCGCGCCTGTTCGGCGCTGGAGGCGGCGACCGCGAGGTCGGCCAGTCTGCGGCAGTCGCTGTGGGTGTGCAGGGCCAGCGCGTGGCGCACGGCGGGCAGCGCGGGCGCGGACATCGACAGGCTGGTCGCGCCCAGCCCCACCAGCACCAGTGCCAGCAGCGGGTCGGCGGCGGCCTCGCCGCACACGCCCACCGGGCGTCCCGAGCGCTCCCCCGCGCCGCCGACGGTGCCCACCAGCTGGAGCAGCGCGGGCTGCCAGGGGTCGAGCAGGTCGGGCAGCGCTCCGAGGGTGCGGTCGGTGGCCATGGTGTACTGCGCCAGGTCGTTGGTGCCGATCGAGACGAAGTCCACCCGGGACAGCAGCCGGTCGGCGAGCAGCGCCGCGCCGGGCACCTCGATCATCACGCCGACCTGGTCGAGCCCGGCCTCGCGGGCGAGGGAGACGAACTCCTCCGCCTCGTCGGGCGTGGACACCATCGGCGCCATGACCCGGACCTTGGCGGAGGTCTCCCGGGTGGCGGCGGCGATGGCCGTGAGCTGGTCGGTGATCAGGTGGGGGTGCACCCGCGAGGTGCGGAAACCCCGTACGCCCAGCGCGGGGTTGTCCTCGTGGCCGGTGGACGCGAAGGCCAGGGGCTTGTCCGACCCGGCGTCCAGGGTCCGCACCGTGACCGTGCGCCCGGCGAACGCCTCGAACAGGGCCGTGTAGGAGGCGGTCTGCTCCTCGACGGTGGGCGGGTCGGAGCGCTCCAGGAAGAGGAACTCGGTGCGCAGCAGCCCCACGCCCTCGCTGTCGTGGGCGCCGGCCTTCCGGGGGTCGCCCTCCCCGACGTTGAGCAGCAGCGAGACCGGGACGTCGTCGGCGGTCCGGCCCGGACCGGTGGCCCGGGCCAGCAGCGCGCGCCGCCGCTCGGTGCGCTCGCGCATCCGCTCGGCGAGCTCCTCGTCGGGCTCGACCTCGACCGTTCCGGCGTCGCCGTCCACCGCCACCGGCGTCGCGTCGCGCAGTTCGGCGGCCCCCGCGCAGCCGACCACGGCCGGGATGCCGAGCGACCGGGCCAGGATGACCGTGTGGCTGGTGGGTCCGCCGTAACGCGTGACGATGGCGAGCACGCGCTCGACGTCGAGCTGGACGGTGTCGGCGGGTGCGAGGTCGTCGGCGACCAGCACGTGCGCGACGCCGGGGTCGGGCAGCCCGGGCATCGGCAGTTCCAGCAGCACGGCGGTGGCGCGGTCCCGGATGTCGGCGAGGTCGGCGGCGCGTTCGGCGAGGTAGCCGCCCGCCGCCTGGAGCAGCTCCTGGTAGGCGCCGCAGGCCGCGTGGACGGCCCAGGCAGCGGGGTCACCGGCCTCGGTGCGCTCGGCGGCGCGGCGCGCGAGCTCGGGGTCGCGGGCCATGAGCGCCTGGGCGCTCAGCACGGCCGCCGCGTCGCCCTGGAGGTCGGCGGCCCGGCCTTCGAGCAGGACGGCCACCTGTTCCAGGGCCTGCCGCGCCCGCGCGGCCTCCTCTCCCGCGTCCACGACGGTGGGCCGCTGGTCGGGCAGGGACGGCGGTGGGGCCATCCGCGCCACCGGGCCGACTGCGGCCCCCGGGCTGGCGGGGATACCCGTCAGCCGGGTGTCACCAGCTGCGGCGGGGAGGGGTTCGGTCTTCGCCATGGTCGCTCCGTACGTCGGGAAGGGCCGGGGGTGGTGTGGACGGGGCCCGTCAGGGTCGGCGCCCCGCCGGAGCGCCCCGGTCCCCGGACGCGGGGAGCGCGGGCGCCGCCGTGCCGACGGTGCGCGGGCCGCGGGTCGCGGCGGGAGGTCGGCTGCGCGGGGCGGTGGAGATGACGGGCGGTTCGCGTGTCCGGCAGAAGTCTTGTGTGTCCAGGAAACCGCAGGGAGGCGGGCGGCGGTAGCCCCTGTGGACAACCCGGGAGGACGGGGCGCGACCGCGCCCGCACGTCGCGGGAAGCCGCCGGACCCGGGCGGGCGGGTACCGTCGCCGCACCGGGGCGGCGACGGTACCGCCTTCGCGCACGCGCGCTGCGGCTGGGCGCTACGGCTGGATGGTCACCTTGATCGCGGTGCCCGAGGCCACCGTCTCGATGGCCTTGTGCACGTCGGACAGGGACATCCGCTCGGTGATCAGGTCGGCCACCGGCACGGCGCCGGAGGAGATCAGCTCCAGGGCGCGGCGGTTGTGCTCGGGGCTGGAGCCGTTGGCGCCGAAGATCGAGATCTCCCGGTAGTGCACGGCGTTGGAGTCCAGCTGGATGATCGGCGCGTCCTTGGGCAGGCCGCCGAAGAAGCTGATCCGGCCGCTGCGCGAGACCATGCGCAGCGCGTCCTCCTGGGCGCGCCCGGAGGCGGCGGCGGTGATGACGACGTCGGCGCCCCGGCCGTCGGTCAGGCGGAGCACCTCCTCCACGGCGTCGGTCTCGGCGCCGCAGACCGAGGCGTCGGGCTGGACGATGTCGGCGGACATGTCCAGGCGGCCCCGGTTGATGTCCACCAGGTAGACCTTCGCGGCGCCGCGCGCGCGGGCCAGCCGGACGTGCAGGCAGCCGATCGGACCGGCGCCCATGACCACGACCGTGTCGCCCTCGCCGACCCCGGCGATCTCCTGGCCGTTGAGCACGCACGCCAGCGGCTCGGCGACGGAGGCCTCGGCCAGGTCGATGTTGTCGGGGACGCGGTTGACCCCGTCCACGGCCAAGACGGACTCGGGGATGATCATGTACTCGGCGAAGCCGCCGTCGTAGTGGTAACCCATGGACTCCTGGCGCGAGCACACGGTGAACCGGCCGTCGGAGCACTCCACGCAGGTGCCGCAGGGGATGGCGGCGATGACCTGGACGCGGTCGCCCTCGGCCCAGCCGGTGACGCCCTCGCCCACCTCGACGATCCGCCCGGCGATCTCGTGGCCGATCACGCGGGGCGGACGGATGTGGTGGTGGCCGTGCCGGGAGATCTTCACGTCCGTGCCGCACGTGGAGCAGTTGACGACGGCGATCTTGAGCTGTCCGGGTCCGGCGGTCGGCTCGGGGGCCTGCTCCAGTCGGATGTCACCGGGGGCGTAGAAGCGGGCGACGAGCATGTTCGGGCCTTTCTGCTGGGCCCGCCGGCCCTGGGTCAGGGGACCGGCGGGTGGTTCGGTTGGGCTCAGCCGTCCTGTAGGGGGCCGAGCAGTTCGAGGACGTCGGACGTGGTGCCGGCGGAGCGCAGGCGCGCCGCCTTCTCCGGGTCGGTGAGGATCCCCGCCAGCGAGGACAGCACGCCCAGGTGCTCGTCCCCGGAGGCGGCGATGCCGATGGCCACGTGGACGGTGGGGCCGCCCCAGTCGACCCCGCCGGGGAACTGGACCACGGCCAGCGCGGTGCGCTTGACCAGGGCCCGCGAGGCGTCCGTGCCGTGCGGGATGGCCACGCCCTCGCCGACGAAGGTGGGGATGGAGGCCTCCCGCTCGTGCATGGCGGGCACGTAGCCGGGTTCGACGGCGCCCAGTTCGACGAGCAGGGCGCCGCACTGGTCGATGGCGTCGGCCCGGTCGGCGGCCTCGCGGCCCAGCCGGACGGCGTCCTCGGTCAGCGCCAGATCACTCGGCAAGGGTGCTCCCGTTCTTCACAGCCTGCTCCAGGCGGGTGAACGCCGGGTCTCCCAGGAACATCTGGAAGCTGATCACGACGGTGCCGGGCACCCGGGTCCGGGCCCGGTCGACCAGCCCGGTGTGGCACAGGACCACGTCGGCGCCCTCGGGGATGCGGTCGACCGGGGAGTGCTCGACGGACACGCCGTACGGGGACAGGGTCTTGCTCAGCTGCGAGGTGAGCAGGACGCTGCTGCCCATGCCCGCGTCGCAGGCGACGACGACCTTCTTGATGTCGGAGCCCTCGATAGTGCTCATCAGCTGTTCTCCTGGTTCTGAGCGGCTTCCTGCTGGGCCTTCTCCTCGCGCTCGGCCTTGCGCTCGGATCGGCCGAAGCCGAGCAGGAGCGAGGCGATGACGAAGGAGACGATGGTGGCGGCGACGACCCCGGCGAGGACCGACAGGTGACCTCCCTGCGGGGTGACCGCCATGATCGCGATGATGCTGCCGGGGGAGGCGGCGGAGACGAGACCGGCGTCCATGATCATGAAGGTCGCGACGCCGGACATGCCGCCGCCGATCGCGGCGAGGATCAGCTTGGGCTGGGCGAGGATGTACGGGAAGTAGATCTCGTGGATCCCGCCGAAGAAGTGGATGACGGCGGCGCCGGGCGCGGTGGCGCGGCTGACCTTGGAGCCGAAGAACATCAGGGCGAGCAGGATGCCCAGGCCCGGTCCGGGGTTCGACTCGATGAGGAACTCGATGGCCTTGCCGTCGGCGACCGCGCGGGCCGTGCCCAGCGGGGTGAAGACACCGTGGTTGATGGCGTTGTTGAGGAACAGCACCTTGGCGGGCTCGACGATGACCGAGACCAGCGGCAGCAGGCTCAGGTCGATGAGGAACTGCACGCCCTTGCCGAGGCCGGTGGCGATGCCCTCGACGACCGGGCCGACCGCGTAGACGCCCAGGGCCGCCAGGAGCGCGGCGAGGATGCCGGCGCTGAAGTTGTTGACCAGCATCTCGAAGCCGGCCTTGATGCGGGGCTGGACGACCCGGTCGAACTGCTTCATGAGGTAGGCCGCGAACGGACCCATGAACATCGCGCCCAGGAACATCGGGATGTCCGCGGAGACGATCACGCCCATGGTCGCGGCCGCGCCGACGACGCCGCCTCGCCTGTCGTGCACCAGCGCGCCGCCGGTGTAGGCGATCAGCAGCGGCAGCAGGTACTTGATCATCGGGTCGACGAGCCCGGCCATCTGCTCGTTGGGCCACCACCCGTCGGGGATGAACAGGGCGGTGATCAGGCCCCAGGCGATGAACGCGCCGATGTTGGGCATCACCATGCTCGACAGGAACCCTCCGAAGCGCTGTACTCCGGAGCGCACCGCGGTGAGTCTGTCCGTGCTCTGCTGTGTGGTCATGGGGGACCTCCTGGGAGGTGCGACGGGCGGGGAGCCCGCCGATGAGGTGGGGAGGGGAAGTGGGTTTCGGTTTCGGTGTGGGTGGGCGCGGGGCGATCCGGGGCGGGGCGGTTCCGGACGGTGGAACCGCCCCGCTCGGTGTCCCGCCGTGGTCAGACCACCTGGACTCGGGGTCCGGCGGCCTCCAGTTCGTCGGCGAGACCGCTGGCGAGACCGGTGTCGGTGATGACCAGATCGAGGTCCTCGACCGCGGCGAAGCGGGCGAAGTGGTCGTTGCCGACCTTGGTGTGGTCGGCGAGCAGGACGCAGCGGCGGGCCGAGGCGATCATGGTCCGCTTGACCTCCGCCTCCGCGGGATCGGGTGTGGTGAGCCCGCGTTCGGTGGAGATCCCGTTCGCCGCGATGAAGGCGACGTCGACGTAGGACTCGGCGAGGGAGCGCAGCGCCCAGGCGTCGACGGTGGCCTGGGTGCGGGTGCGCAGGCGCCCGCCGAGCAGCATGAGGTTGATGTGTGTACGCGGGGCGAGCGTGAGGGCGATGGACAGGGAGTTGGTGACGACGGTGAGTTCGCGGTCGGCGGGCAGCTGCTCGGCGAGGCGTCCGGTGGTGGACCCGGCGTCGAGCAGGATCGCGCCCTCCTCGGGGAGCTCGGCGAGAGCCGCCTTGGCGATGCGTTCCTTCTCCTGCGTCATGACGGAGTCGCGCACGTTGAGGGCGGGCTCGAAGCCCAGCCGCTCGACGGGGATCGCGCCACCGTGGACCCTGCGCAGGACCCCGTGGCGTTCGAGCGCCGTGAGGTCGCGTCGGATGGTCTCGTACGTGACGTCGAACTCCGCGGCGAGCCCTGTCACGTCGACCCGGCCGTCCCGCCGGGCGCGTTCGAGGATCGCCTTCTGGCGCTCTTCCGCGTACATGTTGGATCACCTGTGTTTCGGTGTGGTTTTCTGTGAGTTTAATGGTGTTGCCTGGGACACACAAGAGGTACCTTGAACCAATATCCCAGCAACACAGCTCGCAGCGAAGCCCCTACGGTCCGCCGAAGCCACCAGGAGCGTTTCGCCTCCATCCGACTGCGCCCGCACGCCGGGGCACCGGTGACGCGACCCCCAGGGCCCTGTGACCGACAGTGGCCAAAACCGGAAACCAGGGCACAACAGCATTGACACACGCAGGCAAACACACATAATCAAAGGTAGTCCCACATCCGGACCGGGCCGGGCGCAGCCACCTCGAAAAGAGCACCCATGATCCTGACCCTCACCCCCAACCCGAGCGTGGACCACACCCTGGAGGTCAGTCACCTGACCCGCGGCGAGGTCCTGCGCGTGGGCTCCACCCGCGCGCAGGCGGGCGGCAAGGGCGTCAACGTCTCCCGCGCGCTGCGCCGTGCGGGCGTGCCCACACGGGCGGTACTGCCCGTGGGCGGCGGCGGAGGCGCCGAGCTGACCGCCCTGCTCGGGGACCTGCCCTGCGTCGCCGTCCCCATCAAGGGCGAGACGCGGGGCAACATCGCCGTCACCGAGGACGACGGCACCACCACCAAGCTCAACGCACCCGGGCCCGTGCTCTCCCCCGAGGAGACCGACGCCCTGCTCTCCGCCCTGGAGAGCGAACTGGACCGGGGCCCCGCGTGGGTGGTGGCCAGCGGCAGCCTTCCCTCCGGCTCCCCCGACGACCTGTACGTGCGCGTCGCCGAACTGGCCGTCTCCTACGGGGTCCCCCTGGCCCTGGACACCTCCGGCAAGCCCCTGGAGGCGGCGGCCCGCGCGGGGTCGGTGTCCCTGCTCAAGCCCAACCACGAGGAGCTGGCCGAGCTGATCGGCCGGGAGCTTCCCACCGTGGGCGCGGTCACCGAGGCCGCCCGCGAGGTCCTGGGGTGGGGCAACGGCTCCGCCCTGGTGACACTGGGGGGCCACGGTGCGATACTCGTGGATCCCGAGCACACCTGGTGGGCGCACGGGCCCGCGGTCCGCGCGCGCAGCACGGTGGGCGCGGGCGACTGCGCCCTGGCAGGGTTCCTGGGCGCGGACGGCTCCCCCGAGGACCGGCTGCGGCACGCCGTGGCGTGGGGAACGGCCGCGGTCTCCCTGCCCGGAACCACCGTCCCCTCCCCCGACGACGTGGCCACCGACGCGATCACCGCGGTGGCCGACCCCGACCCGCAGTGGCCGGTCGACACGCTCTGACCCGGGCCTCCCCGCCCACCCGACGATCTCCCGACGACTCCTCCGAGGACTTCCATGCCCCAGCGCACCGTGGCCATCGCCTCCCAGCTCGGCCTGCACGCCCGCCCCGCCAGCCTGTTCGTCCAGGCCGTCAACGGCACCGGCCTGCCCGTCAAGATCGCCCGCGAGGGCCAGGACCCCGTGGACGCCCGCAGCGTGCTCGCCGTGATGGCGCTGGGCGCCAAGCACGGCGAGACGGTCACCCTGTCCTGCGAGGAGCAGGAGAACGCGGACAAGGTCCTGGACGAGCTGGTCGAGATGCTGTCCCGGGAACTGGACGCCTGACGGACGCCTGACCCGCGGGCTCCGCGCGGCCCCCGCCCGGACGCGGGCCGTCCCCCTCGGGGCGGCCCCTCCGGGGCGCGGGGCCGCCCGGCCCCGGGCCTCCAGGCCAGTCCGGGCACGGCACGGGACCACCCGCCCCCGGCCCTCGGTGTCGGCCCGGACACGGCACGGAACCATCCGGCCCTGGTCCTCGGGGTCGGCCGGGGCTACCTTGCTGCCATGGACACCTCACGTGACGACACCGTCATCGGCCCCTCGGGGATCTGCAGGCGGGGGCAGCACGACTGGAAGCACGATCCCCCCGGGGCGAAGCGGCAGGTCTGCACCCGGTGCCGCTCCATGTCCACGACGAACTACTGCGACTGCGCCGAGTGCGCGCCCGGCGGCGCGCAGGTCTGAGCCCCGCGGAACCCGGGCGGCGCCCGGCCCCCGCCGGGACAGGGCTCAGACCCCTCGTGTCACACCGATGACGGTTCCGGTCGGCCCGTCAGGACTCCCCCCGCTGAACACGGTGGACCTTGTGCTGGGCGGCCTGCGCGCGCGGACGCACCACCAGCAGGTCGATGTTCACGTGCGGGGGCCGCGTGACCGCCCACACGATGGTGTCGGCGACGTCCTCGGCGCTCAGCGGGTCGGGCACACCGGCGTAGACGGCGTCGGCGGCCCCGGAGTCCCCGCGCATGCGGTTGAGGGCGAACTCCTCAGTCCTGACCATGCCCGGCGCGATCTCCAGTACGCGCACCGGTTCGCCGCACAGCTCCAGGCGCAGTGTGGCGGCCATGCTGTGCGCGCCGTGCTTGGCGGCCACGTACCCGCCGCCGCCCTCGTAGGCCGTGTGGCCCGCCGTGGAGGAGACGACCAGAACGGTGCCGTCCCCGCTGGCGATCAGCTTGGGCAGCAGGGCCTGGGTCATGTTGAGCACGCCGATGACGTTGACCTCGTACATGGCGCGCCAGTCGGCGGGGTCGCCTTCGGCCACGGTCTCGGTGCCGATCGCGCCGCCCGCGTTGTTGACCAGGACCTCGCACGAGGTCAGGGAGTCGGCGAAGGCGTCGACGGCGGCCCTGTCGGTGACGTCGAGGACGTGGGCGCGGGCGCTGCGGCCCTCCCCGGCCAGTTCCTTCGCCAGCGCCTCGATCCGATCGGCGCGGCGGGCGACCAGGACCACGTCGTAGCCCTGCTCGGCGAGGCCGCGCGCGGTGGCGGCCCCGATCCCGCTGCTGGCCCCGGTGACGACGGCGGTCGCTGACATGGTGGTTCCTCCCGGAAGTCGCTGTCACGCCGAGCGTAGCCGGTGGCCGTGCCCGGTCCGTCGGGAGGAGGCGGCGGTCCGGCCGCCCGGGTCCGGGCGCCGGTCGCCGAGCCCCGCCCCGAGGGGCGTCGCCGTCCGCGCGGGACCCGCGCGGGCCGGCCCCGGCGGGGCCGGCCCTCCGCCGCGTCCTCGGCCACACCGGAGCCGGTCGACCGGGCGTTACGCGTTCCGTGCTTCCATGAGGGGTGCTCGCCGACCTGACGCGTGTCGGGGGCGGCACGCGCCATGCGGGCGAGGACGAGGGGGACGGACCGGTTGCGGGGTATCGATATCCGGGAGCTGGAGTGCTTCCTCGTCCTTGCCGAGGAACCGCACCCCGGGCACGCCGCGGTGCGGCTGGGCGTCCCCGTGGAGACCGTGGACCAACTGCTGCGCGCCTTGGAGGAGCGGATCGGCGCCCCTCTCCTGGACCGCGCGGGCCCGCGCCCGTGCCTCACCCCGTTCGGCGAGGAGTTCCTCCACGCCCTGCGGCCCGCCTACCAGAACCTGGCGGCGGTGGTGGACGGCGCGCGCGACCGCGCCCACGGCGGTCCGTCCACGGTCCGCCTCGGCTTCCGGGGCAAGGTGCACGGCCCGGTGGCCGAGGCGGTGCGCGCCTTCGAGGAGCGCGAGCCCGGCACGCGGGTGCGGATCGTGGAGACGGCGCACTCGGACCCGTTCGGCCCGCTGCGCGAGGGCGAGGTCGACGCCGCCGTCGTCCTGCTGCCGGTGCGCGAACTCGACCTGGTCGTGGGCGCGGTCTTCTCCCGCCAACCGCAGCGGCTCGCGCTGCCCGCCGACCACCCCCTCGCCGCGCGTGCGGGCGTCGGGGTCGAGGACATGGCCCGGGTCTCGCTCATCCCGGTCCGGCGGACCCCCGACCACTGGCTGCGCGTCCACGCCCCCACCGTCACACCCCTGGGCAGGGCCATCCGCCACGAGACCGGCGTGGACACCCTGCGGGAGGGGTTCTCCCAGGTCGCGGCCGGGAGGGGCGCCATGCTGCTGAGCGGCGACGTCGCCGACCACGCCGACCGGGACGGGCTCGTCCTCGTCCCGGTCAACGGTCTGCCGGAGTCATCCCTCGGCCTGGTGTGGCCGCGCGGGGACCGGCATCCGAGCGTGCCGGTCCTGGCCGCCGCCCTCGCCGACGCCCTGGGCTGAGGAGCGGGCCGAATCCGTCACGGGTGCGACCGCACGGGGCGTCCGTGGTCCGCGGCCCTGCCCCTCACTCCTGCTGGTGGTGGGCGCGGTGCTTCTTCTTGGGCACGTCGCGCATGTCCACGTAGGGCTCCTCGTCCACCGGCTGGCCGCCGGAGACGGCGCGTCCGCGTTCGATCTCGGCGTTGAACTCCTCGCCGAGCAGGATCGCGATGTTGGTGATCCACAGCCACACCAGGAAGACGACCACCGTCGCCATGGTCCCGTAGGTCCTGCCGTAGGACGCGAAGTTGGCCACGTAGAAGGCGAAGGCGGCCGAGGCGAGCAGCCAGAGCACGACCGCCAGCACGCTGCCCGGGCTGACCCAGCGGAACCCGCGCTTGGCGTTGGGCGAGGCCCAGTACAGGAGCGCGATCATGAACACCACGATGAGCAGCAGCACCGGCCACTTCGCGATGTTCCACACCGTCACCACGGTCGAGCCCAGGCCCAACAGCTGCCCGACCCAGGCCGCGGCACTGCCGGTGAGGGCGACGCCGACCACCGTCAGGGACAGCAGGACGACCATGAGCAGGGTGACGCCGACGCGGATCGGCAGCGTCTTCCAGATGGGGCGCCCCTCGGGCACGTCGTAGACGACGTTGGAGGCGCGCATGAAGGCCGCGATGTAGCCGGAGGCCGACCACAGGGCGATCGCCAGGCTGACCAGGCCGAACACGCCTGCGGCCGTCTGGTTGCCCTGGAGGTTCTCGATGGCCGTCGTCACCAGCCGCGCGGCGTCGGCGGGCATGGTGGCGGAGATGTTGTCGGTCAGGGTCTGTGTCGCGGACGGCCCGGCGAGGCCGAGCAGCGACACCAGCACGAGCAGCGCCGGGAAGAGCGACAGGATCGCGTAGTAGGTGAGCCCGGCGGCGAGGTCAGCCAGCGCGTCCTCCTTGAACTCGCCGACGGTCCGGCGCAGCGACGCCCACCACGACGACGCCGACATGTCGGTCGGTTTCTCGGCCTCCTCCGGGGAGGAACGTCCGTCGTAGGCGTCCGAGGAGTTGCGTCCCACCATCTTCCCGCTCCTTCCCTCACCGGTTCCGGGCCGGGCCCCGGACAAGGCGGGGCGAAGGGCCTCGGGGGCCCTCGCCCGACGCGCGTCGGCGCCTTTCCGGTCGCACGCCCGTGGGTGCCCGCCCACGGGTGCCCGGCCCGGGGGCGTTCCCCCGGGCCGGGGCGGGACTCAGGAACCGCGCATCTCGTCCTTGGCGGCCCTGGCCTCGTCGCGGGCGTGCTCGCCGGTGGTCTGCGCGGCCTCGGAGGCGCTGCCCTTGAGGTGCTCTCCAGCGGTCCGCGCGGACTCCACTGCCTGCTCCTTCACGTGGGTGGCCGACTCCGCGACCGCCTGGCGCGCCGGTTCGATCGCGTCGGCGTGCTCGCCCACCCGCCGGGCCGCGCGCTGCTCCGCACGGCTCTCGGAGAGGACGGACGCGGCCAGGAGGCCGGCCCCGAAGGCGATCAGTCCCGCGGCGATGGGGTTGCCCCGGGTCTGGTGCACGGCCCGCTCCGGCAGCGACCTGGCCATGCCGACCGCCTGGTCGGTGGTGTGCCGGATCCCCTCGGCCGCCTCACCGGTCGAAGGGGCCGAACCCATGATCCGGTCCTTCAGGTCCCGGGTCCCGTGCCGGACCCTGCGGGTGCGCCGGTGCACGACGTTGCGCGGGTTGGCGTGGTCCACCAGCCGGTCGGTGTCGTGGGTCAGCTCGGAGCGGGTCCGCTCGATGTCCTGTCTTATCTGGTCGGGTGTTTCGCCCATTGCGCGTCCTCCTTGAGGGTCTCGATGGTGCGTTCCGGTTTCGGAGAGACCTCGCGCATGCGGTTGCGGCCCATGACGGCCAGGACTGCGCCGACGATCGCCCACACCACCGCGACGACCAGCGCGGCCCAGCCCAGGCCGATGAGTTCCGCCAGCCCGAACATGGCCGCGAGGCTGACCAGCAGCAGTGCCAGGTACCCGGCCACCGCGGCCCCGCTCAGCAGGCCTGCGGCCTTGCCGGTCTTGACCGCCTCCTCGCGCATCTCGGCCTTGGCCAGCGCGAGTTCCTGACGGAACAGCTTCTGCAGGTCTCCGGTCACCGCGCCGAGGAGTTCGGAGAAGGACTGCTCCTCCTCGCCCGTCTCCCGCCGTGCTCCGGGAATGGTCGCCATGTCAGCCCCCTCAGAACGTGTGTCCCCGCCACCCCGGGTCCGGCGGCGGCGGACTGATGTCCTCCGGCCGGGGGGTGACGGGCGGGCGGGAGGACGAGGTCTCCTCGTCGTAGCCGGTCTCGCTCAGACGCGGTGCGGGCGGACGGACCCGCTCACCGGCGGGGAGCGCCTCGGGACGGCTGTCAGCGGCCCCTTCCCTGCCCGCGGAGATGTCGGACGAGGCCTTGAGGACGCGTCCGAGCGCGAACCCGGCGATGGCGGCGCCGGCCAGGAAGGCGACGGGCCTGCGCCGCGCGAAGCTCCTGGCCTCCTCCACCAGGCCTTCCACGCCGCGTTCGTCCAGGAAGTCGGCGGCTCCGCGGCCGCTGTGGGCGATCTGGCGCACGGCGCCGCTCACCGGGGAGCCCTGCTCCCCGCTGTCGGCCATGGACGACAGTTCGTCGGACCACTGGCGCAGGTTCTGCGACGTGCGCCGGGTCTGCTCCTGGGCTTCCTCGCGCAGGCGGTTCTGGACGTCGTCGGCGACGTGCCGGGCCTCGGTGCGGGCCTCACCTGCCAGGGAGCGCGCTTGGTCCCCCGCGGTGGAGGCGACCTCTCCCGCCGCCCCTCGGGCGGTGTCGGTCAGGCGGCCGCCCGTACCCCCGGGCCCGTCTCTTCCCTCGTGTGAGTGCATCGCCAAGCCTCCTCGGAGTTGGCCTGTTGCTCGGTTGGCACCGCGACTACCCCGCCTCCACCCGGTCATGCACACCGGAACGCCGCACTTCACGCGGGCCGTCGTCCCCGGTCGCGGGGGTGCGGACGGTCTGCGCGGAACGCCTGGCGCCTCGCGCGGAGGATCGGTCGCCGCGCCGTCGCGGGGTACGGGCGAACCGGACGGCCGCCGCGTCGCGCGGGGTCCGGGAAAAGCCGTGGCCGCTCCGGAAGGCGCGTGCTAGCTTGGGCGGAATTTCCCTCCGGAACCGCGAATGCCACCGTCATCACGGGGCTCACGGAGCCGCGACCTTCCTCGACCAGGAAAACGCCCATGTCCGTGGAGAGAACCACCGAATCGTCATTGTTCCTGCGCTACACCTCGTTCGCACTCCTCGGCTCTTCGGCCGATTTCCTTTTCGGCGCGGTTTTCGTCACGATCCTCCTGGGGCGCGGGGCGGACCCGTGGCTGCTGGGGCTGATGCTCGGTTCCACGAACCTGGTGGCCCTGCTGGTGGAGGCGCCCAGCGGCGCGCTCGGCGACCGCTACGGCCA
Source organism: Nocardiopsis sp. M1B1 (assembly GCF_052466615.1). Classification (NCBI taxonomy): domain Bacteria; kingdom Bacillati; phylum Actinomycetota; class Actinomycetes; order Streptosporangiales; family Nocardiopsidaceae; genus Nocardiopsis; species Nocardiopsis sp. M1B1. The sequence goes on from NZ_CP196194.1 coordinate 6,075,909, forward strand.
CCGCAGGCTGCTGGCGGTGGGGCTCGCCGTGTGGGGCGCGGGTTTCGTGCTGATGGGGTACGCGGACGGGCTCGCGCTGACGCTCGCGTCCATGTACCTGTGGGCGGTCGGCTTCCACCTCCAGTCGGGGACACTGGTCGCGCTCGTGGTGAACCGGATCGGCGACCGCGACCGCCCCGCGCGGATCGCGCGGACGGTGCGCTTCGTCCAGGTGGCGGGCAACAGCGGCGCGGTGCTGGGCGCGGCCTCGGTGATGGTGGCGGGCACCTGGCTGCCCGCGGACTCCCTGGTGCTGGTGAGTGGCGCGGTGCTGGTGGCGCTGGCGTTGCTGGCCCCGGTGTGCTTCCCCCACTCCCCCGGCCAGTCGGGGCGCCCGCTCACCGCGATCGTCCGGGAGTCGGCCGTACTGGTGGCGAGCAGGCGTTTCGTGCCGCTGGTGGCCCTGTCGGCGGCGTCGGTGTCGGGGCTGGCCGCCCTCGTGCTCTCCTGGCAGCCGATGCTCGCGGCCGAGCACGGCGCGGACGTGCGGCTCAACGGCCTGGTGCTGCTGCTGATGATGGCGGCCATGGCGGCGGGGTCCGCGTGTTCGCGGTTCGTGGGGCGCGACCGGCCCCACGTGTGGGGTCCCGTCTTCGCGGCTTCCGCCGGTCTGCCCCTGGTGCTGGCGGTGCACGGGGTCGTTCCGCTGGTGGCGGGGCTGATGGCGGCGGAGTTCCTGTTGGGGTTGGCCGTGGTGCTGTCGCACGTGTGGCAGCAGACGATGTTCTCCGACGCCAACCGCAACACCATGGCCGCGATGTTGGGGATGGTGGGCAACGCGGTGAGGATGCTGACCGTGCTGGCGTTCGGGTGGCTGTGGGAGCTGTTCGGGCTGGAGTGGACGGTGACGGCGGTGGTCGGGTTCGGGGTGGCCGCGGCTCTGGCGACCGTCGCGCTGTCCCGGCGGTTCCCGGAGTCGACGCGGTCCGTCGGGGGCGCGGACGAGGGCGAGGGCTCCCCGGACGCACCGGAACTGGACGGGACGGGCTGATAGCGGCCCGATGGGACGGGCTGCGGGCGGAAAGCACGGATATCGGAGGCGCCGTTCGCGGGCCTTTCCCGGCGGAACGGAAACGGGAGAACCCGACCCCCTTTCCTCTACCCTGGATAATTATCGTGTCCCATGTCACATAAATCTCCGGGCGAACCGCCATATCGCGTTTCGGGGCGGGTGCGGTCGAACTCCGGAAAACGCGCGACGGTAGCATTTCCCGGACATGGGAGGCGCGGCCCGGGCAGCGGTGCGCTCGCGGATGCCGCGGGGCGGCCGGACCCCGCCCGGAGCCGCCGGGAACGGGACGCCGCCGCGCCTTCGCCGGACCGGCCGAGGACGAGGAGAGGGACCATGCGCCTGGCAGAGCTTCTGCGGGAGCGCCCGATCGTACAGGCGCCCATGGCGGGCGGGGCCGCCACGCCCGCGCTGGTGGCGGCCGTGGCGGGAGTGGGCGGAACGGGTTTCCTCGCCGCCGGGTACCTGGCCCCCGAGGCCCTCGCCGACCAGCTCGTGGCGGTGCGCGACGCCGGGGTCGGCGCGTTCGGGGTGAACGTGTTCGTGCCGGGCCCGCCCTCCGACCCGGACGTGGCGGCGTCCTACCGGTCCGACCTGGAGTCCGAGGCCGAGCGGTACGGGGCGCCGGTCGGCACCCCGGTGCACGACGACGACGCGTGGGCGGCCAAGATCGACCTGCTGGCGGAGGCGGCCGTGCCGGTGGTGAGCTTCACCTTCGGCTGCCCGGAGGCCGCCGTGCTGGAGCGGCTGCGCGCGGCGGGCAGTGCCACGGTGGTCACCGTGACCACGGCCGGGGAGGCGCGCGAGGCCGTGGCGCGCGGAGCCGACGGGGTGTGCGCGCAGGGCACGGAGGCCGGGGGCCACCGCGGCTCGTTCGACCCTGTCGGGGACGGCGGTCTGCCGCTGCGGGAGCTGCTGGCGGACGTGGTCGGCGCGGTGGAGGTACCGGTGATCGCCGCCGGGGGGATCATGACCGGGGCCGACGTGGCCGGGGCCCTGGACGCCGGCGCCGCGGGCGCGCAGTTGGGCACGGCGTTCCTGCGCTGCCCCGAGAGCGGCGCCAACCCCGTCCACAAGGCCGCGCTGGCCGATCCCGCGTACACCGGGACGGCCGTGACGTGGGCCTTCACCGGGCGTCCGGCGCGGGGCCTGGCCAACAGGTTCATCGCCGAGCACCCGCGGCAGCCCTCCGCCTACCCCGAGATCCACCACATGACGAAGCCGCTGCGCGCGGCCGCAGCCCGGGCCGGGGACCCCGGCGGGATGGCGCTGTGGGCGGGTGAGGGGTTCCGGGCGGCCAGCGACGATCCCGCGGCGCTGGTCGTGGAGCGGCTGCGCCGCGAGGCCGCGGAGGCGGGCCGGAAGGTCTGAGGGCCGCGGGGCTTTCGAGGAGCGCGGGGGCGGTGCCCGGGTCGCCGGTCGGTGTGGGCGGGGAGACCGGGCCGACCCGATCGGCTGGCGCGAGCCTTGGGAGTGGCGCGGGGAAGGACCCGAACGGTGGGCCGGAATGGTGGACCCGAATGGTGGGCCCGAACGCGGGACAGCCCCGGGCGTGGTGCCCGGGGCCGCGGAGTGAGCCGGTGCGCGGCGCCGCTCAGGCGGGCGCGTAGGTGAGGCAGTCGGCCTGCTGGTGCACGTACCCGACGGAGATGGCCGGGGCCTGGCACTCCAGCTGGACGTTGTGTTCGCAGTTCGACATCTTGCAGGCGCCGACCTGGCCCGTGGCGACGGGGTCGCCGCCCCGGTCACTGGCGCCGAAGAAGGTGTCGCACTGGGCGTGGGAGGAGTTCCCCACGGTGATGGCCAGTGCGTGGCAGGAGTGGTCGGTGTTGTAGGCACAGGCGTCCACCTGGCACGAGTTCACCACGGGCATGTCCATCGCGTTTCCCCCCAGAGCATCGACGGCGCGTTCGAGGCTGCCAGACGGGACGCCCGGCTTCCAGGACACCGCCTCGTGTCACCGCGAGCAGGACGGAGTGTTGACGAAGGCTTGGCGCGGAGGCGACCCGGAGCGCGGTGCGGAGGCGACCCGGAGCGCGGTTCCGCCGTGCCGGACCGGAGTTGTCCACAGGCGGAAGGAGGGGGCGGCGGCACCGACCGTCCGCGCCCTAATCTGGAAACAGGGGGGTCCCCGGACCTGCCTGTCTCGTGCTGCCCGCGCCGCGCTCCGTCAGCGCTCCCGGTCAGCGCCCTCGCCCAGCCCTCCCCGCCGAGCCCTTCCGCGGCCCTCCCCGCCGGACCTCTCCGCGATCCCCCCGTCAGCGTTCCCAGTCGGCGGTCGCGAACGCCAGCCCGTCCGGCAGCCCGGCCCGCCAGCAGGCCCGGTCGTGGCCGCCGTTGTACTCCTCGAACACCGCGAACCCGGGTTCGCGGCCCAGCGCCGCGCCGCGTTCGAGCAGGGCCGCGTGCAGGCGGCGGTTGGGGTCCAGCAGCGACCACTCGTTGGTCCCCGCGGTGAGGTGCACTCGGCCCGGGACCGCGTCCGCGGCGGCCACCAGCTTCGTCATCCGCTCGCTCTCGCCGCCGGTCACCGCGACGTTGGGCCACCAGAACGACCCCGACTGCGACACCGCTCGCCCGAACCTCTCCGGCGCCCGGTGGGCCGCGTACACGGCGGTGAGCCCGCCCAGGCTCTGCCCGGCTACCGCCGTGCGTCCGGGGTCGTCGCTCACACGGTGGTTCCGGCCGAGCCAGGGCAGCAGTTCCTCCCCCAGGAAGGCGACGAAGTCGTCCGAGCACGCCAGCTCCACGACACGGGTGGGCATGTCGAGGGAGTCGACCATGACGGTCAGCGCCGGGGGCAGCGTTCCGTCCGCGACCAGGCCGTCCAGCAGCGGCGCCAGGGGCAGGCCGTGCCAGTCGCGGCCGTCCAGCAGGACGACGACCGGCCAGGGCAGCCCGTTCGGCGGACGCCGGGCGGGTTCGTGGACCCACACGGTGCGGGTGTTACCCAGCAGGTCGCTGGTGATCTCGGCCGCGGTGACCCGCCCGGCCGGGGTCGCCGGGTCGGGCGTGCGCCACAGCTCGGGCGGCGCCTCGGGCAGGGAGACCACGGACAGGTGGTCATCCAGCCGCTCGCGGGCGAGCGGATCGGGAACCGCCCGGGACAGGGCGTCGAACCAGCGGGCGACGGCGGGGCGGTCCTCCGGTTCGGAGACGGCGAGGGCGCGCTCGCGGCGGACGCGCACCGACTCCGGCCACGCCTCGGGCGGCAGGGGTTCGCCGTGCGCGGGGACCGGGGCGACGGAGTAGGAGGCCCGCCAGTCCCCGCGCATCCGGTAGGTCAGGTGCCACACGTCCGTGCCGGGGATCCGCTCCATGCGGTTGGCGTCGTAGGAGGAGGCGTCGGCGACCTTGTTGGCCACGAGCAGGACGTCCGCGAGCTCGTCGCCGCCGCGCCACAGGAAGGTGACCGCGCGGTGCCCGTCCGCGTCGGGCTCCCCGACCAGGGGCGTCCCCTCCTCGGCGACACGGCACCAGAACGCCTCCGGGTCGCGGGCCGCCTCGGCGGCGCACGGGGTGGTGACGCGCTCGGGGCGCACGTTCGGCTTGAGGCGCGGGGGGATGGTGTGGAAAGCGGGTGTCGGTGCGGACACGGGGCGGCCTTTCTGTGCGGTCGGGTGTGGGGCCTCACCGCTCGCGGGAACGGGCTCCCCGCCCGGGTCGGCGGCGCGGCGCGCGTCGGCGGGCCCCAAACGGGGCTCACCGGTGGGTTCCGCAAGCAGGTCCCGCCAGCGGGTCTCACCGACGGGCTCACCGGCGAGACCTCAGCGGCCGGGAACCGCCTCCACCGCGCGGAGGAGGCGGAACAGGTCCTCGACCTGCCGGTCGTCGAGCCCGTGCTCCAGCGGTGACCGGGACGTGAGCCCCGCGCCGATCGCCTCGACGGCCCGGCCGCCCTCCTCGGTGAGTCGCGTCACACGCATGCGCCGGTCGCTCCTGGAGGGGACCTTGCGGACGAGCCCCCGTTCCTCCAGTTCGCCCGTGACGATCGACACGCGGGAGGCCGTACAGCCGAGCTGGCGCGCCAGCGCCGTCTGGGAGGGGTCGTCGCGCAGCGCGCGCAGGGTCCGTGCCTGGAAAGCGGAGAGCCCGTGCTCGGCGGCCAGTTCGGTGAGGAGTCCCTCCAGGCGCTGGGCCACACGCAGGAGGGCCTCTCCCACGTCACGGAGCGTGGGTGGGACCTCCCGCTCTGGTGTGACAGGCATCCCGGCGCGGTCGGACGGGGGCTGGGCGGCCACGCTTCGCTCCACTCCACGAGTTGACATGAGGGTAGGCATACCTAACTATACTTTTCATGAAGCAAGCAAATTCCTTCCACAGCCTAGCGACCTGCGGTGTCGTCGCCGCCCTCGTGTTCCCCCTCGCCGCGTGCGGCGCCCCGAGTGCTGGGGAGGAGGCCCCGGCGGAGGCCGGGGAGACCCGGACGGTCACCCACATGTACGGCGAGACCGAGATCCCCGCCGACCTCCAGAACGTGGTCTCGGTGAGCGTCACCGCCACTTCGGCCCTGCTGAGCCTGGACGTCCCGGTCACCGCCTCCGCCACCACCGCCCCGAGCGCGCTGACCGACGACAACGGCTTCTTCGCCCAGTGGGCCGATGTCGCCGACGAGCGCGGCGTGCAGCCGCTGGCCGGTCCGGAGGTGGACATCGAGGAGGTCGCCTCCGCCCAGCCCGACCTCATCGTGGGCAACGGGTTCGGGGCCGACGCCGTGGACGAGGCCGTCTACGAGCAGCTGTCCCAGGTCGCGCCGACCGTGGTCTACGGCGAGTCCGACATGGCGTGGCTGGACGTCACCGACCAGTACGCCGAGGCGTTCGGCCGCCAGGAGCGGGCCGCGGAGATCACGGAGGAGTACGAGCAGTTGGTCGCGGACACGTCCGGGCGGCTGTCGGCCGAGCACGACGTGGTGATCCTGACCGGGACGCCCAACGGGTTCAACGTGTTCACCGAGGAGTCCGCCCAGGGAAGGCTGGCCACCGACCTGGGCCTGACCCTGCACGAGCTTCCCGACGACCTGGCCGCCCCCTCGGCCCAGGGCGGCAGCGGGCGCGGCGACATCGTGCAGGTGGCCACCGAGCGGGCATCGGACTTCGGCGACAGCACGCTGCTGTTCGTCAACACCCAGGGCCAGGAGCCCGAGGACTACCTGGAGACGGCCCCGGTCCTGGAGAACCTTCCGGCGTGGGAGGACGGCCGCGTGCTCACGCTGGGCGCGACCTCGTTCCGGATGGACTACTACAGCGTGCCGCTCGCGGCCGAGCGCCTGGCCGAGGTCCTGGGCTCCTGAACGCGCGGGGGCGGGCGTGTCACCCGCCCCCACATACCCGCTGAACTGTGCTAATACCGCTGGCCCCTCCACAGAATCGCCAGAATCAGCCCCCCTTTACCTGGGCCTTAATCCAGCCCTCCTGACAGGGGAAGGTTGCTTTACGGGCATAGCGAGAAGCACGCCGATATAGCCACACACAGCGCCTTGCTCGCGGTTGTGGTGTGCCCGCGCGTCACGTAAAGCGAGGACACACGACAACCGCAAACTCACTCCATCTCAAAGCGCAGGTCGGTGATGGTGGACAGATCGATGCCATAACGGGCATAGACCTTGGTGGTGTTCTCGCCCGTCAGGTCCGCCTCGGCGTAGCCGAGCAGGGCCGCGACGCGTACCACCTCGGCTCGGCTGTCGGCCTCGATCTCCAGGTAGGCGGGGATGCGCGGCCAGGTGTCGATCTCCAGTTGGGCGCCGTCCAGGGTGAAGCTGTGGCGGCGGTTCTCCTGGTAGGCCTTGGGGGTGTAGCCGAGCTTGCCCAGCAGGGCGTTGGCGGTGGCAAAGTCACCCACGGTGGTCTCGGTCTCGCGGGTGCCGCCGATGGCGTCGGAGTCGATCTCCTTGACCGTGAGCGTGACCTGGTCTCCGGTGTCGCGCAGGCGTACCCACCGGGAGGCGTCGCCGGGTTCGATGTCGTAGACGTAGCGGCGCTGGAGCACCTCGCCCAGGTCGGTGCCGCCCTTGTCGAGGATGCGCTGGGTCACCTGGTCGACGTCGATGTCCAGGACCTTGGCCTCGTACTCGATCACGCTCATGGCGTCGGGTTTCCTTCCGTGCTGTGTGTCGTGGTGGGAGAGGACGTAGGGGTGCGGTGGGCGGCTTCCAGCCTGTCACGGTCGGTCTGGCGAAAGCGGAGGATCTCGTCCTTGACGGGGGAGCGGAGGAAGTTCTCGATCGGCTGGCACAGGTCCATGCGTTGCAGGCACACACCCACCAGGTAGCGCCCATGACGATCGCGGTACAGGCGCAGGCCGTAGAAGCCTTCCTGACAGTCGGTGTCGTTGTTGAACCGGCACCCCTGGCAGGTGGTGGGCAGGCGTACCGGGCGAATCCACTTGACGTGGATACGGCGTTGCCCGCCGTCGATGCGGTAGGCGGTGCGTGCTCCGGAGGCTCCGGCGGTGAGGTGGTGGGCCTCGGTGACGGCACCGCGTTGGGCCAGGAGCTCGTGGATGGCGTTGATGGAGTTCTGCCCGTGGTCGAGGGAGTTGAGCAGGCGTACGGACAGTTCGGGGGCGTAGGCGTCCAGGAGCCGGTGGACGCGGTCGATGTGGGTGTGGTCGAGGACGACGATGTTGGCGCTGGCCCGGACCCCGTGGTTGACGCAGGCCTGGATGGAGGCGTGCAGGGCCTCGATTTTGGTGGCGGCTTTGGCCGGGTCGCGGAAGCGGGCGTGCTGGACCTGGGCGAGTTCTTCGGGTGTGGTGCCGAAGACGGAGAAGTTGACGCGGTCGAGCCCCGCCCCGGCGCAGGCGGAGATGTGCCGGGCACCGTTCTCGCCGTTGGAGGTCATGCACACCCGGTAGCCCTGGGCTGTGGCGAGGCGGACCAGCTCGGGCAGGCGCGGGTGGAGTGTGGGTTCTCCTCCGGTGAGGTGGAGTTCGGTGAACCCCATGCTCCGGCGTAGCTGCCGCAGGGCATGAGCAAAGTTCTCATCGGGCGCGATGGTGGCGGGCAGGAAGGCGGCTCCGTTGGTGGCTGCGTAGATCGACATCCGCCCCGAAGTACCGGAAGTGGTGAAAGGTCCAGGGCCGCGGTTGCGGTTGTCGACCACGACTGGTGTGCCCTCGTTGTGGCAGAAGGTGCAGGTCATACCGCATGCGTCGAGGATCTTCACTCGCAGGGTGGTGTCGGTGCCGATGTAGGTCGGCACGGGCTCGGGGATCGGGGGAACGTCCACGGGCAGGCTCCTGTGACGGCGCTCGCGATGGAGCGGGGAGGTTGTGTCACAGGCGACGATTCCGTTGCGGGTACCGCTCCTCCCATTCCTGATGGATATCCCCCTCGGAGATAATCGGGGCCGAGTCCGCGTCGGCCGAAGGGAATCCATGCCTGGTCGTTCCTGGGAGCAGATCACCATCCCGGCCTGGGCCTGGGAACGTCAGGAGACACAGCGGGTCCTACGCGAGCGCGACATCGCTGGCCTGTTCCGGCTGGCCCAGGCACACGGTGCGAGTCAGACACGGATCGCGTCAGTGACCGGCATCGCCCAGGGACGGGTGAGCGAGATCCTCAGCGGCAGGCGCACGGTCAGTTCACTGCGGTTGATCGAGCGGATCGCCGACGGGCTCGACATGCCCGACCTCTCACGTGTCCTGCTCGGCCTGGCACCCCGACAGCCGCTCACGGACACGGAGAAGTCTGTCGCTGGTGACCGCGTCGCTGCTGTCACCCCGATGAGCGCATCAGCTCTCGATCACCAGGTGCGGGAACGCTTGGAAGTCGCCTCAATCGACCAGACGCTCATCACCCTGTTCGAGGAGCAGACACAGAACCTGCGCCTGATCGACCGGAAACTGGGCGCTCACTACCTCCTGGCGCAGAGTCAGGCCCATGTCCAGCAGATGGAGGAGCTGCTACGCCAGTCCATCCCGGGGGCCGCACGGCGCAGCTTGGCCCGCGCGTTGGCCGAGGCAGCGTCCCTGACCGGATGGCAGGCCCTTGACGCGGGTCGCGCGGCGACGTCCTGGCGGTACTACGAACTCGCCAAGGCGGCGGCTCGCGAGAGCGGGGACCCCGTGGTCCTGGCCCACGTGAGCGCCGAACAGATCTACGTACTGCTGGACAGCGGCCAAGCACCGGAAGCACTCACCGTGATCAGAGCCGCGCACAAGGACGGCGGTGGGGCGCTGCCCACGTTGCTGCGCTCGTGGATGTGGGCCGCCGAAGGAGAAGTGCACGCCTGTCTGGGGCAGAAGGTGGAGTCCCAGAAGGCCTTGGAACGGGCCTTCGCTCTTCTCCCCCAGCAGCCGGATGATCCCGCGTTGCCCTTCCTCATGCTGGACCAGACCCATTTGCTGCGCTGGCGGGGTCACTGCCTTGCACGCCTCGGTGTGCCCGAGGCGATCGAGGACCTCACCCGGGCTTTGGTGGACATCGCGCACCTCGGGCTGGGGCGCGCCGAGGCCGGTCTGCGCACCGATCTGGCCATGGCCTACGCCGCTTACGGCGACCTCACTCAGGCCCGTGGACAGGCGCGACGCGCCGTCGAGCTGTCGAAGCGTTCCGGTTCGGTCCGCCAGCGCGCCCGTCTGGCCCGGTTACTGGAACCTCGGGCTCTGTCAGGAGGCGAGCAGGTGGAGTAGGGCGATGAGGGTGCCTGAGCTCTGCACACGCCCCTCAGCGATCAGGGCACGGGTCTTGGCCAGGGGCACCCACTCATAGACGCCCTCGTCGAACTCGGTCGGGTCCGCGACGAGTTCAGCTTCACGTCCGACGAAGACGTGGTGGGGGCTGCGGACCGTGCCGATCATCGGCTCGAACGTGGCCACGTGCTCCACCGAACCGACCCGGTGCCCGGTCTCCTCCAGAGCTTCACGAACGGCGGTCCGTTCCGGTGTCTCCTCGGGATCCAGGAGCCCGCCGGGCAGCTCCCAGCCCCACACGTCAGGCACGAACCGGTGCCGGTAACTCATCAGCACGTGCTCTTGGGTGCGGTCCAGGACCGCGATCACCGCGGCCGAGGGCAAGGTCACGGTGTGGTGCTCGAACCTGTTGCCCGAGGGTGTGGTGATGTCGGCCTTACCCAGCCGCACCCACGGGTTGTCGTACAGAATGCGCTCACCGTGCACCACCCAGCGACCCCGGCCATCCTCGTTCCTGTCCATGCCCAGAAACTACCGTGACGGTCTGCCTGCGGCACTTTCCATGTTCGGCTATCGACAGGGCCCTCCCGCGTCGAGCAGAAGGGCACCGTGAAACCGGCATCAGTGGGTGATGGGTTCGGCCTGTGGGTACCTCGGTGGTTCCGAGGCACCCGAGACGGCTACGACCGAAGCACCTTGAGGATGTTGAGGAGGCTGGTCCACTCGGGGGTGGTGAAGGCGAGGTGGCCGAGCTCGCGGTTCTGGGTGTCGCGCACGGCCGTTGCACCGGGAAGGTCCGCGACCTCGACGCACTGGGGGCCGTCAGGGTTGCTGTGGCTGGACTTGCGCCACCGTGCGGTGTTCATGTCCATGCGGGACCTCGTCTCCGGTTCGCGCTTCATGCGCTCAAGTGTTCCAGAAGGGCGGTGGAGTCCGGAACGGAGAGCGCGCTGCCCTGGGTACGGCTGAACACCAGCCTATGGCGGTTGATCTCGGCCTCGGATTCCAGGTAGAAGCCGTCACCGCGTGATTCGAGGAAGACCACGCTGTCCGCGTTGTTGCCATCGCTGAAGCTCAGGATGGTGAAGGGAAGGCCTCCCGCGGCATGCGCCCCGGAGGAGAAGGGGAGCACCTGGATCTCCACGTTGGGGCGCTGGCCGACGTCCAGCAGGTGGCGGGTCTGTTCACGCATCACCTCGGGTCCGCCGATCTGACGCCGCAGGGCCGCTTCGTCGATGACGACGAAGATCAATGGAGGCTCCTGCCGTTCCAGGATGTTGTGCTGTCGTTCGAGCCTGCTCTTCAACCTCTGTTCAGCCTGGTCACTGGTGTTTCCGACGGCGGAGGCCAACAGAGCGGAGATGTAGGCGGGGGTCTGTAGTAGGCCGGGCACCAGACCGATGTTGAACTCCTGGATCATCGTGGCCTCCGCTTCCAGGCCGACGAAGGCACCGGGGAGGACGTCCTCGTACTGGAGCCACCAGGGTTTGTGGGTCCGCGAATCCCGTGCGATCTGGATGAGCTCCTCCGCGACATCGCTCGGCGCGCTGTAGAGCTGGCACAACGCCATGATGTCTCCCGCCTTCAGGCGCTGGAAGCTGCCGGCTTCCAGGCGTTGGATCTTGGCGCGGCTCCAGCCCAGGTTCTTCCAGACCTCGTCCTGTGTCAGCTTCGCCGCGTTGCGCAGGCGTCGGAGTTGGATGGCCAGGTAACGCCGTCGGACAGGCACGCCGGTTGCCATGGGTTTCTCCTCTGCTGTGACTGCTGACACCTGGCTGACAGTCTTCCAGGTCTGAAGTGAACTATTGCGACTTTGATGCAGATGCTAGACGCTACCCTTGTCAAATGAGGCGGCCTCATTTAGCTTGTATTGCATTGAGCCTACACATCGCTGGACAACGGCGTAGGAGCCTCCACCTGTGGGGACGCCGCGTGCTCTCGTCAGCGTCTCTCTTCGCTCACCCCATGCACTTCTGACACTTGGAGGAAGCACGATGGATGGTTTTGGCGTACCGCAGCCGAGGCGGGCGGTGGGGGCGATGGGGGGCAAGCTGCCGCGTCGGTGTGGAGCAGGTGCTGGGACCGGGGTGCGCACGGCGTTCTTCGGGGCGGAGGTGAACCAGGCGCCGCAGATACGTAGCTGGTGCCAGCGGGGTGCCCGGGTCCAGGCGCACCTGACCTTTCCTCTGGTGCTCGTGGTCAGTGAGCTGGTGAACAACGCCTGGTTGCACACCGCCTCCGGTGCTCCGGGCGGCCGGGTGAAGATCCAGATGCGGCATCTTCCCGACCGTCTCATCCACCTGGCGGTCACCGACGACGGGCCGCGACCGGGCCAGCCCGCGAGCCTTCCTCGTCTGTCACCGCGCAGCGAGGACCTTCGCGTCGGCGGACGCGGCCTGCACCTCGTGGACCGCCTGTCCGTGGCGTGGGGCTGGAACGGCGAGCCCAGCACGCCCCTGACGGTATGGGCGCACGTCGACCCCTACTCACCCGTCCCCGAACCCGACGACGCCGTCGCGGCCTGAGAAAACACTGCCACCGGAGCGGGAGGCACAGCCTCGCCGGGACCGAGGACACCCGTCCCAAAGCAACAGGAAGCAAGGTGCCCCGGCCGGTGCGCCAACACCGGTCCGGGGCTCGATCAACCACCTGAACCAACCAGGAGGAAGACCGTGGAAAACCCTACCGGCCGACACCGCAGGCCCCGCCAGAGCCTGGCCGGACGCGTGTGGGCGCTGACCGCCGCCGTGCTGGCCGTAGCCCTGGCCTACGTGTTCGTCCCCCAGCGCCCCCGCCGCGAGAGGGTCGCGCTCACGCCACCGCCCCGGCGCCGGGAGCTACCGCCCACGCCCTTGACCAGCGAGCGACGTGCCCACGCGCAGCGCGGCTCCCAGCTCACACGGGCGCTCGCCCCTCACACCGATGGGATCCGCGTCCCCCTTCCCCGTCCCCGTGAGGACGAGGCCCCCGGCGCGCTCGTCCGCCCCTACATGCCCCCGCTCCCCAGCGTGCCGGGCGGCGACCTGCTGGCCGATCCCATCCAACCGGTCCAGCTCGCCCAGACCACCCATGAGCCGACCGACGACCTCGCGGACCTGGCCGCCGTCATACGCGTCTACCTCGACACGGTGGGCTGAGTCCCGCGGGGGCATGCCACGGGCGGTGTCCACCACGGGCACCGCCCGGCGCCGTGCGGCGGACGCAGCCGATGCCGCGCGGCGGGCTCGATCTGTGCCGTGCGGCAGACCCGACCGGTTGCGGACAGCACGGATCCCGCCGGGCGGCTGTCCGCTTCTGACCAGGTGGTTCGCGTCAGCCACCGTTCGACTCCCCGTCACCTACCAGTTGGTAACAATTGGGTCCGCGTGTCCCTCCGGCTCTGGAGACTGTGACAGCGGACACCCTAGGGTTCCGCCATGGGTGTAATGCGCAAGAGTGTCCTTGTTCGCGTACTTCTGGGCTTCCTCGCCGCGGTCGTGGTGCTGGCCCTGGTCGGCGCGCTCCTGGGGATATGGACCGTCCGGAGGTCGTTCCCGGAGACCTCCGGAGAACTCCCGCTGCCGGGGCTGGAGTCCTCCGTCACCGTGCTGCGCGACGAGCACGGCGTCCCCCACGTCTACGCGGACAACACCCACGACCTGTTCATGGCGCAGGGCTTCACGCACGCCCAGGACCGCTTCTGGGAGATGGACTTCCGCCGCCACGTCACGGCCGGGCGCACCGCCGAGCTGTTCGGCCCCGACCAGGTGGACACCGACGTCTACCTGCGCACCATGGGCTGGCGGCACGTGGCCGAGCAGGAGTACGAGCTGCTCGCCCCCGAGACGCAGGCCCACCTCGACTCCTACGCGGCCGGGGTCAACGCCTGGCTGGCCGAGAACGACGGCACCGAGGCCAGCCTGGAGTACGGGCTGCTCTCCGTGCTCAATGGCGGCCACGAGATCGAGGAGTGGACGCCGGTCGACAGCCTCGCCTGGCTCAAGGCCATGGCCTGGGACCTGGGCGGCAACATGACGGAGGAGACCGAGCGCGCCCAGTTGCTCGACGCCGGGCTGACCCGCGAGCAGATCGAGGAGCTCTATCCGGCCTACCCCCACGAGGAGCACCTGCCCATCACCGACACCGACGAGCACGGTCAGGCCGGGGCCGACGGGGAGTCCGGGGGTTCCGAGGACTCCGACGAGGCGGACCTGCGGGAGGCCGACGAGCGGAGCGCCCCCGAACTGCCGGGGGAGGCCGTCTCCGCGCTGACCGGGGTGGCCGCCACCGCGGCGTCACTGCCCTCGATGCTCGGACCCAGCACCAGCCCCGACCTGGGGTCCAACTCGTGGGTGGTCGGGGGCGAGCACACCGAGAGCGGGCTGCCCCTCCTCGCCAACGACCCCCACCTGGGCGCGTCGATGCCCTCCACCTGGTACCAGATCGGTCTGCACTGCACCGAGCTCACCGAGGCGTGCCCCTACGACGTCAGCGGCTTCAGCTTCTCCGGCCTGCCCGGTGTGATCATCGGGCAGAACGAGTCGATCGCGTGGGGGTTCACCAACCTCAACCCCGACGTCATGGACCTGTACGTGGAACGGATCGAGGGCGACGGCTACGTGGTCGACGGCCGGGCCCGGCCGCTGGAGACCCGTGAGGAGACCGTCCGGGTCGCGGGCGGCGAGGACGTCGACATCGTCGTGCGCTCCACCCACCACGGGCCGCTGCTGTCCGACACCGCCGCGGGCGCGAACCTGGAGGCGCTGGCGGAGGAACCGGAGCTGGAGGGCGCGGAGGAGGGCGAGTACGCCGTCGCCCTGCGGTGGACCGCGCTCCAGCCGGGCAGGACCGCGGACTCGATCTTCGCGCTGAACCGGGCCCGCGGCTGGGAGGACTTCCGGGAGGCGGCCAGCCAGTTCGAGGTCCCCGCGCAGAACCTCGTCTACGCGGACGGTGAGGGGAACATCGGCTACCAGGCCCCCGGGCTGGTGCCGGTGCGCGGCGAGGGCGACGGCCGCTACCCGGCGCCCGGCTGGGACTCCGCCTACGACTGGGAGGAGGAGTACCTCCCCTTCGAGGAGCTGCCGAGCGTGTACAACCCCGAGTCGGGCTTCATCGTGACCGCCAACCAGTCGGTCGTGGACGCCGACTACGAGCACATGCTCACCGGCGACTGGGACTACGGGTACCGGTCACAGCGGATCAACGACCTGCTCGCCGAGGCGATCGGCGAGGGGCCGGTGACCGGTGAGGACATGTCGCGCATCCACATGGACTCCTTCCACGGCGGCGCGGTCGAGGTCGTGCCGCACCTGTTGGAGGCGGACGTCGACGGGGTCACGGCCCAGGCCCGGGAACAGCTGCGGGAGTGGGACATGTTCACCGAAACCGACTCCGCCGGGGCCGCGTTCTACCAGGCCACCTGGCGTCACCTGCTGCCGCTGCTGTTCGACGAGCTGGAGCCGCTGACCATGAGCGGCAGCTCGCGCGGGATGTACGTGGTGGGGCAGTTGCTGGAGGACCCGGACTCGGACTGGTGGCGGGGCGCCGAGGCCAGCGGGCGCGAGGAGGTGCTGGCCGCGGCGATGGACGCCGCCGCGCAGGAGCTGACCGAGCTGCTGGGAGAGGACCCCGCCGACTGGCGCTGGGGGGACCTGCACACCCTGACCGCGACCCACGAGTCGTTCGGAACGTCGGGTATCGGTCCGGTCGAGTGGCTGTTCAACCGGGGCCCGGTGGAGAGCTCGGGCGGGGCCAGCATCGTCAACGCCACGGGCTGGGACCCGACCGCGGGGTACGCGATCACGGCGGTGCCGTCGATGCGGATGGTGGTGGACCTGGCCGACCGCGACGCGTCGACGTGGGTGCACCTGACCGGCAACTCCGGACACGCCTTCCACCCCAACTACGACGACCAGCTGGAGCCGTGGAGCCGGGGCGAGACCCTGCCGTTCGCGGTCACCGAGGAGGCCGTGCGCGCGGCCGCCACGGATGAGCTGGTCCTCAACCCGTAGGGACGGTCGTCCGGAACCGGCGCGGGTGGGAACCACGGGGTTCCGCCCGCGCCGGTCTCATGCTCACGGTGCTCGTCGGCGGATACCGGGCTCGGGTTGGACGCACGCCCTGCCGGTGTGACGCGGGTGGACGGGACGGACGGGGCCAGCGGTACCGTTGCGCACCCCGGGACGGGTGTGCCCTTCCGGTCCGAAGCCGAGCGGTACGGGTGCACGTCCCGGGGGCAGGCGTGCCGTTCCAGGCCGAAGCCGAGCGGTACCGGCGCACGCCCCGGGCCAGGCGTGCCGTTCCAGATCGAGGCCGAGTGGCACGGGCGCACATCCTGGGCCAGGCGTGCCGTTCGGGTCCGAAGCCGAGCAGGACCGGCGCGCGCCCCGGGTCAGACCGGGTCGGACGACCGCAGCGGGAAGACCACCCCGGTCATCTCCTCCGACAGCGCCCACAGACGCTTGGCGGCGCGGCCGTCCCAGGCGGCCTCGCTCCGGCTGGACAGGGCGGGGGCGCCGCGCGTGCCGCCCATGGCCTTGGGCCCGGCGAAGGCCGCGCCGGGCACGTCCTGGGTGGCGGCGAAGATCGTGGGGAGGGCGCCGTTGGCGGCGCTCTGGGCGAGGACTCTGTTGCCGAGCATGAGGGCCGCCCTGGAGACCGGGTTGACCCCGTGGCTCTGGAGGTTGGTGGCCGCGTAGCCGGGGTGGGCGGCGGTGGAGAGCACCGGGGAGCCCACCGCCTCCAGGCGGCGCTGGAGCTCCAGCGTGAACAGCAGGTTGGCGAGCTTGGACTGGTTGTAGGCCCGGTAGGGCGTGTAGCCGCGGTCCAGGTTGACGTCGTCGAAGTCGATACCCCGGGCCATGCGGTGCATTCCGGAGGAGAGGGTGACCACCCGTCCCGTGACGTGTTCCAGGAGCAGGTTGGTCAGGGCGAAGTGGCCGAGGTGGTTGACGCCGAACTGCGTCTCGAACCCGTCCTTGGTCACACCCTTGGCGATCGCCATGACGCCCGCGTTGTTGATGAGCAGGTGGAGGTCTCCGCTCCAGGCCTCGGCGAAGGCGCGCACGGACGCCAGGTCCGCCAGGTCCAGGTGGCGCACCTCGGTGTCGCCCCGCACCCCGGCGGCCTCGGCGCGCCCCTTGGCCACGTCGCGCACGGCCATCACGACGCGCGCGCCCGCCCGGGCCAGGATGCGCGTGGTCTCGATGCCCAGGCCGCTGTTGGCTCCGGTGACGACCGCCGTACGGCCGCTCAGGTCGGGGATGCTGACCGCTGTGGTGTCCATTGCGCCACGGTAGGCGAGCGCACCCGGGCTGTCCATGGCGGTCGCAGGGGCCGCGGCCGCCGGGCTGTCCGCGGCACCAACAGCAGCCACAGCAGTCACAGCAGTCACAGCAGTCACGGTGATCACAACACCCCCTGACTGTCCCCGGCGCCCCGGCCCCGGGCTCCCGAATTCTCGGGCCCTCGGACCGTCCCCAGTGCTTCAGCGCACCCGGACCGTGCCCGGCGCCCCGGTGCCCCGGTCCCCTGACGCAACCGGGCTGTCCATGGCGGCCACGAGGGCCGCCGGAGCGTCCGTCTATCCTGGTTTCCATGGTTGACCGCCCCTACCACCACGGAGACCTGCGCGCCGTCCTGCTCGCCAACGCCGAGCGCGCCCTGGCCGAACGGGGTCAGGCCGCGCTGTCCCTGCGTGAGATCGCCCGCGAGGCGGGGGTCAGCCACGCCGCGCCGGGCCGCCACTTCCGGGACAAGCAGGCGCTGCTGGACGCGCTCGCCCTCAGCGGTTTCGAGCGCCTGACCGCGTGCCTGGAGGCGGCGGCGCCCGAGGAGGGTGACGCGCGGACCCGTGTCCTCGCCCTGGCCAGGGCCTACGTGGGGTTCGCGGGGAAGCACGCCGCGCTGCTCGACCTCATGTACGCGCGCAAGCACGACCCCGACGTCTCCGAGCAGCTGTACGCCGCCGTGGGGCGGCTGCTCGAACGGGTGATGCGCCCCATCCTCGACGCCCAGGCCGCCGGGGAGATCGCGGGCGGCACCCCGGAGGCGGTCACGATGACCGTGTCCGCCGCGATGCACGGCCTGGTCGCGCTCACGGCCACGTCCTCCCCCGAAGAGATCGACGCCAAGCTCGCGGACATGGTCGGGGTGCTCTTCGAGGGCCTCAGGCCGCGCTGACGCCCGGGTCACGAACCGGACGGCCGCCCCATACGTCCCACGGGCGAGGTACCCCCGGGGCGGAAGGCCCCCGAGACAGAAGAAGGCCCCCGATGGAGTTCTGCGGATACTTCGAGACCCACCTGACCCTGGACGCGCCCGACGCCGAGCGCGTCGCGGAGGCGGCTCGATGGGCCGAGGAGTACGGGCTCAAGTTCACCCACATCGAGCTGGACCGCGGCGAGTCCCCGTCACAGCCGATGGTCACCTACCACGGGAAGGGCACTCTGGACGAGGAGCTGGCCGTGGCGCGGCGGTGGACCGAGCGGCTGGCCGAAGCCGGGTTCACGGTCGTCCGGACCAAGATCGAGGTACCGCACCAGGCCTCCGGGGTACCGGTGTCGCGCGGGGTGGCCGAGCTGATGCCGGAGTCGCACTACTTCGAGACGCACGTCAAACTCCTGCTCCCGGCGTCGGCCGACCTGGCGGCCCTGTCCGCGATCGTGGAACCCCACCGCGCCCGGCTGTCGCGCAACGCGCGCAGGGTCCGCGACGACGGCTTCCAGGAGCGTTTCGTCACCCAGCGGTGCTCACGTGTGGGCCGCAGGGAGGCCGCCCGGTTCGAACACGTGCTGTTGAAGGCCCTGGAGAGGGCCGGGGTGACCTTCGAGGGCAAGGAGGGGTGGCAGCCCAGGGTCCTGTCGGTGGAGCGGGAGTTCGTCGTCCACGACACCGCCCTGTCCGTGGACGCGGGGTGGTTGGACGCCGCCCCGGTCGAGAACGCCGACGACGTGCCGCCGGGCGAGTACGCGCCGGACAGCTACCGGCAGCGCCCGCCCAGCACCTACGTGCCCAACACCGACGGCCCCGAGGCAAGCCAGGGGAAGGTGTTCGACCCCGCGCTCAAGCACCTGGACGCCGCCTACCGGGCGGGAGAGCCGGTGTTCGCCGACCCCGGCCTGGGCTCCCGCTGGTGGGAGGCCAACCGGCGGGCGATGGAGCTGGCCCTGCGCGCGATCGCGGGCACACCGTGGCGGGACAGCCTCGTGCTGCGCGGCAGCATGCTCATGCCGGTGTGGGCGGGCAACGCCGCCCGGCGCCCCCGGGACCTGGACTTCGTGGTGGTCCCGGCCGAGACCGCCGCGTTCGGGGACCCGGCCGACCGCATGTTCGCGGACGTGGTCGGGGCCGTCACCAGGGCGTCCGCGCAGGGGATCTCCTTCGACGCCGAGGGCGTGCGGCTGGAGAGCATCTGGACCTACGAGCGGGCGCCGGGCCGCCGCGTGGTGGTCCCGTGGCGGGCCGGGGGCCTGCCCCCGGGCACCGTGCAGATCGACGTGGTGTTCAACGAGTCGCTGCCCGAGCCGCCGGTGGCGGTGTCGGTGGCGGGGGCGGACGTTCTGGCGGCCGGGGCGGAACTGTCCCTGGCCTGGAAGGTGCTGTGGCTGTACACGGACACCTACCCGCAGGGCAAGGACCTCTACGACGCGGTCCTGCTGGCCGAGAGCGCGCGGCCCTCGCGTGAGCTGCTGGTCGGTGTGCTGCGCCCCGAACTGGGTGACCGGGCCGAGACCGTGGACGAGCGCTTCCTGCGGGAGGAGGGCAGCCTCGACTCCGACGAGTGGGACGACTTCGTCAGCGACTGCCCGTGGGTGGAGGGCGACGCCGGGGAGTGGGTGGACCGCTTCGAGGCGGCGATGGCCCCCGTGTTCCGGGGGGAGTGAACGGGCTCCGGAAGGAATGAGCGGGTTCCAGAAGGAGCGAGCGGACCGCCTCCTTTCCCGGGGGCGGTCCCCGTGTATCCGCGGGCAGGACGGGGGGTGAGACGGTGTGCGGACACGTCGAGGTGGGCGGGCCCGGGGAACCCCCCGCTTTCCAGGAAACCGCGACCGGCCCCCACTCCGCCAGTCCTGTTCCGTGCCTGTGCACAACCTCCGGCCGGGGTGGGATGCGTGCCGTGCCCGGGACCGCGGATCGACCAAGCCCGGACCCGACCAGGCACGGACCGGCAGTCGGGGACGGGTCAGGCATGGACCCGACCGGGCCAGGACCGGTCAGGTACGGACCCGACCAGGCACGGACCGGTCAGGCCGGGCGGACGAACGGGTCGGCGGGCGGGTCGTAGGCGGTCTCCTCGTCCAACAGCCACACCCACTCCGGGCGCCACTCGGGGGTACGGCTGGCCATCTCCGCGGCGAGGTCCCCGACCCACACGCCGACACCGAGAGCGGACTCCTTCGACCACTCCGGCCGGTGGTCGTAGGCCCGGTCGACCTCCACCGCGTCAGGGGTCGCCCGGGCGCGCAGGAAGAACCACATGCCGTGCTCGGGGTGGCCTTCGGCCCGGCGCAGTTCGTAGTCGTGGTGGCCGCGCGGTTCCTCCTGGATCCGGTTTCCCCTGGCGTCCACCAGCGTGGACTGGCTCTGGCTGTTCCCACCGGTGATCGTGTAGACCACTTCGCCTCCGTGCTCGGCGGCCAGGCCGCGTAGGAAATCGCCCAGCTCGCGCAGCAGCCCGGTCTCCCCGGGTACGGGTCGCGGCCTCTCCGCGGCCGTCCGCATCACGGACTCCACCAGGACCGACCACTCCTGATCGCTGAGTACGCGGGTACGGCCGCGTTCGGCCGGTTTCTCCGTACCGGCGGGAAGCGGGGCGGCGGGGTGGCCATCCCCGGCGATCCCGGCGGCTCGGAGGACGCTGGTGGCCGCGGCGGTGTCGAAGGGCATCGGGTCCAGGAAGCCGAAGTCGACCGCTCCCCCCTCGACGGCGTGCTCCACCCGGGTGTAGAGCCGCTGCCCCATGTCGTCGAAGGGGTCGTCGCCCTCGTCGGGACGCGGTCCCCCGGTCACCGACACCACCTCGTTGACGAAGGCCACGAGGTCATGGGTGGCCTCCTCCGGACCGACGAAGGCGGACAGCCGCATCCCCAGGCCGTCCTCGTCCACCTGGTCGTGGTAGGTCGAGCGCGCCCACGCCCCGCACTCCCACCAGTACACGAAGCCGATGGGGACCTCGCTCTCCAGCCGGGAGATCCACTCCCAGGGGAGCCACTCCGGGGCGTCCGCGTACGGATTGACCGGAGGCCGGAAGGCGCTGTCGGTCCTCCCCGCCCGGTCCCAGCCGATGAGCAGGTACCGGCCGCCCGCGACACGGGCCATCCGCCACCAGTTGCCGCCGCCGTCCTGGAGGAGCAGGACACCGTCGTCCTCGACCCGGTGCCCCTCCGACCAGTCGGGGCCGAAGCCGGTGGACAGCGCGATCCTCAACGCGCCGAGTGTCCAGAGCACCTCGGGGCGCGGCAGGTCCTCGGGGCGACCGGGGCTGTGGAATCCAGATGGCACGGGCTCTCTCCTGGGGTCGGGGGTGATCAGGACTTTGTCGCATGTACCTCCGACACTCCGCGCGGCGGGAAGGTTCGGCGCGACTCCGGAGACACCGCTCGACGGGAGTGCTGACGGGAGGGCTGGCTAGCCTGTGGCCATGCGGGAGATCCGGAAAGAACCGCGCGGGTGGACCCGTCCGGCCTTCGAGGCCGTGCTGTGGGCTCTTCTGGGCGCGCTGATCGTGATCGAGCTCTCCGGGGTCCGCGACCGGCCGCCGGTCCTCGAAACGTGCCTTCTGCTGGCTGCCCTGGCCGTCGCGGCGGCTCTGTCCCGTCCCCTGCCGTTCGTCTCCCTGGGCGTCATGCTCAGCGGGGCGGTCCTGCAGACGTCCGCCTCGGGGTTCCTGGTGGTGGAGACCACCGTGATCGCGCCCTGGCTGGCCGTGGCTGTGCTGGCGCTGCTCACCGGCCTGCGCTCGGAACGGGTGCGCCCGGTGGTGGCGATGGTGGTCGTGGCGTGCTCGTTCACCCTCGTCCTGCACCTGTCGGCGGGGCTGGTGTTCGGCGCGGACGTCCGCGCGTTCCTGTCCGACTCCGTGGACTGGCTGGGCGTCGTCCTCGTCATCGCGCTGAGCACACTCGCCCCGTGGCTGTTCGGCCGCTACCAGCGCCTGCGCCGCCGGGTGTGGCGGGGCGGCTGGGAGATCGCCGAGCGCATGGAGCGGACCCGCGCGGCCGAGGCCGACCGGGCCCGCCTGCGGGAGCGCGCCCGGATCGCGACCCGGATGCACGACTCCCTCGGCCACGACCTCGCGCTGATCGCGGTGCGCGCGGCGGCCCTGGAGATGACCGCTCCTGAGGACTCCGAGCAGGGCCGGGCAGCCGGTGAGCTACGCACGGCGGCGCACGAGGCCAACCTGCGGCTGCGGGAGATCATCGGGGTACTGCGCGAGGACGACGACGGTGGCGACGGCCGCGACGAAGCCGCTTCCGGACCGGGCGTCGTCGGGCCGGGTCCGGGCGGGTTGAACGCGGGCGGCTTCGACGCGGGCACGCCGACCACAGGCGAGCCGAACGCGGGCGAGTTCGGCACAGGCGCGCTGAACGCAGGCGCACCGAACGCGAGCGCACCGGACGCGGGCGATTCGGTAGCGGGCGAGTCGGCGACGGTCCTGGTGCAGCGCGCCGCGGACGCCGGTATGCGGGTCCGGCTGCTGCGGGAGGGCCCCGATCCGGACCCGTCCGCCCCGGGAGGCGGCGCCGTGCACCGGGTGGTCCAGGAGGCGCTGACCAACGCGGCCAAGTACGCGCCGGGGGCGGAGGTGACCGTGCGGGTGGTCCGCGAGGCCGACCGGACCCGGGTGTCGGTCAGCGACACCGGACCGCCTGAGGCCGTGCGGACGGTCCTGCCCGCGCGGAGCGGGGACGGGTCCGGCCTGGCCGGGCTGCGTTCGCTGGTGGAGGGGCTCGGCGGGAGCTTCGCGGCGGGCCGGGAGGAGGGCGCGGGGTTCGCCGTACGGGCGACCGTGCCCGACCCCGGTGCCGAGGGCGGGGCGGAGGAGCCCGGGGAGTCGGAGACGCGTCGCGCCCACGGCGAGGCCCGCGCCCGCGCGCGGCGTCGGCTGGTGGCCGCCGTGGCCGTTCCGGCCGCGCTGGGCCTGGGGCTGGTGGCGGTCGGTTTCGGCCTGCTGTCCTGGGTGGGTACCAACACCGTGCTGCCCGCGGAGCGTTACGAGCGGTTGTCCGTGGGGGACGACCGGGAGCGGGTGGAGGAGGTGCTCCCCCGGTTCTCCTATCCCGAGGGTTCGGTGTCGGCCCGGGCCTCCGAGCCGTCCGCTCCGCCCGGTGCCCAGTGCCTCTTCTACCTGTCCCGGTACGAGAACGGGCTGCCGCCGGTGTACCGGCTGTGCTTCGAGGGCGGTGTCCTGGTCGCCAAGGACGAGATACAGCGGACCGACTGACCGGACGGCGCACTGACCGGGCGGTGCACTGACCGGGCGGCGCACTGACCGGGCGGCGCAGTAGGGTGTCGGCGTGAACGCGACAGACGGTGCCGGGACGCTTCGCCTCGTCCTCGCGGACGACGAGGCCATGATGCGCGCCGGACTGCGCGCGATCCTGTCGGCGGCGCCGGGGATCGA
Organism: Nocardiopsis sp. M1B1; assembly: GCF_052466615.1. Lineage (NCBI taxonomy): Bacteria > Bacillati > Actinomycetota > Actinomycetes > Streptosporangiales > Nocardiopsidaceae > Nocardiopsis > Nocardiopsis sp. M1B1. The sequence continues at coordinate 6,099,197 of NZ_CP196194.1, forward strand.
GGTGGTGGGCGAGGCCGGGGACGGCGACGCCGCCGTGGCCCTGGTCGCCGAGCACCGTCCCGACATCGCGCTGCTGGACGTGCAGATGCCCGGGACGGACGGCCTGGCCGCGACGGAGGTCATCGCCCGGGAGCACCCGGGGACGGCGGTCGTCATCCTCACCACGTTCTCCGAGGACGCCTACATCGCGCGGGCCCTGTCCGGGGGCGCCAGCGGGTTCGTGCTCAAGAGCGGGAATCCCCGTCAGTTGGTGGAGGGGCTGCGCGCGGTCGCGGAGGGCGGGGCGTACCTGTCGCCGGAGGTGGCGCGCCGGGTGATCGACGAACTGGACGCCTCCGGGGGGCGGCTGTCCCGCGCGTCGGCGGCGCGGGAACGGGTCGGGCGGCTCACCGGACGCGAACGCGGGGTGCTGGCGCTGGTCGGCCAGGGGTGCTCCAACGACGAGATCGCGCGCCGCCTGGCCATCGCCCCGGGCACGGTCAAGGTGCACGTGGGGTCGATCCTCACCCGGCTCGACGTGCGCAACCGGGTGCAGGCCGCTGTGGTGGCCTACGAGGCCGGACTGGTCTGAGGGCACCGGCCCGGTTCCCGCGCCCCGCGACGGCAGGCCCCTGGCCCGAGGCCCGGCTCGCGGGCACGGGGGTTTTCCACAGGCGGGAATCGGGGCTGGCGGTGGGGGTGGCCGCTGCGGTTCGATGGAATCGGGGGGTCCCCAGGGCCCTCTCCGTCGGCGTGCCCCCACCCCGTTCCCCACGCCCCCACGCGCCGCTCCCACCGCCCGCCCTACCCCTTTGTGCCTACCCGGCCGCTGCCGTCCAGGCGATGTGCGCCGGGCGCCCCGGCCCCGAGCATGGCTGGCATGAACACCACCAACTCCGTCCGCGCCAGGCGCGCGACCGCCTACGGGTCGGCCGCCCTCGTCCTCGCCGCGGCGTTCTCGATCCCCACCGCCCTCAACGCGGCCACCGACTCCGGGAGCGTGGTCCTCACCCCGCCCGAACCCACCGGCCCGCACGCCGTCGGCCGGACCGAACTGCACCTGGTCGACCCCGACCGCGGCCACCCCTGGGTGGAGGAGGCCACCGAACGGGACGTCATGGTCAGCGTCTGGTACCCGGCCGGAGAAGGCCCCGGCGCGGACGGGGAGGGCGACGCCTCCGCCGGGGACGGCACGGGCACCGGCGAACCCGCGCCCTACGTCACGCCCTCCGTCTCCGGGGTGCTGAAGAGCGAACTGGAGCAGGGAGGGCTCCACCGCGACAGCGTCGACTTCGACGCCTTCCGGGTCAACGCCCTCCGGGACGTCCCGGCCGCCGGCACCGGCCCGTTCCCCGTGGTCCTCTACTCCCCGGGGATGGAGCAGTCCCGGTTCCTCAACACCCTGCACCTGGAGGAACTCGCCTCCCACGGGTACGTGGTGGCCGCCATGGACCACCCCTACGAGACGCTCGCCGTGGACATGCCCGACGGCCGGGTACTGCGCACGAGCGCCCCCTCCTTCAGCACCGAGGCCCTCAAGGAGGCCGTCGCGGTCCGGCGCGCGGACACCCGCCTGGTCCTGGACGGGCTGACCGCGCTCGCGGAGGGCGACAGCCCCGACGCGGGCGGCCAGGAGCCCCCCGCGGGTCTGGGCGGGGCGCTGGACCTGGACGCGGTGGGCATGTTCGGCCACTCCGCCGGAGGGCTCACCGCCGCCGAGGTGATGCTGGAGGACGACCGCGTCGACGCGGGGCTGGACCTGGACGGCACCATCGGCTACCACGTCGGCGACGAGGTGTGGTCGGAGGCCAACCTGCGGGGCGCCGACCGCCCCTTCGCGCTCCTGACCGCGGGAAGGGCCGGAGTCGAGCTCGAACCGCACCACAGCGGGTACAGCGCAGGGTTCCGGACCTTCGTCGAGGCCTCCTCGGTCGACGTCCTGGAGCTGTACATGGCCGAGGGCGAGCACTTCAGCTACACCGACCACCAGTGGGTCCTGCCCGGCGTCGATGAGGCCCTCCAGCCGGGCAACCGCGCCTGGCCCGACCTGGTGGAGGGGGCGATCGGCACCGTCGACCCCGAGGAGTCTGTCCGGGCGCAGCGCGCCTACGTCACGGCCTTCTTCGACGCCCACCTGCGCGGTGAGCGGGACCCGATCCTGGACGGCCCCTCGCCGGACCTGCCCGCGATGGAGTTCGTCGGCGAGGACTAGTCCCCGGGCAGGCGCCGGGAGGGCTCGGGCGAGGTGCCCGCACCCGGCACCGCGGAGGCCCGGAACGCGCCTTGCGCGTCCCGGGCCTCCGGCCACCGGTAGGGCCCCGTCAGGCTCCTCCAGTCCTTTACACGTCGCGCACGCGCAGCTCGGTGTGGGCGACGATCTGCGCGGCCAGGGCCCAGCCCACGACCGCGGCGATGTTCACCGGCCCGTCGTGCGGAGCCGTGTAGAAGCCCACGTCACCGCCCGCGTAGAACTCGATCCCGGCCGTTCCCGGCATCAGCGCCGCGAAGTCGCTGATCATCTGCACCTGGGAGAGCTGCATGACCATCGGCAGCCCCATGAGCAGTAGGAACCCCACGATGAACGTGCCCGGCATGCTCCGCGTCGCCGTGCCTATCCCGACGAACAGCACCGCGAACAGCGCCATGCACACGCCCGCGTTCAGCGACGTCGCCAGGGTCTCGGCGGCGTCAGCGGAGGCGTACCGGCCGACGAACAAGCTCAGCACCGCGACCGCCGTCACCGTGGCGAGCGCGCCCGCCGCGAAGGCGAGTGCGGCGGACACCAGCGTGCGCGCGACCAGCACGGTCCCCCGGGCGGGCCGCCACAGCAGCGTGCTGGTGACACTGCGGTTGCCGAACTCCCCGGTCGCGGTCAGCGCGGCCATCACCAGCACGGCGATCTGCACCAGGTAGAAGTGCCCCTGCGAGGTGAGCCGCATGAACGCGGCGCCGTCCGCCTCGTCCGGGTTCTCCATGATCCGGGTCCACTCGGTGTAGCCCATGATCGCGGCGAACACTGCCATGCCCGCCAGCGCGGCGCCGAACGCCCACCACGTGGACCGCAGGGACGACTGCCGGATCCACTCGGCGGCGACCTCCCGGAACAGGTCCGTCCGGGGGCAGCCCCCGGCACGGTCGGCCCCCGTACCAGCCGCCTTCGCCGTCCCCGCCGCCCGCCACGTTCCCCCGGCGCTCGCGGGGGTTCCGGAACCCTCCTTCACACCCGTGGCACCCGTCGCACCGAACACCCTCGACACACCCGTCATGCTCTCCTCACCCCTGTCGTCCCGCCCGCTTCGGCTCCCGCCCCGGGCTCGCGCCCCTTCCTCCCGCCACCGGTTCACCGGGACCTCCTGCGTCCCAGGCGGCGCAGTGGCCCGGCCGGTCCCGCGGTGCTCTCGGAAGACGCCGGGTCCCCGGCGGCGGGCCCCGTGTCCCCCGCCGCGTTCCCCGAAGCGTCCCGGCCGGAGGCGGCTGGCCCGGAACGGGCGCCGTACTCGACGGCGTCCCCGGTCAGTTCCAGGTAGGCCTCCTCCAGCGAGGCCTCCTCCAGCCGGAGCCCGTGGACCCGCGCGCCCATGGCGTGCGCGTGGTCGCCGACCTCCGCCACGCCGAGCCCGAACACCCTCAGACCGGTGCTTCGGTCGCTGCTCCGGTCCCGGCCGTCACCCCGGTCCCGGCGACCGTCTTGGCCCCGTCCGCCACCGGCGTCCCGTGCTGATCGCTCGGCACCGGCCTCCCCACCACCACGGACATCTCCTCCGCTTCCGGGTTCCCCGCCGACACGGACGCCTCTCGCGCTTCCTGGATCTCCGCCGTCCCGGACACCACCGCCGTCACAGGAGCCACCCGCCTCCCTGACTCCCCGGGCACCCCTGTCGTCCCAGGTGTCCTCCACCGCCTCGATCCGCACCGACGGCCCCAGCCGCTCCAACCCCTCCCGCAGCCTCGCGGCGTCCGGACTGCGCACCAGCACGTGCGTGCGCGACCAGGCCGCGATCACATCGGAGATCGGCGCGTCCGCGATCAGCCGCCCCCGGCCCACCACGACCAGGTGGTCGGCGACCATCTCCATCTCGCTCATCAGGTGGCTGGAGACGAACACGGTGCGCCCCTCGTCGGCGAGCCGCCGCGTCAGGTCGCGCATCCACCGCACGCCGTCCAGGTCGAGCCCGTTCACCGGTTCGTCGAACAGCAGCACCCCCGGGTCCCCCAGCAGCGCGTCCGCGACGCCCAACCGCTGGCGCATGCCCAGGGAGTACCCGTGCACCCGCTGGCGGGCGACGCCGGTCAGGCCGACCTCCTCCAGCACCTCGTCCACCCGGCTCCTCGGAATCCCGCCGCCCGCCGCCTTCGCGGTCAGGTGGGCGCGGGCGCTGCGCCCGGGGTGAGCGGCGTCAGGCGACAGCAGGGCGCCGACCTGCCGCGTCGGCCGGTCCAGCCGCCAGTACTCCCGGCCGTTGACCAGGGCCTCCCCCGACGTGGGCCGGGCCAGGCCCAGCATCATCCGCATGGTCGTGGACTTCCCCGCGCCGTTGGGCCCCAGGAAGCCCGTCACCCGACCGGGTTCGACGGTGAAGGTGAGCCCGTCCACCGCTGTCCTGCCCCCGTAGCGTTTGGTCAGTTCGCGCACCGTGAGCACGGTTTCCCCTCTCTTCCGCTCTCGTGGTGCACCACGCTAGGAAGAGGGGCCCCGGGCCCACATCTGTGGTTCGTCGGGGACCGGGTACGCACTTGTGCCTACCCGGCACCGCCGGGAGCCGTTTCGCCGGGGGCCGTTTCGCCGGACCGGCGTTTCGGGTAGGTCCCGTGGGTGACGGCCAACCGGTCGAACGGGGGGAGAGGTCATGCGGGCGTCCATCGGCGACTACGTGCGTACGCACGGGGTCGTGAGCACCGAGGGTCAGCACGTCGGGGAGGTCGTGGAGGTACGCGGCGCCGACGACGGGCCGCCGTACGTGGTGCGGTTCCCGGACGGGGAGGAACGGCTCGTCTATCCCGGGCCGGAGACGGTGGTGGAGCCCCGGCACCCGGTGGACTGAGCGGCGCCGGAAGGGGCGGTCGGGGTGCCCGGAACGTACGGGCCACCGGGAGGCCCGCTGGGCTGCGGGGAGCCGGAGGAGTTGACCGGACCACCGGGACGCCCTGGGCGTCCGGCCGGGCGGGACCGCACGCCTGTCGGACCCCGGGAGCGGTCGGAACGTACGGGGCGGCCGGGGCCGCTGGTACAGCGGAGACGCCCCGGTCCCCGGGAGCGGGCCCGGCGGCGCCCGCCACACGTCGGGCACACGGGACGGCGGCGGGCGTGACGCCCGCCGCCGTGGTGTCCTGGGCCCGCCCGCGGTTCAGGCCGACAGCCGGTCCAGGAAGCCGCCCAGGTTGGCCGAGGCGCGGGCGATCTGCTCGTCCACGGTGAGGGACTCCTCGAAGCGCCCTCCCTGCTCCGGCTCCTTCTTCCCGCGGATGTACAGCGAGCAGGCGAAGTCGGTGCACATGTACAGGCCCACCGTGCTGCCGTCCTTACCGGCGCGCCTCGCCTTGGGCGCGGCCAGCAGGGCCACGCCCCGCCCGGGGTGGGTGGTCAGGCACACCGAGCACATGCTCCGGCGCAGCCCGGCGCGGACGTTGGACAGGCGGAAGGCCACGCCGACGAGCCGGTCGCCGCGCTCGGTGACCAGGTAGGCGCGTTCGTGCGCGGTGTGGTCGCGCCAGCCGAGGAAGTCCAGGTCCTCCCAGGGGCGCCGGTCCAGGTCGCGCGGCAGTGAGAGCCGCTGTGCCTCCCCCTTCGAGCAGTTCACGAACGACGTCCGGATGTCCCGCTCAGTCAAAGCTCTCATGGGAGGGACGCTAACGCCGCAGGTCGGGCCCGGGCAACGTTTTTACGGCGCGGCGTACCGTCCCCGTGCGGGCCGAAATCCCCGCACCGCCGGATGTCCGGCCCGCTCCACCCCGACCGCGCCGTGCCCCGCGTGACCCGTCCCACCCTCGCCGACCGCTCCCGGCGCTGACCGGCAGCCCGCGGGCCCGCGGGTCCGCTCCGTCTCAGGGGCGTCTGATGAGGTAGAGCGCGAAGGGCTCTCCCCCGTGGCGGATCTCGCGCGCGTAGCCGAACCCGAGCCGTTCCATGACCGCGCGGGAACGGAGGTTGTGCACCTCGGTGAAGGAGACCACCTCGTCCGCGCCGAGGTCGTGGAAGGCGAACTCCAGCCCCGCGCGGCCGATCTCGCTGGCGTAGCCGAGCCCCCAGAAGCACTCGCGGATCGCCCAGCCGACCTCCAGGCACCACAGGGAGTCCACCACGGCGCGGGACAGGCCGCCGCGCCCCACCAGCTCGCCTGTCCACCGGTCGTGCGCGATCCACTTGTGGACGCCGTCGGTCTCCCAGGCGCGTTCCATGTGCAGGGCGCTCTCCCAGGCCTCCCCCCGCGTCCACCTGCCGCCGTACCAGCGGGCGACGCCGGGGTCCCGGTGCAGCCGCCACAGCTCGCGGGCGTGTTCGGGGCCGATGGGGTCCAGGCGCAGCCTCCGCGTGAGGCGGACACCGGACGGGCCCCGGGGTCCGTCCGGGTCGGCCGGGGTCTCCGGTGCGGCGCCGCGGCGGTGTCCGCGGTCGGGGCCGGTCACGGGTGTTCCCGTCGGGTGCGGGCGTCGGACGGGGCGGCGGTGGGGTTTCGGTCTCCGGGTCGGTCTCCGGGGCGATCATCGGGCGCGTGGAGGAGGGCCCCGTGCGCACCGCGCGCGTTCCCGGCCGCGCCGCGTGCGTCCCGGTGCACGTCGCGGGTGCCGTCCGCCGCACCGCGCACGTCCCCGTGCGCCCTCTCCGCTGCCACGTGGAAAGTCTAGGTTCCGCCCCTCCCGTACGGCCGTCACCGCCGTGTACTGGGACTTTCCCGTTATCCGCGGGCACTCGGCGCGTGATGTCCCTTCCCTGCGCCGACCGGGAGTCAGTCCCGCTGGAAGAGGCGAGCCGTGTACAGGACCGCGCCGGAGGCCAGCCCGGCCAGGGCCAGCGATGCCGCGAACGAGGCGGCTTCGAGCACGAAGCCGGAGAACTCGACCGTCTCGGCCAGGAAGCGGCGCGAGGCCTGGCGCGAGAGGACGAACACGGCCACGAAGGCGACGAAGGAGACGACCGAGGAGACCTTCACCGGAGCGTTCCAGTGCGTTGGAGAGGAGGCATGCGGGCCATCCTAGGGCGCGCCGCACCCGGTCACTCCCCGGGGCGGAGAAGCAGTGCCGGGCCGTGTCGCGCCCTGGCACGCACGCGGCACAGGCAGCAGACTGGGCCCCGTCCGGGACCCTCCGGGCACGCGTCGAGGAGGACACATGGAACTCGGTATGCACGTCGCCGACTTCACCTGGGACGGCGGAACGCCCGCCATCGGCCCCACGCTCGCCGACACCGCCCGCGCCGCCGAGGCCGCGGGCGTCTCGCGGCTGACGGTGATGGACCACTTCTGGCAGATGGGCGGGGACATCGGCCCACAGGAGAACGCCATGCTGGAGGCGTACACCGCTCTGGGCTTCCTGGCCGCGCACACCGACCGGGTCCTCCTGCACACCCTGGTCACAGGAGCCGTGTACCGCGAGCCGGGTGTGCTGGCCAAGCAGATCAGCACCCTGGACACGCTGTCCGGCGGGCGCGCCGGGCTGGGCATCGGGGCCGCCTGGTACGCCGACGAGGCGCACGGCCTGGGCATCCCGTTCCCGTCCACGAAGGAGCGGTTCGAGCGCCTGGAGGAGACGGTCCAGATCTGCCTCCAGATGTGGGGCGGGGACGAGGGCCCCTACCGGGGCAGGCACCACACGCTGGAGCGCACCCTCAACTCGCCGCAGAACATCTCCACCCCGCACCCGTACCTGATGATCGGCGGCAGCGGGGAGCGCAAGACGCTGCGCCTGGTCGCCCAGTACGCGGACGCGTGCAACATCTTCGGCGGCCCCGACGCGGCGCACAAGCTCGACGTGCTCCGTCGGCACTGCGAGGACCTGGGGCGCGACTACGACCGGATCGAGAGGACCACGATCTTCTTCGTCACCCCCGACACCACTCGGGACGCGCTGGTCCGGCAGCTGCTGGAGCTGGCCGCGACCGGGTTCTCGGTCGCCTACGTGTACGGACAGGGGTTCTCCGACCCCCGCCGCGCGGTCGAGCTGCTCGGCTCCGTCCTGCCGGAGGTCGCGGAGGCCTGAACCGGGCGGTTCCGGCGCCCGTGCCGCAAATCCGCGTGCGGCGCGGGGTCGCGGCGCGTACCGTCGGGGGCTCGACCACAGGGGGGTGGCACATGGCGGACGGACCGCGCGTCTTCGAGGTCCTCGTGCCCGGATACGACAGCCTCGACGAGGTGCTCGCGCTCCAGGAGCCGGTGGCGCGGCTCCTGTGTCCCGACCCGTCGCACGCGGGCCCGTGCGAGGTGCCCTGGAGCCTGGGCGCGCGTACGGAAGAGGAGGAGGACGACCCCGTGGGAACCGGCCACACGGTCGTCGCGGGCCTCCACGCCACCCGGGACCGGGCCGAGGAGATCGCGGCGCGGATCGGGGCGGAGCTGGACCGCACCGCCTGCCTGGTCGAGGCCGATCCGGGCGACCACGAGGAACTCGTCGAGCAGTACCGGGCCCGGGGCGGCCGGTGAGCGCTCGGGGCCGCGACGGTCCCGGCGGCGCGCCCGGCCCGAAGGCCGCGACGCGCGCCCCAGGGACGGCCCGGCCCGCCGCCCGGACGGACCGGAACCGCCTTCCGGGCAGGGTTCAGAGCGTGTCGATCAGCTCGCGGCACGCCCGCTCACACCGTCGGCACGCCTCGGCGCACACCCGGCAGTGGTCGTGCATGGAGGCGTGCCGTTCGCACTCGTCGGCGCACGTCTTGCAGGCCTGCGCGCAGGCCTCCAGGACCGCGCGGGTCAGGTTGGCGTCGTAACCGGTGTGACGCGAGAGCACCCGGCCGGTGGTCTCGCACTGGTCGGCGCAGTCGAGGTCGGTGCGGACGCACTTGACGAGGTCGGCGACCCCGTCCTCGCTCAGACAGGCGTCCGCGCAGGCGGTACAGGCCTGGGCGCACTCGAAGCACGCCTCGATGCAGGCCCGCAGCCTCTCGCGGTCCACCCCGCCCAGGTCCTTGGGATAGGTCTCCAGCATCTGGCTCGCCACGCTCATGGCGTTCCCCCTCGGCGTCGTGCGGTGCCGGGGGCGGGCGCCCCCGGCCCTGGTCCGCACTCCCCCTAACCGGCGGGTGGCGGGGCAAACCCGGGGAAGGGCCGGTGCGGGCGCCGGGTGGTCCCGGCGCCCGCCGCGGGTCGGGACAGGTCAGTGACCGCCGTGGTCCCCCTCGGCGTCCTGTCCGGCGCCGTCCTCCCCGGAGCCGCCGCCTCGGCCGAGCATCGCCTCCATCTCCTCGATCTCGGCCTCCTGGGCGTCGACGACCTCCCGGGCCAGCTCACCGGCCTCGGGGTCGACGCCGTTCTCCAGCTGGTCCTCGGCCATCTGGACCGCGCCCCGGTGGTGGGCGATCATCAGCTCCAGGAACAGCGTGTCGAAGGCCTCCCCCTCGGCCCGCTCCAGCTCCGCCATCTGCTCCTCGGTCATCATCCCGGACATGCCGTGGTGCTCCCCGTCGCCCTCGGGCTCGACCCCCCAGGCGTCCAGCATCCCCCGGAGCTGTTCGATCTCGGGCCCCTGGGCGGCCTCGATCTCGGCCGCGAGGGCCGCGACCTCCTCCCCCGCCCGGTCCTCGGCGAGCCGGGACATCTCCACGGCCTGCTCGTGGTGGGGGATCATCATCCGGGCGAACACGACGTCGGCGTCGTTGAACTCGGCCGCCGACTGCTCGGCCGTCGGCTGCTCGGCGGACCCGGGCGCGGGGTCGGGGGCCTCCCCGGCGCCGCAGGAGGCGAGGAACAGGGCGGCGGCCAGTGCCGCCGGAGCCGCCGGGAACGCGCGGGTACGGAACTGCGTGGTCATCGTCGGTCCTTCTTCATGGCTTCTTCGCGCATGGCGCGGCGCGCCACGGCGAGGTGAACAGGGCTCGGGACCGGGTGTCGGGGCGCGTGGGGCCACCGCACCACCCGGGAGGGGCATCTACACCCTCAGCACCTGCAACTTCGCCAGACACGGGGGTTCGGGCGGCGCGACGCGCAACGCCCGCCGGAGCGGCGAGGACGGCGGCCTCGGCAGCGGCCCCGGCCAGGGGAGGAAGACCACGGCGGCCAGCCCGACGAGGGCGGCCACCAGGGCGGCCACCGCCAGGCACATCGTCGTCGGGTCGGTGACGGGGGAGGCGTGCGCGTCCGGGTCGGAGTACCCGCCCGCGGCGTCATGCGTGTTCGGGACGGAGTACCCGCCCGCGACGGCGTGCGCCTCCGGAGCGGGCTCGGCGTGCGCACCGGCCGCGGACGCGGCGTGGGCCGCAGGGGCGGCGTGCGCCTCCGGAGCGGGATCGGCGTGCGCGACGACCGAGGCGGTGGAGACGGGAGAGGCGTGCTCCGCGTCCGTGGACGCGTGCCCCAGGGTGTGCATTCCCGCCACACCGAGCAGCACGGACACCAGGAGCAGCATCCGCACCCAGGCCAGGCCGGGGTGCGCGGAGCGCCCGCGCGCGGCCCTGCCCACGGCTCCCACCGTGGGCGCCGCGCCACGAGGAAGGAGCCGCGGGACAAGAGCGTACGTGCTCGTCACCAGCGTCTCCTCCCCTCTTCCTCCGCCGCGCACGGTGGGTTCCGTCCGGGGTCCGGAATCCCGTCCGGACCGACTCCACCAGGGTAGGGCCGCCCTCCGGAGGTCCCCGGCCGCCCCCGGCTTACCTCCTACCCCTATCGGGTAAAGGCGGCTGCGGCCGCCCCCGCGCGCGGAGCACGGGGACGGCCGCGGTCCCGGCGGGCACCGGTCAGCGGGCGCCGCTCAGGTGGCGACCTCCTCCATCCGGGCCCGCGCCGCCGCCTCGACGTTCTTCTTGATGTGCTCCATCTCGGTCGGGACGTTCTGGTTGTACTTGACGGTCATCTGCTCGTCGTCGAAGGGCGCGTCGGGCCTCATGGCGAACTGGTAGCTCCAGGTCAGCCGCACGCCCTCCGGCACCTGCTCGTAGTTCCAGTGGATCCGCACGTACTCGAAGCCCTCGGTCTGGACGCGGTGGGACCACGCCTCCCCGGCCTCGCGGTCCACGGTGCGCTCGGACACCCAGCTCCACACGCGCCCCTGCTTGTCGGGGTTCTTGGTGACGCGGAAGCGCGTGGTGTCGCCGTCCTGCTCCAAGACCTCCACCGAGGAGTGCCAGGTGAAGATCTGGGGCCAGGAGGCGACGTCGTTGGTCAGTTCCCAGACGAAGTCGTAGGGCGCGTCGATGACGACGCTGTGCTCGATGCTTCCGGGCACGGGATCACATTCCTTTCGCGGGGGCGGCGACGCCCCCGTTGACGAGGGTGGCCAGCGAGTCCGGGGAGGGCGCCGCCTCGGCGTCCGCTCCGAGCTTGCGGCCGACACGGCGCTCGATCTCGGCGACGATGCCCATGACGCCCAGGGAGTCGATCCCCAGTTCGTCGAAGGTGCTCGTGGAGGCGGTGGCGGCGTCGGTCCGGACACCGGCGCAGGCGGACATGAGTTCCACCAGCTCCTCCATCTCGATGTGTCTGTCGGACATGGGTCTCCTCAGGAATCTCGTGTGTCGGTTCGGGTTCCGGCGCGCGTGCCGCGTCGTGTGTCGGTCCGCGTGCCGGGTGCGGGTCTGTTCGTCGGCCTGGGTCGGGTCAGGCCGGGTCGGGTCAGGCCGGATCGGGGCGGGTCAGGACGACGGCGGAGTTGCCGCCGCCCAGGCCGCGCGACAGGACCAGCGCGGTGCGCAGGCGCGCGGCGCGCGGCACCCGAACGACCAGGTCCAGTCCGCTGGGCGCGTCGGGGACGTTGGGTGTGGGCGGCACGACCTGGTGTTCCAGGCTCAGGACCGCGGCGGCCACGTCCAGCGCGCCCGCCCCGGCGTAGGCGCGTCCGAAGCCGGTCTTGGGCGCGGTGACGGCCACCCCGCCGGGGAACAGCTCGCGCAGCACGGCGGCCTCGTCGGCGTCGGCCTTGGGCGTGCCCACCGCGTCGGCGAAGACCACGTCCACGTCCTCGGGGGCGACGGCGGCCCGGCGCATCGCCTCCCGCGCCGCGTGCAGGAGTCCGGCTCCGCCCGGGTCGAATGATCCGACCCCGCCGAAGGTGCTCGCGTGCCCCGCGACCTCGGCCCGGATCCTGGCGCCGCGCGCCCGCGCGGCGGCCCCGTCCTCCACCACGGCGACGGCCGCGCCCTCGGCCGGGACGTGGCCGGCCGCCCCCTCGGTGAAGGGGAGGTAGGCCGTGCGGGGGTCGTCGCCTCGGCTGAGTACCTCGGCGCCCGCGTGGCAGGCCAGCGCGAACGGGGAGCCGATCGGGGCCTCGCTGCCGCCGACCAGCATCGCGGAGGTCCCGCGCCGCAGAGCCCGTTCGCTCTGGCCCAGGGCGTCGAGCATGCCCGGCTCGTCGGTGACCAGCACCCCGCACATGCCCTTGAGGCCGTTGCTGATGGAGATCTGTCCGGTGCTCGCCGCGTAGAACCAGGCGATGGACTGGTAGGGGCCGACGTGGTCGGGCCCCTTGCTCCACAGGGCTTCGATCTCGCGCTGGCCGAACTCGACGCCGCCCGTGCAGCTGCAGATCAGCACGCCGACCGCGTAGGGGTCGGCGGCGGGGTCCAGCCCCGAGTCGCGCAGGGCCTCGTCGGCCGCGACCATCGCGAACCAGCTGAAGGCGTCGGTCTGGACGACGTAGCGGCCGTCGAGGTGGTCGTGCGGGTCGAAGCCGGGGATCTTCCCGCCCACGCGCACGTGGAAGCCGTCGGTGTCGAAGTCGGGGATCGGTGCGAGGAGCGAGCGCCCCTCCCGGACCGCCTCCCAGTACTCCGGGACGCCCACCCCGGCGGGCGAGACCGTGCCGAGTCCGGTGATGACCGTGCTCATACGCGCACCTCGCTGCCCCGGTCCAGGACGACCGCGGACTGGAAGCCGCCGAAGCCGCTGCCCACGGAGAGCACGACGTCGGTGCGCCGCTCGCGGGCGGTCACCGGCACGTAGTCCAGGTCGCACTCGGGGTCGGGCGTGCTCAGGTTGGCCGTCGGCGGCACGACGCCGGTGTCCATGGCCAGCACGCAGGCGGCCAGTTCGATGGAGCCGATCGCGCCCAGCGAGTGCCCCACCATCGACTTGATGGAGGACATGGTCACCCGTCGCGCGTGCTCTCCCAGGGAGCGCTTGACGGCGTCGGTCTCGTGGCGGTCGTTCTGCACGGTGCCCGATCCGTGGGCGTTGACGTAGTCCACGTCGGTGACGGGGCGCCGCGCCTGGTCCAGGGCGGTGGTGATGGCCCGCGCCATCTCCTGCCCCTCGCGGCGCAGGCCGGTCATGTGGAAGGCGTTGCCGTGGTTGGCGAAGCCCGCCACCCGGCAGCGGATGCGAGCGCCCCGGCGGCGGGCGATGGAGGCCTCCTCCAGGATGAGGACGGCCGCGCCCTCGCCCATGACGAAGCCGTTGCGCTCGCGGTCGAAGGGCCGGGAGGCCCGGGCGGGGTCGTCGTTGCTGTCCGAGGTCGCCCTGATGGCGTCGAAGCAGGCCATGGCGATGGGCGAGATCGGCGACTCGGCCGCTCCCGCGACGACCACGTCGGCGAGGTCGTCCTCGATGGCCTGGGCGGCGTAGCCGACGGCGTCCAGGCCGGACGTGCAGCCGGTGGAGACCGTGCGCACCGGTCCGCGCGCGCCGACCAGTTCGGCGATCTCCCCGGACAGGGCGCTGGGCGTCACCGCCCGGTACAGGTGGGGCGAGGCGGCCTCGGGGTCGACGACCCAGTCGGCGCCGCCCCGGCTCATCTCGACGTAGTCCCTCTCCAGGCGGGTGGTGCCGCCGACCGCCGTCCCCATGCTCACGCCCACGCGCCAGGGCGAGACCTCGGACAGGGGCGGGGCGCTGTCGGCCAGCGCCTCGGCGGTGGCGACGGCGGCGAACTGCACGTACCTGTCCATGCGTTCGGCCTGGCGCTCGTCCAGTCCGTGCGCGGTGGGGTCGAAGTCGACCTCGGCGGCGATACGTGAGCGGAAGTCGGACGCGTCGAACAGGGTGACGTGGCGGGTGGCCGTGCGTCCCGCGGTGAGCATCTCCCAGAACGCGGCCGCGCCGATCGCTCCGGGTGCCACCACGCCGATGCCGGTGACGACTGCCTCGCGTCTCACTGCGCCTCCCCGGGGAGGTCGCGGGCCCGGCTCGGGTCCGGGGCGGAGGCCGCTCGCGCGGCCGCCGCGGGGTCGTGACAGGGCAGGGTCATGCGGTGTTTCCTCCACATGGTCTGAGGGATGTAGAGAACGCAGCTTTCCTTTTCACGTTCGGTAGCGTGTGTATCACGCTGAGCCAACCCCCCCGGCGATGAACGCGCTTCCGGGCGCCACCTGGCCAGCCAGCTTCCGTCTCCCGGGCGCGTCCCCGGTACGGGCTTCGCTCCGCCGGACCCCGCGCGGGCCGCCCCCGCCCCGTGTGGAACCGTCCGCCCCGGGCGGGTCAGGCCGCCTCGGTCTCGACCACCGCGTCGGGGCACTCCGCGGCGAGGGCGACGAGCGCCTCGTGCTCGGCCGGGTCCACCGTCAGGGCCCAGCGGACCTTGACCGTGGTCCACTCGGTGACGTAGCGGCAGTGCGCCTCCGCCGAGGCGGGCAGCCACTGCGCGGGGTCCTTGTCGGCCTTGGAGCGGTTCTGCGCCGCGGTGACCGCCACCAGCGCGACCGGTTCGCCCATGTCGTTGGCGTAGTCGCGGCGGCGGTCGGTGGTCCACTCCGAGGCACCCGAGTCCCAGGCCTCGGCCAGGGGCACCATGTGGTCGATGTCCAGGGCGCGGGCCTCGGTGTGCGCGCGCCCGTCGTAGTAGGACTCCCACTGTCCGCCGCTCAGGCGGCACCGCTCACCGACCTCGGGCATGACGACAGCCTCCTCGATCAGGACCTCGGCACGGGTGTTGCAGCCGTCGCGGTCGGTGTCGGCCCAGTGCGGGAACAGGGAGCGGTCATATCCCTGCCGGTTCTCGTCGGTAACGGGCAGACCGGCGACGGCGACGGCGAGCGGGACCGCCTCGGCGGCGTGCGCGGCGGCGGGCGCCAGTGCGGTGACGGGCGCCAGCACGGCGGCGGACAGGACGGCGGCGGTGATGCCCACGGTGGCGCGCACGAGAGCCTCCTTCGGATATGACTACGGAACGTCGCTGATCGTTTCCGAAGGGTGCGCGCAAATAACCCCCGGGCGACCCGTCCCGCCGCGGACCGCGGAGCGCACCGGGGCGTTACGGGAGAGTCCGGCACATCGGAGCACCGGAATCGGCTCTGCCGTCCACGGCCTTCTGGTCAGGCGCTATCGACCGAATCCGTATCGGGGGTCATCACCGCCCGCTCCGACCGGAATCCGGCGGCGGGACGGCCCAGCCCGCCGGAGAGGACCACCGCCCCACAGGAGGCGACCACCGCGCACACCCCATCCACCGGCGCACCAGCGGCGGGACGGCCTCCGCCCACTCCGGGATCCCACGGCTCCACAGAGGAGTCCGCCGCGCGCACCCGTCCCGACGGTCGGTCCCGCGCGCACGCTCAAACTGCTTTCGGACAAAGGGGCCGCGTTGTGCACACATCCGCCTCCGGCCGTTCCGACGGAACGGACTTTGCCCTAATATGAAAACCATTATCGTTTTTGCTGACCCAGCGGGAGGAGAAACCAGGTGCGGCACGTGTCCCTCCCGCCCGGCGGTACGCGCCCGGCGCCCGACGGCGCGGCATCCGACGGCACGGCGTCCGACGGCACGGCGTCCGAGAGCGTTGCGCCGGGGCGGACCGGCCCGGCCGGAGTCAGATGGCTGGCCACACGGGCGGGCACGGCCACCGCCGCGGTCGTCCTCGGCGTCTTCCTTGCGGTCTCCGCGGTGCTGGCCATCGGCCTGGGCTCGGCGGTGGTCCCGCCGGCCGAGACGGTGCGCTACCTGTGGGCGGCCCTGAGCGGAGGCGTGATCCAGGCCGACGAGGTGGTCCGCTACCAGATCATCTGGCAGATCCGCACCCCCCGGGTCCTGCTCGCCGCCGTCGTCGGCGCCGGTCTGGGGGTCGTGGGCGTGGCCGTCCAGGCCATGGTCCGCAACGCCCTCGCCGACCCCTACATCCTGGGCGTCTCCTCCGGCGCCTCCGTCGGCGCGGTGCTGGTCAGCGTGCTGGGTGCGCTGTCCGCGCTCGGCATCCACGCGGTCTCCGCCGGGGCCTTCCTGGGCGCGCTGGGCGCGACGCTGCTCGTCCACCTCGTCGCCCGCTCCCCCACGGGGGTCACCCCCCTGCGCCTGGTGCTCACCGGGGTGGCGCTCTCCTTCGGCTTCCAGGCCGTGATGAGCGTGATCGTCTACCTGGCGCCGAGCAGCGAGGCCACCGCCACCGTGCTCTTCTGGACCATGGGGAGCTTCGGCGCGGCCACCTGGAGCTCCCTGCCCGTGGTGGCCGTCGTGGTGGTGCTGGGCATCCTCGTGCTGCGCGGTCTCGCGCGCCCGCTCGACGTGCTGGCCCTGGGCGACGAGACCTCGGCGAGCCTGGGCGTGGACGCGGCGCGGCAGCGCAAGGTCCTGTTCGCGGTGACCGCGGTCATGACCGGGGCCATGGTCGCCGTCAGCGGCGCGATCGGCTTCGTCGGCCTGGTCATCCCGCACATCGTGCGGATCGCGGTGGGCGCCGACCACCGGCGCGTGCTCACCGTCGCCCCGCTGCTGGGCGCGGTCCTCATGGTCTGGGTGGACCTCTTCTCCCGCGTGGTGGTGGCTCCGCGCGAACTCCCCCTGGGCGTCATCACCGCCCTGATCGGCGTACCGGTCTTCCTCGGCCTCATGCGCCGCCGCGGCTACCTGTTCGGAGGACGATGATGGACCTGCGCCTGGACGGGCTGTCCGTCGAACTCGGCGGCACCAAAATCGTGCAGGACCTCTCCCTGGACGTGCCCGAAGGTCAGGTCGTGGGGCTGGTGGGCCCCAACGGCTCGGGCAAGTCCACGGCCCTGCGCTGCGTCTACCGGGCGCTGCGCCCCAGCGGCGGAACGGTGTGGGTCGGGGACGAGGACCTGTCCTCCCTGAGCCTGCGCCAGAACGCGCAGCGGGTGGCCGCCCTGACCCAGGAGAGCGGCAGCGACCTCGACTTCACAGTGGAGGAGGTCGTCGCCCTGGGGCGCGCCCCGCACCTGCGCGGCAACCAGCCGCTCGACGCGCGCGAGCGCGAGCTGTGCCGCCGGGCCATGGAGCGCCTGGAGGTGGCCCACCTGGCCCACCGGGGCGTCATGGAGCTGTCCGGGGGCGAGCGCCAGCGGGTGCTGGTGGCCCGCGCCCTGGTCCAGGAGCCCAGCGTGCTGGTCCTGGACGAGCCCACCAACCACCTGGACATCCGCCACCAGATCGCGCTGCTGTCCCTGCTGCGGGACTCGGGGCTGACCGTCCTGGTGGTCCTGCACGACCTCAACCTGGCCGCGGCGGCCTGCGACCGGATCGGCGTGCTCCAGGAGGGCCGTCTGGTGGCCGCGGGCGCTCCCGACCAGGTCCTGACCCCCGCCCTGCTCCTGGAGGTCTTCGGTATCGAGGCCTCCGTCGTCCCCCATCCCCTGACCGGGGACCCCCAGCTGCTGTACCGGCTGCTCCCCGCCGTCGAGAAAGGCCTCCAGTGACACACCGGACACCCCTCGGGACCCGCGCGTCCCACCGCTCGCTGCTCCCCCTGACCGCCGTGGCGGTCCTGGTCGCCGGGTGCGGAGCCCAGGTCGAGGAAGGGCAGGAGGCCTCGGCCGCGGGCACTGTCACCGTGCAGCGCTGCGGCGAGGAGGTGGAGTACACCACCCCGCAGCGGGCCGTCGCCTACGAGGCCGGGAGCGCCGACAAGCTGTTCGCCCTCGGGCTCACCGACCACGTGCACGGGTATGTGATGCCCCCCGCCAACCCGCCGGTGGAGGAGTCGCCCTGGGCCGAGGAGTACGCCCAGGTGGAGTTCCTCAGCGACGACCTGCTCAACCGGGAGCTCGTCGTGGACGCCGGGGCCGACCTCGTCGTCGCCGGGTGGAACTCCGGGTTCAGCGAGGAGCGGGGCATCACCCCCGAGATCCTGGACGGGCTCGGCATCCAGAGCTTCATGCACACCGAGTCCTGCTTCAACTACCCGGGGCACCCCGAGGAGGCCACCCCCTTCGAGGGCCTGTACACCGACCTGGAGCGGCTGGGCCGGATCTTCGGGGTCGAGGACCGCGCCGAGGAGCTCGTCACCGACTACCGGGCGCGGGTGGCCGCCGTGGAGGAGCAGGCCCCCGCCGGCGACCCGGTCCCCGTGTTCCTCTACGACTCGGGCACCGACCAGCCCTTCACCGCGGGCAGCCAGGTCCCGCCCAACGACATCATCAGCCACGCGGGCGGGGAGAACATCTTCGCCGACCTCGACGAGCGCTGGACCCAGGTCGGCTGGGAGGCGGTGGTGGAGGCCGAGCCGGAGGTCATCATCATCCTCGACTACGGCGACCAGCCCGCGCAGGAGAAGATCGACTTCCTCAGCTCCTTCCCCGCGATGTCGGAGGTCCCGGCGGTGGTCGAGGAGAACTTCTTCGTCCTGGACTACAACGAGGGCATCTCCGGTCCGCGCAACATCGACGGCCTGGAGAAGTTCGCCGAGTACCTGCGCGAGCTGGAACAGGGCTGATCCGTGCCCGCCCGCGCCGCTCCCCCTGTCCCGGGACGGCGCGGGCGGGCACGGGTCGGTCAGCGCGCGTCGCTGCGGGCCGGGGCCCGGCCGGAGCCCCCGGACGCGGCGGGTCCGTCCGCGCTCTGGGTCCGGGGCGCGGCCTCCCCGGCGGCGGCCGGGAGGCCGCGCGGGGTGAACGCCGCCTCCCGGGCGCGGGCCGGGGTGACCACCCCGCGGAGCGCGGGGTCGGTGAGCAGGACCACCGGGGCGATCCGGTTCGGCTCCAGGGGGTACCACCCGGGCAGGGCCCCCTCGATGGCGGCCCAGGCCTCGTCGGTGGCGCCTCTGGCGGCCAACTCGCGGGCCGTGTCGAGGGCGCGCTCGAAGGCGGGCGGCTCCGGCAGCCGGCGGGAGGCCAGCCACTCCCGCCGTTCGGCCTCGCCGGAGGGAAGGTCGAGGCCGGGCACGGCCCCGGCCAGGGCGCGTTCGGCGTAGGCCGCGCCGCCGGGGGTGTCCAGGTCGGCGCTGCGCAGGTAGAGCGGCACCGCCTCGGCCTCGATGCGCCCGGTGCCGACCTCGGCGACCACGTGGGGGCGGTGCAGCAGGCCGCGCAGCCTGTGGTGCGTCCCCCGCATGTCGAGGAAGGCCGCGAGGACGACTTCGAGGTAGGCGGCGGCGCCCGACCCCTTCTCCTTGGCCCGGCGCAGGGCGTTCAGCGCCTCCTCCACCCGGCCCTCCAGCGCGGCGCGGCGGCCCCGGGCCAGGAGTTCGAGCGCTCCCTCCGGATGTACCGGGCGCCCCTCCGCACCGAGCAGCTCCTCGAACGAGGCGCGTTCGGCGGCCACGAGGTCGGCGAAGGAGCGGTGGCGATCCCCCGGGCCGGGGTACCAGCTCGACCAGGTGTAGGCGGCCCACTCACCGTCGGGGGAGACATCGCCCGCGTCCAGCACCCAGTCCTGGGCGTCCCCTTCGGCCGAGACCAGCAGCAGCGGTCCGACGGGCCCGTCCTCCCCCGTCGTGAGGGACTCGTCCGCACCGCACTCGTCCTCCAGGTCGGCCGCCCAGCCGACGGTGGCGGTGGAGCGCAGGCCGTACACGAACGTGCTCGCGGGCCCCCAGCCGTCGGAGGCCTCCAGGAAGGCGCGGTATCCGGGCGGCAGCCGCCTGCCGAGCCGCTCCTCCAGCTCCGCGATCCGCTCCTCGGATGCGCCGTCGCAGCCCAGCCAGGAGGCGGCGCGCTGCCGCGCGGTGGTCCCGGGGAGTTCGTCCTCGGTCAGGACCCGCAGCATGTCCGCGCTGTACCCGGACAGGTAGTCCCGCCACTGCTCGGCGGTGGCCGGGACGCGGGCCGACAGGTCGCGCACGATCCCCCCGTACGGGGAGGGCGTGCCGCCCGCCGTGTAGCGGTGTCCGTCGAACGCCTCGTAGGTGCGCCCCTCGGAGAAGAAGCGCACCCGGTTGAGCTGGATCTCGGAGCCGCCGCAGTTGCCGGTGATCTCCAGCCGCAGGTGCCGGTAGGGGGTGTCCGCCGCCGGGTCGGTGACGTGGAAGTCGCGGGCGTGGTGGCGGCCGGGGAAGAACTCGTCGGAGCGGGTGTCGAGCACGACCCAGGTCCGGCCGTCCGCCGAACCCTTGAGCGTCCAGTTCCGGGGGTCGCGGTCGGCGAAGTCGTTGGCCGAGACCAGGACGTAGTGCCGGACGCTGACGGGCTCGGCCATGGTGAACTCCAGCCAGTCGGCGTCGCGCCAGCTCAGCCACTTGGAGGAGGTGTCGTCGAGGAGGTTGGCGGCGACCTCGCCCGCACGCGCGTGCTCGTTGCCCGCCCGCACCTCGCGCACCCCGCCGGTGGCCTCCTGCCCGCTCCCGGCCTCCGCCAGGTCGATGGTGCGCAGGGCGACCGCACCGCCGCCGCCCTCGCGGTCGGCCCAGGTGATCCGTGCGGCCGGGGAGCCGCCGTCCTCGATGAGCAGCCGCAGCTCCTCCTCCCCGTCCGCGCCCTCGACGGCGAACCTGTGGACGGGGCGGTCGGTGAGCCGCTCCACCAGCCGTCCCCGCCAGGCGTGGGACGCGCCGTCCGCGGTGGTCCGCGTGCCGGTGAACGTGGTCATGCCGGGGTCGAACCCGGCTACCGCCTCCGCTCCGTCGAGGTCGCGCCAGCCGAGCTGGGCCAGCGGTACGGCCCCGCCGGGTTCGAAACCGACCACCAGCCGGTGGTCGGACGACCACTCCCCCGTCTCGGCCCGCTGCCTCTCGGTACGGAAGACGCGGACGGTCGGGTGCTCGTGCATGGAAGCTCCTACGGTGAGGGGGTTCGGGGAGGGCGGCCGGGGGCGCCGCCCGCGGATCCGCGAAGAGGCTACGCGCGCGGCCCGACATTTCGGATGTCCCTCGGACGCCTCCCGGACACCGCTCCCAGCCGTGCGGCCCGCCCCGTCCGTCGCGGTCCCGCGCCTGTGGCGGGGTCCGACCGCCCGGGCTCGCTACAGGCACAGGATCACCGCAGGTCGAAACCCTCGCGTCACACCGGCTGTGTCACACCAGCTGTGTCACACCGGCGACGCTTCCGGCCGGACCGGATCCGGTGCCCGCTGGTGAACGCTCTCAGCGCTCCTCGGTGTCCTGGACGTCGGCGGTGCCCGGCCCGTGGTCGGGAAGCGCGGAGCCCGAGGTCGCCTCCCGGTGCAGCCGCAGGAACTCCAGGTGCCGCTCGTACTCGTCGAGGATGTTGCCGATGAGCTGCTCCTTGGTGTAGCCCATCACGTCGTAGCCCTGGCTGCCCTCGGTGAGGTAGACCTCGAAGCGCACGTAGGTGTCGTGCTCGGCGAGCGAGCGCATGGCGAACGCGGGGGTGGGCACCTCCATCGGCCACACCCGGTAGCTGAACTCCTCCTCCTCGCCCATCGGCGCCCGCAGCTCCAGGTAGGCGATGCCGACGGCCTCGTCCGCCCCCTCGCTCACCGACGCCTGCGCGCCCTGTTCGCGCAGCTCCTCGGCGACCTCCCGGAACGCCGGGCGGCACACGTCGCGGACGAACCGGTCGGCCGCCCGCCTGCCGGGGAAGCTCACCGCCCGCCTGACCCGCTGCCGCCAGTTGCGTTCGGGCCCCCGCCGGTCGGCCGCGGTCCGGTCCGACAGCGACGAGGACAGGGTGGTCCGGAAGGCGTCCTTGCGGAACTTCTCGACCCGCAGCGCCTTGAACAGGCCCCACATGATCACGAACATCACGAACGAGAACGGCAGGCCCATGATGATGGTCGCGCTGGTCAGCGTGTCCACCCCGCCGACCAGGAGCATGGCGAGGGTGAGCAGGCCGGTCGCCGCCGCCCAGAAGACGCGCAGCCACGGGGAGGCGTCGGTGAGCGGCGTCGGCAGGTGGGAGCTGAGGTTGCCCATCACCAGTGCGCCGGAGTCGGCGGAGGTGACGTAGAAGAGCAGTCCGACGACTGTGGCCAGCCCTGCGCTGAACAGGACGCCCGGGTACTGCGCGAGCAGCGTGTAGAAGCCCTGTTCGGGCTGGTTCATGGCGGCCTCGCCGAACGCGGCTCCGCCCCCGCGCACGACGCTGAGCGCGCTGTTGCCGAAGAAGGACAGGAAGGTCAGCGTAAACAGGAGCGGGACCACCAGCGTCGCCGCAACGAACTGCCGGATGGTGCGGCCGCGCGAGATGCGGGCCAGGAACATCCCCACGAACGGGGCCCAGGCGATCCACCAGGCCCAGAAGAACAGCGTCCAGGCGTTGAGCCAGTCGGTCGGCGGGTCGTAGGCGAAGGTGTTCAGCGTCATGGAGGGGAAGCGGCTGAGGTAGTCGCCGATGTTGAGGACGAGGGCGTTGAGCAGGTAGAGGGGGTCCTCGAAGACCAGCACGTACAGCATCAGGACGACGGCGAGCACGACGTTGATCTCGGACAGCCGCCGGATGCCCCGGTCCACGCCCGCCACCGCAGACATCGTGGCCACGAGCACGGCGATGATGATCAGGCCGAGCTGGGCCGCGACGCCCTCGGGGATACCGAAGAGGAAGTTGAGCCCGTAGTTGAGCTGCACGACGCCGATGCCGAGCGACACGGAGATGCCGAAGATCGTGCCGATGACGGCCGCCAGGTCGACCGCGTCGCCGACCGGGCCGTGGATGCGCCTGCCGATCAGCGGGTACAGGGCCGAGCGGATGGCCAGGGGCAGGTGGTAGCGGAAGGAGAAGTAGCCCAGGGCCATGCCCATCAGCGCGTACATCGCCCACCCGGTCACGCCGTAGTGGAAGAGCGTCCACACCACGGCCTGGCGGGCCGCCTCGATGGTCTGCGCGTCGCCCTCGGGCGGCGCCAGGTAGTGGCTGACCGGCCCGGAGACGGAGAAGAACAGCAGGTCGATGCCGATGCCCGCCGCGAACAGCATGGCCGCCCACGCGAACACCCCGTAGTCCGGCTTGGAGTGCTGGGGACCGAGCTTGACCCTGCCGTAGCGGGAGAGCGCGATGACCACCACGAACCCGAGGTAGAGGGTGGTGGCGAGGAAGTAGTACCAGCCGAACACCTCGGAGATCCACGTCACGACGGCGCCGATGGTGTTCCCGGCGTGCGCGGGCGCGGCGATCGCCCAGACCGAGAGCGCGACGATCAGCACGGACGAGCCGTAGAACACGACCGGTTTGAGGCGGCTCGGGCCGTGCTCCGCCTCCTCGGGGGTCTCCTGTGAGGTCCCCGGCTCCGGCTCGCTTCCCGGTTCCGGTTCGCGGTCCGGACGGTGCTGCCCTCCGTCGGTGGCCACCGTTTCACCTCTCGCTCGTGCGGTACCGGAAGCGGCTCCCGGGGGACGGCGCCGGCGGGAGGCGGATCACCGGGTTACCGGTTTCGGATAATCCACCGCGCCATCTTCACGGATCGCCCGCCTGGGGTCGGGCACCCCATGAACGGCGGCGTGGCGCGGCGGTGTGCGCGGGCGCGGCGGCGGGCGGACGGCTGACCGGGGGCGTCGGCGGCGGTCGGGGCGCAGGCCGGAGGCGGTGGGCGGGCCCGGGGCCCGGGCCGAACGCGGTTCCGAAAACCGTGGGAGGACTCGGTTCCGGGAAGGGAAAAGGAAGAAGAGGGAAGGAAACAGTGGCCTCCGGGTGAGGTCTAATACCGCCTCCCCTCCGCGCCGGGATTGGTCCACCTCCGGCCGGTGCGGACCACACTCGCGGCGGGGCCGGATCCTTCCAGCTCCCGTCCGCACGTGTCCGGTGACCCCTCCCGTACCGCCCGGCGAGCGGCCCCGACCGGTCCTGCGGCCGGTCCGGTCGGCCCCCGCACCCGGCCACGGCCGGGAGACCCGACTCCTCGTCACGGCCCGCTTACCGGCCTCCCCGAGCGGGAAACCCCTGTTCCAGAGGGAATCCGGGCGCCGCGTCCCCAGGGACACGACGCCCGCGGCCCTCCCTCCGCAGTCGCGAGCGCTCGCCTTCGCCCCGGGCAGGTACCGGCCCGGGCCTCCCCCGACGGATTCCCGCTACCGTCCCGGCACTGCGCGCCGGGGCGCGATCCATGACCGAAGGACCCGCACATGCTGAACCGCAAGTCCGACACCCCCCGCCCCCGCAACCGGCACCGTTTCCGCACCGCGGCGGTGCTGGCCGCCGCCACCACCCTCTTCCTCGGCCTCATGCCCGCTGGCACGGCCAACGCCCACGGCTACATCTCCAACCCGATGAGCCGCCAGGCCCAATGCGCCGCGGGCATCGTCCAGTGCGGCGGCATCCAGTGGGAGCCGCAGAGCGTCGAGGGCCCCAAGGGGCTCATGCAGTGCAACGGCGGCGTCGGCCGCTTCGCCGAGCTGAACGACAACAGCCGGGGCTGGCGGGTGACCGACGTCGGCCGCGTCCAGACGTTCGAGTGGACCATCACGGCCGCGCACTCGACCTCCACCTGGGAGTACTTCATCGGCAACCACCGGGTGGCCGTGTTCAACGACCACGGCGCCCGTCCGCCGTGGTCGTTCAGTCACACCGTGGACCTGTCGGGGTACAGCGGACGGCACACGCTGCTGGCCAGGTGGAACGTCGCCGACACCGGTAACGCCTTCTACGCCTGCGTGGACGTCAACATCCGCGCCTAGCGGCCCGACGGCCGGTGGGCCCGCCCGGCCCGGCGGATCGCACGGCGTCCGCGACGCCGCCGCCGGGCCGGGCGGGCCGCGTTCCCCCGATCCCGGCGGGCGGTCCAGAACCGGTAATGGGGTCCCATCCCGGGCCCGGGCGCGGGCCCTCCCCGCCCCGGACGGCGTCCGGGCCGTGTCTCAGGTGGCGGGTGAGTCCCGGACGGACAGTTCCTCGGCCAGTTCCATACAGCGCTGCCGGGCCGGGGAGAAGTCGTAGGGCATCTTGCCGAAGGCTTCGAACGCGCTCATGGAGCCTGGTTCCCGCTTGCCGGAGCCGGGACCGGCCTCGTCATCGGCGGGAACAGGGTGCAGAGCGTCCCAGGCGTCGAAAAGGGCGTCGTCCTCCTCCCCCAGGCCCGACTCCTCGATGACGGCGTGCAGGGTGCTTTCGAAGGCGTGCCGTTCGGCGGCCACCCGAGCCACCCGTGGATCATCGACGGCGACGCTGTCGTCGAGTGCCTCCTCGGCGTCATTGAGGCGGTCGGACTCCTCCCGCAGAGCGGGATGCGTGGCCAGGGCGATGAAACGGCCGGCCCGGACGGCCGCGCCGAGCGGGCCGAAGACCCGCTCGGTGACCAGCAGATCATCCAGGTCCGCCTGGTGCAGGGAGCCCTCGGGCAGGCTCTTGAGGCGTTCGGTGACGAAGTCGGAGAGCAGGCCCATCCGGCTGCCTTCGGTGCGCATCCGCCGCACGGCGGTCCGCTGCCGCCGCAGTTCCGCCTCCTGATCGGCCAGGCTCTCCTCCAGCCGCTCCAGGATGCCCGCGATACCGTCTGCGCCGACGGCGTCGGCGTCGGCGTCGGCGGTAGCCGTACCGGTGGTGAAGGAGTCGCGGATGTCGTCCAGGGCGATCCCGGCGTCGGCCATCCTGCGGATCCACAGCAGGCGGATCATGTCCTCGTACCCGTAGCGGCGGCGGCCGTCGACGCCCCGCTCGGGCTCGGGGAGCAGGCCGATCTCGTGGTAGTGGCGGATCGCCCGTGGCGTGCTGCCGACGAAGGCCGCCGCGTCACCGATCTTGACCTGGCGGGGCGGTGTGAAGGACAGGTGCATGAGCAGGGTGGCTTTCCTCAGGGGAGCGGGACGTGGGTCCACCAGACCACATGCCGCTACGGAAGATGCAACCCCGCACGCACCGCCCCGCGCCACTGCCGGGAAACGCACCCCTCCTCAGTGACGAGCGCGGGGCCGTTCGGTCACCACCGTGCGGGGCGCGCACGGGAACCCGAACCCGGAACCGGGCCCGGCTGGAGGAGGGCAGCGCCTACTTCCGCACGCGGAAGCGCAGCGTCGTGACGGCGCCCGACTGGGTGTTACCGAAGGGCTCCAGGTCGATCCTGCCGAGGCCCGGGGGCGAGAAGCGGACGCCGTCGCCGAGCAGCACCGGCAGGACGTACACCAGGATCTCGTCGACGAGCCCGAGCCGCAGGCACTGGGCGGCCACGTCGGCGCCGAGGATCTCCAGGTTCCTGTCACCCGCGGCGCCGCGTGCCGTGGCGACGGCTTCTTCGAGTCCGCAGGTGAGGAAGGTGACAGCGGGGTCCGGCTCTTCGGGAGGTTCGTGGGTGAGGACGAACTGCGCTCCCCCGTCGTAGGCGGTACCCTGGTCGGCCATGCGTTTGGCGACCTCGTAGGTTCCCCGGCCGACGAGCATGGCGCCCGTGGCCGCCATGACCTCCGGGACCGCGTCCGCGGTCAGGTACTCGGAGACCCAGTCCATCGCGTGGCCGGGCCCGGCGATGAAGCCGTCCAGTGACATCGCCCTGTTCACGACCACTCTGCCGGTGCCGATGCCCACGTCACTCATGTGTCTTCTCCAAGGGTTCCGGCGGCCCGGAGCCGAATCATAGCCCGTGCGGCGGGAGGGGCAGGGGCGGAAGCCGCACGCGTGTCCGCGGCGGCCCGACACGAACGACCGGTGTCCGGACGCCCCGGCCGCGCGGCGTCGGGGACGCGCCCGGGTACGGAGCGGACGGCACGTGGGAGACGTTCCCGGTCCCGGGCCGCGTGACCGGCCCGGCGACCGTTCGCGGCCACCGCGCTAGGATCCGCGCCGCGCCCTGATGCCCGCCAGGATCAGGTCCAGCGTCTGGTCGAAGTAGGTGTTCTCCACGGCCAGGGCGTCCGCCTCCGACACCGCGGCGGCGACGGCCTCCTCGTGCTCCTGTTCACGGTCGGACTTCATCGCGCTCATGGCGACGGCGGAGGTGGCCGCGCCGAGGATCTGGTTCGACACCGCCCGGATGGCGACCGCCTGCGCCTCCCCGTCCCCGCCGTACTCCCCCAGCGCCTCGATGATGCGCCTCGACAGGGCGACGGCGTTCGGGCCGATCAGCGGCCGGGAGCCCGCGAACTCAGCGGCCCAGGTGTGCGCGGTCAGGGCCGCGTAGAACCGCAGGGCGGTCTCCTTGAGCGCCTCATCCCAGGGGGCGTTCGGGGACGGCGGCACGGAGGCGGCCCCGGCCAGGATCTCGTCCACGGCCAGGTCCACCAGGTCCTCCCGGCGTTCCACGTACCAGTACAGGCTGGTGGCGTGCACCCCGAGTTCGGCGGCGACCTTGCGCATGGTCAGCGCGGACGCCCCCTCGCGGTCGAGCAGGTCGATGGTCGCGGCGACGATGCGTTCGCGGCTGAGGGCGGGCTGGGACCGGCGTCGGCGCTGCGGGCGGTGGAAGACGCTGTCGAACTGCTGGTCGGATCCTGAAGTTGCCATGTCCAACAGCATACTGGGAACCCTACGTTGTAGGTTTCTATCCAACAGTGTATGTTTCTCGGCATGGCTACCGACAGCTCCCTCACGAGCCCCCAGACCTCCGCCCCCTCCGAGTTCCACGCCGAGGCCCCCGACCAGTCCCGCACGACGGTCACCGACCCCCGCGGCCTCACCGCCTTCCTCGTGATCGCCTTCGCCTTCTCCTGGACCGCCTGGTGGCTCGGCACCCGCCTGCTCGGCGGCGCCGACCCCATGCCCGCCGTGATCGTCGGCAGCTTCGGGCCGATGGTGGCCGCGGCCGTCGTCACCGCGGCCACGCAGGGCCGCAAAGGCGTGGGCGCGCTCTTCCGACGGCACTCGCTCCGGCGCAGGGGCGGCGTCATGCCCTACGTCATCACCGTGCTGATGGTCCTGGCCCTCGCGGGCTCCGCGGCGCTCCAGGTGTACCTGGGCCAGTCGACCCTGGACGAGGCCCAGCTGTTGGCGGCGCTGCCGACCCTGCCCGTCCAGTTCCTGGTCATCGCGCTGGTCGGCGGCGGCAACGAGGAACTGGGGTGGAGGGGCTTCGCGCTGCCCCGCCTCCAGGGCGTGCTCTCCCCGCTGGCGGCGAACGTCCTGCTCGGCGCGGTCTGGGCGATGTGGCACGCTCCCCTGTTCGCCATGCCCGGCACGCTCCAGTCGCAGATGTACTTCCCGGCCTACGCCCTGCTCTGCGTCGGGTTCACGGTGGTCCTCGGCCACGTCTTCAACTCCGCCCGCGGCGGCGTGGTCGCCGCGATCGTCACCCACGCCGCGATCAACGTCGTCTCGGGCGTCAAGGCCGTGGCCGTGGGCGACCCGGCGAGCGCGCCCGAGGTCGCCATGGTCGCCCTGCTCGCGGTGCTCCTCGCGGTCTGCACCCGCGGCCGCCTGGGACTGCGCCGCTCCGACAGCGCCCGGGGTTAGCTCCGGGGGCGGTTGCCCGGGCTCAGCGCCGGGGGTTCTCCCCCGGCGGGGGGAGCGCACCGTCCGGAAAATCCCTGGGCGCCTCCGCGCTCCTCTGCGAACATGACCGGATGAACCGAACCAGGATGCACGCCGACGAGGTCTGGACGAGTCCGGACCTCGTGCGGCGTCTCCTGCGTTCCCGCTTTCCCCAGTGGGCGGACCTGCCGCTGACGCTGGTCCCCTCCTACGGCACCGACCACGACGTCTACCGGCTCGGCGAACGGCTGTGCGTCCGGATGCCGCGGATCGGCTGGGCCTCCGGGCAGGCCGAGCGCGAGGCGGCCTGGCTGCCCCGGCTGGCGCCCCACCTGCCGCTGGCCCTGCCCGTGCAGGTGGGGCTGGGTCAGCCCGCCGAGGGTTACCCCTTCGTGTGGTCCGTCTACGAGTGGCTGCCCGGCGACAACGCCAACGGCACTATCGACGATCACGAGCGGGCCGCCGCCGACCTCGCGGGCTTCGTCGCCGCGATGCGCCGCGTCGACACCGCGGACGCGCCGCCCCGGGCCAGGGGCGCGCGGGGTTGCGCGCTGGCGGAGAACGACGAGCAGGTCCGCCGCGCGATCCACGGGCTCGACGACCGGGTGGACGGCGCCGCCCTCACCCGTTCCTGGGAGGAGTCGCTCGCGGCGCCGACGTGGGACCGCGACGCGTGGGTGCACGGCGACCTGCTCCCCGGCAACCTCCTGGTCGACGCGGGACGGCTGTCCGCGGTCATCGACTGGGGCGGGCTCAACGTCGGCGACCCGGCCTGCGACCTGCAACCGGCGTGGAACGTCTTCACCGGCCGCAGCCGCGCGCTGTTCCTGTCCGCGCTCGGTACAGACGAGGGCGCCTACCTGCGCGGGCGGGGCTGGACGCTCTGCCAGGCGGTCGCCGCCCTGGACTACTACCGGGAGACCAACCCGGGGATGGTCAGGCAGGTCTCCCACGCGCTCGCGCAGGTCCTGGCCGAGAGCTGACACCGACCGGCGCCGGACGGGAGTCCCCGCGCCTCGGGGACCCGGACAAGCACCGGGGAAGTCCCCCTGGCCCCAGGAACCCGGACGAACGCCGGGTAGGAGAGCCCTCGCCCGAGGAGCCCGGACGGGCGCCGGGCGGGAGTCCCCGGGCCCCAGAAACTCGTACGAGCGCCGCCCGGGGCCGCCGAGAACACGGATCACGTGGTCAGCGGCCCCGGGCGGGCTCGGTGTTCGGGCCGTCGGCGGCGGCCGGGCGGGGCCGTCAGCGCGCGGCGAGCGCCCGGCCGGCCTCGTCGGCGCTGGCCAGGGCCCGGTCGTGCTCCTGCTGGGCGAGGTCCTTGAGGGACTCCATGCCCGGCGTGGTCGCGGCCAGGGTGAGTTCGCGCTTGATGACGGTCAGGTCGGCCTGCCAGATGTCGCCGACGACGCGCTCCAGGTAGGGGGTGGAGTGGTCCCAGCCCTCGCGGGGGGTGCCGGGGCCGTAGCCGCCGCCCAGGGTGGTGGCCAGCACGGTGGGGGTGTCCTTCAGCAGCGGGTTGGTGGCGCCCGCGCCCGCGATGACCAGGTCGGCCCAGGCCTTGAAGTGCTGGGAGACGCCGAAGTTGTACAGCGGCACGGCCAGGACCACCGCGTCGGCCTCCTGGAGTTCGGCGGCCAGTTCGGCCGCCAGGGCCAGGGCACGGACCTGCTCGGGGGTGCGGTCGGCCTCGTCCGTGCCGGAGCCGATGGTGGCCAGGGCCCAGGCGTCGGCGGGCAGCGGGTCGGTGCCCAGGTGGCGGCGGTTGACGGTGCCCTGCGGGTGGGCGGCGGTCCATTCGGCCTCGACCCGGTCGGCGATCTCGGCGCTGCAGGAGACGGTGGGCAGGATGCTGGCGTCCAGACGGAACAGGTTCATCGGGCTCTTCCCCCAAGGGTGTTCGGGTTCGCGGTATGCGGAGCACGGCCACACGGCCGGACGGTCCAGCTGTCCGGGTGACCCTCGCACAACTATAAACGGACTTTACCCCGCTTAGTGTTCCCGGGGTAGATTGTCCGTGTGACTTCGCCCCTGGTGCCCTTCGGGAAGGAGCGCGGCGAACGCGCGGACGCCGCGCGCAACCGCGAACGCCTGCTGGAAACAGCCCGCGCGATGATCGCCGAACACGGAACACGGCAGGTGACCATGGACGGCCTCGCCGAGCGCGCGGGGCTGGGCAAGGGCACCGTCTTCCGCCGCTTCGGCAGTCGCGCGGGCATCTTCGTGGCCCTGCTCGAAGACGCCGAGCGCCGCTTCCAGGAACAGGTGCTGTCCGGACCGCCGCCGCTGGGACCGGGCGCCGACCCCGCCGAGCGCCTGGTCGCCTACGGGTGCGCCCGCATCCCCTTCCTGCTGGAGCACCACGCGATCGCCCGTGCCGCCGTGGACCGTTCCCTGCCGGTACCGGCGGGCGCGGTCGGTATGACCCAGCCCCACATCCGCATGCTCTTGGGCCTGGCCGGTCTGCCCGCGGACCGGCTGTACGGCCTCTCCGTGCAGCTGACCGCCGCGCTGGAGGGCCCCCTGGTCCTGTACATGTCGACGGACGAGGTCGCCGCCCCTCCGGAGCCGGACGCGCCCAACCCCCTGATCGACGGCTGGCGGTTCCTCGTCGAACGCCTCCTCGGGGACTGACCGGCCACTCCTCACCTCACGGTTGGGACCCACCCGGACCGCGCGTCCGGCTGGACCCGGGCGGACGATTCCATGCGATAACGGATACCGGTCGGACGATGGTCCCCATGAACGATGACCAGCGGCGACACACGACCCCGGCCTCCTCCGGCTCCGGCCGTACCGGCGGCTCCCTGGAGGCGATCCGCGCGGCCCTGACCTACTCCGGCCCGGCCGGTGCCGCGCACTGGCTGGGCACGCGGACGAAGCCGTGGCCGCAACCGGGCGATGCCCCGGACCCGGTCGGCGCGGAGCCCGTTCCGGAGGGGGCGGCCCAGCGGTGGCCCCTGCCGAGGCGACGGCCCGGGAGCACCGGCCGGTAGACGCGGGGAACGCGGGCCGCTGGGTCCGGGCGCCGACCCCGCGCGGCGCCCAGTCGCCTACGGCTGCGCCCGGGCGGGCTCGGGGGTCAGCGCCGGTCCCGTCCGGCGCGTGCGCAGGCACACCACGAGCGCGATCACGGCGACGGTGACGGTGGGCACGAGCAGGACGGGCGACCCCGCGCCCGCCGACCGGTCCGCGATGGACGCGCCGATGTCGGTGTGCAGGGCGATGGCGAAGAGGAAGGTGAGCGTGTTGAGCAACGCGTGGATGACGACCGCGATCTCGATCCCGCCGGTGCGCCAGGTGATGACGGCCAGGCTGACGGCGAGCGTGAAGTACCAGAGGTTGATCCACGCATCCCCCGCACCGTGAATGGTCGTGAACACCAGGCTGGAGACGAGGACGCCGACGACCAGCCCGGCCCGCGGCCCCCTGCTCCAGCTCCCGGCGATCCGGAAGACCAGCCCGCGCAGGCCGTACTCCTCGCCCGCCGTCTGGAGGGGGACCAGCAGGAGGGTGAGGACGAGCATGACCACCAGCTCGGTGACCGGCCAGTGGGCCCACTCGGCGGGTGCCGAGACGTTCAGGGCGGTGACGGCGAGCAGCCAGAAGGGTCCGATGAACAGCAGCGCCCGGCCGAGCACGTCGAACCGGAAGCGCGAGAGAACCGAGTGCAACGAGGCCCCCTCGACTCCGTAGAGCCACCGTTGGAGGAGCATGCTCCACGGGATGAGCAGGGCGAGCGAGAACATGGTCGCGCCGTGGTAGAGCGGCGTGTAGTCGGTACCGCCCGCCGCCGGGTTGGTACGGCCCATCCGCGCGTCGAGGAGGGCGGCGGCCTGGGAGAAGACGATGCTGAAGGCGAACATCCCGACCACCAGCAGCACGATCGCGAGGACGCCGCGTCCGATGCGGCGTTTGTCCCCGGCGAGCGCGCGGTGGTACTCCACCCTCTGCGGAACGGACCGCGGGCCCCGGCGGCGCGGGCGGGGCCCGGTCGGACCGGCCGGTGCGTGCGCGGGCGTGTGCGCCGCCCCCGAGTCCGGAGCCGTGGGGAAGGAGTCGGCTGACGGCGGGGCCGACCAGGCGGGGTGACGGTCGTCCTTGGGGTTCATGCTCCGAACCTAGGCCGGAGCGGAGCTGTGACTTAGTGTCACCGGTCACGGGTTTTCCGCGCACTCCGCACGGGACCGGCATGACGGATGTCATGCACCGACGGAGCCCGTGACCCGACCATGCGGCGAGGGAAGGCACCGCCGGTTGGACCCGTTCCCGGCCATGCAGCCGGGTCCGCCCGCGCACGGAAAGCGTGGGAGGTCAGGGCACCAGACCGTGCAGGGGCGCGGGGTCGAACCCGGGCTCGTTCGGGTCGGCCAGGTAGGACACCACCGCGCCGGGGACGGCCAGGAGGCGGTGTTCGACCTCGCTCTGCCAGGACTCGGTGGGTTCCGGCACGCGCTCACCGTCGAAGCCGACGCGCGTCCACGCGTCCTCGGGTGTCTCCCCGACCTCCAGAGGCCGGACGGACAGAGCTCTGACCTGGTGTCCGGCGTCGTCGTCATCGATGTGGGGCACGGCCAGCGCCGCACCCAGCACCTGCGCCCGTCCCATGTCCCACCACAGGTCCAGGTCCCGGTCGACCCGTGTGCGCTCGACGACCTCGCCGTCGGCGTCGGTACGCAGGAGCAGAGCGGGTGCGTCGTCCTCCAGGTCGCGCACCACCACGGCGCCCTCGGTGTCGATCGCCAGCAGGCGGTCGTCGGCCCCTTCCGGGGTTCGGGGGCGGGCTTGGACGGGGGCACCGCCCGCCAGGGCGAACACTCCGCTGCGGGTCACGGCCACGGGTTCTCCCGCGCTCCCCTCCCGGGGCCCGCTCACGCCGGGCGGACCGGCGATGAGCAGGTCCTGCGGGGCCCAGTCGTGGCGCCACACCTGCTCTCCAGTGGCGGTGTCGAGTGCGATCACGCTCTCCACCGCGTCCTCGGGCACGTCCATGTCCGCGAGGGTGGCGCTGAGGTACTCCTCCACCACGTCCGGCCGGTCCAGGCACAGACGGGCCACCAACACCCGGTCACCGTATCCGCGGATCCCGCCGTTGCCGACCCATTGGCACATGCGCCCCTCGGGTTCGTCCCGCAGCGGGAACTCCCAGAGGCGTTCGGTGGAGTCCGTGGCGTGGGCGACCACCACGGGACCGCCCTGCCCGGGAACGAGGGCGACACGCACGTCAGGGGTGAGGTGGAGGACGTTCAGCGAGTCCTCCTCACCCTCCCGGACCAACTCGGGCATGGGCGCGTCGCGGACCACCTCGCCTGTTCCGGCGTCCAGCACGACCATCGTCCGGGTCTCGGGCTCGGGCTGGGCCTCGGCCACGTGCAGCAGGTAGGCGTACCGCTCCTGCCCCGCGAACACCCCGGTCCGCACCTGCCGCGCGTAGGGCAGCCGGTAGGTCCACAGCTCCTCGCCGGTGACCCCGTCCAGGGCCGTGAAACCGTCGGCGTAGCGCACGACCGGTCCGCGCGGCCCGCGTTCCACGCCCAGCACGGGATGCTCGGGCTGCCAACTCCACCCCACCCGGCTCACCGTGTCCGGCACTGGTGCGGGTTCACCGGCCGCCTCGGCCACGGTGTGGTCGGCCGTGAGGACCCGGGTCAGAGCGGGGGTCAGCGCCCAGACCAAGACCACCGCCAGGGCACCCGCTATAAGGCCGGTGAGCAGGCGCTTCCAGCTGCGCAACGGCAGGACGGAGCCTGAGAACGCCAGGAGCAGCACCAGGCCCAGGACGACGAGGCAGACTCCGATCCACAGCGCAGTCACCTCGTCGGGGAACATCCGGTAGCCGTCGTTGCGGACGGCCGGAACCAGGTGCCGGGTGGGGAAGGCCGCCCATACCAGGACCAGTCCGGCGAGGACGACCGCGGCGCGTGTCAGCACGGCCGTGACACCCGGCTTTTCGGGAGGGTCGGCGGAGGCGTACACGGAGGAGGCGAGCGAGAGCGCGCCCACCCCGAAAGCGAGGACCAGAGCCGCCCACACCGGGAGCGACAGACCCTGCCCGTCGGCCACCTCCTGCCCGGAGAAACCCACGGTCCTGGGCACGGTGAGGACCAGGGCACCGGCGAGCACCGCGATGCCGCTCCAGCCGAGTACGTCCCTGAGTCGCCCGCCCACCGATCCTCCACCCCGTCCGCGTCCCGCCCACATCCGGCCAGGGCAGTCTAGGAACCCTGTTCCGGCGTGCTCACGGTGGGTGGGACACCGCAGGAGCCGTGCGGTCGGGCGACTGGGCACGGGGCCGGCCGGGCGCAGGGACGGCCGGAACGGGATCAGCCGCCCAGTGCCGGGTAGTCGGTGTAGCCGGTGGCCCCGCCCACGTACATCAGGTACCTGTCGCGCACCGGGTTGACCGGCGCCCCGGTGCGGATGCGCTCGACCAGGTCGGGGTTGGCCAGGAAGGGCCTGCCCAGGGCGACCAGGTCGGCCCCGGCCCGGAGCATGCGCTCGGCGGCGTCCCGACCGCCGTCGGCGGGGATCGCCCCCTCGGGCAGCACCGGGTTGCCGATCAGGGTGCGCGACCAGCCTGAGCGGATCCGTTTCCACACGGAACTGTCGGGGTCGGCGAAGGCCACGTGCAGGTACACGGGCCCCAACGCGTCCAGGCGGGTGGTCAGTTCCGGGTAGAGGGCGGCGATGTCCTCGTCGGTCTCGGCGATGCCGTTGGCGGTGTTGCCCGGGGAGACGCGCACGCCGACGCGGTCGGGCCCGATCTCGGCGACGACGGCTTGGACCACCTCCAGGACGAAGCGCATCCGGTTCTCGGGGGTGCCGCCGTAGGCGTCCCGGCGCCGGTTGGTGCCGGGGGTCAGGAACTGGTGGAGGAGGTAGCCGTTGGCGGCGTGCACCTCCACGCCCAGGAACCCGGCCTCCACGGCCCGGCGGGCGGCGGAGGCGAAGTCGGCGACGGTGGCGGCGATGTCGTCCCGGTCCATCTGCCGGGGTGTCACGGCGGGCTGGCGCCCGCCGGGGGTGTGGATGGTCCCGGGCAGGGCGATCGGTGAGGGCGCCAGCAGGGTCAGGCCGCTGGTGTCGGGGTGGCCGACGCGGCCGCCGTGCTGGATCTGGGCGAACATGCGCCCGCCCGCCTCGGCCACGCGGCGGTTGACCCGCCGCCAGCCCTCGGTGTGCTCGGGGCGGTACAGGGCGGCGATGTCGGGGTAGGTGCGCCCGACCCTGCTGGGCGTGGAGGCCTCGGCGATG
Source organism: Nocardiopsis sp. M1B1 (assembly GCF_052466615.1). NCBI lineage: Bacteria > Bacillati > Actinomycetota > Actinomycetes > Streptosporangiales > Nocardiopsidaceae > Nocardiopsis > Nocardiopsis sp. M1B1. Next base: position 6,134,950 of record NZ_CP196194.1, read on the forward strand.
ATCAGACCGGCCGAGGCCCGCTGGGCGTAGTACTCAGCCATGAGCTCGCTCGGGGTGCCCGAGGGCTCGGCCCGGTTGCGGGTCATGGGGGCGATCACGAGCCGGTTGGGCAGGTCGGTGTCGGCGAGGCGCGCGGGGCTGAGAAGCGGAGACTCTGTTTCCTTGGCGTTCATGCGGATACCGTAGGAGTTGACACCAATGTCAGATTCAAGCGCGAGGAACGTGAGGTGCGTCATGCGCATCGGTGAGCTGGCCCGGCGCAGCGGGGTGAGCCCGCGTTCGCTGCGCTACTACGAGCAGCAGGGCCTGCTGGCCTCCGAGCGCACCCCGGGCGGGCACCGCGAGTACGCCGAGGCCGCGGTGGACCGGGTGGTGCGCATCCAGGAGCTGTACGCGGCGGGGCTGTGCAGCGCCAAGATCGTGACACTGCTGCCGTGCATGCGCGACGCCGACGGCGGACCCGCCGCCACGGCCGACGCCCACCTGGTCCGCGAGCTGAGGACCGAGCGCGAGCGCATCGACCGGATGATCGCCGACCTGCGGCGTTCCCGGGAGCTGCTCGACGACGTCATCGCCTCCGCCGAGGGCGACGGGACCGAGGAGGGTTCCCTCACCGGCCGCCGCTGACGGGGCCTCCCGCCCGCGGATGCCGGAAGCTCGGCGGGGATCGGCGGGGAAGCCCGGTTCGTCGCGGTCACGGCCCGTCGGCGTCGGAACCACCCTCGCCTCCCGGGCGCTCGGCGAAGCGCCCCGACCACGCGTTGGAGGCGGTCCCCGTTCCCGGTACCGGACCCCGCTCCTACCGGTCAGCGGTGGTCGCGGCTCATCAGCGCGACGACCTCCCCCGCGGCCCGGCGCAGCGGCCTCCTGCGCAGCCACATCAGGTGTACCGGCATCGCCAGCCCGTTCTTGAGGTTGACGAACTCCAACACCCTCACCCTCCCGGCCGCGACCGCCTCCCGCACCTCCCCCAGGGGCAGGTTGGCCCATCCCGCGCCGCGTTCCACAAGCCCCAGCGCGGCCTCCACCGAGTCCACGTGCCACCGAGCGTCGGAGACCAGGAGCCGACGATCGGCGACCGCGTCGTCGGGACCGGCGACCACGATCTGGCGGCTGGCGCCGAGGTCCTCCAGGCGCCGCAGGTCGGCGGGCAGGCCGGGGGTGTCCGCGGTGGCCGAGACCACCGCCACGAAGACCTCGTCGGTCACGTTGGTGAAGACCTCCTCCCGGTCCACGTCCGGGGCCGCGGCCAGCAGCGCCAGGTCGGCCCGCTCCCGGTGCAGCATCTCCCGGACCGCGTCCTGGGGCGCCCGGAGCAGGTTCACCCGTAGCAGGGGGTAGCGACCGCCGACCCGGGCCAGGGCGTCCAACAGGTCCCGGTCCGGAACACCGGCGGCCACGGCGACGGTGAGCGTGCTCTCCAGGTCCCGCGACAGCTCCACGGCGTGGACCTGCAACAGCCGCAGCCTGCTGGCGACGGCCCGTGCGTGGGGCACCAGGGCCAGGGCCCGCGGCGTGGGCACCGCCTCGCGGCGCGACCGGTCGAACAGGGGGTAGCCGAGTTCGGCCTCGATGTTGGCGATGCCCATGCTCACGGCGGAGGGCACCCGGCGCAGCGCGCGGGCCGCGCCGGAGAAGGAGCCGTGGTCGACCACGGCCAGGAACAGCTCGATGCCGTCACTGGAGAGAGCCATGCAACTGTCAGCTTTTCTGAAGGGACCTGAATTTTCTGTTCAGTAGCCCTGAATATAACGTCTTCCCCCGTTGACCGACGGAACGGGGAGTGTGTGCTGTGCAAGGTGTGAAGCGCAAGCTGGTCTACGTGGGCGGATACGAGGTCCTGGGGCTCGCGGTGGGCACCGCGGTGATGTCCCTGCTGACGGGCGAGTCACCGGCCACCACCGGGCCCCTGGCGCTCATGATCACCTGCGTGGCGACGGTGTGGAACCTGGTCTTCAACTACCTGTTCGAGGCGTGGGAGCGGCGCCAGCGCGACCGCACGCGCACCGTGCGCCGGCGCGTCCTGCACGCGGTGGGGTTCCAGCTGACCCTGGTGTGCTTCCTGATCCCGCTCATCGCGTGGTGGCTGGAGATCACGCTGTTGCAGGCGTTCGTGCTGGACCTGGTGTTCATCGTCTACATCCCGTTCTACACCTTCGCCTACAACTGGGCCTTCGACAGGATCTTCGGCGTTCCCAGCTCGGCGGTGAACGAGGTCGGGCAGGAGGAGCCGGTCGGTTCCGGGCGTTCTGACTGAGGCACGCGCCGTCGAACGCGCGCCCGCGGAACCCGTACCGGTGGCCTCCGCCCGGCGGGCCGCCCGGGACGGTGGGCCCCCGAGCGCGCGGCGCCGTCCGGCGTTTGAGCGACCGGACCGGAGCGGGCGGCTCCTCGGCAGGGCGGGCGGCCACGCGCACGCTCGACGGCTCCGCCCGCTGCCGTTCGACGTCACTGCCTGCCCGCGGACCGCGGCCTAGCCGACCGGCCCCGCGGAACCGGACCTGCCGTCGGACGCGCCGCCGGGTGCGGCGACACCGGTGACCGCACGGCCGCTGCGCAGGAAGGAGTCGGCCACGGCCGCCGGTTCGTCGAGGTATCCGGCGACCATCGCGCCGTCGCGGAGCAGCATCAGGTCGTCGGCGACGTCGCCCGCCCCCCTGTGGCCCAGCGGCGCGGCGAGCCGCTCGAAGGCCCCCCTGCACCAGCGGCGGTGCGCGTCGACCGTCCGCCGCACGGGGCTGTCCGGGTCGGGGTACTCGGCGGCGGCGTTGATGAACGGGCAGCCGCGGAACCCGGGCGCGCAGGCCATGATCCCGACCTGTTCCGCGATGAGCCCCAACGTCGCGTCCACGTCGCCTTCGCCGCGTGCGATGGCCGCGTCGATCCCCTCGCGTTCGAGCGCGGCGCGGCGTTCGAGGTAGGCGACGATGAGGTCGTCCTTGCTCTTGAAGTGGCGGTAGAACGTCACCTTCGTCGTGGCGGCGCCCTCGATGACCTTGTCGACGCTCACCGCACGCAGGCCGTGCGCGTAGAACAGCTCGGTCGCCGCCTCCAACAGGCGTTCACGCATCGGGTTGGCCATGGGCGGAATCATATGAGCTCCTCCGCGGGCTTGTGGACCGGCGCCCCTGCGCCTACACTCGCCACCAAGTAGAGTTACTAGTCATTCTACCTAGGGAGCCGTTCCCGTATCCGACCGCGCGCCCGCCCGAGACCAGCCGCTCCATGGCCGGACTCCGCGACCGCGCACGGTGGGGACACGAGCGACGCACCCGGACCGGACACCGGCCCCGGACCACCGGGCCCACTCAGCGAAAGAGCACCCCATGACCACCGCGACCAGCACCAACACCGACAGCACCGACAGGATCGGCATCGCCCGCGGACTGCGGAACCTGTACTACGTCCGCTTCGGATTCGCCGTCGTCTGGGCGGCCCTGCTCGCCCTGACCGCCTCCTCGCTCACGCCCGTCAGCATCGCCCTGCTGGTGCTCTACCCGCTGTTCGACCTCGCCGCCGCCGTGGTCGACTTCCGCAGGTCCGCGGCGGCGCGGCCGACCGCGGGGCTGTACGCCAACATGGCGCTGAGCCTGCTCACCGCCGTCGGCCTGGGCGTCGCCGCCGCCTCCGGCTCCTCGGCCGTGCTGGCCGTGTGGGGCGTGTGGGCGATCACCGCCGGGGCCGTGCAGCTCATCGTCGCCCTCATCCGCTACAGGCTCGGCGGCCAGTGGGCGATGATCCTCAGCGGCGGCATCTCCACGTTCGCCGGTGCGGGGTTCCTCATGCAGAGCGGCGCCCCGGACGCGCCGCTGACCAGCCTCGCCGGTTACGCCACCCTGGGCGGGATCTTCTTCCTGATCTCCGCGATCCGCCTGCACCGCGTCGCCGAGAAGGCCGTCTGACATGACGGCCGCCGCCTCCGGAGCCGCCGCCACCGGCGCGGGGCCGGACCAGGACGTGCACGGCCGCGGCCACAGGATGCTCGGACGCGTCCGGGGGCGCGCGAACCGCTCCGACACGGGGTACACCTACGTGTACGACGCCGTGGACGACCACACCCGACCGGTCTGCGGCAAGACCCCGACCGAGAGGGGGACGGGAGGCGTTCCGAGGTGGCCGCACCACCACGATCACCGCCGGTTCCACACCGTGATCGGCGCTCCTCCCGCATTCCACGGCGCCCACCTCCCATGTCGGTACACACCCGGTGGCGGCATAACGTTGGTGGCACGGCCACCGTAGAACCGGGCCCCACCGGCGCGATGGTCGGCTTTGAGGAGCTGCCGAAGATGTCCCAGGGTCTGGTGCGGTACGCACCCTCGGTGAACGACGCGAGGGTGCGCGGGGCGGTCTACCCCCGGCGGTCCCTGGTGGTGGTCACCGGGGTGCCCGGCGCCGGCAAGAGCACGCTGCTGCGGCGGCTGTTCGGTCTGCGCGGGGACGAGGACCGGACCGTGGTCGCCGCGGACGGTGTGCGGGTGATCGACTCGCTCCAGTCGCGCTACCGGCTCCGGACGCTGCTCGGCCGCGTCCCCTACCCGCTGTGGCGCTGGGTGGTGCACGTACTGCACCTGGCCCGGGTGGCCGCGGCGCTGAGCGGCGGCCCGGTGGTGGTGCACGAGTGCGGGACCCGGCGCTCGGTCCGCGTGCTGCTCGCCCTGCTCTGCCGGCTGCGCCGGTACGAGGTCCACGTTCTGATGATCGACGCCACCCCGCAGGAGGCCCGGAGCGGGCAGGCCGCCCGAGGGCGGCGGGTGACCGCGCGCAGCCACCGGACGCACTCGCGGCGCTGGCGGCGGCTGCGAACGGCCACCCGGCGCGGGCCGAAGGCGTTCGCGCCGGGCGCGCGCAGCCTGCTCGCACTCGACCGGCGCCGGGCGCGGGAGCTGGCCTGGATCCGCTTCGGTTCCGGCCCGGACGCCCTCGGCGCCCCGCGCACCGCGGAGGAACCACCACCCGCCTGGATCGAACGCGTGATGTCCGGTACCCCGTGACCCCGGCCGGTCGGCATCACCGACCGGTCCGCCCCCGGACGACAGTTTGTTGCTCGGAGGCGGTCCTGAACCCGCTGCGACTCGGGGGGACCCTACCGCCGCGTCCTCAGGACGGGACGACGGCCCACTCCGGCATCGGCGGGAGCGGAGCGATGCGGTAGCGCGGGGGCTCGGTGCCGTGCAGGTGGCGCACCAGATAGTCCCAGGTCCGCCGCGTGATGTAGTGGTAGCGGCCGAGGAGGCTGTGGTCGACACCGGGCACGAGGAGCATGTCGACGTCGGCGTCGGCGTCGATGAGCGCGTCGACGAGGCGCAGGCTCTGGTAGTGCAGCACGTTGTCGTCGAGTTCGCCGTCGATCAGCAGGAGCTTGCCGCGCAGGTTGTCGGCCAGGTGCGTGTTGACCATGGCCCGGCGGTTCTCCGCGCTGGGCTCGCCGCAGAACTGTTCGGTCCAGAAGGGCAGGTAGACCGAGAAGTCGTGGGCGCCGGTCCGCGCGACGCCCACGGTGTAGAACTCCGGATGGGTGAGCAGGGCACGGGCCGTGGCGAAACCGCCCCCCGAATCGCCGGTCATGGCCACTCGGCCGGTGTCCAACCAGGGGTGGCGGCGCCCCAGTTCGCGGATGGCGGCGACGTGGTCGGCCAGCGCCGCCGACATGCCCAGGTCCCCCGTGTAGGAGTGGTCCAGGAACGCCTTGCTGCGCAGCGGGGTGCCCCGGCCGTCGATCGCGACCACGGCGAACCCGAGCGCGGCCAGCGCCTCGGGCTCCCCGGTGAACAGGTTCCCGAACGCCGGCGACGCCCGGTGCGTGTTGGGTCCGGGGTAGCAGTGGTCGACGACGGGGTAGCGCCTGGCCGGGTCGAAGCCGTGGGGGCGCCACAGCACGCCGTGGATCGGGGTACGCCCGTCGGCGGCGAAGGTGCGGAACCGCTCGGGCGGGCTCCAGCCCGCAGCTCGGAGCGGAGCGGTGTCCGGGGCTTCGAGTTCGACCAGGGGCAGCCCGTCGCCGTCGAGCACCCGTGCCCGCGGCGGCGTGGCCACGTCCGAGGCCCGGTCCAGGAGGTAGCCGCCCTGTGGAGGGCTGACCGCGTCGTGGTCGAGGTCGTCGTCGGTGAGCCGCTCGAACCCGCTGCCGTCGAGGCCCACGCGGCAGATCTGTCGCACGTAGGGGTCGTCGGCGTGGAGTCCGCAGGCGACGAACCACACCTGGCGGCGGTCCTCGTCGACCCACAGCACCCGGTGGACCAGCCATGGCCCCTCGGTGACCCGCTCGACCCGGCCGCCGTCGGCGGAGTAGAGGTAGAGGTGGCCCCAACCGTCGCGCTGGGACCACCACAGGATCTCCCCGGAGTCCAGCACACGCGTCACCGGAGGGAGGTGGAGGTAGGGCGAGGGGTCGACACGGGTGCGGTCGGTCTCGGTGACCAGCGTCGTCCGCGCCCCGGTGAGCGGGTCGAGACGGCGCAGTTCCAGGGTGCGTCCGTCCCTCGACTGGTGCAGGACGTGGATCGCGCTGCCCCGCTGCCCCGTCCACCACCGTCGCGTCAGGTTGTGGACCGAGAGGACCTCCGGGTCGCCCTGTTCGCCGACGACCTGCCGGGTACCGACGTCGAGCACGCACCACGACACCGTCGCCTGGGCCTCGTCGTCGGGCATGGGGTAGCGGATGCGGTGTGCCACCGGCCGCCCGCCCCCGGGCGGGGACGACTCCACCAGCACCTGTTCGGGCAGTCCCCGCTGGTCGATCCGGTGGGTGAGCAGCCGGGTGGAGTCCGGCGACCACTCGGCCACGAGCGGCGCGTCCAGGCCCTGCAGGGGCAGCGACACCTTCGTGGCGGCGTCGGGCAGGCCGCCGTAGTCCCAGTCCGGTTCCGCGTCCTCGGTGAGCGCGAACTCCTGCCCGCCGTCGCGGCTGCGCACCCACACGTCGCCCCCACGGCGGAACGCCACCCACGCCCCGTCCGGTGAGGCGACCTCGCCCGGCCCCGCGGGGTGGTCGTCGTCGATCCGGGTGCAGGAGGAGGCGCGGTCCGACCACTCCCACCGGGTACCGAACGCCGAGAAGCGGATCGCGTCGGCGCCGCCGCCCGGGGGCTCGAAGTCGAGGGACGCCAGCGGCAGGGCGTCGGCCTCGACCGCGTGTCCGGAGCCCTGTGACAGCGCCGCCGCCAGACGTTCGTGGTCGAACGCGTCGCGTCTGGTGCCCGCCGCCGGATCGACCACGATGTGCCGTGTCCCCGAGCGGTACCAGAACCGGGTGCCGTCGCTCGACCACTGCGGTGCGACGGCGGCCTGCGGTATGAGGCGGGCTCTGTGCGGTGCGAGCATCTGCTCGGCGCGGGCGTAGTCGGCGGCGTCGAGGCGTGTTCGTTCAGCCGGTTCGTTCACGGGGAGGCCTTCCGCTCGTGGTGCTTGGCGCCGCCCACTCAACAGGGTGACGTCGCGTCGGACTCAAGGGATAGGTGACCGACACCCCGTCGAGACCCGCTTCGCCCGGGGCCATGGGGAGGGGGCGGAGCAACCCGTGAGTAGCTTCGGGGGGCGGTCCGAGGCCACGGACCAGGTGCACCCCCGAGACACGACTAACGGCCCCGGAACATGCCGGGGCCGTTCTGGGGCCGGGCCAGCTCACGCCCGCCGCCTGGGACCCCCGATGGGGCCACCGCGGTCAGCCTGCCCTTCCTCACACGCTCGCGGATGGACACCACGCGGCACCCGGCCCGGACGCCCGCGGTCCCCTACGCACCGCGGAAGAACCACCACCCGCCCAGATCGAACGCGTGATGTCCCGTACCCCATGACCCCGGCCGGTCGGCTTCGCCTCCGCGCGCGCGGAGCACGAAGAGGGCCGGATGGCGGTCAGCAGGTGTCCGGTGGGGAACCGGCGCACGGCCTCGGCGTACGACTCCGCCACCGGTTCCGCGCATCCTGTGGACGATTCCCCGGACACGACGAACGGCCCCGGAACGCGCCAGGGCCGACCTGAGACCGAGCCAGCTCACGCCCCGCCCGGAACCTCCCAACGGGACCACCGCGGCCAGCTCGCCCTTCCGCACACGCTCGGGGATGGACACCACGCGGTATCCGGCCTGCCCGAACCACTTGCCGCACGCGAAGTGCTCCCCCTCCCACCGCGACCGCGTCCCGAGCGCCTCGGCCAGGCGCAAGACCTGGTCCTGCTGGTGGCCGTCGCACCCCTCGGGGAAGTAGGTGATCTCCACGCGGGTCATCTCCCCCACCGGCAGCTGCGGGTGGGCTTCCAGGTAGGCCACCAGCGCCCGCAGGTCGGTCAGCAACATCTGACGCTCCCGCTGGCCCGCCACCGGCACCACGGGCTCCTTCACCCGACGGCACCGGCCCTGGCCGTGACCCGCCTTCACGGAGCACCAGCGCTCCCCGCCCCGGCACCAGCCGTTGTCCTCGTCCCACGCCCACATGGGTACGCCCCTTCCTCGGATGAAGTCCCCTTCACCCTCCAAAGAAGCCACCCGCACCCACCGGGTTGGACACCCGAGCGGTGAGAACCTCTCGCCCCCAGCCCTCCCCCGTCCCGGTGAATGAGTAGCAAGACGCTATAAGTCGGGGCGTCAGAACGAACACCCTGCACCCACTCTGACCTGCCCTGTCAGCGCCATCCACCCTGTTCGCACGCTTAGACGAACACCCTGGCGAACAGGCTCGACCAAGAAAGCAGGCGAATTCCGTACCGCCATTTGACCTCCGCATGGCGGGGCTCACAACACCTGAAGGTCGCTCCGGCGACTGGACAGAGGTCCATCCCCGCGTGCGCGGGACTCACCCGGCCTGGGAGGCCAGCCACCGCCGCAGGTCCGGTCCATCCCCGCGTGCGCGGGGCTCACTCCGCACGGATCGGTCCATCCCCGCGTGCGCGGGGCTCACTTGTCCTTGGCCACGGCCCCAGGCCGGGGCGCGGTCCATCCCCGCGTGCGCGGGGCTCACGGAGGCGACGGCCAGGCCCTCCAGGGTGTGGCCGGTCCATCCCCGCGTGCGCGGGGCTCACGCCCGGCGGCCCCGCTGGACGGCCTCAGCCGTCGGTCCATCCCCGCGTGCGCGGGGCTCACTAGCGGGTCATCAGGCCGCGGGGAGCGAGGTTCGGTCCATCCCCGCGTGTGCGGGGCTCACCGACGCCAAAGGCTCGCCTCACTGGGGCGGGCCGGTCCATCCCCGCGTGCGCGGGGCTCACCGCGCCCGCCAGGCGGAGCGCGAGGGTAGCCTCGGTCCATCCCCGCGTGCGCGGGGCTCACGGGCCGGGAGCTGTGGGTCCTGCTCCAGCGCACGGTCCATCCCCGCGTGCGCAGGGCTCACGCCCGGCCGTCGCTGTCGCCGGTGGCGAACAGCGGTCCATCCCCGCGTGCGCGGGGCTCACGCATGACCGGAATCGGTCACCAAGAAAGTTCCGCGGTCCATCCCCGCGTGCGCGGGGCTCACGTCTGGGCGATGTCGGAGCGAAGCGCGAGGATCGGTCCATCCCCGCGTGCGCGGGGCTCACCGACGGCGTCCACCCCTGCGCCGCGAAGTGCCCGGTCCATCCCCGCGTGCGCGGGGCTCACAAGGGTGGGCGCACAGAGCGCCACACGAGTTCCGGTCCATCCCCGCGTGCGCGGGGCTCACGGGAACGCGTCCCCTGCCCGTGAGCGGCGGCGCGGTCCATCCCCGCGTGCGCGGGGCTCACGCTGTCGCCCTGGCCGTGGTCGAGGTCGAGGGCGGTCCATCCCCGCGTGCGCGGGGCTCACCGGGCGTACCTGGTGGTCCCCTCTGGCAGCTACGGTCCATCCCCGCGTGCGCGGGGCTCACGGGGTCATGCCGCCCTGTACGCCGTGCTGGTGCGGTCCATCCCCGCGTGCGCGGGGCTCACTGCCCCACCACGGGTTTCAGTGCTTCGCGCCCCGGTCCATCCCCGCGTGCGCGGGGCTCACCTGGGCGCCGGGCTGTGGGAGCTGACCGCGTTCGGTCCATCCCCGCGTGCGCGGGGCTCACGCACACTGACGCAGGATGCGGGCGATTTCGGTCGGTCCATCCCCGCGTGCGCGGGGCTCACCGGCTGGCCCGCGCCTACGTCGGCAGCCGGGCCGGTCCATCCCCGCGTGCGCGGGGCTCACGCGTGTTCGGGGCGCACGTAGCCGATGCCGCGCGGTCCATCCCCGCGTGCGCGGGGCTCACGAGTAGGTCGGTGATGGCGGCGACGGCGTCCGCGGTCCATCCCCGCGTGCGCGGGGCTCACTACGAACAACTCGCCGCCACGGTCGGCGACCACGGTCCATCCCCGCGTGCGCGGGGCTCACCGCGTGCCGCAGCCCAAGAGGCGGACCTAGAGCGGTCCATCCCCGCGTGCGCGGGGCTCACGCGGCAGCTTCGGTCAAAGTCATGCCCGAGGCCGGTCCATCCCCGCGTGCGCGGGGCTCACCCGGGAGATGTCAGCTCCCGGCCCTCTAAAGGCGGTCCATCCCCGCGTGCGCGGGGCTCACGTTGGCGGTGGTGGTCAGGCGGCGCGGCGCGGCGGTCCATCCCCGCGTGCGCGGGGCTCACGTGTACTTGCGGACGAACAGGGTGCGGCCAAGCGGTCCATCCCCGCGTGCGCGGGGCTCACCCGCCCTCAGCGAGGAACCGCCACGGGTCAGGCGGTCCATCCCCGCGTGCGCGGGGCTCACGCTTAACGACCTGCGAAAACGCGGGCCGTTATCTCCTCGCGATCTATGCGGAGAGCTTGCTTAAAACCTCTCCGACGCCCGTTCCGCGTCCATACTCACACAGCCAGCTCCCAGCTCCACCAGCATCCCAGCCAATGCAACCTCAACGACCGAGAAGCTCCTGGAAGAGCTTGCTCGTGGTGACACTGGGACGAGCGCGCATGGCCTTGAGCCGCTCGCTGAGCTCGTGGTAGGCACGCTCGACCGCGTCCAACCGCCCCAAAGCCGCCTGGGTCCGCATGATCTCCTGGTAGACGGCCTCGTTCAGGTCGTCGGACTCCCTCGCCCGCTCCAACCAGGCCAGCCCCTGCTCCGGCCCCTCACTGGCCTTGGCGAGGCTGACGAAGCAGTCGGCAGCAGCTCGACGGTAGGCCTGGCGCTTCTCCTCGATCCACGGCAACTCCACCTCGGACAGCAACTCGTGCGTGTACTCCGCCGCCGCAATCCGCAGGTGCGCCAGACGCTGCTCCGCGTCCCGGGCCGCGCTCGCGGCCTTGAGCGCGGCGTCGAAGCACCACACGTCCACGTCAACGGCTTCGCGGAGAATCCGGTACCGGCCCGAGGTGACCTCCAGGATCTCGGCCTCGCCGTCCCCCAACGCCTCGCGGATCACGCGGCGCGCGTCGCTGGACGCGGTGTTGCGAAGGCCTCGGGCCTTGCTCTCAGCGGAGTGGGAGAACAGGGCGTCGGTGAGCGCCTCGGTGCCCATCCCGTTCGGATGAAGCGCCAGGAGGGCGAGCATACGGCGTGTGGCACCACGCATGCGTGCCCCGACATCGGCGTCGTCCAGCAAGATCCTGGGTTGAGGTCCGAACAGGCACAGCCGCAGCCGCGGCTTCACCGGCTCCTCCCCTTCCTCCCTCTCCTCGGAAAGTTCGGGTTCCTCCACGGCCGGGGAGCAGGAAGCGTCCTCCTCTTCTTCCTCAGTCTCCTCAGCTACCGGCAGCCCCTCTGTGTCAGTGCCGAGACACACCGAGAAAGCAGCCGCGTCCACGTGCAACAGGCGAAGGCCGTCGTACACGGTGGTCCCGGCCCCGTCCGCGTCGGTGACCTCCACCGTGTCGAGGGCGTCGCAGCGGACCGTGGGCGAAGACCATCCCTCCCCCAGAACCAGGACAACGGTGCCGCTGTCGGTCGAACCCCTGGTCACCATGTCCAGCCGGTCACTGACCCACCCCGCCTCGGGAGGCTCCACCACGAGCATCGTCCACGAGGGAGCGTCAGCGACTTCCTCCTCGTCCTCCAGGCGCACGGCGCTGATGTAGGCCAGCTCGGTCTCGGTGATCGCCGACGCGGTGTCCGGGCACACCACCAGGCCGGGGACATCCGCGTCTTCCGGCGCTCCCGCCCGCGCCAGAACGTCCTGGGTGGTGATGACCGTGGTGTGCTCGTCCGCCAGGGCGCGGCCGATGACGGAGGCGCACACTTCCGCCCCGTGGGTTCCGGTCACACTGAGCCCGTCGCGTGCGCTGACAGCCAGGTCGTCGGCGACCCTCAGATATCCCCCTGCCGAGACCAGTTCCGCTCCGGCGCCCCGGAGGACCTCGACGCCGGAAACCTCCTCGGACTCAGGCTCGGGTGCGGCCGACTCCCCGCCCGCCAGCGGATCGGCCTCACCCCGACGGACCCCACGGCGTCGAGGTGCGGTGAGCCGTCCGCCGACCGCTCCGGCGACCGCACCCACCGCGGCTCCGACGAGCATGCTCGTACCGGAGAACCCTGCGTCCTCCCCTTCACCGAATGTGAGCGCGCTGTCAGCCAGGTCGTCCACCGCTTCGCTCTCTCGCCCCCTGCTCTCGGAGTCCCTACTCTCGCGCTCCCTGGCCCCGCGGCCCCTTTCCTGTTCCTGTTCCGGGAGCGGACTCGGCTCCCGTTCGCCCGGCTCCGTTGAGCTGTTAGCAGCCGCGCGGGGCTGGGTGGTCAGCGTGTACGCGATCTCCGCGCGCCGGTCCGCGGCCTGACCCAGATCGGGATGGTTGCGCGGCTGCCCGGAACCCGCGCCTTCGGTCGTGATGGTCCACCCCTCCCCCAGCTGTTCGGTCAGGAAGGCGGCGACGGACTCGGCCCGGCGTTCGGACAGCGCGCGGTTGTACGCGTCGGGGCCGTTCGTGTCGGTGTGCCCGGTGACGGTGACCGGTTTCCCCGGGTCTCCGAAGAGCTGGAGGAGTTCGACGGTGGGCAGTAGTTCCTCCGTCATGGTGGGTGTGAGCTGCGCGGAGTCGGTCCCGAAGCCCGCCAGTATCCGGGTGCGTCCTAGCGTGTGCGCCGGTTCCTCGCCGCGCGCGTCCTGTTCGACGGTTGTCAGCGCGCTGTCAGCCGGTGTCACCGAGGCGACGGCGGGCGCGGACACGGCGACGGAGGTTCCCGCGACCCCGGTCACCGCCAGGCGCAGGAGCCCGATCCTGGGCACCTGCCCGCGCAGGAGAGCCGCCGTGTCCAGGAGCACCAGCCCGGCGAAGGTGCCCCACAGGGCCCAGAGCAGCACGAGTGTCAGTGCCTGGAGGACCACGGTGGGAGGCGTCGCGCTGATCAGTGTCAGCCACAGGTGGTCCCAGGACATCCCGTCGAGCTGCGCGGGCCACTGCCAGCGCTGGAGCAGGACGGGCGGTGCGATCAGCAGGGCGAGTGTGATCGCGCAGGCCAGAGCCTTGCGAACCGGGTGGTGCATGTCGTCCCCTCTTCCAGCGTTGTCCCTCGGCGTCTCAGGGGGTCGCGGTGTGCGCGGTCGCGGTGGCGCGGGAGGCGATCTCGACCTCTCCGAGCACCGCGAGCACGGTCGGGCGGTAGGTGGTCGTGACGGTGACCGTGACCTCGTCAGCGCTGACAACCACGTCCACGGCCGCGGCCGCGTTCGTGCCCGCCTGCGTGTTCGCCCCCGCACCCGCGCTCGCGAGCCGGGCGTGGTCCCGAGCCGCGCTGCGCGCCTCGTCACGGTCGAGGGCGAGGGTGCCGGTGCGCAGCAGGTCAGCGTCCAGGTGCTGGGCTCCGGCCCGGGCGGCCTCGTGGGCGAGGGTGGTGGTCCGGGTCTTGGCGCGGAGCATCTGGGCGCCGTCGTGGATCAGGCCGAGGCAGGCCAGAAGGGTCGCGGCGATGGCGACGACGAACGCGCTCGGGCTGCCTCCGCCCATCAGGACTCCCGCTCCCGGTGGACGTCCAGGACGGAGACGGCCGACCCGGTGACGGTGCGCCGCTCGCTGACCTCCAGAACCCGCAGGTCGTCGCGGTGCACGGTGCATTCGACCTCGGCTCGCATCGCGCGCAGGTTCCCTTCGGTGGTCGGCCGCAACCGCACGGCGGGTTCCCGGCAGGCGCGTCCCCAGCCGCCCACGCTCGCGGCGACGGCCTGCTCAGCGGCGTTTCGGGCCTCGTTCCGGTCGGTGTGCAGGGAGGCGGAGCGGGCGGCGGCGTGGGCGAGGGCGTCGGCTGCCAGTGCCGCGGTGTAGTTGCGGCCGGTCAGGGCCAGTAGGAGGAGGAAGGCCAGTACGACGGGGACGATGAGGACCAGTTCGACCGACGCGCTCCCCCGGTCCCGGTCCCGCTCCCGCTTCAGGTCTCGATCCCGGCCCGGCTCCCGCCCCGAGTCCCGGTCCCGAATCCGCTCACGAGGCGCTGTCACCGGGCCGCTCCGTCGACGTGCTCCGTGGGTCCGGACAGGGTCGTGCTGACGGACGGGTTCCAGCCGGGGACCAGGCTGATCGCGGTGCCGTCCACGCTGGTGCTGGTGGTGGCGTCGCCCCGCTCCACCCGGACTTGGACGTCCCGCAGGATGGTGCCGCCCAGGTCCTCGGCCATGGCGTGTCCCCGCGCTCGTCCCTCTCCGGCGCTGCTACCGAAGACCCGTGCCGCGGCGAGCGCCTCGGTGGCCACGGCCTGGGCCCGATGGTGGGCGTGCGTCCAGAGGCCGTACTGCAGGATGCCCAGCAGCATCAGGAACATCAGCGGGATGACGAACAGGGTGTCCGCGCCGCCTCTGTCGTCCCGGCCTCCCCTTGCGCCGCTGCGGTTCCTGAACTCCCGATGGTCCCGGCCGCTCCGAACGCCCCAGGGCTTCCAGGCGTCCGAGCAGTCCCGTCCGCCACTGCCGTCCCGCCTCGGCCGGTTCCTCACGGTGTGACGCCCAGGTCGACGGACTGGGCGCTCTCGATGATCCTCGGGGTGAGGATGCCGCCGACCGCCGTGGCGATGCCGATGGCGACGACGAGCATGAGCACGTACTCGGTGGTGGTCGATCCCCGGTCCGCTGCGCGACCGTGGCGGCGCGTGCCGAGGACGAGTGCGGTGAGGGCGCGGCGCAGGGCCTGGCGCATGTGGTTGCCCCTTTTCTCGGTGGCCGGTGCCTGCGGGCCGGTGTCTGTGTGCCGGTGGTGGCCGCTGGCAGGTGGCTGGCGTTCGGTGGTCGGTGACTGGACGCCCGCTGAAAGCGGACGGCGGACGGCGGGCGGTGGACAGCGAACGGCTGACGCGTCTGGGATGTCGGATCTCGGCTCAGAACCCGCTGGTCACGTGCGTGACGGCGGGGTAGCCCATGAGCAGCAGGAAGCCGAGCACCAGCAGCATGACCGGCAGGGTCATCCGCTCGGTGGCCTCGTGTGCCTGCGCTTCCAGGGCGGCGAGGCGGTGGGTGCGCAGGGCGGCGGCCTTGGCGCGGACCGAGGCGCGCACCCGGGCGCCGTCGGTTCCGGCGATGCGGATGGAGGAGGCGAGTTCGTCCAGTTCGCGTACGCCGGTCCGCTCCGCGAGGTCGGACAGGGCGTCCCAGGGTGGTCGGGTGCGCAGGTTGGCCTCGTGCAGGCAGCGCCGGATCAGGTCGAAGGCCGGTCCGTTCCCGCGCCGGGTGGCGGATGCGAGCGCTCCGGTAACCCCTGATCCCCCGGCCAGGGCGACTCCGACGAGGTCGGCGATGACCGAGGTGACCGCGCCCAGCCGGGCGCGGCTCCGGGCCGCCCTGTGGCGGAGCACGAGCGCGGGCGCGACCAGGCACAGCCCCAGGCAGGACGTGCCGAGCCCCAGTGCGGCGGTGAGCGGCATCGGTGAGGCGGGCGGCACGGCGGTGGCCAGCAGGGACAGGAACAGGGTGGCTCCGGCGAACGCGGACACGGTCATCTCGGCGCGGTGGCGGTCGGTGTCGATGCCGCACACAGCCAGGTCGCGCCGGGTTCGGGGTCCGGGCCAGCCGAACCGGGCCAGCACTTCCCCTCCTGCCCGCGCCGCGTTCGCGGCGGCGCCCACGATCCCGGTGGCCCCTGTTCCCTTCCTCTGCCCCGCCCGCCCCCACGTGTGTTCCCGTTCCCGCCGCTGAGCCCCTTCCTGTTCCAGGTCCGGCGGCGGGAGGAGGTCGGCGAGGTCGGGGCGGCTCAGCACCCGCGCCGTCCACCACAGTCCGGCTCCCACCGCGGCCCCGCCCAGGGCCGCCGCGAACACGCTCATACGCGTTCCTCCTGATCGTGGGCGGACAGCACGCGTTCGGTGCGCGGCGGGGCGGACAGGCGGGTCAGCCACCACAGCGCTGCCGCCCACACGGTTCCGACCAGTGCGAGCACGAGTTGGCCGGTGGTCGAGCCGAGCGGGGCGAAGTAGGGGCCGTTGAGGGCGGCCATGCCGATGACCATGGTGAGGGAGGCGGCGGTGATGATGCGGACGGAGGTGCGGGTGCGTGCTCGGGAGGTGGAGGTGCGCACGAGCATGGACGCGCGGTCGCGCGCTGCCTCGGCCAGGCTGCCCAGGAGGGTGCCCAGGTCGGCGGCGTGGCGGTGGGCGGCCATGGACAGCGCGGCGGCCACCAGGTCGGCGGTCTCGTTGTCGACGCGGTGGGCGAAGGCGGTGAGGGCGTCCTCCAGGTCGTTGCCCGCGGTCAGGTCCGCGGCCAGGCCCTGCACGTCGCCGCGCACGGCCTCGGGTGCGATGGCGCAGGAGGTCCAGATGGCCTGGCGGAGGCCGGAGGATGCGGTGATGAGGTCGCGCAGCTGTTCGGTCCAGCCCGCGACGGCCTCGATGCGCGCGATCTCGGCGGCGGTGGCCCGGTCGGGTCCCAGGACGGCGGGCAGCCACCAGGCGGCAGCGGCGGCCAGGGCGGCGGCGACGGGCCAGCCGGTGACGCCCCAGGCGAGCATGCCCGCGCTGAGTGCGGCGGCCGCCCGGAACACGGTGTCGCGGCGCACGCTGACCCGCGAGCGCAGGAACTTGGGGGCGGCGGTGAGCGCGGGCCAGAGCAGCACCAGGCCCAGGCCGACCGCGGCGCCGCCCAGGCTTGCGGCCAGGACGGTGGTCACCGCGCGTCCTCGAACAGGCTGGCCGGGTCGAAGCCCACGCGGGCGAGCTTGCGGGTGTACTGCGGGCTCAGCGGGGTGGTGAACCCGCCGTGTTCGCGGGCGTAGACCTCGTTGGTGACCACCCGGGGCCCGTCGACGCCGACGATCTCGCGGATGCTGCCGACGCGGCCGCCGCCGTGCTCGTCGGTGTCGATGTGCACGGCCAGGTGGACGGCGGAGGAGATGAGGACGCCGCTCTCCTCCAGGGTCAGGCGTTCGCTGGCCTGGTTGGCGTAGGTGGCGAGCTTGGTGAGGATCTGCGCCGAGGAGGAGGCGTGCACGGTGGCCATGGAACCGTCGGTGCCCATGGTCATGGCGTGCAGGAGCGCGACGGTCTCCTGTCCGCGGGTCTCGCCGACGATGACCCGGTCCGGGGACATGCGCAGCGCGTGGCGGACCAGGTCGGCCAGGGTGATCTCCCCGGCGCCCTCGGTGTTGGGCGGCCTGCCCTGGAGGGCGAGGCAGTTGAGGTCCTGGTCGGCGTCCAGCCTGAGTTCGAAGGCGTCCTCGACGGTGATGACGCGTTCGGCTGGCGGGATGTGGCGGGCCAGGGCGCGCAGCAGTGTGGTCTTGCCCGAGCCGGTGGCGCCGCCGATGACGAGGTTGAGCCGGGCGCGCACGGCCGCGGTGAGCAGGGAGCGGACGGGGCGGGTGAGCATGCCCGATGCGGTGAGGTCGGACAGGGTGAGTTCGCGTTCGGGGTGGCGGCGGATGGTGACGGCCGGGCGCCGGGAGACGCCCATGACGGCGGACAGGCGTGCGCCGCCGGTGAGTTCCATGCTCAGCAGGGGCGCGGAGGCGTCGAAGCGCCGTTCTCCGCCGGGGGCCTGTCCGGCCAGGCGCCGGACGAGGGCGACGAGTTCCTCGTCGGTGGAGGTGACGGGCGCGCGTTCCTCGCGGCGGCCGTCGCCGAGGTCGACCCAGACGCGGGTGCCGTTGATGTGGATGTCGCGCACGCCGGGTTCGCTGAGCAGGAGTTCGAGGGGGCCGAGCCCGCAGACCTGGGCCAGGGCGCGGGCGCGGACCCATTCCTCCTCGGGGCCGGTCAGGGCGCGGGCGGCTCCGGTAAGGGCGCGGCAGGCGTACTCCTCCAGCAGGGCCGCGAGCAGCGCGTCCGCGCGTTCGCGCCGGGCGCGGTGGCCGTTGCGCGCCGGGGTGTCGGTTTCCTGGCGGACCAGGGTGTCGGTGACGCGGTCGGCCAGCCGTGCGGCGGTCTCGGCCAGGTGCGGTGCGACGCGGTGGCCGCTCGGGGCGGCCACGCGGGAGGTGTCGGAGGCGCTCACGCGGCGAACGCCTCCTCGAAGCGGCGCAGGGTCGCGGCGGCGTCCACCAGGTCGTCGACCCGGTCGGCCAGGCCGCGGGCGGCGGCCAGCAGCGGCATCCACTCGACGCCGTCAGGGTTGTGGCGGGTGTGCGACCAGGCGGCCACGCGTTCGCGCAGACTCCGCGGGCGGGAGTCCTCTCCGCGCAGGAACGCCGCGCCGGTCGGGTCGTGCGGCAGCTGGGCCCACACCCGGCAGCCGGTCTGGGCGGTGATCTCACTGGTGGAGAAACGGGAGCCGTGCACCGCCAGGCCGACCGCGGCGCCTTTGCCGGCCAGGGACTCCAGGACGTCGCGGCAGCGCGAGACGCGGTGGATCTGCGCGGCGTCGTCGCCCGCGACGGTCAGCACCACGGCGTCGGACAGGGTGAGCAGGTGCGCGCCCGCGCTGCCCGGGGCCACCCGGCCCAAGTCCAGGACGGTCAGCCCGCCCCGCAGGACGCGGGCGCGGTGGGCGAGCGCGGTCACCACGGCGGAGGCCTCGTGCGCCGTGGTCGGCGCGGCCAGGGCCCGCAGCCCTCCGGGGAGTTCGGCGGCGTGCGCCAGCAGGGCGCGCCGTGCCCCCTGCTCCCCGTCCGGATTCGGGTCGGAGGCCCGGACCGACGCCGCGAGCGAGACCAGCCCGGGTCGGCCGACGAGCCGGTGCCACACGGCCAGGTCGCCGCCGCTGGCGTCGGCCTCCACCAGTACCGGAACGGTGAGCGGGCCCGTGGGCCACACCGCCGCCAGCGCGGTCGCCAGGGTCGTGACCCCCGGAGCTCCCGAGAACGAACACACCGCGATGATCATGCTCTCCCCCTTGCGTCCTTGCTCTGTCGTCCTACGGCTCGGCCATGAGCACCAGGCGCGTGCCCGGCTCGTCCACGGCCCGGGCCACCCCGGCCGCGTCCTCGTCCACCACCAGCAGCTCCACGACCCGCGCGTCCGCGGGTGCCTCCTCGTCCCCCGACGAGTGCAGGCGGGCGTGGAAGGGATCGCCCTCCTCGGCGATCACCAGCAGCAGCGCGCCCTTGCCCGCGGAATCCGGCAGCATCCCCGGCGTGGTCTGCACCGCGACCACCGCCTGTCCCGGCGCGGGCCAGGAGGAGGTGTCGGCGATCATCGGGCCGGTGAGCACGGTTCCGGCCGGAATCGGTGCCGCCGCCCGACCGCGCAGGGCCTCGGGGACCGTGACCAGGTCCAGCTCCTCCACACCGAACGCGGACACGACCCGCAGGTCGGCGATGTCGAGGCCGTCACCGGCCTCCACGTCGTTGACGGCGACCAGGACCGTCGCGGGCTCCTCCTCGCGGGTGGCGGCCCAGGCGGCGACGACGCCGCCCAGGACCATGGCGGCGATCCCGGCGAAGGGCCGCTTCCAGCCGCGGCGGCGGACGGCGGACAGCCGGGATTTCCCGGTCTTCCGGTCGCCTGAGTGGGGTTTGGTCAACGTCGTCACGCCCTGTGCTCCCGTCCCTGGTGCGTCGAGGTCCCTGCCGTGTTCAGCCGTCGGTGACCAGCGCGTGGACCTCGCGCACGCGGACGCTGTCGGATGCGCTGGTCGTCAACGGGTCGAGGGTGCCTCCGCCGCCCGCGCTGGTGGTCCACTCCACCGTCCAGGACACCGTGGCGGCGACCGGGAAGCGGTCGTCGGGCTGGTTGTGGGACGTGCGGGTGTAGGCGTGGCCGCAGTCGGGCGAGGGCGTCTGGGCGTCGTGGCGCGCGGGGTCGAACACGGTCCCGGGGCCGTCGCAGTAGAGCACCGTTCCGTCACCCATGTCCCAGCGGAGCTGCTGCGGCACGGCGGTCACGGTGACCGAGCCCGCGGAGACGGAGGCGGTCGCACTGACCGGTTCCCAGTCAGCGCCGTCCACCCACAGCCATACCGGGAAGTGAACGACCGTGTCCTCGGCGGGCGAGGATGCCAGGGCGGGCGCGGGCAGGCTCATGGACGCCCGTGCCTGCTCAGCGGCCTGGCGCGGGCTGACGGTTTCCCCGCCGCCCGGGCCGGACCTGGTCGAGGCGACGCAGGTCCAGCCCGGTTCCGCCTGGTCCATCTCCACGCACGGGTCCTCGGCGGAGAGCACGGCGGTTGCGCCGCTGTCGGGCCGGGGCGCGCCGCCTGAGGAGCCACCGCTGTGCTGCCCGGATCCGGCGAAGGCGGAGCAGCCGGACGCTTCGCAGGAGGCGTTGCCCTTGAAGTCAATCTCGCTCGGCGAAGGAAGCATCGGGGACACGGCGGTCACGGCAGGAAGAACCGCAGCGGCGAGGATCGTCGTCGACATCAGCACGAGTCGTCTCCCCACACCTGTAGCTGGACCACCCGCCAGGAGAAAACGTCGCGGTTCACCCTGGCGTCCACGCGTACGTTGTCGGACCTCGGCTCGGCCTCTCCGACGACCTTCCAGTCACCGGCTCCCTGGCAGTCCCTGATCACGATCGATCTCGGTTCGTCTGTGGGTTCAGCAGAGACCACCTCAGGAGCGGGAACCGGGTCGCCCTCCATGCCGTAACCGGCTTCGGCCACTCCCCGGACCCCCTGCTGCGCCAGTTCGAGCGCCTGGTCGACGGCGTACTTCTCCAGGTCTGGGTGGTCCGGGTCCATTTCCGCAGAAGCGAGAACGATCGCGTCCCAGAACCGCAGGTAGGTGTCGACGGCCTCTTCTTCCGGCGTCTTCTCCGGAGCTTCCGTTTCGGACGGAATGGTTGAGGATTGAACGACTGGTTCGACTGCCTCGTCCGCTTGAGCGGTACACCCCGTCAGGAGCAACGCACCTGACAGGGACAGCAGGAATCCACGCACCACAGAGGGCTCCCTGGAGTGATTTTCTTGTCACTCTCCGTGACAGAGATGAAGGTAGCCCCTCGTCTGGCCTGCGCACAAGTGGTTACGGACGACCCTTCGGAGAAAAACTGTCGGTAAGCTCACGCCTCTTCGATGTCCAACTCGCCTACCTGCGGAAACACTCTCTGGTCGGCCAGCATCACCAGTAAAACGGCTTCCAGACATGACGGTGGGCGGCGCCCGTGACAGGCGCCGCCCACGGCGATCCAGGTTCAGAGCCTGGTCAGCTGTTCATCACGAACCTCGGAAGCCCGGAGGAGCGTTCGTCGGGTGACACCGGGAAGGTCGCCCAGACTCCGAGGCCCAGACGGGCGCTGCCAGGTCCCACCGGATAGTGGCCCCAAGTCTGGGCGAGGGAGTCGACGAGCATCAGGCCGCGCTGCCCCTCAGCCCACGACCACTCGTCGTCCGACCGGTCGTCCGGGATTCGGGGAAGGCCGGTGCCGCCTCCTTCGTCCACCACGGCCAGCCACAGCGTGCGTTCGTCCAGGAGGGCGAGGGCCCGCAGGAACTCCCGGCCCTCGGGTGCGTACTTGACGGCATTGGCGGCCAGCTCGGCCGCGCACAGCAGCACGGTGTCCACCAGGTCGGGATCGAACCCCGCCAGATCGGCGCGCAGGTCGGCGCGGACCTGACGGGCCTGGGCCAGGTCCGAGCGGTAGGCGCGGTGCTCCCACCAGGTCGACGCCCGCCGGGGCGGGGACGGCATCGGTTCCGGAGCCGGGGCAGGAGTGAGGGTCATCGTCATGGTGCTCACCCGACCCTGTCGAGGTAGACGCGGATGACGGCGGCCAGGTCCGCGAAGTCGTCGGGCTCTTCCTTCACGGGTTCGGCCAGCAGGTCACCGACCGGGACTCGTGGCAGCGGCGGCATGTAGGGCCGGACCAGCGTGCCAGCGGAATCGAGCGTGGAGGGGGCAGCCTCGTTTCCGGAACGAGGGCGGGGTGCCTGTGTGTGGCGGTCGCTCTGCCCATGCGGGAAGGCCTGGGTCGTCCTCGTGCGCCGCACCTGGTCGCTGGGGAAGCCTGTCAGCTCATGGACAGGGCGTCGGTTGGCGGGTACGAGCGCGGGCGGCAGTTCTCGACGGCGGGGCGACGGCGTGATCGCGGTCCGCTCTGGCCTGGGGCGTCGGTGGTGTTGGGGAACGAACACGTAGGCCAGGGCGATGGCCAACACGGCGGCGGTCAGCGACCACACACGCCCGGCCAGACTCTGGCGGGGCCTGCGGTGCCTGCCGATAGGGTGTTCCACGGTCTTCCTCCTGCTGTGTTCAGGTGGTTGATCGCGCCCCGGTCCGGTGTTGGAGCACCGGTCGGGGCACCTTGTTTTCTGTTGTGTGCGCGGGTGTCATTGGCCCCGGGTAGGGCTGCGCTTCCCGCTCACGGTCGAAGGGATCGAAGTTCGCGCTCGGTGGCGCGGATGACCGCGTCCAGCAGCTGCGGTGTGGCCGCGCTCAGCGGCGGAACACGATGCGGGCCGAGGTGGAAGGCGAAGAAGCGGCGCGAAGCCGGCCCCCACAGCACCCACCACCAGCGTTGGTGGAGTTGTTCCAGCAGGCGGGCGGCCTCGTACTGGGTGGCGTCCTGGCTGCGGTCCCACGCCATTCCGGGCTGCTCAGGCCGCGACGGCGTCGTCGGGGTCAGGGACGGGCGCGTAGGGATCGATGTGTGCCCACACCGTCAGGGGCATACCGGGCTCACCGTTCCAGCCCCACTCCACGGACAGACGGTCCACGAGGCGAAGGCCCCGTCCGCACGCCGCCAGAGCGTCGACCTCCGATGACAAGCGCGGAAGGCAGACGATCTGTCCCGGGCGCGGTCCGTCATCGGTGACAGAGATACGGACGAGTCGGCCGGGCAGCGACTCCATCTCCACCCGAATGTGCCCGCACAGCTGGCCTGACGCCGAGTGGGTCAGCGCGTTGGTCGCCAGCTCGCTGGCCACCAACTCGACGCGCAGAGCGCGAAGCGGGTCCACGGATACGCCGTTACGACACCAAGCGCGCATCTGCCGCACCTGCGAGGGCAACGGGCCGAAGATCGCCACCCTCACGCCTCGATTGCCGCTGAACACCCGTCGGGGCAGGTCGCTTCCTCCCACAGCTGGGCTGCTGTCCTCGTCTTGCGTCCTCCGCTGCCGCGGTATGTCAAAGCTGCTCATCGTGACCTTCCAAGAGAAGGGATGGACTGGCACCCGGCGCGGAAGGTACTGATCTCGCCCCGGCGTGAACATGCAGGCCGGGCGGTGTCTTACACACCTGGTTTCCCCAGGCGACGTCCCTCACCGGCGGCGAGCTTTCGCCCGACACCCGTCACTGAGGGCGATGAACCGAACGCTCACTGATCTCATAATGCATTCCAGGAACTTTCCTGGCAAGTGCCCGGAAGGATCTGGGCATATCTGAGGGGGTCCAAGACTTATGGTGAGTGGGCGTGCCCACCGGTCGTCGGAGCCGCGAGAACGGGATGAGAGGAACGACGTGGAAGCTCAGCGCAGCCCGGCTGCAGCGCGCCGCAAGCTCGGCGCCCACCTGCGCAAACTGCGTTCGGACGGGAAGCTGACCGGCGCTCGCGTCGCCTCGGACATCGGATGCGCGCCTTCTACGATCAGCAAGTTCGAGGGCGGAAGCCTCGTCCCTGACGCCGAGCAGCTCGACAAGCTCCTGGACCTGTTCAGGGTGGAAGAGAGCGGTGAGAGGGAGTCACTACACCGACTCTTGGACGACGCTTCCGAAGCCGGTTGGTGGGAGGCCTACGACGAGGTCCTACCTCCCCGATTCGACACCTATATCGGTCTTGAGCTCGACGCTGTGTCCGTGCACGCCTACGAGACCACGCTCGTCCATGGCCTGCTGGAGACCCGGGCGTACGCCAGCGCGGTTCTTCATGGAGCTACCTTCGGCAAGCCTCCGGAGGACATCGACCTCCTGGTCGACGTCCGGATGCGCCGCAAGGAGCTCTTCGACCGCGAACCGCCTCTACGCCTGTCGGTAGTGATGGAGGAAGCGGCCCTCATGAGGCCGATCAGTGGCACCGAGGTGATGCGCGAGCAGATCCAGCACCTGATCGAGGAACAGGCGAAGCCCCACATCAGCATCCAGGTGCTCCCCTTCTCGCTGGGGGCACACGTCGGCTTGAACGGGAACGTCGCCCTCCTGGAGTTCCAGGACCAGCCCCCGGTCGCCCACGCGGAGGGCAGCACGGGCAACAGCTTCCTGCTCAAACCACGCGAAGTACGCCGCTGTAAGCTCCTGCTGAAGCGACTGGAAGAGATCGCGCTGAGTCCCGAGGACACCACGGACTACCTCGCCAAAACCCTCAAGGAGCTGAAGTGAGTCGCCCCTCCCAGGAAGACCAGGTTCTGCCTACGGCATGGGTGAAGTCGAGTCTCAGCACCAACCCTCAAGGGTGTGTCCAGGTCAGGGTCCCGTATGTGGGCGTGATCGAGATCGGTGACACCAAGAACCCCGCCGGGCCCACGCTCACCGTTCCTCACGCTGACTGGGACTACTTCCTCGGCCAGGTCGTGAGTGGCAGAACCGTCTTCAGACGCCTGCACACCACTTTCTTCCCTGACGGCGGCTTTACCCTCACCGACACCGCCATCCCCAATTCCCCCACCCTGACCTACACCAAGGCCGAATGGGACGCCTTCCACGCGGGCGCCCTGGTTGGCGAACTGAGGGGCGAACACCCACGCGGCGTCCTCGTCTCCGCGTAGACAGTCCCAGCCCCCGCGACCAAGGCGAACCCAGACTCATCTCCGCGTGCGCGGAGCTCGGCGCGAGTCCCTTCCCTATCCGGGAAACCGTGTGGGTGGGCGCGTGCGCCCACCCACACGAAGCTCACCTGCCGGGGTCAGCAGGCCAGTCCAGACCGTGGCCCTCCTCGACCTGGTCCCACAGAGCCAGCAGACGGGTGTGGCGGGTGCGAATCATCCCGTCCGCAGATGGGAAGCCGGGGTGGGCCAGAAACCGGGGGCCGGGCCCGCCGCGGTGGTCGCGGTCCCAGCGACGGACGTGGTCGGCCATGGTGGCGGCCATGTAGGCGGTGTCGGGACCGTGACCGCAGGCCACGAACTCGTATGTGGCGGAGGCATCGGGTACCGCGGGGAGCAGCAGGTAGGCCAGTGAGGACCCGTCCCACATCGCCGGGATCAGGGCCCGGTTCATGGGCCGGTAGCGGAAATCGTCGGCGGTACCGGTCAGGGTGGCGAAGTTCGGCAGTCCGGTGGCCATCCACATCTGCAGGGTGCCGAAGGGTTCCATGCCAGCGATACGGACCCCGGTGAACTGTTCGTGCACGGGGAGGGCGAACACCTCGGGCAGGGCTTCGAGTGCAGGCACAGGGTCGGCGTCGGTGGTCAGCTCGACCGTGTCGGTGACCGGCACGGTGGTGAGAACGGGAACGCCCAGACCCTGCATGGGCACGAACCCCGCGTGGTTGCCGGTCTCGCCCAGCAGCAGCGCGCCGTGGCGGGTGAAGGCGTAGACGCGCTGGAAGCCCCGCACCCCCAGGGGGAGCACGAGGCGTCCGCCGTCGACGAGCTGCTCGGTCCAGGCCGGGGGCAGGTCGGTGGCGGCGGCCGTGACGATGATCCGATCGTAGGGAGCGCCGTCGGGGTGGCCGTGTTCGGCGTCCCCGACGACCAACTCCACCCGGTCTGCGTATCCGGCCTGGGTCAGGTGGGTGCGGGCGCGGTCGATGACCGCGGGGTCGATGTCGATGGACGTCACCGATCCGGCGGGTCCGACGACCTCAGCGACCAGTGCGGCGTTGTAGCCGCCCGACCCGACCTCCAGCACCCGCATGCCGGGGCGGAGTCGGGCGCGTTCCAGCATCAGGGTCTGCACCCAGGTCGCTGAGACCGAGCTGGTGGCGGTGCCGTCAGCGGCGAAGCGGGTGCGCAGCACCGTCTCCGGGTCGTAGATCTCATCCAGAGGGAACTCCGGAGCGAAGGCGTGGCGGGGCGCGGTGCGCACCGCTCTGGTGACTGGTTCGGAATGCAGGGCGTTGATGGCTCGCAGGCGAATGATCATGCGTTCGCGCAGCTCATCAACGCGGTCGGTGTCCGAAGCGGAGGCAGAGGTGTCGGAGGTCGTCACGCTGGCAGGCTAACCAGCAGTGCTCCCGCGCGCAGGGTTTTCCGATGAACCTGCGTGTGCGGCGTCCACCGGCTCTCTCACCGGCCTGTCTCCCAGCTGTGGCCGAATTGATCCGCAACCGCAGGACACACCAGATGGTCACCGCCACGGAGAGCAGTGGTCACCGGCTCCAGGCCCAGGCAAGACACCCAGTCACTCCCTCTGCACGGAACAATCCAACCGCGTGGCCATCAGCATGAAGTTTCCGCCCGACCAGGTCCCCGGGTTCTCCCCAAACGTTCGGGAGTCCGGTTAGGTTGGGCTTCGGCAGTCGCCGTAGACCACACCATTTCTGAGGAGAGCGATCGTGGCCCAACGCCCGTCCCCCGTGCGGGGTATGCGCGATGTCCTGCCCGATGCCGCAGAGCGGCGTCAACGGCTGGAGGCCACCATCCATCATGAGTTCTCCCGGTTCGGGTACCGACCCATCGAGACCCCCGCGCTGGAGGACCTGCGTTTCCTGGAGTCCGGGCAGGGCGGCGACAACGAGAAGCTGATCTTCAAGACCCTGCGCCGGAACATCTCTCTGAACGAAGCCACCGACGTGGCGTCCCTGGCGGACGCTGGCCTGCGGTTCGACCTGACAGTGCCGCTGGCGCGCTTCTACGCCACCAACGCCCCCGACCTGCCCTCGCCGTTCCGCGCGGTGCAGATCGGACCGGTATGGCGCGCTGAGCGCCCTCAACGGGGCAGGTACCGACAGTTCACCCAGTGCGACATCGACATCCTCGGTGAGGCCTCGCTCCTGGCGGAGATCGAACTGCTCAGCGCGGGTAGCCGCGCTCTGGCCGCGGTGGGGCTGCAGGAGTTCACGATCCGGCTCAACCACCGCCGTCTGCTCACCGGGCTGTTGACCGCGTGCGGGTTCGCGGACGAGACTCACGCGCACACGCTGATCGTGGTGGACAAGCTCGACAAGATCGGCGTGGAGGGGATCGAGCGCGAACTCGCCGAAGCGGGACACTCCCAGTCCGCGATCACCGCCCTGTCGAAGGTTCTCGCCCAGGCCGAGGCAGCGACCACACCCGACCAGCTCGCCCAGGTGCTGCCCTCGGGGATGGACGGGGAACCGTTGGAGGAGCTACGTACGATCGCCTCCGCTGTGGTTCTGCCTGAGACAGCGCCCAAGGCGCGGCTGGTGATGGATCTTTCCCTGGTCCGTGGGATGGGCTACTACACCGGGCCGATCTTCGAGGTGGCCGCGCCCGGTCTGGGCTCCTCCATCGCCGGTGGCGGCCGATACGACGAAATGATCGGGCGGATCGGCGGCCAGCCGACCACCGCTTGCGGGTTCAGTATCGGCTTCGAGCGCCTGGCCGAGGTCCTTACCCCTGCCTCCGAGCAGAGGGAGCAACGTGTGGCGCTGCTCTGGCGCTCTGACCAGGGCCTGGCACAGATCGCCGAACACGCGGACCGGCTACGGGCTCAGGGATATGTGGTGGAGACCGTGCACGTCGCTGGCAAGGGCAAGGGCGTGTACAAACGGCTGGTCACCGCCGGATTCGATCTGGTGGCCCAAGCCCTGGACGAGGCCGCGCCCCGTCCGCTGTCCCCGTGAGCCCATCCCGGCCCCGGTGGGGCGACCTTCCCGCAGCCGCACGCGAGAAGGTCGCCCGAGCCCTCAGCGAGGAGGTTGTCAGCGAGCGCTCCCAGAGCGGGGGATACACCCCGGCCGTGGCGTCTCTGCTGACGACCGCCAGCGGCCGTTCCCTGTTCTGCAAGGCGATGCCGGAGGACCACCCTCTGTGCGCGACCCTGGCTGCGGAGGCTGCCGTGGCCGCGTCGGCTCCTGCGGACTCGGCCCTTCCCCGCCTCGTCTGGGAGGGAAGGGAGAACGGGTGGCGGTTGGTGGTGTTCACCGCCGTGCACGGCCGCCACGTGGACCTCTCGCCCGGTTCCGGCGACGTGGCGGCGGTGATCTCGGCTCTTGACGCTCTGGCAGATGACCTCACCCCGTGCCCGCTCATCGCGGCACCTACGGCAGGCGAGGTACTGGCACCAGTCCTCCACGGGTGGTCGTCCATGAAGGAACAGCCTCCCCAGGCACTCACCCCTTGGACGTTGGCCAACCTCGAACGCCTCTCCTCGTTGGAGAAGGGGTGGACCGACCACGCGGGCGGGGACACACTCACACACGGTGACGTGCGCGCGGACCAGTTGCTCATCGACGCCCGAGAGCGGGTGTGGTTGGTCGACTGGGCGCACCCGTGCCGTGGTGCGGCGTGGATCGACGCGGTGGAGCTGGTGCCGCACCTGATCATGGCCGGACACACGCCTGAGGCGGCTGAGAAGAAAGCAGCGGGTTCGACGCGGTTCGCCTCGGCCCCGGCTTCCGCCGTGGACTCCTTCGCCGTCGCAGCGGCCGGGTACTGGACGCGGACCTGCCGTCAGGCTCCGCCGCCGAGCCCGGGTGGGGCGAGACTGCGCGCGTTCCAGGCCAGGGCTGCGGATGCCGCCCTGGCCTGGGTGCGTTACCGCTTCGGGGAATGAATCAGGCGAGCACGGGACGCAGGCCGTGGAGCACTCGCTGGTGCGCCAGGTCAGTGACGTAGGCGTGAGCCGCGCCGCCGATCTGGGCACGGCTCAGGTCGCGGAGCGCCTGTTCTACCAGTTCAGCAGCGGTGCGGGCAGCCGCTTGGGCAGCGCCGGTCGTGACGAACGCCAGACGGATCTCCTCGGTCTGTTCGTCCGTGGCGTGGTCCCCTTCGATGACCGGGCGCAGCCGGTGATCGTCGGGGATGCGCCGGTGGAGTTCGACCAGGAGCAGGGTTCGGCGCAGATGGCGGATCTCGGCGGCATCGCCCTTGCCCGCGTTCATCAGATCCGGGCACCCGGTGGCCAGGTCGTCCACGATCTGCGAGGCGGCGCCGACGGTCTCCAGGACCCGGGCGACGGCCTCGCGTTGGTCGGGATCCGCGCCGGTGGCGATGTGACCGATGCGCCAGGGAAGGCCGTAGCAGTAGTCCCCCGCCTTGTCGCGGTACATGCGCACAACCGCGTCCGTGGTGATGGATTCCAGTTCCCGCTGCCACAACAGTTCCTGGAGTTGGCCGTGCTGGGTCCGGCGGACGCACTCCACGACCACGTCCCACAGGGCTGCTCGGTGCTTCGGGTCGGCGTCGTCCAGCAGGTCCCTGGTCAGGGAGAGGAGCATGTCTCCCCAGAACAGAGCCGCGCCGTTACCCGCTGAGCCGATGCGGCGCCGGAAAGCCTCGGGCAGGGTGGGGTGGCCGAACTTCTCGGTGTCGCCGTCGACGATGTCGTCGTGGATGGCGAACAGGTCCCTGACCACCTGCGGAACCAGGGCGACGGTGCCGAGCCGTTCGGTCAGGTCGTCGGTGAATTCCGCCTGGTCGTGGCCCGCGCCGACCAGGGCCAACACGGGACGGGGCAGGAGGGAGTCGACCTGGGCATAGGCCAGATAGTCCTGCCCCAGTCCGGACAGGTGCGGTGGCAGGTCCTGTGTCCAGCGGGTGAGAGTCCGCGTCCACAGGGAGTTCACGGGCGGGGAGAAGCGGTGCAGTGTGGTGGTCAGCACGAGGCGGTCTCCGGGATCTGTCGGGCCTGGGCGTAGCGGTGGATGGCATCGGTGTCCGTTGCCTCTCCCACCCACAGGTCCACGCGCTGGCCGTTGGAGTTCCCTGTGGTGGAGGCGTGGGCGCGTAGGTAGTCGCCGACCGGGTCGCCGGTCGGTTCCGGAATGAGGAGCCGGTCAGCGGTGCTGGGGCCGAAGTGGTGCGCTCGCTGATGGGTGGGCGCGTCGGCGAAGGTCCCGCAGGCGTCCATGACAGCCAGGAGGCGTTCGATTCCGAAGGCGAAGCCGCTCGCCGGAACCCTTCCGGGGCCATCGGAGGCGAAGTGGCCGATGAGGTGGTCGTAGCGACCGCCGCCGGCGATCTCCACGAAGCTGGCGTCCGGCAGGACGACGTCCACCTCGAAGGCCAGACCGGTGTAGTACTCGTGGCTGCGCACTACGCCCAGGTCCACCACCGCGTTCAGGCCTGCCTTCCTGAGGGCATGGGCCATCGACGCGAGTCGTCCCAGATGTCCCGGCGCCACGTCGTCCAGCGTGGCCAGGAGGTGGGAGTCGACGTCGCCGGAGTCGTGGTGGGCCATCGCCTGCCAGCGTTCCACCGTCTCGGCGGGGCAGTTCGCGAGCAACGCGTCCAGGCGGGCGCTGAGGTCGGTGGCCCGGTCGGAGTCCTTGCCCGCCCGGCATTCGGCCAGAGCGTCGAGGCATTCCTTCACAGCGATCGTGGTCGTTTCCTCGAAGCCGCTGTGCTCTGACAGAGCACGGAAGAGGCCGACGTCGCTGATCCGGACGCGGACCGAGTTCTCCGGTGCGCCCAGCGCGTGGAGAGCCCCGTCGATGAAGGTGATGATCTCGGCGTCGGCCGCGGCGGATGCGACTCCGAGGATCTCAGCGCCGAACTGGCGGAACTCGCGAGCCTTGCCCTGGGAGAGGGTGTCGACCGCTTCGTTGCGCCAGCACGGGAGGTCGTAGAAGACCTTCAGCGGCAGGGTCTGGGTGGGCAGGACCGAGGCCAGCCAGCGGGCGACGGAGACCGTGCCCTCGGGGATCAGCACGGCCGGGGTGTTCTGGTGGGTGCGGGTGTGGCCGGACCCGTAGTCGGGGACGTCGAGCTCGAAGACGCCCTTGGGGTTCCATTCGGGCCAGGGCGAGGCGCCGACGACCTGACGGCTGAAGGACGCCTTGCGCTCCAGGGCGGGGACTTCGAGGCGGTCGTATCCGCGGGTGTGAGCGTAC
This sequence comes from Nocardiopsis sp. M1B1, assembly GCF_052466615.1. Lineage (NCBI taxonomy): Bacteria > Bacillati > Actinomycetota > Actinomycetes > Streptosporangiales > Nocardiopsidaceae > Nocardiopsis > Nocardiopsis sp. M1B1. The sequence continues at coordinate 6,166,017 of NZ_CP196194.1, forward strand.
TGGGCCAGGACGGACTGGGCGTAGTCGCGCTGGCGCAGCTCGGGGCCGAACCTGTCGCGGGTTCCCACGAAGGGCTGGGTGTTACGGGGGGTCTGTGACACTGGGGCTCCGTTCCTTGGGGTGTCTTGTCGTGTGGTCTCGGGTCGTGAGTGGCCGGTGTGGGGGCGCGGCGACACGGGTGGGTTCGGGGTTGTGCCGCCGCGCCGATACCTCCGCGCGCGGGTGGTGGCGATGAGGCCTTCCGCGGTGGCGCTCTTCGGCATTACGTGGACCGGACTCAGGCCGTGCTGGTCGACGATGGTGCCGACATCGTCCAGTTCGGCCACGGTGCGGGTGACGAGCTTGAAGCCAGCCCAGCGCGGAAGACGGACTTCCTGCCGGTCGCGAACGTGCCGCGAAGACGCGGCGGGCGGTTGCTCATGACTCTCCTCGCGGAGCGGCCTGTAGGGATGAAGTCAGCCCGAGGCGGGCTTGGCGCTACATGTGTGCCGGTTGCGGAGTCAGATCAGGTGGTCGAGGCGCAGACGTCCCATGGCTTCAGGAGCCTTGGAGGTACGTGACCAGGGGGTGTAGGAACCTGATGCTCGACGGTAGGCCTGCTTCGGCGGGGCGAAGTATCAGCGAAGTACCAGTCCCCTGGGATAGGCAGTCGCGAGTGCGTAGGCTCGTACACGAGAAGCCGCGAAAGGGAGCGCCGATGTCCATCACCGATGACGACGTGCCGATCGGCGATCGGGTCGCGGTAGCCCGCAAGATCGCCGGAGTGAACCAGCGGCAGTTGGCGCAGAAGTCCCACTACAGCGTGAGCATGGTCCGGGCGGTCGAGCAGGGCCGGGAGCCCGCGTCGCCTGAATTCGTCGCAGCGGTGGCCAAGGCGCTGAGTATCGAGCCCCAGGAGTTGTACGGCCAGCCCTACCACCAACTGCTGGCTCAAGACGGTGGCGGGCTTCCCGGCGCTGCCGAACTCCAGGCGATCCTCGCTGAGGGCAACTACGTGGAACCGCTCGACCCCACGTCCGCGGACGAACTCAGCGCTGACTTGGCGGCGGTACAAGGCCACCGTCACCAGGATCAGGCCCGTCGTGCGCTGGCGAAGGTTCCGGTCCTGCTCCGACAACTGCATGGCTTGACTGAATCGAGTCCGCCTGGCGCGGAGCGCGAGCACGCCCACCGGCTGCTCGCCCGGGCCTACGCCAACGCCGCGCAACTGAGCTATCGGTTCGGCTGGCTGGTCATCGCCTCGGCCCTCCTGGACCGGATGGAGACCGCCGCCGCCCCGTCGGGGCAACCCCTGCTGGCCGCCCACGCCGCACAGCAGCGCGCGCTGCTGCTGATGTCCCACTCGGCGTACGAGTCCGGTCAGCGCTATGTGCAGCGTTCCCTGAACCTGATCGGACCGCCCGAGGAGGAGGCCCGACTCGCGCTGGCGGGGGCCGCACATCTGAGGGGAGCGGTCCTGGCAGCTCGGTCCCGCAATCGGGATCGGGCCGCGGAGCACTTGCGGGAAGCCGAACGGCTGGCCGCTCTGATCGGGCACGAGTCCCCGGTCTACGACACCAACATGGGCCCGGGGAACGTGGCGATCCACCGAATCGCCGTGGAGCTCGATGTTGGCGACCCTGGGCGAGCTGCTCGGGACGGTTCGCGGCTGCGCCTTCCAGCTGACGTGACAGCGACGCGTGTCGGCCGTCACTGGCAGGACGTGGCCAGGGCCTGGGTCTTGTCCGGTGACAGCTCTGCGGCTTTGAACGCCCTGTACCGGGCTCGACAGGCGGCACCGCAGCAGACGCGCTACCACCCGCATGTCCGCGAGACCATACACGCCATCACCGCCAAGCAACGCCGCACATCCGGCAACGCCGCTCACTTCGCGCACTGGCTGGGGCTCAAATCCTGACTCAACCATCGCGGCGATCGGGCTTCCCACAAAAAGAGACGAAGGGGCCCAGAGATTCTGAACTGGTCCCCGGGGCCTGGACCCCGCGCAGCGTCATGCAGGTGTGCTCGGCGCGCAGCACCACCCCCACTCCCTTGGGAGAAAGGTGCTCGTCCAACCACACGGCGATCTGCTTGGTCAGACGCTCCTGCACCTGGGGGCGGCGCGAGAACAGCTCCACCACCCGGGCGAGCTTCGACAACCCCACGATCCGGTCCCCCGGCAGGTAGCCGACCGTGGCCTTGCCGGTGAAGGGCAGGGCGTGGTGTTCGCACAGGCTCACGAAAGAGATGTCCCGCTGAAGGAGCAGCTCGTCGTATTTCTCGTCGTTGGGGAACGTGGTCAGGTCGAACTCGCGGGGGGTGAGCAGTTCCCGGTAGGCGTTGACCATCCGCTCCGGAGTGCGTTTGGTCGACTCGGCGGACACGTCCAGCCCGAACGCGGTGAGCAGCGCGGCCGCGGCACTGGTCGCTCGCGTCACGTCCACGACGGATCCGCCTCCTTCACCGCACGACGAACCGCCGCTCCTCACGGTCTCGACGCTCATACGGCCACCGCCTCGGGCTGCGAGACCTGCCCGGTGAACGGGGAGCGGAAGTCCTGCGGGGCCCGCTCGATCACCACACCGACACTGTCGGCGAACCGCAGGGCACCGGGTTTGTGAACGCGCACCCTCACATGGGGTGCGCCGTGGTCGACGACGACGATGCGGGCGATTTCGGTGGCCAGCGCCTCGACGGTGTTCCAGGCGTGTTCGGCCTGCACCGCGCGGATGATCGCCTTGGTGGGGGTGCGGTAGTTCCACGCGTCCTCCAGGCGGTCGCTGCGCGCGGCCTGGCGGGTGTTCGTCCTGATGCGCAGGTCGATCACCACGTCGCTGCGATCACGGCGTTCCTCGTCGCTGCAGCCGATGACACAGCGCAGTCGTAGGCCGTCGATTTCGATCTCGTCCATGGCTCTCCGTCAAGTTGCTGGGGGTTAGCAGAGCGAAGCCCTACACCCGGTGCGCAGAAAAGGCACCCGGTGTAGGGGACGAGCAACATTACGGAGATCCTGTTGCGTTCCTCCCAGCCATCAGCAGGGCCTAGCTCAGAGCTAGGAAACCGAGCAACCAGGTAAAACGGAGGTTGCTTGCGGTAAGTCCTTAGCGGTGTGGTGATGTTCGGCCCGCTTGGCTTCAGAGGGAGCCAAAGGAAGATGACGCTGCTTCACGAGGGTCAAAGAAACGCGGAGAAGATGTCGAATATGTCTGTTCCATCCAGGGATTCGATCGTGTAGTCGGCTCCCGCGCTCTGAAGCTCCTGAACAGGGCTCGCCCCCGAGGCGACCCCGATGACACGGACACCTGCGAGGTGCCCGGCCTCAACGTCCCGAGGCGTGTCCCCGATGAGAATGATGTCGGAAGCCGAAAAGGCCTCTCCGAGCTTGGCCTCGGACCGCTGGCGTGCGAAACCGACAAGAGCGGACCGGTTCACGTCGTCGTCTCCGTAAGCACCGATGTCGAGGTCGAGCCAACGGTCAAGCCCGAACACGGCAAGCTTGACCTCGGCAGCGCCTCTGGTGTTCCCCGTGAGCACACTCTGGATGATGTTCGGCTGACGGCTCAGCGCTTCCAGCGTTCCTTCCACCCCGGGCAGAACGCGTCCCCGCTCCCGCAGCTCCTCCGCGTGCTGGCGGTAGGCAGCGACCTGCGCACGCGCGAAGCGCTCGAAGAGGCCTTCGTCCGGACACCGCATGCCGTTGAGGTGGAGGGTCTCCTCCAGGAGGACTGGTTCGGTATGGCCCAAGGCTGTGGCCATACCAGCGGACATGGGCTGACCGGTTGCGCTTTCGAACGCTTCGGCGAAAACCTTACGGCCGACACCCCTCGTTTCGAGCAAGGTGTGGTCGACGTCCCAGAGTACGAACAGGTGATTGGACATCATGTCTCCGAATGGGGAAGAAGGGGTCGACAGCCGGGGAGGCAGTTCTACTATGGGCTCCTCATCCACGCTCCACCGTGAAGGGCTTGTCGATGTCTCTGGGGAAGACGTTCGCACGGCGGTTGCGATGGCACCGTTCGCGTCAGGGCAAATCCCAAGCGGTCATAGCGGGACTTGCTGGACTGAACCCCGAATACGTCGGTCAGATAGAACGTGGGAACCGCACTCCGTCACTCGACACGGTCGAAGCCCTGGCCACAGCTCTTTCGGTCCCAGTGGCGCAACTCCTCAGCGGAACCAAGGAACCCACTCGCGTGCCAACTGAGACCCAGCTCACCTCGGACCTGCATCATGCCCTCCACACGAGTTCCACGGATAAGGACCAACAGGGGCTTCGACTTTCTGATCTGCGCGAACGCGTCGATCACGCATGGAACGTATGGCAGGGAGCACCAGATCGCTACAGTCGCATCTTTCCTCTCATCGCGCCTTTGATCAGGTCAGTTACCCAGAACTGTTCTCAATCCACAGATCCGGACGACCAGCGTCTGGCTGCCGACGCCTACGGGCTCCTGCGGACCGTGGCACGCAGGACCAACCGTAAGGAACTCGCACTGCTGGCAGCCGACCGGGGAACCCGCGCGGCCGAGCGATCGTGCGACCCTGTTCGGCTGGCGACAGCTCGCTGGAACAGCAGTCACGCCCTCCTCGCCCTTGGAGAGCACGGCGCGGCGCGGGATGTCGCGCTCGACGCCATTTCCCAGGTGTCCTCGACCAGAAACCGTGACGCTGGTGCGATCACGGGCGCCCTGTGGCTGACAGCGGCGGTGGCCCAGGCCCGCTCAGGGGACAAGTTCACGGCATTGGAATGGATCAACGACCGGGCGGCGCCCCTGGCGGAGAAGACCGGTGAGACCAACGTGGGAAGGACCTGTTTCGGGCCCTCCAACGTGGCCCTGCACGCGGTCAGTATCGAGCTGGAGGACGGTCAGGCCGCGTCGGCTCTGACCCTGGCGGACCGGATCGACACCTCTCCCCTCGCTTCACGTGAACGCCACACCACGTGGTCCCTGGATCTGGCGCGTGGCCATGTCCTCCGCTTCGACCCCGGGGCGGCGATGCTGTACCTGTTGCAGGCGGAGACGACCGGCGCGGAGGACCTGCGTTACAACAGCGACGCGCACGACACGTTACGGCGGGTTCTACACCAAGCCCGGCCTTCGATCCGTACCCAAGCTGTCGGATTGACCAGGCGCCTGGGCATCGAGGAAGCGATCCTCGCTGGTTGAGAAGTTTCCCAACTCCTGGCAGGTCCTGTTGAGCGCAGCGGACATGACAGTGCGCTGCGCAGTGGGGGCGTCAGTGGCGGGGCAGGTCGCTTCGATGGATACGACGCACGGCGTCGACCTCACCGAGGGGCACGGTGTGCCGGCTCTTCATGCGTCCCTCTGCGGTGAGTGTTGAACGACGGGAGAACGTCACCAACTGCGACAGCATCTATCGCCAGCTTTCCGAGGAAGCCGGAGGAACCCGAACGAAACGCGGCTCGGCAGCACCTGAACAGGCAGGACTGCCGAGCTGTGGGGAGTACAGGGGCGGTCAGTAGTAGGCGCCCACGGCCGTCAGGTACAGGGCGCAGACGGCTCCGGCGGCGCTCGCGCCGACCAGAAGAGCACTAGCGGGGCGAGTACCGCCCCGCCAGGCAATGAAGGCTCCGGCGCAGCCGATGTGCACGGCCACGGACAGGGCCAAAAGCAGCGCAAGCAACTGGAGTACCATCGGCGGCATCACCTCCTGGGAGATCGCCGACCTACTTGGCGTCCACCCCCACCAGCTCGAGCGCGACGACCTCGACCGCCGTCGCACCAGCGATGAGGACCGGCTGCGCGCCCTGCCGGTGGCCGCCCTGATCCAACTGTGCCAACGGTTGGACCTGCACCCCAGCGACCTTCTCGGGGAACTGGACGAGCTATGCTCCCCGCGTCGACACGCACCAGGTAGGACCGAAGACGAACCGCCCGGGGATGTCGCCCAGGACGCGCGAACCATGGTGGCGGCGCTGTTGCACGCCGGGGTGCCGCTGTCCGTCGAAGAGACCGCAGGTGCCCTGGGGTGGGACTTCCCCGCGCCCGGCGACCGTCGAACACCTCCAGGCCCACACCGACCTGGTCGGCCCCTACGCACTGCGGAGAGTGGGAGCCGACACCTACACGCTGGCCTCGCGAACGGACCTGCTCACCCCAGGCCAACGCACCGCGCTGGACGGCGTCGTCGTTGCCGTGGGCGGCACCCTCCCGCAGACGCACGTCAGAGTCCTGGAGGCCCTCCTGGCGGGCTCCAGCCCCAACGGCCACGACGACGCCGCGATCGCGGACCTGCTCAAGCTGGGGCTGGTGGGCGGGTCCGTCGAGGAAGGTCTGGCGCTGGCACCGGAGGTGCTCTACAGCCTCACTCCGCGCGGCGACAGAACAGGGAGCGGTGACAGCGGGCTGTCGCTATCGTGTTGAGCGCAGCAGGGGTATCAGTGGTCGTGTGCATCAGCAAACGTGGCTGGGCCCTCCTGATCACCGTTTCCTTTGACAGTCGGTTGCCAGAGCTCAGACACCAGCGCCACTCCGGACTCTCCGCTCTCCATCGTTTCCAGGAGCCCGCTGGGACATGTGCCTGATGCCTTGCTGAAGTCCAGCGTTCCGCCGAAAAACATGGCTCCGCCGAACTCCACCCTCCCGCCGGTGAACTCAGCCCCACTGAAGTCCACCTCCCCGTCGGCGAACTCAGCCCAACCGAAGTCCACCACCCCGCCGGAGAACACAGACCCGAAGGTCACTTTCCCTCCAGTGAACGTGGCCCCACCGAAGTGCACCCACCCTCCAGTGAACGTGGCCCCACCGAAGTGCACCCACCCACCGGTGAACTTGGCCTCATGGAAATCCACCGTCGCGCCGATGAACGTGGCCCCGTGGAAATCCACCTCCCCGCTGATGAATTCGGCCCCACCGAAGTCCACCACCCCGCCAGAGAAGTGGGCACCGTGCAGGTTGCCACCGTCAAAGACGACTCCCGTGAAGTCGTAGTTCTTACCACGCCAGCGAGTGTCCTCGCGAAGGTGGTTGCCGATGATGCGGATGATGGTGTGCCGCACTTGGCGGAAGGAGGCGAACTCCAGCTTGTACTCGCGGTGTTCGGCCTTCCTTTCCTCGGTGGCGTCCTGGGGCACCGGCCCGGGGTCGGGGGTGTAGGGCATACGCAGGTAGGCGCAGAGCACGTCGATGACCATCTGAACCAAGTCGTCACGGCCTTCAGGGGCGTCGTCGGCCAGGTGGGCTAGGGCGTGCACTCCGCCCAGCCGCACCGCGGGCTCTTCCTCTCCGAGCTGCCCTACAGCCGTGGTGAACCGTTCGGTGAACAGCTTGGTGACCTCGCGCTGCTCACCGTTCTCGCTAGTGCGCTGGCGCCGGTAGGCGATCACCAGAAGCGCCACACCGCCAAGGCCGGCCACGATGGCGAAGGCGCGGGTGGTGATGGCGTCCAAGTGTTTGGGGGTGAGGTCCTTAAGCGGCTGCCAGTTGGGGGTGCCCAGCACCAGCCAGGCCAGGGCGGTCAGGACCGCGACCGCGCCCGCGGCGACCAGCCATGCGGTCAGAATCAGCCAGACCAGTCTGACCGGGGAAGTGCGCTTCCAGGCCACCCCCACCACCCCGGCTGCCAGGACCAGCGTGCACGCCCCCAGGAACCCCAGGCGCCAGGTCTGTCCGGTGGTGAGGCCGAGCAGGTCCCATACCGCTCTGATTAAAGGCCACAGCGCCACACCAGCCCCAAGCCCGCCGATGATGATCCCGTTCCAGGACAGGCCCACGCGCCGTTCGCGAAGGACCGCTATGGCTCGGGCGGTTCGTTCCTTGAAGCGTTTCCGCCACGAGTTGGTGTCGGCGGGGGGTGTTATGGCCATGGTGCGACCGTAGCCAGTCGACGGCGGGGGCGTGGAAACCTGGCCAGAGCTGGTCGCCCTTTACCCAGGACCGGATTGTACGGCACTGACATCCCGCTGCACTCAACAGCAGTGACAGTGGTTTGTCGTCACCGGTGACAGAGAGCTGTCGTTTCCAGTGACACAACGCTGTCGCTAAACATCGCTCCGGGTGCGGTGGAGGCTCTCACATGTACTCCGCCAGGCAATGTAGCGCTTCCTTAGAGTCCCCTCATGTCATGCACCACCCCGAGTCACAGGCAGCGGTCTCGTTATCCACAACCTGTGAATCCGGCACAGCAATAGCTTCGTCAAGCGGACGCCCGTACCTACTTAGGAAGACCTCGTCACGACCGAGCAAGCGTCGGCGTTCGTTGATCACCTTTTCCAGGCGCACTGACTTGGCGAACAACTCAGGTTCCTCCAACCGCTGCTGGCGCCACGACCCAACCGTCTTGAACGGACAGAAGAAACAGGCACTCTTCGGGGGGACGGGAAGTCCAGCTTCCGAAATGATCTGCTCACAATCAGCACGGCGTAGTCCAAGGTCAAGTAGCGGATACTCGATGCGTTCGTACTCCTCAGCACGGCGACGGTTGGCACGATGGATCTCGTCGAGAGAGATTCCTATGGCCACATCCGCAGGCGCGGCAGCGGTGACGCCCTGAGTACGCAGCCAGCGGCCAACAACCTTGATCTTGAAATCTGCTGTACAGGCGCGTCGCCCCGGTGCGCCGTTATGCATACGTACGGGGATCGGGATAGAGCGAGCTTCGGGCTTGATGAGCTGGCCCATCAAGGTCTCAGTGGTGCCGTCTCGCCTCGTCTTGGCCAGCTGCTTGATCTCAAGCCCGTGCTTTGCGGCAAAGGGAGCGGCGACCTGACGCAGGTACTCGAGGGTAGCCGGGTGCTCACTATCGTCGCCCACGTTGGCGAACAGGAAGATTCGGTAGTCGATCCTTCTCTGGGCGGCGAGAACGAGGAGAGCCGTGGACTGGACTCCTCCCCCGTAGGAGACGACCTTCATACGGTCAGTCACCCGCTCAGGATGAGGCGGCTCCGGCGACGGCTGGCTGCTGTTGCTGGACATGTAGAGCTCCCGCATCGTGAGAAGAACAGTAGATGTGAGATACTCTATTGACACACAGCCGCGAGATCAAGTGTTCCTCTCGCAGGAGGAGCGCGGGAGTGGCGAGGTGACAGCTACTGTCGACCGCCGCACGATACGGCAGGAAGATGAGACTAGGAGCAGGTCAGGGTGCTCGTCGTCTAGGGCGAATGAAAGCTACATGCCCTGCGTCAAGGAGCTCATCAAGAAACTTGAAGGCCTCATCGCGCTGTTCATGGGTGAAGGTGCGACCTTGTGGAAGGGGCATACGAGCCGTCGGAGAGGAGGGCGCACGTGGGGGACGCCCACGGGGCTTCTGTGGAAGTCTCTGACCCCGTTGCAGGAGTTGAACTTCTCCCCTGTCGATCGAGCGGCCCCGGTTGCGCGCATCGGCCACAATCGTCTCCAAGGCCCATAGCGGGGAACGAGACAAGATGAGATCAGCTTCCGGGAGAGTACCGCGGTTACGCCACCGAGCTATCGTCTGCGGTGTGGTGCCGAGCAAACGCGCGACCTCTTGAACACCGACGATTACTGGGATCTGATCGCCTCGCTCAACCTCGTAGCCGTCGGCCAAGCCTGACTTGTAGGCAGTGAGACGCTCAGTGGCGATCCTCCGGCCCCCGGGTGCTTCGAGGCGTTGCACGGTCGCGAGCAACCAGTAGGGGTTCCCAGAGATCACGACATCAGGGCTTGGAAGCGTTCCATCCGCCTTCCACTTCTGCGAGGTCTGGCGCTCAACGCCGAAAAGGGCAGCGATCTCTGCGTGTCCCAGCAAATACGGCATGCGCACTGCAGCCTTGCCCTCCCGTTCTTGCGCAAACGACGCTCTGCCCAGAAGAGCGACTCTGCGGTCTGTGGCTCACCAAGCGTACCGCCTGTCTACATTCACAGCTAGACCGCAGCGCCGCCGTCCAGCACACCCACCACCTGAATAGATCGTTGAATAATCTACTCCACTAGATCAAAGAATTGAAGACAGGGCAGCCCGCCAACTGCCCCGCCTTAACATAAATATTTAATTCGAATCGCTCGCAACAGGCAACCGCCGCGCTAGCTCTTCAGCCGCAACAGGGTAGCGATCGTTCTTCACAGTTCGATACGCACGAAGAGCACGATCAATCTGCGCCCGGGAATTCGGAGCGAGATGCACAAGCAGCAACTCGTAAAGCGCCTGGTTATTCTCCTTGGCCGGAATCATTTTCCCCTTGCGCTTACCATCCGGCGTCTCCTGCCACACCACAGAGAATGGGGAAGAAGTCATCTTCCAGTCCAATTCACCAAGCCGACGAAGAAGCTCGGGCCACTCCAGGAGTCCTTGCTCAACGATATGGCGAACAGCACGCGCAACTTGAATCTGAATGGCTGGCCGCATGAAGGGGTGACCTTCCCCGTCCCTGCCCTTGGGCGCACGCAAATCCCTAGGAGCAGAATGCGCCTCATAGCGATTCCGCAAATCTCCGCAAACCGAAAGAAGTTCGTCAATGCGCCTGGCGAGCACATCGTAACTCTCGTCAAGGATGTCATCTGTTGCTCGTTGGGCGGTCTTATTCAAACTCTCATGAAGGCCAAAGCCAAGGTCCGTGATCAGGTCATACAGGACACCGATCGTCGTCCAAGCAGTACCGGTGACGCCAACCTGACGCGTCGCAAGCTTAAGTTCACCATCATTGCCGACCTTGCTGAAGACTTGGACAACACCATCGCTGCGCAGGAATTCATGATCATCCAGCAGACGACGGGTAAGAATAGCGAACCCATCGTCTTCATCGAGGGCAATGTTCTCTTGAGCCGTAGTCTTAACCGCGTTCCGGTTGATGTTCGTGAAGAGGCGCCGAGTCCTCCTCCTACCCGCCTCATCATCGAAATGTGGAACAACAATCACACTGATATCTTCATGACCCAATTCCGGCTTCCGCTTAACGGCATCCTTGATAGCTTTTAGTCGGTGCTGACCATCAAGCGCAAAGAACTGATGAGTTCCATCAAATGTAAGAACCCCGAAGTTGCGGTCTACACCCGCGAGGACATCACCGTACTCTGAATCCTTTTCCATCTCCAATGGGATATACTCAGGAGCTCCCCCCCAAGCCGCAACGATAATGGCTCCAAGGAAACGGTTCTCGTTTGTTAGAAGATAGTTGGTGATCTCAGTAGTGCGGGCCCCGACACCTCGCTGAATCATGGTTCCCAGGTCCTGATTACCACCCAGCTCATGCGCAAAATTGATCTCACGAGCAACTGCTGCATAACTCATGAGACATGAGTAGTAAGACCAGTTTCCCACCTTGGCTTCAAAAGCAGGAACGAACGTCTTGGAGGGCATGGATACCTCTTCTTTGTACAGTGGATATCAGGAAGTCCAAGCGGCTCGTGGAGCACCGAGCCGTCCGCGTAGTTTAGGGCGATCAGAGTCGTTAAGGGGAGGGTTCCACAGTCGGATAAGTCTTTTCTCAAGACCCCTAATCCTGTTCCGGTCAGTCACCGTGGAGCACCAGAACTCCATCGGGCGCAGCGGAAGGTAGCAGCTAAGCCGTTGCTCACGGGTCTTCGGCTCACTATCAGCCCATAGACTCTCAGGGCTAGCGCGCAAGTACCGCCGGTATTCCTTGTACCGTCGACGGATGGTGTTCCCATAGTCTGCTTTCGATGCACCAGCCTGTCCTACGTAGAGGAGCTGCGGGAAGCTACCGCTAGAGGGGCGGCCATCTATCTGGAATTGAAACTGAGGGCGCCAGACGAACATGTACAATCCAGGTTCGTCAGGAAGAGCTGGAGTGAGGCTCTCAGTCGCCTGGTGAACTTCCCATGGCGAAGCGAACTCTCGTAAATCCTGATCTAGCTGTTGGCAGCTATCCGTGTCCAACATCCGAAGCAAGCCCACCTCAATGGGAAGCGCAGGGCTGTCCTCCTCGCGGTGCCTCTGCACCATACGGGCAAGAGCATCCCGTCCGGACTTGCTTGAAACTGACATACGAACGAGCTCCCAGTGGTTCTGCTACTCTGGTACACCTAGTGTTGCAGAGGGGATGGCGGTCTTTCATCGGACCTAGGACTAAGATTTCCTCCCGACGGGCGTCTGCAAGAAGAGTCAGCGTAGTTGAGCTGATGCATGGGCTTCGCCAAATCTTTGCTGTCACGAGAGCAGTAGATCGTCCAAAAGAGCTCCCGCCAGAGGGCAGTTAGGTCTGGCACACGAGCTTGGAATGCCTGACTTCAAAGGACGAGCTCTGCCCCCCATCTACGTTCCTCGCTATCGGTCGCCAGGTCTTCGGCAGGTGCTGTTGACGTCGCCACCGTGTGAAGCATCTTCTCAGTTTCCGAGCCTCCGGGCAGGGGCTCTCAACGTTCACAGGCGGTTCCCCGCCTAGGAGGCACCAGGTGTACGCCTTCGGCGCAGCACTGAAGGTGCCGTGAAACGGACACGCCAGGGATCCACTCACACCTGCCACCAGCAGTTGAACCACCCAGCTGCCAATCGCACTCTTACACCCCTTCCAGCTCCCTAGCGACACCCAACCTATGCACATGCGCCAAATATCGTGTCGCTCACCTTAGGCCGGCCCTCCGACAAGGTCGGACAGACCTTAATCATCCACCGGCATGGTGACGTCACCCTGGCGCCATAGGTAGATGGTGACAGGCCCAAGCTTGGTTAATACCCCTGGCCAGAGAGGAAGAGTGGCCACATTCGGCCACATGTGCGAACGTATGTCCCAAACAGGCCTGATAGTCGCTCGGCCGAGAACCGGATGCTGCTCGAACCCCCACCTTGTGCTCACCAACATCGGTGGGGTACTAGGATCACGGTGTACTGCTGGTGGAAGTGATCGAGGCCCACGTAGTGATCCACCAGTAGCCCGAAGAGCACATGACAGGGCAAACGGGGTAGATGATGACAGAGCAGGCGTCTAGCTCAGATCCGGTGTACCTCGACTACAACGCGACAGCTCCGATGCGCCCCGAGGCACGGGAAGCCGTCATCGCAGCGATGCTCACCGTCGGCAACGCTTCGAGCCCTCACGTTCCGGGACACACGGCAGCTTCCCGCGTTGACACGGCCCGCAGGCAGGTAGCTGAGCTTCTAAACTGCTCTCCCGGTGAGATCGTCTTCACATCGGGAGCGACCGAAGCCAACAACCTCGCCCTTCGCGCTAGCTCCAGTGTTGGTGGAGGCGTCATCACGAGCGCCGTAGAGCATCCTGCTGTCCTAGAAACCGCCAGAGAGCTTACGGCTGACACACCGAGCGCCCTGACACTGCTGCCGGTGGATGAAGACGGCCTGGTGGATCTGGCCGACCTGTACAAGGCGCTGGAGTTGTCGAAGGTCCCCATCGTTTCGCTGATGGCAGCCAACAACGAGACCGGGGTGCTTACCGATCTGACCCCGGTCGTGGAAGCAGCCCACTCCGCGGGAGCGTTGGTTCACACCGATGCGACGCAGATGGTGGGTCGACTGCCTGTTGACCTTGCAGAGTTAGATGTTGACCTGCTGTCGTTGTCAGCACATAAATTCGGTGGCCCTCAAGGTGTGGGGGCGCTCTTCATCCGGCGCGGAGCTGACCTGCCCTTCCGCCCACTGATCTTCGGAGGCGGGCAGGAGCGTGGCTGGAGGGCTGGCACTCTCAATGTGCCTGGTATCTCTGGCGCTGGTGCAGCCGCCGCCGCACTTATCCCCAAGCTACGCGAGGAACAGGCACGGGTCTCTGGGTTTCGTGACAAACTTGAGACGGCGCTCACTCAACAGATCAGCGGCTGCTACATCAACGGAGCACTCGAGCAACGGCTCCCCGGGGTGAGCAACGTGACCTTCCCCGGCGCACCAGCAGATGCTGTTCTCACTGCCATGCCAGAGATCGCTGCTTCGGATGGAAGCGCGTGTGCTTCTGGAGCGCCCACGCCGAGCCATGTCCTGCTCGCCATGGGGCGCAGTCGGGAAGAAGCCGATTCCGCCGTGCGCTTCTCTCTGGGCCACGCCACTACCTCTCGCGACATCGAAGCGGCGATCACTTCCACCGTTCGCGCCGTGGCGCAGGTCCGCCAGGTGCTCAGCTCCGGCGGTTGAACCCAGCAGCCATCCCCGCGTACCGCCCTTCAATCTTCTGTTTGGAAAAGAGCCCCGATGTCAGACAGTCGGCTCGCACAAGCCGCTCACTCCTCCTTCGCACGCCACGAAACGTTCACACCACGCTTCGGGTGGCTCAACAAGGCCTACACCCAAGCCAAGGAAGACCCTGGAGTGTTCATCGCCGCGGACGCCCCGGTCCGTCTCGGCGTCGGCAAGAACATGGTGGCGGCCATACGGTACTGGTCTCGGGCGTTCAAGCTGACCAAGGAAACCTATGGAGACGAGACCCAGTCTCGAGCTCTGTTGTCCTACCCGACTTGGGAAGCACACTGGCTGCTGGATGAGCAAGGAGCCGACCCTTACCTCGAGGAAACAGGAAGCCTGTGGCTACTGCACTGGTGGCTGATCAGCTCCCGCCCGGGCGCGCTGAGCTGGGCTCCCTCCTGGTACGTAGCCTTCCATCTCGCTCCCTTCTCCCGGTTCACTACCGATGATCTCAAGCGGCTCATTGTCCAGCATGTGAACCTGTCTTACCGAGAAGGCCCTGCTGAGGGCTCCATCCTCAAGGACATCGACTGCATCTCCAAGATGTATGCGCTGCCCACCCAGCACGCCAAGAACGGTGCTCCCGGCACCTTCGAAGACCTGCTCCTGTGCCCGTTCCGCGAACTCGATCTTCTCGAACAGGTCGGCACACGTGGCAAGCCAGAATGGCAGTTCACTCGAGGCTCCCGTACCTCTCTGCCGCCCCGGGTGCTGGCCTACGCCTGCCTCGACTACGCAGCCCGCGTCACACACAGGAGCGGCTCAATTTCCCTGGCGCGTCTAGCTAACGAGCCTGGTTCTCCCGGCCGGGCTTTCCGTGTGCGTGAACCAGACATCGCCTCTGCTCTGGAGAGGGTGATCGGTTCCCACCCACAGCTGCAAATCACCGAAGCTGTCGGTCAGCGCAGCCTCTCGTTCTCTACCGATCCTTTCGAGCTCGCCTGGGATGTTCTCGACACCCAGTACGGCAACATCCGGTCGCGTGAAGGCTTTCCTACCCGCGCTGAGTGGTATCACCGCCACCCCAAACTCGCCGAGGCTGAGCGTCGCGAACTCAAAGACCGCACCGCCGGCGAGGCCCAGCTCCAGCTGCTTGTTGAGGAGAACGCGTGACCACGACTGCACTCACCCGCCCCAACACCACAGGCAGCGACATGGAAGACCCGCAGTTTCCCACAGGGATCAGCCTTGTAGGCTCCCAAATGCGTTCCACCAACCTTGAACGCGACGTTCAGGAGCCTTTGCACGACCCCTACATCGGTGCACGCGCCGTGGACGTACTCGACCGCCTCGCTGGCGCGCTCGAGGATCTTCGAAGGACTCGTGCATGGTCACTCACCGGCCCGTACGGGTCGGGCAAGTCGACCCTGGCCAACATCATCCATGCGCTCCTCGGTGATGACGAGGACCGCAGGGCACAGGCCGAGAAGCTTCTCGATCAGACGAGCCCTGGCCTCAGCCACAGGATCTCTGGGGGTCGAAACGAGCTCACCGAAGAAGGATTCCTCGGGGCTGTAGCGACGGCCCGACGAGAGCCATTGACCACGACTCTGGCGCGTGCCTTGCACACCGCAGCCCAGAAGCACTGGACCCAGGAGGAGACCCCCTCAGAGATCAGTGCGGCCCTGGCCAACTGCACTGCCCCTGCCACCGCTGGCCCTCAAAGCATCCTCGAAGCAGTCGCTGCCCTGTGCGCAAAGGCTCCAGTGCTGCTGGTCATCGACGAGTTCGGCAAGACCCTGGAGCACCTGGCCGCACAAAGCGAATCCGCCAGCGCCGAGGACGACCTGTTCCTGCTCCAGGAAATCGCAGAACGCAGTGCTGGCCGACAAGGGCACCGGCTCTTCCTGATAACCCTGCAGCACATGTCGTTCATGGACTACGCCGCACGGTCAAGCGATCTACAGACCCGTGAGTGGGCCAAGGTCCAGGGGCGATTCGAGGACATCACCTTCACGCCGCATCTGGGTGATGCTGTGCAGCTCATGCGTCGCAGGCTCGACAGCACCGCAGTAACCGAACACGGTCAGGGGCTCATCGACTCCTACGCCCAAGCGGCTGAGGAGAGCTGGCGTGAGCACGGGCTCAATGCGGTGGTCGACCTGAGCTTCGAGGATTTCGCTGACCTGTACCCCTTGCACCCTCTGACCGCGATCGCGGCCCCCTACCTCGCCGCGCAGATTGGCCAGCACGATCGCAGTCTGGCGAACTTCCTCAACAGCGACGAGCCCAACACGGTCCGCCGCTCCCTGGAGGCCTACGCGCAAGCGACACCAGACACAATCAGCACCATCCGCCTGCCCCAGCTCTACGACTTCTTCCTCGATTCCGGACGTACCTCCCTGCTCGCCTCCTCCCACGCCAGCCGCTGGATCGAGGTTGAAAGCCGAATCGACCGGGCCACAGGGCTGTCTGCGCGCGACCAGGAGATCATGCGCGCGGTCGGCATGCTGAACCTGATGGACTCCGACGGTGCACTCCGGGCCACCACAACGATGGTCTACTTCGCACTGCACGACCCACAGGAGCCGTTCGATGACGCCGCCTACGCGGACCTGCAGAAGCGACTGGACCATCTCAAAACAGCCCAGCAACTACTCGTCCTGCGTGGCTACAGCGGCGAATATCGGGTCTGGGAAGGCACGGATGTCAATATCGGCAAGCGCGTCGAGGAGATCATCAAACACCTCGACACACCGGCAATCCTGCGCAAGCTCAAGGACCACCTCCCCGCAGCTGTGGTCGCTGGCAGGCACAGTCAGGTCACTGGGATGCAGCGGGCCCTGTTTGTTGAAGCCACAGGACCCGATACCCAGGAAGTCCACGCTCTAGGTGACCTAGGCCCTTATGCCGACGGTCTACTGGTGTTCCACTTCGGAAGCCTTGAGGACCTTCCGGTCGTCGATACCGACCTTCCTGTAGTCCTCGGAACCACGGACAAACCCGAGCTTGTCCTCAAAACCGCGAAGCACTTCGTTGCGCTTCAGGATCTGCTTTTGGACAAAGAGCTGGACCATGTGGCACGCCGTGAGATCAGCGAGCGCGCCGCCATGGCTAAGACCGAACTCATGAAGCAGCTGAACGCTGCTTTCTTCCCGCCGAGCCAGCACGCGGCCTGGCGACTGTGGGTTTCCGGCATCCCCAAGGATGCGGATGAAGGCAACATCATCGAAGGCCGCAGCCTCAGCGCCCTTGCCTCCATCGCCTGCGACCGGGCCTTCCCTGCGAGCCCGCATGTGCGCAATGAGATGCTCGGCCGGACAGAGCTGAGTAGCCAGGGCGCCAAGGCCCGCCGGGAGCTTCTCACCGCGATGCTCACCAGGTCCGGTGAGCGGTACCTGGGCATCATCAAGTACCCGGCCGAACGGGCGATGTACAGCGGTGCCCTCGCTTATATGGGCTTGCACCGTGAGAACACGGCCGCTCCCGTAGGTGACAACGCCACCTCCATCCTCCCGTACGGGTTCTCCCGGCCAGGCCCTCAGCATGCCCATGCCCAGCCTGCCTGGACAGCACTTGAGGACGCGCTGACCGAGGCTCATGAGCGCACCAGCCTCGACAAAATCTTCCAAGTCTTGGCTCGACCCCCGTACGGGGTGAAGGAAGGGGTCATTCCCCTGCTCGTCATCACGGCGTTGATCATCCGCGGTGAGGACGTGGCCCTGTTCGAGGAGGGAACCTACCGCCCACGGCTGACGGCCGACATCGTTGAGCGAATCGTCAAGGCCCCGTACCGCTTCGAGGTCAAGTCGACCCCGGTCGGGGATGGTCTGCGGGCCAGCGTAGTCAAGAAGCTCACCAAAGCCCTTGATGTCGATGCGCCTCGATCCCAGGCCCTGCGTAACCCGACGCTGCTCGCTGTCGCACGAGCCCTGCTCGAGCGGATCATGGTGTTGACCCCCTACGGGCGTCGCACACGCCGTCTCAGCAAGGACGCTGTGGCTGTTCGCAATGCTCTGCTCCGAGCCCAAGATCCAGACGATCTGCTCTTCCGCCTCCTTCCCGAGGCTTTGAAGATGGAGCCGATCAGGCCGGAGATGAAGAAGAGCACTCCAGAGAACAAGGGCTTCGCTGAGCGCCTCACCGCAGCGGTGAAGGAGATCTCCGAGACGGATAGTGCACTGCGCTCAGAGGTAGTACAGGTGATCAGCCGGGAGTTTCGTCTCAGCTCCGAGCTGCCACAGATGCGCAAGGAACTCGCGGCCCGCCTCAAGGGGTTCGAAGGGGTCTACCTCAGCACCGAGCTGCGAGGTTTCGTCTCTATCGCGTTGAACAGCACTCTGGATGACGAGGACTGGCTCGAGCCGATGGTCGTCCGGCTGACGAACTCAGCCCTAGGTGACTGGGCTGACACCGATGCGCAAGCCTTCCCCAGCAGGGTCCGCGAGATCGCCCAGGCCCTTGACCGTGTCAGCCACCTTCACCAAAACCCCAGTAACGATGACGAGCAGCAGGAGGCTCTCGACACGCGCCTGCTCACCCTCACCGGCCGTGATGGCAGCGAGCAGCGTGCCTTGCTCTATGTCCCCGAGAAGACCCAGCGAGAAGCGCAGGAGCTTGCTGTCAGTGCCATGAGGCAGGCTGAAGAAATGCTCGGCGCCGACGGAGCTCGCATCCTCCTCGCTGCACTCGCCCAGCACGTGACCACGCCCGCAGAGCCGACCAACGATGGAAAGGACTGAGTGACGATGACCGATGACGCCCCAGCGAAGAAGGTCCGGCACGTCCTGGGCATCTCAGGCGGCAAGGACTCCTCCTCCCTTGCTATCTACATGCGCGACCGAGTGCCCGACATGGAGTACTTCTTCTGCGACACCGGTGCTGAACTCCCTGAAACCTACGAGTACCTCAACCGGCTCGAGGCTGCCCTAGGCAAGTCGATCGTGCGCCTCAACGCTGACCGCGACTTTGATCACTGGATGGAGGTGTACCAGGGCACGCTCCCCTCCCCCCAAATGCGCTGGTGCACCAAGAACCTGAAGCTCAAGCCACTCGAGGACTGGGTTGGCGAGGACGAGGTCATCTCCTATGTGGCGATTCGCGCTGACGAGAACCGCCTCGGGTATGTGAGCACCAAGCCCAACATCAAGGCGGTGTTCCCCTTCAGGGAAGATGGCATCGACCGAAGCGGCGTCGACCGCATCCTTGACGAAGCCGGTATCGGTCTGCCCGACTACTACGAGTGGCGCACCAGGTCCGGCTGCTACTTCTGCTTCTTCCAGCGGAAGCACGAATGGCTTGGGCTGAAGGACCGCCACCCTGACCTGTTCGAGAAGGCCGTCGCCTACGAGGAGAAGGTCAGATACCGGCACAAGGCGATGCAGGGCCGCAACTACACCTGGACTCAGGGAGAGTCACTCAACGAGCTCGTCGAACGACGTGAGGAGATCGAGGAGCGCCACCAAGCGGCGTTGGAGCGCGCTGCCAAGCGGGCCAAGCCTAACCGGCCTCTGCTTGAAGTCCTCTCGAATGCTCTGGACGAGGACGATGACGAGGCTGGCTGCTCGGTCTGCCACCTCTGATGCCGGGTAGAACCCGTCCTTGAGTGTGCATGTCAGGGGCAGCGGACGTAAGGCCGCTGCCCCTGAAGCTTTTGAAAGTCGCGCGACGAGGAATTCGATCGCTCCTCACTCCCGACATAGAAAGCTGTTGTACCTGGGTAAGGCTCACCATGCCGCTGTGTTCAGCAACCGAACACAACCTCTCGCGTTTACCAGGACATTCACTTCTGCGTGCACGGGGCTCGTCGCGAACGAACTGTGGAAACGCGAGCCATGGTCTTCTCGCGTCCTGTGCCTGGGGCTTACACCCGCCCCTGTGACCTGGCCACATTCATCCTCACACAACAGGAGCCAAGGATCCGCTTCAGCGCCCGATCAAGCTCCTCAGCCGGGGCGAACGGCGGACATGAAGCGAGCCGAGTAGTACGGCCCCTCCACCGGTTCCACACGGATGGTCGTGCCCGTACGTGGGGCGTTGACCATCTGACCCTCGCCGACGTACATGGTCACGTGCGAGGGCGCGGGCCCGCTCCCGGTGTCGTAGAAGAGCAGGTCCCCCGGTACAAGGGCGTCCAGCGAAACCCGGGTGCCGATGTTGACCTGGTCGGTGGTCACCCGCGGGATCGCCACCCCGGCGGCTCTCCAGGCCATCATGGTCAGCCCCGAGCAGTCGAAGCCGTCGGGCCCCACACCACCCCACACATACGGCTTGCCGACCTGCCCGAGCGCCCACTCCGCGGCCGCCCTCCCCCGCTCGCTCCCCTCCCCCGGAACCGTGTGCCCGCTGTCGGAGGCGGCGGCTGCGGCGGCGGCGATCTCCTCGTACTCGGCGATGTGCTCCAGGACGCTCTCCACGTAGTCGTCCCAGGCGTTGTAGCGGAACAGTGCCGCGCGGAGCTGCTCCGGGTCGGTGAAGTCGACCGTGTCCTGGGCGTGGCTGGTGCACAGCTCCACGGCGGTGGCCAGGGCGGCGTCGTAGACGTTGTGCGGGTCCGCCCGGCCATCACCGTTGCCGTCGACGCCGTACTCCGCCCACCAGGCGGGCAGGAGCTGGGTGACGCCGACGGCCGCGTCGAACTCGGTGTCGCCGTCCCAGCGGCCGCCGTCGGTGTCGGGGTGCGGGGTCCAGTTGTCGCCCGCCCCGGTTCCGTCCAGGAGGGGGCCGATGACGGGCGGGTCGGTGTCGCCGTTCTCGGCGATGTCGTGCCCGGCCGCGTGGTGGGACTCCTCGTGGCCGATCCCCGCCAGGATCGGCCAGCTCATGCCCGTGCAGCCCGGGTGGAGGTGGGCGAGGCGCTCGGCGGCCCTGCGGTAGGCGTCCAGGAGGATGTCGGAGACCCCCGGTACCCGGAGCGTCCGGGCGTCGGCCTCGCGTTCGCGTTCCTCTCCGCCGATGGCCACGGCCCCGATCAGGGGCACCAGCAGGAGCAGGCCGACGGCCGCTCCGAGGGCCGCTTTGAGCATCGCGCCACCGCCGCCGGTTCAGGCGAGTGCCACGAGCGGGCGGACCGCGCAGGTCGCGTCGCCCGCTCGGCGCCAGACGGGGCGGGTGGGGCCGAAGCGGTCGAGCTGTTCCAGGGTGGTGACGTGGACCGGCACCTCCTCCCCGCCCGCGCCGAGGGCGTGGCACAGCGAGGTGAGGCGCCCGGAAGAGGTGGCCACGAACAGGACCGGGGAGCGCAGGCCGGTCTCCTCGGCCAGGTCGCGGTAGCGGCTGACCTTGGCCGCGACGCGCAGGAGAGGTTCGCTGCCGGTGTCGAACTCCACGAAGGCGTCCAGGGTGGTGCCGTCCTGGCGCCAGCGCAGGTAGCCGTCGGGGCGCACGTGGTGTCCCCAGATCTTGCGGCACCGGGCCTCGGACCACCAGCGCTGGAGGACCGCCCCTCGGGTGAGGCGCGCGCCGGCCGCGAAGCACACGTAGGTCTGGGCCAGGCCGGTCACGTGGCCGAGCTGGCGGGAGATCACCAGGTTGCGGTGGAACTCGGGTCGGTAGCCGATGCCGTCCACGGTGGTGTGCCAGCGGTCGGCGAGCAGGCGGGCGCCCTCCCTGCCGAGGGTCCAGTGGTAGGGGACGCGGGCGTGGGTGTGGGGCGGCAGGAAGCGGTCGGTGAACCCGTCCGCGGCCAGCTTGAGCAGGCGGCGCTGCACGGCGCGGGGGCTGGTGCCGCGGAAGAACAGCGCGCCGACGTGCGGGGTGGTCAGGACGCGGTGGGCGTGCAGGGCCTGGAGGATGTGGATGTCGCGGTCGGTCAGGTCGGTGGTGCCCATCAGCGTGTTTCCCCTCGCTGTCGCGGATCGGTCCCCTTGGTGCGGGTCGGAGTGGGGCTGAAGCGGCGGGCGGCTCGGCGGACCTGGCGGGCGCGGCCCCGGACCGGGTCGGGCAGCGCGAGCGTGCGCATGGTGGCGGCGGGCAGTTCGGCGGCGCCGTGGAGGGTGCGCACCGCGGCCTGGTAGGGGCCCAGGTGGGACAGGTCGTAGGCGTTCAGGTGCGGGAGCGTGTGGCGTTCGAGCTTGGCGGCGTCGTCCGGGGAGGCGTTGAAGAACACCTTCGTGCGGCAGTTCGCCGCCACGGCGGCACGGGTCTGGGCGGGCAGCTGTCCCAGTTCCTGGTGGGCGATGACCAGCCCGGCGCGGTAGCCGCGGGCCTCGGCGAGCATGTCGGCCAGTGAGCCCGGCAGGCGCAGGAAGTTCGCGGCCTCGTCGAGGTAGACGGTGGTGTCGGGGCGTTCGCGTTCGGGGACGTCGGCGCGGGCGGTGACGGCGTTCCAGGCGGCGGCCAGGGCGATGGTGCCGACGAGGGAGGCGGTGTCCTCGCCCAAGCGCCCCTTGGGCAGGCGCATGAGGACCAGGCCGCCGTGGTCGAGCAGGGCGGGCAGGTCCAGGGTGGAGGCGCCCGAGGCCAGGACGGCCGCCGCCCAGGGGCGCAGCAGGATCGTGCGCAGCTTGTTCAGGACCGGGTCGGTGGCGGCGGCGCGCATCTGCGGGCTCTGGCGTTCGTACCAGCGCCAGAACTCGCCGAGCGCTCCCGTGGCCCGGGCGGAGAGCAGCAGCCGGGCGCGCCAGGCGTCGTCGCCCAGCAGGCGCGGAATGTGTCCGAGGGTCAGGCCGGGGTCCTGGGCGCGGGCGAGGGTGAGCGTGCCGGCGCGCAGGATGTCCTCGGTGCGCGGACCCCAGGAGTCGGCGTAGACCCGGCGGAAGATGCCGGTGACGGTGTCGGCGGCGTGCTCGGGGGTGCCGAGCTGGAGGATGTTGAGCCGGGGCGGCGGCGCGGGGTCGGCCGGGTCGAACACGACCGTGCGCCCGACGGCGCGCTTGGGCAGGCGGTCCAGGACGTCCAGGACCAGGTCGCCGCGCGGTTCGATGACCAGGGCGCTGCGTCCGGCCTCGGCGTCCTGGCAGATCATGCTGGCCAGCAGGGTGGACTTTCCCGATCCGGTCTTGCCCATGACGTGGGTGTGCTGGCGGGCCTCCTCGATCCCGTGGGCGACGGGTCGGCGCGGTCCGGCGTCGGCCTCGCCGAGAACGCGGACGCGGCCCGCGCGGGGCAGGTCGGGGCCGGGCGCGACGCGGCGGGCGCTGGCGCGGGTGAGGCCGGGGACGGCGGCGTCGGTGGGCAGGTGGGCGATCGCGGCGAGTTCGTCGGTGGTGAGCAGGTAGCCGCGGGCGAGGTGGCGGCGGCCCGTCCACAGGCCGGGGAAGGGCATCCACCGGCGGCTGAGCGCGTTGAGTCCGGACGTGTAGGCGGCCAGGGTCGCGGCGATGGCGCGGGTGCGGGCGCGCAGGCGTCGGCGGGCCTGCTCTCCGGCGTGCTCGGTGGTGGCCAGGCAGTCGATCTGGCAGGCCAGGCGGGGCGCGGCGGACTTGTTGAGGATGGCGCGGACGTCGTCGGTGACGCCCGGGTAGGTGGGTGTGCGCACTGTCGCCCCGGACAGGGGCGAGGCGTGCAGACCTCGCAGGCGGGCGGCGGCGGAGCGGGCTCGGGCGGCCCTGGTGGCGGTGGCGGGGCGGGCGCACACCCGCAGGACCGCGTGCTGGCCGGGCGCGAGGTCGGCGAGCTCCCCGAAGAGGCCGCGCAACGGGTCGTCGGCGAACTTGGCGCGCAGCGGGTAGTGGTCGCCGCGCGCCATGGCGATCCAGTGGCCGAAGGCGTGTTCGCCGCGCGGAACGGAGGCGGTGGCGGGCCACAGGCTGGTGGTGGCGCCGGGCCAGGCGGCGGCCACGGCCCGCTCCAGCGCGCGGGCGTTGACGGTGCCCGGAATCCAGAGCTGGACGCGCACCCCCGCCGCGGAGGCGACGTACTCCCAGGCCAGGTGCGGCGGCAGGAGCTGGTGGGTCCAGCGCGGACGCAGCAGACCCAGGGTGTGGGACCAGAACGCACGGGCGTGGTCGACGGTGGCCTCGGGCGGCGCGTGCACCTCCAGGACCTTCGCGCCGCGCGACAGATAAGCGGTGCGGGTCAGGCGCCAGGCCAGCACCCAGGCCGCCCACGCGCACAGGGCGGACGCGGCCGCCGCTGCGGCGGCCGGGAACGCGGGGTCGACGGCGATCATCCTCGGTCCTCCCTCTCCATGCGGGCGAGTTCGGCGGGGTCGGTGGTGATCAGCCGGTGTTCCTCGGGTGAGGCCAGGGCGCGGAACACCGCCCGGTGGTGCCCGGACGTGAGCAGCGCGCTGCCGCGTTCGGCGGTGGCGACGATCTGCCGTTCGCCGTGCGAGAGGTGGAAGGACTCGCACACGGCGTCGAGGTTCTGCGGGGCCTGGTGGAGCAGGATCTGGGTGGCGGCGTTGGCGGCCACCGCGCGTCCGAGGTCGGTGGCGAGCAGGTCGGCCACGTCCTGGGTGACGAGGGTGAGCCCGGCCCAGTGGCGGCGGGCGTTCTTGGCGAGGTTGAACAGGTATCTGGCGCCGACGGGGTCGCGCAGCAGCGACCAGCCCTCGTCGATGGTGATCAGCCTTGGCTGGCGGTGGGCGGAGTCGCGGACCTGGGACCACAGGGCGTCCAGGACCAGCAGGAGGCCGGTGGTGCGCAGTTCGTCGGGCAGGTGGCGCAGCGAGACGACCGTGAGATGGCCGGTGAGCGCGGCGGTGCTGGGTCCGTCGAACAGCCCCCGGTGGGAGCCGTCGGTGAAGGGCGCCAGCTTGTCGGCCAGCAGGTGCGCGGCCCGGGCTCGGTCGCTTTCGTGGTCGGCCCCGTCTCCGGTGTCGCGCAGGACGGCGACGAGGTCGGCCAGGATCGGCGGCGTGCGGTTCCAGGTGGCGGGGTCGCGTGTGATGCCGCGTTCGGCGTAGGCGGTCAGCACCGCCCGGTCCAGGGCGGCGCTCTCGGCGGCGTCCAGGGCTCCGACCATGACCGAGACCAGGGTGTGCAGGAACAGGACCCTGGTGGTGAAGGCCTCCTCACCGGTTCCGGGCAGGTCGAAGGGGTTGAGGCGCCCGTCCGGCCGCCCCAGCCGCACATGCTGGCCGCCCACCGCGTCGGCCATCGCCGCGTACTCGCCGGTGGGGTCGATGACGCTGGCCCGCACCCCCGCGTACAGGGCGCGCAGCAGTTCGAGCTTGGCGAGGTAGGACTTGCCGCTGCCGCTGCGGGCCAGGATGACCGCGTTGCCGTTGTCCAGGTCGCCGTTGAACCGGTCCCAGGCGACCAGCCCGCCGGAGTGGACGTTCTCGCCGTAGACGACCGCGGTCTCCCCCAGCTCGGCGGCCAGGTCGGGCGAGGACAACGGCATGAGCGCCGCGACCGCGTCGGTGTCCATGGTCCGCGCCGCGCCCACCGGGTCGGTGCCCAGCGGCAGGGTCGCGATCCACCCGGCCAGGGGCCGGTAGGTGGCCGGGGCCAGGTCGACCAGGATCGAACCGGCCAGCGCGGAAAGGCGGCCCACCTCGGCGTCCAGCTCCTCAGGGGTGGCGGCGTGCACCGTCAGGTACACCGCGAGCCGGAACAGCCGCGCCTCCCCGCCCGCCACGCGTTCGGCCAGCAGGGCGGCGTCCTGCGCCGCGGCCGCCCGCTGGGGGTCCTCCAGCCCTCCCCGGGCGGCGTCGGTCCGCCAGGCCGACTCCAGGCGGGCCCGGCGTCGGCGCAACCGGTGCGCGGCGACCTGTCCGGGGACCGGGACGACGTGGACGGCGATGTCGACGTGGCCGGGGTAGGTGAGCAGCGGGTCGGCCCACCCGGCGTGGACGTCGTGCGGGTAACCGGTGACGATCATGGTCTGGGCCAGGCGCCCGTCCAGATCCAGGCGGCGCGGGTACAGGCGGACGGCGGGTCCGCCCGGGGTCCGTCGATCGTGCACGGTCATCGCTCCTCCTGCGTGGTGGTCAGCGGGCGGGTTCCCGAGTCCGGGTTCAGGGAGGAGCGCAGCACGCGCTCGGCGGCGGGGCCGTCGCACAGGCGGGCGCGCACGCCGAGGGCGGCGAGCTGGGACACCGCGTCCTCCGCCCGCCACAGCAGTCCCTCACCCACCTCGCGGACGGGGCCGTCGGCGGTCAGGACCAGCAGCACCCGGTGGTGGACGAGCTGGTGGCGGCGCTGGAGGTCGTCGAGGAAGGCCCCGTGCGCCAGGGCCGCGCGCCTGAGCCTGGGATGCGGGAGCGTCCGGGCCCGGTCGCGGGTGCCGCGTACGTGCGCGTCCAGGTCCGTCCGGCGGCGCTGGACGACGAACTGGGCGGGCTCGGCCAGGGAGTCCAGGAAGGCGGCGAAACCGGCCAGGATCTGGTCCTGCTCCTGCCCGGAGGCCAGGTGGAAGGGCACGGTGGAACAGGTCAGGACCACCGCGCACCGCTGCCCCAGGTCGACGGTGCCGTCGTCGTGCACCGCCGCGGCGGGCAGGTTCAGCGGTGCCAGGCGCGGCCCCCGGGCGGTCCTGGGCGCCCACCGGGGCAGGCGGACCCGCGGCGCCGCGGGCGCGCGGTGCTTGGCGTGCAGCAGCCAGAGCACGGACAGCGCGGCGAGGCGGTCCAAACCGATCCCGTCGCGACGGCCGAGCGCGAGCACCCAGGACAGGGCGAGCACCGCCGCGCTGACCGCGACCGAGGCCCACAGCGGTAGGAAGCCCGCCAGCGGTGAGAACAGCGCCCAGGTGGTGAGCGCGGCGGGCGTGAGCAGGAGCAGTTGGCGGGCGGTGAGGTTCCACAGGACGGGTTCGGGCCGGTCGATGTCGGCCGGGATGCGGGCGTGCCAGACGGAGTCCTCGTGGTCCACGGTCGGTTTCCCCTTCTGCTGTGGTGGTCAGGTGCGCCACGGGTTCCAGCGCCATCGCCAGCGCGGCCCGTCGCGGTGGGCCCCGGCTCCGCGGCCGCGCGGCGGCCACCGCCGGGGTTCGGGGCGTGCGCGTGTGCGCCCGTACGGGGCGCTGCCGCCTGCCCGGGGCGGTGCCGGACGCGGGTGGTGGCGCGGTGTGTCCGCGTGCGGCGCGGTCCGCGGCGGGGTTCGCGGCGGGGTGTGGCCGACGGGGCGGGTGTGGTCGGTCCACGGCGGGTTCGTCCCGGGGCCGGGCGCGGGTGCGCGGCGCGGATGGTGCGGTGGATTCGGGCCGCGCGGACCGGTCCGTGGCGGCGTGCGGTCCCGCGACCGGCCCTGGTCGGCCCCCTCGGTCCACGGCGCCTTCGCTCCCGCTCGCGGTGCCGGCCTTCCGTCCGGGCGGTGGACCGGCGCTCGCGGCCCCGAAGTCCGGGGCCCGGACCCTGCGGGCGGTGTGCGTACCAGGCCGCCCTGCTCCCCCGCGCCCGAAGGCGCGGACCGCGAGACGGCGGGGCCGTGCCGGGCGGGCGGAGTCGAGGCGTTCGGGGTGCCGAACCTCCAGGTCCGCACGCGGCGCGGCATCGCGGCGGACTGGTGGACGGCCCCGGCCCGGCGGACGGTCCTGGCGTTGTGGGCCGTCCGCAGCAGCGAACCCAGGCGCCCCCGTACCGCCCCGGTCGCCGCCGTGCCCGCCGCCGCGGTACCGCCGGTCGCGAACGCCGCGGTGGTGAGCACGGCCGCCCAGGTCAGGGACTTGGCCGCGGACACCACCGGCGACCTGCCCCGGTGCCCCGACAGCACGGCCTTGTAGGTCCAGAACGGGATGCGGATCTGGACGTAGACCAGGACCAGGAGCAGGAACAGGTCGAAGAGGTTCGCGTCCCCGCTCAGGATCTGCGCGGCCCCGAACAGCACCTGGGTGTCCCCCTCGAAGAACACCCGCATCAGCGCCACGAAGGCCAGCGCCTGCGCGATCGGGACCACGCACACGGCCGTCATCGCCCGCCACCACAGTTCGGCGATCCGGTTGGTCTGCGGCAGCGCGTGGAACATCAGCATCAGCGGCGCGCCCACCGTCAGCAGGATCACGATGACGATCCGGACGATCTCGACCAGGGACCACACCACCAGCAGCACCACGAGCACCAGCAGGAGCAGCACGACGAACGCCGTCGCCTCCAGAAGGAAGGGCCCCACCCGCTCGGTCAGGGCCCGCGCCGCCCTCTCCGCGCTGACCCCGTCGGCGGCGAACGCCCGGGCGAACTCCGTCGACCAGTCCGACATCAGCCGCACCACGACCAGCGACAGGTTCGAGGCGACGAACCCCACCACCAGGCGGGGCAGGACTTCCCGCGCCCCGTACTGGGCCTGGAGGCTGTGGTGGGCCATGATGACCAGCCCCGCCGCCAGGATCAGCAGCGCGTAAGCCGTGTTGACCGCCGCCGACACCCCTTCCCACACACCGGTCACCCCGGGCGTGGGTTCGGGGGTGTGGAACGCCTTGTCCGCCATCCACCCGAAGAGCGGGTTGACCACGTCCGAGATCAGGCCGTGGAACCATGAGGTGATGTGGCAGGAGACCTCCAGGACCCCGCAGTCGAAGACCTCGGCGGGGTCCTGCTCGGCCTCGTCCGGTTCGGCCGGGGACATCAGACGCCCTGCTCGTACTTGACGACGTAGTCCAAGGCCAGCAGCAGCACCTCGCCCACCAGGGCGACGAGGTAGCCGATGCAGGCCCCGTAGATGCCGCGTTTGGCCTTGTCGATCTCCCCGGGCTCGCCGCCCGCGACCATCCAGCGCACCCCGGAGACCGCGATGAAGAGCGTGGCCAGGGAGACGGCGAGCAACTGCACCAGCCGGGTGATCCTCCTGACCACCTCCACCGCGTGCACGGCGTACAGGTAGGGGTCCTCGCCCTGGGCGGCGTGCAGCCCGGGGAGGACCAGTTCCGTCGGCGAGGCGGACAGCAGGAGCGGCCCCGCCCCGGCCAGCACACACCACGACATGCTCATCCCGCACCTTCCGAGAGCGCTCCCCGCGCATGCGTGCGGGGAAGGAAACGAGTCGATGGGACGCGCGACGGCCCGCCCGTCACGCGGGCGGAGCCGCCGCAACGCTCGGACCACGACGGGTCAGGCCCACGAGTCGGGCCACGGGTCAGGCCGCGGCTCAGGCCACGAGCAGCAGGTCGTCCCGGTCGGTGAACTGGTGGGAGCGGATCGCCTCGGCCAGGCGCTCCTCGGCGCGGGCGCGGCGCTTGGCCAGGCGCCAGTACGGCACATCCCGCTCCCGGGCGACCGTGGCCAGGGAGACGCCCTCCAGGCGGGTGCGGCCGATGATCTCGGCCTCGTCCGGGGTGATCACGTCGTGGCGGGCGGCCCGGCAGAGGACCGTGTCCGGCGTTCCGGTGGGGACGACGGCGGTGACGGGCGGCTCGGCCATGAGGAGCGGCTGGCGCAGAGCGGCGGTCCGGGCCCGAAGGCCCGCCCGCTGGGCGCGGCAGCGCAGCGCCCAGTGCAGGCGGTGCCAGGCGGTGTCGGCCTCGCGGACGGCGTGGACGAAGCCCGCGAGGAGCTCCTCCTCCACCTCCTCGACGGTGCGCGGGTCCAGGCCCCGGCACAGGCCGCGGGCGCAGGTGCGCAGCGCGGGCATGGCGAAGCCGATCGCGGCGACCATCCACTCCTCGCGGTCCTGTGCGCGCACGACCAGGCTCCGCCAGACGTCGTCACGCGAGCGGCGGTCGATGGTGCGGTCCAGGAGCGCGGCGCGCAGCTCGACCAGGGTGGTGGGAGGGGTGTCGGTGGCGGGGACGAGCTGCGCCGCGAGGTCGGCGACATCGAGGTCGAGGAGCTGGAACTCCCTCTCGGCACGGTTGAGCGGTTCGGTCGTCATGGATCTGTTCCCTTCGCGGGCCGTGTCAGTGATGACGCGGACCACGAAAGGAAGTCGGGCTGACGGCGGGCGCACGGAGGGCTCACGGTCGGCGAGCGGAGCACGGGCGGGGTGGTGGCGGGGAGCTGACACGAGGCGTTCGGGTGCGGGGGGTGGGGCGGGCGGATTCTTCTCAGCGACTGTCTGCTGACAGCACCGGAAACAGGCCCTGAACAGGGATGACAGCGCTGGCGGGAGCGCTGTCATCGGGAGCGGTAGGCGCTGTCAGCGTCCGCCTTGGCCGAACCATGACCGAATTTCTGAGAGCGGCGAATGGGCGATGCGCTGACAAGAGCACCCTGTTCTCGCCCTGGCTGGTGCCGCGTAGCCACATCTAACTGACCTGGCCAGTACACCTCCGCATGCGCGGAGCTCAGGGCATCTCAGCTCCAAAGAGCGCTGACGGAAGCACTGACAGCAACACCAGCCCATCACTGTCAGCACCCCACTCAACAGACCTCAGGCACAGCGCTCCATGGCCTGGTCGTAGTGGCGCAGCACCTGCCGCGAATCCCAGCCGTTGAGCCCCATCAGATCCCCCTCGGCATCGCCGTTGTCCAGGTAGCGATGCGAGAAGTCGTGCCGTAAGCGATGCGGGCGCACATGTCCCACACCCGCATGCGTGACCCGGCGGCGGAGCACCTGGTAAGCGCCTGACTTCGTCAGCGCCCGCCCTTGGTCGAGAACCACAGGTAGGGCAAACCTGCATTTTCGAGTCTGGCTACACCGGCTCCAGGCTGACTGATGTACCGATCGCTCCGAAGGCAACCGCCACCACGACCAACAGCAGCACCCCCACGACCGTGGCGCCCCGGCGCAGGCGGGGGCCCATGAGCACCAACACCAGGGACACCAAGGACACCAGGGGCGTCGCGCACAGCGCGTACAAGGCGATGGACAGCATCGGCCCGTCCGCGGGGTGGGCGCCGTTGGCCGTACCCATGTACGCCCCCATCAGGAGCACCAGGCCCGCGCCCTCGACCACGATCACCCCGACGATCCACAGCAGGACCGCGAGCCAGGGACGGCGGTAGAGGAAGATTCCGGGGGACTGCGCGGAGTTCGTCATGCTGTCCAGTCTGGGCGGCGCCTCTTTCGCCCGCATGAGTACACGTACTCGGAGCCGCCACACGGGGACTAAGGCACCAGCCCGTACAAGCGGCCCTCCGCGTGGGCGACCACCGCGCCGGGAACCGGAAGAACGCCGTAGTCGCCAGCGCCCGGCAGGTCCGGCACTTGGACAGGGCCTTCGCCGTCCTCCAGCAGGATCTGCGTCCAGCCCTGCTGAGTCTGCTCGCCCTCCCAGGGCAGGACGGAGACAGCGAGGACCCGACGGTCGGCGTCGTCCCGGGCCAGGTGAGGTACGACCAGCACCGACTCCAGGACGCGGGCCCGGTTCACCGGCACCCACAGGTCCGCGTCCACCTCGACCTCGGTGCGTTGAACGACCTCCCCGTTGGCGTCGGTGACCAGCAACAGACCAGGCTCATCGCCGCCTCGGTCACGCAGCACCACCGCGCCCTGTGTGTCCACACCCAGGGCGTACTCATACGTGGGGTCCGGGGCGGGAGGGAGCACCTGCACGGAAGCGCCGTCGCCCAAGGCGAACACCCCGCCCGGTGTGCGGGCCACCGCCGCACCCCCGTGGCCCTCGCGCACGGCGCCGATGGTAGGCACCCGCACGTAGGAGAGGTTGTCTGGTGTCCACTCCTGGCGCCACACCTGTTCGCCGGTGGCCGCGTCCAGCGCGGTCACGCTCTCCACCGCGTCCGAGGGCACCTCCATCCCGTACAGGGTCGAGTCCACGTTCTCCTCGGGGATGTGCTTCTGGTCCAGGCACAGGCGTGCCACCAGCACCCGGTCGCCGTGGCCGCGGATCCCGTCGTCATCAGCCCACATGCACCAGCGCTCACCGGGCCCGTCCTGGAGTTCGACCTCCCACAGGCGCTCAGTGGAGTCGGTGGGGTAGGCCACGATCAGGGACCGCCCGTCCTCGTAGACGCGAAAGACGCGCACGTCGGGGGTGAGGTGACGGACTTGGGGGCGCTCCTGCTGCCCCTGCCAGGCCAGGGCGGGCATGGGCGTTTCGCGCACGACCTCGCCGGTGGCGGTGTCCAGCACCACCATCGTGTGAGTGTGCGGCTCGGACTCGGACGTGGCCTCGGTGACGTGCAGCAGGTAGGCGTAGCGGTCCTGGCCCGCGAACACCCCGGCCTGCGCCTGGCGTGAGAAGGGCAGACGGTAGGTCCACAGCTCTTCTCCGGTGGCCCCGTCCAGGGCCACGAACCCATCGGAGTAGAGCACCAGGGGCCCGTGCGGGCCCCGCTCCACGTCCAGCACCGGGTCCAGCACCGGGTTCTCGGGTTCCCAGGTCCACCCCACCCGGCCGATCGTGGCCGGGACCGGCGCCGCCTGCCCACCCTCATCGGCCACGGTGTGCTCAACGAGGAAGGCGCGGGTCAGGGCCGCGGGCACCAGTGTCCAGACCAACGCCACGACCACAGCGCCCACCATCGCCCCGGTCAGTACCCGCTTCCACCGGTGCCAGGGCAGGGCCGTGGCCGCTCCCAGCACCAGGGCCGTACCCAGGGCCACCAGGCACACCCCGACCCACAGAGCCAGGATGTGGTCCGGGAACATCCGATAGCCGTCCTCGTCCACGGTCGCGAGCAGGTGACGGGTGGGGAAGGCCGCCCACACCACTGCGAGCACCACCAAGACCACGGCGCCGCGTCCCAGCGCGCTGCCCAGGGTCGGACGCGCGGCGAGCCGCTCGGGGTCGCGGGTGGCGGTCAGGGCCACCCACCCCAGCACCGCGGCGGCCAGCAGCAGCGTCGGGCCGACCAGGAGTGCCAGGCCCTGACTCCCCGGCGCGGCCCGCTCGCCGAAGTCCGAGACCTGGGGTGTGGTTAGGACCAGGGCGCCCACGACCACCGCGACCCCGCTCCAGCCGAGCACGTCTCGCACACGTCGTCGCACCGTTCTCCCACCCCTTGTCCTGGTCCGGCCGTATCCGGCCTGGGCAGTCTAGGGAGCATGGGGTGGGCCGGTGTGCGCATGGGCCTGGCTGTGCACCCAGGCACGGGTGCACGGCCACGCCACCAGCATCACCGTCACCAGGAGCGAGGGCTAGTAGCTCGGTTCGGACAGTCCGTACTGAAGGTAGTACGCCGCGACCGAGGGGTCGTTGGGGTGCGAGGGCTCCCAGCGGCGAAACCCCCACATGTGGGAGGGCCCGTACATACCGTCGTCCTGGGTCACCCTCGTGTACAGCGCACGAGGCCTCGGGTGGCCCGGCGGCCTCGCGGGCAGCGCGTCGTCGGGTGCGTCGAACAGCCCGCCCAGGTTTCCGGAGGCGGTGTTCACCAGGTCCTCGGCAAGGGCGCGTTCCAGAGCCTGGTGAACCTCATCGCTGGTGCGCCGGGTGCTGTGCATCTGCCAGGGACCTCCCACCAGATCCACGTACTCGGGGATTTGCCCCTCGGGAAAGACGAAGGTGTCCTTGGGCCACCGCGCTTCCATACGGTTCCTCTCTGCAAGGGAGGCCCCCAGCCTGCCAGAGGTCCGATCAGTTCCCAAGGCGCTGGGCGAGCCCCGGGACTCACGGGGAGAACGCGTAGGTCCGAACGGGGTCCAGGTGCAGCTCGTAGGGCCCGAAACAGTCGGCCGCCAGCGTCGCGACGGGAGCACCGCAGACGCAGGCCAGGTTGAGCCCCTGGTTACCGGCCGGCCCACAGCACCCGCTGCTGTTCTTTCCTCTGGGCAGGGGCCGAAGGTCGGCTGCGTCGTCGGGGTGCACCAGCACGGTGCGCCGGGTGCCCGCCGAGATGACGAAGCCCTTCTCGCGGCAGACCACGTGCCCGCCGCGCGACTGCGCGGGCTTGGGGTTGTGCTGGTCGTCCTGCGCGACGTAGGAAGGTCCCCAGGGCTCGGGATCGATCGCGTAGTGGCTGCGCGGCACGGTCGAGGGCGCCCGGCGCGTGTCCTTGTCCCGGTCATGCTCGAGGTCTACGACCTCGGGCACGGTGGCCAGTTCAGCCAGCTCCGGTGTGATCGGGGTGCCGCACTTGGAGCACAGGAAGACGGTCATCACCCCGTTGTAGTGCTTGACGCCGCTGCCTCTGCACTGCGTGCCCGTCGTGAGTGCTGTATCGCGGTGCCGGGCCGCTGAACGACCCCGGAAACCGGTGCGGCGTGCGGGTGCGGCCGCCGAACTTCCGGGCCGCCCGCCGGCGAGAGCGAACGGCGGGCGGCCCGGTCAGATGAGGTCAGCGAACGAGCACGACGGTCTTACCGGGCAGCCGCCCGGTGGCGGCGTCCTCGTGCACGGCGGCCAGCTCGGCCATCGGGCGGTGCGCGGCGACGTGGAGCCGGAGCCTTCCGGCGTCCACCTTGGCGACGAGGTCGGCCAACTGGGCCCCGTCGCTGCGGACCCACAGGCTCGCGCTGCGCACCTTCCGGTCGGGGTCCTCGGGAACCGGGCCGGCCGTGCTGGCGGCGACCCCGCCGTCGGCCACGTAGTCCGTCAGCCGCGCGAGCTCCTCCGGGGAGAGGCGCACGTGGTTCACCACGACCTGGAACGGACCGCCCGCGGCGGCCGGGCCCGCGGCGAGGTCGAGGGGGCCGACGACCCGGTCCGCGCCGTAGCCCCGAAGGCGGTCGGCGTGCTGCGGCGCGTCCACCGCGGTCACGTGCGCTCCCGCGTCGACCGCGAGCTGCACCACGAGGCTGCCCACCGCACCCCCCGCCCCGTTGACCAGGACGCTCTGACCGGGCTTCAGCTCGGCGAGTTCGAAGGCCGTCTGCCAGGCCGCCAGGCCGGTCAGCGGCAGTGCCGCGGCGTCGACCAGCTCGATCGTCCGGGGTGCCGGGGCCAGGGACCCGGCCGGGGCGAGTGCGTACTCGGCGGCCCCGCCGGCGGAGTCGAGGGGCAGCATCGCCACGACTAGGTCGCCGACGTCCAGGCCCGTCATGTCCGTGCCGAGTTCGGCGACGGTGCCCGCCAGGTCGATCCCCGGCACGTACGGGAGGGTCATCGGGATCATCTCGGCCAGGGCACCGGCGCGGATGTGGTCGTCGACCGGGTTGAACGACGTGGCCGCCACCCGCACCAGCACCTGCCCGGGGCCGGGGACCGGACGGTCGACGTCCTCGTGGCGCAGGACATCGCTACCGCCGAACTCGTGGAAACGGATCGCCTTCATGACACTTTCCTCCAGGGTGTGTTGAACGCCGTCGCCCGGGGACGGGCGGACGGGGGTGAGGGTGGAGCGCGGCTGGGCGCTCAGGTCAGGCGCACCGACCGGGTGGAGTTGCCCATCACCATGCGGTCGATGGCGCTCACGGCGCTGCCGGGGTCGTCGGCGGCGCCGACGGCGCACAGCAGCGGGACGAAGTGGTCGGCCGTCGGATGGGCGACCGCGGCTCCGGGTGCCTTGACGCGGTAGTCGACGAGGGCGTCGGCGTCGCCCCGGGAGAGGGCGTCGACGGCCCATGCGTCGAAGGCCGCGGTGGCGGCGACGAGCTCCGGTCGGCGGAAGACGGCGAAACTGTGCGTCATGAAGCCCGAGCCGAGGACGAGGACGCCTTCTTCGCGCAGGGACCGCAGGCGTGTTCCGAGTTCGAGCAGGGCGCCGGGGTCCAGGCTGGGCATCGACAGCTGCACGACCGGGACGTCGGCGGCGGGGTACATGGCCATGAGCGGGATGAAGGCGCCGTGGTCGAGGCCGCGGTCGGCGAACTCGTGTACCGGTGTCGTGCCCAGCAGGCCCGTGAGTCGCCGGGCCAGGTCGGTGGCGTCCGGGGTCGCGTAGGGGAGGGTCTTGTAGCGGGGGTGGAAGCCGCTGAAGTCGTAGTGGAGCGGGACGCCCGCCGCGGCTCCGGATATCGCGACCGGCGCCTGTTCCCAGTGGGCCGAGACGACGACGATGGCCCGGGGTTTGGGCATCGACTGGGCCCAGTCGAAGAGGTCGCCGAGCCACTGCGGATCTTCGAGGGTGAACGGTGCGCCGTGGCTGACGAAGAGGCTGGGCATGGGCCCGTCGGAGGGGGTCCACACCCGCTGCCCGCGCGCCTGCGGCAGGACCCGGGCGAGGAGGTCGTCGTAGGCCGCGGCCGGTGCGCGCGCCGGGGAGGGGGGACCCGGGCTGCTCGTGGTGGTCATCAGAACCAGCTCCTTCACTTGCCTCAGCAAGCGTTTTTACTTGCCTGGGCAACTGAAAGGTAACCCACAATGAGTTGCCTGGGCAAGTGATTCGAGTTGCCCTGGCAAGTATGATGAAGCCCATGGACACTCAACCCTGGCTCGACGACGACCAGCAGGACCTGTGGCAGGCGCTGCTCACTGTCGTCATCGCCCTCCCAGCGGCCCTCGACCGCCAGTTGCAGCGGGAGGCGGGTATCTCCAACTTCGAGTACGGGGTGCTGGCCCGGCTGTCCATGGCCGACGAGGCCACCATGCGGCTCAGCGACCTGGCCCGGCTCTGCGACAGCACCCTGCCCCGCCTGTCGAAGGTGATGGACCGGTTCGAGGCACGTGACTGGGTCGTGCGCCGATCCGACCCCGGCGACGGCCGGTACACCCTCGCCACCCTGACCGGCGCCGGTCGGCAGAAGCTCGTCGAGAGCGCACCGGAACACGTCGCGCAGGTGAAGCGGCTCGTGTTCGATCCGCTCAGCGCAGCTCAGCGCCGCCACCTCGGAACCGCACTCACCCGCATCGCCGCCACCGTGCGCCGGGAACTCGAAGGAGGCTGAGCGCCCTCCTCGGACAGGGCCTCCCGTCGGCTCCGCGACGCCGGTGACGCGGTGCTCAGGGAAGGTACGGCCGTCCGTAGCAGGGCGAGGATCTCGGCGGGGGTGGCGTGCGACAGCGCGCCGGGAGCGGGCCCATCCGCCGGACGCACGGGGGCGGGCGCCAGCCTCTGGGGCATGTCAGCGCTCTTGTCAGCGTCGGTGCAGAAGCGGACATAGACGCCCGTGGGCCGACCGCCGGTCAGCGGGTGGTCGGTGGTGAACCGGCGCACGGCGTCGGTGTACGACACGGGGGCGCCGTCGCGCCCGCCCTCGGGCGGACGGAGGTCGGCGCGGGCGGTCGCTCTCGGGGCGGCCCAGCCGCGCCAGCGACGCGGCTGACCGGGCGTCTTCCCAGGTCAGAACATGTGAGAGCCAGCGAGGGGACTTGAACCCCTAACCTATCGCTTACAAGGCGATTGCTCTGCCAATTGAGCTACGCTGGCGGGCTGCCGCGACCGTGGTTCCGGCCGCGTCCCTCGGAAATGGTACCGGTTCAGATACCGCCCGGCCTACTCGGATACGCCGGTACGTACGAATCACCGCCCCGGCCTCCGTTCCGCCCACTGACGGACCCCTCCCCCGCGCTGACAGCGCGCCCCGATCCGGCAAAGAAGCCCGGACGCGGTCCCGACACCCGGTTACCGCCCGCCCCGACCGGAAACCACAGGGGAAAGTGCCCCCTCCCGGGGGCGGAGAGGTGGGAAGGACATGACCGGCAACAGGGGTGTCGTGTACAGGGGAGCGGGCCGGGTCGAGGTCGAGGACGTCGACTACCCCGAGTTCGTCATCAAGGACGGCCCCGGGGTCAACCCGGCCAACGTCGGGCGCGAGGTGCCGCACGGGGCGATCCTGAAGGTCGTCGCCACCAACATCTGCGGCAGCGACCAGCACATGGTGCGGGGGCGCACCACCGCGCCGGAAGGACTGGTCTTGGGCCACGAGATCACCGGCGAGGTGGTCGAGACCGGACCCGGCGTGGAGTTCGTCAAGGTCGGCGACCTCGTCTCGGTCCCGTTCAACATCTCCTGCGGGCGCTGCCGCAACTGCAAGGCGCGGCGCACGGAGATCTGCCTGAACGTGAACCCGGACCGGCCGGGCTCGGCCTACGGCTACGTCGACATGGGCGGCTGGGTCGGCGGACAGGCCGAGTACGCGCTCGTGCCCTACGCGGACTGGAACCTCCTCGTCTTCCCCGACCGCGACCAGGCGATGGAGAAGATCCTGGACCTGACGATGCTCTCGGACATCTTCCCGACCGGCTACCACGGCTGCGTCACCGCGGGCGTGGGCGTCGGGTCGAGCGTCTACGTCGCGGGAGCCGGGCCCGTCGGGTTGGCCGCCGCCGCTTCGGCCCGGCTGCTCGGCGCGGGGGTGGTGATCGTCGCGGACATGAAGGAGGAGCGGCTGGCGCAGGCCCGCAGCTTCGGGTGCGAGACGGTGAACGTGGCCGAGGGCGACCTCGCCGGGCAGATCGAGCGGATCCTGGGCGTTCCCGAGGTGGACTGCGCGGTGGACGCGGTCGGATTCGAGGCGCACGGGACGGGCGAGGGCGCCTCGAAGGAGGCACCCGCCAGCGTGCTCAACACCGCGATGGACGTGACCAGGGCCGGAGGGTCCATCGGGATTCCGGGCCTGTACGTGACCGGCGACCCCGGCGCGTCCGACGAGGCCGCCAAGGAGGGCTCCCTGTCGGTCCGGATCGGGTTGGGCTGGTCGAAGTCGCACGCCTTCTTCACCGGCCAGTGCCCGGTCATGAAGTACCACCGGGAGCTGATGGAGGCGATCCTCCACGACCGGGTGCGCATCGCCGAGGCGGTCAACGCCGTGGCGATCCCGCTGGAGGAGGCACCCGAGGGGTACCGGGCCTTCGACGAGGGCGCGGCCAGCAAGTACGTGCTCGACCCGAACGGTTACCTCGGCACGGGCTGAGGCACGGGGAGGTTCACGGCGCGCGGGCGACGAACCGTGCGCGGACGGCGAGCGGGGCGGGGACGGGGCGGCCCCGCCTGCGGGCTCGCGGTTCAGGGCGCGCGGGCGACGAGCAGGGTGAGGGCGGGTTCGGACGTGGCCACCCGCCGCACGTCCCGGTAGCCCGCGGCGGCCAGTTCGCGCGCCGCCTCCCGCGGCCCCCAGGGGGTGATCCGGCTGCGGGACATCCGCCAGCGCACCACCGCGTCGCGCATCCCGCCGTCCGTGGCGTCACCGGGGTCGTCGCGCAGCACGGTCGCGGTGAGCAGCCAGGCCCGGGGGCGCAGGGCCTCGCGCACGCGCGGCAGCGCCCGCGCGACGGCGTCGGGCGGAAGGGCCGCGAGGGGAAGCCAGGCCAGGTCGTAGGCCCCGGGCTCGGACAGCTCGGCCACGTCGAGCAGGCGCAGTTCGACCCGGTCGCGCAGCCCGCGTTCGGACAGGTGGCGCTCGGCCAGGCGCAGCGCCCGGGACTGGACGTCGAGCCCGACCGCGCGGGATCCGGGGACGCGCTCCAGGACGGCGGCCGCGATGGCGCCGATCCCGGTTCCCACGTCGAGGAAGCGCAGACCGTCCCGGCCGAGGAGGTCACCGAACCCCGGAACGCGTTCCTCCAGCAGGTTCAGGAAGTCCGCCATCCGCTGCCCCGAGGCGGCGCCCTCGGCCAGGAGGGCCGCGTCGTCCTCCTCCGCGCGGTCCTGCTCGCCCAAGGCGGCGTCGGCGGCCTGGGACAGCTGCCGCGCGACCCTGCGCGGGAAGGCGGACGGCCCGGCCGAGCCCGCGAGGACGTCGCGGTAGGCCGGGAGCAGCCGCCACCCGTCGCCGTCGGGCTCCGCGCATCCCGCGGCGGCCAGCAGCCTGCCCTGTTCCCGCGACAGCGGCGCGCCCTCCGCAGCGGCGGCGAGCGCCGCGATGACCCAGGCTCCGTTGAGCCAGGCGTCGACACGGGCGGCTGGGTCGGGGAATCCGGGTGGGGCGTCGGCCATGGCGTGAGTGTGCCATCCGCCGCTTCCGGACGCACCCCCGGGCCGCGACACGCTCGACCGTTCAGGCAACCGCCTCAGGCGCGGTCGGCTTCCGCACCGCCCGGCCCGGCCTCCGCGCCGTCCCGCTCGGCTCCCGGAGCATCCCCATCTCCGTCGGTTCCCGCACCGTCCCGGTCGATCCGCGCGTCCGCCACCCGGCGCGGGCGGGCCGCCGGGCTGAGGAACCCGGCGAACACCACGAGGAGCAGGGGCACGACCAGGGCCGTGCGCAGCCCGTACGCCTCCCCCAGCAGGCCGAGCACGGGCGGCCCGACCAGGAACGCGACGTAGCCGAGCGTGGCCACCAGGGAGACCCGGGCCGCGGAGTCGGGCCCGGAGTCCCCGGCCGCCGACAGTGCCACGGGGAAGCCCAGTGAGGCGCCCAGCCCCCACAGGACCACGGCCGCCGCGGCTAGGACCGGGCTGTCCGCACCGGCCACCAGCCCCATGCCCGCCACCCCGGCCAGCGCGCTCGCCCCGAGCACGCGGGCCCTGCCGAAGCGCGCCAGGAAGTAGCCCCCGGCGAAGCGCCCGACCGTCATCGACGCGGCGAAGACGGCGTAGACCATCGACCCCAGGGCCGGGTCGAAGCCGTGGCCGTCGACCATGATCAGCGGAAGCCAGTCGTTGGCGGTGCCCTCGGCCAGGGCCATCGCGAGCACGATGAGGCCGATCAGCACCAGGCGGGTGTCCTTCCACAGCGCGCGTCCGCCGCCCGCGTTCTCCTGGCCCGAGGCGCGCGGGAGCGCCCTGCCGGTGCCGGGGGGCAGGGAGCCGAAGAGTGTCGCCGCGACCGCCAGGGTCAGGACGCCCATCGCCGCCAGGTGCCACGCCACGGGGAACCCGACCGCGGTGAGCGCCATGCCGACGAGGGCGCCGATGACGGTTCCCAGGCTGAAGAAGCCGTGCATGCGCGGCAGCAGCGGCTCGGCCATGACCCGCTCGACGTCGGCTCCCTCGATGTTCATGGCGATCTCCCCGGCGCCCATGCCCAGCCCGAAGAGGAACAGGCCGAACGCGACGAGGAGGGCGGTCGACAGGCCCGCGCCCAGACCGATGACGGGCAGGCTCCCCAGCATCGAGACGGTCCCGACCACGACGACCGGTCGCGCGCCCAGGCGGGCGACGACCGCGCCCGAGCCGAGGACGCCGATCATCGAACCGATCGAGAGGCCGAACAGGACGAACCCCATCTCGGCGGTGGAGGCGCCCAGCGCGTCGCGGATGGCGGGGGTGCGCGTGACCCAGGACGAGATCCCCAG
The DNA here is from genome assembly GCF_052466615.1 of Nocardiopsis sp. M1B1. NCBI lineage: Bacteria > Bacillati > Actinomycetota > Actinomycetes > Streptosporangiales > Nocardiopsidaceae > Nocardiopsis > Nocardiopsis sp. M1B1. Next base: position 6,206,781 of record NZ_CP196194.1, read on the forward strand.
CCCGGGCAGGAGGAACAGGACGCACAGCGCGAGGCGCCGACGGCCCACGACGGTTCCCATGAAGGGCTCCCAGTGGAGTGGCGGTCAGTAGTGTGTACAAAAGTACACACTTGTGGGCGCGGGCACCACGGGCACGGACGGGGGTGGACGAGCACCAGAATGGTCGTGGACGGAGAGCGCCGAGGCCGGAAGGGGAACATGGCCGGAACCAGGCGGGTGGCCAACGACCCGCGACGCAAGGAACGCATCCTCGCCGCGGCCCTGGAGGTGATCGCCGAGCGCGGTGTGCACAGGACCACGCACCGGGCGATCGCCGAGCGCGCCTCGGTGCCCCTGGGCTCGCTCACCTACCACTTCGACGGCCTGCCCTCGATCCTGGAGCAGGCGTTCACACACCTGGCGCGGACCATGTCGGAGTACTACGCGCACCGGCTCGCGGCGGCGCGCGACCGCGCCGAGGCGTGCGAGGCCGTGGTCGACCTCATCTGCGGGCCCGAGTACGCCACGCCCCACCAGTTCGTCCTGCTCTTCGAGATGTACTCCTACGCCAGCCACGACGAGGCGGTCCACCGGGCCGCGCGCGCGTGGATGGCCACCAGCCGCGCCTCCCTGTCGGCGCACTTTCCGCCCGAGGCGTGCCGCGCGCTGGACGCCCTGGTCGAGGGGTGGTCGATGCACCGCCACTTCGAGCGCGACGAGGGCGCACCGGACCGCGCGGTGGTCCTGGCGGCGGTGGCCGCCGTCGCCGACCGGCTCTCCTGAGTGGCGCCGCGCCCGCCCCGGACAGGACGGGCTGGTGAACAGTCCCGAGGCGCCGCGCCTGTCCCGGACACGCCGGACGGGTGAGCGGACCCGGTACTCCGGTCGTCTGTTCCGCGGTTTTCGGGAGAACCACACGAACTCGCGGGAAAAGGACGCTTTCGAGTGACAGGCGTCACTTCACGGGGTAGGCAGGACGGGGGCGCGGACAACCCCGTGCGCGCCCCGTGTGTCTATCGCCGAGGAGCCGCACCATGGCCTGCGCAGGATACGAGTGGACCGCCCCGCTGGACAGCGCGGACGAGATCGCCCCGGCCGTCGAGGAACTGGACGAGGAGACCGCGGAGTAGCGCGGTGACGCGATCCGCGTGGATCCCCGCGTCCGGGGAGCGGACCTCCCCGCTCCCCGGGCCGGGTTCCGGAAGCTGGTCCGGAACCCGCGAACGCGAACTCACCCTGGACGAAGCGGAGCGGCGGGTCCGCGCCGAGGTGCGCGCCCTCGGCTGGAGCGCCCGCTACCGAACGCTCGACGACCGCGAACCGACCGCCGTCCAGTGCGGCCTGTGGGACGCCGACGGCTCCGAGGTCCCCTACGGACTCGGCGCTGGCAAGGGCCCCGGCCTTCCCGCACGCGTAGGCGCCCAGTTCGAGGCCCTGGAACACGCGTTCACCGGCCCCACCGTCCTGGAGACGCTGCCGGTGCGCCTGGTGGAAGCCGCGGAACTGGCCGAGGGGCCCTTCGCCGCCGACCGGGCGGTCCGCGACGTGGCCGCGCAGCGGGAAGCACGGGTGGCCTGCGTGCGCCACGAGGCGCTCGACGGCGGCCCGCCGGTCGACGTCCCCGTGTTCCTGTGGGCGCCGTGGTACCCGGTCCCGGGCGGGGAGGCGGCTCGGGTGCGCCGCGCCTTCGGTGACACCGCCGAGTACCGCTCGGCGATGTCCTACAGCGTCAACTCCGGCTGCGCGATCGGGGCCACCCGCGACGAGGCGCTCCTGCACGCCCTGAACGAGTGGGTGGAGCGCGACGCGTTCTCGCTGTTCCTACTGCGCTCGGTCTACGACGGCGGCCCCATGCCCGCGCGCGTGGCCCGCGAGGCCTTGCCCGGCCGCCTGCGCGCCCACCTGGACCGCGCCCGCGACCTCGTCGGCGGCCCGGTGGTCCTGCTCGACCTGACCACCGACCTCGGCGTGCCCGTGGTCATGGCCTACGCCCCCGAACGCCGGGACGGCGCCCCGGACCACCGCTACGGGCTCGGCGCCTCCCTGTCGGGCGAACTCGCGGCGGAACGCGCCGTCACCGAGTTCGTCCAGGGCGAGCTGCTCGCCCGGGTCGTGGCCGAGCAGTCGGCGGCGACGGACGCGTCGGGGCCGTTCGCGCGGCTGGTCGCCGACCACGACGTCGCGGCCGGGGTCGGCGCCAGGCTCGCCGGACAACCCCGTCTCCTGGCCTGCGCCATGCTGGACTTCGCCGACCGGATCGGCGAGGCGCCGCCGGGCGCGGTGCCGCCCGAGACCGTGCCGCCCGGCACCGGCGTGCCCCTCCAGCGGGCCGCCGTCGTGGAACGGCTGACGGCGGCCGGGCACCGCGTCGCGGCGCACCCGCTGCGGGAGTTGGAGCACGGCACCGTCGTGGTGCAGGTGCAGTGCCCCGGCCTGGAGCGGTTCCACCTCGTCACCAAGGGGCACGTGGCCCTGCCCGGAGCGCGGGGCCGGGCGCGCCGCGCCCGCTGAGGCCGCCCGGGCGTCTCCTCTCCTCCCCACGTCGGAATGCCCTGCGCACACCGGCTTCCCCGTGTGCTCCAGGGCACGTGCTCCGCGCCCGCTGAGACGGCCCGGGCACCCCCTCCCGCGCCGGAACACCTCCCGTGCACCGGGCGGCTCCACGCGCTGAGCCGCCCCGGGCGCCGCCGGTCGGCGGCGCCCGGGTCCCTCGTCACATCTGTTCCAGCAGCACGTCCTCCACCGCCTCGGCGTAGGCGCGCACCGTCTGGTGGTCGAACAGCAGCCGGGTGGGCACCGTGACGTCCAGCAGGCGTTCGACCTCGCGCACCACCTGGAGGCTGCGCACCGAGTCCCCGCCGATGTCGAAGAAGTTGTCGTCGCGGCCGATGTGCTCCAGCCCCAGGGTGCGCCCCCACACCTCGGCCACGGCCTCCTCGGTGGGGGTGCTCGGCTCGGCGTGGACGGGCGCGGCGGCGCGCGCCCAGACGGGCTCGGGCAGGCGTGCCCGGTCCACCTTGCCGTTGGCGTTGAGCGGCAGCGCCTCCAGCACGGTGACGGCCGCGGGCACCATGTAGGCGGGCAGCTCGCGGTACAGGCGCTCGCGCACCAGCTCCGTGTCCACCTCCCCTCCGGTGACGTAGGCGACGAGCTGGCGTCCGCCGGTGGGCGCATCGGCCACCAGAACCACGGCCTGTGCGACCCCGGGCCCGCGCAGCAGGGCGGCCTCCACCTCCCCCATCTCGATGCGGAACCCGCGCAGCTTCACCTGGCCGTCCGCGCGGCCCACGAAGACCAGGCGCCCCTCGGCGGACCAGCGCACCAGGTCGCCGGTGCGATAGAGCCGCCCGCCGTCGCCGAAGGGGTCGGCCACGAAGCGCTCTGCGGTCAGGCCGGGCTGGCCGTCGTAGCCGCGCGCCGTTCCCGGCCCGGACAGGTAGAGCTCGCCCACCGCGCCGGGCGGGACCGGACGCAGGGCGCCGTCCAGGACGTGGGCGCCGGTGGCGTCCATGGGGCGGCCGATCGGGCAGTGCCCGGCGTCGGCCTCCTCTGCGCTCAGCGGGGTGCACGTGGCGAAGGTGGTGGCCTCGGTGGGCCCGTACACGTGCACCAGCTCGGTGTCGGGGCACGTCCGGCGCACGCGGGCGAGGGAGGCCGGGTCGGCGGCCTCCCCGCCGGTCCACAGCTGGCGCAGCCCCGCGAAGCATTCCGGGTCCTGCTGGGCGAAGAGGTTGAACAGGGCGGTGGTGAGGAAGACCGCGCTGACCCCGTGCCGGGCGGTGTGCTCGCGCAGGGCGTCGGCGGAGACCGGCCCGTCGGCCACCACCGCGGTTCCGCCGTTGAGCAGCGGCACCCAGACCTCGTAGGTGGCGGCGTCGAAGGCGTGCGGGGAGTGGAACAGAACCCTGTCGTGGCCCTCGCGCCAGCGGGAGTCGGCGCTGAGGGCGACCACGGCCCGGTGGTCGACCACCACGCCCTTGGGCGTGCCCGTGGAGCCCGAGGTGAACATGACGTAGGCGGCGGTGTGCCCGTGCACCGGGCCCCGGCGGACCGAGGTCTGCGCGCCCTCACCCGCCCCGGACAGTGTGCCGTCGGCGGCGTAGCCCACCACCGCCTCCACGTCCGCGCAGCGTTCGGCCATCCCGGGATCGGCCACGGCCACGCGCGCGCCCAGCGCGCGGGCCAGGGAGGCGACCCGCTCCGCCGGAACGGTCTCGTGCAGCGGCGCGTAGGCCGCCCCCGTGCGCAGGACACCGAGCATGGCCGCCACCACCCGCGGCGAACGCGGCATGAGCAGCAGCACCCGGGACTCCGCGCCCACGCCCAGCGCGGCCAGGCGGTCGGCGATCCGGTCGGCCTCGGCGTCCAGTTCGGCGTAGGTCCACTCGCCGTCCGCGCCGACCAGGGCGGTCGCCTCGGGGTGGCGGGCGGCCCGCTCTGCGAACAGGGCGGTGACGGTGGCGGCGGGCGGCTCCTCTCCCCCGCCGTCGGCCAGGGCCAGCGACCGGGCCGGGTCGGCCCCGGCCACCCGGCCCAGGGGGCGTTCGGGGTCCTCAGTGAGCGAGACCAGGATGCGCTCCAGGTCGCCCAGCAGGCGGTCCGCGGTCGCGGCGTCGAAGCACGCCGGATCGTGCCCCAAGATCAGGCGCAGCCCGTCGGAGGCGTAGGCGCTCAGCGCGAGCGGGTAGTTGGTGGCCTCCACCGCGTTGACGAACCGGACCCGCAGCCCGTGTTCGGCGGCCGCGGCCTCGTCCACGGGGTAGTTCTCGAACACCACGACGCTGTCGAAGAGCGGGGTGTCCCCGGGCAGGCCCGCCTCGGCCTGCACGCGCGCCAGCGACAGGTGGTCCTGGGCCCGCGAGCGCGCCTGGTCCTCCTGGAGGCGGCGCAGCCACCGCGCCACCGGCTCGGCGGGGTCCACGGCCACGCGCACCGGCAGGGTGTTGATGAACAGGCCCACCGCGGCCTCCACCCCGGGCATGTCGTCGGGGCGGCCCGAGGTGGTGGCGCCGAAGACCACGTCGGCCCGCCCCGAGTACGCGGACAGGAGCAGGGCCCAGGCGCCCTGGACCACGGCGTTGACGGTCAGGCCGTGGGCGCGGGCGAAGGCGTGCACGGCACCGGCCCGCTCCGGCGCGAGGACGGCCTGGCTCCGGGCGCTGGAGCGGGCGGCGCGCAGGGCGGCGGGCGTCCGGTCGTAGGGCAGCGGCGTGGGCTCGGTGACGCCCTCCAGCACGCCCCGCCAGAAGGCGTGCCCCTCCTCCGCGTCGCGTCCGGCCAGGCGGCGCAGGTACTCCCGGTAGTCGGGGCGCGCCGCCGGGACCCCGCCCCGGTAGGCGGCCAGGACGTCCTCCATGACCAGGGGCAGGCTCCACCCGTCCAGGACGAGGTGGTGGAAGGTCCACACCAGGCGCACGGAGGCGTCGCCGGTGCGCAGCAGGGCCACGCGCAGGAGCGGATCGCGGACGGGGTCCACACCTCGGGCGGCGTCCTCGGCCAGGTGGTCGGCCAGGGCCCGCTCGCGCTCCTCCTCCGCCGCGCCGCGCAGGTCCAGGTGTGCCACCTCGACGGGGACGGCGCGGTGCACGAGCAGGACCGGTTCGGACAGCCCCTCCCAGGCCACGCGGGCGCGCAGGACGGGGGTGGCCGCGACCACCCGCCGCCAGGCGCGGCCCAGGGCCCCGGGGTCGTCCACGCCGTCCAGGTCCACGACGACCTGCTCCAGGTAGGAGCCGGAGTCGGGTTCCAGGGCGGAGTGGAAGAACATGCCCTGCTGCATGGGGGTGAGCGGCCACACGTCCTGGACGTCGCGGCCGTCGCCGACGAGGCGGTCCACCTCGTCCTGCTCCAGCCGCACGAGCGGGAAGTCGGAGGGGGTGGCCCCGCCGTGGGCGGGGTCCAGGCAGTGCTCGACCAGGGCGGCGAGTTCGGCGGCCATGGCCTCGGCGAGGCGGCGCACGGTGGCCGTGCCGTGGACGGTGGTGACGTGGTACCAGTCGAAGACCAGGCGTTCGCCCTCGAAGCGGCCCACCACCTCGACCAGGTGGGCGCGCTCCTCGTCCGGGGAGTGCTCGCCGCCGGGGTTGAGCCGCATCGCGGTGTGCAGGGCTCCCCGGCCGGGGTCGGTGTCGAAGCGGCCCAGGTAGTTGAAGCTCACGCCGGGCGCGGGGTCGCGTTCCAGGCGGGCCCGCTGTTCGGGCGTGCCCAGGTGGCGCAGGGCGCCGTAGCCCAGGCCGTTGCCGGGGACCGCGCGCAGCATCTCCTTGGTGGCGCGGATCTGCTCGGTCCGGTCGGGCCGGCCGGTGAGCACGACGGGGAACACGGTGGTGAACCAGCCCACGGTGCGCGAGGTGTCCAGGTCCTCGAACAGGTCCTCGCGCCCGTGGCCCTCCAGGTCCACGGGCACGCGCGCGGAGCCGGTCCACTCGCACAGCACCCGGCCCAGGGCGGACAGCAGCAGGTCGTTGACGCGGGTGCGGAAGGCCGCGGGCGCCTCGGCCAGCAGGCGGCGGGTGTCCTCCTCGGACAGCCCGGCGGTGACCACCTCCTGGTCGCGCACCAGGCCGTTGCCCCGGCCGGGGAGGTCGCGGGGCAGTTCGGCGCGTGCGGCGGCGACCTCGGCCCAGGTGTCGAGTTCGGCGTCGAAGGCCCCCTCGGCGGTGTGCCGGGCCAGGCGGTCGGCCCACACGGAGAAGGGCGTGGTGCGCGGCCCCGGGTCCACGGGCGCTCCCTCGGCGGCCTGGCGGTAGGCGGTGGCCAGGTCCTCCAGCAGCACCCGCCAGGACACCCCGTCCACGACGAGGTGGTGGGCGGTCAACAGCAACCGGGAGCCCTCGGGGCCGGAGTCGAGCAGGACGGCGGCGAAGACGGGGCCGCGGGCCAGGTCGAGGCCGCTGTGTGCGGCTCGAATGCTCTCCTCGGCAAGGTCGCGGGCCCGTCCGGGTTCGTGCCCGGACAGGTCGACCACGCTCAGCGGCGGGGCGGCCGTGCCGGGTTCGGCCACGCGCGGGCCGTCGCCGTCGCGGCGCAGCCGCAGCATGTCGTGGTGGTCGGCGAGGGCGGCCAGGGCGGTGCGCAGGGCGCGCGGCTCCAAGGGCTGGGCGAGGTCGAGCAGCACGGACATGGCGAAGTGGTCGGGGGCCACAGGGTGGGTGCGGTCGAACCAGCCCATGACGGGCGTGGCGGTGAGCGGGCCGCTCACCGACCCGGCGCCGGACGCGCCGGGCCGCCGCACCCGCGCCACCTCGGCCAGGGCGGCGACGCTGGGGTGGGAGAAGACGTCGCGGCTGCTCAGCTCAACACCGGCCCGGCGGGCCCGGGAGACCATCTGGATGCTGAGGATGGAGTCGCCGCCCAGGGCGAAGAAGTCGTCGTGGACGCCCACGCGCTCCACGGCCAGGACGGAGGCGAACACCTCGGCCAGGACGTGTTCGGTGTCGGTGCGGGGGGCGGTGTGCTCCCCGCCGTGCCCGGGGTCGGGCAGGGCGCGGCGGTCGACCTTGCCGTTGGCGGTCAGGGGCAGCGCGTCCAGGGCCACGACGGCGGCGGGAACCATGTAGCCGGGCAGGACGCGGGCCAGGGCGCGTCGCCACTCCTCGGCGGCCTCCTCGTCCGCCTCCCCGTTCGAGGGCACGGCGTAGGCGAGGAGCCTGCGCCCGCCGCCGGGTGCGGCGCGCACGAGGGCGACGGCCTCGGCGACTCCGTCCAGGGCGAGCAGGGCGGCCTCGACCTCGCCGGGTTCGATCCGAAAGCCCCGGATCTTGACCTGGGAGTCGGCGCGGCCGACGTACTCCAGCTCCCCCGAGCCGTTCCACAGCACGAGGTCGCCGGTGCGGTAGAGCCGTTCGCCGTCCCCTGCCGGGTCGGCCACGAAGCGCTCGGCGGTCAACCCCGGGCGGCCCAGGTAGCCGCGGGCCACCCCGGCCCCGCCCACGTAGAGCTCCCCGACCGCGCCCGGGGGCACCGGGCGCAGGAGGGTGTCGAGCACCCGCGCGCGCATGCCGTCCAGGGGCGTGCCGACGGGCACGGTGCGCACCGGTTCGCCGGTGCGCGCGGCGGGGTGGTGGGTGGCGAAGGTGGTGGTCTCGGTGGGTCCGTAGCCGTTGGCGACCGCGGTGGCGGGGCAGGCCCGCAGCACCCGGTGCAGGCTCGCGGGGCTGGCGGCCTCGCCCCCCGTGATGACCTCGCGCAGCGGGGAGAAGCAGGCGGGGTCCTGGGCGGCGTAGAGGTTGAACAGGGCGGCGGTGACGAAGGTGGAGGTCACGCGGTGTCGGCGGGCCAGCGCGCCGAACTCCTCGGCGCTCATGCGCCCGGGCGGTGCGACGACCACGGCCCCGCCGCGCAGCAGCGGCGTCCAGATCTCGTAGGTGGCGGCGTCGAAGGCGTGCGAGGAGTGGAAGAGCACGCGCTCGTCACGGCCCCCGCCCCACCGGGAGTCGCGAGCCAGGGCCACCACGTCGGCGTGGGTCACCGCCACGCCCTTGGGCTCGCCGGTGGAACCGGAGGTGTGCATCACGTAGGCCAGCGCGCGCGGGTCTGCCCCGGGCAGCGGGTCCTCGGTCCGCACGGTCGGGTAGGGGCCGTGCCCGTCCAGGACCAGCACGCGCGCGTCGGCGCCCTCGGGCAGGCGGGAGCGCGAGGCGGTGTCGGTGACGATGACGCGCGCGCCGGTGCGGGCGAGCGTCCAGGCCACGCGTTCGGCCGGGTCGTCCGGATGGACGGGAACGTAGGCGCCCCCGGCGCGCAGCACCGCGAGCATCGCGGTGACCACGTGCGGCCCCCGCTCCAGCAGCAGCGGCACGGCGTCCTCCGTGCCCACCCCCCAGGCCCGCAGCAGGCGGGCCAGGTCGGCGGAGCGGGCGTCGAGTTCGGCGTAGGTGAGCGCCGGGAAGTCGCCGACCAGGGCCGGGGCGCGGGGGGTGCGGGCGGCCTGCTCCGCGAACGCGGCGGTCACGGACGCGGGCTCGCCCTGGGCGGGTGCGTGCTCCCACGAGTCCAGGAGGGCGCGTTCGGCCTCGGGCCGCAGGTCCAGGGCGGCCAGGTCCAGGCCGGGGTCGGCGACGACGGCGTCGGCCAGCCGGGACAGGGTCTCGGCCAGGGCCGCCACGCGTCCGGCGTCGTACAGGTCGGTGTTGTACTCCACCGACAGGCGCAGGGCGCCGTCGCGTTCGGCGTACTCGAAGACCAGGTCGGCCAGGGCGGCGGTGCGCGGCAGGGCGACCTCCTCGGCCCGCAGGCCCTCCAGCTCCAGTCCGCCGGTGTGGGCGTTCTGAAGGACCATCAGCGCCTGGAACAGGGGGCCGCGGGAGGGGTCGCGCTCGGTGACCAGGGCGTCGACGACGCGGTCGAAGGGCATCTCGTGGGCGAGGGCGGCGTCGGCCTCGGCGCGCACCTGCCCGACGAACTCGGCCGCTGTGGTGCCCGGGCGCAGGCGCGAGCGGAGCACGACCGGGTTGACGAAGAAGCCGACCACGTCCTCAAGCTGGGGGTGGTCGCGTCCGGCGGAGGCCGCGCCCAGGGCGACGTCGGCCGAACCCGACGCGGCCGAGAGCACGGCCTGGGTCAGGGCGGCCAGGGTCGCGAAGAGTGTGGCGCCGCTCGCCCCGCCCAACGCGCGCAGGCCCCGGAGCTGGTCGGGGGTCAGGCGGGTTCGATGGACAGCCCCGGCGGTGGTGCGCCGGGCGGGGCGAGGGCGGTCGGTGGGCACTGCCAGCGGGGGCACGTCCTCCAGGGCGCGCGCCCAGTACTCCAGGCGGCGCCGGGCCTCGGGCCCCTCCCAGCGGCCCTGCTCCCAGACGGCGAAGTCGGCGTAGTCGGTCTCCGCGCTGGTGTCGGGCTCCGCGCCTCGCACGGCGGCCCGGTAGTAGGCGGCGAGGTCGCGGTGGAGCAGGTCGACCGACCAGCCGTCGCAGGCGATGTGGTGCGTGCTCAGGACCAGGACGTGGTCCCGCTCGTCCAGGCGCAGCAGCAGGGCGCGGGTGGGCGGCCCCGCCACGAGGTCGAAGGGGGTGTCCACCTCGCGAAGCAGGTGCCGGTGCAGCTCCCGCTCCCGGTCGGCCGGGTCGGCGGAGGGGATCTCGCGCACGGTGAGCAGGTCGGCGCGGGGTTCGCGCACGTGCTGGACGGGTTCGCCGTCGACGGTGTCGTAGGTGGTGCGCAGGGCCTGGTGTCGCCGTTGGAGCAGTTCCAGGGCGCGGCCGAGCGCGGGCACGTCGAGCGGTCCGCGCAGGCGGAAGGCGCTTCCGGTGTGGTACTCGGCGCTGTCGCCGTCGAGCTGGTGCAGGAACCACAGACGGCGCTGGGCGGCCGACAGCGGCAGCGGTCGGCCGCGCCCGGCCGGGACGATGGGTTCCTCGCGGCGCCCGGCGTCCCCGGCCGCGGCGATGCCCTCGGGGGTGGGGTGGCGGAACAGCGCGCGCGGGTCGAGGCCGGTGCCCAGGCGCTCGCCCAGGCGCCAGGCCACGCGGGCGGCGAGGATGGAGTCGCCGCCCAGGGCGAAGAAGTCGTCGCGGGCGCCGACCCGCTCCAGGCCCAGGGCCGCGGCGAACTCCTCGGCGGCGGCGCGCTCGGCTTCCCCGCGCGGCTCGACGTGGTCAGCGGTGGAGCGGAGGGCGGGCGCGGGCAGGGCGCGGTGGTCGACCTTGCCGTTGGCGGTCAGGGGCAGCGCGTCCAGGGCCACGACGGCGGTGGGGACCATGTAGCCGGGCAGGCGGTCGGCCAGGCGTTCGCGCAGGGCACCGGTGTCGGCGGTCCCGACGACGTAGCCGACCAGGACGCGCGCGCCGGGGGCGTCCTCGCGGACGGTGACCAGGGCCTGGGAGACGCCGTCCTGGTCGAGCAGGGCGGCCTCGATCTCGCCGGGTTCGATCCGAAAGCCCCGGATCTTGACCTGGGAGTCGGCGCGGCCGACGTACTCCAGCAGGTCGTCGGCGTTGCGGCGCACCAAGTCGCCGGTGCGGTAGAGGCGCTCGCCGCCGCCGAGGGGGTCGGCCACGAAGCGCTCGGCGGTCAGCCCCGGGCGGCCCAGGTAGCCGCGGGCCACCCCGGCCCCGCCCACGTACAGCTCGCCCACCTGTCCGGGGTCGACCGGGGCCAGCCGGTCGTCGAGCACCCGGGCGAACATGCCGTCCAGGGGTGTGCCGACGGGCACCGACAGCAGCGGGGGCCGGTCGCGGTCCACGGCGAAGTGCGTGGCGAAGGTGGTGGTCTCGGTGGGCCCGTAGCCGTTGGCGACCGCCGTGCCGGGGCAGGCGTCCAGCACGGCGCGGACCGCGCCGGGCGGGACGGCCTCGCCCCCGGCGATGACCTCGCGCAGCGGGGCGAAGCAGGAGGGGTCCTGGGCGGCGAACAGGTCGAACAGGGCGGCGGTGACGAAGGTCGAGGTGATCCGGTGCCGACGGGCCAGCGCGCCGAACTCCTCCACCGTGAGCCGCTGCGGCGGGGCGATGACCACGGCCCCGCCGCGCAGCAGCGGTACCCAGATCTCGTAGGTGGCGGCGTCGAAGGCGTGCGAGGAGTGGAACAGCACCCGCTGGTCACGGCCCCCACCCCACCGGGAGTCGTGGGCCAGGGCCACCACGTCGGCGTGCGTGACCGCCACGCCCTTGGGCTCGCCGGTGGAACCGGAGGTGTGCATGACGTAGGCCAGCGCGCGCGGGTGGGGGGCGGGCAGCTCCAGGTCGGAGAGGGCTTTCGCGGCGTCGTCCCCGGCGACACCGTTCCCGGCCGTTCCGTTCGCGGTGGCGCGCTCCCCTGCCTCCGCACCGCCTCCCGCGTCCAGGTCGAGAATCCGGGCCAGGCCGCCCAGGCGCGCGGGCAGGCGGGGGCCGAGCACGCGGTCGGTGAGCACCAGGCGCGCGCCGGTGCGCTCGGCGGCGGCGAGCACCCGGTCGGCGGGCTCGTCGGGGTGGACGGGCACGTAGGCGCCCCCGGCGCGCAGCACCGCGAGCATCGCGGTGACCACGTGCGGCCCCCGCTCCAGGGCGAGCAGGACCGTGCCCTCGGGGGCGAGCCCGCGAGCCAGCAGCAGGCGGGCCAGGTCGGCGGAGCGGGCGTCGAGCTCGGCGTAGGTCACTGCCGGGAAGCCGCCGAGCAGGGCCGGGGCGTCGGGGGTGCGGGCCGCCTGCCGGGCGAAGGCATCCGGGACCGAGGAGGGCGAGACCGTGTCCGCGGGGTCGGGGGCGAAGCGGGTGGACTCCTGGGAGGACAGCACGTGACGGCTCCTGGCGCGTGTTCGAAGGCAAGGGCGGAAGGGCGTGTGTGGGGGACGGCGTGGGGGTCGGGTGCTCCGTCGCCGCGGCGGCGCGGCCGTACGGCGGCGGGGAGTGCGGAGGCGAATCGGACCGCTATTCCCGGCGGACCGTCGCACGAGGACAGAGCTTGCCACATCGCCTTATCCAACCGGGCACTTTACCAAAAAGCCCGTCATTCAGATATTCCCTCGGGCGACAGACAACCCCAGACCGAACACCTTGCGCAACACGGAATACTCAGGCCTCAAAGCAGACAAAATAGAGCAAAAGTGTTATTCGACAGATCACGCCAGTACAAAGACGTGCAAAGCGAGCAAAAGCCATGTGCGAGCGGAAGGTTTAGATACCGTACGGAGTGGTTAAATTACTCAAAGTAAAGGATCGGACAATACCTGTCCACATGCGGCCACCAGGGAAATCTTTCCCCCGGCCGCAGGTCAGCCCGTACGCACGCCCCCGACGTACGCCGCCGCCGAAACCGCACCCCCGCCACGGACCCCGGCGACCGCACCCCGACTCCTCCAGCCGAAGCCGACCCGCCCCGGGCGAGCACATCACCGCTGCTCAGGACCCTGACAGGGCCCATACCACACTCCGGAACCCAGTACACGGGTTACTCCGCAAAAGACCGAACCGCGTTCATCTAACGATCCCTTCGGCCCCTCCGTCGCAGATAAGCCGCCGTTTCAGCTACCAAAGCAGCGCTTACGCGAACAGGAGCACTATTGACCGCAATCCCTCCTCCACCAGCACGAACGGGTGACAAGGAACACAATCACGCGGGTAAACCCGGGCCGTTGTCGACCGACGTCCCCAACGCGCCACGACCCTTCCATCCAAGCCTTCACCATCCCGACCGGAAGGCGAACCCCCTGCTAACGGCGGGGATACACCGGGAAAAACACGAAGGCCTCAGTACGCGGCGAATGTCTTCACACCCCGGAAATCTCCTGGAAGGCCCGGACCGTATTCCCCGTCACCTGGTTCCCGACATATCCGAAACCCTTGCCAAGATTCGAAGCGATATGTGAGTATCCGTGGCACGTGCGGTCTACCGCCCCGTCCCCGCCGAAGCGACCGGCCGCTCCCGTCCCGAGCGCCGGCCTTTCGGGTGCCCTCCGACTCCCACGAGGAGAACGTCGTGCGCGACGCCCTGTCCGACCTGCTCCGCCGGACCTGTCACCAGGCCGGCGTCCCCGGAGCCCAACTGGCGGTCTACCACCGCGGTGAGCTGCACACCTGCGCCACCGGGGTGGAGAACACCCAGACGGAGCGCCCCGTGGCGCCCGACTCGCTCTTCCCGATGGGCTCGGTGACCAAGACCGTCACCGCCGCCCTGGTCATGCAACTGGTGGAGGACGGCGACGTCGACCTCGACTCCCCGGTCCTGGACCACCTGGGCGGGGCCGCCCCCGACCACCCGCTGCGGGGCGCCACCCCCCGCCACCTGCTCAGCCACACCTCCGGTCTGGTCTCGGAGCGCTCCGAGACCGCGCCCGCGCCCTCCCTGCGCCGCTACGTCTCCTCGCTCACGCCCGAGGACCGCGTCGCCGAGCCGGGCACGCTGTTCTCCTACTCCAACACCGGCTACGCCGTGGCGGGCCGACTGGTGGAGGCCGTCACCGGGCAGAGCTGGTGGGAGACCGTGGAGTCGCACCTGTGCGGCTCCACCGGCATGGAGCTGGCGCCGGTCCTGGCGCCGCCGCCCTTCCCCACCGCCGACCTGGTCACCGGGCACGCCGTCGACGGCGCGGGCCGGGCCCACCCGGTGGGCTTCCACATCGAACCGGCGCTGGCCCCGGCCGGGGGCCTGGCCGCCAGCGCCACCGCCCTGGCCGCCTTCGGCCGCGCCTTCCTCGACCCCGAGCACGCCGCCCTGGACGGCGAGGTCGCCGCCCCGGACGTGCTGCGCGAGATGGGCCGCTCGGTGAGCGTGGCCGACCCCTTCGGCCTGGCCGACGGCTGGGGCGCCGGGTGGTCGCTGCACCTGGCCGGGGACCGCCTGTGGTACGGCCACGACGGCACCCTGGACGGCGCCACCTGCAACCTGCGCGTGGACCCCGAGGGCGGCTCCGTGGTCGCGCTGACCACCAACGCCACCACCGGCGTGACCGCCTGGGAGCACGTGGTCCGCGGCCTGCGCGAGCTGGGGGTGGACGTGGGCCACTACCGCCAGCCCGACGCCGCGGCCGAGGGCGGAGCCACCGGTCCCGGCCCGGACCTGGTCACCGGGCGCTACGGCAACGGCGGCCTGGCCGCCGAGGTCGTCCCCGGCAGGGACGGATACCGGCTGGTCATGTCCAACGGCTTCGAGGGCCCGCTGTCCACCGGGCCGGGCGGCGCCTTCCGCGTCGTCTCCGAACGCCACGGCGGGATCGCGCTCAGCGGTCGCTTCCTGGCCGACCCCGCCGACCCCCGGCGCGCCACGGCGCTCCAGTACAACGGGCGCACCCTGCGCCTGAGCGGGCTCGCCGTGGGCCCCAACGCCTGATCCACTCCCTGCGCAGACGAGGACCGGCACAGCCACCATGAGCAGCGAAGCCACCGCCGACCCCACCACCGACGCCGCCCGGGCCAGGGCGCGCGAGGAGGTCCTGCGCCGCCTGCGCTCGCGCGGCGGGAGCGGCCAGGACATCCCGCGCGTGCCCCGCGACCGCCCGGCCGCGCTGTCCTTCGCCCAGCAGCGGCTGTGGGTCCTGGAGCAGATGGCTCCCGGCCGCACCGACTACAACTCCGCCCTGGTGCTGCGGCTCACCGGGGACCTCGACGCCGGGGCGCTGCGGCGCTCCCTGACCGCGCTCGTGCACCGGCACGAGTCCCTGCGCACGACCTTCACCGAGGTGGACGGCGAGGGGCGCCAGGTCATCGGCGCCCCCCGCGATGTGGAGCTGCCGGTGACCGCCGCCGGGAGCCGCGAGGAGGCCGCCGAACTGGCGGCCCGCGAGTACGCCCTGCCCTTCGACCTGGAGCGCGGCCCCCTGATGCGGGCCCGGCTGCTGGCCGAGGGGCCCGGCGTCCACGTGCTGGTGCTGTGCCTGCACCACATCGTCACCGACGGCTGGTCCCTGGACCTGCTGCGCACCGAACTGGACACCCTCTACCGCGCCGCCACCGCCGACCCCGGCCGCGCGCCGGACTCCCTGGCCGAGGAGCTGGGCGCGCCGCCCCTCCAGTACGCCGACTACGCCGCGTGGCAGCGCACGCGCCTGGACGGCCCCGCCCTGGACCGCTCCCTGGAGCACTGGCGCCGCAGGCTCGCCGACCCGCCCGTGCTCGAACTGCCCACCGACCGCCCGCGCCCGGCCGTGCGCGAGGGGGCGGGCGACACCCTGCCCTTCGCGCTGCCCGCGCCGCTGACGGAGCGCCTCGAACGCCTGGCCGCCGACCACGACACCCACCTGTCCACGGTGCTGCTGGCCGCGGCCCAGGTGACCGCGGCCCGCTGGAGCCGCAACCCCGACGTGGTGCTGGGCACCGTCACCTCCGGCCGCGAGGACCGGCGGCTGCACGCGACGGCGGGCTTCTTCGTCAACACCCTGGCCGTGCGCCAGCACGTGGACGAGGAGCTGTCCTTCGGTGCGCTGCTCGACCGGACGCGCGCCGGGTTCCTCGCCGACCTCGACCACGGGGAGGTCCCCTTCGACACGGTCGTGGACGCCGTCCTGACCGAACGCGACCCCGCCGTGCCGCCGCTGGTGCAGGCCGCCGTGGTCTTCCAGAGCGCGCAGGGGCCCGAGGCGGGACTGGGCGGCCTGGAGGCCGAGCCCGTGCCGGTGCGGCGCGGCCAGTCGGTCTTCGACCTGACCCTGGAGTTCCGCCCCGGACCCGGCGGCGTCGCCGGTTCGGCCGAGTTCGACACCGCGCTGTTCGACCGCGCCACCGTGGAGCGCCTGGTCCAGGACCTGGTGCGGGTGCTGGAGAACGCCGAGGACCCCCGGCCGCTGCGCGCCGTGGCGCTGGTCGGCCCCGAGCGGGCCCGGGAGCTGGAGCACTCCTGGACCGGGAAGCCCGGACCCCGGCCGCGCGGCCTGCCCGAGCTGTTCGCCGAGCGGGCGCGCCTGCGCCCCGACGACCCCGCACTCGTCGGCGCGGACCGCACCGTCTCCTTCGCCGAGGCCGACGAGCGGGCCGCGCGCCTGGCCCGGCGGCTGCGCGAACTCGGCGTGGCGCGGGGCGACCGCGTCGGCGTGTGCGTGGAGCGCGGCCCGGCCCAGGCCGAGGCCCTGCTGGGCGTGGTGTACGCGGGGGCGGTCTACGTCCCCCTGGACCCGGAGTACCCGAAGGAGCGGCTGGCCGCGATCCTCGACGACGCCGAGCCGCGCGCGGTGGTCGCCGACAGCGCGGGCGCCCGCCGCCTGCCCGGGAGCGGCCCGCTGGTGGACGCGGCCGACCCCGAACTGGCCCGCGCGGAGCCGCTGCGCGAACGCGTCCTCCCCGAGGACCCCGCCTACCTCATCTACACCTCCGGCTCCACCGGAAGGCCCAAGGGCGTCCTGGTGGCGCACCGCGGCCTGGCCGCCCTGGCCGCCTTCCAGGGCGAGCGCATGAGCGTGGGCCCCGGCTCGCGGATGCTCCAGTTCGCCTCCCCCAGCTTCGACGCGGCCATCGCCGAGCTGGTGGTGGCGCTGCTCAACGGCGCGGCCGCCGTGCTGCTGCCGCGCCCCTCCCTGGCGGGCGAGGGGCTGCCCCGCGCCCTGCGCGAGCACCGCGTCACCCACGTGACCCTGCCGCCCGCACTGCTGCCCGGCCTGTCCCCCGACGAACTGGGTCCGGTGGAGCACCTGCTCCTGGCGGGCGAGGCCTGCCCGGGCGAGCAGATCGCCCGCTTCCGCGCCGACCGGGCCGTGTACAACGGCTACGGCCCCACCGAGTCCACCGTGTGCACCACCCTCAGCACACCGCTGTCGGACGGCGGCAGCCCTCCCCTGGGCGACCCCGCGACGGGCACCCGCGTACGGGTCCTGGACCGCTGGCTGCGCCCGGTGCCCGACGGCGTCCCCGGCGAGCTCTACATCAGCGGCGACGGGCTGGCGCACGGCTACCTCAACCTGCCCGGCACCACCGTCGCGCGCTTCGTCGCCGACCCGGACGGCGGGGGCGGGCGCATGTACCGCTCCGGCGACCTGGTCCGCCGCGTCGGCGGACGGCTGGAGTTCCTCGGCCGCACCGACGACCAGGTCAAGATCCGCGGCCACCGCGTGGAGCCGGGCGAGGTCGAGCACGCCCTCACCCGCCTGCCCGGGGTCGGGCAGGCCGTGGTCGTGGTCGACGGCACCGGCGCCTCGCGCCGCCTGGTCGCCTACGCCGTCCCCTCCCCCGGGCACGCCCCGACCCCCGCCGACCTGGAACGGGCCGCCCGCGTGCTCCCCGCCTACATGGTCCCGGCGGCCTTCGTCGTGCTGGACCGCGTCCCGGTCACCGCCAACGGCAAGACCGACCGGCGCGCTCTGCCCGCCGTGGACTGGACCGCGCGCTCCGGCGCCGGGCACACGGCCCCGCGCAACCGCGCGGAGCGGGAGCTGGCCCGGGTGTGGTGCTCCCTGCTGGGCCTGGAGCGCGTCGGCGTGCACGACGACTTCTTCCGCGTGGGCGGCGACTCCGTCACCGGCGTGCGCGTGCTCGCCCGCGCCGCCGAGCGGCTGGGCTCCCGGCCCCCGCTGCGCGCGCTGTTCGAGCGGCCGACCATCGCGGCGCTGGCCGAGCTCTACGACGGCTCCGGCGACCGCCGCGAGGCGCCCGCGCGGACGGAGCACGAGGGCCCGGCGCCCCTGTCCTCCGCCCAGCGCCGCATGTGGTTCCTGGACCAGTACTCGCCCGGCGGGTCCGGGTACAACTCCGGCGGCGCGCTGCGCCTGTCCGGCGAGCTGGACACCGCGGCGCTGGAGCGGGCCCTGCACGCCCTGTCCGCGCGCCACGAGGCGCTGCGCACGGTCTTCCCCTCCCGGGACGGCACGCCGCACCAGGTCGTGCTCCCCGATTCCGGTTTGCCCGTAGAGACGGCCGAGCTGGACGGCCCGCCCGGCGCCGGATGCGAGGAGCGGCTGGACGCACTGCTGGAGGAGTTCGCCGCGCGCCCCTTCGACCTGGCCCGGGGGCCGCTGACCCGGGTCCTGCTGGTGCGCGTGGACGAGGGCGACCACGTCCTCTCCATCACCATGCACCACATCGTCACCGACGCCTGGTCGATGTCGGTGCTCGTCGGGGAGCTGGGCGCGCTCTACGAGGCCGCCCGCGAACGGCCCGACGCACCCGCCGACGCGCTGCCCGGCGCCGCGGGCCTGGAGCCGGTGGGCCTGCGCGCCACCGACGTGGCCGTGTGGCAGGAGGAGCGGGCCCGCTCGGGCGCCTTCGAGGAGCACCTGCGGTACTGGCAAGACCAGCTCGCCGGGGTGGAGCCCCTGGCGCTGCCGACCGACCGGCCACGGCCCGCCCGGCGGCGCGGCCTCGGCGCCGCGCGCGCCTTCGAGGTCCCCGCGCGGGTGCGCGAGGGCGTCCGCGCGCTGGAGTCCGAACACGGCCTGACCCTGTTCATGGTGCTGGCCGCCGCCACCGCCGTGACGCTGTCGCGCCACAGCGGCCAGCGCGACCTCGTGCTGGGCACGGTGACCTCCGGGCGCGACGACGCGGCCCTGGAGAACACGGTCGGGTTCTTCGTCGACACCGTGGCCCTGCGGCTGCGGGTGGACCCCGACGCGAGCGCGGCCCGGCTGCTCGCCGACGTGCGCGAGACCGTCCTGGCCGCGTTCGAGCACGGCGAGGTGCCCTTCGACAGCGTCGTGGACGCGACCGGGCAGGAACGCGACCCCTCCCGCCCCACCCTGGTCCAGGCGCTGGTCACCCTGCGCAACACGCCGGGTGCCCCCTGGCGGGTCAGCGGGCTCGACGCGCGCCCGCACGACGTCGCCCACCGGCACACCCAGTTCGACCTGACGGTGGAGTTCGCGGAGGAGGACGGACGGCTGCTGGGCGCGGTGGAGTACGACACCGACCTGTTCGACGCCCGCACCGCCGACCGGATCGCCCACCACCTGACCGCCGTCCTCGACCTGCTCTCGCGCGCGCCCGGGGCGCCCGTGCGCTCCCTGGCCCCCGCGCCCGCCCCGGAGGAGGCCGAGGCCCTGCGGTCCTGGGGCACGGGCGCGCCCGGCCACCCCCCGGCCTCGGTGCCCGGCCTGTTCGGCGAGCGGGCCCGCGAGACCCCCGACCACCCGGCCCTGTCCGGCCCCGGCGTCGCGGTGACCTACGCCGAACTGGACCGCGCCTCGGCCGCCCTGGCGGTGCGGCTGCGCTCGCTGGGGGTGGGGCCCGAGACGCCCGTGCCGCTGCTGCTGGAGCGGGGGCCGCACGTGGTCACCGCGATGCTCGCGGTGCTGCGCGCCGGGGGCGCCTACGTCCCCGTGCACGCCGACGACCCCGCCGAACGCGTCCGCCTGCTGGTCGCCGAGACGGGGGCGCCCTGCGTGCTCACCGACGCCGCCTCCGCCGACCGGGTGCCGCCGACCTGCACGGCGGTGATGGTCGACGCCGCCGACGCCGCACCGGCCGCGGAGATCGGGGCGCGGGGACTGGACGGCGCCCACCCCGACCAGCTCGCCTACGTCATGTACACCTCCGGTTCCAGCGGCACGCCCAAGGGCGTGGCGGTGACCCACGCCGACGTGGTGCGCCTGGCCGCGGACCGCCGCTGGTCCGGCGGGCACGCCCGGCGCACGCTCTTCCACTCCTCGCACGCCTTCGACGCCGCCACCTACGAGATCTGGGCGGCGCTGCTGACCGGCGGCACCGTCGTGGTGGCCCCGCCGGGGCGGCTGGACGCGGACGGCTTCGCCGCCCTGGTGTCGGAGCACCGGGTCAGCGCCACCTTCGTCACCGCGGCGCTGTTCAACCTCTACGCCGCGCAGGACCCCTCCTGCTTCACCGGGATGGAACAGGTCATCACCGGGGGCGAGGCGGCCAGCCCGCACGCGGTGGAGCGGGTGCGCCGCGCCTGCCCGGACACGACCGTGGCCAACGGCTACGGGCCCACCGAGACCACCACCTTCGCCGCCCACCACGCGCTTCCCCGGGAGGGCGCCACACCCGAACCGGTGCCGATCGGCCGCCCCCTGGACGGCACCCGGCTGCACGTGCTGGACGAGCGGCTGCGGCCGGTCCCGGTGGGCGCGGTCGGTGAGCTGTACGTGGGCGGCCGGGCCACCCGCGGCTACCACGGCCGCCCCGGGCTGACCGCCGAACGCTACGTGGCCGACCCCTTCGGCGACGGCGGGCGGCTCTACCGCACCGGCGACCTCGTGCGCTGGAACAACTCCGGCGAGCTGGAGTACACCGGCCGCGCCGACTCCCAGGTCAAGCTGCGGGGCTTTCGCATCGAACCCGGGGAGGTGGAGGCGGCCCTGCTGCGCCTGCCCGACGTGGCGCAGGCCACCGTCCAGGTGCACCGCTCCGCCTCGGGCGCGCGCGGCCTGGTCGCCTACGCGGTCCGCGCTCCGGGAGCGGACGCGGACCTGCCGGACGTGCGCGAGCGGCTGCGCCGCACCCTGCCCGACTACATGGTCCCGGGCGCCGTGGTGTTCCTGGACGCCATCCCCCTCAACGCCAACGGCAAGGTGGACCGGGCCGCCCTGCCCGAACCCGCCGAGCCCGGGGAGCGCACCGCCCCGGACGCGGCCCCGCGCGGCGACGCCGAGCGGGCGCTCGCCGGCATCTGGGCGGAGCTGCTGCGGGTCGCGGAGGTGGGCCGCCACGACAACTTCTTCTCGCTGGGCGGCGACTCGATCCTGAGCATCCAGATGGTCTCGCGGGTGCGCGAGGCCGGATGGAGCATCACCACGCGCGACGCCTTCCTGCACCAGACGGTCGCCGACCTGGCCGCCGCGGCCGAGCGGGGCGGGGCGGCGGACGGCCCCGCCGCGCGGGTGCCGGTCACCGGGACCGTCCCGCCCACCCCGGTGGAGCGCTGGTTCCTGCGCACCCGCACTCGCCGCCCCGAGCACTTCGACATGTCGCTGCTGTTCGAGGCGGCCGAGGGCACCGACCCGCGGCTGTGGGCGCGGGCCGCCGACAGCCTGCCCGCGCACCACGACATGCTGCGGCTGCGGGTCACCGACACCGCGGACGGCCCGCGCGGGCACCTGGACGCCGACGCGGCGCCCGGCGCCAGGGTGGTGCGCGTGGACGGCGGCGACGGGGAGCTGGAGCGGGCGGTGGAGCGCGAGGCCCTGCGCGAGCGCCCCGCCAAACGGCTCGCGGAGGGGCCCCTGTTCGAGGCGGTGGTGTTCGACCGGGGCGGGCGCCGGGCGCCGCGGGTGCTGCTGTCGGCGCACCACCTGGTGGTCGACGCCGTGTCCTGGCGGGTGCTGCTGGAGGACCTGGCCACCGCCTACGGGCAGTTGGAGCGGGGGGATGCGGTGGACCCGGGCGCGCCCACCACCCCCTTCCCCGAGTGGGCGCGCCGCCTCGGCGACCACACCGCCCGGGGGGCCTTCGACGGGGACGCCGGATACTGGGCCGACCTCGCTTCCCGGGCCGCGGACGCCCGCCTGCCGGTCGAGCTGGAATCGGGCCCCAACGACGTGGCCTCCCAGCGGATCGTCACGGCCGCCCTGTCGGCGGAGGAGACCGAGGCGCTGCTGCGCCGGGTGCCCGGCACGCTGCGCAGCAGCATCGACGACGTGCTGCTCGGCGCGCTGGGCCGGGTGCTGACCGACTGGAGCGGCGACCCCCGGCTGCTGGTGGCCAAGGAGGGCCACGGCCGCGAGGACCTGTTCGACGACGTGGACCTGTCCCGCACGGTGGGCTGGTTCACCGCCATCCACCCGGTACTGCTGGAGGTCCCCCCGGGCACCGGCACGGCCGAGGCGGTAGCCGCCGCCCGGGCCCAGCGGCGGGCCGCGCCGGAGGCGATCGGGTTCGGGGCGCTGCGCGAGCTGGGCGGCGACCGGGTTCCGGCCCCGCTGGCCGCGATGCCCGAACCCCAGGTGGCCTTCAACTACCTGGGTCGGTTCGGCGACCAGGACGGCGGCCCCGTGGGGCGCCTGCTGCCCCTGCCGCCGTGCGACCACGCTCCGCAGGAGGAGCGCACCGGCCTGTTCGACGTGACCGGCGGCGTCACCGGCGGGCGGCTGGAGTTCTCCTGGACCTACTCGGCCAACCGGCACCGCCCCGAGACGGTGCGGGCCCTGGCCGACGAGTACGCCGAACGGCTGCGCGGCCTCGTGAGCGAGGCCGGGCGCGGGCGCGCGCGGAACCGCCGGGCGCGCTGACCGTGCCGCGCGAACGGCGCGCGGCACCCACGACAAGGAGACGGAACGACGTGAGCAACCCCTTCGACGACGAGGACGCCCACTTCCTCGTGCTGGTCAACGACGAGGGCCAGCACTCCCTGTGGCCCGCCTTCGCCGAAGTACCCCGGGGCTGGCGGGTGGCGCAGGGCGAGACCTCCCGGGCCGAGGCACTGGAGTACGTGGAGCGCGAGTGGACCGACCTGCGCCCGGCGAGCCTGATCGCCGCGCAGGAGGGCTGAACGCGCCGGGGCGCGCGGGTCCGGCGCGCCCCGGCGCCTCACGCGCCCTCAGGCGTCGCCGTTGTCGCGCAGCATGCGCAGCACCGCCTCCTCCACCCCGCCCTGGGTGGCGAGTTCGCCCGCGGGAGCCTCGCCGCCCAGTTCGGGCAGGGAGGCGGCGATGGTCACGCCCCGCTCGTGCAGCCGGAAGACGCGGGGGTCGATGTAGGAGTCCCGGGCCACCGCCTCGGTGTTGCCCAGGTAGTCGGCCACCTCGCGGACCACGTGCGTCCGCAACCGGGCCAGGGCCCTGTCGTCCTCGGGCGGCACGGCCACCGCGACCCCGACCGCGGCCAGGACCGTCGCGTGCCAGGTGCGGAACTCCTTGACCGTGTGCTCCTCCCCGGCGACCTCGCGCAGGTAGGAGTTGAGGTCGTCGGTGTTCACGTCGTGCCAGCCGTCGCCGACGCGGTAGGCGAACAGGTCCTGCCCCGGCGAGCGGACGCGCTGGAGGCCGGAGACCACCCGGCAGATCTCGGGTTCGGCGCACTCGACGCGCTGGTCCTGACCGGACTTGCCGGGGAACTCGAACACCACCGTGCCGCGGCTGCGGTGGACGTGCTCGCGCAGCAGGCTCGCGACCCCGTAGGAGTCGTTGCGGGCGGCGTAGGCGTCGCCCCCGGCACGCAGGAAGCCGAGGTCGATCAGGCGGACGGCCGCGGCCAGGACGCGCTCTCGCCGCAGGCCCCGGCGGCCCAGGTGCTCGGTCAGCGTGCCGCGGATCTTCGGGAGCAGCTCGGCGAAGTCGAGCATCCGGTCGTACTTGGCCTCCTCGCTCCGGCGCCGCCACTCGGCGTGGTAGAGGTACTGGCGGCGGCCCGCGTCGTCGGTGCCGCACGCCTGGATGTGCCCCTCGGGCGAGGGGCAGATCCACACGTCGTGCCAGCCCGGGGGCACGACGAGTTCCTTGATGCGCCGGATCTGCTCGGGGTCGGTGACCGTTTTCCCGTCCGGGCCATGGTAGCTGTAGCCGCGACCGCGGCGGCGCCTGGTGATCCCCGGCCCGGCCGGGTCGCTGCGCCGCAGGCTCATACCGGGGCCTCCTCACGGACGACCACGCGCGTTCCCCGGACCGTTCGCCCGGTCAGGACGGGTCCCGGCCGGGCGGGCGCTCCGGGCTCTCGGGCACCGCCCGCGCGTCGGCCGCGTCGTCGGCGGCGTCGTCGGCGGCGTCCTCGCCGCCCTCGGGGCCGGTGCCCCGGTGCGCCTCGTCGCCTCCCTCAGCCGAGTGCAGGCGGTCCTTCAGCAGCTCCAGCACCCGCATCCGGCCGGAGTGGCTCTCCTCGTAGGCGATCAGCTCGCGCACCCGCTCCGCGGGGAGGGAGCGGACGCGTTCGTCCAGGTCCCGGAGCGAGAGGTCCTCGTAGTCGGGTACAGGAGGAGTCGCCATGCCGCCCACCCGCTTCCTCTGCGATGGCCACGTGCAGCAGCACAGCTACCCGCGGGGCCGGAGCGGAAAACGAAAGCGCGGACCCGCCCTGCTCCGCCTGCGCGGAGCCGGACGGGTCCGGCGCAGGGTGCCGCTGCTACCCCTTCGCGGCGGAGCGGCGGCGGGCCACCTCGTAGAGGGACACCCCGGCGGCCACGGAGGCGTTCAGCGACTCCGCGTTGCCGATCGGGATGCTCGCGACCACGTCGCAGGCCTCGCGCACCAGGCGGGACAGGCCCTTGCCCTCGGAGCCGATCACGATGACCAGCGGGCCGGTGGCCAGCTCCAGGTCCGGGATCGGGGTGTCGCCGCCGGCGTCGAGGCCGACCACGAACACGCCCTCCTTCTTGTAGCCCTCCAGGGCGCGGGTCAGGTTGGTGGCCTGGGCCACGGGCAGCCGGGCGAGGGTGCCCGCGGAGGTCTTCCAGGCGGTGAGGTTGACCCCGGCCGAGCGGCGCTCGGGGATGAGCAGGCCGTGCGCGTTGAACGCGGCGGCCGAACGCGCGATGGCGCCGAGGTTGTGCGGGTCGGTCACCCCGTCCAGGGCCACGATCAGCGCCGGGGTGTCGGACTCCAGCGCCGCGTCCAGCAGGGCCTCGGGCGCGCGGTACTGGTAGGGGCGCACCTGGAGCGCGAGCCCCTGGTGGGCCGCGCCCGGCTGGCCGTTGCTCTCGCAGCGGCGGTCGAGCTCGGTCTTGGTGACCTCCAGCACGTCCAGGCCGCGCTCACCGGCGATCCGGGCCGCCTCGTTGACGCGCTCGTCCGGGTCGAGGCTGTTGGCCAGGAACAGGCGGGTGGCGGGCATACCGGCGCGCAGCGCCTCCACCACCGGGTTGCGCCCCACCAGCAGGTCGGAGGCGTCCGCACGGCGGCGCTCCCCCTGCTGCTGGCCCCGGGCCTGGCCTCCGGAGTCGGGGCGGCGGGCGGCCTTGGCCCGCTGCTTGCCCTCGTACCAGTGCCGCTGCTCGGCGGGCAGGGTGCCGCTCTTGCCCTCCAGCGAGCGTCGGCCCTTGCCTCCGCTGCCCTTGGTCGGGCCCTTCTTGCTCTTCTTCGCCGGCATGGTCGCCGCCTCCCCGTCAGTGTCGCGGGCATGCCGGAGGCGCGTCGCATCCGGCTGGTGGAATGTGGCCTGCCAACGTGAACGCGGCGGCAAACTCCCAGACTAACGCCGCCGCGCCACCGCCCGGGCCGCCTCAGTCGCGGCGCAGGTCCCAGCGCGGGCCCTCGGGGGTGTCCTCGACCACGACGCCCGCCCCGGCGAGCTGGTCGCGGATCGCGTCGGCCGCCGCGTAGTCCTTGCGGCCGCGCGCGGCCTGGCGCTGCTCCAGGGCGACCGCCACCAGGGCGTCCACGACCTCGCGCAGCCCCTGGTCCCCGCCGGTGGCCCACTGCTCCCCGAGCGGGTCCAGGCCCAGGACGCCGAGCATGGTGCGCAGCTCACCGGCGATCTCGGCGGCCTGCTCCTTGCCGCCCGCCGCAAGTGCCGTGTTGCCCTCGCGGACGTGGCCGTGCACCACGGCGAGGGCCTGGGAGACCCCGAGGTCGTCGTTGAGCGCGGACGCGAACTCCGCGGGCACGTCCGCGGCCGGGACGACCTCGCCCAGCACCTCGGCGGCGCGGGTGAGGAAGCCCTCGATGCGCTGGTAGGCGGTGGCCGCCTCCTGGAGGGCGGCGTCGGAGTAGTCGATGACCGAGCGGTAGTGCACCTGACCCAGGTAGTACCGCAGCTCGACCGGGCGCACCTTGCGCACCATCTGCGGGATGAGCAGGGAGTTGCCCAGCGACTTGCTCATCTTCTCGCCGCCGACGACGAGGAGCCCGTTGTGCAGCCAGTACTGGGCGAAGCCGTCCCCGGCCGCGCGGGACTGGGCGAGCTCGTTCTCGTGGTGCGGGAAGACCAGGTCCAGGCCGCCGCCGTGGATGTCGAAGCTGGGGCCCAGGTACTTGGTGGCCATGGCCGAGCACTCCAGGTGCCAGCCGGGGCGTCCGCGTCCCCACGGGGTGTGCCAGCTGGGCTCGCCCGGCTTGGCGCCCTTCCACAGGGCGAAGTCGCGGGGGTCGCGCTTGTCGCGGTCCGCGTCGCAGTCGGCCGACTCCACGACCTGGTCCAGGCGCTGGTTGGACAGGCCCCCGTAGGGCGGGTAGGAGCGCACGTCGAAGTAGACGTCGCCGGAGCCGTCGGAGGCGGCGTAGGCGTGGCCCGCGTCGATGAGGCGGTGCATGAGGTCGATCATCTCGGGCACGTGCCCGGTGGCCCGCGGCTCCACGGTGGGCGGCAGGCAGCCCAGGATCTCGTACGCGTGCGTGAACGCGCGCTGGTTGCGCTCGCTGACCTGCCACCACGGCACGCCCTCGTCCGACGCGACCCGGATGATCTTGTCGTCGATGTCGGTGACGTTGCGGCAGAAGGTGACGTCGTACCCCAGGTGCGTCAGCCAGCGGCGCAGGATGTCGAAGTTCACCCCGGAGCGGATGTGCCCGATGTGCGGGGGTGCCTGCACCGTGGCACCACACAGGTACAGGGAGGCGGCCCCCTCGCGCAGCGGGACGAACTCGCGGACCTGTCGGGCACTGGTGTCATAGAAGCGCAGACTCACGTTGTCAAGCGTATCCCCTTTCCCCTCGCAGCGGCGTCACAAACCAGGGACTCCCAGGTGGGAGAAGCTCTCCCGGACATCCCCAAGTGCGTATATGTGATTGGCCGTATTCGGACACACGGGGTGTGAGATAACCCTGGCCGGAAGTCCGTTCCGCGGGTTCTCCCGAGCGCTACTCCCTGCATATTCCGACAGAACGACACAGAACGCCTGGGGACGGCTCGTCTGGTAGCAACCATAATCAGACGGAATCTCGTGTTCGCGGCACCGCCTGGACTACGCTGCGAAGGCGATGGCCCCTTACAACAACGCCCCCGAGTCAGGGACACGGAACGGTAGGCCCGCAGCAGGTCGCGGCGCGGGAGCCGGTGCTCTCGTCGGTGGCGGCCTGTTCGTCGGCCTCATCGCGCTGTGCGCCCTCGTCATCTCCTACAACGGCATCTTCCAGTTCGCCGAGTACGGCGGCCACGAGGGCAGCCCCCTCGCCCACGTGTTCCCGGTGACCTACACCCTGCTGCTGATGATGGCGTGCTGGGTGAGCTACCTGCTGCGCGGAGCGCCTCCGCGCGAGCGGCTCTGGGTCGACCTGGTGCTGATCCCGGTGCTGGTCCTGTTCGCCGCGGCGGCGATGCTGCTGAGCAGCCTGGAACTCGTCGAGCGGGTGCACCAGGGAGTCGCCAACGTGATCGTGGCGGTGGCGCCGCTCGCGGCGCTGCTCGTGGCCTTCCTGCTGTGGATGACCCTGCGCGCGCACATGCGCAGGCGCCGTGCGCGGATGGCGAGGCCGCGTCCGGCGGACGACCCCACCACGGTGCTGCACGCCCGCACAGCGGTCCCCCCGCGCGGGGACACCGCTCCCCTGTCCGCGTCGGAGGGCGGCACCCTCCAGGCGCGGCTGCTGCGCCTGGGCTCCGACGACCGGGACGAGGACGAGACCGAGGCGTTCGCGCCGGTCGGCCGTCCCGGCCGGGACGAGGCCCGCCGGGACCGGGGCGGCTGGGACGAGGACGACTGGGACGAAGGCCGCCGGGATGAGGACGGCCGAAACGGCGAGGACCCGAGGACCGCCGGTGCCTCGGAGGCCTCGGGAGGGTCCGAGGCGTTCGCGGGGCCCAACGCGCCCGGGGAGCGGCTGGAGCGCGGGCAGGACCCGGAACCCGACACCCTCCGGGACCGGGACGAGCCCGGCCGGGACGGAGACGGGGACGGCTGGGACGACGAGGAGTTCGCCGCCGAACCGCTTCCTGTGGCCGGGGCCGGAGCACCGCGTTCCGACACCGGGGACGACCTGGACAACGGGGACGGGATCGAGGCGTCCGTGCCGACGGTGCGCCTGCCCCGGCGCTCGCGGGACGGGCACAACCCGATCAAGCGGGCCGCCGAGGAGGCCCCGGTGGTGCCCGGCGCGGCCGCGCCCGCCGACGTCGAACCGGAACCGGAGCCGGAAATGGCGCCGGAACCGGTCGCGGTGCTCCCCGACCACCTGGCCGACGAGGGCTTCGAGCACGAGCCGCCCTTCGGCGACCCGGTGTCGGACGAGGCAGACGCCCCGCCGGTGGCCGCAGAGCCAGCGGCGGAGTCCGAGCCACACGTGGAGCCCGAGCACCGCGTACAGCCGGAGCCAGAGCCGGAGAGCGGGACCGTCACGGCCTTCGAGCCGGAGCCCGAACCGGTGGAGGAGCCCGCGGAACCCCGGCGGGAGTCCGCTCCCGTGGTGGTGCCGGAGCCGGTCACGGACTCGCGGAGCGCGCCGTCCGAGCCGGAGCCCGAGGCGAAGGCGGAGGACGCGCGGACCGGTTCCGTGCCGCAGTCCGCTCCCGTCTCGGCGTCGCGGAGCACGCCCGCGGAGCCGGACCCCGAACCGGAGCCCGACGCTGAAGCCGAACCCTCGGCGGAGCGCGCCCCGGACACCGCACACTGGGAGCCGCCTTCGGACGACTCGGGCGCCCACGTCCTCGCGGACTACGTGCCGCCGGTGTGGACGCCGCCGGAGGACGACACCTCCCCGTTCGCGGAGGAGTCCCGGGAGCCGGAGTCGACGCCCGTGCTGGACCACGACACCGGTCCCACGGTGCGGGCGGCGTTCCGGATCGGCGAGGCCCCTCCGGAGGCGGCGGCCCCCTCGGACGAACCCGTGGAGCCCGCGCCGAGGCTGGAGGAGGCCTGGGCCTGGTACGAGACCGACGAGGACCGCTTCCCAGAGGAGGACCCGCTCCAGGAGCCGGAACCGCTCGGGGAGCCCGAGCCCTCCACGACCGACGCCGACCTCCCACCTGAGGCGGAGGAGCTTCCGCCGACGGTCCGGGAGGAGGACGAGGACGAACCGGCCCCCTCCTCCTTGGAGCCCCCGGCGGGGCCCGCGACCGGCGCCGGTCGTCCCGCCCAGGAGCGGCGCGGACCCCTCACACCGGTGGAGAAGCGCCCCATGGTGCTCAAGCCGCCGCGTCCGCCGTTGCCGGACTTCACGTCGGGTCCGCCCTCGCGGCGCGTTCGCAGCGAGCCGCTCCGCCCGGACGAGTAGGAACGGCGGGTGGGCGCGCCGAGCGGACACACCTGACGGGCATGCGTCGGGGCTGTGCACAGGTTGTGCACAGCCCCGAAGTCGTTCTGGTGCCCCCTGGCGGCTGCGGCCTAGCCTGAAGACAAGGGGGCCCTCGGACGCCGCCGACACCGTGCTGCCCCGGATCACTCCGGACCCTCCGGGCCCCGGGCACAGTCCCCCGAAACCCGGAGGGGCACACCCGGCCACGGCGCACCCGACCGCGGCGGCCCTCCCCGCCACCGCGGACGCCCGACGTCAGATGATCTGCTCGGTCGGCAGGATCGTGATCTCGGTCAGGTTGACGTGCCCGGGCACGGACGCGACGAAGGAGACCGTCTCGGCGACGTCCTCGGACCGCAGCACGTCGATCTGCTCGATGAGGTCCGCCATGAGCTTCGAGGCGTCCGGGTCGGTGACGTGGTCGGGCAGCTCGGTGTCCACCATGCCGGGCTCGATGGTGCACACGCGGACCCGCTTGCGCCCCAGCTCCGTGCGCAGCAGCCGCGACAGCTGGGTGACGTAGGCCTTGGTGGCCGAGTAGACCTGGAACTTCTCCAGGACCCGCACCGCGGCGATCGAGGAGGTCGTGATCAGGTCGGCGGGCCGTCCCGCCGCGGCCGCGGCCTCCAACGAGCCGACGAAGGCCTGGACGGTGTTCATGACCCCGCCCACGTTGGTGTTGATCTGGGTGTCCCAGTCGTCCACCGCCAGGTCGGTGATCTCCGCGATGAGCTGGACCCCCGCGTTGGCGAAGACCAGGTCGACGGGGCCGAGCACCTCCTCGACCCTCCGGGCGGCGGCCAGGACGGCCGCGCGGTCCGTGACGTCGGTCGGCAGCGCCAGGGCCGTGCCGCCGTTGGCGCGGATCCGCTCCTGGAGAGCTTCGAGCCGGTCGCCCCGGCGGGCCATCAGCGCGACCTTCGCTCCCAACTCGGCGAACCGGAGCGCGGTCGCCTCGCCGATGCCGCTGGAGGCACCCGTGACGACGGCGACCCGGCCGGTGAGCGGCGTGCCGGAGACGACCTGTGCGGTGGGCTGGGTGTTCGCTGTGGTGTTCATGTCCACCATGCTCGGACGACGGCGCCGGATGAGGGAGGCTGCGACGCGGCCCCCCTCATCCGGCCCCCGACTCCTAGACTCCACCCATGGCGAAGACGGAATTGGGCGAGTTCCTGCGCACTCGCCGCGCGAAGGTCACGCCGGACACCCTCGGTCTCCCCTCGGGCGGCCACCGCCGGGTCCCGGGGCTGCGGCGTGAGGAGGTCGCCCAGGACGCCGGGCTCAGCGTCGACTACTACCGGCGTCTCGAACAGGGCAAGGAGCCCCATCCCTCGGAGCCGGTGCTGGCGGCGCTGTCGACGACCCTGCGGCTGAGCCGGGCCGAGGAGGAGCACCTGTACGCGCTCGCCGGTGTGGCGCGGCGGCTGGACGAGGAGGCGACGGTGCGCCCCGTCCCGACCGAGCTGCTCGCCCTCCTCGACTCCTGGCAGGAGGCCGGGGCCATCGTGCTCGACCCCGTGCTCGACGTCATCGCCATGAACCACCGGGCGCGGGACCTGTTCCGCGGGTTCGCCGACACCGCGAACCTGCTGGAGATGGTCATGCTCGACCCCGAGGGGCCGCGGTTCTTCGTGGAGTGGGAGGCGGCGGCGGAGGCCACCGTGGCGAACCTGCGCGCCAGCGCCGACTTCAGCCGCACACCGGCGAGGCTGACCGAACTCCTGGAGACGCTCCGGAGAGGCAGCCCCGCGTTCCCCGAGCTCTGGGCCAGGCACGACGTCCAGCCGAAGACCCACGAGACCAAACTGCTCCGTCACCCGGAGCGGGGCCCGCTGACGGTGGACTTCCACGCCTTCAACGTCGCCAGCGCCCCCGGCTACCAGCTGCTCGTCTACCAGGAGCGCGGACGCGCGTCGTGACGGGGCCGCCCGGGCCTCAGCCCGCGGCCACGCACAGGGCCGTGGCCACGGCCGCGATGCCCTCTCCGCGGCCGGTCAGGCCCAGGCCGTCGGTCGTGGTCGCCGAGATGCTCACGGGCGCTCCCACGACCTCCGAGAGCGTCTTTTCGGCCTCCGCGCGGCGCGGCGCGAACTTGGGGCGGTTGCTGATGATCTGGACGGCCACGTTGCCGATCTCGAAACCGGCCGCGCGCACGCGCGCCGCGGTCTCGGTGAGCAGGGCCGCTCCGGAGGCGCCTTTCCAGCGCGGTTCCGAAGTGCCGAAGTTGGATCCCAGATCGCCGAGTCCGCAGGCGGACAACAGCGCGTCGCACGCGGCGTGGGCGGCGACATCGCCGTCGGAATGGCCGCTGACGCCGTCCTCTCCCGGCCATTCCAAACCGGCCAGGAAAAGGGTGCGCCCAGGAGAAAACGGGTGGACGTCCGTTCCGACGCCCACCCGAGGCATATTCGTCATCAATTACGTGATTTCAGAACCGGTTCAGGTAGTGAGAACCTCGTCGAGGAGGGCCTCGGCCTTGTCCTCGTTGGTCTTTTCCGCGAGGGCGAGTTCGCTGACGAGGATCTGCCGCGCCTTGGCGAGCATCCGCTTCTCGCCGGCGGACAGGCCGCGCTCCTTGTCCCGGCGCCAGAGGTCCCGAACCACCTCGGCGACCTTGTTCACGTCACCCGAGGCCAGCTTCTCCAGGTTGGCCTTGTAGCGCCTGGACCAGTTGGTGGGCTCCTCGGTGTGCGGCGCGCGAAGCACCTCGAAGACCTTGTCCAGGCCCTCCTGCCCCACCACGTCGCGAACGCCGACGTCCTCGGCATTCGCGGCGGGCACGCGCACCGTCAGATCGCCCTTGTCGACCCTCAGAACGAGGTAGATTCTGTCCTCGCCCTTAATGTTGCGCGTCTCGATCGCTTCAATACGAGCAGCCCCATGATGGGGGTAGACAACAGTGTCGCCGACCTTGAAAGCCATGTGACAGGTACCCCTTCCGCTACCACAAGGATACCACGAATCTGTGACTTAACGTACCTATTAGGTTTGCGAACACGCAGGTCAAGCCCTACTTTTCAGGCCTTGACAAAGTGTACCCGAGGCCTGCTGCGCACCTGGTCAGGCCCTGTGCGGAAGGGCTTGCGGACGCCGTGCCCGCCCCTTCACCGGGGCTTGGTGAAGGCGTTACGGACACGCCCCCGAAGCCTTCCGAGAGGGGCCGGAGCGACGGATCTCACCGTGCCGCGTCGCCTGGCGCACGTCGCCCGCGAGGGCTCCCGACGGCCCACCGGAACGCCCCCCGCACGGCCCCGCCTCCGGCCGCCGTGCGACCCGTCCGGACCGGTCAGCCGCGCCCCGGCCCCGCGTTCCAGCCCCGGCCCGACCCCGTGCCCCGACCCGGTGCCGCGCGCTCCGGCGCGGCACCGGGGGGCACCCGCGGTTCGGACGTCCGAGGGGGACGCGTCCGGGCGGCGGGGAAGCACGTCCGCCCGGCGGGCGGCACCCGGCCGGGCCGGGCCGGGCCCGTGGGACCGGCGGGGCGCCCGCGGTCCGCGCCGCGGAGAGGCCCCGGCCGGGCTCAGCCCTCGGGGTCGTAGTCCTCGCGCTTCTCGCCCGTCACCATGTAGACGAGGTTGTCGGCGACGTGCACCGCGTGGTCACCGAAGCGTTCGTAGAACCGGCCGACCAGGGTGACGTCCATGGTGGCCTCCACCCCGTACTCCCACCCCGGGGCGAGGATGCGCTGCAGCAGCTTGCGCCGCAGCCGGTCCATCGTGTCGTCGTCCTTGTCCAACTCCAGGGCGGTGTCGGGGTCCCGGTCGATGATGACCTCGCCCGCCTTGGTGACCAGCAGTTCCGCCTGGTGGCCCATCTCCAGCACGATCGACCGCACCGGCTTGGGGATCGCCGAGTCGGGGTGGCGCCGCCGCGCGATCTTGGCCAGGTGGACGGCGTGGTCGCCCATCCGCTCCAGGTCGCCGCGCATGTACAGGGAGGTGATGATGGTGCGCAGGTCGGAGGCGACCGGCTGCTGCCGGGCCATCAGGCTGAACGCGGTGTCCTCGATCTCCTGGTCTAGCCGGTTGATCTGCTCGTCACCGGAGATGACCTCCTGCGCCGCGTTGATGTCACTGTCCAGCAGCGCCGTGGTCGCACGAGCGACGGCGTGCCGGGCGAGCCGCGTCATCTCGACGAGGCGTTCACTCAGGCTGTCAAGGTCGTCGTGGTAGGTATCGCGCATGGCGTCAATGCTCCCAGTGGTTGTTTGAAGAGTCGGCCAAGAATTGGTGAACGATGCAAGAACCTCGGTTGTGTCGCATGCCCTGACCGGGTAAAGCTCCAGTCCGCACGTTTACGATCGAACCGTGCAAGGGGAACTTCTCGCCGCGGTGACCGGCATCATCGGACTCGTCACGGGCGTCGTCATCGGCGTCCTGGCCGGTCCTTTCTTCCGTACGGGTACCGCCGCACGGCAGCGGCAGGCTCCGGAGCCCGCGAACCGCGACGGCGGTGTGCTGCCCTCCGGCATAGCCGAGGTGCTCTCCGCGATCCCCTCCTCCGCCGTCGTGCTGGACTCCGCCGACAGGGTCCTGCGCGCCTCCTCCGCCGCACGCGCCTTCGGCATCGTGCGGGGCGAGGAACTGGTCATCGGCGAACTCCTCACCCTGGCCCGGCAGGTACGGCGGGACGGCGTCATCCGGGAGACGGACATCGAGGTGGCCGTGCGCAAGTTCGGCCCCGACGCCACGTCCTTCGCCGTGCGGGTGGCCCCCCTGGGAGGGACCGGGCTGGTGCTGGTGCTGGCCGAGGACCAGACCGAGCACCGGCGCCTGGAGGCGGTCCGCCGCGACTTCGTCGCGAACATCTCGCACGAGCTGAAGACCCCGGTGGGCGCTTTGTCCCTGTTGGCGGAAACCGTACAGGACGCCAGTGACGACCCGGAAGCGGTGCGTCGCTTCACCGAGCGCATGCAGATCGAGGCCTCTCGGCTGACCGCGGTGATCCAGGACCTCATCACGCTCTCGCGCATCCAGGGCGCCGAGCCGATGGCCGAACCCGCCCGGGTCGACCTCGGCCCCGTCGTGGAGGAGGCGCTGGACTCGGTGCGCATGCCCGCGGACGCCAAGGGGATCGAACTGGTCGGCAGCGGCGCCGAGGGCGTCGTGATCATGGGCGACGAGGGGCTGCTGGGCACCGCCCTGCGCAACCTGGTCGCCAACGCCGTTTCCTACAGCCCCAAGAACACCCGGGTCGCCGTTTCCGTGGTGTTGTCCAGGTCCAGCGTGGACATCAGCGTCGCCGACCAGGGCATCGGGATCCCGCAGCAGGACCTGGAAAGGATCTTCGAGCGGTTCTACCGTGTGGACGCCGCTCGGAGCCGGGCCACCGGAGGTACCGGTCTGGGCCTGGCGATCGTCAAGCACATCATGACCCACCACCGTGGAGAAGTGACCGTGTGGAGCAAGGAGGGGTCGGGGTCGACGTTCACTCTGCGTCTGCCCCGTTCCGAGAGCCGGGGGCCCGAGGCCGCCCGGAACACCGACCGTCAGGAGGCGGCACAGTGACGCGCGTACTCGTTGTCGAGGACGAGGAATCCTACAGCGACGCCCTGTCGTACATGCTGCGCAAGGAGGGCTTCGAGGTCGCCGTGGCGCCCACCGGGACCGTGGCGTTGGAGACCTTCGACCGTACCGGGGCCGACCTGGTGCTGCTGGACCTGATGCTGCCGGGGCTGTCGGGCACCGAGGTGTGCCGGACGTTGCGGCAGAAGTCCAACGTCCCCGTGATCATGCTCACCGCCAAGGACTCCGAGATCGACAAGGTCGTCGGTCTGGAACTGGGCGCCGACGACTACGTGACCAAGCCCTTCTCCTCGCGCGAGCTCGTGGCCCGCATCCGCGCGGTGCTGCGCCGCCGGGGCGAGGACGAGGTCGTGCTGCCCGCCGCTTTGGAGGCCGGTCCCGTCCGGATGGACGTGGAGCGGCACGTGGTGACGGTGCGCGGCGACAACGTGCAGCTCCCCCTCAAGGAGTTCGAGCTGCTGGAGGTGCTCCTGCGCAACGCCGGGCGGGTGCTCACCAGGATGCAGCTCATCGACCGCGTGTGGGGCGCCGACTACGTCGGTGACACCAAGACCCTCGACGTGCACGTCAAGAGGCTGCGCGCCAAGATCGAGGAGGACCCGGGCAGCCCGCGCTACATCGTGACCGTCCGCGGTCTGGGCTACAAGTTCGAGCCGGTCACCGTCGACGTCTGAGGGGCACGGGATCTCTCCGGGGATTCCCTGCGCCGCCTCCCGTGTCCCGGGCCGTGGCCGCGTCCACAGCCCGGGCCCCGTCATGCCTCCAGGACGACCGTGAACGGGCCCTCGTTGGTGAGGGAGACCGACATCTTCGCGCCGAACACCCCCGTGGCCACCACCGCGCCGAGCGAGCGCAGCTCCTCGACGACCGCGTCCACGAGGGGTTCGGCGACGGGGCCGGGCGCCGCGGCCTGCCAGGTGGGGCGGCGGCCCTTGCGCGCGTCGCCGTAGAGCGTGAACTGGCTGACGACGAGCAGCGGCGCGCCGGTGTCGGAGCACGACCGCTCGTCCTCCAGGATCCGCAGCGTCCACAGCTTCCTGGCGATCCTGACCGCCTCGGCGGCGGTGTCGGTGTGGGTGACCCCCACCAGCGCCATCAGGCCGGGTTCGGTGATCTGCCCGACCACCTCGCCGTCCACCGTCACCGACGCGTGCGACACGCGCTGCACGACCGCGCGCATGGTGCCTTCCCCTCGTGGTCTGCGGCTTCCTAGCGCCGCTGGAACTGGTTGAGCGCCCGCAGCCGCCGGGCGTTGGTGATGATGCCGGTCAGCGTCACCACGAACGTGGTGATGGAGTCCGAGAAGTCCTCGATCCGCCACTCCCTGGGCCCCGTGTACCAGGCCAGGCCGTCACCGGTCAGCTCCTCGGGGGTCAGGTCGGTGAGCGCCGCCGCGGCCAGGATGTTGGCCCAGTGGTCGACGTCGTCGAAGATCACCGCGTAGGGCAGGTAGCGCGAGTACAGCTCCACCCGCTGCCCCGGGGGCGCGGTCGCCGAGCGCGGGCTCAGCAGGTAGTCGCGGAAGCCCACCGTGTGCGCGTACACCGAGCTGCCCAGGGCGGTCTTGGCGGGCATGTACTGCGCGCCCGCCGTGACGGCGGCGCCCGCGATGATGACGGCCAGCCCGGTGAACGCCGCGCTGGTGAAGACCGCCAGGGCCCCGGTCAGGAGCACGCCCCCGGCCGTCACCGCCATGCCGACGGCGCTCCAGCGGCTGCGCACCTGGCTGGGCGAGCGGGCGAACCACTTCAGCCGCACCATGTCGCGGTACAGCTCCTCGCGGACGCGGTCGATGCGCGCCGGGAAGTCGGCGGAGGTGCGGGGCGAGCCGACCTGGGACAGGCGCACGGTCGGGCGCCCGCCGAAGAGCGCGTCCAGCAGCAGCCACTCGTAGGAGCGGAGGGTGTCCTCCGGCGGACCGTCCAGCCGCACCAGCCGCCAGTCCACGGACGTGAAGTGCTCGTGCGGCAGCTCCTCCAGGCGCACGTAGCCGCGCACGGCCAGGTCGACCACGGCGCCGGTGAGGTCGGTGATGTCCACGGTCTCGTTGACGAGCGTGCCGATCTGGCCGGGGTGCACGCCGTCGGGCGGGGCGAACCGCAGGCGCCCGTGCTCGCCCTCGGCCACCGGGGCGTGGTCCCCGGCCGAGGCCTCGTCGCGCAGGGCGCGCTCGTCGCGGCCCCGGACGCGGATCAGCACCACGAGGCCGCCCAGGAGCACCGCCAGCAGCAGCCCGAACACGCTGGCGGTGGCCGGGGTGACCGCGAACGCCGAGGCCAGCGACCAGCGGCGGGTGAGGATGGGCTCTCCCTCGGCGGTGCCGGGCGGGTAGTTGACGACGATGTCCAGCCGGTCGCTGGGCTCCATGTCGGCCTGGAGGAAGTGGGCCACGCCCGCGTCGGCGCCCATGTCGGAGGCCGTGCAGTACATGGCGCTGCGCGGCTCCCCGGCCAGGCAGGACAGCGCCTCTGGCGGCAGGGGCGCGGTGACGGTCACGTCGGTGGCCTCCACGGTGTGGCTGTAGGCGCCGACGGCCCGCCACTCCAGCTGGACGCCCTGGGAGACCTCGCTCACGGTTCCGCTCACCCGGTAGGAGAGCACGACCCCGGAGGTGGCCGCGGTGGGGATCTCCACGGACAGGGAGCCGTCGTCCCTGCTCACCCGGGCGTCCAGGGCGTCGCCGTCCAGGTCGGTGGCCCGCACACCGGTGACCTCGAACTTCCGGTCGTGCTCGGTGTCGTAGAGCATCGTCTCGGTCAGGGAGCGGGTGAAGGTGGCCGGGGCGCCGCCGGAGAAGGAGATGGTCTCCTCGCCGTGGAGGACGCCCGCGCCGTCGAGTTCGAGGCGGACGTCGTTGGTGATGACCGGGGCGGACCGGTCGCTGGCGGGCGTCACGGAGCCCCCCGGTACTGTGGGAACCGGTGCCGCTGGCGTCGCGGCGTGGGCCTCCCCACCCGGCCACGCGACGACAAGCGCCGTGACCAGTGAGGACAACACGAAGACGGCCGTCGCGACCGCGACGGCCGGGCGCCAGGAGCCAACCCACCACATGTCGCGAGAGCCTATCCGGTCCCCCGGTGCACCGTTCCCCCCGGGCATAGCGGCCGACGTCGTGCCCCGGTGCCGCGGGGAGCTGCCGTGGTGAGCCGCGGGCCCGTCCGGGGACCGGACTTCTGGCCCGAGGACCCCGGGCTCCTCCAGCGGATGGGCCTGGGGGTCACGCTCACGCTGGGCACCGGGGTGGCGGCGGTGGGGTTCACCGGTTTCCTGGCGATCTCGGCCGCCCTGCACCCCTCCGAGCCCGCGTGGTCGCACCCGGTGGCGTCGGCGGACCTGGCGACGGGCGGGTCGGGCGGGGCGTCGGCGACCGAGGAGCCGCTGACCGCCTCGGGCCAGGGCGACCCGCTCACCGACAACCCGCTGTACCGGATCGGCGAGCTGGGCGAGATCACCTGCGAGGTGCCCGAGCTGGACGAGAAGGACGCGGAGTCGGTGGAGGCGTTCGTCCACGAGATCGCCGACTGCCTGGACACGGCGTGGAGCTCCTACTTCGCCGAGGCGGGGCTGGAGTTCAGCTCCCCCAACCGCGTGTACTGGCACACCGCCGGGAACAGCCCGTGCGGCGCGTTCCCCAGCGAGGGCACGGCGGCCTTCTACTGCCAGGCCAACCAGGGCCTGTACCTGGGCGTGGAGGACATCGTGGCGGCCTCCGGAGGCAGCGACAAGCCCGAGGCGTACACGTTCCTGCTCAGCCACGAGTACGGGCACCACGTGCAGGGGCAGTCGCGCATCCTGGCGCGGTTCCACAGCGAGCGGGCGGGCGCCGACGAGGCGGAGGCGGACGAGCTGACCCGGCGCAACGAGCTCCAGGCCAACTGCCTGGGCGGGGTCTTCCTGGGCGCCTCGCGCGAGGACCTGGGCCTCGGCGGGTCCGAGCGGGAGAATATCCTCGACGACGTCGGTCTGCGCTCCGACTGGGGCGACGAGCACACCCACGGTTCGGCCGCCAACGGCCGCCTGTGGACCGCGCACGGCATGGACCGCAGGGATCCGGCCGCGTGCAACACGTGGAACGCTCCCGAGGATCTGGTGCGGTGAAGCGCTCCGGGGGGCACGGTCAGGTGTCGGGCGTGTCCGGCCCGGCCACGGTGACGACAGGGCGGGCGGACAGGGGTGTACGCAGGGTTCGGTAGGTCGCCGGCGTCCGCGGCTCGCCGCGCCGACCGCCGGGTGTTCGGTCTGGTGACCGCCCTCATGGTGGTGTTGCTGGCGCTGGCGCTGTTGTCGTGGACCACCGCCGACGAGGACGGTCCTCCGCCCGGGGCCGCGCCGGACGCGACCGTCCCGGAGGCGGGCGCCGACTCCGACGACAAGCCCGGTCAGGCCCCCTCCGGCATGGCGGACGGGCAGGGGCTGCCGGAGCGGTTCGGCGCCCAGGAGCGCCCGTCGGGGTACCAGGCACTGGTCGCCAACCCTCTGTACGAGACCGGGCGGCTGAGCCCGCGCCCGTGCCCGGTGCCGGAGCTGGACGTGGAGGACCCCGAGTCGATGGAGGGGTTCCTGCACACGGTCGCGGACTGCCTGGACGACGCCTGGCGGACCCAGTTCCTGCGCGCGGGCATCCCCTTCACCCCTCCGGAGCGGGTGTTCTGGGACGAACCCGGGATCAGCCCGTGCCGCGCCTACCCCTCCCGCGCGGGCGCGTTCTACTGCCGGGCGAGCACGAGCATCTACATCGGCACCGCGGACGTGGTGGACAAGTGGAACGGCGCCACGGACAGCGTGGTGTACGCGTCCCTGCTGGCCCACGAGTACGGCCACCACGTGCAGGGGGAGTCGGGGCTGCTGGAGTACTACCACGGGCAGCGCCAGCTGGAGGACGGCGTGCTGGAGCGCAACGCGTGGACGCGCCGCGGTGAGCTCCAGGCGAACTGCCTGGCGGGCGTGTTCATGGGGTCTGTCCGGGTGAGCTACCCCCTGGACGAGGGGGACGTGGAGACGCTGCTGGACGACGCCGCCGCCACCGCCGACCGCGAGGACGGCGAGGAGGAGGAGCGCACGCACGGGTCGGTGGCCAACAGCGTGGCGTGGACCCGGACCGGCCTGGAGGAGCAGCGGCCGGGGGCGTGCAACACCTGGGACGTGGCGGACGAGTCCCTGGTGCACTAGGTGACTCCTCCTCGGAGGGTGTACCGCGCCAGGACCCTACCTGGACTCGACCCGTCCGAGCGGGTCGGGGCCGCCCGTCAGCGCGTCGCACGCCGCAGGCCAGGCGGGGTCCCCGGAGTGGAACCGGTCGCGGAGGTAGGCCCAGGTGAGGCGCTGGACCGCGGACACCCGCTCGGGGCTCTCGTCCGTGGTCTCGGCGACGTCGTACCCGGAGACCCCGCCGAGCCCGTGCTCCGCGCCGAACAGCGTGAGCAGGGTCTTGGGGCCGGGAGCGAGGAGGTAGGGGTCGACGTGCCACTCCGGGCCGCGGACCGTCAGGTGGGCGGAGTCGTCCGCGTCCCCGGCGACCACGAGCGCGGGCGTCGTCATCGTGGAGAAGTCCGTGGTCGAGAGGAAGGGGTAGGCGCGGGCCGTGGACTCGTTGAGGGAGTCACCGCCCGCGCCGGGCGCGGCGAGCAGCACGCCCGCCGTGATCCGGGGCTCGGACAGGTCCACCACCTTCCCGTCGTGCGGGTCGGTGAGCCGGGCGCCGAGCAGCAGGCTCGCGGTGTGCCCGCCCATCGAGTGCCCGGCCACGGCCACCCTGTTCCGGTCCAGGCGTCCGGAGAGCCCGGGTACGGCGGCCTCGATCTCGTCGAGCCGGTCCAGGACGCGCGTCATGTCCTCGGCCCGCGACCGCCAGTACAGCGGCGCCCCGGGGGTGTCGGGGTCCAGGTCCAGCGTCCTCGAACTCAGGTGGGTCGGCTGGATCACGGCGAACCCGTGGGCCGCCCAGAAGTTCGCCAGGGGCGCGTAGCCGTTCAGCGAGGACAGGTGGTGGGAGGGGCCGTGGCCGTGCGAGAGGAGGACGATCGGCAGTTCGCCCCCGGTCACGGGCACGGAGACCCGCACCTGCAGGTCCACGGCGCGGTCGGACGTCGGCAGCACGACCGGGCTGACCGAGAGGACGGGGGCGGCGGGGCCGACGGAGTCGGGCGTGCGCGTCGGTGCGCTCATGGTGCGTTTTCCCTTCGGTGGCCTGCGCCGGGGTCCCCTCGGAACGGCGGCGGGCAGGGCGGACGGAAGTGTCCCGTCGCAGCTAGACTGCAAGCGGAGCGCTGTTCCTCTTAATATACGGAGCAGCGTTCCGTTTTGCAACGGACACCGGAAGGAGAACGTGTATGCCCAGCACAGGGGGGTCGGAGGAGGTACCGGCCCGCGGCAGGCGCGCCGACGCGGTGCGCAACCAGCAGAAGCTGCTCACCGCCGCCGCCGCGGTGTTCGTCACCTCCGGCGTCGACGCGCCGATCCGGGAGATCGCGGCCCGGGCGGGCGTCGGGATGGGGACGATCTACCGCCACTTCCCCACCCGGGCGGACCTGGTCGTCGCCGTCTACCGCCACCAGGTCGAGGCCTGCGCCGAGGCCGGTCCGCGGCTGCTGGCCGAGGCCGGATCCCCGTTCGCCGCGCTCCGCGCGTGGGTGGACCTGTTCGTCGACTTCCTGGTCACCAAGCACGGGCTGGCCGCTGCGATGCGGTCGGACAGCGGCGGCTTCGGGGCCCTGCACGCCTACTTCCTCGACCGCCTGGTGCCCGTCTGCACGACCCTGCTCGACGCCGCGGTCGAGGCCGGGGAGATCGAACCCGGCACGCGGGCCTACGAACTGATGCGCGGCATCGGCAACCTCTGCGTCGGCGGCGACGACCCCCGCTACGACCCGCGCCGACTGGTCGAACTGCTCCTGCAGGGACTGCGGCGGCCGCAGCCCTCCTGAGGTCGGCGCCCGGGCACGTGCCCGGGCGCGCCCGTGGGCCCCGCTCCCGTAGGCGGCGCCTCCCCGCGGGCGGGTCCCCCCGTGTGCGGCGCCTCGCCGGATACCGCCTCCCCCCGGAGGGCGCTCCCCCGTGCCCGGAAGGGGCCGCGGGCGGAGTTCTCCTATGCCTGGAAGAAGCCGCGGGCGGAGTTCCCCCGGCGTTGTCCACAGGTTCGAAGTACCGCTGTCGCCCGGATACGGAGCGTGGCAGGATGCTTCGTATGTCGGACCTCGCCGAACCCCTCAGCCCCTACGAGCCCGAACCGACCGCCCCCTCCCCCAAATCCTCCGAGCCCTCCCCCGACGACGCCTCTCCGCCGCCCGTCCCGACCGGCCCGGGCTCCCCCGCGTGCGAGCGGGTCGAGCTGCGCGTACACGGCGTCAGCGGCGGCCAGGCCGAGGAACTGCTGGACGTCGAACCCGCCATGCGCGTGGGCGGCGACCGACTGGCGGGGTTCTTCCGCTGGCGCCGCGAGTCCGACACCGAGACCCTCCCGAACGTGCGCCGGGAGATCTTCGCCTGGGGCAACCTCACCTCCGGGCGCTCCTCCCGGGCGTTCTGGCTGCTGCTGCTGCCGTTCATGCTCGTCAACGTGGCGTACTGGATGCGGCCCGGGCGGATGGACCGCGCCCCCACGGGGGCGCGGCTGCTGGCCAACAACGCCTACGGCGGGAGCGTGCGGCTGCTGGCGCTGTCCCTGACGGTGCTCATCACCCTGGCCGCGGCGGGGATCGGCATGGACCTGGTGGCCTGGCAGTGCGCCTCCGGCCAGGGCGAGGAGTGCGTGCGGGCCCGTCCCTGGCTGGCCTTCCTCGGCTCGCCCTCCTCGGTGCTGTCCGCGCCGGGCCCGGCCCTGCTGGTGGGCACGGTGCTGCCGGTGGCGCTGATCGTGGTGCTGTGGCTGCTGTCGCGGCGCACGGCCGCCGATTACGAGGTCGTGGAGAGCCCGATACCGCCCCGCCCCAGCGCGGCCGCCCCGCTGAGCCAGGAGGGCTTCTGGCGCAACAGCGAGACCATGGCCCGGCTGCGCTCGGCGCACATCTCGGCGGCCCTGGGCACGGTGACCGCGCTGCTGGTCGTACCGGCGCTGCGGCACGACCTGGACCCGGCGACGGCGGGGCCGCCGGACGGAGCGGGGCCGTGGATCGTCGGCGCCCTCCTGGCGGCCCTGCTGGCGGCGGTGGTCACCCTGAGCACCCTGAGCGTGCTGGTCCCGGGCACCGACCCGCGCTGGAACGCCCGGGCCGACCGGATCTGCCGCCTGCTGCGCGACGCCACCCTGGTCCTGGGGCTGGCGGTGGCCGCGTACGTGCTCTGGCCCCGTCCGGAGTGGACGGCGTCGGGGCGGCTGCCCGGCAACGGGGCGGTCCTCAACACGCTGTTCGCGGTCCAGGCGGCCCTGGTGCTGGTGATGCTGGCGGCGGCGCTGTTCCTGTTCGCCTCCGACCGCTCCCACGGAGGCGCGGCGATGCGCGGCCTCGCGGGCCCGGCCACGGCGGCCCTGGGCGCCCTGCTCGGCGGCGGCTTCTCGGCCGCGCTCGTCTACCAGGGGTCGCTGGCGCTGAGCGGCTGCGGCACCCTGGCCACCCCCGAGGTGGACTGTCTGCCGCTGTCGGTACCGACCGCCTACTCCTGGCTCCAGCTGGCGTTCGCGCTGGAGGCGGCCATCGCCCTGGCCGTGGTGGGGGTGCTCGCGCTGCGGCTGCGCCGCGACACCCGGTCGCACCTGGCCGGGGTCACCGAGGACTACGCGCGCAGCGTGCGCGACCGCCGCACCTGGGACATCGCCCACGCGCGGGCGGCGGGCCGGATGACGGAAGTGCTGCCGTGGGTGCTGGCGGCCTTCCTGCTCCCGGTGGTGGCGCTGAGCGTGCTCGTGCTGTCCTCCACGCTCTCGGGGCACCTGGCGGCGGGCCCGGCCTCGGTGACGACGGCCGTGTCGGACGCGGCCGCCGTGCCCGGCGAGGTGCGGGGGTTCGCCCAGGGG
This sequence comes from Nocardiopsis sp. M1B1, assembly GCF_052466615.1. Taxonomy (NCBI): domain Bacteria; kingdom Bacillati; phylum Actinomycetota; class Actinomycetes; order Streptosporangiales; family Nocardiopsidaceae; genus Nocardiopsis; species Nocardiopsis sp. M1B1. Next base: position 6,250,615 of record NZ_CP196194.1, read on the forward strand.
ACGGTGTCGGGACTGATCGGCGTCGGCTCCCTGCTGGGAGGCGCCGCCCTGGTGGCCCTGGCGTGGATCGGGCGCAGCGCCTACCGCGACCGGCCCACGCGGCAGGCGGTCGGCTCGGTGTGGGACGTGGGCACGTTCTGGCCCCGGGCGGCCCACCCGCTGGCGCCGCCCTCCTACGCGGAGCGGGCCGTGCCCCAGCTGTGCGCCCGGGTGGCCCTGCTGTGCCGGGAGGGCACGGACGTGGTGCTCTCGGGGCACTCACAGGGCTCGGTGCTGGCGGCGGCCACGGTCTGGCAGCTGCCCACCGACTGCCTGGGCCGGATCGCCCTCATCACGCACGGCTCACCGCTGGACCGCCTGTACGCCCGCTACTTCCCGGCCTACTTCGGGCCGGGGCCGTTCGCAGACCTGCGGGAGCGGGTGACGGACTGGCGCAACCTGTGGCGGGTCACCGACGCGATCGCCGGGCCGGTGCGCACGCTCGACCCCTCCGGCGGGTTCGGGACCGTACGCGTGGTGGAGCGGGCCGAGCCCCTGCCGGACCCGCGTTCCTACGACGCGCTGCCCGGCGAGGCCAGACGCCCGGAGATCCTGGGCCACTCCTACTACACGGGCGACCCCGCCTACTCCGCGGAGCTGCGGCGCGTGCTGGACGCCATGGAGGCGCAGGCACGGCGTGAGGCCTCCGCCGAGAGCACGGGGCGTGAGGCCCCGGCCGGGAGCGCGGAATGAGACCGGGGGAGGCCTACCAGGGACCGTAGGGGCCGTTGTTGCTGTTGCCGCCCACGCCCTTGACGGCCGGACGCACGTCCAGCAGGAAGACGAGGGTGGCGACCAGGCCGAGGATGACGAACATCCCGCGGTCGGAGAAGACCGCCAGCAGCGAGAGCGCCGTGGCGACACCGGTGAGGATGACCCACAGCTTCTTGGTCTGCTTGTCCATCAGCTCGAAGGCCGCGGCCGGCGTGCGGATCGCCTCGATCAGCGCGTACAGACTCGCAACGAAGGTGACCAGGTAGATGGCCTGCCAAATCAGTCCGAACAAAACGCACACTCCCGACGACGTTCCGAGCGGGGAGTCCGCCCGCTCTCCACCGTAAACGGATGGGACGCGTTGATCGTGCCCGCGGAGGCGGGTGTCACACACGCGCGGGGATCGCGGTCGGCGGCGGCAGCGGGCCGCGCGCGGGCGCGACCGGCGGCCGGGAAGGTCACAGCGGGATGTGCCAGAGGCAGGTGACCGCGGCCAGCAGGAAGGCGGAACCGCCCATGATGAAGGCGCCCGCGTGGTAGGGCAGCTCGTTGTCGGGATGCAGGAGGCGGTTGACCCGCCGCATCACCCCGGGCTCGGCGTCGGGCACGGCCGCCATCGCCCCGGCGGGAACCGGGGCCGGTCCGGCGGCGCCGAAGCGCAGCAGCGCCATGGCCAGCTCGCGCGAGGAGCTCTTGCGCCGGGCCTGGTCGTCGGCGCACATCTCGATGAGCAGCGCCACACTCTCGTAGTAGGTGCGGACCAGGCGGAACCTCGGGAAGGCGCGCTTGAGCGAGGAGAAGGGCAGCAGCACGAGGTCGTGGCGCTGACGCAGGTGGGCGTGCTCGTGGGCCAGGACGGCGGCCAGCTCGCGGTTGTCCAGGACCGCCAGGGCCCCGGCGCTGATGACCACCTGCGAGCGCAGCACGCCCGGAAGGCAGTACGCGGCGGCGGCCGGGTGGTCGAGCACGCGGGCGCCGGGCACGTCGGGGTGCTCGCTGGCGATGAGTTCGAGGAGGTCGTGGTGGCGTCGGCGGACGCGGACCACGTGCAGGAAGGAGGAGACCAGGCCGTAGAAGAGCACCAGGGTCAGCACGACGGCCAGGACCACGGCCACGATGTGGCTGATGCCCTCAAGGCCCTGAGAGAGTTCGGCCAGCAGCAGCTCGCCGGTCACGATGTCCGTGGCCAGGGCCATGGAGCCCCCGGCCGCGCCGAGCCGGTAGGAGGAGAGCCCGAAGGCCAGGAGCGCGCCGATGGTGGACACGCCCCAGGCGAGCCCGAGTGCCTGCCAGGTGATCACGGCTGTGTAGGGCCCCCGCGAGGGCCACTTGGCCCGGTGGAGGCCTTCCATCGCGATGAGACAGCAGACCGCGACGAGAGTGAGGAGGGCGGCACTGACCATACGGACTAGTTCCTTGGCTGCTCGGTTTCCGCGAGTGCGCGCCGAAGCGCTTCAGCCTGCTCGCCGTCCATGGACTGGACGAAGGCGGCCAGGGCGGCGTCGCGGTCCCCGGTCTGTCCGAGAGCGTCGAACATCAACTCGGAGACGTATGCCTCACGGCTGGCTGCCGGGCGGTAACGCCACGCACGACCCTCACGTGCCCGGGTGACGACCTTCTTCTTGGCGAGCCTGTCGAGCACGGTCATGACGGTCGTGTGTGCGAGGTCGCGCTCGGCCAGGGCCTTGCCGACCTCACGAACCGTCATTGGTTCGTTCCGTGACCACAGTACATCCATCACCGCGCGCTCAAGTTCGCCAAGCCGATTCATACCAGCGATTCTACTTGGGGTCGTACTACTGCTTGTCGTACCCCCAGGTTAAATCCTCATCGCCTACGGGACAAGGGATACAGGTCCCGGAACGGGGTGGGATCGGCCTCCCCCGCACCCGACCCGGAACCCCTCCGGCAACGGCCTCGCAGGGCCGCTCCCGAGACCGGCGCGAGCTCGGTCACGCGCCCGAACCGGGACCGGGCACCGCCCGCCGAACGGGGCGGAGGCGACAGTCACGCGCCCCCGCGCGCCCGGGTTCCGGGGCGAACCGGCGGCCGATCCGGCGGGACGCGGTGGCCGGTCGAGGACGCGGCGCGCCTCGCCGCCAACCACGGGTCGGGGACACCCGTCCCACGAGGCGACCCCGTCACAGCGGCGCGCGGACACGGCCGCCCGCCCACGGCACAGGAAGGGAAGGGCCATGGCCTCTCCGAACCACTCCCGGATCCACGTCCTCCGGGGCGACATCACCGAGCAGAGCGTGGACGCCGTCGTCAACGCCGCCAACAGTTCGCTCCTGGGCGGCGGCGGAGTGGACGGCGCCATCCACCGCAAGGGCGGGAAGTCCATCCTGGAGGAGTGCCGCCAGCTGCGCGCGGGCCACTACGGGGGCGGCCTGCCCGTCGGCGACGCGGTGGCCACCACGGCCGGGCGGCTGCCCGCCCGGTGGGTGGTGCACACCGTGGGCCCGGTCTACAGCCCAACCGAGGACCGCAGCGCCCTGCTGGCCTCCTGCTACGGCGAGTCCCTGCGGGTCGCGCACGAGCTGGGCGCGGAGTCCATCGCCTTCCCCGCGATCTCCACCGGCACCTACCGGTGGCCGGTCGATGACGCGGCGCGCATCGCCGCCTGGGCCCTGCACTCGGCGCACCTGCGTGTGCCGGAGATCCGCCTGGTGCTGTTCGACGACGTCGCGCACCAGGCCTTCCTCCGGGCCTTCGACCCCAGCTGACCCGCGACCGCGCGGGCGGCGGCACACCGCTGGGCGGCCCCGCGGACACACGCCCCCGCTCCGTGCCGGTACCGCGGGCACCGGCACGGGACGCCGGTCCCGACCGGGTCCGGCGGCGAGTCAGCCTCAGTGGCCGGGGTCCGCGATCGGCGCCGGGTAGCCGGGGGGCGGGTGCTCCTCCCGCCAGGGCGTGTGCGCGCGCCTGCCCGGGAGCTCGGCCAGTTCGGGCAGGTAGCGGCGGACGTACACGCCTTCGGGGTCGAACCTGCGGGCCTGGCGCAGCGGGTTGAACGCCCTGTTGGGCCTGGTGTCGTTGCCAGTGCCCGCTACCCACTGCCAGTTGCCGTAGTTGTTGGCCACGTCACCGTCCACGAGGTGCGCGTGGAAGTGGTCGGCGCCCTCGCGCCAGTGCACGCGCAGGGTCCGGGTGAGGAACGCCGCGGTGATCATGCGCGCCCGGTTGTGCATGAACCCCTCGCGCAGCAGTTGGCGCATCCCGGCGTCCACGACCGGAACGCCGGTCCGCCCCCGCTTCCAGGCTTCGAGGGCGTCGGGGTCCTCCCGCCATTTCTTGTCCCGGTGCCGGTAGTCGCGGACGTTCATCGCCGGGAAGGCCGCGGTGACCTGGTGGTGGAAGTCGCGCCAGGCGAGCTGGCGGACGAACGCCTCTCCCCCTGCCAGGTGTGAGGCGGCCAGGGCGGCCTCCAGCGGTGACAGGCAGCCCAGGCGCAGATCGGCGGACAGGTGCGAGGTGGCCGCGCCCGGCAGGTCGTCGTGCTGGTCGGGGTAGGCCTCCAGCCCGGACGACAGCCAGGTGTCCAGGCGCTCGCGGGCCGCGCGCTCCCCTCCCCTCGGCAGGTCCTCGGCGAGCGCGCCCAGCCCGTCCGAACCTCGTCCGGGCAGCTCACCGGGCCGGAGGTCGTCGGACAGGACCACACGGTCCGGCGGCGCGACCGGGTCGCGCCACGCGGCGGCTTCCCAGGCCTTCCAGTAGGGCGTGAACACCTTGTAGTGGTCGCCGCCCGCCGGGGTGACCTCCCCCGGCGGGACCACGGTGAGCCCCGGGAAGGCGCGCACGGTCAGGCCGGACGCGCGCAGGCGTCGCGCGCGCCGCGCGGCCAGGGAGCTGACGCCGTCGGTGACGTGGACGGTGTCGGCACCGCTGGCCCGGGCCAGGGAGGTGACCTCCCCGACGGTGTCACCCCGCAGGAGGACCAGGTCGGCGCCGCGCTCGCGCAGCGCGGCCCGCAGGTCGGCGAGGGCGTCGGCGAGCAGGGCGGCGCGGTTGCGGGCGGACCGGCCGACCACCGCCGGGTCGAGCACGAAGACCGGCAGGGTCGGGCCGGGGCGCTCGACCGCGGCGGCCAGGGCGGGGTGGTCGTGGACGCGGAGGTCCTGTGTGAACAGGACGATGGTGGCGGGCGCCAAACGGCACTCCTTCACTGGACGTGTTCGCGTGGACACTCTAGATCCTTCGGGGAAAAGCCGGTGCTCAGGGCGCTGACCGGGTAGGAAGGTCGCATGACCACACGGCTTCCTCCGCTGCCCGACACTCCGGTCCGCCCCAGGGTCGGGGTGTCCAGCTGCCTGCTCGGAGCTCCGGTCCGCTACAACGGCGGGCACTCCCGTTCGCGTTTCCTCACCGACGAGCTCGACCGGCACGTGGACTGGCTGCCGGTCTGCCCGGAGGCGGAGATCGGCCTGGGCGTCCCGCGCCCCACCTTGCGCCTGCAGCGCCGGGAGGGGCTGGACCGGGTGGTCTCCAGCGCGGACGGCGCCGACCGCACCGATGAGCTGGCCGAGGTCGCCAACCACCACCTGGCCCAGCTGCGCCACCTGGACGGGTACGTGCTCAAGAACAAGTCGCCCAGCTGTGGCCTGTTCGCCCTGCCCGTGTTCGACCAGGGCGGCGGCCGGGTGGACGGCAAGGGCCGCGGCGCCTTCGCCCAGCGGCTCACCGAGCTGCTGCCCTCCCTTCCGGTGGAGGAGCAGGGCCGCCTGATGGACCCCGTGCTGCGCGAGCTGTTCGCCCAGCGCGTCTTCGCGCACGCGCGGCTGCGCCACCTCTGGGAGTCCGACTGGCGTCCGCGCGACCTGGTGGCGTTCCACAGCCGCCAGAAGCTCCAGCTGATGTCGCACTCCCCGGAGGGCTACCGGGAGACGGGCAGGATCGTGGCCCGCGCCGGAGCCGACGACCCCGAGGAGGTCCGGGCGACCTACACCGACGCCTTCCACCGGGCGATGGCCGTGCGGCCGAGCCGGGGCAAGCACGTCAACGCCCTCCAGCACGCCTTCGGGATGCTGAGCGCGCTGCTGGACGACGCCCGCAGGCACGACCTGCTGGGGGCGATCGAGGACTACCGGCGGGAGCAGGTGCCGCTGAGCGTCCCGGTGGCGCTGCTGCGCCACCACTGCGCGGCGGAGGACGTCGAGTGGGCCCGCGACCAGACCTACCTGCGCCCGTACCCGGACGACCTCCGGCTGCGGCACGCCGTCACGGTCTGATCACGGGGAGAGGGGCGATTTCCCCCCGAGTTGCGACCGAAGACACATGACCGGTTACACTCAGTGATATTCTCCGGTCCCCCGACAGGGTGCCGCTGACCCGACCCTGAGGTTTCGGTGTGTTCGCGTCCTTCTTCCGGCGGGTCTTCGTGCTCGTCTCCTCCTGCGTGGTCGCCACGGCAGCCGCCACGCTGGCCACGGTCCCGCCCGAGGAGCTGACGGAACGGCTCGAACCCGACCCCGGCCCCGAGCCCCGGTTGGCCCACAGCCGGACGCTGCTCTCCCCGATCCAGGCGCCCTCCGCCCCCCTGCCGCGCCCCGGACAGGTCTCGGCCTGCGCCGCACCCGGCAGGGACGAGGTCGTCACCCTGCCCGACACCGGCGCCCCCGAGGGCGGCCGCCCCCTGTGGATCCGGCGCCCCTCGGGCCCCGACAGCGCGGACCTGCCCGTGCTCTACCTGCTGCACGGATCGGCCTCCACCCACGAGACGCTCATGGACGAGGAGATCGGCGCGCTCCTGGACCGGCAGATGTGCCGCTCGGGGATCGAGTTCGTCATCGCCGCCCCCTACGGCCAGGAGAGCGAGGGCGCCACCACCGAGTGGGGCGACGCGGCCGACGGGGGGTTCGCACTGGAGAGCTTCGTCACCGGCGCGGCCGTGGAGGCCGTCGAGGGCGAGCACACGCGCCCCCGCGCGCTGCGCGCCGTCGGCGGGTTCTCCATGGGCGGGTACGGGGCGGCGGCGCTGGCGCTGCGCAACCCCGACCTCTACACCCAGGTGGTGTCCTGGGCCGGGTACTTCCGGGTGGACGACCCCTACGGCGTCTTCGGCGGCGACACCGAGCCGCACTCCCCCGACCGGCTGCTCGGTTCACAGGAGGTGCGCGACCTCAGGTTCATGCTGGTGGAGGGCACCGAGGACCACACGCCGCTCCAGCGGGGCAGCATCCACGGGGAGGCCGAGCGCTTCGCCGACCTGCTCACCGACCGCGGTATGACGGTCGCCACCCTCCACCCGCACGGGGGCCACGACTTCACGACCTGGAAGAGCTCCTTCGCCGACGCCGTCGACTTCCTGGTCTCGGGCTGGAGCTCCGCGCCTTAGGTCACGCGGTGTGCACACCCGACCCCTCGGACGGACCGGCCGGGAACAGTGTGTACCTTCGTCGCTGTTGACGACAGCGGCTGCGCACACGACCTGAAGGGACCTCCGGTGTCTGGAATCGTTCCCGCGGGAGAGCAGACGGCGGTCCCGTCCCGGGTCGCGACCGTCAGTCTGCACACCTCCCCGCTCGACCAGCCCGGCACCGGAGACGCCGGAGGCATGAACGTGTACGTGGTCGAGGTGGCCCGGCGCATGGCCGAACGCGGCGTGGCCGTGGACGTGTTCACCCGCGCGACCCGGGCCGACCTCCCGCCGGTGGTGGAGCTCGCCCCGGGCGTGAACGTGCGGCACGTGCCCGCCGGGCCCTACGGCCACCTGGACAAGAACACCCTCGCCGAGCACCTGTGTCCGTTCATCTTCGGGATGCTGCGGGCCGAGGCGCAGAACGAGCCCGACCACTACGACCTCGTGCACGGGCACTACTGGCTGTCCGGCCAGGCCGGTGTGGTGGCCGCCCGCCGCTGGGGCGTGCCCCTGGTGCAGTCCATGCACACCATGGCCAGGGTGAAGAACGCCTCCCTGGCCGACGGCGACGCGCCCGAGCCCGAGGCCCGGCTGCGCGGGGAGGACCAGCTGGTCCGCCAGGCCGACCGGCTCATCGCCAACACCGACGACGAGGCCCGCCAGCTCCGGGAGCACTACGGCGCCCGCGACGGCCAGATCAGCGTCATCCCCCCGGGTGTGGACCTGGAGGTGTTCAGCTCCGGTTCGCGCCGGGACGCGCTGGCGCGGATCGGGCTTCCCGCGGGAACCGAACTCCTGCTGTTCGTGGGGCGTGTGCAGCGGTTGAAGGCCCCCGACGTGCTCATCCGGGCCGCCGCCGCGCTGCTGGAGCGCGACCCCTCACTGCGTTCGCGCCTGGTGGTGGGCGTGGTCGGCGGCCTGTCGGGCGGCGGGATGCGCGAGCCCGGGCTGCTCACCGACCTGGCCCGCTCCCTGGGCGTGGCGGACGTGGTGCGGATCGAGCCGCCGCAGACCCGCGAGCGGCTGGCCGACTACTACCGCGCGGCCGCGGTGACCGTGGTGCCGTCCTACTCGGAGTCGTTCGGCCTGGTGGCGGTGGAGTCGCAGGCGTGCGGCACCCCGGTCCTGGCCGCGCGCGTGGGCGGCCTGACCACGGCCGTGGCCGACGGGGTGTCCGGTGTCCTGGTCCGGGGGCACAACCCGGACGACTACGCGGCCGAGCTGCACCGGATGATCTCCGAACCGGCGTGGCGTGCCAAGCTGGCGATGGCGGCACCCGCGCACGCGGCCACCCTGGGCTGGTCGCGGACCGTCGACGAACTGCTGGACGTGTACCGGGCGAGCACCGCCCCCCGGGCGCTGCCCCTGGCGGCGTGCCGGTGACCGAGGAGGAGGCGAAGTACCAGGTGGACAGGGACGCTGCCCGCGACGCCGCGGCCAAGGCGATCTCCTCGGCCGTGGCGGAGGCCGAACTGGAGGTGGAGCGCCCCCGCGAGGGGTCGTTCCTGGTCACCCTGCCGGGGAAGGCCAAGCTCAAGACCCTGGTGTGGCTGGAGGTGGGGCCGCACAGCCTCACCCTGACGTCGTTCTTCTGCCGTCAGCCCGACGAGAACCACGCCGACTTCTACCTGTGGCTGATGCGCCGCAGCGCCGACATGTACGGGATGGCCTTCGTCGCGGACGAGGTCGGCGACGTCTACATCCGCGGCCGCCTGCCGCTGGAGGGCGTCACCTCCGACGAGGTCGACCGGCTGCTGGGGTGCGTGCTCACCTACTCGGACGAGAACTTCAACGGCGCGCTGGAGCGCGGGTTCGCGTCGGCCATCCGCAAGGAGTGGCGCTGGCGCGCCGAGCGCGGCCACGACATGCGCAACCTGCGGGCGTTCGCGCACCTGGTCGAGGCCCGGGACGAGGGGTAGGGCGCCGAGGCCGCGTCCGCTTCCCCGCAAGCGGGCGGGCGGACGCCCGAGCGCGGCACCCGGGTGGCTAGGCTTGCCCCCATGGGAACTCTGGTACTGCTGCGACACGGTGAGAGCGTCTGGAACGCGAAGGGTCTGTTCACCGGCTGGGTGGACGTGGACCTGTCCGCGACGGGCGAGGAGGAGGCCCGCAGGGGCGGCGAGCTGCTCAAGGAGGCCGGTGTACGGCCGGACGTGGTCTACACCTCCCTGCTCAAGCGCGCGATCCGCACCGCGAACCTCGCCCTGGACGCCGCCGACCTGCACTGGCTGCCGGTCGAGCGCACCTGGCGCCTCAACGAGCGCCACTACGGCGCCCTGCAGGGCAAGGACAAGGCGCAGACGCGCGAGGAGTACGGCGAAGAGCAGTTCATGATCTGGCGCCGCTCCTACGACACCCCGCCGCCGCCCATCGCCGACGACGACACCTACTCGCAGGCCGGTGACGCCCGCTACGGCGAGCTGCCGCCGGAGCTGCTGCCGCGCACCGAGTGCCTCAAGGACGTGCTGGAGCGCGCCCTGCCGTACTGGTACGACTCGATCGTGCCGGACCTGGCCGCGGACAAGACCGTGCTGGTCGTCGCGCACGGCAACTCGCTGCGCGCGCTGGTCAAGCACCTGGACGGCGTCAGCGACGCCGACATCGCCGGGCTGAACATCCCGACGGGCATCCCGCTGCGCTACGACCTGGACGACCAGTTCAAGCCGACCAACCCCGGCGGCACCTACCTCGACCCGGAGGCGGCCAAGTCCGCCATCGAGGCCGTCGCCAACCAGGGCAAGAAGTAACGCCCGCCCGATCCGTCGCCGTGCCCGCGCCGCCTTTGGCGGTGCGGGCACTGTGCTGTCGAGGGCCGTGCGGAGCGCCGTCGGGGGCTGTGCGGGGTGTGGACGAGTGCCGCGTAGGGCGCGGACGAGGGCCGGGCAGGGCGCCGTCGGGGGCCTTGTGGGGTCCAGACGAGGGCCGGGCGGGGCGTGGGCGGTGTGAGGGCATGGCGGTGCGGACGGAGGCGCGGCCTCCCCCTTTACAACGCTAAGTCCGCTGGGAGGGGCCGCGCCAGAGCCGTTCGCGGCCTGTGGACAACGCTCCCCGCCTCAGTAGACGAGGGCCTGCGCGCCGTCCTGGACGGCCTCCTCGACGAAGGACGGCGCCCCGGCGATGCGCACGCCCCGGATCAGGTCGTCCCCGGTCAGGTCGCGCCGTGCGGCGCACTGGGTGCACACCGTGACCCGGCCCGCGGCGAGCACCGCGTCGAGCAGGTCCTTGAGGGGGGCGGCGTGCGGGAGGGAGAAGCGCTCGGCACGGCCGGGGACCGCGAACCACGCCGACTCACCGGTCAGCCAGAGGGAGACCCCGACGCCGCTGGCCAGGGCGGCGGCGGCCACCGTGAACGCCTGGTTGCACCGCTCGGGGTCGTCCTCACCGGCGGTGACCTTGATCACCAAGGAACGAGACATGCCCGCCAGCCTACTCAGAGCGCGGCGGCGGTCAGCACGGCGCCCGCGATCGAGCAGACCGCGAAGGCGATGGTGAGCGCCAGGGCCTCGGTGCGGCGCGGGGAGACCCGCACCGGCTGGTCGTCCACACCGTGCTCGATGCTGAGCGTCCCGTCCTCGGGGGCGGCCAGGACCACGCGGCCCTCGCGCACCTGGACCAGGCCCGTGACGCGGATGCGGGCGCCCGGCCGGATCACCCACTCGCGGTACTCGAACTCGATGGTCTCGCCCCGGAAGACACCCGAGATGCGGCCGCGCACGCGGGGCAGCAGGTCGTCGGCGGGCGAGGCCACACCCGGCTGCGGGCGCCCCACCACGCGCTTGAGGCACAGCTCGGCGCCGCGGGGCTCGGTGTCGCCCGGGTCGACGAAGATGCGGTCGCCGTCGCCGGGACGGCCCTCGGCGACGATGCCGAACAGGTCCTCGGAACCGTAGTCGGCGATGGAGTCGCAGGCCCGCTCGCGGACCGCGCCCTCGGACGGGTCGCGGTTGAGCGGCCAGTAGTGGCGCAGCACCTCGTGGCCGTGCCAGACGCACTCGGCACCGGCCAGGCCGGAGGAGATGGGGCCGTCGGGACCGGGAGCGGCGACACCGGTGAGCGTGACGCGCTGCCCCTCCCTGGCCGCCAGCACGCCCGGGCGCAGCTGGGCCAGCCCCCGCTGACGCAGCCAGCGCCGCAGGGCGATCACGGTCAGGGGGAGGAGGACCACCGCGGCCACGAGCAGCGCCGAACCGATCACCAGTAACACAGGCCGCCCCTTTGGAGAACACGTCGGAGGTCTTGGGCGCGGTCGGCAGAACACGCCCCGTGGCCGCACCGCGCTGCTGACAATCTTTACCAGTTCTCCGGGAAAGCGGGGCCAATTGGGCATGTCCAGACCGGGGCCGGGGAGTGGCGCAGGCCACGGTGCGCCGTCGGCGGTCACCGCCGCCTCCAGCCGCCGCTACGCTCTGGGGATATGGACGCTGAGGTACACCCCGATCTGGCGAAACTGTCCTTCCTGCTCGGCCGTTGGGAGGGCGTGGGCGTCGCCGGCTACGCCGACGTGGAGGAGTTCCAGTTCGGCCAGGAGATCGAGTTCGCGCACAACGCGGGCCTGCCCTACCTGACCTTCACGAGCAGGGCCTGGCGGATGAACCCGGAGGGCACCCGAGGTGAGCTGGTCACCGAGGAGTCGGGCTACTGGCGGGTGCGGCCCGAGACGGGCGCGGAGCCCGAGGAGGGTGAGCCCGTCGTGCACCTGGAGGTGCTGATCGCGCACCCCGAGGGCTTCAACGAGGTGTACCTGGGCAACGTGTTCGCGAACCGGGTGGAGATGTCCACCGACGCGGTGGTGCACACCGAGACCGGGATCGACGCGACCGCCTCGCACCGGCTGTACGGCCTGTTCGGGGACAACCGGGAGACGCTGGGGTACGCCTGGGACCTGGCCGCGCGGGGCCACGGCCTGCGCTCGTACATGTCGGCGCAGCTCAAGAGGGTCGGCTCGAAGTAGTCGGGGCCGAGTGGCCGGGGCCGGTCCGGGCATGGACAGACCCCGGGCTGCTCCCGCCGCTGGGGCGGGGCCGGTCGGACGAGTTCCGGCAGCCCGGGGTCCGGGTGTCCGTCTGGGATTCGCTGCGAACGACGTCGCGCGAACGCGAGCGTCGTCCTAGCGGACGGCCACCTCGCCAGTCCTAAGATCAACCATCTCTTGGACCACCTCCTTTCTTGCGTGCCTCCGACATTACGTCCCGCCCCAAGGACGGGGCAAATGTTTTTTCTGTGCGCGAAACCGCAGGTGGAGACGGCGTTTCCGCTCCCTTGGCTGGCCGACTAGTCTCGCTGGTATGACTTCGCCGCTGCTGAGCACACCGGGCGCCGTGAGCGCCGAGTCCCCCGACGCCGGAGTCGCCGCGCACTACGGCGACCCCGCGCACGAGGGGCGCGCCGTCGAACGTTCGAGCGCGTGGGTCGACCGGAGCAACCGGGGTGTGGTGCGGGTGACCGGCCCCGACCGCCTGGGCTGGCTCAACGACCTCACCAGCCAGCTCACCCGGGGCCTGGCCCCGGGGGCCGCCACCGAGGCGCTGGTCCTGGACACCAAGGGACACCTGCGGCACCACCTGTCGCTGGTGGACGACGGCGAGGCCACCTGGATCCACACCGAGCCGGAGGGCGGCGCTGAACTGGCGGGGTTCCTCGACTCGATGCGGTTCATGCTGCGCGTCGAGGTGGAGGACCTGAGCGGTTCCCGCGCGGTGCTGAGCGTGCTCGGCCCGGACCGCGCCAAGGTCGTGGAGGCCGCGTCGCTCGGTGACGTGCCCGTGCGCGCGGCCGAGGGCGAGACGGACCTGTTCCTGCCCGCCGAACGGCTCGTGGAGGCCGCGGAGGCGCTCACGGCGGCCGGGGCGCGCCCGGCGGGCATGTGGGCCTACGAGGCGAACCGGATCGCGGAGCACCGGGTGCGCGCGGGGCTGGACACCGACGACCGCACCATCCCGCACGAGGTGGACTGGGTGGGTCGCGCGGTGCACCTGGAGAAGGGCTGCTACCCGGGCCAGGAGACGGTGGCGCGGGTGCACAACCTGGGCCGTCCGCCGCGCCGCCTGGTCATGCTGCACCTGGACGGCACCGCCGAGCGCCTGCCGCAGGTGGGGGCCGCTATCGAGCTGGACGGGCGTTCCGTGGGCCGGGTGGGCACGTCGGCCCGCCACCACGAGCTGGGGCCGATCGCCCTGGGCGTGGTCAAGCGCGCGGCCCCCACCGACGCCGACCTGGTGGTGGACGGCATCGCCGCCGGCCAGGAGGTCGTGGTGGACCCGGACACGGGCGCCAACGCCAAGATCGAGCTGCGCCGCCGTCCGCGTTAATTCGGTTCGAGGAGGCTACGTCCACCGATGTGGACCTCGGCGAACTCGGTCCCGGTCGGCGCCAGGAACAGGATGTGGGTGGTGACGCTCTCCCCGGGGTTGATCTCGTCCCAGAAGTAGTCCCACGCCACGACGATCTCGGCGTCGACGTCGTTGGCGTACTCCAGGCCCTCGGTGGTCACGCCGATGGTCCCGTAGCTGTCGAAGACCGCGGGCGAGGAGCCCTGGTTGGTGACGTCGAGCCGGTAGACGTGGTACTCGGAGTCCGGGGGCGCGACGGCGGACGACCCCATTCCGTCGGTGACGCTGGTGTCGGTGTAGGCCGCCTCCACCTCCACCAGGAAGGTGTCGAAGACGGCGGAGGCCCCGTTGTAGGACTCCGGCGGCACCGGCTGCGGATCGGGCTCCGCCCCGCCCCCGGGCGGCTCCTCCTGCTCGGGGCTCGGGGCCGGCGCGGTGGGATCCGGCGGGGCCGGTTCGGGCGCGGTGGGATCCGGTGGGCCGGGGTCCGGCGCGGAGGGGCCCGGTGTGGCGGGCTCCTGGGCGGTGCCGGACTCCGGTTCCGACTGTTCCAGGACCAGCCGGGCCTCGGGGAGCGGGGCGCGCTCCAGCGAGACCACGGTGGCCACGCACCCGGCTCCGGCCAGGAGGACGGCGACGGGTGCGGCCAGGGCCCGTACGACGGCGCCGGGCCCTCTGGACGGTGGTGGGTGACGGCCTCTGTTGCCCATGCTGGTGTGACGCACGGCACCCGCGGTTCATTCCACCCCAAGGCGCCTTCTCTCTGGTCATGCTAGGTCTGCTCGACGGACGGTCCCTGTCATCAGCCGATCCAGTTCCCACGCCCCGCACTGCCTGCAGTGAGCCCCGTACTCTCTGGAATGGAACCGCTGATACTGGAGGTGATCGAAAGGTGACGCCTCAGATCAGTCGGCAGCTCCACTCCGGTGTGATGCCGTTCGATGCCCTGCCGTGGTGAGAGGACATACGGGAATGAAAGCGCGGAGCTGGCGGGAGATCCAGGCAGAGGCTGAAAAGCTCAATCCCTGGCTTACCTCCGAGGAGGCACAGAGGATCGCCGATGCGGAAACCGCTCGGATCGAAGCCGAGCGTCAGGGTTACGCGCTCTCCTCCCTGCGCAAGGAGAGCGGGAGGACCCAGAAGGAGGTCGCCCAGATCATGGGGGTGAGCCAGGCACGGATCTCCCAGATCGAACACGGGCGGATCGACAGCCTGGAACTCCTGCGGTCCTACATCAGCGCCATCGGCGGCGAACTGCATCTGAGGGTCGACCAGGGTCCGCTGAGCGTCACGCTCGACATCCCCGGAAGCGACGCCGCTGCCGCGACTGGAACCGGGGAGGAGGCCGACGCCTCCGCGGATGAGCGAGACGCCGCGTGAGAACGACGGGCCCGGCCGGTGCGGCCGGGCCCGTCGGACGGGTCGGGTCTGGTCAGACGGTGAGGACGATCTTTCCCCGGGTGCGTCCGGCCTGGCTCAGGCGCCAGGCCTCGGCCGCCTCGGCCAGCGGGAACTCGCGGTCCACGTGCACGGTGAGCTTGCCGTCGTCGGCCAGGCGCGCCAGTTCGGTGAGGTCCGCGGAGTCCGGGCGCACCCACAGCCAGTGCCCGCCCAGCTCCTGGACGTTCGGGTCCGCGATGGACACGATCCGCGTGGGGCCGCCCGTCAACTGCACCGGCTCCTCGGCCACTCCCCCGCCGACAAAGTCGAGCACCGCGTCGACGCCGTTCGGGGCCAGTGCCCGGACGCGGTCGACGAGACCGTCCCCGTAGACCACGGGCTCGGCGCCCAGGGAGCGCAGGAAGTCGTGGTTGCGCTCGCTGGCGGTACCGATGACGCGTGCGCCGCGGGCGACGGCGATCTGGACGCCGAACGCTCCGACGCCGCCCGCCGCGGCGTGGATGAGCACCGTGTCACCGGAGCCGATCCCCGCCCGTTCGACGGACTGGAGGGCGGTGAGGCCCGCCAGCGGGACACCGGCGCTCTCCTGCCAGCTCAGCGACCGCGGCTTGGGCGCGAGCATGCGCACGCTGGCCGACACCAGCTCGGCGTAGGTGCCGTTCTTGGCCCAGTCCTTGCGGGCGTAGCCGTAGACCTCGTCACCGACCTGGTACTCGTGCGCGTCGGGTCCGACCGCCTCGACGACACCGGCGACGTCCCAGCCGGGGATGAGCGGGAAGTCCGTCTCGAAGAGGGCGTCCAAGCCGCCCGCCGCGAGCTTCCAGTCCACGGGGTTGACCCCCGCGGCCCGTACCCGGATGAGGACCTCGCTCGGGGCGACCTTCGGGTCGGGAAGGTCCACCAGGGCGAGGTCGTCGGCCGATCCGTACTGCTGTAGTGCGATTGCCTTCATGCACACAACAGCGGTCGCGTCCCGGAGTTCATTCCGTGGGCAGGAACACGAAGGGCCCGACGGGACGCACCCGTCGGGCCCTGCGGAGCGCGGTGTCAGCGCATCGCGGCGGCGAGGCGCTCGTCGTGCAGGCGCTCCCCCCAGGAGGGGGCGAGCGGGGCCACCTGGCCCACGCGCCAGCGCAGCAGGAGGTCGGCCAGCTGCGGGTTGCGCGGCAGGGCCGGGCCGTGCAGGTAGGTGCCCAGCACCTGGCCCTGGTAGGCGCCCTCGGTGCGGTCGTCGTTGCCGATGCCGCGCACCGTGGTGGACAGCGGCCGGGCCGAGGGGCCGATGGCCGTGCGGCCCTGGTGGTTCTCGAAGCCGGTGATCCGGCCCACGCCCAGGGCCGGGTCCACGTCCGCGACGATCTCGCCGACGGCGCGGGTCTGGCCGCGGCCGCTGCGGATGTCGAGGATGCCCACGCCGGGGAGCGGGTTGGCCTCGTCGTCGCCGTAGGTCTCGCCGATGATCTGGTACCCGGCGCACACCGCGAAGACGCAGGCGCCGCGGGCGGCGGCGCGGGCCAGGCCGCCGTCGGCGCGCAGGCGCTCGGCGGCCAGGATCTGGGGCCGGTCCTCGCCGCCGCCGAGCAGGTAGATGTCGCCCTGCTCGGGGACGGAGTCGCTGGAGTGGACGTGCACGATCTCGGTGGGGATGCCGCGCAGTTCGGCGCGGCGCTTGAGGATCAGGACGTTGCCCTGGTCCCCGTAGGTGCTCAACAGGTCGGGGTAGATCCACACGATCCGCAGGGCGCTGGTGTTCGTCATGGGTTTCTCCCTACTGGACGCGGCCGTACGCCGTGCGGATCTGCTGGAAGGCGGTGTAGTTGGCGATGAGGTCGACCTTGGTGATGCCGGGCTGGTCGGCCTTGATGCGGCCCAGGACCTCGTCGACCCGGTCGGCCACCTCGAACCGCACGCCGTCGGTCTCCAGGCGCAGCGCGAGGTCGGTGCGGCGCTCGCCCATGACGAACACGCGGCGCCCGCGCAGGACGGTGTAGTCCACGTCCCACAGCCAGGAGGTGTCCTTGCCGTCGGGGACCTGCGCGTTGACCGAGAGGATCACCGGGGTGTGGGGCGGGTCGAGGACCGCGAAGGACTCCAGCCACCCGGCGGGGTTCTTGGAGAGCAGCAGCCGCACCTCGACGCCCATGGTCACCACGGAGGTGTAGCGGCCCGCGACGGAGGTGATCTCGCGCAGCCGCTCCACGGTGCGCTCGGGGTGGATGCCGTACCCGGCGGCGGTGGCCGCGGCGATCGCGGCGTTGGAGCGGTTGGCGTCACCGGGCAGGTTCAGCCGCAGCCTGATGCTCTGGCCCTCCGGGGTGAGGAGGGAGTCGGTGGCGTTGTCCACCGCCCAGGTGGTCGCGGGGCGGGCCAGTCCGCACTCGGGGCAGGCCCAGTGCGGGTCCACGTCGCGCTTGAGGTGGCCGCCGCACTCCGGGCAGCACCAGGAGTCCTCCTTCCAGCGCTGTCCCGCGGACACCCAGGTGGCGTTGGGCGCGCCCAGACCCGCCCAGGCCACGAGCGGGTCGTCGGCGTTGGCGATGACGTGGGCGTTGCTCTTGCCCAGCGCGATGCGCCACTTCTTGGCGAGCAGGTTGATCTCGGAGGCGCGGTCCATCTGGTCGCGGCTGAGGTTCATCAGCACCACGAACGCGGGCTGCGTGGCGAGCAGCACCTGCGGGAGGTACTTCTCGTCCACCTCCAGCACGCCGTTGACGGCGGACTGGTTGTTGGACAGCGCCGTGATGTGCCCGGTGGGCATGTTCGCGCCGTGCTCGTTGGTGGCCACGTCGCCGAACTCGCGCAGGGCGTGCGAGATGAGCCTGGTGGTGGTGGTCTTGCCGTTGGTGGCGCTGACCAGGGCGAGCCTGCGGCCCCGGGCGAGCTTGGCGAGCAGGTCGGGTTCGACCTTGAGCGCCACCCGGCCGCCGATGACGGAGCCGTCTCCGCGTCCGGTGGCACGGGACAGGCTGGCCGCGCTCCTTCCCAGAACCGATGCCAGTTGGGCGCGCAGGGGAAGCTCGCTCATCTACTCTCCAGTAAGTGCTGGACCGCCCGCGCCGTTCGCTCCTGGGAGGCGGCGGGCGGTGTGTCGGGCCAAGCCTAGTGTCCACCCGGGGTCAGACCCGCCAGTCCAACCTCTCGGGCGGCGGCCCCAGGTTGGGCGGCACCCCGTCGTCCACGGCCCCCGTCGGCGCGGGGGAGCCGTCCGCGGCGGCGGTGCCGTCGGGTGTGTCGGTCGGGGCGTGGGGATCCGCGGTCGGACCCCGGGGGCGGCCGCCTCCGGCACCGCGCCCCCTCGCGGCCACGGCGCCACCGCCTCCAACGCCCGGTGCGTCGCCGGTGTTCCGGGAGTCGTCCACCGTGGCGAGTGTGGCTGTGGACAGGGTGAGGATACCCGGGTTGGTGTCGGCCAGCACGGGACCGTCGGCGGTCAGGACCACGGCGGCCGTGGCGGGGAGCCCGCGCAGCGAATCGGCGTCCAGGCCGCAGGGGCGGCCGGGGGCCGCGCCGTCGTCCCCGGTGGCGGCGGTCCCGCCGGTTCCGGCCTCCTGGAGGGTGGCCCGCCCCCACGCGGTGGCGGATCTCACATGGCGGACGAGGTCCAGGGGTGCGATCGCCGCCGCGGCGTTGCGGATCACCGCGCCGGACTCGGTGTGCGGGGAGGGGAAGAACCGGTCGTCGGCCTCCACCTCGGCGTCGGGGTCCTCCGGCTCGCTCGTGGCCGCGCCGCCCACGGCCCCGCCGACCGCCTCGGTGAGGCGGTGCACCCGCAGCCCGCCGGGGTCGTGCCCGGCGACACCGGGTGCCGAGGCCACGGCGCGTTCGACGGCCTCCGCCGAATCCCTGTTCTGACGCATCACCACCGGCAGGCAGGCGGGGTCGGCGAACCGGGCGAGCGCGGCGGGGGCGGCCGTGCGGAACATCAGGACGACCTCCACCCCGCCCTCGGCCGCCGCGGCGAGGACCTGGTCGACCTCCCCCTCGGGGAGGGACTCGGCGCCGCAGACCACGACGGTGCGGGTGCGGTCCGGGCGCACGCGGGGGCGTCTGCCGTCGGCGTTCCTGGGCTCGGGCGCCTCCAGCAGCTCGCTGAGGGCGGACACGGCGTAGGTGCCGTAGACGCGCGCGGCGGTCTCACCGGAGGCCCGGTCGGTGGAGATGATCTTGACCTGCGCGTAGTCGTTGTCGTCCGCACGGGTACCGACGGCCTCGAAGGGGCTCAGGCGGCGTTCCAGCTCCCAGGCCCGCTCCCCGATGTGCGGCCCGTCGGCGCAGCGCTCGCGCACCCGGGCCCGCTGCCCCGGCGTGAGCAGGGCGAGCGCGGGGTCGTCCTCGGCGGCGTCCTCCTCGGGGGTGAGCAGGGCGCGCAGGCCGCCGATGAGTTCGGCGATCCCCGCGTGCGGCCCCAGGACCTCCAGGAGACGGAGCAGCAGCGTCTCGTCGGCGTCGGTCTCCGCGGTGCCGCCGGAGGCGGACGCGACCGCGGAGAGGATGCGTGCGCGCTGTCCCGCGTCCAGGTTGGTGCCCAGGGTCATCCGGGGCAGGTCGGCGGGGAGCACCCACCGGCGCGGGGCCACGGCGCAGCGGCGGGCCAGCCGGACGAGTTCGCGGGCCACCGAGTGCCCGGTGAGGTCGACCACGGTGAGGTCGCCGCCCTCGCGCAGCCGGGAGACCCCGACGGTGGCCAGCAGGGCGGACCATCCGGCGTCGTCCCCGCCCACCACGACCACGGCGCCCCTGTCGGCGGGGACGGTCACCCCGTACCAGAGCGGCTGCGCCTCGTAGGCCCGGGAGGCCGCCTGCCACTCGGTGTACCTGCGGGCGTGCTCGTGCTGTTGTTCGCGCAGGACCCGGTCGCGCTCGTCGCGTTCGGCGGCCAGGCGCTCCCTGGCCCTGTGCAGCCGGTCGGCGACGACCTGGCGGCTCTGCACGAGGGCGAAGGCGATGGGCGCGGCGATGGCGGCGCAGGCGAACACGCCGCCGAGGGCGAAGCTGCCGGGGAGGATGCGCAGGGTCCACAGCAGCGGCAGCAGCAGGGTGAGGAGGAGGAGCCCGGCCAGGGCGAAGTACAGGGGCCGGTTGGTCTGGGCCTCGCTGTCGCGCTGGGCGGCGATCCACTCCTCGCTGACGGTCTCGGCGTCGGCCGGGGTCGGCCGCCGTGGGGCCGGTCCGGGAGGCGGCAGGAGCACGGCGTGCCGCCAGCCGACATAGGTACGTCCGGCCTCTCCTCGGGACGCTCCTCCCGAACGGGGGTTGGGCACCGTCCGAACACCTCCTGACCGGCCGTCGCGGGGGCGGCCGGGGACTCGGTCGCGCGGGGCTCCGGCCCGGGCCGGAGCGTGGGCGGAATGCCGTCACCCGCCCGCCGCGCTCGTCACGGCCCCGCCGGAACCGGTCACGGGCACGGGAGGGTGCCGGTGGGCGCGGGTGGAAGGCCGTCGATCTCAGTCAAGCAGCAGCGCGCACCGCTTTCCAGCCCCGCCCCGGACCTGTGGAAAACGCGTCGCGAACCCCGTGGAGGCCGAAGGGCCGCGCGCCCCGTTTCCCGTTCCCAGGGACCGCGCCCGTTCCGAAGCCGGTGGCGAGGCACCGCCGTGTCAGCGTCTCCCCCGGGGGCAGGGGAAGGGGGACAGAAGAAGAGAGGACGCCCCCTTCCCGAGGAGTGACCCCCCATTCCCGAGGCCTACCTGTACGCCGCGCTTCTCGCCCTACTGGCCGTCGTCCTGGCCATGTTGATCGTGTCCGCGGTCATGAGCCACCGGTGGCGCCGCCGCAACGGACGCCCGCTCTGGCCGCCTTCCGCCTCGTGCGCGGAGGAGGGGATGTGGTCCAGGGCGGACCGGGAGCAGCGGCGCAGGGTCGAAAGAGCGGTGCGGCAGGGCCTCGCGGTGGACGACACGCGCACGGCCCGGCTCGTGTGCCACCGGGCGCGCGTCGAGCACCGGCGCTGGGAGAACCCGTGGGAGACGGTCACCCTGTGTTTGATCGCCGCGATCCAGCTGCCGAACCTACTCCGGTGGGCGTCGGACGAGGGCACCCCGACGGCCATGCGTGTACTGCTGTTCGCGCTCGTGGCGGTGTTTATCCCCTACCTGGTGGGCGTGGTGCCCTACCGCCTTCTGCGCCTGAGGCGCGCCGCCGTCGCCATCGAGATCAACCTCCCCCTTGCGGAGAAGGATCAGGAGGAGCCCGCCGACTGAGGGGTTCGGAGGGCACCCGGCACCGGACCCCGCATGGCGACGCCCTGGCCCGCTCCCCTGCTCCGTCCTCCGTCAGCCCCGTGCCCGTCCCGGGGACCCAAAGGCCGAACCCCGGGGACGGGCGGGGCCCGCAACGGCGCGGGGCGCCGGTGCCGGACGGTCTCCCGTCGGCACCGGCGCCCCGTGTACGCCTGAGGTCGCTAGGCCGTCTAGGCCTGCACCTGGAGGTCGATGACCTTGCCCACCTCGGCCTGCACCGCGTACTCGCCGGTGAAGCCCTTCGAGGCGAGGACGCGCACCTTCCAGGAGCCGTCGGCGGCGAAGAAGCGGAACGTGCCCTCCTCGCCGGTGGCCACCTCTCCGACGAAGTCGTCGGAGTCGTTCAGCAGGCGGGCGTAGGCCCCGCTCAGCGGCTGTCCGTCACGGGTGACCGTACCCTGGATGACCGCCTGGTTCCCGGCGTCGACGTCGGCGAGGGCGACCCCGCCGACCGGCGCTCCGCAGCTGTCACTCACTTGGCCTCGGCCTCCCCCAGCTCGACCGGGACGCCCACGAGGGAGCCGTACTCGGTCCACGAGCCGTCGTAGTTCTTGACGTTCTCCAGGCCCAGGATCTCGTGCAGGGCGAACCAGGTGTGCGAGGAGCGCTCGCCGATCCGGCAGTAGGCGATGATGTCCTTGTCCAGGTCCACGCCCGCGCCGGTGTAGAGCTCGCGCAGCTCGTCGGCGGTCTTGAAGGTGCCGTCCTCGTTGGCCGTCTTGGCCCACGGGATGTTGCGCGCGGTCGGGATGTGGCCCGGGCGCTGCGAGGTCTCCTGCGGCAGGTGCGCGGGAGCGAGCAGCTTGCCGGTGAACTCGTCGGGCGAGCGCACGTCGACCAGGTCCTTGGTGCCGATGGCCTGCACGACCTCGTCGCGGAAGGCGCGGATGGAGGCGTCCTGCTCCTGGGCGGTGTACTGGGTGGCGGCCCGCTCGGGGACGTCCTTGACGAGCTCGCGGGAGTCGAGCTCCCACTTCTTGCGGCCGCCGTCCAGCAGGCGGACGTTGGTGTGGCCGTAGAGCTTGAAGTACCAGTACGCGTAGGCGGCGAACCAGTTGTTGTTGCCGCCGTACAGGATGACCTGGTCGTCGTTGCCGATGCCCTTGGCGGACAGCAGCTTCTCGAAACCGGTGCGGTCCACGAAGTCGCGGCGGACGGGGTCCTGGAGGTCCGTCTTCCAGTCGATCTTGACGGCGCCGGGGATGTGGCCCTTGTCGTACGCGGACGTGTCCTCGTCGACCTCGACCAGGACCACGTCGGCGTCGTCCAGGTGAGCCTCCACCCAGTCGGCGTCCACGAGGACGTCGGAGCGGCTCATGGGGAACCTCCTGTGTTTCTTGTGCGGTGTCGCGTGTGCGGATCGGTGCTCCCGGGGGCTGCCGTCCCGGGAGCGGGGGATGTGGAAAGTCTGCGAAGCGGTGCGGGGTTCGCGGTTCCGGCGCGGGCCGGGGCCGCCGGACGCGCTCCGGGAAGTCGGGGCACGGCGGATTCCGGGCGTACGGGGAACGCGGACAGCGGGCTGCGAAGCGGGTGCCGAACCCTCCCGGCCACTGTGTCCGCGCAGGACGGAGCACGGCGGCCGGGGACGCGAAGGTCGGCGGCTGCCGGGGCTCCGGCTGGTACGGAAGTGGTCAGGGCAGGCGCGAGGCACTGCCCGTGAGGGTCGACCCGCATGTGTGCTGTCCCCAGATGCGTACGCGGAAGACGAGAACCAGTCGCACGGAGGGGGCGTGGGCTCCGGGGCCCGTCCGCCCTAGGGACACAGACAGAGCGCGGCGGCGACGCGGCAGAAGTCCACTGCCCGTCGCTTCGTCAGATACGCGCTCGTCAAGGAGGTCACACCGAAGACGCTACAGGCCGTGTTACACGTTTGTCACTGGTGGGCTGGATCACAAAGAAGTCGTTCGCGCGGGTGGGGCGTCCGGAGGGAAACGGTTCAGAGGACGGCCGCGCCGATCGCGGCAATCACGTCCGCCTTGCGGGGCTGGCCCGCCGCCCGGCGCACCACGCGGCCGGAGGCGTCCAGGACCAGGACGGTGGGGGTGCCAGTGACGTCCAAGCGGCGGACGAGGTCGAGGCGGGACTCGGCGTCCACCTCCACGTGCGCGACGCCGTCGACCATGGCCGCGACCTCGTCGAGGACGCGGCGGGTGGCCCGGCAGGGCTGGCAGAAGGCGGTGGAGAACTGCACGAGGGTGGCCCGCTCCCCCAGCGGGGCGCCGACCTCCTCCGCGGTGAGCACGTCGCCCGCCGCGTCCGCGTCCTGTCGCGCCATGGCGCTTCCCCTCCCCCTGCGTGTCCTCTTCTTCTCCGGTTCTGCGGCTGCCGCTCCCGGTGCGCGGGCCGCCCGTCGGCCCGGCTCGGTCCGCACGCCCCGGGGCGGATCGGCGCGGACCGCGCGTCCGGTGGCGGGCGCGCGTTCCGGTCCCCGCGGCCGTACCGTCCGGGAAGGACCGCGACGGCGCCGCCGCGGGGCGGCCGGAGCCGGCGTCAGACCGCGTCGGCGCCCATGAGCGGAATGTCCGAGCCGGCGCCGGTGACGCGCAGGCCGCTGGAGGTGGCCTCCATCTCGGTGACGGTCAGGCCGAACGGCAGCTGCGGGGCCTGGGCGCTGAAGGTGAGCATGGTCGCGGCCATGCCGCTGAGGTCGACGGGGGCGTCGCCCACCTGGACGTCGACGGGGGTGACGGTCACGGTGTCGCCCTCGACCGAGAACTCACCGCCCGCGTTGACGGAGGTGCTGATGCCGAACTCGGGGAACGCCAGCTCACCGGTGATACGGGGCTCGCCGCCCTCGGTCGTGATGGTGATGCCCTCGGGGAGGTAGGCGTTGAAGAAGGAGTAGGGGACGGTGAAGGAGCCGTCCAGCTGCCCCGCCACCACGGTCGGCTGGTTGAGCAGGTCGGCGGGGGGCGCGTCGACCTCGGTGGCGGTGACGTCGATCTGCTCGACGGTGATGCTGTCCATGGTGGCCGAGGCGGCGGTGATGTTGACCTCGGAGTAAGTACCGCTGACGGCCTGCGGCAGGAAGGCCCACCCCTCGATGGACACCTCCGGCTCCTCGGCCATCTGGAGCCGCTGGGCCAGCTGGCTCGCGACCATGTTCTGCGCGAAGCTGCGTGCCCCGATGTCGGCCGCAACCACTGCGACCGCCAGGAGGATCAGGAGAACGACGAGAAACTTACGCATCGGAGATCCCAGCACACTTTCTTTCGTTCCGGCGCGCTCTCGGCTGGTTCGTCCCGCCGGTCGTGGTCACACGCCATCGGCGCCCGACGGGCGCCGGTCATGGAAACCTGTCGGAAAGGCTACTTCACCACAGGTTGGACGCCCGGAGCCTTCCACCGGTTTGTCCCGGATGGACAACTAGACCGGTTCGAGACATCTCGCGGGGCGGAAGCGGGGCGCTGCGGCCCCGTTGACGGTTCCTGCGGGCCCTGCTCAGCGGGGCATCAGCATGGCGGCGAGGCCGTCGCTGGCCGCCGCGCCCGCGAGGGAGAGTTCGATCACGTTGGTGGCGACCACGTGCTGGGGGCTGAGGCGGGCGAACTCCAGGACGTGCGGCTGCTGCTCGTGCTCCTCCTGCGCCAGCTCGTCGCGGTACATCGCGTAGACGATGCGCTGGAGCGGCGCGCTGGGCACCGTGTGGCAGGCGAACAGCAGGGTGTCCGGCTCGCTGTGGGAGACCTGGGCGACGAGGGCGTCGGCGATGCGGTCGAAACCCGGGCCCTGCTGGTCGGCGAGGGTGTAGATGGTGATGACGCCGCGCAGCTTGCTGGGCGGGGCCTGGCGGACCGGCGGGCCGTCGTAGTAGTCGTCGTAGGGGTCGGCTTGGCGACGCTTGCGGCGCACGGGCTCCTCCGGGAGTTCGTCGTCGGGGTCCGCGCCCCCGTCGTCGTAGTCGTCGTAGTAGTCGTCATCGTCGTCGTAGGGGTCGCGGCGCGGGCGCGCGGCCATGGCGACGGCCCCCCACAGCGCGGCGACGGCGCCGAGCATCAGCAGCGGCCCCCCGAAGCCGAGGCCGAAGCGGCCGACCACGACGGAGAGCAGCGCGGCCAGGCCGACCAGTCCCAGCACCGTCAGGTCGGTGCGGCGGTGGTCGGAGGCGCGCCGGGCGACCGCGACGAGCGCGGAGACGAGGAACACCGCGGCGAGGACCTGCGAGAGGTTGACGAGCGAGCGCGGAATGAGGTCGTAGTGCTCGCCCATGGCGGGGTAGGAGGCGTCGAAGCGGGTGCCCACCCGGTCGACGGACAACACCACCAGGGGGACGATGGTGAACGCGCTGAGGAACAGCCGCGAGGTGAACCGGCCGCGGGGCGAGCGGACGCCGTACTCCAGCGCACCCCAAGCCATGTAGAGCGGGCCGAGGAGGCTGATGCCGATATGCAGCAGCCGGAAGGTGGCCCCGCCGAAGTCGAACATCGCGCCGATCACGCCCGCGCTGAGGCCGACCGTCGTACCCAGTGCGGCGACGAGCCATCCGACCGTGGCCACACCGGGACGGCGTTGGGCATACGCGGCGAGCGCGGCGGTGGCGCTCCAGCCCACCAACGCGCTTATGAATGCCAGTCCTACCGTCACCATCCCGACAATGATGCTGCACGTTAGCGGGTGGATGTGCACTGGATGCAGATTCGCGGGGCCAGTGTGGGCGACGATCCCGCAGAGTGGAGGCCACAACGGGGATTTACACTGTGATCTTCATCACCAGGTTTGCCGCCGCATCCCAGCGGCCCCACCCTGCCCGCGGGTGGCCGTAGGCTCGCACTACGCGGGGAGCGCCGCCCCGACACCGGAAGGGCCGCTTCCCCCACCCAAGCCAGGAGAGAACCGTGTCACACGACGCCGTGTCCCCGAACGCGCGCGGGGCCGCCTTCTTCGACGTGGACAACACCCTGATGCGGGGTGCGTCGATCTACCACTTCGCCCGGGGCCTGGCCTCCCGGGACCTGTTCACCACCCGCGACCTGATGCGGTTCGCGTGGGGGCAGACCGTGTTCCGGGTGACCGGCAGCGAGCAGCCCGAGCACATCAACGCCGCGCGCGAGGCCGCGCTGGCGTTCGTGGCCGGACACGACGTGAACGACCTCGTCGCGCTCTGCGAGGAGATCTACGACGACACCATGGCCGACCGGATCTGGGAGGGCACCCGGGCGCTCGTCCAGGGGCACCTGGACGCGGGGCGGCCGGTGTGGCTGGTGACCGCGACACCGGTGGAGCTGGCCCAGATCATCCGGCGGCGGCTGGGCCTGACCGGCGCGCTGGGCACCGAGGCCGAGTGCGTCGACGGGGTGTACACGGGACGCTTGAACGGGGACCTGCTGCACGGTCCGGCCAAGGCCGTGGCCGTGCGCGCCCTCGCCCACAGGGAGGGGTGGGACCTGGCCTCCTGCTCCGCCTACAGCGACTCCTCCAACGACCTGCCGCTGCTGTCCCTGGTGGGGCGCCCGCACGCGGTCAACCCGGACACCGACCTGCGCAGGTACGCCCGCTCGCACGGGTGGCCGGTGCACGACTTCCGGCGGCACCGGAACGCGCTGCGGGTGGCCGTCCCGGCCGCCGTGGGCGCCGTCGCCGGTGCCGTGGCGCTGCGCGCGGTCAGACAGAGACGGACCGGCTGAGCCGGGCGGGCCGAAGGCCGGGAGCCGGAAGGCTGGAGAAGCCGGACGGCCAGGGAAACCGGGCGGGCTGAGGAGCCGGGCGACCCGGTGGCCGGAGGCCGGAGGAACCGGACGGGCGAAGGCCGGTGGAGCCGGGAGACCCGGGGGAACCGAGCGGGCGGAGAGGCCGGGAGGCCGGAAGAGCCGAGCGGGTGGAGGCCGGAGACCGGAAGAGCCGGGCCGGCGGGGTGCCCGCTCCGTCGAGGGGACCGCCGCACGGGATGGGGCCCGGGACAGAAGTTGTCCACAGGTCACGCGTGGGCGTGGCGCCGACGGGTGACCGGCTGGTGCAATGGAACAAGGGGGCCCAGGGTCCCGAAACACCTCATGCTGCCCACAAAGCCCTCAGATGCGCTTTCCGGACGTTTCACACCGTGGGCCGCACCAGGGGCCGACCGGAGATCCCTCAGCGCCTCAGCGTGGCCCTGGCGAGGGCGAGCACGTGGACGGGCCGCAGGCCGCCTCCGCGCGGGGACGTGCCGCGACGGCTGCCCGCGTAGGTCTCGAAGGCCTCCGCCGAGCTGTAGGCGGGCGACCAGTCCAGCACCCGCTCCAGGGAGTCGGTGTGCATGCCCGAGGTGTTGAGGCCCGCGCGCACGGCGCGGGAGGTGCTGGAGCTCGCGTAGTCGATCCGGCCGTGCTTGGCCAGGCCGCGCAGCGCCCGCAGGCCGCGCGCCGGGACGGGGAGCCGCTGGCCGCCGACGCGGCGCAGGCAGTGCGAGAGGCGGACCGAGTCCTCGCCCGCCACGTCGAAGAACCCGGTGCCGTCGCTGAGCGCCATGCGCACCAGCGCCTCGGCGCCGTCGTCCTCGTGCAGGAACTGCACGTCGGGGTCGCTGCCGAGCACGGTGGGCACGAACCGCGAGTCCAGGTAACGCGTGAGCGGGGTGCTCACCGAGGGGCCGATGAGGTTGGCGAAGCGCAGGACGGCCACCGAGAGGTCGGGGCGGCGGCGCTGGAGGCCGCGGGTGTGCCGCTCGACCTCGGCCGCGTCGTCGGCGTCCAGGGTGGCGCTGGACCGCACCACCAGGCGCCGGACGGTGGTGGAGCGCTGGGCCGCGCCGAGCACCCGCATGGTGCCCAGGACGTTGTCCTCGCGGTTGGGACGGCCAGCGGTGTCCAGGCCCAGGTGCAGGACGAGCTCGGCGCCGGAGTCGGCGACGATCCTGTCCAGGCTCCCGTCGTGCAGGTCGACATGGGCGTACTCGACCCCCGGCGCGTCCGTGGGCGGTGGCGAGGAGTCGGCACCGATCACCCGGCGGACCCCGGGCTCCTCGCTCAGGGTCTGCGCGACCCTGGCGGCCAGGGGTGTGGAAACCCCGGTGACGAGTACGACACGAACCATGGCGACACGTTCCTTGGGAGGAGACGGGAGCTGTTCCGGCAGGCCCGCGGACCGTTCACCCGGGGGGTGAACCGGCGACCGCGACCCGTGAGACACAACAGCGCCTCACCCAGAAAATTCCATAGCTCCGGCAAAGGCGGGCAAGGACGGCGGTGTCTCCGCGTCCGGGGCGTGCCTGGAGCGCGCCCGCGCCCGCGGAGAGACGACGTTCGCCGCTACCGGTCCTACTTCTTGTTGCGACGCGCGACACGCGTGCGCTTGAGCAGCTTGCGGTGCTTCTTCTTCGCCATCCGCTTGCGGCGCTTCTTGATGACGGAACCCATGGGATCACCTTCTCGCTGACGGAGGTTACGGACATGCCGCACCGCTGGGCGGTGGAAACCGGCAAGGGGCTCGGATGCGGTCACCGGAGCCGTTCGGACACCTGCGTGCCCGGGGCCCGGATCGGCCGGTGCGACCGGGGTGGTGTCCCCCGGGTCCGGCGCTGGAGAGCGCGCACCTACCGCACCCGAAGGCCCAGCTTACCGTTACGGGTGCGCGCTCCGGGTCACGCCCCGGGAAGTGCGGGCTCGTCCTTGTACAGGACGGCGGCGGGCTCCGCGTAGCTGACGCTGGTCAGCCGCTGGTCGCTGAAGGTCAGCGACGTCACGCTCGCCAGGTTGCACTCGCGCAGGTCGGGGCGGTGCCAGAGGCGTTTGCCCTCGGCCGCGCGGCGGGTCATCCAGATCGGCAGCTGGTGGCTGACGCACACGGCCTCGCGGCCCCACGCCGCCCGGCGGGCGACCTTGACGGCCTCCACCATGCGGGTGACGATCTCGGAGTAGGGCTCGCCCCAGGACGGCAGGAACGGGTTGTACACCCGGCTGAACACGCGGGGATCGCGCACCGACCGCCGCGACAGACTCATTCCCTCGAACTTGTTGGCCGCCTCGATGAGCCGGTCGTCCAGGGTGACGGGCAGGTCAGTCGCCTTCTGGAGGGGCACGGCGGTCTCCTGGGTACGGTCCAGCGGCGAGGAGAACAGCGCCGCGATGTCGTGGCCCTCGAACCACTCCGCGGTCATCTCCGCCATCTGCTGGCCCCGGTCGCTGAGGTGGAAGCCGGGGAGCCTTCCGTAGAGCACCTTGCCGGGGTTGTACACCTCTCCGTGTCGCAGCAGGTGCACGACGGTGGTCGTCGTCATCGTGTGTGTCTTTCCTTCGGGGTCGTGGGCGTCGGGGCTGTACCGGCCCTGGGCGTCAGCCCTGGGCCTCGGCCGCGGCGCGGGCCGCCCCGGGCAGCGCCGAGACCACCCGGTCCACGGCGGCGTCGTCGTGCGCGGCGGAGAAGAACCAGGCCTCGAAGGCGGCGGGCGGCAGGTACACGCCCTGGTCGAGCATGGCGTGGAAGAACGCGGAGAAGACCGCGGTGTCGGTGGTGCGCGCGGTGTCGAAGTCGACGGCCTCCTGGTCGGTGAAGAACACCGTGAAGAGGTTGCCGCCGTTCTGGAGCCGGTGGACGACCCCGGCCTCGCCGAGCGCCTTGGAGACCTCGGCCGCCACCCGCGCGGAGACCTCGTCGATGCGGGCGTAGACCTCGGGGGTGGCCCCCCGCAGGGTGGCCAGGCCGGCGGCGGTGGCCAGCGGGTTCCCGGACAGGGTGCCCGCCTGGTAGACGGGCCCGTTCGGCGCGAGGCGGTCCATGATCTCGGCGCGTCCGCCGAACGCGGCGGCGGGCAGGCCGCCGCCCATGACCTTGCCGAAGGTCATGAGGTCGGGGGCGACGCCCTCCAGGCCGAACCAGCCCGAGGCGCTGACGCGGAAGCCGGTGAGGACCTCGTCGAGGATGAGGAGGGCGCCGTTGGCGTGCGCGATCTCCTTGATCCGGGCGTTGAACCCGTCCCGGGGGGCGACGACGCCCATGTTGGCGGGGCAGGCCTCGGCGATCACGCAGGCGATCTCGTCGCCGTGCTCGGCGAAGGCGCGCTCGACGGCCTCGGGGTCGTTGTAGGGCAGCACGAGGGTGTCGGCGGCGCTGGCCCCGGTCACACCCGGGGAGTCGGGCAGGGCGAAGGTGGCCAGACCCGAACCGGCGGAGGCCAGGAGGGCGTCGACGTGGCCGTGGTAGTTGCCCGCGAACTTGACGATCTTGCTGCGCCCGGTGAAGCCGCGCGCGAGGCGGATCGCGGACATGGTGGCCTCGGTGCCGGAGTTGACGAGGCGGACCTTCTCCACCGGGGTGCGTTCGACGATCAGCTCGGCCAGCTCGACCTCGCCGGGGGTCGGCGCGCCGTAGGAGGTTCCGGCGTCGACCGCGCCGTGGAGGGCCTCGACGACGGCGGGGGCCGCGTGGCCGAGGATCAGCGGCCCCCACGAGCACACGAGGTCGACGTACTGGCGGCCGTCGGCGTCGGTGAGGTAGGGGCCCTCGCCCTTGACGAAGAAGGGCGGGGTGCCGCCGACGGCGCCGAAGGCGCGGACGGGGGAGTTCACGCCACCGGGCACGACGGCGGAGGCACGCTGGAAAAGCTCTGCGGAAGTCTGTTGAGTACCCACCTCACCAGTGTGTCAGCTGTGTCCGGTACCGGGACCATGACCCGCCCCGCGTCGGCCGAGGTCCCGGCGTCGGTGCCCGGACCGGTACCGGGGTCAGGGGCGGATCAGCGCCCGGATCAGCTGGTGGAGCCGAGTGCTGGGGTCGCCCGTCGGCGGCAGGCGCTCGGCGCGCTCGCAGGCGGCCCGGGTCTGGGGTTGGTCGGGCACACGTGTGCCCCGTTCCTGCGCCCGACCAGTGGGGGAAGTAGCGGGGAGAGATGACGCCGTGGCCACACACGCGTGTGCCCCGC
Source organism: Nocardiopsis sp. M1B1 (assembly GCF_052466615.1). Lineage (NCBI taxonomy): Bacteria > Bacillati > Actinomycetota > Actinomycetes > Streptosporangiales > Nocardiopsidaceae > Nocardiopsis > Nocardiopsis sp. M1B1. The sequence continues at coordinate 6,281,530 of NZ_CP196194.1, forward strand.
CCCCTGGGGAGGGACGGGGCACACGGGGGTCCGCTCAGTACCGGGCGGCGTGGCCGTCCCGGGCGAGGGTGTCGGACAGGGGCGGCGCGCCCGTGTCTGGGGCGGCCGGGGTGTCCGGCCGCTCGGCGCGCACCAGCGGGCGCAGGCGGTCGTCGCGGGCGAGCAGCTCCACGAGGGCGGTCATCGGGCGGGAGGCGGCCAGGGAGACCAGGGCCGCGACGGTGGCGCCGACGAGGAGGCCGACGGTGACGTCGTGCGGGTAGTGGGCGCCGACGAAGACCCGGGAGAAGGCCTCCAGGACGGCGAGCAGCACGGCGAGGACGGCGATGCGGCGCCAGGCCAGGATGAGCGCCGCGGCGGCGGCGCCCGCGATCGCGGCGTGGTTGCTCGGGAAGGACCAGTCGCCGAGCGGGTCACAGGTGGCGATCGTGGTCAGGTCGGTCATGGCCTGGCAGGGGCGCATCTGCTCGAAGAACGTCTTCACGGTGCGGCTGACCGCGTAGGCGACGACGGTGGCGACGGGGGCGAACAGGGCCAGGCCGACCAGGCGGGAGTCCACGGAGCGGGCGCGCCACCAGGCGGCGAGGAAGAGGACCGCGAACACTCCGAGGAAGAGGTCGGTGCCCACGTAGGCGACGCTCTGCACCCAGGGGTCCAGGTCCGCAGTGAACTCGATCAGGGCCCGGGACCAGGCGGCGCTGACGGCGAGGATCTCAGAGACCATCTCTCTCCATTGGGTCGCTCAGGGGGAGGATCGCGCGCAGGGGGGATGATCTGGGCGACGTCCCGTCCGGAGGTGACGGGAATCCCATGATTCGGTGACAGGAAAGGCTTCATCCTGTCATCAACCGGGACTTCCCGGGTTCGCGAAACGGCCGTATCGACGAAAGAGACGGAGGGCACCGACGAAGGAGAGGCCGTGCCGCACCGAAGGCCCGGCGTACCGATGAGTAGCTTGGGGGTGTCCACCCTCCCGGCGGTGCCCATCCGCCCTCCTGAGACGGAGCCCCGATGACCTCGAACTTCACCACCGCGGACCTCATCGACGACCACGGTGACACGTTGCGCAGCTGCTCCACGCAGTTCCGCCAGTTCGGGGGGCGCGCGGTGTTCTCCGGCCGGATCCGCACCGTCCGCTGCCACGAGGACAACGGCTTGGTCAAGCAGGTCCTCAACACCCCGGGCGACGGCGCGGTCCTGGTGGTGGACGGCGGCGGCTCGCTGCGGTCGGCCCTGATGGGCGACATGATCGCCGAGGCGGCCGTGGCCAACGGCTGGGCCGGAACCGTGATCTTCGGTGCGGTCCGCGACACCCGCGCCCTGGCCGGGCTGGACCTGGGCGTGAAGGCGCTGGGCTCCAACCCCCGCAAGTCCCTCAAGGACGCCGCCGGCCGCCTGGACGTGCCCGTGTCCTTCGGCGACGTCACGTTCACGCCGGGCGAGTGGCTCTACAGCGACGAGGACGGCGTGGTGGTGAACGCCGAGGAGATCCGGATCTGACGCCGGACCAAGCGGAGGCGAACGGAGGAGGTCGCCGGGGTGACCTCCCCGGCGCCTCCGTTGCGCGTCCCGCCGGGCCCCTGGTTGCCCCCGGCGGGCTCCGGGGCCTTCCCCCGCCCGTCCCGACCACCGCACCCGTCGCCCCGCCCGCCCCCGCCGTCCCGCGCGTTCAGGCCCGGCCGCGCAGGAGCGGGAGCACCACGGCCGCGCACATCACGGGGAGCAGCAGGAGCGGGACGAGGAGCCACACCAGCGTGTGGTCGACGAGCAGAACGACCGCCGCCTGTGCCAGGCCGACCAGCACGAACCCGGTCCTCATGAGGCGGTGCGCGGCCGACCACCAGCGGAGCATGGGCCCGTCGCGGTCCGCACCGGGCTCCGGCGCGGGCAGGGCGGCGCCGACACCGACCAGGAACAGCCCGGTCGCCGTGCCCAGCACCCGGCTGATCGGGAGGTCCCATCCGGCCTGGCCCAGGACGAGCACGCCGTGCGTCACGAGCAGGAACAGGGACAGCAGGCACAGGAGGGCGTTCATGCCCCTCGCGGCGCTCCGCGCCGTCGACGCCGACGGCAGCCCCAGCGCGTCTTGGAGGCCGTTCTGGAGACGGGTTCCGAAGACCACGGCGGCCGACAGCACGACCGCCAGGAATCCGGTCGTCAGGGGCAGGGCCAGCACGAGTACCACCCGGGGGACCGTGTCGGGGGTGCCGTCCAGGTTGGTCCGTCCGCTGAGCACCGTTCCCGGCAGTTCGGGCCAGGCCGTCCAGGAGACGAGGGCCATGAGGGCGACCGCGACCGCCGTGACGAGAATTCCCGAAAGGGGAATGCGGGGCCTTTCCCTCTTCGCCTCCGCCGGATTCTCCGTGCCGTTCATTCCTTTTTCCTCTCCCTCGCCGTTCTCGTGGCACAACACTAGGAAAAGGGTTTTTGGAACCGCATCGACCGCGGGGCACGGTGCGGTCACACGTTTCGCGTGCACCGGACGTGCCAGAGGTCATGGTGCGGACATGCCCCCGACCATGACCTCCCGCGACGGTCCGCGCGGGGTCGTCCCGACTACGCTCGGAGGAATGCGCACCCCCGGCTCCGCGACCGACCCGTCCTCCTGGGTCACGCTGCACGAGAACCGCCCGCCCCGCGTTCTCAAACTGCTGTTCTGGGGCGCGGTGGCGCTCACCCTCGGCCTTTACGCGCTGCTGTTCCTGAGCGGGCAGATGCGTTTCCACGGCGGCGAACCGGTCGCCGACGCCGCCGTGCTCGTCAGCGTCGGCGTCCTGCTGCTCTGCTGCGCGCTGTGGCCGTTCCTGGCCTGGTCCCCGGCGTCCCCGTGGCCGCGCAGGGCGGCCAGCGCCGCCTTCCTCGCCCTCACCGTGTTCTGCATGCTCAGCAGCAACCACACGACCTTCCTGCTGCTGTGCGTGGGCACGATGAACGCGGTGGCCGTGTTCGGGCTGCCGGGCGGCATCGGCTACGGCTCCGCCGTGCTCGTGTTCAGCGTCGGTCTGACCCTGGTGGTCCCCGACCTGCCGTTCGCGGTGGGGCTGTTCGCCGGGGTGACCCTGCTGTTCATCGTGGCGGCGTCGGGAACGGTGTTCCTCGGGCTGACCGTGGCCGCGCGGCGGGCCGAGCGCACACGGGAGCTCCTGGCCGCGCTGGAGGAGGCCCACGGGGAGCTGCGCCGCCGCTCAGAGCGCATCCGCGAGCTCACCGTGGCCGAGGAGCGCGCCCGCATGTCCCGGGAGATGCACGACAGCACCGGCCATTACCTGACCGCGCTCACCATGTCGCTGACGAACGCGCTGCGCTTTCGCACCGCCCGGCCCGACGCGGCGTGGGAGGAGGTGGAGCAGTCCCGTGGACTGGCCAGGGAGGCGCTCACCGACGCCCGGCGCTGGGTGCGCGCGCTGCGGCCCCTGCGGTTGGAGGGACGCGCGGGGCTGGCCGCGATGCGGGCGCTGGCGGCCTCCTTCGACGGCGGGGGCATCCGGATCGGGTTCGCGGTCACCGGCACCGGTGTCTGGCCCGACCTGTCGGAGGAGGCCGAGCTGGTCTGCTACCGGGTGCTCCAGGAGGGCCTGACCAACGCGATGCGCCACTCGGGCGCCGACCTGGTCGAGGTGGAGGTGCTGACCCGCGCCGACGGGGTCGCGGTCACGGTGACCGACAACGGCGGCGGCGCGGCGGAGGAGGCGGTGCACGGAGGGTTCGGACTACGGGGCCTGTCCGAACGGGTCGCGGCCGTCGGCGGAACGATGCTCAGCGGCAACGTGTGCGCAGACGACCAGACACGGGAGGACACGACGTTGAAGGGCCGGGCCCGGGAGGACGGGGCGGACGGGGCGGACGGAAGCCCGACCTGTCGGGAGCGCACGCTGGAGGGCACGGCTCCGGGGAGCGCGCCCCCGGCGGGCCTTCTCGGCTTCCGGCTCCGCGCGGAGGTTCCCGCGGACGCCGGTACGCGGGAGACTGTTCACGGCACGGCTGGGGGCACCACTTGACCACTGTTTCGGTCCTGATCGTCGACGACCAGATCCTGATGCGGCAGGGCCTGCGCAAACTGCTGGAGATCGAGGAGGGCGTCGACGTCGTCGGCGACGCCGCGGACGGCGTCGAGGCCCTGGAGTTCCTGTCGGCAGCCGACCCGCTTCCGGACGTGGCCCTGGTGGACGCCCGCATGCCGCGCATGGACGGGGTGGCCCTCGTCGGGCGGATGCGCGCGGAGTACCCGGACGTACCCGCCCTGGTCCTGACCACGTTCGACGACGACGAACTGGTCTTCGGCGGCCTGCGGGCCGGAGCACGCGGCTACCTGCTCAAGGACGTGCCACCGGAGGAACTGGTGGCGGCGATCCGCCGCGTCGCCCGGGGCGAGACCGTTCTCGGCGGTCCGGCGGCCGAGCTCCTGGTCGCCGCGTTGGGCGAAGGCCCCTCCCCCGCCCTCGCGGCGGACCCGCACCGCCGCTCAGGTTACGGGGAGGCGCCCCGGTTGTCGGAGCGCGAGGAGGAGGTGGCCCGCCTCGTCGGCACGGGCGCCACCAACCGGGAGGTCGCGCGGGCCCTGTTCATCACCGAGGGCACCGCCAAGAACCACGTCACGAGCATCCTGCGCAAGCTCGGGCTGCGCGACCGCACCCGGCTCGCCCTGTGGGTACGGGAGCGCCGGGACGGCTAGAGGGCCCGTCCTCGAAGGCCGGACGGACCCGCTCCTCCGGAGGGTCCTCAGACACGTGCGTCGGGCGCGACCCCGGGCGTTGGGCACCCCCTGCGGGCGCGGAGGGCCCCAGGGCGCCCTCCGCGTCCACCCTCCGGCGGGGTGCCCGGCGATCCGGCCGGAACTCCACCCCCGGAACCGGTATAGTATGGACGGTATAGTTATTGGTTGCGTGAGAGGCCGTCGCATGATCGAGATCCTGAAACCCGCCGAAGTGGCCCGAGCCAAGGACGCGGGCGCCCTGGTCGCCCGCATCCTCCGGACGGCGCGGAACCGCACCACGGTCGGCACCAACCTCCTGGACATCGACCGGTGGGCCCGGGAGATGATCGACGAGGCCGGAGCGCAGTCCTGCTACGTCGACTACGCGCCCTCCTTCGGGCGCGGTCCGTTCGGCCACTACATCTGCACGGCCGTCAACGACGCCGTGCTCCACGGCCTGCCCCACGACTACGCGCTCGCCGACGGCGACCTGCTCACACTCGACCTCGCCGTCTCCCTGGGCGGGGTCGCCGCGGACTCCGCCATCAGCTTCGTCGTGGGCGAGTCCAGGCCCGCGGAGAGCGTCGCGCTGATCCGCGCGACCGAACGCGCGCTGGAGGCGGGGATCGCCGCCGCCCGGCCCGGCGCCCGTATCGGCGACATCTCCCACGCCATCGGCTCGGTCCTCAGCGCGGCGGGGTACCCGATCAACACCGAGTTCGGCGGTCACGGCATCGGGTCGACGATGCACCAGGACCCGCACGTGGCCAACACCGGACAGCCCGGACGCGGCTACAAGCTGCGCCCCGGACTGCTGCTCGCCCTGGAGCCGTGGGTCATGGCGGACACCGACGAACTGGTCACCGACGCCGACGGGTGGACGCTGCGCAGCGCGACGGGCTGCCGGACGGCGCACAGCGAGCACACGATCGCCATCACCGACAAGGGAGCCGAGATCCTCACCCTGCCCGGGTGACCGCCGGACCGCCGCTCGCGCCCGGCCCGGTACCGCCACCGGCGGGCCCGGCGCGCCCCGGGGGTCAGGCGGAGAACTCCTCGCTCGCGTCGGCGAGGATGTCGAGCACCACGATCGGGTCGGGCAGCACCACGGCCCCGTCCGCGGCGCGCGGCGGGCGGATCCAGGTGACCCGGCCGCCGGAGGGCAGCAGCGAGGGGGCGCCGAGCACGAAGCTGTCCCGGCAGTGCCAGCGCAGCCCAGGCATCTCCTCCACGGCCTCGGGCACGCAGTCCAGGTGGCAGGACCACCACTCGTCCTCGTCCACCGGCGAACGGGTGGCCACGAAGAACAGGTAGCGCGAGGACTCCACCGCCGCGACCGGGCCCGCGGGGACGCCCGAGCGGCCCATGCGCGCCAGCGCCATCACACCCGCCTCACGGGGGACGTCGAAGACGTCGAAGACCCGCCCCGTGGGCAGGATGATGTTCGCGTCGGGGGTGGCCGTCCACCACCGCCGGATGGTGTCGGTGTCGGTGCTGGCCTCCACACCCCAGGCCATCGTCACCGGGTGCGCCGCCGGGTCCGGACAGCCCATCCGGTCGCAGCTGCACGCGCGGTCCTGCCCCGGCGAGGTGCCGCGCGCCACCGGCCAGCCCAGCTCGGCGTAGCCCAGAGCCGCGGCCAGCATGCTGGCCGCCGCATGGCGGCGCTTACGTCGGTACAGAACCTCGGCCATGGAGCCTCCCCGGTGTTCGCTCGTGTTCCAGGCGCGGCCTCGCCTTCGGGAGGCCCGGCGCCCGGAGACCGCGACCGGGGCGAGGGGCCTGGTCGCGCTACCGCAGCAGGCGGGCGGCCTCGGTCGCCCAGTAGGTGAGGATCTGCTCGGCCCCTGCCCTGCGGTAGGAGGTCAGTGTCTCCACGATGGCCCGCTCGCGGTCGATCCAGCCCCGCTCCGCGGCCGCCTCGATCATCGCGTACTCGCCGCTGACCTGGTAGGCCGACACGGGTACCGGGGAGACCTCGGCCACCTTGGCCACGATGTCGAGGTAGGCCAGGCCGGGTTTGACCATCACCATGTCCGCGCCCTCGGCGACGTCCAGGGCCACCTCACGCAGCGCCTCGCGCGCGTTGGCGGGGTCCTGCTGGTAGCCGGAGCGGTCGCCGAACTGCGGCGCGCCCTCCGCGGCCTCGCGGAAGGGGCCGTAGAACGCCGACGCGTACTTGGCGGCGTAGGCCAGGATGGGCACCTGCTGGTGCCCGGTGCGGTCCAGCCCGGCGCGGATCGCCGCGACCTGGCCGTCCATCATGCCGCTGGGCGCCACCACGGCGGCGCCCGCCTCGGCCTGGGCGGCGGCCACGGACGCGTACCGCTCCAGGGTGAGGTCGTTGTCGACGTGCCCGTCCACCTCCAGCGGGCCGCAGTGGCCGTGGTCGGTGTACTCGCACAGGCACAGGTCGGCCATCACCACGAGGTCGTCGCCGACCTCGGCGGACAGGTCGCGCAGGGCGGCCTGGACGATCCCCTCGGGGTCGTCGGCGGCCGAGCCGTGCGCGTCCTTGTGCGCGGGGATGCCGAACAGCATCAGCCCGCCGACCCCGGCGGCGGCCGCCTCGTGGGCCGCCTTGCGCAGGCTCTCACGCGTGTGCTGCACCTGGCCGGGCATCGAGGAGACGGCCACCGGCTCGGTGATGCCCTCCTTGACGAACATCGGCAGGACGAGGTTCTCGGGGCGGACCCGGGTCTCGGCGACCAGGCGGCGCAGCGCCGGACCGCGGCGCAGGCGGCGCGGCCGGACCGCGGGGAAGGCGGCGTCGTTGCTGGAGGCGTTCATCACGGGACTCCCGGGAAAGGTTCGTGCGTCGGTGGCGGTGTGGTCTCTCAGAGCTTGCGGCGGCGACCGCGCCTCTTCTGACTGGGCTTGAGGACGGGCTTGCCCGCCTCGACCGCCTCGCGCCTCTTCTCGGCACCGTACTCCGAAAGGGCCTGCGCGAGGGCGGAAACGGAGGCTTTGGGCGCCACGACGTCGACGCGCAGGCCGAACTCGATCGCGGTCTTCTCCGTCTCGGGGCCGATGACGGCGATGGCGGTGGTGTTGTGCGGCTTGCCCGCGATCCCCACCAGGTTGCGCACCGTGGAGGAGGACGTGAACAGCACCGCGTCGAAGCCGCCGCCCTTGATCGCCTCGCGGACGGGCGCGGGCGGGGGCGCGGCGCGCACGGTGCGGTAGGCGGTGACGTCGTCGACCTCCCAGCCGAGCTTGTCCAGTCCGGCGGACAGGGTCTCGGTGGCGATGTCGGCGCGCGGCAGCAGGACCCGCTCGATCGGGTCGATCTCGGCGTCGTAGGGCGGCCACACCGAGACCAGGCCCGAGCTGGACTGCTCCTCCTCGGGCGGGGCCAGGTCGGGCTGGATGCCGAACTCGCGCACGGCGCGCGCGGTGGCCTCGCCGACGACGGCGACCTTGACCCCGGCGAACGCGCGCGCGTCCAGGCCGTAGGACTCCAGGCGCTCCCGGATGGCGCGGACCGCGTTGACGGAGGTGAAGGCCACCCACTGGTAGCGGCCGGTGACCAGGCCGCGGACGGCGCGCTCCATCTGCTGCGGGGTGCGCGGCGGCTCCACGGAGATGGTCGGCACCTCCTCGGGCACCGCGCCGTAACCGCGCAGCTGGTCGGACAGGGCGGCGGCCTGCTCCTTGGTGCGGGGCACCAGGACGCGCCAGCCGAACAGCGGGCGGCTCTCGTACCAGGACAGCTCGGAGTGGCGGCCCGCGGCGGGGCCGACGACCATCAGCGCGGGCGCGGTGACGTGGTGGCCCTTGGCGTCCTTGGCCTTGAGGTCGGCGACGAGCCGCCCCAGGGTGGAGGAGACCGTGGTCTGGCGGGTGGTGCCGCCCGCGCGCACGACCGCGACGGGGGTGGTGGCGGGCCGCCCTCCGGCGATGAGGGTCTTGCACAGCACGTCGAAGCCGGGCCCCTGGTGCTCCACCGGCTCGTCGGCGGGAGCGTCGCCGCCCATGACGACCAGGGTGGCGCCGCTGGCGGCGGCCTCGTGCCAGTCGACCCCTCCCCCGCCGTGCGCGCGGGCGTTGAGCACGCGCACCTCGGGGCTGTCCGCGTCCAGCAGCGGCACGCCCGCGAAGGTCGGCACGGAGGTGATCGCGGAGACGCCGGGGGCGACCTCGACCTCGACCCCGGCCTCGTGGCAGGCGGAGACCAGTTCGGCGCCGCGGCAGCCGAAGAACGGGTCGCCGGAGTAGAGGCGGACCACCCGCTGCCCGTCGCGGGCGCGCGCCACCGCCAGGGCGTTGACGTCGCCGCCGCACTCGCCCGCCTCGATCACGGAGACGTCCTCGGAGCAGTGGGAGAGGAGTTCGGCGCGAAAGCCCGAGAGCTCCTCCGCGGCGGGCTCGCGCAGGGTGATGACCACGTCGGCGTGGCTCAGCAGCTCGGCGCCGCGCAGGGTGAGCAGGTCGGCGCCGCCCGGACCGGAACCGACCAGGGCGACGTGCCCGGCCCGCGCTGCGGCGCGCGGCTCCTCCGGCTGGGGGTTGGCGTTGGCGTTCACGTACTGGCTCCTCTGTGTGGGTCGCCGCGCCCCGGTGTGCGGCGCCGGGGGCGGCGGTACGGCGGGCCCAGGCCGAGGAGGCCCGCCGGCTGCTCCTGCTTAGGGCGTGTCCCTCTCGGCGAAGGCCTCGGCCACGATGCGGTCGGCGCCCTCGGCGATCATCTGGCGGGCCAGGTCCCGGCCGAGCGCGGTGGCGGCGGCCAGGTCCCCGGGCGAGGCGAGGTCGGCGGCGCGCTCGCGGCGCACGGCCTCGGACCCGTCGGTGGCGACCACGGCGGCGCGCAGGCGCAGGCAGCCTGCCTCGGCGTCGTACTGGGCGTAGGCGCCGACCGGGGCGGCGCAACCGGCCTCCAGCTCGGCGAGCACGGTGCGTTCGGCGACGACCTCGGCGCGGGTGGCCGGGTGGTCGACCGAGGTCAGGTAGGCGAGGTCGCCGTCGAGGCGCTCGGCGGGGCACTCGACGGCGAGGGCGCCCTGGCCGGGCGCGGGCAGCATCTGCTCGGGCTCGAAGACCTCGGTGACGTCGTCGGTGCGGCCCACGCGGCCGAGTCCGGCGTAGGCCAGGACGACGGCGTCCAGCTCTCCGGAGGCGACCTTGCCCAGGCGGGTCTCGGCGTTGCCGCGGATGGGGACGTAGACCAGGTCCGGGCGCAGCGCGGCGAGCTGGGCGACCCGGCGCGGGGAGCCGGTGCCGACCCTGGCCCCCGCGGGCAGGTCGGCGAACTTGAGCCCGTCGCGCGCGCACAGGGCGTCGCGCGGGTCGTCGCGCTCGGGGATGGCGGCCAGCACGAGCCCCTCGGCGGGCGTGGTGGGCAGGTCCTTGAGCGAGTGGACGGCGAAGTCCACGGTGCCCGCGTGGAGCTCGTCGCGCAGCGCGTTGACGAACACGCCGGTGCCGCCGAGCTGGGTCAGGTGCGCCTTGGTGACGTCGCCGAAGCTGGTGATCAGCTCCAGCTCGATCACCCTGCCGGTGCGTGCGGTGATGGCGTCGGCGACCATGCGCGACTGGCTGGTGGCCATGGTGCTGCGGCGGGTGCCGAGCCTGGCCGGGGCGCCGTGGTCAGGTGCTCCGTCGGCGGTCGTGCCGTGGGAGGGCGTGCCGGTCATGACTTCTCCTGTGCGGTCCGTGCCGCGGTGGCGGTGCCCTCGGGGGCGGTGAGCGCCTCGGGGCTTCCGGGGTCGAGTGCGAAGAGTTCTCTCAGGGCCGCCTCGTAGGACTCCCCGTCCGGTGCGGCGGCCAGTTCCTTGACGCGCACGGTCGGTCTGTGCAGGAGCTTGTCGGCGACGCGGCGCATGGCGCGGCTGATCTCCTCGCGCGTGCGGTCGTCGAGGTCGGCGGGCAGGCGGCCGTGCAGGCGCGACAGCTCGGCGTCCACCACGTCCCTGGCCTGGGCGCGCAGGGCGACGACGGTGGGGGTCACCTGGTGGGCGCGGCGGACCGCGCGGAACTCGGTGACCTCCTCGTCGACGATGCCGCGCACGAGGGTGAGGGCGCTGTCGCGGCCGGTGTCGGCGCCGGGCGCGCTGGCGGCGGCCTGGCGCAGGTCCTCGATGTCGACCAGGCGCACGCCGGGCAGCTCGCGCACGGCCGGGTCGATGTCGCGGGGCAGCGCGAGGTCGAGGAAGACCAGGGGCCGCGTCCGCCCGGCGGTGGCGGCGGCCACGGCCTCGGCGGTCAGGACCAGGCCCTGGGCCCCGGTGCAGGAGATGACGAGGTCCACCTCGGCCAGGGCCGCGGCGGCGTCGGCGAAGGGAACGGCGCGGGCGTCGACGGTGTCGTAGGCCTCGGTGAGGCACTCGGCCAGGCGCGCGGCCCGATCGAAGGTGCGGTTGGCCACGACGACCGCCTCGGCGCCCTGGCGGGAGACGGTGTTGGCGGACAGGGCGCTCATGGAACCGGCGCCGAGGACGAGGGCGCGCACGCCCGTGAGGGGGCCGTGCGCGGGCCGGGCGAGCCCGGGCGCGTCGGCGGTGTCGCCCGGGACCGCGGACATGGGGCAGCCCGCGGGGGGCAGCGAGTCCACGGTCTGGGCGGTCTGGAGGGCGGTGGTCTGGGGCGCGCCGGTCGGGCCGAGTCCGAGTCCGCCGGAGGCGACGGTGAGGCCGAAGCTGACCATGTCGGCGCCCGCGTGGTCGAGGTGGGTCTCGGTGTGGGCGCGCTTGCCCACGCGCAGGGCGCGCTGGCCGAGGTCGTTGAGGACGCGGCCGACGGAACCGGTCTCCTGGCCCTCCTTGAGGGCGTCGCGCACCTGGCCGAGGATCTGGCCCTCGCCGAGGACCATGGAGTCGAGCCCGCAGGTGACGGAGAACAGGTGCTGGACCGCGCGGTCCTCGTAGTGGACGTAGAGGTGCTCGGAGAGCTCGCCGAGGGCGACCCCGGTGTGCCAGGAGAGGAGTTCGGTGATGGCCGAGACGCCGCCGTGGAAGGCCGAGACGTCGGCGTAGACCTCGGTGCGGTTGCAGGTGGAGACCACCATGACCTCGTTGACGGGCTCGGAGCCGACCATCTCGGCGACCGCGTTGGCGCGGGTCTCCCCGTTCAGCGCGACACGTTCGAGGAGCGCCACCGGCGAACTCCGATGGCTCAACCCCACGGCCAGGACACTCATCCGCACTACTCCTATGCAGGCACCACACAGCGTCTTCGTATGCCCCGGCGGCGGCCAGACCGCCGGAGGCGCGGCGCACGCTCGCTCATCGCCCACCGCTCATGCGGGCCTCACGGCCCGGATCGCCCATCCCTCACGTCACGTCAGTTCCAGTCCCGCGCGTTCCGCGCCGTAGCCGTCGCCGTCGGCCCTGCGCTGCGCGTGGAAGGCGAGGATCTGGAGTTCGATAGACAAGTCGACCTTACGCACATCGACTCCGTCCGGCACATTGAGTACGACCGGCGCGAAGTTGAGGATGCTGGCCACCCCCGCCTCGACGAAGCGCGTCGCCACGCCCTGCGCGGAGACCGCCGGCGTCGTGATGACGCCGATGGAAACCCTCTCTGAACGGACAACCTCCTCCAGGTTGTCAATATGCCTCACGTCCAGGGAGGCGACACTCTGCCCCACCATCGCCGGGTCCGCGTCGAGCAGCGCCGCGATGCGGAACCCGCGGGTCCCGAACCCCCCGTAGTTGGCCAGTGCGCGGCCCAGGTTGCCTATCCCGGCGATGGCCACGGCCCAGTCCTGGGTGAGACCAAGCTCACGCGAGATCTGGTAGACGAGGTACTCCACCTCGTAACCCACGCCACGCGTCCCGTAGGACCCGAGGTGGGAGAGATCCTTGCGCAGCTTGGCGGAGTTCACACCGGCGGCGGAGGCGAGGTCCTCGGAGGAGACGGTGAGGGTGCCGCGGTCCTGGAGGGTCTGGAGGGCCCGCAGGTAGACGGGGAGCCGGGCCACGGTGGCCTCCGGGATGCCCCTCTCCCGGGGCCGTGGTGGACGACTGGTCACAGGCGGGCGCTCCTGGTCGGCGGGCGGGCGCGGAGGCGGTCCGGGCGGGAGGCGGGCCGCCGGGGTCGGTGTGCGGAGCGGACGGGCTGCCGCCGCCGCACTCCTCAGGCGTGTCTTGGAGTACCTAGATTACGCGCTTGTGAAAGCACGCACAAAGTGGGGCCCGCTGTGACGGCGGGCTCATAAGTTCCCACCGGTAAGGGACTCGGCACCCCCGTGGAAACCTCCGGCGCGCACGTCGGCAATTCGGGACAACCAAAGAACGTCATATGTGCATATTTGTGGGCACAGCTGTAGTTTTCGGACTTACTCAGCTCTCCGGCGGAGCCGCTCCCCGAGAGCAATCGGAAACGTTCTCTCCCGTCGCCCGGCCCGTCGGCGGCGCGGCCCCCGGAGAACCGCCCGAAACCCTTCAGCCGCCCAGGGCGGAGCGCAGCCGCTCCTCCCCCACCCTCCAGAAGTCGTGGCGCCGCCCGTCCACGAACGTCACCGGGATCTTGTCCCAGTACTCCTCGCGCTCGTCCGCGCCGACCTCGTCGAGCTGCCGCACCGCCCGGCTCGCGCCGAGTTCGTCCGTGACCCGCTCGATGACCCCCCAGGCCTCCTCGCACAGGTGGCATCCCGGCTTGCCGAGCATCACCACGCGCGCCTGGCCCGCCCACCGGGGTGTTTCCGCCATGTTCCCCTCCTGTTTCCGGAGCCTTGCGGCCCCTCAGCCGCCCGCGAAGGGCGGTAGGACCTCGATCACAGTGCCGTCCGCGACCGGTACGTCACCGTGCGCTCTGCGCCCGACCGGGCGCTCGTCGACCAGAAGCGAGGAGGATCCGAGTACGCGCTGGAAGCGGTCGTCCGGGTGCAGCCGACACGCCGCCTCCAGGGCCTCCGCGAGCGTGGCGGCCCCGACCGTTTCCTCGGCGGTTCCGGCGGCCTCCTTGGCCGCTGCCCAGTACCTGATAGTGCACTTCGCCATCCGTTGATTATCCTTGGTGTTGCTCGGAGGCGACGAATTGGACATCTTCACCGGGGGCAATGGCGCCTTCGATCGCCCGCACAGAGCGGGGTGACGAGAAGAGACGCATGAGCCATCTGCTGCTGTTGACGAACTCGAACGAACCGTCCGACCACGTACTTCCCGCCCTCGGTCTCCTTCTGCACTCGGTGCGGGTGGCGCCGGCGGAGGCGGGGGCCCTGCTGGCGTCGAACGCGGGCGGCGGCTCCGGCGCGCCGGTCGACGCCATCCTGGTGGACGCGCGGACCGACCTCGCCGCGGCCCGCAACTTCTGCCGCCTGCTCGACACCACGGGCCTGGACTGCCCGCTGATGGTGATCCTGACCGAGGGCGGCGTCGCGGCGCTGACCCCCGACTGGCAGGTGAACGACTTCATCCTGTCCACCGCCGGTCCCGCGGAGGTCGAGGCCCGCCTGCGGCTGGCCGTGGGATCGGCCGAGGCCGGGACGGACGACCCCGACGAGATCCGCAGGGGCGATCTCGTCATCGACGAGGCCACCTACATCGCGCGGCTGCGCGGCCGCATCCTCGACCTGACCTTCAAGGAGTTCGAACTGCTCAAGTTCCTGGCGCAGCACCCCGGCCGGGTGTTCACCCGGGCGCAACTGCTCCAGGAGGTGTGGGGCTACGACTACTTCGGCGGGACCCGCACCATCGACGTCCACGTGCGGCGCCTGCGCGCCAAGCTGGGCTCGGAGTATGAGTCGCTGATCGGCACGGTGCGCAACGTGGGCTACCGCTTCGTGCCCGACCCGGTCGCCAAGGCGTCCCCGGCCGTGCCGGAGGGGGTCGACGCACCTCCCGCCGCGCGCTCCGCCGAGCCCAGCGCGACCTGACGGACCGGGCGAGCCGCCTCCCTCCGCCCGAGGACCACCCCGGGGCGCCCGCACGGGCGCCCCGGAGTCGTTTCCGGACACCCCGGGACCCGGCCGTCCCGAATTCGTCGACCGCGCCCCCGGACCCGGCCGTCCCGCGGGCGAACGGTGTGAGAACGGGTGGCCGAACACTCGTGTTCGACGGCCCCAGGTCCTAAGATCGTGTGGGCACCCCCACGCCGGGACGTCAGGCGCGGCGAAACTCCCCGCGAGCGGGTGCGCAGAAGCTGCCTTGGCGCGCCATCCGCGAGGAGGAGAACGCCCCGATGCCCACGAACGCCGCGAGACCCCCGCTGCCCCCCGGGCGCCGCCGCACGGCCATCGCCCTGGGCGCCGTCTTCGTCGGCTCCAGCCTGGTCGCCGTCATGTCCCCGGCCCACGCCGAGCCGAGCCCCTCCGCGTCCGCCTCCCCGTCGGACCCGTCCTCGACCCCCTCCGACCCGGAGCCCGCCCCGTCGGCCGTGGTCGCCTTCGAGCGGGACTCCGACGAGGCGGAGCTGGGCAGCTCCGTCCCGGCCAACCCCCTCACCGCGACCAACACCGGCGAGGTCAGCGTCTGCCTGCTCGAAATGGACGTCAACACCGGGGGGTTCGACGTCGAGGGGTTCGAACCCCGGGAGGTCGCCCCGGGCGATGCCGCGTCCGCCGGACAGGTCGTCGGCGCGACCCGCGTGCCCGCCGAGGTCGTGGCCACCCTCACCTACGCGCTCGCCCGGGAGGGCGTCGCGTGCGCGGGGCTGAACGCCTCGGAGACGCACAGCGTCGCCACCGGCACGTGGACGGTCTCGATCGCCAAGCCCGAGCCGAGCACTCCGCCGGAGCCCAGCACGCCCCCGGAGACCGAGGAGCCCGAAGAGGAGCCGAGCGAGGGCCCGGACGAGACCACGAGCCCCTCCGACACGCCCCGTCCCACCCCCACCGGTGACGACGACCGCGAGGGGGCCTCCGGCGGCGGCTCGGGCGGTTCGGGCGGCGGCCGGTCCGGCGGCTCCGGCGACTCGCCCCGCTCCCCCGGCCGTGTGAACGACGTGCCCACCAGCGACGTGCCCACCACCCGCGACAGCTTCCCGGACCTGCCCAGCGACGAGGCCGCCCTGCCCGGGGTCGTGCCCGGCGCGGAGAACCTCGCCGAGCTGCCGACGGTGACCCCCGGCGCGCAGGACGGCGAACTCGACGAGACCGAGGTGGCCGCCGACCACAGCGACCTGGGGCCGAACATGGCCCCGGCCGTGCTGCTCGCCGCGTTCCTCCTCGCGCTGCTGCTCGCGGCCCCGCTCGCACCGGTGCGGCGCGTGCGCGTCGGCGGCGGCTACCAGGGCCGTCGCCGCAGGAAGTAGGACGTCCCGGCGTCGTTCCCCGGTGGCGCGGCCACCGGGGAACGGCGCCGCCGCGACGCGCGGAACGGGGTGGCTACCAGGACAAACACCCCACCGGCCGTGGCTGACAGAAGTCTTGCGCCCGCCCCGTCGTAGGCTTTCGGTCCATGGACACCCCGCTAGTCACCGATGATCTGGACCGGACCCTGGCCGAACAGGTGCTGACGCTCGCCGAGGCCGCGCGCGCGGCCGACGGCGTCGCGCCCCTGTCGGAGCACACCCTGCTGCGCGTCAGACACGGCGCCCCCTCGGGGAGCAGCCGCTTCCACCTGGCCCTGGAGGACGGGCGCGCGGTCGGCTTCGCGTTCGTGGAGCGCGTCGCGGACGAGCCCGACTCCGGAGAGGTCGTCGTCCACCCCGACCACCGCGGCCGCGGACACGGAACCGCCCTGCTGCACTCGGTGGACCGGGACGCCGGACCGGACGGGGTCCGCGTGTGGGCGCACGGGCGCACCCCGCAGGCGGTGTCGGTGGCCCGGGAGGACGGCTGGACCGCCGTCCGCGAACTCCACAAGATGCGGATGCCGCTGCGCGACATCACCGGGGACGAGCCGGGCGGCCCCTGGGAGGCTCCCGAACTGCCCGAGCCCGAGCTGCGGCCCGAGGTGGCCGAACGGGTCCGGCTGCGCCCCTTCGTCGTGGGCCAGGACGAGCAGGCGTGGCTGGCCGCCAACGCGCGGGCGTTCGCCGACCACCCCGAGCAGGGCCAGCTCACCCTGGACGACCTGCTCCAGCGCGAGGTGGAGGACTGGTTCGACCCGGACGGCTTCTTCCTGGCCACCGCCAAGGACGGCGGGGTGGCCGCGTTCCACTGGACCAAGACCCACGCCGACGGCGCCGGGCTCACCGACGGCGAGCCGGTGGGCGAGGTCTACGTGGTGGGCGTGGACCCCGAGTGGCAGGGCAGCGGCCTCGGCCGGGCCCTGACCCTGGCGGGTCTGCGGCACCTGCGCGACGCCGGCCTGCCGTGGGTCCACCTGTACGTGGACGGCGACAACGAGGCGGCGGTGCGGCTGTACGAGTCGCTCGGATTCGCCATGTGGGACACCGACGTGATGTACGCGCCGCCGAGGGACGGCGCCCCCCGCCCGAACGTGTGACCTGTCACATTCACCGGGCAATCCCCGGACCGCCACGGGGGTGCGACACCGCGTTCATCTTCCGTTCATCTTGTTTGGGACAACTCGTCACCTGTTGCACCTACCTTCACATTCGGCGCAGCACGGCCACCCTCCACCACGGACCGTGGCACGGTGACCGGCGATCGCCCCAGCACGGGACGCGGAGCGGCCCCCGGCGGGGAGACATCCCCCGACCGGTGGGAGAACCACGCGTCGCAGGGAACAGACCAGGCACGCAGAAGGTGCACGGAACGCACCGCACCATCCGGGCGACCCGCCCCGAAACCTTCCGAACCGGAGCCAATCCATGACGACCACGGACGCCCCCGAAGCGGCACCGCCGCCCACGGGCAAGCGCCGGATCGGCGACGTCGCCTTCGCCGGGCTCGCCCGAGGCTCGGGCATCCTGATCCTGCTGATCCTCGCCGGTGTCGCCGCCTTCCTGCTCGTGCAGGCCTGGCCGTCCCTGACCGCGAACACGGCGAACTTCCTCACCAGCACGGAGTGGGACCCCAACGTCCGCGAGGAACCCGCCTTCGGTGTCGCCGCCCTGGCGTTCGGCACGGTCCTGGCCGCGGCCATCGCGCTGCTGCTGGCCACTCCGGTGGCGATCGGGATCGCGCTGTTCATCGTCTTCTACGCGCCGCGCAAGCTCGCCTCGGTACTCGGCTACCTGGTGGACCTGCTGGCCGCCATCCCCAGCGTCGTCTACGGCCTGTGGGGCATCGGCTTCCTCGCCCCGGAGCTGGTCCCCGTGTACCAGGCGCTGACGCGCTACCTGGGCTGGATCCCGCTGTTCCAGGGCCCCGCCTCCACCTCGGCCCGCACCATCCTCACCGCGGGCGTGGTGCTGGCCGTCATGATCCTGCCGATCATCACCGCGATGGCGCGCGACGTGTTCCGCCAGACCCCGCAGGGCCACCGTGAGGCCGCCCTGGCCATGGGCGCCACCCGCTGGGAGATGATCCGCCTGGCCGTGCTGCCCTTCGGCAGGTCCGGCGTGGTGGGCGGCGCCATGCTCGGCCTGGGCCGCGCCCTGGGCGAGACGATGGCCGTCGCGATGATCCTGTCCCCCTCCCTCATCGTCTCCTGGAACCTGTTGCAGAGCGGCAACCAGACCATCGCCGCGCACATCGCCCTCCAGTACCCCGAGGCCACCGGGTACGGCGTCTCCGCGCTGATCGCCGCCGGGCTGGTCCTGTTCGCGATCACCCTCGTCGTCAACATGGGCGCGCGCTACGTCGTGACCCGGGGGAGCAAGGAGTCTTGATGGACACGACGACCACCCAGCCTCCCGGCCCCGAGGCGGGCTCCAGCGCGACCGACCTGCGCCGCGGTTCCCTGCCGCAGCACTTCCCCGCCGCCCTGCTGGCGTCCTCCGCCGCCGTGGTGGCCGGGATCCTGCTGGCCTTCTCGTCCTTCGGGTTCCTGCTGTGGGGCCTGCTCACCGCCGCCGCGTACGTGGTGATCATCGTGACGGCCTCCGCCCGCGTCGAGGGCGGCCGCAAGGCCAAGGACCGCCTGGTCACCTCGCTGGTCTACCTGTGCTTCCTGCTGGCGATGCTGCCGCTGGTGTCGGTGCTGTGGACGGTGCTGCGCAACGGCGTCGTCCGGTTCGACGCCTACTTCCTCACGGTGTCCATGAACGGCGTCCTGCCGAGCATGGACGCGGGCGGCGTCTACCACGCGATCGTGGGCACCCTGGCGATCACCGGCATGGCCACGCTCATCTCGGTGCCCATCGGCGTGATGACCGCCGTGTACCTCGTGGAGTACGCCGAGGGCCGCATGAAGCGGATCATCGTGTTCTTCGTCGACGTCATGACGGGCATCCCGTCGATCGTCGCCGGACTGTTCGTGGTGGCGCTGTGGATGATCCTGTTCGGCCCGGGCCGGACCAACGGCGCGGCGGGCGCGATCGCGCTGGCGGTGCTGATGATCCCGGTCGTGGTGCGCTCCAGCGAGGAGATGCTGCGGCTGGTGCCGCAGGACCTGCGCGAGGCCTCCTACGCCCTGGGGGTGCCCAAGTGGCGCACGATCACCAAGGTGGTGCTGCCCACCTCCGCGGCCGGTCTGACGACAGGAATCATGCTCGCCATCGCCCGCGTTATCGGGGAGACGGCACCCCTGATCCTCACCACGGGGTCGTCCGCGGTGTCGATCAACTGGAACCTGTTCGACGGACAGATGATGAACCTCCCGGTGTTCATCTACTCGCAGGTCCGCATGGGCGGCGCCGTCAACTACGAGAGGGCCTGGGCGGCGGCGCTGACCCTGATCCTGGTGGTGATGCTGCTGTTCTTCCTGGCCCGCATGATCGGCCGCCTGTTCGCGCCGAAGGCCCGTTGACCCCTACACCCACCGCCCACGCCCCGCGCGCGGAGCAGATTCACGAGGAACTTCCAGTGGCGAAACGTATCGACGTCTCCGGTCTCCACGTCTACTACGGCGACTTCAAGGCCGTGGAGGACGTGTCGATGACCATCGAGCCGCGGTCGGTGACGGCGTTCATCGGATCGTCGGGCTGCGGCAAGTCCACCTTCCTGCGGACCCTCAACCGGATGCACGAGGTGACCCCGGGAGCCCGCGTGCAGGGCAAGGTGCTCCTGGACGACCTGGACATCTACGGGCCCGACGTGGACCCGGTCATGGTGCGCAGCGAGGTCGGGATGGTCTTCCAGAAGGCCAACCCGTTCCCGACGATGTCGATCTACGACAACGTCATCGCCGGCGCCCGCCTCAACAACCGGCGGATGAGCAAGTCCGAGGCGGACGAGCTGGTGGAGGGTTCGCTGCGCGGCGCGAACCTGTGGGAGGAGGTCAAGGACCGGCTGAACAAGCCCGGTTCGGGCCTCTCCGGCGGCCAGCAGCAGCGGCTGTGCATCGCCCGCGCCACCGCGGTCAAGCCGTCGGTGCTGCTGATGGACGAGCCGTGCTCGGCGCTGGACCCGATCTCGACCCTGGCGATCGAGGACCTCATCCACCAGCTCAAGGAGAACTACACGATCGTCATCGTGACGCACAACATGCAGCAGGCCGCGCGTGTGTCCGACCGGACGGCGTTCTTCAACCTGTCGGCTCCGGGCAAGCCGGGCAAGCTCATCGAGATGGGCGAGACGAACCAGATGTTCACCCGGCCGGAGAAGAAGGAGACCGAGAACTATATCACCGGTCGCTTCGGCTAAGCCGCTGTTAGCAGCCCCTCCGCCCAGGGGCGACCGGTGATGGGGTGGTCGGTTCGGCTAACCCGTCACCCGAACGCCTCCCGACCAGGGACGACCGGTGATCGGGTGGTCGCTTCGGCTAAGCCGCTTGCTGACACCCCTCCCGACCAGGGACGACCGGTGAGCGAGTGACCGCGGGAGACCCGCGCGGACGAGAGAACACGAGGACAGGCGTGACCACACCGCTGGTGATCGACACCGACACCGCGCAGGACGACTGCGTGGCCCTCCTCATCGGGCTGCTGGACCCCGGGGCGGACCTGCGGGCCATCACCATGGTCGCGGGGAACGTCGGCTTCGACCAGCAGGTGCGCAACGCCTTCCTGACCCTCAGCGTGGCCGGTCGCCTGGGCGAGGTGCCCGTGCACCTGGGCTGCCGCCGTCCGCTCGTGCGCCCGTGGGTGAGCGCGGAGAACGTGCACGGCGACGGGACGGGGGGCCTGTCCATGGACGTCTCCGGGCTGGAGACCGAGCGCGAGCACGCGGCGGACGCCCTCGTCCGGCTGGCCGCGGAGAACCCCGGCGAACTGTCGATCGTGGCGATCGGGCCGCTGACCAACATCGCGATGGCGGCCGCCAAGGACCCCGACTTCGCCCGCAACGTCGGCGCCCTCTACGTCATGGGCGGGTCCAACAACGGCCGCGGCAACATCACCGCCGCCGCGGAGTTCAACTTCTACGTGGACCCGGAGTCGGCCAAGGCCGTGTTCGCGGCGGGCTTCGAGATCACCGTGGTCCCCTGGGACCCGCTGACGCTGCGCCAGGCGGTGTTCGGCCAGGAGCGGCTGGACGCCCTCGCCGCCCTCGGCACCCCGCTGTCGGACTTCTTCGGGCGCGTGTGCGCGGCGACGCTGGAGTTCGACCGCAGCGTGGGCATCGACGGCACCACCCACCCCGACTCCCTGACCGCCGCGGTGCTGCTCCATCCGGAACTGGTGCGCCGCTCCGCGCGCTACCACGTGGACGTGGAGACCGCCGGGGAGCTGACCCGCGGCTACTCGGCCATGTCCTGGGGCGTGCACGGGCTGGAGGCGAACGCGACGGTGATCGAGGAGATCGACGCCGACGGATTCTTCGACCACCTCGCCGGGCTGCTGTCCCGGCGCACCGTCCCGAACCGGGCCGTCAGCGGCCTGTGAACCCGTCCCCCCGGCCCCGGCCGGGACGAGGGGTGCGCGCGGCGGCCGAGCGGGGCGACGGGACGCTCCAGCGGCCCCTGGCGGCTCCGGCGTGCGAGGGGGCACGCCCGCGCCCGCCGCAGGAGGGCCCGGGAAGCCTCAGCCGTTCTTGACGACGATGGTCTCCACCGTGTTCGCGACGTGCTCGAACGCGTCCGCGGCGGTCTCCAGCTCCTCGATGACGTCCTTGAGCTTGAGGACCGTCAGGGCGTCGTACTCCCCGCTGAACAGGCGGGCCAGGAGCTTGCGGTAGATGCGGTCGGCCTGGTTCTCCAACTGGTTGATCTCGATCCAGTACCGGGTCAGGTCCTCCAGCGTGCGCAGGCGGGGCATCGCCTCGGCGGTCAGCTCGGCGGCGCGCTCCAGCACCTCGATCTGGTCGATGATGCCCTTGGGGAGGCGCTCCAGGCCGTACAGGCCGATGAGGTCGACGGCGGCCTCCATGGAATCCATCACATCGTCCAGGTTGGAGGCCAGACGGTAGATGTCCTCCCGGTGGATGGGTGTCCCCGAGCTCTTGTTGAGGCGTCGCATGATCGCGTGGGTGGCGTCGTCACCCGCGTGCTCGCAGGCGCGCATCTTCTCGGTGATGGCCTCGCGGTCGGCTCCGTCACTCATCAGCTCCACCAGCAGGCGAGCCGCGATGACCAGGTTGTTCGCCGAGTCGGTGAACATCTCGTAGTAACTGTCATCACGCGGGCGCAAGCGCAGGCGCACGTCGTTCTCCCGATGGTGCGGTGGTGTTCCTTGGTGGATGTTAAGCGCGTCGGCCAGTTGGTCCGGCGCGGCCGGGCTGGGCGGCGCCGGTCCGGCGCCGAGGGGTTGGGCTGGCACGGACTTAGTCACCGCTTATTCATCCGACGGTGCCTCAGCGTGGAACACCCTGGGGGCGCGGGGTCCATCGCAATCCTCCCAATCTCGACAACACCGGGACGGTTCGGGACGCTACCGTGTCCCGCTCCTGCTGGCCAGCGTCGCGCTGAGACAGGAATCACCCAATCGAGCGGAGACCGGTGGACAGCTCCACCGGAGTTCTTCGATGTCCACCTTCGGTCTATTTGGCCGCAATAACAAGTACCCCATCCGTTCATCGGGCCGATCACCCGGCCACACCGCGGATCGGGGCCCGTAGGCTCACCTCCATGCCTTCCGCCCTGAGCGCGAGCGCCGTGCGGCGCCTCCGCGAGTCCCTGGACCAGCAGCTCTCCGAACTGGGAGAGCCCCCCTTCGAGGGGGACGACGAGGCCGCCGTCGCCGCCTGCGCCGAGGCCGTGCTGCGCGCCGGGGAGCCCGTGCGCGCGGCCCTCAAGGCCGCGGTGCGGGGCACCCTGGCGGTGCTCGCGGACCGTGCTCCCGGTCACAGCCTGGAGGTGCGCGTACCGCCGTACGGCGCCGTGCAGGCCATTGAGGGGCCCCGCCACACCCGCGGCACCCCGCCCGGCGTCGTCGAGACCGACCCTCTCACCTGGCTGCGCGTGGCCACCGGCCGCACCCCCTGGGAACAGGCGGTGTCGGAGCACCTCGTGCGGGCCAGCGGCGTGCGCTCCGACCTGTCCGGACACCTGCCCCTGTGGCCGGTACCTCCCCCGGGTGGTGCCCGGCCGACGGCCAGGCACTAAGCTGTGGGTGTGTCGTACTCCGACGGCCGGCTCACCATGGATCTCGATCCGCTCGAACGCGGCCCGCAGGACGCCTGCGGTGTCTTCGGGGTCTGGGCGCCCGGCGAAGAAGTCAGCAAGCTCACCTACTTCGGCCTCTACGCTCTGCAACACCGCGGTCAGGAGTCCGCGGGCATAGCGTTGAGCGACGGGGAACGGATCGTCGTCTACAAGGACATGGGACTCGTCTCCCAGGTCTTCAACGAGGCGACCCTGGACTCCCTGCGCGGCCACCTCGCGATCGGCCACTGCCGCTACTCCACCACCGGGTCGCCGGTGTGGGAGAACGCGCAGCCGACCTTCTACACGGCGCGCGAGGGGGGTCTGGCGCTCGGCCACAACGGCAACCTGATCAACACCCCGGAACTGGCGGCGATGCTGCCCGACACGCGCCGGGGGGCCACCACCGACACCGAGGTCCTCACCAACCTGCTGGCCGAGCGGGCCAGGAGCGGCAGCTCCGTGGAGGACGCCGCCCTCGAACTGCTCCCGCAGGTCAGGGGCGCCTTCTCCCTGGTGTTCATGGACGAGGACACCCTGTACGCGGCGCGCGATCCCCAGGGCATCCGCCCGTTCGTGCTGGGCCGCCTGGGCGAGACCTCCGGCGCGGGCGGCTGGGTGGTCGCCAGCGAGACCGCCGCCCTGGACATCGTGGGCGCCAAGGTCGTGCGCGAGATCGAACCGGGCGAGCTCCTCACCATCGACGAGCGCGGGGTCCGCTCGCGGCGCTTCGCGCCCGCCCGCCGCAAGGGCTGCCTGTTCGAGTACGTCTACCTGGCCCGCCCCGACACCACCATCGCGGGCCGCAACGTCAACTCCACCCGCGTGGAGGTGGGCCGCCGCCTGGCCAGGGAGCACCCGGTGGAGGCCGACCTGGTCATCCCGGTGCCCGAGTCCGGCACGCCCGCCGCGGTCGGCTACGCCGAGGCCAGCGGCATCCCCTTCGCCCAGGGCCTGGTGAAGAACTCCTACGTGGGGCGCACCTTCATCCAGCCCAGCCAGACCCTGCGCCAGCTGGGCATCCGGCTCAAGCTCAACCCGCTGCGCGACGTCATCGAGGGCCGCCGCCTGGTGGTCGTGGACGACTCCATCGTGCGCGGCAACACCCAGCGGGCCCTGGTGCGGATGCTGCGCGACGCGGGCGCCGCCGAGGTGCACGTGCGCATCTCCAGCCCGCCCGTGCTGTGGCCCTGCTACTACGGCATCGACTTCGCCACGCGCGCCGAGCTCATCGCGGCCAACATGTCCGTGGACGAGATCGCCGCCTCGGTCAACGCCGACTCCCTGGCCTACGTGGACCTCGACGAGCTCATCGCCGCGTCGGAGGTGCCCAAGGACGACCTGTGCCGGGCCTGCTTCGACGGCGTGTACCCGATCGAGGTGCGCGACGACGCCCGGGGCAAGTACCTGCTGGAGAAGTCCTGCGGCACGCCCGAGGGATCGACGCTGGCCACCAGCGACAAGTAGTCCGCCGCCGGGTCCGCACGGGCCCGCGCGGCGGCTCCGCCGTGCCCTGGGAGGGGAGGCGGGGACCGCACCACCAAGCGACACAGCACGAGGAGAACTGGCGTGGCAGCCGAAAGCACGGGGACGTCGGGCGCGTACGCGGCCGCCGGGGTGGACATCGCCGCCGGCGAGCGCGCCGTCGACCTGATGAAGCGCCACGTGGCGCGCACCCGCAGGCCCGAGCAGGTGACCGACGCCAGCGGCTTCGCGGGCCTGTTCCGGCTCGACACGAACAAGTACAAGGACCCGGTCCTGGCGACCTCCACCGACGGCGTGGGCACCAAGGTGATGCTCGCCCAGCAGATGGACCGGCACGACACGATCGGCATCGACCTGGTGGCGATGGTCGTCGACGACCTCGTGGTCAGCGGCGCCGAACCCCTGTTCATGACCGACTACGTCGCCTGCGGCGCGGTGGTGCCCGAGCGTATCGCCGAGATCGTCGGCGGCATCGCCGAGGGCTGCCACCAGGCGGGCTGCGCGCTGGTCGGCGGGGAGACCGCCGAGCACCCGGGCGCCATGGAGCCGGACGAGTACGACCTGGCCGGTGCGGGCACCGGCGTGGTGGAGGGCGACGCGATCCTGGGCCAGGACCGGGTCCGCGAGGGCGACGCCGTCATCGCGATGGGCTCCTCGGGCCCGCACTCCAACGGCTACTCGCTCGTCCGCAGCATCGTGGACCGGGCGGACCTGGACCTGTTCGCGCACGTGCCGGAGCTGGACGGGGTGCTGGGCGAGGTGCTGCTCACCCCGACCCGGGTGTACGCCAAGGACTGCGTGGCGCTGACCGCGGCCGTGGAGGTGCACGCCTACGCGCACATCACCGGCGGCGGGCTGGCGGCCAACCTGTCGCGCTCCCTGCCCGGCCATCTGGACGCGGAGCTGGACCGCTCCACCTGGGCGCCCGCCCCCGTGTTCGGCTACCTGGCCGACAAGGGCGGCGTGGGCCGGGAGGACATGGAGGCCACGTTCAACATGGGTGTGGGCATGGCGGCGATCGTCGCGGCGGACGACGCCGAACGCGCCCTGAGTGTGCTGTCCGACCGGGGCGTTCCGGCCTGGCGGCTGGGCACGGTGACGGCCGGTTCGGGACGGGCCGTCCTGACCGGCGAGTACCGCGGCGCGTGAGAAGCGGACGCGAACATAGCCGGTGCGAACCACCGCAGTGGTTCGCACCGGCTATATCCACCTGTCCGCTACGGCTCCCTGGTGCGGGAGCCGCGACCGCCACAGGTCAGCGGTTGTCGTCCGAGCGACCTGGAAATCTCGGTCTGCCGGGTACCAGCCCCACCGGACACCGGTCCTGCCGGCTACCGGTACTGCTGGGTACTACAGCGTCACCGGGTACTACTTGTCCGAGTCCGAGTACTTGTCGGCAAGATCCGCGTAGCGGTCGACCAGGTCGTCGTGAGAATCCGCGTAGGAATCATCCGGACCCGACGGCCCGGAGGGAGACCCCTCGTCCTCAGCGACACCCAGCTCCGACCGCAGCCGCTCAAGGTCGGTCCCGCCGGAGCTGTACTTGAGCTTCCGGGCGACCTTCTGCTGCTTGGCCTTGGCTCGGCCGCGCCCCATTGGCTCGACCCCCTCAACGATTGGGTTCCGACGAACCCCAGATCACTTACAAACCCGCACTATCGGGCTGACGGCCGTCAAACGCGACTGACGACAGGCGCCAGCTTACGTACACATACAACCGTACCTGGTCGGCCCCCGTCGTGCCTACGCCACCCGGGTGTGACGGATGTGGTGAGCGCACGCAACGGCGGCCGCACAGGCTACCCGTGGTGAGTGCCACAGACAACGATATGTGCCACGATGCGATCGTGCTGCCCTACACCGCCTATCTCCGCGTCTACCAGCCGATCAACGCCTTCTCTCCGTACGACCGCGGTTACTGGGAGGAGTACGCGGCCTCCCCCGACCGGCCCCGGCGGATCAACGCGCTGGCGGCGGAGCACGCCGAGAGCCTGAGCCGCCTGGTGGCCACGCCCCCGGTGGTGGCTCCGGCGGAGGAGAGCCGCAACGCCTACCTGCGCCGGGTGAACGAGCGGCTGTACGTCTGCCCCTGGCAGACCCGGCTGCGCTCGTGGCGGGCCTTCACCGAGTTCACCGGCACGATGCCGGTGGGGGTGAGCACGGCGTTCGTGCCCGTGGACGAGGCGGAGCGGGCGGAGGAGGAGTACCGCGAGTGGCGGGATTCGGGCGCGCTGGTGCGGCCGGGGATCCTGTCGAGCAACTGGACCGTGCCGGTCCCCTGGTTCGTGCCCTTCGAGGCCCAGGAGCGGTGCCTGGTGCTGTCGGCGAACTCCACCCGGACCCTGCTGTACCTGACGCGGACCTCGCTCGCCCTGAGACGGCTGGAGCAGACCGCGGCGGTGCTGCGGGAGCACATCGGCGAGCACGCGGTGTCGGCCGCCACCGAGCAGCTGACGGACTGGCTGACGCTGACCGCGCACCCCGACTCCCTGCTGGAGCTGGACTACGGCGGGCTGCCGCACCTCCTCAGCGACGACCACCTCGGCGAGGACCACTCGGTGGCGGAGGTGGCGGGGGCGATCGAGGCCCTGGCGACGGGGGACGGCCGACGCGTGGTGGAGTTGCGCGAGAGGCTCACGCGGCGCTGGAGGTCGGTACGCGCACTGGAGCACGCCAACTGAGGGTTACGGTGTCACCACGTTTTCGTGGACACCCGCCTCCGTCTGTCGTCATCTGAGAGGGCGGACGCCCGCGCGCCACGCCGGTTACCAACCTGGTACACCAGGTTTCTCTCTCCTCCTCCGCCGCCTTTCCGCACGTGACAAGGGTGCGAGCCCGGACGTCGTCCGCGCACGACATCAAGAGTCGTGAAACTGGGCATAACGCCCGATAGGGATCGGCATAGACTGTAGCCAAACGATCACAGAGCGCACCCTCAGTAATCAGGAAACCCTTGCCACGCGGGGAATCCGCGCGGCCCGACCGTCAGCCGAAGCACACGGCGCCCCTTCCCCGCCGGTCCGCCTCCTCCCCCGCACGCGAACCGCCCACCGAGGGCCCGGGACTCCACCACGCTCCACGGAGCCGGGTTTCGGTCAGGCAGCCGTAGCACTTCGGGCACTCCGCATCGAGAAAAACGAGGCCGGAGAACGAAGTTTTGACCGAATACGCCACATGCCACTAAACGTGTCGCTAGAATCACTTAGCGTGACGCGGCCACGGGCGGCTTTCTTTGGCCTCCCACGTGCAAAGTTGCTTGGAGTGGTCGTACAATCACCTCGGGTGATGCCAATATAGACCTAGAGGGAATATTGGACATCCGGGCCAAGTGCCAGGATTAAGGCTCAAGGATCGGCACACAGATCCAGGAGGAGAGGCCGTACACATGTCAACTCGCACGCCCGAGGCGGAGCCCCTGTTGACCCCCGCCGAGGTTGCCACCATGTTCCGTGTGGACCCCAAGACCGTGACACGCTGGGCGAAGGCGGGCAAGCTGACCTCGATCCGCACCTTGGGCGGACACCGCCGCTACCGCGAGACCGAAGTCCGCGCCCTGCTGGCCGGAATCCCCAGCCAGCGTACGGAGTGATCTCCCCTGTCTGCGCCGATTCCGGGGGGAACGGTCGGACGGGCTCCGGCCGCTGAGAGCGGCTGACAAAGGTCGAGGGCGGGTCTTCCCACAGGAGGCCCGCCTTCCGCGTGTCCGGACACCGAGGGGCGCCGCGGCCGTGCGCTCCCCCGGACGGGAGCTCCGCGCGGGGACCGAATCCGAGCACCCGGCGAGGCCGGGCACGCGGATAACCGGACACGTGCCGCACCCGGGCGGCGGGTCCCCGGAGGGCGTCCGGCTAGAAGTCCTCGATCCGGTCGTCCATGGCGGTGGTCCGGTCGCGGGCCAGGAAGGTGGCGGCCGCGCCGCCGCCGACCGCCACCACCGCGGCGGTGATCAGCGCGGCGAGCGAGCTGCCCGTGGTCGCCAGGCGGTTGTCGTCCCCGGCGACCTCCTCCGGCCGCGGCGACTCCTCCTCGGGATCGCCCTTGTCGCCCGGGGAGGGCGGGGTGGTCGCGGCGTAGGTGGACCCGAGCGCCCACGCGTCGGCGAAGTCCACCGCGAAGCCCCTCTCCTGGCCGACCTCACCGACCTGCACCCACACGGTCATCCAGCTCCGGCTCCCGCGTCCGTCCCAGTCCTCGTCCTGGTCCCGGAAGGTGGTCTCGTTGGCCTCGAAGCGGATGCGGACGGGCACCTCCAGGGCCACGTCACCGTCCTCGTCGAAGACCTCCAGGACCTCGTCCACCACGGTCCCGTCGGCGTTCTTGCCCAGCGGCCCGGCGGAGACGCCGAACGCGGTCAGGTCGCCGTGGGTGAAGGTCGTCTCGGTCACGCCGTCGTACCCGGCGGTCGCCGTGGCGGTCACGTCCGCGAGGGTGAACTCCACGGCGTTGCCGTCGGCGGACACCGTCTCGGCGGCGGCCCCGTCGAGGAGGAGCACGTCCCCGGCCGCGCTCGGGGAGGGGCTGGAAGGGCCGGAGGGGCTGGGGGAGACGCCCTCCTGCGGTTCGCGCCGGGGGGCATCGGAGGGCTCCTCGCTCGCCTGGGCCGCGTCCTGGTCCCCCGTGTCCGCGGGGGTGTCCCCGCCGTCCCCGGAGCCCTCGTCCCCGGAGCCCTCGTTCGCGGTTCCCCCGTCGGCGGGGTCCCCGCCCGAGGGGGACCTGTCGTCCGCGCCACCGGTGTCGCTGCCCATGTCGCCGCCCGTGCTGTCCGCGCCGTCGCCGTCCGGCGAGGGCTCGTCCCGGAAGGGGGTGCCCTCCGAGGACGGTTCGGCCTCCGGTGAGGGGGAGGGCGGCACGGAGGGCTCGGGCAGGTCCACCTCCGGCGGCACGTCGATCAGCCCCTGGGCGGCGAGGTCGGCGACCTCCATCCGGAAGGAGGCGGTCCGCACGGTGGAGGCGGCGCGCGCGCTGTCGGCGTCGACCACGGTGTGGCTCTCGCCGTCGATCTCCAGGTAGGGGGCCATCGGTCCGAAGAGGTCCTCCGCCGTGGCGCTGCCCTCGGTCTCCCCGCCGAAGCCGGTGGCGGTGGAGTAGCCGGTGACCACGTCGCCGTCGGCCACCCAGGCCTGTGCATTGCCCCAGACGAGCTGGTCGGCGGAGGCGGGGAGCGCGGGCACGGCGCCCAGCACTCCGAGAGCGGCGAACAGGACGCCGCCGCGGACGAGGCGGCGCGCGGTCAGCTTGGCGGGAGACACCACAACACTCCTGTTGTATGCGGGGGATGTCCGACCCGGGGGTCGGCCCGTGCCCGCCGCGGACGGCGGACAGGGTTGCCCGGCCAGCCGGAGACGGCCGGTCGCGGTGTGCGGGGCGGTTCGTGTCGGGGCCTTCCCGCCCCGGGAAGGTGACTCTGTGTCGGGCGGTGTGTGCGGGCGCCCTACGGCGAGCCTAACCTCTGGATCACGAAACGGAAACCGTTCGCCGTGGGCCGATCGGCAGGTGCGCGGGCGCCGACCACCGGTCAACGGAGGCCGCCGCCGCGAAGTTCCGAGCACCCCGGGAGGGGGCGGGAGCGGTCCGGGCGGGAGGGGCCCGGACAAGGGAACGGCCCCGGGGGACGCGTCCCCCGGGGCCGGGTCGGCTCAGCCGACGCCAAGCTCGTGCTTAGCCCTCGCTGGTCTCCGCGGCGGAGTCAGCGGTGTTCTTCTTGCGGCGCGCGAAGTACGCGGCCAGACCGCCACCGGCGGCGATCGCGGCACCGGCCGCGATCAGACCGGCGATCGGGCTGCCGGTCTGGGCCAGGGACTCGGCGTTCTCCAGCTTCTCCGGCTGCGGCTTCTTCTCGGTCTTGTCCTCGGGGTGGGTCGGCGCGGGCTTGTCGTCGCCGTCGTCACCGCCGTTGTCGCCACCGCCGTCGCCGATCTCGGCGGCACCGACGCTGGCGAGGCTCTCGGCCAGGTCCACGTAGTAGAAGGGGGCCTCGGCGCCGTCGACGGTGAAGGTCACCGCGAAGCCGGTGTAGGCGTCGTTCCAGGTGACGCCGTTCTCCTCGTCGGCGTACTCCTCGACGTACTCGTACGACTCCAGGTCGATCAGGACGGCGACCTGCTCGCCACTGTCGAGGGTGACGACCTCGGGGTAGGAGATGTCGGCGACGTCGGCGCTGTGGGAGACCTCGCCGTCCCAGCTCTGGGTGGTCGTGGTGGTCACACCCGACAGGGTGGCGTCGAGGACGATCTCGTCCGAGCCGCTGACCAGCTCGGTGCTCTCCTCGTCCAGGACCAGGGTCTCGGCCTCGGAGGCGGTGGCGGGGTCGGTCTCGGGGGCCGGGCTGGTCTCCAGGGCCTCCGGGGTGTCGGTCTCGCCGCCGGTGCCCTCGCCGCCGGTGCCCTCGCCGCCACCGGTGTTCTCGTCACCGCCGGTCTCACCGCCGTCGGCGCCCTCGCCGCCGGTGTCCTCGCCACCGCCGGTACCGCCGTCCTCGGGCTGACCGTCGTCGACGCCGGGCTCGGTCTCCTCGCCCTCGGGGGCCGGGGACTCCTCGGCCTCGGGCTCCTCGGTCTCCTCCGTGGGCTCGGGCTCCTCATCGAGGTTCTCCTCGACGATCTCCTCCACGTCGGAGACGGTGATCTGGAGGCGGGCGGTGTCCACGGTGGCCGTGGCGGTGACGCCGTCACCGCCGACCGTGGCGCTGCTGGTGCCGGAGAAGGTCAGCCAGTTGCCGACGGAACCGGAGTAGCTGTTGGTGGTCGTGCCGTCGTAGCTGACGGCGACGCCCTCCCAGTTGCCGACGGAGGCGTAGGCCCAGCCGTAGTACTCGGTCTCCGCCGCGGCGGGGAGAGCCGTGGCGATGCTGAGCGCGCCGAGAGCGGCGAAAGCCGCTCCGCCCTGGAGAATGCGGCGCGCGGTAACGCGAGTGTTCTTCAAGTCAATCCTCTTCGGATCGGCCGCAGTCCGCACTGGTCGGACTGCCCTGGATACGCGCGCCACCGGCCGACTGTGGGGGAGTCGTGGAAGCACAGGGCGCGAACCAGGATCGGATGGGGGATGGCGGGAGCAGATAGAAAGCTCACTGCCAGCGGAAACAGGAGGGCGCGGCCGCGACCGCCGGACGGAGGGGGCGCGGGAACCGGGCCGTGGAGTACTTCCCATTTCCTAACCCAGACCTTACATCCCCACAAAGGGGAAATTCCCTCGGAACCCATCACGAAAGGATCACAGAGAAAGACTTCCTCACCCTGAGCGACACTGCAATTCTCCGTGGAAGTTTTTCTCGGAACCGGTAAACCGAACACCGTATGTCGCGTCTTACAAAGGAAGCGCGTCCCCGACAAATGCCTTTGGCGCGTCCGTGGGCAAGCGCCCCGGGTGACGGGCGGCACACCGCCGGGCGGGGCCCGCCCCCGTCGGCCGCGTTCTCCCCCGCGCCCGGACTCCTCATCCCCCGCGCCCCGCTGCCGAACGTCCGAGGGTGACTCCCGGGTCCCCGGAGCGGCTAGGTTGTGGGCATGCCCGTCTCCGCACCGTCAGGGCCCCGGAGCCGCGCCACCCGCGCCCTGTCACTCGCCTCCGTCCTCCTCGCCGCCGTCGCCTGCTCGGCGTCGCCCGGTGCGCCCCCCGGCAGTGACCCCACCGCCGCCCTCCCCCTCCCCGGACCGCAGGACGGCGACGACCGCGAGGCCCCCGAGGGCGGGGAGCAGGAGGGCCCGCCCCCGGGCCGGGGCCCCCTCGGCGACAGCGTCGTGGTCATCGACCCCGGCCACAACGGCGGCAACGCCGCCGCCCCCGACGAGATCAACGCGATGGTCCCCGCCGGGCCGAACGAGAAGGCCTGCGACACCGTCGGCACCGAGACCGCGAGCGGCTACGCCGAGCACGAGTTCAACTGGCAGCTGTCCGTGCTGGTCAAGGAGAGGCTGGAGGCCGACGGCGCCACGGTCGTCCTCACCCGCGAGGACAACGGCGGGGTCGGGCCGTGCATCGACGAGCGCGCGGGCATCGGCAACGAGGAGGGGGCCGACGCGGCCGTGTCCCTGCACGCCGACGGCGGCCCCGAGACCGGTCGCGGGTTCCACGTGATCATGCCGGGTGAGGTCGAGGGCTTCACCGACGACATCACCGAGTCCTCCCGGCTGCTCGGTGAGGACGTCCACCGCGCGTACCTGGAGGGGAGCGGCGTCCCCACCGCCGACTACCTCGCCGACGAAGGCCTGGACGTGCGCACCGACCTGGGCGGGCTGAACATGTCCGACGTGCCCAAGGTGTTCCTGGAGACGGGCAACATGCGCAACCCCGAGGACGCGGCGCTCATGGAGGACCCCGCGTGGCGGGAACGGGCCGCCGACGCCATCGCGCAGGGCCTGGCCCTCTACCTCATGCGGGGCTGAGGGAGGGCGGACAGCGCGACCGCCCGGCCGCCCGCGGCCCTCGTGTCCGCCGGTCCCCTAACGCCCCCGTCCCTCCGCACCCGTGCCGGACCGCCCGCCCCGGGCGTCCACACCCGGCCACGGCGACCGCCGCTGTGGCGGAGGCCGCTCCCCCGTGGGCATAATGCGTCCATGACATCCCCCGCCCCGCGCCCCCTCCCCTTCCCCGGCTTCGACATCGTCCTGCGCGGCTTCGACCGCCACCAGGTGGACGATCTCGTCCACCGCGCCACCTCCACGCTGACCGCCCTCACCGGCGGCCCCGTCCTCACCGACGAGGACGGGCGGGCCCTCGACCGGCCCTCCGCGCCGACGCCCGACCCCATCACCTCCGCGGAACTGGCCGAAGCACCGGTGGACCTGGTCCTGCGCGGGTACGACCGCCACCAGGTGAAGGACCTCCTGTCCCTCCTCGTGGAGCGGCTGGCCGAGGCCGAATCACACACGACCCGGGGATAAAACAGCCCTGCGAACCTCGTCAACTGCACAATGGGGACCATGCCTCTGACACCGGCGGACATCCGCGAAAAGAAGTTCCACACGGTGCGTCTGCGCCCGGGGTACAACGAGGAGGACGTCGACGCGCTCCTCGACCGGATCGAGGCGACGCTCGTCGCCCTGGAGGGCGGCCCGCGCACGGGCGCGCTCATCACGGCCGACGAGGTGCGCAACTCGCGGTTCCGCACCACGAGACTCAGCCCGGGCTACCGGGAGGACGAGGTCGACGACTTCCTCGACGTCGTGGTCGCCGACCTGGCCGGACGCGGCCTCGGCCGCGCCCGGGACCAGTCGCCGCCGCTGCCGCCCCGCCCCGGTGCGGCGGGCGCCTCCGCGCGGCCCCGGCACCAGCGGCCCGGCCCGGACGCGCAGCAGGGCCCGGACGCGCCGCGGGGGCAGGAGGCCCCGTCCCGGCCGCCGCGGCGTTCCGGGATGACCCCGAGGGACGTCCGGGAGAAGCAGTTCGCCACCACCCGGCTGACCACGGGCTACAACGAGCAGGAGGTCGACGACTTCCTGGACCGGGCCGAGTTCACGCTGGACGTCCTCCAGCAGGGGCGGCCGGACCGGGCCACGCTCACCGCCGCCGAGGTGGAGCGGATCCAGTTCAGCACCACGCGCGCGCGGCCGGGGTACGACCCGGCGCAGGTGGACCACTTCCTGGACGTGCTCGCCGAGGAGCTGCGCGGGTACGAGCAGCCGCACTGACGGTGACTCCGGGTGAGGGACCCGGGTGGGACGGCGGACCGCGGGCCGCGTGCGAAACGGGCCGGGGCGACGGCCCCGGACGCGTTCGCGCCCGTCTGCCGGGGTGATCAGGCCACTGGCCGCGGACACGCCGTAGCGCACACTCCCCATCTTCAGGACAGCGGAAAGTAATATTTGGACACAGGAAGTAGTCATCCCCCCGCTGTCCCGCAGACCGCGCCCCGAGGGGAGGCAGGATGTCCCACGCGATGCCGCCGGAGGGGCGCGCCACCGCATGTCCGGTGCACGGCGCGCCCGGCTGCTGCTCCGCCGCCGACGGCGGCCCGAGAACCCGTTCCAGGGAGGGGCTGCGGGTGCTCGGCGACGACGAGGAGGTCGTCCCGGCCTCCGCCCACCCGTGGGAGGCCCCGCTCCTGGCCGCGTGCGTGGGCGCCACCCTGCTGGCGGCGGCGGGGCTGGCCCACGTGGTGTGGTCGCTGTCGGGGTCGTGGCTGTGGGCGGCCGCCGCCCTGGCGGTGGTGCCCGCCGCGCACTGGCAGGCGCGGGGGCTGATGTACGCCCGGCGCAGGGCGGAGTCGGTGAAGATCTCGCCCACCCAGTTCCCCGAGGCCCACCGGATGGTGGTGGCGCTGGCCGCCGAGACGGGGCTGCCCCGGACGCCGGAGGCCTACGTGCGGGTGGGGCCGCGCCGCTGGGGTACCGACGCCGCCGGGCACGGGCTGCGCCGGTACCTGGTGCTGTCGGACGACCTGTTCGACCCGTGCGGCCGAGTCCGCGACCCCGAGGCGCTGGCCTTCCTGGTCGCGCACCAGCTGGGGCACGTGGCGGCCGGGCACACCGGTTTCTGGCGGCGGGCGGCGGCGCTGGGCGGGGAACTGGTCCCGGGGCTGGGCGCCGCGCTGTCGCGGGCCATGGAGTACACGGCCGACAACCACGCCTACGCGCACGTGCCCGAGGGCGCCCACTCGGTGCGGGTCCTCGCCGGGGGCGGCAACCTGTACACGCGGGTCAACATGGGTGAGATGGCGGACCGCGCGCGCACCGACCGGGGCTGCTCGCTGCTGCTCTACCACCTGCTGACCCGCCGACCGGGCAACACCCGCCGCATGGCCGCCCTGCGCGACCGCACCCGGCGCGGCCGGATCTTCCTCTAAGCCCTGCCCTCCGGGCACTGCTCCCGCCCGCCCGGCGGGGTCGGCGCGACGGCGCCGGGCGGGCTCCGGATCACTTCCAGTGGCGGCGCATGGTCCAGCGGTCGGAGGCGAGGTCGCGGGTGATGTCGATGATGCTCGGCTCCCCCGTGTCGGACTCAGCCGAGACGCGGAGCAGGTGGATCTGCGTGGCCGGGACGCCGGGCGCGCCCGGGCGGGCGGGCCAGTCCCCGATGACCCTGCGCACCCGGTAGGCGCGGCCGCGCCAGGTGAACCGGGCGGGGGTCCCGCCCTCGGTGGAACGGACGTCGATCTGCTCGTTCAGAAGACTCACCCCGCCAGCTTATCGAACACCAGTTCGAACAAGTCAAGCGTCGGCGGCCCCTGTCGGGGAACGCGCCGGCGACCGGCGGGTCAGCCCTCCCAGGACCGGTCGTACTCCGGGTGGGTCCGGTACACACCGGCGAGGTACTTGACCGCCAGCCGCCAGGCCAGCAGCTCCGACCAGGGGTCGCCGCCGTCGCCGATCCGGGCCTCGGTGAGGGCGCCCGCGGCTCCCGCGGCCACGAGGGGTTCGAGACCGCGCATGCCCGCCCGGTGGGCCTCGACGTACCCGCGGACGATCTTGCGCTTGGCCGCGACCTCCGCCAGCGCCCGGTCACGGCCGCGGGTTCCCGCGGGTACGGCCTCCGACGCGCGCTCGTCCTCGTCCAGGCGCGCGTTGAGGAACTCGACGATGGTCAAGGGACGACTCCCATCATGTCCACCACTGCCACAGGGCCCGGTGTCGGACCCGTACCGCCTACCCACGGCTCACGTGGGATCGCAGCCCTCGAACTGGGGCACGCTCGTCACGACCTGGAGGCTGGTCTCGCCGAACCAGGTCTCCAGGTACTCCGCGGCGGTGCCGTCCTGGTACATCTCGCTGATGGCCTTGTTGACGGCCTCGCAGGCGCGCACGTCGCCGTGGGGCAGGCCGACGCCGTACTTCTCGTCGGTGAAGGGGTTGTTGACGAACCGGAAGGCGTCGGGCTCCTCGGCCAGGAACCCGGCCAGGATCAGGTTGTCGGTGGACACGGCGTCCACCTCGCCCTCACGCAGGGCGTCGATGCAGGCGCTGTAGCTGGGCGCCTCCCTCTGCTCGATGCCGATGCCCAGGCCCTCTCTGATGCGGACGGCGGAGTAGGAGCCCTCCCCCTGGCAGACGCTGCGGCCCTCCAGGTCGCGCACCCCCTGGATGCCGGTGTCCTCCGCGCGCACCAGCACGTCCTGCTTGGCGACGTAGTAGGGGCCGCCGAAGGTGACCTGGGTCTTGCGGGCGGGGGTGATGGAGTAGGTGGCCACGACCATGTCCACCTCGCCGCTGATCAGCTGCTCCTCGCGGTCGGCGGAGGTGACCCCGGTCACCTCCACGTCCTCGGGGGCGAAGCCGAGCTTGGCGGCGATGTAGAACGCCACGTCCACGTCGAAGCCCGTGATGTCGCCGCCCTCCTCCAGCCCCAGGCCGGGCTGGTCGGTCTTGACTCCGACGGTCAGCGTGTCGGCGTCCAGGAGCGACTCCTCCTCGCCCAGCACCGCCGAGCAGGCGGGCAGCGCGATCACCGCCGCGGCGGCCAGGGCGGCCGCGGCGGCGGTGCGCCGGTGTCGAAACCTCATCGGCCTGTTCCTCGTCTCTGGGGGGTGCGGATCCGGGTGGGGGTGGACTCGGCGCGGGAGGCCGGGCTCAGCGGTACTCGGCCAGTCGGGGGCGGACGCCGATGACGAGCAGGACCAGCAGCAGGGCCGTCGCGGCGGGCAGCAGCCACGTCCAGGGGGTGAGCGCCGAGTCAGCGCGTTCGATGCCCGCGTCGAACGCCTTCTCGTGCAGGTCGGTCAGCTCCGCCAGCGCGGCCTCGTAGGCCTGGAAGGAGCCGTCCTCGGAGTGCGCGACGCCCATGCGGACGTCGACGGCCCCCGACAGGTCGCCCTCCTCGGCGGCCGAGCGCAGCGCCCGGTCCTCGGTCTGGAGGGCGTTGTAGGACTCCAGCACCTCGGCGAGCGCGTCCTCCTGGCCGGGCAGCAGCGTTTCCTGGGCCCGCTGGCCCAGGTAGCCGAGCGTGCCCGGGTCCTCGGGGTCGGAGCCGTCCGACCCCGGCAGCTCCGGGTAGGCGGCGACCACGCCCCCGATCTGCCCGTAGTACGCCTCCAGGTTGCTGGCCGGGCGGTACAGCACCTGCTGCGCCCGCTCCAGGTACGTCAGCTCGTAGTTCTCGGCCATGTCCCGGTCGAGCAGGTAGCGGCTCTGGTCCGCCTGCATGTCGGTGGAGATGGCCCCGGCCCGGGACAGCGCCATGGCCGCGTCCAGTCCCTCCTCCTTGGCGTCGCGCTGGTGCCCACCGCTGGCGGTGAGGACGAGGACCACCCCGCCGGTGAGCAGGACGGCGACCGCCGTGGCGGCCAGCAGGGGCGCGTTGAACCGGCGCCGGAACCGCACGCGCAGGTACAGCTGGAGGCCGATCAGCGCGGCGGCGGTGACCGTGCCGACCGCGCCCACCCAGAACATGCCGAGCGCCACGGAGGACTGTCCCTCCTCGTGGTTGGCGCGCACGATCGCCGACGAGTCCAGCCCCAGGTTGAACGCCTTGGGCAGCAGTTCGGCGTGCATCAGCCGCGTGGCCTCGCGGTAGGTCTCCAGGGCCGCCCCGTCCACCCGGCCGGGCGGGGCCTGCGCCTCGTCATTGAGCAGCCGCGCCTCGCCGGCGAGCTGTTCGTAGGCGCCCATCCCGTCCAGGACGGCCTCGACGTTGCGCTCCTCCACGCTGTCGCCCTCGGTCAGCGAGGCCGCCTGGAGCAGGGCCTCGTTGGCCCGGGCCCGGCTGGCCTCGTACCCCTCCAGGGCATCCTCGCGGCCCGAGCCCAGGTCGTGGTCGGTGCCCATGAGCAGCACGTCGGCCACGCGGGCGTCCATGTCCGCGAGCGCCAGGTACAGGTCGGTGGTCGCCAGGGCCTGGGGTCCGGCGTCGTCCCCGAGCACGCGCAGGCCGTCGCGGGCCTGGCCGAGGGTGGCGGCCGCCGAGCCGAACAGCCCGAGGACGGCCAGCACGCACACCGAGGACAGCAGCCAAACCCGGGCCGGGGTGGTCGCGGCCCAGCGGCGGAATCCGGAGGCCCGTTCACGGGAGCCGGACCCGCCCCGCCCGCGCCGGGGCGGGCGGGAGCCCTCGCGCTCGGGTGCCGGGGTCTGCGGGGGCTGGCCGCCCGGCACCGCGGGGAGCGCGCCGTGCGGGGGTTCCGGCGGACTGGTCGCGGTCCCGCGCGGAGCCCGGTCGGGGGTGGGGGGCGTCAACGGGGTTCACCCCTTCTGCAGGATGATGACGGTCCATGCGCCGACGTAGATCCGGTCGCTGTCATTCAGGGGAACCTCCACGTTGGGGGCGATGGGGTTGGCGGTCCCGTTGACCGTGGTGCCGTTGGTCGAGCCCGGGTCGAGGATGGCCCAGGTGCCGCCGGGCTTGGCGACCAGAATCGCGTGGACGTGGGAGATGGCCGGGTCGCCGCCCGGGCCGCCCAGGTCGATCTCGGGGGTGAAGCCGCGCGTGGCGCTGCGCCGTCCGATGTGCACCCTGTCCCCGGTGAGCGGCACCCGGCGCTGCGTGCTGCCCCTAGGGAAGGAGATCTGGTCGGGGTCGAGCATGCCCTGGTGGACCATGTACTGGTAGTAGGCGGGGTCGGCGACGACGACCGCGCGCCAGCGCGCGCCCGTCCGTCCGTCGTCCGCGTGCGTGCGCCGGTGGTCGTCGGAGCGCGAGGCGAAGTCGTATCCGCACTCCTCGCAGAACCGGCCCGCGCGGTAGGTGCCGCACTCGGGGCAGGGGCCTCCCCTGGGCGGGGTCACCGGACGCGGCGGCGCGGGGGGTCGCGACGGGGCCACGGGGGGTGTGGGCGGTGTCGGATGGCGGTGCGACGGGGGCCGCGACGCGGTGGAGTAGGCCTGGAGGCGCAGCCCGCAGACGTCGCAGAAGTCGGTCGCCGTGGAGCGGTGCCCGGAAGGGCAACTCGGCATGGGTCCCTCCTACCCGGGTGTGGGGGCACCGCCGGTGTCCGGCCCGCTCTGCCGCGGCCGGGTCCGTACGGTCCGGGTCGAGTTGGTGTCCAGGGTCATCTCGTCGACCTTGCTGACACCGGGCTTGAGCCGGACGGTTCCGGTGACGGGGTCGGCCACGTCGACGACCCTGCCGAGGAGCCTCGCGGTCTCCTCGTTGCCCGACTCGTGGGCGAGTGCGACGGCGCGACCCAGCCGCGTGGTGGCGGTGTCGTCGTCGCCGTCGCGACGGGCCGCGAGCCCGTCCTGGATGGCCCGGGCCAGTTCGACCTGGCCGGTGTAGTGGGCCACGCGGGGGTTGATCTCGGTGGCGCGGTCCTCGTCGGCGGTCCACTCCGCGAGGATGTTGCCCGAGGCCAGGATCTGCTCCTCGGCCCCGGCGGTCGCCGGGAGCACCACGCGCACCCAGCCGGCGCGCAGTTGGCGGCCGGGGGTACCGGGCGGCACCTGGACGCAGACGTGGTAGTCGCGGCTCTCGGTGCCCCAGGACCCCGTGGGGTAGTCGCCCGACTGGGGCACGCGCTCCACGCCGCGGCCGGTGAGGTCGCTGACGGTGGGGGCGACCTGTTTGACGTGGCGCACGACGGCGTTCTGGGGCGTCCACAGCCGCAGCACCACGTCGGCGACGGTCTTGCCCATGGAGGCCTGCGCCATCGCCCGGAAATCGGCCACCATGTCGGCTGGATCGGCGATGATGCCGGGGCCTCCGCCGAGCAGGGCGGAGTCGATCCGGCGCAGCTCCTCGACCTTCCAGTCGGTGCCCACGCCCCGGCAGTCGCAGACGAAGGAGCCCGTGACGCGGTCGAGCGCCTGGGCGAAGACCGCGGCGGGCTCGTTGTTCTGGCCGTCGGTGAGCAGGATGGCGTGCTTGATGCCGCCGTCGACGGTGGCGAACAGCTCGGCGGCCCGGGTGAGCCAGGAGCCCATGCGGGTGCCGCCGTCGGCGCGCAGTCCGTCGATCGCCTCCGCGGCCTCGGCGCGGGTGACGGCGTCGGCCCGCACTATCCGCCCGCCGCCCTCGGGGAAGAGCACGGAGGCGTCGCCGTTCCCGGCGACCACCGCGAAGTGGACGCCCTCGCGCAGGGCGCCCACGGCGGCGCGGGCGGCCCGCTTGGCCGCGTCGATCTTGGCGCCGTACATCGAGCCGGAGGTGTCCACGATGATCACCTCGGCGGCGCGCACCGAGTCCCCCACCACCACGGAGGCGGTGGAGGTGACGCTGACGATCGCGTGCACCTCGCGTCCGCCCACCGGAAGGAGGACGTTCTGGTCGACCTCGATCCGAAAGCCCGGTTCGGCGGCGCGCTCAGTCGTGTCGGGCACGGGGACCCCCAGCGGGCACGGGAACGATCACGACGGTGATGTTGTCCTTGCCGCCCGCGTCCAGGGCGAGGCCGACGTAGGCGCGCGCGGCCTCGTGCGGTCTGGCCCCCGCCCCGGGGACGGCGTCGGTCAGCGCCTGCGCCTCGGGGAAGTAGTTCCACAGGCCGTCGCTGCACAGCACGACCGCGCCGGGGCCGGTCGGGGTCACGGTGGAGATGTGGGCGTCGATCTCGCCGGAGTCGGCACCCATCCACGCGACGAGGGCGTGCGCGTTGGACGAGCGCATCGCCTCCTCGCGTGAGAGCGCGCCCATCTGCACCATCGCCTCACTCCAGGAGTCGTCCCTGGTCAGCAGGGCTGAAGCGCTGGAGGTGGGGCCTCCGGAGAGCCAGTAGGCGCGGCTGTCGCCGACCCAGCCGACGGTGACGGTGCCCGCGGCGGGGTCGTACACCGCCGACACGAAGGTGCACGCGGGCGCGGAGCGGGGCGAGTCGGCGATCCCGGCGACCGCCTCGGCGGCCCGGATCATCGCCGCGCCGGTGGCCTCGCGGGGGTCGGCGCCCTGGCTGACGCGTTCGGCGAGGACGGCCACTCCGGTCTCGGCGGTGACGCGGGAGGCCTCGTCCGAGCGCGGCGAGCTGGACACCCCGTCGCAGACCACGGCGCAGACCACGCCGGGCGCGCGGGGGTGGTCGGCGTCGATCACGCGGATCGCCATGGCGTCCTCGTTGCGCCTGTGCCGCAGCCCGCGGTCGCTGACGCCGACGGCGGAGCGCGTGCGCACCTCGACGTGGTCGCGCCCGGTGGGCTGGAGGAGGCCGCACCGCTCGCAGTAGCCGTCGCTGACCGTGCCGGGGCACCAGGCGCACAGGCCGGGGTTGGCGGGCCGCACCGGGTTGCTCCCGGTGGCGGGCGGCGGCCAGTCGGGGACGGCCTCCGGCTCGGCGGCCCGGGGCGGGGAGGACGCGAACGAGGGCAGGCTGTCGCGGCGTATCGGCTGGGTGACCATGGAGTCGGCCGCGTGCGGGGCGGCGTCGGGCAGCGCCTGCGGCGGGGGCGCGTCCCGCCCGCCCGTGTCGAGGGAGCGCAGGCTCACCTGCGGAGCCGTGGGGGCTCCGTCGTCGGGCACCAGGCCGGGGCGCGCGTCGGCGCCGGGCGGCACGGCCCCGGACCGGCCCGGGGCCTCCCCGGTCCGCGTGCCGCCGTCGGCCCCCTCCCGGGACCACCCGCCGGGCGGCACGGCTCCGGCAAAGCTCGCCTGCGGGGCGGTGGGCATTCTGTCGGGGTGCCCCGCGTTCTCGGCCCCCTCGGGGAGGGGGCGTCCGCACCCCTCGCAGAAGGCGTCCTCCGTGGACACCCTGTCCGAGCAGGCGGGGCAGGTCCGCACCTTGGTCATCGCCGTTCCCTCGTTCCTCACAGCAGCGTCACGGGGCGTAGGGAGTTGGCCCTGTCGACGAGCTCATACCGTTCCGACGGCGCGACGGCGCGCTGGGCCAGCGCGCGGTAGCGGCGCTCCAGGTTGGCCCGTACACCGTTCTCGGTGAACGGGGCGCCGAGGAGCCCCTCCCCCGCCGGTGCCCCCGCACCCGCGCCGAGCCAGCCCAGGGCCGACTCCAGGACCCGGACCGCCAGGCGGTCGGCGGACTCGCCGTCCAGGCCGATCCGCTCCAGGCGCCGTCCGGCCTGCACGAAGTCGGCGGCCGCGGTGCCCTGGTGGTGCGCCGCGAGCACGGCGATCAGCGCGGTCTGGGCGTGCACGTGCAGCCGCGACAGCTCCGGGACCGTGTCCAGGACGGCGGTGGCCGCGGCCCGGTCCCCCTGGGCCAGGCGGATGCGGGCCAGGCCGAACGCGGCGCTGACGAAGGAGTGGTCGGTGTTCCAGACCGCCCGGAACAGGCGGGCGGCGGTCTCGTGCTCGCCGGTCCGCTCGCAGGCCAGGGCCAGGGCGAGCTTGGGCGCGAGCTCCCCGGGCAGGTGGTCGTACAGCTCGTCGAAGTGGTCGCGGGCGTCGCGGAACCGGCCGGTGCTCAGCTCGGCGACGGCCAGGTACCACATGGTGCGCCAGTCGCCCGGGACCACTTCGCTGAACCGCTGGAGGACGTCCATGGCCTCGCCCTGGCGGCCGACGGTGACGAGCGCGCGGACCAGCATCAGCAGGGTCTCGGGGGTGGGCGAGGGCATGGCGCGCAGCGCGGGGACGAGTTCCTCGGGCGGCAGGGTCTGGAAGCCGCGCAGGTGCTGGGCGGCCGGGTCGGACTGGTCGATGAGGGGTGCGGGCAGCAGCGCCGCCGTGTCGGTGGGCGGGGGCGCGAGGAGCATGCGGTCGGCGTTGTGGGTGCCGGGGTCGGGTCCGGCGGCGGGGTTCTCCGCGCCGAACAGGGCCGAGGGGGCGGGGTGCGGCGTGCCCTCCAGGTCGGAGAGCACCTCGCGCAGGACGCCGGTGAGCTGGTCGGCCATGTCCTCGGCGTCGTGGAAGCGCAGTTCGGGCTCACTGTGCGTGGCGCGGCGCAGCAGCCGGTCGAAGGACTCGTGGCGCTGGAGCAGCGGCACGGTCTCCCGGGGCGGGATGCTGTGCGGGTGGTCGCGCATGAAGCTGAAGCGGAAGCTGAGCACGGCCAGAGCGCGGCCGACCGAGTACAGGTCGGCGCTGACCGTGGGGCCGGGGCCGCGCAGCTCCTCCTCGGGCACCCGGTACCCGGGCGTGGTGTAGACGGGGCTGACGGTGTCGTCCATGCGCCGCACGCCGCCCAGGTCGATCAGCTTGATCTGCTCCTCGCTCTGGATGACGTTGTCGGGTTTGAAGTCGCAGTAGAGCAGGCCCCTGGAGTGCAGGTAGCCCAGGGCCCGCAGGACCTCCAGGCCGTAGGCGATGACCTGGTCCGGGGGCAGGACGGCGTCGGGGTCGTCCTCGCGGCGCTCGATGAGCAGCTCGCGCAGGGACTTGCCGCCCACGTACTCCATGACGATGTGGCCGCCGGGGATGCCGGTGCGCGGGTCGGGGTGCTGGGAGAAGTTGATGATCTTGACGATGTTGGGGTGCTCGACCTCGGAGAGGAACGCGCGCTCGGCGGCGGCCGCCTTGTGCGCCTCGGCGTCACCGGCGTTGAGCAGGCCCTTGAGGACCACCCAGCGGTCGTTGACGTTGCGGTCGCGGGCCAGGTAGATCCAGCCGAGGCCGCCGTGGGCCAGGCAGCCGAGCACCTCGTACTGGCCGCCGACCAGGTCCCCGGGGGAGAGCTTGGGCGTGAAGGAAAACTGGGTCCCGCACTTGCGGCAGAAGCCCTCGGTGCGCCCGGGTTGGTCGCCCTGGGCGCGGCCGACCCGCTCCCCGCAGTTGCCGCAGAAGCGGTTCTTCTCCGAGACGACGGGGTTGTCCATGACGGCTTCGGAGGGGTCCCGGTAGGGGACGATGGGCACCTGGACCATGCCCATGCCGAGCATGCCGCGGGAGGAGCGGCGGCTGCCGCGCCCGGCGCCGCTGCCGCCGGTGCCCGAGGTCGCGGAGACGCTGCCGGGGCCGGAGCGGCCCGAGAGCCTGACGTTGCCGGAGAGGGGGTGGGAGTGGACGGGGTCGCCGCTGAGGGGGTCGGCGGAGGAGTTCGTGCGGAGCGAGGGCTGCGGGCCTGAGGCCGGCGGCACGGGTCGCAGGGGGGCGGGGCCGCCCGGGGGAGGGACGTCCGCGGGGGCCATGCCGCACACGCCGCAGAAACCGTCCTCGACCCGGCCGGGGCAGCCGGGGACCGTGCACTTCGTCATCTGTTCGCACCACCATCGCTCTCGCCCTCTGACGCGTCCGGGCCCGGTGTGGTTCTGTTCACAGCGGAATCGTTTCCGCCGAGTTCGTGGAGCGCGCGCTGGTACACGGAGAGGGCGACCGTGGCCGCGCGCAGGTCGCAGGGCGCGGTCCACAGCGCCCAGTGCGCCGTGCTGTGCAGACTGGCCAGCCGCGGGTCCTCGGCGACGCCGAGCCGGACCGAGCGGGAGTGGTAGGCGTCCAGGCGTCCGCGCAGTTCGGCGCGGCGTTCCAGGAGGCCGGTGAGGTTGGCCTCGCGCTCCCGGGCGTCGTCGGCCGCCTCGCGGACGGCGCGCTGGACCTCGCCCAGGCGGGCGCCGAGTTCGCGCCACCGGCCCCGGGCACGCAGTGCGTCCATGGCGTCGATGCGGGCCCGCAGCCCGGGGACGGGGTCGGGCACGCCGACCGCGGCGGGCGAGGAGA
Organism: Nocardiopsis sp. M1B1; assembly: GCF_052466615.1. NCBI lineage: Bacteria > Bacillati > Actinomycetota > Actinomycetes > Streptosporangiales > Nocardiopsidaceae > Nocardiopsis > Nocardiopsis sp. M1B1. The sequence continues at coordinate 6,326,515 of NZ_CP196194.1, forward strand.
CCTTGGCCACCACCTGTTCGCGCAGCGCGCGGGTGCGCTCCACGGCCCTGCCGACGTCGTCGATGGCGAAGCCGAGCCGCTCGACGCTCTCGTCGTAGGAGTCGCGCATGCGCAGGGCGTCGCGGAGCTCGCCGCGCACGCGTTCCAGCCGCAGGCGCAGCCGTTCGAGGGAGGACGTGTCCACACGGCCGTCCTCGACGAGCGCGAGGGGGTCGCGTCGGACGGTGGCGCCGACCGCGGCCAGGTCCACGCGCAGGGACTCGTGCTCGTCCTCGGCGAGCTCCACCATGTCGGAGAGGGTGCCGATCTCGTGCCACATGGCGTCGAGCTCGCCCAGGCGCGGGTGGAGGGCGTCCCAGGCCGTCTCGGCGGCCGAGATGACCTCGGTGGCCTCCTCGTAGTCGGCGGACATGCGGGCGACGGCGGCGGCGAGGCTGACCGACTCGCTTCCGGTGTGGAGCAGTCCGCGCTCGCGCAGCGGGACCTCGCCGGCGGGCAGGGGCACGGAGTCGCCGTTGAGCAGGGAGGTCAGGGCGGCCTGGTCCTCGGGGCCCTGCGCGCGGTCCCGGATCCGGCCCGCTCTGTCCACGACGCCGCGGAAGGCCTCGTAGACCGCCCACAGGCTGCGGATGTGCCCGCTGGCCTGCTCCCAGCGCCGCCGGGTGCGCCCCACGAGGTCGGCCCCCTGGAGCATGCGGTGGCTGACGTGGCCGTCCAGGTCAGCGAGGTTGAGGGAGATCCGGTCGGCCTCACCGCGCACACGGTTGAGCGCGTGGTCGATGCCCTCCCAGCTCATGGGCGGCATGCTCGCCCCGGACGCCCTGGCCACCTGCCGCCTTCCTCCCCGGCGTCCACGCACGCTCCCCGCAGCCGTCGGGGCGTGGACGGTCAATGGTCCTTTACCTAGACACGAGTCTGGCCCCCGCTTTGGCGAACTACAAGAGAAAGCCCGGTTTACGGCCATGAACGGCCACTGGTGCCCCGTTCACGGTCCAGAAGGCGCATCGTATGACAGAGGCTTCGTTTTATCACTCCCGTCACTCCCGTCGCTTCGTGCTCTCCCGTCGCGGTTTCGGAGGTCAGGCCCCGTCCAGGGCCTCCAGGACGAAGCGGGCCCGTTCGGCGACCGGTACGCGCGGCAGCTCCACCAGCTCGTAGCCGCACGCCGGGTAGGCCTCGGTCATCGCCCGGTGGGTTCGCTCGGCCTCCTCCGGGGACTGGTGGCGCTCGGCGTCGCCGGTGAAGATCTCCGGCCACGGCGGGGCCACGAAGACGCGGCGGTGGTAGCGGAACCGGCGGGCCGCCTCGGTGACGTGCCCGGGGACCGGCAGGCCGCGCAGGCGGAGGTAGCCCACCAGGTCGGGGACGCCCCGGTCGCAGAAGACGGGGCCGGGCAGGGACGAGGCCTCGCGGTGCGAGCGCATCTCCCACGAGAGCATGAGTTCGGCGAACAGGGCGTCGTCGCGCCAGGCCAGGCCCCGGCCGCCGATCTCGCGCTGGTCGCGGATGACGGCGCGCCCGGCCTCCGGGGTGCGCGCGTACCCGAGCGAGGCCAGGTGGTCGATCAGGGTGGTCTTGCCCGATCCCGGGCCGCCGGTGACGACGACGAGGTGGTCCATGGTGCTCCGTTCGGGGGCGGGGCCGGGCGGAGCCCGCCGTGTCGGCCCCGCCCTGCCCGGTGGTCGCGACGTGTCGTCGCGGTACGGGGATGCCGGAACGCCTCCGGCCCGTCGGCGGGGCGCCCGGCCCGGGTGTCCCGGGCCGGGCGCTCTCCGGGGACCGGCGTCGGCCGGACCAGGCTCAGGCGGGCAGTTCCGCCTCGACCAGGTCGGCCGCGTAGGAGGTGCCGGCGGCCTGGAGCCGGGCGCTGATCTCCGCGAGGCGGCGGGCGACCTCGGGGTCTGCGGTCAGCTCCAGCAGGGCCGAGCGCAGCCGTTCCGCGCTGGCGTCCTCGGTGTCGATCCTGCGGGCGACGCCGAGTTCCACCAGCCGGTCGGCGTTGTCGAACTGGTCGACGGCCTGCGGGACGGCGATCATCGGCACGCCGGTGTGGAGGCCCTCGCTGGAGCCGCCCATTCCGGCGTGGGTGACGAAGGCGTCGGCCTGGCGCAGGACGGCGAGCTGCGGCACCCACGTGTGCACCTCGACGTTGTCCGGCGCCTCCCCCAGTTCGGCGGGGTCCACGTGCTTGCCGATCTGGAGCACCACGTGCCAGCCGGGCAGGCCCCCGAAGGCCTCCAGGCAGGCGCGGTAGAACCCCGGCTGGTTGGTGAAGGCCGACCCCAGGGAGACCAGCAGGACGTTGTCGGCGTCCGCCGGACGGACCCATTCACCCTGGTCGGCCCGGTCGCCCAGGCACGGCCCCACGAAGGTCACCGTGTCGGCCACGGTGTCGGCGAAGGGCTGCATCTCGCGCGGGATCAGCGCCAGCGCCCGCTCCGGCACCCCGGCGAAGGAGGAGTGGTCGAGGCCGGTGACGCCGTTGTCGGCGAGCCAGGCGTCGAGCTTGGCGTAGTGCTCCTCGGCCCCGGGCTGGGCCCGCAGCCACTTCAGGACGGTGTCCTCGTAGTCGGCCCAGGCCACGTAGGTGGGCGAGAGCTGCACGGAGGGGATGCCCCAGTTGACGGAGAGGACCCGGGCGGCGAACCCCGAGATGTCGTACAGGAACAGGTCGGGGCGGTCTCCGTCGTAGGCGGCGCGCAGGGCGGGCAGCTGGTTGATCGCCTCGTCCAGGAAGATGTCCATGCCCTTGATCGGGTCGTCCGGCCAGGTGCCGTCGCCGGTGGGCAGGACGGTGGCGTAGGGGACGAGTTCGGCCCCGGCGCCGGTGATGGTGTCGGCCAGCAGGGGGTCGTTGGCGTAGGTGACGCGGTGGCCCCGGTCCACCAGCTCGCGGATGACCTCCAGGCTGGGCAGGACGTGGCTCACGGTGGGGGTGCCGACCATGGCGATGTGGGCACGGCGGTTCATGGTGTTTCTCCAGAAAGGGGCGTTCACGGGTAGGGCGAGGGGGCACCGGGCCCCGTGGCGGGGCGGGTGCGCCGCGGCGTCGGTGACGCCTGTCGCTAGCCGTAGATCTGGAGGTGCATGCGCGCCATGCTAGCCAGGCGGTGGGAGTCGCGCACCCGCTTTTCGGCGCGGCCCCGTGGACCCGGCGAAGCACTCTTTTCCACGCGATCCGGTGACCCCGGAGAAGCGCCCCTTTCCACGCGGTCCCGTGGATCCGGAGAATCTCCCCGTGGCCTTGGGGCGGCTGCCGTGGCCGCCTCCGTCAGCGCCGTCCGCCTCGCGGTCCCGGCACGGAACCGGCCCGGCCGCCGGGGAGCCGTCGCCCGTCCGCGCCCGCACCGGGTTCGGGTCGACCACCCCATGGACGCGGTTCCACCTGCGGCGCCCGTCCGTACCCGCGCGGGGACCCGGCGCCCGTCCGGTGAGCCGAGGGACCTCAGCGGGGTTCGTCGGGGCGGCCCTCGTCGCCCGGGGCCCGGTGTCTGCCGCCCGGCTGGTCGTCCCAGCCGCCGCGCCCCTCCCTGTCGTCCCACTGGTCCCCGGAGTCCCCGGGGTCGCGCTCACCCCAGCGGTCCAGGTCGTCGTCGTGGGAGGCGCGGTCGGCCCGGTCGGCGCGGTCCTCCAGGAGTTCGCTGGGGCGGTCCCCGCGGTCGTACGGGTCCGCGGGCTCCTCGGGCTCGCCGAGACCGGCGAAGGCCGGCGCGTCCTCCGGGGGCAGGAAGGCCTCGGCCGCGCCCCGGAGACGGAACCCGGCCACGGCCATGACCGCGCCGAAGATGACCGCGTACATCGCGATCACGAACATGATGGCCTGCGCGCCCTCCAGCGGCCAGAACCACAGCAGGAGCCCGAAGACGACCGAGAGCGCCCCGACGAAGACCAGCAGCCATTCGGAGCTGATGTGCGCGCGCAGGCGGATGGCGGTGACGATCTCGGCCACGCCCGTGACCACGGCCCAGACGCCGACGACGAACACGAGCGCGACGATCGCCGCGACCGGCCAGAAGAGGGCGATCACCCCCATGACGGCGCTGAGGACCGCCTGGACGACCAGCGGGACCCGCGCCCCGGGCGACGAGCGGTAGGCCGCGTACCCGAGGGCAGCGGCGTCGACCAGCGCGTAGACGCCGAAGACGATCGCCAGGACCACCAGGGTCTTGCCCGGCCAGACCAGCGCGACCAGACCGAAGAGGACCGCGGCGACCCCCCGTAGGACCACCAGCCACCAGTTCCGGCTCAGCTCGCCGAGCAGGTCACCGGTCCACACGTACCTGACCATCGTCGCCCCCTCCTTCGCACGGCCCCGTCCGGTGACCGCACCCTGCCCCTTCCCCCGGCGTCGCACAAGGACGACAGCGGTCCGCAAAAGGCGGGAAAAGGCAGCCCGTACCGGTCATACCCGGACGCATGGGGGGCCGAACAGCGCGAACGCGCCTGTGGACGAAGCAAGGGAGCGCCCGCCCCGTCTGACGCGGGCGGGCGCTCCTGTGTGCTCCGGGGGGGTGTGCCTACCCCTGGCCGGGCAGCCGGCGCTCGGCGGAGCCGACGTAGTGCTGGCGCGGGCGCGCGATCCGGAAGGCCGGGTCGCGCAGCTGCTCGCGGTAGTGGGCGATCCAGCCGGGCAGGCGGCCGATGGCGAACAACACGGTGAACATGTTGGTCGGGAAGCCCATGGTGCGGTAGATGACGCCGGTGTAGAAGTCGACGTTCGGGTAGAGCTTGCGCTCGGTGAAGTAGGAGTCGGCGAGCGCGGCGGCCTCGAGCTTGAGGGCGAGCGCGAACAGCTCGTCCGGGTTCTCGTCGCGGTCGAGGATCTGGCTGGCCAGAACCTTGATCTCCTTGCTGCGCGGGTCGAAGTTCTTGTAGACCCGGTGCCCGAAGCCCATGAGGCGCATCTCGCGGGCCTTGACCTTCTCCAGGAAGTCCTCGATGGAGATGCCCGAGTCGCGGATCTCCTCCAGCATCTCCAGGACGGCCTGGTTGGCGCCGCCGTGGGACGGGCCGGAGAGGGCGTTGATGCCCGAGGCCACGCTGGCGTAGATGTCGGCCTTGGAGGAGCCGACGACGCGCACGGTGGCGGTGGAGCAGTTGAGCTCGTGGTCGGCGTGCAGCACCAGCAGCATGCCGACGGCCTGGTTGAACAGGTCGCCCAGCTCGCTGTCGGCGTGGACGTCGCCGAAGGTCATCCGGATGAAGTTGTCGACGTAGTCGAGCGAGCTGTCCGGGCCGATCGGCTTCTCGCCGATCGAGTTGCGGTAGATGCGGGCCGCGATCGTCGGCAGCTTGGCCAACAGCCGGATCGTGGCGAGCTCCACCTGGTCGTCGTCGCCGGGGTCGACGCTGTCCTCGTAGTAGGCGGCGAGGGTGTTCACGGCGCTGGCCATGAGGGCCATGGGGTGGCCGTTGCGGGGCATCGCGTCGATGAGCGCGCCCATGTCGGCCGGGATGTCGGCGTTGTCGCGCAGCTTGTCGGCGAACTCCTTGAGCTGGTCCGCGTCGGGCAGCTCGCCGTAGATCACCAGGTAGGCGACCTCGATGAAGGTCGCGCCCACGGCGAGGTCCTCGATCGGGTACCCGCGATAGCGCAGGATCCCGGCGGCCCCGTCGATGTAGGTGATCTCCGAGCTACACGAAGCGGTGTTGCCGAACCCCGGGTCCAGGGTCGTCATCCCCGTCGACCCCAGGAGGGTCTTCAGCTCGATGGTGCGCTCACCCTCGGTACCGGTGAACACCGGCAGCTTCAGCACGCCGCCCTCGTAGTGGAGCTCCACCGTGCGCTCTTTGTCGTCTTCGCTCATGCCCGAGGTCAACCTTTCCAGGCGGGGGATACGTGAGGTGCGTCATACGCGGGGCGGTCCGCCGCCACGTTCCTGCTTCACTCGTTATTGTTCTGTTTTGTTAAACGACAGTTAAGCAAAAGCATATAAGTTTCACCGATTCACGAACAGGTGACATGCAACACATACCCACACGTGCACCGAATTACCGCCAGGTGAAGATTTACAAACTTTGCCAGCCGTCGATTACTTCGTGATCGCCCTGAGACGTCGCAGACGGAACCGGGAGGTCCTCCCGGCGCCCCGCTGCCTCCTGTACCGGCCCCCTGGGCGGTCCGGCATCCGCCCGAACCCTCCCCCTTCGGCCTGTCCTTCACAGAAGTGGACAGAGCCGGACGAAGCTCGGTGCGGCCGGGTGTCCGAACACGCCCTAGTGGCCTACCCTCAGGGTACCTTCGCGCTGTTCACGGGGCCTGAGGCGGGGTGCCCGCCAGCTGGTGATCTTGGCCTCTGCCCGGGCCTCGGGAATCACGGCGACCCCGCCGGCCGCGGCGGACCGGGCCCGTCGTGGGAACGGACTGTGCGTGCGCCACGGGAGTTCACACCCCGGCGGACACACCGCCGCGCCACATCTCCGGGACGCCCGCCGGGAGGCGTTCCGCGGAGCGCCCAATTTCCCGGGAGCCGGACCCCGGCATCAACAGCGGGTAACCGCCATTCACCCCGGGTAAACGGCTCGGGCGTGCTTTGCCTAAAGGGCGGCGGCCCGGACGGAGGGGACCGGTCCGGGCCGCGACAGGGCCGGGGGACCCGCCCCCGGGGCCTCACTCGCCCTCGTCGACGCCTCCGGCCAGCAGCGGCTCCATGAACAGCGTCGGGTGGTCGCGCTCGATCACCCTCAGACGCCACTTGTTGTGCACCAGCACCAGCAGCTCGCCGTCGCCCCGCCGCCGCAGCACCTCGGCGCCCGACAGCGCGTGCAGCGCGGGCGCCGACTCGGCGTCGGTGCGCCGCGCCACGGAGTAGTCCAGCGGCGAGGCCTCGATCGGGGCCCGGAACTCGTGCTCCATGCGGTGCCTGACCACGTCGAACTGCAGGGGACCCACCGCCGCCAGCACCGGCGCCTGCTCACCGCGCACGTCCGAGGACAGCACCTGCACCACGCCCTCGGCGTCCATCTGGGCGATGCCGCGCTGGAACTGCTTGTACTTGCTCGCGTCCTTGGCCCGCGCCACCACGAAGTGCTCGGGGGCGAAGCTGGGTATCGGCGGGTAGGACACCTTGGGGCCGTCGTAGAGGGTGTCCCCCACCGCCAGCGCCTGGGCGTTGACCAGCGCGATCACGTCACCGGGGTAGGCCGTCTCGATGGTGGTGCGGTCGGAGCCGAACACCGCCTGGGTGTACTTGGTGGCGAACGGACGGCCCGTGGGCGCGTGGGTGAGCACCATGCCGCGGTCGAAGCGACCCGAGCTGATGCGCACGAAGGCCATCCGGTCCCGGTGGTTCTTGTCCATGTTGGCCTGCATCTTGAACACCTGGCCCGAGAACGGGTCGGCCACGGAGCGCGGGCGCTCGCGGTCGTCCTCCTTGGGCCCTGGAGCCGGGGCCAGGCCCACCACGGCCTCCAGCAGCTGGCCGACCCCGAAGTTGGGCAGCGCGGCGCCGAAGAGCACCGGGGAGGACTCCCCCGCCAGGAAGGACTCGGCGTCGAAGTCGGCGCCCAGCGCCTCCAGCAGCTCGATCTCCTCCTGGGCCTGGACCCAGGCGTCGGCCTCCACCTCGGCGGCGCGCTCGGGCTCCAGGACCTCCTCGATGGCCTTGTGGGCCCCGCCCGGGGTGCGCGACATCTTGGTGTAGACGCCCTCGCGGCGGTCGATGAGGCCGCGGAAGTCCCCGGCGATGCCCACCGGCCAGTTCATCGGGGTGGGGCGCAGCCCGATGCGCTGCTCGATCTCGTCCAGCAGCTCCAAGGGCTCGCGGCCGGGGCGGTCCCACTTGTTGACGAAGGTGATGACCGGCATCTTCCGGGCCCGGCACACGTCGAAGAGCTTGAGGGTCTGCGGCTCCAGGCCCTTGGCCGAGTCCAGCAGCATGATCGCGCAGTCCACCGCGGACAGCACCCGGTAGGTGTCCTCGGAGAAGTCGGCGTGGCCGGGGGTGTCCACCAGGTTGAGCACCCGGTCGTCGTAGTCGATGCGCAGCGCGGCGGAGGTGATGGAGATGCCGCGGTCCTGCTCCATCTCCATCCAGTCCGAGGTCACGCCCTTGCGGTCGCCCTTGCCGTGCACGGCTCCCGCCGAGGAGATCGCGGCCGCGTGCAGCGCCAGGGCCTCGGTCAGGGTGGACTTGCCGGCGTCGGGGTGGGAGATCACCGCGAACGTCCGCCGCCGGGAGGCCTCGCGTACGACCTCAGACTCCTGCTTGGTGGCGCCCGCCGTGTCCACGCTCATCTCCGCTGTCCGATCCGCCTCGTGTGACTACCCGTTTCCCGGCCCACCAGCCTACGCTCGTCGGAGCGCCGCCCCGACCGCGCGGGCCCGGGCCCCTCGAACCCCTACGTCCTCGCGGGCCCCTCGGTTCCCTGCGCCCCCTCCGTTTCCTCGGCCCCCTCGGACTGCCGGACGGCCTCGGCGACGCGGCGGAGCAGCTCCTCGCGGCCGGTGCCACCGGGGTAGACCGCCACGAGCACCCGGTCGCGCCGCGGCTCCGGCGCGGTGCACAGCATCGGCTCGGCGGCCAGGCGGACGAACTCCATGGCCTCGTCGAAGCGCGCCCACACCTCGCGGGCGTCCTGTTCCGGGCCGCGCAGCCACCCGCGCAGGACGTGGTTGTGCGCCGCGATCAGCGACGCGGCCACCACCCCGGCGGCCAGCGAGCGGTCCCCGCCTCCCCCGCGCCGCGCCAGGTAGCGGCTGAAGGCGGCCTGGTAACGGGCGGTCATCGCCACCTCGCGGTCGCGCAGGCGGGCGTGGGCGCGGACCAGGCGGTAGCGGGGCACGGTGATCTCCGGATCGCCCAGGTAGCCCTGGAGCACCAGCCGGGTGGCGGAGAGGACCGAAGTCAGCGGGTCGTCCGGGGAGGCCTCCAGGAAGCCCTCGACCGTGGCGAACAGCTCGTCGTGCTCGGCGAAGAGGATGTCCTCCTTCGAGCCGAAGCGGCGGAACAGGCTGCGCCGGCTCACGCCCGTGGCGGCGGCGATCTGGTCCATCGTCGTGGCCTCGAAGCCGTCCTCGGTGAACAGCCGCACCGCGGCCAGCACCACGGCACGGGTGTCCGCGCGCGTCTGACCGCCCCGGCCGCCCTGGTTCTCCATGGGCCGCGCCCCCTTCGTCCGGTGTCTGGAAGGCTGTGCGCCCCCATCTGTGTACTTCATCCCTTCCGCCCCCTATCCTGGCACTGAATGCCAAGGGATGGCACGCGGTGCCATCACCCGGGACCGCCGCCAGGGGAGGAATGCAGATGAGCGACTTCGACCTGTTCAGGACCACCGAGGAGCACGAGGAGCTGCGCGAGGCCGTACGCTCCGTCGCCGAGGACAAGATCGCCCCGCACGCGGCGGAGGTCGACGAGAGGAGCGCCTTCCCCCAGGACGCCCTCGACGCGCTGGTGGCCACGGACTTCCACGCCCCGCACATCGCCGAGGAGTACGACGGCGTGGGCGCCGACGCCCTGGCCACCTGCATCGTCATCGAGGAGGTCGCCCGCGTGTGCGCCTCCTCCTCCCTGATCCCCGCCGTCAACAAGCTCGGCACCATGCCGCTGATCCTGGGCGCCTCCGAGGAGGTCAAGCGGCGCTACCTGCCCGAGGTGGCCAGCGGCGAGGCGATGTTCTCCTACGGCCTGTCCGAGCGCGAGGCCGGTTCCGACACCGCGAGCATGCGCACCCAGGCCGTCGCCGACGGGGACGGCTGGGTCCTCAACGGCCAGAAGTCCTGGATCACCAACGCCGGGGTCAGCAAGTACTACACGGTGCTGGCGGTGACCGACCCCGAGGGCGCGCGCGGCCGCAACGTCTCCGCCTTCGTGCTGCACGCCGACGACGAGGGCTTCACCCTGGGCGAGCCCGAGCGCAAGCTCGGCATCAAGGGCTCCCCGACCCGCGAGCTGTTCTTCGACAACGTGCGCGTCCCCGGCGACCGCATCGTCGGCGCCCCGGGCGAGGGCCTCAAGATCGCGCTGCGCACCCTGGACCACACGCGCGTCACCATCGGCGCGCAGGCCGTCGGCATCGCGCAGGGCGCGCTGGACCAGGCGGTGGCCTACGTCAAGGAGCGCAAGCAGTTCGGCAAGCACATCGCCGACTTCCAGGGCGTGCAGTTCATGCTCGCCGACATGGCGATGAAGCTGGAGACCGCTCGGCAGATGGTCTACGTGGCCGCCGCCAAGTCCGAGCGCGGCGACGACGACCTGCCGTTCTACGGCGCCGCCGCCAAGTGCTTCGCCTCCGACGCCGCCATGGAGATCACCACCGACGCCGTGCAGCTGCTGGGCGGCGCGGGCTACGTGAAGGACTTCCCCCTGGAGCGCATGATGCGCGACGCCAAGATCACCCAGATCTACGAGGGCACCAACCAGATCCAGCGCATGGTGATGGCCCGCCAGCTCCTCAAGTAGTAGCCCGAAAACACAGAAAGACCCCGCTCACGGCCGGTCTCCACAGAGGCACGAGCCGTGGAGCGGGGTCTTTTCATGTGGTGCGCCGTACCGTCGCGGAAGCCCTCCGGAGGCGGGCCGTGCCGTCCGTGTTCCGCCGGGAGTCCGCGAACCCCCGTCCGACCGCTCGTCGGTCGCCCGACGCGCGGCCAGGAGCCGCGTGAGGGGCCCGCTCCCAGAGGCGGGTGGTCACCATGTTCCGCCCCGGGCCGTGCGGGTCACGTCAGGAGGCCTTGACCTTCGGCACGCCGCCCTTGCGGCCGATGGCGAAGGCGATCCGATAGACGTCCGGAAGGTCCAGACGCCCGTCCTTGCGTCTGCGCATGACCCCGAGCTCGATGAGCTCACCGATCAGCTCGGGATAGTCATCGGGGTTACGCGGACCCGTACGGACTTCATCCCCCTCGATGTCGCCGCGTCGGGCCTGCCGTTCCAACTTCTCCCTCAGGCCGTCTGCCTCCCACAGCCTGATCACGTCGGACTGTTCGATGGGGACCTGTTCACCGGCCAGCGGACTGATCGCGGTCCGCACCCAGGGAAGGTCCTCTCCGATCTCTTGGACCCGTGTCTGAGAGGCGTCCTGCACCCCTCTGCGAACGCCCTCGTAGTGGATGGCGTGGTCGTGGTGCGCGTAGTGCTCGATGGTCTCATCCACCGCGGTGCGCAACGCGCTGAGGAAACTGCGCGGGCTCACCTGTTCGGTACCGTCCATCAGGTGGTTCGGAAGCCAGGTGTACGTGTGCCCCTTGCGGTAGTTCGCCCCCATGTAAGGACCGGCGATTCGGGTGAACTCCTCCTTCTGTGTCTCACCGTTCGAGAGGAGCTCGACCGGAGGGAGGTAACGGTTGTCCGTGTCGTTGCGCCACCCGCCCCGCAACCTCCTGAACTCAGCGGACAGCCCCGGCGATCCCTGGTTTCCGAGGTAGTGGAAGAACAGGCCGTACAGATTGGTCGTCGACCACGTCAGGTCGGCCGCGTTGGCACTGAGCTTGGAAGCGTCAGCGAACCGCCCTCCCCCGCTCTCGAACATGTCCGGCCGGATGAACACCTTGAAACGCAGGTTCCTGGTGCTCAGGCGCATCTCCAAGGCCAGCCTCAGCAGGCCGCTCACGAGCCGGTCCGCCTGCGCGCGCTCCCGGTGCAGGTGCTCCAGGGCGTCGAACAGCACCAGACGGGTGACTCCGTCGCTCCTGGCCTCCTGGTCCGCCCGCGCGACCGCGACATCGCGGGTGCCCGGGTTGTCGCGCGTCCACTCCACACGCTCGGTCCAGGACGACAGCGCGAGAACCTCGGGCACTTCGAGGGCGACCAGAAGCACGCTGTTCCACAGATCCGCCGGGTGCACCCCCGAGTCCAGGAGAGCGTGCATCTGCGAGGGTCCCGGATAGAGGTCCGGCTTCAGCTGAGCCCCGTATCCCGCGGTCACGACCACCCTGGTCAGACGGCTGATCTGGTACTCCTCGGCAGCGATCCGTCGGAGCTTGTCGTCCAGCAGGGAATGGAACCAGAACGTCTTACCGACACCGCGCCCGCCTCGGACCACCGTCACTTCAGGGTCCAGGGCGAGTCGGTGGCTGGTCGGGGTGAAGAGGGTGTTCGGGCCGGGCTGCTCGGTGTCGGCGTCCTGGGCGCCGGGCAGCGCCTCGCTCAACAGGGTTCGCAGTTCGGCGGCGCTCATGCCCTGGGTCATGGATTTTCCTCATTCATGACGAGTCGGCCGGCGGCCCGAAGGAAGTCCGCATAGGCCGTCTGGACGTAGGGCTGATCACACCAGTCGGGTGTCCGCGCGCTGTCGAGCCCGACCAGGTCGGTGGCGAACAGGATCCAGAGCGGCGCGTGGGGCGCGGAGTCGTCCTCCAGGCTGGGATTGAACACGTCCCTCTCATCCCCGCCCGCCGTGACGTCGTCGTAGAGCAGGGAGAAGGCCTGTGCCGCGTGGTCTCTGAAGGACTCCAGGTACTCCTCCCTCCGGTTGGCCGGAACCATCGAGGCGACGACCCGGAGTTTCTCCCTGATCTTCTCCGCCTGGCCGGATTCCTGCCACTCGCGGAAGAGGTCCTCGTAGCCTCTCCAGGTCTGCGCGTTGTCAGCACCGAAGAGCAGAGCTAGGTCACACAAGCGTGAGATCGCCACGGCGGCGATGTCGTGGATCCCCGCCCGGCTGTCGAGCAGGACGACATCCGGCTGCCTGCTCAGGTCCGCGACCCGACGCTCGCAGGCGGACACCGCGTCCTCAAGGCGGTCAGCGAAGCTCATCGGGCCCGCTTCCGTCCTGGGAACGTCCGCGTAGACCCGGTTGAGCTTGTCCACGTAGGAGTAGGGAGGATCCTGGGAGGCTCTGAGCCCGCCGCCACGGGCGGGAGCCACCCAGAGCTCCCCGTTGCCCTCCAGCGACACGTGCGAGGCCCGGACGACCAGGTCCAGGCCGTCAGCGTTGCCGACGGCGGACTCCACCAGGTGGTCCACCACCCCATAGGCCGGAACGTGGTCATCGTTCAGCAGGAGCGACCCTGCCCCGGGGGATTCGAGGTCCAGGTCCACGATGAGAACACAGTGGCCCTGGCTGGCGAGGTGCTTACCCAACAGGTACGTTGCCGTGGAACGCCCCACCCCGCCCTTGAAGCCGTACAGTGCCGTGCGCGCGCTGGGCGCTCCGCCCCCCGTCGCGGGTGGAACGACCTTGGACCAGTCCTCACCGACGACCGTGTTGTCCAGGAGATAGACGTTCCCTCCACGTTCGTGGGCCTCCAGTGCGAGCACCCTACGGGGGGACTCCAGGAGAGACTCCGGTGCGAAGAGGTCCGACCCCAACAACAGCGGTTCTTCGGAAGCATAATCGCCGAGGCGCTCTCGGAGATGTGCCCGCCAACTCTCGACCTGTTCGCTGTCCAATGGCGTACCGCGATCATCGAGAAGCAGCGTGAACCGCCCCAGGAAGTCGCGGACGACCACGACCGTGACGCCGGTTTCGGCGATGGATCGGGCCACGGTACGGGCACGCGGAGCCGCTTCGTCGAAACGGACGACGTCGAACGTCACCGCAGTCCTCCAGTCACGAGAGCCTGTTGGTGAAGTGAGAGCATCCTGTGGGCGGTTTCCCGCCTTTCTGAAAGCACCTCCGCGTCCACCTGCGGATTCCCACGATAACGATGCGCCACGTCGTACCCGTCGAAGGGATTGGCCGTGCCCATGGCGGAAACGAGCTTGGTCGCGGAACGCCCCTGGGCTTCCAGATGCGCGCGGTTCCATACGGGAGGCAGGTGACCCAGGCTGTACGAGCCGATCTGGGGCTTGTTATTTTGGTTCACCGTCGCTCCGAGGTATCTGAGCAGCAGACTCTTGAGCGCACACTCCACCGCGAAACCGTAGTGGTAGTCGGCGTTGGGCCATCGACTGTTAGCTCGGAGAAGTTCCGCGTCGTCGAAGTGACGTCGCGCGGCTCCCGCGAACTCCTGCGCATGATCTGTCCCGGACACGCCGAAATCCTATCGACTGCCCATCACTGTAGGCCGTCGCTCACAAGAATCCCCAGGCGGAAGGTCCATATGCCCAGGCGGCCTCTCAGAGCGTGGCCTCGCGGACGAAGCGGCCCAGCGGGATGGGGTCACGGCCGAGCGCCGCGCGCACGTCCTCGGTGACCTCGGCCGCCCTGCCCCGGACCGCGGCGGCGAAGCGCTCGTTGAGGGTGTCGATGAAGCGGTCGTTCCACCCCCGGTCCGCGGCGCGGAAGTAGAAGCCCGCCTCGTCGACGGCCTTGAACCGCCACACCGGGCTCTCGGTGCCCCGGGTCTGCTTGACCACCTCGCGGAAGGTGAGCGGCTGCGGGCCCGTGAGCGTGTACTCCCTGCCGCTGTGGTCGTCCAGCAGGGCCGCGACGGCGGCGTCGGCCACGTCGCGGGCGTCCACGAAGCTGACCTCGGTCCTCTTCTTGACCGGCAGTTCGAGGCGGCCGTTGCGCGAGCGCGCCAGACCGGCGAACATCCCCTCGGTGAAGTCCTGGAAGAGCCAGTTGGACCGCAGTACGGTCCACCGGCCGAACAGGTCCCTGGCCCGCAGCTCGGCGGCGCGCTGGTCGGAGTCCGACGGCGCGTACTCGCTGCCCATGGCGTTCAGGACCACGGCGTTGACGGCCCCGGCCGCGGCGGCCCTCTCCAGGAACCCGGCGATCCGGTTGCCCAGCGCGCTCCCGACCGGCGTCACCACGAAGACGTTCTTGACGCCGTCGAGGATCTCGTCCCAGTTGGAGGTGTCGGTCCAGTCCAGGCGGGTCTTCGAGGTGCGGGACGCGCCCGTCGCGGGCAGGCCGCGGCTCCTCAGCTGGGTGAGGACGCGGCGGCCCACCATTCCGGTGGCTCCGGTGACCAGAGTGCTCATCGGTTACAAGGTACCGACGCGCGGACCGGACACGAACCGTCCTCGCCGCGCCGGGCACGGCGCGACGGCCCCGTCGCGGACCCGCGCGGGCCGGTCCCGTCCTCAGGCCCGGCTCCGCGGCCGCCGCGCCTCCATCCCCAGGACCAGGGCGGCGCCGACGGCGGCCACGCACAGGTTGGCGAGCAGCTCGTAGCCCTCGAAGGCCGCCACGTTCGGCACGACGAAGCGGTTGAACGAGTTGAGGACCACACCCAGGAACGGCTGGTACCAGAGGTGGTCGACGGCGCCGCTGACGCCGACGAGGACGAGTAGGACGCCGACGCCCTGGATGACCTTGCGCATACCTCCGAAGCTAGACGCCGGGGCGCGCGCGGCGCATCGGCCGACCGTCCAGTCCCCGCCCGGGCGCATCAGCCGAACGGCCGAGGACGCGCGTCCCGCCCGCTCCCGCCCTCCGGGTGTCGCCCCGAACGTAGACTTCAGCGCGATGAACGCTATGGCCGGGCGGTGCGGCGCGCGCGACTGGATCGTGGACTCCTCCATCTTCCTGATCGCCCTCCTCTCCGTGCTGATGAACGCCGCCGAGCTCCCCCACCTGCCCGTCCGGGAACCGGTCCTGCCCGTGTGGATCGAGGCCGCCGACGCGGCCCTCTCCCTGCTGGCCTGCCTGGCGCTGTGGTGGCGGCGGCGCTGGCCGGTCCAGATCGCCGTCGTGCTCGTCCTGTACTCCGCCGTCTCCGGCCTGGCCTCGGGCGTGATGCTCATCGCCCTGTTCTCCCTGGCCGTGCGCCGTCCGCCCCGCACCAGCCTGGCGGTGTACGGGCTGAGCGTGGGCGCCTCACTCGTGCACGCCGCGCTGTGGCCCGACCCGCACGCCCCGTTCCTGGTGATCCTCCTGCTGGGCGCCGCCCTCCAGGGCGCCGTGACCGGCTGGGGGCTCACCGTCCAGCACCGGCGCGAGCTGGTGGAGTCGCTGCGCGACCGGGCCGTGCACGCCGAGACGGAGGCTCAGCTGCGCGCCGAGCACGCCCAGCACCAGGTCCGCGAGGCCATGGCCCGCGAGATCCACGACGTGCTCGGGCACCGGCTGTCGCTGCTGAGCGTGCACGCGGGCGCCCTGGAGTACCGGCCCGACGCCCCCGCCGAGGAGGTGGCCCGGTCGGCGAAGGTGATCCGCGAGAGCGCCCACCAGGCCCTCCAGGACCTGCGGGAGGTGATCGGCGTGCTGCGCGCGCCCGTCGGGGAGCTGCCGCAGCCGACCATGGCCGACCTGCGGCAGTTGGTGGAGGAGGCCGACGAGGCCGGGACCCGGGTGGAGTTCGTGCAGGAGTGCGCCGGGACGGTCCCCGAGCGCACCGGGCGCACCGCCTACCGGATCGTCCAGGAGGGGCTGACGAACGTGCGCAAGCACGCGCCGGGCGCCACCACGCGCGTGCTGGTCCGGGGAGCCCCGGGCGACGGCCTGCTGGTGGAGGTGGGCAACGACCCCTCCCCCGGCGCCCCCCGCGCGGCGTCGGGCGGGGACGGCGACGGCCAGGGCCTGGTCGGGCTCGCCGAGCGGGTGTCCCTGGCCTCGGGGCGGCTGGAGCACGGTCCGGACGGCCGGGGTGGCTGGCGGCTGGCGGCATGGCTACCGTGGTCGGCATGAGCGAGACGGAGCGGGAGATCGGGGTCGTGCTCGTCGATGACGACGCGCTGGTCCGGGTCGGCCTGGTGATGATGATGGGCGGCGCGCCCGACATCCGGGTGCTGGCCGAGGCCGAGGACGGGAGCGCGGTGGTCGACCTGGTGGCGCGCCACTCCCCCGACGTGGTCCTGATGGACATCCGGATGCCGACGGTGGACGGGCTGACCGCCACCGAGCGGCTGCGGGCCCTGGAGAACCCGCCGGAGGTGCTGGTGCTGACCACCTTCGACGCCGACGAGCACGTGCTGCGCGCGCTGCGGGCGGGCGCGGCGGGGTTCCTGCTCAAGGACACCCCTCCGGCGGAGATCGTGGAGTCGGTGCGCCAGGTGTCCCGGGGCATGTCGGTGCTCTCCCCGGCGGTGACGCGGCGGCTGGTCGAGCGGGTGGGCGCCAACGACCGCGGCGAGCGGGCCCTGCGTGCGCGCGAGCGGCTCTCGGCGCTCAACGGCCGGGAGCTGGAGGTGGCCGTGGCGGTCGGCGGGGGCCGGTCCAACGCCGAGATCGCCTCGGCCCTGTTCCTGAGCGTGCCGACCGTCAAGACGCACGTGTCGAGCATCCTCACCAAGCTCGGGCTCAACAACCGCGTCCAGGTGGCGCTGCTCGTGCACGACGCCCAGCTCCTGGACGGGAGGGGCTGACCCGCCCCCGCCGCCTCCGTGGCCGTCCGGCGCCCCTCCCCGCACCTTCCGCCCCCTCCGGGGCCGTCCCGTGCCATGTCCGGGCCCGTCCTGGGTAGCCGGAGGTGGAGGGACAACGACACGGAGGGGGCATCGGCCGAGGTGAGCGACTACCGCGACTGC
This sequence comes from Nocardiopsis sp. M1B1, assembly GCF_052466615.1. Classification (NCBI taxonomy): domain Bacteria; kingdom Bacillati; phylum Actinomycetota; class Actinomycetes; order Streptosporangiales; family Nocardiopsidaceae; genus Nocardiopsis; species Nocardiopsis sp. M1B1. The sequence continues at coordinate 6,343,815 of NZ_CP196194.1, forward strand.
GGCGACCACGGCGACTACGGAGAAGTGCTCGACGCCGTCATGGAGAGGGTGCGGTCGCACATCGGCGAGGGCCGGGTCGCCGACTACATCCCCGAACTGGCCAACGTGGACCCGGACGAGTTCGGGTTCACCGTGGCCACGGTGGACGGCGACCTGTACAGCGCCGGCGACCACTCCCGGACGCGCTTCTCCATGCAGAGCATCACCAAGGTGTTCACCCTGGCGCTGGTGATGAGCAGGTCCGGGGACAACATCTGGAAGCGGGTCAACCGGGAGCCCTCGGGCAACTCCTTCAACTCCCTGTACCAGCTGGAGTTCGAGAGCGGCGTGCCCCGCAACCCCATGATCAACCCGGGCGCGCTCATCGTCACCGACCAGCTGCTGACCGACACCGGGGACGCCGTCGGCGCGCTGGGGGAGCTGCTGTGCGCGGAGACCGGCGACCCCGACCTGCACACGGACAACCTGGTGGCGCGCTCGGAGGACGAGCACGGCGACCGCAACCGGGCGCTGGCCTACCTCATGTCGAGCTTCGGCAACATGCGCAACCCGGTGCCGGATGTGCTGGACCACTACTTCCGGCAGTGCGCGATCACCGTCAGCTGCGAGGAGCTGGCCCGGGTGGGGCTGCTGCTGGCGCGCCACGGCAGGCGGGCGGACGGCTCCCAGCTGCTCAGCCGATCCGACGCGCGCCGCGTCATGGCGGTGATGCTCACCTGCGGCACCTACGACGCCGCGGGCGAGTTCGCCTACCGCGTCGGCCTGCCCTGCAAGAGCGGGGTGGGCGGCGGCATCCTCGCGATCGTGCCGGGGCGCTGCTCCGTGGCGGCGTGGGGGCCCGGTCTGGACGCCAAGGGCAACTCGGTGACGGCGGCGCTGGCCCTGGAGGCCTTCACCGACATCACCAACTGCTCGGTGTTCTGACCGCTCAGTCGTCCCCGTCGGCCGGTTCGAAGCCGCGGGACATGTGGTCCAGCAGCGCCCGGTTCTGCTCGGGGTGGTCGTTGTCGGCCACCAGGAACAGGGCGTAGCCGATGTCCTCGGTGTGGAAGCCGCGGTTGATGGCGTGCATGTCGCCGTTGCCGAAGGTGAACTCCCAGTCGGCGGCGCTGACGTAGTCCTCGGCCCAGTCGGCCTCGACGTCCTCGATGCCGATCAGCTCGTAGCCGCTGAAGTTGCCGCTGCCGATGGGCTCGAAATCGCGCCAGTCGTCCCCGGCGTCGGGGTTGGGATTGCCGGTCTGGTCCACCAGCAGGTAGCCGCCGTCGGGGTTGCGGAAGTAGACCATGTGGCCCTCGCGCTCGACGTTCCAGCCCTCGGGGACGTCCACGGAGAAGCCGCTGGAGTCCTCGTGGCGGGTGAGGGGCCCCCAGACCTCCTCCACGGCGTCCTCGTCCCGCTCCTCCTCCGTCTCCTCGTCCGAGGGCTCCGCGGACTCCCGCGGCGTCTCCTCGGCCGCGGACGGGCTCTCCTCGGCGGGGGGCGCCGGCTCCTCCGTACCGGGGTCGGCGGCGGCCTCCTGGCCCGAGCCGTCGACCAGCCCGGTGTCGGCCCCGCCCGAGCGGTTCATGCTCACCAGGAGGCTGGTGGTGGCGCCCGCGACGAGGAGCACGAACACGGCGGCGGCGACCAGCATCGTCCGCCGGACGGAACCGGGGCGCCCCTCACGGCGGGGGACGGCCGGGCCGGGGGCCGGGCCCGGGACCGGCGGTTCGGCGCGGACGGCCGCCTCCGCGACCTCCTCCGGCTCCGGCGTGGGCACGGCGGCGGCCATCGCGGGGGCGACCGTCTCGGGGGTGTCGTCCGCGTCCCGGATCTCGCGCAGCAGGGCGCGCACCTCACCGACCGACGGCCGGTCCTCCGGGCGCTTCTCGCACAGGGCCTCCAGGACCGGGCGCAGCGGACCGGCGTTGACCGGCTCGGGCAGGTCCTGGGTGACGATGGCGGTCAGCGTCGCCATCGGGGTCGGCCGCTCGAAGGGCAGGGTGCCCTCGACCGCCTGGTAGAGGGTGACGCCCAGGGCCCACATGTCCGAGGCCGGGGTGGCCGAGTGGCCGTGCGCGACCTCCGGGGCCAGGTAGCTCGGGGAGCCGATCAGCAGCCCGGTGCTGGTCAGGTGGGTGGAGCCGTCCAGGTGGGCGATGCCGAAGTCGGTCAGGACCGCGCGGTCGCTGCCCGCGATGAGCACGTTGCCCGGCTTGATGTCGCGGTGCACGATGCCGCGGGCGTGCGCCTCGGCCAGCCCCGCCGCCATCTGCTCGCCGATCCCGGCGGCCCGCCGGACCGGCAGCGCGCCCTCGTCGCGGACGAGGTCGCCCAGGGAGGGGCCGCGGACCAGCTCCATGACGATCCACGGACGGCCGTCCTCCTCGGCCACGTCGAACACCGTGATGATGGCCGGGTGGCTGAGCTGCGCGGCGCTGCGCGCCTCGCGCAGCATGCGGGTGCGCAGCACCTCGACCTCGTGCGGGGGGAGGTTCGGCGGCGTGGTCAGCTCCTTGACGGCGACCGGCCGGTCCAGGAGGGTGTCGGTGCCCTGCCAGACCCGCCCCATGCCGCCGGAGCCGATGACCTCGTCCAGACGGTACCGGTTGACCAGGAGGCGACGGGGGTCGGCTTCGGAACTGTTCATGAAGGCGCTGTTCCTCTGTGGGGAGGGGCGGTGTGGGGAGTACGGGGCGCGGCGGAGGAGGAGCCCCTGGGCGTTAGCGAGTCTAGGATCCCCCGGCCACTGTTGGCGCTCCCCGCCACGGTGTCATGTGCCTTCCCCGGGCGGAGGGAGTCCGGGTGCACGCCGCTGACATGGGCGGATTCCGCCGGAGGCGTCGCGCGGCTCCGGACCGGCGGGACGGGGATCACCGGGCGTGTCCGCCCGGCCCGCGCCGCACGGGCGCGCGCGGGGGGGCGGAGCCGGCCGTCGCCGCCTCTCGGGACTCCGGGAGACACGGGCGTGCGGGGGCCGCCTCAGGACCCGCGCAGCAGCCGCGCCAGGAAGTTCGGCAGGGACGACGTGCCGCCGGACGCCCGCCGCCCCGGCCCGGGCCCGTCGGCGGGTGGGAGCGGCGCCGCCTCCTCGGGCCCCCGGTGCGGGGGCTCCCGCGGGGCGAACTCGACGGGGAGCCGGACGGGGGACCAGGACAGGGCCGACAGCCGCCAGCGCAGCTGGTCAGGCGGGACGGCCAGGCGCAGCCCGGGCAGGCGGGTGAGCAGGACGCGCACCGCGACGGCGACGACGGTGGTCGCCTCCTCGATGGCGGGGCAGCGGTGCGGCCCCGCGCCCCAGGCCACGTGCGCCCGGTTGGCGGTCTCCTCCATCCGCTCGGCGTTCTCCAGGGCGAAGAAGTGGTTCGCGGCGGCGGGGGCCATCAGCACGGGTGACCCGGCCCCGATCACCCGGCCGTCGTCGAGGGGCACGTCCACACGCGGGTAGAGGACGGGGAAGTTGGTGATCGGCGGGTCCCGCCACAGCACGCGGTCGAGGGTCTCGGCCAGGGAGGCGTCGGAGGGCTGGGGCGTGCCGGGCCCGGAGGGGCCGGTCAGGCAGGCGCGCAGGACCGCGTCGATCAGGTGCGCGGTCGGCTCGTTGGCGGCGGCGACCAGCAGGAGCTGCATGACCGCCTCCTCGTCGCTGAGGGCGGCGCGGTGCCGGATCATCCGCGTGGTGAGGTCGTCGGCGGGTTCGCGGCGCCTGGCCGCCACCGCCTCCGACAGCACCCGCTCGGCCTCCGCGCCGGACCTCCGCGCGTCCACGCCGAGCCACAGGTCGCGCACGGCGGCGGCGAAGCGCGTGCCCTGGTCCTCGTCGAGGCCGAGGAGGTCGTTCACGACCAGCGGCGGCAGCACGCGCGCGTACTCGCCGAGGAGTTCGGCCCGCCCCCGCGCGCAGAACCGGTCGATGAGCCGGTCGGCGTAGCGGCCGGTGGTCCGGCGCAGGCGTTCGGCGCCGACGCCGCCGAGGACGTCGGTGAGGACCCCGCGGTAGCGCTCGTGCTCCGCGCCGTCGACGTACAGGGCGCTGGCGCGGGGGGCCAGCACCGGTGTCAGCGCGGAGTCCGGGCCGACCCGTCCCTCGGTGAGGTCGCGCCACAGCCTGGAGTCGTGGCTGAACGTGGTGGTGTCCCGGGACCAGGAGATGAGGGTGGCGTAGTCGGTGACCAGCCACCCGTGCACGCCGGGTTCGATCTCGACCGGGACCACCGGCCCGTGGTCGGCGCGCATCCCGGCGTACACGGAGTAGGGGTCGGGGTGCGGCTCGCCGCGGTGCAGCGCGGCTCGGGGACATCCAGAGGACACGGGTACCTCGGCGGGGGATCGGGTACGGGCTGGTCCGCGTTCCCCACGCGGGAGGTCGGGGGGCGGGGGAACTCGGCGGCCGGGGCGGGGGCCGCGCGTGCGGGGGCGTACGGGCACGGCGTCGTGCGGGCACGCCCGGACCGTGCGGCCTCGCGCAACCCTAGCGGCCCGCCCCGGACGGGCGCGAGACCCGCCCTCGCGTCCTCCGCCGAGGCGGAGGGCCCCTCGGGACCGGGACGGCCTCCACGACCAGGGGGGGAGGGTCGCGGATGCTCCCCGCGCCCCTCCCCCTCGCCGTTCTCCGGTACTCCGGTCAGGAGTCGGCGGCCCCGTCCCGCGCCAGCGGGCGGAACCGGCGCAGCCGCTGGCTGTTGCTGACGACGAAGACGCTGGAGAAGGCCATGGCCGCTCCGGCGATCATGGGGTTGAGCAGCCCCGCCGCCGCCAGCGGGATCGCGGCGGCGTTGTAGGCGAAGGCCCAGAACAGGTTGCCCTTGATGGTGCTGAGGGTCCTGCGGGAGAGGCGGATGGCGTCGGCGGCGGCGCGCAGGTCGCCGCGCACCAGGGTCAGGTCGCTGGCCTCGATGGCCACGTCCGTCCCCGTTCCCATCGCCAGCCCCAGGTCCGCCTGGGCCAGGGCGGCGGCGTCGTTGACCCCGTCGCCGACCATCGCCACCGTGCGCCCCTCGCCCTGCAGCCGCTGCACGACCTCGACCTTGTCGCGGGGCAGGACCTCGGCGATCACCTCGTCGATGCCGACCTGGTCGGCCACCGCACGGGCCACCGCCCGGTTGTCCCCGGTGAGCAGGATCGGGGTGAGCCCCAGCTCGCGGAACCTGCGGACGGCCTCGGCGCTGGTGGGCTTGACCGTGTCGGCCACCACCAGCACGCCCCGGACGCGGCCCTCCCAGCCCACCGCCACGGCGGTGCGGCCCTGCGCCTCGGCGTCGGCGAGGGCGGCGGCCAGCCGCTCGGGCAGGACGGCGCCGTCCTCCTCCAGCAGCGCGACCCGGCCGACGGCCACGGCACGGCCCCCGACGGTCCCCCGGACGCCCAGGCCCTCGGCGTTGGCGAAGTCCCCGGGGGACGGGAGCGCGCCCACGCGGTCGGCGGCCCCGGCGGCGATCGCCCGCGCGATGGGGTGCTCGGAGGCGTTCTCCAGGGCCCCGGCCAGGCGCAGGACCTCCTCCTCGTCCTCGCCCTCGGCGGTGGACACGCCGGTCAGGGTCATCCGACCGGTGGTGACGGTGCCGGTCTTGTCCAGCACGACCGTGTCCACGCGCCGGGTGTCCTCCAGCACCTCCGGGCCCTTGATCAGGATGCCCAGCTGGGCGCCGCGCCCGGTGCCCACCATCAGGGCCATGGGCGTGGCCAGGCCCAGGGCGCACGGGCAGGCGATGATGAGCACCGCGACCGCGGCGGTGAAGGCGGCCGGGGCGGACGCCCCCAGCACGAGCCAGACGACGAGCGTGGCGAGCGCGACGAGGATGGCGATCGGGACGAAGACCCCGGAGACGCGGTCGGCCAGGCGCTGGACCTCGGCCTTGCCGTTCTGGGCCTCCTCCACCAGGCGCGCCATCTGGGCGAGCTGGGTGTCCGAGCCGACCCGGGTGGCGCGCACGACGAGGCGCCCGCCCGCGTTGACGGTCGCGCCGATCACGGAGTCGCCGGGCGCGACCTCCACCGGCACCGACTCGCCGGTGAGCATGCTCATGTCCACGGCGGAGGTGCCCTCCTCCACCACGCCGTCGGTGGCCACCTTCTCCCCCGGCCTGACGAGGAAGCGGTCGCCGACGACGAGCCGGTCCACGGGCACCGACTCCTGGCGGGAGTCCGCGCCGCGCAGGACGGTGGCCTCCCTGACCCCGAGTTCGAGCAGGGCGCGCAGGGCGGCGCCCGCGCGCCTCTTGGAGCGGGCCTCGAAGTACTTGCCGAGGAGGATGAAGGTGGTGACCCCGGCGGCCACCTCCAGGTAGATGTTGGCCGACCCGTCGCCGCGGGCGACGGTGAACTCGAAGGGGTGGGTCATCCCCGCCATGCCCGCGGTCCCGAGGAAGAGCGCGTACAGCGACCACAGGAACGCCGCCGACACCCCGAGGGAGACCAGCGTGTCCATGGTGGCGCTGCCCAGCCTGAGGTTCTTCCAGGCGGCGACGTGGAAGGGCAGCGCGCCCCAGACGACGACGGGCGCCGCCAGGGTCAGCGAGGCCCACTGCCAGTAGGTGAACTGCAGGGCGGGGATCATCGCCATCGCGATGACCGGCACCGACAGGACCGCGCTGACGATCACCCGGTCGCGCAGCGCGCGGGCGGGGTCGGCGGGTTCCGCGGCGCCCTCGGCCGCCTCGGGTTCGGCCCGGGGGACGGTGGCGGTGTAGCCCGCCTTCTCGACCTGGGCGACGAGGTCCTCCACCGGGGTGGGCGTGCCGTCGAAGGAGACGCGGGCCCTCTCGGTGGCGAAGTTGACGGTGGCGGTGACCCCGCCGAGCTTGTTGAGCCGTTTCTCGACCCGGTTGGCGCAGGCGGCACAGGTCATGCCGCCGATGTCCAGTTCGACCGGTGCGGTGTCGGCCCGGCCCGCCGCGGCTGCGCTGCTGCTCATAGCCCTTCCTCGGTCCTCCGTGACGTCCCCGTGCTCTCGTGGACGGTCCTGTGCTCCGGTGCCGGACGGCCCCGGAGCCCGGCGCGGGCGGTCGTCCCGCCCGTGTGCCGGAACTCCCCCGCGGGCCGGGGCCGGCGGTGCGCCGTTCCCGCCCGGACCGCGGGGCCCGGTGTGCGCGTCAGCCGCGCACCTCGTACCCGGCCTCGTCGATGGCGGCGCGGACCGACGCGTCGTCGACCGGGCCGTCGCTGGTGACGGTCACCTTCTTGCTGTCGAGGTCGACCTTGACGTCGGTGACCCCCGCGACCCCGCCGACCTCCTCGGTGACGGAGTTGACGCAGTGTCCGCAGCTCATGCCGTCAACGGTGTAAACAGCGGTGCTGGTGGCAGCCATTTCGCCTCCTGGGGCATGTGTGCTGTACCGGCCCTCCTGGGACCGGTCTCCGATGCACTCAACATACCCCTTGGGGGTATGGTGCTGTCAAATGTCCGCCGAGCACGCCGCCCGGGAAACGACGAAGGCCCCCGCACGTGACGTGCGAGGACCTCGGGCGGCGGTCACGGGGACCGGGGAGGCGTTCGGCGCCCCGGCGGGCGGTCCGGATACCCTCCCCCCGTTCTCCGGGGGCGGCCCGTGTTCGGACCGGAGAGCGGGGCGGCGGGTGCACCGGACCACGCGCGGCGGGGCTGCCGGAAGCTGGAAGGGGGACGGGGGACGGGGGACGGGGGTCGGGGAACGGGGGCGGGGGACGGTCCAGGAAAAGGGGAAAGAGGGGGCGGGGACTACTCGGTTTTGAGTTCCAGGCGGGCGACCACGCGTTCGCTCGCGTGGTGGTTGTTCAGCGTGAACCCGGCCCGCCGGAACATCTCCACCGTTCCCGTGTAGACCTCGGCGCTGGGCGCACGCCCTCCGGCGGTGTCCACCGGGTAGGCCTCCAGGACGCGGGCGCCGTTGGCCCGGGCGTACTCGATCGCCCCGTCCAGCAGGCGGCTGCCCAGGCCGCGTCTGCGCCGACGGGGCGGGAGCCAGAAGCAGACCAGCGACCACACGCCGGGCTCGCGGGGATCGGCCGGGCGCAGGGACCGCGACCGGGACAACCGGATGAAGTCCTCCCGGGGGGCCACGGACACCCACCCGCAGGGGCCGTCCTCGTCGTAGGCGAGCAGGCCGGGCACCCGCCCGTCCAGGGTCAGGCGCCGCAGCTCCTCCTTGTTGTCCACACCGCGCTGGGAGCGGTCGCAGGAGGTGCTCGCCGTGTGGTCCTTGGCCCGCCTCCGGAAGAAGGTGCACCAGCAGTGCCCGTAGGCTCCGGTCGGTCCGAACAGGTTCTCCAGGTCTTCCCACCGCTCGGCGGTGGCGGGCTCGATTGAGACGATGGACATCGGACTCCCTCGACGAGACACACGGGCCGCCACAACTGTGATCCAGCACACTAGCGATTATTCGCCGTGACCGAAAGAACACAGATGCACTGAAAAGCCTTACCTGGTGGGTTCTGTCATCGAATGACCCCTTGAAGACGCCGGTGGGGCGGGGGATGCGTACTCCCCCGCCCCACCCGCGGACGGATCAGGACCCCGGCCGGAGCACGGGACGGCCCGGGGCCCCGGTGCGGCGCGGGCCCCGGTGCGGCGCGGGCCCCGTCCCAGGCCCTCAGACCCGGTCGGACTCGGCCGCCGCCTCCCTCTCCCTGGGCTCCCAGCACTCCACGCCGCGCAGGTCGGGCAGCCGGTCCCGCGTGAACACGGGGTCGATGCCCTGGCGCCGCTGGTCGTTGTAGTCCTTGAGCACCCGTGCCGCGATCGCGGCCAGCGGTGTGATGGCCACGAGGTTGATCAGCGCCATCATGCCCATGGTCGTGTCCGCCAGCGTCCAGACCAGGTCGATCGAGCCCAGCGAGCCGAGGAAGCTGGCCACGAGGAAGACGATCTTGTAGCCGAGCATGACGCGCCGGTCGGCGGTCAGGTACTCCAGGTTCGACTCGCCGTAGTAGTAGTTGCCCAGCACCGACGTGAACGCGACCAGGAGGATGATCAGCGTCATCAGGTGCAGCGCCCAGGGGCCCAGCGCCTCGGTGACCGCGATCTGGGTGAGGTCGCCCTCCAGCTCGCGTTCGGAGCCGCCCTCGTAGCCGATGAGGATGATGAAGGCCGTGATGGAGCAGACCACGAGGGTGTCGAAGTAGACGCCGAGGGTCTGCACCAGGCCCTGCTTGGCGGGGTGGGTGACGGCGGCGCTGGCCGCGGCGTTGGGGGCGGAGCCCAGGCCCGCCTCGTTGGAGAACATGCCCCGGCGCACGCCCTGGATGATCACCGTGCCCAGACCGGCGGCGGCGAACTCGCGGATGCCGAAGGCGTGCTCGAAGATGAGCGTGAACATCCCGGGGATGCGCTCGAAGTTCATCCCCACGATGATGATGCCCATGATCAGGTAGATCAGCGCGAAGGCCGGGATCAGGGCCTGGGCGGTCTGCGCGATCCTGCGCACGCCGCCGAAGATCACCATCGCGGTGACCGCGACGAGCACGACCCCGACCGCGGCCGACAGCCCCAGACCCGCGTCCACGTTCATGTTCTGGGCGGAGTTGGTGACGGCCCCGGCGATGGTGTTGCTCTGCACGGCGTTGAAGACCATCGGGAAGGTCAGGATGAGGACGATCGCGAAGAGCACGCCCATCCAGCGCTGGCCCAGGCCCTTCTCCATGTAGTAGGCCGGGCCGCCCCGGTAGCCGGTGGAGTCCCTGACCTTGTAGAGCTGGGCCAGGGTGGACTCGACGAAGCTGGCCGCGCACACCACGAGCGCCATCGCCCACATCCAGAAGACGGCGCCCGGGCCGCCCAGGGAGATGGCGACGGCCACGCCGACGATGTTGCCCGTGCCGATGCGGGCCGCGGCCGAGATCATGAACGCCTGGAGCGAGGAGACGGCCTTGCCCCCGTCGGGGGCGGTCTCCGGCTTGCTCCTGAGCACCCGGAACATCTCCGGGAGCATCCGGAACTGGACGGCTCCCGTCCGGATGGTGAGGTAGAGGCTCACCACCACGAGGAGCGGGATCAGGATCCAGGACCAGAAGAAGTCGTTGTTGAACGTCGCGATGGCGTCTGTCAGACGCGCGTCCAGGGTTGGCGCTTGGTCGGCAGGCAACACGGGGAGGGGCTCCTTCGCTCCATAAGAGGACAACCGCTCCCACATACCCCTGAAGTACGCAGAATCACCATCCGGGACACGCCGTGCCCGGATGGTGATGTCCCCGTTATCCGCCTCCGGTCCGCGGAGCCGCCCCGGAGGACCCCGCGCGCGGCCGCGGGCTCAGCCCTCGTGGACCAGGTCGGCGTAGGACGGGTTCTTCTTGAGGTAGGCCCGCGCGAAGGGGCAGATCGGCACGATCTTGAGCCCCCGCGACCGGATGTGGTCCAGGGAGTCGCGCATGAGGCGGCTCGCCACACCCTTGCCCTCGAAGGAGGGGTCGACCTCCACGTGCGGCAGGGCGTACACGCCCTTGTCGATCAGGTGGTAGGCGGAGAACCCCACCACCGCCCCATCCGCGCTCACCTCGTAGCGCGAGCGCTCCGGAACGTCGACGACCGTCAGGTCCATGGCACTCTCTCCCACTCCCCGTGTTCGCGCACGCGGTGTGCGCGGGCCAATGACCACGTTCCCACACATAACCGCCGCGCACACCCCGGTCACGCGGTGACCGTCCGTGACCGGGACGGGCCGCGGTCCGCCCGGACCGCCCCGGCCGGACGGGCGGCCCGGGCCATACGGGGCCCCGAGCCACACAGGCGGCCGGGTCACACGGCGGGCCGCACGGACGGCCTCGGTGTCACGGGAGACCGGACCGCACGAGAGACCGGGCCGCACTGGCGGACCGCGCGGGCGGCCGGGTCACCAGCCCCGGCGGGCGGGCCGCTCCGCCTGTCCCGCCGCGGTCGGGTACCGGTCCCGCGTGCGGTAGACGACGTAGGGACGGAAGAGGTAGCCGATCGGCGCGCTGAACGCGTGCACCAGACGGGTGAAGGGCAGGAGCGCGAACAGCCCCAGGCCGACGAGGGCGTGCAGCTTGTACGGGGCCTCGGCGGCGGACATCGCCGCGACGTCGGGCTGGAGCACCCAGATGGAGCGGAACCACGGCGACACCGTCCGCCGGTAGTCCTGGGTGTGCCCGCCCGCCACCTCCACCCCGGCGAAGTAGGCGGTCATGCCCAGCCCGGTGACGATGGCCAGGACCAGCACCAGGTACATGAGCTTGTCGTTGCGCGTGGTGGCGCTGAACACCGGCCCCGTCGTACGGCGACGCCAGATCAGCAGGGTGATCCCGCCGAGCGTGCACACCCCCGCCACGAGCCCGAGCGACAGCGCGGTGACGTGGTAGACGGTGTCGGACACCCCGACCGCCCGGGTCCAGCCCTCGGGCACGAGCAGCCCCACCGCGTGGCCGCCGATCACCAGGAGCAGGCCGATGTGGAACAGCGGGCTGCCGATGCGCAGCAGCCTGGACTCGTACAGCTCCGACGAGCGGGTCGTCCAGCCGAACCGGTCGTACCGGTACCGCCAGACGAGGCCGCCCACCACGAGGACGAGGACCGCGTAGGGCAGGACGCCCCACAGCAGCAGGTCGAGCGCGCCGTACCCGTTCACCGCTCCTCCCGGTCGTACCCGGGGGCCTCGGTCCTCGGCAGCGGCGCCCGCACCCCGTACGGTTCCAGGCCCACGTCCTCGGCGGGCGGCCCCTGGGCCGCGAGCCTGCGCACGGCCTCCAGGTCCCCGCGCTCCTGGGCGGGCAGGGTCATGCGGACCGCGTCCACGATCCGCGCGTAGGGCGTGCCGTGGTCGTGCAGGGTCCGGGCCATCAGGTCCAGGCCCGGCCGGAAGCGCAGCAGCAGGGCCTCGCCCGCGCGCGCGTCCCCCCGGGCCGCGAACTCCAGGACCACCGCCAGGTGGTCGGGCAGCTCGCGGTTCTCCACCCGCCACCCGGCCTCGGCGTAGACGCGCTTGACCTCGGCCAGGGCGTGCCCCCTGCGGCGGGTGTCGCCGTCGGTGTAGTAGGTCATGTGCAGGGTCCGGCGCCTGCGCAGGTCGAACACGTCCACGTAGTGCTCGCACAGCTCCAGCTCGGAGACGGTGGAGGCGTGGTCGCAGAACTCCTGGAGCGCCGCGCGCACCCCTCCCCTCGGCAGCTCCGCGACCGCGCGGGCCACCAGCGGCAGGCGTTCGAAGAAGGCCTGGTCGGGATAGCCGAGCAGGACCGAGGCGGCCTGGTGGGTGACCGCCACGCGGTGCGCCCGGCGGATGGCGCGCGCCTCCCCCAGCCACCCGGTGCCGCTCCGTACCGTCCCGCCCGCTCCGTCGGCGTCAGCGGTGGTGCTCATCCTCTCCCCCTCCTCGGCGGCGCGGCCTCGCCGCCGCCGTCGTCGTCACCACCCCGTCGGGGTGGGAAGAGCCCTGCGGGGCGGCCGTTGCCGTCCCAGTTGAGGAGGTTGACCCGGCCGCTCGTGTCCGCCTGGGAGTCGCTGGTCTGGCGGGTGCGCAGGGCGTGGAAGTTCTCCACTGTCGCCGCCTGGGGCTGCCCGGAGGCCTCGCCGAAGGGCACGCCACCGCCCATGCCGCCCATCCCCGGCCCGCCCTCGAAGTCGAGGCTGCACCCGATCTCGTCGATGACCCCGCGGTCGGCCTCGTCCACCCCGTAGGCGGTGGGGATGACGTAGCGCTCGTCGTACTTGGCCAGGGCCAGGAGCCGGTACATGTCCTCGATCTCGGTGCCGGTCATCCCGACGGAGGCGGCGATGGAGTCGTCGCGCTCCCGGCCCAGGTTGATCCGGCGCATGTAGGAGCGCATGGCCGCGAGCCGCCGCAGGACCAGGTCCACGGGGCCGGTGTCGCCCGCGGTGAACAGTTCGGCCAGGTACTCCACCGGGATGCGCAGGGTGTCGATGGCGGCGAAGAGGTTGTCGGTGTCCTCGCCGTCGTGCCCGGTGGAGGAGAGCGCGTCCACCACCGGCGACAGCGGCGGGATGTACCAGACCATCGGCATCGTGCGGTACTCCGGGTGCAGCGGCAGCGCCACCCGGAAGCGCTTGGCCAGCGCGTAGACAGGGGAGCGGGCGGCCGACTCCACCCAGCGGTCGGGGATGCCGTCGCGTCGGGCCGCGGCGCGCACGGCCGGGTCGGAGGGGTCGAGGAACACGTCGAGCTGGGCTCGGTACAGGTCCCTCTCGTCCGCCACCGACGCCGCCTCGCGGACCCGGTCGGCGTCGTAGAGGACCACGCCCAGGTAGCGCAGCCGCCCCACGCACGTCTCGGAGCAGACGGTGGGCATGCCCACCTCCACCCGCGGGTAGCAGAACGTGCACTTCTCGGCCTTGCCCGTCTTGTGGTTGAAGTAGACCTTCTTGTACGGGCAGCCGGTGACGCACATGCGCCAGCCCCGGCAGCGGTCCTGGTCGACCAGGACGATGCCGTCCTCGACCCGCTTGTACAGGGCGCCGCTGGGGCAGGCGGCCACGCACGACGGGTTGAGGCAGTGCTCGCAGATGCGCGGCAGGTAGAACATGAAGGTCTCCTCGAAGGAGAACCGCACCTTGTCGCCGAGCCTGCGCACGATCGGGTCCTGCCGGGTCAGCTCGGGTCCGCCGCCGAGGTCGTCGTCCCAGTTGGCGCTCCAGCTGACCTTCATGGGTTCGCCGGTGAGCGCCGACCGGGGCTCGGCCACCGGGAAGTCGTCGCCTAGGGGCGCGTTGGTCAGCGTCTCGTAGTCGTAGGTCCAGGGCTCGTAGTAGTCCTGGAGGGAGGGCATGACCGGGTTGGCGAAGATGGTGGCCAGCCGCTTGAGCCGCCCGCCCGCGCGGGGCTTGAGCCGCCCCCTGGCGTCGAGGACCCAGCCCCCCTTCCAGCGCTCCTGGTCCTGGTAGGTGCGCGGGTAGCCCTGGCCGGGCCGCGTCTCGACGTTGTTGAACCACACGTACTCGACGCCGCTGCGGTTGGTCCAGGCCTGTTTGCAGGTGACCGAGCACGTGTGGCAGCCGATGCACTTGTCCAGGTTCATCACCATGGCGACCTGCGCCATGACCCTGCCGACCGGCCGCTCCCCTCCGGAACCACCGGTCCCGCCCCCGCCGCCGTGGGCCTGTGCCATCAGTAACGCACCTCCGTGGTCCGTTTGCGCACGACGGTGACCTCGTCGCGCTGGTTGCCGGTCGGGCCGAGGTAGTTGAAGGCGTAGGAGAGCTGCGCGTAGCCGCCGATGAGGTGGGTGGGCTTGACCAGCAGGCGCGTGAGCGAGTTGTGGATGCCGCCGCGCCTGCCGGTGGTCTCGGACTTGGGCACGTCGATGGTGCGCTCCTGGACGTGGTACATGTACACGGTTCCGGCGGGCATCCGGTGTGAGACCACCAGCCGCGCCACCACCACGCCGTTGCGGTTGACCGCCTCCACCCAGTCGTTGTCGGCGGCGCCGATCGCCTCGGCGTCGGCGGGGCTCATCCAGATCGTGGGACCGCCTCGGGAGAGGGTCTGGAGCAGAAGGTTGTCCTGGTACTCGGAGTGGATCGACCACTTGGAGTGCGGGGTCAGGTAGCGCACGACCACCTCGCGCTGGCCGGTCGGGCCGAGGCGGGGCTCGCCGAACAGGCGGCTGATGTCGAGTGGCGGCCGGTAGACGGGCAGGGCCTCGCCGAACTCGTGCATCCAGTCGTGGTCGAGGTAGAAGTGCTGGCGGCCGGTGAGGGTGTGCCAGGGCTTGTCGTGCTCGACGTTGATGGTGAACGGCGAGTACCGGCGGTCGGGGGCCTCCTTGCCCGACCACTCCGGGCTGGAGCCCACCGTCGTGGGCCCCCGGCTCGCGTCGGAGAAGACCACCCGGCGCTCGGCGGCCTGGTGGATCAGCTCGTCCATGTCGGTGCCGGTGCGCTCGGCCAGGAGGCGGAAGCCCTGCGCGGCCAGGCGGCCGTTGCTGGTGCCGGACAGCGCCAGGATCATCTCGCAGGCCTTGACGTCGGTGTCCAGGGACGGGCGGCCGTCGGCGACCCCGCCGCGGACGGCGCCGTTGCGCTGGCGCAGCCACTCCACCTCCTGGTCCGGGGTGAAGGACACGCCCTTGACCGGCAGCCCCTTGGACTCGGCCAGCGGCCCCAGGGCGGCCAGCTTCTGCGCGACCTCGGAGTAGTTGCGGCGCACGGGCACGACGGCGGGCATGGTCCGGCCGGGGGCGGGCCGCGCGCCGTCCGCCTTCCAGTCCGGCGGGACGCCGTGCGGCTGGGCCAGCTCGCCGGGGGTGTCGTGCTGATGGGGTACGGCCACCAGGTCGGTGACCTCGTCCAGGTGGTCCGCGGCCAGCACGCTGAACGCCTTCGCCAGGGCGTGGAAGGCGTCGAAGTCGGTGCGGGTCTCCCAGGGCGGGTCGATGGCCGGGTTGAACGAGTGCACGTAGGGGTGCATGTCCGTGGTGGACAGGTCGTGCTTCTCGTACCAGGTCGCGGCGGGCAGCACGATGTCGGACAGCAGGGTCGTGCTGGTCATCCGGAAGTCGATGGACAGCAACAGGTCGAGCTTGCCCTCGGGGACCTCCTCGCGCCAGGTGACGTCGGCGGGCCGGTCCGCGGGCCCGGCGGGCTCGGCCATCAGGTTGGAGCGGGTGCCGAGCAGGTGCTTGAGGAAGTACTCGTTGCCCTTGGCCGAGGAGCCGAACAGGTTGGACCGCCACACGGTGAGGACCCGGGGCCAGTTGGCGGGGGCGTCGGGGTCCTCGGCGGCGAAGCGCAGGTCACCGCTGTGGAGCTGGTCGGCGACGTACTCCGCGGGGTCCTGCCCGCGCTCGCGCGCCTCGCGTCCCAGGTCGATCGGGTTGCGGTCGAAGGTCGGGTAGGAGGGCATCCACCCCATACGGGCCGAGGCGGCGACCAGGTCGGCGGTGTGCTGGCCGCGCACCCGTCCCGGACCGAGCGGCGAGGCGAGGGCGTCGGCGCGGTAGGTGTCGTAGCGCCACTGGTCCGTGTGCAGGTACCAGTAGGAGGTCCCGGCCATGAAGCGCTGCGGCCGGGTCCAGTCCGCGGCGGAGGCGAACGCGGCCCACCCGGAGGAGGTGCGGCACTTCTCCTGGCCGACGTAGTGGGCCCAGCCGCCGCCGTTGACGCCCTGGCAGCCGGTGAGCAGCAGCAGGGACAGGAAGGCGCGGTAGGCGTTCTCGCCGTGGAACCACTGGTTGGTGCCAGCGCCGAGGATGATCATGGCCCGGCCGCCGGACTCCTCGGCGGTGTCGGCGAACTCGCGGGCGATGCGGGCCGCCCGGTCGGCGGGGACCCCGGTGAGTTCGGCCTGCCAGGCGGGCGTGCAGGGCTCGGCGGGGTCGTCGTAGCCGGTGGGCCAGGTGCCGGGCAGGTCGTGCCGGTGCACCCCGTAGTGGGCCAGGACCAGGTCGAAGACGGTGGTGACGAGGCGTCCGCCGACCCTGCGGACCGGAACGCCGCGGGTGAGGACCCCGGCCGTGCCGCCGGGGGTGTCGAAGCGGTTCAGGGCGACCTCGGCGGCCTCCCCGCCCTCCGCGTAGAGGGTGAGGGCGGGGACGCGGCCCTCCAGGTCCAGGTTCCACCGCCCGGCCCCGGCCTCGCCCCAGCGGTGGCCGACGGTGCCGTTGGGCGCGACGGGGGCGTCCCCGCCCTCCGGCCAGAACACCGGCTTCCACTCGGCGTTCTCCCCCGTGTCCCCCAGGTCGGCGGCGGTGAGGAACTTGCCGGGGACGAGGCGGCCGTCGCGGCTGTCCAGGGCCACCAGGAACGGCAGGTCGGTGTAGCGGCGCACGTAGTCGTCGAAGCGCGGTGTGGTGCGGTCGACGAACCGCTCCTTGAGGATCACGTGCCCCATGGCCATCGCCAGGGCCCCGTCCGTGCCCGGGTGGGGCGCCAGCCACTCGTCGGCGAACTTGGTGGCGTCGCTGTAGTCCGGGGAGACGACCACCACCTTCTGGCCCCGGTAGCGGGCCTCGGCCATCCAGTGGGCGTCGGGGGTGCGGGTGACGGGGACGTTGGAGCCCCACAGCACCAGGTAGGCGGCGTCCCACCAGTCACCGGACTCGGGGACGTCGGTCTGGTCGCCGAACACCTGCGGCGAGGCCACGGGCAGGTCGGCGTACCAGTCGTAGAAGGACAGCATGGAGCCGCCGAGCAGGTTCACGAAGCGCGCGCCCACGCCGTGGGAGACCATCGACACCGCGGGGATCGGCGAGAACCCGGCGACGCGGTCCGGTCCGTACCTTCGGATGGTGAGCACGTGCGCGGCGGCGGCGATCTCCAGGGCCTCGTCCCAGGTGATCCGGACCAGCCCGCCCTTGCCCCGGGCCCGCTGGTAGCGGGCGCGCCTGTCGGGGTCGGTGGTGATCTCCTCCCAGGCCGCCACCGGGTCACCCAGACGGGCTCGCGCCTCGCGGTACATCCGCACGAGGACGCCGCGCGCGTAGGGATAGCGGACGCGGGTGGGCGAATAGGTGTACCAGGAGAAGGCGGCGCCGCGCGGACATCCGCGCGGTTCGTATTCGGGGCGGTCCGGGCCGACCGACGGGTAGTCGGTGGCCTGCGTTTCCCAGGTGATGATTCCGTCCTTGACGTAGACGTCCCAGGAACACGAACCCGTGCAGTTCACGCCGTGCGTGGAACGGACCACGCGGTCGTGGCTCCACCGGTCGCGGTAGAAGGAGTCGCCCTGGCGTCCGCCCTTCCTGACCTGGGCGCGGTCGCCGTCCAGCGGCTCGGAGCGGGTGAGGTGGTTGCCCAGCGCCAGAAGGGCGTTCCCCGCGCCGCCTTTTTTGCTTTCCGCCGCCATACGGACAACACCCCGTTTACCGTTCCTTGGCCCCCAGCGGGGACGCCGGGCCATAACCCACTGCATTCCGCCAACAAATATGCCTTCTCCGGCGTGAAAAAGGCGCATCCCACACCGGATCGGGTGACAATCGCCTGGAACGGCGGAGGAAGGAATACGCATATGCGTACGGAATCGGGAAAAAGGGTGTCGCACCGCGGCACGGCGGGCGGCAACCTCGCGCTGGCCACGGCGGCGTTCACGCTCACCTTCTGGGCGTGGAACCTCATCGGGCCCCTGTCGCGCACCTACACCGAGAACCTGGGGCTGACACCCACGCAGACCTCGATCCTGGTGGCCTTCCCGGTGCTGGTGGGGGCGTTGGGGCGCATCCCCGTGGGCGCGCTGACCGACCGCTACGGCGGGCGGCTGATGTTCACGGTCCTGTGCTTCGCGAGCATCGTGCCGACGTTCCTGGTGGGCGTCTCGGGCGACTCCTACGGGATGCTGCTGCTGTGGGGCTTCGTCCTCGGCGTCGCGGGCACGTCGTTCGCGGTCGGCATCCCGTTCGTGAACGCCTGGTACCCGGCGAACCGGCGCGGGTTCGCGACGGGCGTGTTCGGCGCGGGGATGGGCGGCACCGCCCTGTCGTCCTTCCTCACACCCTGGCTGGTGGACACGGTGGGGCTGTTCACCACCCACCTGCTGCTGTGCGCGGCGCTGGCGGCCATGGGCGTGGTGATGTGGCTGATGTGCCGGGACTCGCCGGAGTGGCGGCCGCGCACGGAGCCCGCGCTGCCGCGCATGGGAGAGGCCGTGCGGCTGCGGGCGACCTGGCAGGCGTCGCTGCTGTACGCGGTCGCCTTCGGCGGTTTCGTGGCCTTCTCGACCTACCTGCCGACGCTGCTGACGCTGGCCTACGACTACGCGCAGACCGCCGCGGGTCTGCGCACCGCCGGTTTCGCGGTGGCGGCCGTGGCCGCCCGACCGGTCGGCGGCGTCCTGTCGGACCGGATCGGCCCGGTCCGGGTGTGCCTGATCTCGTTCCTCGGCACCTGCGTGTTCGCGGTCGTGCTGGCCCTGCACCCGCCCGCGGAGTTCCCCGCCGGTGCGGCTTTCGTGCTGATCGCGCTGTCGCTGGGGCTGGGCACCGGGGCCGTGTTCGCCCTGGTGGCCAAGCTGGTGGAACCGTCGAGGGTGGGCACGGTCACGGGCCTGGTGGGCGCGGCCGGCGGGCTGGGCGGCTACTTCCCGCCGCTGCTCATGGGGACGGTGTACCAGGCGACCGGGGCCTACACGCTGGGCTTCGTACTGCTGGCGGCGGTCGCCCTGGCGGTGGCCCTGTACACCTGGCGGGCCTTCGCCCACGTGCGGGGATGAGGCAGCCGGGAGCGGTCGCGGTCGCCGGGACGCCGCGCGCGGGGACGGGGGCGGGGACGGGGGCGGGGACGGGAAGCCGTCCACGGGACCGGGAAGCGGAGGCCGGGCGTGGAACCGGGTGGGCTCCGCACGGCTGTCCACAGCCTGTGGACGGACGCCGCGACCGCAGAGGACGGGCGGCCGGGTGACCGCGAAGGCTCACCGGCCCCGCCCGGCCGCCGCCCCGGGTCGGGAACCCCGAGTCACACCGGCAACGGTTCCGGCGGACCGGCTCAGGGCGCGATGTCGCGGGCGCGCACCAGCACCGCGGCCCGGTTGCCCACCTTCACCCGCTCCAGCGCGCGCACGCCCTCGGGCAGGACGACCCGCCGGGTGCGGGCGGTCACCACCACGACGGCGTGGTCGGGCAGCACCCGGCCCAGGGAGGCGAGCAGCCCCCGCATCGGCTCCCCGGCACCGCCGGGGACGTTCCCCTCCCACCGGGTCATCTCGCCGTAGGGCACGTCCGTCACCACCAGGTCGGCGTCCACGCCCTCCTCCAGGGAGAACACGTCGGCCACGGCCGCCTCGTGGGGCAGGTCGCCGCCCTGCGCGGCCAGTCCCGCCGCCAGGTCGCGGGCGGCCCCGGCGCGCTCCACGAAGGCCACGCGGCCGAAGTCGCGGGCGGAGCGGCGCAGCTCCTCCTCGCGTTCGGCGAGCCCCTCGGCGGTCAGCAGCCGCAGGTTGCGCGCGGCCAGGGCGACCGCGTCGGCGTCCACGTCGGTGGCGCGGACGCCGGTGAGCAGGTCGCGGTGGAGCAGGCCCAGCACCGTCGCCAGGTACCCGCTGCCGCAGCACGGGTCCCACAGGCGGACGGGCTCCCCTCCGGTGTGCACCATCGCGCGCTGGAACAGCTCACTGGCCAGCCGCACCGGAAAGCCCGGAAAGCCCGGCGCGGACCGCAGCACGTGTCCGCTCGCCAGGGCCGAGTGGTCGGTCCGCTCGACGGCGTACCGGTAACCCAAGGTCCCTCATGCCCTTCCGTGTCCGTGTCGGCCGCAGAACGCCGAAGGCCCGGTGTCTGTTCGACACCGGGCCTCCATCATGCGGTCCTGACGGGATTTGAACCCGCGGCCTCCACCTTGACAGGGTGGCGAGCACTCCTAACTGCTCCACAGGACCTCGCTGCATGAACAACTCTAGCGCGACTCCGGAGTGCTTCGTACCGGCGGACGCCTAGAGTGGCGGGAAACGCCCAGGAGAGTGGAAGGAACCGGCGTGAACGAGTTCTCGGCGCCCCTGCCGTCGGGCCCGGAGAGCACCCGGGTCGACCGCTGGCTGTGGGCGGTACGCCTGACGAAAACGCGCTCCGACGCGGCCCAGGCCTGCCGGGGCGGGCACGTGCGCGTCAACGACCGCCCGGCCAAGCCCGCCACCACGGTCAAGGTCGGCGACGAGGTGCGCGTCCGGCTGCACGGGACCACGCGCACGGTCGATGTGGGCCATGTCATCGAGAAGCGCGTGAGCGCGCCGATCGCCGCGCGCTGCTACACCGACAGGACGCCGACGCCTCCGCCTCAGGCGACCACTCCCGTCATCCGGCGCGACCGGGGAGCCGGAAGGCCGACCAAGCGCGACCGCCGCATGCTGGACAGGCTCCGCAGCGACTTCCCGCCGGGCCCGCCCGCTCCGTAGCGCACGGTCGACGGGACCGACCGGCGGGAACGGCCGTGCTCGGGCCCCGGCCCCCGCCGGCCGGTCCCGCCGGTGAGCCCTACCGGTCAGTCCCGCTCGGGGAGCGGGTGCTCCGCCAGGAAGTCCAGCACCTCGCGCGTGGCCTTGGCCGCGTCCTCGTGCAGGTAGCCGTGGCGCATGCCGGGCAGGACCAGAAGCCGGGCGTCGGGGACGCGTTCCGCCAGCAGGGCGGCGTTGCCGACCGGGGTGAGGACGTCGTCCTCCCCGTGCACGACCAGGGTCGGCGCCTGGACGGAGGGCAGCAGGTCCCACCCGTCGTAGCCCGAGCTGGCACCGAAGTGCAAGCGCTGGGCGCGCAGCGGCCCGCGCGGCAGAACGCGGGTGACCGTGTCGGGGTGGGCGGCGGCCCACTCGGGCCCGTAGAAGAGTTCGGCGATCAGGTCGCGCCCCTCGGCCGTACTGGCCCGCCGCAGCGCGAGGGTGGCCGACCTCGGGCGTTCGACCTCGTTGCTCCCGCCCGGCGCCGTGGAGCCCAGCACGAGCGCGCCGAGGCGTCCGGGCCGGGTGGCCGCGAAGGTCTGGGCGACCTTCCCGCCCATGGAGAACCCGTAGACGTGCGTACGGGAGATGCCCAGGGCGTCCAGGACGGTGATGGCGTCGTCCACGAACAGACCGAAGGTGTAGGGCTCGTCCAGGGGCGCGTCGCTGCCGCCGGTCCCCCGGAAGTCCATCCGCACGACCCGGTGGCGCCGGGCCAGGTCCGCGTGCACCCCGTCCCACATCTCGTGGTCGAGGGACTGCCCGTTGAGGAGCAGGAGCGGGTCCCCCTGCCCGAGGACGTCATACCAGATCCGGGTTCCGTCAGCTGCGGTCACGTGGCTCACGGGTCCGGACACTACCCGAGGAGCCCCGCCCGCGCCGTGGTCGGCGTCACCCCGCCGCGCGGGGGTTCGTGGCCCGGCGCCCGGGACGGTCCGCTCGTCCGCGACCCCCGAAGCACAGGGCTTCGCGAAAGGGCATGAGCATCCAGCGGGCAGTCGCCGGAGGTGCCCACCGACCAACGCAAAGGCCCCGCCGCCTGCTTCCGCAGGTGGCGGGGCCTTCGTGCATGTCTGCTGGTTGTGGCTAGGGGCGGGGTCGAACCGCCGACCTTCCGCTTTTCAGGCGGACGCTCGTACCAACTGAGCTACCTAGCCGCACTCGCCGATCTCTCGGCGACGGCGGTCCTGACGGGATTTGAACCCGCGGCCTCCACCTTGACAGGGTGGCGAGCACTCCTAACTGCTCCACAGGACCTTGTTCAGTTGTCGCACCGGGCCTCGGGCCCCGTGCTCTCGCTGCGGTTCTCATTCTGCCAGATGTCCGGGAGTGCTCGAACCGCCTCGTACCCCCAACGGGATTCGAACCCGCGCTACCGCCTTGAAAGGGCGGCGTCCTAGGCCGCTAGACGATGGGGGCCCGTGTGACACGTCAAGCATAGGGGAGATTCGCAACCAACACCAAAGTGATAAGCGCGGCCAGTCGCCGCCTCCTCCACCTGCGGTGACGCGCGGGTCAGGGAGTCCGCTGCCCGTCGCCTGCCTCCTCCTCGGGTTCCTCCTCCGGTTCCTCGGAGGGCTCGCCCACCGGGCGCTGCGGGTCGGTCTCGATGTGCCGCTCGACCTGTGCCGAGGTCAGCCCGATGCCGCCCAGGTCGATGTCGTCGCGGGCCTGGAGGCGCCCGGTCTCGGCGTCGAAGTACAGCACCGACGCCTGGTACGGGGTCGGACGGCCGGGACCGTGGTCCAGCCCGCGCAGACCGGCCCCTCCGGTGGACCCCTGCACGAGGAACC
The DNA here is from genome assembly GCF_052466615.1 of Nocardiopsis sp. M1B1. Classification (NCBI taxonomy): domain Bacteria; kingdom Bacillati; phylum Actinomycetota; class Actinomycetes; order Streptosporangiales; family Nocardiopsidaceae; genus Nocardiopsis; species Nocardiopsis sp. M1B1. The sequence goes on from NZ_CP196194.1 coordinate 6,366,388, forward strand.
TGGTGCCCAGGTCGGTCAGTTCGGTGGACCTGAGGTGGTCGTCGCCCGTCAGCACCAGCGGCACCACCCCGTCGAAGGCCTCCGCCTGCGTGCGCGTGTGCATGACGACCACGTCCACGTCCTCGCGGGAGTCCACCACCTTCCCGGCCTCCTCCTCGCCCCGGGCGGCCACCTCGGAGGCGTCGGGGTTGAGCCTGGTCGCGTCCGGGTCGAAGCGGGGGTCCCCCGACCCGTAGAAGGTCAGGCCGCCCACCTCCTGGACCTCGCCGTCCAGCACGACGGCGTTCTCCTGCGCCGCGACCGCACGCTGCGTCCCCGTGGAGTCGTGTCGGCCGCGCACCCACACGTACGGCACGTCCAGGTCGCCGATCTCGTCGGCGAACGCGTCCTCGGCCGCGCTCCCCCGGTCGGTGAGGTCGCCCGAGTCCACCACCATGTCCGCCCCGTACTGCTCCCGGAGCGTACGGATGATGCTCCACGAGGCCGGGTTCAGCTGGATGTCGGACACGTGCAGCACGGTGATGACCGACTCGTCCTTCTCGTACACGGGGAGGGTGGAGGTCGCCTCATAGATCATCGCGACGTTGCCGACCAGCCCCGCCAACTGCTCCTGGTACTGGCTGAACCGGCCCACCACCTCCTCCGCGCTGCCCACCACCTGCGGGGCGCCCGCGATCAGCCCGGTGTAGCGGGGCTCGGCGATGGCGCTGGGGTTGAAGGTGTTGGCGGCCACGGCCCCGGAGGCCACGAGCACGCCCAGCGACACCAAGGCGCTGGCCAGGGCCCGCCACACGTCGCGGAAGAGCAGCAGCCCCACCGCCGCGGCGCCCAGGGCCGCGGCGACCACCGCGCGCACCAGCAGGCCGATCACACCGGCGCGCAGGTCGGCGCCGATCCCCGCGGCCATGCGGTTGATCGCCTCGGGGTCGGCGAACACCTCCTCGGCCGCGGACAGCCGGATGTTGGAGATCCTCGCCTCCAGCTTGATCGGGGCGCTGTGGGTGTCGAAGGCCAACTGCCCCAGCGGGGCCACGTCGACGACCGTCTCACCCCGCCACTGGGGGCTCAGGCTCATCGTGACGTCCGCGGGGCCGATGGGGGTCACCACCTGGCCGCCCAGGGCCAGGCCCAGCCAGCCGCCGACCAGGCCCGCGACGACGACGCACCCCCACCGCCACGCGCGGCCGGAGCGCAGCCGGTCGAAGGTGCCGCGGAGCCGTCGGAGGGCTCCGCGAAGGTCGTATCCGCGGATCGCTTCCCAAGACAACACACCCCCATCATGCCCCTCCAGGGGAGGCGTTCCCGTGTTTCATCCCCTTCGAGAGTGTTATGTCGCTTCCGGCGCGTCGCGGGGAGGCAGCACAATGGCAGGTGTGGTGGAACTGACGCGCAGGGACTTCGAGGAACTGGTCGCCGACGCCCTCGACCAGATACCGCCCGAGCTGGCACAGCTCATGGACAACGTGGTGATCACCGTCGAGGACGAGTCGCCGGAGGGGCTGCTCGGCCTGTACGAGGGCATCCCGCTGACCGAGCGGGGCGACTCCTACTTCGGCGTGCTCCCGGACCAGATCTTCATCTACCGGCGCAACATCTGCGCCTTCTGCGAGACCCCCGAGCAGGTGGTGGAGGAGGTGCTCGTGACAGTGGTCCACGAGATCGCCCACCACTTCGGGATCGACGACTCCCGTCTGACCGAGCTCGGCTGGGGCTGAGCCCGGGACTCCCCCGGCCCCTCGACCCCGGGCCGCGGTCTCCTTCGAATCACGCTTTTCGTCACTCTTCGCACATGTGAATCCACATTATGCTCATCGACAACATTCCGGCACAGCGGCACGACTCCGCGTACACGCGCCGTGATCAGTGGAAACAATCCGTCCAAGGCGACCTGACAACACGGACGAATCCACCCGGCATTCCTTACCCACAGCAACGAATCAGACACGAATTTCCCCAAACGGCTTGCGACGAAGCTCACCATCCGGAACTGTTGGTTATTGGGACACGACACAGCGTGATTACAACCCTGTAACAGTAAGGGAGTGCCGGGTGGCCAATCCGCGCCTCGACAACACACCTGACAACGGAGACCACGAGTCTTCGAGCGCCCCCAACAACGACGACTGGCGGAGCAGCTACCGCGACGTCATGGCGATCGCCGAGTTCCGGTCCGTCTGGCTCGCCCACGCGCTCTCGGTGATCGGCACGAACCTGCTGAACATCGCCACCAGCGTGCTCGTCTTCCAGATCACCGGCTCCGCGCTGGCCGCGGGCGTCACCCTGGCCCTGACCTTCCTGCCCCCGGTCATCAGCCCGCTCATCTCCGGACTCGCCGACCTCCTGCCGCGCCGCCGCGTCATGATCGCCTGCGACCTCGCGCGCGCGGCCGTGATCGTGCTCATCGGCATCCCCGGCATGCCGATCTGGGCCGTCTGGATACTGCTCTTCTGCTCGGTGGTGCCGTCGGTCCCCTTCGCCGCGGCCCGCGCCGCGATGATGGCCGAGATCGTCCAGGGCGAGCGCTACGTCGCCAGCACGGCCATCATCCAGCTCACCTCACAGCTGGGCATGCTCGCCGGACTGGTCGCCGGCGGCCTGATCGTCGCCGCCATCGGCCCCAACATCGCCGTGATGTCCACCGGCGTCCTCTTCGTGCTGTCCGCGCTCGTCGTGCTGCTGGGTGTGGCCGCGCGTCCGGCTCCCCGCGGGGAGCGGTCGGACCGCCCGGGGTTCGTCGCGATGACCCGCGACGGGGCCAAGCTGGTCTTCGCCGACCGCAGGCTGCGCACACTGGCGCTGCTCGCCTGGCTCGCCGGCCTCTACGGCATCCCCTACGGGCTCGCCAACCCGATGGCCGAGGAGATCGGCGCCGGAGCGGCGGCGGCCGGGTTCATCATGGCGGGCTCGGCGATCGGCGGGTTCGTCGGCGGGTTCGTCCTGACCCGGTTCGTCCCGCCGCCCGTCCGCATGCGCCTGCTCGGCCCGCTGGCCGTCCTGGCCTCGGCGCCGCTGCTGCTGTGGCTGACCGAACCGCCGCTGTGGCTGATGGTGTCCGCCCTCGCGCTCTGCGGCGTCGCGGGCTCCTACCAGTTCGTGGCCAACGCGGCGTTCGTGCTGTGCGTGCCCAAGGAGGGCCGCGGTCTGGCCTTCGGGCTGGTCGCGGCCGGGCTCCAGGCCGCACAGGGTGTGGGCATCCTGGTCGCCGGGTTCTTCGCCGAGCAGTTCGGCACCGGTGTCGTCATCGCCGCGGCCGGTGCCCTCGGCGTGGTCTGCGCGCTGCTCCTGGCCCTGCCGTGGTCGCGGATGGCCGGTGAGACCATCGACCGGATGAACGCGACCGGGGACGGCGCCTAGGACCCCCAGCGCACCGTGCCCCTAGCGCTCCTCGCCGCACTCCGCGGGGGCTTCGCGGGTCTGCTCGACCTCGCGCTCCTCCCGCGGGGTGCGCAGCTCGCGTCGCTTCCAGCCCGGTTGTGCTCTGAGGGTCCACATCAGCTCTGGCTCGGCTTTCCCTGGAAGTTGCGGATGATCTGCTCCAGCAAGGAGCGCTTCTCGTTCTCGGCCGGCATGATCAGCCAGGCCAGGATGTAGACGAAGACGCCACTGAACCCGAGGACCGTCAGGACCACGAAGACCAGGCGGACCAGCGTGGAGTCGACGTTGAGGAACTCGGCGATCCCCCCGCAGACGCCGGCGAGGTAGCGGTCGCTTCCACTGCGTCGGAAGCGCTTGCTCTGGAAGTTCTGGTTCATGTCTCCACCCTGCCCGCTCCTGACGACGATTCCCATCCGGGACAGCCCTGGGCGGCCCCTGACATCCCCCCGAGCCCCCGGAGGGGCCGGGCACGGGGTGCCCGACGCGCCCCGCGGGGGTTGGACGCGGGCCGGGGCACACGGCGTTCCGGCCGTGCCCTGAGGCGTGGAGCACACCGGCACGCGCGGACCGTGCCGCCGGAGGCGACGGGCCCGGCGGCCGGGTCGGGGCCGGGTCGGGGTCCGACCCCGGGATTCGGTCGCGGGGCCCGGCAACGCGGGGTTCGGGCGAGGGCTTGGGCGCAGGCCTCGATCAGTCTGCGGGCCCGGGCCTCCCGTAGACCTCGCCCAGGAAGCGGAAGTCGGTGCGGAGGCTGGCGCGGACGTCCGACGCCTCCTCGTTCTCCGAGAAGCGCAGACGCCTCATGGTGTGGCGCATCACCGCCATGGCCGCCGCCGCGACCACGACCGAGCGGTCGTCCTCGGCGGGGACACCGGTCCGCTCGGCGATGGTGGCGGCGAGTTCCGTCTCCACGGTGTGGAAGCGGGCGAGCATCCTGGGGACGAGCTGGGGCTCGCGGTCCATGAGCTGTTTGCGCAGGCGCATGTCGTCGCGCTGGGTGTCGAGGTCGTCGGTGCTGACCAGGAACGCGATCAGCATGGTGATGAGGTCCTCGACGAAGTCACCGGTGGGGCCGCCCTCCGCGAACTGCCTGCGCATGTCCTCGTCGGGGCACCGCGGGACCTCGCCCAGGAGGGCGTCCTCCTTGGTGGCGAAGTAGTTGAAGAACGTCCGGGTGGAGACGTCGGCCTCGGCCGCGATCTCCTCGACGGTCACGTTCTCCAGGCCGCGCTCCAGCGTGAGGCGGACGGCCGCGTCCTGGAGGGCACGGCGCGTGGCCTGCTTCTTGCGTTCGCGAAGCCCCAATGGTCCTCTCCCGTACAAGGTCGATCCTTGCAGTCCATGCAAAGTTTCCCACAAGTATCCCCCGGAACGGCGACCACGCGCGCCGGAGGGCGCGGCCCCGCCGGGAGGCTGGGCCGCGCCCGGGTTCCAGGGAGTGTTCCGCGGAGGCTTTCGGATCAGCGAGCGGCCGTCCGGGCAATCTCTCGCAAGACGGTTCGCGCAGATCAGCCTGGTTGGCTTCTCAAGCGAAACCGGCGCAGCGAGAGGCAGCCCGGTGCTCGCGGAAGTACCGGAGCCGAAGGCTCTCCGTTGAGGGTGGTGGAGGGCGACGGGCGGGACCGAAATGATCCAAGGAACACGACCTAGCGGCCGACGAAGCGCTCCGGCCGGACGCAGACGATGACACGCTCCTCGTCGGGGTTGTCCCACGGGTAGGGGGTTCCGAGGTACTTCTGCGCCATCTCGTTGATGAAGGCCTTGTCCGGGTCCTCCTCCACCCGGTCGACCACGCCGCGGACCTCCACGTACATGTAGGGGTCGTCGGGGTCGGTGGCCGAGACCGAGATCCGGCCGTCGCGCCTGAGGTTCTGGAGCTTCTGCCGCGTCGTGGTCTGGCTGAACCTGAGGAACTCCCCGTCCCAGTCGATCCACACGGGGCTGGACTGGGGGGAGCCGTCCGGGCCGAGCGTGGCCACGTGTCCGAAGGCCGGTTTGCGCAGGACCGCCTGCTGCTTCTCCGAGAACGCCATGTCACTCCTTGTCGTCGGTTGACGCCGATGGCCTCGAGTACACCAACACGTCCCGCGGCGGACGCGGCGACGCGCCCGGGGCGGACGGACCGTATCGGAGAACGGCCGGGAAGCCGAGGGCCGACCTGTGTCCCGACGGCCCGGGACCGCCGGGGAGGCCCCCGCTCCGGCCCCGGCCGCTTCCGCGCTTCCCCGCGAGGACCGCGGGCCACCGCGGTCGTGTGCCCCCCCGTGGCATCCTGTCATTGCAGTAATTACTGCAATGACTGTAATCTCGCCGCATGAGCGAATCCCCAAGCGAACCCCCCGAGGACGAACTGGCCTTCGTCGACGAGATCGCCGTGTTCTTCGAGCGCGAGGGCCTCCCCCTGATCGCCGGGAGGGTCGTCGGCTGGCTGCTGATCTGCGATCCACCGGAACAGAGCGCCGCCCAGCTCGCGCGGACCCTCCAGGTCAGCCGCAGCTCCATCAGCAGCGCCACGCGCCTGCTCACCCCCAGCGGCCTGGTCGAGGGGGTGCGCCAGCGCGGACAGCGCCAGGAGTACTTCCGGGTCGCCTCGGACGGCTGGAGCCGGATGCTGGAGCGCCGGTACGCCCGGACGGCCGCTTTCCGCGAGGTCACCGAGCGCGGGCTCGGCATGCTGCGGGATGCCCCGGAGGAGCGCCGCGAACGCCTGGCCAGCGTCCACGAGCTCTACGGGTTCCTGGAGACCGAGCTGCCCTCGCTCCTCTCGCGGTGGCGGAGCGAACGCGACGGGAGCGGTCGGCGCCCATGAGTCCTCCGCCGTCGGACCCCTTCCCCCGTGTCCGCGTCGAGCAGCCCGAGGGCGCCCTCAGCGTCATCACGGCGGGGCGGGGCACGAGCGCGGTCCTGCTGCTGAGCGGGGCAGGCCTGGACAACGCCCTGCTGAGCTGGCGCCACATGATCCCGGCCCTGGCCGCCGACCACAGGGTCCTCGCCCTGGACTGGCCCAAGCAGGGGCACAGCAGGCCCTGGAACGGCACAGCCGACCACACCCGGATGCTGGAGTGCGTCACCGCCGTCCTGGACCGCTTCGAGGTCGAACGGGCCTCACTGGTGGGCCTGTCGCAGGGCGGCGCGATCGCCCTGGCCTACGCCATCGACCACCCCGACCGGGTGGACCGGCTCGTCGCCCTGGCTCCGGCCGGGATCATCTCGTTCCCTCCCGTGGTGCACCAGCTGCTGTGGCTGACGGCCAGGAGCCGCCTGCTCAACCACACGCTGCCCACGTGGCTGTTCCGCAGCCGCGAGGGGGTGGCCCGGTTCGCGCGCACCAGCCTGTTCGCGGGCCCGGTCGACGACTTCGACGACATCGTGGAGGAGATCATGCCCGAGGTACGGGCCAACGGCGCGGGCTCCTCCGACTGGCAGAACGCCTCCATCGGCCCGTGGCGGATGAACGTGGACCTGCGGCCCCGCCTGGGCGAGATCCGTTGCCCGACCCTGTTCGTCCAGGGGGGCGAGGACGTCGGCGTGCGCCCCCGGCACACCGTGGCCGCCGCTCGGCGGGTCCCCCGGTCCCGCCTGGAGGTGCTGGAGGGCCACGGTCACTGGGTCAACCGGCAGTCCCCCGAACGGGTCAACGCGCTGGTGCGCGACTTCCTCACCGGGGTGGGGGCCTGACCGGACCGGCCGCGTCAAGGCGCGTTCCGCGCGGGACGCCCGCTGGCCCGCGTGCTCCCGGCCCCGGAGCGGCGGCGCGGACGCCCGGAGCACCCGCGCCGCCGCCGAGCCCCGCCGCCGGGGCCTCAGGGGTCCCGGCGGAACGCCGTGTCCGGCTACGGGACCTCCGGGACCTCGACGGACGACGCGGTGGCGGGGGCGCGCCAGGCCAGGCCCGCCCCCGGGACGTCACCCGCGGAGGGCGGCCGCGACGATGTCCTCCACCTGGCCGACGATCGCCGCGCGGTCGCGCTCGAACTCGGGGTCGGTGACGCCGTCGCCGGGACCGAAGTCCAGGACCGGGGTGTGCACGTGACCGGCGGGGATGTCCAGGCCGGTCGCGTCGCGCAGCAGGGTGTTGCGGTAGGCGATCTCGTTGGAGAGGTAGTCGCCCCCGCCTCCGGCCCGCGCCTCGGAGCCCGGGGTGGGCCCGTCCTCGCTCACCACCGGCTCGGTCCCGCCCTCGGGGATCTCGGTCACCGCGGTGTTGTCGACCACGGGGAACGGCGCGCCGGTGGTCCGCTCGACGATCGCGGGGTGGTCCAGGGAGGAGTCCGACCACTGCGGCTGCGGTGTGACGGTGGGGACGCCGTCCGGAACGGGCACCATCTCCGCCGTGCCGACCGACTCGTTGTCCGCGGCGCCGCCGCGCCAGGCGCCGTTGTGGGCCTCCAGGTCGAACCGGTCCGGTCGGCCCTGGCTGACGGTGATGACCGCGTCGGCCGGCCGGTCGCCGGTGTAGTGCGGCAGGAGGGCCTCCTCGACCATGCCGTCGGTGAAGTCGCGCCAGCGCACCGGGAAGAGCATGGTCTCGACGACCGCGACGCCGGCGTCGGTCTCGATCACCGCCCCGTCCAGGGCGAGGGCGGCCGCGCCGGAGGGGTTGGCCTGGCGGATGTCGTTGTCGAGGCGGAACGGGTCGAACCCGGTCACGACGACGTGGAGGGCCTCGGGCTCCCCGGGGACCTCGGCGAAGCCGGTGTCGTCGTGGCCACGGGAGCGGCGGTCCATGTCGGCCACGAGCCCGGCGCGGTCGGCGTCGCTCAGTTCGAAGTCCGGCTGCCAGCGGTTGAGGGCCGAGGTCATGGCGAGCCGGGCCCAGTAGACAGGCCGGTCGTCCCCGGCGCTCAGGCTCCCCTCGACCTTCCCGTTCCCCTGGACCCGGTCCACCGCCTCACGCCAGAGCGCGTCGCCGTGGCGTTCGACGACCGCGCTCGCCTCGTCCGTTCCGGACACCGCGCACAGCTCCCGCGTGAAGCGGTCCACGTTCATGACGAACCCGGATCTGCGCAGGATCTCCTGCGGAACCTCCTCGGTGACCCGCGCCTCCTCGACGGTGGCGCCGTCCCGGCCGAGGCAGCCGGTCGCCTGCTCGGCCTGGGCCGGGGCGCCCAGGGCGAGGACGGGGGCGGCGATGAGCGCCGACGCCGCGATACGGGGGATGGTCTGGTGGATGCGCACGCTGGCTTCACTCCGTTGTTCGATGTGTTCGACAAGAGGGGGGAAGTAGGAGGTTCCCTGTTTCCCAGGAGTCACACCGTCCCCATACCTCGAACAGGGCGGGTCGGCCTCGCCCCCTGCGTTCGTGCGCGGGTCAGGGCACGTGCGGGGCACCGGCCCGGGCGGCCGGAACAGCCCCGTGTCCACGCCTGCGGCCAGCGGGGCGGACCCGGCCGGGGGCGTGTCGGCGGTCCGCTGCCCACCGCGCCCGCGACGGAGCAGGGCTACTCCAGGAGCAGGTCCGTCGCCTTCACCGCCCCGGGCCGGTCGCGCGGCTCAGCCGTGCGGTGCCGTGGCGCGGATACCGGCGAGGACCACGGCGACGATGCGCTCGGCGTCAGCGCGGGTGAACGCGCGCAGGCCGCGGTTGAGGACGAGGTGCACCGGGCCGGAGATCATCTCGCCGAGGAAGGAGCTGTCGACCGGGGGCAGCTCACCGCGGTCGACGGCCGCGTCCACCCGCCGTCGCAGGACGGCCACGCGCCGGTCGAGGATCCTGGCCAGCGCCTGCCGGACGGTGGGGCTCTGGTGGGCGGGCTGGATGGCCTGTTCGAGCGTCCGGCCGAAAGGCGTCTCCAGGCCGCCGGCGAGGCCCATCAGGAAGTCCGCCAGGTCCCGGTGGAGGTCACCGGTGTCGGCGACCGACGCGAGGTTCTCGGCGTAGCTCAGCAGGGCGTCGACGACCAGCTCCTCGCGGTCGGGCCAGTTGCGGTAGACGCTGGTCTTGTGCACACCGGCGAGCTCGGCCACCTCCTCGTAGCGAAAGCCCACGACGCCGTCGCGTGCGACGAGCTCGGCGGTCGCGGCGAGGACCTGCGCCCGCACCCGCGCGTTGCGGCCGCCGGGACGCCGTGCGGGCGGCCGGTCGGCGGTCCCGTCGGTCATCTCCACGCCCACCTCCTGTTCTCTGCTCGGGTGCCGATTGTCGCCAGGCGCGGCGTTGCGGTGCAAGCCGGTCGCCAGTAAGCTTTCTTAAAGCAACAAATAGTTGCTTTAGTTGCCGGGCGCCGCGACCGCGGCCACTACGACGACCGCGCCGCCGCGCACCCCTCCCCTGCTCCGGAGCACCGACCCGCACGTCCGCCCAGACCCACCTGGAGCACACCCGTGAACATCCTCGTCTCCGGAGCCGGCATCGCCGGGCTCGCCGCCGCACGTGAACTCGGCACCCGCGGCCACGACGTCACCGTCGTCGAGTACGACGACAGCCTCCGCCTCGCGGGCACACCCATCGACATCCGCGGTGACGCGGTCCGGACCGTGGAGGAGATGGGACTGCTCGCCAGCATCCGGGGACAGCGCCTGCGGATGACCGAGTCCACCCGATTCGTCGACGGCGACGGCGAAACGGTGGGCCGCATCCCCATCGCCCAGATCAGCGACTCCGAAGACGACATCGAGATCCTGCGCGAGGACCTCGTGCGCATCCTCGCCGCCGCGCTCCCGGGCACCGCGTCGATCCGCTTCGGGGACTCGATCGCGGCGCTGACCGACGGCGACGACGGTGTCGGCGTGCGCTTCGCCTCCGGCAGCACCGGGCGGTACGACCTCGTGATCGGCGCCGACGGCCAGCACTCCGCCGTACGCAGACTGGTGTTCGGGCCCGAGGAGGACTACCTCCGCCACCTCGGCGTCTACATCGCGCTCGCCGCCCTGCCCGACGAGGCACGGACCGGGGGCGTCAACTCGATACACAACGTCCCCGGGCGCCTGGCGGGCACCTTCTGGTACAAGGACAAGGCCGTCGCGGTCTTCCAGTTCCGCTCGGAACCGCTCGACTACGACCGCCACGACCTGGACGCCCAGAAGAAGATCGTCATCGACGCCTTCGCCGGCCACCGGTCGTGGAGGATCCCGGAACTGCTCGACGCGGTCCGCGCCGACCCCGCCTTCTTCTTCGACTCCGCGAGCCAGATCCACCTGCCCTCCTGGCACCGCGGCCGCGTCGCCCTCGTCGGCGACGCCGGGTACAGCCCGGCCTTCCTCTCCGGCCGGGGAACCTCACTCGCGCTCACCGGCGCGCGCATCCTCGCCGAGGAACTCGACCGCTGCGGCGGCGACCACACCGCCGCGTTCGAACGGTACGAGGCCCGGCAGCGCCCCTACGTCACCTTCGCCCAGGCCAGCGTCCACAGCGGCCGCGACCGCATGCTGCCGACCAGCTGGGACGCCATCGCCGCCCGCGACGAGGCCCTGCGCGCGGCGGACACCGGCACGCGCTGAACCCGACGCGAAGAGTTCTCGACCCCTGACACGCCGGAGAGGCGTGCCGGAGAGGATAGATGTGAAGGACACGCCGGAAGAGCCCGCCGCCGACACCCGGGAACACCGATGGAGCGGGCGACTCGTCCTCTGGGTCGCCGTTCTCATCCTCGCCAACGTCCTGGCCGACGTGGCCATCGCCTCCCCCCTGCTGGTCCTGCCCCAACTGCTCGAACACTTCGACACCGACCAGGCCGCGTGGTTGAACGCGAGCGCGATGCTGGCCGGGGCCATCTGGTCGCCGCTGCTCGCGAAGAGCTCCGACCTCTTCGGCAAGCGGCGGCTGCTCGTCATCACGCTGATGACCGCGTGCGCGGGCGCGCTGGTCTGCCTTGTGGCACCCAACGTCTGGATCTTCCTGGTGGGGCGCTTCCTCCAGGGGGCCGCCCTGGCCGCGATCTTCATCACGGTGGCCCTCACACGCCAGATCTGCGCCCCGCGGGTGGCCATGCCCGTGATCGGGCTCGTGACGTCGGGATCGGCGATCGTCGGGATCATCGAACCGTTCGTGATGGTGCCGGTCATCGACCTGTTCGGCTACCGCAGCGTGTTCGTCGTGGCGGCGCTGCTCGCCGCGGTGGCCGCGCTCTGCGTGCGCTCCCTCATCCCGGAGCCGCCGGTACTCGGCACCGGCCGGATCGACGTGGGCGGGGCGCTCCTGCTGGGCGGCGGCCTCGGCTCCGTACTCGCCTACGCCAGCCTCGGCGGAGACGCCGGGTGGCTGTCCGCTGGGATGGTCGTGCTGCTGGCGGCCGGTGTCGCCGCGTTGGCCGGTTGGGCGGCCCTGGCCCTGCGGATCGCCGAACCGATCATCGACATCCGGGCCCTCAGCCGACCGGTCCTGCTGACGCTGCTGGCCCTGGTCCTGGCCGCGGGTTCCTTCCGGAGCATGCTCCAGCTGACGAGCATCGTCGCCCAGGTGCCCTCCGAACTGGGGCTCGGCTACGGGTTGGGCAGCGGAGGGGCGGTGGCGGTACTGCTCGCCGCGCCCTCGCTCGGCATCATGGTCGGCGGCACCATCGCCGGATGGGTCGCGGGGCGGTTCGGCGCCGCACGGCCCCTCCTCGCCTCCATCGCCGTCGGCGCGGCGGCGACCCTCATGATGCTGGTCGGCGTGTCGGCACTGCCGCTGGCGATCGCCTGCGGGGCCCTGGTCGGCATGGCCGCCGGAGCGATCTCGACGTCCGGCTACAACCTGGCGACCAGCCTGGCACCGCCGGAGCGGCAGGGCACGGTCTCCGGCCTGGTGTCGGTCATGTTCGCCCTCGGATCGGTCGTCTTCAGCTTCGCCGGAGGCGAACTCCTCAAGGCCACCCACGTCCCCGGGACCGTGGCCGACGGAGCCCCGGTGAGCACGGCTACCGGCGTGTACCTCTACGTCCTGATGGCCGGGGTGCTCTTCGTCCTCGCCGCGGTGCCCGCGGGCATGGTGGTGCGCGGCGGGCGCGGCGCGCCCGCGCCGGTCACGGCCGGGGCGCCGTCGTAGCCTTCGGGTCCCTGCCCGGCCCTCGGTCCCCGGGTGGCCGGGGACCGGGCGGGGCTGGGTGTGGGCCGGGCAGGACCGAGCAGGGCTGGGTGGGAGCAGTACCTGGTGTGGGCGGGCTGACTCGCCGCCCCCGCACGGGCCCGACCGTCCCGGTTCGCGGCACGGGACGGAACCGCTGTCAGCCGAGGCCGTCGGGGACGATGCCGAGTTTTTCCGCGATGCGGGCGAGGGCCTTCAGGTCGGTCGTGCTGAGCGGGTCGAGGACGGTGCGGCGCACGGAGCGCAGATGCGTGGGCGCCGCCGAGCGCACGAGGTCGAAACCGACGTCGGTGAGTTCGGCGAGGGTGTAGCGGCCGTCGTCCGGGTCGGGCGTCCGCACGGCCCAGCCGCGCTGTTCACAGCGTTTGACGACGTTGGACAGCCGGGAGAGCGAACCGCTGGCGAGGAAGGCCAGCTCCCCCATCCGCAGCCTGCGCCCCGGGGCCTCGGAGAGGTGGCTGAGCACGAGGTACTCGAACAGGCTGAGGCCGTTCTCCTGCCGCAGCGGTGACTCCAGCTTGCCGGGCAGCAGCAGGACGAGGGAGACCAGGCCCGTCCACGCCGCCTTCTCCTGCTCGTCGAGCCATCGCGGCTCCTCGTCGTCCCCGTGCTCGTGTGTGCCGCTCATGGGCCCTTCCGTGCCGCTCATGGAGCTTCCCGCCCTTCCGGCGAATCCCGCCATCACTTGACGCTTGAAGTCATTGCTTGCTAGTGTCACTTTACGCTTGAAGTCATCGACGGGGAAACGCACCCCGCGGCAAGGAAGAAGGAGCATCATGAGCACCGTCACCTTCGGCATCGCTCCGGGCTACGGCGAGAAGCTGCACGCGGCCCTCGGCTACAGCGGGGCCGTCCGCGTCGGCGACCGGGTCGAGATCTCCGGCCAGGCCGGAGTGGATGACGACCTGGCCGTCCCCGACTCACTGGAGGACGAGATCGTCCGGGCCTTCGACAACGTGGAGCAGACGCTCGCCACGGTCGGCGCGACCTGGAAGGACGTCATCCACGTCAACTCCTACCACAAGGTCGCGCCGGGAGAGGACGTCATCGGCGACGACCACAACAGGGTCATGGCCGAGCAGTTCCGCCGCCGCCTCGGCGGCCGCGCGCCGATCTGGACCGAGACCGGCGTCACCGTTCTCGGCCTCGCCGCGATGCGCGTGGAGATCCGCGTCACCGCCATCGTCGGCTCCGGGAGCTGAACCACCACTGTTCCGTGGCGGTTTTATCGCAGGCTGGCGAGGCACGGACCGAGTCCGGCATGTACCGGCTTCGGTGGTGACAGCCAGGTGAATGGCCTGGGTGGCGTTCCGGCCGCTCGGGAGCAGGACCGCGAATCGGTCCCAGAGCGGCTCGGCCAGCCATGATGGAGGCGCGGGCACAGGCCTCCTCGGTGATCACGGAGTGCCGGAGACCCCATGATCGACGGGACCTGTGCCCACTCGGCTGCCCGCCTTCCCAACCGCGCCGGTTCGCGCGGCCGACAGCGCTGCCGAATCTACGGCTGCTTACGCCGTCCACTCCCCTGCCCGCCGCTTCCGGCGCTTCAGCCGGTCATGTGCCCGACAGCGCCCGGCGAACCGGGGCGGTCGGCCCGACCACTCGAGAACACGCGTGCCACAACGGCTGAAGAGCTCCTTTCGCGGAGCCTCTGCGCACGGATGGTGAGAGCTTGGGCGCTCAGATGCTGTTGGCGATGCGCTCGTGGTCCCGTTCGCCCTCGCGGGTCTGGATACCAGCGGCGAGCAGCTTGTGGGCGAGCTCGGTGACCTCATCGCCGAACGCAGCGACCAAGCCCTCGTTCTCAACGGCGTAGGCCGCACGCGGAATCGGCTGCGCGACCGCGTCGACCGCAGCCTTCGTCATGGGGATCACCTCCGCACGGAGGCCGGCGATCCGTCGGGCGAGGGTGTCCACGAAGGGATCGAGTTCCGCGGCGGGCAGGGCACGGTTGATCAGGCCGTACCGTTCCGCGAGTTCCGCGCCCACGAGCTCTGCGCCGAGGATGAGCTCCAGCGTGCGGGCTCTTCCCGCCAGACGTGTCATGTTCACCGTGCCACCCCCTCCGGGGAGGATCCCCATCAAGGACTCCGGCTGCCCCTGACCCGACTTGCCGATCGCCGCGAACCGCATGTCCAGGTACATGAAGAACTCGTTGCCCGCGCCGCGCGCGAAGCCCGCGAGCTTGCCGATAGTGACCTGCGGCAGCGAGCGGACCTCCTCGCTCATCGCCTGGAGGATGTTCAGGCCTTCCGGGACGGTGGAGCCCGGTGCGGCGGCGATCGCGGCGCGAGTGGCTGCAGGCAGCGCGTCAGGGTCGGTGAGGTAGGCCATGTCACCGTGCGCAACGAAGAACTCCGGGTCAGCGCTCTCGAAGACGATGACGCGGACGTCGGCGTCATCCCGCACACGCGCGACGAACGCCCGGAGTGACGACAGGAGGATCGCGTCCATCAGATTGAGAGGCGGGTGATCGATTTTCACCGTCGCGACCCCCTCCAGGACGTCGATCGTCAGGGCGGGAAGGTCCTTGTAACTCATGAGGTAACTCCATGTGCGCGTGTAAGGGACGGCCTGTGACCAGGCCGTCGGCCGGGGACCGCATCGTGAATCCCAGCATCGAGGATGAAACTGGGTGTCAGACTAGAAACCTGGCCTCAAAGAAGCAAGCGAGTGTGTCCGAGTACACTCGTCCCCATGAGCGCAGCGCCAAGCGGTACCCGTGAGATCAGCCGCCACGCGGTGCGAGCAGAGCTGGCTCGCGTCGCGTTCAACCGCTTCTGCCTCACCGGCTTCGACCAGGTCACCTTCACCGACCTCTCCGAAGCTGCCGGGGTGTCGCGGAGCACCTTCCTGCGCTACTTCGGCACCAAGGAAGACGTGGTCCTGTTCGTCTTCGACCCTGTCGGTGGCGTCATCGCCGACGCACTCGATGCCGAACGGGCCAACCAGGACGACTGGAGCAGGTTGCGCAACGCCCTGGAGTCAGCCGTGAGGTTCCTCGTGCGTGACGTCCAGGAGCTTGTGACGATCCTCGGCCTCATCGAGCAGACCCCGGCCCTGTGTGCGCGCCTCCGCGAGAAGCAGACTGCATGGCGACCAGAGATCGTCGCCCGACTGCAGAAGACAACCTCCTCGGCCGACGGGTCATCGGTCGTCGCCGAAGTACGCGTGGCGGCGGCGCTCGAAATCCTGTGGATCGTCCTCGGGCAGTGGAGCGCGAGCGACGGCCGAGAGGACCTCGGCAACCTGCTGGACACCGCGTTCGCCGCCTTCTCGGCCCCGGCACGTCAGCAGACGGACACTCCGTCGTAAAGGGCCGAAACCGCCGGAGTCGTCCACGCGGCGCGGCGGCTCGGCCTGTTCTCGCCCGCACGGGTCGCCTGCTTGGAAGAATCGGTGGCCGCGACACCGGCCCTGGCCGCCCTCGGACGCGGCGTGCGCTGGCGCCACGGCGTGATCGCCGCCCCCATCCGTCTGCACACCTGGATCAAGGCGGAGGGGCGCCCGGTGGCCGAACCCGACAGCACACTGATGGCGTCGTCTCCGGGAAGCACCCCAAGAGGAGGAGGCACGGCCGAGGCCGAAGAGCACACACGGAGCGGCCAGACGGCCCCAGACACACGAAAACCCCAGGGCGAGGACCTCAAAAACAGCCTCTGAACTGGGGTTTTGCGGGTAGGCCCCCAAGGGCTCGAACCCTGGACCCACGGATTGAAAGCCCGCGGGTGCGTGGGCGAAACGCCCCGGTATGCGGGGGTTCGTTCCGAACCATCCGGGCAGCGGCGTCCCCTACGCGCCGCAGAAGACCGCCCCGTGCCACCCCGCCCCGGAACAGCCGAGCGACCACCGAGCATCTCCTGCGAACGGCGGGGCACGGATCGAATCCGCCGGTTCTCAGTACCGCTCGTTTCCGACTGCCTCAGAATCCGGGAACCCGATCCCGAAGAACGCGGCACACCGGCGGTGACGGCAGGGGCGCGGTGCGGCCCACACGACCCCGGAGCAGGGACCAGCCTTTTTCCGGGTGTGGGCGGGCATCCGCGACCTGGAGAGCCAGCCCGACGGGGCCCCAGGGCATCCTGCTCTGGGGCCCCGTCGTGGTCGGGTCAGCGGCGCGGTCGGCGTGCCGCGGCACCACGGTGCCGCCGCTCCCGCGAGCCCCCGGCAGGCACGGCGACCGGTACGCCCGAGGGCTCACGCGCTCCGGTCACCCTGGTCAGCTCCACGTCCTGGGCGTCCACCCGCGCGGTGTGCGCGTCGATCCGGGCCCGGCTCATCAGCCGGGTCATGTCACGCCGCTGGCTGGGCAGCACGAGCGTGACCACGCTGCCCGTCTCGCCCGCGCGCGCGGTGCGTCCGCCCCGGTGCAGGTAGTCCTTGTGGTCCGTGGGCGGGTCGATGTTGACCACCAGGTCCAGCCCGTCCACGTGGATGCCGCGCGCGGCGACGTTGGTGGCGACCAGCGCGGTCACGGCGCCCCTCTTGAACTGGTCGAGGGTGCGGGTGCGCTGGGGCTGGGACCGCCCGCCGTGCAGCGGCGCGGCGAGGACCCCGTTGGCCAGCAGGTGCTCGGCCATCCGGTCCACGGCGCGCTTGGTGTCCAGGAACATGATCACCCGACCGTCGCGGGCCGCGATCCGGGTCACGACGTCCTGCTTGTCGGCGTGCGACACGTGCATGACGTGGTGCTCCATGGTGGAGACCGCGCCCTCGGACAGGTCGACCGAGTGGACCACCGGGTCGTTCAGGAACCGGCGGACCAACGTGTCGACGTTGCGGTCCAGGGTGGCCGAGAACAGCATGCGTCGACCGTCGGCCGGAACCTGCTGGAGAATCGCGGTGACCTGCGGCATGAAGCCCATGTCGGTCATCTGGTCGGCCTCGTCCAGGACGGTGACGTCCACCTGGTCCAGGACGCAGTCGCCGCGCTCCATCAGGTCGCGCAGGCGGCCCGGGGTGGCCACGACCAGCTCCACGCCCTGACGCAGGGCGCGGGACTGGCGGCTGATGGGCATGCCACCCACCACGGTCGTCGTGCGCACACCCACCGACCGCACGTAGGGCGCCAGCGCGTCGGCCACCTGTTGGGCCAGCTCACGGGTGGGTGCGAGCACCACGGCCAAGGGGCGCCGGGGCTCGGCCTTGCGCCCGTCGAGCTGGGCGAGCAGCGCCAGTCCGAAGGCCAGGGTCTTGCCCGAACCGGTCCGGCTGCGGCCCAGGACGTCGCGTCCGGCCAGGGAGTTCGGCAGGGTGGCCGCCTGGATCTCGGACGGGACCGTCAGCCCCTGCCGGGTCAGGGTCCGCTTCAACGGTGCGGGCATGTCCAGTGCCTCGAAGGACTCCACCGGTGGGAGCGCTGGGGTGACGGTGACCGGGAGGGCGAACTCCCCGGAAGGTCCGCCGGACCGGGGGTGTCCGGGCGTGCGGGGGCGCTGTCGGCCGTATCCCCGGGAGGGACGGCCGCGGCTGGTGTCGGTGCGGTGCGGATAACTCATGTGAGGCCTTTCGCCAGCGGCGCTCGCCGGGCGGGAGGCCTTTCGGCCTCGCAGGGGGAAACCGGAGTACGCCGGATAAGTAATGCGGGTGTCCGCGCTCGCCCGGAGGACTCCGGGGCGCGGTGGACGCCGGTGCCGTTCGGGGGGCGACGGCTGGAAAACCCGGCGGAGAAAAAGGAAAAGCGACAGGGGCCCAGCGCCCTGAGGGCGGGCCCCTGCCGCAGGAGGAGCGTCAGCTCCCCTAGACCAGGGTGATGTTCTCAGCCTGGGGACCCTTGGCCCCCGCGACGGCGTCGAACTGCACGGCCTGGCCCTCGGCCAGTTCGCGGTAGCCCGTGGCCTGGATGTTCGAGTAGTGGGCGAAGACGTCGGGGCCGCCGCCGTCCTGCTCGATGAAGCCGAAGCCCTTTTCGCCGTTGAACCACTTGACCGTACCGGTCGCCATAGGGATACCTCTCGTTCGGAGCATGAAGAAAACCGCAGATGACGATTTTCCCGTCACCGCGGTGATCGCCCGAAGAGATGGAGTCCATCGGGGTTCACGACTGCAACTTCTTAGAACCTATCACACAGGAATCCCCCTGTCCTGAAAAAGCAGTGTGCCGAAGGACACCGGAATGCGTAGTGCAGGGGTTAGAGGAAATGTGTTGTGACCGAAGTATTTTTTCTAGGCCGGGAAAACTCAGATCCGGTTTTCGGGGAATCCCCGGTCCACCCCTCTCGACCCGGCGGCGGGTGGCCGCCCGTTGGGCACGGGCGTCGGACCCGGGCCGCGGAACCCCCGCTCGACCCGGCGTTTCCGCGCACGCTTCCCCCCGTCCGCCGACCGTCCTCCGATCGCTTTGCCGTCGCACGGGGGCTGTGTGATGCCACGGCCGTTGGATCACCGCGCGGGCATGGAGTCCTCGACATCGAAGACGATGTCGCCGAACCACGTCTGCCCCCGCGCGGAGCGGGCTCCTGGCGGCGCAGACGCCTGGACAGGCGGTGCCAGGCCGTCGTCCGGTGCTGCGTGTCCCCCTCCCCGGCACCACAACCTTCGACGGGGCCCGGACCACCACCGGTTCACGGGCGGCCGCCTCCCGTGCGCCGGCGGCAGGAGCGGGTCTCGGTCGCCGTGGACCACGAACGTGGGCGCCGCGATGTCGCCGAAGCCGCCGCGGGCCGGTCCGTCGAGGTCGATGGCGTAGAGATGGCACATCGGTGTGTCCCGTGTTTGCCAGGACCGGATTTGTGGATTCTGAGAACACATGACCGCAAAAAGGCATCGTGGGACCTCACCCGTAGCGGGCCACGACCAGATCCGCCCGTTTTTCCGCGATTGCCACCGCGCCCCTCTTCGCCCTCAGCGTTCGTTGCGGTGCTGGTTCGATCGGAGCAACGTCGCCGACCCGCCGATCGGTCTTCACGCACCGCGCACGGCTGCTTCAGTCGGTGGTGTTCGCCGCGCCGTATCTGGCCTCCATCATCAGCACGGCCTCGTCCACGACGCGTGCCATCGACGCGTCGTCAGGTGACCAGTCGATGAGCAGCATCCGGGGCCAGAGGACGTAGTTGGAGATCATCCCGAGGAACTGGGTCGCCGCCAGTTCCGTGTCGTCCAGCTTGACCGTTCCCAGGGCGTTCTCGGCGTCGAGATAGCGGCGCACCGAGTCGAAGTAGGGCATCTTGCCGCGTTCGAAGTGAGCCTCGCCCAACTCGGGGAAGCGCGGCAGTTCGGCGATGACGATGCGGAAGAGGGCCGCCATGCCGGGCCGGGTGAGGAGGGTGACGTACCGGCGGCCCAACGCCGTCAGGCCCGCCCGCAGGTCGCCCGCCGACGGGCGGAGGTCGTCGTCCTCACCCGCCCAGGACTCCGCCACCATCGCGTCGAACAGCGCCGCCTTGGTCGGGAACTGCTTGAACAGAGTCGCCTTCGACACCCCGGCCGCCTCGGCGACCTTGGCCAGTGAGGTGCCGGCGTACCCGGCGTCGAGGAACAGGCGGGTGGCGGCCTTGATGATGGCCGCCCGCTTCTGCTCGGCGACGCGCCGGTGGTAGGGCGAGGACTCCGTCGTCATGGGCACCACTCTATGCGAGGCGAGTCACTTGACTCACCACCTGCCATGTGCGTAGCTTTGGCGAGGCGAGCCACTCGACTCACCACCGCTTCGCAGGGAGGACCGCGTCATGGGACGCTTCGACAAGCAGACCGTTCTCGTCACCGGCGGCACTGGCGGGCAGGGGGCCAGCCACGTTCGCGCCTACCATCAGGAGGGGGCGAACGTCGTCATCGCCGCGCCCTCCGAAGGGCCCGGCAAGGAGCTCGCCGCCGAACTCGGCGAGCGGGCACTGTTCGTCCGCCTGGACGTCACCGACGAGGGCGCCTGGTCGGCGGCGGTCACCGAGACCGAACGCCGGTTCGGTCCGATCGCGGTCCTGGTCAACAACGCCGGTATCCAGAACCCCGCGGCGCCGATCGAGGCCACCGAACGGCGGGTCTGGAACCGCGTACTCGACGTCAACCTCACCGGCACGTTCCTCGGTATCAAGACCGCGACCCCGTCGCTGCGCCGCAACGGCGGCGGAGTGATCGTCAACATCGCCTCCACGATGGCCCACGCCGGCACCTCGCTCTACGCGCCGTACGTCGCCAGCAAGTGGGCGCTGCGGGGGCTCACCAGGACCGCCGCGCTGGAGCTGGGCCGGGACGGCATCCGGGTCAACTCCATCCACCCCGGCGTCATCTCCACGCCGTTGATCAACGAACCGATCGCCGGGCAGCCGCCCATCGCCGACTTCTACTCGCCCGAGCCCTACGCCGTCCCCCGAACGGGAACCCCGGCCGACATCACCACCCTCCTCCTCTACCTCACCTCGGCCGACGCCTCGTTCGTCACGGGCTCGGAGTTCGTCGCGGACGGCGGGCTCCTGCTCGGCCCCGCCCTGCAGCCCGACACGGCGGCGGCCTGACCGAATCGCCAGCCGCCCCGCACGTCCCCGCCGCCCCACCGTCACCACTCGGCTGTCCGACACCCGCGGAGTTCCGGAAGAGACAGCCGAGCACCGTGGCACGAGAATCCGGGAACTCGGCTCCGCAAGACCCTGTACACGCCAGAGCCTCCATCACACTCGGTACGAGACACATCGCGCGAGCGGCGGGCTTGCCGCCGATCAGCCTGCACGGGCTACGCCACGGGCCGCGTCGATGAGCCTGGCCGTTGGGGTGGACGTCAAGGTGGTCTCGGCTGAGTTCGGCCACGCCACCACGAACTTCACCCAGGACACCCACCAGACTGTGTTCCCCGACGTAGCCAAGGCCGCCCCAGAGGCCACCGCGGCCATGCTCAAACCCGCCACCAGCAGGGCATAGCCATCAGCACACCACCGGCCCCGCTCGGGCCAGCGGCACCATCGCCCGAGCGTGGGCCTTGCTATGCGCCGGATCGAAGAGGTGCCGTCGAAGCGAGGTGTTGTTGGTGTGCTCGGTGGTGGCTCCGCTGTCGCCACCGAGCTTCCCCCGGGCCAGGATGTGGGTGTGTCCGGGCGGTGAGCAGCCTCGGGTTCTGCTGGGGTGTACCAGCCACCGAGAACCCGTATGGCTACGGTAGAGTTGGCTCCGGCGACGGCTAGGACCATGCTCCGAGCCGTGTCGCGGGCCTCTAGCTCAATTGGCAGAGCAACGGACTTTTAATCCGTGGGTTCAGGGTTCGAGCCCCTGGGGGCCTACCCTCACTACCTTCGGACAACCGAAGACCCATTTAAGCCGTGTTCCACTCTGAGGCATAGCTGATCGGCATGGTTTCTGCCAACCGCAGGACCATCGCAACAACGTCCCCCTAGGAGACCCACTCAATACCGGGGTGTTCTTTCCACGTCTCAACGCTCTACGGTTACGCGTTCTCCCCTCCACCCCAACGCTGTGGACGTACCAGAACCGTCTCATGCTTGGTCGGACATTCCTGGCAGCTCATCGGTCGATCATCACTATCGAACTCCTTCTAGCCTTGGCTTTCACCGGATGGGCTGCGGTCCGCCCACTGGAAACTTTGTCTGCGATCAGAGATCCCATGAGTGCCCCTTCGATGAACACGACTACTGAGGCCGTCTCCGCCGAACCGGCGATCGCGGCATCGATCTCTGTCCTGGGGTTCGCCCTGGTAGTCTCAGCGCTGGTTTTCTTCCACCGAAGAATCGTTCGAGAGGGCGCTTCGGGGCCCTGAGCAGGGATAACAAGAGGAGGGCATTAATATATGATTTACATTGAAAGGATCAGTAAATCTTTCGGCAGGCGGACCCTGTGGTCAGATTTGGACCTCACGATTCCTTCTGGGCAGATGACAGCTTTCGTGGGACCCAGCGGCTCAGGAAAATCTACACTCCTTAACTGCATAGGGCTGCCCGAGACAGTCGACACAGGCCGCATCGTATTCAAAGAAAAAGACCTTACTCGACTGAGTGCTTCCGGAAGGCGGCGGTTCCGGCGCGACAACCTCGGTTATCTTTTCCAGAATTATGCTCTGGTCGAGAATGCAACGGTTGCAGCAAATCTCGACATAACCAAAAATGCAGGATCTCGGTTGGCCCTGCGCCGACGCATCGACTACCGAGAAGTATTGGAGCACGTAGGCCTGGCCGGGCGCTCCAAAGAGAAAGTTCACCACCTCAGCGGAGGTGAACAGCAGCGAGTGGCACTAGCTCGCCTCACGGTCAAGCGACCGGCCATCGTGCTTGCTGACGAGCCGACCGGAGCTTTGGATGAAGCCAACACCCGTATGGTGATCAACGTGCTTCGAGAAATGAGCAACCAAGGGTGCGCGGTAGTGATTGCCACACACGATGACAGGGTCAGAGACAGCTGTGACGAAACTTTCTCGGTGGATACTCGGGAAATGAGCTCCGCGCCCGCCTTTGACTAATAAGCCAAATCGGTCCGCAGCATTCGGTGTTCAATGAAGAAACCTACGGAGGCTTGCAGCAGAGTACGTCTCGTTCACTATCGCTGTCATTATTTCCGATCCAGCGTTATGTTTCCGCTGGGTCAGGGATACCTGGCACCGCAGTCAACGGATCATGGCGCCAATCAGCCCTGAGGGTAACCAGCACAGATTCAGAAGCGATCTTGCAGGCGAGTATCAGGCACCTTCCGAGTGGGCTACGATGATCCCCTCGACCCGGGCGGCCATGAGAACAATTGTCCACCCGTTCCCATCGAGAATCCGATCATTATCGGATGAACTCATCGGCCTGACTCATCCCGCTCACACCATCACCCTCCTCCCCCTAGAAGAAACCCATGCCGATCCGCGGTATCGCTTTCGCACACACGGCCTTTCTCCTGCTCTCCGCACTCCTGTCATTCCTTGTCGCCAGAGAGCTTTTGGAGGCCACGCCGGACCCCGAGGCGACGCTCGTACAGGTGCAGGGCGGCAACACGGCCGCCGGGCAGAACGGTGTCTCGGAGGCGATCATGTCCTTCGCCGAGGAACACCGGGTGAACATCGCCTTGGAAACCGCCGATGTGCGCGATCCAGGAGGTCTACGCCATCTCCACATGGCCGTGGGAAACCCCGAACAGCCCGGCGCTTCCTGGCTCGACGAAGGCTATCCCGGCCTCTCCTTGGACCACCGGACCGAAGTTCACCCGTGGAACGAGGCCGCCGAACTGGATCCCCGCGGCACCTACCACCTCTTCGGCGAGGAAGGCAGCGCGACGGCCTTCCTCGACGCCATGTCCGTGTACGGGCTGGACGGCTACGTCGCTCCGGAGTACCAGACGGTCGAGTGGTTCGAGATCGTCCGGGACGCCGCCCTGTTCGACGCCTTCACCGTCGCCCTCCTGTGCGGAGTGATCGGTATCGCCACCAGCGTGCTGCTCAACGCCCGCTCCTACGCCGTCCTGCGCTTGCACGGCATGTCGCCGTCCCGCATCCTTCTGCGCGACCTGAGGCAGCTGGCACCGTACTGGTCGGCTGCCGCCGTGATCACCGCGATGCTCACGGCGGCGCTCCTGTACGTCCACGGAGCTCTGCCGCGTTGGGGACTGCTCCTGGAGGTGGCCTTGTTCTACCTCTCGGCGTTCAGCGCCGCAGGGGTCGTCGCACACGTCGCCGCGCTGGCTCTGGTGCACGCCACCGACGTCCTTCCTGCCCTCAAGGGTCGGCTGGCCGTGCGGCTGGCCACTGTCTCCACCTACGCCGTCCGCGTTCCAGCCCTGGTCCTCGTCCTTGGTCTGATGGCGGGCTTGGCCCTGAGCCTTCAGGTTCTCCAAGGCCAGCGCCGAGCCCACGAAGCCTTCGCCGAGGCCGGTGACATTTCCCGGTTCCACTTCTCCCAGTCGGCGGACGAGTTGCAGGGGCAGGAGACGACACAGGCGTTCGGTGAGTCGCTCCGTGCTCTGGACGAGCAGGGACGGCTTCTCCTCGCGGCTCCCGGCGAGAGCGGTTCCATCCTGCGTACGACGGCCGTGCCCGAGGACCTGACCCTGATCGTCGTCAACGACACGTACCTGAGACGGCATCCCGTCCTGGATCCCGAGGGAAGACCGTACGGTCCCTCCACCAGCAGCGGTGAGGTGCGCGTCCTGGTCCCCGAGGCCCACGCCGACCTGACGGACGTTCTCCGGGAGGAGGTCAGGCTGTGGCTGCGTGAGTCCTGGGAGACGAACGACGGCGTGCCCCCGCGTACCCGGGTGGATACGGCACCCAGCCAGGCCGGGCAACGGTTGTTCACCTACGGCGCCACGCCCCTGGGAACCCAGAACGACGTGCCCTTCGCTCAGGATCCCGTGATCGTCGCCGTACCCAATGGTTCCGTGGCCCTGCACCCCTTCGTCCACTACCACTCCTACGCCACCATGGGCGCGGCTCTCCCCCTCGACAGGGAGGATGCCCTCGAGGTCGTGGAGGAGCAGGCACTGTCCGCCTACGTCGACAGCGTCCAACCGGTGGCGCTGGCCGCCGCCGATGAGTACCGGGAGGCCTCCGCCCAGGTCCGTATGGAAGCAGCGACCCTCATCGCCGCGTTCTGCGTCCTCCTCGTCACCGGAGTCACCGTGTGCGTCGTACACGCACGGGCACATGGTCAACTGATCCTTGCCCGACACCTCCATGGTTGGCGTTTCCTGACCACGCACCGGTCGCTGATGGTTCTGGAAGCGGTACTGGCCGTCTTCTTCGTCGGGTGGGCCGTGTGGAACACGATGGGGAACCTGGCGTTCTTCGATGCCTCTTCGGCAGCGGTTCCGAGTGATACCGCCATGCGGGCCGTGGTCTTGGAGCCCTTCATGGCGGCGGGGATCTCCGTGTCGAGCCTGGGGCTGATGGTGGCGGTGCTGGCGCTCTTCCACCGCCGTATCGTTCGTGAGTCCTCGGCTGCCGCGTAGAGGTGGAGGCACCGGTGGGGCTGGAGAACGCACACGGAGCGGAACCAAGGTGCGATGGACGCCCGCTTAGTGGAGTGAATCTCCCTGAACTGGTCGTTTGCCGCAGGCAAGCGGCATGACCGTGCTTGTTATCCGCCCGGCGGCGAGAACGCTGAGGGCGCCTTCTAGCACACGGCTCCGTCCTCGGCGGCGGACGCGGTGTCCAGCCCGGCCAGCGCGTCCGCGTCCGCGTCCGCGTCCGCGCCACCCTCCTCGGCGGAGGGGGAACCGGAGTCGTCGAACCCGCCCCAGTCCTGCGACACCATCACCAGTTGGAGCTCCTCGCCCAGAGCGGCGTCCTCCTCCAGCCGGGCGTTGGCGAGTGCCGAGGCCAGCTCCTCGGCGTGCGCCCGCTGGCCGGGCCCGTGGTAGATCGTGGTGGCGGAGGGAACGCTCCCGACGGGGTCGCCGACGCCGGTGACGTCGAACCCGCGTTCTCCGAGGAGCGATCCGACCTGGCCCGCCAGCCCGGTCACGCCCGTACCGTTGACCACCCGCACGGACACGTCCGCGGGCTGCACGGAGGTCTCCTCCGCCCCGGCGGCCCCTTCCGCCTCCGTGGACCCCTCTCCGCCGGTCTCGTCCTCCTCCTCGGGCAGCACCTCGCCCGCGGCCACCGCGGCGAAGAGCTCACCGGCCTCGGGCTCCTTGGGTTCCACCTTGTACTCGTGGGTCAGGGAGTTCACGACCGGCACCATGACCATGGTGACCCGGCTCAGGTCGACCTCGCGCATGGCGATGGCCAGTTCCGCCATCTTGTCCACCGTGAACCCGTCGTCGGTCACCATGCTGTCGGTGACCGAGCCCAGGAAGTCGTAGAGGGTCGTGGGGCTGGACAGGGTTCCGCCGCTGGTGACCTCGCGCAGGATGGCGCCGATCAACCGCTGCTGGCTCTCGATGCGCCCCATGTCGTCCTTGAACCGGGTGCTGTCGCGCGACCGGGCCAGTCCGAGCGCCTCCCGACCGCGGAGGGTCTGCACTCCCGCTTCCAGTTCCAGGTGGGCCTTGGGGTCGTCGATCGGCTCGGGAATGCACAGTTCGACACCGCCGAGGGTGTCCACGATGTTCTCGAACCCGGCGAAGTCCACCATCACCATGTGGTCCAGGCGGATGTCCGTGGTCCTCTCCACGGTGTTGCCCAGGCAGTCCAGGCCGCCGTAGGACGCGGCGTGGTTGATCTGCTGCGGTCCGCCGGGCCACCCGGAGGAGCCGTCCACCGGTTCGCACGGGGGGATGTCCACGATCAGGTCCCGCGGCAGGTTGACCATGGTCACAGCGCCCCTGTCCACGTTGACGTTGACCACGACCAGGACGTCGGGGCGTCTGCCCTGCGACTCGTTGTCCCCGCCGAGCAGCAGGATGTTGTGGACCCCCTCCACCCGGTCGGGGCGGTCGCCCCAGGCGTCGGTGTCGACCTGCTCGGTCTCGATGGCCAGGGCGTCGCGGTAGCCCGCGTAGGCGGTGAGGCTGCCCGCGATGAGCAGGCCGGTCGCTCCGCACGCCACCCATTGGCCGAGGGACATCCTGCCGTCACCGGACCGGGCCGGAAACGCTTTTCTGGAAACCACGAGGAACCCTGGATTCTTTGTGGGCGGGGTCGGGTCCGGCCAGCGGGGTGGGGGCGCTGTGGGAGCGACGGCGCGAACTCGACGACCGGAACATACCGGAAAGCGAGACAACGCGCCATAAGACGTGGTCAGGGGAAATTCGTCTGGTGGATTCCCCTGGCGGCCACCGCCGGAGGAGGGGCGCACGGGCCCGGATCCCTTGCGTGGAGGGGCATGGGCGAGGCCGCCGAGGCCGTGCTCCGCGGCACGGGACAGCTTTTCAGAGGCGGGCCAGGCGTATCCTCCCACCTCTCCTCCCGCCTCCGCTTCCCGTTTTCGACGGGGTTCCCGTTCGGATATCCGGAACCGTTCCCGGATTCCGATCCCCCGAAAGGCAAACCCTGTTCAGAGCGGCCCCGCCACCACCACGTGGATTTCCGAAGCGGCTACACGGGGTTTCGCGCGGACGCGACCCGGCCCGCTCCGACGCGGAATCACCGTCACACCCGGCGGCGCTCCCGGCGGAACTCCCGGCGGGGCGGTGCGGTCCTCCAGCAGGCCCTCCGTGCGCGTCGAAGCCGCCGTCTGGGGCCGTCGGAGGCGCAGGGGGTTTCCCGGTGTCCATTCGGGGATGAAAGGTCAGTCTTGACTGTGTTCGGGGCGTGGCGAAGAACGCCCGCCCACAACGGCCGGGGCGGTACACGCCTGCGGCAGGTCACACTACGGCGGGAGACGAGACATGACGGGCGACGGCTGGGACGTCATCGTGGTGGGTGCGGGATCGGCGGGCGCGGCGCTCGCGGTCCGCACCGCCGAGAAGGGAGGGCGGGTCCTCCTGCTGGAGGCCGGACCGGACTACCGTTCGGCGCAGATGCACGAGGCGTGGCGCTCACCGAGCCCGGCCGTCGCCCTGATGGACCCCGCGGCCCTGGAGGGGATGCTCTGGACGGGTCTGGACTCCTCGCGCACCGACAGCCAGGAGCGGGCGCCGTACTGGCGGGGCCGGGGCGTCGGCGGCAGTTCCTCGGTCAACGGCCAGATCGCGATCCGGCCCCCGATGGCGGACTTCGAGGACTGGGCCGCCCTCGGCTGCCCGGAGTGGTCTCCTGAAGACGTCCTGCCCTACTTCGCCCGGCTGGAGGACGACGAGGAGTTCGGCGACGAACCCCATCACGGCCGCGGCGGCCCGACCCCGATCCACCGGGCGCCGCGGGAGCGGTGGGGGGCGGTCGACGCCGCGCTGTGCGACTCCGCCCTGGCCGCCGGGTTCGCGTGGGCCCCCGACGTCAACGCCCCGGGCGCGACGGGGGTCTCGCCCTATCCGATCAACTCGCGCGACGGGCGCCGGGTGTCGGTCAACGACGCCTACCTGGAGGGGGCCCGGAAGCTGGACAACCTCACCGTCCGCGGGGACGCGCTGGTGGACCGGGTCGTCTTCGACGGTGACCGGGCCGTGGGGGTCCGTTACGTCACCGGGGGCGGCGCGGTGACCGAGCACGCCGACACGGTGGTGCTCAGCGCCGGCGTCATCCACTCCCCCGCGATCCTGATGCGCTCGGGTGTGGGCCCGGCCGACCACCTGCGCTCCCTCGGCGTCGACGTGCTCCGGGACCTTCCCGTGGGGCTGGGCATGCAGGACCACCCGATGGCGATGCTGGCGCTCCCGCTGACCGGGGAGGCGTCCGTGAAGTCCCCGCACGACCGGCACACCAACGTCTGCGTCCGCTGGACCAGCGGCGCCGAAGCCCCGGTCAACGACATGATGTTCATCGCCATGAACCAGAACGTGCTGGCCATGGCGTCCGCCTCGACCGACGCCGTCGCGGGCGCCTACGGCGTGTGGCTCAACCGGAACCACTCCCGCGGGGTACTGACGCTGGCCTCGGCCGACCCCTCGGAGCAGCCGCTGGTGCGGCAGCGGATGCTGTCCGACGAGCGCGACCTCTCCCGGCTGCGCCGGGGCGTACGGGAGCTGGTGGACCTGGCCAGCCGCCCCGAGACGGCCGCCGTCACGAGGGGGCCGCTGGAGGAGGCGAACCGGGAGCTGTTCGCCGCGCTCGACGACGACCGCGCGCTCGACGCCCACCTGCTGGCGACCGTGGGCGACGCGCAGCACGGCACCAGTACGTGTCGCATGGGCTCTCCCGGGGACGCCGACACGGTGGTCGACTCCGCGTGCCGCGTGCTGGGCGTGGAGGGCCTGCGCGTGGTCGACGCGTCGGTCTTCCCCTCCGTGCCCCGCGCCAACACCAATCTCGCCGCGATCATGGTCGGCGAACTCGTGGCCGACCGCCTCGGCTGAGGGACCGCACGGCCGCCCGCGCCGCCGCGTCCGAAGCGCCTCCCGCGGGAGGCGGTGACGCCCTCTCCTCGGCGGGCCGCTCCGTGCCGCCGGGGTCAGGCGGGCGGGCGGCCCGGAGCGTCGGCACGGGGAGCATCGCCGGACCCGGTTCCCTCCTCCGGGCGCCGCCGCTCCAGCAGGACGGTGTCGCGCCAGACCCCGTGGTGGCGGGCGACGCGCTCGCGCACGCCCACGGTGCGGTAGCCCGCCTGGTGGTGCAGGGCCAGGCTGGCGCGGTTCTCGGGGAAGACCGAGGTCTGGAGCGTCCACAGTCCGGCGGCGTCCGCCTCGGTGACCTGCCGGTACAGCAGCGCCTTGCCCACGCCCCGGCCGCGCGCGTCCTCGGCGACGTAGACCGAGGTCTCGGCCACCCCGGCGTAGACCTCTCGGGCGGAGACGGGCGAGGCCGCGGCCCAGCCGACGACGCGGCCGTCCGACTCGGCCACCCAGCGGTGCCCGGGCGTCCACCGGTCCTTCAGCGCGTCCGCTCCGGGGACCTCGGTCTCGAAGGTGGCGTGGCCGCTGGCGACGCCCTGGGCGTAGATCTCCCGGACCGCGTCCAGGTCGGCGTCGGCCATGGCGCGGGTGGTGACGTCGGCGGGCAGGTCCGTGGGGCAGCACGGGCGGGCGTTGAGCACGCCCATCACCGCGTCGGCGGCGTGGGGCAGGCCCGTGCAGCAGGCCGGGTTGACCGCCACCCGGGTTGAGGTGCCCGCCTTGGTGAGGGCCACGAACCCGACCTCGGCGAGCTTGCGCAGGTGGTGGGAGACCGTGGGCTGGCGGACCTCCACCATCTCGGCGAGCTGGCCCACGCTGACCGAGCCGGGGGTGGTGGCGATGGCGTGGAGCAGCCGGACACGCGTGGGTTCGGCCAGGCAGGCGAACCAGGCGGCGTAGGTCTCGGCGTCGGCGGCGGGGAGGAGGAGGCCGCCTCGGTGCTCGGGCGTCGTCACAGTCATGGCACCCATTATCGATGAAGATCTATGGTTGCGTCCATCGACTCGCATCGATAGAGTCCCGTTTCATAGACGCCAATCGATGAACGAGGAGAGACGTCATGGTCGCACAACGTCCGGTCGTGGTGATCGGCGCCGGTCCGGTGGGGCTCGCGGCGGCGGCGGAGCTGGTCGCGCGCGACCTGCCGGTCCTGGTCCTGGAGAAGGGCGATCGAGCCGGTGCCGCCGTGTCCGAGTGGGGGCATGTGCGCCTGTTCTCGATGTGGCGCGACCTGGTGGACCCGGCCGCGGAGAGGCTGCTCACCGCCACCGGTTGGCGGCGCCCGGACGACGCGGGCTACCCGACCGGCCGCGAGTGGGTCGAGGCCTACCTCGCTCCCCTGGCCGACGCCTTGGGCGAACGGGTCCGCTTCGGCGCCGAGGTGACCGGCGTGAGCCGCCTGGGCCGGGACCGGGTCGTGGACGCCGGGCGCGGGGAGCAGCCCTTCACCGTGCGTCTTCGTACCGACCGGGGCGAGGAGCGGGTCCTGGCCCGCGCGGTGGTCGACGCCTCGGGCACCTGGGGCTCGCCCAACCCGGTGGGCGGCGACGGACTGCCCGCGCTGGGCGAGACCGCTGCGGCCGCACACCTGGCCTACCGGATCCCCGACCTGGCCGACCCCGCCTCGCGGGCGCGCCACGCGGGCCGGACCACGGCCGTGGTCGGGCGCGGGCACTCGGCGCTGACCGCCCTGGTCGGCCTGGCCTCGCTGGCCGGTGAGCACCCCGGAACGAAGGCGGTGTGGGTGCTGCGGCGCGGGGAGATCGGCGACGCCTTCGGCGGTGGCGCGGCCGACCAGCTGGCCGCGCGCGGCGCGCTCGGACGGCGCGCCCGCGAGGCCGTTGAGGCCGGGCGCGTCGAGGTGGTGACCGGGTTCCGCACCGCCGAGGTCCGCACGGAGCGGGACGGACGCCTCGTGCTGGCCGACGGGGAGGGCCGGGGGTTGGAGCCCGTGGACGAGGTGGTCGCCCTCACCGGGTTCCGCCCCGACCTGTCCTTCCTGTCCGAGATCCGCCTCGGCCTGGACCCCGCCCTCCAGGCGCCGGTGGAGCTCGCCCCGCTCATCGACCCCAACGTGCACTCCTGCGGCACCGTCTACCCTCACGGCACCGCTGAGCTCTCCCACCCGGAGGAGGGGTTCTTCCTGGCCGGTATGAAGTCCTACGGGCGGGCCCCGACCTTCCTGGCGCTGACCGGCTACGAGCAGGTCCGCAGCATCGCCGCCCACCTGGCCGGGGACCGCGAGGCCGCCGACCGGGTGGAGCTGTCGCTGCCCGAGACGGGGGTGTGCGGCGGCGCGGGCCTGTTCGACGAGCCGGAGGCCGCGGCCGACGGCGGCTGCTGCGGTCCCGTGCCCGAGGCCGCGCGGGAGCCCGCGGCGCGGTAGGCGCCCCCTACCTCCGCTCCGGGGCGAACCGCCTGCGCCAGGCCAGGGACACGTACACCAGGCCCACCAGCACCGGCACCTCGATCAGCGGGCCCACCACCCCGGCCAGGGCCTGCCCCGAGGTCACCCCGAACGTGGCGATGGCCACCGCGATGGCCAGCTCGAAGTTGTTGCCCGCCGCCGTGAAGGCCAGCGTCGCGGTGCGGTCGTAGTCCATCCCGATCGCCTTGCCGAGGGCGAAGGTACCGAACCACATGATGACGAAGTAGGCCAGCAGCGGCACCGCGATGCGCGCCACGTCCAAGGGCTCGCCGGTGATCCGGTCCCCCTGGAGGGCGAACAGCAGCACGATGGTGAACAGCAGGCCGTACAGCGCCCACGGGCCGATCCGGGGCAGGAGGACCGACTCGTAGCGCTCGCGGCCCATCCGCCGCTCGCCGATCCGGCGGGTGAGGAACCCCGCCGCGAGCGGGATGCCGAGGAAGACCACCACGTTGAGCGCGATGAGCCAGGGGGAGGCGTCCAGGCCGCCGGTGGGAAGGCCCAGCCACCCGGGCAGCAGGTCGAGGTAGAACCAGCCCAGCAGACCGAAGACGAGCACCTGGAAGACCGAGTTCAGCGCGACCAGGACCGCGGCGGCCTCGCGGTCGCCGCAGGCCAGGTCGTTCCAGATGACGACCATCGCGATGCAGCGCGCCAGGCCGACGATGATCAGTCCGGTGCGGTACTCGGGCAGGTCGGCCAGGAAGATCCAGGCCAGCGCGAACATCACCGCGGGGCCGACGACCCAGTTCACCACGACAGAGGAGACCAGCAGCCGGGTGTCGCGGGTGACGGTGTCCAGCCGGTCGTAGCGGACCTTGGCCAGCACCGGGTACATCATGACCAGCAGGCCGAGCGCGATGGGCAGGGAGATCCCGCCGACCTCCATGGCGGCCAGGAAGGAGTCCATCCCGGGCACCAGGCGCCCCAGGCCGAGGCCGACGGCCATGGCGAGCAGGATCCACACCGCGAGGAACCGGTCGAGCGCGGACAGCCGTCCCGCGACCGGGGGGTCGGCGGTCCCGGCGGTCCTGTCGGCGGCAGACATCAGCAGGGCCTCCTGTTCGCGGCGGCGCCGCTGGCGCGGGCGGTGGCGGCGAGCCCGGACAGGGCTGCGGAGAGGTCCTCGATCCGGTCCGGGCACAGCCGGTAGTAGGTGAACCGGCCGCAGGGCTCGGTCTCCACCACCCCCGCCTCGCGCAGGATCCGCAGGTGGTTGGACAGGTTGGTCTGGCGCGCCCCGGTCTCCTCGGCCAGGTGCGTCGTGCACAGGGTCTCCCTGGCGAGCAGGGTCACGATCCGCAGCCGGAGCGGGTCTCCCAGCACCCTCATGAGGTCAGTGTCGACTGATATCAGCATGCGCTGATATTATCCCCTCAGTCGTCGCCGGCGATCCGTCGGACGCCCTGCACTTTTCCCGGAAACCCGGTTCTCCCGGAGACCCGGTCCTCCCGGCAGACCCGGTCCGCGTCCGGTCCGGCGCCTTCCCGTCCCGTCCGGACCGGAACCGCCCACGGCCGAGCGCGGTCCCGTGTCCCGGCGGCGGCCGCCCACCACCGAGACGAAGCAGAGACGAGTGACCGTGACCAGTCCCGACAAGCCGTCCGTCCTGTTCGTGTGCGTCCACAACGCGGGCCGCTCCCAGATGGCCGCCGCCTGGCTGTCCCACCTGGCCGGGGACCGCGTGGAGGTCCGCTCCGCCGGGTCCGCGCCCGCCGACGCGCTCAACCCCGCCGTGGTCGAGGCCATGGCCGAGGTCGGCGTGGACATCACCGGCCAGCGGCCCAAGATCCTCACCACCGAGGCCGTCGAGGCCTCCGACGTGTGCGTGACCATGGGCTGCGGCGACACCTGCCCGGTCTTCCCCGGCAAGCGCTACCTGGACTGGGCCCTGCCTGACCCCGCCGGTCGGGGCGTGGCCGCCGTCCGCCCCATCCGCGACGAGATCAGGGAGCGCGTCGAGGAGTTGGTCGGTGAGCTCCTTCCGGATGCGCGGCCGTAGGGGCGTTCCGGCGCCCCTTGGCCGCCGCGGTCCGCAACCCTCTCCCCCGGGTGCGCCGCCGTAGGACGTGCTCACTCCGGGCGGCCCCGACGCCCTCCCCGGCATCCCCGCCAGGTGGTCCGCGGCACGCCGGCATCGCGCGACAAGGCGCGCATGTGAACGGCACCCAACGGCGATCCATCCGGGAGGCAAAGGATTGACCGTTTTCCCGGCCCCGTCCGGAAAGGTCGCCGCCTCCGCCACCCGTGGTCCCCCGCGGAGGGAGCGGGTTTCACCGAACACCCGCCCGGACCGTCCGCGGGCCGGACAACCTCGTGCGCGGTTCCCCCATCCGGTGCGCACGGCGGCCGCCGACCGGACGGCCCCGCGCTGCCTCCGCACGCGTGTTCGCACCCGCCCGGAAGTGGAGGCGCAACAGCGCCGTTTCCGCACCCGGTGATGCCACGCCGACCCGAAGACCTAAGTAAGCTTCGTGGGCCACCCCCTTTTCCCCGAGCGCGCCCCCGCCGTGCCCTGTCCACCGTCGCCGTGTCCCGCCGAGGAAGGCGACCGAAGCAGCTGGAGCAGACTCTGCCGTGTCCCTCTTCGAAGCAGTCATCCTTGGCCTGGTCCAGGGACTGACCGAGTTCCTCCCGATCTCCTCCAGCGGACACCTGCGCGTGGTGTCGGCTCTCTTCGGCTGGCCCGACCCCGGCGCCGCCTTCACCGCCGTCAGCCAGATCGGCACCGAGCTGGCCGTGGTGATCTACTTCCGCCAGAGGGTCTGGGCGATCCTGTCCACGTGGACCAGGTCGCTGGTCAACCGCGAACTGCGCAGCGACATCAACGCGCGCATGGGCTGGTACGTCATCCTCGGCTCCATCCCCATCGGGGTCCTGGGCCTGCTCCTGGAAGACCAGATCGACAGCGTCTTCCGCGACCTGCGCCTGATCGCGCTGAACCTCATCATCTTCGGCGTCATCCTCGGCATCGTCGACCGGTACTCGCGCAAGCACCGCACCCTGGAGGACCTCAACGTCTCCCGGGGCGTGACCTTCGGCCTGTTCCAGGCGCTCGCCCTCGTCCCGGGCGTCTCCCGGTCGGGCGGCACCGTCACCGGCGGGATGCTGCTCGGCTTCAAGCGCGCGGACGCGGCCGAGTACGCCTTCCTGCTGGCGCTGCCCGCCGTCTTCGCTTCGGGCCTGTACAAGCTGACCGACATCGGTGAGAACGAGTACGCCGGGTGGGGCGCCACCATCGTGGGCACGCTCATCGCGGGCGTCGTCGGCTTCGTGGTCATCGCCTGGCTGATGCGCTTCATCTCCACGCACAGCTTCATGCCCTTCGTCTACTACCGCGTCGGCCTGGGCATCCTCGTCCTGGCCCTGGTGAGCTGGGGCGTGCTCGACCCGCAGGGCGGCGCGGGCGCGCAGCCCGCCCAGAGCGAGATCGTCAGCGAGCAGGAGACGCCGAGGGAGGAGTCCGAGCCCGAACCGGAGACCAACACCGAGGCCGACGCCGGGACCGGCCCCTCCTCCGAGACGTCCGCGGAGCCGTCCGAGGCGCCCTCCGAGACCGCCGTGCCGACCGTGGACCCGGTCACCGGCTGGGAGATCGACCCCGAGGTGGGCCTGCCCCGCAACCCCGAGACCGGGCTCTACCACGACTCGGACCTGGGCATGGACGTGGACTACGACCCGGCCAGCGGCCTGGCCACCAACCCGGTGACCGGTGAGACCTACGACCCCAAGGCGGCCGGTTAGGGAGCTTCGCCCCACCGGACACGGGCACACGACGAAAGCAGGGCTCCGCGACGGGGCCCGCCGCCCGGGGGCACGGCGGTCCGCCGCCCGGGGGCACGGCAGGGGACCGGCGGATGTCCGCCGGTCCCCTTCGTCAGCCTCCGAGGCCCCGCACCGCGGTGTCGAGCCGCCGTGCGAGGGCCTCGGTCTCCTCCGGACCCGGCCGCGCGCCGCCGCGCTCCAACAGCAGGTCGGCGCGGCCGATGACGCGCAGCGCCCCCGCGTAGCGCGGATCGTCGAGGTCGGCCTCCTCGACGACGTCGGCCCGGCCCTCGTGGACGACCAGCACCGGGTCGCCGCCCTCCGTACTCAGCAGCCGAGCCACGTGCTCGGCACGGACGATCTCCACCGCCGCCTCCTCGTGCTCCTCGTACGACTCCTGTCATCCCCGCCTGCCCCGGGACGGCCTCGGTGAACACGGCCGTCGCCCGCAACCCCCGGCCGACCACAGGAACGGTCCGGAACTCGGCGCGCCGCGAAAATCGCGGTCCCGCGCATATCATCATCGGGTGAACAACGGCTGACATCGGTCCGCTGTGCGGACCCGCGCACTGCGAACTGGAGTTGTCGAACCGCGTTCTCCCGCGCAATTACCGCGACATTTCTCTCCCGAACCCGCTTCGACCAGGGGATACGTTCAGGTCCGCACTGCCCGGGGACGGCGCGCGGACGCCGGGCGCACCGGGAGGGCCTACCGAAACGGGACTTCGGTCACGAGTTCGATCCGGGAAAGACCGATGTGAAGCACGACACGGGAGCTTCCCGCAAAACCGCAGGTCACAGAGCCGATACTCACTCCGACCTGGGGCGCACCGAGACAGGCGCGATGCCACTGGGGCCCATGTGCACTAAAGTTTCCTTGCTATGGGGCATTCAGCGAGAAGTCCGTCATCGGGGGACATAATCCGATCGACCCGGGAGGGTAATCCCGAGCTCACCAGGGCGCTCTCGGCGTACCTGGGGGTCGAGCTCGCCCCCCGGGAGTTCACCCTCGCGGACGGGACCCGGGTCGGGGTCGACTGCGCCGACGGCGGTCGGCCGACCGTCCTCGCCCAGTTCTCCCCCCTGCACGGGCCGATGAAGTCGGCCCAGCGCAACAAGGTCATCGCTGACGCCTTCAAGCTGGCCTGGCTGCGGGACCAGCACTTCCCGGACGCACGTCCGCTCGTGGTGCTGGGCGAGCCCCTCGCCAAGCTCTTCGGGCGCGGCGCGTGGCTGCCCGTGGCCTTCGCCTCGCACCGGATCGCGGTCGCCCTCGTTGACGACCGTCTCAGGATTCGGGCACTCGATATCAGTATGTGATCAACACTTCATAACGCGTTAATCAGCAATCCCTAACGTTTGACACGTCAAGACTCCCGCGGGCCGTCGCCATGCTTGCTTCCACCCGCTCTCCATCGAAGGTCCTCGGGCACCCATGCCCGAAGCCAGCCATCTGGAGGGTGTCCCATGGGCCTTCCCCATGCGGTCGTCATCACAAGCACTGCCGTCACGGCAAGCACTGCCGGCCCGTACACCGCCGCCTCCCCCAGCGGCTCCGCCACGCGCTCCGCGTCGCTCCCGCCGCACTTCGCACCCCGCTCCGGCTCCGTGCCGCCCGGCCCCCTCCTCGGTCGATGACGCCACACCCCCGTGACCTGCGCGCCCGTTTTCACCCCTCCAGCACCCATTCACCGCCAGGACACGTTGTGCAATCATCCGATCACACAATCCGAGGAGAAGGTATGGCACGTCCAGCACGGCCGGAGACGGGCCCCGGGCCCGCGGCCCGGCGCACCGAACACGCGTACCGAGGGCGGGACGCCGCGTGAGCGACGACCGTATCGAGGTACGCGGACTCAGCAAGACCTACGAGGGCGGTGACCCGCACCGGCCCGCGCTCGACCGCATCGACCTGGACATCCCCCGCGGCGAGTTCGTCAGCCTCATCGGCCCCAGCGGCTGCGGCAAGTCCACCCTGCTGCGGGTGATCGCCGGGCTGGAGGGCCACGACAGCGGCGACGTCACCGTCTTCGGCTCCACGCCCAAGCGCATGTGCGAGGCCAAGGCCGTGGGCCTGGTCCCGCAGACCCCCGCCCTGCTGCCGTGGCTGAACGTGCGGCGCAACATCTCCCTGCCCTCGCGGGTCAACCGCCGGGCGGGCAGGGGCAGCGAGGACCCGGACCAGCTGCTGCGCATGGTCGGCCTAGACGACTCCGCCCGCAAGTACCCCCACGAGCTGTCCGGCGGCATGCAGCAGCGCGTGGCGATCGCCCGCGCCTTCGGTCTGCGGCCCGACCTGCTCCTGATGGACGAGCCGTTCTCCGCGCTGGACGAGTTCACGCGCGAGGCGCTCCAGCTCCAGCTCCTGAACCTGTGGGAGGGCATGTCCACGACGGTCGTGTTCGTCACCCACTCGGTGCGCGAGGCCGTCACGCTCTCCGACCGCATCGTCGTGATGTCGGCCCGGCCCGGCCGGGTGCACGAGGTGCTGCCCGTCGACCTGCCCCGCCCCCGCGACAGGGCCGTGGTGACCGGACCGCACATGCACGCCCTGGAGGACCGCGTCCGCGCGTCCCTCCAGTCCGCCTGGGAGGCCGGAGCCGCCCCCGACGACCTCGTTCCGCTGTGAGAGGAGGAGAGACCATGGCCACCAGCACACCCGTCCGGCCCCGCCCCGAGGGCGAGGCCTCCCCGAAGCGCGGTGCCGCGCGCCGGCGCCGCCTCGGCCTCAGGCTCAGCGTGTGGCTGCCCACCGCCGTGGCGGTAGTGATCGTCGGCTTCGCCTGGTCGGCGACCGCCGAGGACCAGCCCTACCTCCTGCCTCCGCTGGCGGAGGTCAGGGGGATCCTGGTCGAGGACCCGCTGCTGTTCTTGAACAACGCCTGGGCCACCCTCAGCATCGCCCTGACGGGCGTGGCCTTCGGCGCGGGCACCGCGTTCGTCCTGGCCCTGCTGATGTCGGAGATCCCGCTGCTGCGGCGCGCGGTCATGCCGCTCGCCGTCGTCCTGAACGTGACCCCGGTCATCGCGATCGCCCCCGCCCTGGTGGTGGCGTTCGGCTTCGGCATGACCCCCAAGGTCATCGTCACCGCGATCATCACGTTCTTCCCGGTCCTCATCAACGTGACCACGGGGCTGCGGTCGGTCTCCCGGCCCGTCCTGCACGTCTTCTCCACCCTGCACGCCTCCCGCCTGGAGGTGCTGCTCCGGCTGCGTATCCCCAGCAGCCTCCCCTACACCCTCGCCGCTCTGCGGGTGGTGTTCCCCCTGTCCATCGTGGGCGCCGTGGTCGCGGAGTTCGTCGCCGCCGGATCCTCAAGCGGGCTCGGCACGATGATCCGCAACTCGGCCGCGACCGCCCGGTTGGAGTACGTCTACGCGGCCGTCGCCTGTCTGGCCGTCATGGGCGTGCTGATGCTCGCACTCATCACCGTCCTCGAACGCAGACTGCTGTTCTGGCACGAGTCCCAGCAGCGCACCAGCTCCTAAGGAACCCCCATGACCAATCCGCCCCACCGCCCCAGTCCCCGGCGCCGACGCTCCCTCGCGGCGGCCGCCGCGGCATCGGTCCTCCTCCTCACCGCCGCGTGCAGCGGAGGGGATGCGGCCGAGGAGGACCAACAGGTAGCCACCGTCATCGACGAGGAGCGCTGCCAGACCAACCGCGACGCCGGTACGGTCACCTACATCACCGGTTACCAGTACCAGGCCTCGGTGAGCATCCTGGAGGCCATCGCTGCGGACGCCCTCGGCTACTTCGAGGCCGTCTGCCTGGACGTGGAGATCCAGCCCGGCAGCGGTGACACCATCGGCAACTCCCAGCTCGTGTCGGCCGGCACCGCCCACTTCACCTCCCTGGGCAACGAGGCCGAGGTCCTGCAGGCCAACGCCGCCGGGCACGAGGTCATCGGCGTCTCCACCTACGGGCACGTCCCGATCGCCAGCCTGCTCACCGGCACCGGCGTCGAGGAGCTCAAGGACCTGGAGGGGCAGACCATCGGTCACAAGGGCCTGCTCCCCGCGCCGCTGGAGGCGATGCTCGTCGCCGACGGGGTGGACATGGACTCCGTCGAGATCGTCGAGGTCGGCTACGACCCCAGCGTGCTGCCGCGCGACCAGGTGCAGGGCCTCACCGCCTTCCGCTCCAACGAGCCCTTCCTCCTGTCCGACATGGGCGAGGAGTACAACGAGTGGCTCCCCGAGAACTACGGGGTCGTGGGCTCGTTCGGCGTGATGGCCACCAACCCCACGTGGGCCGAGGAGAACCCGACGGTCGTCGAGGACTACCTGCGCGCGATCGCGAAGGCCTTCGACTACTGCCAGGAGAACGGCGAGGAGTGCGTCGGCTACGCCGCCGAGCTGGCCGAGGCCGGATACGACACCGAGCACAACCTGCGCATCTGGAACTCCGAGCAGGAGCTGGTGACCGCCTCCACGCCCGACGACTCCACCCCGGGCTACATCGACCTGAGCCTCACCGAGGCCGAGGGCCAGACCCTCATCGACAACGGCCAGCTGGACGAGCTGCCCGACGTGGAGCCCCTGTTCGACCCCCGCTACCTGGAGGCCGTGCACGTGGCGACCGAGGTGTCCTGGCCGTCCGAGTAGGACCGGGCACAGCCCACACAGCAGGACAGCGCGGACCGGCGCCGCGCACCGAGCGCCCAGAGCGCCTGGGCGCGGCGCACAGACCGTGCTGCACACGGGCGACCGCAGTGAGCGGCGCCCGAGAGTGAATGAGGAGCCAAGGATGGCAGCAGAAGGCGGGCCGCAGGCCGCCGAAACCGAGTACGGCATCTTCCTGCCCATCGGCAACGGGGGGTGGATCGTCTCGGAGACCGCACCGCACCCCGAGGCGACGTACGAGTACAACAAGAAGGCCGCGGTCCTCGCCGACGCCTACGGACTCGACTTCGTCATGTCCATGGGCAAGTGGCGCGGCTACGACGGCGCGACCGACCACTGGGGGCGCACCCTGGAGTCGATCACGATGATGTCGGGGCTCGCGGAGGCCACCGAGCACGTCAAGGTGTGGGCGACCGTCCACACGAACCTGTTCCACCCGGCCCTCGCCGCCAAGATGTACACCACCCTCCAGGACATCAGCGGCGGACGCGCCGGGATGAACATCGTGGTGGGCTCCTACGTGGACGAGTTCGCCCAGATGGGCCTGTGGCGCGAGGACATCGGCCACGGTGACCGCTACCGGTACACCGAGGAGTGGACCAGCGTCCTCAAGCGGCTGTGGACCGAGGACTCGGTCACCCACGACGGCGAGTTCTTCAAGCTCGACGACTGCCGCTCGCGGCCGCACCCCACCCCGGCGCCGACCCTGATCAGCGCGGGCCGCTCCGACACCGGCCTGAACTTCCAGGCGCGCAACTGCGACGGCTCGTTCCTGACCGCGGAGGACCTGCCCGGCCTGCGCGACGCCAGCCGCGACGTCAAGGAGCGCGCCCAGAAGGAGGGGCGCAGCATCAAGACGTACTCGATGCTCACCGTCGTCATGGACGACACCGACGCCGCGGCCGAGGAGCGGCGGCTGGAGTACGGGCGCGGCGCGGACATCGACGCGCTGGTCAACATGAAGCGGTCCTGGGGCCTGCCCCTGGACAAGGCCCTGTCGCTGACCTCCGAGCGGCCCGAGGACGAGGCGTTCCAGACGCCGTTCGTGACCGGGTCCCCGGAGACGGTGGCCGGACGCATCCGCGAGATCGTGGAGTACGCCGAGCTCGACGGCCTGATGCTGATCTTCCCGGACTACCACGCCGACCTCGCGGCGTTCGGTGAGAAGGTCATGCCGCTGCTGCGCCCCGCCGGGGGAACGGCCGCGGACCAGGGCTGAGGCCCTCCGCCGCGGACGTCCCCGGCCGCCCGCGGCGGTCGACGCGCGGTCGCTGCGGTGCGAGACGCCCCCGCTCGGGGTTTCGCACCGTGGTGACCTGGGGCCGCGGCGCCCCGCCGGACGCCGCGCGGGGCCCGGCGGCGCCGCCCCGCGACGATTGGGCCCCCTCCGACCGGGTAGGCGCCTCCAGTGTCCTCGCAGGTCGGGCGGCACGCCCCCGGTGACCGGGGCGGAGACGTCCGGCCCTCGCACGAGTCGGAGGGACTGACGATGAGCGTCAAGCGTGGCATCGAGGGGCTGAAGGACGTCCTGGGGGAAGTGGACTTCCCCGCGGACAAGGACCGGATCGTGACGCACGCCCTGGACGCGGGCGCCGACGAGGAGCTGCTCAGCGCCCTGCGGGCGATGCCGCCCGCCCAGTACAACGAGCCCAACGAGGTGCTGCGCTCGGTGCCCCTGCCCCGCTCCGAGACGGACTCGCACACCGAGTCCGCCCGCGCGCAGCTGCGCAGGGAGCACACGAAGCCCGGCATGGCCGAGTCGATGAAGGACAGCCGCCCGGTCAACCCCATCGAGGAGGAACTGGGCGAGAACCGCAAGTCCTGAAGGCCCCGAGCCGTGGTCCCGGCGCCCTGACGGGCCCCGGGGCCTTTCCGTTCGCGGGCTGGGAGCGGGCACGGGTCCGCGGCGTCCGGCACTCCGGAGGAAGGCGCACAATGGTCCTACCCGTGCGAGAAGACCCCCGGAGTGCGACCGTGAGCGAGACCGGCCTGACCGTCAAGGCCCTGCTGAAGGCACTGGACAAGGCCGTCCACGGACTCGCCGCCGCGCCCCGGGGGCTCGGGGGCGTGGTCCGCTCGGTGGTCGTGGCCGGGGACGGCGCGCCCGTGCCCGCCGGTGCGCTGGTCGTCGTCCCGCCGGGGGAGGCCACCGCCCTGGCCGCGCGTCCCGGGCAGCTGGCCGCCAGCGCCGTGGCGGCCGTAGACGGGGACGCCGACGGGCTGCGCGGTCTGGGCCTGCCCGTGCTCTCCGTGGACCCCGCCGTGGGCGCCGACGAGTTCGCCGCCCTGGCCCGATCGGTCCTGGAGGCGGCCGCCACCGGGACCGGCCACGGCGACCTGTTCTCCCTGGCCCAGACCGTCGCGACCCTGACCGGCGGCATCGTCAGCATCGAGGACGCCGCCGGACAGGTCCTGGCCTACTCCGCCTCCAGCGAGGGCGCCGACGAGCTGCGCAGGCAGACCATCCTCGGGCGCGGCTGCCCGGAGTCGTTCCTGGCGCACCTGCGCGAGTGGGGCGTCAACGAGCGGATACGGGACGGCGAGGTGGTCGAGGTCGCCGAACGCCCCGACCTGGGCGCCGCACGCCGCCTGGTGGTGGGGATACAGGCGGGCGAGC
Organism: Nocardiopsis sp. M1B1; assembly: GCF_052466615.1. Classification (NCBI taxonomy): domain Bacteria; kingdom Bacillati; phylum Actinomycetota; class Actinomycetes; order Streptosporangiales; family Nocardiopsidaceae; genus Nocardiopsis; species Nocardiopsis sp. M1B1. The sequence continues at coordinate 6,408,988 of NZ_CP196194.1, forward strand.
GCGCGCTCGGCACCATCTGGGTGCAGGTGGGCGGCAGGCCCCTCGCGGAGACCAGTCCACAGGTGCTGCGCGGCGCCGCGCGCCTGGCCGCGCTGCACGTCATGCGCGCCCACAGCGAGGCGCGCAGCACCGGGCACGACACCGAGGGGCTGGCCGTGGGCCTGCTCACCGGCGCCTTCGACACCGACGCCCTCGCCCGCCACCTGGGCGCCGACCCCACGACGCCGGTGGCGGTGGTCGCGCTCGCCCTGCGGGAGGGTGCGGTCGACCCGCCCTGGCGGCTGGACCAGGCCGCGGAGATCACGTCGGTGTACGCGGCGGCCTACCGCCGCGAGGCCCTGGTCATCCCGGCCTGCGGCCTGCTGTACGTGCTGGTCCCCGCGCCCTCCGGGCAGGCGCCCACCGCGTGGACGCGGGAGCTGGTGTCGGTGCTGCGCGAGAACCTGGGCACGCCCGTCCAGGCGGCGGTGGCGGGCGTGGCGCCCAGGATGCGCGCGGTGCCGTCGCTGAAGAAGGTCGCCAGCCGCGCCCTGGAGGTGGTCGCGGACCGTCCCGAGCGGCTGGTGACCGCGTTCGAGGAGGTCCGTTCCTCGGTGGTGCTGCGCGAGCTGTTCGACGCCCTGGCCGACCGTCCCGGGCTGCGCGACGACCGGCTCGACGCCCTCGACGACGAGCAGCGCCGCTCCCTGTCCGCCTACCTGGACGCCTTCGGCGACGTGTCCGGGGCGGCGGAGCGGCTGCACGTGCACCCCAACACGCTGCGGCACCGGATCAGGCGGATCCGCGAACTCACCGGACTCGACCTGGACGACGCCGACCAGAGGCTCCTGGCCACGCTCACGCTGCGGGCGTGAGCCGCGGGCCGCGCGCCGCCGCCGCGGCGTCCCCCCGGCGGCGGCGCTCCGCCCCGGCGCGGTCACCGTGCGCCTCCCGTCGGCGTCGCGCCGGTCCCCCCCCCGGGACACCGGCCGTTCCCTCCATGGTCGCGGTACGGCTCCCGCCAGGTCTCCGGCCGGTCACGGCCACCCGGCCGACGCGCCCCGGCGGGGCCGGATTGTCCGAAGCGACACCGCGCCGCCGCCCATGTCGTCCGTTCGCACAACGGTGGCGCACGCCACCCGCGTCTAGGCTCCCGGCAATGTACGCAGGCCACGCCCCTCGGCCCGCGCGATCCCCGACACCCCACCAGGAGCCCTGCACATGAGTGTGGACACCCCACAGGCTCGGCCGCCGAGGGCCAAGGTCCTCATCGCCAGCCTGACCGGAAGCACGATCGAGTGGTTCGACTTCTTCCTCTACGGCACCGCCGCCGCCCTCGTCTTCGACGAGCTGTTCTTCCCCTCGGACGACCCGTTCGTCTCGCTGATGCTGTCGTACCTGACCTTCTCGCTGACGTTCTTCATCCGTCCGCTGGGCGGCGTGGTCTTCTCCCACATCGGTGACCGGATCGGCCGCAAGAAGACCCTGATCATCACGCTGACCCTCATGGGCGGCGCGACCATGCTCATCGGCCTGCTGCCGACCTACGACAGCGTCGGGATCCTCGCCCCGATCCTGCTCATCGTGCTGCGGATCGTCCAGGGCCTGGGCATCGGCGGCGAGTGGGGCGGCGCCCTGCTGCTCGCCTACGAGTACGCACCCGAGAACCGGCGCGGCCTCTTCGGCAGCGTGCCGCAGATGGGCATCACCTCGGGCATGCTGCTGGCCAGCCTGGTGCTGACCCTGATGTCGCTGCTGCCCGACGACCAGTTCGCGACGTGGGGCTGGCGCGTGCCGTTCGTCGGCAGCGTCCTGCTGGTGCTGCTGGGGTTGTGGATCCGCTCGGGGATCGACGAGACCCCCTCGTTCAAGAAGGCCAAGGAGGAGGGCGAGGTCGCCAAACTGCCGGTGGTGGAGACCTTCCGGTTCCACTGGCGTGCCGTGCTGGTCGCCGTCGGAGCCAAGGTCGTGGAGACCGCCCCCTTCTACATCTTCGGCACCTTCGTGGTGAGCTACGCGACGGGCACGCTGTCCTTCGACAACACCTCCGCTCTCAACGCCGTGACCGTCGGGGCGATCGTGGCCACCGTGTGCATCCCGATCGCCGGACGCCTGTCGGACACCTTCGGCAAGCAGCGGGTGTACCTGGTCGGCGCGGTGCTGCTGGCCCTGTTCATCGCGCCCTACTTCCTCATGCTGGGTACCGGCAGCACGCTGATGCTGGTCCTGGCGACGGTGATCGGGCTGGGCGTCCTGTGGGCGCCGGTCACCGCCACCATCGGCACCCTGTGCTCGGAGATCTTCTCCACCCGGGTGCGCTACACGGGCGTCACCCTGGGCTACCAGATCGGCGCGGCGGCCGCGGGCGGCACCGCCCCGCTGATCGCCACCTGGCTGCTGTCGCGGTTCGACAACTCGTGGGTCCCGATCGCGGTCTACCTGGTCCTCACCGCGGTGGTGTCCATTGTCGCCGTGGCACTGGCCGGGCGGGCCTCCAACGCCGAGGAGAGGCACCTGGCCGCCGCCGAGAAGGGCTGACGCACGACCCCTCCGGACGTACGACACGAGGGGGCGGCGTCGGCCGCCCCCTCACCGTTCTCCCCTCAGCGGCCTCCTCCCCCCGGAACGGACACATGGCCCCTGGGCTGGACATTCATCCCATCTTCCGCCAGCATGGGCGAGGCGCGCGCCCGCGCCTAGGTGTGCCGGGAAGACTGGTCGGCGAGTCCCTGTCAGTCGTACGCCCGGAAAGTTGCACATGAGCATCGACCCGATTCTGCGCTCCGAGCGCCACGGCCCGCTCTCACGGTTGGCCGACACCCTGCGCAGCGACAGCGTCGGCGGTTTCCTGCTGATCGGAGCCGCGGTCCTCGCTCTCGTCTGGATCAACTCGCCCTTCGGCGAGGTCTACGAGAACCTGCGGGCGATCACGTTCGGGCCCGAGTCGCTGCACCTGAACCTGTCCCTGGAGACCTGGGCCGCCGACGGCCTCCTCGCGGTCTTCTTCTTCGTCGTCGGCAACGAGCTCAAGCAGGAGTTCGTCCACGGGGAGCTGCGCAACCCCCGGCGGGCCATGCTGCCGATCGTCGCGGCTGTCTGCGGCATGGTCGTGCCCGCCGCCATCTACGCCGCGATCAACTTCACCTCGCCCGAGACCCTCCACGGGTGGGGCATCCCGATGGCGACCGACATCGCGTTCGCCCTCGCGATCCTCGCGGTGATCGGCCGGGGGCTGCCGACCGCGCTGCGGACCTTCCTCCTGACGCTGGCGATCGTGGACGACCTCGGCGCGATCATCGTCATCGCGGTCTTCTACACCGCGGACATCAGCTTCCTGCCCCTGGCGGTGGCCGTGGTGGGCCTGGCGCTCTTCTGGTACCTCCAGCGCGGCAAGGGTCTGGCCGCAAGGCTCAACGCGTCGGTGGTGCCCAACTGGCTGGTCTACGTGCCCCTGGCCCTGGTGATCTGGGTCCTGGTCCACGAGAGCGGCGTGCACGCGACCATCGCGGGTGTGGCCATGGGTCTGCTGATGCGCACCAACAAGCTGCCCGGCGAGCACCACGACCCGAGCCACGGCGTGGAGCAGCTGCTGCGCCCCTGGTCCGCGGGACTGGCCCTGCCGATCTTCGCCTTCTTCTCGGCGGGCGTGGTCTTCGACGGCGTCGGCGAGGTCCTCACCGACACGGCGGCGCTGGGCATCATCGCCGGGCTCATCCTCGGCAAGGTGATCGGCATCGCGGGCGGCGCGTGGGTGACCACCAAGGTCACCAGGGCCGAGCTCAACCCCAGCCTGAAGTGGATCGACATCGTCGGCATGTCGCAGCTGGCCGGTATCGGGTTCACCGTGTCGCTGCTGATCAGCGAGCTGACGTTCGCCGACGATCCGGGGCACCTGGCCCACGCCAAGACGGGTGTGCTGGTGGCCTCCGCCATCGCGACCCTGCTGGCCGCGGTGATCCTGGGCGCGAGGTCGAGGCACTACCGGAAGCTGGAGCGCCAGAGCACGGCGGGCGCGGACTCCGAGTAGAGACGACGGCGGCGGCCCGTCTCCCCCGAGCGGGGAGGCGGGCCGCCGCCGTGTGGCACGGGCGCGGGCCCCGCGGCGGGGCCCGCCTCGCGGGCCGCCCGGCAACGTGGAAGCGGGCGGCCCCCGGAACCACAGGGGGCCGCCCGCGACGCGTGGTGGTCCTACACGCTGACTCCCAGGAACCAGGTCACCACGGTGTACATCGCGGCCAGGATCAGGAACAGCGCGATGAGATTGAGCCACACGCCGCCGCGCATCATCTGGCCGATCCGCACGTGGCCGGAGCCGAAGACGATCGCGTTCGGCGGTGTGGCCACCGGGAGCATGAAGGCCATCGTCGCGGCCAGGGCCACCGGGATCACCAGGGACAGGATGTCGATCTGCATGCCCACCGCGACGCCGCCGAGGATGGGCAGGAAGGTGGCCGCGGTGGCGGTGTTGCTGGTGAGCTCCGTCAGGAAGAGGACCAGCCCGGCCGCGACCAGGATCAGCACCCAGGTGGGCACACCCTCCAGGACGGCGACCTGGCCGCCGATCCAGGTGCTGAGGCCGGAGGCGGTGAACTGCCCCGAGATGGCCAGGCCGCCGCCGAACAGGAGCAGGACGCCCCACGGCAGCTGCACGGCGGTCTCCCAGTCCAGCAGGCGGTTGCCGCGCCCGACCGGGATCAGGAACAGCAGGACCGCCACGGTCATCGCGATCCCGGCGTCGCTGACGCTGGACAGCCACGGCAGGAAGTTGTCGGCCAGGACCGGGACGAAGATCCAGGAGAGCGCCGCGAAGGCGAAGACCGCGAGCACGAGCTTCTCGCCGCGCGCCATCGGGCCCATCTCGGCGAGCTCGGAGCGGATGAGGCCCTGGGCGCCCTCCACCTTCTTGACCTGCGGCGGGAAGACCTTGATCAGCACGAACCAGGCGATGAGCAGGAAGACGGCGGCCAGCGGCAGGCCGACCATCATCCACTCGCCGAAGCCGATGTGGATGTCGTGGGCGTCGGCGAGGTAGCCGACCATCAGCACGTTGGGCGGCGTGCCGATGATGGTGGCCACCGAGCCGATCGAGGACGAGTAGGCGATGCCGAGCATGAGCGCGGTGGCGAAGTTCGCGTCGGTCCTGCCGTCGCGGAACTGGGTGATCAGCGCGACCACCGACAGGCCCACGGGCAGCATCATCACGGCGGTGGCGGTGTTGGACACCCACATCGTGATGAACCCGGTGGCGATCATGAAGCCGCCGATCAGCCCCGCGGTGTTGGAGCCGACCTTGGAGACGATGACCAGGGCGATCCGCTTGTGCAGGTTCCACTTCTGCATCGCCAGGGCGAGCATGAAGCCGCCCATGAACAGGAAGATGGTGTCCGACCCGTAGGAGGAGGCGACGTCCCCGATGGGGGTGCCCTCCAGCAGGAGGGGGAAGAGCACCAGCGGCAGCAGCGAGGCGACCGGGATCGGGATCGCCTCGGTGGCCCACCAGATGGCGATGAAGGCGGTCACCGCGGCCACCGCGCGGCCGTTGGCCGACAGGACCGTCTCGCCGTCCTCGCCGTCGACGACGGGCATCGGCATGTCCGGCATGAGGAAGTAGACCAGGAGCCCGACCAGCGGGCCCGCGATCAGGCCGATCACGCGCGAGGGCGAGGTGCCCCTGGCGGTTCTGCCGTCCTGCGTGGGGGATGCGGTGTCGGGCGCGTCGACACCCTTCTCGGACGCCATGGAATCCTCCTGTTGTGGGTCGCCGGGAAGTGACGCTGGCCTTACCGTCGGGTTTCTCCCCGATTACCCCGAATTGATACAGCGATGGTGTGGGTCTCCTTCTCGCGTGCCCAAGGTCTCAACGAAGATTTGAGATTCCTCTGACATTGCGGAACCGTGGGTCGGCTCCCTGGTACACACGGTGATCATGCGCAGGGTGTGCACTGGGGGCCTGAACCGCCGTCTTTCCTCGCCTAAGCTGCGGGTATGCATGGACCGAACCGGCGCGCCGCCCTGAGGGGAACCGCCGGCGTGTTCGCCGCGGTCGCGCTGGGCGGCTGCGCGTGGCGCGACCCCTCCCCCGCCCCGGCGTCGCTCGTCGTGGCCACGGGCCCGGCCGGGGCCGTCTACCGGGAGATCGGCTCGGAGATCGCGGGCCTGCTGGACGCCCGGTTCCCCGACATCCGGGTGGAGACCGTCGAGACCGGCGCCTCGCACGACAACCTGCTGCTCATCGACTCGGGCGAGGCCCACCTGGGCCTGACCAGCCTCGACGCGGTCCTGGCCTACGAGGTGAGCGACGCCGGTCCCTTCCGCGCGATCGGGCGCCTCTACGACAGCTTCCTGCACCTCATGGTCCTGGACGCCTCCCCCGTGCGCTCCCTGTCCGACCTGGAGGGCCGCCGCGTCTCGGTGGGCGCGGTCAACTCCGGCACCGAGTTCACCGTGGCGCGGGCCGTCGAGGAGACCGGACTGGCCATGGAGGCTGTGCGCCTGGACCAGGCGGCCTCCGCCGACGCCCTGTCCCGGGGGGAGATCGACGCGATGTTCTCCCTGACCGGGCTGCCCACGCCCGCGGTCGCCGACCTGGCCCGCGAGCACGTGACGCGCCTGGTCGACCTCGGGGACGTCGCGTCCGCCATGGCCGAGGCCCACCCCGAGAGGTACTTCCCGGCCACCATCCCGGCGACCACCTACGAGGGCGTGCCCGCCTGCCCCACCATGTCCATCCCCAACCTGCTGCTGTGCGCGGCCGACCTGCCGGACGACCTGGCCTACGCCGTCGCCGACACCGTCTACACCGGCGCCGCGCGGATCGCCGAATCCCGCCCCGAGGCGGCGCAGATCAACGTGCGCACCGGCATCTCGACCGGCGTGGTCCCCCTCCACCCCGGCGCCGCGCGCTGGTACCGGGACAACAAGCCCTCCTGAGACCCGCCCGCCGAGGGTTCAGTCCGCGGACGGCAGCGTGATGGTCACGCCGAAGCCCGGCCGCTCGCCGGGCAGGCCCCCGCCCAGTGCCAGTTCCCCTCCGGCCTCGCGGACCAGGTCGGAGACGATCGCCAGCCCCATACCGGTCCCCTCGGTGTTCTGGTGGCGGGGAGAGCGCCAGAAGCGGTCCAGGGCCGCGCCGCGCTCCTCCTCCGGGAGCCCCTCCCCGTCATCGAGCACGCTGATCCGCGCGGGGTCGCCCGCCGAGCCCCGCACCTGCACCCGGGTCCCCCCGGACAGGCGCAGGGCGTTGCTCACCAGTTCGTCGAGGATGCTGCCCAGTCCCCCGGCCGGGGCGCAGACCCGCAGACCGGCGGGGACGTGCACGGTCACGGTGATCCCCCGGGCCTGGCCCAGGGCGCGCCAGCGCTCCACCCGGGTCTCTAGCAGCTCGGGGACGTCCACGGCCTCGGTGCCGGTGACGCTCTCCAAGCGCGTCGCGGCCAGGAGGGAGTTGAGCATCCGGTGCATGGCCGTGGTCTCGTCCACGGCCACCGCGTGCGCCTCCCGGGCCTCCTCTGAGCCGAGGTGGGGCGCGAGGTTCTCCACCGCCAGGCGCAGGCTCGCCAGGGGGTTGCGCAGCTGGTGGGAGGCGTCGGAGACGAAGGAGCGCTGACGCTCCAGGGCCCTGCGCACCACGTCGACCATCGTGTTGAAGGACTCGGTGAGGCGGCGCAGCTCCGGAGGCCCCTGCTCGGCGTCCACCCGAACGTCCAGGTCACCCGAGGCGACGGCGGTGGTCGCGGCGTCGAGTCGGCCGATGGGGCGCAGGACCCAGCGCGACAGCGGCAGCGAGGCCGCCACCAGGAGCGCCAGGGGCACCAGGCTGAGCAGGGCGAGCCATCCCCAGGAGCCGAGGATGTCGGCGCCGAGCCGGTCGGTGGGGGCGGCGACGATGACCGCCCCGGTCACCTCGCTGTCGCGGCCGATGGGCTCGGCGACCACGAGGGGGTCGGACTCCCAGGGCCAGACGGTGGTCGGAGGGGCCGGGCGCTCCCCGGCCAGGGCGACGGTGAGCGCCTCCGGCGCGTCCAGTTCCGCGAGCACGTCGCGCTGGTGCGCCGTACTGCCGGACCCGGCGATGATCTCCCCGTCGGGGGCGACCACGACCACCGGGATGCCGTAGAGCGCCTCGTAACGGGCCATCTCCTGGAGGAGCGCCTCGGGGCGGTCGGCCTCCAGCGCGGTGCGGGCCAGGGCGGCGAAGCGGCCCGCGTCCCCGAGGCGGTCGACGTAGACCTGCTGGGTCAGCTGCTGGGCGATGACCGTCCCCAGGGGGACGACCGCCGAGGCGACCAGGACGAACGCGGCGGGCAACAGGATGGTGAGCAGTCTGCGGAGCACGTGCTCAGGCCCGGTCGAGGAGGTAGCCGACACCGCGCACGGTGCGGATCCGCACGGCCCGGCCGAGCTTGGCCCGCAGCGAGCCGATGTGGGTGTCCAGGGTCCGGGAGGAGGCCTCCCAGGCCGTGCCCCACACCTGGTCGAGGATCTGGTCCCGGGCGACCACCGACGGGGAACGGGAGGCCAGGAGGGCGAGCAGGTCGAACTCCTTGCGGGTCAGCTGGAGTTCGGCGCCGCCGACGCTGGCCGCGCGGGAGCCCGGGTCCACGGTGAGCTCACCGACCCTGACCACGGGCTCCTCCTCCGCGACCTCGGCCCGCGCGGCGCGGGTGCGGCGCAGGACCGCGTCGATGCGGGCGAGGAGTTCGGCGACGCCGAAGGGCTTGACCACGTAGTCGTCGGCTCCGGCCCGCAGGCCGCGCACGCGGTCGCGCTCCTCGCTGCGGGCCGTGACGGCGATGATGGCGGTCTGCGGACGGTCGCGGAGCTTGCGGAGCAGGTCGATGCCGTCGGCGTCGGGAAGGCCGAGGTCGAGGAGGACGACGTCGGCGGGCGGGGCGGTCAGGGCCCGTTCGGCGGTGGCGACCCTCTGGACGTCGAAGGACGCCGCCCGCAGGGCGGTCACCAGTCCGCGGGCGACCCGGTCGTCGTCCTCGACCACGAGAATGCGCATGTCCAGCATGTTAGGCAGTGTTCGCGCCGGTCACCGCACACCGCAGGGGCGCTCCCCGCCTCGCGGACGCCGCCCCGGCCCCGCGGGGCGGGTCCGCCGCCCGCCGACGGCGCGGCACGGGGTTCCACGCGGGCGGGCCCCGGCGCCATTTCCGCGGCCATAACACCGGGGACGGAATTGCGTCCGCACCGAGGCACCCGCTTCCCCCGAAGCGCACGGGACGACCTCGAAGCGGGCCGCCCCGGGCGCAACATCCTGACCCCGAGCCGCAATGGAAACGAAAAGGGATCAGAGCCGCGGACCGCCGAAACCCACCCTTTTTCCGCACGTGCTTTTCCGTGGACCGGGGGGCACGGTAATCGCCTCTTCGCCCCGCGACCCCTCTCCGGCCGCTGTCCCCGACCCCTTCCCAGGAGGCGGCCGCTCCGGCCCTCCGAACGGAGCAGAGCCCGCAAAGCCCACGGGCACGGGCTTTGAGCGCCAGCCAGGGAGGGGACCACGGCGGCGGCGCCCCGGCGGGCGCCGCACGGGCACGGCACCCGCGAAACCGAAGCAGAACCGCTTACCGGCATATCATCCGCGTCTTTTTCCGGGCCATCCGGAGAACGGCCTGGCCCAGACAACATGAACACCACTCCAGTGGGCATGTACAAGTCGGCCCCTGTCACCAACCGAATACATAACTGAACCGGATCCGGACCCGATCGCACTTTCAGAACTGCTCGGGAAACAGGAGCGACCAATGGTGGAACTGAGAGAATCGAGGCCGCCGAGTGCGTAGCGACAACCAGCGGGGACAGAGCGGACAGGAGTGCCCGTGAGAGGGCTGGGACACGAACCCGGTCGGTGGCGGAAGTCGAGCTACAGCGGTGGCGGCAACGGCGACTGCGTCGAGGCCGTCCTGGGCACGCCGGGGACGGTCGGACTGCGCGACTCCACGCACCCCGACCGCGCGGCGCTCGCCCTGCCCGCGCACCAGTGGGTCGCGCTGCTCCGGCTCGCCGGGCACCGCTGAGGGGACCGAACGGCCCGGGGGGCGCGCCCCGGACCGCGACCGGTCACATCTGGGCGAGGTAGATGTCGGCGTCTCCCCGCACGGTCCTGCGGAGGCTGAGCGTGGCGGGGTGGTCCGACCCCATCACCCGGCGGTAGCCGTCCTCCACGGCGACGAACTCGGCCTCGACGTCCTCGCCCTGGGCCCGGCGGTCCACGAGCAGGTTGCGGCGGGCCAGCAGGGCCAGCGGATGCGAGGCGCCCAGCGCCTCCTCGCAGCCGCGCAGCGCCTCCTCGTCCCGTTCCCGGGCACCGGCCGCGTCGCCCATGAGGAAGTGGTCGTTGGCCAGGTTCACCAGGCAGGCCAGGGTGCTGGGGTGGTGGGCGCCGAGCCGGTCCAGGAACAGCTCCAGGGAGCGCTCGTCCAGCTGGCGGGCCTCGGCCGCCCTGCCCAGGCGGCGCAGGATGATCGCCCGGTTGACGTCGGCCGCGCCCACGTAGGGGTGGCGCTCGCCCAGGAGCTTGACGTAGCGCTCCCCCGTGGTCTGGGCCAGCTCCAGCGCCTCGTCGTGCTGGTTGACCGCGCTCAGGGACATGGAGTGCACCAGAGCGGCGTACATGGTCTCGTTGTCGTCCACGCCGTGCTTGACCCGGAAGCGCTGCCAGGCGCGCTCCGACAGGGCGAGCGCCTCCCGGTGGTGACCGACGCGCCGGCGCATGACGGCCAGCGTCCGCTGGTTGCGCAGGACGCGGTTGTCGTCCTCCCCGATCAGGCCGATGGCCCGCTCGACCTGGTGGGCCTGGATCTCCTCGGCCTCCCGGTAGCGGCCCTTCTCCATCAGGGCCTCGGCGTAGCCGTTGTTGGTGCCCAGGGTGCGCGGGTGGTCCGGGCCGAAGACGGCCTCCAGCCGGGCCAGCGTGTCGCGGTACTGGTCGGCGGCCGCCTCCGGGTCGCCGCTGAGCAGGAGGTTGAAGGCGCGGAAGTGGGCGGTGACCAGGGTGTGCGGGTCGTCCTCCCCGAAGAGGCGCACCCGGCGGTGGTAGGCGTCGGCCGCCGCCGTCAGGGAGTCGCGGAACCGGCCCAGGAAGCGCAGGGTGCGGATGTACTCGATCTCCGCCTCCAGGGTCTCGGGGTCCCCGGGGTTCTGCGTCTCGCGCAGGGTGCCCAGGGTGGCCTCGCACAGCGCGAGGGCCTGCTCCAGGTACCCCTGCCCGCGCATCGCCGTGGAGATCTGGATCGCCATGCCCAGGGTGGAGGGGTGGTTCTCGCCCAGTTGCAGGCGCCACCACTCGTGGGCGGTCTCGCCCAGGCTGCGGGCTTCGTCGAACTCCTGGCGCAGCGCGGCGACACGGCACATCTGCACCACCAGGTTGCGCGCCCAGGGGTCGGTGCAGTTCCACAGTTCGGAGGCCCACACGTGCGGCAGCAGCTCGGTGTAGCGCTCGGAGGCGTCCACGGCCACCACCTGGAGGTCGTTGCGGCCCAGCAGCTGGTGGGCGCAGTGGCGCATCTCCTCGCGCTCCTGGTCGCTCATCGGCGCCTGGACGGCGCGCTGCACCAGCCGGTGCAGGGAGACCGTGTTGCGCTGGTGGTCGATGTGGGCGAGGCTGTTGCGCCCGATGTCGCGGATCGCCATGCCGAGCCTGGCCGGGTCCTCCAGGGCGCCGCGCAGCTCCGCGGGGCCCTCGATGCCCCGGGCGAAGTTGAACAGCGTCCGGGGGATGGGCGCCGTCGACATGAAGGAACAGAGCTGGAGCAGCTGGAGCGCCGCCGGGTTGGTGGTGGCCAGCCGGTCCAGGGACACGTTCCAGGCGGCGGCGACGGCCACCGGGTAGGCGCTGTCCACCGGGCGCAGGAGGTCGAGCATCTCCTGGCTCTTCTCGGAGAACTGGCGCAGGTACTCCTCGGTGGCCATCCCGCTCTCGTGCAGCCACACGGCGGCCTGGTTGAGGGCCAGCGGCAGGTCGCCCAGCTCGTGCGCCAGCTGGTCGGCCTCCTCGGTGGTCAGCGACGCGGGTCCGCGCCGTTTCAGCAGCTCGATGCTCTCGGCCCGGTCGAACTCGCGGACGGAGAGGTAGGCGTCGCCGCCCCGCACCGTCCAGCTGGAGTCCCGAGAAGTGATGATCACGTGGCCCTCGCCCCCGACAGGAAGATACTGATCCAGTTCGGACCGGGCCTGCGCGTTGTCGAAGACGAGGAGCCAGCGCGGGTAGTCCAAACCCTGGCGCAGTGCCTCCAGGACGTTCTCCAGGACGTGTCCGCTGCCCGCACCCGCGCTGTCCAGCCTGAGCCTGGACGCGAGGACGGAGAAGCTCTCCCGCAGCTGGTTGCTGTGGGCCGCGGGGATCCAGCAGATGAGGTCGTAGTCGGACGCGTACCGGTACAGGTACTCCTTGGCGAGCTCGGTCTTGCCGACCCCCGACATCCCGTTGAGGGCGGTGATGACCTGTCGCCGCCCCTTCAGGAGCTGCCCCCTCAGCGCGGAGAGGAGTTCCTCCCGGCCGGTGAAGGCGCTGTTGCGGCGCGGAACCTGGACCCAGACCGCGTTGAGCGGTCGGCCACTCATGGACGATCGGGACGTACGACCGCTGGACTGGTCGCCAGATTCTTGCATCATATCCTCATTTGACAGTTTTGTGGCCATATGAGTTTCTTTCCCCGACCGTTCAGAAAATGGTGCTCTGTTCCGCGCCTTCCAGCCGTTGTTCCCGTCCACACGCGCAGATCCGGAAACCTTCGGTAATACTAGACCAGCGGGCGACGGCGTACCCGTCTCATGCGTTTCCCGCGTACCGCGGGTCGCACCCGTCCCGGAGATATCGGCGTATTCCCTGATGGGTACGGCATAACGCCGGGTGAGGGAGGCGCTCTCCACCGCGGGAAGCATGGAATTCGCCCAGTGGTGGGACAGCCGCGTCCTTTTCGGGAAATCCTCGTGCACGCCCCGCAGCATCAGGCGCAGGGCGTCGAACCAGGGGTCCACCCAGCGCAGGCGCTCCGCTGCCAGGCCCAGCACCCGGCGGATGTCGGAGACCCGGCCGCCCAGCGACAGCAGGGCCCGCCGGACCCCCGGGCGGAAGTCCCACCCGACCGGCCCGTCCTCCTCCCCCCACTCACCGCCTCCGCGCACCAGCCCGCTGAAGAAGACCTCCGTCAGCTCCGAGGGTGTGGCGCGGCCGAGCACGTCCTCGCAGACCGCCTCCACCAGGCGCGGGTCCAGCGGCACGGCGGCCAGGGCCACCGCCAGGTCGAACGCCTCGGGACTGGCCAGCTGCCGGAAGCGCCGCGCCTCCCGTTCTGCGTCGAAGACGGGTTCCCGGGCGTCCTGCACCTCGGCGGGGGCCGGGCCCCCTCCCGCGAGGAAGCGCGCGGTGTGCGCCCACAGGCGCCCGGGGCCCCTCCCCATCGCGAAGACGGCCCAGTCGCGGATCGTCCCGGGGTCCAGCGTCAGCACGGGAACGAGCGCGCCCGGCTCGCGCTTCTCCTCCTCCGGGTCGGTGAGCGTGCGCTCCCGCCCGTACCCGGTGTTCGCGGCGCAGGGGCCGGAGGCCCGGGGCGCGGCCAGCTCCATCGGGGCGGTGGCGATGGCGCCGCGCCGCCACAGGCGGGGCTGGAGCAGGTGGAGGATCGCGACCGCGCCGCGGTCCGCGGCCTCGGCGACCCAGTCCTGGAACCCGCGGTCGCGCCAGGCGCCGCCGAGCCCGTCGGTGAGGAACAGGACCACGTGCGCGCGGCCGCCGCCGAGGCGGCCGGGGCGTCCGTGGACGTCGCGCAGTCTGGGGCGGCCGGTGCGCCCGGAGTCGAAGTACAGGGAGGCGACCTCGCGGAAGATCCCGCCGGAGCGCGCGAGCCGGACGAACTCGGCGGCCAGGCCGCGCTGGAAGGCCATGGTGACGCCGTCGTCGACGAGGAGGGTCAGGCTCACCACCCGTTCCCGGCGCGCGCACGGCCGCGGCACCACCGGGACTCCGGCGCCCTCGCGCTCGTCCTCGGTCCAGTGGAGGCTGTCCAGGAGCGAGCGCGCGTAGTTGCGCGCGGTGCCCTCCGGGTCGACTCCGTCCGGCCGTCCCCGGGGCTCGGTGAGGTGGAAGGGCCCCAGCGCGGCGACCAGTTCCTGGCGCCGTTCCAGGACCGGCTGGACGAACCCGTGGGGCTCCGTCGGCGGCCCGTCGTCCCCCGGGGCGCGGCCCGGCCACGGGGGCGTCCCCCCGTGGCCGGGCGGCGGGGCCGGGTCCGGCCCGCGGGGCGCGGCGGCGGAAGCGTCCCCGCCGGTCGCCGTCCCGTCGCCGGGGAGCCCCGGGGGCCGGACGGTCCCGGTGTCCGTGCCGGGCGGCGGGGAGGGCCGCGCGGTCCCGGGCGCGTCCGCGCCGGTACCGGCCTCCCGCGGGGGCGGACCGGAACCGGCGGCCTCCCCCGGCGGCGGACCGTCGGCGGGCGGCGCCGGGAAGACCGGGCGGTCGCGGCGCGCGGCCTCGGCACGCGCCTGGAGGGCCGCCAGGTGGAGCGCGTCCGCCCACTCCGTGGGGGTGAGGCCGCCCGGGGGGCCGCCCGACCGGTCGCCGGAGCCCCGGGGGCGGTCGTCCCCCGGCTGGTGCGCGGGGCTCATCCCGGGGTTTCCGTGAGGCGGTGCCAGAGCAGGTCGGAGAGGTGGCGGACCTGCTCGGGCCCCGGCTCGCCCTGTCCCATGGCGCCGACCAGGTGCACGGCGTTGAGCAGCTGGTCCACGGCCAGTGCGTGGCCGTCGGCGCTCCTGCGCAGGAACTCGGTGACCAGGGTCCGCGTGCCGGTGGGCGGGTCGCCGTCGAAGTGCCCCGCCACGGCGGCCACCAGCTCGTCCTCGTCCGGCAGCCCCATCCGGACCGGGATACAGCGGCGCAGGAAGGCGGGCGGCAGGTCCCGGTCGTCGTTGCAGGTCACCACCGTGACGGGGAAGGCCGAGCACAGGACCTCGCCGCGTTCGACCACCGCCGTGCGGCCGGGGTCGTCGGTGGCCACCCGGATCCTCCCGGCGACGTTGGCCAGTCGGCCCAGCTCGGGGACGGTGTAGCCGCCGTTCTCGAAGAGGTCGAGCAGGTCGCCGGGCAGGTCGAAGTCGCCCAGGTCGAAGTCGTCGACCAGGAGCACGCGGGGCAGCCGGGTGGGCAGGAAGGCGGTGCCCAGGGGCCCCAGGGTGAGGTAGCGGCCGATCGACTCGGCGCTGCTGCGCAGGTGTGCGTCGGCCTCCGTTCCGTCGGCGCTCGCGTAGCGGCGGTCCCGGGCTCCCCGGGCCCGGTTGCGGGCGTTCTCCAGGTTGAGGTCGTGGATCTGGGTGAGGGGGTCGTAGGCGTACAGGCCGTCGCGCACGGTGCTGCGGCTGGTGACGGCCCAGCGCAGGACGCGGCCAAGGCCCAGCTCGCGGGAGACCTGGTGGGCGAGGCTGGACTTGCCGATCCCGGGCGGGCCCACCAGTAGCAGGGGGCGGCGCAGGCAGATGGCCGCGTTGACCTTGTCCAGCAGCTGGCGGCGGTGCGGCCCCAGGGGAACGGGGAAGCTCCGGGGCCGGACGGGGCCCAGGTGGCGCTCGCTCTCGGCGGCGGGGCCCTCGGACCGCGGCCCCGGGTCGTAGAAAGGGGGGTCCACGCCGGTTTCGGCGGGGTCCGGCCCGCCGCCGTAGGTGCGCCACCGGGGAGGCGGGGGGAGCTGGGCGGCGAGGTCCAGGTGCGGGCGGGGCTGACCTGTGCCGTGGAAGATCCACCACCCCGGCGCGGAGCTGGTCGATCCGGGTTCGGCTGATGTGGTCATGGCAGGCCCTTCGAGCCGCGCCCAAGGGGGGCTGTCGGATGCTGTGGGGGTGTCATCGGTCTGGGGGCGGGCAGAACCGGAAGGGTGTCGTGATAGAAGACGGCGACCTCGAAGCTTTCTTCGATGTACCCGGTATCGTCCGGGGAAACGCATCCGGAACGCGATTGGTGGAGCGCCTTGGGAAGCGCTCGTATTCTTTCGGGCGGCACCATTACCTCCCGTCCCACCTTCCCCAGATTGAGCCACGGACTTGCCCCCGGCCCATTGTCGGCGGAACGCCAGACCACGACCGGAACCCCGATCATGAGCGCCGACCAGACCGACATGTGGCACTCGTCCAGATGGGAGGGAACGGAGAGGGCGACGATCCTGTCGTCCTGGAGTCTTTCGACCAGGGGTTCGCGGTAGGTCCGCCCGCCCCTGCGCCTCCTCTGCCCGGCCTCGTGCGCGGTGTCCAGGTGCAGGACCTCGCGCGCGCTCGCGAGCCCCTCCCACCGGCGGGCGCAGGTACGCCGTGCCTGCGCGGTGTCGCCGCGCGCGGGGTCCACCAGCTCCTCCGCCCGGTAGACCACCTGGGCCCGCGAGCCGAGCCTGCGGTCCCCCTCACCGGCCTCCTGCCAGCGCTCGGCCTCCAGGCGGCGGAGCAGGTCCAGCCGTGCGACCAGCTCGACCCGTACGCCCTCGTGGTACCCCGTGCGGTGGTCCACCTCCAGCAGGGTGAGCAGGCCGCCGACGTGGTCGCCGATGCGCTCGGCCTCCATGTGCGGGGTGTGGCCGTGGCCGCAGAAGTCCGGGGGCCTGCCCCGCCTCTCGCTGAGCACCGTCCAGTACTCGACGTCGTAGCGGTCCCTGCTCCGGCCCTGGGTGACGTGCACGACGAGCCGGGCGGGCGCGCGCGGGCCGGGCGGCGCGGCCGTGCCCTCTCGCCTCCCGCCGCCCCAGAGCAGGAGCAGGTCGGCGCAGTCGCGCAGCGGGACGGCGCAGGGCAGCAGGGAGCAGAAGATCCGCAGCGGGAGTTCGGCGCCCTCGGGCACGGTCATCTCGGTCAGGTCCACGAGCCGGTCCCAGGCCGTGTGCGGCGGCGCCTCGGCCGGGGCGAGCCGGTCGGTCCGGGCGGTCTCGAAGGCCTCCGCGACCAGGTCCGGGGAGTGCTCCGCCAGCTCCCGGCGGACGAGGTCGACGTCGGCGTCGGTGGTCCCCTCGGGCAGGAGGCGGTACAGCTGCTCCCACTCCTCGGCGTGGACCAGCGGCTCCGCGGCCCGGGCCGCCGCCAGCGAGCTGCGGCCGCGCTCCTCCAGGTAGAGGATCCAGCGCAGGAGGCAGCCCAGGCGAACCTGCTCCCGGCACAGGCGTACCAGGTGGCGGGCGAACTCGACCGGGGAGCCCTCCAGGCGCAGGTTGCGGCGGACCCGCGTCGGCAGCTGGTAGGCCAACTGCTCGCGCGCGTCCGGGAGGAGGACGCACCGGAGCGCGCACAGGGCGTCGACCAGGTCCTCGAACCCGCCGTCGGCCGGGAACGGCCGTCCGGCGCCCTCCGGGAGGAGCCGCCCGCCGGGAGGCGGCCCTGCGCCCTCCGACGGCGGTCGCCCTCCAATCGGGGCCTGGTCCCCCGCCGTGGCCGTCGTCTCGCTCACCCGGACGGGCTCCCCAGGAGGGGGGCCGCGGCCTCGCGGACCCGGAGCATCCCCGCGCTGCCGTCCTCCCTCGCGTCGAGGAGGGCGAGCACCTCGTCGAGGAGCCCGTACTCACCGTGGGCGAGGGCGACCAGCTGCGCGGCGAAGGAGAGCAGGTCCTGGTCGGCGCGGAGCCTGCGGCGCAACCGGGGGTCGAGGGCGACGTACAGGTCCAGGCGCAGGTCGGGCAGGAGCAGCGTGCGCAGGTCGGTCATCGCCCTGGCGGTACGCGTGAGCGCCTCCCGTTCGCCGTTCTCCGCCGCGCCCGCGGCGGTCCGCTCGGTCGGCCACACCCGGGGGATCGCCTCCATCGGAACCATCCAGCCCGCCCTGCCGCTGCCGGTCGCCTCGCAGAGCAGACCGAGGAGGGCGTTCCCCTTCTCCTCTCGGACGCCGCTGCCGCTGAAGCCGGGCAGGACGGTGAACCCCGCGCGGGAGTCGACGTCGATCTGGACGTAGCCGAAGCGGCTGCCCCCGGTACCGGTGGCCCGGCCGGTCACCCAGAGGCCGGTCTCGGCGCGGGGGAAGCCGAGGACGCGGACCCGGTCGCCGACGCGGTACCGGGCGGGGGCGGCGGGAGGGATCGGGGCGGGCCGGTCCAGGCGCAGCACCGCCGCGTCCCAGGGCGCGGCCTCCTCCCACCACCAGCCGTCGGCGACGACCGTGGCGGCGGCCTCCCAGTCCGGGAGGCCGCGCGGGGCGTCCAGGCGTACGGTGACGCCGGGTCCGGCGGGGGCGCCGGACCCGGCGACGGCCTCGCGGACGACGTGCGCGCAGGTGATCGCGTATCCGGATGCGACCAGTACCGCGGCTCCGTGCAGGGCCGTGCCGCCGCGGTCGGTGACGCGCAACTGCCAGTCGGGGGCGAGGGGACGGGGGGCCAGATGGGACACGGTGCTCCCGTTCGGCGGGCGGGGCACACGGGACGGGCCCGAACTCGCGGTCCCGCTCAGTGTTTCGGGTGCACCGAATTCTACCTGTCGTTCATGAAAATGTGTTGCCGCGAAGGAGAGCGAAAGGTCTGGGCGTTTTTCGTGAGGTATAGGTGAATTTGGATAAACAAGTTAAGAAAAGGGAGTTATGTGCGGCACCCGGGCCGTCCGCCTCCGGCGACGGACGGCCCGGACGCGCTGGTCAGGAGGCCGGTACCGGTTCAGGGGTCCGACGGCGGGGGCGGCCCCACGGCATGAGGCGGTCCACGCAGAGGCGGCCGCCCGCGAACCCGAGGGCCAGGGCGGCGACGCCGAGGACCAGTACGAGTTCGAAGCCGCCGACCAGCGGGTCGCCGACGTGGGCGAAGAAGTAGGCGCCGGCCATCATGAAGGCCAGGAGAAGCCCGGCCAGGGGCAGGGCGAACCCGATGATGAGGGCCAGTCCGGCGCCCACCTCGATGCTCGCCCCCAGGAGCGCGGCGAACTGCGGGAAGGGGATCCCCATGGACGCGAAGCCCTGAGCGGTGCCTTCGAGACTGGACATCTTCGGCCAGCCGTGCGCGATGAAGACGACGCCGACCACGACTCTGGCGAGCAGCGCGGCGACGTCCCCCACGCGGGACATGAGCGGATTCTCGGTCATAGCGGTTCCTGTTCCTGTGAGCGGGTAACCCAGGAGGAGGTCGTGGCCTCGCACCGTTGCTTGAGACTACAACCTTTTCCTGGGAAAGCAGATGATAGTACGCATCCACCCGAACACATAGAGTGCCAATGAGGGATATTTCTCCCCCTCGGCGTCCGCCCTGGTGAGAGCCGACAACAGAACGCGACTCAGTCCCGGCGCACCGTACCGGTCGGCCCCGTGTACCGCGGCTCCTCGCCCCCGGGGTCGAGCACGCCGAGCATGGACTCCGCGATCCCCCGCAACTGCTTGACCTGGTCCTCGGTGAGCGCGTCGAAGAGCACGCGCCGGACCTCGTGCACGTGGCCCGGTGCCGCCTCGCGCAGCACGGCCGCCCCCTCAGGGGTGAGCTCGGCCAGGGTGGTGCGCCGGTCTCCTGGCCGCTTGAACCTGCGGACCAGGCCGTCCCCCTCCAGGCGGGCGACCGCGTGCGAGAGGCGGCTGGGCGAGGAGCGCAGCCTCCTGGCCAGGTCGGTCATCGTCATCACGCGCTCGGGCGCCTCGGACAGCTTCACCAGGATCTGGTAGTAGGCGTGGGACATGCCGGAGTCCTGTCTGAGCTGCCGGTCCAGCGCCCCGTCCAGCAGGTGGACGGCGGCCAGGAAGGCCCGCCACGTCCGCTGTTCGCCCTCGTCGAGCCACCGCGTCTCGGCCATCGGGCCCGTGCCCCCAGGGATAACTTGAGAGTTCAACTGTGTTCTGGTCAAATATCTATCTTCCAGGCATCGGAGAGCGGCCGCGGCACGGCGGCCCCACCCGCCCGAGCGCGGTCCTCCGGTTTCGGCGCACCGGAAGGAGGCCCAGTCCACCGTCGGCGCCACGGCGGACGGAATCCCTCTGACCTACGGACTTCCGGGGTTTCCCGCAACGCTACTACGGAGTCACATACGCCGCCCCGGATGCGCCCCGCCCCCGTTCTCGGCCCCCGCGGCGGCCGCCGCACGCCCTCCCGGCGCCGCGCGTGTCGGTACCGCTTGGGACACTCTCCCCCATGACGGACACACACGATCCCGCGGACGCGCGCACGGTCGAGGAACTGGTGGCCTCGACGGGCAGAGCCAAGTACCTGTGCTTCTGGGGCCACCAGCCGCCCGCCTCCGGAGGCGTGTCGGCGAGCTGCCTGTCGCAGTGGTGGCCCGCCGACTTCACGGTGGAGGGGGTCGGCTACCGCACCGCGGAGCACTACATGATGGCCGCCAAGGCCCGCCTGTTCGGTGACACCGAGGCGGAGGAGCGGATCCTCGCGGCGGGCCACCCCCGGGACGCCAAGGTGATCGGCCGCCAGGTGCGCGGCTTCGACGAGCGCGGGTGGGAGGCGGCCCGCTTCGGGATCGTGGTCGAGGGCGGCCTCGCCAAGTTCGGCCAGAACCCGGAGCTGCGCGAGTTCCTGCTCGGCACCGGCAGGCGGGTGCTAGTGGAGGCCAGCCCCCGCGACCGGGTGTGGGGCATCGGGCTGGGCGCCAAGAACGACGACGCGCAGGTCCCCGAGCGCTGGCGGGGGCTCAACCTGCTGGGGTTCGCCCTGATGGAGACCCGGGCCCGCCTGGCCGCGGCTCCGTGACGCCGGGTCCGTCCTCCGCCGGACAGACGCGGACGGAGTCGGCGTGATCGAGGCCATGGGGCGCAAGGCGCTGGCCGTACGCGCGGACAGCGCGGACGCCGGGGCGGGGGTCGGTGCCGCCGCCCGCCTGGCCGGCCCGGGCGACCGGTTCGTCACGGGCACGGTGGTGAGCGTGGACGTGGGGATCAGCGCCTGAACCCGGGTTGGAGCGCGCCGGAGCCGCGCGCTCCGTCCCGTGGCTCCCGTGTTCCCGTTGGCGCGTCAAAAAAGACGTATCGCGCGTGGTGTGTAGTTATCAGGCGCTTTTTCCGAATCGCATCCCGCGATCACCGTCGGATCACCCGGATTTCACCCGCCGTATCTGTGGTTACGGCTCCGGTGTGCCCACGACAGGAGTAGAGTCCAGACCGCGGACAGCATGGTGCTTCCGGCACCGCACCCGTTCCCCCGAGCACTCCGGGTCTCGGCGTTCCCGCCGCCACCCGTCAGACGCTCGCGCGGCCCGACCACGTACGCCCGCCGCACGCTCCGGGAGACCGGTTCACCCACGCGCACCCGCCGGTGCCGCACGCGGTCCGGGAACGCACCGTCCTTCTTCCATCCAGGACGAACCACACTCCAGGGACTTCCCATGGCCTATTACCGCATCCAGTTGCGCGACGGCTCCAACCACACGCTCCAGGCGGTGCGCATGCGCACCGACGCACGCAGCCTCTACCTGGAGGAGCGCACCGCCGGGGCGTGGACCGAGGTGTTCTCGAACCCGATCACGGAGGTGGAGCGCGTCCAGCGCCGCTTCACCGAGAACGACGGCACGTGGACCTGGCTGAGCGAGAGCCTGCCCGCCCCCGTCGGCGGCGTCCGCGCCTGGTGAGGCCACGGCCGGGCGGAGGGGATCCGCCCGGCCCCGGCACCACCGTCACCAGGGCAGGACCCCGTAGCTCTCCGGGTCCCCAGCCGAAGCCAGGTGGCCCCAGAGCACCCCGTTGGGTCCGTCCCCGGGCAGGGTGGCCAGATGCAGGTTCACCCTCGCGCCCTGCTCCGCCGTGCGCGTGCCCGTGTTGCCGTTGAGGTCGGTCGCGCAGTACCCGGGGTTGGCCGCGTTGACCTTGGCACCCAGGGGCGCGAGGGTCTTGGCGTACAGCGCCGTCACCATGTTCACCGCCGCCTTGGAGGCGGGGTAGCCCGTATCGCCCTCCATCGTGAAGAACGGGCCGTACGGATCGGTCATCGTTCCGATCGATCCGACCTCGCTGGACACGTTGACCACCCGCGCGGCCTCCGAGCGGCGCAGCAGGTCCAGGAACGCATCGGTGACCGTCACCGTGCCCACCACGTTCACCTCCAGCGTCCGCCGGAGCGCGACGGGATCGACCTCGCCGATTCCGCCCCGGCCCAGGGCCACGCCCGCGTTGTTGACCAGCACGTCCAGCCGTCCGAACTCCTTCTCCACCCGCGCGGCGGCGGTCCGGACGCTCTCGGCGTCGGTGACGTCCAGAGCCAGCGCGCGGACGTCCACGCCCTCCTCCCGAAGGGCCTTCTCCGCCTCGGCACCGCGTCGTGCGTCCCGGAAACCGGCCAGCACCGTCATTCCCTCCAGCCCGAGCAGTCGCGCGGTCTGGAATCCGATTCCCTTGTTCGCCCCCGTCACGAGGGCGATTCTGCGTGTCTTCGCCATGGGATCGATCGTGGAAGGGTCGGCGGACTCGCGGAAGGAACCGTCGAGGCTGGTATCGGCGGTACCACTGTGCGGAAGGCGTTCCTGGGGCACTCTGGACGGAGGACCACGATGAGGAGGCGTGCGATGGCGGACCGCGGGGAACTCGCGGCGTTCCTGCGCGACCGGCGCGGCAGGATCGGCCCAGGCGACGTCGGCCTGCCCGACACCGGGCGCCGCCGCACTCCGGGCCTGCGCCGCCAGGAGGTGGCACAGCTCGCAGGGATGTCGGTGGAGTACTACGTACGGCTGGAGCAGGCCCGCGGCCCCAACCCGTCCGGGCAGGTGCTGTCGGCGCTCTCGCGTGCCCTGATGCTGAACGTCGACGAGCGCGCCTACCTCTTCCACACGGCCGGAGCAGAGCCCCCCGTCACCCGCGGTCCCAGCCGCGAGATCTCCACGGCGGTGCGGTACCTGCTGGACGGCCTGGCCACCACCCCCGCCTACGTGCTGGACGCCAAGTACGAGGTGCTCGCGTGGAACCGGATGGCCGTTCACTTCATCGGGGACATGGCGGAGTTGCCCGAGGGAGAGCGCAACCTCATAGTGTGGATGTTCTCCCGGCCGGAGGACGAACCGCACTGGGACGACCCGCACAACGTCTGCTTCACCCAGCACTCGGTGGCGGACCTGCGTGCGGCCTACGCCCGTTACCCGGGCGACCCGGAGATCGCCCGCCTGGTCACCACCCTGCTGGGTACCTCACCGAGGTTCGCCCGGATGTGGGAGTCGCGCGAGGTGCGCAAACGGCGCGGGTTCAGCAAGAGGGTGGACCACCCGACCATGGGTGCCCTGGTATTCGAGTGCCAACTGCTCCACGTGCCCGACACCGACCAGCGGATCATGATGTACTGCCCCGAACCCGGGTCCGCCACGGAGCGGTCGATGGCGCGCCTGGCCGCCGGGTCCCCGGCGCCGGCGTTCGACGGGCCCACCCCGCTGTCCGCACCGTTCGGTTCGGCACCCTGCGGGCCGGGCGGGCTGGTCGAGGAGCCGCCGCCCGCAGCGGGGCACGAGGTCCACCCGGCCCGGCGTCCGTGAGGGAGGCGTCGGGGCGGGACAACGGCAGCCGGACGTGTTCCTGTTTCGCTGGCCGGTGCCCGTCTCCGTGGGGCGGTCTCGCCCGACCTCCACAGACGTTGCGACTCTCCGCTGTGACACGGGCGTGAAGGTCCGGAGTCACGGACCCCCGGCCCTGTGTCCTACTCCTCCTGGACCGGAACCGTTCCTGAACAGTGTTCAGAAGTGACCCCGGGGGTCACTTTGGCACTGCACCCATCCCGAACGGTGCTGGATGGGCTGGGTCACCGCGTTCCTGCCCCGTCCGGCCACGCGCATCGCGTGCACGCACCGTGACGGGAGGGCGGTTTCCCTCACGCCCACAACTCCCCGATGCGGCCTGGACGGTCCGATGCCCCACACCATCACCCTGGTGGTGCGGGGGCGGTGCCGTCCGACGCCGGACCGGGTGGCCCTGAGCGCGCCGCCCGACCGCGATGCTGGCCGCATCGTGCCGGGAGACCTTCCTACGTTGGGTGGACAGGGGCTTTTGCCAGTGCTGGGCACCCCACCGGGAGGTGTATGCGGGGTCCACGGCGATGACCGACACCCCCAGGGTGTGGGCCATCGAGGTCAGCCGGGACCGCAGACGAGCGGTGGGAAAACCACTGATCAGCCGCCGGAACTTCTTACGCCGTCCATGCTTCTCCCGGGTCTTCTCGCGGGCGAAGTCCAAGTCCTCCACGGCGATGGCCCGCACACCGCTTGTCGTGGCCCAGCGCAACAGTCGGGACAGGGCATGGCGTACCTGCGCGTCCCGGTGGGAGGCGCTGCCGGACAGGTCGAACTCAAAGCGGTGTGGGTTCCCGATCGGGTTGCCGTGGGTGTCGAGCCGCCAGGCGGCCAGGTGGTCGGCGTTGGCGTCCACCCCGACCACCCCGCGGGCCAGTGCCGCCTCCCACGGCACCTGTGGGGCGGGGGTGGGGGTCCAGGACGCGGTTACGTACCACCGTTCCCGATCCGCGTCCAGGTGGAGGCGGTAGGCCACCGCCCCGTCAGCCTCGATTCGATCAGCCCACTCGGTGCCCCGGTGGGCGAAGGCCACCCGACCCGAGAGCACATACCGACCGTGCGCGGCGTTAGCCAGGTGCGCCAACGGGGCGGGCAACCGGATCGAGACCTGCCCCTCGGGGGTGATGCGGATGGTCTCGTTGCCGTACCGTTTTCCGGACTCACCATCAGCTTGGAGGAAGAAACGTGCAGCCTCCCACCGGGCCCGCCACTGGGCCTGGGTGAGTCCGGCCTGGTCCAGGTGGTGACGGGTGTGCAGCAGCCGTTTGCCGCCGCGCACCACCCGTACACGGCCCTCCTCCCAGTCAGCGACCGCCACCGCATGGCGATGTTCCAGGGCGGCCAGGCGTCGGGACTTGGCGTGCCACTCCCGGCGACAGGCGTACCCGCCCGGCACACCCCGGGTGCCCGGGGTTTTGAGGGGTTGGGACAACCGGTGGCGCAGGGTGTCGATCCCCGTTTGGAGGCGGTGCAGGTGGGCGGCCTGGCTGCGGCGGGCCAGCGCCCACTGCTCGTTCGAGGCCCTGGTGATCGCCCCCGCCCACCGCGACGAGGACTCAGCGGTCAGCTCCCGTTTGCGGGCCGCCAAGGAGTCCTTGTCGTGGTTGGTGCCGTCCGCGCATCGGGCGGCCAGGTCCGTGGAGGCCAAGGACCCCAGGTGCGCGCCCACCGCCCGCAGCACCGCCTCGTCCTCAGGGGTGAGGCCCTTGAGCCGATCACGCACACTCACCCCGGACGGTGCGGGGGCCAGGAACGGGTCGGCGATCGACCGCAACCGCCGCATGCCGGTACCCGCCATCCCTTCCCACCTCCCGATACCTGCCGGTTTCGTCACTGTGTTCGAGACGACCGTAGCCAGGACCGGGGGCGCTTGTCCGGAGAATCAGCGAACTCCTCGGACGGAATGTCACCGGCGGGCCGTCCACCGGAGTGGGGGCACACAGCCACACACCGCTTTCCAACAGCAGCACAGGATGACTCCTGTGCCCTCGTGTGCGTTTGCGTGACTTCCCGACCCAACAGCTAACAACCCCTCTTACTTAACATTCATTGAGCGAGGGGGCGGGGAAAGCTGGATACCGTGGACGGCGGGTCCGCGACCCCCCGCACGGGCCCGGAGTACCCGACGGGGTACAGGAAGTGGAGAGACCAGGATGAGCGAGACGACCCCGGCGCCGGACACCCGCGCCCCCTCCGGCTCCGAGGCGCCGACACCGCGGAGGCGGGTGAACCGGCGAGAGCAGATCCTGCGCACGGCGGCCGACGTCTTCGCCTCGCGGGGCTTCCACAACACCTCGCTGGCCGACATCGCGGCGACGCTCAGCATCACCCCTGCGGGGGTCCTGCACCACTTCGGCTCCAAGACCGACCTGCTCACCGCCGTCCTGGAGTTGCGCGACGACACCGATCCGGCGCCGGAGGGCAGCAGGATGCTGGACCACCTGGTGGCGACCGCCGAGCGCAACGCCGAGCGGCCGGGGACCACGCAGCTCTACGCGGTGCTGTCGGCGGAGAGCGCCACCGACGAGCACCCGGCGCAGGACTGGTTCCGGGACCGCTACACGGTGCTGCGCAGGGAGATCGCGGACGCCGTGCTGGACCGGCTGGAACCGGGGCACCGGGAGGCCGCGGACACGCCGGGACCGGACGGGCACACCCCGGCGGAGGCCGCGGCGTCGGCGGTCATCGCCGCGATGGACGGGCTCCAGGTGCAGTGGCTGCTGGACCCGGGCGCGGTGGACATGGCCGCCGTCACCGAGCTGGTGATCGACTCCGTGGTGGCCCGGCTGTCCCGACGGGACTGACCGGGGGGCGTCCGGGGCGGGCTGGTCGCGTCCCGCGGAGGTCGCGGAACGCCGGAGGGGGCGCCGGGAACCGTGCGGTTCCCGGCGCCCCCTCCGGCGTTGGGCGGGCGGTTACTGCTCGCCGTGGACGGAGCCGGGGGTGCCCGAACCGTCGGTCACCTGCGGCTCGCCGGTCGCGCTCTCGGCCAGCCACTCGTCCCAGGACATCTGCCAGAAGCCCCAGCCGTTGTTCCACTCCAGTTCGCGGTCGGTGCCGGTGGTCTCCATGACGTCGCCCATGAGGGTGTTCTCGAAGATCCAGCGGGCGTCGTCCATGCGCAGGTTGGTGCAGCCGTTGGAGGTGTTGGCGCTGCCGATGTTGCCGTTGTAGGAGGCCTCGTGCAGGAACTCGCCGCTGTCGCTGGTGCGGACCGCGTACTGCACGTCCACGTTGTAGGCGCCGGGGGTGCCCTCGGGAATGCCCACGGTGGAGGAGTCCATGGTCATCTGCTCGTAGCGCTGCATGAGCACGTGCGTGCCGGAGGTCGTGGTGTCGAAGCGGCGGCTGGCCTTGCCGTTGCTCACCTCGATGGTGCGGTCGTGCTCACCGTCGATGTTGACGACCAGCTCGTGGTCGGGCACGTGCATGGTCATGATCAGCTCGCGGCCGACCTCGAAGTCGATGCGGTGGTTCTCCACGCCGTAGACGCCCTCGGAGGCCTCGACGCCCGCGAGGTGCAGGTCGACGCTCACGGCCTGGTGGGGCTCCCAGTACTCCTCCGGCCGGAAGACGGCCATCGTGTCGGTCTCCCAGTTCCAGGCGCCCTGGACACCCTGCTCGGAGATGACCTCCATGGAGTTCTCGACCTGCGCCTTGTTGGTCACCGGCAGGTCGAAGTTGATGACGATCGGCATGCCCACGCCGACGGTGTCACCGGAGACGGGCCAGTTGGAGGCCAGTTCCAGGCGCTGCCCGGCGACCGCCTCCAGGGTGGTGAACTCCTGGACGACCTCGGTCTCCTCACCGGCGTCGTTCTCGGCGGTCGCGGTGACCACGACCTCCGCGCCGGGGCGCAGGTTCCAGTCGCTGACCCACTCGGTCGCGTCGCCGTTGAGGGTGCCGGTCATGGCGTAGAGGTCGGGGTCCTGCGACTCGCCCTCCGCCGCGGCCTCGGTGGCGACGACCTGCTCCACCTGGACGTCCGTGATGACACCGCTCTCGGCGGTGACCTTGATGGGGGAGTTGGGCGCGACCTCCTCGGCGCCGCTCTCGGGAGTGATCACCAGTTCCGCGGGATCGGCGCTGGCCGCGTCGGTACCGCCGCCCTGGGTCTCGGCCTCACCCGACGTGCAGGCCGTCGCGGCCAGCGCCAGCACTGCCAGTCCGATACCGAAACGACGCGCCACCGCCGGAGCTGTCTTGCCCGTCACGTCTGGTTACCTCCATGTCATGCCTGAAACGCCATCCACGCAAGTAAGACGCACACCCACCGAAAAGGTTCTGAAATCTCATGCATCGGTATAGAGCGGTTATCTGGGGCGTGGGACGTGGGGGACGCCGGAACCGAAGACGATACACCCCGGGGGTACACCTCGATTCCCTACGGGTATGAGGTTACGGCCATCCATAACCGGCCTTGGACACCGGGTCGGCCCTCCGCCTAGAATCTTGTCCGAACGCTCAGGTTTCTTCTCCGGAGGAACCTGGTCAAACGCCCAGTCCTCCGTCGGAAGGAACGCCGTGCCCTGGCTCTGGCTGGCCGGAGCGATCATCGCCGAGGTGATCGCCACCACCTCACTCAAGCTCTCCGAGGGCTTCAGCCGCCCGCTGCCCTCGGTCCTCGTCGTGGTCGGTTACGTCGGGGCCTTCCTCATGCTCAGCCAGTCCCTCACCCGGGGCATCAACCTCGGCGTGGCCTACGGCGTGTGGGCGGCCGTGGGCATCGCGCTGGTCGCGATGATCGGCACGCTGCTCTTCGGCGAGTCGCTCACCTGGGTCCAGATCGGCGGGATCGCGCTGATCATCGCGGGGGTCATGGCCCTGGAACTGGGCGGGCGGCACTGAACGTCCACGACACGGCGGCCGTCGGCGGGGACATCGCCGACGGACGAAGACGCAAGGGCGAGCGGCGCCGCCGACAGCTCCTGGACGCCACCATGCGCGTCATCGAACGCGACGGCGTGGCGGCGGTCAGCCAGCGGCGAGTGGCCGCCGAGGCCGGGGTGCCGCCCAGCACCGTCACCTACTACCACGCGACCGTCGACGACCTGCTCGTGGACACCCTGACCCGGGTCAACGACACCTACGTGGCCGCGCTGGCCGCCGTGCCCGAGGACTCGGACGCGGCCCTGCGCGCCCTGGCCGGGATGATCGCGGTGGGTTCGGGCCCCGAACGGGCCCAGGTGATGGCCGAATGCGAACTTTTCCTGCTCGCCGCGCGCCGCCCGGCCCTGCGCCCGCAGATCGAGCGCTGGAACCGGGCCGTGGACGCCTTCCTCGCGCCCTACCTCCCCCGCCCGGAGGACCGCGCGGGCGTGGGCGCCGCCGTCGACGGCCTGTTCATGCGGTGCTGCGCCGACCCGGACCTGACGGCCGAGGACGTGTACCGCACGCTCAGCCGCCTGGTGTCGCGCGCGCCGCGTAGCGCGCGGGAGGGGCCCCCAGAACGGCGGTGAACTCCCTGGTCAGGTGGGACTGGTCGCTGAACCCGAGTTCGGCGGCCAGGCTCCCCCAGTCGGGCGGCGCGCCCTTCCTGGCCCGCTCGGCGGCCTCGTAGAGCCGGTACCTGCGGATGACCGCCTTGGGTCCGAGGCCGACGTGGTCGGCGAAGCGGCGCTGGAGCAGGCGTACGCCCATCCCCTCGCGCCGGGCGAGCCCGGACACGTTGACCACCGAGGGGTCGGCGGCCACCCGCTCCACGACGTCGCGGGTGTCCTCGGCCGGGTGGCGGTCCGCGGGGAGCAGTTCGGCCAGGGCGCGGTCGACCCGGGCCATGAGGGCGAGGGGACCGGACGGCGCCGCGCCGTCGAAGACCCCGCTTCTGCCCGGGACCCCACTCGCACCGAGGGTGCCGAAGACCTCCGACGCGGGGAGGGCGGCGTCCACGATCGTGTTCATGGGCTTGCCGAGGAACGGGCAGAACCCCGCGGGCCGGAACATCACCCCGAGCGCCCAGCCCTCGCCCTCCAGGCGGCGCTCGGTCACCTCGGTGGTCGGGCCGTGCACCGTCGCGGTCCCACCGGTGAACACCAGGTTCACGACGGGGTGGGCCAGGACCCGCTGGGTGTACGGCTCGCGGCCGGTCAGGTTCCAGGAGGCGAGCCAGTAGCGGTCCACGAAGCGGGCCACCCGCTCCGAGGGCGCGTGTCGGTCCAGGCGGAACCGGGTCAGCCCGGCGGCCGGGTCGAGGATGCCGCGCGCGTCCCCCTCCACCCCCAGGGAGTACGGTCTCACGGCTCCAGGGTAGCCCTCCGCCTCCGAACACACGTGCGGTTCGTCGTGTTTGTTCAAGACGGGGCCCGGTCGAGGGGGCGAGGATGGCGGGCACCGAGACGGACCCGAGGGGAACACGATCATGAGCGACACCTCCGAGCGCTACGCCCGCCTGTCCGAGGACTTCGCCGGGACGGTGGCGGCCGTCCCCGCCGACCGCTGGTCGTCGGCGTCCCCCTGCGAGGGGTGGGACGCCCGCGACGTGGTCCGCCACGTCGTGGACACCCAGGGCATGTTCCTCGGCCTGGTCGGCCGCGAACTGGGCGGCATCCCCTCCGTGGACGAGGACCCCCGCGCCGCCTGGGACGCCGCCCGCGCGGTGGTACAGGCCGACCTGGACGACCCGCGGCGCGCGGGCACCGCGTTCGACGGGTTCTTCGGCCGCACCACCTTCGCCGAGGCGGTGAACCGGTTCCTCTGCTTCGACCTCGTGGTGCACCGCTGGGACCTGGCCCGGGCCACCGGCCAGGACGAGCGCCTGGACCCCGGCGACGTCCGGTGGGCGCACGGGGCCACCGCCTCCTTCGGGGAGCACCTGCGCGGGAACAGTGTCTGCGGTCCCGAGCTCACCCCGCCCGAGGGCGCCGACGCCCAGACCCGGTTCCTGGCCTTCGTCGGCCGCCGCGCCTGGTAGCGGCCCCGGGCTCCCCCGCCCCGGGAACCGGTACGGCCTCGTCCGGGGAGGGCGGCCGGGCCGGACCGCCCCGAGCACCCCGCCCCGGGGGCGGCACACGAGCGGGGACAGGAGGCGGGCGATTCTCCCACCGAGGCGGGACACGACGCTGGGGTAGGAAGCGACGCCGGGGCCGGACACGACGCTGAGGTGGGACACGATCGGAACGCTCTCTTCCCGGGACTCCGCGCGGGCGGAGGAGGCGGACAGGCGGTGCGACGCGGATCGTGTGACGCGAGGAGGCGGCGCCGTCCTCTCCGAGGATGCCACCTTCGCAACCGAAGCGGCGGAGCCCGTCCACACCTGTGGAAAACCCGGAGGGCCACGGGGAGACTCCCCGTGGCCCTCCGGCCGAGTCACCGCGCCTCAGGCGCGGCCGCCCTCGATCGCGATCGCACCGCCCGCGTGTTCCGCGCCTGCCGCGCCTCACGCGCGGGCGGTGCGCGGACCGGGCGGCGCGGCCGCCG
Organism: Nocardiopsis sp. M1B1; assembly: GCF_052466615.1. NCBI lineage: Bacteria > Bacillati > Actinomycetota > Actinomycetes > Streptosporangiales > Nocardiopsidaceae > Nocardiopsis > Nocardiopsis sp. M1B1. The sequence continues at coordinate 6,439,801 of NZ_CP196194.1, forward strand.
CCCGGTCGTGCGCCCTCAGCGGGTCAGCGGATCAGCAGGTCAGCTCCCATGAGCACTCCAGCTCACCGCCGGGCTGGGTCGGCGCGCTCTGGGACCGGACGCTCACGGGCGTCTGGTGGCCCAGGTACTCGGCCAGCCGGACGGCGATCGCGTCCTGCACCGGCGTGGGGGCCGGGCCGCTGTAGCCGTTGTTGACGACGCTGAACGCCAGCCCGTCGCCGCCGTCCTGCCCGGCCACGTATCCGGACAGCGCGCTGATGCCCGTCATGGTGCCGGTCTTGGCGGAGACGACGCCCGCGGCGGCGGTGCCGCCCATGCGGAACCGCAGGGTTCCCCCGGTGAACGGGTCGCTCTCGCCCGCCACCGGCAGCGAGTCCGCCCAGATCCCGTGCCAGGACGCGTCGCGCGCACTCACGAGCAGGTCCACGACCGCGTCGGAGGTGACCAGGTTGCCCCGGGACAGGCCCGAGCCGTCGTTGAGGACGATGTCGGAGGTGTCCACCCCCAGCCCGGACAGGGACCGCTCGACACCGGTCAGCCCGGCGTCCCAGCTCCCCTCGCCCGCGACCTCCTGGCCGATGCTCTTGACGAGCATCTCGGCGTGGCCGTTGTTGCTGAACTTCATGAAGGGGACGAGGATCTCCGCCAGCTCGGGGGACTCGTGGTCGGCCACCAGCCGGGCCCCGTGGCGTCCCCTCCCGGGTGCCTCGCCGAACTCCACGCCGCCCTCGACGGTGACGCCGTGCCGCTCCAGCGCCCGCGCGAAGAGGTGCCCGGTCAGGCCCGCGGGCTCGTCCACCGTGCGCAGGGCGGTCACGGGGGCGGCGTCGGCCGGGATCGTGCCGGTCACCGTGATGGTGTTGGTCCCCACGGGGCGGTCGACGACCACGCTGCTGGTGCCGCCCGCGGGACCGGTCACGGCCCGGTTGTCGAGTTCGGCGTAGCCCTCGGCGGCGCCCAGGTCCACGGTGGCGGGCGCACCCGCCGCGCCGGGGGTGACCACGACCTCGGTCACGCCGGTGTCGTAGCGCTCCCCGTGGGCGACGGTGAGGGCCGAGATCTGCGCGGAGTAGGCGTAGGGCTCGTCCTCGGGCCACCAGTCGTCCACGAGGCGCTGGGAGTCGAACCAGGTGTCGTCGGCGAGGACGTCACCCCGCACGGTCCTGACCCCGGAGGCGGCCACTTCGGCGGCCAGCGCGTCCAGATCCTGCTCGGACAGGGTGGGGTCGCCGCCGCCGACCAGGTACAGGTCCTCAACGGAGCGCCGCTGCCGGTGGCCGTCGGTCACGACCTCGGTGGAGAAGGTGTGGTCGGCGCCCAGGACGTCCAGGGCGGCCGCCGCGGTGAACAGCTTCATGTTGGACGCGGGCACCAGCTGCTCCCCGCTGTCGCGCGAGTACAGCACCGCGCCGGTGGCGGGGTCGGTGACGGTCACCCCGGACACCCCGCCCTCGAGGGACGGGTCCGCCAGGAGGGCGTCGATGTCCGCGCGGAGGTCGGTCAGGCGCTCCTCCGCGGCCGCCGGGTCGGCGTGGGCCGGGAGCGCGCCCAGGGGCGCCGCGACGAGCACGGGGACGGCCGCGAGGGCCGCGGTCCAGGCGGCGCGTCGCCGGACCGGGGCACGGCGCCTCCCGACCGGGGGTTCACTGGAAGCGTTGGGGGTTGTCAACGGCGTGTCTCCTAGCGGTCACGGACACAAGGGGCACCGCACCCTAACCCGCCGCGGTTCCCCGGCACCAGCACCCCGGGTGCGGGTCGGACACGGGAGGGGCGCGTGAGGACGCCCAGGCCCAGGTGACGCACGTGCACCCGAATCCGCCACAGACAGAACCGTCCGGTTTCGGTCTTCCTCGTGGGAGCGACGAGGGGGCCCGACGCACGGAAGCGGTACCGGGCGCCCCCTCCGCGCCCCGCCCCGGTGCGGCGGTGTGCGTCCGCGCCCGGAGCGGACCCGCGGACCGGCCCCGACCGCCGGTCTCCTTCCCGGGCGAGCCGGGGGTCGCGGCACCCAACGGCGGTGTGTGCCCCCGGTCCCGGAGCGAACCCCGAGCGCCGAACCCCTCCCGCCGCTGTACGCGGCGTGAACGGCGAACGGGCCGGTACCGGGGACGCACTCCCCCGGCACCGGCCCGTCACGGCCGCCGCGCCCGGATCACCCGGACGGCGCCCCGGTCAGAACAGTTCCCTGGCCCGCGAGTAGTGGCAGGCGTCCAGGTGGCCCGCCCCCCGGTCCATCAGCTCCGGCGGCTCCTCCACGCACTTGGCGCGCTCGCTCTCCGACAGCTCGTTCGCGAACTTCGGGCACCGGGTCCGGAACCGGCAGCCCGAGGGCGGGTCGGCGGGACTGGGCACGTCGCCGGTGACCACGATCCGCTCCCGGGTCCGCTCCTTGACCGGGTCCGGCAGGGGGATCGCCGAGATCAGCGCCTGCGTGTACGGGTGCGAGGGCGCCCCGAACAGCTCCGCCGTCGTCCCCGTCTCCACGATCTTGCCGAGGTACATCACGGCCACCCGGTCGGCGATGTGCTTGACCACCGACAGGTCGTGCGAGACGAACAGGTACGACAGGCCCAGGTCGTCCTGGAGGTCCTCCAGCAGGTTGATCACGCCCGCCTGGATGGACACGTCCAGCGCCGAGACGGGCTCGTCCAGGATGAGCACCTTGGGGTTGAGCGCCAGCGCGCGGGCGATGCCGATGCGCTGGCGCTGGCCGCCCGAGAACTCGTGCGGGTAGCGCGAGCCGTGCTCGGCGTTGAGCCCCACCAGGTCCAGCAGCTCCTTGACCCGCTTCTTGGCGGTGCCGTTGCCCTGGCCGTGGATCCGCAGCGGCTCGGCGATGATGTCCGAGACCGTCATGCGCGGGTCCAGGGAGGCGAACGGGTCCTGGAAGACCAGCTGGAGGTCGCGGCGCAGCGGGCGCATCTGCCGCGGGGACAGAGTGTGCAACGGCTGCCCCATGTAGCTGACCTCGCCCGAGGTCTGCTTGATCAGCTGGAGCATGAGGCGGGCGGTGGTGGACTTGCCGCACCCGGACTCGCCGACCAGGGCGAGGGTCTCGTGCTCGCGCAGCTCCAGGGAGACCCCGGAGACCGCCTGCACCTCGCCGATCCTGCGCCGCAGGAGGCCCTTGGAGCGGATGGGGAAGTTCTTGACCAGGTCCTTGACGGTCAGGATGGCCTCACGGGGCTCCCCGTCCGAGGGCCCGGCGGTCTCCGCGCCGATCCGGGCGCGCGCCTCCTGTGCCTGTCCCTCGGCCTCCTCGACCTCCGTGACGGTGTCGGCCTCCACCGCCGTCCCCCGGAACAGGTCGGCGGGGGCCGCGCCCCCCAGCTCCTCGCTGAAGTGGCAGGCCGCCGTGTGCGCGGAGGTGTCCGTCGCCGGTACTCGCACCCGCTCCCCGTCCCCGCCGACCGCGAGCAGGAGGGGCTCCTGTTCACGGCACAGGTCCCGGGCCATCGGGCAGCGCGGCGAGAACGCGCACCCGGTGGGCAGGGAGAGCAGGGAGGGCGGGGTGCCCACGATGGGGGTGAGCCGCTCGTGGCGGTCCTCGTCCAGGCGGGGCAGCGAACCCAGCAGGCCGAGGGCGTAGGGCATCCGCGGGCGGTAGAAGACCTCCTCCACGGGGCCCATCTCCACGAGGCGGCCGCCGTACATCACGCCGATCCTGTCGACGTGCCCGGCCACCACGCCGAGGTCGTGGGTGATCAGCACCAGGGCGGCGCCGGTCTCCTTGCGGGCCGCCTCCAGCGCCTCCAGGACCTGCGCCTGGACGGTCACGTCCAGGGCCGTGGTCGGCTCGTCGGCGATGATGACGTCGGGCTCGTTTGCCATCGCGATGGCGATCACCACGCGCTGGCGCATGCCGCCCGACAGCTCGTGCGGGTACTGCTTGATCCGCTGCTCCGGGCTGGGGATGCCCACCAGCTCCAGCAGTTCCAGCGCCCGGGCCATCGCCGCCTTCTTGCCCACCTTGCGGTGGGCCAGGACGGCCTCGGCGATCTGGTAGCCGACGGTGTAGACGGGGTTCAGCGAGGTCAGCGGGTCCTGGAAGATCATCGCGATCTTGTTGCCGCGGACCTTGCTGATCTGCGCGTCCTTGAGGCCGATGACCTCCTGGCCCAGCACCTTGGCCGAGCCCTCGACGCGGGCGTTCTTGGGCAGCAGCCCCATGATCGCCATCGAGGTCACGGACTTGCCCGATCCGGACTCACCCACGATCCCCAGCGCCTCGCCCCGGCGCAGGACGTAGGACACCTCGCGCACGGCGGGCAGCGGCCCGTCGTCGGAGGGGAAGGTGACGCTGAGGTCGCTGACCTCCAGGACCACGTCGCCGGTCGCGGCCGGGGCGGTCCCCTCGTTGCTCATCTGGTCAGTCGTGGTCATCGCCGCACCATGGTCTGTCGTGGGTCGAGGGCGTCGCGCAGCCCGTCGCCGATGAAGTTGATCGTCAGGCAGATCACCACCAGCAGCACGCCGGGCGGGTAGAACAGCCAGGGCCTGGTGGACGCGGCAGTGCGCGCGTCGCCAATCATCTGTCCGAGCGAGATGTCGGGGGGCTGGATGCCGAACTGGAGGAAGGACATGCCCGCCTCCAGCAGGATCGCCACCGCGATCAGCAGGGTGGCCGCGACGATGATCGGCCCCGCCGCGTTGGGCAGCAGGTGGCGGACGATGATCCACCCGGGTGAGGCCCCGGCGGCCCTGGCCGCCTCCACGAACTCCTGCTCGCGCAGGGACAGGACCACGCTGCGCACCACGCGGGCGATCTGCGCCCACGAGAAGAAGCCGATGATGAGGGCCACCGCGTACCAGGTGGTTCCGGCCCGGGCGTTGCCCGCGATGGCGGCGACCATCACCAGCAGCGGCACGATCATGAACACGTCCACGACGCGCATCATGAGCGCGTCGATCCGGCCGCCGTAGTAACCGGCCGTGGCCCCCCACAGGGAGCCGATGACGGTGCCCATGACCGACACCGTGAACGCCACCTTGAGCGTCTGCTGGGCGCCGCGCATGAGCTGGCCCAGGACGTCGTGCCCGGCCGTGGTGGTGCCCAACGGGTGGTCGGCGTTGGGCGGCACGCTCGGCGGGATGTCCAGGTTGACGGTGTGGTCCCACCGCCACAGGAACGGGCCGAGGAAGGCTGCCAGGACGATGAGACCGAGCACAGCCAGGCTGATCATGGCGGCCCGGTGGCGCAGGAACCGGGACAGGATCATCTGGAACTGGGTGCGTTCGGCGCCTCCGACGCTCTCGGCGTCGGCGCTCCGCGGCGCCTGGGGCGCCCTCTTCTCACTCATAGCGAATCCTCGGGTCGAGCACGCCGTACAGGAGATCGGCGATGAGGTTGGCCACGATGACCATGACACCGCTGAGCAGCAGCCACGCCATCAGCGCGTACGAGTCGTTCTTCTCGACCGCGGTGATGAAGAACTCGCCCAGCCCGCGCCACTGGAAGACGCGTTCGGTCAGGACCGCGCCGTCGATGATCCCGGCGATGCCGACGGCGACCACCGTGGTCAGCGGGATGAGGGCCGTGCGCAGCGCGTGGCGCCGGATGACGACGCGGTTGGGCAGGCCCTTGGCCCGGGCCAGACGGACGTAGTCGCTGTTGAGCACCTCGAGCATGGAGGTCCGCTGGTACCGGCTCCACGAGGCGAAGCTGGTCAGCATCAGCACGATCGTGGGCAGGGTCATGTAGGCGAAGGCGTTGGTGACGCGCCCCCAGAAGTCCTCGCCCTGTGCCTGGTAGACGCCGTCGCCGATCGTGGCGAGAACCTGGTCCCCCACGAGTTCGTTGAAGCCGACCCCGGCCTGCTGCATGATGCCCGCGAACCAGAACACGGGCATCGCCAGAGCCAGGAAGCCGATGAACGTGAGCGTGTAGTCGAGCTTGGAGTACTGGCGCATCGCGCTGACGACGCCGGCCAGGACGGCCAGGCCCAGCGCGAAGACCATGGCCGCGCCCACCAGGCGCAGGGTGGTGCCCAGCCGCTCGGCGATGTTCTCGCCGATGTCGTAGCTGTTGCTCTGCGTGGAGGGGCCGAACTCGCCCTGGAGCAGGCCGATGTCGCCGTTGCCGCCGATGCCGGTGACCCAGAGCCAGTAGCGCTCGGGCATGGACCGGTCGAGGTAGAGCCGCTCCTCCTGGAGCTGGATGACCGAGGGGTCCGGGGGCGGCTGCTGCATCCTGAGATCCGCGAGCGGGTCACCGGAGACGTCGATCAGGACGAAGGTGAGCACGGACGCGAGGATCAGGATGGGTATCGCGCCCAGGACGCGCCGCACCGTGTAAACGAGCATGAGTGTGATCCTTCAGGGGTGGACGAGGACCGGCCCGGGCCCGGGAGGATGCCCCGGGCCCGGGCCACGGGCCTGAGCCGAGTTACTCGGCGAGGTCCCACTCACCGATGTTGTAGGTGGCGCGGTAGCTGGACTGGAGGTTGTCCTCGACGTTGGCGAGCCGGTCACTCACGAAGAAGTAGTTGGGCTCGGCCACGATCGGCAGGACGTAGGCGTCCGGGACCACTGCGGCCACGGCGGCGTTGGCGTGTTCGGCCGCCTCGTCCAGGCTGGTCGCCGTCGCGGTGGCCCGGGCGTGCTCGTCCACCTCGTCGTTGGCGTAGCCGCCGAAGTTGCTGGGGCTGTCGCTGCGCCAGAACTGCTCGGGGCTGGTGGTGAAGTACGGGGTGCCGCTCCAGCCGAACTGGACGATGTCGTATTCCTGCTCGTCCAGCATCGTGCCCAGGTCGTCGGTCATCTCGATGGTGGTCTCGATGCCGATCTCGGCGAGCTGGGCCTGGATCAGCTGCACGGAGTTGTTGCGGATGACGGTGTCGGTGCTGCGCAGGCGGAACGGGCCGACCTGCTCGCCGTCCAGCATGAGGGTGTCCCCGTCGAGCTCGTAGCCCGCATCCTCCAGGATCTCGGTGGCGGCCTCGACGTCGCCGCTGCCCTGCCCGCTCTCGGAGATGTGGTCCTCGAAGTACTCGCTGTCGCTGCCGAAGATGTGGTTGTTCTTCAGCTCGTACTCGGGGTAGCCGGCCTCGAAGTTGCGGCTGGCGATCTCGTCGCGGTTGATCGCGGTGAAGACGGCCCTGCGCAGCTCGACGTCCGAGAGCCACTCGTTCTCGGTGTTGATGTCGATGTGCTCCCAGATGTTGCCTTCCCCGACGCTGAGGGTGGTGCCCTCCATCTCCCTCAGCTGGGTGATGACGTCCTCGCTGTACTGGGCGGGGTTGGCGCCGTGGATCTCGCCGTTCTGGAAGGCGGGGATGAAGGTGCCCTCGTCGGTGTTGTACGGCATGATGACGCGGTCGAGCGCGGGCGCCTCGCCCCACCACTCCGGGTTGGGCTCCTTGACGACCTGGTTCTGCAGGTCGCCGTCCACGATCTGGTACGGGCCGCCGGACCACTCGGGGCGGGTGTCGTGCAGCCAGGTGAAGTACTCGCCGAGCTGCGCGGGGTCGTCGACGTCCCAGCCCTGCTCCTCGGCCAGGTGCGCCGGGTAGAAGCCGCCCGCCACGCTGTGCGCGTCGAACATGCCCATCCACTCCGGGTTGGCCAGGCCCTCCTTGAGGCGGAAGGTCGCGGTCTTGCCGTCGACCTCGACCTCCTCGACCATGTCGGCGCTCGTGGTGCCGCGGGAGTCGCAGGTGTCGCAGTAGCCCTCGGTGGGAGCTGCGGACATCATCCACGTGACGCGCAGGTCCTCGCCGGTCATCGGCGTGCCGTCACTCCACACGGCGTCCTCGGCGAGGGTGAAGCTGAACTCGAAGGGGCCCTCGTCCGGGTTGTCGTTGACGAGCGTGGGCTCCTCAGCGAGGACGTCCATGTCGTACTCGTAGGTCGCGTCGGGCTGGTACTGCCCGGTATAGGGGAGCACACCGGAGAGCATCTGGATGACGTAGACGCTGCCGCCCGCGCCGCTGATGGCTCCCCAGGCGGCGGGAAGGCTGTTGATCACCCATGTGACCTCCTTCTCCTGCTCGCCTTCGCCACCGCCGCCGCCGCAGGCGGTCAGCACCATCAAAGCGGAGGTGCCCGCCGCGGCGAGCGCGAGCGTCTTCCTTCGTTTGTGCATCAGTTACACCCTTGATCACTAATACGAGCCGAACCTCGGGGTTGTGTGGTTCGCACACGCCCCGCAGAACTAGGCGATTAGTCGATCAGAAGACCATTGAGCGAAATGTCTGTATAGCCCTACTGCCGGATTCGTGACCCATCCGCAACCGGTTCGCGCCCATCGCACCGAGCCGCGGACGCATAGTCCATACCCCGCCCAGACATGGGGGTCACCGCAGGTCAGAGCCCAAACCCCGGAGAACAGCCTCTCTCTTCGGATTCGGACAAGCCAGAAATACATTGCGGGCTAGTTACGTCACCCAACAACGGTTAAGGTAAAGTAAACGTCGTTTAACTACCCGAAGGTCCCGAATGACTACACAGAGGAAAACGGACAAAAGTCCACAAAGCGCACATATAATCCCTAATGTTCACTCCAGTCCTCCGATCGCCTTCGGGACGACTCCCACAGGAAACAGAACGTGGCAAACATAGGATGACGTGATGTTAACCAGACATGAGTGCAACAACCTCTCATTCATGGACAGACCACACCAGGCAGGTACGGAAATCCACAGCTCCGGTTGTCCGAAACCACCGTCCACGCGTCGCCGGAGCCGATAGGGTTTCGAGCGGCGATTGCCGTCATCCCGCCCGCGGTGCCCACTGAGAGAGGCTTCTGCCGTGTCCGAAACAGTTCGCCTGGTCTGCCCGGTAGGCCGCAAGCACCTGGAGCTGTGGGGCGGCTACGGTCTGGTGGCTCTCGGCGCCCTGGCGATCGCGGTCGACGTCTCGCACTGGGCCAACATCGCCCTCGGCGTCCTCCTGGCCCTCACGGGCGCCGCCCTGGCCGCGCACGGCCACATGATCAAGGCACCCGTCCTGGAGGTCTCCGACGGCGAGTTCCGCTACCAGCGGGGCCGCTACATCGTGCGCGTGCCCTTCCACGACATCGGCTCCTACTACGTGCTGCCGGGCCGCATCCGCTCCCTGGGGCTGTACGACAACGCCGGGCGCCCCAAGCGCTTCCCCTCGCTCCGGAGCCGCCGCACCTCGCGCGCCTACCTGCCGCTGACCGGGATGACCAGCCCGGCCCGGGTGGAGTCGTTCATGGCGGTGGCGGGCATCCCGCCGCGCGGGCGCTCGCTGACCTCCTGAGCGCGGCGGCCGCTCCCGCGTGCCCGCCCCTCCCCGAGGGCCGCCTCTCCTCCAGCCGGGGACCGAAACCGGCGGAGCGGCGCCGCTCTCGCCGACTGCCGCGACATATCCCGACACTTCGGGCAATTACCCACCACGCCCCGTACGGACATACCGCCGCAAGACCATGTCCTCTACTCTCGATGGGGTGAAGCAGTCCAGAATCACCGCCATCCTGACCGTAGCGGGGATGCTCGCGGCCATGTGGGTCTTCGAGATCCTCGACAGCTTCGTGCTCCTCGGAAGACTCGACCAGCAGTACGGTCTGCACGCCTGGGACCTCCAGGGGCCCTGGACCGTGTTCACCGCGCCGTTCATGCACGGGAACCTGGAACACCTCATCGGCAACTCGCTGCCGTTCCTCGTGCTGGGCTCGCTCGTCGCGTTCAGCGGCCTGGGACGGTTCCTGCTCACCACGCTGATCATCATCCTGGTCAGCGGTGTGGGCGTGTGGCTGTTCAGCTCACCGTTCTCCCTCACCGTGGGCGCCAGCGGCCTGGTCTTCGGTTACTTCGGCTACACGGTCCTGCGCGGGATCGTCGAGCGCAAGACCATCGACATCGTCATCATGATCTGCGTGATCCTCTTCTACGGGACGATGATCTGGGGGGTCCTGCCCCAGTACCCCGGCGTCTCGTGGCAGGCGCACCTCTTCGGGTTCATCGGCGGCATGCTCGCGGCCTACCTGCTGCCCAGGCGGGAGCGCCGCAGACAGCTCGACCAGGGCTACGGAGGCGCCCAGGGCGGCTACTACGCCCCCTGACGGCGTCCCCGGGGCCGCGGCACGGCCCCGGGAAGCGCGGACGTACGCGGACGGGCCGCCCCCTCGGGGGCGGCCCGTTCTCGTGTGTGCGGTCCCGGAGGGCTCTCCGGCACCGGCGCGCGCGGGGACGCGACCCCGCGCGGCCCTAGAACTCCAGGCCCTCGGCGTCCTCGCCCAGGGTGCGCTCGATGAACTCGGGGTTGTCCGCGAGCCAGGCGCGGGCGCCCGCCTCCGGGTCGTCCTCGTGCTCCTGGAGGGTCAGGACCTCCAGGGTGGCCAGCTCGTCGTCGCTGAGCTCGAAGTTCTCCAGCCAGCCGGCCAGCTCCGGGTAGTCCTCGGTGAAGCCCGCGCGGCCGACGGAGTGGACGGTCTCCGCGTCGCCCATCAGGCCCTCGGGGTCCTCCAGGTCCTTCAGGTCGTACTGGGCGTAGGCCGGGTGGGGGCGCCACAGGGTCACCACGATGGGCTCCTCCTCGGTGATCGCCGAGTCCAGCTCGGCGAGCATCGCGGCGGTGGAGGAGGTGACCAGCTCGAAGTCCTCGTCCAGGCCGTAGCCCGGCATGGCCTCCTCCTGGGTGACGCGGGTCAGACCGGCGCCCGGGTCGATGCCCACGATGCGGCCGCCCAGGTCCTCGGCGTGGTCGGCCAGGTCGGGGATGCTGTTGACGTCCTCCATGTAGGAGGGCACGGTGATGGTCAGCTTGGCGTTGTCGTACCAGGCGCCGAGGTCCTCCAGCTGGTCCCCGTACTCCTCCCAGTAGTCGGCGTGCGTCACCGGCAGCCAGGTGTCGAGGAACAGGTCGACGTCGCCGTTGGCCGCGCCCTGGTACATCGGGGCGACGTCCACGTCGGTGACCGTGACGTCGTAGCCCTTCTCCTCCAGGATGACCTTCCACATGTTCGTGGTGGCGATCGCCTCCTCCCAGGCGATCAGCGCGATGTTGATCTCCTTGGCGTCCTCGCCGCCGCCCTCCTCCGGGCCGGTCAGGCTCTCACCACCACCGCCGCCGCAGGCGGACAGGAGGAGCGCGGCGCTCATGCCGGCGGCGGAGAGGGCCGTCATGCGCTTACGGCTGTACATCGTGGGGTTCCTTCCCTCGGGGAATTCGGTGTGCGGGGCTGGACGGGGTGGGGCGGGCACGCCGCTCAGGCGGCCGACGCGGCCGCGCGCGGGCTGTTGCGGGTGACGGCCGCGGTCAGGCGGTCGAGGAAGATCGCCAGGATGACCACGGCGATACCGGCCTCGAAGCCGAGGGCGCCGTCGTTGCGGGTGATGCCCTGGTAGACCTCGCTGCCCAGGCCGCCCGCGCCGACCATGCCCGCGATGACGACCATCGACAGGCCGAGCATGATGACCTGGTTGACCCCGGCCATGATGGTGGGCAGGGCCAGCGGCAGCTGGATGCCGGTGAGGACCTTGGTCGGGGAGGCGCCGAAGGACTCGCCCGCCTCCACCAGCTCCTTGTCGATCTGGCGGATGCCCAGCTCGGTCAGGCGGACACCGGGCGGCATCGCGAACACGATGGTGGCGACCACGCCGGGGACGGCGCCGATGGAGAAGAAGAAGATCGCCGGGATCAGGTACACGAACGCGGGCAGCGTCTGCATCAGGTCCAGGACCGGCTTGACGATCTTGCTGACCAGGTCGTTGTAGGCGGCCAGGACGCCGATCGGGATCGCGATGACCACGGCGATGGCGCTGGCCACGAGGACGAGGCCGAGCGTGTCCATGGCGTTGGTCCACTGGTCGACCGATGCCACCAGGGTGAGCGCGACCAGGCCGAACAGGCCCATGCGCCACCCGGCCACCGAGAGCGCCAGAAGGCTCAGCAGCAGGATCATCAGCAGCGCCCCGGGCCGGGTCACCAGCATCGGGAGCACGAGCCAGCCGAGCAGGACCAGCACGAGCCAGCCGCCCGCGACGACGCCGGTGCGCACGCGGGTGCCCCGGTCGATCACGCCGAGGACGGTGACGGCGACCAGGAAGACCAGCGAGATGCAGAAGTAGGCGTCCACGTACTGCTGGTCGAACAGGTTCATCGCCCACAGGAAGAGCTGCGGCGGCAGGCTGTTGACGACAGTGTTGCCGAACGCGAACTGCGCGTGCAGGACGTAGAGCAGCGAGACCGCGGCGACGATCACCACCAGCGGCAGCCGCCGGCGGCGCAGCAGCGGAACGGCGATGATCACGGCGGCCACGAAGGCGAGCTGCCCGGCGGCCGGTTCGGTGAAGAAGCCGGACAGGGCGCTCACGGCCCAGCGGATGAACTCGCCGACGGCGTCGAAGAAGACGCCGAAGGTGCTCTTGAGCCAGGCGTTGAGGGCTTCGAAGCCGTCACCGATGGGCAGGGACGGCGGAAAGTCGACGGGTGTCACGGGGTCTCCTTCCCGCCCGCGAGCGCGGCCAGTACGGAGTTGCGGGTCACCGTGCCGAGCACGGTGCCGTCCTCGTCGACCACGCGGAGGCGGTCGGAGGCGGCCGCGCTGGCGTACAGGTCGGCGACCAGGGTGTCGGCGCCGACCTCGGGCGCGGAGGAGTCGGCCGCGGGGGCGCTCGGGTCGAGCACCGACGCGGCGGTGAGCACGCGGGTGCGGTCGACGTCCTCGATGAAGCGCTCGACGTAGTCGTTGGCGGGCTCGCTGAGGATCTCCTGCGCACTGCCGATCTGGGCGACACGGCCGTCGCGAAGCACGCAGATCCGGTCACCGAGGCGCATGGCCTCGTTGAGGTCGTGCGTGATGAAGACGATGGTCTTGCCCAGACTCTTCTGGAGTTCCAGGAGCTGGGTCTGCATGTCCCGCCGGATGAGCGGGTCGAGGGCGCTGAACGCCTCGTCCATGAGGATGATGTCGGTGTCGGCGGCCAGTGCCCTGGCCAGGCCCACACGCTGCTGCATGCCTCCGGAGAGCTGGTGCGGAAGCTTGTCCTCCCAGCCGCCGAGCCCCACGAGTTCGAGGGTCTCCCCCGCCCTGCGGCTCCGCTCGGCGCGGGACAGGCCCCGCAGCTCCAGGCCGTAGGCGGCGTTCTCCAGGACCGTGCGGTGCGGCAGGAGTGCGAAGTGCTGGAAGACCATGCTGATCTTCTCGCCCCGCAGCTTCAGGAGGCTCTTCCTGCTGAGCGCGGTGATGTCCACGCCGTCGACCTCGACCGTCCCCGCGGTGGGTTCCAGGAGGCCGTTGAGCATCCGGATCAGGGTGGACTTCCCCGATCCGGACAGGCCCATGACGACGAAGATCTCGCCCGGTTCGACCTCGAAGGACACGTCGATGACGGCGGCCGTCACGTCGAGGTCGGCGATGGTGTCACGGTGGCTGCCGTCCGAGAGCCGCCCGACGGCGGCTCTGGACTGTCTGCCGAACACCTTGTACAAGTGGTCTGCGCGTACTGCTGGCACGGTCTCCTCTAGGGGGCTGTCCCGACCGCGAGGCGCGTCGGGGCAACAGTTCCGCCCCATCGCCGACCCGCGGTTCCCACAGGTAGTCGGCGTGCGCGGAGCCCCCTTGCGCGCCCCTCATCAGGGCGGAACCGCTACCTGGTTCACGTCGGGGCGCAACCTTACCGAGGTGTGTACGTACAGTTCAGGCGCTAAGTAACCACCAAATAACATGTTTAAACGTCATAAAAACGGTCCGCCGACCTGTGGCAGCGGATGCCGGAGCCCCAGAAGGCTCCTTTGTGATTTACACCACACGCAAAAAATAGTGACCTTGGTCACATACTAGTGACAGGTGGATCAAACGACGGTCCGTGTCCGTTCATGACCGTACCGTAAATGAATCGCCCTGTCCGCCCCGGCCCCGACTAGACGCCTTCCGGGCTGATCGGGGTGCGGATGAAGTTCTGGTGGGACCTGGACGGCGTCGGTCCCCGCTGCCCCTGGTAGCGCGATCCGTAGCCCGCGGAGCCGTAGGGATGCTCGGCCGGGGAGGACAGGCGGAACATGCACAGCTGGCCGATCTTCATGCCCGGGTAGAGCTTGATCGGCAGGGTGGCCACGTTGGACAGCTCCAGCGTGACGTGCCCGGAGAAGCCGGGGTCGATGAACCCGGCAGTGGAGTGGGTGAGCAGCCCCAGGCGCCCCAGCGAACTCTTGCCCTCCAGGCGGCTCGCGATGTCGTCCGGGAGGCTGACGACCTCGTACGTGGACGCCAGCACGAACTCGCCCGGGTGCAGGACGAACGCGTCCTCGCCGTCGGTCTCGACCAGCCGGGTGAGGTCCGGCTGTTCGGCCGAAGGGTCGATGTGCGGGTACTTGTGGTTCTCGAACACCCGGAAGAAGCGGTCCAGCCGGACGTCGATGCTGGAGGGTTGGACGAGGCCGGGGTCGAAGGGGTCGATCCTGACCCGCCCGGCGTCGATTTCGGACCTGATATCGCGATCGGAGAGCAGCACGGTCCGAACCTACCGCCTGGGGCAACGCAGCGTAGCGGCGATCCCCGGCCGGGTGGCGGTCCGCGCCGAGTTGCCCACCCGGGCCGGAGTTGGGCTAGGATGGCATCCGTTGCCAGCCGGGTTCTTCCGGCGGTGCCGCGCGGATGTAGTTCAATGGTAGAACTTCAGCTTCCCAAGCTGATAACGCGGGTTCGATTCCCGTCATCCGCTCCAGACACACAGACGGCCAGGTCGTTCGGGGTTCTCCGAACACCTGGCCGAACTGCTTTCCGGGGTCTCGTCCCGATCGCTGTGCCACACACGTGCCACACGCGCGGACGCCGACCTCAGCGACGGGCACGTGCGGAGGGCGGTTCCTCGCCGTCGTCCTCGGCCCGGTTCGCCCTCAGCTCCTCGGCCACCCTCTCCCCCAGTCGGTCCGCGATCTCGCGTTCGCGTTCATCCCGCGCGTGGAGGTAGATCATCGCGGCGCGGGAACTGGAGTGCCCCATCCGGTTCATCAGCTCCCGCAGGGAAGCCCCGGCCTCGGCCGCGTAGGTGTTGCCGGTGTGCCTCAGGTCGTGGAGGTGGACGTCCTCCAGGCCCACGGCTTCGCAGGCGTCGGCCCAGTACTTCGTGAAGTTGCTCCGGCGGAGCTGGTTGCCGCGCACGCCGACGAACACGAACCCGTCCGGTCCGGATGCCAGCTGTTCGCCCACCGGGTCCGCCGAAGCGACCCCTTGCGCTTCGTACAGGCGGAGCACCGGGATCCCAGGGTGGACCCGCACGGGACGTCGATCACCTCGGTGGCACCGGTGGCGATGTTCGTGCGTCGAAGGGACACGGGCCGGATGCACACGCCGTGGTCGGCGGCGACCTGTTCTGCCACTTCACGAGCCAGCGGTTGCGCGAGGCGTTCGGCCCGGGTTGTCTTACCGGTAGGCGTCGGCATCAGCCCACCCCCACGGTGTCGAGGAGAAGGAGCACCCCATGCGGATCGTCGGAATCGCGAACCTGGTAATGGCGCTCGTATGGGTACCAATCGCGATCTTTGCCCCCTACGAGGGCGACGGCCTGGTCAGGCATGCCCAAGTCTTCAACGCGGTGGCCTCCTCCGCAGTCACCGTCGTATGGATCGCTTTGGAAGCGGCCCGGTACCGCGCGCAAAAGAGAAGCAGCCAGCATCAGGTGGGCTCTCCCCCCGAGGAGAAGGCGTCTCCGTAGCCCTCAGCCATGGCAGTGATTTCGGTGTCGGAGACCTAGGCGGCCCGCGCCCGGCCCGGGGGCGAACGGTTGCCGTTCGGAAGAAACCAGCTTCTGACGTGTGAAGATCCCGAGGCACCCGGTAGCGGTGTACGGCCATCAAGGGTGACCGCCACCAGCGCCACCGGGCGCCTCGGCCCGAAGTCGTCACCAGAGGGTCAAGTGAGAGCGTGGCGTCCAAGGACAGCGGGGAGTGCTTCCCACTCACACCGCAGCAGCTCTTGGCAGCGGGCAGGACCCGGGGGTAGCGTTCCCTCTTCACATCTACACCGAGCGAAAAAGACGATGTGAGTGTTCAGAAGTGGAACCCCGAAGCGAAGTCAGCCCTCCTTGAACTGCGCAAGTGGCAGAAGGAGCGACCTTCGGAGACAGCGCCCATCGAGGAGCGCATCCACTCCTTGGAGTGGATAGCGGACATCCTGTCCAGACTTGCCCACTACGGCCCTCTCAGTGTTCAGAACGCCCTGATCGAGTCCGAGCAGCACCGCAGGAAGTCCCAAGCCTTGCGCGAAGAACTGAAAGAACGACAGACCGGGGTCTCCACCACTGACGCAGCCCCGGGCAGGTCGGCTGTTAGAGGTATGCAGTCCGTTACGGCTCCTGTTGGCAAAGAAGCCGAAACAGATGGTGATCCGTTCCCTGCATCATATTGAACGGCGCAGCCCACATGCCCCGTTTCATGCCCCTTCGCAGGGCGACAGACAAGGGCTCAGGGCCACTCATGCGGTAACCGCTCTTGAAGTGTCAAGTCAGATCTTCACAGGTCGGCCGAATCCCACGATCTAGAATTCCCAAGTTGATACGTCATCCCTTCCCTTCTCGGGATCCGATCCCATGGACTCGAGGTCCACACAACAAGTGACAACCAATCTGGTTGAGGCAGCACTAGGTACCTGTCGCAGCGTCCAGCCGTTACCCTGCCTGCCTACGTGCGCGGCCGTCACGATGAGGAGCTGGCACACATCATCGAGGCCGCAGACGCAGCTCACAGCGGGATGGTGGTCCGGGTCGGCTTCTCCTCTACCGGCAAGCCCACACCTACTGGGAGGCCGATCAACTGCCAACAGACCTCGGCTAGCAACTATGGCATCCGTTCGCCCTCAACCGTGCCGTCAAATCATTCCTGGTCGACAGCCTCACGGTACCGCGGAAGCTGGTTGTATCCGTACTTAGGGTTATTCGCTCCGTGCTCGACGATCAATACGTTCTCACGGCGACGGACTTCGCCGTTCGTGGCGGTCTCAGATTGCCACAGGATCTGTTTGCGAATGGTGAAGTCAAGAAGTTCTTCGGGGTCGAAGTCTCGGCGCAGGAGGTCTTTCGAAGGGCTGCCGAAGTAGGTCAGGCGACTATCAGTGACATCTGAGCTGACATATATTTTTCCATTGGGATAAGTGATCTTGTAAATTAATTTCATGCGTCAACTGTAACATCCCACGATGGCAAACAAACCATAGTGTCAGTGGTCTACAGATCGTCTGTGGCATCAGGGGGGCCGTCCCCCATGGTCCCCGCAATCCGCTCAAGCCCTGGCGCACTCAGGGCGTGCGGTGGACTCAGGAAGTTCACACCAGAAACGCGTGGGGCCGATACGGTGTTTTCTGTCCACTGATATCAGGTTTTCGTAGCACCTCTGCTGCACACCGGTAAAGACACTCGGTTCATGCCGAAACCATGAGACCCGTCCACACCCAGCGGGCGCTCCAGGCGTCGGCATCAAGCCACCCCCACAACCACGGAGCGGGAGACCCCCACCCCATGCAGCCCGAACGACCGCCGCTGCGGCCCCTGGTAGGACTGATCGTCGTATTCGCGTCACACGTCGTCCTCGTGGTGACGCCGACGGCTTTCGGCGGCAAGCCTTACGGGACGACTGTCGCGTGGGCGATCATCGTGGTGTTCGCGGTCGTGGTGTACCGCAAGCTGTGGGCCCGGTACCGCGCCTACCAAGAGCATTCTCCGTCCGAGGAGGAACCTGAGCCGTAGGCCCTCCACCCCGCGGTGGGTACGATGCCCTCCCACCGTGGGAGACGACGCGTATGACACTGGTCCGCAGGGGCTCTCGCAGCATCACCGTGGACGGCACCGGCTACCGGTGGCGCGTACGGCACCGGCCGACCTACGCACAGGCCCTCTGCGAGTCACCCATGACCTTCGCCGTGGAACTGGCAAAAGCACCAGGGCAGACCCTCGTGGTCGCTACCCAGCACCCGCACCCCGGATCCTGGCTGTCGGTCGTCCCTCCCGTTGCCGTGACACCGGGCGTCGTCTCCACCGCCATCCGAAGCGCTCTCGCCCAGGGGTGGTCCCCGGCCTCCCCCGGGTCGGCCCACCACACGAAGCTCTAGCCACCGAAACCCCGTGCCCGTCGCGTATCCGTCCAGACAACGGCCCCCGGTGCGCGAAGCGGCTTCGCGCGCCAGGGGCCGTCTCCGGGTTACGGGCACGCCCACTCTCACGCCGGTGACGCCGCTCCGGACAGTGACGCGGCCGTGACGGCCGAACGCCTCCACGCGAGTGCCACCAGCCCCGCCACCGCGCCGACGCAGACGATCTGCCCCACCAGGCCGAAGGTGCTGTACCCGTGCACCCCGAACTGGATCATGAACCCCGCCCAGCAGTAGGTGGCCACGGCGCCCGCGACCGCGGCCAGGGTGTGGCGGACCGTCCAGCCCCCGCGGCCCGAGCTGACGAGGAGCACCGCGCCCGCGGTGAGCGCCAGGACGGACATCGCCGCGAGCGTGACCGCGGCGGGGAGCAGTCCGTTCTCCTGGACGAGGATGAAGCCGCTGCCGCACACCAGCGCCACGGCAGCCAGGGCGAGGGGGTGGGGAACGCGGCCGTCCCGCGCGCGACCGGGTCGCAGGAGCAGTCCGCACACCACGCAGGCCGCCACCAGGGCCAGTACCACGGCGACCTGCGCGGGAGAGGCGAAGAACCGGTAGGTGTAGTAGTTGCCGAGCCCGAGCAGCGTGCCGCCCAGGAGGTAGACCACGACCACGGCCACGGTGCCCGGCACCCGTAGCCAGGGCTCGCGGGCACGGGCGGGGAAGAGGAGTTCGACCAGCACGATCGGCACCAGGATGCTCCACACGCTGTGGATGCCGACGACGTAGAACGACCACACCGGGCTGGTGCCGAGCGCGGGCATCCAGCCGTACTCCAGCAGCCCCAGCCCGAGGTACTCACCGTTGAAGAGGGTCCCCAGCACGATGCCCTCCTCGATGAGGCCGTAGCCGACGGCCAGGGCCAGCATGGTGGGGTAGCCGCGCCCCAGTCGGCGGGCCACCTCGCGGATGAGCAGGGCGCCCCCGCCGTACAGCAGGACGAGCGGAAGCAGCATGAAGGCCCACGTGGAGGGCTCGGGTGTGATGTTGCCCAGGAGGTACTCGCCGACGAACGGGGAGAGCACCAGCAGGATGAGGGGCGGGATCAGGCGCATGACGGCCTTTCACGTCGGTGAACAGGGCGGATGCCACCGAAGTTAGGGACCAGCAACCGCCGCATCCAGTGCCGCGGGACCGATCGCGACGAACGGACCGCCCCGTGGGGCCGTGTCACGACGAAAGTCGCACCGGGCTCGACGCCTCAGCCGAACCAGCGGGCGGCCATCAGGGCGAGCTGGGTGCGGTTGCCGCAGTCGAAGCGGCGCATCATCCGGGACACGTGCCCCTTGACGGTGGCCTCGCTCAGGTAGAGCTCGCGGGCGATCTGCGCGTTGGAGGCGCCCGTGGTCAGCAGGCGCGCGATCTCGCCCTCGCGTTCCGACAGGGTCGGCGTCTCGGGCCTGTCGGGTTCGGATGCCCGCTGTTCGCCCTCAGCTCCGGCGGGCGCCACGTCGATGCGCACGGTCAGCCGGGGTCCGGAGGCGGCGTCGGGCGCGTTGAGCCCCTGTAGTGCGACCGTGCGCAGGTCGCGGGCCTGGGCCGCGGCGGTCTCGTCGCGTGCGGCGGTCAACATGCCCTCCGCCCGCAGCGCCACCAGGAGGAGTGCCTGCCGTGCGTCCCCCGTGTCGCCCCCGGTGGGGACCGGCGGGACGGCGGGGCGCGACAGCCTGTCCCGGCGTGCCTCGTCGAGCCGCTGGACGGTGGCCACCAGGGCGCCGCCCAGGACCGGAACCGACGAGGCGAGCAGGCTCGGTACCAGGGGGGCTCCGCCCCGCGCGGTGACGAACGCCGACACGGCAGCGGCCGCTGACAACAGCACCACACCGGTGGCCAGCTCGGTCATGCTCCGGGCCCTCCGCACCAGGTTGAGGGTGCCGAAGGCGAGCGCCAGGACGGCCCAGGGGACCGCGCCCAGCCGCAGCAGTTCGCGCAGGGTGGGTTCGAGGGCGATGCCCAGGGTCACGACCGCGACCACGCCGGGCATCACCGCGGAACGGCCGCCGAGCCGCCAGCCCAGCGCGGTGGCGCCCAGTTGCACGAGGGTCGAGGCCAGGACGACGGGGGCGGCGTGGGGCGCGATCAGCAGGCCCGCCGCGCCGCCGAGCAGGGCGGCGGCGGCCAGCACGAGGGCGGGCAGGCCGGTTTCCCATCGGCTAGGAGCGGTCACGGGTCCGATCCTAGGGCGGGTCCGCGGCGGTCGGCCGAGGAGTTCGTCCGTGCAGTCTGACCCGACCGGGCGGGAGCGGACCGGCCGTGCTCCCGCCACGGGCCGGACCGGTGTGCGGGTACGGTCGGCCGCCGGGGCCGGAAGTCCGCCTCTACTCCCCGACGAACGTCTGGGACAGCAGTTCCTTCGCCAGGTCCTCGGCGAGCCGCGCCAGTGCCTCGCCGTCGCGGCCGGGACCGAAGGCGGCTCCCGGGGAGATCCGGGCGGCGAGCTCCTCCAGCAGTCCGGCGACGATCATCGCGCGCAGCTCCGTGATGACCACGTCGCTGGACGGCCCGTCGGAGGGCCGCACCTGCGGGCCGCGGTCTCCGTCGAGCCGCCGTCGCAGGTCGGCTGCCCGCTGCGGCAGAGTGATCGGCTCCGCGCGCCGACCCGCGTACCGCTTCGCCGCGAGCGAGTACTCGAAGGGGTCAGGCGTTTCGCGGGCTGTGTCGAGCGGCGCGGACGTGCCCCCCGCCAGTGCCGAACGCAGATTCCGCAGTGCGGCGTCGACCCGCTCCGGCGGGCCTTCCACCTCCGGCATCGCGTCGAGGACCCCGATCGCGGCCTCACGTAGGCGCGCGTACTCGGTCTGAACCCTGTCGTCGGTCATCCCTGCTCCTCGTCCCGCTCTGCTTGCCTTCGGCACATCTTCGAGGTCCGGACGTCCTCCGTCATCCTGTTCCCCGGGTGACAGCGGCACGGCCTGAACCCGGGTCGCTGCGCGTTTACAGGCAATTCTTACATGTACGATGCCTTATCACACAGTTTGTTGTGATGCCCGTTATCTATCGTCGTGCCTCTGCGCCATTCCTCGCCCGGGCAAGAGAGCGCTTGTGTCCTCGCGGCCATGCGAAGCCGAGTACGGGACCCAGGACGTTCCGTACCCTCGCGACGGATGTGCCCCCATCGACGCACTCCGTCACCCCGCTCCCGTGACGGAGGACGCGGCTCCGAGCATTCGCGGTAGCCCTCGATCCGATACGGAAACCCACCGCTGTCCGTGAGCATCCAACCCCGGATCAGTCTCCGGAGAACGCACCAAGGAGCAGTCAGTGATGGACGAGTACGCGCGGTCGTCGCGTGAGCGGTTGCTCCAGGACTACCAACGGCGCCTGGCCCGGACACACCCCGCCGACGGCGAGGCGGTCTGGCTGGAGTTCGCCGAGGAGTGGGCGCGGCTGGCCCGACAGGGCGGCGCGGAGCGCACCGGTCTGCGTATCCTCGCCTACTGCACGGAGTGGGACCCCCACAAGGGCGGCATCGTGGCCGTCAACCGCAACCTCGTCGAAGGACTCGCGGCCGCCGGACACGAGGTCTTCGTACGTGTCGGCCACGAGGTGCCGCCCGACACTCCCGGAAGCCGCGTCCACCTCATCGGTCCCCGGCAGTACGACCCCGGCCGCGGCGAGCAGGAACAGCTCGTCTACGACGGCGAGGAGCTGCCGTCGGACGTGGACGCCATCATCGGGCACAGCCGATACTCCGGCCCCGAAGCGCTACGGGTGCGCGACGAGAGGTACCCGGACACACCGTTCGTCCAGGTGGTCCACATGGTGACCGGTGCGCTGGCCCGGGTGGCGAACCGACCGGACCTGGAGGTGGAGTTCGAAGGCATCGAACGCCGCATGGTCGCCGCCGCCGACATGGTCGCGGCGGTCGGCCCGACGCTGGAGGAGGAAGCCCGCCGGCTCGCCGCCACCAACCCGGGTGACCACGTTCCCGCCATCCACCAGATCGTTCCCGGAGTGCCCTTCGAGGAGCAGCGGCTCCCTCCCTGGGACGGGGAGCGGACACGCCACGTGCTGCTGGTCGGGCGCGGTGACGCGCCGCAGAAGGGCGCCCATCACGCCGCGCTCATGGTCCGCCGGTTGTCGGACGAGGGTATGGACGTCCAACTGACCGTGCGCGGTGCCGCCCCGGAGACCATGGAGGAGGTGCGGGAAAGGCTGTCCGCCATCGCCGGTCGCGAGGTCGTGGTCAAGCCGTTCTCGATCGACCGGGACGAACTCCTGTCCGACATGCGGCAGGCCGACGTGATGGTCATGCCCTCGCGCGCGGAGGGTTTCGGGCTGGTCGGGCTGGAGGCCGCAGGAGCGGGGCTGCCCGTCGTGGTGCCCACCACGAGCGGGGTCGGGGCCCTCTTCGGGGACACGAGACGCTTCCCGTCCGAGATCACCCGCCTCATGCTTGTCGAGCAGGGCTTCGAGGACCAGGTGGACGTCGCACGCTGGACCGAGAACGTGCGGGAGATCCTGCTCGACATCCCCACGGCCAGAGCGAACGCGCTCGCCCTGCAACACCTCCTGAGCGAGGCCGACACGACGTGGGTGAGTGCGGCCCGGTCCCTGGTAGCCGGTATCCAGGCGATACCGGACCGCGGCGCACCGCGTCCCCGAGCACCCGAGATGCCCGCGATGACGGGCGACGGTTGGGTGGACTGCGCCGAAGGCCACGCGCACTGGGGCCGATTCGGTGCCGCCGGGCTGCTGCCGGTCCACCGTGCCGCGAACGGTGAGACGTTCGTGCTCATGCACCACCGGGGTGCGGACACCGACCAGGGAGGGACCTGGTCGCTCCTCGGCGGCGCGCGCGAAAGCCACGAGTCCCCGGCCGAAGCCGCCGTCCGCGAGGCCGTCGAGGAGAGCACACTCGACGCCGACCACATCCGGGCCGAGCGGGTCGTCCGGGACGATCACGGCGGCTGGTCGTACGACACCGTGATCGCCTCGGTCGACCGGCTGGAGCCGGTCCGGCCCGTCGGGGACGAGTCCGTGGCGTTGAGCTGGATCCCCCTCTCCAAGGTCCGGGACCTGAACCTGCACCCCGGTTTCTCCGACAGCTGGCCCAGGATCCGGGCCGAGCTCGACTCGGTGCTGCGCGGTGAACCCTCCCCCGCCACCGTCGCGGCCGACGCCGCGCCCCGCACCAGCGCGCTCCCTCTGCCCGCGCACCCGGTCAGCAGAGCGCGCGTGGTCGCCAGACGGACGCTCGGACACGGTGACGGCTTCCTGAACAGGGAGCTGGCCACGTTCGAGGACGGCACCCGCGCCGTCTACGAGAAGTACGAGCGGACCGAGGACGCCAGGGTCAAGGTGCTCGACGCGCACGTCGGCCGGGCGGTCGGCGCCCGCGTCCCGCTGTCGTACCCGGTGGGGCTCCGCGAGGTCTACACCGACCACATGCCCGGTGAACCGGTCTCCGCCCGCTATCGGAACCTGTCCGACCTGGCGGACCAGGGACTGCACGAGACCCGCGACGGTGTGTTCCTCGGCCTGCACCACTCGCTGACCGCCGTCCAAGGTGTGACCACCGACCATCTCGTCCTAGGAGGACAGCGGAGTCTGATCGCGGCCGACCCCGGCACCGCGTCGCACGCTCCCTTCCCGGACACGGAGAACCCCTTCGTCCGCACCTTCTTCCGACAGGTCGGACCACACGTGCGTTCCTGGGTGGACAATCCGCTCTCCCCCGGCGACGTCGAGATCGTGCGCCGACAGATCGAGGACCTTCGTCCCCTCTTCGATCGGTTCGGTATGTCCGACCTGTACGACACGCGTGTGGAGCGGTTCGACCGGGTGGCGGAGCACGCGACAGGGACCGAGCTGCTGCTGCCCAGGACGCCGACCCACCACGTCGCGTCGCCCGGTGACCGTGCGGGCACGCTGGACCGCGTCTCCGTCGGAAGGAGTCGGGAATCCGCCGGGGAGCGGACCACGGCAAGCAGTGCCGACGTCCGGCCCCGGTCCCGGAACTGGCTGGCGGAGCACTCGGAGCGCACACGGGAGCTCATCAGACGGGGGGAGCTGACCGCTGACGGCACGCGGCCCCAGGCCCAGGACTGGCTGACGGAGTACTGGGAGCACGCCCGGGGCCTCATCAGAGGCGGAGGGCTCACCGCTCAGACCGCTCCCGCGATGTTGGCTCTGCACGCGCGGGCCGACCGCGTGGCCGCTGTGGCCTACGAGGGCCAGGACAAACAGCTCGCCAGACACGACTGGCACCAGAAGGTACAGAAGGCCGTGTTCATGGCGGGTCAGCGCGGCGTGGACAACGCCGACCTGCCATCGATCCCGCACGAGTACTTCTCCGCCACCCGGGAGGAACGCACGCGTTACGTGGAGGCGATGAAAACCACCGGGACCGTGCGCAGCTCCCAGCGGAGACCGACTCCCCCGGGCGTACGAGCCGCCAACACGTCCTCCCCTGACGGTGGTCGGCGCAACCGTGGTGCGCAGGAGGGTCCCGGCCTGGAACGGTAGTGGTGCGGTCGGGGACGGGGACGCCGTCACCACCGCGCGGCGCCCCGGGAGCGCGAACGGGTCGGCTCCCCGGCGCGGCCTGCCCCGACCGCGCCCGAGGCGCCGACCCCGACGGTCCCCGCGGGGGACGCGTCCCGCGGCCGTCAGTCCTCGGCGCGCACGTCCACGACCTCGCCCGCGGCGTCGAGGATGACCTCGTACTCCTGGCCGTCGGCGCCGCGCACCTCGGCGTCCCAGCCGTCCCAGCCGTCCTCGTCCTGGCGCTCGACGTCCTCGGTGGTCGCGCCCTCGCCGACCGCGGCGGCGGCGTTGGCGGAGACCGTCTCGCGGTCGGCCGCGGCCTGCTCACCGGTGTTCTGCCAGGGGGCGGGGCCGCCGTCGGTGTCGCGGAAGGCGGTGCCGTTGACGGTGAACACGTCGGCGTCGTCGCGGTCCTCACCCTCGTCGTCATCGTCGTCCTCGTAGCGCACGCCCAGGGTGACCTCGGTGCCCTCCAGGCCGCGCAGCTCGTCCAGGAGCGGCTCGACGGTGCCGTTGCCGTCGAAGTCCTCCAGCTCGGGGTTGGTCAGCAGCCACTCCTCCGGACCGAAGTCGACCTCGACCCCGGACACGGACCAGTCGTCGACGTCGTCCCCGGCGCGCAGTTCGCCCACGAGCTGCTCCAGCCCGTCGACCGTCCGGGTCGAGGGCTCGCTCTGCTGCGACTGCCCGTTCCCGCCCGTCTCGGAGTCGGCCCCGGCGGTGACGCCGGTGAGCGCGATCGGGGCCACCTCCTGCTCGGGGTCGCCGGCGACCAGGTAGCCGACCGTGCCCACGGTCAGCAGTCCGGCGGCGGCAGCGGAGGAGAGGATGATGATGGTCTTGGTCTGCATCGCGGATCCCTTGCTCACGTGCTCGAAGGTCTGTGTACCACCCAGCATGCGGCGGCGCGATGATGGCGGCATGAGGTCGACATGAGGGCCTTCTTCATGTTGCGCTCAGGAACGGTTCAGCGGCCTCCGCCACGGTGGGAGGCGACACGGGGAAACGGGGAGGGGCACGGCCTTGGCGATTCTGGTGGTGGAGGACGAGGAGGGGATCGTCTCCTTCGTGCGGCGCGGGCTGGAGACGGCCGGTTACCAGGTGCTCACCGCCGCCGACGGGATCGACGGGCTGACGATGGCGCTGTCGTCGGACGTCGACCTCGTCGTGCTGGACCTGGGGCTGCCGGGGATCCCGGGTGAGGAGGTGCTGCGGCGGCTGCGCGCGCGCCGCCCCTCGGTACCGGTGATCGTGCTCACCGCCAAGGACGCCGTGAGCGACCGGGTCGCCAACCTCGACGCCGGGGCCGACGACTACATGGTCAAGCCGTTCAGCGTGAGCGAGCTGCTGGCCCGCGTGCGGGCCCGGCTGCGCGGCGGCGGCCAGGAACGCGGCGACGTGCTGGCCGCGGGCGGTGTGGTGCTCGACCTCGGGGCGCGCACCGCCTCGGTGGAGGGGCGCACCGTCAACCTCTCGGCGCGTGAGTTCGCGCTGCTGGAGGTGCTCATCCGCCACCCGACGCAGGTCTTCTCCCGGCCCCAACTGCTGGACCGGGTCTGGGGCTACGACTTCGAAGGCGCCTCCAACGTGGTGGAGGTCTACGTCAGCCAGCTGCGCCGCAAGCTCGGCAGCGAGCGCATCCAGACGGTCCGCGGCGCCGGGTACCGGCTCGGGGACGGCGCACGGTGAGCCTCACCGGCCGGGTGGTCCTGCGGTCGCTGCTGGTCATGGCCCTGGTCATCGGCGGCGTCGCCCTGCTCACCTACGAACTGGTGCGCGTGTCGGGCCTGGCGGACATCGACCACCTGCTGCGCGAGGAGTCGGCGCTGGTCGGCGACGCCCTCGACGGGCGGCTGCCCGCCGCCGCCGGGCTCGACGGCGTGGTCTCGGGCCCGGAGGCCGAGCGCGCCGCCCGTCAGGCGCTCGCCGTACGCCCCAGCGGAGCCCGCCACGTGACGCTGGTGACCGTCAACGACGTGCGGCTGCAGAGCACCGGGGGCCCCTCGCGCGTCGCGGGCCTCATGCGCGGCGGCGACGCCCCCGAGGCCGCACCCGGGACCCTGCGCACGCTCGACACCGACGCGGGCCCGCTCCGGGTGCTCGACACCCGGGTCGTGGACGACGCCGGTGACACCCTGGCCGTGGTCACCGTCGCCGCCCCGCTGGACTCCACTCGGGAGACGGCGGCCACCGTCCTGCTGTGGGCCGGGCTCGCCGGGGCGATCGGCGTGGTCGGCGGAGGGGTCGTGCTGTGGCTGGTCGTGCGGCGCACCCTGGGCCCCGTGCGGGAGGTCTCCGACGCGGCCAAGGCCATCTCGCCGGCCGACCTGGCCACCCGCGTCCCGGTGCCCGCCACCCGCGACGAGATCGCCGAACTGGCCACCGAGATCAACCAGATGCTGACCCGCATCGAGCAGGCCGACAGCAACCGGCGCCGGTACCTGGCCGCGATCTCCCACGAGGTGCGCACCCCCCTCTCGGTCGCCGAGGGGCACCTGGAACTGCTGGGCACCGCGGAGGCGGCGGTCGTGCGCGCCGAACTCCACCGCCTGCGCCGCGTGCTGGAGGACCTCATGGCGGTGGCCCGCGGCGGCGACGAGATCGACGTCCGCGTCGAGGCCGTGTTCCTGCCCGACCTGTTCCACGACGTGCGGGCCCGGCTCGACGCCCTGCCGCACGCCGACGCCGTCACCCTGGAGGAGCCGCCGCCGGACGTCCTGCTCGGCGACCAGTCGCGCCTGGAGCAGTGCCTGGCCAACCTCACCGCCAACGCCGTCGACCACAACCCGCCCGGCACCCGCGCCACCGTGACCGCACGCGGCGGCGGGGACACGATCGCCCTCACCGTGGCCGACGACGGTCCGGGGATCAGCGCCGAGGTGCTCCCCCACGTGTTCGAACCGTTCGTCACCACCCGCACCACCGGATCGGGACGCACCTCGGGGCTCGGCCTGTCGGTCGTGC
The DNA here is from genome assembly GCF_052466615.1 of Nocardiopsis sp. M1B1. Taxonomy (NCBI): domain Bacteria; kingdom Bacillati; phylum Actinomycetota; class Actinomycetes; order Streptosporangiales; family Nocardiopsidaceae; genus Nocardiopsis; species Nocardiopsis sp. M1B1. The sequence goes on from NZ_CP196194.1 coordinate 6,467,300, forward strand.
GCTCCCTGGTCGAGGCCCAGGGCGGTGAGGTGGGCATCGACAGCGGCCCCTCCGGCACCGTCGTCACGATCACCCTCCCGCGCGCCACGCCCTGACCGGCTCCGCGCGGGGCCGGGGCCGCGCGTGCGGCGGCTCGGGGCGCGTTCGCCGTTCACGCGGGCCTCCCCCCGGTGGAATTCCCCTTCACCGGGAACCCTTCGCCGCGAAGGGCGGGAACGGGAATTCCCCCGGAAAGGGAGAGCGCGTTCCGGCGCGTGCGCACGTCCGGTCCGGTGAGTGGCGCACGCCGGTGCACACTACGCGGGGAGGGCGTAATCCCCACCCTCCGTGATAGTCTCGTAATATCGCCACAACGCCCCTCACCTGCATGTACGCCCTCCACGGTCGCCTGACCGAACCGTGGCCGAGTTTTGGGCGGGCCTTGGGGGGCAGTGCGATATGGCAGGAGGTGCTCCGATGGAGACCGGAATAATTGTCATCATCGCCTTAGTGGTGGTGGTCGTCATCGCCGGAGGAATCGCGATCGCCGCGCGGTCCTCGATCCTTCCGGCCCGGCGCACCGCCCGGCTGAAGAAGCGTTTCGGCGCCGAGTACGACCGCGCCGTGGAGGTCCACGGCAACAGGACGGCCGCCGAGAACGCCCTGTCCGAGAGGCTCCGCCGCCGCGACAACATGACGCTCCGCGAGCTGAGCGACCAGCAGCGCGTGGCGCACACCCAGACGTGGGCCGCGGTGCAGCAGGAGTTCGTCGACGATCCCGTCCGCGCCGTCCGCGACGCCCGCGGACTGGTGGAGGCGATCATGGCGGACCGCGGCTACCCCGGCCCCGCGTCCGCGGCCGACGGTGAGTCCGCCTTCGACCAGCGCCTCGACGACCTGTCGGTGGACCACTCCGCCGCGGTCACCGGGTTCCGCCGCGCGCACGCCACCGGGCGCTCCGCGGAGGCGGGCCAGAGCGGCACCGAGCACCTGCGCGAGGAGCTGGTGTCCTACCGCGGCCTGGTGGAGTCCCTGATGGGCGGCCTGCCGACGGCCGACGGCACGACGGACCGGAGCCCTGGCACGGGGCGGACCGCTGTCGACCACACCGCTCCGGCCGCGGGCACGGAGCGCGCCGCCGTGGAGCGGCCGCACCGGGAGAGGGGACCGGAGGCGGGTCTGTGACCGGCCCCGGCAGCTTCTCGCCGAGGAACCGACGACACGAGGAGGCGGACATGGTGGAACGCGTACCCGGCCCCGGCACGAACCGGGAGACCGAATCGGACCAGTACCGGGCGCGGACGCCCGGAAACGGGACCGGCCCCCGTACCGCGGAGCCGGTGACCGTCGACGCCGAGGTGAACGACCCCGGACGCGGGACCGGCCCCGGGCCCGCCGGCGCTCCCGGTCCCGACCGCACGGGCCCCGTCGGCGGTGACCACACCGGCCCCGGACCCGCCGGACACGCCAGGCCGGGCGGACGCGGAACCGCGCCGGGCCGGGTGCCGGAGCAGCCGGGCGCCGGAGCGGACCGCCCTGACGCGGCGGACGGGCCCCGGGCGCGGGGCGCGAAGCTCGAACGAGTCCGGGAGCGCTGGAACGCGACGCAGGGCAAGTTCGTCGACGACCCCCACGGCGCCGTGCGCGAGGCCGACGCGCTGGCGGCGGAGGTCGCCGACGCCGTGGTCGCGGAGATCGAGGAGCGCCGCTCCGCGCTGCGATCCGCGTGGGACGAGGGAGCGGGCACGGACACCGAGTCGCTCCGGGTGGCCCTGCGCGACTACCGCTCCTTCGTGGAGCACCTGGTCAACACCAACACCTGACGGCGCGCGGCCGCCGCGAGCCGTTCCGGTCCGGGAGGGGCCGCCCACCGCCGAGCGCGGGGGCGGCCCCTCCCTGTGCGCGGCCGCAGGCCGCTCCCCTCGGCGGGGACCCGTGCGCGGGTCCGCGTTCCCCGGACGGAATCCGGGCGGCCCCAAGGGAAGCGGTCGGCCCCACCGGTCGGCTCATCCGGCGAGGAGCTTGTCGACCGCCGCATCGGCCTCGGCGAACAGCTCCCGGTAGTGGTGCTCCCGGGCCGCACCGGACAGGTCCTGGGCCTCGCTGTCGAACAGCGCGGCCGTGTGGACGTCGAAGATCCCGCAGTACTCCGAGATCCCCCGGCGCAGGGGCCCGTCGAGCAGGTCGAACACCAGGTCCGCGTTCTGTTCCCCCTCGGCGAGCCCGGCCAGGGCCAGCCACAGCATCCGCTTGCCCGCCATGGGGGATCTGCTGCGGCCGTACGCGAGGCCGTAGTTCCACACGCGGTCGATCCAGCCCTTGAGCAGGGCCGGCAGCCCGTACCACCACACGGGGAAGACGGGGACGATGAGTTCGGCGGCGTGGACGCGGCGGATGTGGGCGTGCACCTCGTCGGAGTAGACCTTGTCCCGGTTGCCGTAGTCGGGTTCGTCGGCCTCGCTGTTGCGGGGGTCGAACCCCTCGGCGTGCAGGTCGAGCAGGTCGACGCGGTACCCGGCCGCCTCCAGGCGCGCCGCGGCCCGTGCGGCCACGGCGGCGGTCAGGGAGTCCGGGCGGTGATGGGCGAACACGACCAGCGCGGTGCGCCCGGTCGGCGTGACGGACTCGGAGGGCTCGAAGGAGTCGGAGGCTGTGAAGGGCTCTTGGTTCATGAACCCAGTACAGACCAGCGGGCGTGGACGTTCCATAGCCGAAAAGCTCTGTTTCTTTGGCGTGCGTCTACACTCACTCCCATGGACCCTTTGAGCGACATGCTCAGCGGCATCCGCTCCGCCGGAGCCTCAGTCAGCCAGGCCTCGCTGGACCCGCCGTGGACGATCCGCTTCACCGGCGGCGCGCCGCTGACCATGCTGACGGTGATCAGCGGCGGCGGGTCGGTGGCCATGCCCGACGGGACCGCCCTCAGGCTCGGCGCGGGCGACACCGCGCTCGTGCGCGGCCCCGACCCCTTCCACCTCGCGGACAGCCCCGCCTCGCTCCGCCGCCCCCACCGGGACCACGAGATCGACTGCCTCGACCCGGTACCCGGGGGCGGGTCGGTCAGCGCTCCCCCGAACGGACTCCCCCGGCGCGACGGCCTCCGGGACGGCGGCCTCGGCGGTGGGCCCCCCGCCGGGTCCCCGAACGACGGCGTCGCGAACGGCAGCCTTGGTGACGAGGCCACCGCGGGCGCCACCACCCTCATCGTCACCGCCTACCGTGCCACCCGGAGCCGCCACGAGCGGCTGCTGCGCACCCTGCCGCCCACGCTGGTCCTCAACGAGGAGGCCGAGGACGTCTTCTGGCTCGACGCGGCGAGGGACGCCCTGTCCCGGCGGCACCTCCCGGGCGGCCAGGCCCTGGTGGACCGCGTCGTGGACATGGGGCTGGTGTGCAGCCTGGCCTGCTGGTTCGAGCAGGAGGGCGCCGACGCCCCCGCCTGGTACCGGGGGGCCGTCGACCCGGTGACCGGACCCGCGCTGGAGGCCGTCCACCGGCGTCCGCACGAGGCCTGGACGGTGGGCGCCCTGGCCGCCCGGGCGGGGGTGTCGCGCGCGCTCTTCGCCAAGCGCTTCACCGAGGTCGTGGGCCAGTCGCCCCTGGGCTACCTGACGGAGTGGCGGATGTACACCGCCGAGGAGCTGCTGGCGGACCCCGAACTGAGCGTGGCGAAGGTGGCCGGGGCCGTGGGCTACGCCGACCCCTCCTCGTTCAGCACGGCCTTCAAGCGGCTGCGGGGGCTGAGCCCGCGGGAGTTCCGTCTGCGGAACCTGCCGTCCGGGACCGGCGCCGCCCCTGCCCCCGGTGCCGGAGCGGGTTCCTGATCCGGACCGGGGCCCGCCCCGGTCCGCCCGGAGACCGGAACCGGCCCGGGGCCGCGAACGGTCCCCGGGCCGGACGGCCTCAGCCCCAGACGACGGGGAGCGCGGCCCGACCGCTCGCCACGATGGACGGGGCCTGCTCCACCTGAGCCCCCTCGGCCAGGCGCAGGTCCGGGAAACGCGTGAAGAGAGCCTCCAGCGCGGTCACGCCCTCCAGCCGGGCCAGTCCCGCGCCCAGGCAGAAGTGCGGACCGTGCGAGAAGGCCAGGTGCCCCCGCTGCTCCCTCCGCAGGTCGAAGGCGTGCGCGTCGTCGCCGTGGCGCCCGGGGTCGCGCCCCGCCGCGCCGAAGCCCATGAGCAGCGCCTCCCCCGCGGGCACGCGCGTGCCCGCCAGGGTGACGTCCTCGGCCGTGTAGCGCAGCGGCAGGTACTGGATGCTGGCGTCCCAGCGCAGGGTCTCCTCGACCGCGTCGGCCCAGGAGGCTCCGCCGGACCGCACCAGCTCCAGCTGGTCCCGGTGGGTGAGCAGCGCGTGCACGGCGTTGGTGATGAGGTTCATCGTGGTCTCGTAGCCCGCGCCGATCATCAGGATCAGCGTCCACACCAGTTCGGTGTGGGAGAGCCGCTCGTCGCCCTCGGCCCGCGCCTGGAGCAGCGCGCTGGTGAGGTCGTCGCCCGGCTCGCGGGACTTGCGCTCGGCCAGCTCCGCCAGGAAGGCCTGCATGTCGGCGTTGGTCTGTGCCGCCACCTCCGGGGTGGTGGTCGCGTCGAAGACCCGGTGCATCAGGGTGTGCAGGGTGCCGCGGTGCTCGGCCCCGACCCCGAAGAGCTCGGAGATGACCGTCATGGGCAGCGGCAGCGCCAGCGCCGCCTTGAGGTCCACCGGCCCCGGTCCGGCGGCGGCGAGGCCGTCGAGCAGTTCGGCGGTGATCTCGGTGATCCTCGGGCGCAGCTCCTCCACCCGGCGCGGGGTGAACGCCTGCGAGACCAGGGTCCGCAGGCGCCGGTGGCGGTCGCCGTCCGCGGTGAGCATGTTGTCCGGGGCCACCCAGGAGATCAGCGGCCAGTCCATGGGGATCTCGCCCTGCGCCCACGCCCGCCAGTGCCGCGCCTCCTTGCGCACGCCGGGGTGGGCGAGGGCCTCCATGATGACGTCGTGGCCGGTCAGCGCCCGAACAACCACGCCACCAGTGATCTCAACCTCGACGACGGGGCCGCGGTCGCGGAGTCCGGCTGTCTGTCGGTGGAGGTCGTAGGGGTGGAGGACGGGGATGTCTGCTGCCATGGCGGTGTTCCCTTCGGGGAGTCGGGCGGAAATTCCACGGGGAGTTCGGCCAGGGCCCGCGCGAACGGGGAGACGCGCCAGTGCGGGACCGGGGCGGCCACGCGCAGGCCGCGCAGGCGCTTGGTGAGGACCTCGACGCCGACCTGGGCCATGGCCTGGGCGAACCCGTGGGCCGGGCAGCGGTGCGGGCCGACGCCGAAGGCCAGGTGGGCGCGGGTGACGTGCTCGATGTCGGGCCCGTTCTCGGCCATCGCGGTGTGGGCGGCGGCGTAGCCGAGGAGGATGGGCTCCCCCTTGCGGATGACCCGTCCGCCGCTGATCTCGACGTCGCGCACCGGGTAGAGGACCGGGTAGTTGGTGATGGGCGGCTCGCGCCACAGGACCTGCTCGACCACCTCGTCGATCCCGACGAGGGCGCCGTTGAGGGCCCGGCTCACCTCGGGGTCGGTGAGGATCGTGTGCGTGGCGGCCGTGATGAGGTTGGCGGTCGGCTCGGCGCCGGCGCCGATGGTCACGACGAGCTGGTGCAGCATCTCCTCGTCGGTGAGCCCCGCCCGGTGCTGGAGCAGCCAGGTGGTGATGTCCTCCCCCGGCGACGCGTGCTTGTGCGAGATGGCGTCGGACAGGGCGCGCTCGTACTCGGCGTTGGCGCGCACGACGTCGTTGCCGTCCCACAGGTCCACGAGCGAGGTCAGGACGCGCTCGCCGACCTCGCGCGAGAAGCCGAACAGGTCACAGAGCACCAGCAGCGGCAGCAGGCGGGCGTACTCCGGAACCAGGTCCGCGCTGCCGCGTTCGACGAAGGCGTCGATGAGGCTGTCGGCGTGGCGGCGGGTGCTCTCGCCGACGCGGCTCTCGGGCACTCGGCCCAGGGAGTCGACCACCGACCGCTTGAGGCGGGCGTGGGCGTCGTCGTCGGCGAAGAGCAGGTTGGGGCGGTAGGCCATCATCGCGGCCACGGGGGCGTCGTCGGGGACGCGCCCCTCGGACCAGTCGCGCCAGAGCCGGGAGTCGCGCCGGAAGGTGCGGGTGTCCCTGCACCAGGCCGTGATGAGCGCGTAGTCGGCGACCACCCAGGCGCTGATCCCGGGTGAGATCTCGGCGGGGAAGACGGAGCCGTGTTCCTTGGCCATCCGCGCGTAGACGTCGTGCGGGTCGGCGTGGAACTCGGGGGCGTGGAGTTCGGCGTAGGGGCAGCGGGAAGCCAACGTTTTCCTGTTCTACAGGGGGGTTCGAGAGCCGCGCCAGTCTAGTACCGCAACATGTCCGTTGTTCCTTCCGTCCCATCTGTTCCACCCCTCACGGAACGGAGGGGGCGGCCGTCCTCCTCCGGAGTCCCGGAGGCGCCCGGTCAGCGGCGTGAGTTGTAGCATCGTGGCCGGATTCCTCCCCCCTGCAACCCGCTCCTCCGGTCCCGGCGAAGGCCGTACGGCGGGGCTCCTCGACACACACGGGAACGGACGTTCATGGACGCTGAAGACACCCAGGTCATGACCAGGACGAGTGAGTTCACCAGCACCACCCTGAGCTGGGAGGCCTCGGTCCGGGGTCGGGTCGCGGCGGCGGTCGACCGCCTCTCGGGGCCGCTGGCCGACCTGCTGGAGCGCGACGCCAACGACGGCGACACCCGCATGCTCGTCGCCGACTTCTTCAGCGTCGGACTGAACTTCAGCAAGTACCAGGACATGACCACCGAGTACCGGACCAGCGGGGACTCGATCGACTACGCGATCGTGCTGGACGGCAAGCTGTTCGCGCCGGTGGAGGTGCGCCGGGTCGGCCAGGGGCTCGACCAGCGCAACATCCAGGTGTCCCGGCGCCTGGCCGTCGAGGAGGGCGCCGAGTGGGTGATCCTCACCAACGGCCGCCTCTGGAAGGTCTACCACCTGCGCCCCGACGACGACGGCGGCAACCGGCCGGTGGAGGTCATCGACGTCGACCTGACCGACGCCGACGCCTACCAGCGCAACATCGACGCCCTGTTCCACATCACCCGTGAGGCCGTCGACCGCGGACGGCTGGAAACCCTGCGCAAGTGGAACGAGGCCGTCGAGGCGGCCCCCGTCGCCGAGGTGCTGCGCAGCGACGCCGTGGTGGAGGCGGTCCGCGCGCAGTTGCGCGCCGCCACGGGCCACCTGGGGCACACGGGCGACGCCGACGAGGTGCGCCGCGCCCTGGTCGGGGAGGTCATCGCGGCGGGGCTGCTCAAGGACTGACGCCGGTGGCGGGCCCGGCTCCCCGGAGCCGGGCCCGCCCGCGTCCGCCCGCCCCCGCTGGCCACCGGCTCCGCTGCGGATGTGTCCCGCCTCCTTCGCCGCCCGCTGGTTCGTGCGTTTGCCCCCATTGACAGCTGTGATACACGACACAACAATGGTCATACTATTGGGAGCGCTCCCAGTGCTTCCGGCCGCTTACCCCCCAGCGGAAGGACCCCCCGTTGAGTCCGGCACGAAGAAACCGCGCGGCGGCGCTCGGCGCCGCAGCCGCACTGGGCACGAGCCTGCTCGTCGCCTCCCCCGCCCAGGCCGACGACGAACCGGTCGAGCAGATCACCAACGGCGACTTCACCGACGGCACCACCGGCTGGTGGGCGACCGAGGGGATCGACCTCGCCGTCAGCGAGGACGGAGCCCTGTGCGTCGCGGTCCCCGGCGGCACCAGCGACCCGTGGGACCAGATCGTCGGCCAGAACGACATCCCCCTCGTGGCGGGGGAGTCCTACTCCCTCACGTTCACCGCCTCCGGCGCCGACGGCCTGCCCGTCCGCGCGCTGATCCAGGAGCCCGTCGACCCCTGGCGCACCGAACTGGACGAGCGCCCCGTGCTCACCGCGACGGCGACCGGCTACGAGTACGTCTTCACCGCGTCGGCCGAGATGGCCGACGCCCAGGTCGCCTTCCAGATCGGCGGGGCCGAGGAGGACTGGACCTTCTGCCTGGACGACGTGTCTCTGCTCGGCGGTGCCGAACCCCCGGTCTACGAACCCGACACCGGCCCGCGCGTGCGCGTCAACCAGGTCGGCTACCTTCCGCAGGGCCCCAAGAACGCCACCGTGGTCACTGACGCCGAGGAGGCCCTGCCCTGGCGGCTGGCCGACGCCGGGGGCGCGGTCGTGGCCGAGGGCGACACCGTGCCCCGCGGCCTGGACGAGTCCTCCGGGCAGAACGTGCACACCGTCGACTTCAGCGGCTTCACCGGGACGGGCGAGGGCTACACCCTGACCGCCGACGGCGAGACCAGCCACCCCTTCGGCATCACCGCCGACCCCTACGCCGCCCTGGCCACGGACGCCCTGGACTTCTACTACACCCAGCGCAGCGGCATCGAGATCCTCGACGAATTCGCCCCCGGGTACGGGCGCGAGGCCGGGCACGCGGGCGTGGAGCCCAACCAGGGCGACACCGACGTCACCTGCCACCCCTCAGCCCCGTGCGACTACTCGCTCGACGTGTCCGGCGGCTGGTACGACGCGGGCGACCACGGCAAGTACGTGGTGAACGGCGGCATCTCCGTCCACCAGCTGATGAGCGTCTACGAGCGCGCGCACACCGCGCCCACCGGCGACCCCGCCAGGGTCGCCGACTCCACCCTGTCCGTGCCCGAGCGGGACAACGGCGTGCCCGACGTCCTGGACGAGGCCCGCTGGGAGATGGAGTTCCTGCTGTCCATGCAGGTCCCCGAGGGCGAGGAGCTCGCGGGGATGGCCCACCACAAGGTCCACGACGAGCGCTGGACCGGCCTGCCCCTGCTGCCCTCCGAGGACCCCCAGCCCCGCTACCTGCACCCTCCGTCGACGGCGGCCACGCTGAACCTGGCCGCGACCGCCGCCCAGTGCTCCCGCGTGTTCGCCCCCCACGACGCCGACTTCGCCGCGACCTGCCTGGAGGCGGCCGAGACCGCCTGGAACGCCGCGGTGGCCGAGCCCGAGCGCCACGCGACCGTCGGCGGCGAGGGCGGCGGCGCCTACGACGACGACAACGTGGCCGACGAGTTCTACTGGGCCGCCGCGGAGCTCTACCTGGCCACCGGTCACGGCGACTACGAGGAGGCGGTGGTCTCGTCGGAGCTGCACACCGCCGACGTGTTCACCTCCGCCGGGTTCGACTGGCGCTGGACCGCCCCGCTGGGCCGCCTCCAGCTCGCCACCGTGCCGAGCGGGCTCGACGGGCGCGACGAGGTCCGCGCCTCCGTCGTGGAGGGGGCCGAGCAGTACCTGGCCGACGTCTCGGAACACCCCTACGGGCTGGCCTACGACCCCGAGGGCGGGGTCTTCGCCTGGGGCTCCAACAACCTCGTGCTCAACAACATGGTGGTGATGGCCACCGCCTACGACGTCGGCGGTGACACGCGCTTCCGCGACGCGGTCCTGGAGGGCATGGACTACATCCTGGGACGCAACGCCCTGAACCAGTCGTACGTGACCGGGTACGGCGAGAACGACGCGGTCAACCAGCACAGCCGCTGGTACGCCCACCAGCTCGACCCGCGCCTGCCCAACCCGCCCGAGGGCACCCTGTCCGGCGGGCCCAACTCCGACACCGGCACCTGGGACCCGGTGGCCCAGTCCAACCTGGACGGGTGCGCCCCCCAGTTCTGCTACATCGACCACATCGACTCGTGGGCGACCAACGAGCTGACCATCAACTGGAACTCCACGCTGGCCTGGGTGTCCGGGTTCGTCGCCGACCAGGGCGACGCCTCCCTGCCCGCCGGGTCCTCCTGCGAGGTGGACTACGTGGTCCACGGCCAGTGGCACGACCGCTTCAACACCCAGGTGACCGTCCGCAACACGGGTGACGAGCCCGTGACCGGCTGGGAGCTGGTGTGGTCCTTCCCCGGCGGCCAGACCGTGGAGCGCCACTGGAGCAGCGCGCTGGAGCAGGCCGGGCACGCGGTGACCGCCGTGAACGCGGACTGGAACGGGACCATCGAGCCCGGCGACGAGGTGACGTTCGGCTTCATCGGCACCCTGGCGTCCGGGGCGAACGCCGTGCCCGCGAGGTTCTCACTCAACGGCTCGGTCTGCGGCTGACCCGTGGGCGGGGCGACGACGGCGCGCCCGCCCACGCCGTAAGACCCCCCTTGGAGGACGGGGCCCCTCAGGAGAGCGTGGGGCCCCGTCCGTATGTCCGGGGGTTCATTCAGCGCTGCCAGCGCGCCTGGCAGAAGCAGTAGGCGCCGTAGAGGGCGACGCCCAGGGCGACGGCCACCAGCGCCCAGGGCCCGGCCGGGGTCTGGGAGAAGGCCCGCAGCGCACCGTCCAGCCCGACCGCCTGGTCCTTGTCGAAGGCGATCGCGGCCTGGAGGAAGAAGACGCCGACCGCGGCCAGGACCAGGCCCTGGGTACCGATGCCGAGCACGCCGATGGTGACGACGGCCCTGCGCCGTCGCGGCGTGAGCGCGCCGAGCGTCAGCTCCTGCGTGAAGCGGCGGGTCACCGCCTTCCAGATCTGGTACAGGCCAACGGCGATCACGCCGCAGCCCACCGCGCCGACGGCGAACCGGCCGAAGGGCAGCGCCATGATCTGGGCCGTCAGCGCCTCCGACCGGCTGTCCTGGGATTGGGGAGACCCCTGCCCCAGCAGGAAGCCCGCGATGCTGGAGGCCAGCACGGCGTAGACCACCGCTCGGGCGCCGGAGGCGATGCGTCTGGTGGCCCTCTCCAGGCCCACGACGGCGTAGACCGCCTGCCACACGGTGAGTCCCACCAGCCCTGCCGCCGCGACCCAGAGCAGCAGCATGCCGCCGGTGTTCTGGGCGACCAGTTGGAGGGCGCCGCTGTTGTCCGCCTCCTGGCCGCCGCTGTCGCCGAAGGCGATGCGCAGGGCGAGGTAGCCGATGATGAGGTAGAGGAGGCCCGTGGCGGCGAAGCCCACACCCGCGAGCCTGCGCAGCCAGGTGCTGTGGGCCGCCTGGCGTCCCGCGCGCCGTCCCGCCGCCCGGGCGTCCTTGGCGGAGCGCCGTGCCTTACCTGGTAAGTCTGAGGAGGACATGTCCGGCCCGTGCCCGCGAGGAGGGCACGAAAACGGATGTTTACCGTTACTACTCCCTTTTGTGCTGTTCAGCGACGTGGAATCCCTCCGGAGCGCCCGTGCGGGACGACGGGTTGACCCGTCGCGGACCGGGTGGGCCGACGGGAACGCGGGACGTCGGGCGCTGGCGGAAACGGCGTGGAACAGCGCGGGCCGACCAGGGACGGCACGGAACGCCCGGCCCCGCGTGGAACGCCGGATCCCGCCCGGGTGCGCGGGCGCACACCGGTGGGCGGGGCGGCCGGGGCGCCTACTCCAGCGGCACCCGCAGGATCCTGTCGCCCCCCTCGACCGGCTCCCCGACCCCGTCGAGGTTGCTGGTGGCCAGCCACAGCGCGTCGCCGCCGGGGGTGGTCACCACCGTGCGCAGGCGGCCGTACTCCCCCTGGTGGTGGTCCACCGGCTCGCCCACGCCGCCGTCACCGGTGAGCGGCACCTCCCACAGGCGTTCGCCGCGCAGCGCCGCGACCCACAGGGAGCCGCCCGCGACCGCCGCGCCGCTGGGCGAGGCCTCCGCGGGTCTCCACGTCAGCAGGGGATCGACGTACTCGTCGCCTCCCCCGGCGCCCTCCACCTCGGGCCAGCCGTAGTTGCCGCCCGGTTCGATCAGGTTGACCTCGTCGAACTCGTTCTGCCCGAACTCGGTGGCGTACAGGTTGCCCTCGTCGTCCCACGCCAGGCCCTGGACGTTGCGGTGGCCGTAGCTGTAGACCGGGTTGCCGAAGGGGTTGTCCGGGGCCGGGTCCCCGTCGGCGGTGATCCGCAGGATCTTGCCGCCCAGCGAACCGGTGTCCTGGGACAGGCCCTCCCTGCCCGCGTCCCCGGTGCCGACGTACAGCAGGCCGTCGGGGCCGAACCCGATCCGGCCGCCGTTGTGGTACGAGGCGGAGGGGATGCCGTCGAGGACGACCTCGGCGTCCCCGAAGCCCCCGTCGCCGCTCTCGGGGTCGTACTCCATTCGGCTGATCCGGTTGTCGGAGGCCGCGGTGTGGTAGGCGTACACGTACGGTTCCCCGGGGAAGTCCGGGTGCACGGCCAGCCCGAGCAGACCGCCCTCGCCGTTCGGCGCGGCCCCCTCGACGGTGCCGACGTCGGCGACCGAGCCGTCGGGGGACACGCGGACGACCTCCGCCGAGTCGCGCTGGGCGACCAGGGCGGAGCCGTCGGGGAGGAAGGCCAGTCCCCACGGCACCTCCAGGCCCGCGGTGACCTCCTCCGGTCGGCCGGGGTCGGCACCGGCGGAGCCGTCCTGCCCGCCCGGCTCCGGTCGGCCGTCCGTTCCGCCCGCCCCGTCCCCCTCCGCGCCGCCGGTGATCCCCTGGGCTCCGCACCCGGTGAGGAGGACGAGGGCGCCCAGGACGGCGGCGGCGCGGAGCGCCGCGCTCGCGCACGCTGAAGGTTCCATGCCGGTTCCCTTCCCCCTGTCGGGACCGTTACCCCGCCGTACCGCCCGACGTCCCCTCCTCGCTGTTCTCGTGCCCCTCCCGCAACTCCTCGAACAGGCGCTCCAGGTCGGTGAGGAGCGCGCTGTGCACGGGCCAGCGTTCGGAGTCCCAGTCCTCGCTCATGTGCTCCCGCACCCGGTCGATGCGCCGGAGTCCCCCCTCCAGACAGGAGTCCAGGTCGGCGGAGACGGTGTCGCGCTCGGGTTCCCCGGCCTGGTGGACGGCGTCGAAGGCGTCCGCCGCCGCCTCCAGGAGGGGGGAGAACTCACGGAGGAAGGCGTCGCTCGGCTCGGGGAAGCGCGACCGGCCTCCGCTGGCGGCGCGGAGGGTGCGGATGAGGGACTGGAGGTGGCGCGCGGACCGGCCCAGGGCGAGGATCCAGCCGTAGTAGGCCTTCGGCGCCCTCTTCGGTGAGGGACCGGCCAGGAGCCGACGCGGGTTCAGGCGCGCCCGGTACTCCTGCTGTGAGACCGACTCCCGGGCGTTGCGCTCGGTGCTGTCGAACCCCTGCGCGACCCGGGCCCAGTAGCCGGCGTCCGCGAGCCCCTCGCCGCCCTCGCGGAGCGCCTCGGCCATCTCCCGGCTGAGGTCGCGCAGGCCGTCCGTGAAGTCGAGCACGGCGCTCTCGGCGTCGCGGAAGCGGATGGCGGGCGCGAAGACCGTGTTCGTCACGACCGCGGCCCCGGCCCCCACCAGCACCATGAGCAGCAGCGTTCCGAGGTCCACGGGGCTGCCCGCGGTACCTCCCGCGAGCGCGAACGACGCCACCACGGGTATCTGCTTGCCCTGGTCGCCGAAGATCGTGAACTGCCCCGCGATCATCGCGACGAGCACGGCCAGGGCGAAGAACCACACGTTGAGCCCGACGGTGAGTCCGGTCAGACCCGCGATCAGGGCACCGAGGAAGACCGCGGGGACGTAGCGCAGGGACTGGAGCACCGACCCGTACACGCTGGGGCGCACCACCAGGAGCGCGGAGAAGGGGGCGAAGCCGACCTGGGCGGAGTCCACCATGAGCGCGCCCAGGGCCCAGGCCCCGGTGGAGGCGATGACGCACTTGGCGATGATGACCGCGGTCTCGCGCTCGTAGCCGCGCCGCTCGACGATCCGGCGCAGCACCTCACGGGCGTTGGCCGCGGCCCTCCTCAGCCGTTCGGCGACCATCCGGCCTCCGCCCTCCGGTCTCGTGCCGTCTCCCGCGCGAACTCCTCGACCAGGTCGGCGACCCGCCCGGGGGCGGCGGCGGTGAGCGCGTGGGGCTGTCCCGGCAGGGTCACCAGCCGCCCCCGGGGCAGCAGCCGGGCGGCCTCCCGAGCCCAGGTCCCTGGGCAGAGCGGGTCCTCGCCCCCGCGCAGGACCAGGGTCGGCTGCACCACCCTCGGCAGGACCGTCTCGGTCCGGTGCTCGCGGCTGGCCAGAAGACTGCGGACGTCCCTGCGCGGCCCCGCGTCCCAGTAGTCGGCCACGACGGAGCGGATCACGGAGAGGTCCTCTCGCATGCCGTCGCGCAGCAGGCGCGCGGCCAACTCGGGCAGCGAGCGCGCCCCGGGGTCCGTCGTGGGCCCGGCCAGCACGAGCGTCCCGACCTCGTCGGGCGCGCGCACCGCGGCCTCGGCGACCACCTGCGTTCCGAGGGAGAGCCCGAGCAGGCAGGGCCGCTCGATCCCGCGGACGCGGAGCCACGCCAGGAGGGAGTCCGCGAGTCCGGTGACCGTGGGCGCGTGGTCGGGTGCGGTGCTCGCGCCGAACCCCGGCAGGTCGACGGCCCAGGCGGGCATCCTCCCCTCCAGGGCCCTGACCACGGGCAGCGTCTGGCGGGAGGAGATCCCCGCGCCGTGCACGCAGACCACCGGCGGCCCCTGTCCGGGCACGTGCCACCAGGCCATCGACGCGCTTCCGACCACGTCCGTGCCCCTGCGGGCCTCCATGCCTACCCCCGAACGGCCTCCTCGGCTCCGGTCATGTGGTCGCCACAACTACCCAGGGCCCCCGCCTTCAACCCACTCCCCCGCCGAGGCGTGTGGAGACGCCGCGGGGCGGTCAGGGAGGTACACGCAAGGGTGTGCGCGCGAAGGGAGCCGGGAGATGGGCAGGAAGTCGGATTCGCCTCCGAAGCACCCGTGGTTGCGGGGGGCCGTGCGGGGTGTCGCGGGTGCGATGGCCATGAGCGGTATGCGGCAGGTGGAGGTCGGAACGGGGTTCGTGCGGCGCACACCGCCCGAGGCCGTTCTGGCGGAGGGCGTGCCCGCCCTGCTGGAGAGCGTCCCCCCGGAGCGGAGGAAGGCCGCGATCGAACTGGCCCACTGGGGGTACGGGGCGGCGGCGGGCACCGTCTTCGCGCTGCTGCCGCGCCGGGTGAGGCGGTGGCGGCTGACCGGTCCGGTCTTCGGGGTGGCGGTCTGGAGCGCGTACGAGCTGGCCGTGGCCCCCGCGCTCGGCCTCGCCCACGCGCGCAGGCACCGGCCCCGGGAGCGGTGGGCGTTCCTGGTCGACCACGTGGTCTTCGGGCTCATGGTCGGGGAGCCGCCCGAGAGCGTGGTGGCCGGAACCGGGGGTTCCGGGGACGACGCGGAGGAGAGGTGCTGCTGCGGGGGCCACCGAGGGCGCGGAGGCCGTCGGGACCGCCGGAAGCGCGGGAGACACGGAAGCCACTGCGGTCACGGCAGCCACGGGCAGCACGCGGACGACGACGGCCCCGGGGTTCACGGTGGTCATGGGAAGCACGGTGACCACGGGAAGCACGGGGGACGGGGAAAGCGCCACCGGTCTTGACAGCGGGGAGGCGGGGGCGGGCGACCGGCCGGTCGCCCGCCCCCGCCTCTACGACGTGCTCTCCGTGCTCCGGCCCGGGGTGTCCGGGACCGGCACGGTGCCCCGGGGAGACCGGCCGGAACGGCCGCCGGTGTGGTGCGGCGCTCCTACCCGCACCTCGGAGAGGTCCGACGGTCGGGACGCGCCGCAGGTACAGGGCCACCGCGGAGGAGGTTCCCGGCGGGTCTTCCCGGTCGAACCGGACGCGGTGCCCCGCGCGTCACGGCGCCACGCCCGAGCGGAGCCGGTGCCCACCGGCCGCCGGGGCGTGGCGGCACCGGCTCCAGGGGGCGGCGGCGTTACTCCTGGGCCTTCTGGAGGCGCACGTACGCCAACTGGAGCCAGTCGGACACCGCCACGGCGCTGAACACCGCCCCGGTCCCCCGGGTCACCCCGGGGGCGAACACCAGGCCGAAGGCGTAGGCCGTGGCGATCCACTGCGCGGTGCAGAACGGGCAGGTGATCAGCTCGCCGACCGCCCGGCGGGCGCCCTGGCCGCGTACCTCCTCGGCCAGCTCCGCCGGGGCCGAGACCCCCTGGAAGCGGGTGAAGAACGCCCGGAGCGGGCTGGTGACCGCGTCCTTGGCCAGCATCCGGGACAGCTTGTGCGTGGTCAGCCCCATCAGCGCCAGGTCCCACGGGCCCACGCTCTCGGCCCTGCGCCTGCCCCGGAACCGGCGCGCGGCGAGCAGCCCGACCCCCACCAGTGCCAGGTAGCCCGAGGCCACGGCCGTGTACCCGAAGAGGGGCTGGTCGCTGTCGCCCCGGTAGGCCTCCGCCTCCTCCTGGATCGTCTCCTTGATGTCCCCGGTGGTGTTGTGGTCAGCCATCTGCTCCGGTCCTCCTTCGTCGTGTCGCGCCGCCCGACCTGTCGCGCACCCACGAGTGCAGCGCCTCCCCGTCCCCGGCCTGGTCGAGGTTGACCGCCGCCTCGATCAGCGCGAGGTGGGTGAAGGCCTGGGGGAAGTTGCCCAGCATGGTGCCGTCGGCGGCCATCTCCTCCGCGTGCAGTCCGAGCTCTCCAGAGCTCCCGCACAGTTCCTCGAACCTCCGCCGCGCCTCCTCGGTCCGCCCGGCGAGCACCAGGGCGGAGACCATGTCGAAGGAGCAGAGGAGGAAGGCGCCCTCCGGGGTGCCCAGTCCGTCGTCGGTCGTCTCGGGGTCGTACCTGCGGACGAGTCCGCCCTCTCCGCCCAGCTCCGCGTCCACCCGCTCCAGGGTCGCGAGCACGCGCGGGTCGGTCCCCTCCAGGAAGCCCAGGAGCGGGATCCGCAGCAGCGACCCGTCCACGTGGGACGAGCAGTAGGACTGCGTGAAGGTCCCGGCCTCCGCGTCGTAGCCCCGGTCGAGGACATCCCGGCGCACGGCGTCCAACTCCTTGCGCCACTCGTCCAACGGGACGTCGTCACCCGCCTTGCCGGACTCGGTGGCCAGCTGGACCCCGCGGTCCAGGCACACCCAGGCGTAGACCTTGGAACTCGTCCAGTGCCGCGGCCGCGACCGCACCTCCCACATGCCGTCGTCCGGTTCGCGCCAGATCCGGCACGCCGCGTCGACCATCGAGGAGAGCTGTTCGACGTCCCCGCGCCCGAGCCCGCCGGTGGCCTCCTCGTAGGACAGCGCGGCGTCGAGCACGTGCCCGTACACGTCCAGCTGGTGCTGCGAGTAGGCGTCGTTGCCGACGCGGACCGGTCTGGACCCGGCGTGTCCGGCGAGGTGGTCCAGGGTCTCCTCCCCGGGCGGCGGCTGTTCGTCGACCGCCTGCACCGGAGGGATCCAGTCGATCGGTTGGCCGCACATCCGCAGCAGGAAGCGCAGGTAGTGCCCGGCCTCCTCGGCGTGCCCGAGCCGCAGGAAGGCCAGGACGACGAGCGCGGCGTCGCGGTGCCAGACGTAGCGGTAGTCCCAGTTGCGCGGACCTCCCGGCCACTCGGGCAGGGACGTGGTGGGCGCGGCGATCAGGGCGCCGCTCTCCTCGTGGAGCAGGCCGCGCAGGGTGAGGGCGCTGCGGCGCACGTGCGTGGCGCCGACCCCGTCGTAGTCGGTCCGCCGGGACCACTCCCGCCAGGCGTCCAGGGTCTCCCGCAGCAGCGCCCGCCCCTCCCCCAGGCCGACGCGGCGCCCGCCCTCCAGGTAGTCCAGGGCGAACACGGCGGTGTCCCCCTCAGCCAGCTCCACGCGGTACTCCGGCACGCCGTCCCGTGCGAGCGCGGGCGCGGGCGAACCGGACAGCATCGGCCCCGAGGCCTCCCGCAGGCCGCCGTCCACCCGTTCCCACACGGGTTCGGCACGCGCGAAGTCGGGCCTGGCGTCGAACCGCGATCGCACGGACGTGCTCCCGGAGCGGCACTCGACGACCCGCAGGAGGAAGCCCTCCCGGTACAGGCCCGCCCCGCCCTCCCGCGGCCTTCGCACCGCGAGCAGGTCGCGGACGGCCACCTCCGTGTCCGTGCCCCGCCAGAGCGTCTCCAGGACGAGCGTGTCGTCGACGTAGGCGCGTCCGGCCGGGCTCGCCCCCTCGACCTCCAGGGTCCACCCGCCTCCGCGCGGGTCCAGGATTCCCGAGACGAGGGCGGGTCCGTCGAACCGGGGGACGCACAGCCAGTCGACGGTGCCGTCGGGTGTGGTGAGAGCGGCGGTGTGGCAGTCCGAGAGGAAGCCGTGGTCGCCGATGCTCGCGGCGCCCTGTGCCATCCGCACCTCCGAGTCGTGTCGTGTTCCCGGGAACCCCTCATGTGCGACTGCCCCGGGGCGCCCCCGGCGAAACGACAGCTCAGAAGCTTGCCGCAGCATGTACATACCGGGTGGCGCTCGCGGGTAGCGGAGGGGGCGAAGGGCCGGAAGCGGCTGTGTCGACCCGTGTGGGGGTGGCCGAGGTGGCCGGGAGACCGAACGGCCGGATCGCGGTGGTCAGCGGAGCCAGCGCGGGCGTCGGAAGGGCGACCGCGCGCGAGTTCGCCCGGCGGGGGTACACCGTCGCGCTGCTCGCGCGGGGGCAGACGGGGCTGGAGGCCGCCGCGGAGGAGGCCCGCGCCGAGGGCGTGACCGCGCTGCCGCTGCGGGTCGACGTGAGCGATGCCGAGGCGGTGCGCGGGGCCCTGGCCCAGGTCGAGTCGGAACTGGGGCCGGTGGACGTGTGGGTGAACTGCGTGCTCGCCACGGTCATCTCGCCGTTCATGGAGGTGGAGCCGGAGGAGTACCGCCGGGTCACCGACGTCTGCTACCACGGCTACGTGTACGGCACCCAGGCCGCCCTGGAGCGCATGCTGCCCCGGGACCGGGGGGTGATCGTGCAGGTCGGGTCGGCCCTGGCCTACCGCGGCATCCCCCTGCAGGCGGCGTACTGCGGAGCCAAGCACGCGATACGCGGGTTCACCGACTCCGTACGGGCCGAGCTGATCCACCGCGGATCGGGCGTCCGGGTGACGGAGGTGCACCTGCCCGCGGTGAACACCCCGCAGTTCACCTGGACGCGCGCGCACCTGGACGGCCGCCGCCCGCGCCCCGTGGCTCCCGTGTACCAACCCGAGGTCGCGGCCCGGGCGATCGTCTGGGGTGCCGAGCACCCGAGGCGGCGCCGGTACTGGGTGGGGATCTCGACGGTGGCCACCGTCCTGGGCCAGCGGTTCGCGCCGAGAGTGCTCGACTGGCAGCTGGGGCTGACCGGACGAAAGAGCCAGGTGCGCGACGCCCATCCGCCCGCGCGCGACAACCTGTTCCGTCCCATGGACGACGAGCACGACTTCGGCGCGCACGGCGAGTTCGACGACGAGTCGCGCGAGTCGAGCCTGCTCCAGGAACTGAGCCAGCGGCGCGGCACCGTGGCCCTGCTGGGCGCCGCGGGGTTCGCGGTGGGAGCCGCGGGCTACGCGGTCGCACGGGGAGCGCACCGACGGGCCTGACCAGCAACGAAGTCGAAACCGAGGGGGAAGAGCATGGCCGAGCACGATCCCGCCGTCGACGAGGCGTGGGAGGAGTTCCACGCGGTGGTGAACATGACCGGGGAGCAGCTGCGCGAGTGGCTGCTCACGAACGCCTCGGGCGAGGACGCCTTCCGCACCGAACCGGGGCACACGGTGTCCCGGAGGGGCGAGGCGGTCGTGAACCTGCTGAACAAGCGCCGTGTGGACGTGACGGAGGCCGACGTCGAGCTGATGCGCGAGGTGACCGAGTACGTCCGCGGCCAGCTGGCGGACCCGCACCGCGAAGACGCGGCGTGGCGGCACCGGCTGATGTCGGTGGGACACGACCCGCTCAGCCCCGACTCGGCGCGCCCCGACGAGGAGGACCTCGCCGGGTAGCGGTCACCGTGGGGCCGGGGCGGGCGCCCGCGCCCGCCCCGGCGCGCGTCGGCGCCCCCGTGCGGTCCTCCCGCACGGGGGCGCCGGTGTTCAGGGCTTGGGCGGCTCTCCCGCGTCCCCGGATCGGCGTCCCCGGCGGGGAGCCGCCGAGCGTGGCGGCTCCTCGCGCATGTGGTCGCGGACCCGGGTCATGATGTCGCCCAGAGCGCGCAGGTCCCGTTCGGACAGGGAATCGAACAGCAGGCGGCGCGCGACCCGGATGTGGCCGGGCATGACCGCGGCGACCCGGGCCAGACCCGCCTCGGTGATGGTGACCAGGGTGGCGCGCTGGTCGTCGGGGCAGGGCCCGCGGGTGATCAGTCCGGCCTTCTCCAGCAGTCCGGCCTGGTGGGTGAGGCCGCTGCGGCTGTAGACGACGCCGTCGGCCAGTTCGGTCATGGTGAGTCGGCCCCTGGAGTCGGCGAGGCGGCCCAGGAGCTGGAACTGGACGTAGCTGATGTCTCCCTCGGCCCGCAGTTGCTGCTCGATGGCGTGCTGGAGCAGGCTGACGGACTCGACCAGGGCGAAGTAGGTCTCCAGCTCCCGGCGGTGCAGGGTGTCGGTGTCAGCCATGCCGTCATGCTAGTTGGTTCGACGTCGAAGCAGCGGTGCGGACCATGTGACCGGAGTCACCGACCTGACCATGGTGCTTCGACTTCGAAGCACATATGGTGGGCATATGCTTCGAACTCGAAGCATATACACGCCCACAAATGCTTCGAAATCGAAGCAAATGAGTACGAGGAGCGAGACATGAAGGCAGTTCGCCACCACGAGTACGGCGGCAGCGACGTCCTGGTCCACGAGGAGGTCCCCCGGCCGGTCCCGGGCGCGGGACAGGTCCTGGTGAGGGTGGCCGGCACCTCCTTCAACCCGGTCGACGCGGCGATCCGCGCCGGCCACCTGCGGCAGGTGCTCCCGGTGACCCTCCCGCACGTGCCGGGCATCGACGTGTCGGGGACGGTCGCCGAGAACGGCGGCGGCGCCGGGGGCTGGAACACCGGCGACGCGGTCGTGGCGTTCCTCCCCATGGACGCCGACGGCGCGGCGGCCGAGTACGTGGCGGTACCCGCCGAGGTGCTGGCCGCCGCCCCCAAGACCGTCGAGCTGGCCGACTCCGCGGCCCTGCCCTCGTCCGCGCTGACCGCCTGGCAGTCCCTGTTCGAACACGCCGGGCTCAGGGCCGGTCAGACCCTGCTCGTGAACGGCGCGGGAGGAGCGGTCGGCGGCTACGCCGTGCAGCTCGCCAGGCGGGCCGGGGCCGTCGTCACCGCGACGGCGAGCGCCCGCAGCGCCGACCGCGTCCGGCGCTACGGCGCCGACCGCGTCATCGACTACACCGCCGCTCCCCTCACCGAGTCGGCCGGTGAGCGCTACGACGCGGTACTGAACCTGGTGATCACCTCGCCGGAGGAGACCGCGGCCCTGGTGGGGCTCGTCGCGGACGGCGGTGTGCTCGTCAGCGCCACCACCCCGGCCGAGCCCGACGCCGCGCGCGGGGTGCGCACCGTACGGGTCTCCGCCCGCAGCGACGCCGACCAGCTCGCCGAGCTCGTCGCCCTCGTCGACGCCGGTGAGCTCCACGTCCACGTCGGGGCGCGGGTCCCCCTCACCCACCTGCCGAAGGTGCACGCCGACAGCGACGCCGGGACGCTTCCCGGCAGGACCGTCGTCACGCCCTGACGCCCCGTACCGTTCCCCGCGCCCCGAGGAACCAGGCCGCGGCCGCCGCCAGGAGGGCGAGCCCGCCCAGGGCCGGGCCCACGACGTGGAACGCGTCCGTGAACCGCTCGCCCTCCAGGCGCCCACCGGTGAGCGCGGCCAGGAGCGCCCCGACCGCGGCGAGGGCGACCGTCTCCACGGTGATCCGGGAGGCGTTGAACACCCCGGCCGCGACGCCCGTCCGCTCGTCGGGCACCGCACCCATGGCCATCCCGTCCACGACGCCGTTGGTGAGACCCACTCCGGCTCCGACCAGCAGGAACGGCAGGAGCAGCCGCCACGGGGTGGCGTCGGGTCCCAGCGCGAGCAGCCCCGTGGCCCCGGCGGCGCACAGCGACAGGGCGCCGACCACGACCGCGGTGTGGGGCAGGCGCGCGGCCAGTTCCGCGCCCAGTGCGGGCAGCAGAAGGGTGGGCAGCGTGAGCATCATCAGCCACAGTCCGGCCCGGCCCGCGCCCAGGCCGACCACGGCGATCAGGTACGACGGCAGGTACACGAGCAGGGGCACGAGCACCGCCATGAACGCGGCGGCGGACAGGGCGTGGGCGACGAACCGGCGGTTGGCCAGCAGGACCAGGTCCACCAGGGGATCACTGGCTCGGCGTTCGACGAGCACGAAGGCGACCGCCAACACCGCGGCCAGAAGCAGTCCCGTGAGCACCGACGGCAGGCCGCGCGCGGGGCCCTCAACCAGGACGGTGATCAGCACGAGCAGCGCCGAGGTGAACAGGACGGCGCCGAGCCGGTCCGCGGGCCGACCCGTGCCGCGTGCGGCGGGTAGCAGGGGCACGAGCAGGAGGACGAGCCCGGCCACGGCGGCCGGGGAGGCGAACGCGGCCCGCCAGCCGAGGTTCTCGACGAGCAGTCCGGCCACGGCCGGGCCGAAGGCGGTACCGGCGCCCAGCACCGTGCCCAGCAGGCCGAAGGCCCGGGCCCGCGCGGAGCCCTCGAAGGCAGCGGCGATCATCGAGCTGCCGCCGGCGACCGCCGCCGCGGCGCCGACGCCGCCCGCCGCGCGCAGCAGGTTCAGGGCGGCGACGTCCCGGACGAACAGGCACAGCAGACCGCTGGCGCAGAACAGGGCGAGGCCGAAGGCGTAGACCCGGCGGCGGCCGACCGCGTCGGCGACCGACCCCGCGCACACGAGGAAGGCGGCGAAGCAGGCGTTGTAGGAGTTGACGACCCACTGGGCGGCGGTCAGCGCTCCGCCGAGTTCGGCCCGGACGGCGGGCAGGGCCACCGAGGCGCCGGTGATGGCCAGCGGGAAGGTGAGTGTGGAGATCAGGACGGCGAGGAGCAGTACCCCGCCGCGGTCGCGTGTGGACAAGAGGGGCTCCGTGGCATCGCAAAGGCGGAGCCGGGCAGCACGCGGTGCCGCACCGGCGCGGTCGCTGATGCGGCGGGAGGACTCTGGGGTCGGCCGCCGCTAGGCGGCCACGTCATCCGATTCGGGCACGGGCGGGAGCCTAGCCGGTCTCCTGCGGCCCGGGCCAGCGGTTTTCCGTGCCGCTGCCGGGCCGGAATCGGCGCGACTACCTGTTCACTCAGAAACGGAACCCGAAGAGTCCTCCGGTCTCGGAGTCCTTGAGCATGGGATCGATGACGTGCGGATCGGCGTCGAATCCCATCCGCTGGGCCTTGGCGAGGTCGTCGGAGTTCATCGTCACGACGTACTGCATACCCTCCTTCCTCGTGACCCGCGCGGCCAGATCCAGAGCTCGGGCGACCTGTCGCTCGTCCACCCCGTCGTAGAGCTTGCTGTCGTGGACGAGGAAGTCGGGGCCGCGTCCCGCTCGATGGGCGATCACCGCCCAGGTGAGGTCGAAGCAGAACATCTTCATGTTGGAGATACCGGTGCTGTCGTCGGCTTCGAGCTTGAGCTCGATCTCCAGATGGCTCCGCCTGGCCTGGAAGGTCAGGTAGGGAGCGCGGGCATCGCCGTACAGGTGCTCAGCGAACCGGTTGAACAGCAAGCTCGCCCGTTGTTCCTGTTCCCGCCTGGCGTCGATGTCACGCTGGACCTCCTCCTCCAGGGCGGCTTTCTCCTGGTCGATCTGGCGGCGGCTCTGCTCCAAGGTCCTCGCGGCGTCGAGCCTGCGTTGGAGGTACTCCTGATGCGCCTGCTCCTTGGCCAGCGCACCCTGCATGACGGTCAGCGTGTCCAGGGCTCCGCCCTCGTTGAGCGTGTGCAGAAGCGCGGACTGCCGGTTGCCCAGTTCCCCGCGCTCCCGCTCGCTCGCGGCGAGCTTCTCCCGCAGCCTGGCGGCCTCCTCGTCCAGATATTGTCTGCGGTTGCGTACGACCGCACGGTGGAACTCCTCCACCTGGTCAAACCGGGCCCGCACTTGGTCGCCGAGGAGCACGCCCATCTCCGCGTAAGCCCGCTCCAGGTACTCGTGGCCGGGGTCATTTGCCTCCTCGATCGAGCGCTCGATGTCGGCGAGGTTGCGCTGGTCCACGACGTCCGCCTCGCGCAACGCACGGATCCTGGAGTTCACCCGCTCCGCTTCACGACGGATCTCCTCGTACTCGGGGACGACCTGGAAGTCGGCGATCTGGTCCTTGAGCTCGACGATACGGCGTTCCACGACCGTGAGCTGTCCGCGCAGGTCACCGGACCTGCCAACGATGTCCTTCCAAACCGGGTCGTTGGACGCCTGCCCGAGCTTCCTCCGGGTCTGCTCCTTGTCGGACAGTTCGCCGTAGCGTGCGGCCAGCGCCCAGTCCATCCCGAGCAGGTAGCACAGGTTGGCGGTGGCGAGGTGACGGGAGGTCTGCGGGTTGGGTTTGAGGGCGTCGGCGAAGCCGTTCCTCTCGGTTCTGCGGAGGTAGAAGCTGAGAAGGAGTCTGCCGCTGAGCGCCTTGTCGGACTCACGTATCCCGAACAGTTCCCGTTCGAGGGCGCTCTTCCACTCCTTAGTGGTGACCGTCCCCTCCCGCTGGAAGAGCGCGTCGGGCTCGGGGCCGAGGATGTCCGGGTCGAGGAGAACCTTCGCATGTTCTCTGCCGGAGCGCCGCACGCTGAGGCGTCCGTGGGGAACGGGCCAGTCCATGACGAGCTCGAACACTGTCTCCTTGTTTTCCCTGCGGGTGACCAGCGGCGTCCTGTCAGCCCCCAGAAGGAAGTGGAGAAGTTCGATCATGCTCGTCTTGCCGACGGCGTTGCGGCTCTCCTCGTCGGTGGAAAAGTCCGTGCGGTCCGCGACGAGCAGGTTGAGGCCGGGACGGAAGGTGACCGTACGGAACCGAGGGTCACTGGCCTTCAGTTCACGCAGCACGTGAGGCCTCCCGGAAGACGAGGATGTCGTCGCGGAGTTCGACGGTCCCCAGCGCGTACAGGACGTCGAGGGCGAGGACGAACCACCAGAACGGAACCGGTGCCTTGTGGTCGTTCTCGGTACGCCATTTCTGGAGTCGGCGCCAGGCCTGGGTGACGGTGAGGCTCTGTCGCTCACTCGCCATGAGGATCTGGGCGCCCACGGTCAGCAGCGCCCGCTGCGGCGCGACACCCTTGGTCGGTGCGATCACGCGATTCCCCCTTCCAGGACCTCGTCAGCGGCCCGCCAGCCTTCTGGAGGCACTCTGAAAATCTCGCACTCACCGAAGAAGTACATGAGCACGACGTTGGCCTCAATCTGGTCCTTCAGGTCCTTGGCCTCGTTGCCAAGGATGTACCACTGGAGCCGCGTCACCACGGCATCGGGGTCGTCGTGGGCTTCGGCGAGTTCCAGGTACTCCTGTCGGAAGGCTGCCGCCACCTCGTCCCTCTCCACCGGGTCGGCCAATCCCTCGTAGTAGTCCTCGACCAGCGGCACTTGGGGCAAGCTCAACAGGAGAAAGCCCCGCATGGCGTCGCTAAAACGGTTGTACTCCAGCTTGCGGCTCGGAGGAACGGGGATGCTGCCCGGAAGGGGGCTCTGCTTCCTCCTCGTGGACAGGTGTTCCAGGAGCGGAGCCAGTTCGGCCATTCCGACACCAGTAACCATGTCCCGCAGCGGAAAGGGGCCGATGAGATCCTCGATCTCCTCCTCATCCAACTTGCTGAGGACGCGGAACATCTGGTCGAGGCCGAAGTTTTCGAACTTGAGCGAAGGTTGTTCGGCCTGGGCCGACGAGATCGCCAGGGTGACCTGGGGCCCCACTCCACGCGGATGGTTGTGGACGAAGACGAAGGTGTCGAAGTCGCCTTGTCGGTGCTTGAGGGCCTTGGCCAGATCCGAGCGGAACTTGCGGCGGACCTCGTACTCATCCACCACTTGGGGCCCGTAACAGGCGTAGAGTTTACGTCCGCTGATCACCAGCCCGTCCGCGCCGAGGTCGCCTCTGGTCGTGCGGACGGGGAAGAATCCTGGCTCGCCCAACTGCATGAGGCGGTGGAAGAAGTCCTCGAACCCCTCTCCGTGCAGGTTGGCTATCTTGTCGCCGAGCATCGTGCGCGCGCACCAGCGTTTCCAGGGCTCCATGCGTGCATCTTCCGTTTGGTGATCCCTTTACCCGTTCCGTTTCCCGTACCTATCATCCGCAGGCCCCCGGACACCGGGCTTTGGCCGTTTGTGGCCGCACCGGGCCCCTCGTATTGGTGCGGCCTCCATGGTGGTCGGTTACCCCGCTTGGCTGATCAGGCCAGTAACTGGGCGAGGTGGTGGGCGAGGGCCCCGGCGGCGGTGGCCAGGGCGTAGCCCGCGACCGTCCAGCCCAGGCGGCGGCGGGGTTTGCGGTGGCTCGCTGTGCGGCGGGGGCGGTCCGACCTGCGCGGCAGCGGCGGCGGAGGCGTGCGCTCGCGCCGGGGCCGGGGAACCGGCAGGGGTTCGGGCCCGGGGCCGTCGCCGGGGGCGGGCCCGCGCTCGGGTCCGGGCCTGGGCCTCGGGCGGGGGCGGGGCTCCGGATCAGGGGACGAGGCCTCGCGCGGGCGGGATTTCCGGGACTCGGACTCGATCATCCAGGCGGGCACGTCCCCGTGGGTGAGCCGGTAGCGCAGCCGGGGTGTGTCCGGCATCCGGGCGAGCAGTTCGCGCTCGCGCGGGGTCCGGCCCAGCGAGACGAGCGGAGGCGACGGGACTGGCGCCGGACGCTTGGCCGTGCGGTCCGCTGCCCGGGCCCCCGGGCGGCCGAAGCGCTGGCCCCGGGGCGCGTCCAGGACGCGTCGCATGTCCGAGGAGAGCGCGGGTGCGGCGGGTGTGAGGACGGGCGCGGTCATCGGACGTCCTCCGGGGCAGACGCGGCGGAGGCGTTGGCTGCGGAGGCGGAAGCGGTGGAAGTGGCGGAGAGAGGGTCGGGATCGGCGGGCAGGTCGAAGTCCGCCCACAGCACGGTGCCGAGCCCCTCGCAGAACGGGAAGCCGACCACCTGTCGGGTGCCCCAGCGCGCGGCGAGGTGGTGGATGAGCAGCAGGCCCCGGCCGCGTTCGGCCTCGTGCCAGTCCCGTTCGGTGCGCTGGCGGGGGATGCGCGGGCGGGTACCGGTGTCGCGGTAGCCGTCGTCGATGACCGAGAGTCGGAGCGTGCGCTGCTCGGGCAGGGTCAGGGTGCGGATGACCCGGCCGTCCTGTTCGCCGGAACGGGTGTGCTCGCAGGCGTTGGCGAACATCTCGCTGGCGCACAGCACGATCGAGTCGACCAGGTCCGGGTCCAGGACGGGCAGCCCGAGCAGGGTGGGCGTGTTGGCCAGGTCGTGTCGCAGGTCGGCGCGCACTCGCGCGGTGGTGTCCAGGGTCCCGGGATAGAGGCGCGGTTTCCACAGGCTGTGGATAACGGGGGGCGTGCACTCGGGTTCGGGGTTACGCGGCAGAATGAACATGCCGGGAGCTCCTTCGGAGACGTTTGATACTGACTGGCCGCGCCCTGGGGGTGTTACTTCACCCGCCAGGGCTTTTCCGTGCCCGGCCGGAGGCGGTACGCGGGGGGAGTCCGCGAGCCTCTCGAACGGGGGATGGACGAGAGCGGGGCGGTCGTCGCTGTCGTCCTGGGCGTTGCCGCGCGGGCAACGGGTGTGGGCTCTGTGGCCGCCGTTCTCGGTGCGACAGCAGGCGGGGCAGGTCCACGGGGTTATGGGGTGAGATGGTTCGCTCACTCGACGGCCCTAGCCTCTATCAGCTCCGCCGCGACCGAGTGGGCCACGGAGAACTCGTGACCGACGGGGTGCAGGCGCGAAAGGGCGCTGCGGCCGTCGTGGGCGGCGTGCTGCCTGAACCATCGGCCGTCCACCAGGGCGACCGTCACCGAGCGGTCACCGAGCTGGGCCACGACCCGCCCTGACTCGGGGGCTTCCCCCGCCTTGAGTCCGTGTCTGGCTTCCAGAAGTCTCACCAGTTCAGCCGCCGGAATACCACTGCTTCCCTCGCGTGCCCGCCGTTCACCAGCCATGACAGTCCTCCACAGTGATAGCCACGGACCAACGACCCTGTAGAGCCGCGCCCCTGGCGGATCAATCCATGAGACCATCGTTAACTATGAACTTCCTACTTTCAAGTCCAAAGTTACTTTGCGTGATATGTCTGGTTCATTTCATGGAAGTTCGCACTAATATCAGCTGTGACATGCCATGACCAACGTTGAGGAGGTGCCTGATGGCCGCGAAGCAGCCGCCACTGCCCACGGTTGGCAAACGCCAGTTGGCCCGTGAGCTGCGGCGTGGCCGAGAAGCAGCCGGGTTGACACTCGACCAGGTGGCCGCCGAACTCGACTGGGCAAAGACCAAGGTCCACAACTACGAGAACGGTCGCTGGACACGAGGCAACCTGACGGACCTCAGGGCACTGCTCGACCTCTACGAGGTGACCGAACCAGCCCACCGAGAGTCGCTGGAGAACCTGATGCGTGACGCGAAGAAACGCGGCTGGTGGGTCCAGTACGGAGATGCCCTCGACGGTGCGCTGCTCGCGTTCGAGGACGAAGCTTCCCAGATCAGCACCTATGAACCAGAGTTCATCCCCGGGTTACTCCAGACTCGCGAGTACGCCACGGCCTTGCTTCTCGGCTACCCCTTCATCACTCCGGGAGAAGTCGAAGCCAAGGTTGAAGCACGGATGAAGCGCCAGCAGATCCTCACCCGCGATACGTCACCCACTGCGGTGTTCGTGATCGAGGAAGCCGCCGTACAGCGCCTGCTGGGCACACCCGAAGCCTTCAAACCGCAGGTGGAGCACCTGATCGAGGTCGCCGAGGACACCAGCAACACGACGTCGATCCAGATCGCCCCGCTACAATCCGGCTTGCACGGAGGGATGGGCGGATCGTTCGTGATCATGGACTTCGCTGGTGACTACGACTTGACCATCGTCTACACCGAGTCCGCGGCCCGCAACGCTTACCTCGAAAGCAAGGAGGAGGTAGCCCTCCACCGAGCCAGATTCACCCACCTCTGCGGAGTAGCGCTTTCGCAGAAGCAATCCGTTCAGCTACTCAAGAACCTCTTGCAGCCCACCTGACCCACGAAGGCCAAGGACCCATGGACCAGCTTCCCGCTCAGCACGAGGCGCTCTTCCACACCTCCACCTACTCAAGTGCTTCCTCCAACTGCGTCGAGGTCGCAGACTGGCTGGAAGGTTCAGCCCTACGCGACACCAAGCATCGGGAGCTGGGTGCCCTGACCTTTGGTCCGGTCGAGTGGCGGGCCTTCCTGAGCACCACCAGGCGCGACGTGCGCTGATCCACCCGGGCGCGCGGGCCTCCGAACCCCGCGCGCCCACGCGACGCCTTTCCGACAGTGCCCGGTGCCCCACGAGGAGAAGGCTCGTGTCCAATATCTATACGAACTTCCTGCGCGTCATCCCCCGACCTGGCCGGAGGATCGAGCGCGGCGAGGCCGAAGAGATCATCAGCCGAGTACTCAACGGGCGCGGCTCCTACAACGTCCCGGTGACGGTTCGGCTGGCAGCCGACGGAAGTCTTCTCGACATCCAGGCCGGGTGCATGAAGAACCCCGGCGTCTACGACTTCTGGAACGAACACCATGGCCGATACACCTGTATGTGGGAGCGGTTCTTCGACGATGGCGGTCTTCAGGACACCATCACCCACCACGGGCAGGAAGGGGAAACCGATCACGGTGTGTTCTGGTACGGGTTCGACGAGGTCCGCGTCCTAGGAGCCGCCGAGCACCTTCCCGACCTCGGCATGCAGTTCGTCCACTGGCAACCGTTCGGTGACGGTGCCTGGCGTGCCGAAGTCACCGGCCGCTATCAGACCGGGAACGACCGGACCGACATCGAGAAGGCGGGACCGTGTTCGATGAAGGTCGAGTGGAATCCGCCGGTCGTGGACGTGGCCCCTGGCGGTCTCGCCACACCGACGACTCCCAGCCACTGGAACGCGGAAATCGTGAGGATGGAGCCGAGCGGGCTGCACGGCTTCGTGGAGCGTGGCCACCACGGCACCCCGAAGGAGTCGCGCGCGGAGTGCGTGGAACTCCTCTGGCGCGGGCGCGTGGTGCACCGGACGCAGATGGAGTACGACACCGACTTCGACGAGTACGAATGGGAGCAGCGCAGCGCCGACGACTGGGACAACTGCCTGGACCCGAACTACCTCGCGAGCATGCGGATGTATGGGCCAAAGAGTTGACGCGGCTCAGGCGATCCTGTCGGTGAGGTCGGGAGCCAGGCCGTCCACCAAGGATCCCGGCGACGACTGCCAGCGTGGAGAGGCGCTGGAAGACATCTGCGTTCTCACCCGTGTCGACGAACCACTCCCACGAACCAACAGCCTCGGGAGCCCTGATGAGTTCAGACGTCAGCTTCCTCCCAAGGCCTGCCACTTCGCTTCATAACTAACTTCCCTTGATTTGCCGACCGCCAGAAAAACGGACTGGGGAACAATCAATCCTGGGGCGGCCTGTGAACGAGCGGTTGGTCGTTCGCATCGAAACGAGAATAAATCCCCCATTTCGTTCTCTCGGAAATCAGGTCGAAGATAAACTGCACCTTCTCGGGACTCCCTGACCACGTGACCCAGAGTACATCTATGGCTGTACCGTACGGCCCTGACAAGACCTCTTCGACGTGCACATCAACCTCGCCGATGCGTTCATCTCCGGATGCGAACCGAAACTCGAAGGTTTCAGGAGCATTGCTCCACTCCTGAACCATTTCGGGGAATCCACGCAATGCAGAAGCGACTTCGTCAGGGCTAGTGGAAACTTCAATGAATTCTACTCGTGACAACGTTCCTCCTACGGACAAGCGATAGTGCAGCCGTCGCCGATTACAACTCTCACATCCGGCGCCCCGTTGTCCCGGAACCACTCGGCGAGCTCTGGCCCACCGATGATGCAGGGATCGCTTTCCGTGCCGACGTCCACGGTCCCCCTGACCCAGCCACCGGCTCCGGCCACCCTGCATCCGAGGACCTTGGCCTCCTTGAGGACAGCGGTTCCGGAAGTTCCACCCGGTCCGAACCACACGCTTGACAGGTCTGCCCCACGCAGATCCGTCTCGTGCATCCACGCCGCGTTGAGGTATGCCTCTCTGAAGCATGAGCCGACGATTTCGGAACGATAGAATTTCGCGCCAACGAACGAGGCCCTGGTGAAGTCAACTCCCCGCGCCTCGCACTCCGAGAGGTCGGCCTTGCGGAAGTTCGCTCCGATGAACTTCGAATTGTTGAGCACAGCCGCACTGAGTTCCGATTTCGAGAAGTCGCATCCGTTGAACACGCGCCCGCTGAGATCCGCCTGAACGAAACACAGGTATCTCATGGGGTTTCCTGACAGGTCAGTACCTCGCAGATCCATCGCGGACGCACCCGACTCCTTTCTTCGCTCCCCACACGTGTTCATCCAGTCAACATAAGACAGGACAGCCGACGCGGGCTCACTGTCGAACGACAGGATGGCGAGTTCGGCACCCCCGGCTCCTCACACGAAGCTCCGGGTCGTCAATGACAGCGATCATCGCGGGCTCAGGCTCCAACCCTCCGCAAAAATCATCGAGCGCCTGTTGGAGGGCGCTCGTTGTTCCGGCAACGCGTCCGCGAACGCGGCGGTCTACCTGTCCGTCCCGGCGCTGACAGCCGTGTCCCACCACCAGTGACTCACGGGAACACCCTCGGGGACCGCGGCGGCGGCACCGCGCACACCGGGCAGGTTGGCCCGGAGCTCCTCGTCGGTGTCGTCGATGTCCTCAGCGTCCAGCAGGGTGAACGTCAGACTACCGAGGTAGGTCTCGAACAGGTTCTCCAGGGCCGAGCGGTACAAGCAGGCCCCGTACCAGCCCTCGTCATCAGGCATCAGCGCGTAGTCGTCGGTCTGGCCGAGGCAGGCGTTGAGCTCACCGGCCCGGGTCGTGACGAGTTCGGCGACGCGGAGCCGCTGGTTGTCGGAGGGCGCCCCCTCACGGAGCCTCGCCCCCCACAGCAGGAGGAGGGGCCGGTCGAGAGGGATCTGCTCGTCCGCCAGGTCGGATACGGCCTGGGAGAGCAGGTCTCGCCCGGTTCCGCCGAAGAGGTGCACCGGCTCAGTGGGAGGTGTCGGCCAGCCGTGGGCCTCCAGGTGTGCCTGTCCGTCGGTCTCCACACGCACCCGCGCCGACAGGGTCACGGTCACCAGGCCGGTCTCGGGCGCATGCCGGTGGAAGACCAGGACGCGGGACCCGTCGGAGTCTGCCGTGTCGCTGACCACGGAGCCCTCTCGCACGGTGGCGGACGCCGACGCGTGGTAGGCGTGGACGGGCGTGCCGTCACGGCGTTCAGCGGAGGGCAGTTCGTGCAGGCGGCGTTTGGTCTGCGTCGCCGCGTTGACGGGAGAGTCGAACGTCAGCACGTCGGCACGGGCGCGGAGCGTCTCGTGCACGGCGGCCGGATCCGCGCCGGGTTCGACCCGCACCCCGGTCCGTCCAAGCGCCGCTGTCGCGGCCAGGTCCCGGTCCAGGCTCCGCTGCACCAGGCCTGGGTCAGCGAGCAGCCGCGCAGCGACGATCTCTTCTGGCGAGGGTTCAGGATTCACGAGGATTCCCATCCGTCGTACCAGTCATACTGGAGTTGCGCGTCAATCATTTCCTGCGTCCAGAGTTCCCGCTTGGGAATGTGCCACCACCAGTGTTCTACAGGAACCCAATCCGGCATATCCCGCTCCGGGATCGGTGGTATATCAAGGGCGTTCTTTTTCAGAAACCCGTCCACCTCAGAAATGGTATCCAGGTCATCCTCTCCAACAAACCTATCCAACGGAACAAAAATATCGTTGAAAATCTGCAAGTTCGTTCGGATCTGACAGCACCTGAGAAACCCCGTGGTCCGACTCAAAGTCGAGTAGTGCTCGTAGCCATCAATATATTCATGGACATGATAGGGGTTTTTCCCCGACGACAGCTTCTCCTCGAAGGAGAGCCGAAACCCTTGCAGCTCCTCGGTTGACAACTCCTCGGTCCGACCTCGCCTGTGGGCCGTTACCGCAGACACAATCCCAACTTCTGTGGGCTCTGCACTATTCGTTTTAACACCCTCGGAAAAAAGCTTTTCCACTCTCTCCAGGGCAGCTCTAGCGGATTCCCCGTTTTCCATGCCCATATTATACAGTCCTGGTGGATTGGCCATAGGTAGACATGACGGGGCCGGTGTGTTCACGGATGTACACCTGCGCGACCATCACATTGATCTCTCCCACATCACCGCGTGGCACGGCGCTTGGGAGCTCCCGCTCAAAGGTCACATGCAAAGCTCCGCCGTCGAGCCGTTCGATGTGCGCCACCCTGCCGTCCCTGATCGTCCGTTCGGCACTTTCAAAGTAATCCCTCATGGGATCACCAGTTTTTTCTGCATCCGGGATCTCAACCTGATGCTTTCGGGCGTGGTAAGCAGCAGAAAGATCTGGGCCCATGCCGATCTTACCCGCACTCCCCCGCACTGCCTCTACTACTTCGGAGTCTTCCATCGACAGATCAATCCGAACCGAATCTCCTCTGGCTTCACGGATAAATCGGATATCAGAGTCCAGAGATGTCTGCACATTGAAGCCCTCCTCATAAAAGAGCTTGAAAGCGGCAAGCTTGGCCGGATTCGTGGGCTTCCTCTTCTTGCCTTCCGGGAGTTCCGGGCGCATCTCTTCGTCGATACGCCTGGCTTCCTGGTCGTAAATGGCCTTGTAGTACTCATAACGGTACGCGGCCTCGAAGGGGTTTTCCGCCCCCTCCAGGGAGAAGCGTATGGCCTCTGGCTGCAGCCGCTCATTGATCTTATTCTTGCTCGGGAACTCATTTACCACAGCGCTGGCAAAACGCTGCCACGCCCTGTCGTGTCGCTCGTTGTCTCCACGGAACCCAGCGATTTCCGCATCGGTTAGCCCCGCTCTCCGCAGGGTCGCTTCGAGTGCGTCAGCCTTCCCCAGCTTGCTCTCAAGGAGAGGATCGGGAGATCCCGCATCACCACGGGACTCTCCCTCTCCCTGATCGGCGGGATCACGGGTACCATCGCCCTCGCCCTCACGACCGTTGTCGGGGCCGCCTTCATCACCATCATCGCCGCCGGTTCCGGTGCGGTCGTTGGGCGGCTCGTCGCCCCCGCCACCACCGCCTCCGGCAGCGGGCTCGGGACGCTCCGCTTCCGTCTCCTCGCGCGGACCGCCCGTGCCCTCCCGCTCGTCGCTCCGGTCGCTCTCGGCATCCTCGTCACGACGCAGGGGACGCTGTTCGGGATCGTCCTCGGCGCGGGGCGCGTCGGTGCCGCCGCTCTGGGACTCGCCGTCCGAGCTCGGAGTCGGGGCCGGGGCTCCGGGTCTGTCACCGGGCGCTCTCGGAGGCTCCTGCGCATCCTCACCAGACCGATGGGACGGTGTTCCGCTGTCCTGGGGCCGCGACACGGGCGGACTCTGCGAGGGCCGATCCCCGCCGCCGTCGGGTACGGGGGCGTTCGGGGTGGAGGAGGGCGGACGGTACCGGTCGGGGTCCAGCAGTGAGTTGTTCAGGTGGGTGAGCGGGTTCTCGAAGCGCTCACCCGTGGGGCGCTGGCCCTCCCCGGCGCCCGGCAGCGGGCTGCTGGGCCAGCCCCGCGTTCCCGGCCCGCCACGCGACGTGAAGTTGTCCGAGCCCGTGCCCGAACCCCCGCCGGAACCCGAGCCGGAGCCGTCGAACTCCGCGTCACCCGATCCCCCGGGGGCGTCCATGGAGCCGACCACCCCCGCCCCGGCGATGATCTTGACAGCCTTGAGGGGCAGCCCGACGGTCATCAGCGCGACGTTGGCGCCGATGGTGGTGTTGGAGTAGGCGACACCGTCATCGCGTGTGGACCAGGCGGTGTGCCCTTCCCACACCTCGGCGAGGCTGTCCTGGGCGTTGCCGGTCCACCGCTCGAAACCCGCTCCCCACCCCTCCTGGCCGCCCGCGCCCGGCTCCCACAACCATCCGTGGTCGTCGTGGATACCGACCAGCGTGGCCGCGTCCATGCCCGCGTCGCGCCAGGCCGCCCCGAAGTTCTCCAAGCGCCCCCGCGGGTCGAACCGCCACCCGTTGTCGGGGTGCCAGAACCCGAGCTTGGAGGTCAGCCCCACCGCCGAACCCCACAGGATGTCGGTGGCCCCCGTGTCCCACAGCGCCTGGCCGATGGGGTTGCCCCAGTCCATCTGGGAGGGGTGGAATTCGCTGCCCGCCCACGCGGTGAAGTCGTTGATGTTGCTGTTGACGCCCTCGAAACTCAGGGCGTGTCCCAGCGACACATCGCGCTCACCGGCGTTGGTGGGCAGCCCGTAGACCAGCGCGCCGTCGCCGCCCGCCTGGTCCGGGGACACGTAGGCGGGGCCGCCGAAGGTCGCAGAGATCCGGGTGGCGCACGCGTTCTCGGCCTCGTTGAACGTCGACCAGGCCGCGTTGACCGCGTCCTTGATACGGATGTTCTCCGCCAGCGCCCACTCGTCGGTCTCGTCGTCCTTGTTCAGCCACCACACCTTCTTGTCGTGGTTGGCGTTCCACAGGCTCTGGGCGTCGATGCGCAGGGTGTTGAGCGAACGGCGCGCGGTCGCGACCGCCTCGGCCAGGTCCTCCAGCGCGCTGGCGACGGTGGCCAGGTCGCTCTGGACACCCTCTCCTCGGGTGACCACGGGGTCCATCGCGGCGAAGAGAGTCTCGCTCTCCGGTGCGCTGTAGTGGGCTTGGAGCCCGCCCCAGGTGGAGGACATGTCCTCGGCCCCGCTGAAGAGGTCCTCCCCGCCGGTGCGCAGGGTCTCGGCCGCGTAGTTGAGGGACCAGACGTCGGTGAGGGGGTAGGGGATGGTGTCGGGGACGATGAGCGTGAACGGGTTGGGGTCCACGCCGTTCTGGGGCTCGGTGGGCTCGAAACTCACCAGGGGGCCTTCCGTGGGGGCGGGGCAGGGGTGTCGGGGTGCGCGGAGTCAGGTCAGAGGTCGAGGTTCTCGCCGGTGCCCGCCTGGCTCTGGGCTTCGGCAGCCATCTCCTCCTGGCCCTGGTTGTAGGCCAGCGTGGCGTCGTTGGCGCCCTGCAGGCACGACAGGGTGCGGGTGAACATGGCGTCGGTCTCGCCGGTGAAGTGCTCGAAGAACCCGGACAGAGCGGCCTCCACGGGCGGGCTCTTGGCGTTGGTCAGCGCCATCTCGATCCCGTCGGCGGTGGAGTCGATGGTGTCGGAGAACCCGCCTCCTTCGAGGCCGAGCTGTCCGCCGAGGTCGCTCAGAACCAGCGAGACCCCGTAGACGTCGATGTTCCACTGGCTCATCGGTCCTCTCCCCTCGCCGGGGAAGCCGCGAACCGGTGCGCGTGGAACAGGGCTCCGGCCTCGGCCTCCGGGAGGTCAGCGGCGTGGACGCGGACCCCGGCCATGCTCTGCTCGGCGACGCGGGCCCGCAGCAGTTCCAGCGAGGCGCGCACGCCCTCGACCGCCCTGGCCCTGCGTTCCCGCACGGGCCTGGGGAAGGCCGCGTCCGATTCCTTGAGGACCGCGATCCCGTCGGCGGGCGCCGGGTCCCGCGGTTGAGCGACAGCGGCGTTCCCGTCCGACTCCTCCGACTCGTCCGGCGGCTCCACCAGTTCGAACTTCATCCAATGCCTGCCCTCACTCGTGGATTCCGTGACCCGCTTCGCAAGACTCCCATAGCAGTATGCGCATATGGAGTGACGTTCCACGATCGGTCCCGGTTTCGGAGGAACCGCCCCGGCGGTGGTCAGGCGCGGGGTCTCCGGACGAGCCGAGCAGAACACGCAGCTGGGAACAGCGAAAGTGACGTGCGTCACCCGCACTCCGGAAAAGGGCGACAGCCTCCCTCCGGGAAGGCTCAGGCCCTCTTCGCGGGAGCCGCGGACAGGTACTCCGTCTGCCTCCGCATGAGGTCCAGGGCGCGCAGGGGCGCCTCGACGTCCTCCACCACCGGGTACCAGACCGCCCGGGCCCCGTCCTCACCGACGAGCGTGCCCTGGATCGGCCCCGCCTGGGCGCGGCCGGTCCCGATCCGGCGCAGCCGGTCCGGTCCGACCGCGAGCCCGATCGGGACCGCGGGCCCCGCCCACACCGGCGCGTAGGTGACATCGGCGCGCCCGGGGATGCGGCGCACGCGCAACCCGTCCAGCAGCCCTTCGGCCGCCAACGCCTCCACCAGGTCCGGAAACGCGTCGAAGGGCACGGCGTCCCCGTTCTCGAACCCGGTCACCACCGACACCCGCTCCAGGACCCCGGTCCCGCGCCGGGCCAAGTGGAGCTGTCCGGAGAAGGGGCGCCCCTCGCCCAGCGGACCCGACAGGTACAGGATCGAGGGCTTGGGCCCGCGCTCGCGCACGAAACCGGCCACCCGTTCGCGGTCCCACGCCAGAAGCGCGGGCTCGTGCGGACCCCACGCCGAGGGCGCGGTCCCGGCCAGGTGCTCGGTGAGGACCTCCGCCACACGGCCCAGGTCCGGGGTGAACGGGTCGCGGTGGAGCACGGACACGTCCACCACGACCTGTGTTCCGGCGCTCTCGGCGAAGTCCGCGAGGAACCCCGCGACCGGCTCGACGTCCGGCTTCCCGACCCCCCACGCCAGCCCGACCGGCTCCCTGTCCGCGCGGAACCCCTGCTCGTCGTCCCAGCGCACGGGCAGGCCGGTGATGCCGTCGTAGTGGCCGCCGTCCTCGCCCCGCACCACCCAGCGCCCCAGCGTCCCGGCCGCGAAGGTGCGCACCGCGTAGGTCAGGCGGGCGGTGGGCGGGGTGAGCACCTGGAGCGTCCTCTCCCCGACGTGCGTGGCCACCGCGTCGCTGAGCCAGGACGAGAACGGCACCACCGCCCGGTCCTGGGCCACCAGGAGAGCCCTGGCCGCGGTGCGCTCGACCGCCGGGTGCTCCGGTTCCTCCCACAGCCCGAAGTCGGCCGGCCCCGAGGTCCACACCGCCCCGCCGAGCCGCAGCGCGAGCCCGTCGGCGAACCGGTGCGCCGCCTCCCGCCCCCGTTCGTCGGGACGGGCGCGCGCCTCCACCCACCAGAACGTCTCCGGCAGCCCCGCCACGACCTCCGGCCCCAGCAGACGCACGACCGCGTCCGAACGCTCCACCAGCCGCCCGGGTTCGAGGGTGGCCAGCAGTTGGGCGTCCCCGTCGCGGATCTGCATGACAGTGGTGTCGCCGTGCCAGTGCAGCCGCAGCTCGGGGTCCACGCCTCGCAGGGCGTGGACGACCGCCTTCTCGTCGGGCTCGTGGGCGACCAGGGCCACCACGTCGTAGCTCAACGGCTCTCCTGAGGGGGTCGGGGGGCGGGCGGGGACCGCCACGGCCCCGCCCGCCCGGATCAGGCGTCCTGGTACTTCTCGACCCAGGACGTGAGGGGTTGCCCCTGGATGGCCGCCGCCATCAGCTCGGGGAACGCGTCGGGGGTGCAGGCGAACGCGGGCACCCCCATCTCGGCGAGCGCGGACGCGTTCTGTCGATCGTAGAACGGCGCGCCCTCGTCCGACAGCGCCAGCAGCACCACCACCTGGACCCCGGCCGCCTGCATCGCGGCCACCCTCCTCAGCATCTCCGCTCGGACACCGCCCTCGTACAGGTCGCTGATCAGCACGAAGACCGAGTCGTTCGGCTTGGTGATGAGCCCCTGGCAGTAGGCGATGGCCTTGTTGATGTGCGTGCCGCCGCCCAACTGCGTGCCGAACAGCACCTCGACCGGGTCGGTCAGCTGCTCGGTCAGGTCCACCACCGCGGTGTCGAACACGACCAGCGACGTGCGCAGGGTCTTCATCGAGGCCAGCACCGCGCCGAACACGCTCGCGTAGACCACCGAGGAGGCCATCGAACCGCTCTGGTCGATCGCCAGCACCACGTCCTTCTGCACGCCCCGGCTGCGGCGGCCGTACCCCACCAGGGTCTGCGGCACGATCGTGTTGTGCTCGGGCAGGTAGTGGGCCAGGTTGCGGCGGATGGTGGCGTTCCAGTCGATGTCGGCCACCCGGCGCGGCCGGTGGGTGCGGGACGACCGGTCGATCGCCCCCTGCACCAGGGACCGCGTCTTCTGCGCCACGCGGCGCTCCAGGTCGTCCACCACCCGGCGCACCACCGCGCGGGCGGACTCGCGGGCCTGGTCGGGCATCACCCGGTTGAGGGACAGCAGGGTCCCCACCAGGTGCACGTCCGGCTCGACTGCCTCCATCATCTCCGGCTCCAGGAGGAGCTGGTGCAGCCCCAGCCGGTCCATGGCGTCCTTCTGCATCACCTGCACCACGGAGGAGGGGAAGTACTCGCGGATGTCGCCCAGCCAGCGCGCCACCCGGGGCGCCGAACCGCCGAGCCCGGCGGAGCGCTCGGGCACGAGTGCCCCGAGCCCTCTGCCACGACCGCGTCCGCTCTGGTTGTACAGCGCTTCCAGCGCAGCGTCCATCCCCTGGTCGGCGGCGCTGAGGCCGGAGGCGCCGACCCCGCCGGAGCACTGCGCCTCCCGGCCCAGCACGAGCCTCCAGCGTCGCTCCCGCTCGTCCACGGCGTTCATGTGCGCACCTTTCCGTCGGTGAGGATGGCCAGCGCGGTGGCCAGGGCCGGGGCCGCACGCCGGGCGTCCACGTCCACGCGGGCCGGGGCGGACCGGTCGGCGGCGGGCGCCGTCCCGAGCCGCAGGGCGGCCGAGCCGATCTCCTGGCGCTCGGGGCCGTTGAAGGCGCCGAAGGTGCGCCGCAGCAGTGGCAGCACCGCGGTGAAGCGCTCCTCGGGCAGGGAGAGCAGCCAGGTGTCGATCAGCCCGAGCAGCCGGTCGTCGTGCACCAGGATCAGCCCGCTGCCCTGGAGGAACCCCTCCAGCCAGGCGGCGGCCGAGGCGGGTTCGGCGCCCGGGGACATCGCCAGGCCGAGGCGGCGGCGCAGCTCGTCGGCGTCCACGAGCCCGGAGTCGGACAGGATCCGGTTGACCCGCCCGGCGATGCGGCCGGGCAGGGTGTCGCGCAC
Organism: Nocardiopsis sp. M1B1; assembly: GCF_052466615.1. Taxonomy (NCBI): domain Bacteria; kingdom Bacillati; phylum Actinomycetota; class Actinomycetes; order Streptosporangiales; family Nocardiopsidaceae; genus Nocardiopsis; species Nocardiopsis sp. M1B1. The sequence goes on from NZ_CP196194.1 coordinate 6,507,066, forward strand.
GGCCAGGGCGGTCAGGGCCGCGGTCCAGGCCTGGGCGCCCTCCCCGCCCAGGAGGGTGGCGGCGCCCTGCGTGGCGTCGATGTGCCGGACGAACCGCTCCGCCGCGTCGTCGTCCAGGCCGTGCACGGCCGGTGCCAGCCCGACACACACGCGCCGCAGGATCTGCTCGGCGACCGTGCTCAGGTAGGCGCTGTCGGTGCCGCGCACGTCCCCGTAGCGGGCGGAGCGGGCCAGCGGCGGCAGCGCCTCCATCAGGTGGGTGACGTCGCTGTCGGTGGCCGCGCGGTCGGTGAGCAGGGACAGCACGCGGGGCAGGGCCTCGCCCAGGTCCGCGAACAGGCACTGCTCGGTGAGGGAGGTCAGCGCGGGCAGGGCCGCGTCCTCGGCGAGGTCGGCCACCCGGGCCGTGGCCGCCGAGGCGACGGTGGTGCCCCACCGGCTGGCCTCGATCAGCGCCACGTCCATGTCGGGGTCCCAGCGCAGCCGCCACGACTCCCGGAAGGTGCCCTTCTGCCCGCCGTCGGGGGTGCGGGGAACACCCCACTCGACACCGAGCAGCCGCAGCCGGTGCAGCAGCACGCTGCGTTCGCGCTGGCTGTCCTTGCGCAGGTCCAGGTCGAGGTCGCTGTCGAAGGGCTCGGCCTTGAGCCGCAGGCGCTTGCGGATCGCGATGAGGTCGCGCTGGAGCGGGACCATGGGCGTGGACGGGGGCACCGAGCCCATCCGCTCGCCGACGGACATCCGGCGGTGGACGAGGGCGGCCCGGGTGGGCTCGCCCTCGCACAGGACGGCCGTGAGCGCCTCGGCCACCTCGTCGAGTCCGGCGAGCGGACGCCCGCGCAGCACGGCGAGGCTCTCGGCCAGCCGCACGCCCTCGATGACGTGGGACGAGGACACCGCCAGCCCCTCCTCGCGGAGCATCCGGGCGGCGTCGGTCAGCCACCGGTGCACCGGGAGGTCGGGCGCGGTGAACAGGTGGTGGTACCAGCCGGGGGCGGCGACCCCCGCGCCGTAACCGCTGGAGGCGGCCAGGCGCCCGTGGGTCCAGGGCACCCAGGTGGCGGTGACCTTCGCCTTGGGCAGGCCCTTGAGCAGGGCGGTGTCCTCCTTGATCGGGTAGTCGGCCAGGTCGCGCAGGGCAGGGGCGTGCCAGGCGCCGCAGACCACGGCGATCCGCTCGTGGCCCTCCTTGAGGGTGGCGCGCAGGGTCTGGCGCATGTACGCCTCCCGGCGCGCGTCGCGCTCCGTCTCGGGGCCGGACTCCGCGCGGACGGCGGCCATGGCGTCGGCGATCGCCGGGAACGGGGAGGGCTCCCCGTCCCGGCGCTGCTCGATGACGTCGTCCCACCAGCGCTCGGCGTCGTCGTAGCCCGCGGCCTCGGCGAGCACCCCGAGGGGGTCCAGCCGGATCCGCTCCGGCTCGCCGACCTCGCCGCCGTCCGTCCCTTCGGCGGCCTCCGAGGCCTCGGTTCCGTCGGTCTCTCGTGCCACGACAGCCGCACCGGTTCCGGCCGTCCCGGTGTCCTCGGGAGCCGTGGTGTTCCCGGCGGCCCCGGGGTCCTCGTCGCCGCTTCCGGTCCCGGTGTTCCCACCGGCTTCAGGCGTCCCGGTGTTCCCAGGAACCTCGCCGGACTCCGGTTCCCCGGAATCCGCCTCGGCGCGGGCGCTCTCCTCCGCGGCCCGGCGCCGCTCCTCGGCCTCGGCGACGCGCTCGGCCAGGGTGTTCGCGGCGGGCAGGTCGCAAAAGCGCACCCGCACGTCGTTCTCCACCGCGTAGCGCAGCGCCTCCCACTCCGGGGAGAAGCTGGCGAAGGGCCAGAACGCCCAGCCCTCGCCGGCTCTCGGCTCGTCCCCCTTGGGGGTGTCGGCGAGGTAGGCCAGCAGAGCCACCGGCGGCTCCAGCTCGCCCACCAGCGAGGTGAGGGCGTCCGCCTCCGGCGGTCCCTCGATCAGCACGGCGTCGGGTTTGATCTCCTCCAGCGCCGCCCGGACGGCCCGGGCCGACCCCGGGCCGTGGTGCCGCACGCCCAGGACGTGCAGCCCGCTCGTGTCCAGTCGGGGTCGACCCATCAGGCGCCCACCTCGCGGCAGGCGCGGTAGAACTCGCCCCAGCCGTCGCGCCCGCGCGCGACGGTCTCCAGGTACTCGCGCCACACCACGCCGTCGGACACCCGGTCCTGGACGACGGCGCCCTGGATACCCGCGGCCACGTCGGCCGGGCGCAGCTGCCCGTCGCCGAAGTGCGCGGCCAGCGCGATGCCGTTGGTGATCACCGAGATCGCCTCGGCGGTGCTCAGCGTGCCGCTGGGCGACTTGACCTTGGTGCCGTTGTCCTCGGTCACCCCCGAGCGCAGCTCGCGGAAGACGGTGACCACCCGCCGGATCTCGGTGAGGCTGGTGGGCACCTCGGGCAGGTCCAGGGCGCGGCCGAGCTGCTCCACCCGCTGGGTGACGATGCGGACCTCGTCCTCGGCGCTGTCGGGGACGGGCAGCACCACGGTGTTGAACCGGCGGCGCAGCGCGCTGGACAGGTCGTTGACGCCGCGGTCGCGGTCGTTGGCGGTGGCGATGATGTTGAAGCCGCGCTGGGCCTGCACCTCGACGCCCAGCTCGGCCACCGGCAGGGCCTTCTCCGACAGCACGGTGATGAGGCCGTCCTGCACGTCGGAGGGCATGCGGGTGAGCTCCTCGATGCGGCCGATGGAGCCGCGCGACATGGCGGTCATCACCGGGCTGGGCACGAGGGCCGCCTCGGAGGGGCCCTCGGCGAGCAGCCGGGCGTAGTTCCAGCCGTAGCGGACGGCCTCCTCGGAGGTCCCGGCGGTGCCCTGGACGAGCAGGGTGGAGTCGCCGGAGATCGCGGCGGCCAGGTGTTCGGACAGCCAGGTCTTGGCGGTGCCGGGGACGCCGATGAGCAGCAGGGCGCGGTCGGTGGCCAGGGTGGCCACGGCGACCTCGACGACGCGGCGGGCGCCGATGTACTTGGCGCTGATCTCGGTGCCGTCGGACAGGGTGGTGCCCAGCAGGTACTGGGTGACCGCCCACGGGGAGAGCTTCCAGCCCGGGGGCCGCTGCCGGTCGTCGGCCTTGGCCAGCGCCTCCAGCTCCGCGGAGTAGGTCTGCTCCGCGTGCGGGCGCAGGGCCTGGGCGGCGTCGGTGCGGATGGAGGGGGTGGAGGTGGTCAACTGAGCTCCCTGTGCATGTCGAGTCGGAACCGGAGGGTGTCCCGGAGCCGGAGGTAGGCGTCGCCGGAGGCGTCGTTGTACGGAGGGGTCTGGTGGAGGTCGGTGAGGTGCCCGGGGGGCATGTGCACGGCCGCCGCCTCGCAGAGCAGCCGGTAGCCGTGGTAGTCGTTCTTGCGGTCCTTGGCGTGCAGGCGCGCGATGACCCGCGCGCTCAGCTCGGGGGTCCAGGGGCCGGGCGTGTCGCTGAGCTGGTCGCCCCAGCGGCTGAAGGAGGACTTGTCGGCCAGGACGCCGTCGGCGTACGCGCAGCGCTCCTCGACCGGCAGCAGTTCCAGCAGCCTGCTCGTCTGGAACCCCGGTCCCGTGCCCCGCGAACCCAGGAACTCCAGGACGGCCCTGGCCCACTCGACGTTCCGTTGGACGATGACGGCGTTGACGAGGGCGCCCACCAGGCGGGCGCTCTGCACGGCCTCCCGGTTCGCCGCCTCGAAGATCCCCACGGGTTCGGCGCCCAGCAGCCCGGGCCACACGTCCAGCGGCGCGTGGGTGAGCAGCGCCCACAGCCGCTCGGCCTGCTCGTGCACGTTCTCGTCGCCCTTGGAGGGCGCGGCCAGCGCCAGGTCGCGGTGGACGGCGGCGTCGCGGGAGCGGACGGGGTCCACCCACAGGGCGCCGTCCTCCCTGAGCGAGGCGTGCGCGCGGACGTGGCCGCGCAGCCGCTCGGCGTGCGCGCTGTCGGGCAGCCGGGTGAGCAGGGACAGCGCGATCCCGCGCACGTTGGCGCTGCGGTCGTCCAGCGCCCGGTCGAGGAAGTCCGCGTCCGCCGGGCCGAGCCCGGTGGCGAAGGTCTCCAGCAGGCGGCGGCGCAGGTCGGCCTTGGCCAGGCCGGTCCAGACGGCGGCCAGCAGCTCGCGGGCGCGGTCGGGGTCGGTGGCGCGCAGCGCGGCGAGCGCGCGGCGGCGCTCGCCCGGGGTGCCGCAGCCCCAGTCGCGCTCGCTGAACCGGTCCGCGTGGACCGACTCGGCCAGCATGTAGGACCAGGCGGGGTTGAGCCCGGCCAGCCAGTGGCCGCGTGTGCCGACCGCGGCCGCGAGCGCGGGGCGCAGCTCGCTGTCGCGGGCGCCCTGGTCGAGGAGGGCGGGAACGCTGGAGTACGCGACGCGCCGTCCCGAGGCGGCCACCAGCCCGAGCCACTCCGGGAGGAGTTCGGTCCGTCCCGTGAGGATGTCCTCCAGCCGGGTGGTCGCGGCCTGTCCGGGCTCGGGGCGCTCGTCCTCGGCGCCGGGCTCGACGGGCTCGACGCCGGTGGCGGGGACGTACCCGGCGGCGCGGCGGACGGCGATCAGGGCCGCCCGGTCCAGGAGGGCGACGGAGTCCTCGTCCTCGGGGGTGGGGGGCAGGTCGGGGGTGTCGGGGACGGAGCGCTTGGAGGTGCCGACCAGGGCGGTGGAGACCAGGCGGTCCCAGGAGTCCACGGCGGCCAGGGGGTCGGGGGTCACAGGGAGACCGCCTTTCCGTTCCGGTCCCACACGGTGATGGGGGTGAGTCCCGCCGCGGGCGACCACTCGGCGGCGACGGTGGAGGGGTGGCCGCCGGTGACCGCGAGGAGGCGCCAGGGCTCGGGGGAGGCCAGGGGCAGGGCGTCGCCCTCGGTGTCGGTGAGGTACCACCGGCCGTCGTGGGCGGGGGCGGCGCGGTCGAGCACGACAGGCCAGGTGTCGCGCCAGGGGTCCTCGGCGAGGGAGGCTGCGAAGTCGTCGAGGGCCTGCACGACCGTGCCGCCCTCGGGCGGGGCCGCCTCGGTCGTGACGCCGTCGCCGACGGGGGCGACCCGGTGGCCGTCGGGGTAGAAGGCGAACTCGGCCTCCACGTCGGTGCCGGCCCGGAAGGGGGTGGTGGGCGCCTGGCCGGGTCGGGCGAAGGCCAGGTACAGGGCCACGCGCCCGGTCGCGGTGCCGCGCAGCCACAGGCGGCGCACGCGCATGTCGGCTTCGAGGGTGGGGGCGTCGTGCCAGCCCAGGACCCGCCAGGTGTCGCGGACGCGCTCACCGCTGGCGAGGACCTCCTCGGCCTTGACGGTGATGCCCACCCGGGAGCGGACGGCGCCGCGGACGCGCTCGTCGAGGGCGTCGCCCGCACGGTAGCCGTTGACCAGCAGGTGGAGGAGGCCGAGCCGTTCGAGCATCCGCTCGGGCCAGCTGTCCCCGCGCGCCGCGGAGGGCAGCTGGGAGACGAGGGAGGCCGCGCCGCCCGCCTTGGCGTCCACGAGGCGCTTGGCCATGCGGTCCCAGTGGTCGTAGCCGTGCTTGGGCACCTCGGCCAGCCCGGTGTCGACCTGGTCGCGCAGCCAGAGGCCGAGTTCGTCGACCCCGGCCCGGACGGCCTCCTCCCTCTTGCGCAGGGTCGCGGCCGCCCGTTCGGGGTCGGCGGGGGCCGCCGGGCTGTTGGCCTTCTCCTGGCGGGCTGCTCTTCCGGAGAGCCACTTGGCCACCCACTCGGGCCGCTCCTCCCGGTCAGCCACGCTGTCCTGGGTCCACAGGGCCAGCAGGCCCAGGACGTGCTTGCAGGGAATCTTGCGGCTGGGGCAGCTGCACTTGTAGGCGGTCCCGCCCGCGCCGTCCAGGTGGACGGCGGCCAGGTAGGGCTTGGAACCGCTGCCCTTGCACTCGCCCCAGACGGCGGAGGTGCCGCCGGAGGGGGCGGCGACCGCTCCGCGCTCGGGCCAGGACGACTCCTTGGCCACCTTCAGGGCGGCCTTGCGGGAGGAGGCGTCCGGAGCCAGAGCCCATACGTCGTCGGTACTCCATCGATCGCTCACACAGAGAACACTACGGACTCCCTATGACAAAAAGCGCCCTTTTCGAACCTCCTTGCGAATCCTCGTGGAACTGTCGCATCCCCGTGGCAGACTCCGGCCGCGGAGCGGCTCCATCCGGCGCACGACCCCGGGTTCCGGCGCGTGGGAGCCCCCAAAAAAGAGCACCTTAATACCATTTGTCACTAATACGCAGGCGCCCTTTCTCTGCCGTGTTGAAAAAAGAACGCCGCCCCTTCTACAATGAGCGATCCCGCTTCTCCCCTCCGTCACCGCACCGGCACACCATCTCCCCGAAGAGAGGGAATCGGTTCGTTGACGAACACACGGCTGTACGGCACCACACCCGCCACCGGACGCGACGGCCTCTGGGCCGCGCTGCGCGAACGCCACGGACCCGTGGCCCCGGTCGAACTGGAGACCGGCGTACGGGCCTGGCTTCTGCTGGGCTACCACGAGAACCTGGCGGTGTTACAGAACCAGCACCTCTTCTCACGCGACACCCGCCGCTGGCGCGAGGTGGCGGAGGGGCGCGTCGACCTCTCCTGCGCCCGCCCCGCGCTGTCCTGGCGCCCCAACGCCCTGTACGCCGACGGGGCCGAGCACACCCGGCTGCGCTCGGCCATCGCGGACAGCCTGGCCAGGGTGGACCTGAACGCCACCGCCCGCACGATCCGGCGGATCGCCGACGAGCTCGTCGACTCCTTCGTCGCCGACGGCAGGGCCGACCTCATCTCCGAGTACGCCAACCCCCTGCCCGTGCTCGTGGTCAACAGCCTGTACGGGCTCTCCGACAGCTACGGGTACATGCTGGGCGACCTCACGTCCATCGTCTTCAGCGAGAACGCCGAACGCGCAGAGGACGCCGTCGGCCGCATCCACCAGTACTTCTCCGAACTGGTGGCCCGCAAGCGCAGGGTCCCCGGCCAGGACCTGGTGTCGTGGATGCTGGAACACCCCGCGGGGCTGAGCGACCACGAGGTCGCGCACCAGGCCGCGCTCATCAACAATTCGAGCCACCAGACCACCACACACCTCATCGGCAACACGATGCGCACCCTGTTCACCGACGAGGCGGTCCGCACCGCCTACACGGACGCGCAGATGACCGTGCACGAACTGCTCGACCACGTGATGTGGACCGACACGCCCTTCCAGATCCTGCCCGCCCGCATCGCCCTCCAGGACATGCGCATCGGCGGTGTCGACATCCGTGCGGGCGACGCCCTGCTGATCGGCTTCGACGCCGCCCACCGCGATCCGACCGTCCGCTGCGAACAGGCGGGGGGCAGCCGGGCCCACCTGATGTTCGGCGCCGGACCGCACGCCTGTCCGGCCCGCGAGCTGGCCCGGCTGACCGCCACGATCGCGGTCACCACGCTCCAGGAGCGCCTGGGCGGGCTCCGGCTCGCCGTGGAGCCCGAGGACCTGCGCTGGACCCCGTCGCCGTTCCTGCGGGGGCTGCGCGAACTCCCGGTGGCCTTCACCCCGGGCGAACCCGTCGCCCTCGGCCCCCGGGAGGGCTCCGGAAGGGGCGGCTCCGGAGGGGACGGGCAGTCGGAGGCCGGGGCGCGGTCGGGGGGCCCGGACCACGACGACGAGGGCCACGAGGACGACCTCCTCAGCCGTCTGCTCGCCTGGTGGCGCGGGCGGAGTTGACCCTGCCGCAGCGTCGACTCCTAGTGTCGGTGGTGCGGGCGCGGGGCGTGCGCCCCGCGCCCCGCACGGCCGACACGGGCGGCGGGGGCGGGCCCGCGAGAACACGGACCGGGGGCGGCCTCGCCACCGGGGGAGCAGACGGGACGGGCACCTCACGTGGAGTGGACCATCCAGCAGGTCGCGGCCAGCGCCGGTGTCACCAGCCGGACCCTGCGCCACTACGACGACATCGGGCTCCTGCCACCCTCCAGGGTGGGCGGCAACGGCTACCGGTACTACGACGCGGCCGCGGTGGCCCGGCTCCAGCGCGTCCTCCTGTTGCGGGACCTCGGCCTGAGCCTGCCCGTCATCGCGGACGTGCTGGACCGCGAACGGGACGAGGAGGCGGCCCTGCGCGACCACATCGGACTCCTGGAGGCCGAGCGCGACCGCCTGGACCAGCGGATCAGGTCCGTGCGGCGCACCCTCGACGCTCGGCGCTCCGGCAGGGACGGCTCCCTGGAGATGATGCTGGAGGGGTTCAACGACCCCTACCGGGACGGGGTCGTCTCCCGCTGGGGTGAGCGCGCCTTCCTGGAGAGCAACGCCTGGTGGCACGGCAAGAGCCTGCGCCAGCGGAGGGACTGGAAGCAGGACACCGACCGGTTGGTCGCCGCTTGGGTCGCGGCCTGGGAGGACGGTGCGTCCCCGGTGTCGGACCGCGCGCAGGAGCTGGCCGCCCGGCACGTGGAGTGGCTCCGCCAGATCCCGGGGACGCCGGTGGCGGAGGGGGACCGCGAGCGCTCCGTCGAGCTCGTGTGCGATCTGGGCCGCGTCTACGTGGAGGACCCGGACTACGAGGGCCTCTACGGGAGCGCGGAGGGAGCCGCGTTCGTCCGCGACTCCCTCCGTGAGTACGCCCGGTCCATGTGAGGGCCGGCCCCTCGGCCGGCGCCCGTGCGCGGGGCCTCCCGGACACGGGACCCCCGGGCACGGGCCGGGTCGGCCGGTGCGCCGCGGGAGCTCAGACCCGCGGACGGCAGTGGAGCTCCGGCCTGCGGACGGCACTGGGTGCGGGCCCGGTGCGCCTTCGCGGTCACGCGCTAACCGGCGCCCATCGCCCGGATCGGCCCGGCCAGCTCCCGCTCGAAGAAGCCGAAGAACCCCTCCGGGTCGGGTCCGGCGTTGATCAGGCACAGGTGGTCGAACCCGGCGGAGGCGAACTCCCGCACCACCTCCAGGTGCCGGTCCGGGTCCGGCCCGTAAGCGAAGACGTCGCGCATCGCGTCCCTGTCGATCAGGGCGGTGGCCGCCTCGAAGTTCACCGGGTTGGGCAGCTCGGCCTGCACCTTCCACCCGGTGAGCGCGAAGCGGAACAGCTCGCGTGCCGACTCCAGGGCGTCGCCCTCGTTGCTCGCCCACGCCAGCGGCACCTCGGCGTAGCGGGGGCCGGAGCCGCCGTTGTCCTCGTAGACCCGGTTGAGCTCCCTGCTCGGCTCGGTGCAGAACAGGCCGTCACCCGACTCGGCGGCCAGCAGGGCGGCCTGCTCGCCGCCCGCGGCCACGACGATCGGCGGCGCCTCCTCGGGCAGGTCGAAGACCCGGGCGTCCTCAAGGGTCAGGTACCTGCCGTCGTAGGAGTGGTAGCCGCCCGACCACAGCAGGCGGATGATCTGGATCGCCTCGCGCAGCATCTCGTGGCGCCGGGTGGCGTTGGGCCACCCCTGGCCCACCACGTGCTCGTTGAGGCGCTCCCCCGCCCCCAGACCGAGCGTGAACCGCCCCTCGGACAGGATGGCCGTGGTGGCCGCCGCCTGGGCGACGATCGCCGGGTGCACCCGCAGGATCGGGCAGGTGACCCCGGTGGCCAGCTCGACGCTGTCGGTGCGTTCGGCGATGGCGGCGAGCATCGACCACACGAACCCGGAGTGGCCGTGGCTGTACAGCCACGGGTGGAAGTGGTCGCTGATCTCCACGAAGTCGAACCCGGCCTGTTCGGCGCGGACCGCCTGCTCCACGATCTCGCGGGGCCCGAAACCCTCGGCGAAGAGCTTGTAGCCCACCTTCATCGCGTCTTCTCTCCCTTCGTCACGCCTTCACTCCGTGCCGGTCGTTCCGTACCCGACGCCCCGGCCGTTCCCCGTCAGGCGGGCACGGACGCCGTCGGCCGGTCCCAGAACCGGTGCTCGCCCAGCAGCCTCGTGAACTCGGCGACACCGGCCTCCCCCGCGTCCGGCGCGGCGACCACGCCCAGCTCCACCCGCAGGGCGTCCACGGGCCCGGCCAGCTCCTCCGGCAGCGGCGGGGCGAGCAGCTCCGTCCCCGCGCCGACCGCGGCCACCGGCTTGTGGTGCTTGTACGCCTCCAGCACGAAGTGCCGCGCGAGCCCGTCGCCCGCCAGCGTCCGGGCGGCGTCGGGGCCTCCGGTCACCACGACCGCGTCGTAGAGCACCGAGGAGACGGTCGAGTAGGCCCGGTCGACGGTGACGACACCGCCCCGCGAGGTCCGGACCGAGCCGTCGGCGGCCGCGAGGAGTTCGACCACGGCCCCCGCCCCGATCAGGGGTTCGCGGAACGCGTCGACGGCGGCCTCGTCCACCCCGTCCGCGACCAGGACGGCCACCTTGCGGCCGACGACGGAGCCGAACGCGGTGTTGAGCTGGCTCAGGGCGGGCGAGGAGCGGCCGTGGTTGGGCGTGGCCTCCCGCTCCGGCGGCTCGACGCCGATCCCCTCCGCGACCTGGACGGACAGCCGGTGGTCCACGTGGTTGAGGTTGGTCACCACCCGCTGGCGCACCTCCAGCTCCTCGCACTTGCCCAGCTCGAAGCGGAAGGCCTCCACCAGGTGCTCGCGCTCCCACTCGGCGAGGCTGTTGTAGAAGAGCGTGGCCTGCGAGTAGTGGTCGGCGAAGCTCTCGCTGCGGACCCGGATCTTGTCGCCCTCGACCTTCTCCGTGTAGTGGCGGTAGACGCCCTCCCCGTGCGCCAGGGCCGGGCAGCCGCCGCCCAGGCTGTTGGGGTAGTAGGAGGTCCCGCCCCGGTGCACGCGGTGCTGGGCGAAGCCGTCCCGCTGGTTGTTGCTCACCGGGGCCACCGGGCGGTTGATCGGGATCTGCTGGAAGTTGGAGCCGCCCAGGCGGAGCAGCTGCGTGTCCAGGTAGGAGAAGTTGCGGGCCTGGAGCAGCGGGTCGTTGGTGAAGTCGATGCCCGGGACCACGTTGGCGGTGTGGAAGGCCACCTGCTCCGTCTCCGCGAAGAAGTTGTCCGGGTTCCGGTTCAGGGTCAGCTTGCCGATCGGGCGGACCGGAACCTGCTCCTCGGGGATGATCTTGGTGGCGTCCAGCAGGTCGAAGTCGAAGGCGTGCTCGTCCTCCTCCGGCACCAGCTGCACGCCCAGCTCCCACTCGGGGTACTGGCCGCGCTCGATGGCCTCCCACAGGTCGCGCCGGTTGAAGTCGGGGTCCTTGCCCTGGACGCGCTGCGCCTCGTCCCAGACCAGCGAGTGCGTGCCGAGCAGGGGCCGCCAGTGGAACTTGACGAAGGTGCCCCGGCCCTCGGCGCTGACGAACCGGAACGTGTGGACGCCGAAGCCCTGCATCGTCCGGTAGCTGCGCGGGATCGCCCGGTCCGACATCAGCCACATCATCATGTGCGTGGTCTCGGGCTGCAGGCCCACGAAGTCCCAGAGGGTGTCGTGCGCGGACTGCGCCTGGGGGATCTCGTTGTGGGGCTCGGGCTTGACCGCGTGGACGAAGTCGGGGAACTTGATGCCGTCCTGGATGAAGAAGACCGGCATGTTGTTGCCGACGAGGTCGTAGTTGCCCTCCTCGGTGTAGAACTTCACCGCGAACCCGCGCACGTCGCGCACCGTGTCGGCGGATCCGCGCGACCCGGCGACCGTGGAGAAGCGGACGAAGACCGGCGTGGTGACGTCGGGGCCGCTCAGGAAGTGGGCCGCCGTCAGCTCGGAGAGCCCCTCGTAGGGGCGGAAGTGGCCGTAGGCGCCCGCGCCGCGCGCGTGCACCACCCGTTCGGGAATGCGCTCGTGGTCGAAGTGGGTGATCTTCTCCCGGGCGTGGAAGTCCTCCAGCAGTGTCGGGCCGCGCGCCCCGGCCCGGAGCGAGTTGTCGGTGTCGCCCACCCGGACGCCGGTCTCAGTGGTCAGGGGCTGGTCGGAGTCGGTCCTGACCGCGTCGAGCTGGCGGTCCTTGCCGTCGCGCCCGTCGCTTCCCCCACGTCCTTCAGTGCTCACAGCAGGCCTCCGTCGATCTGCGGGTACCACGTGCCGAGGTCTTCCTCCGGTTCCACCTGACCGACGCCCGTTCGTGGCAAACGTCGTTGACCGCCTTTTGGAGCGGCGTTCACGGCGGTGCCGCCTGGGCGCAGACGACCCGCGCCGGGCCCGAGTCAGCGGGGGCGAACGGGGTAGGGGCGGGCACGCGGAAAGACCGCCCGGGCCCGCCCGGGCGCACAGCGCGGGACGCCCCGGACCGGTTCCGGGACAGGCCCGCGGAACCGAGACGACAGGGGGAGCGACCATGTCCGAGACTTCGCCTCCGGCGCAGAGCCAGCCCTACCCCGGCCGGACCGAGCCGATGGATCCGCAGCCCAGGGACGAGATGCGCGACTACGAGGGCCGCGGCCTGCTGAAGGGGAAGCGCGCGCTGATCACCGGGGCCGACTCCGGGATCGGCCGCGCCGTCGCCGTGGCCTTCGCCAAGGAGGGGGCGGACGTCGTCTTCGGCTACCTCAGCGAGGACGCCGACGCCCAGCACACGGTGGGGCTGGTCCAGGAGCAGGGGCGCAAGGCGGTGGGCGTACGCGGCGACCTGGCCGACGAGTCCTTCTGCACCCACCTGGTGAACCGCGCGGTCGAGGAGCTGGGCGGGATCGACATCCTGGTCGAGCACGCGGCGACCCAGGCGCCGGTGGACGACTTCACCGACCTGAGCACCGAGCAGCTCCGCCGTACCTTCGACGTCAACGTGATGGGGGTGTTCTGGACAGTCCGCGAGGCGCTGAAGCACATCCCCGAGGGCGGTTCGATCATCATCACGGGGTCCATCAACGGCCTGCGCGGCAACAAGTCGCTGATCGACTACGCGTCCAGCAAGGCCGCGGTGATGAACCTGTCGAGCTCGCTGGCGCAGACGCTCATGGACCGGGGCATCCGGGTCAACTGCGTGGCGCCCGGGCCGGTGTGGACGCCGCTCATCCCCTCCACGCTCGGGGAGAAGGGCGCGGAGGGCTTCGGCCAGCAGTCGCCCATGGGCCGGGCCGCGGATCCGGACGAGATCGCGCCCTCCTACGTCTTCTTCGCCAGCGGACGGCTGTCGTCGTACTACACCGGCGAGACCCTGGCCCCGACCGGCGGGGAGATCCAGGCGAGCTGAGCCGGGGAGGAGGGGGCGGGCCGCGGTTCCCGCCCCCTCCCCGCACGCGCCCTCACGGCGTGCGCCTCCCCGGCGCAGGAAGAAGCCCCTCCCGGACGGAGCTCGGGAGGGGCTGTCTGGGGTGGGCCGACGACGCGTCCGGCCGGGGTGGTGTCAGGAGCGGGCCTTGGCGGTGCGCCGGTCGTTCTCCTTGCGCAGCGCCTCGACCAGCTGGTCCTTGTTCATGTTCGAGCGCCCCTGGACGCCGAGCTTCTTCGCCTGCTCGTAGAGGTGCTCCTTGCTGGCGTTGGCGTCCACTCCCCCGGCGGTCTTCTTGTCCTTGCCACGGCCGCGCGCGGCCTTGGGGTTGGACGCCTGCTCGTCCGAGGGGCCCGAGCGCTGCTTGGGCACCCAGCGGTCGCCCTGTTTCTCGAACTCGTGCTTGACCGCCGCGAAGGCGACGCGGTGTGCGCGCTCGCCCTCCCCGTACTCCTCCACAGCGGAGTCGTGCGCCTTGATCCAGGTGCGCTGGGCCTTCTTCGGAGACCGCTGGAGGGTCGACGGAAGTTCGCTTGCACCGGGCATGGTCCTCACTCCCTCGTCGTGCGCCTACACGGTTCGCCTGCCCGGGAAGGGACCGACAAAACACCGCGGCCCACCGGCGCGGCGGGGCGTCGGGACGCCGGTGCCAAGAGCACCGGTGCCACGGGAGCACCACGAGCGCACCCGGGTCACCGGGTGAGCGCACGCCCCCTTCTCCCCCCGCGAGCTGGGCTCCGTCACTACTGGTGATTCAACGGATGCACGTTTACCGAAACGACACCATAGTGAACCCACGGCCGAAGGGAGCCGGTCACCCGGCCCCCTCCCTCCGCCACCGAGAGGCGGGGCGGCCACCGCCGACCACCGCGGGTACCCATGCGGTCACCTTGCGGCAACACCGGCTTTCCCTCCACGGGAGACCCTTGGTCCGCGAACACCGCGAGGTGCGCGGATTCCCCCCGCTGCACGAGAAAAAGGAAAAACCGTGCGAACATACCCCCTTTCCCCCGAAGAGACCGACGGCGCACAGCGCGGCCCCCGCTCCCGCGTGGCCCGGTTCGCCGCCCGCGCGGGTATGACCCTGGCGCTCACCGCCGGGCTGACCGGCGTCGTCGTCGCCCCGGCCCAGGCCGCCAACCCTTACGAGCGCGGCCCCGCACCGACCGAGTCGAGCGTCACCGCCGAGGAGGGTTACTTCGACACCGACGAAGAGAGCGTGTCCTCGCTGGTGAGCGGGTTCGGCGGCGGCACGATCTACTACCCCACCGACACCAGCGAGGGAACGTTCGGCGGCGTCGTCGTCGCGCCCGGCTACACGGCGAGCCAGTCCTCGATGGCGTGGATGGGCCACCGGATCGCCTCGCAGGGCTTCGTGGTGTTCACGATCGACACCAACACCCGCTACGACCAGCCCGACAGCCGGGGACGCCAGATCGAGGCAGCCCTGGACTACATGGTCGACGACAGCGACGTGTCCGACCGGGTGGACGGCGACCGCCTGGCCGTGATGGGCCACTCGATGGGCGGCGGCGGCACGCTCGCGGCCGCCGAGGACCGGCCGGAGCTGCGCGCGGCGATCCCGCTGACCCCCTGGCACCTCCAGAAGAGCTGGGACGACGTCGAGGTGCCCACGATGATCATCGGCGCGGAGAACGACAGCATCGCGTCGGTGAGCTCGCACTCCATCCCGTTCTACGAGAGCCTGGACGGCGACCTGGAGCGCGCCTACCTGGAGCTGGAGGGCGCGAGCCACTTCGCGCCCAACCTCTCCAACACGATCATCGCCAGGTACAGCATCTCCTGGCTCAAGCGCTTCGTTGACGAGGACGAGCGCTACGAGCAGTTCCTGTGCCCGCCGCCCGACACCGGTTTCTTCTCCGACTTCTCGGACTACCGGGACTCCTGCCCGCACATCACCTGATCCCGCACCGGCGACGCGGGGCCACTCCGGTCCCGCGTCTCCGGAACCGCGACACGGCGGCGGCTCGGTGGACGCTCTCCCGGGCCGCCGCCCCCGTGTGTCCGGGCGTGGGAGGCCGTCCTCACCGACGAGCAGGGACGGGGATACCGTCCGCGGGCTCCGGTCAACGCCCTACCCGCTGATGGTGGCCGAGGTAGCGGCACCAGCTACCGCGAAGTGGTGCGGGAGAGCGACCAGCGCCTGATGTTGGTGGGTGGTGAGGCTTTGCTGCGTCGGCACCAAAGGCAACGGGTGTCTGGGGTGCTCCGGTCAACGCCCTACCCATTGATGGTGGCCGGGGCGGCGGCGCCAGCTACCGCGAAGTGGTGCGGGCGGCGACCAACGGTCGGGGTTTGAGGGGGGTTGGGCTCTGCTGCGTTGGCAGCGAAGGCGGCGGGTGTCTGGGGGCTCCGTCCAACGCTCTGCCCGCTGATGGTGGCCGGGGCAGCGGCACCAGCTACCGCGAAGTAGCGCAGGCGGCGACCAACGCTGGCTGAAGCCGGGTGGCTGAGCTCTGCTGCGTCGGCACCAAAGGCGAGCGGGCCCTCCGGCCTTGGGCAGCGCTACCGGCCCCCGTGGCGAAGGCGGGCGACGGTGGCAGCGACGACGGCTGGCGGCGGGGCCCGGGCCGCCTGTCGGGCGCGGGCATACCGGGGACCGGCCCGGCCGGGGTCACTCCCGAGGCGGCGGAACCGGAACTCTGCCGGGCGGATGATCTCGTCCCCGTCCCTGCTGTTGGTGTGTGCGGAGTTCGCGTTGGTACTTGGCCCGGTTATGCGGCCCACACAGCGGTTGCAGGTTCGCGACCACCGTGCGCCCGCCTCGGGAGAACGACTGCACATGATCGGCCTGGCAGAACGCCACCGGCACCTCACATCCGCCCGGGTGCGCGCACGTGGCGTGCCCATGGAAGGCAGCGGTGCGCTGGCGCGCTGAGGCCAGCCGTCGGCTGTGGCCCACGTCCAGCACCTGTCCGGTGGGTGGGGCGGTGAGCATCCGCACGACCTCAGAGTCGGCGGCAAGTTCGTGCACCACACCGGCCGGAATGACCCGGCCGTGCTCGTCCAGCGCCGGAACCTCCTGACCCTGAGCGTTCAGGTAGGTCTGCACCGGCACCACGATGCGGATCTGCGCCAGCGGGGCAGGGGTGTGGGCGCATCCGGTGTGGGTGGTGGCAAAACGCAGCGCCGCGATCAGCGCGTCATGCTCACGCTGCGAACGACTGCGCGTGTCCTCGTCCGAGAGCGGAGCATCGAAGGTCTCGATCGCCGCGCGCACGACCAACGCATCCCCGGACCCGCCCCAGGCCTGCAACTGGTAGCTGCCCTGGAAAGTCTCATGCAAGCTCAAACCACGGGCGGCGTGAGCCGCCTCATGGTCACGGTCCAGGCGGTGGGGGTCCAAACGATGCGCGACCTGGCGGGCCACCGCCTGGAGCTGGTTGACCGACAACCCAGGCCGCTCCGTCTTCGCGGCCACCAACGCCGCTTCGAACCCCTGCCGGTACTCCCCCTGATCGGGAAAATGGTCCTCATCGCGGGTCTGGACGGCTTTATCGGTGACCTTGGCTATCACCACCGCCTCACCCAACCCCACCATGCCCTCGGCTACGGCCTGGGCGGTGACAGGCAGGGTCTCCTCGTGTACGTGCTGGGCCAGCCGCGCCAGGTCCTTCGCTTGGGCGGTGGGCAGGTCGCCGTGGTGCACCAACCACTTGTCCAACGTGGAGTAACCGCTGTAGCGGGCCACCGCACCGCGCGCGTACAGGCGCGCCATCCTCGCCAGAGCCTGGTACCGGATCTGGTCCAGCTGGGCCCACAGCGCCGCGATCTCCTCAGCGGCGGCCTCGTCCGCCCCGGGCGGGACTTCGGTGTTCAACGCCTGGTCGATGATCTCGCGCGCACCGGCCAGCGCGGCCACGGCCGGGGAACATTCCCCGGGGGCCGCCTTGGGCGCTGCGATCATCATCTCCATACTTCTTATTATAGGCGAGCGTTCGCCTTTTCTCCACTATTCGCAGCGCGAATGTACGCCTTTCGGGAGGATGCTTTTTCTTCAGGGCTGCAATTGGGTCGGGCCAAAAGGTGTCTGAAAATGCGCACCCAGAATAACCTCTTGTCGTTGGCGCGATCGTCGCCCGCGCCGACCACAGGAGGTCGGAAACGTTGCCCGAGACCGGAGGGCCCGTTTACCGTTGGTGCCGACGCAGCAGAGCCGAGCCGCCCCCACACCCCGGGCGTTGGTCGCCCTCCGGTAGCCGCTCCCGCCTTTGGTGCCGCTTTTCGTCGGGGGCCCACACCCCCACCCGGCGCCCACCGCTTCCCGCCGTCCGCACCCTTTCGCGGCAGCTGGCGCGCTTTCGTTGCCGCCAACAACCCCTGGCAGGAATGGCGTAGGGAGGGGCCCTGTGGACGGCCCCTCCCTACCCCTCAATCCATTATCATTGAGCGCCGAGCGTTTCAGGGCATGCCGAAGCCTGCATGGGTGGGATCCCCCCTATTTCCAGCAAACCATCACCACACCAACCACGGCCAGCCCCAACTTCCGCCTGTGGAAAAGGCAGCCCTACGGAGACCACCGCCTCGCAGAGACCACCGCTCTCCGAGCCCGTCCGAGCCCGTCCGAGCTCAGTCGTGGAAGACCAGCTCGTCCGGGCCGAGGGCCGTGAAGTCGGTCTCCTCGATGGGGCCGCCCTCGCGGTCGGTCACACGCGGCTCCTGGACCATCTCGATGCTGCCGCCCGACTCGTACCGGACGACGTAGACGCCCTGGTGGCCGCCGTGGTCACCGTCGCTCGACGCGAAGGGGACGGGGCTGGGCCCCTGCCACTCCTGGGACTCCAGGGCGTCGACGAGCGACTGGCGGGTGAGGTCCTCGCCCGCCGACCTGAGCGCCTGGGCGAACATGACGGCCTGGGTCATGCCGAAGACGTGCGTGTTGGTGATCGTGCCGCCCTCGCCGTACTCCTCGTACACGTCGATGAAGAACCGGGCCCACGCGTCGTCCTCGTCCTCCACGCGCGGCATGTAGCTCGTGATGAGCATGCCGTCGAGGAACTCGTCGGCGGGCACGCCCTCGGCGTCGGTGTCCTGCGTGAACTCCGCCAGCAGCCCCTGGAGGGTGGCGGTGTCGCCGCCGATGCTGGAGACCACCCACTGGGGTTCGTAGCCGATGCTGGCCGCCTCCAGCATGCCGAGCGCGACGAACGCCGGGATGCAGGAGCACACGACCACCTCGGCCCCGGTGCGCTCCAGCTCGGCGATCTGGGCGCTGAGGTCGGGCACCTCGGACTCGTAGTGTTCCCGGGCCACGACCTCGTCGCCGAGGTACTGGTCGAGCCCGGCCTGGGAGTCCTCGCCGACGTCGTCGTTCTGGAACAGGTAGCCGACGCTCTGGTCGGGGAAGTTCGCCGCGATGTACTCGCCCTGGATCTTCGCCTCCTTGGTGTAGTCGGTCTGCCAGCCGTAGGTCAGCGGGTGCTCGTCGGGGTTGTTCCACGCCAGGGCGCCCGAGGACGGGAAGACGTCGGGCACGCCCTCCTCGTTGAGGTAGTCGAGGACGCTGCTGTGCGTGGGCGTGCCCAGGCCGCCCACCATCGCGAAGACCTCGTCCTCGATGACCAGCTGCCGGGTCACGTCGATCGTCTGCGCGGGGTCGTAGGCGTCGTCCTCGACCCGGTAGTCGATCTCGCGGCCGTTCACGCCGCCCTGGGCGTTGACGTACTCGAACACGGCACGCGCGCCTTGGGAGACCGCGAGGTAGCCGGGGGCCGCGGGTCCGGTCAGGGGCTGGTGGGAGCCGATGACGACGGCGTCGTCGGTGACGCCGGTGGAGACGTTCAGGTCGACCTCGGAGCCCTCGGTGACCTCACCGGCGCCGGTGCAGGCCGTCGCCAGCATCGTCAGGGCCAGGGAGGCCGCCAGGGCGGCCCGGGTTCCGCTGCGGTTGCGCATGGGGTTCTCCTTCTCGGGGGGTGGGGGGTGGAGCGGTGCCGGGCGGGCGGGCGCCCCGGCACCGGCTAGCGGGGTCCGGACCCGGCGGGTCCGAGGCGTGTGGTCAGGCGCTGGAGCGCGCCGTGGATTCCCAGGGGCCAGAAGCGCAGGACGAGGATGAGGACCACGCCGAAGAACACGATCGGGAGGTTGTTCTCCGCGTCGCGGTTCAGGCCCAGGGTTCCGGCCAGGTCGGAGACCCAGACCTCCAGGTAGACGATGGCGACCGCGGCCCACAGCGCGCCCCACAGGCTGCCGATGCCGCCCAGGACGAGGGCCGCGAGCAGGGTCAGCGACAGCGCGAGGGTGAAGGTGCTGGGGGTCGCGGTGCCGAGCACGTAGGCCTGGAGGCCGCCCGCGAGGCCTCCCGCCGCCGAGGCGATGACGAACGCGACCACCTTCGTCGTGCCGACCGGGATTCCGGCCATGGCGGCCGCGGTCTCGTCGTCGCGGATGGCGCGCATGCGGCGGCCCAGGCGGCCGGTGGAGACGGTGGCCAGCACGGCCAGGCCGAGCAGCACAGCGGTCCACACGACCAGGGCCTTCCACTCGCTGTCGGTGACCAGGCCCTGGAGGAGGGGCGGCGCGCCCGCCGTGCGGATGTTGAGGCCGTTGCTGCCGCCGAGGACCTCGTGGTAGCGGTGGGTCAGCCCGGGCAGGCCGACGGCGAGGATGAGGGTGGCCCCCGCCAGGTAGGGGCCGTGCAGGCGTGCCGTGGCGGCGCCGACCGCGATCCCGGCGACGGCGGAGACCCCCACGATGAGCAGCAGGTTCACCGCCAGGGGGAGCATGGGCTGGTACAGGACCAGCAGCGCCATCGTGTAGGCGCCGATCATCATGAACGCGCCGTGGCCGAGGGACACCTGGCCGCTGCCGCCGACGAGCAGTTGCAGCCCGGCGACGGCCAGCATGGTGTAGCCGACGGCGGCCACGCGCAGCGCGGTGAGGTCTCCGGTGGCCAGCAGCAGCGCGGTGACGGCGGCGAGGCCGAGCGCGGCCAGGAGCAGGTGGCGCAGCGGCGCGGGCAGGGCGCGCCACCGGCCGCCGGGGGCGGCGGACGGGTTCGGGGGGTGGGGGGCGGTGGCGCGCTGCGCGCGCTGCCGGGTGGGTGAGGGCATCGCTACACCTTTCGCGCGGCCGGGCGGGACAGGATGCCGTCGGGGCGCACGCTCAGCACCGCGACGACGATGACGAGGGCGGCGAGGGTGGCCAGTTCGGGCCCGGCGTAGCCGGACACGTAGGACATCCCGAGGCCGATGAGCATCCCCCCGAGGACGGCGCCGAACGGGTTGTCCAGGCCTCCGATGACGGCGGCGGTGATGCCGTAGACGAACACGACGTCGAACACGTTCGGGGAGATGAACGGCGGTCCGGCGAGCATGCCCGCCAGGGCGCCGATGAAGGAGGCGATCGCCCACCCCGCGGTGAGCATCAGGCCCACCCGCACGCCGCTGAGCCGGGCGGCCTCGGGGTGGAAGGCGGCGGCGCGCATGCGCAGGCCCAGCGGGGTGAACCGGTACAGGGCGAACAGCAGCAGCGCGACGGCCCCGACCGACACCAGGGCGAACACGTTGGCGGGCGAGAAGCGGCCCACGTAGCTGAACGCGTAGCCGAACCCGTGCTGCTCGTTGCCCCAGACCATCCCGACCAGCCCCTGGACGACCAGGAGGAGGCCGAGGGTGACGATGATGGCGTTGAGCTGGGAGACGCGGGCGATGGGCCGGATGACGAACCGCTCGACCAGAGCGCCCGCGGCCAGGCCCGCGGTGAGCGCGGCGGCGAAGCCGAGCCAGTACGAACCGGTGAGCTGGGTGACGGTGTAGGCCGTGTAGACCGCGACCAGGGCGAGCGCGGGCTGGGCGAAGTTCACCAGGCGGGTGGCCTGGTAGATGATCACCAGGGACAGCGCCAGCGCCGCGTAAGCCGCTCCGGACGCCAGCCCGTTGAGGGTCAGGTTGATGAAGTGGGTCATGCGGGGACTCCTCTAAAAGCCCAGGTAGGCGTGGCGCGTGCGGTCGTCGGAGAGCAGGTCGGCGGAGGCGCCCCCGACCGCGACGCGTCCCTGGTTGAGGACGAACCCGGTCTCGGTGACCGACAGCGCCCCGGCCGCGTTCTGCTCGACCAGGACGACGGTGAGCCCGGTGCGGTCGCGCAGGTCGCGCAGGAGGGTGAAGATCTGCCTGGTGACCAGGGGCGCCAGGCCCAGCGAGGGCTCGTCCAGCAGCAGCACCCGGGGCCTGGCCATGAGGGCGCGGCCGATGGCGAGCATCTGGCGCTCGCCCCCGGAGAGGGTGCTGGCGGGCCTGCCGCGCCGCTCGGCCAGGGGAGGGAAGAGCTCCAGGACCTCGCCCATGGCGGAGTCGCGGCGGCGGTCGGAACGCCACAGCCCGCCCAGGCGCAGGTTCTCCTCGACGGTGAGCTCGACGATGACGCCGCCGCCCTCGGGGACGTGGGCGAGGCCGCGGGTGATGACCTTCTCGGCGGGCAGGCGGGTGATGTCCTCGCCGTCGAGCAGGACGCGCCCGGAGGCGGCCGGGTGGAGGCCGGTGAGGGTGCGCAGCAGGGTGGTCTTGCCCGCGCCGTTGGCGCCGAGGACGGCGCACACGCCCTTGGCGGGGACGGTGAGGGACACGCGGTCCAGGGCGCGGACGGCTCCGTAGGAGGCGCTGAGCTCCTCGACGGACAGCAGGGGCGGGGCGGTCATCGGGCGGCTCCGTTCGCGTCGCCGGGACCGGCGTCGGGGGTGTCGGTGGAGGCGGCGGTGTCCCGGGCCGGGGTTCCCGTGTCCCGGCCGGGTGCGTCCGTGGGGGCTGCCGCGTTCCGGGCGGGGGCGTCCGCGGGTGCGTCCGCGGGGGTGCCGAGGTAGGCCTGGGTGACGAGGGGGTCGGCCTGGACCTCGGCGGGGGTGCCGGTGGAGATGACCCGGCCGAAGTTCAGCACGACGATGTGGTCGCATACCCGCATGACCAGGTCCATGTGGTGCTCGACGAGGACGACGGCCATGTCCTGGCTGAAGCCGCGGATCCGGTCGGCGAGGGCGTCGATCTGCGCCCCCGACAGCCCGCTGGCGGGTTCGTCGAGCAGGAGGAGTTCGGGTTCGCCCACGCAGGCGCGCGCGAGGGCGACCTGCTTCTGCACGCCGTAGGGCAGGGTGGCGGGCAGTCGGTGGGCGTGCTCGGCGACCCCGAAGCGCTCCAGGGCGGCCAGGGCGCGCCCGCGCAGCTCCCGTTCGTCGCGGTGGTGCCGTCCCAGGCCGGTGAGCAGTGAGAACGGGCCTCCGGAGGCGAGGCGGTCGGCCCCGGCGACGACGTTGTCCAGGACCGTCATCATCGGGAAGAGGTTGAGGCCCTGGAAGGTCCGGGCGATGCCCGCGCGGGCGAGGTGGTGGGGGCGGCGGCCGGGCGGCGGGGCGCCCTTCCAGGTGATGGTCCCGGCGGTGGGGCGCAGGACGCCGGACAGGACGTTGAACAGGGTGGTCTTGCCCGCTCCGTTGGGGCCGATGAGGCCGACCACGGACCCGGGTGCGACCCGGAGTCCGACGTCGTCGAGCGCGGTGAGGCCCCCGAAGCGCACGGTCACCCCGTCAGCGCTCAGGAGGTGCTCCGTTGCGGTCGTCGTCATTGGCTGCCTTTCTCTTCGACCGGAGGCGTACCGACCAGTTGGTATGAAGGGGGTGTCCGGCGGCGCCTCGGTCGTCGGCCGGGGGGTCAGTTGAACAGGCGGGCCAGGTCCACGCGGGACCTGATGTTGAGCTTGCGGAAGATGCCGCGCAGGTGGTGCTCGACCGTGCGCGGGCTGATGAACATGTGGGCGGCCACCTCGCGGTTGGTGGCCCCTTCGGCGACCAGCCGTGCGATCTGCTGCTGTTGCGCGGTCAGTTCGCTGGTGGAGACGGGGTCGGGTCCGCGTTCGGCGGTCCCGATCGCGCGCAGCTCGGCGCGGGTCTGGCGCACCCACAGCCGCGCCCCGAAGCGCTCGAAGGTCTCCAGCGCGTTGTACAGGTGCTCACGGGCCCGGCCGGGCAGGCGGGCCCGGCGCAGGTGGGCGCCGAACAGCAGCTGGGTGCGCGCGTGCTCGACGTCGTCGTCGCCGCAGACCCGGTGCAGGGCCAGCGCGTTCTCGAAGTGGTCGCAGGCCTCGTCGCCCGCGGCCAGCAGGCCCGAGCCCCGGGCGGCCAGGGCCAGCGTGCTCGGGCTGCCCACCGACTCGGCCCAGCGCCGGTACCCGGCCAGGGAGGTGCGCGCCCACTCGGTCTCGCCCATGCGGGTCGCCGCCTCCACGAAGTGCGGGGCGGTGAGCAGCCGCATGGTGGGGTGGCCGTGTCCGGGGGCGGCGTGGACCAGGGCGCGCAGCCGGAAGAACGCCTCCGCGGCGTTGCCCCGGGACAGCTCCAGGACGGCCAGCGCCCACGCCGACAGGGCGGCGGCCAGGCCGAGGCTGTTCTCCCCCGCCTGGGCGGCGACCGCGCGGGCCCGGATGCGGCAGGTGTCCACGTCGCCCTGGATGGCGGCGATCATCGCCAGGGACGCCAGGTGCTGGGTGGCCCACACGGTCTGGCCGGTCTCGCGGGAGACCCGCAGGCCGGTCAGGGCGGTCCCGGCGGCCGAGGGGAAGCGTCCGCTCCAGAACTCGGAGAAGACCAGGAAGCCCAGGGCGGCGGGCAGGGTGGCCCGTTCTCCCCGCAGTCGGCCGACCTCGACGGCGCGTGAGGTGACCGACCGCACGAACGGCGCGTCGCCCAGGCGCAGGCCGCTGATGCCGGCCCAGACCAGCTCGGAGGGCTTGGCGATCGCGGCCAGCCCGGTGGCCTCGCGCAGCAGCGGGGTGGAGCCGGGGTAGTCGCCGCGGAAGGAGACCGCGCAGCCCTCCAGGAAGGATGCGACCATGCGCATCGGCGCCGGGTCGTCCGGACGGACCAGGGGCAGGGCGAGTTCGGCGGCCCGGCCGTGGCGGACGGCGTCCCCGGCCAGGGAGGCGGCGTCGGCCGAGCGCACGAGGGCGCGCAGGGCCAGGGAGCGGTCGTGGGGGATGAGTTCGCGGCCGACGGTGAGCAGGCGTTCGGCGACGTCCATGGCGTTCTCGCCGCGCATGGCGATCTGGGCGTCGATGAGGTCGGCGGTCGCCCGCCGCCGGTCCGACACCGCCAGGGGTCGCGCCCGCGCGAGCAGCCGGGTGGCGCGCGCCGAACTCCCGGCCATGTAGGCCTCGTAGGAGGCCGTGTTCAGTCGGCAGGCGCGTTCGTCGGGGTCGGGGCACAGGTCGGCGGCGCGCTCGTAGGCGTGGGAGGCGGCGAGGCGGCCCTCGACCCTCTTGACGCGCCGGGCGGCGGCGGTCGCGGCTTCGGCGAGCCCGGCGTCGGGCGCGTCGGCCCCCGAGGCGGTGTGGCGGACGAACTCCGCGGGCGAGGTTCCGGGGTCGCAGGCGCGGGCCAGGGCCCGGTGCGCGGCGCGCAGCCGCCCGGCGGGGGCGTCCTGGGCGATGGCCTCGCGTGTCAGGGGGTCGGCGAAGACGACGGTGTCGCCCTCCACCCGCACGAGGCCCCGCTCCTCGGCGGGTTCGAGGTCGGTGACGGTCGGTCCGGGTGCGGGCACGGAAACGCTGGAACCGGGGCCGGTGGCGTTCGTTCCGGGTTCCCCACAGGCCTCCAGCAGCCGGTGGACGCGGGGCTCGTCGCCGAGGGCGGCGAGCAGCAGCAGGTGGCGGGCCCGTTCGGGGAGGCCCTGGTAGGGGGCGAGGAGGCCGGCGCGCAGGCGGCCGGGCAGGCGCGGCGGGTCGGGGAGGGGCTCCTCGCCCAGGAGCTGGGCCCGGGACATCCCCCGCAGGAGGCCGAGGACGGCGGCGGGGTTGCCGTGGGCGGCGCGGACCAGGGCGGAGCGCACGGCGGAGGCCGGGGTGACCGGGGCCCTGTCGGTGAGGATGTCGTGGAGTGCCCGCTCCTCCAGGGGCGCGAGCGGGAGTTCGGTGACACCGGGGACGAGGGCGTCGGGAGGGGGTTCGGCGTCGGTCCCGGAAGCCCGGGCCCCGGCGGGCTTGCCCCGGCCCTCGCGCGCGGCGAGGACGGCGGCGACGGGCGTTCCGGCGAGGCGCCGGGCGACGAAGGCCAGGGCGTCCAGCGAGGGCGCGTCGAGCCGGTCCGCGTCGTCCACGCACAGCAGGAGGGGGCGGTCGACCGCGGCGAGGGAGAGCAGTTCGACCAGGCCGGTGTAGAGGGCGAGCCGGTCGGCGTCGGCGACCGCTCCCCGGGTCAGGGCGTCGCGGAGGAGGTCGCGCAGGGGCTCGGGAAGGCGCTCGGTCTCCCGCGCGAGGGGGCGGAGGAGGCGTTGGAGTCCGGCGAGGGGCAGGTCCGCCTCGTCGGCGACGCCGTCCGCGCGGAGCACGGTGAAACCACCTGCGGACCCGCTCAGGTGCTCCAGGAGCGCCGTCTTGCCGCGCCCGGGGCCGCCGGAGAGGAGCAGGGAGGCGCCCCGGCCGGACCGTGCGTCGTCCAGGGCGTCGGAGAGGGCCCGCTGCTCCGTGTCACGACCTCGGAGGCGGGTGACGGGGGGTTGTGTGTTCCTGCCAGCCACGTGCACACATTCGCACAGCGGGCCCCCGTCGCGGCAGGTGCGGGCGACCACACTGGTCGTTTCACCGATGCTCGCCCGGAGTCGCACGCGACGTGCGGGACGGGCCTGGGTAGGGGTACTCCCGGTGCCCGCGGGACGGGTGCGCGGGCGGGGCATCGCGGTGCCCACCTGGGTTTCCGCGGTCGGGGAAAGTGACGGTGCTCACTCCGCGGAGGGGGCCCGGCGCCGCCCCGGCGCCCGCACCGGCCGGGAGCAGGGTTATCAAGCCGTAACGTGCGCGCAACGACACACCCGCGATACCGACAAACGGGACAAAAGATCACATGGATAGCTTTTTATCTTCTTCAGGACACTGTCGCGACCGCCCCCGACGGGGATATCCAGTCCGGGACGCCCCCGTGAGGGAGCGCCCCTACGGCAGGGAGGGACCGACGCCCATGGAGAACCGCTCCACGGCAGCACACGACACTCGGCGACTGGCGGCCGCCGGCGCCCGCGACGGGAACCGCACCGTGCCCCCGACCTTCGGCGTCGAGGAGGAGTTCTTCGTCGTCGACCCCGGCACCCGCCTCATCCTGTCCCGGGCACCCGAGGTTCTCGCCAACACCCGCGTCCTGCGCGACCACCTGTGCGGCGAGTTCTCCCGCGCGCAGGTGGAGGCCAACAGCCCCGTGTGCGACGACGCGGACGAGGCCCTGCGCTTCCTGCGCGCGGCGCGCGGGGAACTGGACCGCGCCGCGGGCGCGGCCGGGCTCGCCGTCGTCGCCTCCGGCACCGCCGTCCTGGGCGATCCGGCCTCGGTGGGGACCAGCGAGGGGCGCCGCTACGCCGACATCGCCGCGCACTTCGGCGCGCTGCGCGAGTCGCACGTGGTGTGCGGCTGCCACGTGCACGTGGGCGTCCCCGACCGGGAGACCGCCGTGGCGGTGGGCAACCACCTGCGCCGGTGGCTGCCCTTCCTGGTGGCGCTGTCGGCGAACTCCCCGTTCCACGCCGGACGCGACACCGGCTACTCCAGCTGGCGCACGGTCGCCTGGAACCGGCTGCCCTCGGCAGGTCCTCCCCCGCTCCTGCGCTCCCTGGCCGAGCACGAGCAGACCGTGCGGGCGCTCTCCGACGCCGGGGCGATCCTGGACCGGCGGATGGTCTACTGGGACGTCCGCCTCTCGGACCACCTGCCCACGCTGGAGATCCGGGTGAGCGACGTGGCCGCCACCGCCGAGGAGGCGCTGCTGCTGGCCCTGCTGATCCGCGGCCTGACCGGTCGAGCGCTCACCGACGTGTGCTACGGGATACCCGCGCCGGGCATCCCCGACCAGGCGCTGCGGGCCGCCGTGTGGCGGGCCGCCCGGGACGGGCTGGAGGGCGTGGTGCCCGATCCGCTGACCGGTGAGGCGCTGCCCGGGCACGCGGCCGCCGAACGGCTGCTGCACGCCGCGCTGCCCGGGCTGCTGGCCAACGGCGACGCCGACCTGGCCTCCTCGCTGCTCGGCCGGGTGCGCGCGGCCGGGAGCGGGGCGGCCCGCCAGCGCGCCGTGTACGCCCGGCGGGGAAGCCTCGCCGACGTGGTGGACCACCTCGTGGTCCAGACGCGGGAGGGCCTCGCCTGAGGCGGGCGGGCCGCCGTTGTCCACAGGGGCTACCGCCCGCCCCGGATCCGCGGTTTCCTGAGATACGGGGGGTCCCCAGGGTCCTCCCACGTCGTGCTGCCCGCATCCGGCCACCGCCCGGCCCAGGCGACCGCCCCCGGGGCCACCGCCTGCCCCCGGGTCTACCGCCGGGCCAGCTCCTCCGGGCTTCCCGGGCTCCCCGGACCCCCGGGGCTCCCGTCCGCGCCCGCCACCTCGGCCATGGTGGGCGGATTCGCCCCCTCCCGGGTCACCGTGACCGCGGCGACCGAGACCGCGAACCCCAGCAGGTCCGCCAGGTCCGCCCCGTCCAGTCCGGCGAGGCGGGCCCGCGGGTCCTCCCCCAGCCGGTCGTGGCGGTCCAGCCAGTTCAGCAGGGCACCCATGAAGGAGTCGCCCGCGCCCACGGTGTCGGCCACCTCGGTCCTCGGCGCGGCCACCGCCACCTCCTCGCCCCGGCAGACCGCCAGGGCCCCGTCGGCGCCCATGGTCACCACCACCAGCGCCGGGCCCAGCGCGGCGACGGCGTGGGCCGCCCGGACCGGGGACAGGTCCGGGTACAGGAACGCCAGGTCCTCGTCGCTCGCCTTCACCAGGTGCGCCTGCGCGGCGTGCCGCAGGGCCAGCGCCCGCGCGGTGACGGGGTCGCCGATGACGTCGTGGCGGATGTTGGGGTCCAGGGTGAGCGTCACCCGCCCGCGCCCGTGCTCGCGGCGCAGCATCGCCTCGATCAGGGTGGCGCCGGGCTCGCGGAACAGCGCTATCGACGCGGCGTGCAGCGCGCGGACCCCCGGTTCCAGCTCCTCGGGCAGCTCCCCCGCGCGCCAGCGCCAGTCGGCGGCGTCGTCCATGCGGAAGTCGTAGCGGGCCGACCCGTCCTGGCCGAGCGTGGCCAGGGCCAGCGCCGTCGGCTCCCGGGCCGGGAGCAGCCCCGCCGGGTCCAGCCCCTCCCCGAGCAGGCGCTCGCGGATCAGCTCGCCGAAGCCGTCCGCGCCGATCCGCGCGAGCAGCCGGGTGGGCGTGCCCAGCCGGGCCGCCGCCACCGCCGTGTTGGCCGGACCGCCGCCGGGTGCCGCCTTGAGCACGTCGGGGCCGTGGGGGGTGGGCAGCAGGTCCATGACGTTCTCGCCCACCACGACGAGGCGGGGGGAGGGCCCGGCCCCCGCGGTCCCTCCGGCCGGGACGCCCTGCGCGTCCCCTGCGTTGTCGGTGGTCACGCGTTTCCTCCGGAGTTCTGGTCGGTGCCGGGCAGGAGGGCGGCCGCGATGGAGGCCGACAGCCCGACCTGGGGCAGGAGTGCCGCCTGGTAGGCGTGGTAGACGTCCGGCTTGCCCGGCCACACGCTCGCGGCCGGACGGTTGTCCGGGTCCAGCTCGTGGTGCCAACTGCCGCGCTCGCGGTCCAGGTGGTGCCGGTCGGCGTAGGCCCACCAGCGTTCGTACAGGTCGGTGTAGGAGGCCCCGCCCGTGTGCTCCCCCAGCGCCCAGGCGGCCATGGCGGCCTCGGCCACCACCCAGTGCATGCGCTCGCGCACGACCGGCCGGTCCTGCCAGTCGAGGGTGTAGACGAACCCCTCGGCGCCGTCCACGGCCCAGCCGCGCCGGACGGCGTGGTCGAACAGCGTCTCGGCGTCGGTGCGCAGCCACGCGGGGACGGGGTCGCCCGCACGGCTGAGCGCGACCTCCAGGTGGACCAGCAGGCGCGCCCATTCGAGCAGGTGCCCGGTGGTGCTCCCGAAGGGGCGGAAGGGGTGGTCGGGCTGGTCCCGGTTGTAGTCCGGGACGGGCTTCCAGTCGGGGGTGAAGTGCTCGGGCAGGCGCCAGTCGTGCTCGGCGGCCACGCCGTGGATCAGGCGCTCGGCGACGGAGAGCGCGCGGCGGGCCCACACGGCGTCGCCGGTGGCGTCCGCCGCCGCCAGGAAGGCCTCCACGGCGTGCATGTTGCTGTTGGCGCCCCGGTAGTCCTCGGTGGCGTTCCACCCGCTGTCCCAGCTCTCGCGCAGGGCGCCCGCGGACTCCTCCCAGAAGCGCTCCTCGACCACCCGCAGCGCGTCGTCGAGCAGCTCACGCGCTCCCGGGCGGCCGGCGAGGGTGGCGCTGGAGGCGGCCAGGACCACGAACGCGTGCTCGTAGGCCGACTTGCGCGGAAGCTCATGGGAGCGCTCCCGGGAAGAGTCCCCCGCGGTGTCGTCCGGCACCCGGTCGAACCAGCCGCCGTCCCGGGCGTCGCGCAGGGGGCCCGTCGCCAGGGCCGCCACACCGTGGTCGGCCAGCCGCCCCGCGTCGGCCTCCCCCCGCAGGTGGGCCAGGGAGAACACGTGCGTCATCCGCGCGGTGATCCAGGCGGCGGCGGGCCGGTCCCGCTCCACACGCCCGTCCGCGTCGAGCCAGCCGAAGCCGTCGGACACGGCGGATCCCGCGGCGAAGCCGTACAGCCGCCGCTCCTCCTCGCGCAGCCACTCGGGCATGCCCGGGGCCGGTCGTGTCGATGGTGTCAATCCACTGCCTCCTCAAGGCGTCGGTGAGCGGGTCCACGGTATCCCGCGAACTCGACACCGCGGTAGACCGGGGAGCCCGGTCAACAGAACGCACCATCACTCCCGGGACAGCACATTCCGGACACGCGGTTCCGGAGAGGAGGTCGAAAACCGGGTGCGCCGCCCCACCCCTCCTGCCAGAGTCGCCCCGGCGCCGCGCACCGCGGCTCCCGGGATCGTCCGGGCCCTCGGCGCGGTCGGCTCCCCCGTCCGTCCACGGCAGAAGGCAGGCCCGCCATGGCCCACTCCGGCTCCTCCCCCGAACGCTCCGACCGGGACGCCCTGTCCCGTGACCCCCTGCCCCTGCGCGGCAGGACCGCCCTGGTCACCGGCGCGAGCAGGCGCGGCGGCATCGGCTACGCCGTGGCCCGCCGCCTCGCCGCGTACGGCGCCTCGGTGATGGTCCACCACCACCAGCCGCACGACGCGGAGCTGCCCTGGGGCAGCGACGACCTCACCGCCGTGCTCGACGGCGTGCGCGCGGTGCTCGGCGACCCCGCCGCCCGCGTGGCCGACGTCGGCGCGGACATGGCCGACCCCGACGCGCCCCGGCGGGTGGTGGAGGCGACCGCGGCCGAGTTCGGGCACCTGGACGTCCTGGTGGCCAACCACGCGCGCAACGGCGGTGACGCGTCGCTGGCCGAGGTGACCCTGGAGATGCTCGACGGGCACTGGGCGGTCGACGCCCGCGCGCCGATCCTGCTCGCCCAGGCCTTCGCGGCGCGGCACGACGGGCGCCCCGGAGGCCGGGTGCTGTTCATGACCTCCGGGCAGATCCGCGGGGCGATGCCCGGCGAGGTGGCGTACGCGTCGGCCAAGGCGGTCCTGGCCCAGATCACCCCGACCCTCGCCGCCGAGCTGGGCCCGCGCGGCATCACCGTGAACGCCGTCGACCCCGGCCCGGTGCAGACCGGCTACATCGACGAGGAGCTGATGCACCGCGTCCTGCCCGGCTTCCCGGCCGGGCGGGTGGGCATGCCCGACGACCCGGCCAGGCTGCTGGCCTGGCTGACCACCGACGAGGCCTCGTGGGTGACCGGCCAGGTGATCAGCACCGACGGCGGTTTCAGCTGCTAGGGCGTGTCCGGCGGACACATACCCTGCTGCGCGACGCCCCAGCACAACTCTCGCGGCGTTCTCATCAGTCGACAGGACCTCACCCGGGCCCCCGCTGTGTGACACTGCCGAGCTTGCGAGGCGGGCACAGTAGGGGCAGTTCTTCTTCGGCCTTGCGACAGCCGCACTGGATGCTCCCGCCCGTCGCCCTCCACCACCCTCAACCGACGCGCTTCGCGCGCAGTACCCCTTCGCGATGGGCAGCATCCACCGAACACGCCCTGGGAACCGGACTCAGTCCTGGGGGCCGGGCTTGGTCACGCGCCCGGCCGCGTTGCGCGCGGCGGCCTTGGCGCTGCCCAGGTCGGCGGCGCGGCAGGTCCACCGGACGTGCTCGGCGGCCGTGACCGGGTCGTCGGCCATGGGGATGTGCCCGCTGCCGATCAGCGAGACCATGCGCGCGTTGGGCACCCGGTGGTGGGCGTGCGCGGCGCTGGACGGCAGCAGTGTCCGGTCGCGGTCGCCCCAGGCGATGGTGACCGGGCACTCGATCGGCCGCGCCGTGAAGACGTACTCGGCGATGCGCGGCACGAGCCGGATGTAGGGCGAGCCCTGCTGGAGGCCCCGGACGCTGAACCGGGTCGCCTTGGCCTCGGGCGACGAGGGGTCGCCGCGCAGAGCGATCCGCGCGGCCGTCCTGGCCGGGGCGGTGTTGGCCAGGCGCTCCTTGACCCGCATCGGGACGTGCGTGGCCAGGCGGGAGATCGCGCCGACCCCGCGTATCGCGCACCGGGCGAGCCTGTCGGAGAACCCCGCCGGGGAGAACACCGTCACCGACGCGGCCAGGCCCCGGACCCCCAGTTCGAGGGCGATCGAACCGCCGAGCGAGTTGCCCGCCAGGTGCGGGCGCTCCAGCCCGTGCAGGCGGCAGAACTCCTGGATGTCGTCGGTCAGGGTGAGGACGTCGTAGGGCTCGTCGGGGCCGGGCCCCGGCGAGGCGCCGAACCCCGGCAGGTCCACACAGATGACGCGGTAGTCGGCGGAGAGCCGCCGCATCACGGCGGTCCAGCTCTGGCGGCGGTCCCCGAGTCCGTGGAGGAGGACCAGGGGGCGGCCGCTCCCCCGTTCTTCGAAGGCGATACGTGTCGGGTCCATGTCCTTCGGTCTACCCGATACGGGGACCGGTAGCGCCCCGGACCCGCGGGGCACCGGGGAGAGCGGCCGGTCCGGGGCACCCCCGGACCGGGCGCGGTGCGGTCAGCTCCTCCGGGGAGCCCGCGTCAGGAACACGCCCGACAGCACCGCGAGCAGTCCGAGGAGCGGGCCCGCGCCGAGCCCCAGGCCGGACACCGTCAGCAGCAGCATCCCTCCGCCGACCAACGCCGCGGCGGCCAGGACGCGGACCATGCCCGGGGAACCGCTCAGCACCTTCGGCGGGTTCTCGAACCGCACCGCCCAGTGCGCCAGCGGCACGATCAGGGGCACCAGGACCACCAGCCCCAGCACGCCCCACAGCACCCACAGGCCCGTCAGCGGCTCGGGGGTGTCGATCCCCAGGCCGAACACCAGCACGCCCGCCACCACGCTGAGCGGCAGCATGTGCCACAGGTAGACCGTCATCAGCTGCGGGCAGATCCGGTCCAGCAGACGCGCCGGGCCCGGGCGCTCCGACCAGGCGCTGATCCGCTCGCGCAGCAGCATCGCGACGCCGATCTGCAGCACGCCCATGGCGGCGAGCACCAGGGTGGGCGGGGACACGTTGGAGGACTCCGTGGCGAACACGCCCGTCATGTTGAGCGAGTAGGGGCCGAACGTCGTCAGGGCCAGCGCGGCGGCCGCGCCGCCCGCCACCATCCCCGCGGCGTAGCGCAGGCGGATCGTCCCCGTCGCGTAGCGGAACCCCAGCTGGTGCACGCCCAGCCACACGAAGGCCACGTTGAGGTAGCCGACCCAGTCCGCGCCGGTCGAGAAGCGGGTCAGGTCCACGGCCGCGGCGGCGGCCAGCAGGGCGATCGGGACCCACCAGCCGAAGAGCTCCTGGGCCCGCACCAGCAGCGGGGTGGACACGACCACCAGCACGTACACGGCGAGGAACCACAGCACCATGCCCGCGGCCTCGGCGCCCACCAGGACCGCCTGGGCCGGTGCGCCGCCCAGGACCAGCAGGTGGGAGGCGACGATCCACAGGGCCGCCAGCGGCACCACCGGCCAGGCGAGTCTGCGCAGTCTGCGCGCGAACCAGTCCGACGCGGACATGCCCCGGCCCGAGGCCGAGCGCCAGCTGATGAGGTTGGCCGCGCCCCCGACGAAGAAGATCAGCGGCATGACCTGGACGACCCACGTCAGCACGAAGCCGCCCTCGGTGGACAGGACGCTGCCCGCCTCGAAGGAGCCGGGTTCGTGGACCAGGACCGGCAGCCACCAGTGCTGCATGACCACCAGAGCCATCACGAACAGCCGGATGACGTCCAGGAACCTGTCCCGGCCCGCCCCGGGCCGCGGTGTCCGCGGAGAGGGCAGGAGGGCTGTGCCGGAGGCGTACGCCGACGACGAGCCCCCGCCTTCGTTCTCGACGGTCACGGTCATCGGTCGCTCCTTGGTCTACCCCGTACGCGTGTGCGTCCCCGGACGCGATGGTGCGCGGGGGCCGTGTGGCCGGGATCAGGGGGTGGCGACGCGTTCTCGAACGCGCCCGGTGGCGTGGCCGCGTCGGCTCAACTGTCGGCGACGCGTGGTAACGAGAGTAGGTCGGGCCGGGTGGTGGCCGCGATGGATCTGACGCCCCTCTCCGAGGGGCGGTTGCCCGACCGTGGAAGGTGGTGCCTGCACCACCGCGCGTCGGGGCGCGGCGGATCGGGGACCGTTCTCCCCCGGGTGGGAGGGCGCTGACGCGCCGAACGTGCTCCGGGAAGTCCGGGAGAGTTCCCGCACACGGTACCCCGCGAGACGGCGTGCACGAAACCCTTGGGGAAGGTCCGTGTGCGGAGACGGAACAGCTATCCGGGGCGGTCGGGCCGCGCGGCAGCGGTGTGAGGGCCCCGGGCGCGTACGGAAACGGCGGCGGAACGGAGGGGTTCACCGGTCCGCCGCCCGGCCTCGCACGCGCGGCGGGCCCCGGCCCCGGCCGCCGGTGTCGGCCGTGTGAGCGGGACCCGCCGGTTCGCCGCGGTGGCGTCAGGGAGCGGTGGGCAGCGCGCGCTTGTGGGCGGTGGCGCGGTACCGGTCGACCAGCGCGGTCTCCACGTGCCCGGGCACCGGCAGGCCCTCCAGGAAGTCGTCGATCTGGTCGTAGGTCAGGCCGAGGGCCTCCTCGTCCGGCTTCTGCGGGGAGAGCGTCTCCAGGTCGGCGGTGGGCACCTTGCGCACCAGGTCCTCCGGAGCGCCCAGCTCGGCGGCGACCGCGCGCACCCGGCGCTTGGTCAGACCGGTCAGCGGCACGAGGTCGGCCCCGCCGTCGCCGTACTTGGTGAAGAACCCGGTGACCGCCTCGGCCGCGTGGTCTGTGCCGACCACCAGTCCGCGCAGGCCGCCCGCGACCGCGTACTGGGCGATCATCCGCTGCCGCGCCTTGACGTTGCCGAGGACGAAGTCCGCCGAGGACTCGCTGGCGTAGGCCATTCCGGCGGCGGCCAGGGAGTCGGCCATGGCGTCGCTGGCGGGCCGGACGTCGACGGTGAGGCAGCGCTCGGGGGCCGTGAACGCGGCGGAGCGGGCCGCGTCCTCCTCGTCCTTCTGCTCGCCGTAGGGCAGGCGCATGGCGACGTACTCGCACTCGTGGCCGTTCTCGCGGGCCCGGTCCACCGCCAGGCGGCACAGGCGTCCGGCGGTGAGCGAGTCCACACCGCCGCTGATGCCCAGGACCAGCGCGGTGGAGCCGGTGCTGATCAGCCGCTCGGCGAGGAAGGCCACACGGCGTTCGATCTCGACGCGCGCGTCGAAGTGCTCGGGCACTGCGAGGTCGCGGATGATCTCGCGACGGTCCTGGCTCAGCTCGGTGTCGGTCACTGCGGTCCCCCGTGGGTGTGGTGCGTGTGCCCGCCGATTATCGCCTGTCCCGCGTTCGGGGACGAGCCCGGGGAGCGGCCCGGACCGGAGGGGCCGGTGGAGGGGACGGCGGAGGGGGCGCGGCCTCGGGGAGCCGGGGGGAGGGGGCTCGGGGCGGGACGGGGAGGGGGCTCTCGGGGGCGGGGTGGGGATGCGCGGGGGCGGGGTCCGGGGCGGCCTCAGGTGTCCGTGCGCAGGCGGCGGGCGAAGCGCTCGTAGTCGACGACCACGCCGTCGCCGTCCACCGACAGCCGGTACTCGCCGTGCAGGGGGTCGCGGTAGGTGTAGCGCTCCAGGCCGTCCTCGGCGGGGTGGCGGGTGTAGCGCTGTCTGACCCGGCGCACCCGCAGGGAGGGGATGTCGATCCAGACCACCGCGATGTCGCGGTACTCGCCCGGGCGCAGGCCGAGGCGGCGGATGGGCAGGGTGTTGGTGAGCGGGGTGGCGGCGACGTCCACGTCCAGGCAGCCCACCAGTTCGGGCCGGGGAACGCCGTCGGGTCCGCTCCAGTGGCCTCCGTGGGCGTCGAGCGTGACCGACTCCAGGCCCTGGGAGGAGAGGACCTCGGCGTACACCCGCCGGGTCGTCCACGCCAGGTCGGTGCGGACGCTGAAGCGGGTGAGGAACCGCTCCTCGCCCACGACGACGGTCTCCCCGGCCTCCAGGCGGTGGCCGTCGGGCTCGGGGAGGAGCGCGCCCAGCCCGAGGCCCTCGGGCACGTCGGTCCGGGCCCACACGGCCGGGTGTTCCGTCAGTGACGACATGTCACCGTTCTACCGTTCCGGGGTCGGGTGCGCCAGAGCGGCCTTCCCGCCCGCACCGCGGACGCGGTACGGGCGGGAAGGCCGGGGCGGCCGCCGCTCCGGCCGTCGCCGGTACGGCCGCCGGTCAGACCCGGGTGGCCTCTCCCGGCGCGGAACCGGTCCCGCGGATCTCCGCCTCGACCCGGTCGAAGTCGCTCTCCATCTGCGGGGTGACCCTGGCCAGGCCGTTGAAGACGAAGATGGCGGCGACGCTGAGGACCACGGCCGGGACCATGGCGTACAGGCCGGTGCCGAAGAAGTTCGCGTCCAGGACGTCCCACACGATCGCGGTGGTGCCGCCCGCGATCATGCCCGCGAGCGCGCCGGACCAGCTCATGCGCTTCCAGAACACGGAGAGCACCAGGATCGGGCCGAAGCCCGCGCCGAACCCGGCCCAGGCGTAGCCGACCAGGTCCATCACCGACTGGTCGCCCCACAGGGCGATGGCCGCGGCGCCTAGAGCGACGGCGACCACGGTGACGCGGCTGATCCACAGCAGCCTCTTGGGATCGGCGTCGCGGTCCACGAAGGCCCGGTAGCCGTCCTCGGTGAGGGCGGACGCGGCGACCAGCAGCTGGGAGTCGGCGGTGCTCATGACGGCCGCGAGGATGGCGGCGAGCAGCAGACCGGCGACCAGCGGGTGGGTCAGGGCCTCGATCAGGAGCGGGAAGACCTGCTCGGAGTTCTCCAGCGGGGTGTCGAAGTAGGCGATGCCGATGAAGCCGACCAGCACGGCCAGGGCCATGGCGGTGACCGCCCAGGCCACGCTGATGACGGCGGCCTTGGGGATGTCGCGGACCGAGCGGATGCCCATGTAGCGGGACAGGATGTGCGGCTGGCCGAAGTAGCCGAAGCCCCAGGCCAGACCGGAGACGATGACCACCCAGCCGAGGGTGTCGGTGCCCACCCACTGGCCGAGGTCGGCGTCCAGGGCGGTGCCGCCGACGGCCGACAGCAGCCCGTCGCTCTTGTCGGACACGCCCTCGGTCAGCCCGGCGAAGCCGCCGAGCGCGGTGACCGCCATGGCGGGGACGACCAGCAGGGCGATCCACATCATCGCGGCCTGGACCACGTCGGTGTAGGACACCGCGAGGAAGCCGCCGAGCACGGTGTAGAGCACCACGATGCCCACGCCGATGGCGATGGCGGGACCCGGGCTCAGGCCGAAGACCTGGTCGAACAGGGCGGCCATGGCGACGAGCCCGGAGGCGACGTAGAAGAAGTAGAAGACGATGATGAGCACCGCCGAGACCCCGCGCAGCAGCCGCGTGGGGTCGTTGAAGCGGTTCTCCAGGAAGGAGGAGAGGGTGAGGGAGTCGGAGTCGCCCCCCGAGCGGGCGTCGGTCACGCGCTCGGTGTACACCCGCAGGCGGGGCGCGAGGAGGATCCAGCTCCCGGCGAAGCCGCAGGCCAGGCCGACCGCGATCCAGGCCTCCCCCAGGCCGGAGACGTAGACGGCGCCGGGCAGCCCGAGCAGCAGCCACCCGCTGAAGTCGCTGGCGTTGGCGCTCAGGCCCGCCACCCAGCTGTTGAGCTGTCTGCCGCCGAGCACGAAGTCCGACTGCGAGACGGTGCGCTTGTAGGCCCACAGGCCGATGGCCACCATGGCGGCGAGGTACACGCCGAAGGTCGCGACGGACCAGAGCATGGACTCGTCCAAGACCCTGCCCTCCCTTCTCCTGAGCGCGCGGGCACGAGCCTTACGCGCTGTTCGTGGATATTGCGGGGGATCATTGCCCCGTGTCCGGTAAGTCACAACACCCGTGCGTGGAACAACACCGCTTTGAGACCTCGGCGAGTCCTCGGCCGGGGGTCGCCGTCCGCCAGGCCATGCCGGGGCGCCGGTGTTTGTCGGGCCGGACATAGACGGGCCTGCCGGGCACCGGGATACTCCGTGCCGCACGACCCGCTACCGGAAATCTCCCCTCTCCCAGGCGCCCCGCGGACTGACGACCCGCGTTCCCCCGGTTGCCCGCAGTCGCACGGGGGAACGATTCCGGCCATAACGTCCGAGAGGTATCACCGGGCGAAACGGATACGAGAGAGGTCCGCGAACTGTGGCCGTCCCCCTCCCTCCCTCACCTGGACTGCAGCCGCACGAACCCCCGTGGCAGTTGCGGGTGCTCAATCCGAACGGACAGGTCTGCGGCGGTGCCGTCCTGGTGTCCCCCAATCTGGCAGTGACGTGCGCGCATGTGGTCGCCACGGCCCTGCGCCTTCCACGGCACGCGACCGAGCATCCGGGGGAGGACGCCTTCGTCGCACTGCGCTCGTTCGACGGCCGCACGTGGGAGGCGAGGGTCAGTACCGAGCTGTGGGCAGCAGGACCGGGAAGCCGGGACCTGGCCCTGCTCAGGTTGACCGCGTCGGGAACACCGGACACCGGATTCCCCGTCCTCGCGAACTGCTCGGAACTGCCGCTCGAAAGCGGACTGCGCGCCACCGGTTATCCCGCGCTCATGGACTCCCTGCAAGCCCCGCTGCTCTACAGGGGCAAGGGAGGTCCCACCGGTTTCACCCATCAGGTGGAGATCGCGGCCCAGAGCGAGGTACGCATCACCGAGGGGTTCAGCGGCTGCGCCGTGCGCGCGCAGACCGGGGAGGTCGTCGGGATCCTCCAGAAGAACCACCACTACCCGTGGAAACAGCCCGAGGAGCCGACGACCATAGGCTTCGTCCTGCCCGTCGAGGAGATGCTCGGCAGCCGTGCGCCTCGTGGCACCCGCAGCGCCGTCACCGTGCAGCGCCTGGTCGACGAGTCCCTGTGCGGAGAGGAGACGTACGACAGCCTCCACGACCTCCTCGCCTCGGTCACCTTGGACGAGGTGCCCACCCGCGGGCTCCTCGACTCCTCCGAAGTGCGCGAGGTCCGCAGGCGTACGAGCGGGGAGGCGACCGCGTGGACGGTCTTCACCTCACTGCTGGACCTGGTCGCCCCCTACGGCGGCCCGCCCCGGCACGTCTCCTGGGTGCACCACGTGTACCAGGAGCTGCTCCCGCGACGACCGATACCCCTGGTGGTCGGCCAGTGGATCCGGAGGACGGCGTCCGCCCTGGGGCCCGACTGGGAGGAGATCCTGGTCCGGGACCGCGAACGTCGCCGCGGGGACCGTGCCGTCGGCGCAGGCGCCGCGCCGACGGGGGAACCGAGCAGCGGCCCTCCCTCCGCTCCAGGGACCCTGGCGGTCCCGGAGACGGTCGTGGTGTTCGACCTGGCACCCGCCGCGCGGGGCTACCGGCTCTCGCACAGCATCGCCCATCTCGGCGACGCCGGGTACGAGGTCTTCCCCCAAGGTGAACAGCAGGCCGACGAGGAGCAGATCTGCGACCTCGTGGGAGACATCATGAGTGAGGCTTCCCTGCAGCGCCTGGTCGTACCGACGGAGGAGTCGCTGAGGCTGCGCGTCCTGCTTCCCCGCGAACTCCTCCACCTGAACGTGGCCGAGGCGAGGATGCACCGGGAGATGGCGGGACTGGCGCCGAGCCTGGGCACGCAGTACGAGATCGTCTACCACATACGCGAGCGCACGGAGTCGAAGGACGACGTCACCGTGCCCCCGGCGAGATGGGCCCGGCGCTCCGAACGACAACGTGAGAAACCGTCCTTGGACGACCGCAACGTCCTGATCGCCTGGAGGACACCCGGCGACGAGATCGCGGACGCGCTGGCCGACCACAACATCACCGTGTGCGTGGTGGACTCGGACCACGCACACATCCGGACCATCTACAACGCGATCGTCTACCAGGGCGTGCCCACCATCATCAGGGGGCCTCGACACGCTGTCACGGAACTCGTGGACGAACTGCTGTCGCGCAAGCCGGGGGACCGCGTCGAGGTGACCGCGCTCGCCCGCTACCTCCGGGACAGGGCGAGGATGAGGGCGCGTTTCTCGGAAACGGCGCAGACCCATCTGATCGCCTTGATACATGACGACCATGGCGACGACATGATCCCCCAAATAATATCAAGCAGCAACACATGACACATAAGCCACACAGAACTCCTCATGGCCCATGGCCAAAACCCGAGGAGACGGCAGACCACCCTCGTTTTCCTACGGACAGAGGAGGGGCGATGACCCCATCACGTGTTTCCCGAAAGGGGTTCCAGTGAACCCGCGTTCTCCGCCAGGAACGAAATAAGATGGATCACAACCGACGGCTGTCGAAGCAGTGAAAGACTGGGGTAATGCGTCCCCGAGGAGGCCTTCCACTCGCGTACGTGGAAGGACGCCGACTTTTCCACACAGATTCGGCGAAACCACACCATGGATGAACTGACTCAGCGATACCGGAATGCCCTGTCCAGCCCGGACGGTTCCGCACGCATGGCCGTCATCATCGACGGCTCCCCTCTGATGCAGCTCCATGAGCATGCCGTGGCCCCCGTTCGGAGAGCTGCGCGGGAGGTGGGAGCACCCGTCAGCACACTGGGCGGCGCCTCCTCGCTACTCGCCGCGGACCACCGCTCCCTCCTGTCGGGCGGAATCGGTGCGATCGGCGTCGTCACCGACGCCCAGGACCGGAAGTGGAGGGGGCCCAGCCTGCTCCCGTGGCTGGCCGAGCTGGCCGCGAACGTACCCGTCGTCCTACTCCACCTGCTCGACCGTTCCGCGTGGTCCCGAGGACCCGTCACGCTCAAACCCCTGTGGATGCGGGAGATGCCTCCCACCGCGCCCTCCTCTTGGTCCTTCGCCAGCTCCGTAGCCGACAACGAACCACACGGCCTCCCTCCCGACACCGTGGTGGTGCCGCTGCTCGAGTGCGCTCCGGAGTCGGTCGCCGCGGCGGCCTCGGCCCTGACCGCCTCCCGTCCGGACTGGAAGGTGGACGCCTGGGTCCTCACCGGCGGGGGACGCAACGGCTCAGTCCCGCGCGAGGTGCCCGATCCGGTGGCCCACTTCCTGGCCAACGCCTCATCGGGTGCCCGCGAACTGGCCGTGCGGCTGGCCCAGACCCCGGTGAACCTTCCGGTGGCCGAGGTCATCCAGCGGGGGATACCCCGGGCGCCGGTGAGCGGGTTGACCGCGCGGACGGAGATCGCCGAGGTGTTCGGTTCGGAGCTGATGGACCCGGCCTTCCACGGCGGACGCCTGGACGACTCCTCCCGGAGCGCGCTGGAGTTCCGCGCCGAGGTCAGGCGTGAGCTGCTCGGCCGGTTCGGCCAGATCAGCACGATGCGCTCGGTCTTCTACGCGATCGGCATCGAGTTCAAGGACGAGGCGCGGATCTTCCAGTACCTGTCACGTATCGACTCGGGAGCCCCCGTGGCCGTCTCCGTCGAGGGCGAGGAGTCCCTGGCACGCGCGGTCCTTCCCGCCCTGTCCGAGATGCCCGGTGAGTACCGCAGGCTCGCCGACCGTATACGGGAGGCCCTCGGCGAGGCGCCGGTCCGTGGCCCCATCGTCCCACGAGAGGAAGAGAGCCGTTCCGTGACCACCTCGCAGATCCCGGCACCGGACCCGGCGGGTTCCGTTGCCGACACTACCGACAGGTCCTCCGCGTCTCCCCGGCGGAGGATGGCGCGGTTCGGAGGAGTCCCGCCGCACAACCGCAACTTCACCGGCCGCGAGGACGTCCTGGCCCGGATCCACGCCTCCCTGTCGGACCCGGGAGGCGACTCGTTCCTGTTGGCGGGCGGCGGGGGCATCGGCAAGACGCAGATCGCCATCGCCTATGCGCACACCTATCGCGGATCCTACGACCTGGTCTGGTGGTTTCCGGCGGAGAACCAGACCGACATCCAGCAGTCCTATCTCCGGCTGGCCAGGCACCTGGGTGTGCGCGACGACCTCGGCGCCGAGGAGACCGTGGTCCAGGTTCGGGAGAGGCTGGAGGGCGACCCTGACGTCGGCACCTGGCTTCTCATTTTCGACGACGTCTCCAACTTGGACGATCTGCCCCTCGAGAACCTGCCGCACAGCGCTGACGGGCGCGTCCTGGTCACCTCGCGGGACAAGAACTGGATCACGAACGGGCTCAGCGATGGTTACTCCGTTCCCACGATGAGCCCCGACGAGAGTGTGGTGCTCCTTCGCAAGGTGTGCCCCAGAAGGCTGGAGGACGGGGCGGCTGCCGCGCAGATCGCGGCACGGCTCGAACACTTTCCTCTCGCCCTGGCACAGATGGGCGCCTATCTCCGCGACTCCCTGCTGAGCACCGACGAGTTCCTCGAACTGTTGGACACCAAGTTCGACGATCTCGTGGGCCAGGTCGAGTCGGACGGTCTCTATCCCCGATCCCTGGCAGCGGCGTGGAAGCTGCAACTCGACGACCTGCGGCGCGGGACCGGCAGGGACAGGGAACTCAAGCACATGGTGCGGGAGTTCATCCAACTGTGCGCCTTCTTCGCGCCCAAGCCGCTGTCCAGGACCCTTTTCCACCGGGCGACGGGATTAAGTACCCACCCGCATCTTTCCCGCGTCCTAGGCAACGACATGGTCCTGTCCAAGGTGTTGACCTATGTAGGGCGGCACAGCCTCGCGGAACGGGATCTGGCGCACAACACCTTCCAACTGCACGTAACCTTCCGCAGCGTCGTCCAGCAAGGCCTGGATGAAGAGGAGCGGGGCAGTTACCGCCTGCTGGCGCACCGGCTGCTGGCACAAAGCGATCCCCTGGGGCCAGGACGCCCGGAGAACTGGAACACGTACCAGCTGCTCTTCACCCACGCCCAGGCATCCGAGGCCTGGCGCAACAATGATCCCCAGGTCCGCAACTTCGTGTACAACGTGGTCTCCTACCTTATGGATACGGACAACTACGTACCAGCGCTACAACTGGCTGACCGGTGTGTGGACAGCTGGTACGACGACGTCTCACAGCGGTTCCAGATACAACTCCTGCGCAATCGAATCCTCCGTGACCAGGGACAGAACCAGACCGCTCTGGCAGAGGCGGAGCGGATGTACGCTGAACAGTCGGAGTTGGAAGGGGCTGAGAGCGAGGAAGCGCTGGCGGCCCTGCGGGATCGTGCCATCGCCCTGGCCAACCTCGGTCACTTCGCCAAAGCCGAGGAGTTCTTCCGCGGGATCCATGAACTGCG
This sequence comes from Nocardiopsis sp. M1B1, assembly GCF_052466615.1. Classification (NCBI taxonomy): domain Bacteria; kingdom Bacillati; phylum Actinomycetota; class Actinomycetes; order Streptosporangiales; family Nocardiopsidaceae; genus Nocardiopsis; species Nocardiopsis sp. M1B1. The sequence continues at coordinate 6,549,751 of NZ_CP196194.1, forward strand.
GTTGGAACGCTACTCCGACGATGAGGAGGAGACCCTGGTGGCGGCGCACGACTACGCCACCATCCTGCAGAACCTCAGCCGGTTCAACGAGGCGATGGAAATCGACCGCCGTAACGCCGAACAGCGGGCCCGGCTCCTGGGTGAGAGCGCGATCCCCACCTTGCGCAGCCGTCTGTCCTTGGGAACTAGCCTGCTCGCGGTCGGACGGCTGGAGGAGGCGGAGGAGGTACTCGAGGACTGTCAACGACGTTTCGAAGCGACCGGAGCCTCCGCCAGCGTGCACTCGGTGGATATCCCCCTGTTCCTGTCGGTGATCCGGCGCAGGCTGGGCGACCACGAACGGGCCTTGGAACTGTCCCTGAAGGTGGAGGAGAACCACTACAGGAAGCATCCGCAGCAGAGCGCGCCTCCGCTGTACTTCTGGGCTGTACACATCGTGAACCTGGCCTTCGGAAACCGTCTGAAGGAGGCCTCTCAGAGGGCGGAGCAACTCCTAGAGGGGCTAGAGGAGCGTTATCCGGACCGCCACCCCTTCCCCTGGGTCGCGCGTGTGAACGCCGCCGTGGCGTTCAGGGCGTCTGGAGACCCCAAACGAGCGTTCGACTTGGACAGCGTGGCTCTGGAGGGCCTGGTCCGGATCTACGGTGAGAACGAGGGGACCACGGTTCCCGTGCGGATCAACCTGGCGAACGACCTCTTCGCACTGGGACGGATCCAGGATGCCAGGGCCCGCGACGCGAACAGCGTGGAACGGTGCCGTGTGAGTCGAAGCGAGGACCCAGTGACGTTGATGATCGCCCGTCGCAACTATCTGATCAGTCGCAGGGCGCTCGGTGAGGACGTCGAACAGGAATGGGAGGAACTCCGCCGGGAGTACTCCGCCAAGTTCGGCGCCGAACACCGCTTCACCACCACGATGTCACGTTTCATACGCCTGGACTGCGACTTGATACCCAGCACCAACTGAAAGACGCGATCATGTCTTCCTGTTCAGGAGAGCACCTTGACCAGGGACAGCCATGCGCTCGGGAGGAAGACCAGTATGGGTCCGGTCGGGTGAACCGAATCGCGGAAGAATACACCGCTCAGCGGGCTAACGCATACCTCACAACACTGCCCCTTGTCATAAGACCTCGACGGTTTTTTCCACGGTGATGGTCTGAGGCTTTCTTCCCAAGAAGGATGGCCATCGTTTCTCACGGTCACCACGGGCTCCAAACGCCATCGCTTCCACTGGGGGCCAACCTTGGCTACCTTTGTCTCTCGTACAGTTCCTCACATTTTATGTTCCGCATCTGAGGACAAGACAACCCTCTCTGTATATTTATGGGGCTACTGTGAACAGTGTGATTGATTTCGTCACCGACGACGATGTGATCATCAGTATCGAAACGACACCCGTGAGGCGGGACGGCGCCTCGGACGTCTCCCTGCAGGTCGATCCCGCTGAGAAGATTCCGCTGGAGAAACTGGTCCTGCGTATCGAGAAAGTGGCCGAGGCCGTTTCCGGCCAGCTCGCCAAGCTCTCCGCGTCGGGGCTGGGCCCCAGCGAGACGGAGATCGAGTTCGGGGTCAGCGTGAGCACGGAGGCCAACGTGATGGTGGCCAAGGGCAGTGGCCAGGCCACTTTCAAGGTACGGATGGTGTGGAACCGGGACAGGGGCTGAGCGCACACGGCGGTGGCCCGGGTCGCGCGCCACGACCCGGGCCACCGCCGATGGGAGGGGAGCCCTCCGGCACCCCTAGTCCCAGTCCAGGCCGCCGCCGGTCTGGTACTCGATGACGCGGGTCTCGAAGAAGTTCTTCTCCTTCTGGAGGTCCATCATCTCGCTCATCCACGGGAACGGGTTCTCCGTCTCACCGAAGATGGGCGCCAGGCCGATCTGCTCGGCGCGGCGGTCGGTGATGAAGTGCATGTACTTCTCGCACAGCTCGGCGTTGAGGCCGAGCACGCCGCGCGGCATGGTCTCGCGGCCGTAGGCCACCTCCAGCTCGCAGGCCTCGGTGAGCATCTGCCGGACCTCGGCCTGGAACTCCTCGCTCCACAGGTGCGGGTTCTCGATCTTGATCTGGTTGATCACGTCGATGCCGAAGTTCAGGTGGATCGACTCGTCGCGCAGGATGTACTGGTACTGCTCGGCGATGCCGACCATCTTGTTGCGGCGGCCCAGCGACAGGATCTGCGCGAAGCCGGTGTAGAACCACATGCCCTCGAAGATCACGTAGAAGGCCACGAGGTCGCGCAGGAAGGCCTGGTCGGCCTCCGGGGTGCCCGTGCGGAACTCCGGGTTCTCCAGGTTCTGCGTGTACTTGAGCGCCCAAGCGTCCTTGGCGGTGATCGAGGGGACCTCGCGGTACATGTTGAAGAGCTCGCCCTCGTCCAGGCCGAGGCTCTCGCAGATGTACTGGAAGGTGTGGGTGTGCACCGCCTCCTCGAAGGCCTGGCGCAGCAGGTACTGGCGGCACTCGGGGTTGGTGAGCTGCCGGTACACGGCCAGCACGATGTTGTTGGCCACCAGCGACTCGGCGGTGGCGAAGAAGCCGAGGTTGCGCTTGAGCATGAGGCGCTCGTCCTCGGTCAGCCCGTCCCTGGACTTCCACAGCGCGATGTCGGCCTGCATGGCGACCTCGGTGGGCATCCAGTGGTTGTTGCAGCCCGCGAGGTACTTCTCCCACGCCCACGTGTACTTGAGCGGGAGCAGCTGGTTGACGTCGGCGCGGGCGTTGATCATCGCCTTGTCGTCGACGTTGACGCGCTCGGCGTCGCGCTCGATCTCACCGAGGCCGCTGGTGGCGCTCGCGCTGTTCTCGGAAACTGCGGTCATGCTGGGGTTTTTCCGTTCTCCGGACGTACCGGAAGAGTCGTGGCTGGGTGGAGGGGACGGACGCCTGCGCGGCCCGGGGCCCGCTGGAGGGCGGGGGCGGCACGACGCCGCCCCCGCCCTCCGACCGCCGCACGGGGCGCGCGGCCGCCGGTGCTACTGGCAGGCCTCGCACTCGGGGTCGTCGATCGAGCAGGCCTGGCCGTCGATGATCTCGAACTCGTCCTCGTCAGCCGCGCCGCCGGTGACGGGCTGCGGGCTCGGCGTCGGAGCCGGGGCCGGGGCCGGGGCCGGGCTCGGCGCGGGCGAGGCGGGGGTCGCGGCGACCGCGTTGAGGCGGCCGTCGGTGCCCTTGAGCGTGCTCTTCTCCACGTGGGTGGCGCTCTGCGAACGCAGGTAGTAGGTGGTCTTGAGACCGGAGCGCCACGCGCGGCGGTACAGCGAGTCCAGCTTCCTGCCGCTGGGGGCCGCCATGTACAGGTTCAGCGACTGGGCCTGGTCGATCCACTTCTGGCGGCGCGAACCGGCGTCCACCAGCCACTCGGGGTCGACCTCGAACGCGGTGGCGTAGAGGGCCTTGAGGTCGGCCGGGACGCGGTCGATGGCGCCCAGGCTGCCGTCGTGCATCTTCAGCGCGGAGACCATGTCGTCGTCCCACAGGCCGCGGGCCTTGAGGTCGCGCACCAGGTAGGGGTTGACCACGGTGAAGTCGCCGGACATGTTCGACTTGACGTACAGGTTGCGGTAGACCGGCTCGATCGACTGGCTCACGCCGGTGATGTTGGCGATGGTCGCGGTCGGGGCGATGGCCATGACGTTGGAGTTGCGCATGCCCGTGGCCTTGACGCGCTCGCGCAGCGAGTCCCAGTCCAGGGTCTCGCCCCGGTCCATGTCCAGGTCGCCGTCGCGCGACTCGGCCAGCAGGCGCAGCGAGTCGATCGGCAGCACGCCCCGACTCCACAGGGAGCCCTCGAAGCTCTCGTAGGAGCCGCGCTCGGCGGCCAGCTCCATGGAGGCCTCGATGGCGTAGTAGCTGATCAGCTCCATGCTCTCGTCGGCGAAGGAGACCGCGCCGTCGGAGGCGAACGGGGTGCGCAGCTTGAACAGCGCGTCCTGGAAGCCCATGAGGCCCAGGCCCACGGGGCGGTGGCGCATGTTCGCGCGGCGCGCCTCGGGGATCGTGTAGAAGTTCACGTCGATGACGTTGTCGAGCATGCGCACGGCGGTGCGGACGGTGCGGCGCAGGCGCTCGGCGTCCAGACCGTCCGGGCCCGTGTGCTGGGCCAGGTTGACCGAGCCCAGGTTGCAGACCGCGACCTCGTCGGCGCTGGTGTTCAGCGTGATCTCGGTGCACAGGTTGGAGGAGTGCACCACGCCGACGTGCTGCTGCGGCGAGCGCAGGTTGGACGGGTCCTTGAAGGTGATCCACGGGTGCCCGGTCTCGAACAGCATGGTCAGCATGCGCCGCCACAGGTCGACGGCCGGGATGGTCTTGGAGACCTTGATCCGGCCCGCGGCGGCCTCGGCCTCGTAGTGGGCGTAGGCCTCGGCGAACTCGGGACCGTACTTGTCGTGCAGGTCGGGGACCTCGTCCGGCGAGAACAGGGTCCAGCTGCCGCCCTGCTCCACGCGCTGCATGAACAGGTCCGGAACCCAGTTCGCGGTGTTCATGTCGTGGGTGCGGCGGCGCTCGTCACCGGTGTTCTTGCGGAGGTCGAGGAACTCCTCGATGTCGATGTGCCAGGTCTCCAGGTAGGCGCACACCGCGCCCTTGCGCTTGCCGCCCTGGTTGACCGCGACGGCGGTGTCGTTGGCGATCTTCAGGAACGGCACGACGCCCTGGCTCTTGCCGTTGGTGCCGCGGATGTGCGAGCCCAGGCCGCGCACCGGGGTCCAGTCGTTGCCGAGGCCGCCGGAGTACTTGGACAGCATCGCGTTGTTGCTGATGCCGTGGAAGATGGCCTGGAGGTCGTCGCCCACGGTGGTGAGGAAGCAGGAGGACAGCTGCGCCCGCACGGTGCCCGAGTTGAACAGGGTGGGCGTGGAGGCCATGAAGTCGAACGAGGACAGCAGCTCGTAGAACTCGATGGCGCGGGCCTCGCGGTCGTCCTCGTTGAGGGCCAGCCCCATGGCCACCCGCATGAAGAACGCCTGCGGCAGCTCGTAGCGCACCTCGTCGCTGTGCAGGAAGTAGCGGTCGTAGAGGGTCTGGATGCCCAGGAAGGTGAACTGCTCGTCGCGCTCGGGGCGCAGCGCGGCGCCCAGGCGGGCCAGGTCGAACTTGGCCAGGGCCGGGTCGAGCTGGCCGAGGTCGATGCCGCGGCCGACGTAGGCGGCGAGGTAGGCGGCGTAGCGCTCGCCCATCTCGGACTGTCCGGCGGCGTCGGGGGCGCCGCTGATGAAGGTGAGGGCCTCGCGGCGCAGCTTGTCCAGCAGCAGGCGGGCGGCCACGTAGGAGTAGTCCGGGTCGACCTCCACGAAGCTGCGCGCGGCCATGACCAGGGCGAGTTCCACCTCGGCGTCGGAGATGCCGGGGTAGAAGCCGCGACGGGCCTCGGTGAGGACCTTCTCCGCCGAAACACCGGTGAGCCGCGCACAGGCCTCGGCTACGACGTGCTCGATCCGGTCGACGGCGGCAGGGGGGTTGCCGTCCTTGCTGGACCGAACGGATGCGGGCACGGCCTCGACGTCAAGGGTCATACAGCGGCTCCAACCTCGATAGAAGAGTCCCGGCGGGGAGGGGACGAGAAGCGAGGGTCGCGCGGCGCTCCCGGCGGACCGGCGCACTGGGTGCGCTCGGTCGTCCGGCCGGCGGGCCGCGGCGGCTCGTTCTCGAAGCCCCGTCGTCGGCACACACTCAGGTGTGCATCACCGGTGGCGGGTGCGCGGGGACCACGGCACCGGGGATTCCGCGGGGGTTCCCGGTACCTGTGACGGCCTCTTCGTCCACTCACCGCTGCGGGGACGGCCCGGCTCGCACCGGGTCCCCTCTGCCTCACCCCGAGGGGTGAACCACCAGCGGGAGAGATACTACATCTAGGGGATGGTGCGTTGGAACACCGCAAGATGATGGCGTGTCATCGATTTCTCAGGTTCTTCGACGATTGTCGAACACACCCTGGAGGCGTGGTATGAGGGGCTCTGGGAGGCCCGTCGGCGCGGGGGCTGAGCGCCCCGCCGGGGCGGCCCTGAGGCGGCCCGACACAGCCTAGGTCGTCGCCGGGGCCGTCCGCACCCGGCCCCGCCCGTGCCACCGCCCCAGTCGGCCCGCAACGCCCGCGCACGGGGGCCGCAGGGCTTCGCGGAACCTGGCGTACCCGGTCGTGCGGCCGCGGCCTCGGGGCGCCGCGGAAAAGCGCTCCGGGCGGGGGCGTCCCGGGCGTGTCGCGGCCCCCGGGAGGGGAAACGTCGGAAACCTCACTCACCGCGGCCGGAGCCTGCCGCAGAGGCGGACGGACGCGGCGCGGCCCTCACCCGGCGTCGAGCCGCCGGTCCAGGTCGTCCTCGTCCAGGCCCAGGTCGACGCGGACGCGGAACCGGATCCGCAGCAGCTCCAGCAGCAGGTCGTGGACGTAGGGCGAGGAGTCCAGCCCGAGGAAGCGGTGCGCGCCGACCGTGGCCCAGCGCTCGGCGCCCTCCAGGTCGTCGTGCGCGTACAGCGCCTCGGCGACGTGGATGTAGGTCTGGAGCCCCGGGGGCTCCTCGTTCTCCAGGCGTTTGAGGTGGGCGTAGGCCGACCCGACCTCGTTCAGCTGCAGCAGCGCACCGGCGCTGAGGGCCCGCGCGTCGATCACCGTGGGGCCGCCGTCGTCGATCGCCCTCTGGTAGGCCGAGCAGGCGCGCTCGAACTCCTGGGCGATCTCCCACTGCTCCCCCGCGCGCACGAACAGTTCCGCGCGGGAGATCTCGCTTCCGGCGTCGACCCGGTTGGCCAGGTCCATGAGCTGGGCGGCGACCCGTCCGTGCTCACCGGACCGGACGGCGTGGAATTCCAAACGGTCGAGTTCTGCCGTCGTCACGTGGGTCAACCGCATCGCCCCCATCACCTACTCGCACTCCCCGCGCAAGGATCTCAGGGCCTGGCACGCTCCAGTGCCTGCCAGAACCCCTGGCGCAGTCCGTCCCGGACCTCGTCACGCAACAGGTGGTCGATCGGCAGCGAGGAACCCTGGAGCAGACGCGCCTCCAGGTCGGAGGGCATCCGGGGCCTGCGGGCGAGGACGGCCTCGACCCACAGGGCGGGCGCCTCGCGGGCGATCGACTCCGCGAAGTCGTTCCCTTCTTTGTGCGCAACATGCACCGCTTCGTCAACGGTATGCGTGGCGGGACGCGTCTGCTGGGGATATCCAGGACTGGGACGCGGTTCCCGGTGGTCGCCGGTGGAGAACCGGCTGTCGTGTTCGGGACCAGTAGGCTGCGGTCCCCCGTAGGAGGGGGCCGCCCCACCGCGTTGGGCGGTGTCAGTTTCCGTACTGGTCCCATAGGTAGGGTTTGCGTCGTTCGCACCCCCGAAGCCGGGGTTGTCCCCCGGACCGAACCTGGGATCCTGGGGCGGCGCGCTCCTCTGCGGTGGCGCGTGCCCCGGTTGGCCGTGTCCCGGCTGCCCGTGCTGGCCCGACTGGCCGTGCTGGCCCGGCTGCAGGGGCTGCCCCTCCTGGGAGAACGAGCGCTGCGGCCCGGTCCCGCCGGCGAAGGACTGCTGTGGCCCGGTTCCGCTGGCGAACGACTGCTGCGGCCCCGTCATGTGCTGCTGCGGTGGCGGTGCCTGTCTCGCCGGCAGCCCGTAGCCCCCCTGGTCGGCCCCGCGCAGCGACTGGTGCCCCCCGGTGACGGGGTAGCCCCCCTGGCCGCCCGGCGCCGGGTGCCCCCCGGTCATCGAGGCGCCCGGATAGGCGCCGTTGCCGCCCACGTTCGGCGGGACCTGGCCGCCGGAGGGGAAGCCGTTGGCGTCGATCGGGCCGGACTGCTGGTTGTCCGTGTTCGGCCCGGCCAGGTGGTCCCCGCCGCCGCGCTGCTGGGCGAGGGACCTGCGCATGGCGCGCAGCTGGTCCATGGCGCTGCCCTGGGGGACGGGCTGGCCGCCGGTTCCGGCGAACATCGCGTCCAGGCCGACGGCCGATGAGGAGGCCGACTCCACCCGGTTGCCGCCGGGCTGCGCCGCCGCGACGGGCTGCCTCGGGGTCTCGGGCGCCGAGCGGGCGCGGCCGTTGGAGAACGGCGTGGTGGTCTTGGCCGCGGTCTCCTGGGTGGAGCCGCCGCTGGAGAGCAGGTTGACGTGCGGACGCAGGTGGCCCGCGCCGATCTCGATGAGGTCGTCGCACTCGCGGCGCAGGGCCCGGGAGATGGTCCAGTTGCCCTCGACGGAGACGTGCACGACGGTGACGCGCACACCCATGTCCTGTACGTCGGCGACGACCGGCGCCATGTCCTCGTCCCCGCTGACCAGGACGGCGTCGCACAGGACGCCGGTACGGGCCAGCGTGGTGAGGTCGCGCTGGACGTAGCTCTCGACGCCCTCGCGGCGGCCGGGCCTTATCCGCGCGCCGCGGAACTTGATACCGGGGATGTCGGCGATGCCGTCCTGCTCCTGGGTCCGCCGGTCGTCGGCGACCGCCTCGTACCAGTAGCAGCGCAGGAGCGGCAGGCCGGTGCGGTCCCGCGCGACCTCGTTGAGGAACTGGACGAGACCGGTGTAGTCCCAGGAGACGGAGTCCCGGTTGCGGGTTCCGTGCACTGCCATCGCGCCGTCCGCGAGGAGGTACCCCGCGTCAACGAACAACGCGCAGCGGTCCACTGGCACCGACCCCCTTCCCTGTTGTCTCTGGGCCATGTCCATGACCGGGCCACAGCCTAGCCAAGTCTGTCTGGTTTTGCGTGCCCCTTCTGAATACACAGAGTTATTGGACTGCTACTTACAGGCGGTTCTCCGGAGGGGTCCGGGGCTCCGCAGCGGCCGGACAGGCCCGGACGGGGTGGGTGGAACCCCGCGCCTCAACTACGCATGGGGGCCGTCAGGACCACCGCCCCCACCATCACGGCGTCCTGTTCCGTCAGGATTCGGATGTCCGTTTCTCGGCCAAGTACTGAGTCGAATCGGACCACGTCGGTGCCGAACGCGAGCGGGTCGCCCACCGCGCCGCGGGCGGATCCGGTGAACGCGTTGTCCGCCCGCCCGTGGCCGCCGACCGGCGCCGCCGCCGCACCGTCCACGGTCACCCGGTCCCCGCCCAGGTCGGGGTCGCCCTCCCAGGCCACCACGTCGATCCGGGCGGGCACGGCGGCGGGCAGCAGGCCCGACACCGCGAAGGGGCCGCCCCCGTCGCCGTGGAAGGGGACCCGGGTGTCGTCGAGGACCATCACCTGGTTTCGGGTGCCCACCCGGGGGTCCTCCAGCACGACCACGAGGCTCCAGCCCGCGTAGTGGCCGCGGCCCTCCCGCACGGGGGCGTCGCCGACCCACCACTGGCCGCCGCCCTGAGCCCGCACCAGGTCCGTGACCTCGGCGAACGCCTGGTAGGCGGGGTAGCCGGGCAGCTCGGCGACACTGTTGCCCGTGGCCTCGACGGTGCGGTAGTCCGCCATGCCCGGGCCCCTGACCCGGACGGAGGGGGCGTCGGGCGTCCCGGTCCCGGAGAAGTAGAGCCCCGCCCAGCGCACCCCGCCGCCCTCGGGGAGTTCCCAGGCGGCGGAACTGGAGGAGGTGGTGGAGGGGTCGTCGTCGGCGTCAAGCGGGACCATCGTCCAGTGGTCGTTGTCCAGGTGCGGTCCCCGGCGCAGCCTGGCGCGGGCGCAGGGGCCGTCCTGTGCCTCGGGAGCGCCGTGGAACCCGGGGGTGTCGTGGGGGTCGGTGGCGCCGTGGGCCACCGTCGCCGGGCCGCGGGCACCGTGGCCCGCTGCGCCTCCGGGGAACGGGTCGCGCACCGTTTCCGTGGGCACATCGTTGTCCGGCGCACCCGCTGTCCCGTCAGGAGCCCCTTCGCCCTCGTGGTGACCAGGGACCACATCCTCCTCCGTGGTCGCCTCGGCTTCCGGCGGCTCCGGGCTCGGGGAGGCGGGATCGTCCGGAGCGGGCGAGGGCTCCGGGCGCGCCTCGGTCCCGGGGCCCGGCGGGCGCGGGTCGGGGACGTCGGGGGCGTACGGCCAGTCCCACCACGGCCACGGCCAGCGGCCCCTCCGCTCCGGTTCGACGCAGGTCATCAGGGCGTTGCCGACGCTCTCGGCGCGTACCCGGCCCGCGGTGGCGTAGCGGGCCGTGACGCCCTGCGCGCTCACGCCCCGCTCCCCCGTCGCCTCTGCGGTCACGCCCGCCGCGGACACCGACACCGCCGCCGGAACCCCGACCTCGGCGTCCGGGGCCACACGCACATCGATGAACTGGGTGCCGTCCTCCCCCGCCGCCATCCCCGGGTGGACGCACCGGCCGCCCCCGCTGCCCGCGGAGCAGCTCCAGTCGCCGTGCCCCACCGCCGTGGGAAGCGCGGTGCCCGCACCGCCGGAGGAGACCATCTCCACGCCCGGCGGCAGGGTGAGCAGGGCGACGACCTCCTCGGCCGCGCCGCCGCCGATGTTGCGGACGTCCAGGACCATGATCCCCTCGCTGTCCGGGAGCAGGGAGCCGACCGGGTCGATCCCCGCGGCGAACCGCGGTCCCGGCTCCCGCGCCACCTCCTCCTCCGGTACGTCGGCGGGGGGCACCGCCGGGACCGGCTCGACGGGCTCGGGCCGCTCGTCCGCGTCGGGGCGCGGCCGGTCGTTGGCCGGAGGAGAGGGCCGCGGCGCGTCCGGAGCGGGCCCGGGCGCCTCCGGGGCGGGCGGCGCCGGAGGCTCCCACAGGGCCGCCGCCGGGGGCGGCTGCTGTTCGGGAAGCGGTTCCGGCGCGCTGGTCAGGGCCAGGGCGACCGCGACCGCCACGCCGGCCGCCGCCGCGCCTCCGGCCGCCGCCTGCTGCTGGCGACGCGACATCCTCCCCCACCAGGCGCCCCCGGCCGGGGTGGCGGAGAGGTAGCCCGCCGCCCCCGCGCCCGCCACCAGGGGCAGGACGACGCCGCGCAGGCCGACGTTGACGTCGGTCAGCTCGGCGTAGACCGCGCGGCAGTCGGCGCAGCCGTCCATGTGCCGGTCGACCTTGGCCGTGTCGCGCCTGGACAGCCCCTCCCTGACGTGGGCGCCGAGCAGGCCGAGGGTCGGGCGGCAGGCCTCGGCGGCGTTCCCGCCCGCCAGGTGCATCTGCAGGTACGCCTGCCGCAGGCCCTCCCGCGCCCGGTAGGCGAGGGCCGCGACGCCGTTCGGCTTCATGCCGAGCACGTCCGCGACCTCGGCCGGTTTGGCCCCCTCGATCTCGGTGTGCCAGAGCACCGACTGCCAGCGCTCGGGGAGGGAGAGGAAGGCCCGGGCGATGAGGGAGCGCTCCAGCCCCTCCAGCGCGGGGTCGACGAAGGGCTGGCCGGGGACGAGGCTCTCCATGTCGTCGGTGACGACCTGTCGCCTCTCCCCGCGCCCCCGGTCGTAGGCGGCGTTGCGGACGGCGGTGAGCAGGTAGGGGCGGAAGGAGTCCTGAGGCCCCCCTCCGCGCTGGATGACGCTGAGCACGCGGGTGAACGCCTCGGCGGCGGCGTCCTCCACCTCCGCCTCGCCGCGCAGCAGTTGCCGGGCCAGTCCGCGCGCCGCCGCGGCGTGGCGCTCGTAGAGGGTGGCGTAGGCGCCGGTGTCGCCGTCCCGCACCCACTGGATCAACTCACCGTCACCGACCAGAGTCTCTGTGTGATCGTCGGGGACGTCGTTCACCCGGCGTCCTTTCTGGGGAGTGTGCGCCGCGATCCGGGGAGGAGCCCCGGTCCGGCGCTGGAGGACACGTGCTCGAAAAATATCCCGCATTCGCGTCACAGCCGCCACCGATCTCCGTAATCAGGGGTGAGGGAGGACGGAACGCGCCGAGCGGACGCGGACCCGCCTCCGCGGCAGGACCGACGGACGGGAGCGACGCCATGGGAGATGCCGAGGTGAGGACCGGGACGCGCGACCGTACGGCCCGTGCCCGGGAACTGCGCGCGCCGTGGGGCCGGCGGAGCCGGGAGGCGGGGTGGGACCCGCCCGAGAGCTGGTGGACGCCCGCCGTGGACGCGGTGTGCGGGGCCTTCGCGTCGGGGGACGACCTGGCCGGTCCCTGCGGTCTCCTGGGCGGGGCGCGGGCACGTTCGGGGGTGGGGATCGGGCAGAGCCTGGACGACCTGTCGGCGTTCACGTCGGTGGCGGGGTGGCGGAGCCCGCCGCCGGTCCTGGTCCGGGCGCTGGCCGAGGGGTGGGCGGACGAGGGACGCGGCTGGGACACCTGCCAGGACCCGCTGACCGGCCTGGCCACCGCGGAGTACCTGCGGACCCGGCTCGGTGAGCTGTACCGGCACACCGGCGACGGGGCGCCGCCCGCCTCGGGGCACCGGTTCGTGGTCGTGGCGCTGGACCCGGGGATCGACCCGTGGCGGCGCACCGCGCGGTTGATCGTGCTCGGCCACGAGCTGCGCGGGTTCTTCACGCGCGGGGAGTCGGTGTGCCTGCTGGCCCGGGGGCGGATCGCGGTGGTGGCCCCCGAGTCCGCGGACCTGGACGGCGAACTGGACGCGCTGCGCCGGGGGACCTGCTGGGAGCACGGGGCGGCCGTGTGGACGGTGCCCCTGCCCGCCAGCCACGGGGAGGCGATGGCCCTGATCGGGGGGCTGGAGGAGAGGAGATGACCTGAGGACGCCGTCCCAGCGCCGCGGGGCCCCGGCCTGAGCGGCCCGGCGCGGGACGGTCGAGCCGACCGGACCGGTGCTTCGCCGAGGGGACGGACCCGGACGGTCGGCGCCCGCCGGACCGGGTTGTCCGGGTTCTCTGGCCCGTGGAAGGGCGGCCCGTGAACCGGCCCGGCGGATGGGGGGCGCCGTACGGCGTCTCCGGAGGCGCGTCCGCAAGGGGAGGCGGGCGCGCCTCCCCCTGCCGTCACCCGACCACGGGTTCATCCGAGGTTGAGGCGCCCTCCGGTCACCGCGAAGACGGCCCGGCGCCAGGGGGAGGCCGGAACGCTCCTCACCGCGGCGATCCTCTGCTCGTATCCGCCCTGCACGGGGGTGCGCGCGTCGCCCACGGCGTCGATCCAGGACTCGATCCCCTGCGCCGAGGAGGTCTGTGTCGAGAGGTCCTGTGCCGAGGGGGCCTGTGCCGGGGCCTGCGTTGGCGGGGGGTTCGCGGCCGGGGCGTACGGGGTCGGCGGGTCCAGGCGGCCCTCGGTGCGCAGGACGCCCCGACCGGGTTCCGGCTGCCCCGCACCCGCGTAGGGCGCGGCCGGAATGTCCGGGAACCCCGTGGGCTCCGGTGGCCGGCCGCCGTAGGTGAAGTACGGAGCGGCCTGCTCCGGCTCCCCGGCTCCGGGAGGGGCGGACTCCCGCCCGGCGCCAGGCGAGGGAGGTCCGGAGGCCTCCGCGGAAGCGGTCTCCCGCGGCGCGGGTCCGCTGACGGCGGTGCCCGCCTCGGGGGGCGCGGCTGTGGGTTGGACGGGGTCGGCGGGCCCGGAGTCCTCCGGAAGGGGCTCCCCCGTCCCGGCGCCCGGCACGGAGGCGACGGCGCCGGGAGCGCTGCGGGAGGCGGCTCCTCCACCGGTGTCGGAGGAGTCGGCCGGGTCCACGGGCGGCGGAGCCTGGACGCGCACGGTGTCCGTGTCGGGGCGCACGGGTTCGGGGCCCTCGGCAGAGGGACCGGTTCCCTCCGGGCGGCCGGGCTCCGCGGCCTCCGGCTCGGATGCGGACGGGGAGACGCCTTGGTGGAGCGCAGAGCCGTGTTCCCGCGCGGCCTCGGGGGCGACCGGGTCCGGTGAGGTCTCCGAGGCCGTTGAGGACTCCGATGAGCCCGTGTTCTCCCCGGTCCGCGGAGTCTCCAGGCCCTCCTCCCGCGTCTTGCGGGCGCGCCGGTCGGCGCCCGTGACCAGGAAGACGTCCGTCTCCTCCGCGTCCGGGTCCGGTGAGTCCTCCCCGCCTCCGGGGTTGACGGTCACGGGGTCCGCCGGGCGCGGCGGACCGACCCGCCGGGGCTCGCGGGACGCGCCGGGAGGTACCGGCGGGCGGGACGCCTCGGAGGAGGAGGTACCGAACCAGGCGCGGGCGGGCGGGAGCTCCTCCCGGGGCCGGGAGTCGGAGGGTGCGCCCCCGTGCGGCGGCGCTTCCTGCCCGCCCGGCGGTCTCCGGCCGCCCGTCCGCTCCTGTTCGCGCGGCGGTTCCGGCCGCGAGGGGGCCGACGGAGTCGCGGGAGGCGCCGGAGGCGCGGCCGACGCGCTCCGGTCCGCGGGCACGGCCGGGTCAGGCCGCGGCTGCCATGGCGCCTGCTGCTCCAGAGGCCGCCGGAGCTGTGGCCACTGCGACGGCTGCGACCACGATGTCCGCTGTTCCGGCGGGCTCTGCGCTGGGCCTGGCCCGTACTGCTGGGGCTCCTGAGGCTGCTGGGGTTGCTCGGGAGGCGCCGGAGGCTGCTGGGTCGGCGGTGCGGGCATGGGCGTCCCCGACAGGAAGGCCTCGGCTATCGAGTCCTGCGCGAAGGTGCGCGGCGTCGCCGTTCCGCCGGGCGGGGTGGGGGGCCGTTGCGGCCCCGAGTGGCCCGCCCAGGGCGCCTGGTTGGGGCCGGTGGGCTCGTGCGGCCTCGGCGGCTCGACGGCGTAGGGCGTCGGAGGAAGCGTTCCCGGTCCCGGATGGCCCGACACACCGCCGGGCGGGGTGCCCTGGCCGTGTCCGGGCGCGTCGGGGAACCAGCCGCCGGACGGGGCCGGCTGGGGGCCGCTGGGCCCGCCCCGCTGGCCGTACGCGTACTGGGGGCCGCTCGGAAGGCCCTGGTCGGCGGCGGGCCGCTGCGGACCGCTCGGCGCAGCACCCCCACCCGAGAAGCCCTGACCAGCGGCAGACCACTGCGGACCGCTCGGCACCGCGCCGCTCCCCCGCTGCCGGGCGTCGTGGCCGCCGGACGGAGCGGGCTGGCCGTGCACCGGCCCGGCGTACCGTCCCGGTCCGCCCCACGGCGCCTGCTGTCGGTCTCCCTGAGCGGGGTCTCCGTGCGCGGGAGCCCCCGGCCGCCAGCCGGTCGGGTTCCCGGCGTCCGGCGGCGCGACCGGGTTCCCCCGGCCGTCGCTCTCGTCCCGGGCCTCCTGCTCCCCGGGAGGAATTCCCCGTTCCGGCTCGGGTCGCTGCTCCACGGCTACTCCCCTCCTTCGACGCGGGCACGAACCCGCCCGGCGCCGTCCACCGAACGGTCCAGCGCCTCGGCGGCCACCAGCTGAACGGTCCGGTGGGTGGCCTCACGGATGAACCCGGGGCGCACGACCGTGCCCTGGGCCAGGTGCCGGTCGTGCGGCAGGACGATGACGCCCGCGCCGCTCTCCGCGATGATCCCGGTCGTACGGGCCACGTCGAACCCCCGGTCCTCGCGCCGCCGCTCGTCGAAGACGACCACCACGGTCCGCCGTACCTCGTCCTGTCTACCGTCCGCGACCAGCAGGTCCAGCTCGCGCCCGACCAGGATCGCGGCCTCCCGGGTCGCGCGGACCACGCGCACCCGTGCGTGGGCGGCCCCGCCGACGGCCTCCACGAACGCACCGCCCGACTCACCGGCCACGAGGGTCACTCCGAAGAACCGGGAGATCGGCAGCAGCCCGGACATGTAGGCCCCGGCCCCGTCCGGGGCGGCCCGCACCGTCCACAGGCGCTCGTTGGCCTCGCCGAGACTGGCGCGCACCGACTCGAAACCGGTGGGGTCGACCCCGTCCAGGTCGCCGGGCTCGTCCAGGCCCAGCCGCCCGGCCAGCGACGGCGCCCGGCCGGTGGCGTCCACGGCCAGCACCCGGTCGTGGCGGAAGTGCGCCAGCGAGCGGGCGACCAGCGCGGTCACCACCGACGCGTCGGCGCCCGATCCCAGGTCGTCCACGACGATCCGGCGCCCGGTCGAGGTGGGGCGCTGCAACCGCCTCCCCAGCTCGATGGTGTCGGCCACCTCGTCCGCCGCCCGGAACGGGCGCAGCGCCGCCCGGCCGACGCGGCGCACCCAGCGGTCGCCGCGCACCGGCCGCGCCCCGGAGGCGGCCGGAGCGGCTCCGGCCGGGGAGGCCCCGCCCGGGGCCCGCGTCTGTGAGGCGTTCATCGTCCCCCGCTCAGAAGGTCGTGAGGAGGCGCTGGAAGGTGCCGAACGCGCCGATCGCCAGGGGCACCAGCACGACGACGGCCACCGCCTCGAACCTGCTGGTGACTCCGCGCAGCCGGGCCCGCACGTGCTCGGGCTGCTCGATCGACAGCACCACCGCGGGAACGGCCGCCACCGCGACCGCGATCCCCAGCGCGGGCCACACCCCCCAGGGCACGGCCTCGGCCCAGGCGAGGAGGAAGGCCACCAGCACCACGAGGCTCGCGGCGATGAGCACCGACTTCTGCGCGACCAGCGGGAACAGCCGGGCCCGGCTGGCCACCACCAGGGCGAGCACCACCGACAGCCCCGCCGTCCACCAGTCGAAGTGGGTGGCCAGGCCGATCCCCGCCGTGGCCGCGGACACCGCCACCGCGATCGTGGCGATCACCAGGCTCCGGTGGGCCCCCGCCACCGAGGTGAGCACGTCGCTCCGGGTCACCGCGTCCCCGGAGCTGCGCCGGTCGTCCAGGACCGCCAGTCCGGAGAACATCAACGCCAGGCGGAGCAGCAGGCTCAGCAGCACCACGCAGGCCACCGCCATGACGACGGCGATCTGGTAGGCGGGCAGACCCAGCGCCGCGCCCACCGACCACACGGCCGCCAGGGCGAGTCCGACACCGCCGCCGGTCAGACCGCCCCTGCCCAGGCCCGACGTGAGCCCGAGCAGCAGGATCAGGCCCGCGACCAGGGCGGCACCGCCGCCCCAGCGGGCCCACTCGGGCCAGCCGAGCTGGTCGCAGGCCAGCCACAGGGCCAGTCCGCCGACCGCGGCGCCGCTGATCGCCAGCGCCGTGCCCAGGGGTTCCCGCCAGGTCGGGCCGATCGAAGCGCCCGCCGCCACCAGCACGGCGGCGACCGCGGCCAGTCCGACGAGGCCGCCGCTGCCGGAGAAGTGCCCCTGCGCGATCCAGGCCGCGCCCACGGCGAGGGCGACCAGTGAGACGGTGGCGGTCCAGCGGGCCGCCACCGGGTTCCAGCGCCCCTGGTGGTCGTCCAGGGCCATCGAGACCGCCTCGGGGACCTCGTGCACCACCGGGGCGGGCACCGGTTCCTCCGCCCGGACCAGCCGCAGCACCGCGCCGTCGGTGATCTGCCGTTCCGCGAGCGTGGTGTCGCCCTCCAGGACGATCCCGGAGGCGGTCACCAGGTGCCGCAGTCTGGCGGGGTTCTCCACCTGGTCGCCGAGGAGGTCGAGCACCTCGGGCATGAGCGCGCCCACGGGCTCGCCCGCGGGCAGGACGGCGTCGACCCTGCGCTCCTCGCCGACGAGGGTCACGCGGCTCCAAGCGGTCATTGCCTTCCCATCCTCGCTCCTGCGTCACCGGTGGCCCTGGCCACCGCTCTCGGGTCCGGGGGTACGGGTCCCGGGGTTCGGTCGTGCCCTCCAGCCGGACGGCGGGGGGCTTGCGGCGCGGCGCCTAGCCGGGCACGTCGCTGACGGCGATGCGCTCCAGGTAGCCGTTGCCGATGAGCCAGCGGATCGTCGGAACGGCGGGTACCTCGGTGAACCCGGCCGTGTCGAGGGTGAAGCGGACGCCGCCGCCGGGGTGCTCCACGCTCGCGGGGGCGCTGGTCGCGCTCACCTGGAAGGGGTGGATGACCCGGTAGCGGTGGTAGAGGTCCTCGCCGTCGGGGCCGGTGCGGGCGTGGTCGGGCAGACCGCGCTCCCCGAAGGAGGTGCCGTCGGGGAACAGGTGGCGGCCGCTCTCCTGACCGAAGGCGTCCACGACGTCGCCGACCGCGAGCCCGTGCAGGTAGGAGCCGCCGCTGCGCTCCCGCAGACTCTCGCGCACCGTGGTGACCAGTTCCGCCGTGGCCTCGTCGGTCCGCCGCTCCTCGGCCTGGGTGAGGACGGTCGGCTCGGGCTCGGTGGTGGCCAGTTCCTGGTAGAGCCAGCGGGCCGCCTCGTCCTCGGTGGTGAACTCGGGTCCGGTGCGGCCCTGGTCGAAGTCCATGACGGCGGCGGACAGGTAGCCCTCCGCGTCCTGGCTGAGCAGGTAGTAACTGTCGAGGGTCCCGGGCTCGGGGCGGGGGTCGCCCGGGAGCACGTACAGGCTCTCGGGGACCCCGGCGGCGTCCAGTTCCTCACGCAGGTCGTCGAGCGTGACCTGCGCGCCGACCCAGTCGCCCGGAATGGGCGGGACGGCGTTGTTGGCCGGTCCCGACGCCTGCTGCTCCTGCTCCACCCGTTGGGTGCTGAGCTGGTTGCTGACGAAGGACCAGCCGACGGTGCCGCCGCAGATGACCGCGGCGAGGCAGGCGCTGATCGCCACCTTGCCGAAGTTCTCGTCCAGGCGGCGCCTGGTGCGCTGGCCGCCGAAGAGCACCGCCTCGCGCAGGCGCTGTCGGCGCACGGCGACGGACTCCAGCAGCTGACTGTCGTAGTCGCGTGCCAACCGTGCTCCTCACTGCCTCTCGTGCGCGTTCCGTGCCCCGGGCGCGGTCAGATGTTCATGACCGCGCTGTTGGCGCGGCTGAGGGTCTCCTGGGCGGTGGAGTCGTTGGTGGACAGCGTCTCGCGCACGAGCCGGATGATCTCGCGGACCTCGTTACCGGCGTTGTGCCACTTGAGCTCCTTGGCGCTGTACTCCTCGGACACGCCGGTGGCCTCGAACTCGGCCATGGCCTGGCTGACGTCGGTGTCGTGCTCGCCGATCAGGGTCTCAAGGCGGTTGGTGATCGACTGGATGTTGCCCTGGACCTCCTGGGAGGCACCGAGGTCGTAGGCGTTGTTGCTCATGGACGCTCCTTACGGGGGGTCAGGGGGTCAGCGGAACTTGGCGGCGTCGAAGTTGGCCGAGCCCATGCTCTGGTTCGCGTCGTCGGCCATGGTCTGGTCACCGGTGACGAACGCGGTGTTCATGCCGCTCTGGCCCTCCTGGATGGAGCCGAGGCCCGCGCGCAGGTCCGCGGTGATGGCGTCGGCCCTGAGCTTGAAGGAGTCGAACGCGGCCTTGCCCGCGCCGTCGAACTTGCCGGACAGGGGCTCGGCGGCCTGGACGAGTTGCTGGATGAGGCTGCTCAGCTCGTCACCGGTGGTGCCGGTGCTCTGGGACAGGGTGGTCAGGGTGCTGTCGCCGATCTGCCAACGTGACAACTTTTCACCTGCTTTCCTCGGGGGTCCTCGCGAGGCTGTTCGCCTCCCGTGAGGGAGGACGCACGCGGAGTGCCCGTGGTTCGGAAGAAGATCCGCGACCGGGCAACGGACTGGATCCCCTCATAGGGGAGGAACTGCATCATACAAGTGGCCTCTGACGTAGGCCCAGGGACGATCCGCGCCTGTGGACGACGGCCGGTGAACGGCGCGGACCCCTCCGGCGGACCGGCCGGGCCCGCTCGCGCACCGGGTCCTCCGGGACGGGCGCCCCGGACGCGGCCGCCCCCCTTCCCGCCGTCTGCGCGTGGCCGTATCCGGCCAATCCGAACGCGGTCCCGGCACCGGCCGAAGCCCCCGCACCGGTACCCGGCCGCGGCTCCGAACGGGGTCGCGGGGCCTGGTGCCCGCCCCCGCGAGGTGTGCGCGGCCCCGTCCCGCACGGCACCGCCACGGGGAACAGGGACCCGGGAGCGAACCCCGCGGGCGCGCCCGGGATCCCACCCTCCCGGTACCGTCCTCCCCCGGAGTGTTGAGGAGATCCCTTGAGCCACGACGCGGTCGCCCTCCTGGCCAGCCCTCCCGACCGGCGCGCCCTGACCAAGGCCCTGGTCGCCGCCGGACCCGACCTCCGGGTGCGGTTCGCAGCCGACGGCGCCGTGGTCGAACTGCTCGACTCCGGGGGACGCCTGGTCGCCGCCATGCAGGCGGCCCAGCGCCTGGCCCTGTCCGCCGAGGCCGAACGGCTCCTGGCCGACGGCGTGGTCGACGACCTGCCCGCCCAGCCCTACTGGGTGGAGGCGCGCGGCGCCGAACTCGCGGACACCGACACCGCCGGGGCCGTCGGCCGGTTCGTCCGCCACCTCGCGGACCGGCTCGGCGGAGTCGTGTGGGAGCCCGAGCCGCGGCTCTCCCGCGGCGACGCCTTCCTGGACGGCTCCACCGACCACCCCGCCGTCACCGCCCGCACCGACAAAGCCGTGGTGGTGGTGCAGGACCGCCCCCTGGTCCCCATGTCCCCCTGGATCGTGGACACCGTCGCCGCCCACGGGCGCGAGGGCCGGCGGCTCCAGGTCGTCACCCCCTCCACCAGCCGACTCACCCACGCCCTGCACTCGGTACTGACCGGCCCCACCGCCCGCTGGGTGGTCCAGGCCCCCGACGGCGCCTACTACGACGGGTTCTCCGGGGTGCCCCTGGTCTGGGACGAACGGGAGGCCTTCGTCCTGGACCGGAGCGCCCGGGCCGAGGACGGGCCGCACGAGGCGTTCCGCGCCCGGGCGGCGGAGGCGGAGGAGACCGGCTCCCACCTGCTCGTCGAACTGAAGGCGGAGCACCCCGCAGACAACGGCCTGGTCCTGGGCGAGGCCGCCGAACTGCTCGCCGAGCGTCTGGGCGGCCGCGCCCCCGCGCTCTGGGGCACCAGCGAACCCCTCCCCCAGGAGTGGAACCGGGCGGCGCTGACCCGGCT
This sequence comes from Nocardiopsis sp. M1B1, assembly GCF_052466615.1. NCBI lineage: Bacteria > Bacillati > Actinomycetota > Actinomycetes > Streptosporangiales > Nocardiopsidaceae > Nocardiopsis > Nocardiopsis sp. M1B1. Next base: position 6,570,329 of record NZ_CP196194.1, read on the forward strand.
GTGCCGCGAACGCGCGCCCGGACAGACCTGGTTCGTGTTCACCGGCCCTCCCGAGGGCGTGCGCGAAGAGGGCGTGCTCCCCTTCAGCGGCACCCAGCGGGTGGCGCGCACCGCGCACGGGGTACGGGAGAGCGTCTCGTTCGCGGTGGCCAGGCCCGCGGGCGAGGAGCACGACCTGGACGCCCTGTCGTCGGTGGTCCGTACACTCACCGAACGCGACGTGCTGCGGACCATGACGGTGCGGCGCGCCGCCGGGCGGCCGGACCTGACCCACGCCCCGCGCTGGTGCGGCCTCCCCCTGCCGGTCGGCCTGGCCGTCGGAGTGGAGGGCGTCTCCTCGATCGGCACCGACCGGGCGCTGTCCGCTCCGGTGCGCGGGGTGCCGTTCGGTCCGCCGCTCACGCCCTCGGTCTGGTACCGGGTCGGGGACGGCACCGAGCCGGACGGCTGGCAGCGCTTCCGCGAGCTCATGGACCACCTGCACCCCGACGGCGCCCGCGCGGGCTGACCCGCGGACCCGGCCGTGCGCGCGGCCGGGCACACACGGGGGCCGTCCACAGGCGAAAAGCCCCTCCGACACCGTCTTCGATAGGATTTTTCCGCCCCCCGCGCAGCCCCGCGCCCTCGTCTCCCCGCCCCTGCGCCGAGAGGAAAGCCGATGAGCCTTCGCGTCGTGCACCGGCCGACACGAACCGTGCATCCCACTCCGGTGCAGGAACCGCACGAGGTGGAGGCCCCGCCGACCCTGCCCGACGGCAACGCCCAGGGCAACCCGTTGATGACCATCCTGCCGATGGTCGGCATGCTGGCGTCGATGACCATCATGATGGTCATGCGCAACCCGGCCTTCATCGCGCTGGGCGGCGTCCTCCTCGTGGTCGCCCTCCTCGCCGCCGTGGTCATGCTCTTCTCCCGGCGCGGCCAGGTCGCCCGGCAGCGCCGCAACCAGCGCGAGCTGTACCTGCAGTACCTGGAGGAACTGCGCGAGGAGCTCACCGCCTGGGAGCAGGGCACCCGCGCCCACGCCCGGCTGCTCGACCCGCCGCCCGAGGCCCTGTACGACGTCATCCGCGACCCCACCCGGCTCTGGGAGCGCCGCCGCAGGCACCGCGACTTCCTGCGGGTGCGGGTGGGCACCGGCCTGACCGGGGGCCGCCCCCTCCGGCTCGCCGAACAGGGCACCGCCCTCATGCCCACCGACCCGTTCATGCTCTCCGAGGCACAGGCCGCCATCCGGCGGTTCGCCTCGGTCCCCGAGATGCCGCTGACCCTGCCCCTGGACATGGCCGGGAACGTCAGCGTGATCGGCGAGCGCGAGGACGTGATGCGCGTGGTGCGCGCCCTCGCCGCCCAGTTCGGCGCCTTCCACGCCCCCGAGGACGCCGGATTGGCGGTGTCCTACCCCGCGGACAGGACCGAGGACTGGTCCTGGCTGCCGTGGCTGCCCCAGGTCCTGGACCCGCAGCGCCGCGAGGGCGGTGCCGCCGTCCGCCTGATCGCCCCCGACCCGGTCAAGCTGGGCGGCCTGCTCGCGGACGAGCTGCGCTCGCGCACCGACTTCGCCTCCGAGGTCCGCCGGGGCATGGGCAAGCGCGAGGCGTACCGGATGCTGCGCAGGCTCCTGGTCGTCCACGACACCCACGGCGACGTGGCCGCCGAGCTGGTCCGGCCCGACCACGCCGTGGACCCCGTCGACCTGGGCGTCACCGTGCTGCACCTGGTGTCCCGCCAGATCGACGAGCCCGGCGACGTGAACGTGCGCGTCACGGTCACCGGCGACCGGGTCCGCGTCGAGGAACTGCGCGGCGCCGACCCCGTGGTCACCACCGGCACCGTGGACGACGTCTCCGACGCCACCCTCACCGGTCTGGCCCGCATGCTGGCCCCGCTGCGCCTGTCCCCGGAGTCGGTCGAGGAGACGGCCCAGGAGGGCGGCAGCGTCGACTTCCCCGCGATGATGGGCGTCCATGACCCCGGTTCCATGGACGTGCCGCGCCTGTGGGCACCGCGCAGCGAGCGGGCGTTCCTGCGTGTGCCCATCGGCGTGGACGACATGGGCCAGCCCGTGGTGCTGGACCTCAAGGAGTCCGCGCAGCTGGGCATGGGGCCGCACGGCCTGTGCGTGGGCGCCACCGGTTCGGGCAAGAGCGAGATGCTGCGCACCCTCGTGCTGGCGCTGGCCGCCTCTCACCCGCCCGAGCGGGTGAGCATGGTCCTGGTCGACTACAAGGGCGGCGCCACGTTCGCCCCGTTCGAGGACATGCCGCACGTGGCCGGGGTGATCACCAACCTGGAGGACGACGCCGCGCTGATCGAGCGCGTGTACGCGAGCCTGTCCGGCGAGGTGCAGCGCCGTCAGCAGGTGCTGCGCGACGCCGGGAACGTGTCCAACATCGGCGACTACACCTACAAGCGCGAGCACGACCCCAGCCTGCCGCCGCTGCCGCACCTGCTGGTGATCATCGACGAGTTCGGCGAGCTGCTCACCGCGCGCCCCGACTTCATCGAGCTGTTCCTGTCCATCGGCCGCATCGGGCGCAGCATCGGCGTGCACCTGCTGCTGTCCAGCCAGCGCATCGAGGGCGGCAAGCTGCGCGGACTGGACACCTACCTGTCCTACCGGCTGGGCCTGCGCACCTTCTCCGAGGAGGAGAGCCGCACGGTCCTCAACACCCCCGACGCCTTCCACCTGCCCTCCCTGCCCGGGTTCGGCTACCTGAAGGTGGACACCAGCGTCTACCAGCGCTTCAAGGCGGGATACGTCTCCGGCGCCTACCGCGGCCCGGTGGCGGAGGAGGAGCCCGCCGAGGGCGCCCCGTCGGTGCGCCGCTACACCGCCTACAACGCCGACGCCGCGCCGGTGGAGGCCGCCTCCGGGCCTTCCGGCGAGGACGTGCCCATGCCCTCCCGCACGGTGGGCCCGACCCTGCTGGACGTGATGGTCGGCCAGTTCGGCAGGCACGGCGAACGGACCCGGGAGATCTGGCTGCCGCCCCTGCCGTCCGCGACCACGCTGGACGCGGTGGCGGGCGAGCCGGAGGAGAGCGACCGCGGGCTGCGGCTGCCCGGCGAGCACGAGGCGATGCGCGTGCCGCTCGGCCTGCTGGACGACGCCACCAAGCAGTGGCAGGGCGTGTGGAAGCTCGACCTGACCGCGTCCGGCGGCCACGCCGCGATCATCGGCGGCCCGCAGAGCGGCAAGACCACCCTGCTGCGCACGCTGGTGCTGTCACTGGCGCTCACGCACACCCCCGCCCAGGCGTCCGTGTACTGCCTGGACCTCATGGGCGGCGGCATGCAGACCCTGGCGGCGCTGCCGCACGTGGGCGGCGTGGCGGTGCGCACCGACGCCGAGCGGGTGCGCCGCACGGTGGAGGAGGTCCAGGGCATGCTCGAACACCGCCAGACGGTGTTCCGCGAGCGCGGGATCGACTCGGTCGCCCAGCTGCGCCGGATGCACGCGCGCGGCGAGGTCCCCGAGCTGGCCAGCGCCGACGTGGTGTTCGTCGTGGACGGCTTCGGCGCGCTGCGCAAGGACTTCGAGGACATCGACCCGATCGTGACCGAGCTGCTCCAGCGCGGCGGCGGGTTCGGCGTTCACGTGGTGGCCGGGATGCTGCGCTGGAACGACGTGCGCATCGCCGCCCAGTCCAACTTCGGGCAGAAGGTGGAGCTGCACCTCAACGACGCGTCGGACTCCACGATCGACCGCAAGCTCTCCGAGACGATCAGCGCCAGGACCCCGGGCCGGGTGCTCACCGACGCCGAGCTGTTCGGCCAGGCGGCGCTGCCCCGGTTCGACGGGGTGGCCGACGACGACAACCTGGGCGAGGTCGTGGAGAAGGCCGTGCGCGCGGTGGACCGGGCCTGGCGGGGCACGCGTGCGCCCCAGGTGCGGATCCTGCCGCACCGGCTGTCCGCCCGGACCCTGCCCACGGCGGAGTCCGAGCCCAAGGCGGTGCCGATCGGCGTGGACGAGCGCGCCCTGGAACCGGTGCTGCTCGACCTGTTCGAGCGGGACCAGAACCTGCTCGTCATGGGCGACGGGGAGTGCGGCAAGACCAACCTGCTGCGGTTGGTCGCCGAGGGCCTCGTGGCGCGCTACTCCTCCGACGAGGTGGTCTTCGCGGTGATGGACCCGCGCCGGACCCTGCGGGGCGTGGTGCCCGAGGAGTACATGGGCGGGTACGCGAGCAACCCCCGCGTGTGCGCGGGGCTGGCGGGCGGCGTGGCCAAGGAGGTCGAGGGCCGCCTTCCTGAGGACGGGGACGTGGACTCCCTGGAACCGGGCTCGTTCAAGGGCCCGCGCATCGTGGTGCTCGCCGACGACTACGACGTGCTCACCACGGCGGGACAGAAGCCGCTCGCGCCGTTCGTCCCGTTCGTGCCCAACGGCCGCGACATCGGCCTGCACTTCGTGGTGGCGCGCCGGGTGGCCGGTGCGGGACGCGGGATGTACGACCCGCTGGTGCAGGCCATGCGCGAGATCGGCACGAGCGCCCTGGTGATGTCCGGCGACCGGAGCGAGGGCCAGATCCTGCCCCGGGTCTACGCCGCCAGCCAACCCCCCGGACGCGGCAAGTGGGTGACCCGCGGCGGTTCGTCGCGGCTGGTGCAGACCGCCCTGCGCGAGCCGCACGAGGAGCGGCCGTGACGGCACCGGCCGCTGTCGGGGGACGGGAGTAGAGTGCGGGTGCGCTTCGGGGAACCGCGGACAGCCGGTGTTCGCCCGAACCGCGCCCGTGTCCACGGCATCGGACGGAACACGCGCCACGGCCCCTCCGCTCCGCGGCGCCCCGACACCATCACCCACCGAAAGCACCTGACGACGTTCGGCAGGAGAGCCATGCAGCCCCCGCATCAGCCCGCCGGTGGACAGCCGGAGCACGGTTCCCCGTACGCGGGGTACAACGTCCAGCCCGCCTACCAGGCCCCCTACGCCCCGCCCGGTGGGCAGGCGCCCGCCCACCCCGCGCCGTCCGGGTACCAGGTCCCGCCCGCGCCCGCGTATGCGGCGCCTCCGCAGCCCTCCATGTACCCCACGCACCACCAGACCCCTTACGCGCACGGGCATCAGGGCTACTACCCGCCGCCGCAGAACTGGCTTCCGCCGGCCCTCACCGACCCCGGACACTGGAACCCGGACAACCCCGAGGTCGGCCGCGCCGAGATGGGGGTGCGCTTCGTGGCCAGGATGGTCGACACGTTCGTCGTCGGCTGCGTCTGGTACGCGATGATGGTGCTGGGAGTCATCGTCAGCGTGATCATCGGCGGCGGCGAGATGGACGGCGGCGGCCCCGGCGAGATCGCCTTCATGGTGACCACCGTCTTCAACTTCTTCCTGCTGTCCATCGTGCTGGAGGCTCTCCAGGTCCGCCTGTGGGGACGGTCGGTCGGCAAGATCCTGCTGGGCCTGTGGGTGGTGCGTTCAGACGGCAGCGGAAGGGTCAAGCTCGGTCGCGCGTTCGTGCGTGCACTGCTCTACTCGCCGGGCATGAACCCGGTCAACTGGGTCCTGCCCTGGTCGATCACCAACGTCCTGTGGCCCCTGCGTGACAAGAGGACCCGCAAGTGCCTCCACGACAAGGCGGCGGGCACGGTGGTCGTCCAGGTCCGCCGGTAGGTTCCGTCCGGGCCGCACGCTCACGTGAGGGCTGGGGCCGGAGCAGGACCGGGCCGCGGTGTACCCCGCCGCACGAACGCGCTGCGTGGTGCTGCGGCTCCGGGAAGGAGCAGCGGGACGCACGGCCCGAAAACACCCTTGGGCCCGGACTCGCCCGCTGGTACCTTCGCTCGATGACGCGGTTCGTGGGATCCCTCATCGGCGCGGGTTTCGGCCTCGCCTTCGTCCTGGCCAACTCCGGGCCGCCGCTCGACCCCACCCTCGCCTTCGTGCTGCGGGTGTTCGCGGTCGCGGCGTTCGTCGGGGTGGTCGTGCTGGCGGTGGTCACGGGCCGCGGGTCCGGTCCCGCCGCGGAGTCCGAGCCCGGCCCCGAGGGGCCGCGGATGCGGTTCGACGCCTTCTACGGCGTGGTCGTGCTGCTGGAGGCGGTCCTGCTCTTCGGCGGCATCCAGGTGCTGCGCGCCCTGGACGCGCCCGTGCAGGCCAACGTCGCCTGGATCGCCCTCGCCGTCGGTCTGCACTTCCTCCCGCTGGCCCGGCACTGGCGTACCCGCTCGCTCCTGGCCGTCGCCGTCTACATGTCGGTGCTCGGCGCCGCGGGACTGGCGATGGCCCTCACCGGGCACCCCGGCTGGGTGCCCCTCGTCAGCGGCGTGGTCACCGGGCTGGGCATGCTGACCGGCCTCCTGGTCGGCCTGCTGGTCCCCCTCGTGACCGCGCGCGGGTCCGGCCCGGCCGCCGCCGACACCACGCCGACCCCCTCGCCGTAGACGCGGGGCCGACGTCCCCGCGCCCGGTGCTAGGCCTCGGACCCGTCCAGCCCGAAGAACGGCAGGCACGGCTCCAGCCCCGCCACGGTGACCGGGACGGTGCGGTGCGCCGCCCAGTCCGACCTGGTCAGCCGGTAGTGGTTCTTCACCACCCGTTCTCCCCTGACCTCGATCAGGTCGAACCCGTTCCCGCGGTACCCCAGGTGTTCGCAGACCCGCTCCGAGGCGGTGTTGCCCTCGAACACCGACGACACCGCGGCCACGGCGCCCAGCCCCTCGAAGGCCAGGTGCAGCACGGCGGCGCGCATCTCGGTGCCGATCCCCCTGCCCTGGTGGGCCCTTCCCAGCCACGATCCGGTGCCCACCTGGCGCGTGACCGCGAAGTCGCGCGCCCGCATGTCCTGGATGCCCACCACGGCGCCCTCGTGGACCACGACGAGGTTGAGGCCCCAGTCCCGCGGCTTCCACGAGGCGAGGACCCCGAGGTTGTGCTGCACCACCCCGAGGGCGAGCTCGTCCGGCGGCTGGTCGGTCCAGGGTTCGGTGAAGGGCATCGTGTCCGGGTCGTGGATGCCCCCGACCGCGACCTCGGCCAGTCGCCCGAGGTCGTCGAAGGACGGGAGCCGCAGTTCGAGGCGTGGTGTGGTCAGCCGCAGGCCCAGGGGCGGGAAGTGGTCGGTGATCATGCGCCGATTCTCCGGAGCCCGACCAGCGGTGTCATCCGGTTTTCCGGCCGCCCCGGCTCCGCGGTCCGGAACCGCGCACCCTGATCACGGCACCGCCGGGGAGCACCGACCGGCCTGGGAGCCTCGGCACCGGCCCGGGCGGCGCCTCAGGAGCCGCCGCGCAACTCCACCAGCAGCGCGGCCAGGGCCTCGGACGCCTCCTCCGGGGCCGCCTCGCGCACGCTCCAGCCGCGCAGACGCGCCAGGCGGGCCGCATGGCGCAGGCCCGGGTCGGTGAGCAGGTAGCCGCACGGCGCGTCCGGCCAGTCGGAGACCATCGGCAGCGGCTCGGTGCGGTAGCCGGCGGGCTCGCCGGGAGGGACCGCCGTGTCCGGGGCCGCGTCCTCGGGGCTCTGCGTCCTCGCGACGTCCGCGCGGGTGGGGCTGCCCGGCTGGGGCAGGAACGCGTCCACCAGCACGTAGCCGAACACCGGCCGGTGCGCCGCCCGCTGGGCCGCGCCCACGGCGCCCAGCAGCGGTCCGGCACCGCCCTCGGCCACGAGCGCGGTCGGCGCGTCCGGCGCGACCAGGCGGTTGACCTCCAGGCTGGCGCGGGCGACGTAGCGGGCCGCGTGCGGCGGGTGCTCGTCGCCGCCCACCTCGGGGCGGACGGCGGTGATGCCGTACCCGGCCAACCGGTCGGCCAGGCCGGGCAGCCGCGTGGGTTCACCGAGGGTCGGGGGGAGCAGGACGGCGATCACGCGGAGGTGCCTCGCCGGGTCTCGTCGCGCACCCACTCCAGGTAGGCGGGGTTGCCTCCGGTGACGGGCACGGCGACGACCTCGGGAACGTCGTAGGGGTGGACCTCGCCGAGGTACGCGGTGAGCTCGTCCAGCCGGTCGGCGGCGGTCTTGACCACCACCGTCCACTCCTCGTCGGCCCGGACCCGGCCCTCCCAGCGGTAGAAGCTGGTGATGGGCCCGCTCACCTGCGCGCAGGCCGCCAGCCGGTGCTCGACCACCGACCGCGCCAGCCGTTCGGCGCCGTCCCTGCTGTCGACGGTGGTCTCCACCCGGACCGTGTCCCCGGACTGCGGCATGGCCGTCCCTCCCACCGGGGGCGATGCGGTGCGCCCGCGTCCCGTCCGGTGTTCTAGGCTCACTGATCATGAGCGAACGTGATGAACTCCTGCGTCAGATCAACGATAAGGCGGTCGTGCGCGGCAAGGTGACCCTGTCCTCGGGCATGGAGGCCGACTACTACGTCGACCTGCGCCGGGTCACCCTGGACGGGAAGGCCGCGCCGCTGGTCGGCTCGGTCATGTTGGACAACGTCGCGGACCTGGAGTTCGACGCGGTCGGCGGCCTGACGCTGGGCGCGGACCCGGTGGCCACCGCCATGCTGCACGCCGCGCACGCGCGCGGGCGCACGCTGGACGCCTTCGTGGTGCGCAAGGCGGGCAAGGCGCACGGCCTCCAGAAGCGGATCGAGGGGGCCGACGTGCGCGGGCGGCGCGTGCTCGCCCTGGAGGACACCTCCACCACCGGCGGCTCGGTGCTGACGGCCGTGGAGGCGCTGCGCGAGGCGGGCGCCGAGGTGGTGGCGGTCGCGCTGATCCTGGACCGGGGCGCGCGCGAGCGGGTCACCGAGGAGGGCCTGGAGTACCGGGCGGTGTACGGGGTCTCCGACTTGGACGTCTAGGGTCTGTTTTTTGAACCGGTCTCAGCTTGTGGGGGTCGGTTCGGGCGCCCACGGGGTTCTGGAGGGGCCGGAGGTGAGGCTGCGAGGAACGAGCCGTCTCACCGTAGGCGCCGAAGGTTCCCGTGCTCCGGGCGCCCGAACACGGACCTAAGCGGAGCGGAGGTCCAAAAAAACACTGCCTAGCACGCGCGGGCCGCGGGGCGCCGCGGGGCGTTCCGGCGGCCCCTTCCCGTGGGACGGGTACCGCCGAGGGGGTCCGCGCCCCGGGCGGCCTCAGCCGTCCTGCGGGTCGATCGTGAAGCTGAAGCCGGGTTCGCGGTCGGAGATGTCGCGCTCGTCGCCGTCGACGAAGACCTCGACGGCGGCGGGGTCGCCGATGGTGACCTCCAGGCCCTCGTCGGCGGTCGCGTAGTTGACCGACTGGCCCTGGCTCATGTTCTGGTCCATCAGCACGTCGCCGCCGGGAACGCGGACGAAGACGTCGCTGGACTCGCCGACGACGCGGACGTACAGGACGCCCATGTTGCTCGGCTCCGTGCTCTCGCCCGCCGTCTCCGAGGCGTTGGCGCTCACGCTGGTGCCGGGGAGGGAGCGGTAGAGGAAGAAACCGCCCAGGGCCAGGAGCGTCACCAGGAGCACGACGGCCCCGACGATGGCCATCACCTGGCCAACGCCACGAGGATCATTCCTATGCCTTCCCACGGCGTTGAATGTAGCGCGTATCACGGCAAAAAGCGACAGCAGTCGCCTGGAAGCCCCACGCCTCCCGCAATTACGTCACAACGGGGATGAAGGGGTCACTCTCCGTCGAACCGGGCGCGCGGAGCCCGGGCGCCGACCCCCGCCAGCTGCGCCTACACCGACAACCCCGGGCAATTTGGTCTAGACCTTTTCAACGGCTCCGGGTATTCGGGATACTTGGGTGACACCTGGTGGACACACCCGGACGCACGGCCCGAGGGCCGCCTCCCCCCGACGTCCGTCTCCACCGGGGCAACGCACGTGGGGTGCCGTCGGCGTGATACCGGCGGCCGCTCGCTCCAGGCCGAATCCAGGGAGAGTCAAGCATGCCCATCGCCAGCCCCGAGGTCTACACCGAGATGCTGAGCCGCGCGAAGTCCGAGGGCTTCGCCTACCCGGCCATCAACGTGACCTCCAGCCAGACGCTGCACGCCGCCCTGCGCGGCTTCGCCGAGGCCGAAAGCGACGGCATCGTCCAGATTTCCACCGGCGGCGCGGAGTTCCTGTCCGGCGCCACGGTCAAGGACATGGTCACCGGCTCGGTCGCCTTCGCCGAGTTCGCCCGCGTCGTGGCCGAGAAGTACTCGGTGAACATCGCCCTCCACACCGACCACTGCCCCAAGAACAAGCTCGACGGCTTCGTCCGCCCGCTGCTGGAGATCTCCAAGGAGCGCGTGGCCAAGGGCCAGGAGCCGCTGTTCCAGTCCCACATGTGGGACGGCTCGGCGGTCGAGCTGGAGGAGAACCTCCAGATCGCCGAGGAGCTGCTGGCCGCCTCCAAGGCCGCCCGGACGATCCTGGAGATCGAGGTGGGCGTCGTCGGCGGCGAGGAGGACGGCATCGTCGGCGAGATCAACGAGAAGCTCTACACCACGCCGAACGACGCGCTGCGCACCGCCGAGGTGCTGGGCCTGGGCGAGAAGGGCTACTACATGACGGCCCTGACCTTCGGCAACGTGCACGGCTCCTACAAGCCGGGCTTCGTCAAGCTGCGCCCGGAGGTGCTCAAGAAGGCCCAGGAGGCCGTCGCCGAGAAGTACGGCCGGGCCAAGGCGTTCGACTTCGTCTTCCACGGCGGCTCCGGCTCCACCATGGAGGAGATCCACGAGGCCATCGAGTACGGCGTGGTGAAGATGAACGTCGACACCGACACGCAGTACGCCTACACGCGCCCCGTGGTCGACCACATCATGAAGAACTACGACGGCGTGCTGAAGATCGACGGCGAGATCGGTAACAAGAAGGCCTACGACCCCCGCGCCTACGGCAAGGCGGCCGAGGCCGGCATGGCCGCCCGTGTGGTGGAGGCCGCCCAGCACCTGAAGTCCGCGGGCAACAAGATGAAGTAGTCGCGGCCCGCCACCGGTTCGGCGGTCCGCGAACGGTGCCCGGCGGCCGAGGCCGCCGGGCACCGCGTTCTCCGGGGACCGTGCCGGCTCAGCCCCTCCCCACTTTCCGTGCGCGGATCCGGCGGGAGGGGGAGCGCCCGGCCGGGTGGCACGGAGCCCTCCGGCGGACCGGGCCGCCCGGTGGCAGGATGGGGACCATGAACCTGCACCAGAACCTGCTCAACGAGCCGCCCGAGACGCGCCTGGCCGACAACCCCGAGGCCCGCGAGGCCCTCGCCTCCGCTGACGACCCCACGCCGGTCGCCGGGCGCTTCCCCGAGTACTCGGCCGCGTGGGCGCGGCTGGCCGAGCTGGCCCTGGCCGACGGCCAGCCGGTGGCCGCCTACGCCTACGCCCGGACCGGCTACCACCGCGGCCTGGACCAGCTGCGCCGTTCGGGGTGGAAGGGCCACGGCCCGATCCCCTGGGAGCACGAGCCCAACCGGGGCTTCCTGCGCGCGTTGCACGCCCTGGGCAGGGCCTCGGCGGAGATCGGCGACAACGACGAGGCCGAGCGCTGCGCCACCTTCCTGCGCGAGTCAAGCGCCGAGGCCGACAAGGCGCTCAACGGCTGACACGCCCGCCCGCCGGTCGTCGGGTCGTCCGGAATCGATACGGGTTCCGGACGGCCCGTCCACGCCTCGCGGTCCCCGGTTCTGGTGGGGCCCGTGTGTCGCACGTGCCCCGGTGCCCCACTTAACCCGGATGCCCTGGTCGTGTACCCTCAATACGCAACGGCCCCTGTCGCAGCCTTGCGCCAGGGGTTTTCCGTGTTCGGGGCCGGAAAGCCCCGGGTCAGGTGTCGAGCGAAGAGGTAGAGACCAATGCCGGCGATCACGCTCGTGGGTGCCCAGTGGGGCGACGAGGGTAAGGGCAAGGCGACCGACCTTGTCGGCGACCGCGTGGACTACGTGGTGCGCTACCAGGGCGGGAACAACGCCGGGCACACCGTGGTCATCGGCGACCAGAAGTACGCCCTGCACCTGCTGCCCTCGGGCATCCTGTCCCCGAACGTGGTGCCGGTCATCGCCAACGGCGTCGTCATCGACCCGGGCGTGCTGCTGGAGGAGCTGCGCGGCCTCAACGAGCGCGGCGTGGACACGTCCCGCCTGCTCATCTCGGCGAACGCGCACCTGATCATGCCCTACCACCGGGCGCTGGACAAGGTCAGCGAGCGCTTCCTCGGCAAGGGCAAGATCGGCACCACCGGGCGCGGCATCGGCCCGACCTACGCCGACAAGGTCTCCCGCCAGGGCGTGCGCGTCCAGGACATGTTCGACCCCAAGATCCTGCGCAAGAAGATCGAGCTGGCCCTGCACGACAAGAACCAGCTGCTCACCAAGGTGTACAACCGGCGCGGCCTGGAGGCCGAGCCGATCATCGAGGAGTACCTGGGCTACGCCGAGCAGCTGCGCCCCTACGTCGCCGACACCTCCCTGATCCTGAACAAGGCGCTCGACGAGGGCAAGACGGTGTACCTGGAGGGTTCGCAGGGCACCCTGCTGGACATCGACCACGGCACCTACCCGTTCGTGACCTCCTCCTCCCCCACCTCGGGCGGCGCGGCGGCCGGGTCCGGCATCGGCCCCACCCGCATCACCAAGGTCGTGGGCATCCTCAAGGCCTACACCACCCGCGTGGGCTCGGGCCCCTTCCCCACCGAGCTGCTCGACGAGCAGGGCGAGTGGCTGCGCACCCAGGGCGGCGAGTACGGCGTCACCACCGGCCGCAACCGCCGCTGCGGCTGGTTCGACGCGCCCATCGCGCGCTACGCCACGCGGATCAACGGCGTCACCGACTTCTTCCTCACCAAGCTCGACGTGCTCACCGGCCTGGAGCGCATCCCCGTGTGCGTGGCCTACGAGGTCGACGGCGTCCGCCACGACGAGATCCCGATGACCCAGACCGACTTCCACCACGCGAAGCCCGTCTACGAGTACCTCGACGGCTGGTCCGAGGACATCACCGGCGTCCGGACGTTCGACGAACTCCCCAAGAACGCGCAGGCCTACGTGCGTACCCTTGAGGAGATGGCGGGGGCCCCGATCTCCGCCATCGGCGTCGGACCCGGCCGCGACGAGACGCTCCAGCTCCGCTCCCTGGTCTGACCCCCGTCTGTCCGCCTTCAACACGAAGAGGCCCCCAGTAGTGAAAGCCCTCGTTCTCGGCGGCGGAGGCCGCGAGCACGCTCTGGTCCGCGCCCTGTCCCTGGACCCGGGTGTCACCAGCATCCACAGCGCCCCGGGCAACCCCGGCATCTCGGAGCTGGCCGAGAACCACGTGCTCAACGTGACCGACGGCCTGGCCGTCACCGAGCTGGCCGCGCGCATCCGCGCCGAGCTGGTCGTCATCGGACCGGAGGCCCCGCTGGTCTCCGGTGTGGCCGACGCCCTGCGCGACCGGGGCATCCCGGTGTTCGGCCCCGACCAGGAGGCCGCACGCCTGGAGGGCTCCAAGGCCTTCGCCAAGGAGGTCATGGAGGCCGCCGGGGTGCCCACCGCCAAGGCGCGGGTGTGCAGGACCGCCAGCCAGGTGTCCGAGGCGCTCGACGAGTTCGGCACGCCCTACGTGGTCAAGAACGACGGTCTGGCCGCGGGCAAGGGCGTCGTGGTGACCGAGGACCGCGCCCTCGCCGAGCAGCACGCCCGCGAGTGCGGCCGCGTGGTCATCGAGGAGTTCCTCGACGGCCCCGAGGTGTCCCTCTTCGTGCTGAGCGACGGGCTGCACGCCCTGCCGCTGCTGCCCGCGCAGGACTTCAAGCGCGCCTACGACGGCGACCAGGGCCCCAACACGGGCGGCATGGGCGCGTACGCGCCGCTGCCGTGGGCTCCGGCCGGTCTGGTGGACGAGGTCATGGAGTCGGTCGTGCGGCCGACCCTGGTGGAGATGAACCGGCGCGGCAAGCGCTACCAGGGCCTGCTGTACGTGGGGCTGGCGCTCACGTCGCGGGGTCCGCGCGTGGTGGAGTTCAACGCCCGGTTCGGCGACCCGGAGACCCAGGTGGTCCTGGACCGTCTGGCCACCCCGATCGGCGCCGTCCTGCAGGCCACCGACACCGGAGGCCTGGGGAGCATCGGCTCCCTCCAGTGGAAGTCGGGCGCCGCGGTCACCGTGGTGGTCGCCGCCGAGAACTACCCCGGCGACCCGGTCAAGGGCGACGTCATCGGCGGCCTGGACCAGGCCAACGCGCTGGAGGGCGCGTACGTGCTGCACGCGGGCACCGACTGGGGGGGCTCGGGCGGCGTCAAATCGAGCGGAGGCCGGGTGCTCAACGTCGTCGGCACCGGGATCGACCTGCGCCAGGCGCGCGAGCGGGCCTACGAGGCCGTGGCGCGCATCGAGCTGCGCGGCTCGTTCCACCGCACCGACATCGCCGAGCGCGCCGCGGCCGAGCTGTAGCGGGGTGCGGGCACGCCTGAGGGCGGGCGTGCCCAGGGCACCCCGATGGGGAGGGGGTTCGAGGCCCCCTTTCCAAGTCCATCACGGACCGGGGCACGTTCCACAGCCCCTTCCCGAACCTGTGGACAACCCGCCCGGCGCCGCCCGGCGGCCGGTGCGTAGGAGAGGGGAAGCCATGAGCGGTTTCGTCGTCAGGCCCGAACCCGTCCGGGTCGAAGGGCTCACCCACCTGCACACCGGCAAGGTGCGCGAGCTGTACGCCGCGGCCGACGGGTCGCTGGTGATGGTCGCCAGCGACCGCGTGTCGGCCTACGACTGGGTGCTGCCCACCGAGATCCCCGGCAAGGGGCGGCTGCTCACCCAGCTGTCCCTGTGGTGGTTCGAGCGGCTGGGCGGCCTGGTCCCCAACCACGTCGTGTCCGACGTCCTCCCGGAGGGCGCCCCCGCCGACTGGGCGGGCAGGACCCTGGTGTGCCGCAGGCTGGACATGGTGCCGGTGGAGTGCGTGGCGCGCGGCTACCTGACCGGTTCCGGCCTGGAGGAGTACCGGGCGGACGGCACCGTGTGCGGGATCGCGCTGCCCGACGGGCTGGTCGACGGCTCCGAGCTGCCCGAGCCGATCTTCACCCCGGCGACCAAGGCCGAGGTGGGCGACCACGACGAGAACGTCTCCTTCGGGGCCGTCGCCGCCGCGCACGGGGACGAACTGGCCGCCGAGCTGCGCGACCTCACCCTGCGCGTGTACGGACGCGGCCGGGAGCTGGCGCGCGAGCGCGGCATCATCCTCGCCGACACCAAGTTCGAGTACGGGCGCGACGCGTCGGGGAACCTGGTGCTGGCCGACGAGGTGTTCACCCCCGACTCCTCCCGCTACTGGCCCGCCGACACGTGGGCGCCGGGCGGGCCGCAGACCTCCTTCGACAAGCAGGTCCTGCGGGACTGGCTGCGCTCGCCGGAGTCCGGGTGGGACCGCGCCTCGGAGACGCCGCCGCCGGAGCTGCCCGAACACGTGGTACAGCGCACTCTTGACCGTTACGTGGAGATCTACGAGCGCCTGACCGGGACGAAGCCCGCTCTGTGAGGCACCGCGCGGGGGTGATTCGACGCACGCGACCGCCGATTCGCGTCCAGGAGCACGTATGGTGGTGACGTTGTGCGGGTCACCGGAGGCGGGCGAACAACCATACGCACGGCATCCCCGGTCTTTCCCGTTGGCGGAATACCTCTTTGGCCGTTTGGCGGGACTCCATCCCCCGATCTGCGGGTATACCACGTCCTGGACCGGTACATGCGAACGGGTGCTATAGAGTTCTCGCGAACACCGGTTCACTGGCCGCGCAGGTCACACGCATGATGTCGCAACGTTCCAGGGGAAACCCGCGTCTCATACGCACACAGGCGAAGCCCGACGAGGGTGACCTTTTTTCCACATCTGCCTCACAAAGGAGCACATGAGCATGGGCCAGGAGGTTCGTTACCGCGTCCGCGGCGGACGCCCCCTCAGTGGAACGGCGTTCATCCAAGGCGCGAAGAACGCCGTCCTGCCGATGATCGGGGCCGCCCTCCTCGCGGCCAGGGGCCGTACGGTGCTGCGGAACGTCCCGGTCATCGAGGACGTCTACCGAGCTCTGGAGCTCGCCGAGCACGTGGGTGCCAAGGTCGAGTTCCACGAGGCCGAGCGCACCGTCGTCATCGACGCGTCCAACCTCAACGACCCCGAGCGGGCCGTCCTGCCCGCCGAGATCGCGGCCCGTTTCCGCGGCTCCGTGCTCTTCGTCCCGGCGCTGATGCACCGCACCGGCCGCGCCCGCATCGAGGGCGTCGGCGGATGCAACCTGGGCAGCCGCAACCTGGACTTCCACTACCGGGGCTTCGCGCGCCTGGGCGCCGAGGTCACCGAGGACCCCGAGCGCAACCACATCAACGTCGAGGCCAGCAACCTCCGCGGCGGCCGCCTGTACCTGGACACTCCGTCCCACACGGGCACCGAGAACCTCATCATGGCCGCGGTGCTGGCTCCGGGCACCACCGTGATCGAGCACGCGGCCCTGGAGCCCGAGGTCATCGACGTCATCAACTTCCTGAGCGCCATGGGCGCCAAGATCAGCGGCGGCGGCACCGGCTTCATCACCGTCGAGGGTGTCGAGGAACTCACCGCGGTCGAGCACACCATCATGTCCGACCGCATCGACGCGGGCGTGTTCGCGATGACCGTCGCCGCCACCGGCGGTGACGTCAGCCTCGTGGGCGCCCAGCTGGACCACCTGGGCGTGGCCCGCTGGAAAATGGAGCAGATGGGCGTGGGCTTCTCCCAGGAGGGCGCCGTCCTGCACGTCCACCGGGACCCGTCGGTGCCGCTGCGGCCGATCAACGCCGTGACCTCGCCCTTCCCGGGCTTCGCCACCGACCTCCAGTCGCCGCTGATGGCCCTGGCCACCCTGGCCGAGGGTGAGAGCTACATCCACGAGGCCATCTACGACGGCCGGTTCGCCCTGGCCGACGAGCTCACCAAGATGGGCGCCAAGATCGAGGTCGAGGGCACCCGCGCGATCGTGCACGGCACCACCAACCTGCGCGGCACCGAGGTCATCGCCCACGACCTGCGCACCGGTGCGGCCCTGGTCCTCGCCGGACTGGTCGCCGAAGGTGAGACAATCGTGGCGCCCGGCTATCTGGTGGACCGCGGTCACGCTCAGTTCGCGACCCGGCTCGCTGCGCTAGGCGCTGACGTGGAGCGCGTCGTCGTCTCGTAGGGAGCCGAAAGCGCAGTTCAAGCCGGGGTGGGAGCCCGTCTCCCACCCGGGCTTTCGGCGTTGATATGGAAAACGATCTTCTTTGGCCCCGCACAATGGGTACGATCTCGGCAATCATGCCGTGACAGAGATCGGGTCGGGAAACCAGTGGGCGCACATAGTGAAGAGCGTGGAATGGTAGCGGGGAGCAACCCGAGGTGAGTGCCCAGCGTACTGGCGATTTGACGATCGGCGTCATAGGACCCCATGAGGTGGTCGAACGGGTCATGCTCATGGGTCCGGGGTCCACGGGGCCCCTCAACGCCAGACTCATCGCCGCCGCGTACCGAGATGAGCAAGAGGCGACGGACAAGGTCGTCAGGCTGGGTTCGGCGATCGACGCGTACCTGTTCGCCAGCCCTGTCCCCTACGAGTTCGCGCGCAAGGCCGGTGTGCTGACGATGCCCGCCACCTTCGTGCCTCTCGGCGGGGCGAGCCTGCACGAGGCCCTGCTCCGAGCGACCCTGGACGAGCGCTACGACCCGACCAGAGCCAGTCTGGACGTGCTCAGCCGCGCCGACGTGGTGGA
Source organism: Nocardiopsis sp. M1B1 (assembly GCF_052466615.1). NCBI lineage: Bacteria > Bacillati > Actinomycetota > Actinomycetes > Streptosporangiales > Nocardiopsidaceae > Nocardiopsis > Nocardiopsis sp. M1B1. The sequence goes on from NZ_CP196194.1 coordinate 6,587,937, forward strand.
GGCCTACTCCGAGGTCGACCTGCCCGTGGACGGGATCCACGTGCACGAGGAGCTCACCAACACCGCGCAGCTCACGTCCTTCCACGAGGGGCTGTGGCGCCGCAAGGCCACCAAGATGGCCATCACCTGCGTGCGCGGGGTCGCCGAGCGCCTGGAGGCCATCGGCGTGCCGGTGGTCCGGCTGCGGCCCACCAACGCGGGTGTGCGCAGCGCCCTGCAGACCGCGGGTCTGCTGGGGGCGCACCACCGCCTGGAGGAGGCCCAGCTGGGCGTGGTGGTGGTGGACGTGCCCACCCTGCGGGACTCGACTCGGCGTTCGACGCCCCGGTACTGGCGGGAGGAGCTGCGGCTGTCCCTGCACCGGCTGCTGCTCCAGGAGGCCCACCGGATCAACGCCACGGCGCACCGGCTGGACGACCATTCGTTCATGGTGACGGCGACTCGCGGGTCGCTCGTGACCGCGACCGAGGGTTTCCGGCAGCCGCCGTTCGTGGAGCGGATCAAGGCGGAACTGGGGATCGCGATCGAGGTCGGCATCGGCATGGGGCGGACCACCCAGGACGCCGAGGCCCACGCCCGGGCCGCGCTGAACCGCGCCCAGGCGTCGCGGCAGAGCTTCGCGGTGGACCGCGAGGGCCGTTCCCTGGTGCCCGCCCAGCGCGCGCCCGCACGGCAGTCCTCCGAACCGCTGCGGACCAAGGGACGCGAGACGCTGATTCGGCTTTCGGAGAAGATCGCCGAGGAGGACGGGCCGCTGGTGGTCGACGCGGAGAACGCCGGGCGGATGCTCGGTGTCACCTCCCGGACCGCGCGTCGGCTGCTGCGGACCCTGGTGGAGGAGGGGCTGGCGTGGCCGCTGCCGCCCAACCGGACCCTCCAGCCGGGCCGTCCCCGCCAGCTGTACCGGCTGATCGTGGAGAAGCTCGACAAGGACGCCGCGGGTAAGTAGCCGCGATGTCCGTGGACCGGGGTTGGGCTTCTCGCCCTCCCCCGGTCCTCGTACGTCCGGCCCGTCGAACGCGGGCCGCAGGGTCATCGAACGGGGAGTGCGGTGCTCACACGGCTGGAGGTCGACGGGTTCAAGAACCTGCTGAACCTCGAGGTGGACTTCGGCCCGTTCACGTGTATCGCCGGCGAGAACGGTACGGGCAAGTCGAACGTGTTCGACGCGATCCAGTTCCTCAGTCTGCTGTCCAGCCGTTCACTGATCGAGGCCGCGTCCGAAGTACGGGGCACTGACCGTGAACGCTCGGGCGACCCCCGTGAGCTGTTCTGGAACGGTTTCGGCTCCCATGACCGACGCATGCACTTCGCAGCGGAGATGCTCGTCCCCGAGCGCGTCGAAGACGACTTCGGCCGTGAGGCCAGCGCGACGAGCACCTACCTGCGCTATGAACTGGAGCTGGGGTTCCTTCCTCCGTCCGGGGCCGACAAGGTCGGGCGTCTGACCCTCCTCGGAGAGCGGTTGAAGCACATCAACCTCAACGAGGCGCCCCGTCGCCTGCGTTTCCCCCACAGCAAAAAGGACTTTCGGGACTCCGTCCTCAAGAACAAGCGCAGCGGTCAGGCCTTCATCTCCACGACATACCAGGACGACCAGCCCATCATCAGCATCCATCAGGATGGCGGGAGTCGAGGTCAGCCCAAGCCCGCCGCGGCGTCCAGGGCACCGGCGACAGTGGTGAGCACGGTGACGAGTAGCGACGATCCCACGATCCTCGCGGCGCGCAGGGAGATGCAGTCCTGGAAGCGCCTGGCGTTGGAACCGACAGCCTTGCGCACCGCGGACAGGTACACGGACCCACAGACGATGGGGGCGAACGGGCTCCATCTGCCGGGAACGCTCTTTCGCATCTCGCAGCAGGAGTCGCACGGCGATGCCGACCGCGTTTTCGCACGGGTGTCCAGCAGGTTGGCCGACCTCGTAGGGGTCTCCGTGGACGAGCTGCGCGTTGTCGAGGACGAGGTACGTCAGCTCCTGGCCGTCGAGTTGCAGGAGGCCAACGGTCTGCGGATCCCCGCACGCAGCCTCTCCGAGGGGACACTGCGGTTTCTGGCGCTGTGTGTCCTCCTGGAGGACCCCTCCGTACAAGGGCTGCTGTGCATGGAGGAACCGGAGAACGGTATCCATCCCGGAAATCTGCCCGCGATGGTGGACCTCGTCAGGGATCTCGCTGTCGACCCCTTCCAGGAACCGGGAGAGGACAACCCCTTCAGGCAGGTGCTCGTCAACACGCACTCGCCCGGAGTCGTCCAGGTCGTCGACCCCGCTGACCTCCTCTTCGCCGACAGCGTCCGGCGCAAGCGCGCCGACGGGCAGATGACCCACGCCCTCAGACTGCGCCCCATCACGGGAAGTTGGCGAGCCAGGACTCCGGGCAACGTGTCCGTCACACGACCGGACATCCTCCCCTACCTCACTGCCCCGCCCGGCGCCCAGTTGACTCTGGAGGGGATGTGACCATCCGTATCCTTTTCCTGGGCGAGGGGTCCAGCGATGACGGCATAGCTGATCACATCGAGACCATCGCTGCCGATCGCGGTGTAGAGGTGAGCATCACCAATCCGGAGCTGGACCGGCTGGGAAAGGTGGGTCATGCGCTACCGGACAAGCTCGGTACGGTCAGGGCTCTCGGTGGCGAGTACGAACTCGTCGCTGTTCATCGCGACGCGGACGGTATGGGCCGTCAGGCCCGTATGAGCGAAATCGAGACCGCGGTGCGTGAGCACATGCCGCAGGTCGTCCACGTACCCATCATCCCGGTGCGTATGACGGAGGCGTGGCTTCTGGTGGACGAGAGCGCGATCCGCAGGGTTGCCGGGAACCCCAACGGACGTTGCAGGCTCGGGTTGCCGTCCTTGAAGCAGATGGAGTCGGTCAACGATCCGAAGGCCGAACTGAAGCGGGCGCTGGCCACGGCCTCGGAGCTGACGGGAAGAAAACTCGAACGGTTCAACCGCCGGTTCTCGGAGAACCGGCGGCAACTCCTCCAGCGTCTGGACTCGGATGGCCCTATCACGACGCTTCCATCCTGGCGAGCGTTCGTCCGGGATGTGGAAGCTGCTCTTGAGTCCCTCGGATGCTGAGACCATCGATCCCTCGGTCCCGTCAGCACCTTCCCCGGGTTGTCGACAGCCCTGTCGCTTCCCCGCCCGTGTACGTGGCTTTCGGCCGCGCGAGTGGATGAAGGTCCTGGAACCGGCGAAGCTCGCCCTCAGAACGCCTGTGAGAGGCGTGAAAGCGTCGGACGGGGGCGCCTCCCGGCCAGGGGGCGCCCCGTCCGTGTGCGCGGCTGTGGAGCCGCGTGAGGGGCGTGTGAGCGTGCGCGGGGCGGCGGGCGCGAACCATGGAGGTCGGCTGAGTCTGCGCGGGGCGGCGGGCGCGGACGGTGGAGGCGGGCGGGAGGTGGCGCGCGGCCGTCCACAGGCTGTGGAAGCCGGTTGCCCGCCGGACGGGCTCGTTGGGACCCTGGAACACGGGGGCGCCGCACGGCGGCCACGGCGGACCGCGGCGCCCCCGAATCGAGGCTAACCCCGCCCCACCCGCCCCCACCAGCCACCGTCCACAGGCTGTGAGGACCGCCGCCTCCAACGCGGTGCGATGGGACCCACGGGTTCCGGCCACCATGAGAAACCGTGGCTCCCATGACCACGCCCACGGCCATGTCCATGTCCATGTCCATGTCCATGTCCACCAGCAGACCTCACGGGTCCGGCACATGGGCGAACCGACGGCGTCTCAACCCTTCGACCCGCTTGCGAGGACCGATGACCGACGACGTGCGGCCGCTTCCACTCCTCCGCATCGCTGACCGGTGGCAGAGTGTCAGTGTCAGAGTGCTCGGTACGCCCGTGACGCCCAGCGGTGGCCGGCACCACGAGGCGGAGATCGTCGTGGAGAGTGACTTCGTCAGCGGGCGGGTGGGCCTGGTCGTCTCACCCGGAGACCTGGACGCCTGGGAGCGCTGTCTCAACGCCCTCGCCGCAGAGGAGAGAGCCGAGTGGCCGTCCGGAGGCCGCACCGCGTGGCTGGACATCGTTCCCGACGACCCGGTGGAGGTGACCGTCCGCGACTCGCCGTCAACCCAGGTCTCCGTGCGGCTGCCGATCGACGTCCCGGAGGGGTGGCTGGAGGAGAACCGCGCGTTGCTCGCACACGTCCGTCGGTTCCTGGACCAAGCCTCCCCGAGCCAGCCACCGTCCACAGGCTGTGGACAATTCAGGTGACCCGCGACCGCCCGCCTGACAGGCTTGCGCGCATGAACGACCACGAGGACCACGACGGCGGCGGCAGCCCTCCGGGCAACGGAGGCGGCGACGACAACGGCGACACCGGAACCGGGCGCCAGCGCCTCCTCCTCATCGGCGGCGGCTCGGGGACCGGCAAGACCACGGTCGGCTGGGAGGTCTCCGTCATCCTCCAGCGGCGCGGAACCGCCCACTGCGTCCTGGAGGGCGACTACATGGACCAGGTGCACCCGGCCCCGCCCGGCGACCCCCACCGGGGCGGGATCACCGAACGCAACGTCGCGGCGGTCTGGGCCAACTACGCGGCGCTCGGCCACCGCCGCCTCGTCTACACCAACACCGTCAGCGTGCTGGAGGAGGACATGCTCCGCCGCGCCATGGGCGGCGGGGACATCGTGGTGACCCGGATCCTGCTCACCGCGGGCGAGGCCACCGTGCGCGCACGCCTGGCGGTGCGCGAGACCGGCTCACAGCTGCTCCCCCACGTCGAACGCAGCCTGAGGGCGGCAGCGCGCCTGGACGCCGAGGCGCCGGCGGGAACCGTGCGCGTGGCGACGGACGGCCGCACCGTCGAGGAGGTCGCCGCCCGGGTCGTGGCCGCCGCCGACTGGTGAACCCCGGCCCGCCGCGGTCGGCCGCACGGGTCACCGGCGCGCTCCGGCCGGACGCCGCACAGCTCCCGGGCCGCCCGCGGGCCGAGCGCCTCGCGGGCCCCGCCGCCTGCCCCTGGGCCTCGGCCGGGAAGGCGCGCGGCCCCGTCCACAGCCTGTGGACAACCTTCGACCGCGCCGAGGCACAGACGCGCGGAGGCACGGACGCACGGCCCCGAGGGCCTACACCGGGGCCTCCGGGACCCCCGCGCCGGACCTTTCCGCGCACCACCGCGCGGTGTCCCGCAGGGAGGGGCGGTCCCGCGCCGTGTCGAGCAGCCGGACGGCCTCGGCGAGCCGCCGCTCACAGCGCACCGACGCCACGCTCCCCAGATCGGGCAGCACGTCGCGCACCAGCACGGTCTCCGCCTCCTCCCACGACCGGACACGGGCCAGCGCCCACAGCCGACTCACCGCGGCGTGGAACAGGAACCGTCCGCTCCCGCCCGTCCCCGCGGCCCGTCCGCCCGCCCCGATCAGCTCCGCCACCCGGTCGAAGGCCTCGACGGCCGCACCCCACGCCCCGGCGTCGGCGTCGGCCATGGCCCGGTGCCAGGCGATCTCCGCCTCGGTCAGCCACCACGTCCACGCCGGATCGCCCCGGCGCGGCCCCTCCAGGTAGCGGCTGAGGGTCTCCCCGATCAGCTTCCGCGCCCGAGTTCGCTCGCCCTCCTGGGCCGTGGCACGCGCCAGCCTCAGGGTGAACAGGGTGCGCACGCTCCCCGCCGGTCCCGCCGCCAACGCCGCCTCGCACACCCGCCGGGCCTCGGCCGGCCGCCACAGGTGGACGTCCTGCATCGCCAGCTGGCTGAGCGCGAAGTACTCCATGGAGCGGTCGCCCGCCCCGCCCGCGACGTCCAGCGCCGTCAGGGTCATCCGCCGGGACAGGCGCTGGCGTTCGGCGTCGAAGGCCACCCAGCCGGTGACCTGGTGCAGTTCGGCGGTCGCGGCGAGCACGTCCGCCGAGTCGGGAAAACGCGTGCGGACCGCGCCTCGGGCGCGGGCGGCGGCGCGCGCCGCGGCGTCCACGGTGTCGCGGGCGCCGTACCGGGTGTCCAGGGCGACGACGCGCGCGCTGACCGAGCGGACCGCCTCGGCGACCCGCTCCGGCGGCACACGGAGTTCCAGCGTCTCCGCAAGCCCGACCGCCTCAGGAGCCACAGGGTTCACCAGCCGGTTCCCCGCCCTGTGAACAGCGCGGGGAACCGGCACGGCCGGGCTAACGGCGCTTGCCGTAGGAGGTGGCCACGGCCAGGAACGCGTCGTTCTCCTCGGGGGTGCCCAGGCTCACCCGGGCGCCCTCCCCCGCGAACGGGCGCACGGAGACGCCCTCCCGCGCGCACGCCTCGGCGAAGTCGAGCGTGTCCTCGTCCGCCCGCAGCCACACGAAGTTGGCCTCGGTCGGCGGAACCGTCCACCCGGAGGCGATGAGCGCGTCGCGCACCCGCCCGCGTTCCTCGACGGTGGCCGCCACGCGCTCCAGCAGCTCGCCCTCGGCGGCGAGGGAGGCGATCCCGGCGGCCTGGGCGAGGTGGTTCACCGCGAACGGGACGAGGGTCTTGCGGACCGCGGCGGTCACCGGGGGGTGCCCCACGAGGAAGCCCAGGCGCACGGCGGCGAGCCCGTAGGCCTTGGAGAAGGTGCGCAGCACGGCGACGTTGGGCCGGTCGCGGTACAGGGAGACGCCGTCGGGCACCCGCGGGTCGCGCACGTACTCGCGGTAGGCCTCGTCCAGGACCACCAGGACGCTCTCGGGGATCCGGTCCAGGAAGGCGACCAGTTCCTCCTCGCGCACGGTGGTGCCGGTGGGGTTGTTGGGGTTGCACACGAGCACCATGCGGGTGTTCTCGGTGACCGCGTCGGCGATCGCGTCGAGGTCGTGCGTCTCGTCCCGGAGCGGGACCCGCACCGAGGTGACCCCCGCCAGCTCGGCGAGCAGCGGGTAGGCCTCGAAGGAGCGCCAGGCGTAGACGACCTCGGCGCCGGGCTCTCCGACGGCTTCGAGCAGCTGCTGGAGCAGGCCCACCGAACCGGCGCCCAGGGCGAGGTGCTCCTCGGGGACGTCGAGGCGGCGGGCGAGCGCGGAGGTGAGCTCGGCGGCGCCCGGGTCCGGGTAGCGGTTGAGTTCGGCCGCGGCCGCGGAGATGGCCTCACGCACCGACGGGAGCGGCCCGTAGGGGCTCTCGTTGGAGGACAGCTTGACCGAACGCCCGTCGGGGCCGACGACCTTCTTGCCCGGCTTGTAGGGCGGGATGCTCTCCAGCACCGACCGCAGATATGGCGATTTCGACTCCGACACCGTTGTCCTTCCTCAATACTTTGTGCTAACCCCGCGACACGCTCAGCGACATCGCGTCCGGGTCGGTCACCGCTCCCAGCGGAAATATCGCACAAACGAGGAGATATCACCATGCACTTGCGTCCTTGCCCCACGAACTCGGCACGGAACGACGCTGGTCAGCTCCCCGGGCCGCGCGAGAGGCGAGGATCCGTCCGGTCATGGGCCCTTCCCGTGGCCGTGCCCGTCGCGGTCCTGCTGAGCGCGTGCGGTGGCGGCACCGCCGGGCAGGCCGCCGACCCCGGCGCCGAGGCCGCGGAGGCACTGCACGAGGCACAGCCCCTGCACGTCCGCGACGCCACCTTCGTGGCCGAGAGCAGCGAGCGCGGCACCTACTCCGAGCTTGCCACAGTGCGCTACAGCGAACAGGTGCGGGCCGCCGCCGAACTCGACAAGCCCGAGTGCCTGGACGCCGCCAACCAGTGGGCCGCTCTGGACGGGGTGCGCGACTCCCCCGCCTCCGTGGCGGCCTACGAGTGGCCCGAGGGCGCGGTCACGCACATGCTGGTGCGTCTGGACGAGGCCACGGCCGCGGAGGCGCTGTCCAGCACGCCGCCGCGGAGCTGCGCCGAATACACCGCCGCCCACGAGGACGGAACCTCGACCGAGTACAGCGTCAGAGACCTGGAGGACGTGCCGCGGATCGGTGATGAGTCGCGGGCCTTCGCCGTCGAGGTGGAGTCCGGGGACGACAGGAGCCGCATGGTCAGCCTCATGTACCGCAACGGCGACCTCGTCGGCAGCACGTCCGTCCTCGGGGACGGTGAGCTGGAGGACTACGAGACGATGCTCGTGGAGTTCAGCGAGGCCGCCGTGGAGCGGCAGCGGCAGATGCTCGGCCCGGAAGCCGACCGCTGACCACCGGAGCGGTTCCCGGGCCGGGACCGGTCCGGGCCAGGGGCCGGGGTCACGTCCGGGCCGGATGCGCGGCGGCACCGCCGGCGGACCCGGAGACCGGAGCCCGCCGGAGCGCCCTCATCCGGCCGGGGTCGGTTCGCGCCCGTCCCGGTCCGTTCCGCCGGTGTCCCGCTCCGCGGCGCCCTGCCGCGCCGCGTCCCGGCCGACCTCCTCACGCCCGCTCGGACCGCGCTGTCCCGGAACGCGTTCGCCCTGGACCCCGCTCTCCCGAACGCCTTCGTCCTGGGCGCTCCCGTCGGGACCGTCCGCGACGAGGTCCCACACGGCGGAGCGCTCCCGGGCGGCCCGGAGGCTCAGCTCGGCCCTGGCCTCGTCGTGCCGCCACGCGTCCCGCCTGGAGGCCTCCCCCGGGTGGAGGAGCTTGCGCGGCGGGCCGATCAGCTCGATGCGGGTGACCGCGCCGAAGGAGGCCACCACCGCTCCGCTCTCGCGGTCCACCAGGGCCGCGCGTACTGCGGTGCCGGGCCTGCCCCCGGCCCTGACCGCGTACACCACGTCGACCCGGCGGCCGTGCCGCACGCCGTCGTAGCGCAGGAACCTCCAGCAGCCCTGGCGCCACACGTCCTCGGGTTCGGACCCGAGCATCACCGGTTCGTTGACGCGCCACACGTCACTGCCGCGCAGGGTCCGCACGGTACGGCGCAGCGAGACCTCGCGCAGCGCGCAGGGCTCCTCGTGCAGGGTGTGTGCGGCCGCGGTGCGCAGTTCGGGGCTCAGCAGCGCCAGGAGCAGCAGTTCGGCGCCCAGGACCCCCGCGTGCAGCGGGGTCGGCGAGGCGACCACCTCCCAGCCCGCGGGTTCCAGGCCGAGCGTGGTCAGGGCGGCGGCCGACAGCAGCCCGGCCCGGGTCAGCGTCCGCCAGCCGATCGGCGCCTGGCTCAGCCCGCCGAAGCAGCCGCAGCCCGCCTCGGGGTCGCGCCTGCGGATCACCACCAGGACCACGACCGAGACGGCGAACACGGCCGCGGTCAGCGCCCGCACCGTCTCGCCCAGCAGGCCGGTCAGCCCGAGCAGGCCGAGCGCCAGCGCGGCCTCCAGCAGGCCGGTGCCGACCGTGGACGCCCGGCGCAGCCGCTCGGGCGCGAGGACGGCCAGGCCCGTGGCGGCCGCCCGCCTGGTGGTCTTGGCGACGGCTCCGACCAGGAGCAGCACCGCCAGGAGCGGTAGCTGCGCCTCGCGGGCCGCATCGACGATCTCCGGCAGCATCGGTCATCCCTCCCCGTCATGGACGGTGACGGTCGCGTTGAAGCAGCCGTCCTCCAGCCGCCCGCCGAGGGCGACGAAGCCGGTCATAGTGAGGGAGGCCAGCCGTCCCGCGCTCTGGCCTCCGCAGGAGGAGCACAGGTCGCACAGCCAGCTGTCGGCCGCGGCGCAGTCGACCACGGGAAGCGCCGCGGACTCGTGCGTGCAGTCGTTGCGCAGGCTCAGGGTCGCCCCGGTGGACAGCAGCGGCAGCGGAACGCAGGAGGTGCGCCGGTCGCAGGGACCGTCGTGGCCGACGGGGTCGAGCGCCGGGTAGGCGATCCCGTCGACGTGGGCGCGCGGGTCCACGTGGGATGAGCGGCCCCACGCCGGGTCGTACCAGGTGGCGACGCCGCTCAGAGTGGTGGGGCGCCGGCGCGTGGGCGGCCGGTGCGGTGTGGCGCCCAGCGGGTAGGGCGGCTGGGTCGTGGCGGGGCGTACGGCCCGTACGGCCCCCTCCTCCCAGACGCCCACGGCGTCGAAGACGTAGCCGGGTTCCAGCCGCGGGTGGCGGACGGAGATCCGACCCGAGGTGCGGTAGGGCAGGACGACGGTCTGGCGCGGGCGCCCGTGCCCGGGGTCGATCTCCAGGGTGTCGCCGTCGCGGCTGACGATGACGCCGGTGGCGCGGGCGGCCTGGGCCCACACGCGTGCGGCGATGGGGTGGCCGCCGGATACGCGCAGCACCACGGCGTCGTCACCGGCGCGGAGTTCACCCGGTCCGACCTCACCACCCCGCCAAAACACGGTGGAGCGGTCGTACATGAAGTGCTCCTCGCCGCCGGGCACGGCCAGGCAGAGGATGCGCGCGTTGGCGCTGACGACCACGCCGCGCGCGACGCGGTGTCCGAGCGGCGTGGGTTCGGGTGCGCTCGCGGCGCCGAGCACCGCGGCTGTGAACCTTCTGCGGTCCCGTCCGATCTCGGTGGTCACTGACATCTCGACTGAGCCCCCTCACCAGTACGACTCGTCGCTTCGTCCCCGTTGTCCAGACATGTTCTCGGTGCCGCGGCCCCCCACGACACGTGGGGCACCCCATGGAACCAGAGAGCGGATTCCGCGCACACCGGGCTTGGCACATCGGGCGACTCGGGATCGCCCCACCACAGCCTGTCGTTACAAAGCTACGCATAGAACCCATAAATCTAGAAAGATTCATAAACACCCACAAGATCCCCCAAACCACAGGGGTTTCCGTTCGTTCGCCCCCACTCCCCTCCACCGGCGGGACCGGCCCCCGCGGTGGGGTCCGGCGAACGGCACCGGCCAGTGCCACGGGCTTGTCGGCCGTCGGCGCCGCGACTCGCCGGGGGCGGCGCTCGGACACGGAAGAAGGCCGGACGCCCGCGGTTCTCCGGCGGGCCGTTTGTCGGCGCGTGGGACACACGTGCCCGGATGTTTACGTTGGCTGTGTGAGAGTTAGAAGGGAGGAACACGACGAAAGCCCACGCAGCGCCCGTGAAGGTCGGTGGTCGGCGTGACAGGGACGACCCGGACGCCCCGGTACGACGAGTTCAGCCACTACGTGGCCGAGCGCGGACCGGCCCTGCTCCGGATGGCCCGGTCGCTGACGGGCAGCCACGCCGACGCCGAGGACCTGCTCCAGGCGGCCCTGGTCAAGACCTTCCTCGCCTGGGACCGGATCGCCAACCCGAAGGCGCGCGACGGCTACGTGCGCAGGGCCATGGTGAACACGCAGATCTCCGAGTGGCGGCGCAACCGGCTGGACGTCTACCCGACCGACGAGATCCCCGAGCAGCGCGTGGACGATCCCACCTGGCGCAGCGACCTGGCCGACGTGGTGGAGCGCGCCATCGACCGCCTGCCCTCCCGGCAGCGGACCACGGTGGTGCTGCGCTACTACGACGACCTCACCGAGGCGCAGATCGCCGAGCGGATGGGGGTGACGCTCGGCACGGTGAAGAGCACGCTGTCCCGCGCCGTGGACAAGCTGCGCCTGGACGCCGACCTCATCATCGAGCGCACCGTCGGCTGACCCGCCCGGGACGGTTCCCAACCGCATCAGCGGTGCGGCGCCCTTCCCGGCCCCGCCCGCACCGGCCGCGGGGCGCGGCGGGGGCATTCGTTTTGCGCAACCGTCCGTGGTGTCTGTAGGCTTGTCCCAGCCAGGAGGATTCGCCTAGTCAGGTCTATGGCGCCGCACTGCTAATGCGGTTTGGGTTTACGCCCATCCGGGGTTCAAATCCCCGATCCTCCGCGCTCCGACCTGGGGCCTCTCACATCGCGAGAGCGAGAGAGGCCCCAGGTCTTCTTCGTGCCCGGGGTCCGGTCGGCGCAGGGCCCGTGCCGACCGCGCACCAAGCGATGGTGCCTCACGCCGCGGTCGGAACGAACACGCATCCCACCACCGCGTGCGACGGCTCCCGCGACTCCGAACATCCGGCCGCATGGCGAGGAAGCACCCCGGCCATCGCACGAAGCCCGCGCCCGTCTGGCCCTCGGTCGGAACCATCCGCACCGGACCGCCCCCAAGAGCGGAACCCGAACGGGCCATGAACGGCAAGGGCTACAGGACCAACCGTCACAGGACCGACGAGGACACCGATGACGGAAAAGCGGGAAAGCGACGCATGTACGAAAAGAGCCCCCGAATTCTACGTTCTCCGAGGGCTTTTTCCTCCCGCATCCTCGACCGGCTGCGATTCCATCGTCACTGGGAATCGCCGATGCGCTGGTTGGTCTGACGGGTGGCACTGAATTTCAACACGGAGTAGTCGTCGACCCTGGTCTCACCGACCTTGGTGAACCTCACCGGGTGACCCTTGTGCCATTGCCGCTCAAAACTGCCGAAACCGGTGAGAACGAGGCGGTTTCCCTGACTGACCACGTCCAGGAGTTCTGCCATGGCGGCATCGTAGACCTGGGAGACGACCCTCTTCGGAAGTCCGGCACGGCGCGCCACCGACGCGATGTACATGCGCTTGGTCACGCGTTCCGAGCCTGTGGGTGTCTGGGGCGCCGCCATGTCCGGTCCTCCGTGCTGATCAGGGCATAATGCCGTGTTTTCGCTCGTATACGAGTGTATCCAGCCCCTGTTGGAGGGTCAAAACACCGCCCGGCGAGCCGGTGGGGTTCTCAGCCGAACTGGGGGTCGTCGTCCAGGAACTCCGTCTTCTCCTCCTGGATGACCACCCTGCGCCTCGGTCGCGTCGTGCGCGCGTCGTCCCGCCCCGCGTTCTGGGCCGCCTGCATCCGTGCTGCGGCCGCCTTCTGCGCCAGGTTCAGCCCCGAATCGGCCGCCTCCTTGGCGTAGTGCTCGACACCACCCCTTTCCTTGATGCGCTTTTCCGCCGCAGCGTTCATTTCGTCCCAGCGCTTGCGGTCCTCCGGCTCGATACCGAAAAGACTTTCCCAGTCGACATTACCCATCGTGTTCTCCTCCTGTGTCGTCTCTTCTGTTCCCTCGGCGGTTCGGCTGTTCAGCCGCCGAACTCAGGTCCGCTGTCCCGCCCCGGGTCCGCCGACGGCGAAATCGTGATACGGGGGGATATCCGCCCTGTCGGCGCGCCGCCGCTCTCCTGCTTTCCCCGCGGTCCGCCCCCCTTTCGCATGATGACGTCCGGTTTCGCCGCCGAGGTGTCCCCGGAACCGGTGAACGGGGCTACGGCCCCTGCTCGCCCGCTTTTCCTGTCCGGTCCCGGGTCCCGCCGACCGTCCCCTGGCTCGTCGTCGACGAACTCGGCGTCAACGACGACGGCCTCCTCCGAGCCCGCGGCATGCTCCGGTTCGGCCCAGACCCGCGCGCCACGCTGCTCGCGGTGGCGGTCCGCCTGCTCGCCGAAGTCGTCGTACTCCGCGATCAGGTCGCGCATCCGCTGCTCCCATTCGGGCCCCAGGCTCCGACGCCACCGCGCCACCAGCTCCGGGTGGGTGCGGTCCAGGGCCTGCAGGGACTCGACGAACCCGCCCGTGTAGGCCAGCTTCTGCTCCTGGTCGCTGAGCCCGTCGCCGCGCATGGACGCGAACATCGTCCGGGAGCGGTTGAGCCGCGCGCGTGCCGTGGGGCCCTCAGCGAGTTCGACCGATCCGGGGTGCTCACGAGTGGCGGAGCCGATGACGTACTGCTCCAGGACCTCGCTGAACTCGGCCGGGCTGTTCGCGGAGGTGAGTTCGCCGTACATGGTCCGGGCCACCGCGGCGCGGTGCTCGTCGGCGCCCATCGGCTCGCGCAGCGCGAAGGTCCCGCCGGTGATCACCTCGCCGTTGCCCGTGTCGACGTAGTCACCGGTCCAGGCCGTCACCGCCTGGGCGGTGCCGGGCAGGACGACCGACCGCGGCTCGGTCCTGCCGAACCGGCCGTGGGCCAGTTCGGAGAACACCGCCGCCTGCTCGGGGTCGCGTTCGACGAGCTGACCGACGATGACGCGCATGTTGCGCGCCACCGCCTCGCGATCCAGGCCGTCGTCGTCGACGTAGCCGTAGAGCGCGCTGAGAGCGCTCTCGTAGTTCTGCTTGACCAGTTCCCCGTCAGCGCCGGGTCTGCGCATCTCGTCGTAGGCGTTCTGGGCGATGCCCACGTGCGTCAGTGCCGCGCTGTGCTCGGTGAACAGGTCGCGGCCACCGCGTTCCATCCGTTCGATGCGCTCCAGGCGCCTGCGGTGGCGCCAGCCGGAAGGGCCTCGCATACCTTCGCGGCCCTGACCGGTCCTGTCGAGGTGCTGGGCTTCCTTCTCCCGGGACCTCTCGCCCTGGGCGACGGTCTTGGCCTCGCGCCGGGCCCGCACGTCCAGCCGGTCACCGATGGCGGCGCCCATCCGCTCGGCGTGGTCCCCCACATGGGCGCGGAAGTTGGGCGAGAGCAGCCACATCGCCGTACCCATGCCCACGGTGCGGAGCACGTTCTCCGCGCTGAATCCGCGCTGGAGCGGCTCCAGGCACTGGAGCACCATCATCGAGGCGTAGGCCTGGTGCAGGTCGCTGAGCTTCCGGCGCTGGGAGGGCTCGGACTCTCCCGGCGCGGTGATGCGCGAGGCACGCAGGTGGTCGGTGAACCGGACCTGCGCACGCTGGGTCTGGAGCTTGAGCCGGGCTCGCGGATCGCCGTCGGGCCCGGCCGCGTCGCGCCTGATCCGGCGGTTCTCGCGGGCCCGTTCGCGCTCGTACCGCCCGCGCTCGCCCTGAGCGGTGTCGGCCTCGCGCTCCCTACTGCCCTGACGTGGCCGCCGGGCCCTCTCACCGGGGCGGGCACCGGCGTCCCGCGCCCGTGCGCCGACGGTCTCGTCCGGGTCCGGGTACCTTTCGGCACCCAACGTCCTCTTCTTCCCCGTCGCCACGACCTCTCCTGTCTCGCCTCAGGCCAGCGACGGTTCATCGCCGCGTGGTGTGACCAGATCCTGCCCGGAATGCGCCCGACGTGGTTGCGGTACCCGCCGACTTCTCTCGTCTATCAGTCGTTTCGCTACCCCGTACTGTACCCCGGCACCGGGCTGCGCACTCGGACTCACCGCTGTCGGAACGGATGCGCCGCGGGCCGTCCGGGGGTCGGCCGCGGGCCTGCTGGTCACCGGTGTGCCGACCCGCCGAACACCCGGGGGCCGCGAAGGCCGGGGAGCCCGCCAGGGCCCCCCGACCCCTGTCAGCGGGCCTCCCGGCTACCCCTTGTCGCGCATCACGTCGGCCATCGCCCGGTCGAACTCACCGCGTGCCAGACCCAGCCAGCTCTCCTGCTCGGCGAGGAACTCGTAGAAGGCTCCGTGCACGCGGAACCCGTGCAGGTCGGCGAGCTGCTCCGGGTCCTCGGCGAACACCCGCTCCGCCTCGTTCTCACTGGCCTGCTGGAGCCGTCGCATCGCCTCGGACTCGTCCTGGCTGGAGATGTAGACACGCGAGCCGTCGGCGCTGCGCAGCGAGCCGTCCGTGCCCACCGAGAAGTGGGCGCTGTCCTGTTCGAGCAGGGGACGCGCCGTCTTGTACGCCTCGATGATGTGCGCGTCCAGCGGACCGTCCAGTGCTCCCGCGTGAGGTCGCGAGGGGTCGGAGGAGAAGTGGACCAGCATGTCGCGGCTGACGAGCCTGTCGGCGTAGCGCAGCTGACGGAACCCGTCCATCCTCGCCTGCTGGTCGTCCACGGCCTGCTGGGTCGCCAGGTCGTACTCCCAGGGCATGTCCAGGTCGATGGCGCCCTCCAGGTCCTCGAGGTCGACCTCGTCGGAACCGCCCAGGTCGTGCTCCTCGGCGTAGGTCTCGCCGCGTGCGGCGTCGACCAGCTCCATGACCTCGTTGGCGTAGGTGTCGGGGTCCAGTCGCGCGACGTCCACCTCGCTGAGGTCGTGCGCCACCTTGTACTTCTCGCGGCATTCGGCGGTCAGTTCGGCCTGCTGCATGCGCTTGGCCAGCATCGCCTCGAAGTCGGGCTGGTTCATGCGCACGTCGAAGTCCATCGCGCTGGACAGCGTCGGGATGGTCTGGAGCGTGTAGTCGTGCCCCGGGTGCGCGATCGTGTCCTTGAACATGCGCCACGACATCGGCAGGATCGTCTCGTTGCGGTTCCACACCGGCGGGTCGCCCGCCCGGAAGACGATCGAGTTGCGCTCGGAGATGAAGGCCATGTCGTTGTAGGAGATGACCGGCTCCTCCTTGGTCGACATGGTGTAGGAGACCTTGCCCTCCACGCTCATGCCCTTGACCAGTTGACCCTTGTCCTGGGTCACGGTCTTGGAGTCCATGTAGGTGGTGTGGCGCTTGCCGGACATCTTCTCCAACGTGTCGAGCATCGAGTCGTCGGTGCTCTTGAGGAAGACGATGTTGGAGGTGTTGCCCTGCACGATCTTGTCCACCGACTCGCCGTAGACGTCGCGCAGCTGCTGAAGGGTCTGGAGGATGAGCGTGAACTGCTGCTCCTGACCCAGCCCGATCGAGAGCATCGTCTCGAAGCCGGAGATGCCGTGTCCCTCCGACTGGAGGTTGCCCAGCTCGTCGAGCATGAAGCGGGTCTTGTACAGGGGTTTCTGGTTCTCCTTGGTCATGTACGACTTGTCGAAGTTCAGGTCGACCAGTTGTTTGACCAGGATGAGGATGAGCTTGGCGTACTTCATCAGGTGCGGCGGAGTCACCAGGAACACCATCTTGGGCTGTTCCGAATAGCGCACCATCGTCTGTGTGATCGCCTTGGCCTGGCTCATCTCCTTCTCGGGCAGGTCCGCGGTGATGTTGGTCAGCCGCATCTGCGGATAGGTGGTGTGCCCGGGCGCGAACGAGCCGTCGTCCTGTTTCCTCAGCTCCAGCAGAATGCCGTTGCGGATGATCTTCTCGCCGGTCACCGGGTCGGTGACGTAGAACCGGCCGTTGAGCGAGGTCTGGTAGTCCTTGGTGAACTTGAAGTGGAAGGTGCGGATGAGCATGCCGGTCTGCGGGTTCAGCAACCGCAACCGGACGTAGGCGACGTTGCCGGAGAACTTGCCCTTGAAGTAGTAGCGGGCCCAGCCTTCTCGGGAGACGATGTCCTCGTGCTCGAAGTCCCCGCCGAGCGCCTGCTCGAACCTGTCGTCGGCGTAGGCGTCCCACTTGGCCTGGGCCCCGATCAGGTGGTCGCGCTTGAGGTAGTTCACGGCGAAGCGCACGCCCATGCGACGCGGGAAGCTCAGGCCCCCCAGGTCGGTGTTCTGGCTGGGGGTACCCGAGGTGAGCGTGGAGATCGTCGGGTCGGTGAAGAAGCTCATCGCCGTGATCGCGATACCGTAGACGCTCGCCAGCATCTTCTCGGCCGCGCCCATCGCCCGCAGCGCGTTGTCGGCGTTACCGACCAGGGTGCGCATCGAGTTGGTGGGCAGCGCGTTGGTGGCGTTGAAGAACAAGGTGAGCATGTCCAGCTCCTTCTTGTCCTCCCACAGGAACGTCCTGCCCTCGGCCTCCTTGAGCGCGGCCTCGGCCTCCTCCTCGCGGAACGTGCCGTCCTCCAGGCTCCCGAACTCGCCCCTGCGGACCCTCTCCTCGGCCAGGTCCACCGGGTTCTTCACCTTCTTGGCCGAGAGCTGCACGAACAGCTGGTAGCAGTTGTACAGCGTGACCTTGCCCCACTTCTCGTCGAGCTTGGTCTCCAGCACCTTGGGGTCCATGTCCACCCGGGCGGCGTAGGCGCGCAGTTCGCGCTCCTCCTCCAGGTAGTAGTCGATGAGACCGTAGGCGGCGCGCTTGAAGGCGTTGTTGGCGGCGTTGGGCCACACGGGGTCCTCTCCGCCGTCGAGCGGGAAGAAGACGTCGGCGATGTTCTCGATGTACATCGCGCACTTGGTCGAGTCACCCTCTCGGGCGGCTTCGGCGGCCATCCCGAGCGGGTTGTAGATGTCGGTCTTCATCGCGTTGATGAGGTTGAACTGCACCACCTGGAAGCCGCGCATCGTGGCCCGCACGTAGTGCTTGACCAGTAGTTCGCCCTTGGGGTCGTTGATGACCATGTTGTTGGGCTGCTTCTCGCGCAGCCACATGTCGATCATCGGTTCGATGTAGGTCTGCCCCTTGCCGGCGCGCGTGATGGCCAGCACCATGGTGTTGACCGGGGCCGTGTCGACGATGTACGCCCCGGCCGGACGCTGCACCTCGTACTCGGGGAACTCCCAGTCGGCGTTGATCATGTCCGCGACGGTCTTGTGCTCTCCGAGCTTGGCGCGGTCCTTGCCGTCGGGGTTGTAGGGGATCCTGGTGGTGTCGAACCGTTTGCGGATGTTCTTGTCCTTCGGCAGACCGGAGGCCTCGAACAGGTCGTCGCCGAACTTCTCGTCGATGAGGGGCGTCCTCCTGGTGATCGCCCGGTCATCGTCGTCGCGCAGGATCTCACCCTTGTGGTAGTCGACGTCCCCGTCGGAGTCGAGCACGTCCTCCTCCGCGCGCTGGGCGACCTCGATCGACTTGAGGCCCTTGCGGCTCGCCATGACGTGGCTGATCATCGAGGAGGGCTGCACCGAGCTGTGCGCGCCCACGTCGGGGAACCAGTCGAACTTGCGGACGACCTCGTCCGGCAGGGCGATGTGCTGGTCGCCGTGGTACTGGTTGATGTCGCTGGTGTCGTGCAGCAGGTTCTGCGCGTCCCGGTTGCGCATGAGCAGCAGGTAGGCGATGCCGAACGCGGCCAGGCCCGCGCCGAGCGAGACGGCGAGCTTGAGCCAGGTCAGGTGGAGGAACCATCCCAGGGGCGCGTCGGGTTCGCCCTCGCGCGCGGCCTCGGTCTCCGCCTGCTGCGCGGCGACGTCGTCGAGCACCCACTGCGGCGGGTTCTCCAGGGCCTCGCCCTCGGTGCCGTGGCACGGCTGGTCGGGGATCGCCTGCCCGGCCTCGTCGAGGACGCGGTAGCAGTACTGGGTCGCCGACAGCCTCTCACGTTCGACGAAGTCGGGGACCGCGGGCCCGCCGAACGAGGTGGCCATGGCGCTCACCGTGAACTGGCCCACCGACCACAGCGCCCACACCAGCACGGCGACGAGGAGGCCTGCCGCGACCGCGAGGACGGTACGCGAGGTGCGGGTCCGTTTGCGTTCGATGCGGGAGCGGTCGAGCTGCTGGGATTCGTAGATGTCGCGATTGGCGAGTGTCTCCTCGGCCTTGCGCGACGAGAGCTTGTCCCACGCACTCGCTCTGGGACTGGAGCCCCTCCTGGCCATGAGGTGTGCCTTTCTGTTGACGCGTGCGCTTCGATGCGCTCATTCCATTGGTTTATCAGGGGATATGGCAGCTTTTCAGGGTGCTGCGGGCCAATGTGAACAGGGCACCGCCTCCGTCGTTGAAGTAGGTGCCCTGCTCCGAGACGCACCGTGGTGCGCGACTGCCCTAGAGGGACCACACGGGGAGAACCATCGCGCTGGCGGCACCGGTCGACCCGTATCCGATCGTCCAGCCGAGGATCACGCCCACGGCGATGGAGATCAGCACCAGCACAGCGGCCAGGGCCAGGAGGAGCTTGTTGAAGCGGCTGTGGATGTGGTTGGTCCGCTTCAGCTCTTCTGCGTAGGAGCGCTTGTCGCCCTCGAGTTCCTCGATCCTGCCGCGGTACTGCCGGTGCATGCCGTCGGCCATCTCCTGCATCTGCGCGTGCAGGTCCGTGTACAGCTGGTGGGCCGAGCGGAGCTTCTCGTCCCTGATGTCGATCTCGTGCCTCCACTCCCCCTCGCGTTGGCGCAACCGCACATCGGCCCGCTCGCGGTCGCGCTCCAGCTCGGCCTCCAGCCTGCGCGCCTGGTTATCGTGGTCGGCCTTGAGCTTCTCCACCCGGCTCGTGTGCTCGGCCCGCATCTCCTCGACCCGGTTGTCCAACCGCAGCTGTTCGGCCAGCGCCTTGGCGCGGACGATGTCGTGCTTACGGTTGTCGTCGATGAAGCGCGTCACCTTGGCGTTCCACTGCTTCAGCAGCTCCATCTCCGCTTCGCGCTGCGTGGCTTCGCGCTCGGAGAGGAGACGCAGAGCGCGCGTGGCGCCCAGTTGCATACGCGTGTGCGCGTCCTTGCGGCGCATCTCCAGCACGAGCTGACGTTGGTGGGCGTAGCGTTCCTCGTTGCGGCGCTCGACCTCGGGGGCCACGTCGGCGATCTTGCGCTCCAGCTCCGGACGGAACCGGTCCCAGAACGCCTGTCTGGCCTGGGCCGCGGCGACCTCGGCCCGCTCGTCGGCGTCCTTCTCGTAGCGCCGGGTGATCTCCGCGCGCTGGGCGCCGACCTCCTCGTGCGCTTTGGCCGTGAGAGCCGCGAACTCCTCCTCGGCCGCCTTCGAGAGCATGTGGTAGACCGAGCCCTCGCGCCGTTCGTCGACCTCGCGCATGACCGACTCGGCGTGCAGGCTCATGGTCTCGACGAAGAACTGGCGCAGATCCCTGCGGTGGTCGCTGTGCAGCTTCTCCAGTTCGGTGTTGGCCTGCTCGGCCATGAGGGCGACCTGCTCGCCGAGCCAGTCCGTGGAGTTGTCGGTGAACTCCAGCCGCACCGACGGTGCCCGGGTGTCGAACGTGGCCTCGAAATCGGCGAACGGGATCTCCAGGTCGAGGTCCTCGGGGAGGAACCGCCGTGCGACGGTGAGCCGCACCTGCTCCTCGGTGAACTCCCGGTCCCGGTTCTGCTCGGCGTAGTGCTGCCAGGAAGGAGCCCGCCCCCCGCCGCCGCCCGGCACGGGGCCCCCGCCCTCGTGGTCCTCGTCCTCGTCGTCCACCGCGTCGTCGTAGCCGTCGGGCCCGTCGTCGGCGGGAACCTCGAAGGCCGGCGACATCATGTCGTCGTGGTCCGGCTCCCCGTCGACCGGGTCCCCGAAGCCCGGGTCCTCGTCGAACATGTCCGCCGGGAGCGCCCCGCCGACCAGGGGGTCGTCCTCCGGCCCCCCGTGGTCGACGGCCTCGAACGGGGCGGGCGCCTCGAACGCCGGACCGGCCGGGGGAGCGCCTCCCTCGGCGGCGGCGCGGAAGGGCCGCGGCGCCGCGGCGGCGGTGTCGGCGGACGGGACGGCGACAGGGCCGTTCGCGGCGTCCGCGGGGGTCGCGGTCGTCTCGATGGCCTGGGTCCAGGCCCACGCCTGCGGCAACCGGTCGGCCAGGCTCCGGCTGCCGTTGGAGATGCTCACCGCCTCGGCGTAGGAGACCGCCTCGTCGATGACGGCGTTGACCAGCAACTCCTGGCGGTCCTGACTCGGGCCCAGGACCATCCAGTAGTACGTGGCACCGGTGAGCAGCGAGTACTCCCCCATGCGCTCCAGCGTCTGGGGGGTGGGGATGATGCCGAGGACTTCTTCGTCGAGGAGCTGACGGGTGGTGATGGTCTGGATGTGGTCGTGGTTGATGAGCTCGATGAGTGAGCCCTTGGCCTCGTCCCTCTGCTGTTTCTTGCTCAGCCCGCCGATGTTCTCCACCGGCAGGGCCAGGGCCACCCAGGAGTTGCCCCCGGGCAGGACGAAGAGGTCGTTGCGGCTCAGCAGGTCGATCGCGGCGTTGACGGTGCTCTCCCGCACCACGCTCGCCAGCATCTCCTCGGGCTTGCGCCGCTTGGCGCGCTTCTTGCCGTCACCGCCCGGCGATGCGGCCTGCTCCGGCCCGCCGGAGGACGTGCCGTCGACCGTCCCCTTCTTCCACATGCCGTCGATGAGTCCCATCGGCACATCCTCCCGTTCTGACCATGACGCATCGATTCAGCTCATTTATCAGGCTACATTAGGCATCTGTCACCCCATGGCCCGTTGCTGTCCCACATGCCGCCTCATCGCGCGGCGGCCACCTCGATGTGGGATTCGCTCTTGAGAAGGCCCTTGTCCTCGCTGCGCATCGTGCCGCGCACGTCCACCCGCAGGACCCTCTCGTGCGAGTAGGCGTTGACGAACGCGGCGATGGCGGTGGTGACCTCGTCGGTCATCTTCGCGATCGCCGCGCGCGCGCCGCCCGCGTTGGAGTCGGTGTCGGCGTGGTCGTCGATGAGGTACTGGAGGACCCGTTCGGCGATCTCGACCCTGACCCCGTGCTTGACCATGACCTCGCGCCGCATCTGGCGCAGCTTGTTCTTCACGATCTTGCGCTGGGTCTCACGCGAAAGCGGCTGGAAGGGGACGATCGCGTCGATACGGCCCAACAGTTCGGGCGGGAACTTGTTGTCGCCCTGCGTGGTGGAGATGGAGCGTCGGATCTCCTTCATCTTCTCCACCAGCTGTTTGCCCGAGCCGCTGTCGTCCACGTTGTACTGGGCGATCGTCTCGTAGATCTCCGAGCCCGCGTTGGTCGTGAGCACGATGTAGGTGTTGAGGAAGGACACCTGGCGGCCGTTGTCGTCGGAGAGCCTGCCGTCGTCGAGCACCTGGAGCAGCACACGCGTGATCGCCGACGCGGCCTTCTCGATCTCGTCGAACAGCAGCACCGCGTGCCCCATGTCCCACACGCGCTTGGTCAGCTCCGAGCGGAACAGGTCCAGGGACTCCTCGCGTGCGAACTCCGACATGTCGAAGCGGATCAGGTGGCGCTGGTCGTCACCGAAAAGCAGCAGGGCGAGCTGCTTGGTGAGTTCGGTCTTGCCGACCCCGGAACTTCCCGTGAAAAGAAAGGAGGACATGGGCTTGGTCTTGTCGTTCAGGTCCGCGACGCACAGTTGCAGCCTTTTCGCCACCACACTGGTGGCGAAATCCTGGGAGAACACCGCGCCGTCGAGCTGCTTCTTGATCCGCACCGCGTCGACGCGGAAGGCCACGTTGACGTTCGTCGACTCCATCAGGACGTCCGCCAGCAGGTCCCGGTCCATGGGGCGGCCGGTGTGACGGTGCCAGCCCACCATCGAGTCGAGCACCAGGATCGACTTGCGCGGCTGCGTCGAGGCCGGGATGTAGCGGTTGGTGTACTCGTAGATCAGTTCGAAGATGTGGTCGTCGTAGAACTGGTCGGCCACCCCGTAGCGCTTGGCCATCCCCTTGAGGATCTCCACCGTGGTCTTCTGGCCGGGGGGGTTGACGTTGATGCGCTGGAGGCGTTCCATGAGCGGCTGGTTCGGCGCCACGTACTTGTGGAACTCGTCGAAGGTCGTGGCCGCGATGACGCGGATGCCGCGCGCGCCGGATGCCGCCAGAACCGGCTTGAGCGCCTCGACGGAGGCCGCGCTGAGCTGTACCACCTGGTGGAACTCGTCGATGAACAGCACCAGCTCGACGTGTTCGTCGGCGCTGAACCTCTCGGCCTCGTCGAACAGGCCCTTGAGCAGCGCCGCCATTTCGTCAGGAGTGCTCAGCCCGGCGATCATCCTGGCCAGGTCCACTTCCATGTACACCCGTTCGGTGTCCTGGAGCATCGCCGCCTGGACCAGGGCGGTCTTTCCCGCTCCGGCCGGGGCCAGCAGGAGGGCGTTGCACAATTCGGGCCGGGCCATGGCGGCCATGAGCTGGGATATCTCGTGCTCGCGGCCGACGATCTCGCGTTCGGGGGCTTTGAGGGGGTCGCTGTACCGGGCCAGCTTCGGGTAGCGCTCGTTGATCCTGTCGTCCGGGGAACCGTCCGGCGTGGTGAACAACTGCTACCGCCTCCCCGGACGGGAGAAACACGAACTCATCTCGCCCTTGCTCATAAACAAGTGTTATCTCGATATTTTATGCGTAGGTGGAACCAGGCGCAAAGCACTTTTTGCCATGGCCGAAAACGTGACCAAGAAACCCTTCCCGTGCAGGTGCACGTCGTCCCCCGGATGTGCGCGAGGGAAGAAAGGACGGCGTCGAACACGGCCGGGGCCGCAACCGCCGGAGCGCGCGCTCGCGGACCGCGGTGGACCGGACGCGAGGGCTCCGGCACCCTCCCCCGCGCGGAACCTCGGCGGGCCCGGCCGGGCGGCCGGTCGCGGCTTCCGCCCCGCGCCCCTGCGCTCCGCCGGCGCCTGTCCGGTTCGGCTCAGGCACCGGGTTGGTAGTCGTCGGTCTCGTCCTGCCTCTCGGCCGCGGTTCCCTGGAAGACGCCCCTCGTGCGGGCCGGGGCGACACCGGCCTCGGCCGTGTCCTCGGCGTCTTCGTCCAGATCGAGGAAGTCGTCCTCGAAGGCCGTGGCCCGCGTGTGTCCGGTGCCGTGTTCCGGGGCGTCCACCGGGGCCTCCTCGGCCCTGCTCGACAGCGCCTGCTCCACGCCGGGGGCGATCCGCTCGCGCAGCACCCCTTCGGGGGCGTCGGGGTCGTAGTCCACGCCGGGCCTCTTCGTGCCCTCCTCGGCCCGGCGCCGGGACTCCACCTCGTTCATGAGCCGGTCGAACACACCCTCGGGGGCCTGCCCGAACCGGTTCAACGCCGTGTCGCGGTGGGCGGGCCCCGTCGGCCGGCGGTGCTCGACGTCCTCGAACTCCTCGTCCGCGAACAGGTCCCGGATCGCGCCCGAGTGCGTGGGCACCAGGTGTTCACTCCCGGTCGGAGCCTGCTGCTCCGGACCTTCGGAGGAGTAGTTCGGGAAGTACTCGGCGAGGTTGTAGCCGCTGGTCTCCTCGGTGAGCACGGCGCTGTTCTGGTCGCGCACGTCGACGAACACCACCGGGGGCTGCGCGGTGCTCTCCGGTGCGACCACGAGGAAGTCCGCCTCGGCGGGCAGTTCCCACACGATGCCGATCATCGACTCGGGCACACGGAAGCGGGTGCCGAAGTAGCCCTTGCGGACCAGTTCGGTGAGCTGGGCGGAGTCGAACTCGTAGAAGGCGTCGATGACGGGTTCGGCCCCCCGGCGGAAAGGCAGTTCGGTGATGCCGTAGGGCAGCTCGACGTCGGGCTGGACCTGGACGAGCCGCCCCCGCAGGTGCAGGTAGGGACGGTAGTTCTGGTCGGCGTCGTGGTGGAGGATCGAGACCGTCTCCATGCGCACGGCGATGTCACAGGGCACGGCGCGCAGGGTCTGCACGTCGGCCTTGCCGTGCCGTGCCAGGCGGTGGAACCAGGGGTCGGTGATCCGCAGGGGCGCGATCTTCATGCGGGGCGTTTCGCTTTCGTGTGGGGGTTCTGCTGACCTGTCAGCGACCGGTGCCGTCGGTGGCCGGTGCGGTGTCCGCCCCGTCGCCCAGCAGTGCGCGCCGGGCCCTCTCGCCCAGACGGCGCTGGGCCAGCCAGAGCGAGCGCACCACGACCAGCACCAGGACGAACACGAGACCGATGAGGAACAGCGACGGCGCCAGCCAGTGCACCAGTTGCAGCTCCAGGGGAGAGGACGGGCCGACTCCGGTCCCCGTCGACACCACGACGAACGTGTTGGGCACCACGGTCACCGCCGCGAACATCGCCAGCACGTAGCTGGCCAGGCCGGAGGCGACCACGAGCCCCGCGCGCACGGCCGCCAGGACCGAGCGCGCTCCCGGCTCCCCCACACGCGCGCGGATGCGGGTGCCCAGCGGCGCCGCGGCGGTGCCGGTGTCGGCCTGCTTGGCCTCGGCGGCCCGTTGCGCGGCGCTCTTCCTCGTCCGGGGTTTGCGCTTGTCCTCGGCCCCGGCGGCGGTGGTGTTCATGGGCTCTCCTGTCTGGGAGTGGCGTTTCGGGTGTGCGTGCGCTAGGAGCGTTCGGGGACCCCTTCGGTCCAGTGGGCGTCGATCCCGGTGATCGCGCCCCCGGTGTCGGTCGACCACGCCACCGACAGCGACGCGATCGGCCCCGCCTCGTCGTCGGCTTCGTGGACCTCGACGAAGCCGAAGTAGGCGTAGGTGGTGCCTTCGACACCGACCAGCACCGGCTCGAACGGTCCCAGCCTCGCCTCCGAGGCGCCGTCCAGTCCGGGGACGCCGTCGCGGACCAGGTCCTCGAACAGGGCCGGGAGTTCCTCGTCGCTCGGCACGGTCAGCGCCGCCGAGACGGCCTCGCCCTCCACGACCGTCCCGCGCAGCAGAGCGTGCATGGCCTCGCGGTCGTTCTCCAGCCGTTCGACCCGGACCGCCGACGAACGCCCGAGGGCTTCGGACCAGACGGCGTGGAACTCCTCCTCGGCCTCCTCCGCCTCGGCCAGGCGTTCGTCCACCAGGGCCGCGACCTCGGCGCGGTCGGCGTCGTGGCCCGAGGACGCCGACCACAGGAACAGACCGCCCACCGCCAGCATCAGGACGGCCACCCCCAGCGGGGCCCAGGACAGGGCGCGCCGGATCCTCTCGCGGCGGATCCGGCGCTCACGCTCGTAGGCCTCGATCTCGGCCAGGCTCATCACTCACCGCCCTCGGGCTCGTCGCCACGTGTTTCCTCGCCGCTGTCCTCGCCGCTGTCCTCGGCGGAGCCGTCGGTGTCGTCCCCGCCGCCGTCGGCGACCGTGCCCAACACCAGGTCCTCGAACTTGTTGACCTCCGGGTCGTACTGGCCCCGAAGCCAGGCGACGGTCCGCCCCGTCTCGTCCTCGACCAGGGTCCAGACCATGCGGATCGCCGTGTCCTCCTCGAAGACCTGTGCCTCGTGGGTGGTCCACGTGTACCCGGCCAACGAGGAGTCTTCGTCGAGGGTGGGTATCCACGAGTGCCATTGGCTCACGGCGTTGAAGCCGTCGGAGTCGCGGGCTCCGGCGGCGAAGTGCGGCGTCAGTTTCCTCTCCAGGCCTCCGACGGCGCTCTCGCGCAGCCCTTCGGCGCAGGCGGTGCGCTCCTCTTCGGTGTAGTCACGGCTGCTGGGCGGCGGGTCGTCGAGGTAGGGGGAGCACTCGTCGCGTTCGCCCAGTCCCGGCGTCCGCGCCGGCAGGTCGTCGACGTCGATCGGCCCGGAGTGTTCGAGGTAGGTGTTCTGCGCCGCGGCGACGTTCTCACCCGCGGTCGTGGCCTGGAGCAGCCAGCGCTGGGCCTCGTCGCTGCCGGGCACGCCCTCGACACCCCGCTGGGCGGCGGCGATGCGGTCCTGCGCGTCGAAGCCGTCCTGGGCCTGCTCTTCGAGTTCGGCCTCGTGCTGGGCACTGACCGCGCCCGCCATGGCCATCAGCACCAGTGCGCCCAGTGCCGTCAGGACGGTGGCCGACCAGTACCCGACGCGGATCAGGACGGCTTTGGGGCCGGCGGTCGAACGCCGCGGCCGGGGAGCCTCCTCCCGCTGCTGCTCCCGCTCCTGTTGCGCGTGGGGGACCGCGACCAGGCGTCGGGCCAGGCGGCTGCCCTGGTCCGGCGCCGGCGCCGGGGGCCCGCTGGGCTCTTCCCTTCCGTCGGTCACGTCGACCTCCTCCCTCCACCGGTGATAGCGACGTTCGGTTTTTCCTCGTATATCAACAAAATTCTAGCACCGCGGGGTGACGGTCCACTCGCGCCGGACTCCGGGCCGAGTCGCCGTACCGCCGGGTCCGCGCGGCGTCACTCGGGACCCGAGGAGCGCACTCGGGACGTGGAGGCGTAACCCTCGACGTTCGAGACGCCACCGTCGCCGTCGGTGGTCAGCAACACCGTCGACACACCGTGGGCGCTGGCCTGCCCGTCGTCGGAGCTGCTCCGCACCTCGACCAGGATCAGGTAGCTGTACTCGGTGCCCCGTACCGACAACAACTCGGTGCGGAAGTCGTTCACACGCGAGTCCAGCCCGAGAAGGTCGATGAGCGCGTACTCGGCGCCCTCCGCGTCGACGTTCACCGTCGGCTCGGGCAGGAACACGGTCATGAACGGCGAGTCCTCGTCGAGGCCGTAGACGGTCATCATGGCGCTGCGCGCGTCGACGTACTCGGCGTGGCTCTCCCACGTCAGCGCGGTGTCCAGCACCTGGTCGATGAGCTCCTCATCGGCGTCCAGCCGTGCGTGGTCGGCGCCCAGGACCTCGCCGGAGACCTCGCGCTCCCTCTGGACCTGCGCCTCCTCCAGCCCGGCCCTGCGCGCCAGGAGTTCTTCCATCCGCTGCTCCTGGTCGGTCAGGGCCGCCTCCTGCGCGCCCCGTGTGGCGGCGAAGGAACCGCCGGCCACCAGTAACAGCGCGGCCGCGGTCAGCGGGAAGGCGTTGCGTCGGACGAACCCCATCAGTCCCGGCCCCCCTCGTCCGTGTCCGCCTCGTCCACGGACAGGTCACCGATCGTGGTCTGGCCGACGTACAGGCTGTGGAAGGTCCCCGCCTCCGCGTCGTAGGTGCCCCGGGCCCAGGCCAACAGATCGCCGCTGGACTCGTCGCGGTTGAGCCAGGCCACGCTGACGGCTCCCGGTGTTCCCGCACGGGGCGTGGCCGAGACCAGTTCCCAGGAGTTCAGCGACTCCTCTGCGTACTCACCGCGGCCCTCGTCGGCGTAGCGGATGTACCAGGGGAAGAGCACGTCGATCTCGCCGGGGCCGTAGGGGACGTCCGCGCCGGGGCGGTAGGCCTCCTCGTCCTCGATGATCCGGGCCGACTCGTCGAAGTAGTCGACGAGTCGGCCGCGGTGTTCGCCCACGGGCGCGAACGCCTCGCCCGCGTCGCCGTCCCCCGACAGCTCCACGTCGTTGAGGTCGGCGAGGATTCCCTGGTAGGCGTTCTGGAGCTCGGCGACCTCCTCGCCCTTCCGCCTGGCCTGGGCCACGGCCTCGTCCAGCCGCCCTTCGAGCGCGGCGGCGTCCCCTTCGTCCCACGAGGCGTTCTCCAGGGCTCGGACCTCGCCTTCGAGCAGGGCGATCTCCCGGTCGTTGGCCTCGCTCCGGACCTGTGTGATGTCGGTGCTGGAGGCGGCCAGCGCCCCGGTTCCGATGGCGCCGACCATCAGGGCCCCGCCCAGGCTCAGGCGGGCGACCCGGCCCGCGTCGCGCCGGAGCTTCCGCCCGCCGCCGCGCTGCTCCGCGCGCTCACGCCTGCGCTCCCGCCGCCTGGCGCGGCGCTCGCGCAGCATCTCCTGCACGTCGTCGCCGGTCATCCGCCTGCGGTTGGCGCGCTGCTTGGCCTGGTAGGCGTCGAGGCGCTCCATCACCTCCTCGCGGTTCATCTCGCGCCAGGGCTTCTTCGGCGCCTCCCGCGAAGCGCCGTCACCGCCGCCCGATGCGCCCTCGTCGGCCATCGCCGCGCTCCTTTCCTGCTGGTCCCCGGTTCCGACGTGGAGAGGGCCCCGGCCCTTCCCACCGCTCCTCTTCGTGGGCGGGCCCGTTCCGGGTCCGGCTACATGAAGTCGTCGGGCCCCACGCTGACGTGGATGTGGTCGATGTGGTCCTGCGTGTTGTTCCCGCGCCCGCTGGCGTCCCGCGTGGTCTCGTCGCTCCACGGCCCGACCGGATCGTTTCCGGCAGCCCACTTGCGGCCGTCCCACAGAATGCCCTTGATGTTGAACTCCTCGGCCCGCGGAATGAGGTAGTCGACGATCGTCATTCCCGAGTCGTACATGTCATCGCTGGGAACGGAACCGAGTGGCGCCATCATGTAGTCGATGGCCTGACCGTTGTTGTGGTTGCTGCCGGGCTCGTCACGCTGACCGCCGGCCGACAGGAAGAAGCCGCCGAACTCCTCCTGGAGGTGCTCGTGCAGGCGGCAGGCGTCCGGGTGCATGCGTCCCAGGGAGTCGCAGGGGATCTGCTCACCGGCCGAGACCACGCCGCCCCTGGACCCGTCGACGTTGGCGGTGCGGCACTCCTGGACCACGGTGTTGCGACGGTTCTGGTTGGCGGCGTCGACCGTGGTCTGGGCCTGGTCCAGGATGGAGCCGGCCCGTTCCTCGTCGGCTTCCCAGGCGTCCAGCTTGGCGAACCACACGGCGGCGTGCTCCTGGCGTTCGACGAGCCGCGGCCGGTTCACGGAGACGTCCAGCGACAGGCCCTCCCACTGGACCATCCAGTCCCGGGTCGACTCGTCGATCGAACCGGAGGAGTCCTCGATGAGGTCCTTGACGAACCGCACGCGCGCGGGGTCGTCGTCGGAGATCATGAAACTGAGCTGGGTTTCGAGCTCCCACCAGTCTCCTCCGGTCCGGTCGGCGTAGTCGGTGAGCAGCGTGTTGCGGCCGTTGGTCCACTGCCCCAGCCCGATGCCCACCAGGTCGATGGCGGGCCAGGTCGCGGCGTAGTCGGCGTCGATCAGCTCGACCTGGAAACCGTTCTCCTCCGCCTCCCGCTTGAGCGGACCGATCTGGTAGGGCTCGGTGTAGATCGTCTCGACGGCCGTGGGGTCGATCGACGACTCGTGCTGGAAGTTGCCCAGGACGCCCGCGATGTTCTCGTCCTGCATGCCCATGCCCGCCAGGATCGAGTACACCTCCTCGGCCATCGCCTCCATGTCCTCGGCATCGGCCTGGGACTGGGCGCCGTCGTCGATCTCGCGCACGGTCGCCTCGGTCATGGGACGGCAGTCCGCCGGCATGGCGTCGCGCTGGGCGACGGCCTGGCTCTCCTGGACGGCGCCCACCGTGCCGACGGCCACGCTGACCACGGCCATGAAGGCCGCGCCGAACGAGGCGATGGCGCCGGTCACCGCGCTGACGGCACCGCCCACCGCCGAGGCGATGGCTCCGCCCACGGCGAGGAAGAAGCCCGCCACCGCCTTGACGGCCGTGACCACCAGAGTCCAGAGCAGGTTCAGCAGGTTCATGATCATGGCCGCGATCGCGGCGAACAGGCCCTTGAGCCAGTTCAGGAACATCATGAGGACCATGAGCTGGGCGCCGACGCCCACGGCCGGGACCGTGGCGACCGCGCCCGCTCCCTTGGCCACACCCCTCATGTCTGATTCGGGGCCGCCCTTGGCCGCCTCCGAGGTACCCCCGGCGCCCAGCGCGGGGGAACCCCGGCCCGCGGCTTCGGCCGGACCCTTCGTCGGGTCCGGCGCCTGTTCCGGTCCCGCCCCTCCAGCTCCCGGCCCGCCCTGGGCACCACCGGTCCGGGCTACGTCACCGGGGTCGGGCTCTCCCTTCCGGGCGGCCTGACCGACCTGGTCCGACGCACCCGAACCGGGACCCGGGGGCTGCACGCCCCCCGCCCCGCCACCACCGGTACCCGCCATGGCGTCCTCTCCTCTCGCCTCTGGACGCCTTCGTCCGCGTTTCCCGCACTGCGCCCGTACCGCTTCGCGTCAGTAGGTGAGAAGAGCCTCCTCGCCCGCGTTGACCGACCCGGACGAGTCGACCCCGCGCAGCGTCACCTCCAGATCCAGCAACTCGCTGTAGGAGTCGACCTGGTAGGAGGTCTTGAGGCGGTGGTAGTCCTGGTAGGCCTGCGTGGTGTTGTTCATGATGTCGGTCAGGGGTTCCATCGCCTGGCTCGTCTGCCCCTGCTCCTTCAGGTCGTTGCCGTCGGTGAGGAGCCACTCCATGTCGTTGGCCGAGAACCCGGCGTTCTCCTCGTCCTCGGCGCGGGCCTTCTCGCCGAGGAACGTGACGTAGGAGGTCTCGTCCGCGGGCATGACCGCGTCCAGGTAGCCCTCCTCGACCGAGCCCGAGCGCCAGTCGAAGTCGTATCCGCGGGGGTCCACCCAGTCGGTCTCCAGCGCGAGCGTGGACTCGGTCTCGGCGTCGGCCGGTTCGCCGGTCACGGCGTCGCCGTCGACCTGCACCGGCACCTGGGGCGGTTCGATGAACACACCGTCGACGTTGACCCGGCTCATCTCACCGTCGTACTCGTCGATCCGCGCGAGGACGGTGCGCATCTCCATGAGCTGCTCGTCCATCGCCGCGCGGATCTCCTGCTCCTGTTCGGCGACCACAAGCTCGTAGTACAGGGCGGCGGGGTCGACGCTCTCGCCCTCCAGCGAGGCCGCCTCCTCGGTGCCCGAGGCTCCGGGGTTGACGAACAGCCGCCACTGGTCGAACTCGGTGAAGCTGCCGTCGTCCTGCAGGTCCTCGCGGAGCTCGCGCCCCGTGCCCTCCTTGTAGACCAGCTCGCTGTTGGCCCGCAGGGTCAGGCTCGCGATCTGCTGCTCGAACGGCGCGTCGGACTCGAGCACCACCCCCAGGTAGCCGGTGGAGCCGAACACGACGATCGAGCCGGTGATGGCGGTCGCCAGGGCCTGGGTGTCGAGCTGCTCGTTGGAGCCGGTGAGGAAGGCCTGGTAGTTGGCGGCGTCGGTCGAGAACGATCCGGCGGCGGAGTCGTCGAACCGCATGAGGACCAGGGCGCGGGTGCCCTCTCCGTTGGTGTAGACCCCGTCGACGGTGCCGGACAGTTCGGTCCTGGACGTGGTGAAGGAGGCCGTGTACAGCGCCGTCTCGTCGAGGCGGGCCCTGTTGTTGGCGGTGGCCGAGACGATGGTGCCCACCAGCAGCATCGCGAACGTGGCGGCGACGACGCTGGTGATGACGCCGAACCGCTCGATGGCGTGGTGGGGCCCCAGCTTCAGCTTCGCCGCGTATGTCTTCACGGTCTCTTTCATGCAAGCCCTTCTGCTGCTCCGCTGTCAGGTGCGCGTGGTCTGCCACCGCCTCGGCAGCGCCGTCCCGGCGGTGTAGGGCGTCCCTGGATGCAAGAGAGGGCCGACGGCCTCGTCGGCCGCCGACCCTCCCGCATCCGCCGATCGAGGCTCGGCCGGGCCGTGGGTCAGAGAAGGCCCTGGAGGAGGATCATGCCGCCGCCCAGGTCCTCGATCGTGGTGCGGCCGCCCGCGGCGATGTTGGAGATGAGGGAGAATCCGCCGACCATGAGCGCGCCGCCGACGAGGATCAGGCCGATGATCTTGATCCAGCTCGTCTGGTCCTGCTGCGAGGCCATCAGCTTCTTGATGAGCAGGACACCGCCCCACACGACGCCGACGGTGCCCATCAGCCCGAGGAGGCCGCCGCCTGCCACACCCACGTATTCGCGGGCGTTCTCGAAGAAGGAGACGAGGTCCCACCCCGCAGCGGGGAGGTTGGTGATGTTCATGCTTGTCCTTGTCCTGTTCGGATCCGACGCACAGCGCGGGGCGAGGGAAGGCGCAGCGGGGCCCGGCGGAGTCTACTGAGGGGGTCTACTGGGGTTTGCGGGGGTACGGGTGCGCTCGGGGGTTCTGGGGCGATTCTAGCCGTCGAGTACAGGCGTCAACAACTCACTTCTACACATTGTCAGCTGAAAGATGAGGGTAAACGACACCCGTTCAGAGCAGGGGGTTCCCGGGCGAGGGCGGACCCCGGCGGTCCCCGCCCTCGCTCCTCGTCAGTGCCTACGTCCTCCTGTTCCTGCCTCCGCGCGGCTTGCCCGAGTTCCCACCGGCGTTGCCGGTCGGAGGAGCGGAGCCGTTCGGCTTGGGGCCGCCACCGGACTTGCCCCCGGTACCGCCGCTCGCCGTACCCGCGGTGTCGGACACCGCGCGCCCGGCTTGCGAGATCTGTTGTCCTTGTTGGATGCGCCGTTGGTGCTTGGGGTTCGGAGCCTGGTTGTCGAGAGAGGACTTCCCGGCGTTTTCCCTGTGCTGATCGGCCTGGGCATTCTTCGCCATGGCCGAACCGCCCTTCTCCGCGGCCTTGCCCCCCGACTCGGCCGCGCCCTTGGCGTCACCGGCCGCGCCGCGGCCGAAGGCGATACCGGCGTGGACGCCCGCCTCGGCGCCGTCCTTCACCGCGCCGACTCTCGCCTGGTCGGACTGCCTGTAGTCGTCGGCGGACTGTTGCGCGGAAGCGGCCGCGACGTCCAACGCGTCGCCGCCGTCGCCGACCCGGGGGTTGTCAGGATCGGAGGGCCCGGGGGCGTCGCTGCCCGGCGGGAGCGACAGGCCGTTGGATTCGACCTGTCGACCGATCTCGGCCTCCCGTGCGGCGTCTCCTCCCTGGCCGCCGGGGTCCAGCCCCGGACCCGACTGGCGGCCGTCCTCATCGCCGCCGCCCTCCGGCCCCTCCAGCACGCCGTCGGTGTCCACCTCGCCGCTGACACTGGTGTCGTTGCTGCTCGCCGCCGCGGTGCTGATGCCCTCGGGGCCACCGCCGTTGGTGCCGCCCGCGTTCGGGCCCTTGCCGCCCTGGGGGGCACCCCCGCCCAGCATCCGGTTGGCCAGCGCCGAACCGGTACCCGCAGCGGCTCCTCCGGCCATGGCGGGCATCAGGCCCCCGCTCCTGCCCCCGCCCCCGGGGGGCCCGATCTGGGAGTCGGTGAGCTTCTCGACCAGCTTGGTGGAGGCCTCCTCCACGGCCTTGACCAGCGTCTTGCGCAGGCGCATCGCCATGATCGTGAAGAGGATGACCACGATGATCGACACCAGGGTGACGATCATCGCGATGAATCCTCCGGAGACCAGGAAGGCGATCATTCCCGCTTCGTCGCCGTCATCGCCGTTGTTGAGGACCTGCGAGAACGGGATCTCGATGATGCTCGGGATGCTCAGCAGGAACTCCTGCACAAACTTGTACAGGAAGAGTGTGACCACGACCTCCATGATCATCGCGATCGTGTAGACGATCACCTTCGCGATGCCCGCGATCGCACCCAGCGTCGCGAACGGGATCGCCGTCATCAGCTGGAAGCTCCTGCGGATGTTGCCGATCACCATCGCGAT
Source organism: Nocardiopsis sp. M1B1 (assembly GCF_052466615.1). Lineage (NCBI taxonomy): Bacteria > Bacillati > Actinomycetota > Actinomycetes > Streptosporangiales > Nocardiopsidaceae > Nocardiopsis > Nocardiopsis sp. M1B1. The sequence goes on from NZ_CP196194.1 coordinate 6,622,086, forward strand.
GGCGTAACCGAAGCCGATGGTGATGAACGCGCCCAGCAGCACGACGGCGTTGAACCAGTACACGAAGCTCATCGTTCCGGTGCCCACCATCGACACCGAGTTGTGGATGGACCGGGTCGCCTCGCTCGTGGTCTTTCCGGAGGAGTAGGCCGTGTAGGACGTCGGCCCGAAGTCGGTGTTGAGGTAGTTGTACATCGCCAGCGGCGAGAGGTTGCACGCCTCGGGGGAGCCGTTGGTCGTGGACAACCTCAGCCCGCAGTCGCTGACGTCTCCGTTGGTCCAGAAGGTGACGTTGTCCGTGTGCTCGTCATGGGCTGCCGTCAGTCCCGTGTCGCTGGCCACCCAGATCAGGGGGTTCTCGGCGACCTTGACTTTGTTGTCCTCGACGTTCACGACGTCTTCCGGATCTCCGATGTACTCGTCGAACCAGTCGCGCGCGTTGCTGCAATCAAGCTCCTCCTCGGGGCAGCCCTCCCTGACCGCGCTGGGCAGGGTCGCCTTGGAGTTGTTCTCAAAGGACGAGGCGTTCACATGGGCGTTGCCGATGTACCGCTCGAGGATGCTGGTGACCTCGGCGTACGTCGTCTGGGTGAACGCCGATTCGTCGCTCGCCAGCGCGCTCTCACCCCATGAGCCTTCGGGATCGGTGCCCACCGGGTCGAGCCCCTCCAATCCCAGGACCTGGGCGTTGATCAGCAGCGCCAGATCGCGCACGCTCGCCTGGGAACGCCCGGAGGGGGCCTGTCGGTGGTGGTCCCATTCGATGTACACGCCGTGGGCACGGTCGGGTACGCGCAGGCGCTGCTGCGTCACCCAGCCCTCGAAGTCGACGAAAGTGGAGAGCACCACGCGCGTGGAGCCGGAGTTCCCCTCGTCGGTGGCCTGCTCCATGGCGTTGAGCGTCCCGGTGTACATCGAGCCGAGCAACGGCAGGCCCAGGCCGAGAAAGAGCAGGCGGATGAACAGCTTCTTCAGCCCCGAGCCCTTGTCGAACTTCTTGAACATCATGATGCTGAACAGAAAGACACCGATGAACAGCGGGACCATGACCGTCCACGACAGTTCGACCAGGACCAGGTACCAGGAGCCGATCCATTCGGAGAGGCTGCCGAGGAACCCCGGCGGCCCCTCGCCGCCGGTCATGCCGTTGGCGAACTCCGGGCTGAGCACGAGGATCGCCCCGTAGAACAGCTTGAACGGATTGAGCCAGGTCAGCGCGTCGATGACGACCGACCACAGGGTGTCGACAGCGGATGCGGCCATGTACAGGATCAGGATGATCCCACCCGCGATCGCGTTGAAGAACCCGAGCGAGAGCCCCGTGCTGGTGGAGTCCAGTCCCAGCCCGTTGAGCGTGGCGCCGAACAGCGCGTACTCGCGCGCGCCCTGCACCCCGAGGATCCCCGCTTGGTCGGTGCCGATCAGTGCGCTGTAGCCGACGCTGTCCGAGGACTGGGCCGTGCTCGAGTTGAGCCATCCCATGATCGGGTTGTAGTCCGAGTCGGCGTAGCCGAGCAACGACCCGGCGCTGGCAGGGTTGGCCAGGAGCTCGTCCCAGTTGGCGTCCCCGTCGCCCTCGTCCTCCGAGTCCCCGTTGTTCAGGCGGATATCGCTGTCGGGCTCCTGTGCCGTGGAGAACAGGGCCGTCAGCGACGAGGAGAGCCGGTAGAACGACAGCTTGTCGATGTCGACTTCGCCCTCGTCTGCGTGCGCGGTACCCGTCGCGCCCAGTACAAGCGTCAGCGGGAACACCAGCACCAGTGCCCACACGACCAGGCGCGCGAGGGCACCGGAGCGCTTCCCGCTGGGAGGCACGCGTCGCCGTGCGCGCGAGGGGGCGCCTTGCTCCATCATCCGTTCCTTCCCTCTCGCGTCGGTCACTGGTCCCGTTGGGTGCGGGCGCCCGGCTTCGACTGGTCCCGGCCCTGCTTGCCGGAGCGCCAGGCCGGCTTCCGGCCCGGTTTCACGCGCTCGGCGCGCAGCCGCGCCTCGGCTCCGGTCTCGGCCACGCGCTGAGCCCTCTCCTCGGCCATGTCGCCCTTGGCGGCCATGACCGCCGAGGACTGCTCCCGCTCGCTCGGCCCGCGCCGGCCGGCCCTGAGCAGTTCGGCCTTCCGCTCGGCGCGGGCCGGGTTGACGCCCAGTGCCAGGTCCAGGTGGAACACGACGTTGGTGTGCCCCCGTCGCAGGTAGGCGAGGTTCTCGCCGCGCGTGGTCACCAGGCGCTCCAGGTCGGGCGGGATGTCCTGGTGCAGCTGGCGCTGGTACTCGGTGACCGTCGCGTCGCGCATCGGCCCCAGCACCGTCCAGTCGGCGGCGTCGAAGCGGTTGAACGCCGAGTCGGCGAGCATCCTGTCGACGTCGTTGTAGAGGTAGGCGACCCGGCCGCCGCGCAGGAACAGGTGCTCGAACTGTTCGGCGAGGTAGCCCTTGACGCGGTCGTCGATGTTCTCGGCGCCGTGGATGATCACCGTGTCGCCCAGGCCCAGGTTGTCGACGGCGAAGCCGATGACGTTGACCAGCTGGGCCATCGCCACCCCCTTGCCGCGCTTGAGCAGCCGGGAGAAGTCGTAGAGCACCCGGCGGGCGTCGGCCACCCCGTCGATCTCGTCGTTGGTGTGGGTGTTGAACAGGTCGCCGTTGTTGTCGAGCAGGTCCTTGAAGACCAGGCGCAGGATGTTGTAGGCGTGCAGGGCCTCGTCGTCGCGGGCCCTGGAGTTGGCCAGCGCGCGGTACTGCGTGTCGAAATAGGTGACGATGTCCTGGAGGCGCGGCACCTGGGTGTGCGGCACGCCCACCACCCGCAGCCGGTTCCGGTTGTGCTTGGCGTTGCGCGCCCACATGCCCTTGTCGATGTAGAACTGCGTCAGCGTCTCCTTGAGCGAACCGCGGATGATGGAGCGGTCCTGATCGGTCGTCTCGTAGGCCTGCTCGGCCATGAGGACGACCTTCTCCAGGTGTGCCGGGAAGATGCTGAGCTCGTTCTCCTGGGCGCCGAACATCTCGAACATGTTGATGTCGCCGGAGTTCATGTCCAGCCGGGCGGTGAGGGAGTCCAGGCGCGGACCCAGATCGTCCAGGCGGGCCCCGTCCAGGACGACGTGCACGGTGCGGGCGTTGGACAGCAGGGCGGCCTGGGAGATCTTCGATCCCCACATGTCGGGCACGTGCGCCCGGTCCAGCACCGGGTTGACGGTGTTGTCGGCGACGACCACGTGGTGGTCGTAGGCGTTGACGTCGAAGAGCACCGCGGAGTTGTTGACGTCGCCGACCATGAAGCCGACGTACTCGCCCGCGGGGTCGTTGAGCCCGTTGGTGACCAGCGAGTGGGACCCGGCGAACTCCACGCTGGTGAAGTGGAAGCCCCTGCCGCGCTTGCGTTCGTTCTTGCCGAGGAGGTTGCTGAGCTCCTGGCGCTGCTCGCCGGGGTAGGCGGCGACCTTGAGGGTGCCGAACCGGTCGATGTACAGGCGGCCGATCCGCTCGACGGCGTCGTCGAGGACCTCCAGGCTGGGGGCCTTGACCAGGAGGCGGTCGTGCACGTGCAGGTAGCTGGCGCCGTCCTGGATCTCACCGGAGAGGATCTCGATGTCGTCGCTGACCTTGGCGGCCCTGCGCCGCGAGCTCATGGTGCCCGACTGGGCCTGTTCGCCCTCCTCCAGGCGGTCGAGCTTCTCCGCGGTCTTGATCCGGTCCTCGATCCACTTCTCGCCCATGCGGCGGACCTGTTCGAGCACCACGACCGTGACGTCCTCGGGCAGCCCGGCGGGGATGCGGTTGATGCCCCAGAACGCGCCGAAGTCGTCACGGGCGCCGTCGTCGTGGAAGAAGCCGAGGATGCACGCGTGGTGGTCGTCGATCTGGAAGTAGTCGCTGCGGAAGACGTAGCGCTCGCGCGGTTTGAGCGCGAGCAGGTGCGGGTGGTCGTCGAAGGTGCCGCCGAGCTGGCGCTCCTTCTTCCGCTCGGCGCGGCGCTCGGCGGCGCTCATCCCCTCGGTCGGGTCGTCGTCCCGCTCGTCCTCGGCGACGTCCCGTTCGGCGGCCTGGTCCCCGTTCTCCTTCAGCCTGGAGAACAGGGTGCCGGAGAACGGGGTGATCTCGGCGCTGTCCTCGTTCGTACCGGGGGCGGTCCCGTCCGTGCCCGCCGACGCGCGGTTGCTCTTCGAGAGCGCGCCGGGCAGGTGCCCTTGCGAGGTTCCGGTCGCGCTACCCCGATACCGTGAGTCGGTCATCCGCGCCCTCCACTTTCCTCTCGTATATCAGCTTTTACTTCGCCCTCTACGGACACGGCTCCCCGCGGTCGCAGAAAATCCTGCGCCTTCAGGTCACCGGGACCGCTCTACCTCGCGGCGGTGTAGACGGTCCGCAGCATGTCGTAGAGGTCGTTGGCGTCGAGCATCACGGCCTGCTTGATCATGAGGCTGGAGCCCTCGGCCTCGGCCCGCACCAGGGCGTGCGCCCGGCGCAGCGCCTCCAGGTTGTCGCCCTTGATCACCAGGTACTGGTGAATGGAGGTGAACTGCCCGCCCACGTAGTCCTTGAGGATCGAGTACCGCTCGTCGAGCAGGTCGAACAGCTCGGGGTCGCGGATCTCGAGGTTGCGGTTGAGCAGTTCCAGGTTGCCGAGCTGGCGGTAGACCCGCTGGGGCTCCTTGGTCGTGATCCAGATGAACTCGGCGTTGGTGTCGACCTTGCGCCAGAAGGCGTCGACCCGGTTGAGGATCGCCTTCTTGTCCTCGTCGAAGACCAGCACCGAGGCGGACCCGACGACCAGGTAGGCCTGGCCGACGCTGCCGTCCAGCCACTCGATGTAACCGGTCTCGTCGACGCTCTTGACTCCCAGCACGGAGTAGAAGCCGCTGGGGTTGGAGCCGCGCCGGGTGATGACGCGGCGCGCGGGCCGGGGCAGGTACTCCAGAAGCGCGGGCAGGGACGCGAAGCGCATCTCCTTGGTCTTGGAGTACTGACCGAAGAAGGCGGTGGTCGCCAGCCACCAGACGACCACCAGGAGGATGAGCCACCAGTCGGCGCTGGAGACGAACGTGGAGGTGGTGACCCAGAACAGGAGCATCAGGGAGCCGGCCCAGAACAGGATCACCTTCATCGGCAGCGGCCGCATCTGCCATCCGCCACCGGCCAGCGCGATCTCGTGGTCAAGGAACGACCGATCCAGGCTGGTGGGGATCTTGAAGACGCTCTTGGCCATCGTTCAGATACTCCGCTTCTGCTCGTCTACGAGCAACACCTTACAGTTGGGGTCGGACAGTGGCAGCTGCTCGACCACCTGTGCACCACCAGCACCATCCGGCCCACCAGGGGCCGGATCCGGGCCGATCACCGAGCTGATCGGCTGCTGTCGGATCCGCTCCGGCGAGCCCTGGGCGGCTGGGGGCACACGGCCTTGATGTCGGGACGGGCTGCTTCTCTGGTTCGCGTTCCCCGGGAGGCACAGGTGCCTCTTCCAGGGGCTAGGGGTCGGGGGTCGGGGGTTCCCAGAGGAAGATGCCGAAGGCTGTGCGATGGTTCGGCGCAGGGGAACCGGACGGGGCGATCGATCGGGGCGTGGGCGACTCGCAGGGGACGCGAGCGCTTCGGGGGATGCTCATGGTCTCGCATCCGTGGTGCCGTCCGGTAGGCGGGTCCGGAATCAGGGAAAAGCGGGCCGGTTCGGAGCGTCTCCCGGGATGATCGCCTGCCGTGGACAGTGCGGGCGGCGGATCCGGAGTCCGATTCCCTGTGTCGGTACGCTGAGGGCTCCTGTGCCACTCTTCATCGCCCTCTCCACAGGGCAGCGATCAAGGTCGACCGGCACCACACCGCCCGGACACGCGTCCAACCAGCATGACCCTTTTGTCCTCCGGACACACCAGACCGAAGAAGGGACCCCTCATCATGCTCCTGCCCGCGCTCATGGCGTTCTCCTCCGGAGAACTCACTCCCGAACAGGTGAGGTGGCTACACGACACGCTCCAACTCGAAGAGAACACGCCCCGCACCGAGGGATACGGCGCCGGGCCGAGCATCGCGCACCGCCCCTTCACCGACGACGAGGGGCGCGGCCTCGTCCTGGAACTCGCCCGAACAGGCGAGAGCGGGTGGGTGTTCGCCTTGTGGTTCGGAGAGGACGGACGGCCCTCGACCGAGACCCTGGAGAGTCACAGGACACTCTTCCGCGACCTCATCGAACGGCTTGGGCTCACGCTCATCGAGATCAATCCGCCCGCGACCGCCGACGAGGTGGGCAGGATGTACATTCCCCCTGAGCCCGGCAATGTGGAAGGGGGGGTCGGTGGTGTGTACTGGGACCTTCCCTACAAGGAGCTGGATCATGCCTGGCTCCACCTCGGCCTGCGCAAGGACGCTCCCCGGGAGGTGAAGGAGGTCAAGCTGCGAGAGTTGATGCGCTTTCCGATCTGGTCCGTCGCCCCCGAGCCACTCCGCAGCCAGGTCGAGGAATTTCTCCGCGAGACCTGACGCCCCGGTCCCTCCCCCTCCCCCCGCGCTGTACCCGGCGCAGGGTCCGGTAGGGCCGGGATGATCGCCTGCCGTGGACAGTGCGGGCGGCGGATCCGGGGTCCGATTCCCTGTGTCGGTACGCTGAGGGCTCCTGTGCCATTCTTCAGCGTTCCCCGGCAAGCAGGGCTGACCGCCAGCCACGCTGCCCGAACACGCACCCGGTCGGTATGACCCTCCCGGCCCTCGAACACACCAGACCGAAGAAGGGACCCCTCACCATGCTCCTGACCGCGCTCATGGCGTTCTCCAACGGAGAACTGACCCCCGAACAGGTGCGGTGGCTACACGAGGCACTCCGGCTCGAGGAGAACACACCCCGCACCGAGGGTTACGCGGCGGGGGCGAGTATCGCGCACCGCACCTTCACCGACGACGAGGGGCACCGTCTCGTCCTGGACCTCGGCCGGATCGGCGAGGACACGTGGTCTTTCGGTCTGCACTTCGAGAAGGGCGAGCGGCCCTCGACCGAGACCGTCGAGAACCACCGGGCGCTCTTTCGCGAACTCATGAGCCAGTTTGGTCTCACGCTCCACAAGATCGATCCGCCCGCGACCGCCGACGAGGTGGGCAGGACATTCGTTCCCCCGCGTCCCGACAACCGTGAGGAGGACACTCTTGGTCTGGCCTGGGATCTGCCCTACGACGAACTCGACCACATGTGGTTCCACCTCGGCGTGGGCAAGGACGCTCCCCGGGAGGTGAAGGAGGTCAAGCTGCGCGAGTTGATGAGCACGCGGGTCTGGTCCGTCGCTCCCGAACGCCTCCGCAGCCAGGCTGAGGAGTTCCTCCGCGACGCCTGAGTGAGGGCGGGTCGGCGCCATCCGGGCTCCGAGCCGACGCCTGACCGACGCTCCGACATCCCCACGTGAGTCGTCGGTCCGCCGGATGGTGCCGCCGCACACGCCCAGACGGATGAGTGGCGCCGTGCGGGACCGGCCCGAGCTTCCCACAGGGATCACGGGAGCCGTCCGCGCCTCGACAATGGTGTGCTCCTCGACTCCACTCCCCTGGCCCGGGCCGCTGTTCCACCTTCCTCCCGGATTCACTGGACACCGCCCGGGAACAGCCCTTTCGCGTCCATGCGGAAGCCCGCCGACAACGTGCGGCCCGCGCCGAAGCGCCCTGCACCCACGAATTTCGGCGGAGTCGTCCTGCCCCTGGACGGCCTGTCCCCGCTCTCTCGGAGATCGCCACGGGTGCGAAATCATGATCGCTCCCCTAGCTTGTTGGCACCCCTGTCGAATTCTTCCTGATTCCCTCCGCCGAACCATTGTGAAAACTTCGGCGTCTTCCTCATAGGAACCCCTAACCCCGCCCCTCAGTCGCTAGAGAAGACACCCGTGCCTCCTCAGGAACGTGAACCAGAGCAGCCCGTCCCGATGTCCGAGCCGTATGTCCCCCCACCCGCTCAGGAATCGCCGGAACGCATCCGACAACAGCGGATCGGCGAGGTTTTACTGAGTGACGGCGGCCGTATCAGCGATACCAGCCAGGCCAAGACCATCGCCATCGAAGCCCTCGCCAGGCGCATGCGATCCTCGACCGGGCAGCTCGTCAGCGCGGCGATCGGCCTGAAGGTCGGAACCGACATGGCGGAGAGGCTGGGCGACCACCGATACGTCCTCGTCCCGCACAACGAGCGGTACCCCTCCATCGGGGCCGACGTCCTTCATGTCGACGAACTCGACCCGGAGCGGCCCGAACACGCCCCGGACAGAGTCGTGCGCATGGACCAACCGGAGGCCGACAACCTGGTTCGCCAGATCTCCGTCAGCGAGATCATGGGTGCCTGGGCCTACGGCTCCAACAACAACGTGCGCGTGTTCGCGATACAGGAGGCGACCCAGGAGGAGTTCGGTCTCACCCAAGCTCTGGACTGGAACTTGGACGCGCAGACACGCAAGGACGTGGACATCGAACTGGCCTGCAACCGTCACACGTTGCGGGACTTCGTGCGTACCCAGTACGAGATGACCCAGGAGGTCCTCGCCGAGCGCGGCATCTCGGAGTTGATCGGCTACCGGGCCATGAGCTGGCAGGAGGGAGCGCCTCGGCCCGACTGGTTGGGGCTGAACGTCGGTGACGGCTTCCAGGCTCGCCACCGGCCGCTGGCGAGCTGGTCGGCGGACCGCCAGATCGTCGCTGACTGGTTGGAGACACGTGGAGCCCCGGGCGCGATCCTGGTCGATCGCACGCCCGCGAGGGACGTCCTGTCCGTCCCGACGACAGGCATGGGGTACTTCGCGCAGATGGAATGGGTCGCCTTGCCCGGCGACCGGCCGAGCACGCTGGACGGTGTCTACCTCGGCAGGAGCCAGGAGCTCTCCGCGGAACAGACGGCGGCGAGCAGCGTCAACGTCGGCGCCCCCGCCTTGGACGGCGAGACGACGACCTTGCCGAACGCCTCGGCTGAGGATCCGAACGGGCAGGACCCGGGATCCGGCCCCCGATGGCAGCCGATCGAGATCACGGGGCGGCTCGACCCAGCCGATCCGTTCGACAGCCGGATGATCCGGGTCCTCGACGGCGAGGAGCCGTACCCCGACTGGTGGCCGCGCGACGATTCCGGCTACGCCGTCACCAAACGCGACCTGGAGTTCCTCGGAATCAACCCGGTCCAGATCAAGTGGCTCGCCGAGCGGGAGGCCCCGATGGGGATGACTCCGGAGCTCTACGAGCAGTTCGGCACAGAGATGCTGGAAGCACTGCGCCAGGACGGAGTGGACCCGTCAGCGGTGGACATCCGCCTCAAGGGCACCGGCGCCGGGTTCTTCTCAGGGATGCACAAGACCCTGCCCCGTGAAGAGGATCTGCCGGACAACCCGGAGGCGGCGCAGCGCCTTCAGGAGTGGTTCGGCGACAGCCGGGACCGCCCGCTGCGCCGCCCGCACGACGCGATGTGGCGCCTCGGCCTCGAGTCGGTGCCCAGCGACTTCGATCTCGACATCAACAGCACCCCCATGATCCGGGTCGCTCGCCAGCACTGGCGGGAGCATCACTCCGACCGCTATCCGGGCGACTTCATGGGCGGGCACGGGTACCTGGACAAACAGGCTGTCAAGGGCGCCTTCCCGTCACTGGCCGAGTGGTCGAACAAGTGGGAGAAGAAGCTGGGCCGGGAGCTCTCCCTGGGCGCCTTCGAGTCCAGCGGCCCCATCAACGCGACCAAGTTCGGCCGTACCATCTCCGGTCACTTCCGCGACAGCGACTGGATCATCCACAACACCGACAACCCCTGGCACGCGCCCGCGGAGCCGCGTCGGCAGATGGAGGCGGACGCGGGCGGGCAGGGACCGGATCGTGCGCTGGCCGATCGGGTCGTCGTGAACGACCTGCTCGCGGAGCGCGGTCACCGTGAGGCCTCGCGGTTCGACATGCTCGTCACCGGCATGAGCCCCGAGGATGCCGATGCCGCGATCTCCGCTTGGGAGGCACTGGGCAAGCCGGAGACCGCACGGGAGCGCGAGGCCCGTGGCGGGGCTGAACAGACCACTCCGGAAGCCGCCCAAGGGAGGACGCAGGAGCCGACCGCGACTTCGGAGCCCGCCAGGGAGCAGTCCTCCGAGCCGACCGGAAACCTCGGCAACACCCCGGAGCCCTCCCGTGAATCCCCCGCTCCGTCCGCCGACCGGGAAAAGGCACCCGAACGCCACCAGGGCGCGGGCGACCAGACCACGGCGAGGACGTCCAGCGCGATCTGGGGGACACCGCAGCCGCGGTTGGAGTCGCTGGCGGCGCAGCGGACCGAGTGGGCACTCTACGACGACCTGCACGGTTACGGGCGGCGTCCCCGGACGCTGACGGTCAGGACACCGTCCCAGGCGCCCGGCCCCTACGAGGCACTGCTCCACCCGAACACCGGTGCGGCCTACGAACGCGATCAGCGCCAGGCCGAGTCGGGCGACCGGGGGTACGGCGAGTAGCCGTCCGCGGGCAGCGGCGCGCTGCCCGCGGGACCCGGACGCACGAACACCTCCGCAACCTTTCGTCGCGGGGGTGTTCTCGTCACGGACAACAAATGACGGGATTTCTCTCCGGATACCGTTCGGCCCTACTCGGCCGGGATCCAGTTGCCATTGGAGTCGAGCTGCCAACCGTTGGTCTCGGGTTCGTGGACGAACAGCTCGTTGCCCTGCATGACGGCGATCTCGGCGCGGGCGAAAGTTTGGGGCTCGTCCTCGATCATCTGCGTGAAGACTACGTGCACGGTGTTCTCGGTATCGTTCGGCGAGACTGCGCACGTTACGGGCACCATCGCGGAGGTGTAGTCCTCGCTGAGTTCCGTGCTGCTGGGCTCTCCGGTGAGGAAGTTAGCTATGCGCTCTTCCATGGTGCTGTCGCCACGGTCGGCCGTCTCCTCGATGTATGCGAGGAAACGGTCGAGGCCGCCTTCGACGTACTCGAACTGGTATTCCACGGCGCACTGCGAGGGGTCCTCGGACTCGACCGCGGTGACGGTGATGGACTCGTACACACGGTCCTGGGCGTAGTCCTCGCTCAGTTCGAGCAGCTCGTCCGGGATACGGAACCCGATGCTCTGAGTCGGTTCCGTCACGGGCTCGGTGAAGTCGTAGCCGGTCGTGCCGCCCGAGCACGCGGTCAGAGACAGCACAGCAGCCGCGCTCACGGCCGCGAGCACCTTGGTGGGGGCCTTGCTGGAGGTCACAGTGGGGGTCTCCTTGGTTCGACTGGAAATCCAGGGGTTTTCAACGCTGCCCAGTTTGTCGCACCGAGGCGTTCTTGGCATTCCGGACATGACGCATTGAATGTGCCACATCGGTCTTGAGGACTTCGCGCAGACCGGGGAACTCCCATGGGAGGACCGCCCTTCGTCCTTTGTCATGCCGCACAGCGGTCCAGAGTACGCGTATCTGATAATTTCGCGCCATGTGTGCTGGTGGACCAGCGGAAACGCTGTACCGGGCACGGTTGCACGGTGTCCGCGTCCTTCCTGGCGGTGGCCGGGCTCGAGGCGGTCCTGGCCCGCAGTCACTCGGCTCAGGCCCTGCTCGACGATCACCTCGTCGGGGTCGCGGCCTACGGATGCGATCAGCGTCAGGCCGAGTCGGACGACCGGGGGTAAGGCGAGTAACGGCCCACCGGTGGCGACGCGCTCCCCTGTGACCCTCACAGACGGACTCCCCGCGATCTTGCATCGCGGGGGTGTTCTCGTCACAGACAACAACTGATGGTGTTTCTCCCCGGATACCGTTCGGCCCTACTCGGCCTGGATCCAGTTGCCATTGGAGTCGAGCTGCCAACCGTTGGTCTCGGGTTCGTGGACGAACAGTTCATTGCCCTGCATGACGGCGATCTCGGCGCGGGCGAAAGTTTGGGGCTCGTCCTCGATCATCTGCGAGAAAGCTACACGCACGGTGTTCTCGGCATCGTTCGGCGAGACCGCGCACGACATGGGCACCACCGCGGAGCTGTAGTCCTCGCTGAGTTCCGAACTCTCGGGCTCTCCGGTCAGAAGGCCGGCTATGCGCTCTTCCATGGTGCCGCTGTTGCGTTCGGCCGTCTCCTCGACGTATGCGAGAAGACGGTCGAGACCGCCTTCGGCGTACTCGAACTGGTATTCCACGGCGCACTGCGAGGGGTCCTCGGACTCGACCGCGGTGACGGTGATGGACTCGTACACACGGTCTTGGGCGTAGTCCTCGCTCAGCTCAAGCAGCTCATCGGGAACGCGGAACCCGATGCTCTGAGTCGGCTCCGTCACGGGCTCGGTGAAGTCGTAGACGGTCGTGCCGCCCGAGCACGCGGTCAGAGACAGCACAGCAGCCGCGCTCACGGCCGCGAGCACCTTGGTGGGGGCCTTACTGGAGGTCACAGTGGGGGTCTCCTTGTTCCGACTGGAAATCCGAGGGTTTTCAACCCTGCCTAGTGTGTCGCACTGAGATGTTCTTGGCATTCCGGACATGGTGCATTGAATGTGCCACATCGGTCTTGAGGACTTCGCGCAGACCGGGGAACTCCCATGGGAGGACCGCCCTTCGTCCTTTGTCAGGCCGAGTCGGGCGACCGGGGGCACGGCGAGTGAGGCACGAACACCCCCGCGACCTTGCATCGCGGAGGTGTTCTCGTCACGGACAACAACGGACCGTGTTTCTCCCCGGATACCGTTCGGCCCTACTCGGCCTGGATCCAGTTGCCGTTGGAGTCGAGCTGCCAGCCGTCATTGACCTCTGACTCGTGGACGAACAGCTCGTTGCTCTGCATGACGGCGATCTCGGCGCTGGCGAAGGTGATGCTCTCGTCCTCGACGATGTGCGAGAAGGCAACGTGCGCGGTGTTCTCGGCGTCGTTCGGCGAGACCGCGCACGTTACGGGCACCACCGCGGATCTGTAGTCCTCGCCGAACTCGATCGAGTCCAGGTCCTCGTCGACCAGGCGGCCAGCCATGCGCTGTTCCACCGTGTCGTCACGATCGGACTCGCTGTTCAGACGCTCGTAGTATTCGACGAGGCGGTCGAGGCCGCCTTCGACGTACTCGAACTGGTATTCCACGGCGCACTGCGAGGGGTCCTCGGACTCGACCGCGGTGACGGTGATGGACTCGTACACACGGTTCTCGGCGTAGCCGTCGCTCAGTTCGAGCAGCTCGTCCGGGATACGGAACCCGATGCTCTGGGTCGGTTCCGTCACGGGCTCGGTGAAGTCGTAGCCGGTCGTGCCGCCCGAGCACGCGGTCAGAGACAGCACAGCGGCCGCACTCGCGGCCGCGAGCACCTTGGTGGGGGCCTTGCTGGAGGTCACTGTGGGGGTCTCCTTGTTCCGCCTGGAAATCCGAGGGTTTTCAACCCTGCCTAGTGTGTCGTACTGACACATCCCCCGATATTTTGGGCGTGGCGCACCGAGTGCGCACCATCGGTTTCGAATACTCCGCAAAGGCCGGGCCCATGGGGGGACCGCCCTTCGTCCTTTGTCATGCCGCACGGCGGTCCAGAGTACGCATATCTGATAATTTGATGCCATGTGTGCTGGTAAACGAGTAGAAACGCCTGTACCGGGCACGACGGAGAACTCTGACAGGCGCCTACTCGTTCCGGACCTGGCGCGAGGGGCGATGCTGCTCCTCATTGCCTCGGCCAACGCCCATTACTGGTTTCGGCTGGACCCAAATGCGTCCGAAAACCACGAAAACTTGGTCTCGAACCTGCTGCACCTGCTGGTCGACGGGCGGGCCTACCCGCTCTTCGCGCTGCTGCTCGGCTTCGGCCTGGCGAGGACCGCGTACAAATCCATCCAGGCGGACCTGGCCGCGGGCCTCGACCGCGGGCGGGCCGAACAGCGCGCCGCGGCGCTGCTGCGCAGGCGGGGCCTGTGGCTGCTGGCCTTCGGCGCCGTGCACGCCCTCGTCTTCCCCCAGGACATCCTGGGCGTCTACGGGCTCGTCACGGTGGCGGTCGCCGGTATCGTCGCCTTCCGCCGCTGGCGGTCCGCACTGTTGTGGGCCGTCCTCGTCTGCACGGTGTCCACGTCCTTCCTGGCACTGGCCGGGCCCGAGGCGGTCCTGGCCCGCAGCCACGGTCTGGCGGCCCAGGCCCTGTTCGACGAGCGCCTCGCCGGAATCGCGGCCAACCTGGTGGTCTGGGCCGTCGCGACACCGGCGACGGTGCTGTCGTCGATGGCGCTGCCCGGCGCGCTGCTCGGAGCATGGCTGGCGGGCCGGGGACCGATCGAGCAGCCGCACCGGCACCGGCGGGGGCTCTCCGGTGCGGTCCTGGTCGGACTCGTCGTACCCGCCGCGGCCCTCCCTGTGCTCTGGGTGAGCGTGGACGGCACCGGCGTCGTGGCGCGGGCCCTCATGGCCTGGCACCAGGGCTTGGCGGGACTGCTGGCCGGAGCCGCCTACCTGGCGCTCGTCGCCCTGGTCGCCTCACACCGCGCCGCGGGGTCGGGGGTCCTCGGCCGAGCGCTGGCGGCCACCGGAAGGCGTTCCCTGTCGGCCTACCTGTCGCAGACCGTGCTTCTGGCGCTGGCGGCCGGGGCGCTGCGCGTGTGCGGCGTCGGGGAACTGGCCCTGGCCTGGCAGGTGTTCGTGGCGGCCGCCGTCTGGTCGGTGTCGGTACTCGCCTGTTCACTCATGGAGCGGTGCGGGGTCCGGGGACCTGCTGAGCGGGGGTTGCGCGGCCTGACAGCCGCGGACGCCCGGCGGTGAGGGTCTCCCGCGCCGCACCGGGCCGGTCCCGTCCCCGTGGCGGTTGGCCGGTACCGGCCAACCGCCACGGGGACGGATAGGACACGATCATCCCGGCGAGGGGGCCTTCCTGCCGCGGTCGTCGTCGTTGCGCGTCGGGTACAGCACCATCAGGACCGAGGCCGCGCCCACCAGCGCCGTGGAGAACACCAGAGGGGTCGCCATCGCCTCGACCAGGTAGACGGGCACCAGCACCGAGGCGAGGTTGAACAGCGCGTGCAGCACGACCACCGGCCAGAGCCTGCCCACGTGCTCGTGGACGAAGGCCAACAGCATCCCCAACGGCAGTGCCACGGCGACCTGCACGAGGTTGCCGTGCAGAACGGCGAACACCGTCGAGCTGACCAGTGCCGAGGCCAGTACCGGCCAGCGGCGCCGCAGCAGCGGGTAGACCAGACCGCGCATGAGGGCTTCCTCGCCCGCCGGGGCGGCCACGACCAGGGCGAACAACAGCAGCGCCACCGGCACCGCGTTCTGGGCGCTCTGCGCGGCGTCGAAGACGGGTGACCCGTACTCGGCGTAGAGCCACACGGCCAGCGTCTGGCCTCCGAGGAAGCACGTCACCAGCCCGAGGAGGACGAACACCCAGAACTGGGTCTCCCGTGCCTGCTGCGAGACACGGCTGGACGACCAAGCCCCGGGGGCCCAGCGCCGCCAAGCCGCGACCGCGCCGAACACCACGGGGCCGGAGACGGCCGTGCCGAGCACCGGCGAACCCGAGAGCAGCCCCACCGTGAACGACACGGTGACGTAGAGGACGAGCCCCGCGGCGCACTGGGCGAGGATCGCCGCCCAGGAGCGGGAACGGCTACCGCGGGCACTCACGTGTACTTCCGACAAGCGGGTCTCGTCGCCGACGGGGGTCTTCGGTTCACCACAGCGGTTCGTCCATTCCTTACTCTTTATCGCCAGATGCCATGATGGCCTTGATCGTTCGCTTGAAAGGTGAATATCCAGGTGTCTTCTTCTCGGCGGAAATAGGGATCACCACCGTGTCGGGACCGTCCACGGAACCGGTGGGGGTGCTTCGGCTCCCGCCACCGTGACGGCGCGGCGGACCGGAGGAGCGAACACGCCACGACAGCACGCCGCACGGCCGTCATGGCGCGGCGCACGTGGAAGGACGCGAGGGGAAGGCGACGGCGGACATGGACGACGGGGCGGAGCGGAGCCCTGACCGGGCTCCGGAGGAGAGGGACGCGGACGACCACGGTGAGGACCATATGTCCGAGGACGGTACCGGTGACGCCGAGGAGTCGGCCGAGGACCTGGTACCCACACGGCTGCCCGCGCTCGCCGTGGTCCTGGCGTTCCTCGCCCCGCCGGCGGGAGCGGTGCTGGGCCACGTCGCGGTGCGGCGCACCTACTGGCGGCGCGGCCTGTCCCGGCTGGCGATCACGGCCGGATGGACCATGACGGCGTTGAGCGCCTGCGGAGTGCTGCTCTACCTGGGCTACCGGGAGGAGGAGGCCCGGATCGAGGCGCTGGCGGCGGCCGAGGAGCGGGCCCAGGAGCAGATGCGCCAGGCGATCGCCGGGAGCCCCAGCACGGGGCTCCTCGACGAGGAGTTCTGCCGGGTGCTGGGCGAGGTCGCCGAGACCGCGCCCGCCACCGGGTTCGTCACCAGTCCCGAGCAGATCAACAGCGCGATGGTCGAAGGCTACGGAACCCTGGGTCGGACCGACACCCCCAACGCCCAGGTCTACGACGAATACGCGGAGTACCTGGTCTCGTTCGCCGACCACGACGTGGACGAGCACGTCGCCCACGCGGAGGACCTCCAACAGGCGGTCAACGACGACGTGCTGGCCTGCCTTCCCCTCGTGGACGAAACCCTGGAGTAGCGCCCGCCGAGACGGGTGGCGCCCGCCCCGCCCGTCCCGCCCGGCGCGGGCGGGAGGGCTTCCGGTAGCGGTGGTACACAGGGTCGGCGGCGCTCCGGCGGTCTCAGACCGAGCGCTCGGCGATGGGGTGGTAGGCGCGCTCCCTGCCTTCGAGGGTATCCGTGACCACGGCTCCGAGGCTGTTGCGGATGTGGGAGCGCACCAGTCCGGCCGCGGCGGCGCCGTCGCCGACGACGACGAGCTCCAGGATCTCGTGGTGCTGGTTGAGGTCGAGGGTGCGCGGCTCGGCGCCCGCGGGCAGCTCCAGGCCGATCCGCCGGTACCGGTCGGTCTTGTCCCACAGGTCGTCCAGGAGCCTGGTCATCACGCTGTTGTGCGAGGCGGCGTAGATCGCCCGGTGGAGGGCCCGGTGCGCCGCGATGGCCTCCTCCCCCCAGGTGCGGGTGACCGGCAGGAGCCGGTCGGCGGCCGCCCGCATGGCGGCGATGTCGCGTTCGGTGCGGCGCAGCGCGGCGAGCTCGGTGGCGGAGGGCTCCAGTGAGAAGCGGGCTTCCAGCAGCTCGCGCGCCTCGGTGGCGCTCATGGGCGCCACCCGGACGTCCCGGTGGGTGTCCATCACGACCCAGTCCTCGCTGGCCAGCCGCCTGACGGCCTCGCGCAGGGGCGTGATGCTCATGCCCATCTCCTCCGCCAGTTCGTACTGCGGCAGGCGTGAGCCCGGGGCGAGCTCACCGGAGGTGATGCGGCGGCGCAGCTCCGTGTAGGCCAGCCCGCCCTTGCTGGAGAAGACGTTCGCCCCGGTCATCGTGACCTCTCTCACCAGTTTCTCGCCCACGGCCTTGTGACCCCCGTCTCGGCCAGTATAGGCTCCGCATAACTTATAAGGCTCTTATAAGACCAAGTAGGCAGGAAGAGGCCCATGCGAATCGTTTCCGCCCACGTCGGCACCATCCCGATCAGCTCGTCGATGCGCAACGCGTACATCGACTTCAGCAGGATGGACTGCACGGTCCTGGCACTGGTCAGTGACGTGGTGGTCGACGGCAGGCCCCTGGTGGGCTACGGCTTCAACTCCAACGGCCGGTACAACGCCACGGCCATCCTGAACGAGCGGATGCTACCGCGGCTGCGCGAGGCCGCCGCGGAGGAGCTGCTGGACGGGAACGGCGAACTCTCGCCCGCCGGGGCGTGGGACGTCATGATGCGCAACGAGAAGCCGGGCGGACACGGCGAACGCTCCGTCGCCGTCGGCGTGGTGGACATGGCGCTGCACGACCTCGCCGCCAAGGCCGCGGGGGTGCCGCTGTACCGGTGGATCTCCGACCACTACGGCGACGGCGACCCGGACGAGGACGTCTTCGTCTACGCCGCCGGAGGCTACTACGCGCCCGGCAAGACCCTGGAGGACCTCCAGGACGAGATGCGGGGCTTCCTCGACGCCGGGTACGAGGTCGTCAAGATGAAGATCGGCGGCGCCGACCTGGCCGAGGACCTCAGGCGCATCGAGGCGGTCATCGACGTCCTGGGCGGCGACGGGTCCCGGCTGATGGTGGACGTCAACGGCAAGTTCGACCTGCGGACCGCGCTGGAGTACGGCCGGGCCATCGACCGGTACGGCCTCTTCTGGTACGAGGAGGTCGGCGACCCGCTGGACTACGCCCTGAACGCGACGCTGTCGGAGGACTACCGCAACCCCATCGCGACCGGCGAGAACCTGTTCTCCCTCCAGGACGCCCGGAACCTGATCCGCTACGGCGGGATGCGCCCGGACCGCGACTTCGTCCAGGTCGACCCGGCGCTGAGCTACGGGCTGACGGAGTACCGCCGGGTCCTGGACATGCTCGCCCGGCACGGCTGGTCCTCCCGCCGGTGCATCCCGCACGGCGGGCACCAGTTCTCGCTGCACATCGCCGCGGCCCTCAAGCTCGGCGGCAACGAGTCCTACCCCGGGGAGTTCCAGCCCACGGGCGGCTTCGCCGACGACGCGGTGGTCACCCGCGGCCGTGTGGCGCCGGGCGACCTCCCGGGCATCGGGCTCGAAGGCAAGGCGGAGTTCTACGAGGTCCTGCGGGGCCTGCACGACTGACCGCCCGGGAAGGGCGGCTCCCGCGACGGTCGCGGACCCGGGAGCCGCCCGCTCCCGGCCCCGCACACGACCGCTCCGAGGCGGCGTGAACGGCCGTCCGGGCCACGGGCGCCGCCGACGGAGCCGGTGCCACGACCGGCGACGGTCCCCTGTTTCCCTCGCGGAGTCCCCACGGCCCCGTTCCCCGGCCGATGCCGACCCGCGTACCCCCCGAACCGGTCCCCCGCCGCGCTCCGCGTCGGGCGAGGGGCCAGAAGAAGGTGCAGTGATGGCAACCTCTTACCCCTACTCCCTGTGGGAGAGCCTGTGGGCGTCGCACAGGGAGATCAAAGGGCTCCTGACGTTCTCCGGACGCGGGAGGTCGCGACGGGCCGAGCCGGTGGCCTCCGGCGGCGGGCCCGCCGCCGCCCATGACGGCCCCGGGGCCGCGGAACCGGACGCGGAGTCCGGCGGGCCCGGCCCCGGCTACACGCCCGCGCGCGTCACCGGGCTGGTGCTCGGTCCGCTGCTGTTCGTGCTGACGCTCGTGTTCTTCGAACCCGAGGGGCTCTCCTCGGCGGGGCGGGCGGTCCTCGCCACCACCCTCTGGGTCGCGACCTGGTGGATCACCGAGGCGATACCCATCCCGGTCACGTCCCTGCTCCCGGTCGCGCTCCTGCCGCTGACCGGCGCGCTGGAGGGCGACGCCGTGGTCGCGGCGTACGGCAACGACATCATCTTCCTGTTCCTCGGCGGTTTCTCGCTCGCGATCGCGATGGAGAAGTGGAACCTCCACCAGCGCATCGCCCTCTCGATCGTCGCGGCGATCGGCACGAGCCCGCGCCGCATCGTCCTCGGCTTCATGGTCGCCACGGGCTTCCTGTCGATGTGGGTCTCCAACACGGCCGCCACGATGATGATGATCCCCGTCGGGCTGGCGGTCGTGTACCAGGCCTCCCGTTCGCTGCGGGGCGGGGAGTTCGCCGACGACCTGCCCAGGTTCGAGAAGTCCGTCGTCTTCGGCATCGGCTACGCGGCCACCATCGGCGGCCTCGGCACGCTCATCGGGACACCGCCGCTGGCCGTCCTCTCGGCGACCTCCGGGGAGCTCTTCGGCGAGAGCGTCTCGTTCGGCGGGTGGATGCTCTTCGGGGTCCCGATCGCCGTCGTCCTCCTGGCCCTCGCGTGGTTCTACCTGACGGGCGTCAAGCTCAGGGTCCGGTTCAGGCAGCTTCCCGGCGGCAGGGAGATCATCCGGGAGGAGAGGAGGTCCCTCGGCCGGATGTCCACCGAGGAGAAGCTCGTGCTCGGCGTCTTCCTCGGCACGGCGTTCATGTGGGTGACCCGGTCGTTCCTGTGGGAGGACCTTCTTCCGGGGATCAGCGACGGGGTGATCGCGATCGTCGCCACCGTGGTCCTGTTCACGCTGCCGACCCGCGGCGCCGGGGAGAGGAGGATCCTCCAGTGGGAGGACTCCAAGAAGATCCCCTGGGGGATCCTCCTGCTGTTCGGCGGCGGGCTGGCCATCGCCGCGGGGTTCGTGGACACCGGCCTCTCCGCGTGGATCGGCGAGCAGCTGCGCGTGCTCGACGGAGTCGACGTGATCCTGACCATCGTCATCGCCACCGCGCTCGTGCTGTTCCTGACCGAGATCACCTCGAACGCCGCGACGGCGACGATGATCCTCCCGGTCATGGCGGCCCTCGCGGTCTCCCTGAACATCCACCCGTACGCGCTGATGGTCCCCTGCGCGATGGCCGCGAACTGCGCGTTCATGCTCCCGGTGGGCACCCCTCCGAACGCGATCATGTTCGGCACCGGCAGGGTGACGATCATGGAGATGGTCAGGAGCGGGTTCTGGCTGAACCTCATCGCCCTCGCCTTCGTGGTCGCGGGGACGCTGTTCCTGCTTCCGCCGCTGTGGGGGATCGACCTGATGACCCTTCCCGCCGCGTTCCGGTGAGCGGTGCGTCCGGTTCCGGCGGAGCGCGCCCGGAACCGGACGCGCCGGTGCCCCGGCGGCGCGCTCTCAGGGGCCCTCGTCGGCCCGGTCCTCCCCTTCCCCGAAGGGCCGGTCCTCCCCGGAGGACCGCTCCCGGAGGGTCCCGACCAGCGCCGAGGCGACGAGGGCGACGGCGCGGTCCTCGTCCCGGGCCAGCCGGTCCAGGATCCCGCGCACGGCGGTTCCCCCGATCTCGACCAGCGCCTGGACGAGACGGATCCGTGTCGCGGAGTCCGCGTCGGGTGCGGCGAGCTCATCGGTCAGTGCGGCCGTGATCCGGTCCGCGCACGCGGGGTCCCGGGACAGTCCTCCCAGCGCCTCCGCCGCCTCCACGTCCCTACGGCCGTGGACCACCATGCCGACCAGCACGGGTACGGCCGCGGCCTCGCCGTGCCCGGCCAGGGCCAGGGCGGCGTGCCCGCCCACCACGGGGTCCGGATCCCCGAGGGCGTCCGCGAGCACCGCGGCCGCGCCCGGGGCCCCGGGCATCCCGGCGATCGCCAGCACCGCGCGCCGCCGGACGTCGGTGTCCCGCGACCGCGCACCGGCTGCCAGGGTCGCCAGGACGTCACCGCCCGAGCAGGCGAGCGCCCAGCGCAGGGCGCCCGCGACGTGGGGGTCGGATTCGGTCAGGACCGCCCCGGCCAGCAGTTCGGCGGGGACCGACGCGTCCCCCGGCCGGGACAGGACGGCCTGCTGCCTGCGCGCGGCGCTGGTCGCGTCGAGCCCCCGCATGAGCTCGACGACGCCCAGGACGTCCTGCCAGTCGGCGGGCTCCGACGCGTCGATCGCGCGGAGCCGCCGGAGCAGTTCCCGTTCCCGGGTCAGACGCTCCCGCGTCCACCGGATGAGGTCGCCCACCAGGGCGGACGGGGTGAAGGCCGGGTCCTCCAGCGCTCGCCCGATCTGCTTGAGCGAGAGCCCGAGGGTCCGCAGGCTCTCCACCTGGAAGATCCTGCGGACGTCCTCGTCGGAGTACTCGCGGTAGCCGCCGGCGGTGCGGCCCGTCGGCCGCACCAGCCCCAGGGCGTCGTAGTGGCGGAGCATGCGGGTGCTCACTCCGGAGCGGCGGGCGACGTCACCGATCAGCAATCCGCGTCCTCCGTGTCCTCGGCGGCCACCGCCGTCTTGGATGCCTCCGCCGTCTCGGATACCTCCGCTGTCTCGGCGGCCTCCGGCGCCCCGGTGTCCGCCGACGCGACCGCGGCGGCGGCAGCGGCGGCCCGCTCCGGGCCGAGTGCGACCACGCGTCCGGCCTCCTCGACGGCGGCGTCGAAACCGCTCTCCGGGTCCCGCCGGAGCAGCTCGGTGGCACGGGCGTGCGCCGCCACCTCCGGGTCGGGGTCCTCCGCCGCCCTCTCCAGGGCGGGCGCGATCACGTCGCCGAGATCGACGAGGGCCCGGCTCAGGCTCAGCCGCACACCGCGGTCGCCGCGACCGAGTTGGAGGACCAGTTCACCGGCCAGGCCCCTCCTCTCCTCATCGTCCTCGGGCACGAGGGCGACCGCGACGCGCCACGCGGTCCGCGCGACCTGGTCGTTGGCGTCGCGCAGCATGTCGCGGGTGATCCAGGCCCGCGTGCTCCCGTCACCGATCTTGGAGAGCAGGTGCAACGCCTGGGCGCGGGCCTGGACGCGCTCGGAGACGAGCTCCCGGCGGATCCGCGGCAGGACGGTCTCCGGCGGGAGGCGGGTCAGCGCCCAGGACAGCATGTCCCGTACGAAGAAGTCGGGCTCGACCGCGCACCGCTCGACGAGCGGCTCCAGCAGCGAGGGGTCGGGGTCGGACCCGGCCGCCAGGGCGGCCTGGAGCCGGACCGACGTGTTCTGGGCGGACAGGGCGCCGGCGACGCGGGTGCTCTTCGGGGTCGTGTTGGCCGTGTTGATCGGAACCACCTCCTGCACCCGAGTGAAGACCCTGTCACCGTGTCAAGGTCAAGCCCGTGCCCGGCGAACGGCGTGCGCCCCGCGCGGGGGTCAGGTCACCAGTCCCTGCCGATAGGCGTAGACCACGGCCTGGACGCGGTCGCGCAGGTCGAGTTTGGTGAGGATGCGCGAGACGAAGGTCTTCACGGTCTCCTGGCTGATGAACAGGCTCGCGGCGATCTCGCCGTTGGACAGGCCGTTGGCGATCAGGCGCAGGACCTCCAGCTCGCGCGGGGTCAGCCGGGCGTCGGCCGCGGCGGCGTCGGGGGGCCGGATCCGGGCGGCGTACCTGCCCACCAGCTGCCGCGTGACCTCGGGGTCCAGCAGCGCCGCGCCGGTGGACACGGTGCGGATGCCGTGCAGCAGCTGGGCCGGGGGCGCGTCCTTGAGCAGGAACCCGCTGGCGCCCGCGCGCAGCGCCTCGTAGACGTACTCGTCGAGGTTGAACGTCGTGACCACCAGGACCTTGACGGGGCGGTCCACCCCGGCCCCGGCCAGGCGCCGGGTGGCCTCGATGCCGTCGAGCACGGGCATGCGCACGTCCATCACCACGACGTCGGGGCGCAGCCGCTCGGCGAGTTCGACGGCGGCCGCGCCGTCCCCGCACTCACCGGCGACCTCCAGGTCGGGCTGGGCGTCGATGATGGTGACGAGGCCGGTGCGGATCAGCACCTGGTCGTCGCAGACCAGGACCCGGATCGGCGCGCTCATGCCCGGTCGCCCGCCGGAGCGTGCGCGGGGATGCGGGCGTGGACGGCGAAGCCCCCGCCCTCGCGCGGGCCCGCGGTGAAGTCGCCGCCCAGGACCTCGACGCGTTCGCGCAGGCCGACCAGGCCACGCCCGCTTCCGCCGGGGGAGACGCCCGGGGGCCCGGCGTGGTCGGTGCTGACTTTCACGGTGATCTCCTCGGGGCGGTGGCGCACCCGCACGGTGGTGGGGCTGCCGTGCGCGTACTTGAGGGCGTTGGTCAGGGCCTCCTGCACGACGCGGTGCGCGACGAGGTCGGCGCTGCCGCGCGAGGAGGCCGGGGTGCCCTCCTCGCTGAACTCCACCGGCTGCCCGGCCCGGCGCGTCTGTTCGACCACGGTGAGCAGCCCTTCGTCGGAGGCGGGGGCGGGGGTGGAGTGGTCGGGGTTGAGCAGGTCGAGCAGGTGGCGCAGGTCGGTGATGGCCCGCCTGCCGGTGTCGGTGACCGCGGTCAGGGTCTGGTCGAGCCGGTCGGGCGCTGAGGTCAGGTAGCGCGCCGACTCGGCCTGCACGACCATGGCGGTCACGTGGTGGGTCACGACGTCGTGGAGTTCGCGGGCGATGCGGGTGCGTTCGGCGGTGCGGGTGGCCTCGGCGACGAGGCGGCGGCGTTCGGCCTCGGCGAGGCGGGTGGAGCGCAGCCACGCCCCGACCCCCCAGGCCAGGGCCAGCGCCCCGTAGAACGTCACGTACCCGGCCGGGGTCTCGCCCGTTCCGAGCCGGTCCACCCCGACCGAGAGCACCACGTAGGCGGCCGAGGCCACGAGCACGGTGGCCCACCGGTACCGGTGGACGTGGGCGCCGGCGCTCACCAGCGCGATGGGCAGCGCGGTGCCCGCGAACAGGTGGTAACCGTTGAGCTGGTCGAGGGCGAAGCCGCTCGCCACCAGGGCCAGGGTCAGGATCGGCCACCGCCGCCGCCCGGCCAGGGGCAGCGGCTGGAGGGCGATCGCGACCAGGCCCAGGGCGTCCAGGGGGCGGTCGGCCACCCCGCCGAACTCGGTCCCCTGCCCGTGCAGCGACGGGATGAGGGAGGCGATCAGGAGCAGCAGCCCCAGGGGCAGGTCCCGGAGGGTGACGTCGAGTCGCTGCCACAGTTCGGGGAGCCGCCGGAGACTGGTCACTGGGGAAGTGTAGTGGTGGCGGCGGGCCGCTCGCCGCGCCGGCGGAAGGGGACGATCCGGTCGCGGCGGCGGGCGATCCACATGAGGACCACGGTGACGATGACGCAGAACACCACGGAGTACATGCTGCCTTCGGGGCCGAAGTCGCCGCCGGTGATGATCGTGGGGCCCGAGATGGTGACGTCCAGCAGCCCCTGGGGGGTGTTGCTGCCCGAGACCGCGGTGCTGAAGATGGCGGATCCGGCGATGTTCCAGCCGAAGTGCAGGCCGATGGGCAGCCACAGGCTGCGGGTGGCGATGTAGGCGGCGGTGAGCATGCCGCCGGCCTCGATGGCGATGGCGATGGCGCCCCACAGGGTGGCGTGCGGGTTGATCAGGTGCACCAGGCCGAAGGCCAGGCCGGTCAGTGCGAGGGCGATCCAGCTGCCGGTGCGCTCCTCGATGATGCGGAACAGCACGCCGCGCCACATCAGCTCCTCGGTCACCGCGACGGCGGCCATGAAGCCGACCAGTCCCAGGGCGCTCATCGGAGAGCCCAGGCCGTTGACCTGGTAACCGCCGAGGAAGACGATGTTGACGATGACCAGGGCGAACAGTCCGACGCCGAGGAGGGTGCCCCAGCTGGTGGCGGAGGCGGCGCCCTTCCAGTCCAGTTCGGTCACGGTGCGGCGCTCGGTGCGGCGCACCACCCACCGGTAGACGAACACCGAGGCCACGGCGACCAGGAGGCCCAGGACCAGGGCGACCAGGGGGACGTCCTGGAACGCCATGACTCCCTGTGCGCCGATGAAGGCGACCGCGGCGACGGCCAGGAGCTGCCAGACAAGTCTCATCGAAATTCCTTCGTTGGGGGTTTCGCGTCTGGGAGAAACGCTACGGAGCGGGGTGGTGCTCGGTCGTCACCGTGGAGAGGACACCTGCGCGTAGCTCGCACGGGGGACACGGGGGCGCGGGGCGGACCTTCGCCGGTCCCCCCGGTGCGCGGCCCGCGCCCGTCCGCGGCGGTGGGCGGTCTCCCGGAAGCGGCTGCGGGGACGCGTCCCGGCGTCACAGACGCGGTAGCACGGCCGGTGGGTGGCGCGTCGTCGCAGGTGAACGGGTACCGCCCCGCGCGGGGGCGGGGTGTGCGGCTCGGCGCGGGCGAACGGGCACCGCCTCGGGCCGGCGGCGGGGCCCGCCCCGGTAGACGTCGGGCCCGTCCCCCGGAGGAGCCACACACAGGTGTCCACCGTGCGGTGACGACCCGGGCGCCGCAGCGTCCGTAGGTTCTTCCCCAGTCGCGGAGTCCCGGTCCGCGGGAGCGGGGTCGACTCCCTCTCCCCGGCCCTGCGGCGCCGCTCGACGACCCCCGTCCCGATTCCCTCGCTGGAGGCCCCGATGTCGCGCACCGTCCGGACGACCGCCCTGACCGCACTGTGCCTGGCCGTGGCCGGGACCGGCCTCGTCGGGTGCTCCGACGTGCGGTCCGGTCTGGAGGACGTGGGCGCCGGTCTGGAGGAGGTGGAGTCCGACCTGGAGTCGGCCGCGGAGGACGTGATGACCGACGGGGAGCTGTTCACCGGGACCAAGACGCTCGACGTCGAGGGCGGTTCCCTGAACGTCTCCTGCTCCGGCGCCCCGGCCGACGAGCGGCCGGTCGTCGTCCTCATGGCCGGGATGGGCGACGGCCTGGACACCATGGCCGATTTCCAGGAGACCCTGGCCGAGGGGGACCGGGTCTGCTCCTACGACCGGTTCGGCGAGGGCGGGAGCGACGAGCCGCCCGGCCCCCAGAGCGTCGCCGACGCCGGGCGGACCCTGACCGCCGTCCTGGACGACGTCGCCGGTGACGGCCCGGTCGTCCTGGTCGGCCACTCGCTGGGCGGGCTGATCGCCGCCCGCTACGCCCCCGACCACCAGGACCGGGTCAGGGGCCTGGTGCTGCTGGACGCCACGTCCCCGACGATGCTCGACGACATCACCGAGGTGATCCCCGAGTCGGCCACCGGCCCGGGCGCCGAGGTGCGCTCGCAGAACCTCGGGGTGTTCGAGGGCGAGAACCCCGAGAGCATCGTCATCGACAGCGACGCGGAGGTCCGCTCCGCCGGGGACATCCCGACCGAGGTGATCCAGCACGGGGTCCGGTACCTCGGTGAGATCCCCGAGTACGGCGCCGACCTGGAGCGCGTGTGGGCCGAGGGCCAGGAGCGGTGGCTCCGGGTGTCCGGTGAGAGTCGGCTCAGCACCGCGGAGGAGAGCGGCCATTACATCCACGTCGACCAGCCCGGACTGGCCGTCGAGGCGGTCCGGAGCGTCACCGACCGGGCCGCCGCCTGACGGCACCGGCACGGCGCGGGTGTGGTGACCCGGCCCCGCGGGCCGGTGCCCGTGTGTGCGGGTTCCGGGCCGCGTGCCGGTCCCGGAGGCGCCGCGGGCCGCGCCGGTTCCGGCGACCCTGGAGGAACCGGAGCCCCCGCGCGCTACGGGAACCGGGGAGGCGCACCTGGACGGTGGGCGCCTCCCCGGAGTCGTGTCCGGACACTCAGACGGGCCCGTCCCGCAGGCCCGAGGTGATCCGGTGGTAGAGGCCGCCGGAGGTCAGGCCGCCGTCGACGACCAGTTCGGCCCCCGTCACGTACCGGGAGGCCTCCGACAGCAGGAACAGGACGACGTCGGCGACCTCACCGGGTTCGGCCACCCGGCCCGCGGGCACCGAGCGCAGGCTCTCCTCGACGAAGTCGTCGGTTCCCGAGCGCAGCAGCGGGGTGTCCACCAGTCCGGGGTGCAGGGAGTTCACCCGCACTCCCCAGGGCGCGAACTCCAGCGCGCCCACCTTGCTCAGGCCGCGCACGCCCCACTTGCTCGCGCCGTAGGAGGCGGAGAAGTAGCCGGTCATCCCGGCGATGGAGGACACGTTGACCACCGAGGCCGACCCCGACGCGCGCAGCAGCGGGGCCATGGACCGCATTCCGTAGAACACGCTGGACAGGTTGACGTCGAGCACGCGGCGCCAGTCCTCGTCCGTGGTGTCGGCGATCCCGAAGCGGTGGCTGACCCCGGCGTTGTTGACCAGCCCGTCCAGGCGTCCGCCGTCCTCGTCCGCGATCCGGTCGCGCAGGCGCGCCCAGTCGTCCGGGTCGGCGGCGTCCAGGCGGGCGAACCGGGCCGTCGCGCCCAGCTCACCGATCTGGCGGGCCGTGTCCTCGCCCCGCTCCGCGTCCAGGTCCGCCACCCAGACCCGGGCGCCCTCGCGTCCCAGTGCCAGGGCCTCGGCCCTGCCCATGCCGCCCGCGGCGCCCGTCACCAGGACGACCCGCCCGGCCAGTCCGTGTCCGGTTCCGCCGCTCGTCGCGTCCGCTGTCCTCATGTCCCTCCCCCTCTCAGTCGATCGGCAGTTCGGTGCCGCGGGTCTCGGTGACGAACAGGACGGTCACCAGCGTCACCAGGGCGGTGAGGACGAAGTAGCCCGCGGGTGCCAGCGGCTGGCCGGTGGCGCTGATCAGCCAGGTCGCGACGAAGGGCGCGGTGCCGCCCAGGAAGGTGTTGGTGACGTTGTTGCCGAGCGCGATCCCGCTGTAGCGGGTGGAGGCGCCCAGCATCTCGGCGTAGGTGACGAACGAGGCGCCGTTGACGACCGAGACGCACACGAACAGCACCGTCTGGCCCACGATCGCGGCCCAGGCCGGACCGGCGGACATCATCATGAACATCGGGAAGCCCAGGAGCGCGGCCCCGACGCTGCCGACGAGGATGACCTTCTTGCGGCCGATGGTGTCGGCCAGGTAGCCCGAGAGCGGCAGGGTGGCGGCGCCGACGACCATGGCGACCGAGGTCGAGGCGAAGGCCAGCTGGGCGGAGTGCCCGGCCGTGGTCTGGAGGTAGGTGGCCGCGTACACGGAGACGATGTAGTAGCCGCCGGTGATCACCGCGCCCAGGCCGATGATCTTCAGCACGGACCGCCAGTTGGTGACCAGCAGGGTCCGGATCGGCATGCGCTCGGTCTCGCCCTTGTCCTCCAACTGCTTGAACTGCGGGGTGTCGTCCAGGTGGCTGCGGATGTAGAGGCCGATGACGCCGATGGGCAGGCTGAGCAGGAACGGCAGGCGCCACGCCCAGTCCAGCATCTGCTGCTCGGTGAAGGCCGTGGTGAAGGCGAGGGCCACCAGCGAGGCGAACAGCGAGCCGAAGTAGGTGCCCGAGTTGACCAGGGAGGTCTGGGTGGCCCGCCAGCGGGCCGGGGCGGACTCGGCCACGAAGGCGTTGGCGCCGCCGAGTTCGCCGCCCGCCGCGAAGCCCTGGACGCAGCGGCACAGGACCAGCAGGACGGTCGCCCACACGCCGAGCGTGTAGTAGTTGGGCAGCACTCCGATGGCGGCGGTGGCCAGGACCATCAGCAGGATGGTCCATGACAGGGCCCGCTTGCGCCCGTAGCGGTCCCCGATGTGGCCGAAGAGGATGCCGCCGGGCACGCGCATGAAGAACGCGACGGCGAAGGCGGCGAACGTGCCCAGCAGGGCCGCCGTCGGGTCCTCCGAGACGAAGAAGAGCATCGCCACGAACGTGGCCATGTAGCCGTAGATGCCGAAGTCGTAGTACTCGACGACGGTGCCGATGACCGCCGCGCGGATGACCTTCATCCGCGACTGGAAGCCCGCCTCCGGCGCCGGTGCTGGTCCGGACGCCGACTGCTGGTGGAGTGACATGCTGCCTCCCTGGGGAGAGGATCGGATCGGTGTGTGCGCCGCCCGATCCCGTGGTCGTGGGGGATGGCGGGGGCCGGGGCGCGTGCTGTCGACCGTCGGGAGGACGGTGGGAGCCGTGCGCCGAGGGGACCGCGTGAAGCGTCCGGTGCGGTGGGGCGGGAGGTGCGGGGCGGGTGCGCCTCAGGACCCCCGCCCCGGGGCGTGTCCGGTGGCGCCGCCCGTCACGCGGCGGGTTGCGCCCGCCGGGCGGGTCCGGTCCGCGCGCCCGCCGCTCCCCGGCCGGCGACGCGGCCCATGGTGAGGGCGTTGGCGACCGCGTTGCCGCCGCCGACGTAGCGGGGGCCGAGGACCCCGGCGCCCGCCTCGCCCGCGGCGAAGAGCCCGGGGACCGCGGTCCCGGTGCGGTCGCGCACGGCGGCGGCGGAGTCGATCTCCAGACCGGCGTGCGTGCAGACGATCTCGGCCGGGAGCACGCGGGCCGCGTAGTACGGAGCGGTGTCCAGGGGCTCGGGATCGGTCTGCGCCCCCTTGCCGCGCAGGGTCAGGTGGCGCAGGAAGTCCGGGTCCCGCCCGTTCGGCAGCTGGGAGTTCCAGGTCCGCACCGTGGTGAGCAGCGCTGCCTCGGGAACCCCCATGAGGGCGGCCAGTTCCTCCAGGGTGTCGGCGCGCAGGGTGCGGCCCGCGTCGGCCTCCTCGGTGACGCGTTCGGGGGTCCAGTCCGCGTACCCGGCGGGCAGCGAGGCCCGGGCCCGGTCGTCGAACACGCACCAGGCGGAGCCGCCCTGGGCGTCGATGATGCCGGTGGAGACTGCGTAGGAGGCGTCCTCGTCCATGAAGCGGCGCCCGGCCCCGTTGACGTACACGCGCGAGAGCGGCGGGAACCCCGACTGCCAGTGGTGCTGGCGCTGGAAGTAGACGGTGGGCAGCCGCAGCCCCCAGCCCGCGCCGGTCACGGAGGCGCCCACCTGTTCGGCGAAGCGCATGTGGTCGCCCCGGCTGCCGGGCGCGGCCACGACGAACGCGTGCTCGCCCGCCTCCAGGGCGTCCGGGTAGTACTCCTTGAGCAGTTCGGGGTCCTGGGCCAGGCCGCCGGTGGCGACCACGACGGCGTTCGCGCGGACGGTGACGCCGTCGGCGACGACGCCGCGCACCCGGCCGTCCTCGAACAGCAGGTGCCGCACCCGGGTGTTGAGCACGGTCTCGACCCCGAGGCGGCGGCAGGCCGCGGCGAGCACCTGGACCAGTCCGAGCCCCTGGTCGGCGGGGACGTGGGCGCGCCAGACGTCCTCGACCCCGGCCCGTGTCAGGCCGGGCATGTGCGCGTTGGTGGAGGTCCGGGCCGGGAACCCGGCGCCCAGTCCGATGAGCCATTCCAGGGTGGGTCCGGCGTTCTCGCAGAAGGCGCGGACCAGCCCGGGTTCGAGCATCCACTGGTTGAGGTCCATGTAGTGCTGGTAGAAGCGCTCGGCGCTGTCCTCCACGCCCGCGCCGCGCTGGACGCTGGTCGCGGCGGCGGTGAAGAGCCCCGCCGAGAGCTGGGTGGAGCCGCCCAGCTCGGACTCGGACTCGAACAGCAGGACGCGCGCGCCCTCCTCGGCTGCGGTGACGGCCGCGGCGAGCCCGGCCCCTCCCCCGCCGATGACGACGACGTCGGCGGTCTCCTCGTCTTCGTGGTCGTGCCGGCCGACGTGCTCAGACATGGCGGGACCCCCCGTCGACGGCGATGCTGTGCCCGGTCACGTAGCGGCTGCTGTCGGAGAGCAGGAAGAGCAGGACGCCGACGACCTCCTCGGGGGAGCCGACCCGGTGCAGCGGCACGTTGTCCAGGGCGGCGGCCAGGGCCTCGGGGTCGTCCTGGAGCCAGCGCGTCATCTCGGTGTCGATGAAGCCGGGGGCGATGGAGTTGACGCGCAGCCCCTTGTCGCCCAGTTCGACGGCGAGGGACTCGGTCAGGTGGGCGACGGCGGCCTTGGACGCGCAGTAGGCGGCGCGGCCCCGGCGCACGCGCACCGCCGACACCGAGGACATGTTGACGATGACGCCGCCGGGCCGCATGCGGCGGGCGGCGGCCTGGGCGCCGTGCAGGACCCCCTGGACGTTGACGTCGAGGACGGCGGACATCTGCTCGGCGGTGATCTCGCCGACGGTGGCGTACGGGAAGACCCCGGCGTTGTTGACCCAGTAGTCGAGGGAGCCGAACTCGTCGACGGCGGCGCGGGCGAGGTCGTCGTGCTGCTCGGGCACGACCACGTCGACGCGGCGGGGGGCGACCCGGCCGGGCCGCTCGCTCAGGGCGCCGTCGGCCAGGTCGCGGTTGATCTCGTCGGCGACCCGCTTCATGTCGACGTCGTTGATGTCGGCGGCGACGACGTTGACGCCGCGGGTGGCCAGGGCCGCGGCGAAGCTGCGGCCCATGCCGCGCGCCGCCCCGGTGACGACCGCGGTGCGGCCGGTCATCTCGGGGTGGACGGCCTCCATCACGCGGTGGACGACGCGGGCGGGGCCGGTGCCCTCGTGCTGGGTCATGGTGTGCGGCCTTTCCTTGGTGGGACGGGACCGGGTGGCGGGTCCGGGTCTGGTGGGGGCGGGTGCGGTGGAGCCGGTCGTGACGCGGCCGGGGTTCAGCGGGTGCGGTGGGCGCGGGTCCGGTCGGGCGCGGCCGGGGTTCAGGCGGTGTCGTCGCGCCGGACGTCCCGGCGCGCGATGCGCCAGTCCTGTCCGTCGTGGACCAGCCGGTCGCTGAGGGTGGTGAACCTCAGGATTGCGGTGTCGCCCGTCACACGGGTGCCGATGACCTGAAGATAGGCGCTGACCTGCGCGTGTGTGGTGTCCGCGGACTCCACGAAGAGGTTGGTGACCACGTGGCGGCGCACCTCGCCCGCCTCCCGGGCCGCGTGCGCGAAGTCCTCGGCGAAGGCCCGCAGGCGGTCGCGCCCCACGACCGGCGCGGGATAGGTCGGTGAGTGGAACTCGCCGTCGGGGGCGAAGGTCCGCGCCCAGGCGTCGGCGTGGCCGCCGTCGATCAGGTGGGACTGGCGCGCGTAGAGCTGGTGGATGCCGGTGACCAGCGAACCGTCCATGACCTCCCCCTCAGTGTGCGATAATCGCACTAGGAGTGCAATTAAGGCTTAACGTATGTGTCACACGTCACCTGCGTCAAGAGGCGGGAGGTGTATCTTCGCGGTGCGAGAGGAGCCAGATGCCCGAGACACCGGCCGACAGGCCCAACACCCGGACGTCCAAGACCCTGCACAACGGGATCGAGGTGTTGGAGCTGCTCAGCCGCAGTCCGCACGGACTGTCGCTCACCGAGATCGCCGAGGGGGTGGGGGTGCACCGCACGGTCGCCCACCGGCTGGTGCGCACGCTGGAGGAGCACCGGCTGTGCAAACGCGGCCCCTTCAAGCGCATCACCCTGGGGCCCGGACTGGTCGCGCTGGCCGAGTCGGTGGAGGCGGACCTGCGCCAGGTCGCCGGTCCGGTCCTGGCCGAGCTGGCCGAGTCGCAGGCGGCCACCGCGCACCTCGTCGTTCCCGAGGGTGAGGGCGAGGCGCGCGCCCTGATGGTGGTGGAACCGCGCGGGGCCACGGCCCACATCGCCTTCCGGACCGGGCGGGTCGATCCCATCGACAAGGGATCGGCCGGACTGGCACTGCTCGCGGCCATGCCGCCCCGGCCCGGGGAGCGCGAGGAGGTCGCCCTGGCCCGCGAGCGGGGCTACGCCGTCTCCCACGCAGAGGTGACCAACGCGGTGACCGGGGTGTCGGCGGCGGTGGTCGGGAGGAGTTCCGAACCGGTGGCCAGCGTCGGCGTCTCGCTCCTGGAGCTGGACGACCCCGCCCCCTTCGGCGCCGCCGTGCGGGAGGCGGCCGGCCGGATCGCCGAGATGGTGCACCTGCCCTGAGCCGGGGCCGGGCGCGACCGGCCGGACCTTTTCCCCTGGCCGCAACCGGGACGTCCTGACGCACGCCTGTTTCCCCGACACCGGGCCTGGCTCACTAGGTTGCTCGTTGCCATTCCAGTGAGCCACCTAATGCACCACCTAATGAGCAACCTAGTGAGCCACCGTTCGCTCCGTCCGGCCACGGGCCGAGGCGGCGCCGGGTCCCGTGCCGTTTACGCGTTTGCCCCCCGGGTAGCGGCGTTCACGCGTTTCGGCCGCACGGGAAGGGGTGGTGTCGGTGCCGTCCAGGGACAGGATCGCCGAACCATGGGGGTCGCGCACCCCGTACGGGCCCGGTCAGGAGTGGCCGGCCAGAGTGGACGGTCATCTGGCCGAGGGGGTGGTCCCCGACCAGGTGGACCGCTGGGTCCAGTCCGCGTCGATCCTGCACTCCAACGGCGACGCGCTCGACATCGCGGTCAAGGACGACCGGATCGTGGGGGTGCGGGGCCGCGAGGGCGACCGGGTCAACCACGGGCGCCTGGGCCCCAAGGACCTCTACGGGTGGCAGGCCAACCACTCACCCGACCGGCTCACCCGGCCCCTGGTGCGCCGGGACGGCGAACTGGTCGAGACCGACTGGGACACCGCGATGGACCTGGTCGTGCGGCGCAGCAGGGAGCTGCTCGACGAGCAGGGCCCCAGCGCGATCGGCTTCTACACCAGCGGGCAGCTCTTCCTGGAGGAGTACTACACGCTCGCCGCCATCGGGCACGGCGCGATCGGCACCAACCACATGGACGGCAACACCCGGCTGTGCACGGCCACC
The DNA here is from genome assembly GCF_052466615.1 of Nocardiopsis sp. M1B1. Lineage (NCBI taxonomy): Bacteria > Bacillati > Actinomycetota > Actinomycetes > Streptosporangiales > Nocardiopsidaceae > Nocardiopsis > Nocardiopsis sp. M1B1. Next base: position 6,655,906 of record NZ_CP196194.1, read on the forward strand.
GCCGCCGCCGCGCTCAAGGAGTCGTTCGGCTGCGACGGGCAGCCCGGCTCCTACACCGACATCGACCACGCCGACGTCATCGCCCTGTACGGCCACAACATGGCTGAGACCCAGACGGTGCTGTGGACGCGTGTGCTCGACCGGCTGGCCGGGCCCAACCCGCCCCGGATCCTGTGCGTCGACCCCCGGCCGACCCCGGTGGCGAGGGAGGCCGCGCTGCACCTGGCGCCGCTGCCGGGGACCAACGTCGCGCTGATGAACGGCATCCTGCACGAGATCATCCGGCTGGACATGGTCGACCACGACTACGTCGAGGCCCACACGGTCGGCTACGACTCCCTGGTCGCGGAGGTGGAGGGGTACCCGCCCGAGCGCGCCGCCGAGATCTGCGGGGTCCCCGAGGAGCGGATCCGCGAGGCCGCCGCGCTCTTGGGCGGCGCCGAGCGGCTGATGTCGACCGTGCTCCAGGGCTTCTACCAGTCGCACCAGGCGACCGCCGCGTCCGTGCAGGTCAACAACATCCACCTGATCCGCGGCATGCTCGGCAGGCCGGGCGCGGGCGTCCTCCAGATGAACGGGCAGCCCACGGCGGAGAACACGCGCGAGTGCGGCGCCGACGGCGACCTCACGGGCTTTCGCAACTGGAGCAACGACGACCACATCAGCGACCTCGCCGCGGTGTGGAACCTCGATCCCATGCAGATCCCGCACTACGCGCCGCCCACGCACGCGATGCAGATCATGCGGTACGCCGAGAAGGGGTCGATCAAGTTCCTCTGGGTCAGCGCCACCAACCCGGCGGTGTCGCTGCCCGAGCTGGCGCGGATCCGCTCGGTGCTCGCGCGGGAGGGGCTGTTCCTGGTGGTGCAGGACATCTTCCTGACCGAGACGGCCGAACTCGCCGACGTGGTGCTGCCCGCCGCGACCTGGGGCGAGAAGACGGGCACGTTCACCAACACCGACCGCACCGTCCACCTGTCCGACAAGGCCGTCGAGCCGCCCGGCGAGGCCCGGTCGGACCTGGACATCTTCTTGGACTACGCCCGGCGGATGGACTTCCGCGACAACGACGGTGCGCCGTTCCCGCAGTGGCACGACCCCGAGTCGGCCTTCGAGGCGTGGAAGGAGGCCACCGCCGGACGGCCGTGCGACTACACCGGCCTCACCTACGGCAAGCTGCGCGGCGGCAGCGGCGTGCAGTGGCCCTGCAACGACCAGAACCCGGACGGCACCGAGCGCCTGTACGCCGACGGCCGGTTCTGGGCGGCGCCCGACCAGTGCGAGAGCTACGGCCGCGACCTGGTCACCGGGGCGCCGCTGGAGCCGACCGAGTACAAGGCGATGAACCCCGAGGGCCGAGCGATCATCAAGGCCGCCGAGTACCTGCCGCCGCACGAGGAGCCGAGCGGGGAGTACCCCTTCGCGCTGATCACCGGCCGCACGCTCTACCACTTCCACACGCGGACCAAGACCGGGCGGGCACCGCAGTTGCAGGGGGCTGCCCCCGAGGTCTGGGTGGAGGTCTCGCCCTCCGACGCCAGGGAGGCCGGGATCTCCGAGGGCGACCCCGTCGAGGTGGCCTCGCCGCGCGGGGTGGTCCGGGCGCAGGCGCGGATCAGCGACATCCGCCCCGGGGTGCTGTTCGTCCCGTTCCACTACGGCTACTGGGACAGGGACGCCGACGGCGGCTCCCCCGACCGGGACCGGGCGGCCAACGAGACGACCGTCACCGACTGGGACCCGGTGTCCAAACAGCCCCTGTTCAAGACCTCGGCGGCCCGGCTGCGGCCCCTGGGAGCCGGGGACGGCACACCGGCACCCGCGCCGACGACGACCGCGTCCCGGCCGGTCGGCGGCGGGGTGCCCGAGACCGCGGGCGGCCCCGACGCCGCCTCCGAGGAGAACGTCACCGGAGGTGCGCGATGAGGATCACCGTGGCCCTGCGCGAACTGCACGACGCCGAGAGCGCCCTGGCCGGGGAACTGCTCAGGATCGCCGACCGGCACGAGAAGGAGCAGGAGATCCACCACGTGGCCCGGGACCTGGTCCGCTGGTCGCGTGAGCACGTGCGGGAGATCGCCGAGGCCGGTGCCCGCTACGGACTGGACCTCGGGGAGCCGGAACCGGAGAACCCGGACCCGCCCACCGAGGAGGCGGGCGAGCTGCCGGGGGACGACTCCGACCCCGACCTGCTGCTCCTGGCGGACCTGCGACGGCTGTACCGCATGGCGGCGGGCGTGTCCCTGGACTGGGACCTGCTCGGGCAGGGCGCGCAGGTGACCGCGGACGCCGAGCTGCTGGCGCTCACCAAGCGGTGCCACCCGCAGTCGCTGCGGCAGATGATCTGGGCCGACGCGATGCTCAAGACGGTCTCGCCGCAGATCCTGGTCACCTGAGGCAGCGCGCGGAACCGTTCCGCGCGGCCGACGCGGCCGTCCGCACGGACTCGTACGCGCGGCCGCGCCGGGCTCACCGCCCGTCGAGGTCGGCCAGGACCGCGGCGGCGGCCCGCGCCCCGCTGACCAGCGCCCCCTGGAGCGAGGGCGTGTCGCGGTGGTCGCCCGCGACGTAGAGGCCCTCCTCCAGGCGGACCGGACGGCGCAAATCGCCCAGGGGCGGCGGCGCCGCGGGCAGGGCGTCGGGCACGTGCACCGTCTCCAGGTGTTCCCAGTCCCCGTCGCGCGTGCCCAGGATTCCGGCGGCCTCCGCCCGCACCTCGGCCTCCGGGGGCTGGTGGGGGCCCACCGTGGAGGAGGCGATCAGCGCCCGGCCGGGCGGCGCGTAGGACGGGGCGGTGGCGGTCAGCACCATGACGCTGCTCAGCCTGGTCCCGCTGCGCCGGGAGCGCCCGTCCACGTGCAGGAGCGGGTCGTCGTCGGGTCCGGCGGGACGGGAGTGGTAGTAGGTGGTGGCGGGGTTGAGCACCGGCGCGGGCAGCGAGGGCAGGAGCCTGGGCGCCGCGCCCGGGCCGACCGCGACCACGACGGCGCGGGCCCGCACGGTGCCCGCCTCGGTGCGCACCGTCCCCGGCGCCACCTCGTGCGCGGGCGTCCCCAACAGGAACCGCGCGCTCCCGGCGCGCGCCGCGAGCTGGTCGGAGACGGCCTGGATGCCCGCCTCCGGAACGGCCAGCCGACCCCGCGCGAAGCTGCGCCATACCAGGTCGTTGACCCTGCTGGACGTGCTCAGGGACTCGTCCAGGAAGACGCCGGTCAGGAAGGGGCGCACCAGGGTGTTCACGGCCCGTTTGCCCAGGCCGAGGCGGCGCAGCGCGGTGATGGTGTCGGTCTCGGGCCTGGCCTTGATCCGGTCGGCCGGTTCCAGGGCGTCCGCGGCCACTGCGCGCAGCAGGCGGAAGAGGTCGGAGGGGCGGACGATCGAGCCGGAGAGCAGGGACAGCGACGACAGGGCGCCGGAGGGCGACGGGTGCAGCCGCAGCAGCCCCCGGTCGGTGCGCACGGCCATCCCCTTGGGGAAGGACCGCAGGCGCAGGGCGTCCAGGTCCAGGCGGCGGCGCACGGCCGGGTAGGCGGTGTTGAGGATCTGGAAGCCGCGGTCGAGCACGTAGCCGTCCCGCACGTCGCTGCGGACGCGTCCCCCCACGGACTCCCCGGCCTCCACGACGGTCACGTCGAGCCCGGCGGCGGCGAGGTCGGCGGCGGCGACCAGTCCGGCCATGCCCGCCCCCACGACCACGGCGTCACAGCGCTGCGGCAGATCAGTCATGGCGCCAGCGTAGGTCAGCCGCCCGCGCCCGGCCCGGACGCGGACCGGCGAGCCGCGGGTGGGCCCGGGGCCCGGGGCTCGGCGGGGCCGGTTCCGACCGTCGGGGGGCGGATGCGCACCAGAAGCCTTTTCGGCGACCGGCTCCCGCCCCTTACGGACCTCCATCACCGTCCGTAACCACACAGGGCGCACCGGCCGCTTTTCGCATCCGATCACCCTGGGTAACCCCATGGCGTCTCGTTGTCCTCGCAGCTCAGGCGGCTCACATGTCCCACGACCACGGCATCCCTCCCCTGACCACCGTCAAGCCCTCCGACAAGCGCTATCCCGCGCTCGACCGGGGGTTCAACCAGCGCTGGATCGCCCGTCCCGACTACGTGCGGATGGTGGCCACGCCCGAGGGCGCCGCCCGCGCCCTGTCCGAGGCGGTCAACCAGACGACGGCGGACACGGACCGCACACGGATCACGGTGCGCTCGGGCGGCCACTGCTACGAGGACTTCGTCTGCGGCGACGACGTCCGCGTGATCCTGGACGTCAGCCCCATGTGCGGGATCGGCTACGACCCCGGACTGGAGGCGTACTGCGTGGAGGCGGGCGCCACCAACTGGCACGGCTACAGCCACCTGTACCCGCTCAGCGGCAGGGCCCTGCCGGGCGGGTCCTGCTACTCGGTGGGCGTGGGCGGGCACATCACCGGGGGCGGCTACGGTCTGCTCTCCCGCCAGTACGGGCTCACCGTGGACTACCTGTACGCGGTGGAGGTGGCGGTGGTGCGCCCCGACCGCTCGGTCGGACTCGTCCTGGCCACCCGGGACGACCCCGACCCCGACCGCCGGGAGCTGCTGTGGGCGCACACCGGGGGCGGCGGCGGGAACTTCGGGATCGTCACCCGGTTCTGGTTCCGCGACCTGCCCGAACCCCCGTCGAACGTGCTGCTCAGCGGCCTCTCGTGGAAGTGGTCAGACTTCACCAAGGAGGACTTCGCCGCCCTGGTCACGGCGTACGGCGAGTACTTCCGCGACCACCAGGACCCGGACGAGGCGTCCGGCAGGCTCTTCGCGCTGCTCAAGCTCAACCACGTCAGCAACGGGGAGATCGGCCTCGTCGCCCAGGTCGACGCCGACGACTCCGAGGGCGGGCGGGCCATGGAGGAGTTCCTGGACGCCGTCGACGGCCGGATCGCACCGAAGTCCGGGCAGATGACGACCCCCATGGGGGAGCACCCCGCGGTCCAGGGCATGCAGACCCCCCGGAAGCTGCCCTGGCTGACGGCCACCCAGGTGCTCAACGGCTCCGGGGAGAACCAGTGCGGCAAGTACAAGTCGGCCTACCTGCGCAAGCCGTTCAGCCCGGCGCAGATCGAGGCCATGTGGGCCTACCTGGGCAAGGAGCACTACACCGACTACGTCAACAAGGAGGCCCTGATCCAGGTGGACTCCTACGGCGGGGCCGTCAACCAGCCGCCGTGGGACACCGCCGTGCCCCAGCGCGACTCCGTGCTCAAGGTGCAGTACCAGGTCTACTGGAAGCGCACCGAGCCGGAGTCCGACGTGGCCCGGCACATCGCGTGGATCCGCGACACCTACCGCAAGACGTTCGCCTCCACCGGCGGGGTCCCCGTGGTCGGCGACGCCACCGACGGGTGCTACGTCAACTACCCGGACGTCGACCTCGGCGACCCGGCCTGGAACACCTCGAAGGACCGCTGGTCGAAGCTCTACTACAAGGACTCCTACCCCCGGCTCCAGCGGGTGAAGGAGCGGTGGGACCCGCTCAACGTGTTCCGGCACCGGCAGTCGGTCGAACTCCCCGCGGCGGCGGACGGCGCCGTCCGGGGCTCCGGGGCCTCCTGAGGGAACCGGCCCCGTACACGCGGTGTCACCCCGTGCGCGCCACGGGGTGACACCGGTCGTGGACCGGCGGTCAGCCGGTGTAGTTCGGGTCCGCGGGCATGGGGACGGGGGCTGCGGCCTCCTCGATCTCCCGCTCGCGGTCCCGCTGCTCCTGCTCGGCCGCCTCGTCCTCCTCGGCCGGGGTGGGCTCCTCAGCGGGCGGCGTGGGCTCCTCCCCCGGCTGGGCCGGGTCCTCGCACGGCTCGGCCCCCGCGCCGGGCGCCCACCCGCCGGACTCCTCGGACGGGGCCCCGGCACCGGAGTCCTCGGCGGGCGGCGCGGGCTCCGCGGAGGCGCCCCAGCACTCGGCCGGGGCGGGGGTGGCTACCGGGACGGACGATTCGTCGGCCCAGACGGGGCTGCCGCCGAACAGGGCGGCGGCCGCGAAACCGGCGACGATCAGGTAGTTCTTCAGACGCATGTCGGTCCTCGTGTGTGGGTTCGTGTGCGCGGGATACCGTCCCGCGCGGCGGTCCGGAGCCGGTCGCCTCAGCCGGAGATCTCGACCGGGGTGCCGATCGGCAGGTTCTCGGCCATCCAGGTGATGTCCTCGTTGGAGACCCGGACGCACCCGTGGCTGATCTCGCGGCCCAGGGCGTCCTCGTCGTTGGTGCCGTGCACGGCGAGCTGGCCGGGCCCGCCGGCGAACGTCTCCAACGTCTCGGAGAACCCGCTCAGGCCGAAGGCGTAGACCCCGTAGGGCCCCTCCGGGTCCGGCGGCTGGAGCAGCTCGGTGAAGTAGTAGCGGCCCTCGGGGGTGGGGGTCTCGCCCTCCCCCGTGCCGATCACTCCGGTGCGCACCTCCTCGTCCCCGTCGAAGACGGTGAACTCGAAGTCGCCGGTGTCGACCTCCACGCGGTACTCCGTGGAGGTCAGCCACACGTCGTCGCTCCTCACCCAGCCCGTGCTGCCGTTCGGTCGGACCGGCAGCAGGACCTGGAGCCACTCGCCCTCGTTGCGCTCGACGAGGAACGCGCGTTCCACCCCGAAGTCGTTCGGACTCGCGAGGGTGTGCAGCACCTCCTCGCCGCCGGGCTCGGCGTGGACGTCGATCCCGTCGCCGACGACCGTCGCGATCTCCACGCCCTCGACGCCGTTCCCGGCTGCGTCGACGGGAGCCTCCTCCGACGCCGGTTCGTCGGCCGGAGTGGACGAGCAGGCCGTGAGCGCTACCAGGGCAGCGGTGACCGCGAGGGACGTCAGAGTCCGGGTGGGGCTTACGGGCATCGTTGGGCGCATGGGGTTTCCGTCCGGCTTCGTTCGGGGAGGCGTCCGGTGTGCTCGCGCTCCGGACGACAACGAACACTGGCCGACGAATGTGAAGAACCCGTGTGCCCGTCGTGTGGGACCTGTGTGATGACCTGCGGGGGCTCCACCGGCCCGCTCCGGCGCCCTCGCGCGCACGCGTACGATCGAGCCGCACCGAGGCCCGACCGGGCCGGAAGCCGATCGGAGGTCACCGTGTGCGCGCATGTGCTGGTCGCCGAGGACGACGTCAACCAGGCCGACCTGATCCGGCGCTACCTGGAGCACGAGGGGCACTTCGTCCGCGTCGTGCACGACGGGCGCGCGGCGGTCGCGGCGCACCACCGGGACCGCCCCGACCTGGTCGTCCTCGACGTGATGATGCCGGTCATGAGCGGACTCGACGCGTGCCGGGCCCTGCGGGCGGAGTCCGACGTGGCGGTGCTGATGCTCACCGCCCGCTCCACCGAGGAGGACCTGCTCACCGGGCTCGACCTGGGCGCGGACGACTACGTCACCAAGCCCTACAGCCCGCGCGAGCTGATGGCGCGGGTGCGCACGCTGCTGCGCCGCTCGCGCAGGGACCCCGCCGACGCGGACCGGGTGCTGCACGCGGGCCCGGTCTCGGTGGACCCGTCGCGCCACGCGGTGCGGGTGGACGGAACTCCGATCACGTGCACGCCCGCCGAGTTCCAGCTGCTCGCCGCGCTCGCCGCCCAGCCGGGCCGGGTCCTGACGCGCGCGCAGCTGCTGGAGCACATCCACGGCATGAGTCGGTTCATCACCGAGCGCACCATCGACGTGCACGTGAAGAACCTGCGCCGGAAGTTGGAGCCGGACCCGCGCAGACCGGTGCGGCTGGTCACCGTGTACGGCGTCGGCTACAAGCTCGTCGGGAAGACCGATGACCGGTCGGCGTAGGGGCGCGCTGCGGCACAGCCTGCTGGCGCGCCTGCTGGCGAGTTCGGTGCTGGTGGCGGTCTGCTCGATCTTCGCGACGGCGTGGCTGGCGGTGCAGAGGACGTCGGAGTCGCTCACCGTGCAGCAGGGGGAGACCCTGGCCGTGGACACCCGCATCCACGACGCGCTCGTCGCCTACGCCGCCGCCCACCCAGGGTGGGACGGCGTGGGCGAGACGGTGGAACGCCTGTCCGAGGACACGGGGCGGCGGATCGTCCTGACCACCGAGAACCGCGGGCTGATCGCGGACTCGGCCGAGGAGGTCCGGCCGCTTCCGCCGCGGACGACCTCGGTGGTCGATCCGCTGGCGGTGGACGTCACCCTCGCCTCCGACGTCGCCGGGCGCATCGACCCCCGCGCGGTGGGGCCGTTCGCGCTGTCGGAGGTGGAGCGGCTCCATCTGGCCGAGAGGGCGGAGCACACCGCCTCCTGCCTGCGCGACCTGTACGGGATGGCGGTGGAGGTGGAGGCCGGGCCCAGCGGACGCCCCGCCGTCACCGTGGCCCAGGCGGACCGGTACGCGTGGCTGGACTGCGGGCTGGAGGCGCTGGAGGAGCCGTCCGACGGTGAGCGGGAGGCGCTGGAGGAGCTGAACGGTCTGGTCAGGACCTGCCTGGGTGTGGAGGATCCCGAGGAGGCCGAGGCGGAGTACCGGATGGACGGGGCCCTCGGGGTCCCCGTGGCGTTCTCCGTCGGCTCGGCGGCGGTCCCCGGGGGCTCCGCGGCCGATCCCACGACCTTCGCGACGGACCCCGGCGGCTCCGCGACGGACTCCGGGGGCTTCGCGGACGAGGCCCGCGCCCCGCGTGAGCCCTCGGTGCCCGAGGAGGACACGGACGATCCCGGAGAGGTGCCGGACGATCCCGGCGGCGGCGCGGTCCCCGTGCCCGGGGAACCGTCCGAGGCGGAGCGGGACCCGGCCGTGGGCTCGGTCCCGCCTCCCGTGCGGGACGAACCGGCGCCGTCGCAGGAGCCGTCGCCGCCTCTGGTGCCCCAGGAGGTCCCGACCCCGGGGGCGGTTCCCGAGGAGATGGGCGGTTGGGGGTCCGGGGCGCCCCAGCCGCCGCGCTTCGACGCCCGCACCTCCGCGTGCCTGGACTCCGCCCGGCGCGAGCAGTTGGACCCCTACGTGGCCCCGGCGGCGCTGCTGTTCACCGACGACCCCGAGGCGGAGTCGTCGGGCGTCGTGCCGCTGACCGGCGAGGGCCTGGTTCGGGTCTTCGGCGTGGTGCTGCTGGTACTGGTGTTGACGGTGGTGGTGAGCGTGGCGGTGTCCACGCGGCTCGTCCGCCCGGTGCGCGCGCTGACCGACGCGGTGCGGCGGATGCGCGAGGGGCGGGGGGACTCGCGGGTGGAGGTGCGCGACTCCGGCGAGCTCGGCCAGCTGGCGGACGCGTTCAACGAGATGGCCGAGCACCTGGAGCGGTTGGAGAAGCAGCGCCGGGCGATGGTCAGCGACGTCTCGCACGAACTGCGGACGCCGCTGAGCAATCTGCGCGGCTGGTTGGAGGCGGCCCAGGACGGGGTCGCCGACCTGGACCGGGAGCGGATGGGGATGCTGGTCGGCGAGACGCTGCTGCTCCAGGACATCGTCGACGACCTCCAGGACCTGGCGCTGGCGGACGCGGGCAAACTGCGGCTGTCCCCGGAGCCGGTGGACGCCGGGGCGCTCGTGGAGCAGGTGGTGGACAGCCAGCGGCTGAGGGCCGCCGGGGCCGGGCTGCGGCTGGTGGCGGAGGCCGGGAACGAAGCCAGAGACGAGGCCGGGGGCGTGGTGGTGGTCGCCGACCGGACCCGGCTCGTGCAGGTGGTCGGGAACCTGCTGGGGAACGCGCTGCGGCACACCCCGGCGCCCGGAACGGTGACCGTGCGGGCGCGCCGCTCGGGCGGGGAGGCGGTCGTCGAGGTGGCCGACACCGGTGTGGGCATCCCGGCGGAGGACCTGCCGCACGTGTTCGACCGGTTCTGGCGGGCGGACAAGTCGCGCAACCGGCGCACCGGCGGGAGCGGGCTGGGGCTGGCCATCGTGCGCAACCTGGTGGAGCTGCACGGCGGGTCGGTGGCGGTGGAGAGCGTCGTCGGTGAGGGAACCACGTTCACGGTGCGGCTGCCGCTGGAGGGACCGCGAGGGGTGGAGGAACCGGAGTGGCCGGAGGGGTCGGAGTGGCTGTCGGAGGACTGAGGGGGTCGTGCCGCTGGTCGCCGGGGCCGGAAGGCGGAGCCCAGCGCGGCAGCCGGTGACGGTGGACCGTACATGGAAACGCGTGCGCGGCCGGAGACGGTCACGCCGCGCCCGGTATGCCCTGTCTCGTCTAGGATTCAGGCAGGCGCGGCACCGGCCCGACCGCGTTTCCCCCTGCCCCGGGCCCGCGGAGGATGCGTGCACCAGCCCCCGAACGTCCGTGTCCCGAACGTCGGTGAGGGCTACGCCCGGTCGTACGGCCGCTGGGTGACGGCCTTGGCGGTTTTCTTCGGCGTGTTCTTGGGGTCCCAGGCCCTCAACGGCGGAGCGATGATGCTCTTCGACGTCTCGGAGGACGTCTCCGGAGTGTTCCGGGGGTGGGGGGAGTTCGCGGCGGTCCTGTCGCCCGCGGCCGCGACCGTGGGCCTGGCCGTCCTCCCCCTCTCTCTGTTGCTCCCCCTCCTGTCCGTCCGAGGGCCGGTACGGCCGGGACGGCTTCCTCCGTGGACCACGCCAGCACAGGCACGGACCGCGAGGGCACTGGTGAACGAAGGTGTGCTCAGCAACGATGCCTGGACCGACCAGGTGGCCCGGGCATGGGCGGACACCATCCTCTGGAACGCGGGGCACCTGTCCTCCCCGGCCTTGCGGCTGATCCCCGTCGCCTCCTGCGTCCTGATGCTCGCGATGGGTGCCGCCGCCTTCGCGTCGGGCGCCCGAGCGGGCGACCTGAACCAGATGGCGCTCCAGGCCAACTGCCTCGCCTTCTTCGGAGCGGCCCTGCTCCTGGTCCCGTTCCAGACCCGGCTGGTGGGAAGAGCACGTAGGTTCCGCGCACTCCACGAAACCGCGTACGGAAAGGCGAGCCGATGAACGAGCAGCGCCCTCCCCTGTTCGTCCGTATCCGTGCCTACGCCCGACGCAACCCGGTCGGCTACGGGGTCGTCAACGGAATCCTCGCCGGAATCCCCTTCGGCACCATCATGGCGGTGACTCTGGGGTCCACCACCCAGATCTCCGACCCACTCCGGCTCGTGGGGGCCGGGGTAGCCCTCGGTGTGTTCTTCGGCGCGGGCATGGGCGTGTTCGCCGTGCTCATGGTGCGGGTGATGCCCAAAGAGCCCCTTCCGCCGGAAACTGACCGGGCCAGGCTGCGTGAAGCCGGGCGGCTGGTCCGCCGGGGAACCCCCGGAGCTGACCCCGTGGTCAACCAGATCGCCCGTCATCAGGCCGAGACCGTGCTGAGGCAGCCCTACTGGCCCAAGACCATGGCCACCATCTTCGGTCTGGGCCTCGCGCTGAACCTGTGGTCGGTAACGATGAGCACCACCGGGCCCGGGTTCTGGGGCAGCGTCGTGGGCCTTGTGGTGTTCCCCCTCATGCTGTTCGTGGCGATGCCGCTCACCGCACGCCAACGCAGGCGGGCCCGGGCCTTCCTCACCGCGTTGGAGGAAGTCCCGGGCCCGGGCCCCGACGCCTGAGCCCTCAGCGGCCGAGTGCCCGGAACCGCCGCACGCACAGCGGGAAGAAGACCGCCGTGAGCACCAGCGGCCAGACCACCGCCATGAGCACCGCGTTCTGCGCGATCCAGCTCTCCCCGCCCCACCCCGGGTTGCCGAACAGCTCCCGGGTGGCGGCGACCGTGGACGACAGCGGGTTCCAGTCCGCGACCGCGCCCAGCCACACCGGCATGGACGCCGTCGCCACGAAGGCGTTGGACAGGAAACCCAGCGGGAACTCCAGCATGTGCACGGCCCCGAGTGCGCCCTCGCCCCGCACGGCCAGGCCCACGTAGACGCCCACCCACACCAGCGAGAAGCGCAGCAGCAGGAGCAGACCGATCCCGGCGGCGGCCTCACCGATGCCGCCGTTCCACTGCCACCCCACCAGCAGGCCGCACAGGACCAGCAGGAACAGGGTGATCGCCGACCGGAGCATGTCCGCCGCGCACCGGCCCACCACGACGGCCGAAGGCGCCATGGGCATGGAGCGGAACCGGTCGGTGACCCCGCGCGCGGCGTCCTGGGACACGGCGGTGACCGTCTCGCCCACCCCGAAGACCATCGCCATGGCGAACATGCCGGGCATCAGGAACTCCCGGTAGTCCCCGCCGCCGGGCACGGTCATCGCCCCGCCGAACAGGAACCCGAACATCAGCACCATGACCACGGGGAACAGCAGTCCCGCGACGAGCTGGCCGGGCTGGCGCAGCCAGTGGACGACGTCGCGCCGGGCGATGGTCCACCCGTCCGCCAGCGCCCAGCGCAGCCGGTCGGCGGGCGCGGATACTGCGCCCTGGATGACGGTGTCGTTCATCGGCTCTCCCCCACTCGGTCGTCGCGTTCTTCGTGCTCTCCGTGCTCGCCGTGGTCCCCGCTGTCACCGTGTTTCCCACGAACGTCGTGACCGTCACCGCCACCGGCGTCGCGGTCACCTCCGTCACTGACGTCACGGTCGACACCGGCGTCACTGACGCCACCGCCATTACCGACTTCACCGGCTTCACCGACGCCATCACGGCCACGGCGGTCCCCGTGGCCATCGCGGTCGCCGCGGTCCTCATGACCGCCGGTCAGGTGCAGGAAGACCTCGTCCAGGGTCGGTCGGCGCAGCGCGACGTCCTCCACCTCGATCCCCTCCTCCTCCAGCGCCCTCACCACCTCGGTGAGGGCCGCGACCCGGTTGCGAACACCGACGCCGATCCGACGCGCGTCGGCCTCGACCTCGGGCCGCTCTCCGGTCACCCGGCCGATGAGGGCGGCGGCCCGGTCCAGCGCGGCGGCCTCGTGGAGCACCACGTCGAGCCGGTCACCGCCCAGCCGGGACTTGAGTTCCTCCGGTGTGCCCTCGGCGACGACGCGGCCGGAGTCGACCACCGAGATCCGGTCGGCGAGCTGGTCGGCCTCCTCCAGGTACTGGGTGGTGAGCAGCACCGTGGTGTCGCCCGCCACGAGGGCGCGGACGGCGTTCCACACCTCGTTGCGGCCCCGGGGGTCGAGTCCGACGGTGGGCTCGTCCAGGAACAGCACGGGCGGGGACAGGATCATGCTCGCGGCCAGGTCCAGTCGGCGGCGCATGCCGCCTGAGTAGGCGCTGACCGGCTTGCGTCCGGTGTCGGCCAGGCGGAAACGTTCCAGCAGCTCGTCGGCCCGCGCGGCGGCGCGGCGGGCACCCAGGTGGTACAGGCGGCCGAACATCTCCAGGTTCTGCCGTCCGCTGAGCACCTCGTCCACGGCGGCGTTCTGGCCCACCAGCCCGATGCTCCGGCGGACCGCGTCCCCCTGGGAGGCCACGTCGTACCCGGCGACGCGTGCGGTGCCCTCGTCCGCGCGCAGCAGCGTGGCCAGGACGCGTACGGCGGTGGTCTTGCCAGCGCCGTTGGGCCCGAGCAGCCCGCACACGCTGCCCGCGGGCACGTCCAGGTCGAACCCGCGCAGTGCCCAGCTCTTCCCGTAGCGCTTGCCCAGACCGCGCGCGGTGATCGCGCCTCCGGTCGTGTTCACAGCGTTCCCCTCTCCACGCTTGTCGTACGCCGTACAGTACGGCCTACGATCTAGGGAACACAAGGGGATCGGAGATAATTCCGTACGGCGTACAGAATCTTTTTTTCGCTCTGGGACAGGGGGCTGCCTCCGCTCCGCGCCGGGGTTCAGGCGGTGGGCCACTGGTCGACCCGGAGCAGTCGGCGGACCTCGGCCGGGACGAAGCGCAGGTGGCCGCCGGGGGTGCGGACCACGGGGATGCGCCCCTGTGCGACCCACCGGTTCACGGTCCTGGGATTGACCCTGAACAGGTCGCCCACCTCGGCCACGGTGAGCAGGGAAACGGGCAGGTCGGCATGGGATGCGTGGGGCTTGCGGGGTGTGTGGGTCACGGGAGTCCTTCGTCGGGGGTGGGGCGGGGGCGGAAGACAGAGGGTGGGGCCGCGCGCCGGGGGCTCGGAGCCACCCGGCGCGCGGCCGGTTCAGGGAGCGGGCGTGCGCTGCCGGGGGATGGACGGCGGCTTCTCCGGTGGCAGTCCCTCCAGGGGCGACCTCCACACGACCGGGTGGAGGCGGTGGTGCTCCCACGGGGTGCGGCAGACGCGGACCTGCGTGCCCTTCTGAGCGCCGTAGACCTCCTCGTGCTGCCAGGTCGAGCCCAGGTAGTGGACCCTCACACGGTGGGCACGGGCCCAGGCGCGCAGGTCCTCCCTGCTCTCCACTTCGTGCACCTCGAACACGGTCCTCGGTTCGCGGCGCGGCTCGGGCACGGCGGTCATGGCTCACGTCCCGGCCGTTGACCGGACTCGCGCAACTCGCGGGCGGCCTGCTGAGCCAGGCGGGCGAGCTTCTCCAGGGCGGCGACGCGCGCGGCGCGGCCGTGCGCGCTCCATCCCGGGGAGAGGTCGACGTGGCAGGCGGCCACGGCCAGGGAGGCGAGTGCGCCGGAACCGCTGGCTTCGCGGCACAGACGGACGTCGTCGCACGTCAGGTCCGTGATGGTGACGGCGGTGGTCGCTGACATCATCGCTTCGCCTCCCGGAGTACCTGGTGTGCGGCGGTGAGCACGATCGGAAGGGCGCCCGTGGCGACGCTGACCCATGCCGTGGGGAGCACGGTCAGGAAGGGACGGGTGCGGCGGCTGCGGTGACGGTGGTCGTGGCGGTGGTAGCGGCGAAGCGGTTGGAAGACGAGGGAGTTCACGCGCGCACCCCCTCGACGGTTCGGGCGGCCTGGATGGGCTGGGCGGTCTGGGCGGTCTGGGCGGTCTGGGCGGCCTGGACAGTCTGGGCGGCCTGGACAGTCTGGGCGGTGTGCCACTGACGGACCACGGCGGCGAGGTCGGTGAGGTCGCCCGGTGTGCGCGGTGGCGGCGCGGCCGGGGCGATGACGTGCAGGATGTCGCCCGCGAGGTGGTCAGGAGCGGGTCGCTTTTCTGCTCGCGTCTGCTCCCATGCCCGGTAGTAGGGCGGGATGAGCTCGCGCTCCACCGGGGGTTCGACGGGCTCCGGAGGAGGGGGCGGCGGGTCCTGCCACTCCCAGCGGCGGCGCACGGGTGGGCGGCGGCGCGGGGCTTGGATTCGAGCGGGAGGCGGCGCGGACCGCGTGTGACGGCCCTGGGCGGGCGGGGCTATCGCCCGCCACAGCATGACGAAGAACTGGATCAGGTATCGCACGAGGCGACTCCTCTCGGCTGCCGGGTGGGAAGCCCGGCAAGGACTGAGTAACCTCATGATGCAACTAGGATTCCAACTTTTCAAGGTTAGGATTCCTAGTTGTGCGCTTACGTCCGATATCCAGTTACAGGATTCCTAAAATGTCCCTCTCTGACCGACGACGATCTACGATCAGGGGCATCATGGCCACCAGGTACTCGCCAACCATCCGACGACGTCGCCTGTCCGCTGAGCTGCGACGCATCCGCCAAGCCGCGCGCATGACCAGTGAGGAAGTCGCGAAGGCCGCCGAGCTGTCCAAGTCGACGTACTCCAACATCGAATCCGGCCTCAAGCAGCGCCCGAAGCTCCCGGAAATCCGCGCCATCCTCAACGCCTGCGGGCTGTCACCAGGCCGCGAGTACGAGGAGATCCTCGACCTGTGCCGCCAGTCCCTCGAACGCGGTTGGTGGAACCGGTACCGAGACGTCCTGGCCGCGAGATACGTGGGATTCGAGACCGAGGCCAACGCGATCTCCACGTGGGAGCCTGTGGTCCTGCCCGGTCTGCTCCAGGTGCCGGGGTACATGGAAGTCATCGCCCAGGCAGCGCTGTTGCGGCCGGAGGACATCCGCCGCATCGTCGACGCGCGGATGACCCGACAGCGCATCCTGGACGACGAGGACGCACCGGAGCTGTGGGCCATCTTTGACGAGACCGCGCTTCTGAGGCTGGAGCAGCACCCGATGGTGCGTCAGGAGCAGATTCGGCATCTGCTGGACATGGCCGAGCGCCCGAATCTGACCCTCCAGATGACACGCGCGACCCAGCTCAACGCGGGGAGTGGAGGCCCCTTCGTCATCCTGGAGTTCCCCGAATCGGTCGATCCCACGGTGGTCTATTTGGAAACGGACACCGATGGAATCTACTTGGAGGAGCCCGACGAGGTCGCCCGATACAGAACCCTGATGAACCATCTGCGCCTGGCCGCCCTCCGTCCCGGCGAGACGATCGACCACCTTCGACACATGATCGAGTAGAAAACCATGACCTCAGTTCCCACCCCGCTCAACTTCCGCAAGTCGAGCTACAGCCAGCCCAGCGGCGGCAACTGCGTCGAGGTCGCGGACACCGGCACCGGTGCCGCCGTCCGTGACACGCAGAACCGTCATCTCGGTCACCTGGAGGCGCCCTCAGCCGAATGGGCTGCGTTCCTCACCAGCGTCCGCTCCCGGTAACACGCATAAAAGGGGCCGCCAGCGATCTCCGCTGGCGGCCCCTTCTCAGTTCCCACGGGAAGTCTACTGACCAGACCATCCCCGCGTGCGCGGGGAGCACCATGAGGCCTCCTATATGAGTCGCGATGGTGTGGGACCATCCCCGCGTGCGCGGGGAGCACATCAGGCAGGCGTGCCGCCGGTTCGACGTGCAGGGACCATCCCCGCGTGCGCGGGGAGCACCCGGGCTAAACGAGCCCATGCCAGCGAGCGCGGGGACCATCCCCGCGTGCGCGGGGAGCAGCTGCGCCTGATCATCCACCGCCTCCACGACCAGGGACCATCCCCGCGTGCGCGGGGAGCAGTAGGAACGCAGCGCCAGCTGGTTGAACCGGTCGGGACCATCCCCGCGTGCGCGGGGAGCAGGTGGCGGCCCTGGAGGAGCGGATGAACCAGGGGGGACCATCCCCGCGTGCGCGGGGAGCAGACAGGAAGAGTCCGCAGGTGAGCGCGTCGGCGAGGACCATCCCCGCGTGCGCGGGGAGCAGAGCAGCGGGAGCACGATGAGCGCGATCAGCGTGGGACCATCCCCGCGTGCGCGGGGAGCAGACTCGCTGAACTGGGAACTTACCAGCGGCAAGCAGCCGAATTTCCAACTTCCCAAGAAACAGACATTCCACCCACAAAGCCGAGTCCGATCCAACCGATGATTCCACACAGGCCCACGCGTTCACCGTGCCGAACGGGCACACGATCAGCGAGCCGCCCAGAACCAGGAAGTCACACCCCTGCGACACCGCCGATGACGTGCGGGTGGGCCCTGGGCTCCTCCCCCTCCATCGGCAACTCCACCACGGGCACGTACCGGCCGACCGCCTCCCCGCCGTACTCGTCGCTGTAACCGAGGGTCCCGCCGCCCGCCCGTACCTCGTGGGCGCTGTTGAGCAGCATCAGTTGGGAGGCCACCTCCTCCGCGGTGGGCGGGCCGCCGTTCAGGTCCATCCCGTTGGTCATCCTCACGGCACTGGCCGCCACGGCGAACGCGTCGTGGTTGACCAGGGCGTATCCGTTGTTGAGGGCGTCGGGACCCTCGCCCCCCACGTACTCGTGGAAGGCGTTCACGAAGGACCCGTAGTGCGGCGGCGCGTTCTCTGGAGCCCGTCCCGTGCTCCAGCGCGGGTCGATGGCCGAGGCGTAGACCAGGGTGATGTCCCCGTCGCGCAGGTAACCCATCACCTCCTCGTCGTCCATGGCGGTCAGCCCGATCACCGAGAACAGCACCCGGAAGGGCTGGTCGGAGCAGGCCCGGCTGGCCAGGGAGGCGAGGAACTCCTTGAGGTCCGGCGCACGACCCGCGAAGAGCACCGTGTCCGTGCCCGAGGCGCACACGTTGAGGGTCACCGTGTGGAACAGGCCCGCACGGGGCGGGTCCCCGACGGTCGTACCGGTGTACTCCTGGGGGTGCCCGGTGATGTACACGCCGAGCTGGTTCTCGTAGGCCTCGCGCAGGGAGGAGACGAACAGGTCGGGTTCGTTGGCGTCGTAGACCAGGCTCGCCCTGGGCGCCTCCTCCAGGTCGTCGAGGTAGGCCCGCAGCGCCCGCACGTACTCGGTGTTGCTGGGCGCGGCGCGCATCAGGCCCGGCGTCTCGGGGTGGGCCAGGCCGTCGGCGGTGACCGCGGCCGAGACCATGGGAATGCCGTGCACGTCCAGGCGGGCGGCCACGTCCCGGGTGGAGTTGACGCTCACCCCCATGCCGACGACCGCGACGAGGGGGTTCTCCTCGTCTCCGGCCATGGCGACGAGTTCGTCCACCACCGGCTCCCAGCTCTCCTGCTGCCCGCCCATGTTCGCCAGGTAAAGCTGTATCGCCGGACTCTGGTCACCGAAGTGGGGCGTGTGGTTGGCCCGCATCTGCGCGGTGTGGGCCCCCTCCAGTGACCTGACCATACGGACGGGGTCCATGGGGCTGACGTCGCCGAAGGTGAGCGTGCCCAGGAGGGCGATCCGGACGACGTGTCCGTCGGCCTCCTCCCCCACCCGGGTGTTCTCGCGGGCGATGGCCGCCTGCACCTCGGCGTACTCCTCGTGGTAGACGTACGACCCGTCGGTGACGCCCACGCACTGCCCCTCCGAGAGGCGCACGCCGCTTCCGGGCCCGCCGCAGGTGAACACGTCCCAGTAGAGGGCGATCGGGACCAGCAGCAGGAGCGCCAGCACCGGGACGACCAGCTTCCACCAGCGCCGCAGCCATCTGCGGACGAGGGAGCCCGGACCGCCGGGCACGTGCGGGGACAGGGGCGCGTCGTGGGGGCCGGTCATGGTCGTCCCTTCTGTGGTGGGCGGTCGCTCAGGCCTTGGCGCCGAACTTGGCGACCAGCCGCAGGTGCCACGCCGCCTCGTCGAAGATGTGCGCCGCTCCCTTCGGAGCCCGTCCGGCGAGGTCGTTCAGCGCCATGTGGCAGACCGAGTGGAGCGCCCCGGAGCGGAAGAGGTCGGGGTCGTTGAGGATCTGGCGGGCCGCGACGAGCTTGAGGACGGTCTCGGTCTCCTCGCTGCCCTCCGACCCCTCCGGGTCCGCGTGCCGCTGCCAGGTGTGCGTCCACGCGTCCAGGAGCGGGAACGACGGGCGGACCCGCAGGGGCGCCGCGGTGACGCCCCGCAGCAGGCGGACCCACTCCTCGCCGCCGATGTCGGGGGCCTTGAGCCAGCCCTGGAGGTGCCAGGCCACGCGGGCGAGCTGCCCCGCGCAGAGGCGGTGGTAGATCGCGCACTCGGCGGAGCGCCGGTTGTCGGACTCCCCGCTCTGGTAGTGGTCGGCGAGCCTGCGGTGGACGGCGTCCCAGTTCCCGGGGGCTCCGCTCGGGCGCCGGGCCAGGCTGCGGGACAGGAGGCGGCGCAGCACGGTGGTCGTCTCCGGGGCCGTGCGGTCCCACAGGGGGTGGTCGAGGAGGCGGTCCTCCTCCACGCGTTCGGTGAGCTCGCCCGACCGGTTCAGCCACAGCCCCGCGTCGGGGTCCCTGGCGGCGGAACAGGTGACCAGAGCCTCCCGCAGGCGCTGGTCGAGGCGGTCCGGATCGACGCCCAGGGCCGTGGTGAGCATGCCCTCCTCCACGGTCACGGCGGACTCCAGCCTGGTGACCGGGTCGACGGGGCGGTGGGCGAGCGCGGCGTGCAGGCTGGTGCCCCGGACCGCGACCCAGGCGTCGGCGAGCTGGGCGGTGGTTCCGGGGTGCCCGCCGGTGAAGTCCGCGAGGAGGTCGACGATCTCGTTCGAGACGTGACCGCTGCCCTTGGCACGGGAGCGGGCGCGCGAGAACAGTTCGCCGATGGCGCGCCGGTCGAGTGGTTCCAGGGCCGAGAAGCGCATGTGCTGCCGGGTGTCCTCGTAGAACCGTTGGAGGGGCACGCCGTCGACCGTCTCGGAGGTGGTGGCGACCACGGTGAGCGGTTCCGGGAAGCCGACGCCGCTGCGGAACCCGCTTCGGGCGAAGGGCGCCGGGGCCTCGGCCAGGGACCGCAGGAGCACGGGCCCCACGCCCCGGTCGGCGTTGTCCAGCATCAGGACCGGGGTGGGCTGGTAGCCCACGCGCCTGGCCGCGTGCTGGAGGTCGGTGAACAGGGCCTCGCTCAGGAAGCGGGCCACCTTCTCCCGGTTGGAGATGCGGGACACCGCGTCCACGGCGTCGGGCTCGCGGGCTTGGAGCCACAGGTGGTAGAGGGAGTCGGCCACCTGTTCCCGGGCCTGCCCGCCCTGGCCCTGCGCGCGCATCCACTCGAAGACGCGCTCCAGGACGCGGGCGCCCATGCCGGACACGGCGGCGGCCCACCGGGCGAGGTCAACGGGCAGCGGGTCGACGCCGACCAGTTCGGCGGGCGGGATGAGGTCGCCCGCCTCGCTCAGGAACCTGCTCAGCCGACCCATGCCGCTGGGCCACACCTGGTCCACCAGGGCGGTGATCTCGGCGTGCGCCCGGTCGTTGCGGCTCCTGATGCCGCCTTCGTCGCCCGGCGCCGCGTCGGCGTCGATCTCCAGGCGGACGGTGATCAGGCTGATCCAGAGCCGGGGGAACTGGAGGCGACCGTAGTAGCGCAGGGCGCGGGCCAGGCCCCTCTCCTGGTGGGAGGAGATCGCGGCGAAGGCGTCGGGGACGCTGGAGTGGTACCTGACGTCGGCGAGGTCGAGGTGGGCGTGGGGGACGCCGAGCCTCTCCAGTTCGCGGGCCTTGTGCAGGGCGAAGTGGGACTTGCCGTACCCCCGGGGGCCGTGGACGAGCAGGATGGGGCGCCTGCGGCCGGGCGGCCCCGACCAGCCGGGGTCCACGAGTTCCTTGTAGCAGACGGCCTGCGCCTCCTGCCCGACCGGCGTCTCATCACCGTCCGGCACCTGCGCGCCATTCGCCACGATCCGATGGCCTCCCTTTGCCCGCTCCCGTTCCGACCCGCCACCGACATATGATGCGCACCCTTCTGCGGTTTATGGCGTTATCGGGTTTTTGTGACGTACGCGTTATGAGAATCATCCAGTTATGGGTGCTGTGGCCTCTCATACGAATATTGATATTCATGTTCCTGGTGTTGCTGATGGGGCTTCTGAGGGCGCACGGAAAGGGCGCACTCCGAAGTTGTCCACAGAAGCAGGAGGCGCCTTCCGGCGCGGCGGCGGCCCTGTTTTCATAAAAGGGAAAGAGCGAGAACCGCTGATCCGACGACCCGAACGGAGGCCCCGTGACCGGTACCGAGGCGGCACCCGCCCCCCGCACGTCCGCCGCCGCCACCGGCCCGCGTCCGCGCGTGCCCGAACCCGGCACACCGGACGCCCGGGGCCCCTGGCACTACCTGTGGTGGCTCATCGCCTCCCAGCCCTGGCGGGTCCTGGCCGGAGCCTTCTGGGGAACCGTCTGGATGGTCGGCCTCATGCTGATGCCCTACCTCATCTCCCGCGCCGTCGACGACGGACTACGGGCCGGGGACCGAGGCGCGCTACTGCTGTGGGTGGGCGCCCTGGCGGGCACGGGGATTCTCAACGCGGCCGTGTCGATCATGCGCCACCGCACCATGACGCTCGTGCGGATGGACGCCTCGCTGCGGACCATGCGTGTGATGGCCAGACACGCGGCCCGGCTGGGCGCGGCGCTGCCCCGGCGGCTCTCCTCCGGGGAGCTGTCCGCCCTACAGGTGCTGGACGTGGGCCGGATCGCGCACACGCTCACCATGACCGGGCCGGGGGTCGGCTCGGTGATCGCCTACGCCTCGGTCGCCGTCCTGCTGCTGACCGTGTCACCCCTGCTGGCGGCGGTCGTGCTGGTCGGCGTACCGCTGCTCGCCCTGACCCTGGGACCGCTGCTGCGCAGCCTGCGCGGCGGACAGAGCGGCTACCGCGAGCAGGAAGGGCTCCTGACCACCCTGGCGGGCGACATCGTCACCGGACTGCGCGTGCTGTCCGGCATCGGCGGCCGGGAGCGGTTCGCCGCCCGCTACCGGGAGCGCTCGGCCTCACTGCTGCGCCAGGGGTACCGGCTCGGCGCGACCAACAGCTGGTTCGAGGCGGTCAGCTCCTGCCTGCCGGTGGTCTTCCTGGCGGTGGTCACCTGGATCGCCGCCCGGCTCGCGGTGGCCGGGGAGATCACCGTGGGCGAGGTGGTCGCCGTGTACGGCTACGTGGCCGTGCTCATCATGCCGGTGTTCTTCCTGATTGAGGCGGCCAGCGCCCTCACCCACGGCCACGTGTCGCTGGAGCGCGTGGTGAAGCTGCTGCGGTCCGGGCACGATCTGCCGGAGGGCGGCGGCGCGGCGCCCCCGGAGGGCCCCGCCGAGCTGGTGGACCCCGAGAGCGGAACGCGGGTGCCGCCGGGGTCGATGACCGCCCTGGTGTCGCTCCGGCCCGGGGACGCGGCGCTGGTCGTGGACCGGCTGGGCCGCTACACCGACTCCGACGCCCGCTGGGGCGGGGTGCCGCTGCGCGACATGGACGTGGAGCGGGTGCGCGACCGCGTCCTGGTCGGCGACAACGAGTCGTACCTGTTCGCGGGTTCGCTGCGCGAGGTGATCGCGGTGCACGGCGGCCGCACCGACGCGGAGGTCATGGAGGCGCTGCGGACGGCCGGGGCTCTGGACGTGGTCTCGTCCCTGCCCGACGGGCTGGACTCGGAGATGGAGGAGCAGGGCCGCAACCTGTCCGGCGGGCAGCGCCAGCGGGTGCGGCTGGCCCGCGCGGTCCTGGCCGCGCCGGAGGCGCTGATGTTGGTCGAGCCCACCTCTGCGGTGGACGCGCACACCGAGGCGCTGGTCGCGGCCCGGCTGCACGAGGCACGGAAAGGACTCACCACCGTGGTCGCGGGCACCTCGCCGCTGCTGCTGGCGCGGGCGGACCGGGTGGTGCTGCTCGACGAGGGGCGGGCGGTGGCGGTGGGCACGCACGGGGAACTGGTGGCCACGCGGCCGGACTACCGGGAGCTGGTCCTGCGCGGCGCGGACGAGGGGAACCAGTCGTGAGCACGGAGACGGGGAAGGACGCGAAGACCGGCGGGAGCACGGGCGCCGGGGAGGAAAGGGAGGCCGGAGAAGGGGCGGGGGCCGTCGCAGGCGCGGGAGCCGAGGCGGAAACGGGAACCGGACGGGTCGGCAGCGGGCACGGGACGCGCGCCGGGGAGGAGGAACGGCTGCCGCTCGCGGAGCCCGCCGAGGCGCGCCGGGACGCCTGGCGGCTGGTGTCGGCCGACCGCGCGGGGCTGGCCGCGACGCTCGCGCTGACCTGCCTGGCCAGCGCGGCCGGGCTGGCCGGGCCCTACCTGCTGGGCCGGATCATCGACCTTCTGGAGGCCGGGCGGGCCACCGTCGCGGCGGTCGACGGGCTGGCCGCCGCCGTCCTGGCCTGTGCGCTGGCACAGCTGGTGCTGACCCGGTACGCGCGGCTGGGCGCGTTCCGCTTCGGGGAGCGGGCACTGGCACGGCTGCGCGAGGAGTTCGTGGACCGGGCCCTGGCCCTGCCCGCCCGTGTGGTGGAGCGGTCGGGCACCGGGGACCTCACCAATCGGGCGTCCGGCGACATGGGGGTGATCGCGACGACCCTGCGCGGAGCCGTCCCGGACGTGTTCCCCGCCCTGGTGCAGATCCTCTTCCTGCTGGCCGCGGTGTTCTGGCTGAGCCCGTCCATGGGCGTGCTGGTCCTGGTGGTCGTGCCCCCTCTCTGGTGGGCGTTGCGCTGGTACCTGCGCCGGTCGCGCGCCGCCTACCTGGCGGAGGGAGCGGCCGCCTCGACGGCGCTGGCGGGGGTGACCGCCACCGCCGAGGGCGGGCGCACCGTGGAGGCGCTGGGGCTGCGCCGGGGGAGGGTGGCCCGTACCGACCGCGACACCCTGGAGCTGTACGAGGCGCGGCGGCGTACCCTGCGCCTGAGATCGGTGCTGTTCCCCGTCGCCGACGTCGCGTTCTCCCTGCCCGCCGTGGTGGTGCTGCTCGGCGGCGGCCTGCTCCACCTGGAGAGCGGGGTGAGCCTGGGGGTGGTGGTGGCCTGCTGCCTCTACATGCGCCAGATGGAGGAGCCCGCCACCGGGATCATGTACTGGGTGGAGCAGTTGCAGCGCGGTGGGGCCTCGTTCGCGCGGGTGCGCGGCGTGGGCCGGGTGGCGGCTCCGGTGGGCGCGGCCCCGACACCCGCCGATGACCGGATCGAGGTCCGCGATGCCCGCTACGCCTACACGGCGGGCACGGACGTCCTGCGCGGGATCGACCTGACGGTGCGGCCCGGCGAGCGGCTGGCGGTCGTGGGCCCCTCGGGAGCGGGCAAGACCACGCTGGGGCGGCTGCTGGCCGGGGTGGACGCGCCGGACTCGGGGAGCGTGCTGGTGGGCGGGGTGCCCGTGGCCGACCTGGGCCCGGAGGAGCTGCGCCGCCGCATCGTCCTGGTCAACCAGGAGCACCACGTGTTCGCGGGAACGCTGCGCGAGAACCTGGCCCTGGCCTCGGAGGAGGCCGACGACGCCGACCTGCTGGCCGCGCTGGAGGCGGTGGACGCGGACTGGCCACGGGAGCTGCCGGAGGGACTGGACACCCGGCTGGGCGCGGGTGGCACGGCGCTGGACGCCGCGGCGGCACAGCAGTTGGCCCTGGCCCGGGTGGTGCTGGCCGACCCGCACACGGTGGTGCTCGACGAGGCCACCTCGCTGCTGGACCCCACCGCCGCCCGGGCGGCGGAGCGCTCCCTCGCGGCGGTGCTGGAGGGCAGGACGGTGATCGCGATCGCGCACCGGCTGCACACCGCGCACGACGCCGACCGGGTGGCGGTGGTGGAGGACGGCCGGATCACCGAACTGGGCGGACACGACGAACTGGTGGACGCGGGCGGCGCCTACGCGGCCCTGTGGAGATCCTGGCACGGCACCACCTGAGCCCTTGAACACGGAGGCCCGTGGAGACCACGATGGCGTGGTGCCGTGCGACTCACCAGAAGATCACAGTTCGAAGACCACCACGCGGTCACCGCATAGCTTGTCCATGTCGTCCTTGTCGGAGGTGAAGACGGTGACGGGCTCCTTCTGGCGCAGGGCGATCGCGGCGAGAACAGCGTCGATCGCGTATTTGTGCCCGTGAAGCCCTGCGGACCTCAACAACTGGATCGCGTCGTTGGCGATCTCCTCGGTCACCGGCTCGACGTGGATACGAG
The DNA here is from genome assembly GCF_052466615.1 of Nocardiopsis sp. M1B1. Taxonomy (NCBI): domain Bacteria; kingdom Bacillati; phylum Actinomycetota; class Actinomycetes; order Streptosporangiales; family Nocardiopsidaceae; genus Nocardiopsis; species Nocardiopsis sp. M1B1. The sequence continues at coordinate 6,680,933 of NZ_CP196194.1, forward strand.
ACAGAGTCCACTGCCAGGCCGCCTGACGAGCTCTCATGTCGTAAGCCTCGATGAGGGTCATGGCCGTGGTCATGACCCTGATGCCCATGCGATCGGCGTACTTGAGCTGTCCACCCACGACACGTTCTCCCGCAGCTGCGCGAGACAGGCCTTCGCTGTCGAGGAGGTAGATCTGTTGGACGTTCATCCAGCCTTCTGAAGAGGGTCGCGTTTACGGGCCAGTTCGGCATGTCGACGGTCGATCTCTCGCTGTCTTGCCTCGGCCTCGGCGAGTTCCTCATCGGTGATGGCCCCGTACTCGGACTCCCACCACTCGACGTACTCGTGGAGCCGGTCGCGCTCGTGCTGACGCTCGACGGCCTGAGTGACGTAGCGGCTGAACCCACCGGGACCCACCTCTGTGCGGATGGCCTCGGCCAGTTCCTCCGGAAGGGTCACCGTGTACTTCTTGGTTGCCATACCACTGACCATACCTCGCACTCCGGAAGTTGCCGGTTACTTTTTCGTGAGCCTAACGAGCGCGGGTTCCTCACCGTTGGGGTTTCCGAGAACTCCCGGACACGAAGGTCCTTCGCGGTCAGGCGGGTCGGCGCGCCGGTGTCGGCCAGCAGTCGGGACGCCTCGCCCGGTATCGGAACGTCCATGTCAGTCGAGGACGCTCCTTCCAGTCCCGCATGCGCGGGGAGCACCCGTATGACCCCGTGGGGGCGGTAGCTCAGTGGGGACCATCCCCGCGTGCGCGGGGAGCACGGAGGTGATCGTCCACCGTCCCAGGTGGGGGGACCATCCCCGCGTGCGCGGGGAGCACGGGCTGCGCGACCTGGGCCTGGTCGGCCTGCCGGGACCATCCCCGCGTGCGCGGGGAGAACCCCCGAACCCGTCGCGGTGTTGGGTGGGTTCAGGGACCATCCCCGCGTGCGCGGGGAGAACCCGGCGATGGACCCGGCGATCAGCTTCTGGATGGGACCATCCCCGCGTGCGCGGGGAGAACTACCCGCGCAAGTCCAAGGCGGTGCGCCACCAGGGACCATCCCCGCGTGCGCGGGGAGAACAGTCACTGACCTGGGAAATTACCAGCGACAAGCAGCCGAATTTCCAACTTCCCGAGAAACAGGCATTTCACCCACAGAGCCAAGTCCGAACCATCCCATGGTTTCACACACAGGACCGGCGCACTCGCCCTACTGATCAGGACCGCGACCAGCGAGACACCTGCGCAACGCACCCCGGCCGGAGGTCACGTCCGGACTGTCACCGACCTGCGGCACCATGGAGGCGACCACCGCCGCCGGCCCCGAGGAGCTGCCATGTCCGACCAGCGCTGTGCCTGGGCACGGGGGTCCTCCGAGCTGATGGTGGCCTACCACGACCAGGAGTGGGGCAGGCCCTCCCGCGACGACGCGCACCTGTTCGAGATGCTCGTCCTGGAGGGCGCGCAGGCCGGGCTGTCCTGGTCCACCGTGCTCAACAAGCGGGAGAACTACCGGCGGGCCCTGGAGGGCTTCGACCGGGAGCGGATCGCGGAGTACGGCCAGGAGGACACCGACCGGCTCCTCCAGGACGCCGGGATCATCCGCAACCGGCTCAAGGTGGCCTCGCTCCCCCGCAACGCCCGGGCCTTCGGGGACGTGCGCGAGGAGTACGGCACCTTCGCGGCCTACCTGTGGGGCTGGGTGGACGGAACCCCCGTGGTCAACCGCTTCACCGAACCCTCCGAGGTCCCGGTGAGCACCCCGCTGTCGGACCGGGTCAGCAAGGACCTGAAGAAGCGCGGCTTCACCTTCGTGGGCACCACCATCGTCTACTCCTACCTCCAGGCCGTGGGCGTGGTCGACGACCACCTGGTCGCCTGCCCGGCCAAGCCCGCCTGACCGCCGCCGCCGACCGCTCCGAGCCGCGGCCCGACCATGGCCCGGCCGCGGCTCGGCGTCGGCTCGGTGACGAGGCACCGGCGGCCCGGCGGCGGGGCACCGACTCCCCGCCGCCGTCCCCGGTCAGTCGGCCCCGGACGCCTCCACCGGGGCGCGCCCGCGCTCGGTCCGCCACCAACGGCCCACCCCGACCTCGCGCAGGAACGCGTGGTCGTGGCTGGCCACCAGCAGAGCACCCCGGTAGTCCGCGAGGGCCTCGGCCAACTGCCGCTGGCTGTCCAGGTCGAGGCTGTTGGTGGGCTCGTCCAGCACCAGCAGCCGGGGCGGCTCGTCCGCCAGCAGCAGCCGGGCCAGCGCCACCCGGAACCGCTCGCCGCCGGAGAGGTCTCCCGCCCTCTGGTCAACCCGGTCCCCGCGGATGAGGAAGCGGGCCAGACCGGCCCGCACCCGGTGCGGCGTGGCGGAGGGCGCCGCCGCGCGCACGTTGTCGAGCACGCTCAGGCCGTCGTCCAGCACGTCCAGCCGCTGCGGAAGGTAGCCGATCCGGTCGGCGGCGTGCACCACCTCGGCCTGCGGGTGGCGCCCCCGGCCGACCACCGCCCGCAGCAGGGTGGTCTTGCCGGACCCGTTGGGCCCGACCAGCGCCACCCGTTCGGGCCCGCGCAGGTACAGCCGCCCGCCGCCCGGGGTGCCCAGCTCCAGGACGCCGTGCCCGGCCGGGACCTCGGTTCCGGGCAGGGCGATGCGGATGGCGTCGTCGTCGCGGACGGCGTCCTCCGCCCGGCCCAGCTCCTCCCTGGCCCCGACCAGTTTGGCCTCCTGCATGATGCGGTGCTTGCCCGCCGCCACCTGGGCGTCGCGCTTGCGCTGCTTCATGACCACGCGGGGCTCGCGCTTGGTGTCGTACATCTTCTTGCCGTAACGCACCCGCCTGGCCAGCTTGACCTGGGCGTCGGCGAGCTGGCGCTTCTCGCGGCGCACGTCGGCCTCGGCCACGCGCACCATGCGCCGGGCCGCGTCCTGCTCGGCGGCGAGCTGCTCGGTGTAGGCGGAGTAGTTGCCGCCCCACACACGCATCCTCCCTTCCCGGAGTTCGGCGATCTGGTCGACCCGTTCCAGGAGTTCGCGGTCGTGGCTGACCACGACGAGCACCCCCTGCCAGGAGGCGACCGCGTCGTGGAGCCGCTCCCGGGCGTGGCGGTCCAGGTTGTTGGTGGGCTCGTCCAGCAGGGTGACGGCGGGGCGGCGCAGGGCCAGTCCCGCGAGTGCGACCAGCACGGCCTCCCCTCCGGAGAGGGTGCCGACGGGGCGGTCCAGCGGGCTGTCCCCCGCCAGGGCGACGCCGAACCGTTCGAGCTGGGCCAGGGCGCGTTCCTCCACGTCCCAGTCCTCGCCGACGGCGGCGAAGTTCGCCTCGGTGGCCTCGCCCGCCTCGATGGCGTGCAGCGCGGCGCGGGCCCGGTCGACGCCCAGCAGCCCGGCGACGGTGCGGCCGGTGTCCAGGGTGAGCCCCTGGTCCAGGTAGCCGACGTCGCCGTCCACGGACACCGTGCCCGACGCCGGGGTCAGCCGCCCCGCGACGAGGCGGAGCAGGGTGGACTTGCCGCTGCCGTTGCGGCCGACCAGTCCGGTCCGCCCGGCGCCGAAGGCGGCGTCCAGGCCGGTCAGGACGGGCGTGCCGTCGGGCCAGGCGAAGGACAGACCCGTGCAGACGACGGAGAAGGCGGAAGACATGCGGACCTCTCGATGGTGGTGGAGAACTGCCGGGGACCCTGGGTGCGGCGGAATCGGCCCATCGTGATCTCCTCCTTCGAGAGGGCTTGATGCGACTGTTGTCGCGATAAGGAGCATGGCACACGAAGACAGCAAATGCAACTAGAGTTGCGTTATGACCTCTGACACGGGAACCCCAGGCGCCGCCAGACCCGGCGGCCGCACCGCGCGCAACACCGCCGCCGTACTCCAGGCCACCCTCGACGAACTGGGCGAACACGGCTACGCCGGACTCACCGCCGAACGCGTCGCCACCCGCTCCGGCGTACACAAGGCCACCGTCTACCGCCGCTGGGGAGGGGTGGACGGACTCCTGTCCGCGGCGCTGGAGTGGTCCACCACCCGCGACTGGGAACCCGAGCGCACCGGCTCCCTGCGCACCGACCTGCGGGCCCTCAACGCGACCGTGCTGCACGGCTTCACCGAGGCCCCCGAGGGCGCGATGTCCGCGGCCTCCATCGCGGCCGCCTTCGCCTCCCCGCGCGTGGCCGGGGCACTGCGCGTGTTCATGGCCGACCGCCACGCGCGCGCCGCCGTCCTGGTGACCGAGGCCGTCGCCCGGGGCGAGGCCCCCGAGGGCACCGATGCCGAGGAGGTGGTGCGCTCGGCGATCGCGCCGGTCTACTACCGCCTCTTCGTCAGCCGCGAGCCCGTCACGTCCGCCGACCTGGACCTGGCCGCCCTGGTCACCGCCGAGGCCGCCGCCCGGGGCGCCTTCGTCCGCGCGCCCTGACACCAGCGCCGCCCGGGTCCGAGCGCCCCGGACCGAACGCGAATGCGCGCTGACGCCCAGGGTTTCGCGCTCCTCCTCGGACACCCGGGCCGCCCTTGCACACGGTTCCCGTACGGCGTACTGTACGCCTTACGGAAACCAGCTTCCCCCAGTGGACGGATGGAGAGCCATGACCTTCCTCGTCGCCGGAGCCACCGGCAACGTCGGCCGCCACGTCGTCGGGCAACTGCTCGGCGCCGGGCACCCCGTACGCGCGCTGACCCGGTCCCCCGAAAGGGTCCGCCTTCCCGAGGGCGCGCAGGTGGTCGGCGGCGACCTCACCGACCCGGACGGCCTCGCCCCGCACTTCGAAGGGGTCACGGGGCTGCACCTGATCACCTTCGGCGGGGACGACCACAGCCCCCTCACCTCGGCGCCGCGACTGGTCGAACTCGCCGAGAAGGCGGGCGTGCGCAGGGTGTCGGTGCTGTGCGACTTCTACCCGGGACCGGTGGAGGAGGCCCTGGCCGCGAGCGACCTGGCCTGGACCCTGCTCCACCCGGTCGAGTTCATGGCCAACACCCTGGACTGGGCCGACTCCGTCCGCGCGGAGGGCGTGGTCCGCGAGGCGCGCACCGCGCCCAGCGCCCTGGTCCACGAGGCCGACATCGCCTCCGTGGCGGTCACCGCCCTCACCGGGGACGGCCACGGCGGCCGCACCTACCCCCTCACCGGCCCCGAGGCGCTGACCCCGGCGGAGCGGGTGGCCGCGCTCTCGCGCGGGATCGGCCGCGAGGTCGGGCTGGTCCGCCTCACCCTGGAGGAGGAGGCCGAGCGGCTGCGCGCCCTGGGCCACGACGAGGAGTACGTGGCCTTCGGCCTCCAACTGGCCACCGACCCGCCCGAGGTCGGCACCAGGGTCCAGGACACCGTCGAGCGGGTCACGGGCAGGCCCGCGCGCACCTTCGCCGAGTGGGTCGGGGAGAACGCGGACGCCTTCCGCCCGCAGGTCTGACCTCGGGACGACGATCCTGGTGACTTCCCCAGCGGACGCCTTCCGCCCTCGGGCCTGACCTCGGGACGACGGTCTCGGTGGCATCCCCAGCGGACGCCTTCCGCCCGCGGGCCCGACCCGCGGCCCGCCGCGTCCGGCCGGGGCACTCCCCCCGGCCGGACGCGGTCCGCTCCCCGAACCTCCCGACGCCCCGGCCTCCCCCGCGACGCCGTACAGCGGGGCGTGCGCCCGTGGAACACGCCCTAGACTGGCCGGACACCGGACCGAGAGCAGGACGGCCGATGCCCACGCAGTACACCAAGAGCGGCGATCCCGCGCGCAGTCTCGCCCTGCTGTGGCGAACCCAGGAGCCCGTCAGCCGCCGCAACAAACCGGACCTGAGCGTGGACCGGATCGTGGCCGTGGCCTCGGAGATGGCCGACACCGACGGGCTCGCCGCGCTGTCCATGCGCAAGGTCGCCGAACGCCTGGGCGTGGGGACCATGTCCCTGTACACCTACGTGCCCGGCAAGGGCGAGCTGGTCGACCTCATGCTCGACGCCGCCTACGCCGACATGTACGCGGACGGCGAGCGCCCCGAGCACTGGCGCGAACGGCTGAGCGCGGTGGCGTACGCGAACTGGCGGCTGCTCCTGCGCCACCCCTGGATGCTCCAGACCCCGCGGGGCCGCCTCCTGGGCCCCCACCTCATCGCCAAGTACGAGTACGAGCTGTCCGCCGTGGACGGCCTGGGCCTGTCCGACGTCGAGATGGACTCCACGGTCAGCCTGGTCAACAGCTACGCGGAGGGCGCCGCCAGTCAGGCCGCGGCGGTCAGCGAGACCGAACGGGCCACGGGGATGACGGACGGCCAGTGGTGGAGCACCCACGGCCCGCTGCTCGCGGCGTTCACACGGGACAGCGACTACCCGCTCGCCTCACGGGTGGGCAGCACGGTGGGCAGGGAGCACAGGACGGTCTACTCGTCCGACCACGAGTTCGCGTTCGGCCTCGAACGCGTCCTGGACGGCGTCCGGGTCCTGGTGGAGTCGCGCTCCGCCCGGGGCGCGGAGGAGTCCTGAGGAACGGAGCACCCGGGGTCAGGGGGTCGCGCGGCGGCCCTCCATCGGCACCGCGCGTCTCTTCGGCCGATCCGCCCGCCTCCGGCCGCGGGCGCCGACCGCGCCTAGATCACCGCGTCCCCGCCCCGGACGGGGACGAGCCCGCTCCGGAAGGCCCAGACCACCAGCTGGACGCGGTTGCGCAGTCCCCGTTTGGCCAGGACGCTGGACACGTGTGACTTGATGGTCGTCTCGGACAGTCCGAGGACCCCGGCGATCTCGGCGTTGCTGGCGCCGGTGGCGACCAGCGCGACCACGTCCTTCTCGCGGTCGGTGAACTGCTCCTTCCAGCACGAGTCCGGGTCGTCCGCCCCGACGCACACCGCCGCCTCGTAGCGCACGAACTCCTCCACGACCGTGCCGACCACGGCCGGATCGAGCACGGTGTGCCCCTCCCGGAGCGAGCGCACGGCGTCGGTGATGACGGACATGTCGCTTCCGGTAAGGATGTAGCCGCAGGCACCGGCCCGCAGGCAGCTGACGAGGCTGTCCCTGTCGTTGGGCACCGCCAGGGCGAGGGCGCGAACGCGGGGGTCGTCCAGCTCCGAGAGCTCGCGGACCACCTCGTTCCCCCTCTCCCCCAGCGCCGCCATGTCGACGACGGCCACGTCGGGACGGAGCTGCCGTGCCCTGGCCACCGCCACTCGCAGGTCGCCGGTCGTTCCGACCACCTTGATGTCTTCCGTCGCTCCGAAGGCCGTACACAGTCCCAGCCTCACTACGTCCTGGTCACCGATAATCAGTACGCGGGTAATCAGTTGACCTGTCCCCTTTTCGTGCGAAACCTCCGGGGCGTGGGGGCGGGGGAACCCGGGGTTGTCCATTGGAAAGAAGCCAGCCGTCCTTAAATCCCCGATACCTTACGGACAAACCCTTCGCCCTTGGCCGCATGTGGCCAGCGGAGAATAAATCCGAAAAAACCGGTCACGGCCCGTGTTCACGGAGTACAGAGGTCCGAGCATCGCGCCGGGATCCTCATTTCCCTCCCTGTGGGCGATCACGCCCGGGCAGGCCGCACCGTGCCCGGAGGCTTCGAGCCGCAACCATTTCCTTTTCCATAGGATATCGCCGTGGGTATCGGACGGGGAATTCCCCTCTTTTTGGAATCCCGTCCCTAAAGGACGGCGCCTCATCCACCCCAGGCAACGGGAAGGGAGTGCACCCCGTAGACCGCGGAGGTGTCGCGCATACGAACGCTGTGCGGCGGGACGGCCAGGCGCAGGTCGGGTATCCGCCGGAACAGCGTGCCGTACCCCAGCCGCAGTTCCGTCCGGGCCAGCTGGTGGCCCAGGCAGTGGTGGGCGCCCAGGCCGAAGGCCAGGTGCATGGGGCGCTCCCGCCCCGGGTCGAGCACGTCGGGTCCGGGGAAGGCCCGCGGGTCGCGGTTGGCGGCGGACAGGGAGACCACGACCGCCTCCCCCGCCCGGACGCGCTCCCCGCGCACCTCCAAATCCTCGCGGGCCACCCGCATCGCTCCGAACTGCATGATCGTCAGGTAGCGCAGCAGCTCGTCCACCAGCCGCGCCATCGGCTTCGGGTCGGTTCCGGTGAGCGCCCCGCGCCACGGCCCGGGGTGGGTGAGCAGGGCGAACGCACCCAGGGCGAGCATGCTCGCCGTCGTCTCGTGCCCGGCGACCAGCAGCAGAAAGGCCATCGCCGCGACTTCCTCGTCCGTCAGGTCCGGGGCGTCCAGCAGCCCGCTGAGCAGGTCCTCCCCCGGTTCGCGGCGCTTGCGGCGCACCAGCTCGGCCAGGAAGGCGTTGAGGTCGGCGAGCGCCGCCGAGACCCGCTCCCGGGGCTGGCCCACGTCGAAGGCGACCGCCGTGTCGCGCTGGAACCGCTCGCGCTCCCCGTAGGGCACGCCGAGCAGCTCGCAGATGACCAGTGACGGCAGCGGCAGGGCGTAGTCGGCCACCAGGTCGGCGGGCGCGCCCGCCGAGAGCATGCGCTCCACGTGCTCCTCGGCGATCTCCCCGATGCGCGACTCCAGCAGGAGCATCCGCCGCCGGGTGAACTGCCCGGCCAGGCGTCTGCGGTAGCGGGTGTGCTCGGGCGCGTCCATCCGCACGAAGAAGCCGGGCGCCGCGGGGGGCGCCGGAGCCTGCCCCGGCGGCGGGACGCGGATGTCCTGGCGCGCGCTGAAGCGCTGGTCCACCAGAACGTCGCAGGCCAGCTCGTAGTCGGTCACGAGCCACCCCTCCGTCCCGTCGGGCAGGGCCAGCCGGGTGATCGGCGACCTCTCGCGCAGTTCGGCGAAGCGGGGCGGCGGGTCCAGGGCGTGCTCACGCGCGGTGGGCAAACTCACAGGGCACGCCGACGGTGTCGGGGCGTCGGCCATGGACGTGCTCCTCTCGTCGCGGGGGCCGGCGCTCACGGGCGCGCGGACGCCCCGGCGTGGGCGGCGGCCATCGCGGTGACCAGGGTCGTGTGGTAGCAGGTGCGGAAGACGTAGGCGGTGGCCCGCTCCCCCGTGCGCCCGGCAAGGACCCCGGCGTCGAAGGGCGGGCCGGGCAGGGAGCCGTCGGGGCGCTGGGCCCCGGCCAGCCGCTCCCAGGCCCGCCGTTCCAGCGCGAAGGGCCCTCCTCGGACGATCCGCGCGCACAGGAGCAGTTCGGCGGCCAGGTCCAGGTGGCCCTCGTCCAGGTAGGCGCGCAGCAGGCCGTCGAGCACGCGCCCCGTGCGCGTGGCGTCCCCCGGCAGCGGCCGGGCCCCGAAGTCGGTGGCGTACAGGACGGCGTGCGTGACCCCGTAGGCGTCGTACTCGCCGGTGCCGCCCGCGTGCTCGGCCAGGCAGGCCTGGTAGAGCGGCGCGGCGCCGGGCAGGTCCGCGGGGGCGGCGAGCCCGGCCAGGTCGAGGATGTGGCGCAGTTCCAGGGCCAGGACCGGCGAGGCGCCCGCCTCGGGGGGCCGCGGGGGCCGCCGCTCGGCCGGGGCTCGGGCGTCGGCGAGGGGCACGTCCGCCGGACGGCCCAGGTCGGCCAGCAGCGCCGCCGTCCACAGCCGGTAGGGCGGGTTCTCGCCCTCCCCGCCGGGGGCGGTCGCGGCGACCGCGTCCCGGGCCAGCTCAGCGGCGGCGCGCTCCAGTTCCGCGGCTCCGGGCGGGGCCGGGTCCATCCGGCGCAGGAGGCGGCAGAGCATGAGCAGCTCCATGACGGTGGACCCGGCGAAGTCGCGCGGCGGGAAGTGGTCGTCCCAGCGCGGCCCGAACCACTCGGCGTGGTCGGTGAGCCAGGCCAGGGCCGCGTCCAGGACGCCGGAGGCGGTGCTCGCGTCCGTCCGGGCCGTCGTGCCCGTCCCCCCGGTGGCGACCATCGGTCCTCCCCGTCGTGCGCCGGGCGGGTCCCGGCGGTCTCCTCTTCCCTGCCGACGCTCCCGACACTAGGTCGGCCCCGCGCACGGCGCCTCGGTCCGGAGGAGGAAATACGCGCCCCTCCCGCGGACCGGCCGGGGCCGTCCGGGCGGCGGAGCCTCCTACCTGGGGAGGAGGATGCGCGAGAATGTCCGGGAATCGCGCCGGGAAGGGCGTCGTGAAGCGGTGTGGTGCCCCGGGTCGGGGGTAGGTTGAAGCCCGCGTTCACACAGAGCGACCATCGAGCGACACTGGAGCGGGGACGGTATGGGAGACATCGACCTGGCGCTGATCGGGGACCTGTACCGCAGGTACCGGGACCCCCTGGCGAAGGTGCGGGACGCGCAGCGCGAGTTCCTCCGGCGCACGCGCGGGCGGATGACGCCGCAGCTGGACGACCTGGAGGCGGAGATCACCTACCTGCTGCTGCGCGAGACGCGGCCGGACACGGTGATGGAGCTGGGGACCTTCCACGGCTGGTCCACCACGTGGATCCTGTCCGCGCTGCGCGACAACGGCGGGGGGACGCTGCACTCCTTCGACATCGTGGACAACGTGGTGGCGAACGTGCCCTCCGAGCTGTCCCTGGGGCGGTGGGAGTTCCACAAGGGCGACGTCCGCGAGAACATGTCCCAGGTCCCCGAGGGGATCGGGTACCTGTTCGTGGACGCCGCGCACAACGGGCGGTTCGCCAGGTGGTATCTGGAGGCGCTGTTCCCGCGCGTGGCCCCGGGGACGCCGGTCAGCGTCCACGACGTCTTCCACGGCAAGCGGGCCCTGCCCTTCACCGAGGGCGCCGTGGTGCTGTCGTGGCTGCGCGAGAACGGCACGGAGTTCTTCACCCCCTCCCGCAAGAAGGCCCCCGCGCCCTACACCGCCCTCCTGGAGCTGCGGGAGGACCTGGGGCTGGGCGAGCCGGTGCGCACCAGCACGGACAACCCGATGATCTACTTCCGGATGCCGCAGCACCGGGGCGCCCCGACCGGGGACTGAGGCTCCCGCGCCGGTCGGGGCCCCGGGGCAGCGCCCACAGCGTCGCCAGGTGGCGGGGTCCACGCCGGTCGGGGCCCGGGAGCCGTACCCGCCGGTGACACCACGGGGTGACGGGGCGCCGGCGCTGGTCGGGGCCGCCCGGCCTCAGACCGGCACCGGCCCCGCCCCGCTGCTCCGCCACAGTCGGGCGTAGGCGCCACCCGAGGCCGACAGCTCCCCGTGCGTGCCCGTCTCGACCACCCGGCCGCCGTCGAGCACCGCGATCCGGTCCGCGCGGGCGGCCGTCGCCAGGCTGTGGGTGACCACGAAGGTCGTCCTCCCCCGGGACAGGCGGTCCATCGCCGTCAGCACGGCGCGCTCGGTGCCCGGGTCCAGCCCCGCGGAGGGCTCGTCCAGCAGCAGCACGTCGGGGTCCACCAGCTGCGCCCGTGCCAGCGCGACGAGCTGGCGCTGTCCGGTGGACAGGCCGCGCCCGCGCTCGCCGACCGGGTGGCGCATCCCCCGGGGCAGGGCCGCAACGGCGTCCAGGGCGCCGACCGCGCGCACGGCCTCCTCCGCCTCGCGGTCGTCGGCCCCGGGGCGTCCGTAGCGCACGTTGTCGGCGACGGTCCCGGTGAACAGGTGGGGCTCCTGGGGGACCACGCCGAGTCTGCGCCGGTGCTCGGCCGGGTCGAGGTCGCGCACGTCCGTCCCGTCCACCAGGACCGCTCCCCGGTCGGGATCGTGGAAGCGGGCGATGAGCCTGACCACGGTGGACTTCCCGGCGCCGGTCTCGCCGACCAGCGCCACGGTCTCGCCCGGGTCGGCGGACAGGGTGACGTCGGCCAGGGCGGGCCCGCCCGCGCCGGGGTAGGTGAAGCCGACCCCCTCCAGGCGCACCCGGCCGCCGCCCCGCCGGACCGGTGCGGGGACCGCCCGCCGGGAGGCCGCGGCGGTGGGCGGTGTGCGCAGCAGTCCGCCGATGCGGTCCACGCCCACGCGCGCCTGCTGGTAGCTGTCGAAGACCACCGACAGCTGCTGGAACGGGGCGTAGAACATCCCCAGGTAGAGCAGGAACGCGGTCAGGACGCCCACCGACAGGGTGCCCTCCGCCACCCGGTACGCGCCCGCCCCGAGGACGGCGGCGGTGGACACGTCCCCGAGCAGGGTGACGAACGGGAAGTACAGGGCGATGTGGCGCTGGGCGGTCAGCCGGGTCCTGCGGTAGCGGTCGGACAGGGCGGCGAAGCGCTCGCTCGCGCCGTCCTCGGCCCCGGCCGCCTGGGACTCGCGCGCCCCCGCCACCTGTTCCTGGAGGTCGGCGTTGACCTCCCCGATCCGTTCCCGGGACAGGTGGTAGGCCAGCGACACGCAGCGGCGGAAGTACAGGGTCGCGGCGAGCAGCACCGGCAGGACCGCCAGGGCGACCAGGGCCAGGCCCGGGTCCAGCACCAGCATCGCCACGACCATCCCCAGCACGGTGGCGCCGTTGACCACGACGATGGTCAGCCCGCTCTCCACGAACGTGGACAGCGCGGTGACGTCGGTGGTCATGCGGGTCATGGTCCCGCCGCCGCGCTCGCGCTCGTGGAAGTCCACGCCGAGCCGGTGCAGGTGCCGGAAGACGCGCAGGCGCAGGGCGTACAGGGCGCTCTCCCCGGTCCGGGTGACCACGCGGGGCTGGAGGGCCAGGACCCACCAGTTGACCGCCACCAGGGCCAGGGCCGCCGCGCCCACGGCCGCGACAACGCCCGCGTCGCCGGGGGCGACGCCCCGGTCCAGGCCCCAGCGCAGCACCACGGGCAGGGCGGTGGTGGCCAAAGCGTCGGCCAGGACCAGCACGACGGCGAGCGCCAGCAGGGCCCGGACGGGGGCCAGCACCCGGCGGACGCCGAAGCGCGCTCCGGGCTCCTCCGGCGGCGTGCGGTCCAGGCGCCCGGCGGGGCGGTCGTCGGCGGCGGGCAGCGCGGCCTCGTCGGGGTCGGCGGCCTCCGGCACGGGTTCGGGCCACAGGGGGGAACCGCCGCCCTCGGGGGCCGGGGCAGGTTCCTCGACGCCGCCCCCGTCCCCGGCGCACAGCCGCACGAAGAGCGGGCAGCGCCGGGTCAGTTCCGCCTCGGTGCCCACGTCCACCACCCGGCCGCCGTCGAGCACCGCGATCCGGTCGGCGAGGGCGAGGGTGGACCTGCGGTGGGCCACGAGCAGGACGGTGCGGTCGGCGGTGACGTCGGCGAGCGTGGCGACCATGGCGGCCTCGGTGGCGGCGTCCACGGCCGAGGTGGCGTCGTCCAGCACCAGGACTCGGGGATCGCCCAGGAGCGTGCGGGCCAGGGCCACGCGCTGGCGCTGGCCGCCGGACAGGGTCAGGCCGCGCTCGCCCACGGGGGTGTCGTAGCCGTCGGGGAGCGCGCGGACGAAGCCGTCGGCCCCGGCGGCGCGGGCCGCCGCGCGGACCTGCTCGCGGGTGGCGTGCGGGCGTCCGTACGCGATGTTGTCGGCCACGGAGCCGGAGAACAGGAACGGTTCCTCGAAGGCCACGCCGACCGCGGCGCGCAGCGAGCGCAGGCGCAGCGAGCGCACGTCCACCGCGCCGCCGGGAGGGCCTATCCGCACGGCGCCGCCGGTGGTGTCGTAGAAGCGGGGCAGCAGCAGCGAGACGGTGGACTTGCCCGACCCGGCGGGGCCGACCAGCGCCAGGGTCTCGCCGGGGCGCACGCGCAGGGACAGCCCGTCGAGCACGGTGGAGTCGCGGGTGTAGCCGAAGCGCACGCCGTCCAGCTCCACGCCGACCGGTCCCTCGGGCACGTCGGCGGCGTCGGGCGCGTCGGTGACGTCGGGGCGGGAGTCGGCGAGGTCGAACACGCGCAGGGCCGCGGGCCGCACGAGCTGGGCGCTCATGACCAGGTTGGACAGGGACGCCGACGGCGCGGTGAGGGTGACCATGTACCCCGAGAAGGCGACGAGGGCGCCCAGGGACACCTCGCCGCGCGCGACCAGCCACGCGCCCACCACCAGCACCGCGGCCTGGCCGAGGTAGGGCAGTACGCCGAGGGTGGCGCTGGGGGCCGCCTGCATACGGGCCACCCGCATGCGCTCGCCGAACAGGCGGGCGGCGAGGTCGGCCAGGCGCCGGGTCTCGCGCTCCTCCTGACCGAAGGCCTTGACGACGCGGACGCCGGTCACGGTCTCCTCGACGTGCTGGGCGATCTCGGCGGCGCGGCGCTGCACGGCCATGGTCGCGGGCGGCATGCGCCTGCTGACCCGCGCCGTCACCACGACGAAGGAGGCCACGACGGCCGCGGCCACGACGGTGAGCACGGGGGAGAGCCACAGCATCGCGGAGAAGGCGAACACGATGAGCACGAGTCCGCCCAGGGCCTGTGGCGCGGTGGCCAGCAGCCCCTGGACCAGTTGCAGGTCGGTGTTGGCGCGCGACATCACCTGGCCGGTGCGCAGGGTGTCCTGTTTGCCGCCGTCGAGCCGCTGGACCGAGTCGAACACGGCCGTGCGCAGGTCGTGCTGGACGCCCAGGGCGAGCTTGCCGGACAGGAACTGGCGGGCGAACGCCCCGGCGAACTGGAGCGCGGCGGCCCCCAGCAGGGCGAGGGCGAGCACGCCGATCCGGTCCGTGCGCCCCTGGACCGCGTCGTCCACGGCGATCTGGGCGGCCAGCGGCGCCAGCGCGGTCAGCCCGGTCCCCAGGACGGCCGCCGCGGCCACCCCCGCGGCCAGCGCCGGGTGGCGGCGGCAGGCGGACAGCAGCCGCCGGACCCAGTGGCGGCCCCGGTCGGCGGGCGCTTCGGTCGGCGGGGAGCCGGGCATCAGACCTCCGGTGTGACGGGGTGCGCCAGGACGAGCTGCTCCCACGCGGGCCGCGCCCCGGTGGCCGCGTACAGCAGTGCCAGGGCCACGCCCGCGTCCCCTTCGAGGAAGGAGGCGTCGCGGATCATCCCGGCGGGGTTGAAGTAGGTCAGCGGGCCCTCGGCGCGCCGCTCGGCGAGCCAGCCGGTCCAGCGCCGGACGCACTCCAGCCCCTCGGGAAGGCCGTGGTCGTCGTGGGCGCGGCGGCCGAACCAGACCAGTCCGGCGGCGCCGTGGCACACGCACCCGTCCGTGATCCCGCAGTCCCGCTCGGGCCGGGTGGCGACCGCCAGGGCGGTGGCGCGGGCCAGGTCGGCGTCGCGCGGGTCCCCGGTGACCCCGGCGGCCGCGGTCAGGGCCAGGGCGATGCCGGGGTCCCCCGAGCACCAGGTGGCGCGGGCGGGCGTGTAGCGCGTCTCGACGCGGTGCGGGAAGACGGCGTGGGAGAAGTCGCCGCGCTGGGCGCGCAGCCAGCGCACGGAGTCGTCGAGCAGCGGGCGTGCGCGCGGGGCGGCGGCCGTCCCGGCGGCCGAGGCGAGGTAGGACACCAGTCCGGCGGTGCCGTGGGCGGCGCCGAGCACCCGGCAGCCCGCGGACTGGTCGGCGCGGCGCGCCGGTGAGTCGCCCAGGCGCAGGAACAGGCCGTCGCCGTCGCGTTCGGCGCGCTCCTCGACCACGTCCAGGACGCCGGAGGTGGCCTTGTCGCGGAACCCGGCGTCGGGGTGGGCCAGGGCGTAGGCGCCCAGGCCCAGCACGCCCATGGGCAGGTCGACCTCGCCCTCGGCGGGGTAGTCGGCGATCCACCGCAGGACGGCGTCGTCCACGGCGCCCAGTCCGGACGGCTCTGTGCCGCGTTCCCGGGCGAGCCGGAGCGCGGTCCACCCGGCCTGGGCGGCGCCCCGGTAGAGCCAGGGGCCGGTGCCGCCGCCGGAGCGCAGCAGGCCCATCGCCCCGTGGAAGGCGTCCTCCGCGCGGTGGTCCTCGCCGAGGGCGCGGGCGAACTCCATCCGGGCCACGGCCTGGTCCAGCAGCAGCGGGAAGGTGGGGTTCTCGCGCACATGGGCGTCCATGTCGGCCAGGAACCGTCGCGCCAGGTCCAGCGTGTCAGCGTCGTTCATCGCTTCTTGCCCTCCAGTGCGTGCAGGCGGCGCAGGTGGCGCCGGGCGAGTTCGTGCGCCAGGTACTCCATGCGCACCGCGTCGAAGGCGAAGGTCCGGTTCAGGTGCAGGTGCAGCGCCGACCCGAACACCGACCACCGGCCGCGGGTCCCGGTGCCGGGCTCCAGGGCGGCGGCCAGGGCGCCCAGGGCCTTGGCCACGTCCTCGTCGGGGCGGACCTCCTCCACGTGGGCGCGCAGGGCGGAATCGTGCGCGCGGGCGAACTTGCCGAGGCGGTTGCCCTCGCGGGTGGGGGCCACGTCCAGGCCGCCCTGGCACGCGCGCAGGAACTCGTCGCGCTCGTCGAAGGCGGCGAACAGTTCGGTGCACCAGTGGGTGACGTCGGCGACCGCCCGGTAGAGGCGGGCGGACTCGTCGGCCAGGTCCGGCAGCGCGGCGGCGACGCGGTCGCTGGAGGCGGTGAACAGCCCCTCGGCCGCCCGCAGGCCCTCGGTGCCGCCGTAGCGCGCCACCTCGGGCACGTACTCGTCCAGGGCGACCCTGCTGACCAGCCCTTCGGCGGCCAGCCGGGCTCCGAGGGCGTCCACGGCGGTGAGCACGTCGGGCCGCGCGGCGGGTTCGGCCGGGCGGACGCGCACCCGCACGTGGTAGCCGTCCCCGTCCTGGTAGCGGAGGAAGAACCACTGGTCGGCCCGCCCGGCGGCGCGCAGGTCCGTGGAGAGCCGGTGGACGCGCGACACCACCTGGTCGGCGGTGGCGTGCCCGCAGTACAGGCGCGCGTAGATCCAGGCCCGGCCGTGGCCGCGGTCCAGGAGGGCCGTGCCCGCGCCGGTGCCGGGCGGCTTGCGCAGGACGGGTCCGGTGGGCACGACCACCTCGGCGACGTGGCCCCCGCCGGGGCCGCGCACGGCGGGCGCCTCGGCCTGGGGCATCTCCACGAAGGCGGTGTCGCGGTCTCCGGCGCGCGCCAGGGCGGCGCGCACCGAGGCGTCCTCGCGCAGGTCCACGGGGAGCACGTGGTCGTACTCGCCGGTGCCCACCCAGGTGCGCCCGCCCAGGCCGGGCAGGCGGTCGCGCAGCGCGGCGGCCGGGGAGGGCGCGGACAGGACCGCGGCGACGTCCCCGGGGCGCAGCAGCCAGCGCTCGGGGGTGACCACGACCCGGCCGCAGGTGACGCGCGGCAGGTGGGGCAGACGGGCCAGCGGGCCCCATGACCAGCCCGCTCCCCCGGACGTGGCCAGGTGGCCCAGCACCGCGTAGACCGGGTCCAGGCCGTGGAAGTCGACGTTGTGGGCGGTGTTGAGCTCCACGAGGACGGGTCGGCCGGTGCGTGAGTCGCGCAGCCGGAATCCGTCCGGGCACAGGCGCAGGAGCAGCCGGTCAAGGTGCAGGGTGCCCGCGTGGGCTCCGGTCAGGGCGATGGTCTCGTCCAGCACGCGGGGGCGCACCAGGACGTTGCCGATGCGTCCGCCCGGGTGGTAGACGAGTTCGGCGTGGAGGGGCTCCTCCGCCGCGTCCTCGGCGCGGTGCCGCTCGCGGGCGCGGTCCACCTGCTCCCGGACGCGGTCGGCCACGGCGGGGCGGTGGAGGCCGAACCGGGCCGCCAGGGCGTGGGGGGCGCGGCCGACCCCGCCGACGAGCATGCTGTGCGGTCCGTCGTGGGAGGCCGGGTCGGCGTCGCCGAGCAGGACGGCCAGCAGCGCGCGGGAGCCGTCGGTGTCGGCCTCGGGCAGGTGGGCGATGTCCACGGAGCCGCCGTCGAGGTGGCCGCCGTCGGCGGTCCAGCGTCCGAGCAGGTCGAGCAGCTCGGGTTTGACGGTGGGTTCGGCGGGGCGGGAACCGGTGCGCAGGCCCGCCCTCGCGGCGAGTTCGGAGGCGCCGCGCTGAGCGGGCCGCAGCACGCCCGACTCCAGGTCCAGCGCGCTCAGCAGCGGCACCTCGGCGTCCTCGAAGCGCTGGGCGAAGGCGGCGCGGAAGGAGGCCATGTCGAAGCCGGGGCCGCCGCCGGGGGAGGAGAGGGCGGCGAGGCGGCGCACGGCGGAGCTCAGGTCGGCGACGGTGCGCCGGTCCAGGCTGGCGGCGCGCATGGCGAGTTCGGGGTGCAGGTCGAAGCGTTCGGCGTACTTGGTCCGGGCCAGGGCGGGCGCGTGGTCGGCGGCGCGGTCCCAGGCGGTGTCGAGCCGGTCGCGCAGCCCCGGCTCGAAGGGGCGCTCCCCGGCGGCGTCGGCCCGCAGGACGCGCACGGCGGCGGCCCGGTCGCGGTCGCCGACGGCGTCCAGGAGGCGCACGGCCCGGTCGGCGGGCTCGTCGCCGGGGGCGATCAGGCCGTCGGAGGGCTGGAGCAGGCCCCTGTCCCGCAGGCCGCGCACGAAGGCGCGCAGGCGGTCGGGCTCCACGCCGGGCAGCCGCTCGGCGAGCGCGTCGGCGAGGTCGGCGGCGCTCGTCTCGGCGCCGCCGAGGAGCTCCAGGGCGGTGTCGATGGCCTCGGTGCGCCGCACGCTCACCACGGCCGCGGTGGCGTCGCCCGGAGCGGCGAAGCGCACGGCGGAGGGGCCGACGCGGGCCAGGGGGTTGAGGCGCAGGGGGACGCGGTCGGGGTCGGCGGCGGCGAGGGCGTCGGCGACCGTCTCCTCCAGGGCGCGCACGTCCACGCGCACCCGCACGCGGTGCCGGTCGCGCCGGTCGGCCTCCAGGTCGCGGCGGTCCCCGACCGTCAGCGGCGCGGTTCCGGCGAACAGTCCGTAGGGGGTGGCGCGCCCGCCCATGCGCGCGAGGTAGCGCAGCAGGGTGGCGCGGGCGCGCTCCTCGGAGGCGGACGCGGTGCGCAGGTGGGGGTCCGCGGCCAGGTCGACGGCCATGGCGGCGACGGGGTCGTGGACGTCGCCCGCGGCGACCATGCGGGCGGACTCCTCGACGCTGAGCAGGGGTACGCGGACCAGGCCGAAGTCCGACTCGCTCACCGGGCACCGCTTCCCGTAGCGGCGGCCTCGGCGGGAAGGGGCCCGTCGGCGGGCGCCGGGTGGCCGGTGGGTGCGGTGGTACCGCCGGAGGCGGCGCCGCCGGGAAGGGCCGCGGCCTCGACGGGGGAGGCCGCGCGGCGGCGCACGGCGGCGAAGACCTCCTCCAGGGCGCGCAGGTGGTCCTCGGGGTCGCTGGACAGCTCGGTGACGACCGCCTCGTCGGCGCCGGTGATGGCCAGGACGCGGTGCACGGCTTCGGCGCACTGGTCGGCCGTGCCCGCGCAGTTGACCCGCACGCCCTGGCGCAGGCTGTCGGCGCGCGCCGTGGCGGGGTCGTCGTTGGCGACCAGGGCCAGGGCCACGGCCGTGCGTCCGCCGGGGCGGGCCGCCCGGTAGGCCCTGAGCGTGCTGACGCAGGCGTCCACGTCGGTGTTGAAGAACAGGGCGTGGCAGTAGTGGGTGCCGGTCCTGGCCGCGATCTCGGCGGAGCGGTTCCCGGCGCCGTGCGACCAGAGCTGGAACCCGGTGTCCACCGGATCGACCCACTCCGAGCCCCCGCGCAGGAGGGCGACGGTCGCGTCGATGACGGCGCCCACGTCCTGGCCGCGCTCGCGCAGGTGGGCCAGGTCCTCGGCCGCTCCCCCGCTCACGTCGCCCCGACCGAACCCGACGTCGAGGCGGTCGGGGCAGAAGTGCGCGGCGGCGGCGACGTCCTCGGCGGTCAGGTGGGGGTCGCGGACCCTGGACAGCGTGACGGCGGTGCCCACGCGCACGCGCCGGGTGTGGCTGCCCAGGACGGCGGCCAGCAGCAGCGGGTTGGTGCTGGGCACGCCGGAGGCGTGGTGCTCGGGCAGCCAGACGCGGCTGTAGCCCAGCCGCTCGGCGAGCAGGGCCGAGGCGAAGGCGGTGTCGCGCTTGTCCCGGACGGGTCGGCCCTCGGTCAGGTCGAGGTACTCCAGCAGGCCCAGCGGCGGCGCGGCGTCCGGCGGCGTCTCCTTGCGGTCCTGCGCTGTGTCGTCGTGCATGGGGGCTGCCTCCTCGGCCGGGTCCGCGCCCGCGGAGCCGCGCTCGCGGAAGGGACGGAGAACACCTGTGGATGTGCCGCGGGGCGGCGGTCGCCGAGCGGCCGCCGCCCCGGGCTGGTCGTGCCGGGCCGCGGTGGTTCAGGGACGGGGTCCCACCGTCACGGACGGCCGAGTGCCGTCCACGGCCTCTGTGGGGACTACGGGTCCGATCCCCTAGCAGGAGACGGTGTTGGCGCTCGGGCAGGGGGTGCCCCAGCAGGTGGTGCCGAAGGTGATCGGACCGGGGACCTCGGCGCCGCTGTTCTCGACGGACTGGCCCGAGCCCGGGGTCTCGAAGGTCTCGGCGTCGACGTCGAGGTTGATCTCGGGGCGGTTGCTGGCGGAAACGGCCATGGGAATGCCTTTCTCGAAACACGGCGACCGTTTTGTCGGTAACGCCTGTTGTGAAATACACATTAGGCTCCGGCCGCGCCGCGGTCTTCATTCACGCGGACCATTTTCCCCTCCTCCTTCGGGACGGGGCCGCAGCCTTCCGCGGGACGGCCCCCCCGTCCCCGGGAGCGGGGGTCGTGCAAAGGAGGCCCCCACCCGAAGGAGGGCCGCGAATGCCCGCGATCCGGGAAACGGACCCGCTTCCACCTGCGTTTATTCCTGACCCACCCGACACGGCGGCTGCGGCGCCGTCGCCCGTGGCCGGAGCCGCGCCGCCCCGTGTCTCCGCCCCGGGGAGGAGACGCGTCGGCCTGGGACGGAAACCCCGGATAACAGCAGAAAGCCGTAAAAATAACCCGGAAAAGGGAAAACCCCGACCGCCGAGACGGCGGCCGAGGACCGGAAACCGCGTCAGAGGACGCCCTTGTGCCGTTCCTTGACGAACTCGGTGATCGAGGAGACCACGTAGTCGATCATCTCGTCCGTGAGCCCGGGGTAGACCCCGGTCCAGAAGGTCCGCTCCGTGGCGATGTCGCTGTTCTCCAGATCTCCGGACACGCGGTGCGGCCGGTCCAGGTAGGCGGGGTGCCGGGTCAGGTTGCCCGCGAAGAGCAGGCGGGTGCCGATCCGCCGGGACTCCAGGAAGTGGACCAGCTCGGCCCGGTCGAACGGGGCCCCGGGGTCCACGGTGACCACGAAGCCGAACCAGCTCGGATCGCTGTTGGGCGTGGCCTCCGGCAGGATCAGGCCCGGAAGCCCGTCCAGGCCCTCCCTCATCCGGCGCCAGTTGCGGCGCCGGGCCTCGCCGAAGGAGTCGAGCTTGTCGAGCTGGCTCAGCCCGAGCGCCGCCTGGAGGTCGGTCGCCTTCAGGTTGTAGCCCACGTGGGAGAACGTGTACTTGTGGTCGTAGCCGGGGGGCAGCGTCCCGAGCTGGTAGCTGAAGCGCTTGCGGCAGGTGTCGCTCTCACCGGGCTCGCACCAGCAGTCCCGTCCCCAGTCGCGCATGGACTCCACCACGCGGGCCAGCATGAGGTTGGACGTGAGCACGCAGCCGCCCTCGCCCATGGTGAGGTGGTGCGCCGGGTAGAAGCTGACCGTCGACAGGTCGCCGAAGGAGCCCGTCACCCGCCCGTCGTGGAGGGAGCCCACGGCGTCGCAGTTGTCCTCGATCAGGAACAGGTCGCGCTCCTCGGCCAGGCGCGCCATCTCCCGCGCCTCGAACGGGTTGCCCAGCGCGTGGGCGATCATGATCGCCCGGGTACGCGGGCCGATGGCCCGTTCCACCCTTTCGACCGTGGTGTTGTACGTGCGCAGCTCGATGTCCACGAACACGGGCACGAGCCCGTTCTGGAGGATCGGGTTGACGGTCGTCGGGAACCCGGCGGCGACCGTGACGACCTCGTCGCCGGGGCTCAGCCGCTGGTCCTCCAGCAGGTGCGAGGTCAGGGAGGACAGCGCGAGCAGGTTGGCCGAGGAGCCGGAGTTCGTGAGGTGGGCCTTGCGCCTGCCGAGCCTGCGGGCGAACGCGGACTCGAACCGGCGTGCGCTGGGGCCCGCCGCGATGCGCATGTCGAGGGCTGCCGCGACCAGGGCCACCCTGTCCTCCTCGTCCAGGACCGCCCCGGAGGGCCAGATCTCCGTCACACCCGGAACGAACTCGCGTTCGGTGCGGGTGGACCGGTGGTGGTCGCGGACCGCATCGAGAACCGCCGCCGCCTCGTCACTCGTCGCCATGCGTGGTACTTCCCTCCTGGGCTCGCGGCCCGGACGGGAGCGGACCCCTCCGACCGCTTCCGCGGACACCGGGCCCTCCCGGCCTCCGGGCCCGGGTGCAGCGCCGAAAGAATAGGGGAAGCGCCGCGCGGCACCACCCCCTTCGGGAGGGGGGAGCGGACCCGCTCCCGCTCCGGCGCGGGCGGCGGCGCCCCCGCCCGCCGCGGCTCTGGCAGTATGGCCGCGCCGAGTCCGTGGCCGGCTGCCGCCGCCACCGGTGCCTCGGCAGCGGTCGACACGAGGGAGGTCGTGTGTCCTCGACGCTCGGGGGTACGGGAGCGCCGGTACGGCTCGGACTGGTCGGCTGCGCCGACATCGCCTGGAGGCGCGTCCTGCCCGCCGTGGCGGTGACGCCCTCGGTGGAGCTCGTCGCCGTGGCCAGCCGCGACCCCGCCAAGGCGCAAGCGTTCGCCGAGCGCTTCGGCTGCGAGGCCGTCACCGGCTACGCCGACCTGCTCGCGCGCCCGGACCTGGACGCCGTGTACATGCCGCTCCCGGTGGGGCTGCGGCACGAATGGGTGGGCCGGGCCCTGGAGGCCGGGCTCCACGTCCTGTCCGAGAAGCCCCTGACCGTCGGCGAGCGGACCTCGGCCGAGCTGGTCGCCGAGGC
The DNA here is from genome assembly GCF_052466615.1 of Nocardiopsis sp. M1B1. Taxonomy (NCBI): domain Bacteria; kingdom Bacillati; phylum Actinomycetota; class Actinomycetes; order Streptosporangiales; family Nocardiopsidaceae; genus Nocardiopsis; species Nocardiopsis sp. M1B1. The sequence goes on from NZ_CP196194.1 coordinate 6,703,504, forward strand.
CGGTCGGCGCGGCCTGACCGTCATGGAGAACTTCGCGTTCCGGCACCACTCCCAGCACCACGAGCTGAGGCGGCTGCTGGAGGGCGGCGCGGTGGGGCGCACGCGCGCGCTGATGTGCGAGTTCGGCGTGCCGGCGCGCGCGCCGGGGGACATCAGGCACGACCCGGCGCTGGGCGGCGGCGCGCTGCTCGACGTGGGCGTGTACCCGCTGGGCCTGGCGCAGTTCCTGTTGGGCGACGGCCTGCGCGTACGCGGCGGCTTCCTGGACCACGATCCGGACACGGGGGTGGACGCGCGGGGTTCGGTGCTGCTCTCGGGTCCGGGCGGGGTGGCGGTGCAGCTCGGGTTCGGCTTCGGGATGCACTACCGCAACACCTACACCGTCTGGGGGGAGAAGGGGAGCCTGCGGCTGGACCGGGCCTTCACACCGCCCGAGACGCTGCGCCCCACCCTGGAGCTGCGCACGGACGAGGGGACCGAGGACCTGTCCCTGGAGGCCGACCACCAGTTCCGCAACCTGTTGACGGCGTTCGCGGACGGCGTGCGGGGGCGGGCGGCCGTGGACACGGCGCCGGTCCTGGCCCTCGCCGGCCTGGTCGAACGCGTCCGCGAGGCCGCCGCCCACTCCCCGGTCTGAGCGCGTGCGCGCCGGACGTCAGCCCCCCGCCCGGCGGACGAGCGCGTCGGCGAGGTCGGACGGCGAGGGCATCGCGCGCATCTCGTCGCGCACGCGTGCGGTGCCCCGGGCCAGGGCGGGGTCCTCCAGAAGCCGGGAGACCGCCGTGCTGACGTCCCCGGCGGTCATGGTCCGGTGGGGGACGGAGACAGCCGCGTCCCGCGCGGCGAGCATGTCGGCGAGCATCGGATCGTCGAACCAGCTGGGGACGATGACCTGCGGCACGCCCGCGTCCAGTCCCGTGAGCACGGTCCCCCACCCCCCGTGGTCGACCATGGCGGCGCAGGTGGGTGCCAGGGCGTGCAGGGGGACGTACTCGACCAGGCGCGCGTTGCCGGGGACCGCGCCCAGCTTGGCCTGTTCGCTGGCGGGCAGGGTGGCCACGACCTCCACGTCCAGGTCGGCCAACCCCTCCAGGAGGTCCCGGAACACGTCCCCACCCCGGTCCTGACCCATGAGGGTGGTGCCCAGGGTGACGCAGACGCGGGGTCGGTCGGGGGGTGTGCGCAGCCAGCGGGGCACGACGGCGCGTCCGTTGTAGGGCACGTAGCGCACCGGCAGGTACTCCAGGTGCGCGGGCGTGTCCACCCGCAGGGACGCGGGGATTTGTTCGACGGTGGCCTGGCCGTGGACCAGGGTCTCGGAGAAGTCCACGCCGTGCCGGGCGGCCCGGGCCCCCAGCCACCCGGCCAGGGGGTCCTCTCTTTGGGAGTCGGGCTGCTCGCCCATCCGCGCCAGGAACCGCGCGCGGGTGCGGGCGAAGATGTCGGCCCCCCACAGGTAGCGCACGTGCGCGGCCCCGCAGGCCTCGGCGGCGATCGCCCCGGAGAAGCTCACCGAACCCCAGACCACCAGCTCGGGGCGCCACTCCCGGCAGAGGGCGACCAGGTCGTCGACCATGGGGTCGTTGACCATCCGCCACCACCACGGCACCACGCGGCGGTAGCCCTCCAGCAGGTACTCCCAGGGAACCCGTTCGTAGGGGTCGGTGACGCGGCCGAACAGCGGGACGTCGTCGAGGGTGTCGTGGAGGTCGAAGACCTTCATCGTGCGCCAGAAGGAGTGGTCCCTGCCGACGGCGGTGAAGGGCAGCCCCGCCCCCGCCGCGACGGGCTCCAGCGCGGGCTGGCTGGCCACCCGGACCTCGTGGCCCGCGGCGCGCAGCGCCCACGCCAACGGGACCATGCCGAGGAAGTGCGGCTTCTCCGCGGCCGCGGCCAAGAGCACACGCATGTCCGGTCCCCTCCTCGAAACGCGTCGGAAGACTAGGGGAGGACGCGTCGGCCCGTCCAACCCCGGTCGGCGCCGGACCGCGCACGCGCCGCCTCCGCCCCTCGCCCGGAGCTGGTAGACATGGCGCTTCCGCCGGAGCGGCCCCCGCTCCGCGCCCTCCACACCTCGGTGCCCCCACCGACCGACGACCCCAGGAGAGTGACCGTGCGCGTCGTCGTGGCGTCCCTCGCCGAGAAGACGAACTTCCTGAGCCTGGTGCCCCTGGCGTGGGCGCTGCGCGCCGCCGGGCACGAGGTGCGGGTGGCCAGCCAGCCCGCGCTGGAGCCCGTGGTGCGGGAGGCGGGCCTGCCCTTCGTCGCGGTGGGACGCGACCACGGGTTCTGGCGCCACCTCACCGCCCGGTCCTCCTTCGACGGGATGCGGGGAGGCGTCCCCCTCTTCTCCGTGTACGGCCGGGGCGGGCCGGAGGGCTCCTGGGAGGAGACCCTGGAGGAGTACCGGCAGGTCGTCACCTGGTGGTGGCGGATGGTCAACGACCCCATGGTCGACGACCTGGTCGCCCTCTGCCGGGAGTGGCGCCCCGACCTGGTCGTGTGGGAACCCATCACCTTCTCGGCGGCGATCGCCGCCGAGGCCTGCGGGGCCGCGCACGTGCGCTATCCCTGGGGCGCGGACGTGTTCGGCGCCGTACGCGCGCGTTTCCTGGCGCGGATGGGCGAACAGCCCGCCTCCGAGCGGCAGGACCCCCTGGCCGAATGGCTGGGGGCCCGAGCCGCCCGGCACGGCGTGGACTTCTCCGAGACCCTGGTCCACGGCCAGGCCACCATCGAACAAATCCCCGCGTCCCTGCGGGTGGACACGCCCCCACACCTGGACTACCTGCCCGTGCGCTACGTGCCCTACAACGGACGCGCCGTCGTACCCCACTGGCTGCGCACACCCCCCGACCGACCCCGCGTGGCCCTGTGCCTGGGCACCAGCACGGCGGCGTGGCTGGGCAGGTTCGGGGTGGACGTGGCCGCGGTCCTGGAGGGGTTGGCCGACCTGGACGCCGAGGTGGTGGCCACCCTGCCCGCAAGCGAACAGGCCAAGCTCGGCGCCGTTCCCGGCAACGCCCGCCTGGTCGAGTACGTCCCCCTGCACGCCCTGGCCCCCACCTGCACCGCCATGATCACCCACGGCGGGACGGGCACCGTCCTGACCGGTCTGGCCCACGGCGTCCCGCAGCTCGTCTCGCCCCGGCCCACCTTCGACGAACCCCTGCTGGCCTCGTCGGTCGCTGCCGAGGGCGCGGCGCTGGTCGTGGACCCCGACCGCCTGGACGCCGCCACCGTCACCGAGGGCGTACGCACCCTCCTGGAGGACCCCCGCCACTCCCGGGCCGCCCGCACCCTGAGCGAACGCATGGACGCCATGCCCACCCCAGCCGACCTCGCCCACACCCTCACCGCACGCCTGTCCGCATTCCGAAGCAAATGAAACCAGGCCGAAACGCCACATCGAAAACAACCGGAACATAAACGGACACTTTCTGTGGTTCACTGGCCCGGACCGCGGAACGCCACGGAGAAAAGGCGGCGCGGAAAGGGCGCGGCCGCGTCGGGGCGTAACGCGCGAAACAGCCGACCGACCGGCGGACCGCGAAGGCACAGAGGAGCGAGGAGGGCCCGTGCCCATCCTGGAAGTCCAAGGAGTGAGCAAGAGATATGGGAAGAACCTGGCGGTCGACGACGTCAGCTTCTTCATCGACGAGGGGGAGACCTACGGCCTGCTGGGACCCAACGGAGCGGGCAAGTCCACCACGATCGGCATGATCACCGGCATCCTGCGCCGGGACGCCGGGACGATCCTCGTGGACGGCGTCGAGCACAGCGTCACGAACAGGAAAAGCAAGTCCCTCATCGGGTTCGTCCCCCAGGAACTCGCCCTCTACCACGACCTCAGCGCACGCGACAATCTGCGTTTCTTCGCGCGCATGTACGGGCTCTCCTCATCGGAGGCGCGAAGCCGGACGGAGGAGGTCCTGGAAACAGTCGGCCTCTCCGAGCGCGCCGGTGAGGCCGTATCCAAATTCTCCGGAGGAATGGCCCGAAGGCTCAATATCGGCCTCGGACTGCTCAACAACCCGAGGCTCCTCATCCTCGACGAACCGACGGTCGGCGTGGACCCCCAGAGCCGCAACTCCATCCTGGAGAGCGTGGACGCCCTGACGCGGGGCGGCGTCTCCGTGCTCTACACGACGCACTACATGGAGGAGGCCGAACGCCTCTGCGACCGCGTCGGCATCATCGAGGGCGGTCGCATCCGCGCCGAGGGCACGCAACGCGAACTGGTCGCCCAGGTGGGCGAGGACGACACGGTCCTGGTCACCCTGGACTCCCCCGGCGAGAGGCTGCTCGACGCCCTGCGCGCGCTGGACCGCGTGGACGAGGCGACCTGCGAGGGGAACCGGATCAGGCTCCTGACGCCCGACGCCCGGGACGTCCTGCCCCGCGTCCTCGACACCCTGACGCGGGAGGGCGCCGGCATCAGGTCGGTCGAGGTCCAGGAGCCGGACCTGGAAGCCGTCTTCCTGCGCCTGACCGGGAAGGGACTCCGGGAGTAGCCATGGCGAACGGAACCAACGCCCTCTCCATGACCGCGGCCATCGTCGCCAAGGACGTGCGCCAGCGGCTGCGGGACGGCAGCCTGCTGGTCTTCGGGCTGCTCCTGCCGCTCGGGGTGGCCTTCTTCTTCAACATGCTGCTCGGCGACGGGACCTCCCAGGGGACGAGCTCGGAGTACGTGGTCGTCGACGGCGACTCCGGATCGCTCGGCGGGGGCTTCGTCGACGAGGCGCTGCGCCCCCTGGAGGACGACGGGGTGCTGGAACTGTCCGAGGCCGGTTCCGAGCGCGAGGCGCGCGAGGCGGTCGAGACGGGGGCCGCCGACGCGGCCTTCCTCATCCCCGAGGACTTCACCGAGTCGCTGGAGGCGGGCGAGGACGCGGTCCTCACCGTCGTCGGCGACGCCGACTCCCCCGTGGCCACCCACATCGCCCGGGAGATCGGCCGCGCCTACGCCACCGAGCACCACCGCATCCGCCTCGCGATCGCCACCGGCTTCGACTCCGAACCCGACCCGGCCGCCGCGGCGCGGCTCCTGGAGGAGGCGGAGACGGCGGCGCCGCCGCTGACGGTGGCCGAGGACGCGGACCTGGAGTGGCGGGAGCTGGGCACCGCCACCTACTACTCGGCCTCCATGGCGTTCTTCTTCGTCTTCTTCGCGGCGATGTTTAGCGTCACCAGCATCTTCGACGAGAAGGCGGGCGGGACCCTGGCGCGCCTCCTGGCCAGCCCGATCCCGCGAGGGGCGATCCTGGTCGCCAAGCTCTCCAGCGGACTGCTCATCGGCCTGGCGAACATGGCGGTCCTGGCCGTCGCGACGACCCTGTTCTTCGGTGCCGACTGGGGCGACCCGCTGGGCGCGGCGGCGCTGATCACCACGGGCGTGCTGGCCGTCATCGGGCTCACCGCCGCCGTGGCGAGCTTCGCGCGCAGCTCGGAACAGGCCGCCAACTGGCTCTCGGTCCTGGCGATGCTGCTCGGAGCGTTCGGTGGAGCGCTGTTCCCGATCTCGCAGCTCAACGCGCTGGCGGTCGTCAGCTACCTGACCCCCCACCGGTGGTTCCTGCTCGGCCTGGGCGAGCTCTCGGCGGGAGGCGTCGGCTCGGTCCTCCTGCCGTGCGCGGTCCTGCTCGCGCTCGGCCTCGTCGGCTCGACCGTCGCGCTGTTCCGTATGGGACGGATGGTGAACTCATGAAATCGCTGACCATCGGCGTCCTCAACGTACGCCGCGTCTTCCGCGACCGGACGAACATCTTCTTCGTCCTGCTGCTCCCCTTCCTGATGGTCTTCATGATGGGGCTGATGTACGGGGAGGGAAGGCCGGTCCTGGGCGTCGTCGCGCCCTCCGGCGGAGGACTCCCCGAGCGCCTCGTGGGCGCCCTGGAGGAGGACGAGCGCATCGACGTCCTGCGTCTGGACGAGACGGAGATGCGCGACCTGGTGGAGGCCGGGGACGTCCAGGCGGGCCTGGTGCTCCCGGACGACTACGGGGACCTGGTGCGCGACGGCGGGCAGGTTGAGCTGGAGCTCGTCACGCGCGGCAACGACTGGGCCGCCGCGGACGTGGGGACCTGGGTCCGCTCCGTGGTGGCGCAGGAGTCGGCGCTGCTGAGCACCGCCCGGGTCACGGAGGGCGTCCGCGACGACGGGTTCGAGGAGCGCCTGGCGGACGCGGAGGAGACCGAGGTGTCCGGCGTCCGGGTGGAGGTGGTCACCGCGGGTGAGGCGACGTTCCCCGAGGGGGTCTCCTCGCACAGCCTGGCGGCTCCCCCGCTGCTGCTGCTCTACACCTTCATCACGGCGCTGACGACGTCGCTGGGCATCGTCCAGGCCAGACGCTCGGGGGTCCTGCGGCGCTTGTACGCCTCCCCCACCTCAGCGGGGTCCATCGTCCTCGGCGAGGCGCTGGGCAGGTTCCTCATCGCCCTGACACAGGCCCTGCTGATCCTCTTCGGGTCGGCCCTGCTGTTCGGCGTCGCGTGGGGGAACCTGTTCGCCACCTCGCTGGTGGTGACCGCGTTCTGCCTGGTCAGCAGTGGCGCTTCCCTGCTGCTCGGCAGTCTGGCGAGGACCGAGGGCGGCGCGTTGGCGGCGGCGGTGGGCATCAGCCTCGGGGCGGGCGCGCTCGGCGGCACCATGCTCCCGCTGGAGTCCTTCGGCGACACCATGACCACCGTCGCGTTCCTGACCCCGCACGCCTGGGGCTACGACGCGTTCAGCGCGCTGGTCCGCGACCAGGCCTCAGTCGGAGACGTGCTCCCGCACGTGGGCGTGCTCCTCGGGTACGCCGCCGTCCTCCTGGCGCTGGGCGTCTGGCGCTTCCGCGCCGCGGTCACCAGGTAGGCGGGCCCCGGCGGGGTGCCGCGCCCGGCCGTGGCCGGACGCGGCACCCCTTCTCCGGGGGCGGCGGATCAGGCGGACCGGTCCGTCACCGCCCGGTGGGAGGGCGTCAGCTGCAGCTCACGAGGCTGGCACCGCTGTTGAGGAAGGCGCCCTCCTCGACGAGGGTCTCCGCCTCCAGGGACTGCAGGTCGAGAACGTCGCTCACGGCCATTTCTTCACCTTTCAGGAGAAAGGAATCCCGGGCTGCCCGAGGCATTCGACCCGGGCCCGCACCGCGATCCGACCCGGCTTTGTGCCAGGGTCGTCTCACGATAACAGCGCCCGCCCCGCCGCTTCCTTCCCATATCCGAGAGCCCCTTTCCCCGAGTCCGGGAAAATTGACGGCGGCCCCGCGGAGTGGAATGGCGGGCACACCTGGCGGGATGCGGCGGGAGCCGGGGCGGGGCGGCCCGGCGGCGGGGGCGGAAACGCCCGTACCTGCCAGAACGGAGCCCGCGAGGCGGCTAAGGTAACCGGAGCCGCCCCGCCTGTCCCGCTGGCGGGACAGGCGGCGGGAACCCCCGATACGCCCCCATTCCCTCCGTCCCCGTTTTCGGGAATCCTCCCCCTTCCGGCGCACGGCAGGAACGGAACGGCTGCGAACCGACAAAAAGTTGAGGCAGGAGAGCGTGCCAGAAAATATCGTGGAAACACGCAGAGTCAGGCTCCGACCGGTTGAGAACCTGGGCGCGGACGCCGCCGTACGCGCATTGGCGGAGGGGGGCGTCCCCGAATTCCCGGGAATGGACGACCTCGTCAGGCCGCTCCCCCGCGACGCCGCGGACGCGGCGGAGCAGTTCCTCGCCGTCGCCCCCTCCACCGGCGCCGTCCTGGGGTTCTGTTCGCTCTCGCGCCTGGACCGGGAGGAGCGGTGGGTCCAGGTGGACGTGGTCGTGGACGAGGGGACCAACGCCGTCGGCATCGCGTTGGAGGCCACGGTGCTGACCGTGGACCGCGCCTTCCGCGCGTGGCCGGTGGACGAGGTCCGCTTCTGGTCCGCCGGTGAGCGGGCCAACGGCCTGCGCGACCACCCGACCATGGTGACCGAGTCGGAGCCCCCGCGGCGGCCCCCGGGCCTGGAGTCCGCCTCCCACTTCGTCATCCAGCGCGAGCGCTGGGAACGCTACGGCGCCAAGTTCGTCCAGCGCCTCTCCCAGGGGCCCGACGCGGGCTGAGGACGCCACCCCACCACACCAGAGAAGAGGTTCGGCAACGATGGCCGCAGTAGACCAGAGCGAGATCCTGTCCCAGATCAAGGTCCAGGCGATGACCGTCCTGATGTTCACGTCGAACGAGCCGCAGTTCGACCTCCCCGAGCCCTCGCAGACGAGCGACCTGGACTCGTTCTCGATCGTGCAGCTCGTCCTGGCCCTGGAGGACGTCTACAACGTGTCCCTCCTGGAGGACATGTCGGAGTTCACCGGCAGCAGCTTCGAGGACCTGGCCGGGTTCGTGGCGGAGAGGATCCGGGAGCAGAAGGGGGCGCCCGACAGGGCGTGACCCCGGCGGGAACGCCGTGTCCGCTCCGGGAGCGGACACGGCGTTCCCGTCCTCAGGCGCGTCGGCCCTCGGCGGCCAGCTCCTCCAGCACCGGGACGAGCCCGGCCGGGCTGGTCATCCCGTGCGCCCTGTCGCGGAGCACGCGCGCGCCCTCGGCGAAGCGGGGCTCGTCGAGCAGGCGCCCGACCTGGAGGGCGACCTCCGCGCCCGTCATCTCGGCCCCCGTCAGCGTGAGGCCCGCCCCCAGCTCCGTGATCCGCTCGGCGAGCAGCGGTTCGTCGAAGACGTACTGGGCCATGGAGAACTCGGGGAGGACGAGCTGCGGGACGCCGTGAAACACCGCGGTGCAGAAGGTCCCGGCTCCCCCGTGGTGGACCACCGCGTCGCAGTGGGGCATGAGCGCGTGCAACGGCACGTGCTCCACCACCCGGACGTTGTCCGGCAGGGTTCCGGCCCGCGCGCTCTGCTCGGCGGACAGGGTGGCGACGACCTCCGCGTCCAGTCCGGCGACCGACTCCAGCAGCTCCGCGAGGGGCAGCCGGTAGCGGTCGTCGAACTTCTCCGGCACGGCCGAGCCGAGGGTCAGGCAGACCCGCCTGCGCCCGCCCGGGGAGCGCAGCCAGTCGGGCACCACCGCGGTCCCGTTGTAGGGCACGTAGCGCAGGGGGATGTGGCGCACGCCCTCCTCGGGGTCCAGGCGCACACCCGGCGGATAGGGGTCCAGGGTGGCCTGGCCCCGGACCAGGTCCTCGGAGAAGTCGGCGCCCACGCGCCGGGCGCTGCGCTCCAGCCAGTCGGCGAGGGGGTCCTCGCGGTCGGCGGCGGGCAGCGCGGCGGCGCGCTCCAGGAACCGGCGGCGGGTGCGGGAGAACACGTCCAGCCCCCACAGGACCCGGACGTGCGCCGCGCCCGAGGCCCGGGCCGCCACCGGCGCGGCGAAGGTGGTCGGCTCCCACAGGACCAGGTCGGGGCGCCACGAGCGGCAGAGGTCGGTGAGGTCGTCCAGCATGGGCGTGTTGACCGGATGCCACCACAGCCGGACGAACTCGCGGTAGCCGTCGAGCAGGTAGTCCCAGCCCAGCGCCTCCGGATCGCTCCTGGTCATGTCGAAGCCCCGGCTGTCGCCGAAGCCCAGGCCCTTCAACGTGGTCAGCAGCTGGTGGAAGAGGTGGTCCCGGCCCACCCGCACGGCGGGCAGCCCGGTGCGCGCGGCGACGGGGACCAGCGCGGGCTGGCTGGCCACCCGCACCTCGTGCCCGGCGGCGCGCAGCGCCCACGCCTGCGGGACGAGGCCCAGCAGGTGGGTCTTCTCCGCCTGGCTGACGACGAGCACGCGCATGTGCGGTACTTCCTCCCGGTCGGGCCGGGCGGGGCGCGCCCCGCCCTCAGCCCAGGGTGTGCAGGCAGACGAGGAGGGTCCTCGCCTCGATGTTGAGGTAGTGGCCGTGCCGGACCAGCTCCATGAGCTGGGCGACGGTGACCCAGAGGAAGTCCGGGGGGACCTCCGCGGGCGTGTCCGGGTCGGCTTCGACGATCCGGTACCTGGTCTGGGCGTGGTGGAAGCGCCCGCCCTCCTCCGAGAGCAGGGCGTCGTAACGCACGCGGTGGGCCGGCGGCGACTCCGCCTGGGCGGCGAAGGGCTCCGGGCGGCCCAGGGCCTCCGCCGAGGCCGAGTACTGCACCGTCGGGGTGATCTCGACGCGGTCGAGGGTCCCCGGTTCGGCGCGTGCCCGGACCAGGACGTGGAGCAAGCCTCCGATCTCGCGCACCAGGAAGGCGGCGAACCCGTGCCTCTCGGGGGCGAGCAGGGGCTGCGTCCAGGACGCGACCTCGCGGATGCGCGCCGAGACCGAGACCATGATGATCCGGAACCCGGGGCCGCCGGAGATCTCGTCCCCGGTCCTGCGCCACCCCTCGGCCCGGGGCAGCGGCAGCAGCTCGGAGCGCCAGTCCACGACCGTCTTGGCCTCGGTGAACCAGCTGACCACACCGGTCATCGGGTGCAGCGCGCCGTCCCCGTAGGAGCGCGCGAGCGCCCGCCCGAAGGGGTCCGCGGGCTCCGGCCCCTCCCCGCGGGTCACGGGCAGGCAGGACAGCACCGTGCGGGCGTCCATGTTGACGAGGTTGTCCCGGCGCAGCATCCCGTGGATCTGCCGGAGCGTGAACCACCGGTAGTCCTCGTGCTCGGGGACGTCCTCGTCGGGACCCACCTCGACGACGATGTTGCGGTTGTGCTTGCGCCAGAACCACTCGCCCTGCTCGGACTGGAGCACGTCCACCAGGACCCGGCCGCGGCGCGGAGCGCGGAAGTACTCCACGTAGGGGGTGGCCCGGCCTCCGTGGACCCCCGTGTAGTTGCTGCGCGTGGCCTGCACGGTGGGCGAGACCTGGCGGAGGTTGACGTTGCCGGGCTCGAACTTGGCCTGCATCAGGAAGTGGGGCACCCCGTCGAACTCCTTGACCAGGATGCCCAGGATGCCGATCTCCGGCTGGTCGATGACCGGCTGGTGGACCACCGCCCCGCCGGAGGCCACGCGCAGCCCCCGGACGGAGAAGAAGCCGCCGCTCTCGTGGACGAGGTCCCCGGTCCCGGCGGAGAAGGACCAGCTGCGCGTGTGGTCGAAGCCGACCCGCTCGACGGAGAGCAGTTCGTGCCGGGGCCTGCTCTCCCACCACCGGGCGAACTCGGCGTCGGACACCAGCGGTACCGCCCGGTCCGACGCCGAGAGCGCGAACCGGGCTCCGTCCCCGGAACCGGTCACAGCCTGGCCAGGGTCTTGGTCAGGGCCTCGATGATCCGGTCCTGCTCCTGTCGGGGCAGCGAGGGGTACATCGGCAGAGAGAAGATCTCGTGGGCCAGCTTCTCGGTCACCGGCAGGCTCCCGGTCTCGTAGCCCAGGTGGGCGAAGCCCGACATCGTGTGGACGGGCCACGGGTAGCTGACGTTGAGCGCGACGTCGTGGGCCTTCATCTCCTCGATGATCCGGTCCCGCTCGGGGTGGCGGACCACGTAGAGGTAGTAGGCGTGCTCGTTCCCGGGCGCCGTCGCGGGCAGGACCAGCCCGGTGTCGGCGAGCGCCTCGTCGTAGGCGCGGGCCACCGCCCTGCGGCCCTCGATGTACTCGTCCAGACGGCCGAGCTTGCGGCGCAGGATCTCCGCGTGGACCTCGTCGAGCCTGCTGTTCTGCCCGTTCGGCGTGACGACGTAGTAGCGCTCCTGGTCCATGCCGTAGTAGCGCAGGCGCCGGAGGGAGGCGTCGACCTCCGGGTCGTTGGTGATCGTCGCGCCCGCGTGGCCGTAGGCGCCGAGGATCTTCGTCGGGTAGAAGGAGAAGGCGGCGGCGTGGCCCATGGAGCCCGCCACGCGCCCGTGGTGGGTGGCTCCGTGCGCCTGGGCGCAGTCCTCCAGGAGGACCAGGCCGTGCTCGTCGGCCAGCGCCTCCAGCGGGGCCATGTCCACGCACTGCCCGTACAGGTGGACCGGCAGGATGCAGCGCGTGCGCTCGGTGATCGCCGCGGCGACCTGGTCCACGCGCATGAGGTAGGTGTCCGGGTCGATGTCGACGAAGACCGGGTGCGCCCCCACCAGGTCGATGGCCAGGACCGTGGGCGCGGCCGTGTTCGACACGGTGATGACCTCGTCGCCCTCACCGACGCCCAGGGCGCGCAGGGCGAGCACGATGGCGTTGGTGCCGTTGTCGACGCCCGCGCAGTGCGCCACGCCGTGGTAGCGGGCGAACTCCTCCTCGAAGGCCACCAGGGAGGGGCCCCAGATCAGCTTCCCCGACTTGAACACCGTGTCCACGGCGTCGAGGATGTCCTCCCTTTCCTTCTCGTACTCCTCCAGGTAACCCCAGACATAGGTCGTCATGTGTTCCTCCGTTTTCAGGTCGCCAGTGGCCGAAAGAAACGGGCGCCCGGATCGTGTCAGCAAGGGTTTCCCCGCGCGGCGACCACCCGGCTCCGCACCGGTTTCCGGCGCGCCGGGAGAATCGCCGGCGAGGGTTTCCCCGCGGGGGGAGTCAAAATACACGGCGGGTCCGCAACGGACCCGGGATCTCGGCTCAGCCGACCTCAATCATTTTCTTGGCAGCCATGTCCAGGGCCTTGGAAGCCCACTCCGGGAAACTCATACCAGAACTCTCGGCGGCTTCCTGCCATTGCCTCTTCCGCTCCGGGTTAATGGCCACCTGAACGTATATGGTCTCCCGTGCGGGGTCCACTCCCCGGGCCTTGAGGCGGATGCGGCGGCGGAGCTCGTTGCGGGACCAGCGGCCCGCCTCGGCCTCGGCCAGCCAGCGCTCCTGCTCCTCCTCCGGGAGGCCGCACACCTCGGCGTGGTGCTGGAAGCTCAGCTTCTCGCGGCGCCGGGCTGGGACGAACTTCCTGGCCACCCAGGCGTAGTTGCGCAGGGTCTGGTAGTCGAGGGAGGTCTTCTCGATCGCGCGCTTGTACCGCTGGGGGTAGTTCTCCTGGCCGTAGATGAGCCAGTCCCCGAGCCACCAGGCGGACGCGTCGGAGATGACGAAGATGTGCTGTCCCCAGCGCTCCCAGTCGACAATGGCCATGCCGTCGGGCAGGTGGAGGCTCGTTCTGCGGGTGGGGTTGCCCGAGGCGCCCCGCCGACCGCCCGAGTCCGCGGCGGACCGGCTCCGTCTGGCTTCGGGGACCTTCGCCTGGGGGCTGGCGTGGCTGTCCGGATTCATCACTGCTTCCATGTGGGTCCCCTTATCGACCTTCCTGGGAGGGCAAGAGAACTCAGCGCTCGGACCAGGATCAGTCGTCTTGTAAGACAAGGTGGTCTGATATCGGTAAGAGGGCTCACGGCGCATGTTCGCGGGCTGTGCGGACAAGGGTCCGGGCACACGTCAACACCGGGTTCATGGGAGCACACGTGAAAAAGGGGAACGGCCGACAGAAGTCGATCCTCAACCCCTCAGCGCAGATATGCGGTGAGCACAGAACGGACACAGTCTTCAAACTGGTTTAAAGAGGTCAAGAAATCAACTGGAGCCTGAAGACCCTCCCTGGCCGATGCCGCAGCGAAACCGGTCGTGGATAACCGGCGATAACCCGTCCGTCAACATGGCCGGTATCGGTCAACGCCGTTCGTAAAGCAGCGTATGAGATAGCTGAGCGTACAGGCAACCCCCTGAATATTAAGCACTTTGCGCTAGGCGGCGCACACGGTAAGTCGCGCAGATGGGACGCCAAACCGCATCCCGACCCCGACGACACGCGGCCCGAACGGCCATCACTCTCAGCGACGGACCCCGGACGCAAGGGGGAAGGTCATGTGAGAAAAGGTTTTACTAATTCATTCGAAACCTTCGCCCTAGCATTTCTGACAGATAGCGAGGATCTCCGGTGCGTATCTTGTTCGCAACGTTCTCCGAGAAGACCCACTTCATCGGGATGACCCCCCTGGCGTGGGCGCTGCGCGCCGCCGGGCACGAGGTGCGCGTCGCCAGCCAGCCCGAGCTCGCGCCGACGGTGGCCGCGACCGGGCTGCCGTTCGTCGCCGCGGGGTCGGACCACGTGCTCCCCCAGGTGATCGCCTGGGTCGGGCGCATGGCGCGGGACATGCGCCCCGACTTCGACATGATGCGCGTGGCGGCTCCGGAGGTCCCCTCCGGGGAGGAGCTGCGGGCCGCCTACCGCGACGTGCTGGTGCCGCTGTGGTGGAAGGTCGTCAACGACCCGATGCTGGAGGACCTGGTCGCCCTCTGCCGCGAGTGGCGCCCCGACCTGGTCGTGTGGGAACCCATCACCTTCTCCGCGGCGATCGCCGCAGAGGCGTGCGGCGCGGCGCACGTGCGCTTCCTGTGGAGCCTGGACCTGTTCGCCGCGATGCGCGAACAGTACCTGCGCCACATGGAACGACAGCCCCCGCAGGAGAGGGACGACCCCCTCGCCGCATGGCTGGGCGACCGCGCGGCCCGCCACGGCGTCGACTTCTCCGAAACCCTCGTCCGAGGCCAGGCCACCCTGGACTACCTGCCCGCCTCCCTGGGCGTGCCCGCCCCCACCGGCACCCACCGCCTGCCCATCCGCTACGTGCCCTACAACGGACGCGCCGTCGTCCCCCACTGGCTGCGCACACCCCCCACCCGCCCCCGCGTCTGCCTCAGCCTCGGCACGACGGCCACCCAGCGCCTGGGCGGCTACACGGTCGACGTCGCGACCCTCCTGGAGGGCCTGGCCGACCTGGACGTGGAGGTCGTGGCCACCCTGCCGGCCAGCGAACAGCACAAGCTGGGCGCCGTCCCCGACAACGCCCGCCTGGTCGAGTACGTCCCCCTGCACGCCCTGACCCCCACCTGCGCCGCGATGATCACCCACGGCGGGGCGGGCACCGTGATGTCCGGCCTGGTGCACGGGGTGCCGCAGTCGGCCGTGCCGCACCACATGTACGACGAGCCCCTGCTGGCCTCACTGGTGGCCGCGCAGGGCTCGGGAGTGGTCGTGGACCCCGCCCGGGTCACCCCGGAGGCCGTCCGGGAGAGCACCCGGCGCCTGCTGGAGGACCCCTCCCACGCCGAGGCGGCGCGGCGCCTGCGCGGGGAGGTGGACGCCATGCCCTCCCCCGCCGAGGTCGCGCGCCGGCTGACGCGGGCCGCGGGGGAGGGCGGGCGGGTGGACCTCACACGGTTGTGACGTCCGGGACGTAGTGGATCCAGCGTCCCCCGGCCTCGCGGAACCCCTCCTCCTTGGCCATGATCTCCTCGGCGTGGTTCCAGGCCAGCAGGAGGGCGCGGTCGGGGTAGGAGGCCGTGAACGCTCCGTGGTCGCGCACCGGCACGTGGGAGCCCGGCGTCAGGCGCCCCTGCTTGGCAGGCGTGGTGTCGCAGACGAACTCCAGCAGGTCGGGGCCGATCCCGCAGAAGTTGAGCACGGTCGCGCTCTTGGCGGTGGCGCCGTAGCCCACCACGCGCAGGCCCCGGTCGCGCAGCGAGCGCAGTTCCTCCACGAGCCGGTCGCAGTTGCCCCGCACCCGGTCCGCGAAGGAGGCCAGCGACTCCGGGGAGGTCAGCTCCCGCTTCCTCTCCTCCTCCAGGATCGCCTCCACGGCGGGGGAGGCGGCCCGGGAGCCCTCGCGCGCCAGGGTGTAGCGCAGCTCGCCCCCGTGCGTGGGCAGGCGCTCGACGTCGACCAGCTCCAGGCCGAACCTGCGCGCCATGTTGCGCACGGAGGAGGCGGTGAACAGGAAGAAGTGCTCGTCGTAGAACTGGTCGAAGGACGCCTTCTCGCTCACGTCACCGAAGTAGGGGTCCTCGAAGACGAACACGCCCCCGGGGGACAGCAGCTCCCCGATCCCCTCCAGCACCGAGTCCACGTAGGGGATGTGGCAGAAGGTGTTGGCCGCGTAGACGACGTCGGCGGGCCCGTCCCCGGCCCGGATCTCCAGGGCCGTCGTCTTCTCGAAGAAGGCGTTGCGCACGCGCACGCCCTTGCCGCGGGCGACCTCGGCCACGGCTCCGGAGGGCTCCATCCCGAGGTGGCGCACGCCCGCGCGGGCCACCGTCTCCAGCATGACGCCGTCGTTGCACCCCAGCTCGACCACGAAGGGGTCGGAGCCGGTCAGGTGCTCCGCGAGGAGCTTCTCGGCGGTCGCCTCGAAGTGGGAGCGCATCACGGTGGAGCCCGAGGAGTAGTACGGGTACCCCTCGTGGAACATGCGTTCCCGGGGCACCTCCTCCATCAACTGCACCATCTGGCAGTCCGGGCAGAGCCCGACCGCGAGCCGGTAGAAGAACTCCTCGCTCGTGTCGTCGGGCGCACGGAAGGCGTCGGACAGCGGCTGGCGGCCGAAGTCCATGAACTGGGTGACCGTTCCTTCGCAGACACGGCACGTGGTGGTGGGGACCAACCTCAACTCCTCGGCTTCTCACGGACGTCGTCGGACGGGCGCGCCGGAGTCGGCGGCCCGGGGCGGGCGGGGCGGTGGCGCACCGGCCGCGGCGGGGTCAGCCGGTGGTGTTCTCCGGCTGTTCGAGCCACCAGGGGTTCTCCTCGGCCCACTCGATGGTCCGGGCGACCCCCTCCCGCAGCGGGGTGGTGCTCTTCCAGCCCAGGAGCGAGCGGATCTTCCCCGCGTCGGGGATGCGCCGGTCCAGGTCCTGGTAGGAGTGCCCGAACCTGTCGCGCGTGTCGATCGAGGTCGGGACGACCTTGCCGCCGGTCATCTCCACGATCAGGTCCACGGCCTCGCGGATGGTGACCTCGTCCGAGCTGCCGACGTTGAAGCACTCGCCGTCCGCCTCCGGACGGGTGCCGATCTCGACCGTCGCCTCGACGGCGTCGTCGATGTAGGTGAAGCTGCGGGTCTGGCCGCCCTCGTCGTAGACGACGGGGGGCTCGCCGCGCAGGGCGCGGTGCAGGCTGCGGCTGACGAGGAAGGCGGGGCGCTGGCGCGGCCCGTAGAGGTTGAAGTAGCGGACGATGGAGGCGTTGAGCCCCCGGCCCATGTAGCCGAACGTCAGGTGCTCGGCCAGGGCCTTGCTGGAGGAGTAACTCCACCGGCTCGCCGAGGTCGTGCCGAGCACCCGGTCGGCGTCCTCCTTCCAGGGGACGTCGGGGTTCTTGCCGAACACCTCGCTGGTGCTGGCGAAGACCACCTTGGCCCCGGCGCGCTCGGCCAGGTCCAGGACGTTGCGCGTCCCCGTGAAGTTGACGTCGATGACCTCCATCGGGGACTCCAGGTACCGGTCCACCCCCACCACGGCGGCGAGGTGGTAGACCACGTCCACGCCCCCGCGGACCGCCTTGGCGAGCTGTTCGGAGGAGCTGACGCTGCCCCGGACGTACTCGACCTCCTTCCATGAGGGGGCGGGCGCGGGCCGGGCCCCCCTCGTGTCGAAGACCACGACCTCGTCGCCCCTGGCGAGGAGCCGGTCCACGAGGTGGCTTCCGACGAAGCCGTTCCCTCCGGTCACTACGGCGCGTGCCACGTGTCTACCGTCCGATCCCTCGGTAGGTGAAACCGAGCCCCGTCAGGGACTCGACGGTCTGGTCGTCGAAGTGGGCCCTGCCGTCCAGGAGGAGACACTCCCGCGCCGTGAGGCGGCGCAGGGCCGCCATGTCCAGTGCGGCGAACTCGTCGTGCCAGGCGAGCACGGCGAGGCAGTGGGCCCCGGTCGCGGCCGCCTCCGCCGAGGGGGAGGGCTCCAGGCCGAACGCCTTGCGGACCTCGTCCGGATCGGCGAGCGGGTCGAACACCGCCACGTCGGCCCCGGCGTCGCGCAGCGCCGCGACCACGGGCAGGGTCGGCGTGGACCTCAGGTCGCCGGTGTTGTTCTTGAAGGACAGCCCGATCACGGCCACGCGGGCCCGCTCGGCGGGGGTCCCCAGCGCGTCCAGCCCCTCGGTGACGAGCCCCGCGACGTAGCCGGGCATCGCGTCGTTGGCGCCGCGGGCCGAGACGACGGTTCCCAGGTGCACGCCCCTGTCCCGGGCGGAGCGCCACAGCATCCAGGGGTCCTTGGTCAGGCAGGAGCCTCCGACCCCGACCCCCGGGGAGAGGACGTTGATGGTGCCTCCGCCCTTGGGCACCTCGTTGGTGGCGGCGATGACCTCCATCGCGTCCACCCCGATCGACGAGCAGAAGCGGGCCAGTTCGTTGGCCAGGGCGATGTTGTGGTCGATCCACCAGTTGTTGAGGAGCTTGACCGTCTCGGCGGCCTCCATGGAGGAGCAGACGACGGTCCGCACGCCGAGCCGGGACTCCCAGAACCTCGCGGCGGCGGCCCCGCTCTCCGCGTTCCACCCGCCGACCACCACGGGCAGCTCCCGGATCTCCGCCAGGGCGTTGCCCTGGGACAGCCGCTCGGGGCAGAAGGCCAGCCCGAAGTCCTCGCCGCACCTCAGCCCGCCGCTCTCCAGCAGGGGGACGACGAGATCGCGGGTCGTGCCCGGGGGGACCGTGCTCTTGAAGACGAGGAGCTGCCCGCGGCGCAGGTGTCGGCCCGCCTCGGCGGCCGCGCTCCTGATCTGGGTCTCGACGAGGGTGCCGTCCTCCCGGACCGGCGTGCCGACCGCGACGACGACCACGTCCGCCGAGGAGATCGCGGAGTAGTCGGTCGTGGCGCGCAGGCTCCCGGTGCCCCGCCCCCGGGCCACCAGTTCGGGCAGCCCGGGCTCCTTGAGGTGGCAGCGGCCCGCCTCCATCTCCTCGACCGGGTGGGCGTCCACGTCCACGCCCACGACGTTCACCCCGTTGGACGCGAGGCTGGCGGCCACGCACGACCCCACGTACCCCAGGCCGACGACCGAGACGGTGATCTCCTCCCGGTCCAGCAGGAAACGCATACGATCTCCATTCGACTCTCAGCCCGGCGCTACAGGGAAAACAGGTCCGGAGGGACCTTGACGGGAAAATGCGGGTTCCGCACCCGGCCATTCACCTGGCCCGGAGGCCGGATTCTCCCACTCTTTCTTCACTACTTCCCGTGGCCAGCGGCGCACGGGGCAACATCGAGGGAATCATCGTCGGAATCGGAACAGCCAGCTTCTCTACAATCCCCTTTGTCGAAGACAGATAAAGCACCGGCCGGATCGGCTGGGCAATGATATCCGCGCGGAAGCGGCTCTTGGCAAACCCGGTTGCGCGGTGATTGGACCGCCCGCCGGAAAGGTAACAGGCCCGCCACCGGAGGCGGCGGAACGGGGAGCGCCCCGGTTCCGTCCCGGTGCGCGGGACCGCACACGAAGGACGGAGGCGACGGCCGTGCGCGTGCTGATCGCGACGCAGGCGGAGCGGACCCACTTCCTGGGGCTGGTGCCCCTGGCGTGGGCGCTGCGCGCCGCCGGGCACGAGGTCCGGGTGGCCAGCCAGCCCGAACTGGAAGCGGTGGTCGCCGGGACGGGCCTGCCCTTCTCCCCCGTGGGCAGGGACCACCTCCTGCGCCGGGTCATGCGGCAGTACCACGCGATGACCGGCGGGGAGGACGACGACTTCGACATGGCCGAGGACCGTGACGAGGTCCTGACCTGGGACTACCTCCTGGAGGGCTACCGCCTGACCGTGCAGTGGTGGTGGCGGATGGTCAACGACCCCATGGTCGACGACCTGGTCGCCCTCTGCCGCGAGTGGCGCCCCGACCTGGTCGTGTGGGAGCCCATCACCTTCTCCGGGGCGATCGCCGCCGAGGCCTGCGGGGCCGCGCACGTGCGCTACCTGTGGGGGGCCGACATCTTCGCCCGCACCCGCGCGCGCTTCCTGGCGCGGATGGGCGAGCAGCCCGACTCCCAGCGCGAAGACCCCCTCGCCCAGTGGCTGGGGGCCAGAGCCGCCCGGCACGGCGTGGACTTCTCCGAGACCCTGGTCCACGGCCAGGCCACCATCGAACAGGTGCCCGCCCCCCTCAGGGTGGACACGCCCCCGCACCTGGACTACCTGCCCGTGCGCTACGTGCCCTACAACGGACGCGCCGTCGTACCCCACTGGCTGCGCACACCCCCCGACCGACCCCGGATCGGCCTCAGCCTCGGGACCAGCGCGAACGAGTGGTACGGCGGTCACCGGGTCTCCGCCGGGGAGATCCTGGAGGGGCTGGCCGAGCTGGACGTGGAGGTCGTGGCCACCCTGCCCGCCAGCGAACAGGCCAAGCTCGGCGCCGTTCCCGGAAACGCGCGCCTGGTCGAGTACGTGCCCCTGCACGCCCTGGCACCCACCTGCGCCGCCATGGTCACCCACGGCGGCCCCGGCACCGTCCTGACCGGTCTGGCCCACGGAGTCCCCCAACTCCTGTCACCCAATGCGCACATGTTCGACACGGTCCTGCTGTCCGGGCTGGTGGAGGCGGCCGGGGCGGGCAGGGTCGTGGACCCCGACCGCCTGGACGCCGAAACCGTCACCGAGGGCGTACGCACCCTCCTGGAGGACCCCCGCCACACGAAGGCCGCCCACGCCCTGCGCGAACGTATGGACGCCATGCCCGCCCCCGCCGACCTCGCCCACACCCTCACCGGCCTCGCCCGCACCTGAGCACGGACCGCGGGAGGAGCACTCAGGCACCGCCGCCACGGGCCGCCGTTGTCCCGCTGGCGGGACCGTCCCTCAGACGGGAGCGCCCAGTTCCTCCAGGACGCGGGGCAGGCCGCGCACCGCCTCCGCCGGCGAGGGCATGGCGGCCATCTCCCCGCTCAGGCGCCGCGCCGCCTCGACGTGGGAGGGGTCCTCCAGCAGGCGCCGGGTCGCGTCGCGGACGCTGTCGGCCCCCGCCTCACCCGACCGCACCACCAGCCCGGCCCCCTCCCGCTCCACCAGCCGCGCGAGCAGGGGGGCGTCGAGGCGGGGGCCGGGCACGAGAAGCTGGGGAACACCGTGGGAGAGCCCGGAGCACAGGGTCCCCGGCCCCGCGTGGGTGATCATGACGTCGCAGGTGGGGGCCAGGACGTGCAGGGGGGCGTACCCCACCAGCCGCACGTTGTCCGGGACCGCGCCGAGTGCGGCCTCCTCCTCGGGGGGCAGGGTCGCGACCACCTCCACGTCCAGTTCACCGAGGCCGCGCATCACCTCGGCCAGGGAGAACGTGTGCCCGCCGAACCACTCGGTCGTGCTGCTCCCCACGCTGAGGCAGACGCGGGGGCGGGTGGGGGGTGTGCGCAGCCAGTGGGGGACGACGGCGCGTCCGTTGTAGGGCACGTAGCGGATGGGCAGGCGGTGGGCGCCGGTGGGGGCGGGCACGCCCAGGGAGGCGGGCAGGTAGTCCAGGGTGGCCTGGCCTCGGACGAGGGTTTCGGAGAAGTCGACGCCGTGGCGGGCCGCGCGGTCGCCCAGCCATGCGGCGAGGGGGTCGTCCCTCTCCTGCGGGGGCTGTCCTTCCATGTGGCGCAGGTACTGTTCGCGCATCGCGGCGAACAGGTCCAGGCTCCACAGGAAGCGCACGTGCGCCGCGCCGCACGCCTCCGCCGCGACGGGGGCCGCGAACGTCGTCGCCTCCCACACGACCAGGTCGGGGCGCCACTCGCGGCAGAAGGCGACCAGGTCCTCCAGCATCGGGTCGTTCACCATGCGCCACCACCAGGCCGCGGTGTCGCGCACGCCCCAGCGCATCTCGTCCCAGGACAGGTCGCCGGGCCAGCTCTCCCCCACGTCGAACAGCCCCGGGGCCTCGCCCTCGCCCCACTGCGTCACCAGTTCGAACCGCTCGCGCAGCAGGTGGTCCCGCCCGACCGGGACGGCGGGCAGGCCCGCGCGCCTCAGGAACCCCGCCAGGTCGGGCTGGCTGGCGACGCGCACCTCGTGCCCAGCGGCGCGCAGCGCCCACGCCAGGGACACCATGCCGATGAAGTGCGTCTTCTCCGCGTAGGAGGCGAGTAGTACACGCAAGGGGTCATCTCCCAGATGGAAGGCGGAACCCGCTTCCGGGGCCGGGGCGGGCGCCGCGCGGCTCGGCGGCGGAGGAGGGGGCCCTCGGCCGCGTCGGGTTCACGGGGCCCGGGATACGGTGCCATTCGTCCGCCGGGAGCGGGTCGGTCCCGGCCCGAATCCGCCGGACCGGAGCATACCGGCGCGGCCTTTCCCCGGAACGTGGAAGCCTTCCCCCGACGGCCTTTCCTGCTCCGGAGAAGTGTCGGCCTGCCCGTGGGCCTCTGTAGCGGATGACAGCTCCGTCCGACCCCGAGTCCCGTTTTCTCCGCGAGAGACACCATGAAACAGGGGAGAGAATGCAGTACACACGCCTTGGCCGGACCGCTCTGGAGGTCAGCCGGCTCTGCCTGGGAACGCTGAATTTCGGCGTGAACACCCCGAGGGACGAGAGTTTCGCGATGATGGACAGGGCCCTCTCCCACGGCGTCAACTTCTTCGACACCGCCAACCACTACGGATGGCAGGTCCACAAGGGCATGACCGAGGAACTCATCGGCGAGTGGTTCGGCAGGGGCGGCGGACGCCGCGAGCGCTCCATCGTGGCCACCAAGGTCTTCAACCCGATGAGCGACTGGCCCAACGACCGCGGCCTGTCGGCCCGCCACATCATCGCCTCGTGCGAGGGGTCCCTGCGGCGGCTGGGCACCGACTGGATCGACCTCTTCCAGATGCACCACGTGGACCGCAACGCGCCGTGGGAGGAGGTCTGGCAGGCGATGGAGATCCTGGTCCACCAGGGCAAGGTCCGCTACGTCGGCTCCTCCAACTTCGCGGGCTGGCACCTGGCGGCGGCGCAGGAGGCCGCCAACCGCAGGAACTTCCTCGGCCTGGTCTCCGAGCAGTGCGCCTACAACCTGGTGACGCGCCACGTGGAGCTGGAGGTGCTCCCCGCGGCGCAGGCGTACGGCATCGGGGTCCTGACCTGGTCGCCCCTGCACGGCGGCCTGCTCGGCGGCGCCATCCGCAAGCTGCGCGAGGGCACCGCGGTCAAGACGGTCAAGAGCCGGGCGATGCAGGCGCTGGAGGAGCGGCGCGAGACGATCGCCGCCTACGAGGACCTGTGCGACGAGATCGGCAGGGACCCCGCCGAACTGTCCATCGCCTGGGTCCTGTCACGCCCGGAGGTGCACTCGACGATCGTCGGGCCGCGCACCCTGGAGCAGTTCGACGGGGCGCTGCGGGCCCTGGAGACGGGGCTCGGCGACGGGGCCGGCGAGCGGATCGACGCCCTGTTCCCCCCGGTCGGCAAGGGCGGCCCCGCCCCCGAGGCGTGGTCCTGGTGACCCCGGGAGGACCGGGGCCGCTCAGGCCTCCCCGGTCCTCCCGGCGCACAGCATCGCCGCGATGCTGCGGACGTCGGTGAACGCGCGGGGATCGATCCTCTCGGCCCGGATCGGCACGCCGAGGCCGGTGTGGATGTGGTTCATCAGGACGGCGGTGTTGAGGGAGGTGAGCACGCCCCACTCCCGCAGCGGCGAGTCCTCGGTCAGCTCGCCGTGGGGGTCGCCGTCCAGGAACCGGTCGCGGACGAAGAGCAGGAGGAGCTCCCGCACCTCCTGCTCGCTGGCGTCCTTCGTCACGTGTTCTCCCTCCGCTCCGGAGCACGCGCCCACCGGGCGAGCTCCAGTCTGTCGGTCTTGCCGTTGGGTGTGCGCGGCAGCGCCTCGGTGAAGCGCACCGCGTCCGGGATCATGTAGGCGGGCAGGTGCCGCGAGGCGTGGCGCTTGAGCCCCAGCACTCCCAGCCGGGCGCCCCTCCTCAGGACGGCGAACGCCGTGATGGCCGCCGTGACCCCGCTCCCGGTCACCACGACGGCCGCCTCCTCGACGTCCGGGCTGCGCTCCAGCGCCGCCTCCACCGCCCCCGGCTCGACGCGGTACCCGCGGACCTTGGCCATGTGGTCGCGGCGCCCCAGGAACTCGAACACGCCGTCCTCGCGCACGCGCGCCAGGTCGCCCGTGGCGTAGGGGCCCTCCACGGGCGGCGCCCCCCAGTAGCCGAGCATCACCGTGGGGCCGTCCACCACCAGTTCCCCGGCCTCGCCCGGAGCCGCGGGCCCGCCCGTGTCGGCGCGCACCCAGACGCGGTTGCCCGCGGTGGCCCGGCCGATGGGCAGCGGCCCCCCGTCCTCCAGGTCGGCGGGCACCACCTCGTGGAAGGTGCACGCGTTGGTCTCGGTGGGTCCGTACAGGTTGAGCAGCCGTGCGGGGCTCCACTCCGCCAGGCGCCGGGCGTACTCCGGGGGGAGCGCCTCCCCGGCGAAGAGCACGGCGCGCAGGGCTGGAGGCGGGGGCCGGTCGGCGAGGCCGCCGTCGCGGAGCATCAGCACCAGCGCCGAGGGCACGGAGTACCAGACGGTCACGCCCTCGCCGTGGACGAGGTCCACGAGCAGGTCGGGCGCGAAGGAGTACCCCTCGGGGATCAGCGTGACCGACGCCCCCGCGCTGAAGGCGGTGTACAGGTCCAGGACCGACAGGTCGAAGGTGAGCGAGGCGTGGTTGGCGAAGCGGTCCCCCGGCCCCGCGTCCAGTTCCCCGCGGGCCCACTCCACGAAGGCCAGGGCTCCCGCGTGGCTCACCGTCACGCCCTTGGGCCTGCCGGTGGACCCCGAGGTGTAGAGCACGTAGGCGGGCGCGTCCGCGGGCGCGGTGTATGCGGGGACCGGCCCGCTCCGCGCCGGAGGGGCGTCGATGTCGAGGAACGCCGTGTCCGCGCCGAGGCGTCCGCGCAACCGCTCCAGGTCCGCCGCGGCGGCGCAGACCACACGCGGCCGGCAGTCCTCGGCGATCCGCAGGACGTGGTCCGGCGGCATGGCGCCGCTGGCCGGAACGTGGACGGCCCCCGTCCGGAGCACCGCCTGGGACGCGGCGACGGCGCGCAGGCCCTTCTCCGCCCAGACCAGGACGCGTTCGCCGGGGCCCGCGCCCAGCGCCGCCAGGTCGGCGGCCATGGCGTCGGCCTCCGCGTCCAGCTCCGCGTAGGTCCGCTCCCGGCCCCCGCAGCGCAGCGCGGTGCGCTCGGGCGCCTCGCGCGCGGAGCGGCGGACCAGGTCCTGGAGGTTCACAGGCCCTCCCCCCGGGCGATGATCTCGCGCTGGATCTCGCTCGTGCCCGAGACGAGGGTGCCGGGCAGGGCGTCGCGCAGCCGCTGCTCGACCCCCGTGGCGACGAGGTAGCCGGAGGAGCCGAAGAGCTGGACGGCGTCGAGCCCGTTGGCCACGGCCGCCTCGGTGACCGCGACCTTGGCCAGGGCGACGGCGGTGTCGGCCTCCGGCCTGGCCCGGTCGAGCAGCCAGCAGGCGCGGTAGAGCAGGAGGCGGGCGCCCTCCAGCCGCTGGCGCATCGCGGCCACCCGGTGCGAGACCGCCTGGAACTCGCTGATCGGCCGCCCGAACTGCCTGCGGCCGCGCGCGTGTGCCGCGACCCGGCCCATCTGGTCCTCCATGGAGCCCAGGTAGATCGCCGGGAGGCAGGCCCGCTCCCAGGCCATGGAGAACTGGAAGACCGCGTTCCCCTGCCCCTCGGCGCCCAGCCTGAGCGAGGCGGGCACGCGGCAGCCGGAGAAGGTCACCGGCGCCGCCGCGCAGGCGTGCAGTCCCGCCTTGCGCAGTGTCGGACCGACGGTGACCCCGGCCGTGCCGCGCGGCACGGCGAACGCGGTGACGCCGAAGAAGCCCGCCGACGGGTCGGTGACCGCGTAGGCGACCAGGACGTCGGCCTCGGCGGCGTTGCTCACGAAGGACTTGGTCCCGTCGAGCACGTAGCCCCCGTCGTCCGGCCGGGCCGTGGTCGCCATGGCGTTGACGTCGGAGCCCGCCCCCTCCTCGGTCGCGGCGTTGCCCGCGACCAGTTCCCCACCGGCCATGCCCCGGAGCAGGTCGGTGACCTCCGGGCCGCGGCCGAACTCGCGCATGGGGACGCCGCAGGCCAGCAGGTGGGCGGCCACCGCGAAGGGCAGCCCGGCGTCGGGGCAGGCCGAACCGAGGGCTTCCAGGGCGAGGGCGGTGTCGAGCGCGCCGAGCCCTCCGCCGCCCACGGAGGTGGGCAGGCACGCGCCGGTCAGTCCGGCCTCGGCCGCGGTCCGCCACTCCTCGCGGGTCAGCGGCTGATCGTGTTCGCGGGGCGGGGCCCCGCCGAGGCGGTCCCGGACGAGCGCGGCGACGCGCTCGCCCCTCTCCCGCTGCTCGGGGGTCGGGTCGAAGTCCACGGTGTCCCTTCCGTCTCAGGAGCCGGACGGGGGTTCGGCGATCCTCACCACGGCGCAGGAGACCGTCATCCCCGAGCCGAGTCCGCCCAGGATGACGTGGTCCCCCGGCCCGACCTCGCCCTCGTCCATGAGGTGGCGCAGGCCGATGAAGGGGTCGGCCGCGCCGATGTGCCCGATGGTGCGGCCGTGTTCCCACGTGGAGCGTTCCATCGGCAGGCCGAGGACCTCCATCCAGCGGTGCTCCACCGCCTCGGGGCCCAGGTTGCCGAAGGCCGCCCGGGAGACGTCCCCGAAGCCCACCCCGGCCTCGGCCAGGGTCCGGCCCACCAGCAGCATCATCTTCTTCTGGAGGGTGAACCAGGCGATGTTCACCTCCGGGTCCAGCTCGCCCTTCCGGGCGTGGTCGCGGGCCCTGGCGCGGAAGTCGAGGAGCGAGCCGGTGGTGGCCGCGGGCGGGAAGTCCGGTTCGCCCGAGCGGTGGTGCTGCTCCAGTTCGGGGACGACCATCGACCCCACCGCGAGCACCCGCGCGGGTCCGGGGCGCCGGCCGAGGAGGACGGAGCAGGCGCCGTCGCCCAGCACGAAGGCGCCCGACCGCCACCGGTCGACGCCCGGGGTGCCGAAGTTGTCCGCGGCGACGAGGAGCGCCGTGGCGTCCTCGGGCGCCTCCCTCAGGTGGGGGACGCACAGCTCCATGGCGGTGAACAGGGCGTTGCACCCCTGGCGCACCTCGGCGGCGATGACGTCGCCGCGGACCAGGTGGTGCTGGAGGTGGTACTGGGGGAACCAGCCGTCCGGGCCCTGGTGCCAGGTGTCGGCGTACAGCAGGACGCGCACGTCGTCCGGGCTGGCCCCGGCCCGTTCGAAGGCCTCGCGGGCGCTGCGCAGCGCCATCTCCGGCGCGGGCAGGTCGTCGGCCACGGCGGCGCCGACCATGTCGTGCACGGCGGCCTCATCCGCCGTCGTGAGGCCCCGTTCGACCGCGGACCGCACGCTCACGCGGGCCTCGGGCAGGTACACGCCGAGGCCGCGGATCCATAGTTCTGGCGTCTTCAAGGGGAACCCTTCCTGTCCGGTCGCGGCGGGCTGCCGGGGCCCGCCCGGATGCGCGCCCGGTCGGCGGCGCGCCCCCGGACCGGGGCGCGGGACGAAGGTAGCGAAGGGCCGGGGCGCCCGCCCCGGCCTCCGTCACAGCTCCGGCAGGGGCCACCGGTCGGCTCTGCGGGCGGCCTCCGCGGCCAGGGCGTCGCGCACGGCCCGCACCTCGGCGGCCAGGGGGCGGTCGCGGTCCAGCGGCGGGCTGAGCTCGGCGACCCGGGCCCACGGCCCCGCCTCCTCGGACCGGCCCGAGAGCGCGGCGAGCTGCGCCAGGCCCACGCCGAGCGAACCGACGACGAGCCAGGCCAGCTCGACCGCCTGGGCCAGGGAGTTGGCGCCGTTCAGCGCCATCGGCACGTGGTCCTGGTTGCCGTTGTTGCAGGGCAGGGCGGTGAGGCTGGCGGGCGTCACGAGCTGGCGGATGCGCGAGACGAACGAGGTGGCGCTCACCTGGACCCCGGCCAGACCGCTACCCGCGCCGGGACGGGGGGTGAGCATGGGGGGCAGGCCCCCGTTGGTCTCCGAGGCGCAGAGCAGGGAGAGCTGCCGGTCGGCCAGGTAGGCGACCTGCTGGAGGGCCAGGCCGATCTGGTCCGAGCACAGCCCCACCGGCATCGCGTGGAAGTTGCCCCCGTGCAGGACCTCGTCACCGTGGCTGACCGGGTTGTCGGTGGTCCCGACCGCCTCGCGCAGCAGGATGCGTGAGGCCGCGGAGAGCTGGTCCAGGACCGCGCCCAGCACCTGCGGCGCGCACCGCAGGCTGTAGGGCTCCTGGAGGGGCCGCGAGGGCGCGCGCTCGGCGCCGGCGGGCAGGTCGGACCTGATCCAGGCCGCGACCGCGGCCTGGCCCGCCTGGCCCCGGGCCTCGGAGACACCGTGCGCGTACGCCTGGGGGTTGGCCCCCAGCAGGTCCGCCATCCGCGCCGTCATCATCGCCGAGGCGCGCACGACGTCCTCGACCTGCTGGTGGTTGTGCAGGGTCACCGCGAGGCTGACCCCGCTGCCGTTGACGAAGGAGAGGGCCTCGCGGGCGCTCCAGCGCACGGGGGCGGCGCCCAGGCGGGCGAGGGCCTCGTCGGCGGGCACCCGGGACCACCGGCCGGGGCCGTCGGACACCCACGCCTCCCCCTGACCGGCGAAGGCCAGGGCGGCGCTGGCCAGGGGCTGGAGGTCGCCGCTCGCGCTGACGGTGCCCTCCCGCGGGATGACGGGTGTGAAGCCCCGGTTCCACAGGCCGACGAGCTCCTGCCAGAAGTCGACCGAGACCGCCGAGTAGCCCCGGCGCATGCTGGTGAGGCGCAGCGCGACCACGAGCCTGCTGACCTCGGGCGGGAGCGGCTCGCCCTGGGCGCTGCCGAGGTGGGAGATGAGCCCCTCCCCCTGCTCGCCCGCGGACTCCGCCGCGGGGAAGGCCACGAGCGGGCCGAAGCCGCGCGTGACTCCGTAGACGTCGGCGCCCCCGGCCAGGTGCTTGGCCATGGTCGTGGCACTGGCGCGCATGCGCGAGAGGTCCTCCTCGGTCCATCCGATGCGTGCGTCCGGCTCGGCATGGCGGAGGACCTCGGCCAGGCTGCTCGGCGTAAGCGTCAACTGTCCACTCCTTCGGGGCGGGCGCGCGTCGGCTGCACGCGCCGTAGTTTGCCTGTCTCGGAGCGGTCGATCCGCTCCACCGCGCACACCCTGCGGGGGCGGTACGCGATCTGGTCCAGGGCCCGCGCCATCTCGTCGGTGCCCGGGACGCCGTTCTCCCCCGGTACGACCAGCAGGTCGAAGTGCTCCCCCGTCAGGGGGTCGCGCACCGGGACGCAGGCGAGGTCCTCGCATTCCAGGGCGCCGGACAGGGTCTCCTCCATGGCGTCCAGGTCCAGGCGGCGGCCGTTGACGTTGACCAGCCGGGTCCTGCGCCCGGCGAAGCCGAAACCGCGCTCCCCCACGCGGACCACGTGGTCGTCCATGCGGCACTCGGGGCCCGCCGTCCCGTCCTGGGGGCGGGCCAGACGGGGGCTGCGCACCACCAGGGGCGCCTCCGCCGCCGGGTCGGCGGGCCCGTCGCCGAACTCGACGTCGGGGAAGAGGCGCCACGGCGGGTCGTCCGGGCCCCACACCCGGTGGGCGACGCCACCGGTCTCCGTGGACCCGAAGACCTCCACCAGGCTCGCCCGGTCCCCCAGCCCGGCCATCAGGTCGACCGCGCTCTGCGGCAGGACGGCCGTGCTGTGCACGAAGGCCAGGTGCTCGGCGGAGGCGAGCCACTCCCGGCGCTGCCGCAGGATGCGGAAGGTCCAGGGGATGGCCATCACCGCCCAGCGGCGGCCGTGCACCGGCGGGAGCGGCGCGAACTGGGAGACGTACCAGACCGGCACGCCCAGGTAGGCGGGCACCAGCACGCTGGCGAGCATGCCGTAGACGTGCCGGGGCGGGGCGAAGGACAGGACCGCCTCCGGGCGGTGGCCGACCACCAGGTCGGCGAGCAGGCGGGCCTCGTCCATGAGCTGCTCACGGGTGCGGAACCAGGACCGCGGCCGCCCCGTGCTCCCCGAGGTGAAGAACTCCGTCTCGGGCGGGAGGAGTTCGGCGAACAGCCGGTCGACCGGTTCGTCCGCCTCGTCCCAGCGCACCGTCCACGGGCGCTCGGTGAGTTCGGGGGCCCGGGGCAGCTTCGCCATGAGGTCGCCGGGGGTCAGCTCGTCAACCGCCACGTGAGTCCTGATCCGATCGTGGTCGTGTCCCGGACCGGGCCGGGAGCTGTGCGGATGGGGCGCGCCCGCGAGCCCGTGTCCCGCCGGCGGGACGCGGCCCGGGGCGGGGCCCGTCAGTCGTCCTGCTGGGGGAGGCGCTTCTTCAGCGGCTCCCACCAAGCGCGGTTCTCCGTGTACCAGGCGACGGTGCGGGCCAGCCCCTCCTCGAAGGAGACGGAGGGTCGGTACCCGAGCCTGGTCTCGGCCTTGGAGCCGTCCACGGAGTAGCGGCGGTCGTGGCCCTTGCGGTCGGCCACGAAGCGGACCATCGAGCCGTCGTGGCCGAGCAGTTCCAGGAGCGCCTCGGTGACCTCCAGGTTCCGCTTCCCGACCGAGCCGCCGATGTTGTAGACCTCCCCGGGCTCGCCGTGCTCGGCCGCCAGGGCGAGGGCGTCGCAGTGGTCGTCCACGTGGACCCACTCCCGGACGTTGCCGCCGTCCCCGTAGAGGGGGACCGGGACGCCGTCCAGGAGGTTCGTCACGAAGAGGGGGATCATCTTCTCGGGGAACTGGAAGGGCCCGTAGTTGTTGGCGCAGCGGGTGACGCAGACGCGCATCCCGTAGGTCCGGTGGAAGGACCGCGCCAGCAGGTCCGAGGCGCTCTTGGAGGCCGAGTAGGGGGAGTTCGGCTCCAGGGGGTCGGTCTCGACCCAGGACCCCGTGCTGAGGGTTCCGTAGACCTCGTCGGTGGAGACGAGGACGAAGTTCTCCACGCCCTCGTTGAGCGCGCTGTCCAGCAGGTGGAACGTGCCCAGGACGTTGGTGCGCACGAAGCACCCCGCGTCGGAGATGGAGCGGTCGACGTGGGTCTCGGCGGCGCAGTGGACCACGGTCGAGACCCCGCGCATGAGGCCGCGGACGAGCTGCTCGTCGCAGACGTCCCCCTGGACGAACGTCATCCGGGGGTGGTCGGCGACGGAGGCGAGGCTCTCCGTGGTGCCCGCGTAGGTCAGTTTGTCCAGGACCACGACCTCGGCGTCCGCGAAGCGCGGATAAACGCCTGCGAGCACGCGCCTGACGAAGTTCGAACCGATGAATCCGGCTCCACCGGTGACCAGGATCTTCATACGCCCGCACCCTGCCATACCCCGGCCGCCCGGCGGGCGGCCTCCATGACGTACTCGCCGTAGGGCGAATTCTGCATTTCCTCCCCGAGGCGATAGCACTCATCGGCCCCGATGAAGCCCATGCGCAATGCGATCTCCTCAAGACAGGCGACTCGGACTCCGGATTCCCGGGCCATGGTGGACACGTACCGGCCTCCCTCCAGCAGGGATTCCTCCGTGCCGAGGTCGAGCCACGTTATCTCGTTCCCCATGGTCACGAGTTCGGCTCTTCCCATTTCCAGATAGGCGCGGTTGACATCGGTTATCTCAAGCTCTCCGCGCCCGGAGGGCTCGATCCGCTCAGCGATGTCTACCACGTCCTGGTCATAGAAATAAAGCCCGGTCACCGCGTAGTCCGACTCCGGCTCGGAGGGCTTCTCCACCAGGGAGGTGAACCTGCCCTTTTCGCCGAAGCCCGCCACGGCGTAATGCCGGGGGTCGCCCACCTTGCACCCGAACAGCGTGCAGCCGGAAGTGGAGGCGGCGGCCCTGCCGAGGAGGCCCGGAAACCCTTCGCCGTGGAATATGTTGTCGCCCAGCACCAGGGCGCTGCGGGTTCCGCGAATGTGCTCCCTCCCGATGAGGAGCGCCTCGGCTATACCCCTTGGCTCCTTCTGGACCGCGTATTCGATCTCTATTCCCAGATGGCTTCCGTCACCCAGGGCCTGCTGGATGAGGGGGAGGCTCTCTGCGTTCGATATCACCATGATCTCCCGGATACCGGCCATCATGAGCACGGAAACCGGATAGTAGAACATCGGCTTGTCATAAACCGGGAAAAGGTGCTTGGAGACGCTTCGCGTGGTGGGGAATAGGCGGCTCCCAGTACCGCCTGCCAGCACAATACCTTTCATGGTGACTCCCAACGGTGGCCGAACATCGATATTGCTGGGCAAGCACACCACGGATGCGCCGTGGTGCTTT
This sequence comes from Nocardiopsis sp. M1B1, assembly GCF_052466615.1. Lineage (NCBI taxonomy): Bacteria > Bacillati > Actinomycetota > Actinomycetes > Streptosporangiales > Nocardiopsidaceae > Nocardiopsis > Nocardiopsis sp. M1B1. The sequence goes on from NZ_CP196194.1 coordinate 6,735,348, forward strand.
GGTCAGCGGCCTGGACCCGGCACTCGGTGCTAGGCTCTCCGAACCTCTCCCGAAGGAATCCTCACAACAGTACCGTCACGCTGCCTCGGGAGAGGAGAACAGCCCGGAGTGCAGCACCCGCAATGAACATGCCGCGGGCCGGACTTGTCAAGGATCGGTGTCGGATTTCACTCCTCGGGCCATCGGGTCATCGAAATCTCGGAAGTGGGGAACACGTTGCGAATCGTCGTCGCGGCTTACGCGGACAAAGCTTATTTCTTTAGCATGGTGCCGACGGCGTGGGCACTGCGCGCCGCCGGGCACGAGGTCCGGATCGCCACCCAGCCCTCCATGACCGACGCCGCGGCGGAGACGGGCCTGACCGTGGTCCCGGTCGGCGGCGACCACACCCTGGCCGAGGTGCTGGCCCACGCCCGCGAGCAGCAGGGCGAGTCGATCTTCGACCTGGCCGAGGAGCGGCCGCGGATGCTGGTGCCGGAGAAACTGCACCACGCCTACGAGGAGTACGTCACCTGGTGGTGGAAGCTCGTCAACGAGCCGATGGAGCGGGACCTGGTCGCCTTCTGCCGCGAGTGGCGCCCCGACCTCGTGTTGTGGGAGCCCAACACCTACTCCGCGGCGATCGCCGCGGAGGCGTGCGGCGCCGCGCACGGGCGGTTCCTGTGGAGCGTGGACCTCTTCGCGCGCATGCGGCGCCTGTACCTGGGGGCCGCCGACGCCACGCCCGGACCCGACCCGCTCAGGAGCTGGCTGGAGGAGAGCGCCGCCCGGTACGGGGTGGAGTTCTCCGAGGACCTCGTCCTCGGCCAGTTCTCCGTCCACCAGCTCCCGGAGGCGCTGCGGTCGCGCGAACTGGAGAGGACGGGCACCCACCTGAGCGTGCGCCCGGTCCCCTACGCCGGGAGCGCCGTCCTGCCCCCGTGGGCGCGGGCCGGGTCCGAGCGGCGGCGCGTCCTGGTGGACTGGGGGTCCTGGAGCAGGACGGCCGAGGGCGCCGCCGCCCTGGTGGACGTCATCGACGCCTGCGCCGAGATCGGCGCCGAGGCCGTCGTCCTCTCCCCCGCCTCCCGCCGGGACTCCCTGCCCGCGCTGCCCGAGGACGTGGTGGTGACCGACTCGGGGGCGGCCCACATGCTCATGGGCTCCGGCTCGCTGATCGTCCACGGAGGCGGCTTCGACGTGTGCTGCAACGCCGTGGTCGAGGGGCTGCCGCAGCTCGTCGTGCTCAACACCGAGCAGTTCGACGCCGCTCCGCTCTCGCGGGCGCTCCGGGAGCGCGGGGCCGCGCGCGTACTGGCGGTGGAGGAGGTCCTCACCCGGGGCGTGGACGACCTCCTCACGGAGCTCCTGGACAGCGGGGAGGTACGGGCGGCGGCCGGGCTGGTGCGCGACGAGGCCCTGGCCGTGCCCGCCCCGGACCAGGTGGTGCCGGAGCTGGAGCGCATCGCGGCGGCCCGTGGCGGCGGTGCCTGAGTGCTCCTCCCGCGGTCCGTGCTCAGGTGCGGGCGAGGCCGGTGAGGGTGTGGGCGAGGTCGGCTGGGGTGGGCATGGCGTCCATCCGCTCGCGCAGGGCGTGGGCGGCCTTCGCGTGGCGGGGGTCCTCCAGGAGGGCCCGCACGCCCTCGGTGACGGTTTCGGCGTCCAGGAGATCGGGGTCCACGACCCTGCCCGCCCCGGCCCCCTCCACCAGCCCCGCGAGGACCGGGATGTCGAACATCCGGGCGTTGGGTGACAGGAGTTGGGGGACTCCGTGGGCCAGACCGGTCAGGACGGTGCCGGGGCCGCCGTGGGTGACCATGGCGGCGCAGGTGGGGGCCAGGGCGTGCAGGGGCACGTACTCGACCAGGCGCGCGTTTCCGGGAACGGTGCCGAGCTTGGCCTGTTCGCTGGCGGGCAGGGTGGCCACGACCTCCACGTCCAGGTCGGCCAGACCCTCCAGGAGGGTCGCGACGTCGACCGTGTAGCCGCCCAGGCGCAACGCCGCCGTCGTGCCGAGACTGAGGCCGATCCGGGGGCGGTCGGGGGGTGTGCGCAGCCAGTCGGGGACGACGGCGCGTCCGTTGTAGGGCACGTAGCGCACCGGCAGGTAGTCCAGGTGTGGGGGCGTGTCCACCCTGAGCTGGGCGGGCACCTGCTCGATGGTGGCCTGGCCGTGGACCAGGGCCTCGGAGAAGTCCACGCCGTGCCGGGCGGCTCGGGCCCCCAGCCATTCGGCCAGGGGGTCCTGCCGCTCGGAGGCGGGCTGCTCGGCCATCCGCGCCAGGAAGGTCCGGCGGACCCTGCTGAACAGGTCCACGCTCCACAGGTGGCGCACGTGGGAGGCCCCGCACGCCCGGGCCGCGACGGGGGCCGCGTAGGTGGACGGCTCCCACACGACCAGGTCGGGGCGCCACTGGCGGCAGAGGGCGACCAGGTCGTCGAACATGGGGTCGTTGACCGTCCGCCACCACCAGGTGACCACCCCGCGGTAGCCCTGGAGGAGGTGGTCCCAGGTCAGGACCTCGTCCCGGTCCTCGGCCATGTCGAAGTCCAGGTGCCGGTCCGCCCGGCCGTCCCGGCTGATCCTGGCGAAGTGGTGGTCGCGGCCCACGGCGGTGAAGGGCAGCCCCGCCCCCGCCGCGACGGACTCCAGGTGGGGCTGGCTGGCCACCCGGACCTCGTGGCCCGCGGCGCGCAGCGCCCACGCCAGGGGCACCAGCCCCAGGAAGTGGGTCCGCTCCGCCTGCGTCGCGAACAGCACCCTCATCCCGGCGCCCCCCGCCGGAGGGAGCCCGTCCGCGGGGCCGCGCTCACGCCGTCCTCCCGGCCGCGGCGTCCCGGACGTAACCGGTCCCGGCCGCGTCCCACGCCTCCCGGTAGACGGCGAAGATCCGCACCGAGCGCAGCCGTTCGCCGTCGAGCACGTACTCGGAGAGCGTCCCCTCCCGGTGCACCTCGACGCCGCTCGCCCGCAGCGCGGGCAGCCCGCTGTCGACCACCCAGAAGTAGACCTTGCGGATGTTCCACATCGCGAAGGCGTAGTTCACGGCGAGGGCGTGGGCGTGCTCCACGCCCTCGGGGCCCAGCACCTCCGGGTCCGCGGCCACGGAGCACTTGACGTAGCGCCCCAGCGGATTCAGGGAGTGGAGGGAGGCGTAGCCCCCGACCCTTCCCGACCCCGGTTCCTCCGCGAGGAACTGCGCGGCCACGCCCTCGAACTCCTTGGGCCACAGGGACGCGAAGACGTCCCTGCTGGGAAGGCCCCCCAGCCCGTGCCGCGAGAGCTCGTCGTGGACCGCCTCCCCCGACCTCTCCGCCGTGGAGGCGAACCTGACGGCGCGCGTCACGATATGCGGGAACACGATCTCCTGCACCACATCTCCCGTCGCCCCGAACGGGGCAGAGAAAAGCGCTGTGAAGAATGGATTTCTCCACAGCGCATCAGAGGAATCAGCTGCAACCGACGTAGCTGAGACCGCTGTTCAGCAGAACGGCTTCATCGAGGACGGTGTCCATCTCCTGAAGGGACAGGACGTCAGAGAGAACCATGGCTGGCCTCCTTTCCTTCGCGTGGGCCGACACTGGCGGGACAGAACCTAGGACAATTCCTCCGGCTCGACAAGAAGACAGACCGGACCGGGGCCCCGGAGGCGGCGGCTGTCCCGCCGGCGGGACGCCGCGCGGCGGGAGGGGGTCCGCGCCGAGGCGCGGACACTAGGGTGTGGCGCCATGCTCACACTGCACCTGGAGACCCCGCGTATCAGGTTCGGTCCCATCGCCCCGGAGAAGGTCGGAGAACTCTACGACCTCCTCGTGGAACTGGGCCTGGAAAGCCTTCCGTCACGGGACGCCTTCATCGAGTCCTACCACTCGGTGGCCAAGCGCTTCGTCGACGTATTCGAGATCCAATTCCGCAGTACGGGCGAGGTCCTCGGTTTCGCGTCGATTCGTGAACACGATCCGGCGGGGCACGTGAAACTGGGCATCTTCATGCGCACGGACCGCCTTCCCGTGGGTGTGGGAGCCGAGTCCATGATGATGCTCGTCAACTACGCCTTCGCCCACTGGGATTACCTGCGGAAGGTATACGTTCTGACGACGGACGCGAGTCTGGGGAAATTCGGCTCGGCGCTCGCCAGCACACCCCGGGAGGCGTCCCTCCCCCGGCACGTCTACTTCCAGGGCCGCCTGTGGGACCTGCACTTCTACTCGGTCTCCCGCGGTGCCTGGACCGCCAAGGGGGCGCCCATCCTCGACCGGATCGCGCGCGGACCGCGTTCGAGACGGTCCGAGGGACCGGACCGCGGCTGAGCCGCCGACCGCGAGCCGGACGCAGCACCCGCCACACCGCCCATCCCGGAGGGAAGCCCCCCATGCTCGACCTGGTCGAGATGTACACGCTCGCGGACCCGTTGTTCTTCGAGGAGCCGAGCAGGCTCACGGACGACTCCCCCAACGCCCTCGTGACCCCGGCGGACCTGTCCGTCACGAGGCTGGACCCGCCCCCGGGTTGGCGGCGCGAGCGCGACGGCCTGTGGCACGTCGTCTCCCCGGAGGCTCCGGACCTGCCCGAGCAGGGCTGGAAGATCCACGTCTCGGCGACCGTGGACAACGCGGACGCGATCTGCCGCGAGGTGTGGGACCACTGCACGGAGCACGGCCTGGTGTTCAAGTACCTGTTGAACAGGAACATCCTGGTCGCGGCCAACACCAAGTACGCCCCCCGGGCCTCCAGCGGCAAACTGCTCACCGTCTACCCCCGCGACGAGGAGGAGCTGGAGAGGACCCTGCACGCGCTCTCCGCGCGCGTGGGCGGGCAGCCGGGCCCCTACGTCCTGAGCGACCTGCGGTGGGACCGGGGGCCCCTGCACGTCAGGTACGGCGCCTTCCGACAGATGTGGTGCCTCGACGAACACGGTTCCCGGGTCCCGGCACTGCGCGACCCCGACGGAGCACTGGTTCCGGACCGCCGGCTGCCCTCGTTCACCCCGCCTCCCTGGGTGATCCTCCCGTCCTTCCTCCAGCCGCACCTCGACGCCCGCTCGACCGGGGAGCGCGTGCCCTACCTCGTCGACAGGGCCCTGCACTTCTCCAACGGCGGAGGGATCTACCTGGGACGCCGCGAGGAGGACGGCACCCGGGTCGTGCTCAAGGAGGCCCGTCCCCACGCCGGGCTCGACCGCGAGCTGCGCGACGCGGTCTCCCGCCAGACACGGGAGGAGGAGAACCTGCGGCGTCTGGACGGGGTGCCCGGCGTGCCCCGGTTCCTGGACAGCTTCACCCTGGGCGGCCACCGCTTCCTGGTCCAGGAGTACAAGGAGGGCCGGACCCTGGGCTCCTGGTGCGCCGTGCACCACCCCGGCGTCACCGAGGCGTACGCCGACGCCGACGCCCTCGCCGCCTTCACCGTGCGCGCCCTGCGCATCCTGGGCCGGCTGGAGGCGGTGCTCGACGCCGTCCACGACCGCGGCCTGGTCTTCGCGGACCTGCACGCCAACAACGTGCTGGTGGACGAGGACGACGGGGTCTGCCTGATCGACTACGAACTGGCCTTCGACGCGAAGAGGGAGGGGCACCGGGCCCCGCTCGGAGCCCCCGGGTTCGCCAGCGCCGACCGGGTCGGCACCGCGGTCGACCGGTACGCCCTGGCAGCGACCCGCCTGTCGGTCTTCCTGCCCTTCTCCCGGATCACCGCCCTGTCGCCGCACAAGGCCGCGGAGCTGGTGGACCTGCTCCGCGAGCTCTACCCCGTCCCCCGCGAGTGGGCCGACGAGATCGAGCGCGAACTGGTCCCGGAGCGCCCGGAGGAGGCCCCCGGGCGCCCGCCCGTGTCCCTGGGCTCCGTCGCGGCGGGCATCACCGCCTCCGCGACCCCGGAGCGGACCGACCGGCTGTTCCCCGGGGACCTCCAGCAGTTCCTCTCCGGCGGCTACGGAGTGGCCCACGGCGCGGCCGGTGTCCTGTGGGCGCTGGAGCGCGCGGGCGGGGAACGCTTCCCGGAGCACGAGGAGTGGCTGCTCTCCGCCGCGCGGCGGCTGCGCTCCCCCGGCCCGGGCTTCTACGACGGCGTCAGCGGCCTGGCCTACGTCCTGGACCACCTCGGCCACCACGACGAGGCCGACGAACTGCTGGAGCGCCACGCCGGGGAGGAGTGCGGCGGGATCTCCCTCTTCTCCGGCACGGCGGGCGTGTGCGCCGCGCTCGTCCACCTCTCCCGGGGCGGCGCGGACGACGCGCGCATGACCCGCGCCCTCGCCCTGGGCGGGCGGCTCTCGGAGGCGGTCGCGGAGGCGGAGGCGGCCACGGAGCCCCCGAGGCCCGGACGCGCGGGGCTCATGCGGGGATGGAGCGGCGTTGCCCTGGCCGTGCTGAACCTGTACCGGGCGACGGGGGACGGCCTGTGGCTCGACACGGCGGCGCAGGCCCTGCACCTGGACCTGGACCAGTGCGTCTCCGCCCCCGACGGCACCCTGCTGGTACGCGACCGCGGGGCGCGGGCCCTGCCCAACATCGACGCCGGGGGGCTGGGCGTCGCCCTGGTCGTCAAGGAGCTCCTGGCGCATCGCGAGGACGGGCGCTGCGCCGAGAGCCTCCCCGCGCTGACCCGTTCATGCCACACCCTGCTGTACGCCCAGGCGGACCTGTTCCACGGCAAGGCGGGCCAGGTGGCGGCGCTGGCCCGTCTGGGCGGAGCGCCCGAGGCGCTGCGCTCCCGGGTCGCCGAACTGGAGTGGTACGCCCTGCCCTTCCGGGGGCGGACCGCCTTCCACGGCGGCCGGGTGCCGCGGCTGTCGATGGACCTGGCCACGGGCGGAGCGGGCGTACTCCTCGCCCTGGCCGCCGCCGAAGGGGGCGGCCGACCGTTCCTCCCCTTCTTCTCCGAGGCCACGTAGGCAGTGTTTTTGGACCTCCGCTCCGCTTCGTCCCACCCGTCGCCCGCCACCACCCTCAACGGACGCCTACGGCGCGGTCCTGCTTGTGTTCGGGCGCCCGGAGAACGGGAATCGGGTTGAAGCAGGCACAGCGGCGCCTACGGCGGGTTCGCTCGTGCCCACCCGTCGCCCACCACCACCCTCAACCGACGCCTACGGCGCAGTCCCCCCACGGGAACCCGCCTCCGCCACCTCCAGAACCCCGTGGGCGCCCGAACCGACCCCCACAACTGAGACCGGTTCAAAAAACAGACCCTAGGGCTGCGGAACCGGACCGGACGGAACGCGGCCGGGACGGCGTACGCCCCGGGCCCGCCGACCATGGACGAAGGACCGATCGGATGTACGACACCTACTACGCCGCCGTCTACGACGCGGTGATGATCCACCGGGGCAAGGACTACGCCGCCGAGGCCGACCGGATCGGCGAGATCGTCCGGGAGCGGCGGCCCGACTCCGCCTCGCTGCTGGACGTGGCGTGCGGGACGGGCCTGCACCTGCGCGCGTTCGCGGAGCGCTTCGACGAGGTGGCGGGCCTGGACGGGTCGCGGGAGATGCTGGCGCTGGCCCGGGCGCGCGTCCCGGGCCTGCGGACCTGGTGCTCGGACCTGCGGGAGACGGCGCTGGAGGCGCGTTTCGACGCCATCACCTACCTGTTCGCCGTCCCGCACCTGGAGTCGGAGGCGGAGCTGGACGCCGTGGTCCGGTCGCTCGCGGACCACCTGAACCCGGGAGGGCTCCTCCTCCTGGAACCCTGGATCGGCCCGGACGGTTTCACGCCCGGTTACGTCTCACGGGACGTGGTGGAGGACGGCGACCGCACGATCATGCGCCTGTCCCACTCCGCCTCCGTGCCCGGGCGGCGCGACCGGATGTCGATCGTCGTGCACTACGCCGTGGCCGACCCCGCGGAGGGGCTGCGCCACGCCACCGAGTCGACGGAGATGTCCCTGTTCACCCCGGAGCAGTACGCGGCGGCCTTCGAACGGGCCGGGTGCGAGGCCGAGCACCTGAGGACCGAGCCGTTCGCGCACGGACTGTGGGTGGCCCGGCGCCGCGACGGCTGATCCGGCTCAGCGCTCCTCCCCCTCCGGCAGCGCGCGCCGGACGGAGCCTCCGAGCTCCCCCCGCCGCGCCGACGGGTGGGGGAGCCGCGCGGCCACGGCCGTGGCCACCGCGGCCGTGGTCCCGCCCTCGTAGTCGCGGCCCCACTGGCTCCAGTGGACGGAGAAGGGGTCGTACCGGGGCTCGGTGCGGTCGCCGCGGCCGTCCGCCGTCACGAACCTCAGGCTGCCGTCGTGGCCGCCCGCCACGGAGGTCCACCGCACCTCGGCGATGTCCTCCAGCGCGAGCTGCTGGGGGCCCGCCGCGCGTTTGGCCGCCTCCGCCTTCCAGTTGGGCCTGATGTAGACGTGGGTCCCGTCGAAGACGACGGACGCGTCACCCGCCTCGGAGCGCACCGGAGCCCCGGGGGCCCCGACCAGGTACCGGTCCGGGGCGCCCTCGGAGGGCAGGGCGGCGAGCTCCTCGGTGACGGTCTCCGCGAAGTACTCGGCCACCAGGACACGGGAGCGGCCGACCCTGAGCTGGTACGGGTCACCCCTGCGGGCCAGCAGGCCCCGGGTGACCTCGGTGAAGGGGTCAGCGCCCGGGCGGAGGTGCGCCCGCAGGGTCCCGCCTCCGCGCCGGGGTTCGAGGACGACGCCCGCCAGCGCGGGCAGCGGCAGCGAGACCACGCCCAGGGCACGGCGCAGCTGGTGGGACCTGCGGCCCGGGGTGATCCACACGGCCGCGCCGTCGAAGGACCACGAGCCGTCGCGCGCGCTTACCTCAGCCATGCCGTCATCGTAGGGGAGAGGTCACCGCCCGGCCCCTTCGACGGAGGGCGCGGCCCCCTCGCCGCGCTCCTCGGCGGGGGTGTTGATGCCCCGGCCGGTGTGGGCGAGGAAGACGTCGTCCAACGAGGGCGACCTGACCTGAACCGACGTGATCTCGGTGTCCGTCTCGGCGAACAGGCGGGGGACGAACCGGCGCCCGTCGGCCACCGTGAACCAGACGGTGTCGCCCTCGACCACCGGGGCCGTGTCCAGGATCGGCCGGAGCCGCTCGCAGAGCGCCCCGGGGTCGCGCGCGACGATCTCCACGCGGTCCCGCCCGATCCCCGCCTTGAGTTCGGCGGGGCTGCCGACCGTGACGATCCCACCGCCGTCGATGATGGCGATGCGGCCGCAGTTCTCCGCCTCCTCCAGGTAGTGCGTGGTCATGAGCACGGTGACGCCCTCGCGCTCGTTGAGCTCCCTGACCCGGTCCCAGATGGCCTCCCTGGAGCGGGGGTCGAGCCCGGCGGTCGGCTCGTCCAGGAACAGCAGGCGCGGACCGTGCAGCAGCCCCCTGGCGATCTCCAGCCGTCGCCGCATACCGCCGGAGTAGGTACCCGCGAGCCTCTCCCGCTCCTCCCACAGGCCCACGTCCCGCAGTGCCCGGGAGACCCTCTCGTCGACCTCCCCCGGGGGCACCCCGTAGATCTCCGCGTGGAACCTGAGGTTGTACCAGCCCGTCAGGTAGCGGTCGAGGGTCTGCTCCTGGAACACCAGGCCGATGCTGCGGCGCACGTCGGGCCGTTCCCGGACGATGTCGAAACCCGCGATCGAGCCCGTCCCGGAGGTCGGTGTGACCAGGGTCGAGAGCATGCCGATCAGCGTGGACTTGCCCGCTCCGTTGGGCCCGAGTAGACCGAACAGCTCCCCTGGGGCCACGTCCAGGTCCACCCCCCTGACGGCCTCGACCTCGCCGAAGCGCTTGGTCAGTCCGCGCGCGCGGACCATGGCCCGCGGGCCGGAGCCGTTCACCGACGTGTTCTCCAACAGTCCTCCGTACGTAGGGCGCCCCGTGTCGGGCGCGCGGACGCGGGCGCCCCGGCCCCGCGGGCCGGAACCCTCACGCGGGGTCCGCCCGGCCGACGCGCCCGTCGACGAAGCCGGTCCCGGTCCGCTCCCACGCGTCCCGGTAGACCGCGAAGACGCGGGCCGTACGCAGTGTGCCCCCGACGAGCACGTACTCGGGCAGGGAGCCCTCCAGCCGGACCTCGGCCCCGGTGCGGCGCAACGCGGAGGGGTCCTCCTCCAGGGTCCACAGGTAGAGCTTCCTGAGGTTCCACATGGAGAACGCGTAGTTGACGGTGAGCGCGTGGGCGTCGGTGGCGCCCCGCGGCCCCAGGACCGCCTCGTCCGCCGCCAGGGAGCAGCAGCCGTGGCGCGCCTGGAAGTTGAACCCGTGCAGGGAGGCGTAGCCCGCGACCCGCCCGGAGCCCGGGACGCGCACGAGGAACTGCGCGCCGACCTGGTCGTACGCGCCCGGCCACAGGGCCTCGAACACCTCGCGTCCGGGCACTCCGGCCACGCCGTGCCCGACGAGTTCGTCGTACACCCCGCCGCCCCTCCTGGTGTCGGTGGGGTCGAGCACCGCGTCGGCGGAGCCGGTGTGGGGGAAGATCATCGGACACGACCTCTCGCGGGCCGGGCCGTCGCGCCCGGCCGGACGTCGGGGGGAGCGCCGCGGAGCAGGACGCCTCCGCGGCACTCCCATCAGGGGGCCTAGGGTCTGTTTTTTGAACCGGTCTCAGCTTGTGGGGGTCGGTTCGGGCGCCCACGGGGTTCTGGAGGGGCCGGAGACGGGTTCGTGAGGAACGAGCGAACCCGTCGTAGGCGCCGAAGGTTCCCGTTCTCCGGGCGCCCGAACACGGACCGAAGCGGAGCGGAGGTCCAGAAAAACACTGCCTAGGCGGGGCGGACGATCACGTCACCGCTGCATCCGACGAGGCTGAGGCCGCTGTTCAGCATGGTGCTCTCGTCGACAGCGATCTCGAAACTCTGCAAATCGAGAACGTCGGAAAGGGTCATGTTCCCTCCTCGGAAGAGAATGGACGGGAGTGCCGGCACGAAAGGAACATAGAAGAACTCGGGACCGCCCACAAGAGAGGTTCCCTCGCCCGCCCGGACAGCTCCCGTCCTCCTTTGGTGGGATCATCGGCAGAACCCCTTCCGCGTGGCGCGCCGGGCCTCAGGCGGGCCTGACGATGACGTCGCCGCTGCAGCCGACATAGCTCAGACCGCTGTTGAGGAGGGCCTCCGCCTCCAACCGCACACCCAGGGACTGGAGGGAGAGGACATCGGAAATGATCATGTTTCCGCCTTTCTCGGATGCGTTTCCGACAGGACGCGCCAGAACCTAGACAAGGGTTTCCAGGGGCGCAAGGGAAAGGCGTGGAACCGCACGTCCCGCCGGCGGGACGTTTACGCGCGGGGCCCTCGGACCCTTCCCCGACACGCGACGCCCTTTCGCGGACTTTCACGCGAGGACGTTCGGGGTGCTTTCTCCGCCCTTCCGCGCAGGCCGCGCTATGGGAGCGCTCCCATAACCGAGGGCGCGTGCAAGGATGGCCTCTCCCCCGGGCTGCCACGCCCGACGGTCCCACGGAAAGGCCAGGGCAGTCGGCGATGATCTCCCTCCACCTCGAAACCCCCCGTGTCCGGTTCCGCCCCATCGGGGAGGACAACGTCCTCGGGCTGTACCAACTGCTGCTGAGGCTCGGGATCGAGACGCTCCCGGCCCGGGACAGCTTCGCGTCGTCCTTCAGGGCGCTGGACGGTTCGGACGTCACCGTGCTCCAGATCGAGGCCGCCGGAAGCGGCGAGGTCCTGGGGTTCGCCTCGGTCCGCGAGCGCAGCCCGGCCGGACACGTGAAGATCGGCATCTTCATGGACCCGGACGGACTCGCCGCGGGCGTCGGCGCCGAATCCATGATGCTCCTCGTCAACTACGCGTTCGCGCGCTGGGACGACATCAGGAAGGTGTACGCGCTGACCACGGACGCGAGCCTCATGCACTTCGGTTCGGCGCTGTTCGCCACGCCCAGGGAGGCGACGCTCCCCGGCCACGTCTACTTCCGGGGACGGCTGTGGGACCTGCACTACTACTCGGTCTCCCGGGAGCACTGGCTCCAGACGGGGGCCCGGCTCCTCGCGCGCATCACCGGGGGCCGGTCGCGGCGGGAGGGCGGCCCGGTGGGGATCGGCTCCGCGCCGGTCTGGACCGAGTGACGGGCGCCCGGACCGGCCCCCCACCACCACGAGCAAGGACAAGGACCAGATGACGGCCACGCGACGGCGCCCGCTCCCCACCTCGCCCTTCGGGCTCGGCCACGACCTGCGCACGGTCCGGGTCGTGCTCAAGCGCGACCTCTTCCGCTTCGTCCACGACGTCAGCCGGGGCGTGGCGATGCTGCTCCAGTCGGTGATGTGGCTGTTCGTCATCGGGGTGGGCTTCGGCTCCCTCATCCCGAGGGGCGAGGACGACCTCCCGCTGACCGCCGTGATGTTCCCGGGCGTGGTCGTCATGACCGTCATGGGGACGGCGGTGTCCGCCGCGGCGACCATCGTCACCGACCGCGAGGTCGGCTTCCTGCGCGGAATGCTCGTCGCCCCGGCCAAGCGCTCCGCGCTGATCCTGGGCAAGATCCTCTCGGGCGCGGTCCTGGCCACCCTCCAGGCCAGCATCATCCTGGCGGTGGCCGGCCTCGCGGGGGTGCCCTACGCGCCGGGGCTGATGCTGACCCTGTTCGGGCTCACCTTCCTGGTGGCGCTGACGGCGTCGGCGGTGGGCGTCCTCATCGCGATCTCGGTCCGGGGCAGCGAGGCGTTCATGGGGATGGCCCAGCTGGTCATCTCACCCCTGGTCCTGCTGTCGGGCGCCATGTTCCCCATCGGGAACCTCCCCTCCTGGCTCACCGCGATCACACTGGTCAACCCCGTCACCTACGTCGTCGACCCCATGCGCCAGGCGGTCTTCGCCCACCTGGACACCTCACCGGAGACCGAGGCGCTGTTCAACCCCGGCATCACCTGGTTCGGCTGGCAGATCCCCTGGGCGGCCGAGGTCGCCCTCGTGGCGGGCGTGGGCGCCCTGCTGGTCTGGCTGACGGTGGTCAGGTTCGGCGACTCCGAGTAGCGGGCGCCCCGGTCCCGGCGGGACCGGGGCGCGGGGCGGCGCTACAGGGCGGCGGCCTCCCTGGCCAGAACGGTGATCCGCTCCCACTCCCCCGCCGCCACCAGGTCGGCCGGGGTCAGCCAGCTGCCGCCCACGCAGCCCACGTTGGGCAGCGCGAGGTAGGCGGGGGCCGAAGCGACGGTGATGCCGCCGGTCGGGCAGAACCGCACCTGGGGCAGGGGGCCCGCCAGCGACTTCAGGAACGCCGCGCCGCCCGAGGCCTCGGCCGGGAAGAACTTCATCTCCGTCACCCCGCGCTCCAGGAGCGCCAGGGCCTCGGAGACGGTGCCCACGCCGGGCAGGAAGGGCAGGCCCGTGTCGGACATGGCCGATGCCAGCCGGTCGGTGCACCCCGGGCTGACCAGGAAGCGCGCTCCCGCCTCGGCGGCCGCGGCCGCCTGGTCGGGGGTGGCCACGGTGCCCGCGCCGACCACGGCCTCGGGCACCTCGGCGGCGATCCGCGCGATGGCCTCCAGCGCGGCCGGGGTCCGCAGGGTCACCTCGATGCCCGGCAGGCCGCCCGCCACCAGCGCGCGGGCCAGCGGCACGGCGGAGTCGGCGTCCGAGACGACCACCACCGGCATCACCGGGGCCAGGTCGAGGATGTCGGCGCCCGAACGGGGGTTCGTCGTCATCTGAATCCTTTCGAGGAAACTCTGGTCTTCAGGCCAGAGAGGAATCGGGCTCCTACGGAGCGGGACGGTCAACGGTGGTTCGCCCCCGGGCGAATCACCATCCACCAAAATCACCAAACCCACCAACCACCACTCGAAGCGGTAATAGCTTGCTTCGCGTCGGCTCAGACGAGGACCACGTCCGGGCCCTCCTACTGTCGGGCTGGCAGAAAGTCAGGTCTGTGGAGCTGATGTAAGACCGATGGGCGGCACCCCGTCCCCCGCCGTTAGTTCGGGTCGGCAACCGGCGACGAAGCAGAAAATTCAACCCGCGAGGGAAGAATCTCCCCGCTTCAGCTGGGAGAGAAGTCAAGTCGTGTCTCTCCAGGGTCGTTCGAAGGTCTGGGGTGGGCGCGCCGCGGCCGCGGGGGCGTGCGTGGCGGGTGTCCGCCGCACGCCCCCGGGCCGGTCCCCCGGCGCGCCCGGGCCGGCGGGTCAGAGTCCGAAGACCCCGGCACCCCTCTCGGCGGGGCCGACCGCGCCGCGCAGGGCCGCGAAGAGCTCCCGGCCGGTGCCGGTGGCGGAGTCCACGGTGGGACGGGCGGGCTCGCGACCGGTCAGGTCGGCCAGCACCTCCAGTGTGCCCGTGGTGGCGTCCAGGCGGATGGGGTCGCCGTCGCGGACGTAGGCCAGCGCGCCGCCCGCCTCGGCCTCGGGGGAGACGTGGATGGCGGCGGGCACCTTGCCCGAGGCGCCCGACATGCGGCCGTCGGTCACCAGCGCCACCTTCTGGCCCCTGTCCTGGAGCACGGCCAGCGGCGGCGTGAGCTTGTGCAGCTCGGGCATGCCGTTGGCGCGCGGCCCCTGGAAGCGGACCACCGCGACGAAGTCGCCGGTCAGCTCCCCTGCGGCGAACGCGTCCTGGAGCTCGGCCTGGTCGCCGAAGACGCGGGCGGGCGCCTCCACCACGTGCCGCTCCGGCGCGACCGCGGACACCTTGATGACGGCGCGGCCCAGGTTGCCCGACAGCATGCGCAGGCCGCCGTCGGGGGCGAAGGGGTCGTCCGTACCGCGCAGGACGGAGGTGTCGCCGCTCTCCTTGGGGCCGTCGACCCAGGTCAGCTCGCCCCCGTCCAGGTTCGGGACCTGGCGGTAGCGGCCCAGGCCCTCGCCCATCAGGGTGCGCACGTCCTCGTGGAGCAGTCCGGCGTCCAGCAGGGAGCCGATCAGGTGGGCCATGCCGCCCGCCTCGTGGAACTGGTTCACGTCGGCGGCGCCGTTGGGGTACATGCGGGTGAGCAGCGGCACCACCTCGGACAGGTCCGCGAAGTCGTCCCAGGTCAGCTCGATACCGGCGGCGCGGGCGATGGCGACCAGGTGCAGGGTGTGGTTGCTGGAGCCGCCGGTGGCCAGCAGGGCGACCACGGCGTTGACGACGGCCCGCTCGTCGACCTGGCGGCCGACCGGGTTGTAGGAGTCGCCCAGGGCGGTGCGGGCGAGCACGCTGCGCCCGGCCTCGGCGGTCAGGGCCTCGCGCAGCGGGGTGCCCGGCTGCTCGAAGCTGGCCCCGGCCAGGTGCAGGCCCATGACCTCCATGAGCATCTGGTTGGAGTTGGCGGTGCCGTAGAAGGTGCAGGTGCCGGGCGAGTGGTAGGCGGCGGACTCGGCCTGGAGCAGCTCGCGGCGGCCCACCTGACCCTCGGCGAAGCGCTGGCGCACGCGGGCCTTGTCCTTGTTGGGCAGGCCCGAGGGCATGGGTCCGGCGGGCACGAACGCCACCGGCAGGTGACCGAAGGACAGGGCGCCGATCAGCAGGCCCGGCACGATCTTGTCGCACACGCCGAGCATCAGCGCGCCGTCGAACATGTCGTGGGAGAGGGCCACGGCGGTGGCCATCGCGATGACGTCCCGGCTGAACAGGGACAGCTCCATGCCCGCGCGGCCCTGCGTGATGCCGTCGCACATGGCGGGCACGCCCCCGGCGAACTGGGCGACGCCGCCCGCCTCGGCCACGGCGGCCTTGATCACGGCCGGGTAGGACTCCAGCGGCTGGTGCGCGGAGAGCATGTCGTTGTAGGCCGAGACGATCGCCAGGTTGGGCGTGACGTCGCCGGACAGCTTGAGCTTGTCCGAGACGCCGCAGGCCGCGAACCCGTGGGCGAGGTTGGCGCAGCCCAGGGCTGAGCGGGCGGGGCCCTCGGCCGCCGCCGCGTCGATCCGCGCCAGGTAGGCGGACCGGGTGTCGGCGCTGCGCTCGGCGAGGCGCCGGGTGACGTCTGCGACGACGGGGTGGACGGCTGGTCCGTACCCTGCGGTGTCGGCGTCGCCGGGGATGTGCGCGGTCATCGGGGTCGCTCCTCTTCGTACCACGTACGGCCTGTTCGGCCGATGAGCCGGTGCGCGCCCGCGGGGCCGGCGCTTCCGGCTGGATAGGTCTCGGGGGTGGTGCTCAGGCCGTTCCACGCCTCGATGACGGGGTCCACCCAGCGCCAGGCGGCCTCGACCTCGTCGCGGCGCATGAAGAGGGTGGAGTCACCGGCCAGGACGTCCGTCAGCAGCCGCTCGTAGGCCTCGGGCGAGCGGGTGGCGAAGGTGTCGGCGAAGCTGAGCTCCAACGGGGCGGGCCGCAGCCGCAGCGCTCCGGCGCCGGGCGTCTTGGCCAGCATGGTCAGGTGTATGCCCTCGTCCGGCTGGAGCCGGATGACGAGGCTGCCCGCGCCGGGCAGGTTGGTGCCGGGGAAGATCGTGTGCGGCACCTCGCGGAAGCGGATGACGATCTCCGAGCGGGCGTGCGACATGCGCTTGCCGGTGCGCAGGTAGAAGGGCACCCCCGCCCAGCGCCAGTTGGCCACCTCGGCGCGCAGGGCCACGAAGGTCTCGGTGTCGCTGAGGGCGGGTCCGCCGGGCTCGTCGAGGTAGCCGAGCACCTCCGACCCCTGGATGGAGCCGCGTCCGTACTGGCCGCGCACGGTGTCCTCGGCGACGCGGTCCCCGGCGAGGGGGCGCAGCGACTGGAGGACCTTGAGCTTCTCGTCGCGGACGGAGTCGCGGTCGTAGCTGGCCGGGGGCTCCATGGCGGTCAGGCACAGCAGCTGGAGCAGGTGGTTCTGGACCATGTCGCGCATGGCGCCGGAGGTGTCGTAGTAGCCCCGGCGCCCGCCGACGCCGACGGTCTCGGCGGCGGTGATCTGGACGTGGTCGATCCAGCGGGAGTTCCACAGGGGTTCGAGGAAGACGTTGGCGAACCGCAGCACCAGCAGGTTCTGCACCGTCTCCTTGCCCAGGTAGTGGTCGATGCGGTAGATGCGCGACTCGTCGAAGACCGCCCCCACCGCGTCGTTGACGGCGCGGGAGGAGGCCAGGTCGCGGCCCAGGGGCTTCTCCATGACCACGCGGGAGTCGGGGGTGACGAGCCCGGCGTCGCTCAGGCCGCGGCAGATCGCGCCGGAGATCATCGGAGGGACGGCGAGGTAGAAGACGCGGTCGCGGTCGGGGCCGAGGGCGGCGGTGAGGGCGTCCCAGCCCGAGGGGTCGCCGCCGACGTCCACGGTGACGTGGGAGAGGCGCTCCAGGAACCGGTGGAGCACGTCGGGCTCGGCGACCTGGACGGCGTGGTGGCCGCGGACCGCGGAGGCGGCCTTGTCCCTGAGGTCGGCGTCGGTGAGGCCGTCGCGCGAGACGGCGACGACGCGGGTCCCCCCGTCCAGGTGGCCGTCGCGGTCCAGCAGGTACAGGGAGGGGAGGAGTTTGCGCATGGACAGGTCGCCGGTACCCCCGAAGACCACCAGGTCGGTGGCACGGGACGCGGACTGCTGCGGCATCTTCGGTCTGCTCCAGCGGGGAGGGAAGGGGATGGGGAGCGGGGGGCGGAGTGTGACGCAGGCGGGGGGGGGTGCGGGGAGGCGGTGCGGACGCGCGGGACGTCCGGCCCTTTGAGCCTAAGCCCGACTATGGTAAAAAACCAAGCACACTTGAGAACAATTATTTACATAACCTCCCAGCCTTGTAGTCGTAACCTCGTGGTTGAATGAGCTATGGCCAGAACCCCCGGACGCCTGTCCTCTGCTGCCACCAGCGGCCACATCCTGGAGCTGATCCGCTCCGGAACCGCGACCAGCCGCTCCGAGATCGGCCGGGTCACGGGCCTGTCCCGTCCCTCCGTCGCCCTGCGGGTCACCGAGCTGATCGGCGGCGGACTCGTCACCGAGGGCTCGGGCGCGGTCTCCAGCGGCGGACGGCCGCCGACCCTGCTGGAGTTCAACGCCGCCAGCGGCCTCATCCTCACCAGTGCCCTGGGCATGGTCCGCAGCCAGGCCGCCGTGTGCGACCTCGACGGCGAGGTCCTCGTGCGCACCCCGGGCTCGCCCGCCATGGAGCAGGGCCCCGACGCCACCCTCCCCTGGCTGCTGGACACCTGGTCCGAGCAGATCGCCTCGCTCGGCCGCGACCCGGGCGACGTGCGCGGCGTGGGCATCGGCCTGCCCGGGACCGTCGAGTTCCACGCGGGCCGCGCCGACGACCGCCCCTTCCTCGGCAAGTGGGCGGGCGTGGCGCTGGCCCCGCTGGTCGCCGAGCGCTTCCCGGTGCCGGTGATGGTGGACAACGACGTGAACGTGATGGCGCTCGGCGAGCACATCGCGGGCGGGCACGGGCACCCCGACGACATGGTGTTCGTGAAGGTCTCCACGGGGATCGGCGCGGGCCTGCTGTCCGGCGGGCGGCTGCTGCGCGGTTCGCTGGGCGCCGCCGGGGAGATCGGGCACATCCCGGTGCGCGGCGCGGGCGGGCTTCCGTGCCGGTGCGGCAACACCGACTGCCTGGAGGCGGTCGCGGGCGGGCGGCGGCTGCTGGAGAGCGCCGCCGAGCAGGGGTGCGAGGCGCGGACGCTCAAGGACCTGGTGGCGCTGGCCTCGGGGGGCGACCCGGCGGCCGTCACCCTGGTCCGGGAGGCCGGGCGCAGACTGGGCGAGGCCCTCGCGGGGGCGGTGAACCTGCTCAACCCCGAGGTGATCGTGCTGGGCGGCGACCTGGCCGAGGCCTATGACCACCTGGTGGCGGGTGTGCGCGAGGTGGTGTTCCAGCAGTGCACCGCCCTGGCCACCCGGCAGCTGCGCGTCGTGGCCAGCTCCCTGTGGGACGACGCCGGCGTGCGCGGCTGCGCGGCCATGGTGACCGAGGAGATCCTGTCACCGGAGGCGGTGAACAAGCTCCTGGCGGGCTGAGCGCACCGACCGCCCCGTTCTTCGTCCACAGGCTGTGGACGGGGAAGTTACCTCCGCTCCTGACCGGGAATCCTCGCACGGGAGGGGATCGGCCCCCTCCGGCAGCCGCTGCGACCCGCGACCGAGCCGTGCCCCCGCGCTCACCCCAGTTGAACTGCGACGACGCGCTCGTCGGCGCGTACTCGCCCCGCACCCGCACTTGACAACCGCCCCGGGTGTGACGAATAGTCACCGAGCATCACCCCCGCCCCGCACACCTCCGTCACCCCCGTGGCCGCGCCCGTGCGGACCCCCGCCCGGAAAGGTCCCCGCCGTGTTCCCAGAGAACCCCCTCGTACTGATCCTGTTGGGTGCCGGAATCAGCCTGGTCACCAGCGTCGTCGTCACCGCCGTCCAGGCCCGCCTGGTCAGGCGCGACTCCATCCGCACCTCCTCCCGCGCCTCCGCCCGCACCCTCACCAGCGCCTTCATCGCCGAACGCGACTCGGTCGACGGCGGCGACAGCTTCCTCGCCGAGGCGGAACTGACCGTCATGTCCATGACCGACCGCAAGACGCGGGACCGGCTGCGCGACGTCATCCGCCTGCTGCGCGAGCGGGCGCTGCCGGAGATCGAGGAGCTCAGCGGGGTCAGGTCCGAGCGCTCCCGTCAACTGCTGTGCGACCACGCCCTGGAGGTGCTCGGCGCGCACCTGCGTTCCGAGAAGCTGCCCGAGGTGCCCGCCGCGATCCGCAAGATGCTGTCCGTGGAGGAGGAGGCGCTGAGCATCCACTCCGGCGAGACCCCGCGTCCCGCCGAGCCCATCACCAAGAGCGCGGTCACCCCGCGCCCCCGGCACACCGGCGCCAAGCCCGCGGCCCCGGCCCGCAAGCCCGCCAAGAGCGCGGCCAAGACCCCCGCCAAGCCCGCGGCCAAGGGCGGGCGCTCCTCCTCCGCGGCCGCGGAGGAGCCCGCCAAGGAGAGCGCCTTCTGGGACGACTGACCAGGTCACGCTCCGCCGACCGCCCGCTGTCCCCGCTCCGCGGGGCGCGGGCGGTCCGCGTTCGCCCCGACGGCGACCGGACATAGGCGTTTCAAGCGGACAAGCCGGGGAAAGTCAGGCGGACGGACGCCGGGAGACGACCACGGGGGCTGAGGAATTGTGCGGCGCAATTGCGGTCAGGCCCCTCGCCCGGGGACAACCCGCGCGCGCGGACGGGAAGAACTTGACCTAGGATCTCTGCCACGCACACGTTTTCCGTGCCCTGGGCCGCACCCGCTTCCCGGTGCTGCCCGTGCCCCGTGGGCCGCCCCCGAATCCCCAGGAGGCCCCGGATCCGGCGACCGCCCGCCGCTGACGTTCCGCGCGTTCCCCGCCCTCCCCCGCACTCGGACGCGTGTCCCTCCGGCCCGGCGTCCGACCGCTGGCACGTCCCGCCGTCCGAACTCACCGAGATTGCACGATGCCCGCTGACGAGAAGCCCTCTGCCTCCGGCAGGGACCACACACCAGACGACAGGCCCGAGGACGGCTCCACACCCGGCTCAGGGTCCGCGAACACCGGCGGCGACGCGGCCGGTGGGGACACCACCGCGCCCGGAACCGGGGCTGACGGGACCGACCGGGACCATGGAGCGGACGAGACCGAGGGGGCGGAGGAGGTCGGAAAGGCTGAAGAAGCCCCCGAAACCGGTGTGACATCAGACACCGATGGCTCCCAGGAGGCTCAGAAGGCTGGCGAGCCCGCCGGTACCGAGGAGGCCGCCGAGGCTGACGGCGCACAGAGCCCCGCCGGTACCGAAGAGGCCTCCGGAACCGAGGAGACCGCCGGGGGTGAGAAGCCTGTTGAGGCCGAGGAGACCCCCGAGGAGCAGACGGCTGGGCCTGCCGCCGGGACCGAGGGGAACACCGGGACCACGGAGGCCGCCGAGGCCGGTGGAGCCAGTGCCTCAGAGGGAGCCGCCGGAACCACGGAGTCCGGAGAGGATGCCGAGACCGGCATGACCTCAGGCACCGGTGGTGCCCAGCATGCCGAGGAGCCCGCCGAAAGCGTCGAGGCCGGTGTGGCTGACAAGACCTCAGGGACCGATGAGGCCGCAGGAGCCACCGGGACCACGGAGCACGGTGGGGCTGCCGGAGCCAGCCCCACGCCCGAGACCGCTGAGGCCACCGAAACCGCGGGGACCTCCGAGGCCGCAGGGGCTACCGAAACCCCGAGGGCGGCTGAGCACGGTGAGGCTGCCGAGGCCGCTGGGGCTACCGAGACCTCAGGAACCGCTGAGGCCGCCCCGGGCGCGGACGCCCCGACCGCCGCCGCTCCCGCCCGCACGAAGCGCCGCCGGACCGGCAGGATCCTGGTGTGGGTCGCCGCGAGCCTGGTCCTCGTCCTGGCCGCCGGGGTCGGCACCGCCTACGGCTACTACCGCTCGCTGCGCTCGGACATGGTCCAGTACGACATCGACGGGCTACTCAAGGAGGAGGACCGGCCCGAGAGGATCAACGACTCCGTCAACATCCTCTTCATGGGCACCGACGGCTACGAGGAGGGCAGCACCGCCTACTCGACGGAGTTCGAGGGCGAGCGTTCGGACTCGGTGATGCTGGCGCACATCTCGCCCGAGAGCCGGGTGTCGGTGATCAGCTTCCCCCGCGACTCCCTGGTGGCCCTGCCCGACTGCGACCCCTACGGCGACACCGAGGGCACGTCCGGTTACTTCGGCATGATCAACGCCGCGATGTACCACGGCGGACCGCCCTGCGTGGTCCGCACCATCGAGTCGCTGAGCGACGTCCGCATCGACCACTTCGTGCACCTGAGCTTCATGAGCTTCCGGGACGTGGTGGACGCCATCGGCGGCGTGGACATGTGCATCCCCGAGCCGATGGAGGACAGCCGGTCCAAGCTCGACCTCGACGCGGGCCAGCAGACGCTCGACGGCGACGAGGCGCTGTCGTTCGTCCGGGCCCGCTACGAGATCGGCGACGGCGGCGACATCGGCCGCATCGACCGCCAGCAGATGTTCCTCGCGGCCCTGGCCGACCAGGTGACCAGCAACGACGTGATCACCGACCCGGGCAGGCTCAACGCCGTCCTGCGCGCGGTGGCCGAGCACAGCGCCACCGACAGCGCCCTCACGTTCGACCGGATGCTGTCGATCGCCGTGACCCTGGCGGACGTGGAGCTGACCGACATCGAGTTCCACACCGTGCCCTGGTACCAGGCGCCCTCCAACCCCAACCGGGTCCTGTGGTACGAGGACCAGGCCGAGGAGCTGTTCACCGCCGTGCGCGAGGACCGGCCCCTGCCCCTCACGATGGCCGACGAGGCCCCCGTTCCCCAGGACCCGCCCGGGGCCTCGCCCTCCCCTGCGGACGAGGACGTCGCGGACGCCTCCCCGGAGGACGACCCCGCCCGTCCGGGCGTGGGGCGCGACGCAACCTCCAACCCGTGCTCCGACGGCCTGGGCTACGGCACCGGCGACGAGCTGGAGTAGGACGCCGCGGAGGGGCCTTCGGGACTCCTGGAGCTTTCCGGGATCGCGGAGGCACCTCCGCCGCTCTTTCCGTGCCTTCCGGAACGCCGAGGGGCCCCGGGGCCGGTACGACTCTCCGTACCGGCCCCGGGGCCCCTTCCGTGTTCCCGGGGACGCCGGGCACGAAGGACCGCGGTTCCGGTCCCCCCGGTCCGGAACCGCGGTCGGGCCTCGGGCGGCGGAGACTCCGCCCTCCGCCGGTACGCGCCTGGAACCCCCACAGTTCCGTTCGGCGCCCCTCAGCGGAGGTGGTCCCGCTCACCGCCCGAGGCTCGTGCGCCCGCCACGACCGGCGGGCGCACGTTCCAGGGAGGTCAGGCGATGCTGTCGGGCAGCAGGTTCAGCTGGCTGGTGTCCACCTGGGGCCGACCCAGGTCGGGCATGCCGTCCACGCCCACCAGGTCGTTGCCCACGAAGTCGCCGGAGGGGTCGAGCTGCGTCGTGCGGACGGCGTCGACGGCGAGGTCCGCCACGTCCGAGACCTCGGGAGCGGCGGCCATGGGCAGGGTGCCCGCGGGCACGGGCAGCAGGTCGGCCGAGGCGTCGACGACGGTCTCGGGCAGCGAGGAGGCGCCCGCGGACATGGGCAGCTTCACGTCGTCGGACAGCACCAGGTCGGAGACCAGGTCGGCGGCGCCGCCGGTCAGGTCGGTGTTCTGGCCGTTGATGGGACCGGTGGGGGTGTCCGCGGCGGCCAGGGGAAGGGTGTCCCCGGACGCGGGCAGGGTGGTGTCCAGGCCGCTCAGGTCGGTACCGACCTCGTGCGTGCCCCGCTCGACCGAGGAGCCCAGCTGGTTGAGGCCGGTGCCGACCGTCTCCCTGGTGTCCTGGAGGGACAGGGAGGACTCCGGGTGCGACAGCGGCAGGGTGCCGCCGCCCGTCCCGCCACCGGCACCGCCGAGCAGCCCGCCCAGGATGTCCGAACCGCCCAACCCCGTGGAACCACCGCCCAGCAGACCGGACAGCGCGTCACCCGACACCGGGCCCGAGGCCAGCGGCTCCGTGGAGGCGTGCGACAGCGGCAGGGTACTGCCGCCGGTGTCCAGGCCCACGCCTTCGAGCAGGTCGGTTCCGCCCAGCAGACCGGACAGCGCGTCACCCGACACCGGGCCCGAGGCCAGCGGCTCCGTGGAGGCGTGGCTCAGCGGCAGGGTGCCGCCGCCCGTCCCGCCACCGGCACCGCCGAGCAGCCCGCCCAGGATGTCCGAACCGCCCAACCCGGCGGAACCGCCGCCCAGCAGACCGGACAGCGCGTCACCCGACACCGGGCTCTCGGTACCCGCCAGGGGCAGCGTCTCGCTGACGGTGTTCAGCTCCAGCGGCCCGACGTTGGTGGCGTTCTCCTCCCCCGCCCGGATCGGGGTGTCGGTGGAGACGGCGTTCCCGGCGACCGGGCCGAGGGGCTGCTCCTGGGCGGACTGGCGCCGCACGTTGGGCTGGGCGGAGATCTGGCCGGGCTCGACCTTGACCAGCTCGCCCAGGGGCGTGGAGACGCCCTCCGTCAGCGGCGCCGGAACCTGGCTGCCCAGGTCGTTCAGCGCGAGCCCGTCCGTGGCGCCACCGAGGGCGTCGGCCCCGGCGATCCCGGCGCCGAGGGCGACGAAACCCGCGGTGCTGGCGGCCACCAGCAGGGTCCTGGCAGAGGTGCGGGCGGTGTTGAACATGTCGTGTGTCCTTCCGGAATGTGGTCTGTGGCTCTCGCGTGGACGGCGTTCGTGTGCGCTTCCCGCCGTCCGACGGCTCCGCTTCCCTGGCCGGGGGGAGGGCTCCGTTCGGGTCCGGGCTTTCCGGTGGGAGAGCCCCCCGCGCCTGGAGGGAGCGGTGCGGCTCTACCGGTCATCAGTCGTGGATCTGGCTGGCCACTGACTGACGTGAACCTCGCCGTCGAGGTGCGCGGCTCACGTCAACCCCCAGAGGAGTCCGGTTCCTCACCCACCGTGACCGGTCGGAGGCGCTGCGGCTCTGGGAAGGGGCGTGCCAGGAGGGGTCGCTGGGCGACCGGAAGGAGACCGCTAGTCGGGCGAGAAGGTCGGCTCGTCCGCGGACTCGGCGGGGACCGCGAGCAGGACGTGCCGGGCGGCCTGGAGCTGGCCGGGCGCCGGTGCCGGGGCACCGGTGGTGGGCAGGTAGCCCGCGACGGCCGGAATCCCGCTGGGAGCGCCCTGGGCCGAACCCGAGGCGGAGCCGCCCAGCCCGGAGGGCGTGGCGACCGGATCGGAGACCAGCCGCGCCGGAGCGTTCTCCGCGGCCGGGTCGGCGTGCGCCCGGACGGCGCCCGCGGTGGTCCCGGTGACGGCCGGGACGAAGTGCGCGACGACCTCGGCGGGTGCGGACGGTACCGCTTCCCCGCGCTCGGCTCCGGTCCGCTCGTCCGTGTCGGCCGGGTCCGCGGACGGGTCCTGCGTCCGCGGCTCGGTGTCGGGGGCGTCGTCCTCGTCGAGGTACTCCCCGACGGGCTCGGTCACCCCGTGCACGGTGTCGCGGATCTGTCGGGCCACCTCGGGGGTCTCGGACACGTCGCCGCCGGAGACCCCGGCGGACGCGTCGAAGACCATCCGCGTGGTGCTCTCCCCCACCGCGGACACGGCGCCGACCAGCGGGTCGTTGATCCTGGCGGTCATGGGGACGGAGGTTCCGGCGTCCGCGGGCGCGGCGTCCGAGCGGTTCCCGGAGTCGGGGCCGCCCGTGTCCGTCCGGGCGGCGGAGCCCTGTCCAGAGCCGTCGCGCGCCGCCTCCGGGTGCTCCGCGACCGCCTGCGCGGCGGGTGCCCGCACGGTCGCGGCGACGGAGGCGGCCTGATGCACGAGGGTGCCGTTCGCCCCCTCCTCCTGCGCCCGCACGGGGTCGGAGGCCGTCAGCCACGCGGTGACCACGAGCCCGGAGACCAGGGCGGCGAGCAGCAGGGCCCGCCGCACCGGCGCGGGGAGCACGGCGGAACGAACGCCGGGGGCGCTCGTGAGACCGTGGACTCCAGACACCGGGGGTTCCTCTCCACCGTGGGGCGCGGACCGACACGCGGGGGCGGTCGGGGCCGGTCGCGCCGCGGCGAGCGGCGGCTCCCAGCCGTGGGACGGGAGGTCACAAGGGCCTCGTCGCGTCCGCTGATCGCGACGTTAGCATGAATTAGACGACCGGAACCCCGAATCCACAGGAATTCCCGCCCATCCGGAACCGGCCCCTGAACAGCAAGATGTGGCAAACCGGGGAAAAACCAACGACAATTCAACTATTACGCCCGAGGAAACGCGCATTGCCACAACGCCGACCGGCTCTGCGGAGGTTGACGGACACATGACTGAGATCCCCCAGAGCTCCTCCCTGTCCCCCAACAGCGTCGAAGAACTGCTGGACGAGGTGCGCTCGCTGGACCCGCGCATGTCCGCGCACGGCCGGGTGCACTCGCTGCTCCAGGCCGTCCTGGCCATCGGCGGTGACCTCGACCTGGCGACCGTGCTGCGCAGACTGACCGAGGCGGCGGCGCAGCTGACCGGCGCCCGGTACGCGGGCCTGGGCGTGATGGACGAGGACGGGGGCTTCAGCGAGTTCATCCCCGTGGGCCTGAGCGAGGAGCAGTCCCGGCGCATCGGCGGGTTCCCCCACGGCAAGGGCGTCCTGGGCGTGCCCCTGAACGAGCGCGCGTCACTGCGCCTGGCCGACCTGCGCGAGCACCCCGACTTCGAGGGCTTCCCCGAGGGCCACCCGCACATGGGCAGCTTCCTGGGCGTCCCCATCCAGGTGCGCGACGAGGTCTTCGGCAACCTCTACCTCACCGAGAAGGCCCGGGGCGCGGAGTTCGACGAGGACGACGAGGCGGTGGTGACCGCGCTGGCCACGGCCGCGGGTATGGCCATCGAGAACGCGCGCCTGTACGAGGAGGCGCGGCTGCGCGAGCGGTGGCTGGCCGCGTCCACCGAGGTCACCACGCGCCTGCTGTCGGGCGCCGACACCTCCGAGGTGCTCGCCCACATGGCCGCGCAGGCCCGGGAGATCGGCGGCGCGGACACGGCCGTAATCATGCTCCCCGACCCCCGCGCCCGGGGGCACCTGTTCGCGGAGATCGCGGACGGGCCCATCGCCCAGGAGATCCTGGGGACGCCGGTGGAGATCCACGACTCCGCGTGCGGGTGGGTGTACGAGTCGGGAGAGGCCCTGAGCGTCCCCGACCTGAGCCGGGCGAACTGCCCCATGCTCGCCCACCGCGGCTACGCCTCGGGCCTGGTGGTGCCCCTGGGCACCCCGGGGAACACGCGCGGGGTGCTGCTGTTGGGCAAGCTGTCCGACCGCGCCCCGTTCACCGCGGCGGTACGCCGCATGCTGCACGGGTTCTCCGTGCAGGCCGCGGTGGCCCTTGAACTGGCCGAGGCGCGGCGCGACACCGAGCGCCTGGCGGTGCTGGAGGAACGCGACCGGATCGCCAAGGACCTGCACGACGTGGTGATCCAGCGCCTGTTCGCCTCGGCGATGACGCTGATGAGCACGCTGCGGCTGATCGCCTCGCCCGAGGCCGAGGAGCGGGTGCAGCGGACCATCGACGAGCTCGACGGCACCATCCGCGAGATCCGCTCGACGATCTTCGCGCTCCAGAACCCGCCGAGCCGCAGGGACACGTCGCTGCGCGGACGCATCCTGAAACTGGCCGAGAACACCGCGCACAGCCTGGGGTGCCACCCCGGGGTGAGCCTGGACGGGCCGATCGACGCGTCCGTGCCCGACGACATCGGCGAGCAGCTGCTCGCGGTGCTCGGCGAGGGGCTGACCAACGTGGCGCGGCACGCGCGCGCGACGGAGGTGCACGTGTCGGTGGCGGTGGAGGAGGCCGCGACCACCGGGCGTCCCACCACCCTGACCCTGACGGTGACCGACAACGGCGTGGGCCTGCCCGGGCACGGAAGGCGCAGCGGTCTGCGCAACCTGGAGCAGCGGGCCCGGGCGCTGGGCGGCGGTTTCACCGCGCGCGGTAGCGAGGGCGGGGGCACGGTGCTGGTGTGGCGGGTGCCCCTGCGCGACGACGCCGTGCCGCCCCCGGACAGTT
Organism: Nocardiopsis sp. M1B1; assembly: GCF_052466615.1. NCBI lineage: Bacteria > Bacillati > Actinomycetota > Actinomycetes > Streptosporangiales > Nocardiopsidaceae > Nocardiopsis > Nocardiopsis sp. M1B1. The sequence continues at coordinate 6,762,684 of NZ_CP196194.1, forward strand.
TCTGAGGGGACCGGGGACGCGGCCCCGGTCCCGGGCGGGCCCGGGACGACCGGGTCCGCCCGGGCCACCGGGACCGGCCCGGTGGCCCGGTGGCCCGGGCCACCGGGGCGGGCCGGGCAGCCGCGGTCAGTACCGGCGGCCGCGCAGTTCGGCGACGAGCACGGCGGCCTGCGTACGGCGCTTGAGGTCCAGCTTGGACAGCAGGGCGGACACGTAGTTCTTGACGGTCTTCTCCGCCAGGTACAGGCGCTCGCCGATCTGCCGGTTGGTCATCCCCTCGCCGATGAGGTCGAGGATCTGCCGCTCCTGCGGGGTCAGCTCGGCCAGCGGGTCCGGCTCGGCCTGGGCCCCGCGCAGCCGCTCCAGCATCGCGCCGGTGCTGCCCGAGTCCAGCAGCGAGCCGCCCGAGGCCACCGTGCGGACCGCCCCGACCAGGTCGGCGCCGTGGATCTGCTTGAGCACGTACCCGGCCGCTCCGGCCATGACGGCGTCGTACAGGGCGTCCTCGTCGGCGAACGAGGTCAGCATCAGGCAGGCGATCTCGGGGTGGTCCGAGCGGATCTCCCGGCACACCTGCACGCCCGACCCGCCCGGCAGCCGCACGTCCAGGACCGCGACGTCGGGCAGCACCACGGGAATCCGCGCCAACGCCTGCTCGGCCGTCCCGGCCTCGCCGACGACGGTCATGTCGTCCTCGGTCTCCAGCAGGGCGGCCACTCCCCGGCGGACCACCTCGTGGTCGTCCACCAGGAACACCCTGATCCGCTTGCGAACGCCCTCGGCTCCACCAACCGGCATCGGCCCATCCTCATCCCTGCGTCACCGCGATCAGACACCGCTCCGATGAAGACGGTAATACGTGCGGAGGCCCGCGCGCGGGCCCTTAGGCACCGAACTCCTCGGACGAAGGTCCTACAAACGGACAATTCTCCTCATCTGCGGAGCAAAGCGCCTGATCGCAGCGGGTGTGCGCGTGGCTCCCACGAGCCACGGAACCTTTCCGGATTCACGGCCTCCGGTCCGCCCAGGGACGGGCGAGCTCGAACGCGCGGCAGGCCTCAAGCACCCGGGCGTCGGCGTGCCGGGGCCCGACCACCTGGAGGCCCACCGGCAGCCCCGCCGCCGTGAACCCGCACGGCACGCTCGCCGCGGGCTGCTGGGTCATGTTGAACGGGTAGCTGAACCCCGCCCACGAGGTCCACCGCTCCCCCGCCAGCCGCGGCGGCGACTCCAGCCCCGCCTCGAACGCCGCGACCGGCATCGACGGGGTGAGCAGCAGGTCGTAGGCGTCGTGGAAGCGGCCCATCCGGGCGCCCATCTCCATCCGCAGCGCCATCGCGGTCAGGTAGTCCTGCGCCGAGTAGGTCAGCCCCTCCTCGACGATCTCCCGCAGGCCGGGGTCGAGCAGGTCCCGCTGGCGGTCCGTGAGCCGGTCCGTGGCCTTGGCCGCGCCGGAGTACCACAGCACGTGGAACTCCTCCCGGGAGTCGGGCAGGCCGGGGTCGGCCTCCTCCACCCGGGCGCCCAGCGCCTCGAACGCGGCCACCGCGTCGGCGACCGCGGCGGCCACCTCCGGGTCCACGTCCAGACCGCCCAGGGTGGGGCTGTAGGCGATCCGCATGCCCCGCACCAGCCGCTCGGCGTCGGTGCGCAGGCGCACGTCGCCGAGGCCGGGCGCGGGCGGCGCCAGCGCGGCCCAGTCGCGCGCGTCGGGCCGGGCCATGACCTCCAGCATCAGCGCCATGTCGCCCACCGTGCGGGCCAGCGGCCCGGTGTGCGCGAGCGACCCGAAGGGGCTGGCCGGGTAGTGCGGCACCAGGCCCCACGTGGGCTTGATCCCGCACACGCCGGTGAAGCTGGCCGGGATGCGGATCGAACCGCCCCCGTCGGTGCCGGTGGACAGCGGGGCCATCCCGGCCGCGACGGCCGCCGCGGACCCGCCGCTGGAGCCGCCCGGCGTGGTGGACAGGTCCCACGGGTTGCGGGTGACGCCGGTGAGCGGGCCGTCGGTGACGCCCTTCCAGGCCAGCTCGGGCGTGGTCGTCTTGCCGACGAACACCGCGCCGCTCTCGCGCAGCCGGGCCACCGCCGGGGAGTCCTCCTCCCAGGGCCCCTCCTGGGAGCTGGTGACCGACCCCTTCAGGGTGGGCCACCCCCGGGTGAGGTGGACGTCCTTGACCGAGACCGGAACCCCGTCCAGGGCTCCGGAGGGCTCGCCGCGCCGCCACCGCTCGGCGGAGGCGCGGGCGGCCTCGCGGGCCTCGTCCGGGCGCACCAGGCAGAACGCGTTGAGCGCCGGGTTGTCCCGCTCGATGCGCTCCAGGACGGAGTCGACGGCCTCCACCGGGGACAGCTCCCCGGCGGCGTAGACCGCGAGCAGCTGCTCGGCGGACAGGTCGGCCGGCCCGGAGGGCCCGCCGGAGCGCGCCTGCGGAACCGCGGTCGCCCCCGGGGCGCCCTCGGCCGCGCCGACGTCCGCGCTCGCGTCCTCGGTCCCGGCCCGGTCGGAACGGATCGTCACTTCAGCCTCCCGTGTCACGCCATCAGGGGTCAGCCGGGCACGTAGCCGCGGCTCTTGTCGACCACGTTGAGCAGTTCCCGCCCGTCCAGGTAACGGGCGAGGTTGTCGAGGAACAGGTCCATGAGGTCACCGCGCCAGCCGACGACGTCGCCCGACATGTGCGGCGAGACCACCGACCCGGGCAGCCCCCACAGCGGGGAGACCGCCTTGAGGGGCTCGTCCTCGAACACGTCCAGCGCGGCGCCCGCGATGACGCGGTGCTCCAGGGCCGCGGCCAGGTCGGCCTCGACCACGATGGGGCCGCGCGCCACGTTGACCAGCCGCGCGGTGGGTTTCATCAGCCCCAGGAAGCGGCGGTCGACCAGCCCCCGGGTGGCGTCGGTGAGCGGGGCGGCGACCACCACGTAGTCGGCCTCGGGGAGTTCGCCGGCCAGGGTCGGGGCGCCGTCGGCTCCGCGCTCGGCCAGGCTGGACTCGACCACGGAGCCGAAGTCGGGGTCTCCGCCGCGAGCGCGGCTGCCGGAGGCGTTCACGCGCATGCCCACGGCCGTCAGCTTGCGGGCGATGTGGCGCCCGATCGGCCCGGTCCCGACCACGAGGGCCCGCTTGCCGGACACGCGCTCGGTCTCCCGGTGCTCCCAGCGGTGCTCGCGCTGGTGCTCCCAGGTCTGCTGGAAGCCCTTGGCGAAGGCGATGACCTGGCCGAGCACGTACTCGGCGATGGGCTCGTCGAAGACCCCGCGCGAGTTGGTGACCACCGCCGGGCTCTCAACCAGGCCGGGGAACATGAGGTTGTCCACCCCGGCGGTGGCGGCGTGCACCCAGGACAGGGAGTCGGCCTTGGGCCAGGCGGAGACCAGCGCCTCGGTGAACAGGTCCCACACCAGCAGCGCGTGCGCCCCGGGCAGTCTGGCGGGGAGTTCGTCGGCGGTGGCGTAGACGACCTCGCCGAGCCGGGGATGGTCGTCCATCCGTTCGCGGCCGGGCGGGAGGTCGTCGCCGTGGAGGACGAGGAGTCTCGGTCGGTCGGGCGGGATGAGGCTGTTCACGGGCGTGCACTCTCCGGTTGGCGACGGTGGTTCAGAGAGGTCGTCGGGGACGGATCGCCCTGCACGGGAAACGCTAGGGAGCCGACATAGGATTGTCAACAATCCACAAATCGACTGTTCTCCCCGAAACCCGGGCCTCTCATGCCACCTCTGACCTGCCCGGGATACCCACTCGCACCGGGGTTATTGCCGCATCCGGGTTGTGGACCCTAGGATTGTCAACAATCAACAGCCCCGACGCCGGGGGTGTTCTCGCAGGTCCCGCTGCCCGACGTCGAAGGGACTACCCATTGCCCCGGTACATGACCATCACCCTGCCCAGGCGCGGGGTCTCCTGTGTCGCCGAACTCCTGGACAAGGACGCTCCCCGCACCTGTGAGGCGGTCTGGAACGCCCTGCCGCAGGGCGACGCGGTCCAGCACGCCAAGTACGCGCGCAACGAGGTCTACACGATGGTGCCGCGGTTCGCCGAGGCCGAGCCCGGCCAGGAGAACCCCACCGTCACCCCGATCCCCGGCGACGTCGTCTACTTCTCCTTCGACGGGGGCATGCTCGACCGCGCCTTCAAGGAGGACAAGGGGATCGGCCACCTGCCCGGCGTCATCGACCTCGCCCTCTTCTACGGGCGCAACAACCTGCTCCTCAACGGCGACGTCGGCTGGGTGCCCGGCAACGTGTTCGCCACCGTCGTCGAGAACCTGCCCGCCATGGCCGAGGCCTGCAACGACGTCTGGCGCTCGGGCAGCGTCGGCGAGCGCCTGGTGTACGAGCGCCTGGAGCGCTGACCGGCCCGCGAGCCGCCGCGACCGCGCCTCCGGGCGGCCCTCTGGCCCCGGCGCGGAGCGACCGCGTCCCCGCGGGGACGGCAACGACAACACACATCCGGGAGGTGAGTGACCGATGCGGACCGACGGAGAGCACACGAACGGCACCGGCGCGCAGCAGCAGGTCGTCGAACTGGCCGCGAGCACGCGGACGCCGTGGCAGGCGGGAGTCGGCGTCATCGCGCCCTACGACTTCGCGCTCGACCGCGAACTCTGGCGCTGGACGCCCGACGACGTCTCACTGCACGTCACGCGGTTGCCGTACGTACACGTACCGGTGACGGTCGACCAGGCCGCCGCCCTGTGCCGGGAGGAGCACGTGGCCCCGGCGGTCCGCGCGCTGCTCGCCCCCGAGCCGCTGGCCATCGGGTACGCGTGCGCCTCGGGCAGCTTCGTGCACGGCGCCCGGGGCGAACGGCGCCTGCACGGGGCCATGGTGGGCGCCGGGGCGCCCGCCGCCGTCACCACGTCCGGGGCGCTGGTCCAGGCCCTGGGGGCGCTCGGCGCCGACCGGATCGCCGTTGTCACGCCCTACGTGGACAGCGTGACCGACCGGCTCCTGGCCTACCTCGCCGAGCACCGCGTCGCCGTGACCTCCAGCGTGGGTCTGGGCCTGCTCAGCCACATCTGGCGGGTGACCTACGCCGAGGTGTCCGAGGCGGTGCACTCGGTGGACCGCCCCGACGCCCAGGCCGTGTTCATCAGCTGCACCAACGTGCTCACCTACGACATCATCGCGCCCCTGGAACGCGAGCTGGGCAAACCGGTGATCGCGGCCAACCAGGTGACCATGTGGGCCGTGATGAGGGCGGCGGGCCGCCAGGCCGTGGCCCGCGGACAGAGCCTGATCGACGTCGCCGCACCGAGTGCCGCGTGATGCGCGGGACGTGACGCAAAGGAGAGCCCAATGACCCGCGTCGGATTCCTCTACCCCGGGTTCAGCGCCGAGGACGACTACAAGGCCTTCGAGGGCCTGCTCGGAGGGGGCGTCGAGCTCCCCGTGGTGCACACGCTCATGCGCGAGGACGCCCACCGGGTGGACGCCCTGCTCGACGTCGGCGGCGAGGACGTGCTCGCCAGGGGCGCCCAGGAGCTGGCCGTGATGGAGGTGGAGGCCGCGGTGTGGGCCTGCACCAGCGGCAGCTTCGTGTTCGGCTGGGAGGGCGCCCGCAGGCAGGTCGAGGGGGTGCGCCGGCACACGGGCGCTCCGTCGTCGAGCACCTCGTTCGCCTTCGTGCACGCGCTGAGCCAGCTGCGCGTCTCTCGGGTGGCGATCGCCGCCACCTACCCCGACGACGTCGCCCAGAGGTTCGTGGAGTTCCTCACCGAGGCGGGGGTGGCCGTGCTGTCGTTGGCCAGCCACGGCATAGCCACCGCCGCCGAGGTCGGCGACCTGGACCCCGACGACGTCCTGGACTTCGTCATCTCCAACGACCACCAGCGCGCCGAGGCCGTCCTGGTGCCGGACACCGCCCTGCACAGCGCCCACCTCATCGAACCCCTGGAGGCGCTGCTGGGCAAGACCGTGCTCACCGCCAACCAGGTGAGCGTGTGGGAGGGGCTGCGCCTGGCGGGGGCGACCGCGGGCCGGGGCTCCGGACCGGGCATGCTGTTCCGCTCGGGTTCGGCCGCGGTCAACAGCGTCCTGGCGTCCCGTTAACCTCGACGACGCGCCCGCCGCGCGTCCCGTCCCCGATCCGAGAGGAGGGCGGCCATGTCCGCCCCAGGCCAGCTCAGACCCGTGCCCCGGCGTTCCACCGCCGAACTGATCGCCGACCAGCTGCGGTCCGCGATCATGTACGGCTCGCTCGCGCCGGGGGACCAGCTCGGCGAGTCCGAGCTGGCGGGTCAGCTCGGGGTGAGCCGCGGCCCCCTGCGCGAGGCGATGCAGCGCTTGGTGCAGGAGGGGCTGCTGCGCAGCGAACGGCACAGGGGGCTGTTCGTGCGCGAACTCACGCCCGCGGACGTGCGCGACGTCTACGTGGCCCGGCTCGCCGTCGAGCGGACCGCGTGCGAGCTGATCATGCGCGGCAACCGGGGCGAGGCCGTCGCCCGCCTCACCCCGGCCGTGGAACGGCTGGCCGCCGCGGCGGCGGGCCGCGACCGCAACGCCATGAGCGACGCCGACCAGGCCTTCCACCAGACCCTCGTCAGCTGCGCGGGAAACAGCCGCCTGGAGCGCATGGCGCAGACGCTGCTGGTGGAGACCCGGATGTGCCTGACGGTGATGCAGGACGTGTACCCGGAACCGGAGGAGCTCCTGGACGAGCACCGCCGCATCCTGGACGCGATCGTGGACGGGGCGGAGGAGGAGCTGCTGCGCCTGATCGAGGCGCACATGGTGGACACGGTCGCACGCATCAACGGCGGGGACGGGGAGTCCGCCCCCGAGGCCTAGGGTCTGTACACCGCCTAGGGGCACGGGCGCGCCGTCCGGTCACTCCCGCAGCCGGTACCTGGCCAGGATGCGCTCCCTGGCCTCCTCGAAGCTCATCTCACCGCGCGCGATCCGTTCCAGGTCCGCCCGCGCCTCCGGCGAAGGTTCACCGCCCGCCGCCCTGACCGAGGCCAGAGCGGCGGCGGTGTCGCCGTCGTGGGGGATTCGTGTGCCCATGGGGCGAGCGTAGGCGGTGCCGCGCCCGAGGCACAGGCGAACCTCCGGATCGCCGGGAGATCCGGTCAGATTCCGCCGATGCCGACGTACTTGGTCTCCAGGAACTCGTCGATGCCGACCCGGCCGCCCTCGCGGCCCAGACCGGAGTGCTTGACCCCGCCGAAGGGCGCGGCCGGGTTGGAGACCACGCCCTGGTTGAGGCCGACCATGCCGGTCTCCAGGTTCTCGCTGACCCGCAGCGCCCGGTTGAGGTCGCGGGTGTAGACGTAGCTGACCAGGCCGTACTCGGTGTCGTTGGCGGCCCGCAGCGCCTCGTCCTCCGTCTCGAAGGGCAGCACGGGGGCCACCGGGCCGAAGATCTCGGTGGTGGACAGCTCGGCCTCGAAGGGCACGTCGGCGAGCACGGTGGGCTTGTAGAAGTGGCCCGGACCGTCGCCGGGGCCGCCGCCGACCAGCACGCGGGCGCCCTTGCCCACGGCGTCGTCCACCAGGCCCTGCACCTTGTCGCGGGCCTTGTCGTCGATGAGCGGGCCCACGTCGACGCCCTCGTCCACGCCGCGGCCCAGGCGAAGCGCGCCCATGCGGCGGCTGAGGCGCTCGGCGAACTCCTCGGCGATGCCCGCCTGGGCGTAGATGCGGTTGGCGGCGGTGCAGGCCTCGCCGATGTTGCGCATCTTGGCGAGCATCGCGCCGTCCACGGCGGCGTCCATGTCGGCGTCGTCGAAGACCAGGAAGGGCGCGTTGCCGCCCAGCTCCATGGAGGTGCGCAGGACCTGCCCGGCGCTCTGTTCGAGGAGCTTGCGGCCCACGGCGGTGGAACCGGTGAAGGAGACCTTGCGGATGCGCCCGTCGCTGAGCAGGGGCTCGGTGACCGAACCCGGGTCCGTGGTGGGGATGACGCTGAGGACGCCCTCGGGGAGCCCGGCCTCGGAGAGGATGCCCGCCAGGGCGAGGGCGGACAGGGGCGTCTGGTGGGCGGGCTTGAGGATCATGGTGCACCCCGCGGCGATGGCGGGGCCGATCTTGCGGGTGCCCATCGCCATGGGGAAGTTCCAGGGGGTGATGAGCATGCAGGGGCCGACCGCCTGGCGCATGACCAGGAAGCGGGACTTGCCGTCGGGCGAGGTGGAGAACCTCCCCTCGATGCGCACGGCCTCCTCGGAGAACCAGCGCAGGAACTCGGCGGCGTAGGCGATCTCGCCCCGCGCCTCGGCCAGGGGCTTGCCCATCTCCAGGGTCATCAGGACCGCCAGGTCCTCCCGGCGCTCCATGAGCAGCTCGTAGCCCCGGTACAGGATCTCGCCGCGGTCCCTGGGCGCCGTGCGCATCCAGTCGGCCTGGGCCCGGTGCGCCGCGTCCAGGGCGTCGAGCGCGTCCTCCTTCCCCGCGTCCGCGACCTCGCAGAGCACCTCGCGGGTGGAGGGGTCCTCCACCTCGAAGGCGTTCCCGGAGGCGGCGTCGCGCCACGTCCCGCCGATGAACAGCCTCTTGTCCACCTGCGCGACGACCCGTGCTTCCTGATCCGACATGTTCGCTACTCCCCGGTCGAGATTCGGCCTGTGGTCAGAACTGCCCAACGTGCGCCCACTGGACACCGTCGCCGCACGGATGTTTCCATAGCAGCGTCGATTGTCAACAATCCTACGGAACACGCGACACGGAATCGAGGCCACGCATGGCGGAGCTCTCCCCGATCCTCAAGCAGGCGACACCGGTCGTCGCCGCCCGAGGCGAGGGCGCCTACATCTACGACGAGGACGACCGCCGCTATCTCGACTTCACCGCCGGCATCGGCGTCACCAGCACCGGCCACTGCCACCCCCGCGTCGTGGCCGCCGCGCAGGAGCAGGTGGGGACCCTGGTGCACGGCCAGTACACCACCGTGATGCACCGGCCGCTGCTGCGGCTCACCGAGCGGCTGGGAGAGGTGCTGCCCGCCGGGCTCGACCGGCTGTTCTACGTGAACTCGGGCAGCGAGGCCGTCGAGGCCGCCCTGCGGCTGGCCCGGCAGGCGACCGGCCGACAGAACGTCATCGTGTTCCAGGGGTCCTTCCACGGGCGCACCATGGGCGCCGCGTCGCTGACCACGTCCGGGGTCAAGATCCGGGCGGGCATCGGCCCGCTGATGCCCGGCGTGGTGGTCTCGCCGTTCCCGTACGCCTACCGGCTGGGCGTGTCCGAGGCCGACGCGGTCGCGTACGCGCTGCGCGAGCTGGACTACCTGTTCGCCACGGTCACCTCGCCCAAGGACACGGCCGCCGTGTTCATCGAGCCGGTGCTGGGCGAGGGCGGCTACGTGCCGGTGCCCGCGGCCTTCCTCCAGGGTCTGCGCGAGCGCGCCGACCGGCACGGGTTCCTGCTGGTCGCGGACGAGGTGCAGACCGGCTTCGGGCGCACGGGCACGTTCTGGGGCCACGAGCCCTCGGGCATCCGGCCGGACGTGGTCATCACCGCCAAGGGGCTGGCCAGCGGCTTCCCGCTGTCGGCGATCGCCGCCCCCGCCGCGATCATGGAGAAGGCCTGGCCGGGCTCCCAGGGCGGGACCTACGGCGGCAACGCGGTGTCCTGCGCCGCGGCCCTGGCGACCCTGGACGTGATCCAGGAGGAGGGCCTGGTGGAGAACGCCGCGCGCATGGGCGAGCGGCTGCGGCTGGGCCTGGAGAAGGTGGCGGAGGCTAACCCGGTCATCGGCGACGTGCGCGGCCGGGGGCTGATGCTCGGCAACGAGTTCACCGCCGCCGACGGGACGCCGGACGGCGCCACCGCGCTGCGCGCCCAGCAGGCCGCGGCCCGGCACGGGCTCCTGCTGCTCACCTGCGCCCCCGACGGGAACGTGGTGCGGATGATCCCGCCGCTCATCGTCGACGGCGACCAGGTCGACAGCGCGGTGTCGCTGTGGGCCGCCGCCGTGGAGGAGGCCGTCGCGGGCTGAGGCGGGATTCGTGACCGCCGCCCCGGTACGGATTCCGTGCCGGGGCGGTAACGTGCGGTGCGGACCCCCGAGAAACCGCGCGTCCGAAACGCGTGTCCGAAACGGAGGGGCCGAGCGCGGCGAACCGCACGCGAGAGGAGCCGAACCAGTGTCGGACAGCCGGTGGAAGGTCGCGGACAGCACGCACGGGGGCGCACGTCCCGTCCTGGACCCCTCACTGCCTCCCCGCCTCTCCGGAAGGCTCCGGAAGCATCTGCCCTTCCTGCGCTCGAAGCGGGCCTGGGCCAAGCAGCCCCGGCTCCCGAACCGGACGCGCATGGCGGCGGGCGGGACCGCGGTGGCCGCGCTGAGCCTGCTCTGGGCCCTGGTCAGCGGACCCCTCCTGGTGTGGTCGGTCCCCCTGTACTTCCTGGGCCTGCTGGCGCAGGCCGCGGTCGTGGGCGCCGCCGGACTCGCCGTCACCCGCGTGCGCCCGAGGTCCCTGCTGCCGCGGTGGCTGTCGCGGACCTCGCGGCGCCGGTCCTGGCAGGCGTTCTCCCTGACCTTCGTGCCCGCCACCCTGACGAGCTGGTTCCTCGCCCTGGCGGGTCCGGAGTGGGCCTTCAACCTCTACTGGTTCGTGCCGGGCGCGGTGTACGCGGCCGCCGCCCTGTGGGCGGGGTGGTGGTGGCCCCGGGGCGACCGGCTGGCCGCGGCGCACGCGAACCGCTACCTGGTGCCCGCGAACCTGGGTCGGCAGGGCGCCCGCCTGCTGCTGGACGTGCAGAGGACGATCGGGACCGTCGAGGAGGCCGACCTGCGGCTGGGCGACTCCTTCGACGCGGCCCAGCCCCTGTCGGTCCTGCGCGCCGAGGAGTGGCGGATCGCCTCGCTGCTGCACCGGCACGAGCGGATCAGGGAGGAGTACGTGGCGGACTCCCTCGACGCCGTCTCGGAGCGGGTGCTCGCCGTGCTGGACCAGCAGCACGAACGGCACGAGGCCGTGTACCGCGAGCTGGCGGCGCGGGTGGATGCGATCCGCGACTACGGCGCGTCCGTCGAGGAGGCCCTGGCCGCGCACACCGAGTGGGAGCAGGTCCAAAGGGTCGAGGAGCGCCAGCGCGAGCTGGACCTGCTCCTCGTCCAGGTGGACTCCGACGGCGGCAACGCCGACCAGCTGCACGGCGAGGCCCTGAACGCGCGCGCCGTCAGGGAGACCAGGGACGAGCTGATCGACCGGATGCTGGAGGCGGGCCGCTCCCTGGAGTCCGGGGCCGCCGGGTCGGCCGAAGCCGCCCTGCCGACGGAGACCGCCGAGGGCGCGAGGGCGTAGACCGGGAGCCGCGGAACCCCCGTGAACCCCGGCCCACCAAGGGGAGAACTTCTGTGGACGCTCATCCGCCGAAAACGTTCACCCGTAGAGCCGAAAATCATTCGGCCAGGGAGTGACATGAGTCACATGGCAACTTTGTTACCAGTGAGAACACGAGAACGTCGCGAACGGATCGTGACCACGGGTTGACGCGGCTCTTCGGGGGTCGTCAGATTGGGCGCGTCTTACCAGCCCCTCCAGTGAGGCGACCCCCATGATCGACCGAAGACTGTTCCTCGGCGGCGCATCGCTCGCCACCGTCGGCACCCTGCTCGTCACGAGCGGTTGCTCCCGTACGGAGAGCAACGGCGAACTCACCTCGGGCGGCGGTCAGGCCGGCGCCCTTCCGGTGACGGTCGCCAACGAGACCGGGACCTTCCCCGACAGTGAGATCCGCGCCTACGTCGTGGGCACCGACCTGACCACGAACACGCAGTCCTGGGTCGACGCCGACGGCGTCGCGCACCCGGTCGCGGAGTCCGACAACACCGACGAAGGGTTCACCGACTACTCGATCCCGCTGGACTCCGTCAGCGAGCTGACCCTGCCGTTCATGTCGGGACGGGTGTACTTCGCCCTCGGCGGCAAGCTCCGGTTCAAGGTCGTCACCGACGGCAACGGCAGGCCCGCGCTCCAGTACCCGGCGGGCTGGGTCGAGTCCGACCCCAGCCACGGGGTGCTCCACGACACCGTGGAGTTCACCCACAACGAGACCGGCATGTACTGCAACACCAGCATGGTGGACCAGTTCAGCGTGCCGCTGGCCATCCGCCTCCGGGGCGAGGCCGACCAGACCACCGGCGCGTTCGTGCCGGGCGGCCGCGACGCGGTCTTCGCCAAGCTCTCCGCCGACCCCGTCTTCTCGTCGCTCGTGCTGCGCGAGGGAGAACTCGTCATCGCCCCCGGGCACGGGCTGGACGCCGGACTGTTCCCCGCCGACTACTACGACTCCTACATCGACCAGGTCTGGGAGCGCTACAGCACCACCGACCTGCGCGTCACCACCAACGCCGGGACCTTCACCGGCCGCGTGGACGGCTCGGGCAACCTGGTCTTCGACGGCGGCGTGGCCCCGATCCCCAAGCCCTCCACCCGCGACGTCTTCTTCTGCGACGGCGCCCTGGCGGCCCCCAACGACGGCATCACCGGTCCGGTGGCCGCGATCCTGGGCGCGGCGTTCAACCGCTCGACCCTGCTGGACACCGCCGAGCACCCGGTCACCGACCCCGCGGCGTTCTACAACCACGAGACCACCAACCGCTACGCGGCGGTCTTCCACGAGAACACCGTGGACGGCAAGGCCTACGGCTTCGCCTTCGACGACGTGTCGAACTTCGCCTCCTACGTCCAGGACCACGCGCCGGTGTCCCTCGACGTGACGCTGACCGCGTTCTAGCGCCTCCCGGGCCGGGGCCCCTCAAGACCGGAGGCCCCGGCCCAGCCCCTGCTCCCGGCTGTTCTCCCCGAAACCGAGGTGTTCCCCGTGCCCACCCGCATCCGTCCCGGCCACATCGCCCTGGCCTGCGCCGTCGCACTCCCCCTGACCGCCTGCGCGACGGGCTCCCCCGTCGAGGTCGAGACCGTCGCCGACCAGACCTCCGCGTCGTGCGGCCTGTTCTTCGACGACTTCGACTACACCGGCCCCGACGACCCGGCCCTGCGCGGCCAGGGCTGGAACGTCCGCAGCTGGCCCGGCGGCCCCGGCGTGCCCGGCGCGTCCTGGGACGCCGACAACATCTCCTTCGCCGAGGAGAGCGGCGACTCCCTGCTGCGCCTGACCTCGACCACGGACGGCACCCCGGCGGGCACCAGCCAGGCCGAGCTGACCTTCGGCGAGGAGAAGTTCCACGAGGGCACCTACGCCGCCAAGGTCGAGTTCGCCGACGCCCCGGTCTCCGGCCAGGACGGCGACACCGTGCTCCAGACCTTCTACACGATCACGCCCCTGGCCTACGACAACGATCCCGCCTACAGCGAGCTCGACTTCGAGTACCTGCCCAACTCGGGTTGGGGCGCCCCGGCGGAGGCCATGTACCTGACCTCGTACCACACCTACCAGCGCGACCCCTGGGTCGCGGACAACACCAGCGACGTGGTGAACCGCTCCTTCGACGGATGGCGCGACCTGGTGGTCCAGGTGACGGACGGCGTGGTCCGCTACTACGTGGACACGCACCTGGTGGCCGAGCACAGCGGGAAGTACTACCCCTCGTCACCGATGTCGATCAACTTCAACCAGTGGTTCGTCGACATGAGCGGCCACACCGGCGGCCCGAGCACCTACGTACAGGACGTGGACTGGGTGTACCACCAGCAGGGCGAGGCCGTGGCCCCCGAGGAGGTCAACCGGCGCGTGGGCGCGCAGCGCGACGCGGGCGTCTCCCGCGTCGACGGGGTGGTCCTCGACGGAACCTGCTGACGCTCCCGCCCGTCCGCCGGGCGGCGGTCCCGGCACGACGCGGTCGCGTCGGGGCCGCCGCCGCTCGGCCCCGGACCGCCCGGCGGACGGGGACCGGCATGACCGGTCGCACACTCACAAAACGGTTCGAGGCCCTCTGACACCGTGATAGAGTCAAAGACGTCGCCAGGGAGACCGGGCGACACACAACTGAAAACCTGCACTCGTAGCTCAATGGATAGAGCATCTGACTACGGATCAGAAGGTTGGGGGTTCGAGTCCTCCCGAGTGCGCCACCTTGAGACAGTGGAGAAACCGCCGGACCCGCACACCACACGGGCCCGGCGGTTTCTTTTGTGCTGCCCGGCATCCGGCTGACAGCGGCCGGATCCGGCCCCTTACGGACGGCTGTGGCGAATACGCGGTGCGGAGTTCAGCGCACCACGGCCCACGGGGACGGCCCCGACCGACCTGGCATGCGAGTCCGGTCATATGGCGCTTTCCGTGCCCCCAACGTGTCCACCGATGCGGGCCACGAGGGCCAGAAACCCCCGAAGCCCTTCGCTCCCCGACGCTTGTCACGTTCCTCGTCGCCGTCGACGCACCTGGCGTAGACCCGCAGCGACACTCTTGACCATGCCCCGTCCGGGCCGCCGCCCGAGCGGGGCCGATCCGTCGAGGTCGGTACTCATGTCGGCTCATGCCGGCCAGCACCACCCCGACGACCGCGCTGGTCACCGGACTGTCGGCGGTCGGAGTCCCTTGACTCGACGAGGGGCGGGGGATAGCTTTCGACCTATGATGTTCGCAATGAGTACAAGTATTCGAAATGCGCACAGGAGGGTTTTGTGATCGCCCCTCTGGACGAGGCTGTCCGGCAGCTCATCCATGACGGCGACACCGTCGCCCTGGAGGGGTTCACCCATCTCATCCCCGTGGCTGCCGGGCACGAGATCATCCGCCAGGGCCTGCGCGACCTCACCCTGGTGCGCATGACGCCCGACATCGTCTACGACCAGCTCATCGGCGCCGGGTGTGCCAGGAAACTCGTCTTCTCCTGGGGCGGCAACCCCGGCGTGGGCTCGCTGCACCGCTTCCGCGACGCCGTCACCTCCTTCTGGCCGGTGCCGTTGGAGATCGAGGAGCACAGCCACGCCGGAATGGCCAACCGCTACATGGCGGGCGCCTCCGGGCTGCCCTTCGCCATCCTGCGCGGCTACTCCGGCACCGACCTGGTCGAGCACAACCCCAACATCAAGACCGTCACCTGCCCCTTCACCAGGCAGGAACTGGCCGCCGTCCCAGCGCTCAACCCCGACGTGGCCGTGATCCACGCGCAGAGGGCGGACACCCGGGGCAACGTCCAGCTGTGGGGCATCACCGGCATCCAGAAGGAGGCCGCGCTGGCCTCCGAACGGGTGCTGGTCACGGTGGAGGAGGTCGTGGACACCCTCGTTCCCGTCCCCGGCCAGGTGATCCTGCCCGCGCGCGTGGTCGACCGGGTCAGCGTCGTCCCCGGCGGCGCCGCGCCCTCCTACGCGCACGGCTACTACGAGCGCGACAACGAGGCCTACCGGGCCTGGGACGCGGTCGGACGCGACCGCGAGGCCTTCACCGCCTGGCTCGCGGACCTCACTAACGGCGCCCGGACCCCCTCCGCCCCCGCGTCATCCGCGACCTCTAGCACCAGCGACACCAAACCTGTTGGGAGAGGCGCGTGACCACCGTGACCTGGACCTCCGACGAGATCATGACCGTGACCGCGGCGCGTTCGCTGCGCGAGGGGATGTCCTGCTTCGTCGGCATCGGCCTGCCCAGCACCGCCGCGAACGTGGCCCGCCGCACCCACGCCCCCGACCTGTGGATGGTCTACGAGTCAGGCACCCTGGGCGCCGTCCCCGACCACCTGCCGCTGTCCATCGGCGACGGCGTCCTCGCCGACACCGCCGACACCGTGGTCTCGGTCCCCGAGGTCTTCAACTACTGGCTCCAGGCCGGACGGATCGACGTCGGCTTCCTCGGCGCCGCCCAGATCGACCGGTACGCCAACATCAACACCACCGTCATCGGCGACTACACGGACCCGAGGGTGCGCCTGCCCGGGGCGGGCGGCGCCCCCGAGATCGCCGCCTCCTGCCGCGAGGTCGTCGTCATCATGCGGCACAGCTCCCGCGCCTTCGTCGAGAAGGTCGACTTCGTCACCTCGGTCGGCCACGGCTCGGGCCCCGGCGACCGCGAGCGCCTGGGCCTGCGCGGCGCCGGTCCGGTGCGGGTGATCACCGACCTGGGCGTGCTGGAGCCCGACCCCGTCACCCGCGAACTCGTCCTGACCGGTATCCACCCCGGCGTGGCGCTGGACGCGGTCCGCGAGGCCACCGGCTGGGACCTCACCGTCGCCCGGGATCTCGCTCAGACCTCACCGCCCACCGGCACGGAACTCTCCGTCCTACGCGATCTCATCGGCCCAGAGCCGCTCGGCGGCCAGCACGGGCCACGTCACCCGGTGTGACGTGGCATGACGGAGAAGAGAAGCGATACGCCGATACCGCCGGGACGCAAGCGCGGCCCGGCCCGCCAGGGCCGGGCCGCACCGGGCCGGATCAGGCCGGGGTGATCTCGGAAACGGTGGACGCGCCCAGGTCCGGGTTGACGCAGACGCGGTCGTTCCCGTCCGTGGGCACGTAGGCGGAGCCCTCGTCGTTCTGGAGGAACAGGTGGGCCCCGGCCACCTCGGTGGGGTTGCACTCCTCGGGGTCGTAGACCTCCGGGTTGGGGCGGGACACGGTCACCGCGGCCGCGTCGCCCGGGTAAAGCGCGAAGACGCTGCCGTCCTGCCCCTCGGTTTCCGCTTCGGCCCCGATGAGGTTGCCGTCGGGCTGGCCCCAGTACATGCTCGCGAGGGAGGGGTACATGGTGCACGCCACGTCGTCCTCGGGGCTGAGCGGTTCCTGCTTGACCAGCTCGAACTCGATGTGGACGGTACCGGCCGCGCCCTCGCGCGCCGTCTCGGCCACCTCGAAGTCCGCCGCAGTGCAGTCGCGGACGCTCATGGCGCCCGCACCGGAGTCGGCGGTTCCGGCGACCGCGGGCGCGGACGCGAGCAGGAGTGCGGGCAGCGACACGGCGCCCAGGGCTACGGCTCTGACCGGACCGATGCGAAACGCGCTCGTCATGGCGAACATCCCCTCATCCCGTGTTGCGTGTTCCTTCTGCCGGCGTCGGTCCATGACCGACTGGTCATGGTGTGACGCCGATCCCCTCTGTGTCGTTCTCTCCCGAAACCGATTTAAACAACGTTTACCGATGCGGTGCCGAGCGAATCGCCCGGCTCCTCGGAGAGACCTGGCCACACGGCGCGGCACCCGGGGATCTGGTCCCCGGGTGCCGCGTCGGGTTCGGGCAGCCGCCCCCGGTCAGGCCTCGCCGGCCTCCCCGACGGTCGCGGAGGCGTTCCTCCTGCGGCGCGTCACGTAGACGGCGGCTCCGCCTCCGGCAGCGATCGCGGCACCGGCGGCGATCAGACCCGCGACCGGGCTCCCGGTCTGCGCCAGAGGACCGCCGGAGCCGTTCGCTGCTCCCGCCTCGGAGGGGTCGCGGCCATCGGCGTCGTCCACGTCACCGGCGGTGCCGTCGTCACCGTCCTGGCCGTTTCCGCCCTCGGCGCCCTCGTCCCCACCGCCGCTTCCGTCCTCACCGTCACCGGGCCCCTCGGCGCCGGGCCCCTCGGCGCCGGGCTCCTCGTCGGGGTCCTCGGAGCCGGGGTCCTCTCCGCCGTCACCGGGCTCCTCGCCGCCACCGGGCTCCTCCGGAGCAGCGGGCTCGGTGTCCGAGGCCACGATGGTCTCGCCGACCCCGTAGGAGACGCTGAACCCCTCGTCGGGGAAGGTCACGACCATGTCCAGGGTCTGGACTCCACCCCACAGGTCGACCCTTCCCAGATCGGAGTCCCTGAGCGTGTCGCTCCAGGGAGCCTCGTCGACGGAGAGGGAGATCTCGGCGCCGAGTTCGTTCACCTCGACGGACTCGGTGCCCGGCTCGTGGGAGAACTCCCTGCCACCGGCCCAGTTCTGGACGGCCTCGATCTGGGTGCCGGTGAAGGACGCCCGGAGGAGCGGTTCGTCGGAACCCCCCTCGGGGTTCGCGAGACCGGGCTGGGAGACCCCGCCCTCGGCCGCAGCCCGCATGGCCTCGACATCGGCCGCCGTCAGCTCGATCCGGAGCTCGTCGAAAATCACGAGGGAGCGGATCTGGTCCCTGTCCACGTCTGACAGGACGGAGGTGCGGGAGAGGGCGAAGACCTCGCCGCCGAAGGCGTCCAGGTACCGGTTGGTGCCGTGGAAGTCGGCCATCCTCGGGTGGAACGCGGTGATTTCGGCCTCGCCCGCGACGTTCGCGTGCGCGTAGCCGATCTCTCCGTTCTCAGCGTGGGCGGGAACCGCCGCCGCGATGCCGAGCGCGCCGAATGCCGCGAAGGCGACGCCTCCCTGCAGCGCGCGACGTGCGGGGACGGGGGAAAAGAATGTCAAGGGAATCCTCGTTCGGATCAATCCGGTCCGCTTTTCTCGGACCGGCCATGGGGGATCGCGGACGCGCTGTGCCCTCGACCGGTGGGGAGGGGAGAGCGCCGTCCGGGGCCGCGGGTCGGGCCCGGCGGAGGCGGGTGCGGCACTCCGCCGTCGAGAAACAATCCTAATGCCGAATTCTCCTCGGAGAGACGAACCGCGACAACAAAATCATAACCGGACAGCCATTCCGTTCCAGACGGCATCCGTTTCTTTCGGAAATCGTTAAAGGAAAACCGCCAACCTTACGACGTTTGGAACGTCGTACCAGGTGTCCGGACGCGCACGGGGACTCCCGGCGCGGACGACCGGTCGCCAGCGTCGTCCCGGACGAACCGCGGGGAGGGCCGCCCGGCTATCCTCCGGGAAGCCGCCTGCCGTGGCGGCGCCCGGGAAGCCGGGGCCGTACGCCGCTCGTCCCACCCACGGAGCGCCCCATGCCAGCACCCCACGCGCGGACCACCAACTGGGCAGGCAACGTGACCTTCGCCAGCCCGCGGGTCCACCGGCCCCGGACGCTGGACGAACTGCGCCGCGTCGTCCGCGACAGCGCGCGGATCCGCGCCCTGGGCAGCGGCCACTCCTTCAACCTCGTCGCCGACTCCGACGCCGACCTGGTGCGCCTGGACGGGCTGCCCGCGGAGGCGGAGATCGACGCCGAGGGCCGGGCCGTCACCGTCACCGCCGGTACCCGCTACGCCGAACTGGTCACCGCGCTGCACGGGCGGGGGTTCGCGCTGGCGAACCTGGCCTCACTGCCGCACATCTCGGTCGCGGGCTCGTGCGCGACCGGCACCCACGGGTCCGGGGACGGCCAGCGCTGCCTGTCCGCCGCCGTGCGCGCGGTGCAGCTCCTGGGCCCCGACGGCGACCTCGCCTGGCTGAGCCGCGACGCGGACCCGGAGGTCTTCCCCGGCGCGGTGGTCGCGCTGGGCGCGCTCGGCGTCGTCACCCGGCTCTCCCTGGAGATCGAACCGGCGTTCACGGTGGCCCAGCGGGTCCGCGTCGGGGTGGCCCTGGACGAGGTGGCCGACCGCGTCGACGACGTGTTCGGCGCGGCCTACAGCGTCAGCCTGTTCACCGACTGGCTCGGGGAGGGCTCCGTGTGGCTCAAGCACCGCACCGACCGCCCCGAGGGCGCCTGGCGGGGCGGTCGGCCCGCGTCCGGGCCGGTGCACCCCGTCCCGGGGATGCCTCCGGAACCCGGCACCGAGCAGATGGGGGTCGTCGGCCCCTGGCACGAGCGGCTCCCGCACTTCCGCCCCGAGCTGGAGCCGAGCGCGGGCAAGGAGCTGCAGTCCGAGTTCTACGTGCCGCGCGAGGCCGCGGGCGCGGCGTTCGCGGCCCTGCGCGGGATCGGGCACCTGCTGGCCCCGGCGCTGTACGTCGCGGAGGTGCGCACGGTCCGCGCGGACGACCTGTGGCTGAGCCCCGCCCACGGCCGGGACTGCGTCACCTTCCACTTCACGTGGCTGCCGGACCCGCGGGCCGTGGCACCGGTCCTGGCGGCCGTGGAGGAGCGCCTCCTGCCGCTGGACGCCCGCCCCCACTGGGGCAAGCTGACCGCGATGGACCCGGCCGACATCACCGCCCGGTACGAGCGCGCGGCGGACTTCGCACGCCTCACACGCGCGCTCGATCCGGACGGCAAGTTCCGCAACGCCTTCACCGACGCGCTCTTCCCCCGCGGGTGAGAACGGGCCGGGGACGCCGGACCGCCTCGCCGGGCCCCCGCGAGGCGGCTCGGCGGCGGAGCGCGGTCAGGCCGGGTCGACCCGGTACAGGGTGGTCGAGCCGGACACCTCGTTGGCCACGGCCAGCACCGGCACGCCCCGGATCGGCGAGTCCGAGGCACTGATGAAGGCCAGGCCCTCCGCGCCCAGGTCGCCCGCCTCGCCGGTGCCGGGCTCGGCGGTGAAGTCGCGGTTGTTCAGGTACTGCACGAAGGACGCCTCCCGGGGGTCGGTGACGTCGTAGACCATCACGCCGCCCACCCGCTCCAGTCCCACGAACGCGTAGGTGCGGCCCGCCACCTCGCCGAGCACGACACCCTCGGGTTCGGGGCCCTTGTCGTCGCTGCGGTTGTCGAAGGCGTTCTCCGAGTGATTGGAGTTGAAGGACTCCGGCTCGGCCTCGGCGGTGATCCGCTCGAAGTCCGACCCCGAGTCGAAGAGCAGCTCGCCCCCGGCGGTGAAGATCGAGAACGAGCGTCCGCCGAACGCGTACACGTCCTCGTAGCAGCTGCCGTCCTCGCGCAGGCCCTCGGCGGCGGTGACCGTCAGCCTGCCCATGTTGGCCTCGTCGAGCAGTTCCCCGGTGCTGTCGACGCCCAGGTCGTTGTCGGCCAGGAACTCCCGGAGGCGCGGGGAGTCCTCGCACAGCGGGGTCTCCTCGGCCAGGTCGGCCAGGCGCGTCTCCTCGGAGTAGCCGTCCCAGTCGCGGGTGTCGCCCTCGTTCGCGGTGACCAGCAGGGTCTGGCCGCGCCAGCGGTAGGTGTCGAACCCGTCGGGCTGGTACATGCCGTACACCGGCCAGTTGGCGATGCGGATGCCGTCGTCCCGGTTCGACACGTCCAGCTCGTTGCCGGGCTCCATATGGTCCTTGAGGCCCAGGGGCACGATGTCGGTGAATTCGGCGGTGCGCAGGTCCAGCAGCGCGACGGCGTTGGCCTCCTGGAGCACCACCTGGGCGCTGTGGGCGGTGTCCGCGGAGATGTACTCCGGTTCCAGGTTGCGCGCCACCCGGCCCGGGGTGCCCGGTTCGCCGGTGGACAGGTCCGGCCCGAACACCCGCACCCCCGAGGGCAGCTCCCGCTCCCCGTCCCAGGCGCGGAAGTCGGCGGTGCGGACGTCGTCCTGGGTGACGGCGGCAGGCCTGCGGTTCACGCGGATGACGCTCACCGAGCCCTCGGGGTCGGCCGAGTAGTCGTCGGCGGGCTCCCCCTCGTTGGCCACCAGCAGCAGCCTGCCCTCGGGCGTGAAGGTAGCCATGTCCGGCAGGGCGCCGACCCGGACCGCGTTGAGCGCGGTGCCGTCGGTGTCGTAGAAGACCACCCAGCCGTCGTCGGTCCGGTCCGGGGCCTCCACCGCCACGGCCACGGTGTCGCCGTGGACCGCCACAGAGTTGGCGACCGCGCCCTCCGGCACCACCGAGCCGTCGGCCGCCTCGACCCCGGGCGTGCGCAGGTCGAACAGCTTGGCGGGGGCCGCGGGGTCGGAGACGTCGAGGACCTCCACCGCGGCGGCCAGGGCGTTGACCACGTACAGGCGCTGGGTGCGCGGGTCGTGGGCGACGATCTCCGCCGCCGCCTCGTCGAAGGAGCCGGTGCGGTAGCTGCCGAGGACGGACAGTTCGACGCCGTCGCGCCCGCCCTCGCGGGGCTCCTGCCGCTCCGCGTGTGCGGGGGCCGCCGTACCGGTGAGGGCGACGGCGAGGGACACCGCGGCCGCCGTGGTCTTGCGCATACGTGCTTCCTGGGGGCTCCGGGGGAATGGGCGCGGTCACGCCCGCGCCGAAGCCAACCAGGGGCGGACGAGATCGGGCTGAACGCCCGGTGGCGCGGGGGTGAAGGCGGGTGGCGACCGGTCCGAGGCGGCGGGGCCCGATGGGAGGGGGCCTCGGCCTCGGGCACGGGCGGCCCGTGGTCGGACGGAGAACCGGGCACTCGCGTACCAGCGCCGTGACGGCGGCCGTCCTCCGGCGACCCTATCGGTCGCGGGAATGTGCTTTACGCCGTCCTACCTGTGGAAATTCCGCGCGCATGGTGCCAAATCGGTGCATTGACACACCGACGCACCGGGGAAATCCGCGAGAAAACCGCTGCGGGCACGTGTCCGAACGGCACGGTAAAAGGGGGCGGCGCGGGTTCGACGGGTGTCGGGCTCCGGCGGCGACGAACGCCGCGGGGTCACCGGGAAAAGCCGGAGGGAAAGTCCCGGGGGAACTCAGTGACCGGCCGACCGGAGCCTGTGCCAGGCGGTCGTCCAGCGCTGGCGCTCAGCGGCGTCCTCACCGGCGCAGGCGGTCACGAAGGCCATCAGGAACACGTACCGGGGCAGCTGCGTCCCCTCTAGGACGTCCCGGAAGGTGGTCGCCCGCACCGCTCCCCCGCACAGGTACTCCAGCTCCAGGTAGGACCAGTCGCCCGCCCAGACCAGGTAGCGGCGCATGACCAGCAGGAACTCCGCGGGCGTCTTGGCGTCCAGGGGGTTGGGGCGGCCCTCGTAGCCGTCCAGGGCGCGGACGGTCGGGTGGCGCTCGACGGCGGAGCTGGGGGTGGTGAGGACCCGGTCGAGCCAGCTGGTGCGACCGAGGGACCGGTTCGGTCCGGTGGGTTCGAGGACGCCCGTGGTGGTCACACCTTCTCCTTTTCACCGGTCGGAATCGACGCCATGGGGGGTTCTCTCGTACGCGCCGCGCCTGTTCGGCGCACACGCGAGCGGGGGGATGGAGAGAACGGCGAAGGCCGGATACCAGCTGTTGTGGGGAGAACTCCGGCTCTTCGGTTACGGAGAAACCTACCGGATGAACACGGAACGCGAAAGCGCCTGGTGGCACGGTTTCGGAGAGGCGTTGGTCTCCCCCGTGTGTGACGTCGCCGCCGCCGATCCCACTGTTGTGTGCTTTTACCGCAAAGGACAACAAAGGTCATCTGGAGCACCGGGCAAAACGTCACCCATGGCGGTAGTGCCCGAAACGCGACCACCTGGGACGTCAGGGGGCAAGCTCCCGGGTTCACTAGATTAGTTTGTCCGAATATACAATTTAAGCGTGACCGTAACTGGGGTCACGGTGTCCACTCCAGCACGGTGGCGTCGTCGCTCCCCTTGCCGCGCGGATGACGGAGCCGGTCGGGATCGGCGGACTCCAGTTCGCGCACCCGGTCCAGCAGGGCGCGCGGCCCCCTGTCCGAAACCAGGGAGAACGCCTGGTCCCAATCCAGGTCCCCGAAGAGGTCCACCACCCGGCTCGCCCCGTCGGTCATGGCGGCGAAGCGCCCGAGGGGCAGGGTTCCGGTCAGCGCCTCCTCGGCCGCCCGGGGGTGGGCTCCCGCCGTCCAGAAACCCCCGGGAACGTTGCGGTACGCGCGGATGGCGCCCCAGGGGCTCCCCCTGCGGGTCAGGTCGGCCCTGAGGTCGTCCAGGCGTGTGTCGGTGAGCACGTGCACCCCGTCCACGCCCTCCACCAGCAGCACGGAGTCGGACAGCACCAGGTACTCCAGCGCGTCGGAGCCGGCCCGGACCACCACGACCGTGGCGGACGGGCTCTCCTGGTTGGCCAGGTCGCAGGTGTGCGCGTGCAGGGCGGAGGCCGTCGCGATCGCCTCGGCGAGGGCCTCGCGCAGGGGGAGCCCCGCGTCGGCCCCGGCCAGCAGCAGCGCGCCGAGCCGCCGGGTGTACCAGGCCACCCCGTGGGAGCAGCCCGTCTCCAGGTCCCGGGGCGCACTCGCCCCGTCCAGGAGGACCGCGCTGGTCGCGGTCGCCGCGGCGAAGTCCTCGTTGGGTCGGCCGGGGGCACCCGGCTCCGTGGCGACGCGGAAGGGCATTCCCGGGATCTCCCGTTCACGGACGGCACGTCTGTCGTGGGCACCGCGGCTCCGCCCCGGAGGCGCGCCGACCACGCATTACCTACCCCGGAAAGTTACACCCATGGAAGGCTCAGCTTCCGGGTAGGTGAACGTTTCAGTACTTTTCCGGAGACGGTCGGCATCGCACGGCCCGTCTCCGACAAGGACGCGAGCAGAGGAAGCTCCCCCCGCGACGGAAGCGGGGACCCGCACCCGCAAGGACCAGAACAGGAACCAGAAGATGACAACGGGACGGATCACCCAATGTGGAATATTCCCTACTATTTCCGGAGAGCCAGGCGAATACTCAGGAGAATGGTTCCGCTCCCGGTCAGGAAGGTGTTCTTCCTTCCGGTCTCGTGGAGGCACCGCAGGAGGGACCCGGAACTCACCGTGACGACCTACCGGCGCGAACCCGTGCTCGCACGGCGCTGGTCCGGCCCCTTCGACATCGAGGACTTCGTCGCCCGGCGGACGAACCGCTTCGCCGACCTCCTGCGTGAACGGGGGATCGACTACTTCCTCTCCCGGTCCAACGGCGTGTACCACCGCTCGGTCGCCGTGTCCGAGGAGGACAGGGCCGAGGTCCTCGCGGTCCTCGCCTCCCGCTACAGCCTCCGCGGCTCGTACGTGAGGACTCCGGCCGGGTACCGGCCCCTGTCCCCCTTCCGGCTGCGCCGGCTCCGCCGCGCCCCGGTGATCCGGCTCGGGGAGCACGTCGTCGGCGGCCGGGGCCCCGCGGTCGTCGGCCCCGCCCACGGCTTCACCGTGGAGTTCTGGCAGGAGGGCGAGCGGTTCCTGGCCTCCCCCGACCGTGAGGAGAGGCTGGACCGGCTCCGGGTCGTGGCACCCGAACACGTCCTGCGGGAGTCGCTCATCGCCCCGCAGCCCAACCCGGTGAGCGAGGTGATCCCCGGCAGGGGCCGGGAGTCCGCCGAGGTCAGGGTCGGCGACCGGACCCATCCCACCCTGGACGCCTTCACCTGGGAACTGGCCACCGACCTCACCTTCCCGATCGACGCCGTCTACACCTGGGTCGACGGGGCCGACGAGGCCTGGCGCGCCAGGCGCGACGCCCACCTCGGGGCGAACACCCCGGCCAACCCGGACTCCGCCTCCGACTCCCGCTACACCAGCCGGGACGAACTCCTCTACTCCCTGCGTTCGCTGGAGATGTTCGCCCCCTTCGTGCGCAACGTCTACATCGTCACCGACGGCCAGACGCCGCCGTGGCTGGACACCGGCCATCCACGGGTACGGGTGGTGGACCACACGGAGATCTTCGCCGACCCGTCGATCCTGCCGGTGTTCAACTCGCACGCCATCGAGTCGCAGCTGCACCGCGTCGAGGGCCTGGCCGAGCACTACCTGTACCTCAACGACGACGTGTTCTTCGGCCGGCCCGTGTCCCCCTCCCTCTTCTTCCACCCCAACGGGCTCGTGAAGCTGAACCCCTCCCCCTACCGCTTCGGCCTGGGCGAGGTCAGCGAGGAGGACCAGCCCGTGGACGCCGCCGCCAAGCGCAACGGCGCGCTGCTGGAGAGGCACTTCGGCAAGGTGCCCGTGTCCAAGTTCAAGCACACGCCCATCCCGCAGCGCCGGTCGGTGGTCCGGGAGCTGGAGGAGAGGTTCCCCGAGATCTTCGTGCGGACGGCGGCGTCGCGGTTCCGGCACCCGGACGACCACTCCGTGCCCTCGTCCCTGCACCACTACTACGCGCTGTTCACGGGCAGGGCGGTGATGGGCGGGCTGCGCTACACCTACCTCAACCTGGCCGACCCGGACGCGGTGCGGCACCGGACCGGGGCACTGCTGGCCCAGCGCGACTTCGACACCTTCTGCGTGAACGACACCACGGAACCGGACGAGGCGGCCGAGCGGCACGTCGAGGAGTTCCTCGGCGACTACTTCCCCTTCAGAAGCAGTTTCGAGAGGTGAGGGGCGGGGCGGCCCGGCCGCGGCCGGGCCGCCCCCCGGGTCAGCGCACCAGGACGGTGGTGTGCACGTCGATGTTGCCGCTCTCCCAGAGCCAGTCCATCGCGGCCAGGCTCACCCGGGCGCATCCGTGGGAGGCGGGCTGGGCCGGGACGACCGGGTACCCGTGCACGGCGATGCCGCCGTTGAAGTACTTCGGTCTGTAGAGCGCACCGTAGGGACCGGGGTCCCAGGCGTCGACCTCGCGGAAGACGGTGTAGGTGCCGGTCGGGGTGGTGGCGATCCGCTCGGTGCCGTCCGAGGACTCGTAGGGCTGACCGGATCCGGTGGAGGTGTTGAGGACTCGCTCCACCTCGCCGCCGGAGACCACCAGCAGGAGTTGCCGGTCCAGGTCGATCTCCAGCAGGTCGCCGGAGGTGCTCTGGGCCTCGGGGAGCACGCCCTCGGCGAGGGCGGCGCGGGTGGCCGGGCCCACGACGCCGTCGCGGGCGATCCCGGCGGCCTTCTGGAGCGCCACGACGGCCTGCTCGGTGTGGAAGCCGAACTGGCCGTCCACGCCGTCGATCCAGTAGCCCAGTTCGGCGAGGCGCTCCTGGACGGCGCTCACCCCGGCCCCGGAGCTGCCCTGGCGCAGTTCCGGTCCGGCGCTGACCGAGGCCGGTGCGGCGTGCGCGGCCGGAGCCGCCACGACGGCCCCCAGGAGCAGGGCGAACGCCGCGGCCACGGCCAGGAGGAGGGTCTGTTTCGGGTGCTGTGTCGGGAGGAAACGGGGGGTTGCCATACGTCCTCCTTACCCATCCGGCGCGCGGTTCTCCCCGCCGCGCGGGACTTGTGGACAACTTCCGTCCCCGTGTGGGGGCGGACGTGCGCGGACGCGCCGGCGGTTTCCCGGGCCGCGCGTCCGCCGCGACGGCGGGCGGCGCCCGACCGGGTTCAGCGCCCTCCGGAGTCCGGGCTGTGCGAACGCGCGTGCAGGGACGAGGCGACGTGGGCCAGGGCCCGGCACCGGGCGAACTCCACGGCGGTGAAGGGGATGACCTCACGGCGGACGGTCAGGACACCGCCGTCGGGCGCCGGAAGGGTCATGACCGTGCCGGACAGGTCCTCGCGGGCCGTTCCGGCGGGCGGTTCGGCGGTGTGCTCCACGGCCCGCGCCGAGGCCAGGGACAGCAGCGAGCGCTCCAGCGTGGTCGCCCCGGTGACCAGGGCGCTGACCAGGGCGAGCGTGCGACTGGTGGTGTCGCTGAGCTCGTGGACGTCGGCGCGGCGCACGGCGGCGTCGCGTCCGCCCGCCTCCCGTACGGCGGTGTACATGTCGCCCTCTCCCACGTGCGCGGGAGCGCTCACGAAGAACTCGTCCACGGCGTCCGCCCCCGACGGGTGCACCTGCATGAGCCGGATGTCGATCCCGAGGGCGGCGAACCGCGCGGTGAGCGCGGCCAGGCCGCCGGGCACGTCCGCGACCGTCGCACGGACGCTCCACAGCAGGTCGTCGGACGGGGCGCGCACCGGTTCCCCGCCCGCCGGGGAACCGGCCGGAACCCCGGGCCCGTCCCCGGCGGGCGGTCCGGCCGGGTGGTGGTTCCGGAAGGGTCCGCGGCCATCGGCCGATCCGGTGTCGCCGGGCGTCCCGGCGCTCCCCGGCGCCCCGGCGCTCCCCGGCGCGTTCACCGCCCCCGGGTCCCGGGGCGGACGGGGAGCGGACGCGGCCTTGTGGCGGCGCCACCGGTGGACCGCGGAGAGCGCGAGCAGCAGCAGTCCCACGGTGATCAGGACGCGGACGCCCGCGTCGCTGTGCCCGAGGGAGAGCACCACCAGGTGCGCCGCACCGGCGGCGAGGAGCAGGGTGCCCAGGTCGAGTGCCTCGCGGCCGAAGAAGCCGTGGCGGTGGTCGTCGGTTCCGTGCTGTCCTTCGGAAACGTCCATGGACCGAAGATCCCAGGGCGACGTTGCGCCCGTTCGCCCGTGCGTGAAGGACCGGTAACAACGGAGAGTGACTCCGGCCACTTCCGCGTGCGGCGCGCGCCCCCGCAGCGGACGCGCCCGGAGGCGGACACCTCCCGGCCGCACCGGGAAACGGCTGCCGCACCGGCGTTCCCGCGGCCGTGACGCTCTCAGGAAGCCCGCCCGAGCAGCAAGGACGTCGGCCGTCCCGGCTTCACGCACACGGAATGTGCCGTGTCGCACAGCGCTTCTACCGTGAGGTGGAACGGCACCGGTGTGTCCTCCCCATGACGACATCCTCCCGTTGGACGCGTTCCGTCCACAGACGCATGGAGCACACGGAACACATGAACCGCGACGTGACCAGGACCGGACCGCAGGACAGGGCCCCCGATCCGCACCCGCGAACGATGAGCGGCTCCGAGGCGCCGGTGCGCACACTGCGCGCCCGGTCCCCGCTGCCGCTCCTGGTCACCGGGGCCGTCGCCGCCCTGGTGGCCCTCCTGGCGACCGCCGAGATCACCACCACCCTGGCGGGCAGCCCGCTGCACCACCACGCGTGGATCTGGTTCGACACCCACGGCCACGAAGAGCTCTGGGCGACTCCCGAGACGATGCTCTCGTCCGCGCTGTTCATGTCCATGGGGCTGACCGTGGTCGTGCTCGCGCTCGTTCCCGCGCGCGGCGACTGGCTGGCGCTGTGCGACGACGGCGTCCGCCCCGCCGACGGCGTGCCCGGCCTCCGCCTCGAAGCGGAGGAGTAGGCACACCGGTCACGGCCTCATCTGCCCCGGGCCGGATCGTCCAGGTCGACGACATCGATGTCCAGGCGGGCGACCGGCAGGCCGAGCCGCTGTTCGGCCAGGGAGCGCATGGCGCGCCGGGCGGCGTCGGCGGCGTCCGGGATGGGGAAGCCGACGGCGACACGCGCCGTGGCCCGGACGGAGAGGCCCTCGCGGGTCTGCTCGACGCGGCAGCGGCCGACCACGACCCCCGGGACGGACTCGACGGAGGTCCGGAGCATGGCCGCCACGGCCGACTCCCGGACCTCGGTGCCGCCGGGGCCGGAGCCGCTCAGGACGATCGTCCCCTCGGAGCGGCGCTCGGCGCGCACCACGCGCATGACGTCCGTGAGCAGCCCGGGAGGAGCGGTGACCTCCTCCTCGTCGTCCCGGCGCACCGCTTCGACGAGCGGGCGCAGCTCACCGGCCTCCGCCAGGCAGTGCTGGCAGGAGGACTCGTGCTCGGTGAGCCGACCGGACAGCAGGTCCCTCAGGAGTGCGTCCACCGAGGTTCCGCAGGGCAGTCGGTCGTGGTCGTCGGACGGGTCTACCGCCATGGCTCAAGCGCCTCCACGAGATGGGTACGCGCGCGGTGAATACGTCCACGCACAGCGGTCGGGGTCGTGTCGACGATCTCCGCTATCTCTTCATAGCCCAATCCTTCCATTTCGCGCAGAACCCAGCAGATCCGTTGCGGGGGCGACAACCCCGACAGCGCTTCGAACAGCGCCTCGCGCAGGTCGCCCGCGAGCGTCTCCCCCGCCGGTCCGGGTTCCCGTGCCTCCAACCGTTCGTCGTCCTCCACCGGTTCCACCGGCCTGCGGTCCCGCAGCATGTTCAGGGCGCGCCGTCCCACGATGCGGTTGAGCCAGGCGGGGAAGCTCTGCGGGTCGGTGAGCTCGGGAAGCCTGCGCCACGCGGTGATCAGGGCCTCCTGGGCCGCGTCCCGAGCGTCGGCGGGATCGCGCAGCACACGCAGGGCGATCCGGTAGACGACGTCCTGGTGCCGACGGACGAGGTCCTCGAACGCCCTGTCGTCCCCGTCCTGGGCGCGCTCCACGAGCACGCTCTCCGGAAGTGCGGTTTCCCTGTGCATCGTCGCTGCGGCCACCCCTCCCCGTACACGAGCACAGAGAAACTACCCCAGGTTTCCGCCGAACACGGCGGTCCCGCACCCGCGCCTCCCCCACACTAGTAGTGACACAGATCACACGAAAACGGCCGTGAGCCTACGGCCCTTCCCCGTGTCCTCCCCTGTGACGGCGCCACGAGGGGTGGCGCCGAGCGAGCGAGGAGAGCACCGCCATGGGAGAGACCAGGTTCAGCCTCAGGAGGACGGCCGCCGGGCGCGCCGCCGAGGCGGCCGTCCTGGCGGGGACTCCGCCCCTGGCCCGCACCCCCGACGCCCCGCCGGAGCACGCCCGGACCGACAGCCGGGACGTGGTCGTCGACGCGGCGGCCCGTTTCACGGCCTCCTCGCGCGACCGAGCGCGATAGAGGCCACAACACCGCCGGAAGAGGAGTCGGCGGCACCGCCCGGGGAAGACCGACAGTCCAGCTCAGAGCGGCCCCGACGGCCCCGCACGAAGGACCGGCGGACGGGCCCGCCCACGGCGGGCCGCCCGTCTCCACCCCTGACCGAACACCCGAGAACACGAGGAGAACCGACCATGGCCGCGAAGAGCGCCCAGAGCAGTGAACTCGCCCCCGCCGAGCTGCGCGAGGCGGGCAGCGCGGGCAACGTCCCCGTGCGCGCCCAGCACTCCCACGAGCTGAACACCGACACCGGGCGCACCTCGATCGCCGACCACGTGGTCGCCAAGATCGCCGGTATGGCCGCCCGGGAGGTCCGGGGCGTCCACCACATGGGCGGCGGGGCCGGACGCGCCTTCGACGCCGTCCGCGAGCGCATCCCCGGCTCCACCTCCACCAGCACCGCGGCGCGCGGCGTGGCCGTGGAGGTCGGCGAGCGCCAGGCCGCGGTGGACATCAACCTCGTCGTCGAGTACGGCGTCTCGATCCCGGACCTGGCGGCCGTCGTGCGGCGCAACGTCATCTCCGGTGTGGAGCGGATGACCGGCCTGGAGGTCACGGAGGTCAACGTGACCGTGGACGACATCCACCTGCCGGACGAGGAGGAGAGCCGTTCCACCGCCGAGCCGAGGGTCAGGTGACGGCGGAGCGGACAGCGGCACACCGGCAGACACGACGTGAGGGAGTGAGGACCCATGTGGTCGATCGTCGGACTCGCCTTCGGGGCGGTCCTCGGCCTCGCCGCCGCCTTCGGGGGCTTCGGAGCCTTCCTCCTGGTCCTGGTCCTGGGAGCCGCGGGCTTCCTGGCGGGCAGGGCCTACGAGGGCGAGATCGACCTCGCGGAGCTGTTCACGCGCCGTGAGCGCGGTGGTCGCCTGTGAGCGCCGCCGAGGCCTTCCCGGGGAGCCGCGGACCGGCCCCCGGGGAGGACGCCGCGGGGGCCGGGGCGGCGGCGGAGGCCGCCGGAACGCCCGGCGCGCGTGCGCGGTCCGGCGCCGAGCCGGACCGGTACGCGCCCCGGGTGCCGCCCGAGGAGCGCGGCACCACGGTCGTGTCCGACCGGGCGGTCCGCCGCCTGGCGTGCGCGGCCGCCGCCGAGCACCGGTCCACCCGCCCCTTGGGCGACCGGCTGGGCGGGCTGGTGGGCGAGGACCGCAGGGCCCGCGCCGAGGTGCGCCGGGGCGGCTCCCGCGTGGGGCTGCGCCTGGAGATCGCCGTCGCCTACCCCTCCCCGCTCGCCCGCACCGCCGAGGAGGTCCGCGCGCACGTGGCCGCCACGGTGGAGGGCCTCACCGGGCTGACCGTCCACAGCACCGACATCGAGATCGTCGAACTCGTACCCGCGCCGCGGGTGCGCTGAGCCATCGGAGGAAGCGGAGATGACTTCCCTCCAGGAGGAGGCGCGGACCCACGGGGCGTCCGCGGACCCGGGCGGCCCCCCGCCCGGGGGTCGGCGCGGGGACCCCGGGGCCCGGCGGACCGCGGTGAGGGTCTTCCGGCCCCGGCGGTCGCTGCCCGCCGTCGTGGTCGCCGCCTCGGTGGCGGCGGTCTCCGGGCTGGTGCTCGCCGTGATCACCGCGAGCATGGTCGGCGCGCCCGCGCCGTTCCCCGCGGTGGACGGCATGGCCGCCCGCGCCGCCACGGTCCCGTGGGAGGCGCCCGAGACCATGCTGGCCTCGGGGGTCGCCGCCGCCCTGGGCCTGACGCTGTTGACCGCGGCGTCGCTGCCCGGGTACGGCGGCCACCTGGTCCTGCGCACCGACGACCGGGACATGGCCGTGGGCCTGTCCCGGCGGGCGCTGCGCGACATCCTCGCCGTCTCGGCGCGCGGGGTGGACGGCGTCCGCGGAGCGCGGGTGCGGGTGGGCCGCCGCACGGTGCGGGTGCGGGCGCGCACGCACGTACGCGGCGCCCACTGGCTGAGGCGGGACGTGGACGCGGCCGTGCGCCGGAGGCTGGAGGAGCTCGTTCCGGTCCGCGCGCCGAGGGTCCGCGTCCGGGTGCGGGAGGAGGCGTGAGCATGGACGGACAGCGATCCGCACCGGAGCCGGAGCCGTCCGGCACGGGCGACGCGGGTACGGGCGGCCCGGGCACGACCGACGGGGGCACGGCGGCCTCCGACACGACCGGCACCGGTACGACACGCGCCGACGCGTCCCCCGGGCACGCTCCGACCCGGTCCACGATCCGGGGCTTCCCCCACCGCCGCAGCAGGAGGACCGCGCGGGGCAACCGGCTCGGGCTGTTCCTCACCGGCCTGGTGCTCCTGGTCGGCGGCGCGGCCGGGCTCGCCGTCGGCGGCGGGCTGTTCGGCGACGGCCCCGCCGCCGCCCCGCTGACCGGCCTCGAACCGGTGGCACGGGCCCTGGCCTGGCCCTGGGCACCCCACGCCGCCGCGGCGGTCGCGCTGGTGCTCACCGTGCTGGCCGTGCGCTGGCTCCTGCTCCAGGGCCGCGCGTACCGCCCGCGCAGGCTGCTCGTGGGCGCGGACACGGCGGCGGGGCGGACCGAGGTGTCGCCGTCCGCCGCAGGGGAAGCCCTGGTCGCCCAGCTCAGCACGCACCCGCGCGTGGTGCGCGGCAGGGCGAGGTTCACCGAGTCCGCGCGGGAGCCGCGCCTGTGGCTCGACCTGGTGCTGACCGAGGACGCCGATCCCGTGGAGGTGTGGCACGCCTGCCGGGACGAGGGGGTCGACTCCCTGCGCGAGTCCCTGGAGCTGGAGCGGCTGCCCACCGTCGTGCGCATGTCGGCCTCGGGGCGCAGCGGGGGCAGAGACCTCGCCTGACACGTGCGCCCCACGGGGAAACGGAAGCCGGGACCCCGCCCGGCCCCCGTACGCCCCACCGGACACACGCGAACGAGAACACCGCCCGTCCCGCGCACCCCGCTGAGGGGGAGCGGGCGCGGACGACTCACCTGCCCCGCACCCCCGCCGGGGGGAGGCGGGAGCGAGAACCCCGCCCGGTCCGTGCGTCCCCGTTGAGGGGAGGGGGCGTGACCGGGCGGGCGACGGGGGCGGCGCGGTCCGCCGGTACAAGGGGAGACACCGGCGTGACCCCGCCCCCGTCATCACACCCGTGTTCCGTACGCCCCGCTTCCGCCGTGATCGGAACCGGCGGCGGCCCCGCGTGTGCTATCTTCGCCACTCGCGGCGACCCGGACCTGAGCCCCGTGCGTCAGGGACGTGCCGGACCCCCGTGTCTCCCCGGCCCCCGGTGTCGAGACCGGTAGTTCACCACCTGCACGTCTCGACACACCAGGAGTCCACGCCCGTGCGCGTCTACTTCGCGGTGTACGCCCGAGGGCTGCACCGCTACTCCACCTACCGCGCGGCCACGGTCGCCGGCATCTTCACCAACTCCGTCTTCGGCACGATCAACGCCACCGTCATGCTCGCCCTGTTCGCGGCGCGCCCCGAGATCAACGGCTACGACGCCGGGGACGCCGTCACCCAGGTGTTCGTCAGCCAGGGTCTGGTCGGCATGGTCGCCATCATGGGCCCGCCCCTGGAGCTGGGCGAACGGGTGCGCTCGGGCGCCGTGGGCACCGACCTGCTGCGGCCGGTCTCCCTCCAGGCCTGGTGGCTGGCCGAGGACCTGGGCAGGGCCACGTTCAACCTGGTCTTCCGCGGGGTGCCCACGTTCGCGGTCGGGATGGTGCTCTTCGACCTGGAACTGCCCGGCGACCCGCTCCGCTGGGCCGCCGTCCTGCTGTCCGCCGTACTGGCCACGCTGGTCTCGTTCGGGCTGCGCTACCTGTACGAGCTGGCCGGTTTCTGGATCCTGGACTCCAGCGGGATCTGGGCGGTGGCCGGGCTGCTCGGCCCGGTGGCCGCCGGGATGCTGCTGCCGCTCACCCTGTTCCCCCCGGCACTGGCCGACACCCTGCGGCTGCTGCCGTGGGCGTCGATGGTCCAGATCCCCGCCGAGATCATGCTCGGCAAGAACACCCTGCCGGGCGGCACCGTGCTCGGCGGGCTGGCCCTCCAGGCGTGGTGGGCCGCCGCCCTGTTCGGCCTGGGCGCGTGGGTCACCGCCCGCGCGACCCGCAGGGTGGTGGTCCAGGGTGGCTGACCTGCTCTCCCGCGCCCGCGAGTCCGTGGCCTGGCCGCTGCGCGCCTACCTGCTGCTGGCCTGGACCTGGTGCCGGGCCCTGGCCCAGTACCCGACCTCGCTGGTGCTGATGACCCTGGCGACCTCGATCGGGGTGTTCGCCGAGATCGGCGCCGTCCTGGTGGTGTTCGGCCACGCCGGGCGGCTGGCGGGGTTCGACCTCACCGAGGGGCTGCTCATCGCCGGGCTGGCCGCGACCGCCTTCGCCTGCGCCGACATGATCCTGGGCAACGTCGAGCGGCTGGGGGAGCACATCCGCACCGGGTCGCTCGACGTGATGCTGGTGCGCCCGGTGCCGCCGCTGGTGCAGATGGCGACCGACCGGTTCGCGCCGCGCCGCCTGGGCCGGATCGTCCCTGGCTCGGTCGTGACCGTCTTCGCCCTGGCCGCGTGCGACATCGACTGGACCCCCGGCAAGGTGCTGATGCTGCCGCTGCTGTGGGTCTCGGGGACTGCGATCTGCTGCGCGGTCTGGGTCATCGGGGCGTGCCTCCAGTTCCTCGTCGCCGACGCCCGGGAGGCGGCCAACTCGGTCACCTACGGCGGGCAGGCCCTCACCGAGTACCCGCTGGCCATCTACGGCCGCGACCTCGTGCGTGCGGTGACCTTCGTACTGCCGCTCGCCTTCGTCACCTGGCAGCCCGTCCTGTACCTGCTCGACCGCCCCGACCCGACGGGGCTGCCGGACGCCCTGCGCCACGCCACGCCCCTCGTCGCCGCCGTCCTGTGCCTGGTCGCCGCCGCCTGCTGGCGCTTCGGGCTGCGCCACTACCGATCCTCCGGGAGCTGAGCATGACCTCCGTCCGCGGGTCCGACGCGTCCGACGCCGAACCGATCATCGAGGCCGTCGGCCTGGGCCGCGACTTCGTCCTGTCCGAGGGGCCGTTCCTGCGGCGCAGGCGGCGCACCGTCAGCGCCGTGCGCGACGTGAACCTCACCGTGCGGCCCGGTGAGATCGTCGGTTACCTGGGTCCCAACGGCGCCGGGAAGAGCAGCACCATGAAGATGCTCACCGGCATCCTCACCCCATCCTCCGGGCGCCTGCGGGTGACCGGCCTGGAGCCCTCCCGCCAGCGGACGAGACTGGCGAGCCGGATCGGCGTGGTGTTCGGCCAGCGCACCACCCTGTGGTGGGACCTGCCGCTGCGGGACAGCCTGGAGCTGACCCGGCACATGTACCGCGTTCCGGCCGCCGACCACGCCCGCCGCCTGGCCGAGATGACCGAGCTCCTCGAACTCGGGCCGTTCCTGGCCACCCCCG
The DNA here is from genome assembly GCF_052466615.1 of Nocardiopsis sp. M1B1. NCBI lineage: Bacteria > Bacillati > Actinomycetota > Actinomycetes > Streptosporangiales > Nocardiopsidaceae > Nocardiopsis > Nocardiopsis sp. M1B1. The sequence continues at coordinate 6,798,068 of NZ_CP196194.1, forward strand.
TGCGCCAGCTCAGCCTGGGCCAGCGCATGCGAGGCGACCTCACCGCGGCCCTGCTGCACGGCCCCCGGCTGCTGGCGCTGGACGAGCCGACCATCGGCCTGGACGTGGTCAGCAAGTCGAGCATCCGCGAGTTCCTGCTGCGGCTCAACGCCGAGGAGGGCACGACCATCCTGCTGACCACGCACGACCTGGGCGACGTGGAGCGCCTGTGCGAGCGGGTGGTGGTCATCGACCGGGGAAGCCTGGCCTACGACGGCGGTCTGGACGGGCTGCGCGCGAGCGTGCCCGCACCGCGCGTGCTGGTCGTGGACCTGGCCGAGCCCGCCCCGGACATCGAGGTGGAGGGCGGCCGGTGCGTGCGCGTGGACGGCCCGCGCCAGTGGCTGGAGCTGTCGGAGAACCCGGCGGCGGTGATCGCCCGCGTCGCCCAGCGGCACGAGGTGGTCGACCTGACCCTGCGCGAGCCCGACATCGAGGGCGTGGTGGCCGCGCTGTACCGGGGGGCGGCCGTCGGCGGCGGAACGTAGCGCCGTCGGCGGGTGGCGCGCGCACCACCCCCGGAGGGGAACGGACACCATGGAGACCGCGCCCGCTTCCGGAGAATCCTGGAGGGCATGAGAAATCCTGAGACCGCGCGAGAGACGGTTCCCGGCTCGGTGCGCAGGACGGTTCCCGGTCCGGTGCGCTGGGCGGCAGCGGCGTGGGCGACGGCGGTGGCCTGCGGCGTCGCCGAGAGCGCAGTGGCGCTGGCGGGCATGGTGTCGGCGGGTGAGGGCGTCCCGTGGCCGGGGCTCGCGCTGCGCCTGACGGTCTACACGTCGGCGGCCCTGGTGGTGGCGTGGTTCGCGCGGGGCCACCGGTGGGCGCGGGTGGCCCTGGTCATCGGGCTCGGCGTGGTGGGTGGCCTGGGAACGCTGGTCGCGCCCGTGGTGCTGGCCGTGCTGGGGGGCGGCGGGGTGCTCGACGCGATGGGTTACGGGTCGCACGGGCCGCTGTACCTGGCGCTGCGGATCTGGCACATCGCGTCGGTGGCGGCGGCCGTCGTGCTGGCGTTCGCCCCTTCCGCGAACCGCTTCTTCGCCAAGGCCCCCGGGCGGTCGGAAAGCGCGCCGGTGTAGGGGACGAGACCAGGGGCGGGTGCGCCCGTTCCCCCGTGCGGTCGGAAAGCGCTCGCTGGCCGCGGTTTTCCGGCCCCCGCGGCGAACCGGGCCGGGGACGGCGGGATCATCGCTGTCATGGAATCAGGCGTGGTGTCGGGAATCGCGTTCGCGGTGCTCTCGTGTGCGGCCTACACGGCCGCCGCGGTGGCCCAGCGCAGGTTGGCGGTACGGGTGGCCGGGCCGCTCACCGGCGGTGGACAGCTCGCGGCCCTGCTGCGGCACCCGCTGTGGTGGCTCTCGCTGCTGTTCAACGGGGGCCGGGCCGGTTTCCAGGTGGCGGCGGTGAGCAACGCGCCGCTGACCGTGGTGCAGCCGCTGGGCGTGCTGGTGCTGGTGTTCGGCATCCCGTGGTCGGCCCGGCTGGGCGGGCGCCGTGTCACCCGCGAGGAGTGGCGGGGGGCCGCGTTCACCTCGGTGGCGCTGGGCGTGCTGCTGGCGGTGACGGTGACCGGCGGTCAGGGCGGTGTCCTCGACGACACCGGCTCGGTGGTGGTCGGCGGCGGGACGACCGCGCTCCTGCTGGCGGCCGCGTGGGCGGCGGGGCGGGTCCGCTCGGCGGCCTGGCGCAGCTACCTGCTGGCGGGCGCGGCGGGTGTGGCCTTCGGGGTCTCCTCCGCGACGGTCAAGACGGCGGTGGCGGTCATCGGGGAGACCGGCGCGATCGGGCTGGTGCACGCGTCCTCGCTGGCCACGCCCGTGATCGCGGTGCTCGGACTGTTCCTGGCACAGGCCGCCTACCAGGGCATGGAACTGGGCGCCCCGCTGGGGATCACCACCTTCACCAACCCCGTCTCCGCCACCGTGGTGGGCGTGGCCTTCATGGGCGAGACCTACGCGGGCGGGTGGATCGGCGGCGCGGTCGCGGTGGTGTGCGCCCTGCTGGCGGCGTACGGGATCCGGCTGCTCACCGTTCCGCAGGGCCCGGCTCCCGAGCGGGAGCCGCGGAGGGAGCCGGAGTCCGGAAGCGTGGCCGGGGAGCGCTGAGCGGTCGGCGGCCCCGACCGGAGGCAGGGTCGGACGCGGCCATTGCGTTGGCGGCGCAGGGCTGTTCGCGGGCCATTTTCCGTTGGCCCGGAGGTGACGAAACCCTTTGCGTAGCCGATCGCGATTTCGTTGCGTTGTTTCGTCACCCGAAAACGCGTTCGGTCACACCCTGCCGGGCGTCCGCCCGGAGGCGCAGCCGACCGGCCGGGGCGGTGCCCGCCGGGGTGCCCCGCCCCGGGGGCCGCTCCGGTCGGGCGGAGGCCGGTGAATTCCGGGGCCGCACGGCGTGATCGGGCCGCGTCCCGGCGGAGAACGCGACCCCGCGTGCGCGCGCTGTTATGGGAACGCTCCCAAAAGGGGGGATGGGCACCCTCGGGAATCTGGGGGATACTGACCGCCATGGCCGGTACGGTCCCGCTCCGACTGCCTCGCGCCACGGTGTTCGCCGCGGTGTGCACGGGCGTGTCCTCCACCGGCCACGTCCTCGCCTCCGGACACGCGGTGTCGCCGCTCGGCCTCGCGGCGGGGTTCGTCCTCGTCCTCGCCGTCGCCCACGGGCTCTTCCGCTCCGAGCAGCACCTCGGCCCCCTCGTCGCGACGACCCTGTGGGGACAGACCGCCCTGCACCTGCTGTTCGCGGTCGCCTCACCCGGCGGCTCCGCGTCGCACGGCGCCGACCACGCGGCCGGTTCCGGGGCCCTGGCCGGAGCCGGGGTCGGGGCGGACATGCTCCTCGCCCACGCCGCCGCTGGGGTGGTGTGCGCGTGGTGGCTGCGCCAGGGGGAACGGGCGGCCTTCGCCCTCGTCGACCTCGTGCGCTCCCTGTTCCGCCGTCTGCTGGTCCTCGCCTCGACCCCCGCCGTTCCCGCGCGCCGCGGTCCCGCACGGCTCCGCGGACGCACGCCGCTCCGGCACGGCGTCGTCCTCCTGTTCCTGCGGCACGTCCGGATCCTGCGCGGACCGCCCGCGGCCTTCCTGTTCTGAACCACCCGCCGGTGCCGCCAGCGCCCGGCCTCCACCGACACGTCGGTGCCCCAGGCGTGCCCGCACACCCCCCGGGCCGCCCCGAACCAGACCCAGGAAGGTCGCCCCCATGACGTCCCATGCCCCCGACCGGCTCGACTCCCCCGAGCCGCCTCCCCCTCCGAACCGCCGCTCCTCCGTCTGGGCGGCCCTGCGCCAACTCCTCCTACGCCTGCACTTCTACGCCGGAGTCCTCGTCGCGCCGTTCATCGCCGTGGCCGCCCTCACCGGACTGCTGTACGCGTACGCGCCGCAGCTGGAGCAGGTGCTCTACGCCGACCAGCTCCGCGTCGCCCCCGGCGACAGCGCGCTGCCCCTCCAGGAACAGGTGGACACCGCGGTCGCCGCCCATCCCGAGGGAACGCTGAGCGCAGTGCGCCCGGGCACGGCCCCCGACGAGAGCACCCGCGTCCTGCTGGACGTGGAGGGGCTCCCCGAGAGCTACCGGCTCGCCGTCTTCGTCGACCCCTACAGCGGCGAACTCCTCGGCGAGACGACCAGCTACGGCAGCAGCGGCGCGCTGCCCGTGCGGTCGTGGCTGTCCGAACTCCACCGCCACCTGCACCTGGGAGAGTTCGGCCGCCTGTACGGTGAACTCGCCGCGAGCTGGCTGTGGGTGGTCGCGCTGGGCGGGGTCGTGCTGTGGACCGCGCGCCGTCGCAAGGCCCGCCGTCTGCGCCGCACCCTGCTGCCCGAGCCCTCCGCCAAGGGACGGAACCGGACCATGTCCTGGCACGGGTCGCTCGGCATCTGGGCCGTGGTCGGCCTGCTGATGGTGTCCGCCACCGGGCTGACCTGGTCCCGGTTCGCCGGGGCCAACGTCACCGACATGCGGGTGGCCCTCGGCTGGACCACGCCGTCGCTGTCGGCGCCCGCCCCGTCCGAGCACGCGGACCACGAGGAGCAGTCGGACCACGCGGGCCACGGTGACCACGGCGGGCACGGCGACCACGCGGACCACGGCTCGGGCGGGCAGGACGTGGACCTGGACAAGGTCCTGGAGTCGGTGCACGCCGCGGGGATCGACGGTCCGATGGAGATCTCGGTGCCCGTGGAGGAGGGCGCGCCCTTCACCGTCCAGGGAACCGGGCGGAGCTGGCCCGTGCACCAGGACGCGGCGGCCGTGGACGCGACGAGCGGCGAGGTGGTCGAGGAGCTGCGGTTCGAGGACCACCCCTTCGTGGCCAAGCTGGCCACATGGGGGATCGCCTTCCACATGGGCCTGCTGTTCGGCCTGCCGAACCAGCTCCTGCTGACGGGGATCGCCCTGTCCGCGCTGTTCCTCGTGTTCTGGGGCTATCGGATGTGGTGGCTGCGCCGCCCGACCCGGGACACCGCGTTCTCCGTGGGACGGCCGCTCGCCCCGCGCGGGACCTGGCGTGGGCTGCCGTGGTGGTGCCTGGCCCTGGTCGCCGCGGCGGCGGTGGGCGTCGGCCTGTTCCTGCCGGTGTTCGGGGTCTCCCTGCTGGCCTTCCTCGTGGTGGACGCGGCCCTGGGCCTGCGGCGCACGCGCCCGGAGTCAGTCCCGAAGCCGTGACCGCGCCGCCGGGGCCGGACGCACCCGCCGCGTCCGGCCCCGGCGGGCCCGCCGTTCCGCGCCGAACCGCCGACGGGCGCGGATGAAGAATTCCTCATGTTCGTTTCATCTCGTATTCCCCCGCGCCCGGAAGGCTCGGGGAGTATGAGATCACCACTGTTGTTGCTGTTAGCGGGCACCGTCGCGGCCTTCCTGGTCGCGGGTGCGGTCCTGGTGTGGGCGATGCCCGAGCGCACCCCGGACACCGCCGCCCCGGGTGAGGTGGTGGTCGGGGAGTCCCCCGGCGCCAGCCCCGCCCCTCCCTCCGACGAGGACGTCGTCCCTCCCCCGCCGCCGATCACCGACCACGACGGCGACGGGACCCCCGACGCGGAGGACCCCGACCACTCCGAGGCGTCGGACGAGCCCTCGCCGTCCCCCTCCGCGACCCCGAGTCAGGCCCCCGCTCCCACCTGCGGTGACGGCAGCGGCGATGATGATGACGACGACTGCGACGATGACGGCGACTACGAGGGCGGCGACGATGACGACTGAGGGTCGTTACGACGGGGACGCCCCGACCGAGGACCTCAGCGGCGTGGTCGGCGGGAACACCTGGGGCGCGTCGGCGCACACCGACATGAACTCCACCATGGTCATGAGGGGCCCCCAGCCGGAGGTGCCGCAGAAGCGGCGCATCCCCGCCAGACTCCTCATCATGGCCTGGGTCGTCCTGCTGATGGCCGCCGTCCTCGTCCTGGTCAACATCCTCACCTGGAGCGCGCTCACCGCGCGCAACGACGAGCGCGTGGACAGGGCGCTGTCCCAGGAGATCGGCGAGTTCCAGGAGTTCGCCGCCGTGGGCGTGGACCCGAACACGGGTGAGCCCTTCACCGACGTCTCCACCCTCATCCGGCTCCACCTGGCCCGCCAGTACCCCGACCGGGCCGAGATCCTGTTCGGCTGGGTGGAGGAGTCGGCCTCCGGCGGAGGCGCGGGCGGCGCCCCGGACGCCGGGGCCCAGCCCGGACGCATCCGCCAGGGCCAGGAGCCGCCCTTCGACGTGTCCGCGGATCCCGCGATGGTCGCGGAGGTGCTGGAGGCGTCCAGCGCCCGAGGGACCCTGGACACCCCCGCCGGTCCGATGCGGTGGGAGAAGATCCGCGCCCTGCCCCCGGGCGGCGGCGCCGACGCCGCGGGCTCGGGGTGGTTCGTCATCGGCTACTTCACCGAGGCCGACGAGGACACGGTCACCTCCACCACGCAGACGATCGCGCTGGTCAGCCTGGCCGGGCTGATCGCGGCGAGCACCGCGGCCTGGTGGGTGGCGGGCCGCTTCCTCGCGCCCGTGCGCCTGGTCCGGCAGACGGCCGCGCAGATCACCGAGGAGGACCTGACCCGGCGCATCGACGTGTCCGGGCGGGACGACATCGCCGCGCTCGCCGAGCAGTTCAACAGCATGCTGGACCGGTTGGAGGGCGCCTTCACCGCCCAGCGGCAGTTCGTGGACGACGCCGGGCACGAGCTGCGCACGCCCATCACCATCGTGCGCGGCCACCTGGAGCTGATGGGCGACGACCCCGAGGAGCGGCGCGAGGTCGTGCGCCTGGTCACCGACGAGCTGGACCGGATGAGCCGGATCGTGGAGGACCTGCTGCTGCTCGCCAAGGCCCAGCAGCCCGACTTCCTGCGCGAGGAGGAGGTGTCCCTGGCCGAGCTGACCAGCGACATCGACGCCAAGGTGCGCAGGCTCGGCGACCGCGACTGGCGCCTGGAGTCGCTGGCCGAGGGGGTCGCCCTGCTCGACCCGCAGCGCGTCACGCAGGCCGTGGTACAGCTGGCCGCCAACGCGGTGCGGCACACCGAGCCGGGTTCGACGCTGCGCGTGGGCTCGGGGTTCAGCGGCGACGACGTGCTGTTCTGGGTCTCCGACCAGGGGCCCGGCATCCCTGCCGAGGAGCACGGCCGGATCTTCGAGCGCTTCTCGCGGGGCAGCGGGGCGGCCAGGGGGGACCGGGGCGCCGGTCTGGGCCTGGCCATCGTCCGCGCCATCGCCGAGGCCCATCACGGGCGGGTGGACCTGCGTTCCGCGCCGGGCGCCGGTTCGACGTTCACCCTCGTCATCCCCACCGGAAAGAGGTACGTGTGAGTCGCATCCTCATCGTCGAGGACGAGGAGCGGATCGCCTCGTTCGTCCGCAAGGGCCTGGACGCCAGCGGGTTCACCACCACCGTGGTGGGCACGGGGGCGGAGGCCGTGGACTACGCGGTGACCGGCGGGTTCGACCTGATGCTGTTGGACCTGGGCCTGCCGGACACCGACGGGTTCGACGTGCTGCGGCGCGTGCGTTCGCTGGGCGTGGACATACCCGTGGTCATCCTGACCGCGCGCGACGGCGTGCGGGACACGGTGACGGGCCTGGAGATCGGGGCCGACGACTACGTCACCAAACCGTTCCGGTTCGAGGAGCTGCTGGCCCGGGTGCGGCTGCGGATGCGCAACGAGCGCCCCACCGAGCTGACGGTGCTGCGCGCGGGCGGCCTGGCCCTGGACCTGCGCACGCGGCGGGTGGCGGTGGAGGGGACGTCCGTGGACCTGACCGCGCGCGAGTTCTCCCTGCTGGAGCTGCTGATGCGCCACCCGGGCCAGGTGCTCACCAGGCAGCAGATGCTGTCGCACGTGTGGGGCTACGACTACGACCCCGGGTCGAACGTGGTGGACGTGTTCGTGCGGGCGCTGCGCCGCAAGGTGGGCGCGGAGCGGATCGTGACCGTGCGCGGGATGGGTTACCGGTTGACCGGATGAAACGGGTGACCCGCGTGATCCGGGCGGACCGGCGACCCTGTGCCCCGAGCGATCAGCGTGACGCGGGCGGCCTGAAGCGGCCCGGTGTGACCCCGGATGACCGGCGTGCTCCGGGACGGCAGGGCCCCGGTGTGCGGCGGGCGATGTCCCGGTGACGAGGGGGCGGAGGTGTCGGTGACGCCTCCGCCCCCTCGCCCGTGTCACGGATGACCGACGCATGACAAACATGAGGGTTCCCTCATCCACTCCTCATGGGTTCCTCACCGCCCGTCCAGAGGATGAACACATGTTCTGGTTCGCACTGGCGGTCAACACGACCGCGATCATCGTCCTGTCGTACGCCATCTACTTCCGCCGCCACGGACGACGCGACCTGCTGCTGGCCTACGTGGCGCTCAACACCGGCATCTTCGCCGTGGTGTCCATGCTGACCAACCAGGAGGTCGGCCTGGCGGTCGGCTTCGGTCTGTTCGGCGTGCTGTCGATCCTGCGCCTGCGGTCGGACCTCATCAGCCAGGGCGAGATCGGCTACTACTTCACGGCGATCGCCCTGGGGCTGGTCAACGCGGTGGCGGCCCCGATGCCCTGGGTGCTGCTGGGCCTCAACACCCTGCTGCTCACCGGCATGTACGCGGCCGACCACCCGCGCCTGCTCTCGCGGCACGAGCGCCGCATCCTGACCCTGGACGTGGTGCACGAGGACCCCGTGGCGCTGCGCCAGGACCTGGAGGCGCGGCTGCGCGGCCGGGTCACGAAGATCGAGGTCACCGAGGTCGACTACGTGCGCGACCTGATGATCGTGGACGTGCGGTTCCGGGCGCCCCGGATCGCGTCGGCCCCCGGCTCCGGACGCGGGTTCGGACAGGGCTTCACCTCCGTGGCGGGACGGACGGGACGCCGATGAGCACAGCCGTCCTCGCCCCCGCGCAAGCCCTCGTCACCGTGGAGACACCCATGACCCTGGACGCCCTCAGAGCCGTGGAAACGCCGGCTCCGTCGGACGTTCCCTCCCCGGTCCTCGCGGGGCTGCGCCCGATGTCGCTCGCCGAGATCAACGAGCGCGCCGCCCTGGTGACCCGGACCTGCCGCAAGTACCTGGTGCCCGTTGAGCTGCTGGAACCGCTGTTCGCGTCCGCAGGGGACCGGTTCGGGGTGCTGACCATCGACGGGCAGCGGGACTTCCGGTACTCGTCCACCTACTTCGACACCCCCGACCTGCGGACCTTCCACGACCACCGACAGGGGCGGCGGGTGCGCTTCAAGGCCCGGACGCGCACGTACGTGGACACGGGGACGCGCATGTTCGAGATCAAGCTCAAGGGCGCACGCGGGATCACCGACAAGACGCGGATCGCCTACACGGGGCCGCCGGACCGGATGACCCCCAAGGCCCGGCGGTTCCTGGACGACACCCTGGTCTCGTACGGCATCGAGGCGCCGGACGTGCTGAGGGCCAGCGCGGTGACCGACTACCGGCGCACGACGGTGGTGGCCTTCTCGGGTGAGGAACGGGTGACGGTGGACACCGGCCTGGTCGGCTACCGGGCGGGCTGGTCGGTGCGGATGCGCCCGGAGGCGGTGCTGTTGGAGATCAAGACGCGCGGCGGGCTCACCGCGACCGAGCGCAGACTGCACGAGCACGGGGTCCGGGAGGCGCGGTTCACCAAGTACGGGGCGACGGTGGCCGCTCTGGAGCCCCGGCTACGGGGCAACCGGTGGCACCGGGCGATGGGCGCGTGCCTGGACCACCCGGCACCGTGCACCCTGGAGCGGGCGCGGGTGGGGGCAGCGCTCGTTCGCTGACCGGCCGCCGACGGGCGCGGGAACCCACCGCGCCCGGCTCTGGCCGGTTCGGCCGAGGCCGCCCGGACACCTCGTGCGCGAATACTTTCAATTCCGGCATGAGGGATTTTTTGGATAGGGCCAGCAGTTAGTGCTGGCCCCTTTTTCATGCCCGCTGAGCTGGCATTACATAAGGCCGTAGAAGTTTTTTCGGCCGCCTCGCGGGAAACGTGCTACGTCCGAACAGGCGTGCCCTAATCTGGCTGCGAACACACAACTGAACCCACACGATGACCCCGCAACGGTTAACTGCCGTTCGGGGCCGTGGCCAGCAACTCAACACCTTTAGACAAGGAACCTGCCAGCATGCGCCAGTTTAGCGCTGCCGTTCTCAGCCGTGCCCTCGGCCCGCTGATCGCCTTCCTCTCCGCCCCCTGCGGACGCCACTCCACGGTGGCCGGTCGCCGCCGACGCCGCTCCACCCGCGTGCGGCGCTACGTCCCCGCCCCTCCCCCGGCCCCGCTTCCACCTCCCCGTCTGGCTCCGCCCAGCACGTCCTTTCCGGCCGAGGACATCGCCCTGGTCAGGCCCTACTTCGCCGCCCACGAGCGCTCACGCGCCGCTGTGTCCGGCACCCGCGCGCCCCGCGTCCCGGCACCCCGTGTTCCCGAACTCCGGACCTCCGCCGCGCCCCGGGGCCCCGGCCTCGCCTCCGAGACGGAGGAGGTCCGGCGCGCGTTCGCCCTCGCCGTGGAACGCGCCGCCGCCCTGCGCCAGCAGTGGAAGGACGACCCCGGCGGCGACCTGCTCGGTGAGCCCGCGCCCCGTTCCGGGGTGGTCAGGGCCGCCGGACCCCGGGAGCGGTACGTGCTCTCCGGCCTGCCGCACACCCGGCTCGACCGACAGCGCCAGGCCGCGCCCGCGTGACTTCAGCACCGACAGCACCGACAGCACCGACAAGGAGACGTATGCCCAGCCGAGCCCATGAGATCCCACTACGGATCATCCAGAACCAACCAGCCCTGGCCTCAGTGCTACTCAAGGAGTCCTTGGGATTCGATGTCCCCCACCACACCGAGGCGCTGCCCACCACTTCGGTTCTCACCAACTGTGACCCGAAGGAACTCAACAGCGACGGAGCCACACTGCTCCGCGACGGGACCCGTAACGTGCTGGCGATCGTCGTGGAACGCCAGCACGACCGGGACAAGGAGAAACGGGCGAGTTGGCCCGCCTACCTGGTCAACCTGCACGTCCGCCTGGAGTGCCCCGCCGTGCTCGTGGTCCTGTGCCCTGACGACGCGATGGCGCGCTGGTGCGCCAAGCCCATCAGCATCGGCCATCCCGGCTTCGTGCTGAGGCCGTTGGTGATCGGTCCGGGCAACACTCCCGTCGTCACTGATGTGGAGCAGGCACGCGCGATGCCCGAACTCGCGGTGCTGTCGGCCTACGCCCACGGGGACACCGACCCGCGCACCCTGAAAACGGTGGTGGAGGCGCTTGACTCCACCGCTCCGAAGAACCGCACGTTTTACTATGACTACGTACTGGCCGGTCTTCAGGAGGCCGCCCGGAAGGAGTTGGAGGGCTTGATGGCCTTGGACACCTACAAGTGGCAGAGCGACTTCGCCCGCAAGTACGTCCATATGGGCCGCGAGGAGGGCCGCGAGGAGGGCCGCGAGGAGGGCCGTGCGGCCGAGGCCGCGAACAGCGTCCTGCTCTTCCTCGACGCACGCGGTCTGACCGTCTCCGACGAGGTCCGCCAGCGCGTCGATTCCTGCACCGACCTGGAGACCCTGCGGACGTGGGTTCGTCGCGCCAGCGAGGTCGAGCGCGCGGAGGACATCTTCGGCTGAGACGCCCGCGTCCAGCTCGAAGGTTTCACGTGAAACCTCGCTGAGCTGCGGGAACGAGGCAGCCACCGTCCCGTATCCGATCGGGACGGTGGCCTGTCGCGATGCCCCTCCCGCTACCGGAGGGGCGCCGCGATCTCCAGAGATTACCGGGTCCGATCCCGCCGTCGACGGGACCTTCGCCCCTCAGGAGGAGGCGCTCAGGTCCACCCGGCGCAGGAGTTGGGCGTTGAGCGCCACGATGATCGTGGACAGGCTCATCAGCACCGCTCCCACGGCCGGGGCGAGCACGATCCCGACCGGCGCCAGCACCCCGGCGGCCAGCGGGACGGCGAGCACGTTGTATCCGGCGGCCCACACGAGGTTCTGCACCATCTTGCGGTAACCGGCCGCCGACAGCTCGCGGACCGCCACCACGCCGCGCGGGTCGTCCGAGGCCAGCACGACCCCGGCGGACTCGATCGCCACGTCGGTGCCCGCGCCGATCGCGATGCCGACGTCCGCCCTGGCCAGGGCGGGCGCGTCGTTCACACCGTCGCCGACCATCGCCACCCGGTTCCCCCTCGACTGGAGGTCGCGGACCACGGCGTCCTTCTGGTCGGGCAGGACCTGGGCGAAGACCTCGTCGAGGCCGAGCCGCTCGGCCACGGCGTCGGCCACGTTGCGGGCGTCGCCGGTCACCATCGCGACGCGCACGCCCCGCTCCTGGAGCCGCCGGACGGCCGCGGCCGACTCGGGGCGGACCTCGTCGGCCAGCGCCAGGGCTCCGGCCACCTCGCCGTCCACGACCACGTGCAGCACCGTCGCGCCGCGCTCACGCCAGGGCCCGGTGCGTCCGGCCAGGTCGTCCGGCTCGGTGAGACCGAGCGACTCCAGCAGGGACGGGCCGCCCACGTGCACGTCGGAGCCCTCGACCGAGGCGCGGACGCCGCGTCCGGTCAGCGACCGGAAGCCGGTGGCGGCGGGCACCGGGCCCGCCTCCCGCGCCGCCCGGACGATCGCCCTGGCGAGCGGGTGCTCGGAGTCGGCCTCGACCGCACCGGCCAGGGCCACCACCCGCTCGGAGGTGCGCCCGGAGGCGGCGGCGGTGTCGGTGACGGCGGGGGCGCCCTTGGTCAGGGTGCCGGTCTTGTCGAAGAGCACGGTGTCCACGAGGCGGGTCCGCTCCAGGGCCATGCGGTCCTTGACCAGGATGCCGTTGCGGGCGGAGACGGCCGTGGAGATCGCGATGACCAGCGGGATCGCCAGCCCCAGGGCGTGCGGGCAGGCGATGACCAGGACGGTCACGGTGCGTTCGACGGCCTCGGTGGCCTCGCCGAGCAGGGTCCACACGGCGGCAGTGAGCACGGCGGCGACCAGGGCGAACCAGAACAGGAGGGCGGCGGCCCGGTCGGCGAGCGCCTGCGAGCGCGAACGGGACTCCTGCGCCTCGCTGACGAGCCGCTGGATACCGGCCAGGGCGGTGTCCTCGCCGACCGCGTCGACGCGGACCCGGACTGAGGAGTCGGTGGCGACGGTCCCGGCGACGACGCGGTCGCCCTCGGAACGGGTGACCGTGCGGGACTCGCCGGTGATCATCGACTCGTCCATGGCGGCACCGCCTCCGACCACGGTGCCGTCGGCGGGGACGCGCCCGCCGGAGCGGACCAGGACGGTGTCGCCGGTGCGCAGGTCGGCGAGGCCCACCTCCTCGATCCCCCCGTCGGCGCCGACCCTCTCGGCGCGGTCGGGCAGGAGCGCGGCCAGGGCCTCCAGGGCACCGGACGCCTGGCCGAGGGCGCGCATCTCCAGCCAGTGGCCGAGGAGCATGACCACGACCAGCAGGACCAGCTCCCACCAGAAGTCGAGTTCCATGCCCACCACGCCGAACGTGGCGAGCATGCTGGAGCCGAAGGCGACGGTGATCGCCATGGCGACCAGGGTCATCATGCCGGGCCTGCGCTCGCGGAGCTCGCCGACGACGCCGGAGAGGAAGGGCCAGCCGCCGTAGAGGTAGACGACGGTGCCGAGTACCGGCGGCACCCAGGTCAGCGCGGAGGGGACCTGGTAGCCGAGCCAGCCGGAGATCATGTGACTGGTGAGAACCACGGGAACGCTGAGCAGCAGGCTCCACCAGAAGCGGGTCCGGAACATCGCGGCGTGGTCCCCGTGGCCCCCATGGCCACCGTGACCCCCATGACCGCTGTGGCCACCGTGACCGGCGTGCTCACCGTGTCCGGGGGCGTCCCCGTCACCGGCATGCTCATCGGCGCTGCTGGGGCCTTGGCGATCCCTGTGGCTGGAGCGCTCACCATGCCCCGGGGTACCGGCGTGAGCCGTGTGCGTGCCGTGACTGGCGTACCCCTCATGCCCCTCGTGTGTCTCATGAGCTGAGGGGTTCGTGTACCCGGCACGCCCCTCGGGGCTCTCGTCCCGCCACCGGGCCCGGTCACCTCCGTGGCCGTGCGGTCCGTGTTCACCTGCGGTCATGTCGTTCTCCTCCTCACTCTCGCAACATACCCCTTAGGGGTATCCACGGGACAGACGTCCACCCCGTCGGCGTGTCACTACAAGCAATATACCCCTGAGGGGTATTCCCAAAAGGGATGACGGCTCATTCCCCGTTCCGGAACCGGTGTCTCCCGCCACGGCGCCGCCCCGCCTCCGCCGGAGGGAACGGGGCCGCCCGCGTCCGACCCCGGGCCCGGACATCCGGCACAGCGCTACCCCGCACGGCGCCACCCCACACGGCGCCGCCCGACACAGCACCCCGCGAACAGCCCCACCCCGCACGGCGCCCCCGCCCGGGTTCCCTCCGGGGGCGCCGGGGTAGGCCGATGCCGAGTGGACCTGGAGGGACACCATGGCCGGACGCGAGATCGACGAACGCGGGCTCCTGAGCGGCCCGAACACCACCGAACGCCCCCGTGCCACGAGCACGGCGGTCTACACGGCCCACTTCGACGCGCCGCCCGACCGGGTGTTCGCGTTCTGCACGAGCCGGTCGGGCCTGGAGGACTCCATGCCCGGCGGGGTACGCGTCCTGCGCTGGCCCGAGGCGGGCTTCGCCGTGGGCGAGACGATGGTGATGCGCTGGCGCCTGGCCGGGCTCCTCCCCGTGCGCTGGGTCGGCGTCATCGACTCCTTCGAGGAGGGCGACCACTTCACCGACCTCCAACTGCGCGGCATGTTCCGGTTCTTCCGGCACACGCACACGACGGCGCCCGAGGGGGCCGGGACCGCCTACACGGACCGGGTGGAATTCGCCAGCCTCTTCGGTCCCGTTGTGGACAGAACCGTACTAAGGTTTGTGATGGACCGGATGTTCCTGCAACGTCTGGCCCGCATGCGGGAACTGGTGGAGGCCGGGGCCTGACCGCGGGGAGCCCTCACGGCTCCCCCACGTCGGTTCCACGGACCCGCCAGCGCCCCCACCAGCACGTACGCGGCGCGCCGACACGTCGGCGCACTTGGCCCCGTCCCGGACGGGCGTCGGGACCGCGGACGAGCGCGGCGCCCGCCGGACCGGGTCCGACGGGCGCGGTGCCACGGGTGGGAGGGCGGCTCAGTCCCTCACGGGAAGCGCACCGTCCCCCTCGCCGTACCAGGGCCACCACTGCGTGGTGCGCCCGGACGGGATCATCCGGTCCAGCCGGATGGTCACCCTCAGTGCGAAACCGCCCGCGACCATCCCCGCCATCAGATCCGTGAACCAGTGGAAGTGCAGGTAGATCGAGACGATGGACTGGAGCAGGGCGATGGCGACGATGCAGTACGCCAGGCGCCGGATGATGTGCGGCCGGGCCGCCCCGAACCGGATGATCAGGAAGAGCACCAGGCCGTAGATGAGGATCGCGTTCGCCCCGTGCCCGGACGGGAAGGCCACGTTGCCCGGCCCCATGAAGAAGTCGGGGTTGAAGTCCTTGGCGTGCCCGCGGTTGATGGCCAGCTTCATCACCGACACCAGGGACATCATCCCCACGACGCCGACCGCGCCCAGCACGATCGGACGCCAGCTGCGATGCCAGTAGGCCAGCTGGAGCGCGGTGACGCCCAGGACCGGCAGCGCGACCGCACGGGAGGCGACGGTGTCCGGCCACAGGATCATGGGCTCGCGGAGCGTGTCCCAGTAGGGCCGGGGCAGCTCGTTCAGGAAGTTGTCGACCGGGTGCAGCGGCCCCGCGGCCAGCATCGTCATGACGAGCAGCGCCACGGCGAGCATGATGGCGATGCGGTCCGACGCGATTCCCCACGCGATCTCGCTCACACTGGGCCATCGGACCGGGCGCACGACGGGCCGCCCCGGGTCGTACACGGTGGTACGAACCATGGGGATCGGTCCGCTGTAGGGTCCCGGGAGCGGTGTCGCCCGCTCTTGCCTGTCGTGTGGCTCGGTCAACTGCCTCGCCCGTGGATGTCGTCGTGTCCTCGAAGAGTGCGTCATGTGCTCAGTGCTGTCTCACACGTCGTGGGCTTGCCTGTGGCACTTGTGAAGCGTGGGGGACGGGCTAGCCGTGGTTACTGGAACTGATCTGACGTCCTCAGCGCCGACTCGGAGTGGACATGACGGAGAGTTCACTACTCTCCGCCCACTCCGTTCGACGGCCGGTCCTTCGGGCTGGTTCACTACGTCGTGACCGGCCTCTGGGCAGGATCGGCGTCCGAGGAACAAGGGGTGTCGACCGTGGCGTCTACGGTGCGCCGTGTGCTCGGCCCGGACCAGTCGGCGCGGACCGCTTGAGCGCGGATGAAGGCGGCGCAGGTCAGGGCGCCTCATCGAACTCCTCGTCGTTACGTGCGTCACGCTCCGTACAGCTTTGTGTGAATATTGCCGACAGATGAGCCTACCCGGACAGTTCCCCCCGTCGGTGGTGTGGTGGCCCACGTGCGTTCGCCGCCACCTCGGACTTTGCCCCACGCCCCGACACTGGACGTTGGCGGTTCACCGCCATGCGACCTGTTCGTGAGCCTTCTGTTAGCGGTTCGAGGCCTGCTGTCCGGTTGACCCGCGGGTGTGTGGCACTCTTCAGAGAGCTTGTACGACGCTGAGCGAGCCGGTCCGCGCACGGGCCGTGTGCTGGACGTGGAACGGAAGGGCCCTGGATGGTCGACCTGCCCCAGCTGCCGGATGATCCCTCGAAGCTGGCCCGTGAGCCGCTCAGGGAGCAGATCCGGCAGGTACTGGTCGAGGGCCTGCTGTCCGGTCGCTGGCAGCCCGGCGAGCGGATCGTGGAACGCCGCGTCGCCACGGAGCTGAGGGTGAGCCAGGCGCCGGTGCGCGAGGCGCTGCGCGAGCTGGAGACCCTGCGCCTGATCGAGACCGTCCCCAACAAGGGCGCCCGGGTGCGGGCCTTCGGCGTCCAGGACATGGCGGAGATCTACCCCGTGCGCGCCGGGCTGGAGCTGGTCGCGGCGCAGTTGGCCGCGCCCCGGCTGGCCGACGACCCCTCCCCCCTGGAGCGGGAGGTGGAGGCGCTCCAGCGGGCGACCGCCCAGGGCGACGTGTCCGAGCAGATCCGGCACAGCGTGGAGTTCCACCGCGAGGTCGTGCGCGCCGCCCGCAACAGCGTGCTGCTGCACACCTGGGAGTCGCTGGGCGTGGAGGTGTGGACCGCGCTGTCGGTGCGCTGGCTGAACATGGAGCTGCACGCCAAGGCCGCCGACCACGCCCAGATCACGCGCGCCTTCGTCGAGGGCGACCCCGCGGTGGGACAGATGCTCAGCGACCACGTGCTCAACTACGTGGAGGCCGCGCTGAAGTCCCACGAGAGCGCCCGCTGACCCCTGGCCCCGGGACCGCCCAGCATCCCCGTTCCGCGGGAGCGCGGTGACCTGCCCCGTCGCACCGAAACCGGACCTTCTGCCATAGAGTTGTATTGATCGATCATCGATCAGACCGTAGAGTGTGCGCGACACACATCACACACGAGCGAACCCCTCCCGGGCAAGCGGAGTCGTTCATCCGGCCGGTGGACGAACCCGTGCGACCGGCAACCGCCGCGCCGGACCACGGACGCATACGCGGGTGCAGACCGGGAAGCAATGCGGCAGGGGTTCTGCGGACAACTGCACACGAGACCCCACCAGCGCTTCGTGTCCGGGAGAGGACGAGCCACCCTCCCCCGGGACGCGCCCCGCAACAGCCACAGAGCGCCGCCACCGCATGAGCCGGGTGGCTGCGCACGCCACGGTCGCACCCGACAGCGCGGCCACGGCGGGCCTGGTACCCCGGTCCACAGACCCGGGGCCCCAGGCCTTCTCGTACGTAGAAAGGCACACCATGGCTGACACGGCCAAGCCGAAGGGCCGCACCGCCAGGTCCTCAGGGACCCGGCGGCGTACCACCCGCAAGGACACCTCCCCCGGCCTCGCCGACGAGAAGCCCGACACCCTCCTCGACTACTACCGCCAGATGGTGTTCATCCGGCGGTTCGAGGAGCGCACGGCCCAGGCCTACACCCAGGCCAGGATCGGCGGCTACTGTCACCTCAACCTCGGCGAGGAGGCCACGGTCGTCGGCCTGATGACCGCCCTCCAGGAGCGCGACTACCTGTTCACGAACTACCGTGACCACGGGTACGCGATCGGCAAGGGCATGGACCCCAAGCGGGTCATGGCCGAGCTCTACGGGCGCACCGACGGCGTGTCCAAGGGCTGGGGCGGCTCGATGCACATGTACGACACCGAGACCCGCATGCTCGGCGGCTACGGCATCGTCGGCGGACAGCTGCCGCTGGCCGCCGGCGCCGCGCTCGCCGTCTCCTACCGGGGCGGCGACGAGGTCGTCATGTGCCAGATGGGCGACGGCACCACCAACATCGGCGCCTGGCACGAGACGCTCAACATCGCCAAGCTGTGGAACCTGCCGATCGTCTTCGTGGTGATCAACAACTTCACCGGCATGGGCACCACGGTCGAGATGTCCTCCGCCGAGCCCGACCTGTACAAGCGCGGCGCCGCCTTCCGCATCGAGGGCGAGCGCGTGGACGGCCGCGACGTGCTCGCGGTCCGCGACACCGCGTCCAGGCTCATCGAGCGCGCCCGCGAGGAGCAGACCCCGTTCCTGCTGGAGGCGTGGAGCTACCGGATGAAGGGCCACTCCGTGGTCGACCCGGCCAAGTACCGCACCGACGAGCAGAAGGACGAGGCGCGGTCGGAGGAGAACGACCCGATCGCCCTGTTCGAGGCCAGGCTCACCGAGGAGGGCGTCCTCACCGACGAGCTGCGCGAGGAGATCGCCGCCTCCGTCAAGGCCGAGGTCGCCGAGGCCGCGGACTTCGCCGAGAACAGCCCGCACCCGGAGGTCTCCACCCTCTTCGACTACACCTACGCCACCCCGGTGCCCAACGAGTCCACCCGCATGCCCGCCGACCCGGTGTTCGCGGAGTAGGGAAGGAACCCACATGTCTGTGATCACTTACCGCCAGGCTCTGCGGGACACCCTTCGCGCCGAGATGGTCCGCGACGAGAACGTCCTCGTCATGGGCGAGGAGATCGGCGTCTTCGAGGGCTCCTACAAGATCACCGAGGGCCTGCTCAAGGAGTTCGGCCCGCGCAGGGTCAAGGACACCCCGATCGCCGAGGAGGGCTTCGTCGGCGCGGCCGTCGGCGCGGCCATGCTGGGCCTGCGCCCGGTCGTCGAGCTGATGACGATCAACTTCTCGCTGATCGCCATCGACCAGATCATCAACCACGCCGCCAAGATCTACGGCATGTTCGGCGGACAGACGAGCGTGCCCATGGTCATCCGCACGCCCGGCGGCGGCGGCCAGCAGCTCGGCGCCACGCACTCGCAGAACATCGAGCTGTTCTACTCGTTCATCCCCGGCCTGAAGGTGCTCGCTCCCAGCACCCCGGCCGAGGCCTCGCAGATGCTGCGCGCGGCGATCCGCGACGACGACCCGGTCCTGTTCCTGGAGAACCTGGGCCTGTACAACTCCAAGGGCGAGGTCCCCGACGACTACGCCGAGCCGGAGAACGACAACGTCGCCACCATCGGCCGCGCCAAGGTCACCCGCGAGGGCAGCGACATCACCCTCATCGGCTACTCCCGGATGGCCATGGTCGCGAACCAGGTCGCCGAGAAGCTGGCCGAGGAGGACATCGACGTCGAGGTCGTCGACCTGCGCAGCCTGCGGCCGCTGGACCGCCAGACCTTCGTGGACTCGGTCAAGAAGACCGGCTCCGCGGTGATCTGCGAGGACGACTGGCTGACCTACGGGATCGGCGCGGAGATCGCCGCCTCGATCCAGGAGGGCGCCTTCGACTACCTCGACGCCCCGGTCCGCCGGGTGGCGATGGCGGAGGTCCCCATGCCCTACGCCAAGCCGCTGGAGACGGCGGCCCTGCCGTCGGTCGAGTCGATCAGCACCGCCATCAAGGAGACCCTGAGCGCCGTCGGCAAACGGGTCGGGTAGAGGGAGTTTCAAGCATGAGCGAGATCCAGATGCCGCGCCTCTCCGACACCATGGAGGAAGGCGTCATCAGCACGTGGGTCAAGAACGTGGGCGACAAGGTCGCCTCCGGTGACGTCCTGGTCGAGATCGAGACCGACAAGGCCGTCATGGAGTACGAGGCCTACGAGGACGGCTACCTGGTCAAGCAGTCCGTCTCCGAGGGTGAGACGGTGCCGATCGGCGCGGTCATCGGCGTGATCGCCGACTCCCCTGACGCGGTGCCCGAGGACTCCGGCGACGGCGGCTCGGAGCCCGAGCCCGCCGCGGAGGAGCAGGGCGAGAAGGCGGAGGAGATCCAGGAGGCCGCCGAGGGCACGGAGAAGGAGGCGGAGGAGTCCGAGGAATCCGCCCCGGCCTCCGGCGACGAGGCCGCGCGCCCGCGCACCTCCCCGCTGGCCCGGCGCCTGGCCAAGGAGTACGGCCTGGACATCAACAAGATCCAGGGGTCGGGCCCCAAGGGCCGGATCGTGCGCGCCGACATCGAGGCCGCCCGGGAAGGCGGTGCCGCCGAGCAGGCCGCACCCGCCGCGCAGCCCAAGGAGGAGGCCAAGCCCGCCGCGGAGAAGGCGGCGACCGCTCCGGCCTTCGACGACGGCCGCGCCTCCGAGGAGCTCAAGGTCAGCAACGTGCGCAAGGTGATCGCGCGCCGCCTGACCGAGAGCAAGCAGACGGTGCCGCACTTCTACCTGCGCCGCACGATCGACGCCGAGAAGCTCAAGGCCTTCCGCGCGCAGATCAACGAGCAGCTGTCCAGCACGGGCGTGAAGGTCAGCTTCAACGACCTGATCGTCAAGGCCAGCGCGACGGCGCTGAAGCTGCACCCGGCGGTGAACACCTCGTGGGTGGACGACAAGCTGCTCCAGCACCACCGGGTCAACGTCGGTGTGGCCGTGGCCGTGGACGCCGGGCTCGTGGTGCCGGTGCTGCACGACACCGACAAGGCGACGCTGTCGGAGATCTCCACGCGCACGCGCGAGCTGGCGGGCAAGGCCCGTGACGGCAAGCTCAAGCCGCAGGAGATGAGCGGCGGCACGTTCAGCGTGTCCAACCTGGGCATGTTCGGCGTGGACAGCTTCTCCGCGGTGATCAACCCGCCGGAGGCCGCCATCCTCGCGGTCGGCGCGATGCGCCAGGAGCCGGTGGTCGTGGACGGCGAGGTCGCCGTGCGCAACCGGATCTCCCTGGAGCTGTCGGTGGACCACCGCGCGGTGGACGGCGCCGTGGGCGCCGCGTTCCTCAAGGACCTCGCGGAGATCCTGGAAGAGCCGATGCGGATCATCCTGTAGCGTCCGGCGCTCGGTACACGCGACGCCCCGGCCGGAAACGGCCGGGGCGTCCGTCGTTCCCGGGGCCGCACGTCCGGCCCCGTCGTTTCCGGGCGGACGCGGCGGATTCCGTTCACAGCCTGTGGACAAGTGGACGCGGGGACATGCCGACGAGTCGACACGGCGACGAACCGACAGGGTGACAGAGTGACAGGGCGGCGCCCTCACCGCTCCGACACCGGAGGTCCCGGCGTGGCGGCCACCGCTGTCCACAGGCTGTGGACAGCCGAACGAGCGAGCGGGCGGGCGAACGGGCGAGAGGACACGCCACCAGGGCGGCATGGCGAAGACCTGGCCGAGAAGGGACCCGCCCGCGACGGCCGCGCCGTAGGCCAGCATCCGCCAGTCGGACCACCGGAACCGTTCGCGGAGGGGCCGCTGGTGGCGGCGGTGGCGTCCGCCCTCGGCGGGTTCGGTTCCCTCCTCCAGAACGCCTGGCCGGGACGAGGCCCGGTTCCGCTGAACGCGGCGCTCCTCGGCCACCCTCATCCAATGGGGCAGGACCCCGTGTTCGAGCCGGTAGGCGACCCGTGGGTTGCTGCGCATCTCTTCGAGGAGCCGCTGTTCCCTCGTGAGCGGGGTGGGCTCGGAGGTGTGCGAGGGGCGGGAGAAGCGACGGCCCCGGGGTGCGCCGAGCACCTCCCGCATGCGCGGGTTCACGGTGACGGCGGTCATCGGAGGGCCTCGCCCGTACCGGGGATGGTGAACTCGGCCCACACGGCCGTTCCCAGGTCGGCGCAGAAGGGGAACGGGACGACCGGGTAGGTACCCCAGGTCTGTGCGAGGTTGTCGATGAGGAGGAGTCCGCGTCCGCGTTCGGCGGTCATCCACTCCGTCTCGGTGCGCTGTTCGGGTATGCGCGGCGCGGTCTCCCGGGCGCCGTCGTCCACCAGGACCAGGCGCAGGACACCGGGGTTGGTGAGGAACAGAGAGCGGAGCACACGTCCTCCGGGTTCTCCGGAACAGGTGTGCTCGACGGCGTTGGCGGCGGCCTCGCTGGCGCACAGGACCACCGTCTCGACCAGGTCGTCGTCGAACCCGGCCAGGTCGGTGCGCACGTCGGCTCGGACGTCGGACATCCGGGAGAGGGTTCCGGGGTAGATCCGGGCCTTCCACCGGGAATCGGCGGGTATCACCTGCGGCACAATGGACATGTCGACAGCTCGCTTTCTGGTTATTGCTTGGATGTCGGCCTGCTCTGGGGGTGTGATTGCACCCGCCAGGGCTTTTCTCTTTCTTCCGGCTTCAGCGGGCGGCGTGCTGGGCGGCGACACCGCCGAGCGGTGTGGACGTGTCACTGTCGGCCTGACCGGCCGTGATGGCCCTGCGTGCGGGAGTCGTGTCGAACGCGGCCGCGATGTCGGTGAGCAGGTCCAGGGATTCGGCCGTCGGAAGCGCGGCGCCGCGCAGGTCCTCGAACAGGTCGATGAACGCTTGGACGTCGCCGGGTTCGGTGATGAGCTGGCCGTCGCCGCAGGGAGCCATGACGTGGGCGACGGTGTAGGAGGGGCCCAGCGTCAGCAGGCGGAAGGGACCCATGGGGCAGGGGTGTTCGCGTGCTTCCCGGGGGATGATCTGGAAGCGCAGACCGCTGTCGCGAACGGAGCAGCGGAGACGCCGCAGTTGTTCGCGCATCACCTCCCGGCCGCCGATCGCGGTGCGCAGGGCCGTCTCGTTGACGACCACGCGCAGGCCGTCGCTCCTGTTCCACCCGCTCTTCCTGCCACGGCCGTGGTCCCGGCCCAGAGCGGTGGAGTAGTCGTGGGTCTGGAGTGACGCGGGAATGAGCCCGGGGTGGAACTCGCGGACGGTGCCCGCACCGGAGTCGAGCCCGTGCGGGGGCGCTCCGGACGCGAGGTGGGCGTTGATGGTCGCGCGGGCCCAGGCGTTGACCAGGCGTCCCCTCGCCCCGGTCCTCCCGTCGAGGTAGTTCGCGGTGGAGCGGAACGGGACAGTGGTTCCGGACTCGACGCGGCGCAGCTCGTCGGCGCTCAGCGCCTCGCGCATGGCGAGGTCCTCGTGGGAGAGTCCCGCCGCCAGCCGGAGTTGCTCAACCCGCCTGCCGAAGGCCTGCCACTCCCCGCTTCCCGAATCCTTGCCAGAGGGCCCGGCAGCCTCGTTTCCCTTGAACTGACCAGTGGTTTTCATCCTCGTTCCTCGCTCCTCACGGCGATCCGGATCTGCTGAGCATGGCGGCAGGTCTCATGTGATTCACACGAAACGCTCCGCACCGAAGCACTCAGCCACTACTCTGAGCAATAAGCTGACTACCAACATCATGCATAGCAAACTGCGATTTAGCAAGAGACTGGAAGCAAACTCCAGAGATTGGGGTGGCGTGAAGCGTTACCATCGGTCCATGCGTCGTCCCCGTGCCCAAAGCCCCAGCGTGCGCCGTCGCCGTCTCGCCGCAGAGCTACGCAAACTCCGGGAGGAGTCGGGGCTGACCGGAGCTACCGCAGCCAAGACCCTCGGCTGGCAGCACTCCAAGATCACGCGGATCGAACGCGCGGATCAGGGCATCAACCAGGCGGATCTGAGCAAGCTCCTCGATCTGTACAAGGTCTCTGATGAGCGCTACCGCGAGGGACTCATGCAGCTCGCGAAGGAAGCGAAGCAGCGTGGCTGGTGGTCTGACTACCGTGATGTCTTCGGCCCGGGGGCACTGCCCGACTTCGAAACCGAAGCGTCGATCATCCGCACCTTCGAAGCGCAGGTCATCACCGGCCTCCTCCAGACACCCGACTACGCGGCCGCCATCTTTCGCGGAGGCGCCGCCCATCCCGCCAGCGTCGTCGAGCGTCATGTACAGGCCAGGTTGGAGCGACAGAGGATCCTGGAGGGTGTGCACCCGGCCAAGCTGTACGCGATCCTCGACGAGGGCACCCTACGCCGAATGGTCGGCGGACCTGGCGTCATGCGTGAGCAGCTTCAGCACCTCGTCAACTCGGCCACCAGGCACAACGTGGACCTCCGAGTGCTTCCCTTCTCCGCAGGCGCCCACTCCGCGATGCTCGGCTCCTTCATCCTTCTCGACTTCGAGGACCCTCTGGACCAGACACTCGCGTTCACCGAGTCGGTCACTACTAGCCTGTTCCTGGAGGAACCCCACCAGATCGAACGGCACAACGACGTGTACGGGCACCTACAAGGCTCGGCACTTCTGCCCGGCCCATCGGTGGAGTTCATCGAGCAGATGTTGCGTGACGACTACACGTAGAAGGACATGAGTGATACCGATGTTCGACCTGGCGTTCCGCAAGTCCTCTTACAGCGCTAACGCTCAGGCGTGCGTAGAGGTGGCGGACACACCGACCCTCCACGCGGTCCGCGACTCCAAGGCGCCGGAGCAAGCGCCTCTCATGTTCGACCGCACCGAGTGGCACGCCTTCATCAGAGGCACCAAGAACACCCACCACTAACCGCAGAACCAGCAGTCCCCGTCCGCCGACACCGGGCAGACGGGGACTTCGTCGTCCACAGGCGCGCTGACCGGTTCCGGACACGTGACATGGACCCCCACAGCGGCTGGGCACGGAACCGATATCCCTCCCACCAGGTATGACAGGTGTCCGCCTGCCCTCAAAAGGTCTTTCATAGTGATTGGACCTTCTTGTGCCGTCTGCGACATCATTCGACAACGCAGAGGAATCGACTTACAGCGCCCCCGCGACCGAAGGAGAGCCACTTGTCGGCGTGGAACATCCAGCCCTCGGAGGTCAGCGCGATCCTGACGAGCGTCTCAGGTCATGTGGGCGACGAGGAGGGCACCGAAGGACTCACCAGTCACATGAGCTCCCTGGAGACCCACCTCAACGAGGCCAGCAGCGGGGCCGCCAGCGACCCCATCGGCATGGCCCTGGCGGAGTTCGCCGACCACTACTTCGGCGAGATCGGTGACATGGTCTCCATCTCCTCCAGCGCGGTCACCGGAGCGAGCGACGCCACCCTGTACTACGTGAACGGAAACCTGGAGATGGCCGCCGAGTCCCAGGCCAACGCCGGAAAGATCCCCGAACCGGTGGACGGCGCCGGGGGCGGCCAACCCGTCAGCCCCTACTGAGCGAACCGACGCCCACGCGGACCGGGTCCCACTCCTCCCCCAGTGCCACTCGTCTCGCCCCCGCCCCCACCCCGACGGAGACATCCCCGTGAGTGACGGCTTGATCAACCCGGACGCGATCCCCATCCCCGCGGCCAACACCTGGGAAATCGAATCCGCCGCCGCTGGCATGAAGTCGGACGGCGGCGACATCTCCCAGGCGGGCCACGACATCAAGTCGACCTGGGCCGGCCTCCAGTCCGTCTACAGCGCCCCTGAGTCCGAGACCCTCTTCGCCGCGGTGGACCCCGTGTCGACCAAGGGCGACGAGGCCGAGACAGCCCTGAACACGGCGGCCCAAGCCCTGGAGACCTTCGCCGAGACGGCTCAGCGGATCCGCGGCGAACTGATTGCCGCACAGGGCGAGGCCCGTCAATTCCTCGCCGACATCGAGGGGAACGAGGACTGGAACAGCGGTGAGCACCCCTTCGACTTCGAGAGCAAGAAAGGCCAGGAGCACGACGCCCTCCTCAGCCGCATCAACGGGCTGGTACACGAGTACCAGGAGGCCGAGCGGACGTGCGCCAACGCAATCACCGGTACGTTCGGCGGCACGACCTTCATCGCGGGCGACGCCGAGGGCACCACCCAGCCGGGTGCCGACGAGATGGTCTACGGCTTCGATGAACCGCTGGAGAACGTCGCCACACCGTGGGGCACCCCGCAGGGCATCGACCACTTCTGGACCGTGGACGCCGCCTGGGCGGCCTGGGACGTGGTGCGGGGCAGCGTCGAGGACGTGGGCGGCGCGGTCGGAGCCTACGGCGAACCGGGATGGTTCACCGGCGACTGGGGTGACAACTTCGACGCCTACTGGGGCGACGTCCTCGCTGGCATGGGAGCGGCGGCCGGGGTCTGGAACCCGGAGACCCAGGACTGGACGAACAGTTTCGGAGAGGGTGTCCAGGTCAGCACGGACGCCGGACTCAGTGCCCTGCACGGGTTCTTCCCCTGGACCGAGTTGGAGGAGCGCCCCGGATACGCGTGGGGCACGCTGGGCACCAACGCGGCCTTCATCGTGGGCGGCGTCGCGTTGTCCATGACAGGTGTGGGGGCCGTGGTGGGCGTTCCGATGGCAGCCTCCCGCCTCACCCGCATCTTCGGCGGCATCGGAAGCGGGGAGGGCGTACCTGGCGGAGGCGAGGGCTCCGGCGGATATGACGGCTCCGAAGGCAACGGCAACGGTGGCAACCGGCCCCGGTCTGCGGACTCCGGCTCGCAGAGCCCGCAGGCCCCGGAAGAGGGCGGCATCAGCGCCGACGACCACTACGAGTCCTCCGGCATCGGTGGGATGAACGAATCCCTCTCCGATTTGGAGAACAGCCAGACCCAGGGACCGCCCACCACCCCAGACACACCCCCACTGTCCCAGGAAGTACCTGACAGGCCATCCACCACATCAAACAGCGACGTGCCAGTCTCCGACGAGGCGTCCCCACTAGAGCGCGCCGACGCGCCAGAGCACGTTAGAGCCCCGGAACACGACGTTGTCGGAGCCGAGTTGCCTGAGCTCACCAGCCGGGAGGCGCAGGAAGAACTCACCCTCGCCGAGATGATCCGCAACGACCCCGAACTCTTCCGGATTCTGGAGGACATCGATGCGGACCTACCCGAGCAGCTCGACTCCACGGATCCTGACGCCCCCTGGGCCATCAGCCCTCTTCGAGAGCCCGAGATGGCCATGGCTGGAGGCAGCGGAGAAGGTGGCGGTCCCTCCCATAACGGCGGAGGTCCTCTCGACACCCCCACCGCTGGCACGGAACACAACCATGCGGACACTCCCGGCACAAGTTTAGGCGACTCCTTTCACGGTGGAAGCAGCGGTTCACAGGGATACTTCGAAAGTAATGAATTCAACTTTCCCACAGGAGACCCGGAACTCGCCGAAGAAGAGAAAAACAACAATCCTCAGATCGAAATTTCTGACTACATACCCGGAGGCAGCCTTCAAGCAAACGAATACCATAACGGCGAACAACTCGGACACACACTGGAGCGCCATGTAGAGAAATCAGACCACTACCTCAGGCAAAGAACACTTCAAAACCCCGATCCCCCCGGAATACCATTCTCAGGAAAAGTCGCAGGAAGATACAAAGATCTAGAAACCGCCGAACTTGCCACGGCAACGGCGATAAGAATGAGAGGAGAAGAGATACAAGAGTGGCTTGATCTCGATCCAAGCCTTCCAGAGAACCACTCCCTGGTTCTACGCGATGTCGAGGTCAACCTAGGAGAAATAGGTTTCGCACTGGAGCGACAGGGCAGCAAAAACAACCCCACGGGATGGATTCCCAGAGACCCCCGCAACGTTCGCGTCCTGCTAAGATACCACCCAGATTTCGACCCGCCGTATTACGTACATACCTCCTTCCCAACACCAGCGCCCAACACAAACCTAGGAGCCAACCAATGAATAGATACAAGTACAGATATGACATGATCGAACACCTTTTTACCGCCTACCTCCATCAAGATTGGACCATCGACGGCGACTCCCTGGAGGAGATTTTTCAGAACGTCGAACCACTACAACTACTTGCACCAAAAATTCATGGCCAGATAGGCCAGCTTCTCGAAGAGAACCCTACAAACGAGGAGCTTGAAGAACTTTTCTGGGGACAGTGGCAAACAGGCTACGAACCGGACGATCCCGAAGGAGAGGACTGGATCGGCACCCTCAAGAGGATCATGGATATATGCGAGTGCTACATGGACAAAAAATCCTCGCGCGAAGGAGAATGAAATACCAAATTTTCCAGGGACCCCAGACCCACCGTACGCGCATGAATTAGCCGAACGCCTGTCACGCGTCGACTGGCGAGGAAATTTCGACCACACGCGCTCCAGGGTCGCTTTGATGAAGGAGTACCTTCGACGATCAGCCCTTTGGGCACACCACCTCAACGCCAAGGCTTGGCCGTTTTTCGACCCTGCCGAGATCATAAACCCCGACGTGCGCGCCAGCAAAGAAACCATTTCAATGGTTACAGAAAACGAGGACCTTCTTCAGAATTTCTCCTTGGTGAAGGACACCTGCATCTGGGCACTGCACTTCAGCGCTTTGCGCGACGCAGGAGAAGAGCTTCCTGACATCCCGGACATGTTCAGCCCGCTCATCATCTTCTACGAGCGAGGCGGCGGTTTCGGGATTGACACGACCAGACTGATTCAGATAGACGATGCCGCCATGTGCCGAGGATCCGCACTTCAGTATCGCGAGAAAGAACCCCAGACCTCGCTTGATTCAGCCACGTTGGACATCTTGGACCAGTAGATCACTACGCCACAAAAAGGATACCAATACCAGAAAAAAATCTACATTCTGAAAATAAATGATCCTATTCCCACCCGTGTGATGTGGAAAATCTATGAGATGAAATACCCAGCAAAATACTCGTCGTGACCGACCGTGTTTAACCTGAGGACTCCGATGACACACGACGTGGTCGCCCTTCTGGAGCGGGCTCCCACCATGCGCGGGCTGACACACGCGCTGGTACAGGCTGGGCCCGACCTGCGCGTGCGCTCAATCGCCGAGGGAGCCGTCGTCCAGCTCCGCGACGGATCCGGGCGACTGGTCGCCGCGGTCCAGGCCGCGCAGAAGCTCGCCTCCCCGAGCGAGGCAGACAGGTTGCTCGCCCAAGGCATCGGCGACGACCTGCCCGCCCAGCCCTACTGGGTGGAGGCCCTGGCCGCGGAAACCGGTCCCGGCGAAGCCGACACCGCCGGGATGGTGCGTCGCTTCGCGGACTCCCTGGTGGCTCAGTTCGGCGGCGTCGTGTGGCAGTCTCCGTCATCCCTGCGGCGTGACGACCCTCTCCTGCTCGGGGCGACTGACCACCCGGCCGTCACCCTGACCACCGACCGGGTCGCCCTGGCGATACAGGACCGGACGGTGGTGCCGATGACCACGTGGCTGGGTGACGCCATCACCACTCACACCCGTGAGGGACGGGGCTTCCAGTTGGTGACCCCCTCCAGCTCACGGCTGACCCACGTCCTGCGCTCGTCCCTGGCCCACCCGATGACCCGGTGGGTGGTGCGTACTCCAGAGGGCAGGTACCACGACGGATTCTCCGGTCTCCCCCTCGCCTGGCACGAGGAGTGGGGCTTCGTTCGTGATCCGTCAGCGAACACAGCTGGCAAGGTGCCCGGGGACGAGGCTTCGGGCACGCACCTGCTGGTGGACCTGTCCCTGCTTCACCCCGCCGAGGGGAACCTGCTCCTGGGTGGCTCGGTGGAGCTGCTGACCCAGACCCTGGCCGGGGCCGTGCCCTCCCTGTGGGGCACCAGCGAACCCACACCGCTGTCCTGGGACACCGCCGACCTCACCGCGGTGGCGCGCAGGCGCGCCCCCAACGCCTCGTGGTTCGTCCTCAACAGTCCGCCGCCGGAAGGAGGAGGCAGCCCCTTCACCGGAACGCTTCGCGTCACCAGAGTCCCGGACGGAGTACAAGAGCACGTCACCCTCGCGATCGGTTACCCTCCGGGCGCGGACCCGGACCTGACCGTGCTGCCCGGCCTAGTCGAAGAACTGGCTGCCCGGGGAGACCTCCGGACGATCAGCGTGCGCAGGCGCTCCGGACGCCCGGATCTCACGTACGAGCCCGGCTCGACAGACCTGACAATTCAGGTCGGGCTGGGCGTCGGAGCGGAGGCGGTGGCTTCCCTCGGTGTCGAGCACGCCCTGTCCGCGCCTGTGGAGGGTGTGCCGTTCGGCCCGCCGCTGACCCCGGCCGTCTGGTACCCGATCGGGGACGGCACTGAACCAGAGGACCGCAGACGCTCACGTGAGCTGATGGAGCACCTCCGCCCGGAAGCCCCCGCTCGGGGCGCTCACACCCGTGAGGTGGGTTGACCGTCTCCGGCCCGGCCGAGCCCACGACAAAGCCCCGGGCGCGTGGAACAGAGGCGGCACCGGGGCGTTCCCCGCAAAGATAGCCTCTCCGCATGCCTGGTGTCGATGATGACGTTGACCTCGTGTGGAGTCGGCTCTCCGAGCCCCGGATGGCCCCCTACCTCGACATGACCGGGGGCGACAGACACGCCGCCCTCGCGGTGTACGAGTGGAGCGGCCACATGGCCGCGGCGGCGTTCGAGGACGTCGGGCACCTGGAGGTCCTGCTGCGCAACACCCTGGACCGCTGCCTGCGAGAGCACTACAGAGAAGACACCAGCGGCATCCCCTGGTTCCTCATGCCCGTACCCGGTGGCGAGTACGTCGGCGAGGCCGTGGGCTTCGTACGCCAGCGCCTGCGCGGGAACACCACGCGCTTCCCCGCCCCGCGCGAGACGCGCGACCAGATCGTGGCGGGCCTGACCTTCGGGTTCTGGTCAGGTCTCGTGGGCGCCAGGTACGAGCAGTTGTGGCGCGAATGCCTGCACCGGGCCTTCCCGCACTCCTCGGGGCAGCGCAAGGAGGTCTCCGTCGCCCTGGACGGGGTGCACAAGTTCAGGAACCGACTGGCCCACCACGACTCCATGCTCAACGTCGACGTCCCCTTCGAGATCCGGCGGATCTTCGAGGCGGCCGAGTACATCGACCCCCGGGTGGCCGCCTGGCTCAGGCGGCGCAGCCGGGCGATGCGGGTGTACCGGCAGCGCCCCGTCGACACCGAGGACACCGTGGTCGTGGCCGCCGACGACGCCTGGCCGCTCTACCAGGAGTGCCACGCCTACGTCTGCCGGGCGGGCCGCTTCTTCCGGGACGTGGAGCGGATCGCCTTCCACTCCGACGGGGAGGTCAAGGCCGCGGTGCCCGCGATCGTCCACCGGCGCGACCAGGTCGAGTGGTCCCCCGGAGCCGTCGCACGGCTCCTGGCCTCGCCGGACCGCGACGACCGCAGGATCGCCGAGGTCATCCAGGCCTCCCGGGCCCGGGGCTGGCACGAGGGCCGCTACCAGGTCTTCCTCCTCACCCGCGACGGGGACTCCCGCCACCGCGAGCTTTCGGCCGACCTGCCCGACGAGCGGGCCGGAGGCGGAGCCTCCCTCACCCGGGACCAGCGCTACACGTCACTGCACTCACTTCAGACAGCGGAGACGACGGCGGACCTGTGATCGCGTCTGCCCGCGCATGTTGTCCACAGCCTGTGGACAACGTCCTGCCTCGCCCCGACTGGTGTACGGTCGGCCGCATGCCCCACGTGCTGCACATGACCGAACTCGAACGCTGGACCTCTGGCGGCGACATCGAGGCCGACTCCCTGCACACACAGGGGTTCGTGCACGCCTCGCCGGACGAGGCCACGCTGCTGGCGGTGGCCAACGCGCTGTACGCGCGGGCCGCCGAACAGCTGGTCGCCCTCGTCGTGGACACCGACGCGGTCGGCTGCGAGGTGCGCTGGGAGGCCGCCGAACCCGCCCCGCCACCGGGCGTCGGGGAAGACGTCCTCTTCCCGCACGTCTACGGACCCATCCCCCGCGAGGCCGTGACGGGCGTGCGCTACCTGCGCCGCGACCCCTCGGGTCGATACACGGGCGCCGAGGAGCGGCCCGCCACGGCCGAGGCGCTGAACCTGCTTCCGCACCCCGAGGGCGGCTGGTACCGGCAGACCTGGCACAGCGGCGTCACCGTACACCCGGAGGGCTACCCGGGGCCGCGATCCACCGCCACCGGCATCCACTTCCTGCTCGGCCCCGGGGAGGAGTCACGCTGGCACCGGGTGCGCTCCGACGAGGTGTGGGTGTTCAACCGGGGCGGGCCCCTGGTGCTGGAGTACGGCGGCACGGGAGAGGCGCCCGAGCCCGACGGGCAGGTGACCCTGGGCTCGGGGATCGAGCGGGGAGAACGCCTCCAGGCGGTGGTCCCGGCCGACACCTGGCAGGCCGCACGCCCGCTGGGCGGCGGGGAGGCACTGGTCAGCTGCTTCGTCTCCCCCGGTTTCGACTTCGCCGACTTCGAGGCGCTCTGACCTCACCCGACCCTCTCGCGGACGCGGTCGGCGAGGTCCCCGTCCCGCGCGATGCGGGCCAGCCCGGCCGCCAGGTGCGCGACCTCGTCGCCCTCCACGAGCTTGGCGAGCTTGCCGCCGTCCTCCGGCAGGCCGACCTTCTTGGCCCCGCCCAGCACGTACTTGTCGGTGTAGGGCCGCAGCCAGGGCCACACCGCCTGCACCTCCCGGCAGAACATCACGGCGCCCGTCGGCCCGATGCCGGAGAACTCCCGGACCATCGACTCCACCCGGCTCGCCCGGTGCTCGGAGCGCTCCCCGAGTCTGCGCAGGTCGCCCTGGTACTCCTCGCGCACCCGGTCGACGCACTCGCCCAGCCGGGTGGCGGTGCTCTCGTCGTAGCGCACGTAGTGCCCGCGCCCCAGCGCGTCCACGCGGTCCTGCCAGCTGAGCGAGGCCATACCGTCGGGGGTCGTGCCGCCCGCCTCGTTGAGCTCACGGGCGGCGGCGATCGCGATCCGCGCCGAGATGCGCGCGGACAGCAGGTTGACCAGCACCAGCAGCTGCCACAGCGCTGAGGGTCTGTCCGCCATCCGGATCCCGGCCTCGGCGGCGAGGGTCGTCCCCGCCTCGTCCACCACGGCGCGGGCGACGTCGGCGTTCCTGGCCATCTCCCGGTCCCCTTCCAGGTGTGGTCGGATGCGTCCTGGTACAGGGCTGATACCCGGCCGGAGAGCGCTGACGCGCTTGTCCACAGGGCTGTGTACAACCCTTCCCTCCCGGAGCCGGACACGGGAGAGCCCCGGATCCGGGTCCCGTCCCGGTTCCGGGGCTCTCCTCCCCGCCGCGGCGCCAGGCGCCGGGTTCAGGCGTGGCTCAGTCCGTTGCGGTGGGGCGGCACGTCGCTGTGCTGGCCGACGCTGGTCGGGATCGTGTGGCGCGCCCTCCCCTTGTCGATGCCGAGGAAGCGGTTGAGGTGGCCCTTGCGGCCCACCACGAACCAGGCGATCGCCCCGAACAGCGGGAACCAGAGGATGAAGATGACCCACAGCAGCTTGCCGCCCGCGGAGGTGTCGCGGTCGGCCAGCGCCGAGATGACCGCGGCGAGGAGCAGGACCAGCAGTGCCAGGCCCACGAGCGCCAGGACCACTCCGAAGATCCCGCTCATCCAGGTGACGGCCGTGTCCGCGCGGTCCGCGAGGTTCGTGATCATGGTCTCCCCCAACAAGGCACACTCCCTATTGTTACGCAGAGTAACCTTTTGAGCGGGGGTTCCCGTGGTGCTTCCGTTTTTCGGGCGTTTCCACTACGCAAGGACCGGATTCCGTTTCCGTGGTGACTTTCCGAACGCACGTCACTACTTTCAGGTAAGTCCACCTGTCAGGCCCTTCCGCTGCTTTACTGGGAACCATGGGCGAGCTTCGGCGATCTGGCAGGTTCACTCCCCTTCTCTCCCCCGGGTCCCCCACCGGAGACGGTGGCGGCCCCGGCACCGTCGACCACGGCGTCCCCGTCCCCCTGGCCGAGCGCAGAGACCAACGGGTGACGGGAGGCCGCACGGCCGAGGCCCGGTGACCGTGGGCAGGCAACCCAGGTACCTCTGGCTGGCGGAACAGCTGCGCGGGCCGATACTGAGCGGCGAACTGCCGCCCGGCACGCGTCTGCCCTCCCGGACCCGGCTGGCGCGCTCCTACCGGGTCAGCGAGCAGATCTCCCGCACCGCGCTCCGGCTCCTGGTCACCGAGGGCCTGGTCGAGTCCAGGCCCGGCTCCGGGTACTACGTGCGCACCGTCCCCGAACTCTTCCGGATCTGCCGGACCGACTCCTCCTCGGGCTCCGGCCTGGGGCGGCTCAGCCGTGAGTCGATCGGCACCGAGCAGGAGCAGTGCGCGCCGCCGCTGAGCCTGCGGCTGCGGCTGCGCGAGGGGGAACCGGTGTACCGCACCACCTCACGCGGGCTGTCCTCGGAACTGCCGATCACGCTGCACCGGTCCTGGGAGCCCGCGTCCCTGACCGCGGGCACCCTGCGCACCCCCTTCGACAGCTCGCCCGGCAGCGGACTGCTCGAACGGCTCAGCGCGGCGGGCCACCCGGTCGACCGCGTGGTGGAGGAGGTGGGCGTCCGCGCGCTGCGCGACTCCGAGGCCTCCCTGCTCGGGTCGGCGCCGGGGATACCCGTGCTGGTGGTGGAGCGCACCCACTTCAGCGGCAACCGGCCGGTGGAGACCTCCGACCTCATCGGCTCCTCCGAGCAGTGTCGACTCCTCTACAAACTGACACTGGCCCGGCCCCGCCGCGTCGGCGACCCGCGGCGGTACTGACCCGGGCTCGCGCGGGGCCGGCGCTCCGGGACGGGACCCGGGCATCCGGCACCGACCCCGGACACGCGTGAGGGCGGCGGCTCCCTCCCCTCAGGAGGGGGCCGCCGCCCTCACCGTTCACCGGTCGTCGCTCCGGTACGGACACCACCGGACGCCTGCTCCGCCCAACCGTTCCCCGTCACGCGGAGTGACCGGCTGGAGTCGCCCGGCGGTGTGCGCGGTCAGGCCCGGGTGAACTCCCCGGCCACGACCTCGGCGATCTGCGCCGTGTTGAGCGCGGCGCCCTTGCGCAGGTTGTCGCCGCACAGGAACAGGTCCAGCGACTTCGGGTCGTCCAGCGACTGGCGGATGCGGCCGACCCAGGTCGGGTCGGTGCCCACGACGTCGGCCGGGGTCGGGAACTCGCCGTTGGCCGGGTCGTCCTGGACCCGTACGCCCTCCGCGGAGCCGAGCAGCTCGCGGGCGGCGTCGGCGGGCACCTCCTCGGCGAAGGACGCGTGCACGACCAGCGAGTGGGTGGTGATCACGGGGACGCGGACGCAGGTGGCCGAGACGCGCAGGTCGGGCAGGCCCAGGATCTTGCGGGACTCGTTGCGGACCTTGAGCTCCTCCGAGGACCAGCCGCCGTCCTTGAGCGAACCCGCCCACGGAACGACGTTGTAGGCCAGCGGCGCCGGGAACGGGCCCAGCTCGCCGACGGCGGCGCGCACGTCGCCCGCCGTGTCGCCCAGGCTGCGGTCGGCACCGGCCTTGGCCATCTGGTCGCGCAGGGTGTCGATGCCCTCCTGGCCGGCGCCGGAGGCGGCCTGGTAGGAGGAGACCACCAGGTCGGTGACGCCGTAGGCGCGGTGCAGGGCACCGATGGCCACGATCATCGACAGGGTGGTGCAGTTGGGGTTGCTGATGATGCCGCGCGGGCGGTTGCGGACCTGGTCCGCGTTGACCTCGGGCACCACGAGCGGGACGTCGGGGTCCATGCGGAACGCGCCGGAGTTGTCGACGGCGACCGCGCCGCGGGCGGCGGCGACCGGCGCCCACTCCTTGGACACCTCGTCGGGGACGTCGAACATGGCGACGTCCACGCCGTCGAAGACCTCGGGGGCCAGGGCCTGGACCACGACGTCCTCGCCGCGCACGCGCAGGACCTTGCCCGCGCTGCGCGGGGAGGCGACGAGGCGGATCTCGCCCCAGACGTTCTCGCGCTGGGTCAGGATGTCCAGCATCACGGTGCCGACGGCACCGGTGGCGCCGACGACGGCGAGGGTGGGAAGACGGTTGCTCATCGGCCGGTACCTCCGTAGACGACAGCCTCGACCTGGTCGGCGTCGAGCTGGAACTCGCTGTGGGCGGCGCGGACCGCCGCGTCGATCTGGTCCTCCTCGACGATCACCGAGATGCGGATCTCCGAGGTGGAGATCATCTCCACGTTGGTGCTCGAACCGGCGATCGCGTCGAAGAAGCGGGCGGTGACGCCCGGGTAGGAGCGCATGCCCGCGCCGATCAGCGACACCTTGCCGATCTTGTCGTCGTAGCGCAGGGACTCGAACCCGACCTTGTCCTGCACCTTCTTGAGCGCGGCGACGGCCTCCTTGCCGAAGTCCTTGGGGACCGTGAAGGAGATGTCGGTGCGCGAGGTGGAGACCGCCGACACGTTCTGGACGATCATGTCGATGTTGATCTCGGCGTCGGCCAGGGCCCGGAAGATCGTCGCGGCCTCACCGATCTTGTCGGGCACGCCGACGACGGTGATCTTGGCTTCGCTCCGGTCGTGAGAGACACCGGAGATGATCGGCTGTTCCATGCCTTCGCTTTCCTCGACTTCCGGGACGACCCAGGTCCCTGGCTTCTGGCTGAAAGATGAACGGACGTGAAGGGGGATGTTGTACTGACGCGCGTACTCGACACAGCGCAGGTGCAGGATCTTGGTCCCGGACGCGGCCATCTCCAGCATCTCCTCGTAGGAGATCTGGGGGATGCGCTGGGCGCTCGGCACGATGCGCGGGTCGGCGGTGAACACACCGTCGACGTCGCTGTAGATCTCGCAGGCGTCGGCCTCCAGGGCGGCGGCCAGCGCGACGGCGGTGGTGTCGGAGCCGCCCCGGCCCAGGGACGTGATGTCCTTGGTGTCCTGGGAGACGCCCTGGAACCCGGCGACGATGCAGATCGCGCCCTCGCCCACGGCCTCCTGGATCCGGCCCGGGGTCACGTCGATGATCTTGGCGTTGCCGTGCAGCGACGTGGTGATCACACCGGCCTGGGAACCGGTGAAGGACCTGGCTTCGAACCCCAGGTTCTCGATGGCCATCGCCACGAGTGCCATGGACATGCGCTCGCCCGCGGTGACCAGCATGTCCAGCTCGCGGGCCGGCGGCATCGGGCTGACCTGCTCGGCCAGGTCCAGGAGTTCGTCGGTGGTGTCGCCCATGGCCGAGACCACGACGACGACGTCATATCCCGCCTTTTTCTGAGCGACGATCCGCTGGGCTACTCGCTTGATGGCTTCCGCGTCTGCCACGGAAGACCCACCGTACTTCTGCACGATTAGGGCCACGATCGATGCTCCTGAGGAGTTGGGATCAAGACAATGAAATGGAGTGTAGTCACAGACGTCCTCGTCCACCCCATCTGACCTGCGAAGGGAGGGCGTGGCGTCTTGACACACCGGCGATGGGGCTTACCCGGTCAGGCGGAGGTTACTCGTGTTTCGCGCGGATGAACGGCGAATGTGAGCTAGAACTCCAGAGCGCGACGCGCTAGAACTCCAGGCTGCGGCGGCCCTCGAAGGCACGGCCGAGGGTGACCTCGTCGGCGTACTCCAGGTCGCCGCCCACGGGCAGGCCGCTGGCCAGACGGGTCACCTTCA
Source organism: Nocardiopsis sp. M1B1 (assembly GCF_052466615.1). Classification (NCBI taxonomy): domain Bacteria; kingdom Bacillati; phylum Actinomycetota; class Actinomycetes; order Streptosporangiales; family Nocardiopsidaceae; genus Nocardiopsis; species Nocardiopsis sp. M1B1. The sequence continues at coordinate 6,835,133 of NZ_CP196194.1, forward strand.
ACCCCATGGGTTTGACCAGCCGCGCCAGATAGGTCGCGGTGGCCTCCCCTTCCAGGTTGGGATCCGTGGCCAGGATCAGCTCCGTCACCTGGCCGTCGGCCAGGCGGGTCATGAGTTCCTTGATGCGCAGGTCGTCGGGGCCCACACCCTCGATGGGGCTGATGGCGCCGCCCAGGACGTGGTAGCGGCCCCGGAACTCGCGGGTGCGCTCGATGGCGACGACGTCCTTGGACTCCTCGACCACGCAGATGATGGCGGGGTCGCGGCGGACGTCACGGCAGATGCGGCACTGGTCCTCTTCGGCGACGTTGCCGCAGACCGAGCAGAAGCGCACCTTCTCCTTGACCTCGACGAGCGCGCTGACGAGGCGTTTGACGTCGGCGTGCTCGGCGGACAGGAGGTGGAAGGCGATGCGCTGCGCGCTTTTCGGACCGACGCCGGGCAGCCGCCCGAGCTCGTCGATCAGATTCTGCACCGCGCCTTCGTACATCGCCTACCCATCAGTGACGGACCGGGTCTGTCGGGGCGGTCCGCGGCCCCGTTCCCCCACCGTATCCGGCGCGGAGGACTCGCGCGTACGCCGGGACCCGCCCGGCCGGTCCCGGTGCCGTTCCCGCCGCCGGGACCGTCCCCGGGATCTGTCTGTGAAGCGGTACCGGGACCTGTCTGTGAAGCGGTACCGGGACCTGTCTGTGAAGCGGCCCCGGGACCGGTCTGTGAAGCGGTACCGGGACCGGCCCCGGGAAGTCCGTGCGGCTGTCGCGGACCGGGCTAGAAGCCGGGGAGGCCGGGCATGCCGCCGGGCATCCCGCCGCCGCCCAGGCCCTCGGCGAGCGGGCCCATCTTCTCCTGCTGGAGCCGCTCCACCTGCGCCTCGGCGTCGCGGATGGCCGCCAGGACCAGGTCCGCGACGGTCTGGGCGCTCTCGGCGGGGTCGGCCGGGTCGATCGCCTCGGGGGCGACGGTCACGTCCTCGACCTGCCCGCGCCCGCTCAGCTTGACCTTCACCAGGCCGCCGCCGGAGGTGCCCTCGACCTCGGCGTCCTCCAGCGCCTGCTGGGCCTCCACGAGCTGCTGCTGCATCTGCTGGGCCTGCTGGAGCAGGGCCTGCATGTCCATTCCGCCAGGGTTCACGGCCGTCTCCTCGCCGCACTCTTCGTGCTGGGTCTCGCTGTCATGTCGCTGTTGCTGTGAGCGTAACCGGTCATCAGCGAACATGCGGGCGGGCCGGTGGGCGATGGGAGGGAAGGGGAGGAGACGGGCGGGCCGCCCCTCGGAGGACGCCGCGCCCCGCCGGTAGGACGACTCTCCCGAAAGGGCACCTACCAGGAGTGAGAACCAAGAGTGGCGCTAACATCACTCTCGGTTGAAAAGGTGTTCTGCGGGGCACAAGAGTCCCGGTAGTGCCCTCGGGCACCACCGGCAGCGCTGAGAGCCACGGGGGAGTGAGGACGTGTTGACCGCCAGAGAGCGCCACTCGGCGCTGGTCGAGGCGATGGTCGCGGACGGCACGCTGACCGACGCCGCCCTCACCGACACGTTCCGGTCGGTGCCCAGACACCGGTTCGTCCCCGAGACCGGCGCGGTGACCGCGCACGGGACCGCCCTCAACGCCAACAGCAACCCCGAGCGGTGGCTCGCGGCCGTGTACGCCGACAACGCCATCGTGACCCAGGTAGACGGACCCGACCCGTCCGCGTACCGGGAGGCGCCCGACCCCCGGGCCCCCGGCTTCCGGGCGCCCGGCGAACAGGAGCCGGAGCCCCGGGAGCAGCGCGCCCACGACGCCGGGGAGTTCGGGTCCGGGCAGCGGGGGCCGAGCGGCCCCGACTCCCGGGAGCGGGCGGAGGCGGCGACCTCGTCCGTCTCGGCGCCCCGGGTCCTGGCCCGCATGCTGGAGCTGGCCGACCTCGCCAACGGGCAGAGGGTCCTGGAGGTGGGCACCGGAACCGGCTGGAACACCGCCCTGCTGGCGCACCGGCTCGGCGACAGCGCCGTCACGTCCGTGGAGACCGACCCGCGCCTGGCAGGAGTCGCCCGCGAGGCCCTGCGCGCGGAGGGCTACTCCCCCGCCGTCCACCTGGCCGACGGCTACGAGGGGTACCCGCCCGGCGCGCCCTACGACCGGATCACCTCGACCTGCGGCGTGCGCCGCGTGCCGCCCGCCTGGGTGGAGCAGTTGCGCCCCGACGGCCTGGTGGTGTGCCCGTGGGGGCTGCTGGAGGGGGCCGGGGTGATCGCGCGCGTGGAGTGCCCCGGGGACGGTTCGGCCCGGGCGAGCTTCCACGGCGGTGTGGGGTTCGTGCCGCTGAGGACACCCGACGCCCAGCCCCGACCGGTACGGGACTCGGGGCAGCAGCCCGACGAGTACCGGCTCACGCAGACCGACCCCGTGGCGCCGCTGATGACCTTCCCGTCGGCGTTCGCGCTGTCGGTGATGGTGCCGGGCTGGCGGGTGCGGCGGCGGTGGATCGGCACCGGGTCGGGCGTGTGGGTGTTCGACCGGAGCGGCGGCTCGTGGGTGCGCGTGTACCCCTACGGCACCTCGTGGATGATCGAGCAGGGCGGCCCGAGGAGCATCTGGGACGAGTTCGAGGAGGCCCTGGAGCTGTGGACCCGGTTGGGCGCGCCCGACCCGGACCGGTTCGGGCTCTCGGTGGGCGCCGACGGCACGCACCGGGTGTGGCTGGACGCACCGGACGGACGGGGCTGGACGGTGTGACCGCGCGAGGTTCGCGGACGCCGACGGCCCCCTCGGAGGGGGCCGTCGCCGCGCGCTCACGCCTGTCCCTGGGCGCCTTCGGTCTTCTCGGGCTCCGCGTTCGCGTCCTTGCCCTGCTTCTCGCGGAGCTTGCGCAGCAGCTCCTGCTTGCGCTCCACGGCGTCGTCGCTGGGGCCGCCCCGGCCGCCGCCCTTGCCCCCGCGAAGCGCGGAGCGCGAGACGGTGTTGCGCTGTCCGCCCATGCCCAGAAGGTTGTCGCTGTTCCTGCCCACGCGGACCTCCTTTCCCTCCAGACGAGGCGAGACGCCTCGACAAGTCGATCCGACCTCCGCAGGATATCGGCACCAAGACGATACGTCTCGTCATTTTTCAGCGGTTAACGTGGCAGGTATGGCAGAGAACACCACACAGGAAGAGACCAGGGTCCGCCGCGGTCCCGACCCCCGCCGCCGCAGCGAACGCGCGCGGCGCGCCATCGTCGACGCCGCCGCCGAACTGATGGGCGAGGTCGGTTACGCCGGGCTCACGATGGAGGCGATCGCCGCCAGGGCCAAGGTCGGCAAGCAGACCATCTACCGCTGGTGGCCGTCCAAGGCGGCCGTCGTCCTGGACGTGTTCACCGCGCTGACCGGCGGGGTCGCCGGTGAGCCCCTGCCCGACACCGGCGACCTGGCCGAGGACATGCGGACGGTGCTCCGCGCCACGGCGGACGAGTTCCGCATCCCGGAGATGGACCGGACCACGCGCGCGTTCACCGCCGAACTCCAGCACGACCCGGTCTTCGCCGAGATCGTCCAGGAACGCCTGATGGGCCCGAACGCGCGGGTTTTCGAGGACCGGCTGCGCTCCGCCGTGGCGGCGGGCGAGGTGGACCCGGAGATCGACCTGCGGCTGGCCACGGAGCTGTTCCTCGGTCCGTTCCACCAACGCTGGCTGCTGCGCACCGGGCCGCTCACGCACGAGTACGTGGACGAGCTCGTGGACGTGGTGCTGCGCGCGCTGCGCCCCCGCGAATAGCCGCGAGGGCGCCCTTCAGCGGCGAACGCGGAGGTCCGGGGGACACCACCTAGAGGGAGGGGTCCGGGGCCTCGTGCTCGATCTCGTCGATGACCCGGCCGCCGAGCTCGGACTCGATCAGCCCGGCGCCCAACGTCCCCGAGGCGCTGGAAGGCCCGGAGGCCCTCGCGCCGCCGGGGGCCTCCGCGCCGCCGGCTGCGCCCGCGGAGGCGGCTCCGGCGGACTGCGCCGCGGCCTCGGGCCGCGGCGGGACGGGGCGGGGGGCCTGCTCGACCGCGGGCGAGGAGTCGCCGTACTCGGGCGGCGGCGCGGCGGCCGCGTCCTCGTAGGGGTCGGGCGGCGGTTCCTGGAGTCCGGTGACGATGCGGTCCGGCGGCGGACCGGTCGGTGCGGGGTCCGGGGCCGGAGCGGGTTCCGGAGCCTGTCCGGGGTTCGGTCCGGAGGCCGCCTGCGGCGCGGGCTCGGGCGCCGCGGGCCGCGCGGGTTCGGGAGCGGGCGCGTCCCACCCGGCGGGCTCGGCCTGGCGCGCGGGCTCGGGCCTGCGCGCGGGGGCGGCTGAGGCCGTGGCGGCGCTGCCCGCGGCGGCGACGCGCACCTCCATGCCCAGGACCTGCTGGATCGCGGCGGCCACCACCTGATCGCTGCCGCTGTTACTGAAGCCCTTGGCCTCGTTGGGCCGGGAGAAGCCGAGCAGGACGGCGTTGCCCTCCACACCCACCGGACGGACGTCGCTGCCGCTCAGCACCATCCAGGTGAACCGGCGGCGGCCCTTGACCGCCTCCAGGATCTGCGGCCAGGCACCCTGCACGCGCCCCAGGTCCAGGGAGCCGCCGGACGCCGCGGGCGCCTGGCTCCGCGCGGGGGCGGCCTGCTTGGCCGGGGCGTCCCAGCCCGCGGGCTCGGAGCGCTGCTGCGCCGGGGCCGGGGCGGCGGGGGCCTCCGGAGGAGCCGGAGCGACCGACGGGGCGGGAGCCGCGGCGGCGCGCACGGGTTCGGAGGGCACCACCGGGGAGGCCGGTGTGACCGGTGCGGGCGCGGGCGCGGGGGCGGGCTGGACCGGCGCGGCGGAGGGGGTGGCGGCGCCGGAGGCGATCCGGCGCTCCATCTGCTCCAGGCGGGCCAGCAGGGCCACGCCCTGGTCGCCGTCGGCGGCCGGGAGCAGCACCCGCGAGCACATGAGTTCCAGCAGCAGACGGGGCGCGGTGGCGCCGCGCATCTCGGTCAGGCCCTGGTTGAGGATGTCGGCCGCGCGGCTCAGCTCGGCCGGGCCCAGGCGCGCGGCCTGGTCCTTCATCCGCTCGGTCGCCTCCGGGTCGACGTTGACCAGGCCCTTGTCCAGGGCGTCGGGTACGGCGGCCAGGACGACCAGGTCGCGGAAGCGCTCCAGCAGGTCCGTGGTGAACCGGCGCGGGTCGAGCCCGCCCTCCACCACGCGGTCGATCAGGCCGAACACGGCGGCGCCGTCGCGGGCGCCGAGCGCGTCGACCATCTCGCCGAGCAGGCTGGAGTCGGTGTAGCCCAGCAGGGAGACGGCGCCCTCACGGGTGATGCCGCCCTCGTCCGAACCGGCGATGAGCTGGTCCAGCACCGAGAGCGTGTCGCGCGCCGAGCCCGCGCCCGCGCGCACGACCAGCGGCAGCGCGGCCGGGTCGTAGGAGACGCCCTCCTCCTTGAGGAGGTCCTCCATGAGCTCCTTGAGGGTGCTCGGGGGGATCAGGCGGAACGGGTAGTGGTGGGTCCGCGAGCGGATCGTGCCGATGACCTTCTCGGGCTCGGTGGTCGCGAACACGAACTTCAGGTGCGGCGGGGGCTCCTCGACCAGCTTGAGGAGGGCGTTGAAGCCCTCCCGGGTCACCATGTGCGCCTCATCGATGATGTAGATCTTGTAGCGCGAGTTGACCGGGGAGAAGAAGGCGCGTTCGCGCAGGTCGCGGGCGTCGTCCACACCGCCGTGGGAGGCGGCGTCGATCTCGATGACGTCGATGCTGCCGCCGCCGTCGGGGGCCAGTGCCACGCAGGAGTCGCAGGTGCCGCAGGGGTCGGGGGTGGGGCCCTCGGCGCAGTTGAGGGAGCGGGCCAGGATGCGGGCGCTGGTGGTCTTGCCGCAGCCGCGCGGGCCGCTGAACAGGTAGGCGTGGTTGATCCGTCCGCTGCGCAGCGCCTGGCGCAGCGGGTCCGTCACGTGTTCCTGGCCACGCACCTCGCCGAACGTCGCGGGCCGGTACTTGCGGTACAGCGCGATGCTCACGGTGTGATTCCTCCCCTGGTCCCTGCCACGTGTCCATTCAACCCGCGGGCGGTGACAGCTCGCGCCGGTTGACGAGGACCGGGAGGGGTTCGACCGGGCCGGAGAAAGACAAAGGACCCCCCGCGCACCCGCCAGAGCCCATTTATCCTTGCTGCCTTCCGGCCCTGGGGAGGTTCATAGGGTGACGCCGCACGAGGGGTCTGCCCCGAGTGTATCCGAACCCCGGACCGCTCGGGCAACCCGTGCGCCCCCGGCCCCTCCCCCGGAGCGCGTCGCCCTCCGGAACACCGGCATCGGGCGGAACGCACACCCCGCATCAGGCGTCTCATCTCGGGCACGGGGCCCACGGGGCCCGGACCGGCACACACGTAACCTCTCAGAGATCATGGACGGCATGGGCATGCTCGACCGGCTCGATTCCACCGACAGCTCCCCGGAGCGCCGCGACCTCATCGTCGCCACGCTGGAGAACGCCTTCTCGGACCTGATGGCCGCCGACCCGGCGGCGTTCCGCGTCAAGTTCCGCAAGATGGCGGCCAACCCGTTCGCCTTCTACCGGGGCAGCGCCGCGCTCTTCTACAACGACGTCTCGGGCATGGACGACCCCTGGGCCGACGAACGCACCTCGCGGGTGTGGATCCAGGGCGACCTGCACGCGGAGAACTTCGGCACCTACATGGACTCCACCGGGCGGCTGGTGTTCGACGTCAACGACTTCGACGAGGCCTACCTCGGCCACTTCACCTGGGACGTGCTCAGGTTCGCGGCCAGCATCGGGGTGATGGGCTGGCAGAAGGCCCTGTCCGACGAGGACATCAGTGCGCTCCTGCCGCACTACATCGACGCCTACATCGCCCAGGTGCGCGAGTTCGCGACGACGGGCAACGACTCGGAGTTCTCGCTCAAGCTGGGCAACACCGACGGCACCGTGCACGACGTGCTCCAGAGGACCCGGCTCAACAGCCGCGCCGAGATGCTGTCGTCCATGACGTCCCGCGACGGGTACACCCGCCGCTTCGCCGAGGGCCCCCGGGCGCGCCGCCTGGACGACGCCGAGCGGGAACGGGTCATGGTCGCCTACGAGGCCTACCTGGACACCATCCCCGAGGACCGGCGGTACGCGTCGATCAACTACGCGGTCAAGGACGTGGTGGGCAGCGGCGGCTTCGGGATCGGCTCGGCGGGGCTGCCCGCCTACACCCTGCTCATCGAGGGCCAGTCGGAGGCGTGGGACAACGACATCGTGCTGTCCATGAAGCAGGGCAACGTGGCCGCGCCCTCGCGGGTGGTGACCGACCAGCGCATCATGGACTACTTCCAGCACCACGGGCACCGCACCGCGGTGTCCCAGCGGGCGCTCCAGGCTCACGCGGACCCGCTGCTGGGCCACACCGAGATGGGCGCCGTGGGTTTCGTGGTGAGCGAGGTCTCCCCCTACACCAACGACCTGGACTGGGACGACCTCACCGAGCCCGCGGAGATCGCGCCGGTGCTGGACTACCTGGGGCGCGCCACCGCCAAGGCGCACTGCGTGTCCGACTCGCACGCGGACGCCACGCTCGTGCGCGGCCAGACCGAGGAGGCGGTCATGGCGGTGCTCGACGGCCGCGAGGCGGAGTTCACGCGGTGGTGCGTGGACTTCGCGCACCGGTACGCGGCCCAGACCCGGGCCGACTACTCGCTGTTCGTGGACGCCTTCCGCAACAACGCCATCAGCGCGGTGAGGTCCAGCCGGGCCCTGTGATCCCGGGGCCGGGCGGGGACGCGGGAACCTGTTCGGAGCACCCCGTCGCGGCATGTAGAGTTGTTCGCGGAGGATTCGCCTAGTGGCCTAGGGCGCACGCTTGGAAAGCGTGTTGGTGGCAACGCCTCAGGGGTTCGAATCCCCTATCCTCCGCGAGCGGCCCGTGGTGGTCGACGACCTTCGGTCGTCCTCCCCACGGGCCGAAGTCTTTCCCAGGGGTACGACCCCCTGAAACCCCCGAAAGCCAGCAGCCGAAACGAAAGGCCCCGACCGGACACCGGCCGGGGCCTTCGTCGTACCTAGTCTCACTTCCAGTCTCAGTCAGCCGTTCCGGAGCCTGAGCCGCCCTCCTCCCACAGACCCCCGACGGCCTCTCGCTCCCGTTCCCGGTCGGCCCGGGCCCGCTCCCCCGGTACACGAGGTGCGCCCACGACCCTTTTTGCAACTTGTTGCATAATGAGTGCGGGCCGACCGGACACCGGCCCGCGAGGCACCGCGCGAGGAGACGACATGGGCGACTACCCCCACCTGCTGGAACCGCTGGACCTGGGCTTCACCACCCTCGCCAACCGCGTGGTCATGGGCTCCATGCACCTGGGCCTGGAGGAGGCGCCGGGCGGCTTCGAGCGGATGGCCGCCTTCTACGCCGAGCGCGCCCGGGGCGGCGTCGGCCTCATCGTCACCGGCGGCATCGCCCCCAACCCCGAGGGCGCCACCTACAAGGGCGCCGCGAAGATGACCACCGAGGCGGAGGCCGGGGAGCACCGCGTGGTCACCGAGGCCGTGCACCGCGAGGGCGGGCGCATCGCCATGCAGATCCTGCACACCGGCCGCTACGCCTTCAACGAGGACGCGGTGGCGCCGAGCGCGATCCAGGCCCCCATCAGCGCCTTCACGCCCCGGGCACTCACCGGCGACGAGGTCGAGCGCACCATCGAGGACTTCGCCCGCGCCGCCGAACTGGCCAGGCACGCCGGGTACGACGGCGTGGAGATCATGGGCTCCGAGGGGTACCTGATCAACCAGTTCATCGCCCGGGCCACCAACAGGCGCGAGGACGACTGGGGCGGCTCCTTCGAGAACCGCATGCGCTTCCCCGTGGAGATCGTGCGGCGCGTGCGCGAACGCGTCGGCACCGACTTCATCGTGGTCTACCGGCTGTCCATGCTCGACCTGGTACCCGGCGGCTCCACGTTCGACGAGGTGGTCCGGCTGGCCAAGGCCGTGGAGGAGGCCGGGGCGACCATCATCAACACCGGTATCGGCTGGCACGAGGCGCGCATCCCCACCATCGCCACGTCCGTTCCACGCGGCGCCTACAGCTGGGTGACCCGCAGGCTCCGGGGCCGGGTGTCCGTGCCGCTCGTCGCGGTCAACCGCATCAACACCCCCGAGGTCGCCGAGGAGATCCTGGCCGGGGGCGACGCCGACATGGTCTCCCTGGCCCGCCCCTTCCTGGCCGACCCCGACTTCGTCGCCAAGGCCGCGGCGGGCACCCCCGAGCAGATCAACACCTGCATCGGCTGCAACCAGGCCTGTCTGGACCACACGTTCAGCCTGAAGGTCAGCTCCTGCCTGGTGAACCCGCGCGCCTGCCACGAGACCGAACTCGTGCTCTCCCCCACCCGCCTGCGCAGGAGAGTGGCCGTCGTGGGCGCCGGACCCGCCGGGCTCGCCTGCTCCGTGTCCGCCGCCGAGCGCGGGCACGAGGTCACGCTGTTCGACGCGGCCGGGGAGATCGGCGGCCAGCTGAACCTGGCCCGCCGCGTGCCGGGCAAGCGGGAGTTCGACGAGACCCTGCGCTACTACCGGGTCCAGCTCGACCGGCACGGGGTGGACGTGCGGTTGGGCACCAGGGTGGGGGCCGCCGACCTGGAGGGCTACGACGAGGTCGTGCTCGCCACCGGCGTCACCCCTCGCGTGCCGGGGATCCCGGGCGTGGACCACCCCAAGGTGGTGGGCTACGCGGACGTCCTGCGCGGGAACGCCGAGGTCGGCGAGCGCGTGGCGGTCATCGGCGCGGGCGGCATCGGCTTCGACGTGGCCGCCTTCCTCACCGACGGCGGGGGCGACGTCGACACCGGGGAGTTCCTGCGCAGGTGGGGCGTGGACACCGACCCCGCCTCCCGGGGCGGCCTCGGCGAGCCCCTGCGTCCGGCGTCGCCGCGCACCGTGCACCTGGTCCAGCGCAGGACCGGCAAGGTCGGCGCGGGCCTGGGCAAGACGACCGGATGGATCCACCGGCTGGAGCTGCGCCACCGCGGCGTGGAGACGGTCGCGGGGGCCGAGTACGACCGGATCGACGACGAGGGCCTGCACCTGACCGTCGACGGGGAGAAGCGCGTGCTCGACGTGGACACCGTCGTGGTGTGCGCGGGCCAGGAACCGCTCCGGGACCTCGCCGACGAGCTGACCGCCTCGGGCCGCGCGGTCCACCTGATCGGCGGCGCCGACGAGGCGTCCGAGCTCGACGCCAAGCGCGCGATCGACCAGGGCACCCGCCTGGCCGCCGCGCTGTGACGCCCGCCCCGGCCTCTCCGGCGCAAGAGCAACGGGAGGCCGGGGAAAGCCGGGTTCAAGGATCCGCGCGGCCCCGTGTCCCGTGAGTGGCACGCGCGCACCCCGGGTAGCCGCACCACCATGAGAATCGGTGAACGCATCCGCCGGATCGAACGCGACGAGCAGCTCGACCCCGCGGTCTCCGGCATGAAGAGCCTGGCCGAACGGATCCCGTCCGGCACCGTCCGCGACATGCTGCACGGGGTCCAGCTCGGGCACCCCGTCCATCCGATCCTGGTGCAGCTGCCCCTCGGTACGTGGATGGCGGCGGTCCTGCTGGACTCGCTGCCCGGGGACCACCGCCGCAGCGCGCACGCGCTGGTCAACGCAGGTCTGGTCACGACCCTGCCCGCCGTGGTGAGCGGCCTGGCGGACTGGTCGCAGCAGCACGAGCGCCAGCAGCGCGTGGGCGTGGTGCACGCGGCGACCAACGGCGTCGGCACCCTGCTGTTCGGCGCCTCCTCGCTGGCCCGGGCCCGCGGCCGCCAGGGCTGGGGGAGGTTCCTGGCGCTGGTCGGCGTGGGCGTGGTCGGCCTGAGCGGGTCCCTGGGCGGGCACATGGCCTACTACCGGTCGGCGGGCGCCAACAGCGCCGACCACCTGGTCGACCTGCTGCCCGGGGGCTGGCACGACCTCGGCCCGCTGGACGGGTTCGACGACGGCGGTCTCGGCGGGGGCGACGTGGCGGGCGTCCCGGTCCTGGTGGCGCGGACGGGCGGCTCCGTGAGCGCGATGCTGGGCACGTGCCCGCACATGGGCGCTCCCCTGGCCGAGGGCGAGCGGGTGGACGGGTGCGTGCGCTGCCCCTGGCACGGCAGCGAGTTCCGCCTGGACGACGGGACGGTGGTCCACGGCCCCGCGACCGCTCCGCCGCAGGTCCTGGACGCGTCGGTCGTGGAGGGCAGGGTCATGGTCCGCCTCCCCGAGTCCGCCCCGTGATGGGGCGCGGATCTTTTTTCTGAGCCTGCTACAGGGGGGTCTTCGGGCGTCCACGGGGTTCTGGAGGTGACGGAGGTGGGACTGCAAGCAGGACTGCGCCGTAGGCGTCGGTTGAGGGTGGTGGCGGGCGACGGGTGGGACGAAGCGAAGCGGAGGCCCCAAAGAACACTGCCTAGAATGCGCCCATGTCCCTGCCCCACGCCATCCTGACCGCCCTGCTGGAGAAGCCCTCGTCCGGCCTGGAGCTGGCCCGGCGCTTCGACCGCTCGATCGGGTACTTCTGGTCGGCCACCCACCAGCAGATCTACCGGGAGCTGGGCAAGCTGGAGCGGGCGGCGCTGATCCGGGCGCTGGCGACGGACGGGCCGACCCGCGGAGGGCGCAAGGAGTACGAGGTGCTGCCCGCGGGACGGGAGGAGCTGGAGCGCTGGGTGGACCTGCGCGAGGACCCCAGGGCCTCCCGCGACCCGCTGCCGCTGCGGCTGCGCGCCGCCGGGGTGGTGGGCGTGCGCGGCCTGGTGGCGGAACTGCGCCGCCACCGCGACCTGCACCTGCTGCGGCTGGAGGAGTACCGCGGGTTCGAGCGGCGCGACTACCCGGACGGGCCCGCCACCGAACGGGAGCGGGTCCAGCGCCTGGTGCTGCTCGGCGGCATCGACGTGGAGGCCGGGTGGGTGGCGTGGCTGACCCGCGCCGTCGAGGAACTGGAGGGCGTCCCGGACGCCTGAACCCGTCGGATCGAGGGCGTCCCGGACGCCTGACCGCGCCCACAGGGCGTCCCGGACGCCTGACCGCGCCCACAGGGCGCCCCGGACGCCTGGCGGCGACGGCCCGAGGGCTCCCCGACACCGGGCGGACGGTGTTCCGGCGGGTTCCGGCGGGTTCCGGCGGGTTCCGGGTGGACGGCCGCGCCGGTCCGCGCGGCACCGGACCCCGCAGGGCGCTCAGTCCCAGTCCTCCCCGGACTCCGACAGGTTCGCGGGCAGGCGCAGCCCGGGGCGCAGCGGAACCAGTTGGCCCTGGAGGACCATGGCCGCCGCGCCGATGGCGGGCGCGGTCGCGGCCGACGTGGACATGCGCACCTCGACCGGGTGGGCGGCGCGGGCGAAGAAGGCCCGGTCCAGCTCCTCCTGGATGACGGGCAGGTAGACCGACCCCGCCGCGGCCAGGCTCGAACCGGTCAGCACCAGCAGGTCCAGGTCCATCAGATTGGCCAGCGTGCGGACCGCCACGGCCAGGCGGCGGGCGGAGCGGTCCAGCAGGGCGCGGGCGGTGGGCTGGCCCAGGCGGGCCGCGCGGACCACGGCGGTGAACTCCGCGCCCACCGACGGCCGGACCCGGCCGCCGTCCCGGGTGAGGCCGGCGGTGCGGGCGAGCTCCCCGTCGGCACGGGCGGCCGCCACGACGGCGGCCGGACCGGCGACCGCCTCGGCGCACCCGCGTCCGCCGCACCAGCACAGCGGCCCGTCCACTTCCAGGCACACGTGCCCGATCTCCCCGGCGTTGCCGCTGGCCCCGTGGTAGGGGATGCCGTTGACCAGGACCCCGGCGCCGACACCGGTGCCCATGTACACGGCGGCGAAGATGGACGACCCGCCGACCACGCCGGACCAGTACTCGCCGAGGGCGGCGGCGGTCGCGTCGTTGCCCGGCACCACGGGCAGGCCGACCGCGCCCTCCAGCTCCTCGGCCGCGGGGTAGCCGGCCCAGTGCCGCAGCGAGGGGTGCCGGTGGAGCCCGCCGGTCGGGGCGACCAGCCCGACGCCGAGCACCCGCTCGCGGTCCACCCCGGCGCCCTCCACCAGGGCCTCCACCTGCCGGGACATGCGGGAGGTGGTCTCGGCCGGGTCCTCGTCCCGGTTCACCCCGGCGCGGGTCATCCGGGAGACCACGGCGCCGGTGAGGTCGATGAGGGCGTAGGTGATGCCGATGGGGTCGATGTGGACTCCCACGGCGTAGCGCGACTCCCGGTTGAGCCGGAGCAGGACGCGCGGCTTGCCACCGGTGGACTCGGCGCGCCCGGTCTCCAGGACCAGGCCGTCGTCGATGAGCCTGCGGACGACGGTGGAGATGGTGGCACCGGTGAACCCGGTGGCCTCCACCAGCCCCACGCGGCTGATCGTGCCCGCGGCACGGATGACGTCGAGGACCGCCGCCCTGCTCGTCGTGTGCGGGATCACCCGTGACGGCCCGCCCAATGCCACCTCCACCACCTCGACGGCCGGTCCCCGGCCGCGGTCCGCGCTGTGCTCTCCCCCGCTCCGAGACGCCGCGTCCGCGCGCGGACCGCCCGGGTCGCGTCGCCGGGGCCGGTCGCGTCGCGCCCGCGCGCGGGGACCCGCCCCTTCGCGTCCGGCGGGCGAGTGTGGGCCAAGTGTCGCGCCCGCGCGCGGGGACGGCAACCCGGCCCCTCCTTCGCACCGCGCCCGCACGGGGACGGCCCCCTCCCGGACCGCTCCCCCGCCCGTCGCGCCTCCGTGACGCGCCCGCGCCGGGAACGGCAGCGTTCCGGGGCTGCCCGCGGACCGCCACACGCCGTCTCGCGCCCGCGCGGGGGTGCCGGGCCGGAAGCCGGGCAATCCGGCACGGCCCCGGCGCCGAAGAACCCGGGGAGACCGAACCGAGCGGCACCGGGCCGCGCGGTCCCCCTCAGAAGGGAGTTCACCGAGGATGCGGGCTTCTCCCACGCACCGCCCCCGGTCGGCCGAGCGGGCCCTCGGGCCGCTGGGCCCCTGGATCACCCGGTGGGCGCCGCCCCGCCCGGTGGCCGCGGTGGCGATCGTGCTGCACGGCGGCCAGGTCACCGGGCTGATGAGCACGGAGCAGAGTCAGCTCGCCGTCCGGCGGATGGACCCGTTCGCCTCCGCGCTGGCCCGCGCGCACGGCGACCGGGGGCTGGCCGTGTGGCGGGTGCGCAACCGCGTGCGCGGCTGGAACGGCGACGGCCGGTCCTCCCTGGAGGACGCCGGACGCGCGGTCGACGAGGTCAGGCGCCACCTGGGCGGCGTGCCGGTGGTCCTCGTCGGCCACTCGCTGGGCGGGCGCGTGGCCCTGCGCTCGGGCGGGGTGCCCGGAGTGCGCGGCGTCGCGGCGCTGGCCCCGTGGCTTCCCGAGGGGGAACCGGTGGAGCAGCTGGTGGGCCGACGCGTGCTCCTCGCCCACGGCTCCCGCGACCTGACCACCAACCCCCGGGCGTCGGCCGACCACACCGCGCGGATCGCCCGCGTGGCGGAGTCGGCGGAGTTCGTCCGGGTGCCCCTGGACGTGCACGCGATGCTGCGCTGGCGCACCTGGAACCGCCTGGTCACCGACTTCGCGGGCACGGTGCTGGACGCCTGCGCCCGGGAGCCGCGAGGATAGCCCCGCCGCACCCGGGCCGCCACGCACGACGGAACGCCGCGCCCCTCCGGACACACCGCACCCGGCCCTCCCGCGCGCAGCCCTCCCGCGTACCGGCCCGCGACCGGGTTCAGAGCCGGGTGGCGCGCACCAGGACCAGCCGTTCCGGGAAGAGCACCGGTGCCTGGAGTCCCGCGTTCTCCAGCACCGCGCCCCTGACGCGGACGCCCTCGGGGGTCCACCAGGGCAGCGGCACCCCCCACCGGTGGGCGTTGCCGTCGGGCACGTCCCCGGGCGCCTGCGGTCGGACCCGGTAGACCGCCTCGGGGCTCAGGCCCGGCAGCCGGACGGGCCCGGTCGGGTACAGCTCCGAGGTCCCCGTGGCGACGATCGCGTAGAGCGCCTCGGACCGGTCCTCGGCGACCACGCCGTGCACCCGGACCGCCGGGTCCGGGTGGTCGCCGTGCACGGCGGTCCCCGTGTGCAGCAGACCGCGCAGCTCCTTGTACAGCTCCACCCACTCCCGCAGGCGGGCCAGCTCGGCGTCGTCGGCCCGGGTGAGGTCCCACTCGATCCCGAAGTGCCCGAACAGGGCGGTCCCGGCCCGGAAGTCGACGGTGTGGCGGCGGTCGGTGGTGTGCGCGGTGCCCGCCCCCACGTGGGTGCCCATCAGCTCCAGCGGGACGAGCGCGTTGGTCCACCGCTGGATGTCCTGCCGCTCCAGGGCGTCGATGCAGTCGGAGACCCACACGCGGTCGGTGCGCTCCAGCACCCCCAGGTCCACCCGCCCGCCGCCGGACGAGCAGGACTCGATCTCCACGCCCGGGTGGCGGCGGCGCAGTTCGTCCATCAGCCGGTAGACCGCCAGGGTCTGGCCGTGGACCCCGGCCCGCCCGGTCGGCCGGTGCCCGGCGTCCACCAGATCCCGGTTGTGGTCCCACTTGAGGTAGGAGACCGGGTAGGCGGACAGCAGGTCGTCCAGGCGCTCCAGGACGTACGCGAACGCCTCCGGGCGGGCCAGGTCGAGCACCTGCTGGGAGCGGGCCGGTCGGGGCAGCCGGTCGCCCGCGGCCATGATCCAGTCCGGGTGCGCGCGGGCCAGGTCGGAGTCCTCGTTGACCATCTCCGGCTCCACCCACAGCCCGAACCGCATGCCCAGCCCGGTGACGTGGTCGGTGAGCGGGCCCAGCCCGTCCGGCCACACCTCGTCGGAGACGTACCAGTCGCCGAGGCCGCGCCGGTCGTCGCGGCGCGAGCCGAACCAGCCGTCGTCGAGCACGAACCGCTCGGCGCCCACACGGGCGGCGGCGTCGGCCAGCTCGCGCAGCCGGTCGAGGTCGTGGTCGAAGTACACGGCCTCCCAGGTGTTGACGACCACCGGGCGCGGGGTGGAGGGGTGGTGCGGCCGCGAGCGCAGGTGCCGGTGGAAGCGGGCGGAGACCTCGTCCAGGCCGTGCCCGTGCGAGCCGTACTGCCACGGGGTGGTGTAGGACTCCCCCTCGGCCAGCACGACCTCCCCGGAGAGCAGCAGTTCGCCCGAGCCCAGCAGGGACACCGCGTGGTAGGTGCGCTCGGCGAAGGTGCGGTGGTTGCCCGACCAGGCCGTGTGCACGGCCCACACCTCGCCGGAGCGGTTGCTGAAGCCGTGCGTTCCCGCGGCCAGCAGGTGGGCCGCGTCGTACCCCGTGCGCCCGGTGCGGTTCTCGCGCACCCGCAGGCCCTGGGTGAAGGCGGTCCGCTGCGGGCTGCGCTCGCGCATGTGGCGCCCGCCGAAGTCGAGCAGCTCGACCGCCTCGGCCGGGACGGGGAGGACGAGGTTGACGGCGTCCACGGCGAAGGGGGACGCGGCCCCGTTGGTGACGGTGGCGCGCTGGCGGACCAGGCCCGAGGGGGTCAGCTCGACCACCAGGTCCAGGGAGAGCCCGGCCCGGGCGTCCTCGGCGCGGACGGTCAGGCGCCCGCCCGCCGGGGAGCCGTGCTCCACCGCGGACTCGCGCACGCGGAAGGCGGTGGAGAAGTCGGCGCCGCCCCGGTTGCCGACCAGGCCCGGCGTGCCGAGCCAGCCGGCGGACTGCTCGGGGAGCACGGCCACCTCCACCGGCCCGTCCACGGAGAACCCGATGGGCTGCGGGCTCAGCGCCAGGCGCAGGTCGTCCAGCTCCCCGCGGGGGAGGTCGCCCAGGTCGGAGCCCCAGTGCAGGACCCGGGGCAGGGTCTCGCCGGTCAGGTCCAGCAGGAGGCTCACCCCGGCGGCACGCAGGTGGGGGAGGTCGGAGCCGCCGGAGAGGGGGCGGTGCGATGCCACGGTCGCCACGTCCTTCGTGGTCGGGAACAGGGTTGACTTACTTTGTTCGGGAAAGTAAGAATCCCCGAGGTGGCTGGTTCGCGCAAGAGGGACCGCCGCCCGACGACGACCGCGACGCCCCGCGGAGCGTGCTCCGCGGACACGCCGGGCGTCCCCGCCCCCGAAGCCCCCGAGAGGCACAGATGATCCGTCACACCCTGCACGATGGCTGGCGGCTGTCCGCGACGAGCGGGCCCGTCCCGGAGAACGTCGCGGGCCGCACCGTCCCCGCCCAGGTCCCGGGAAGCACCCACCTGGACCTGCTGGCCGCCGGGCTGATCCCCGAGCCCTACCTGGACAGCAACGAGACCGAACTGGCCTGGATGCACCGCGCGGGCTGGCGCTACTCCCTCACCTTCGAGGCCGACGCGGTCGAGGACGGCGAGCGCGTCGACCTGGCCTTCGACGGCCTGGACACGGTGGCCACCGTGGAGCTCAACGGCACCGTGCTCGGCACCACCGCCAACATGCACCGCGGATACCGCTTCGACGTGCGCGACGCGCTGCGCGCCGGGGCCAACGAACTCGTGGTTTCCTTCCGGTCCGCGCTGGAGTACGCCGAGGAGGTCCGCGGGGAGCTCGGCGAGCGGCCGCACACCAACACGCACCCGTACAACATGGTCCGCAAGATGGCCTGCTCCTTCGGCTGGGACTGGGGGCCCGACCTCCAGACCGCCGGGATCTGGAAGCCCGTGCGCCTGGAGCGGTGGCGCACCGCCCGCCTGTCCCAGGTGCGCCCGCTGGTCACCGTGGGCGAGGACGGCACCGGCCGGGTGGAGGTGCACGCCGACGTCGAGTGGTCCGGGAGCGCTCCCGGCTCCGGCCTGGTCCTGGTGGCCGAGGTCGCCGGTGTGCGGGCCGCCGCCGACGTGGCTCCCGGCGCGGAGAACGGTGTGGTCGTGGTCGAGGTGCCCGACGCCCGCCTGTGGTGGCCGGTCGGCCACGGGGACCAGCCCCTGTACGACCTGTCCGTCACCCTGACCGCGGACGGGGAGGCCGGGCCGCTGGGCTCAGAGGCCCGCCGCGTGGGCTTTCGCACCATCACCGTGGACACCGCTCCCGACGAGCACGGCACCCCCTTCACCGTCGTGGTCAACGGCAAGCCGATCTTCGTCAAGGGCGCCAACTGGATCCCCGACGACCACTTCCTCACCCGGATCACGCGCGAGCGCCTGGCCCGGCGCGTGGACCAGACCGTCGGCGCGCACATGAACATGCTGCGCGTGTGGGGCGGCGGGATCTACGAGAGCGAGGACTTCTACGACGTCTGCGACGAGCGCGGCGTCCTCGTGTGGCAGGACTTCCTCCTGGCCTGCGCCGCCTACCCCGAGGAGGAGCCGCTGTGGAGTGAGTTCGAGGCCGAGGCCCGGGAGAACGTCGCGCGCCTGACCTCGCACGCCTCGCTGGCGCTGTGGAACGGCGGCAACGAGAACCTCTGGGGCTTCATGGACTGGGGCTGGCAGGAGCGTCTCGGGGACCGGACCTGGGGTTACGGCTACTACACCGACCTCTTCCCCCGCGTCGTGGCCGAGCTCGACCCCACCCGGTTCTACGCCGACGGCAGCCCCTACAGCCCGGGGTACGCCCCGAAGGAGGTCCACCCCAACGACGAGGCGCACGGCACGCGCCACGAGTGGACCGTGTGGAACCAGACCGACTACCGGGCCTACCAGGACCACGTGCCCCGGTTCTGCTCCGAGTTCGGCTTCCAGGGTCCGCCCACCTGGGCCACCCTCACCGACTGGGTGCACGACGAGCCCCTCACGCCCACCTCGCCCGCCTTCCTGCTGCACCAGAAGGCCGAGGACGGCAACGGCAAGCTCGCCCGGGGCCTGTCCGCCCACCTGCCCACGCCGAGGAGCTTCGAGGACTGGCACTGGGCCACCCAGCTCAACCAGGCCCGCGCGGTGGCGTTCGGCATCGAGCACTTCCGGTCCTGGTGGCCGCGCACCGCGGGCGCCCTGGTCTGGCAGATCAACGACTGCTGGCCGGTCACCTCCTGGGCGGCCGTGGACGGCGAGGAGCGTCCCAAGCCGCTCTGGTACGGGCTGCGCCGCGCCTACGCGCCGCGCCTGCTCACCGTCCAGCCCCGGGACGGGCGCCTGGTCCTGGTGGCCGTCAACGACACCGACGAGGCCTGGTCGGAGCCGGTCAGCGCAGAGCGCCAGACCTTCGGGGGCGAGGTGCTGCACACCGCTAGGATCGAGCTGGCCGTACCGCCCCGTTCCGCGGCGGAGTTCGACCTGGCCCGGGAGCTGCTCGCGGCCGGGGACGCGAAGGAGGAGGTGCTCGTGGCCACGACCCGCGACGCCCGCCTCGTGCGGCCCTTCCGCGAGGACGTCCACCTGTCCTACGACCCCGACGCGCTGACCGCCACCGCCACTCCCGTGGAGGGCGGCTACCGGGTGGAGGTGCGCGCCTCGTCCTTCGCCAGGGACGTCTCCGTGCTGGCCGACCGGGTGGCCCCCGACGCCGAGGCGGACGACATGCTCGTGGACCTGCTGGCCGGGGAGACGCACAGCTTCCTGGTGCGCACCGGCGCGGAGGTCGACCCGGCGGCGCTGACCGCCGCCCCCGTCCTGCGCTCGGCCAACTCCCTCCGCGCGCGGCGGGCGTGATGGACGGGTCCGGGACCGGAGGCGCGGTCGGGCTGGTCCTGGCCAGGCCGCGCCGTCTGCTGAGCGCCGAGCCCTTCTTCATGGAGTTCATCGCCGGGATCGAGGAGCGGATGGCCGAGCGCGACATGTCGGTCCTGCTGCACCTGGTGACCGGCCGGGAGGCCGAGCTGGCCGCCTACCGCCGGTGGGCGGAGCGGCGGCTGGTGGACGCGGTCGTGGTGGTCAACCCGACCGAGGGGGACGAGCGCCCCGCCGTGCTGCGCGAGCTGGGCCTGCCCGCCGTGGTCGCGGGCAGCCCGGTCCCGGACCCCGCCACGCCCACCGTCCTGACCGACCACGTGTCCCCGGTCCGGACGGCGCTGGAGCGCCTGCTGGAACTGGGCCACCGGCGCGTCGCCCGGGTGACCGGGCCGGTGGAGCTGCTGCACACACGCGCCCGCACGGAGGCCCTCGCGGAGGGCTGCCGGGCGGCCGGGATCCCCGACCCGGTGGTCCTGGAGGGCGACTACTCCTCCGAGGCGGGCGCCCGGCTCACCGGCGAGCTGCTCAAGCGGAAGGACCCGCCGACGGCGGTCCTGTACGACAACGACGTGATGGCGGTGGCCGGACTGGACGCCGCCCGCGGCATGGGCGTGCGGGTACCCGAGCAGCTGAGCCTGGTGGCCTGGGACGACTCGACCATGTGCCGCCTGGCCGAGCCCGCGCTCACCACCATGAGCGTGGACGTGTACCGGTACGGGGTCGCGGTCGCGGAGTCGGCCCTGGAGTGCGCCGACGGGTCGGCCGTGGCGGAGCGGTGGTCGCCGGCGGCGCGCTTCGTGCCCCGGGGCAGCACCGGCCCGGCCCCCGCCGGGGAGTAGCCGCACCGGCTTGCCGCCACGGCGGCTTGTCGACTTGTCGGTCCGCCGGCTTGTCGGTCTGTCGACGGGACGACCTGTCGACAGGCCGACAGGTCGCTCCGGGGCCGCGCTCCGGCCGCCGGACCCTGTTCCGGCCGCCGGAACGCGATCCGGGAAACGCGAAGGGCCGGTTGCTCCGCGCCGCGCACACCGTGCGTCGGCTCGGACCAACCGGCCCTCGCTACCTCTACCGGCCGGACGCTCACCAGCGTGAGCATCGGCCTCGTGCGGTGGAGGAGGGATTTGAACCCTCGAAGGGTTGCCCCTTACCCGCTTTCGAGGCGGGCGCCATCGGCCACTAGGCGACTCCACCGCGAGACACTCTACCGGATACGGCGCCGTGCGAAAAACCGGCTCAGGAGATCGGAGCACCTGTCCGAGAGCTCCCGCGGCACCAGGTCCGGCGGGACGACCTCCGGGCGGTGGTTGAGACGGGGGTCGCGGACCGCGTCCCACACCGATCCGGCCGCGCCCGCCTTGGCGTCCCGCGCGCCGTAGACCAGCCGGTCCACGCGGGAGAGCACCGTCGCGCCCGCGCACATCGTGCAGGGTTCGAGGGTGACCACCAGGGTGCAGCCGCCCAACCGCCACTCGCCGCGCGCGCGTGCGGCGGCCCGCAGCGCAAGCACCTCGGCGTGGGCGGTGGGGTCGCCGGTGGCCTCGCGCTCGTTGCGCCCGGTGCCCAGGACGGCGCCGTCGGCGTCCAGCACGACCGCGCCCACCGGCACGTCACCCGTCTCCAGGGCGGCCTCGCCCTCGGCGATCGCCGCGAGCAGAGCGGCGTCGAGGACGTCCCGTCCGATCACAGCCTCATACCGTCGAGGATCTCTGCGAAGCCCGCGCGCTCGGCCACCACGGCCAGGACGTCGCTGGGCAGGACCCCTCCGCCGACGGACAGAGAGCGCAGCTCCTCCTCGGTCAGGCCCAGGTCGGAGAGCAGGTCCCCGTCGCCGTCGGGCCGCGGGTCGGGCCGGGCTCCGGCGCTCTCGGAGGGCGGCGGCGCGCCCAGCCCCCCGGCCTCGGAGAGCACCGAGGCCAGCGGGTGGTCGTGCACCACCCGCGCGTCGGAGAGGTACACGCGCGGCTCACCGCCGTCGTCGTCGGCGCGCACGATGGCGAACCACTCGTCGTCGGCCTCCACGAGCAGGATCGAGACCCCGCTGCCCCGGTCGGTCGCGAAGTCGAGCATCAGTTCGGTGACGTCGTCGATGACGTCCACGTCCCCGAGTTCGACCTCGGTTCCCCGCCACGTCCTCCCGTTGGGAGCGAAGACCGCTGCGAAGGTCGACACCGCGTGCTCTCCTGTCCGCCCGGATGCTCTTCTCGGCAGGTCCTTACCCCATACCGTCCAGTACACGCTGGAAGGACTGGGCGAATCCCAGCCGCTCGGACACGCTGGCCAGCACCTCGTCGGGGTACAGGTCCAGATCGCCCGCCAGGGCGCCCAGCTCCATCTCGTCCAGCCCGAGGTCGGCCACGATGGACAGGTCGCCCGCGGGCAGCACCTGGTCCAGGTCGTCGTCGTCCGGCTGGTCGATGTCCAGGTAGTCCAGGACGTCCCGGGCCACCTGCCAGTCCACGGACGCGGTCACGTCGGACAGGAAGAGGGAGACGTCCTCACCGTAGACCCGCACGATGACGAAGAAGTCGTCACCGACCGAGACCAGGCCGAGTGAGCCGCTGATGCTCGGCTGCTGGCGCAGGGCGTGGATCAGCCCCTTGAGGTCGTGCGTCAGGGTCACGGGGAGCAGGTCGACGTCCCAGTACTCCTCTTCCCTGTACGCGATGGCCGCGAAGTCGCCCGAGTCGTCGTCACCATGATCGAGCACTGTCATCGTCACCCCAACCCGGCCGGTGTATCGGTGCGGACGAAGGAATCCCGGATCGTCCGTGCGAGTGACATGGTAACGATCACTCCGGTGCCACCGTCCCCCTCGGTCCGCGTCATTCCGGACCACGCTCTCATGAGAACCGGTTCCCCGCTCGCCCCTCCGCCATCCCCGCGCCCCCCCGGGCGCCCCCGGCCGCGCGGCCGCGCCGGTCCGGAGAAGGGACCACCCGGCCCGCGGCGCCTCCGGTCCGGTGGACGCGCGCGGTTAGACTCGGGCAGGCCTCCTCCCCAGCCACCGTCTTGTTGTCCCAGCTCAACCGGAGAACGCTTTGGAAACCCTGGTCGTCGACCACCCCCTGGTCGCGCACAAACTGACCACCCTGCGCGACGTGGGTACCGACTCCCCGACCTTCCGGCGCCTGACCGACGAGTTGGTGACCCTGCTCGCCTACGAGGCGACCCGGGACGTCCGAGTGACGGACGTCACCATCCGGACCCCGCTCGTGGAGACCACCGGAACGCAGCTGACGCGTCCCACTCCGCTCGTGGTGCCGATCCTGCGCGCGGGCCTGGGCATGCTCGACGGGATGACCCGCCTGCTGCCCACCGCCGAGGTCGGCTTCCTGGGGATGGCCCGCGACGAGGACACCCTCCAGCCCGCCACCTACGCCGACCGGCTGCCGCAGGACCTGTCCGGCCGCCAGTGCTACGTGCTGGACCCCATGCTGGCCACCGGCGGCACCCTGGCCGCCGCGCTCAAGCTCCTGGTGGAGCGGGGCGCCGACCACATCACCGCGATCTGCCTGCTCGCCGCCCCCGAGGGCCTGACCGCGGTGGAGCAGCGGCTCACCGAGGGTCTGGACCCCGACCACGGCGCGACCCTGCGCGTGGTCACGGCCGCGGTGGACGAGCGGCTCAACGAGCAGGGCTTCATCCTGCCGGGGCTGGGTGACGCGGGCGACCGCCTCTACGGCTGCTCCTGAGACACACCCGTCCCGTCCGCCCCCAGCGCCCGCCGGATCACGGTCGGGCGCTTTTTCGGCTCTTTTTGCGACCGGAGGAATGAACGACCGAAAATCGGGCATGCCTGCTGCCGACTCCCCCGTCCGCCCTGGTGGACACGGCGAGCCGGCGCAAGCGCCGACACGGCTTTGCATTAGCCGAATTCATTTCGAGACGGTAATGTAACAGAGAGGAGCGATGATGGTTCCCGCACGCCCGTAAGCGGAGACCAGCCGGACCGAAACGCCCCTCACCCCAGATCTCCCTCTCAGCCCGCTGACACCGCACGCCCGAGCCTCCTCCGGCGCGGCGCTTCGTCCACCCTCCAGCGGCTACCGAAAGATCCCGAAAGAACACACAGCGCGACCCCCGTAGCCCCCAAGGAGTGAGATGAACGAGAACCCCTCCACCTCGACCGCCCGCGACTCTCGCTTCGAACCGGTGCGGAGCCGGTTGGCCGAGGAGTTCTCCGACGTGCACCACACCTCCACCGTCACGCGGTGCGTGGACGCGGCACGGCACGGCGCCGAGGACGTGACCGGCAAGGCCACCCCCGACCTCGTGGAGCGGATCGCCCGACAGCACCTCCAGGTGCTCGCGCTGGCCTTCGCCGAGCAGTCCTAGCGGATCCGAGCGGGCCCTACCTAGGTTTTCGGCCTGTCCGAACTCCGGTGGCCTGCGTAGGGGGAGATGAATTACCCCCTTATATCCAGCAGTGTCCTTAATGTCATAGCCCTCGATGGACCTGAACCACATTCCGGACCACCAATCACTGGGTTACCAACACCACCGGAACCGGACACAGCCCGCATGCGAGGAAGGTCCGACATACCGCCACGCCGAGGGTGCGCCCCAGGCTTTACGGGCATGATGGTCGGTGCGACAATCACTGCTGGGTTGGTGGGTCAGGTGGATTCCAAGAGGAGTCAGTCGTGGCGAAGTTGAAAAAATGGGGCGGCTACGCGCTCATCGCTTTCGTGGCGTTCTATCTGTTCACACAGCCGGAAAGCGCTGCCGGGGTGATCGAGAGCGCTCTGGGCGGTCTGATGGGGGGCGCGGAGTCGATGTCCCGTTTCGTCAACGCGCTCCTGTAACCGGAACGGTCGGGTGGCATGCGGCTCGTAGCGTCGAGTAACAGCGCTCCTGCGTCGGTCAACCGCTACCTCCTGCCGCACGAGCAGGACGTGGTGACCATCCGTCGGCACCCCGCGGTGCTGATCGGTCCGGTCGGAGCGGTTCTCGGCGCGCTGATCCTCGCCGGGATCCTCAGCAACACCTCCATCGCCGACAGCGCCGCGACGCTGGCGATCATCTGGTGGGTGTGGCTGCTGGTGTTGGTGTGGTTCGTGTGGCGGGTAGCGGAGTGGTCGGTGGACTACTTCGTCATCACCTCCGCACGGCTCCTGCTGACCACCGGCCTGATCGTCCGGCAGGTGAACATGATGCCGCTGGGCAAGGTCACCGACATGAGGTTCGAGCGGACCCTGCTGGGCCGCTTCCTCGGTTACGGGACCTTCGTGATGGAGTCGGCCGGTCAGGACCAGGCCCTGAGCCGGATCGACTTCATCCCCTACCCGGAGCAGCTCTACCTGGAGGTCGTGGGGCTCATCTTCAAGGAGTGACCCCGCACCTCAAGGCCCACGCGGAGCACCCGCCGTCCCGGCGGGTGCTCTCGCCGTGTTCGGGCCCCTGCCGGGCGGGCGGGAGGCGGCCCCCGGTGGGCCGTGGCCGTCGTACACGGCCGGGTCCCTCCGGTGCTGCCGCGCGGCGCCGGGCACGTGCGATCGGACCGGTCACCCCCTTTCGCGCTTCGTTCACCTTTTGTTCACCTTTCCTACGAGTGACACACTTCTTTCCTCATTGCAGGTCAGCGGTCCGTCACACAGTGAAGTCAGCTCATCACGCATAGAACTCGCTGACCTGGGCAGGTCTCCAAGCAGGCCTCACACGGAGGCCGAACCCCTGATGGACCACGCCCACGAAATCCGGCGAATTGACTCGAAGGTGAACGTAGGGTTAACTTGGGACATCTGAAACGGAAACGAGGAGGGTCCCATGGCGCGCAGGACGGACCGTGCACCCCACCCCACTCGGTTCTCGACGACCCGTCGGCGCATCCGCCTCTCGGCTGGGACCAACCGCCTCTCCGGTCTCGCGACCGAGCCGGTCAACGTCCCGCAGCCCCGCGAGGACGCCGACGCGACGACGTCGGGACACCCGATCATGCACTGGGTGCTGGTCACCGACGACAACGGTCGGAGCCGCCCCGAGGTCCGCTGGCTCTAGCCGGCGGTTCGAACGAAGGCCTCCCCACCCGGAACCTCCGGGCGGGGAGGCCTTCGCCGTTGCCCGGGGCCGACCGCGCCCCCGCACGGACGGCCCCGGTGGGCGAGGGGCCGCGCCGACTCCGGCGCACGGGTGCGCGGCGAACCGAAGCGAGCACAGGGGGCCGCCCCACGGGGCGGCCCCCTCGTCGTGCGCGGAGTCCGCGCGGGGCCTCCCTGCGGCCTCCTCCTGACTCCACAACCCTTTGTCGACAAATCGGTTTGACCATAAAGAGCAAAGTGGTTAGCCGTTACAGGCCTCCTGTCGCCCCGAACCCCGTGATGTCGGTCTCACGAATCTCCGCTTGACGGCCAGCGAAACGAGACGTATCGTCTTCCATATGAGGCTGATCTTCCTGTAGTCCCGCGTCCGACGCCCGAGCCACCGCCGCCAGCGCCCAGTGCCGCACGGCGACCTCCCCGCGCTCCCCGGCGTCGCCGTACCGCGGTCGACCACGGAAGGCCTCACCGTTCCCTTTTCTCGGACCCGCGCCATCGCCGCGCCCTGTCCGAAACCCGGAACGCCAGCGCCCCACCGTCGATCCGCGGCTCCTCTCCCAGCCACACCGCAGATCAGGAGGCGCGCATGCTCACCGCCCGAGTACGAGCACAGTCCCAGCTCACCCTCAACGACATCACCCACCGCTACGGCGACCACACCGTGCTCGACCGTGTCACCCTCACCATCAGCCCCGGCGAGCGCGTCGGGATCATCGGCGACAACGGCTCCGGCAAGAGCACGCTGCTGCGCCTGCTCGCCGGGGAGGAGGAGCCCACCAACGGCGACCTCACGATCCGGGCCCCGGGAGGAACGGGCTACCTGCCGCAGACCCTGGAGGCGGTGGGGGTCTCCACCGGCACCGTCGGCGACGCGATCGACTCCGCCCTGGCCGTCCTGCGCGACATGGAGGCGCGCCTGCGCGCGGCGGAGAGCACGCTCGGCTCCGCCACCCCGGAGGAGCTGGACGCCTACGGCGACCTGCTCGCCCGGTTCGAGGCGCGCGGCGGCTACGACGCCGACGCGCGCGTCGACGCCGGACTGCACGGGCTGGGCCTTCCCGGCCTGGACCGCGACCGCCCGCTGAGGACCCTCTCCGGAGGGGAGCGCTCGCGCCTGGCCCTGGCCGCGATGCTGGCGGCCTCGCCCGAACTGCTCCTGCTGGACGAGCCCACCAACGACCTGGACGACCGCGCGGTCGCCTGGTTGGAGGACCGGCTCCGCCGCCACCGGGGCACGGTCGTGGCCGTCACCCACGACCGGGCGTTCCTGGCCAACGTGACCGACACCGTCCTGGAGGTCGACCACGACCTGCGCCGGATCCACCGGTACGGCAACGGCTACGACGGGTTCCTGGCCGCGAAGGCCTCGGCCAGGGCCCGGTGGATCCGCGAGTACGAGGAGTGGAGGGCGGACCTGGCCCGGCAGCGCAGGCTGGCCGAGAACAGCATCGCGGCGCTGCGGGCCATCCCGCGCAAGATGGAGAAGGCCGCGTTCGGCCACGGGGCGTTCAAGATGCGGGGGGCCGCGCACGGTTCCATGGGCCGCGTCCGCAACGCCAAGGAGAGGATGGAGAGGCTGACCGCCGACCCGGTGGCGCCGCCGCCGGTACCGCTGCGGATGACCGCCGGGTTCACCGGGTCCCGCGCCGGGGAGAGCGCTCCGGCCGCCTCTCTGGAGGGGGTCCGGGTGGACCACCGCCTGGAGGTGCCCTGCCTGGACCTCGCTCCGGGCGAACGCGTGCTGGTCACCGGACCGAACGGGGCGGGCAAGACCACCCTGCTCCGGGTCCTGTCCGGGGACGCGCTCCCCGACGAGGGGCGGGTTTCGGTCCCCGGTCGGGTGGGTTACCTGCGTCAGGAGGACGGCTCCTTCGCCGCCGGACAGACCGTGCTCGGCGCCTACGCCGCGGGACGGCCCGGTTTCGCCGAGGACCACCGGGACGAGCTCGCCTCGCTCGGGCTCTTCCGGCCCGGGGAGCTGGACCAGCCGGTGGCGTCCCTGTCGGTGGGCCAGCGCAGGAGGATCGAGGTCGCCCGGCTGACGTCGGGGGCCTACGACCTGCTGCTCCTAGACGAGCCGACCAACCACCTCTCCCCCGGTCTCGTGGAGGACCTGGAGGAGGCGCTGACGCGCTACGAGGGCACGCTGGTGGTCGTGTCACACGACCGCAGGACCCGGCAGCGCTTCACCGGCCGCCACCTGGAGCTACGGGAGGGGATCGTGGTCAGCGACTCCGCGTGAAGCGGACGTAGCGCTTTGTCGACAAATCGGTTTGGCCATAAACCGCTATTACGACTAGCCGATATTCGGGGCCCGCTGCGCGGCGGGCCCCGACGCGGCGGCCTAGCCCGGCGCCATGTCGACGAACCGGCTGTAGTGGCCCTGGAAGGCCACGGTCACGTCCGCCGTGGGGCCGTTGCGGTGCTTGGCCACGATGATGTCCGCCTCGCCCGCGCGCGGCGACTCCTTGTCGTGCACGTCCTCGCGGTAGAGCAGGATGACCATGTCCGCGTCCTGCTCGATGCTGCCCGATTCGCGAAGGTCGGACACCTGCGGACGTTTGTCGGTGCGCTGCTCGGGGCCTCGGTTGAGCTGGGAGAGCGCCACCACCGGGACCTCCAGCTCCTTGGCCAGGAGCTTGAGGGACCGCGACATCTCCGAGACCTCCTGCTGGCGGCTCTCCACCCGGCCGGGCGAGCTCATCAGCTGGAGGTAGTCGACGATGACCAGCTTGAGGTCGTGCTGCTGCTTGAGCCGCCGGCACTTGGCCCGGATCTCCATCATCGACATGTTCGGGGAGTCGTCGATGAACAGGGGCGCGTTGGCCACCTCGCCCATGCGCCTGGCCAGGCGGGTCCAGTCCTCGTCGGTCATCAGCCCGGAGCGCATGGTGTGCAGGGGCACCCGGGCCTCCGCCGACAGCAGGCGCATGACGATCTCGTTGCGCCCCATCTCCAGGCTGAAGAAGACCGCGGTCATGTCGTGCTTGATGGACGCCGCACGCGCGAAGTCCAGGGCCAGCGTCGAGTTGTGGGTGGGGACCATCGACCGGGTGGCCAGGAACAGGTGGTCCGGGTGGTCCACCTGGACGCAGCGGACCGGAACGCTCTCCACCGGTCGCACCTCGGTGACGAACCGGGAGCCGATCCGTGCGTAGCCTCGGTCGGCGCCGCGCTCCCGGTGCGCACGCCTCTTGCGTGCGAGTCGGAAGACCTCGCTCCTGGAGCCGAAGGTGACCGTGTAGCAGGTGGACGATTCCTCCGACCGGCCGCCGACCCGCCTGGTCGACATCCCGGTGCGGTACCCCAGGCTGTGCGCCAGTTCCCGGAAGCCGTTCGCCAGGCGCTGGCTGGTGACCGCGAACTGCACGGAGCCGGTGGCGTTCACCGTGCCGTCCGTGTCCAGCAGACCGGCGAGGAGGGCGCGCCGCTGGTCGACCGAGGCGCGCAGGTACTCCTGGGGGATGTGCTTGTTCCCCAGAACCCCGAGGGTGCGCAATCTCGCTTGGACACTGCCGTGGCTGGCGACGCACTCACGGCACCGGAGCTGACCGAAGCAGGAGCGCCCGCAGTCGACGCAGGAGGTGTGCGGCACAGGATCGGAGACGAAGCGCGCCTTGCCCCCGCACGACTGCCCACAGCTGCGCACGTGAGGCAGGGAGGGCACGAACTCCGTTCCGCACACCACGCACTCACGGGCCGCGGGCGTGGTGTCCTCCTCCGGCAGGAAGACACCGTAGGTCATGCCGGTGGAGCCGACCGGCTTGGTCACGAGTCCCTCGGCCTCGATGTTGAGCAGGACCTCGGGGTCCGTGCTGGTGACCCGGGCGGCGGCGGAGGCTCCGTCACCGAGCCAGGCGCCGAGGAAGTAGGGCGGCAGGGGGAGGTCGCGTTCGGGCAGCTCGATGGCCTCCGCGTTGACCACCGAGTGGTTCAGCCTGCGGTCGGCGGTTTCCGTACGCAGGGTCCGGGCGATCTCCCTGGTGCTCCTCACCTCGGGCAGCACACGGGGAACCGCGCCCCGGAGCCCGGCCTCCCGGGCCGCGCGTCGCGAGGCCCGCGTGTGGGTCAGCCACTGGTGGTCGCCGTCGGCGACCACGGTGGTGCCGTCGTCGAACACGACCTCGAAGCAGGGCCGCCCGGTCATGACCTCGGTGGCGGCCACCACCCGGGTGGGTGTCCCGTCGGCGGCGATCAGCTCGGTGCCGACCTCGACCTCCCCCATGGTGGTCCATCCGCCGGGTGTCGGCAGGGGCGTGTCCAGGGCAAGCGCCTTGCCCACGGCCGGGCGGGCGGCGATGATGACCATCTGGCCGGGGTGGAGGCCGTTGGTGAGGGCGTCGAAGTCGGCGAAGCCGGTGGGCACGCCGGTCATGGTGCCGTCGTTGGCGCCGATCGCCTCGATCTCGTCCAGAGCGCCCGGCATGATGTCGGCGAGCGCGACGTAGTCCTCGCCGGTGCGCTTCTCGGCGACCTTGTAGATCTCGGCCTGGGCGTGGTCGACCAGGTCGTCCACCTCGCCGTCCCCGGCGTAGCCGATCTGGGCGATGCGGGTGCCCACCTCGACCAGGCGGCGCAGGACCGCGCGGTCGGAGACGATCTTGGCGTAGTAGCCCGCGTTGGCGGCGGTCGGGATGGCCTCGGTGAGGGTGTGCAGGTAGAGGGCGCCGCCGACACGAGTGGCCTCGCCGCGCTTGGTCAGCTCGGCGTTGACCGAGATGGCGTCCACGGGCTCGCCTCGGGAGAAGAGGTCGACGACGCTCTCGTAGATGATCTGGTGCGCGGGCCGGTAGAAGTCCGCGGAGCGGATGATCTCCACGACCTGCGTGATGGCGTCCTTGGACAGCAGCATGCCGCCGAGCACGCTCTGCTCGGCCTGGATGTCGTGGGGCGGGGTGCGCTCGTATCCGCCTTCTTCAGGTGGCTGCTCAGCGACACTCACGAACGCTCCCCCGGGACGGTACTTCCGTCGGCCCGGGAACGGGCCGACCCTTCCAGGATGCCCCATGGCGGATGCCGGAGGCGCCTCGGCCGGAGGTTGTGGACACGTCCCTTACCACCATGTCCGGTGCCCCGCAGGGCATCCCGGACCGGGGTTGTGCACATCACCTGTGGATAACTTTGCCGCGACCGCTGCATACAGCCCTTGACCTGCCAAAACGCAGGATGCAGTCAGGGGGTGCAAGATGCCTCACAGGGCGTGTTTCCACAGGTTATCCACAGGCTTCAGCCGGGGTGTGGACAACTCCACACCCGCGTAGAACGCGTGTCCGATACTGTGTGCTCGTCATGCCACAACTGCTTTCGGCCGCCCCTTTCCGGCACCGCCACGACCGCGAGATCCTCGCTCTGGCGGTCCCGACGTTCTTCGCGCTCATCAGCGAGCCCCTGTTCCTGCTCACCGACTCCGCGATCGTCGGCACGCTGGGCACCGAGGCGCTCGGCGGCCTGGGCGTGGCCGGGCAGGTGCTGCTCACGCTCGTGGCCGTCTGCGTCTTCCTCGCCTACGGCACCACCGCGGCGGTCTCGCGCAGGTTCGGTGCGGGCGATGTCCCCGGGGGCGTGAGGGACGGCGTGGACGGGCTGTGGCTCGCGGTCCTGCTGGGCTTCGCGGCCGTCGCGATCGGCTGGCCGCTCGGCCCGGTGATGGTGGAGGCGCTGGGCGCCTCGCCCGACGTGGCGCCCTATGCCCTGACCTACCTGCGCATCAGCCTGCTCAGCACGCCGTTCCTGCTCATCGTCATGGCGGGCACCGGTGTGCTGCGGGGCCTCCAGGACGCCCGGACCCCGCTGGTGGTGGCGGTCTGCTCCTACGTGGCCAACGCGGTGCTGTGCTCGTTGTTCGTGCTGGTCCTGGACTGGGGCATCGCGGGTTCGGCCTGGTCGACGGTGCTCGCCCAGGGCGGGGGCGCGTTCTGGTACGTGATGACGATCGCGCGCGCCGCCCGGCGCGAGGGCGTGTCGCTCATGCCCACGACGGCGGGCCTGCGCGCCTCGGCCTCGGCGGGGTTCGCCCTGTTCCTGCGCAGCGTGTCGATGCGCGTGGTGGCCCTGGTGACCACGGCGGTGGCGGCCCGGCTGGGCGACGCGTCGATCGCCGCGCACCAGGTGAGCCACAACATCTGGGCGCTGCTGGTGTTCGCCATGGACGCGATCGCCATCGCCGGGCAGTCCATCGTGGGCCGCTACTTGGGCGCGGGGGACGTCCAGGGCACCCGGGACGCCACGCGGCGCATGGTGGAGTGGGGCGTGGGGCTGGGCCTGGTCTTCGCGGCGCTGGTGTTCCTGGCGCTGCCGTGGGCGTGGATCCCGTTCACCTCCGACCCCGAGGTGCGCGTCCTGATCACGGCCTCGCTGGTGGTGGTCGCGCTGCTGCAGCCGCTGAGCGGGGTGACCATGGTGCTGGACGGCGTGCTGATGGGCGCCGGTGACCAGCGCTACCTGGCGTGGGCGTCCCTGTGGACGATGCTGGTCTTCCTGCCGTTCGCCCTGGTCCTGCCGCGGCTGGCGGACGGCCCCCTGTGGGCGCTGGTGAGCCTGTGGGTCGCCTTCGGGGTGTGGATCCTCGCCCGCGCGGTCACCCTCGGGTTCCGGGCCCGGAGTACGGCCTGGCTGGTCACCGGCGCGTACCGGCCCTGATCAGGGGGCCCGCCACGGCGCGGCCGTGACGGGCCCGGTGCCCGTGTCCCTCCGGCGGACCGGCGGGGTCACGTGAACGTGTCGCGCTCACCGACGGCGGGTCCGTGACTGTAGGGCCTCACCTGTTCGTCCCGCGGCACGTCGGGGTAGGTCGGCAGCTGGTCGGGCTCCGGTGCCGCGACCGCCGCCGCGCCCGGGTGGGCGAGCTGTTCCCGCATCCTGCTCCTGACGGTGGAGCGGAGTCGGGGCAGCGCCGCGTAGAGCTTGTCGCCGGGGCAGCCCGTCGCATTGAAGTCGCGGTGGCCGACGATGGCCTCGTCGGGGTCCAGCCGGTAGGCCAGGCACAGCCAGGCACAGGTGTCCGCCAACGAGTCCAGCAGGACCGCGGGCGGGGCCGCCGAGGTGTAGGTGCCCTCGTTCTCGATCCCGATCGCGTGCTCGTTGTGGTTGGCGGTGTGCGCGCCGAGGACGTGGTGTCCCGCGCTGACGGCCCGCAGGCTCTGGTCTCGCCCCTCCATGATGTGGCCGCCGCGGCTGATGGTGAACTGCTGCCCCATGTCGCTCCACCCGTTGGTGTCCATGTGGTACCGCTGGATGGAGCGCGACAGCGACGCGGCGTGCGAGGTCGAGGTGTCGGACGCGTTCGCCGTGGCGGTGTGGTGCACGACGATGTGCGTGGCCCCGCGGCGCACGACCTCGATCTTGTTCTTCGGAGCGCGCGCCCCCCAGTCGGCGCGCGTGTACACCTTGGGTCGCGTGGCCGCGGAGGCCCGGTCCGCGGCGGGGATCCCGGCGATCCCGCCGAGGAGCACTCCCCCGGCGGCGAGGGCGGTTCCCCGCAGAACGGTCCTGCGGTCCACCCGTGTGTGTCGGCCCGGCTCGTCTCTTCTTTCCACGGTCATGGCTCTGCGTCCTCTCCGTGCTGGGTGGTGCAACGTACGACACCAACACAGAGAACACGATAGATTACAAAGAGTAATCAAAGGGTTGTCTGTTGACCAGGCGTGTCAGGAGAACCGAGCAAGAACGCGGACCGCCTCCGGGGACCGGCGGACCCGCGGAGGGCCGTCGGGGGCGCGGCGGAGACCCCGGGAAGCATGGAAAAAAGCGGGGCCCCGCCTCCCGGAGGGAGACGGGGCCCGGCGTGCACGGCGTCGGTCAGGAACCGACGACGTCCAGCTTGATCGTCGCGGAGACCTCGGGGTGCAGGCGGACCTGGACCTTGTGGCTTCCGACGGCCTTGATCGGGTTCTTGATCTCGATCCGGCGCTTGTCCAGCTCGGGACCACCGGTCGCCTTGACGGCGTCGGCGATGTCCGCGGGCGTGACCGAGCCGAACAGGCGGCCGCCCTCGCCGGCGCGCTGCTTTAGGCGCACGGTGAGCGCGTTGACGCGGCCAGCGACCTGCTGGGCCTCGTCGAGCGTGCGGATGTCACGCGCGGAGCGCGCGCGCTGGATCAGGTCGATCTGCTTCTGACCGCCGCGCGTCCACCGGATGGCGAACCCGCGGGGCAGCAGGTAGTTGCGACCGTAGCCGTTCTTCACCTCGACGACATCGCCGGGGGCTCCGAGACCGTTGACCTCGTGGGTCAAAATCAGCTTCACGACAAAAACCTCCCTCGGATATCGCCGTTAGCGGGCGGTGCTGGTGTAGGGCAGCAGGGCCACCTCGCGCGCGTTCTTGATCGCGGTCGCGACGTCGCGCTGGTGC
Source organism: Nocardiopsis sp. M1B1 (assembly GCF_052466615.1). Taxonomy (NCBI): domain Bacteria; kingdom Bacillati; phylum Actinomycetota; class Actinomycetes; order Streptosporangiales; family Nocardiopsidaceae; genus Nocardiopsis; species Nocardiopsis sp. M1B1. The sequence continues at coordinate 6,869,069 of NZ_CP196194.1, forward strand.
TGGGTGCAGTTACCCGTGACGCGGCGGGCGCGGATCTTGCCGCGCTCGGAGATGAACTTGCGGAGAAGCGTGGTGTCCTTGTAGTCGATGTAGGACTGCTTCTCCTGGCAGAAGAGGCAAACCTTCTTCTTGGGCTTGCGCGCTGCCGGCTTAGCCATCGTGGTGCTCCTTCGCAAGAGCCCCGGGGTCCTCCCGGGGATGGTCTGATGTGGAAAGGGTCTGGCGCCTCGGGGCGCCGGACGGGGTACTCGCCGCGGTTAGAACGGGGGCTCGTCGGAGAAGCCCCCGCCTCCGCCGCCGAAGCCGCCGCCACCGCCGCCGTTGGTCGCCCACGGGTCGTCGGCCGGGGGGCCGCTGCGGCCTCCGCCGCCCTGCGACCCGCCGAAGCCGCCGCCCTGGTTCCCGTAGCCGCCGCCCTGCTGGGGCTGGCCGCCACCGAAACCACCGCCGCCGCCACCGCCGAAGCCGCCTCCGCCGCCCTGGCGCTGCGACTTGGTCACCTTGGCGGTGGCGCTGCGCAGGGCCGGGCCGACCTCGTCGACGTCGATCTCGAAGACGGTCCGCTTCTCACCCTCGCGGGTCTCGTACGAGCGCTGCTTCAGCCGGCCCTGCACGATGACGCGCATGCCGCGCTGAAGGCTCTCGGCCACGTTCTCCGCGTACTGCCGCCAGACGGTGCAGGTGAGGAACATGGACTCGCCGTCCTTCCACTCCCCCGACGCGCGGTCGAAGGTGCGGGGCGTCGAGGCCACACGGAAGTTGGCGACCGCGGCTCCACTGGGAGTGAAGCGCAGTTCAGGGTCGTCGACCAGGTTGCCGACGAGCGTGATCTGGGTTTCGCCTGCCATGGATGGGCTCCGGTTCGAGGTAGTCGGATCAGGCGGTTTCGCCTGTTCCCCCGATCATCCGCGCGACCACCGACATAACAGCCGGGGCCGGGGGTGGATCGGGGCGGGGGACGGCGGCGGGACGCCGCCTAGTGGACCTCGGGGCGGAGCACCTTGGTGCGGAGCACGGCCTCGGCGATACCGAGCTGGCGGTCCAGCTCCTTGACCGTGGCGGGCTCGGCGGTGAGGTCGATCACCGCGTAGATGCCCTCGGCGTTCTTGTCGATGTCGTAGGCGAGACGGCGCTTGCCCCAGATGTCGACCTTCTCCACCGAGCCGCCGTCGTTGCGGACGACACCCAGGAAGTTCTCCAGCGACGGGGCGACGGTGCGCTCGTCGAGGTTGGGGTCGAGGATGATCATGAGTTCGTAACGACGCATAGGCGTACGTTCCTCCTCTGGACTGTCGCGGCCATGGAATCTCCATAGCAGGAGGGCAGGAGTCCGGGACGGGTTCCGCGCCGCGGGGGCGGGCGTCGCGCGGACTCTGAGCCATACGGGATCAAAGATTACCAGCAGCCGCGCACCCTCCGGTGCGGCCTGTGGACGGAGCCCGGGCACACTCGAAGGGGGCCGGTGCGCTCCACGCGCACCGGCCCCCCACTCATCCAGAACCGGGTCAGTCGTTCCGGCCGAGGATCACCAACCTGCCGGGGTCTCCGCTGGTGTTGGTCGTCCTCCCGAAGCCACCGCCGCCCTGCTCCCCGCCGTCCTGCTCGGGGTCCGAGGCCTCGCCGCTGGGGTCGGTGTCCTCACACTCGGGCTGCAACCAGCCGCCGCACTCCTCCTGGTCCCCCGTACCGGGGCTCTCCGGGCAGTCCCGGCCCATTCCGGGTTCGCAGGGCTCGTCGGTCTGCTGGTCCTGGCACTCCGGGGAGTCGGGCATGGACGGGTCGCACTCCGCCGGGCTCTCCGTCGGGGACTCCTCGACCGTGGGCTCGTCGCTCGGCTCGTCGCTCTCCTCGGCGCTCGGGGAGGGCGTGGGCACGAAGCTCTGCTCCGTGCCGACGTAGGCGGGCGGCGGGAACGGCGCCGGTTCGACGCCCTCCATGGCGGTCGTCATGAACTCGCGCCACACGTTGGCCGAGGTGGTGCCACCGTAGATCTCGCCCGCGGTCTGGCCGTCGAACTCCAGGGGCTGGCTGGCGTCCGCGCGGCTCAGGCCCACCGCGGCGACGAGCTGCGGCGTGTACCCCACGAACCACGCGGAGACCGCGTCGCTGGAGGTACCGGTCTTGCCCGCGACGGGGCGCCCGTCGGGCAGCGCCGCCTGGTCGCCACCGCCACCGGGCTCGACGACCTGGGTCATGGCGTAGGTGACGTCGGCCGCGACATCCGCGGTGACCACCTGCTCACCGCTCTCCAGCAGGTCGGCGTCGTCGGGCGGGATGACCTGGCCGTCGGAGGTGCGCAGCTCGGTGACCATGTGCGCCGGGCGGTGCACGCCGCCCGCGGCGAAGGTGGAGTAGCCCTCGGCCTGGTCCAGCGCGCTCACCTGGTGGGTGCCCAGCGCGATGAGCGGCCCCTGGGCCGAGGTCGTGGTCTGCTCCTCGGCCACACCGGCCTGGACCGCGAGCTGGTCCACCGCGACCGGGGTCATCTGGACCGCCAGCTCCACGAACGGGGTGTTGACCGAATGGGCGGTGGAGTAGACGAGGTCGACCGGTCCGTGGCTGGTGCCGTTGGCGTTGATGACCTCGCTCTGCAGCCCCGGGAACTCCTGGGGGGAGTCGCCGTCGAACGTGCTGTTGAGGCTGATGCCGTTCTTGAGCGCGGTCGCGAGCACGTAGGGCTTGTAGGACGAACCCGCCTGCGTCCGGTGGGTCAGCGAGTTGTTGACGTCCTCGACCACGTTGTCGCCCCCGTGGAAGGCGACGATCCGCCCCGTGGCGGGGTCGACCGCGGTCAGGCCCATCATCGTGTCCTCGGGGGTGTTCGGCAGGACGTCGAAGGAGCTGCGCGCGGCGTCCATGAGCGCGGGGTCCAGCGAGGTCTGCACGACGAAGCCCTGGGTGGCGATGTCCTGGGCGGTGATCCCGGAGTAGCGCTCCTCGATCTCCTGGACGACCGCCTGGCGGACGTAGTCGAACTTGGGGTCGTACTCCTGCTCCTCCTCGCCCTCCTCGGTGCCGTACGGAACCAGCTCGGGGATCTCCAGGGCCTCGGCCTCGGCCCTGGGCAGGCCGAGGTCGGGGTCCTCCTCGTGCATGAGCGCCAGCTGCTCCTGCACGTAGGGCCAGCGCTCCTCGTTGAGGTAGGTCCTGGTCCAGTCGCCCATCTCGCCCTGGAAGTTGCTGGGCATCTGGATGATGATGCCCAGGAAGGCGCCCTCGGCGTCGGTCAGCTCGTCCAGGTCCTTGCCGAAGTAGGACTGGGAGGCCATCTGGATGCCCATGGCGTTGCGGCCGAAGTAGATGGTGTTGAGGTAGGTGGAGAGGATGTCCTCCTTCTCCATCTGCTGGTTGAGCTTGATGGAGATGAAGATCTCGCGGATCTTGCGGATGTACTGGTTCTCGATCTCCAGGTCGCTGTAGTAGTTCCGCGCCATCTGCTGGGTGATGGTGGAACCGCCGCCCGCCTCGCCGCCGGAGAGGAGGGCGCGCCCGATGCCGGAGACGCTGATGCCGGGGTCGGTGTAGAAGGTGCGCTGCTCGGCGGCGAGCACACCGTTGATGACCGTCTGCGGGATGTCCTCGCTCTGGACCTCGACCCGCCTGACCTCGCCCGTGGTGACCGCGACCTCGGGCTCGGCGTCGCCCTCCGGAGCCCACATGATCTGGGTGGCGGACAGGTTGGCGTCCGACTTGGCCTCAAGCTCGTTCACGTTGGGGGCCATGGCGTACAGGACCGCGAAGGCGGCCACGCCGCCGATGATCATCAGACCGAAGACGGCCAGGGCGGGTTTCCACGCCTTGGACAGGAAGCGCTTGAACCAGGGGCGGTCGTCCGGCTCCTCGTCGCGGGAGCGGCGCCGGCCGCCTCCCCGGCCTCCTCTGCCGCCGCCGGCGGCGGCGCGGGAGCCGCGGCCCGGGGCGCGCCGCCCCTCGGAGCGGGCGGCGTTCTCGCGGTCACGGCCGCGGTCGCGGGGGTCGCGGGGGTCGCGCGGTCCGGAACCGGCCGCCCTGCGGCGGCCGCGGGGGTCCTCGTCCGGGCGGCGGCGCTGCCCCTCGGGACGGCGCGGGCGCTCGCCCTCGGAGCGGTGGCCGGAGCGCTCACCGTCCTGGGGCCGCCGGGGGCGCTCGCCCTCGGGACGGCGGCGGGGGCGGTCACCGTCGGCGGGGGCGCGGCGCTGCCCCTCCGGGCGGCGGGGGCGGTCGCCCTCGGAGCGGCGGCCCTCGGAACGGGCCTCCTGCTCCGGGGGGCGTCGGCGGCGCGGGCGCTCGGGCCCGGTGTCGTCCCCCCAGAAGCCGTCACCGGCGTCCGGGCGGCGGCGGCCTCCGGAGGGTTCGTCCCGGGGCGGGCCGTCGGCCCGGCGCCGTCCGCCGCCGCCGCGCGAGCCGTCGGCCGGGCCGTCGGCCCGGCGACGGCCGCCATCGGCGTTCCGTCGTCGTTCGGTACTCACGTGGTCCTCGATTGCCTCTCACGGCCGGTCGGCCTGACGATTCCTTGGTGGAAACGGGGGGACGGTCCCCCTGGGGGATCGGTGATCCGCGACCTGCTTCTCGCGACGACTGCGTGGACCGGACCGGCGTGGCCGTGTCCAACGCTGTGCCTGTCGTTCAAGGCTTGATAAAGGACGCCCGAAGGCGGGCGGGGGTTTTCACACAGGTCGCGAAGACGTAAGCCGCTTCTTCCTCCTGGTCGTTGGCCTGCGGGAGCGACAGCCCTCGGTGCTCGGTGCCTACGGAAACGCCGCCGCGGCAGGGGCTGGGTCCGGGGGCTCTACCGGCTACGCACGCAAATCACAGGTCACGTTAGAGCGATCGAACGGTATAGCACAACCCACGCGCGAGGTTATCGCGCGTCTTGGCACACCTGGCCATGTTTCGCCTGGAATCGCCCGTCATGCCAGTTCAGAGCGGGCAAACCGAACCCCGACGAGTCTGCCGGGCGTCGACCCGCCCGAGAAGTGTTCGGTGTCGGCGCTGGTAGGGATGGGTGTGTGAGATTTTCCCCGCAGGACTCCGGGGGTTCACGGACGGCGGCCGACGCGCGGGCGCACTCACGCGGACTCGTGTCACAGGTCTGGCATGCGGGCCCGCGGGTGGGCGGAGATAGAGTCAGAACTGAACAAAACAGCCAGACATGCATGTTCCCCCTGCGGTTCCCGGTCGCGGGACGCGAACCGTGCCCGGTCCGTCCGCCGAGGCGGCGCGGAGGGCACGGGGACCGCGCGCGCCGGACACCGACCACCGCGGGCGGTGCGGGGCGGCGGGTGGGAACAGAAACGCCGTGTGCGCTGCTGACCACATACGGGAAACGAACGCGTGGCGACGGGACCCGGAACCGCCGTCGGCGCGGTCCCGTCGTCGTGCGCCGTGGAATCCATGTTCGCGAACAAGAAGGAGCAAGGACCAATGGGTTCGGTACGTGTAGCCGTCGTGGGCGTCGGCAACTGTGCGGCGTCGCTCGTCCAGGGCGTGCACTACTACAAGGACGCCAACCCCGAGTCCCGGGTACCAGGCCTGATGCACGTGCAGTTCGGCCCGTACCACGTGCGCGACATCGAGTTCGTCGCAGCCTTCGACGTGGACGCCAAGAAGGTCGGCCACGACCTCGCCGACGCCATCACGGCCAGCGAGAACAACACCGTCAAGATCTGCGACGTGCCGCCGACCGGCGTCACCGTCATGCGCGGACCGACCTACGACGGGCTCGGCAAGTACTACCGCGAGGTCATCCAGGAGTCCCCCGAGGACGCGGTGGACGTGGTCGCGGCGCTCAAGGCCAGCAAGGCCGACGTGCTCGTGTCCTACCTCCCGGTGGGCTCGGAGGAGGCGGGCAAGTTCTACGCCCAGTGCGCGATCGACGCGGGCGTGGCCTTCGTCAACGCCCTGCCGGTGTTCATCGCCTCCGACCCCGAGTGGGCCGAGAAGTTCACCAGAGCGGGTGTGCCGATCATCGGCGACGACATCAAGTCGCAGATCGGCGCGACCATCACCCACCGCGTGCTGTCCAAGCTGTTCGAGGACCGCGGCGTGATCGTGGACCGCACGTACCAGCTCAACTTCGGCGGCAACATGGACTTCAAGAACATGTTGGAGCGCGACCGCCTGGAGTCCAAGAAGATCTCCAAGACGCAGTCCGTCACCTCCCAGATCCCGCACGAGCTGAAGGCCGGCTCGGTGCACATCGGCCCGTCGGACCACGTGCCGTGGCTGGACGACCGCAAGTGGGCCTACATCCGCCTGGAGGGGCGCGCGTTCGGCGACGTGCCGCTGAACCTGGAGTACAAGCTGGAGGTCTGGGACTCCCCCAACTCCGCGGGCATCATCATCGACGCGGTCCGCGCCGCCAAGATCGCCAAGGACCGCGGCATGGGCGGCCCGATCCTGGCCCCGTCCTCCTACTTCATGAAGTCCCCGCCCGAGCAGTACAGCGACGCCGAGGCGCACGACAAGGTCGAGCAGTTCATCGCCTCGGGCCAGCACGACGGCGCCGACGAGTAGAGCGCTCCTGAGAGCGGTCCCGGCGCACGGCCGGGGCCCGCTCCTCCCCGGGGCCGTCCCGGCCCCGGGCACGGCCTACCCTTGGTGCCGTGTCCTTCTTCGGTGATCTGCGCGTGGTCCTGCGGGGGCCCCGGTTCCGCCGCCTGTTCGGCACCCGGCTGGTGGCGCAGTTCTCCGACGGGGTGTACCAGGCCGGGCTGGCGGGCTTCGTCTTCTTCACCCCCGAGCAGCACACCAGCGCGGGCGCGGTCGCCGCGGCCTTCGCGGTGCTGCTCCTGCCGTTCTCGGTGGTGGCGCCGTTCGCCGGGGTCCTGATCGACAGGTGGCCCCGGCGCCAGATCCTGCTGCTGTCCTCCCTTGCCAAGGCGGCACTCGCTGTGGCGAGCGCGTTCCTGGTGGCGGAGGGCGAGAGCCCGGCCTTCCTCCTCACCGCGCTCCTGGTGCTGAGCGTCAACCGCTTCTTCCTGTCCGGGCTGTCCGCCGGGCTGCCCTACGTGGTGGACCGGGACAAGCTGATGATGGCCAACGCGGTCACTCCGACCAGCGGTACCGCGGCGAGCTTCCTGGGCGCGGGGGCGGGCGCCGCGATCGGTCTGCTCGGCGGCGAGGACGCCCTGGGCACCGGGCTCATCCTGTTCGTGGCCGCGCTCGGCTTCGCCGGGGCGGCGCTGGTCTCCCTCACCCTGGGCCACGACGAGCTGGGGCCGCACCTGGAGCGGGAGCCGGACGAGGTCGCGGCGGCCGTGCGCAACGTGGTGCGGGGCATGGTCTCGGGAGTGCGCCACCTCTGGGCGCGCCCGGACGCCCGCGACGCGCTGCTCACGATCGGCGGCCACCGGGTGCTCTTCGGGATCTCCACGCTGCTGACGCTGCTGCTGTACAACAACACCTTCACCGGCGGCGGCGTGGCCGGGCTGGCCGGTTTCTCGGTGGCGATGGGCCTGTCGGGGACGGGGTTCCTGGTGGGCGCGGTGGCCACGCCGTGGGCGACCGCCCGGATGGCCCCGGGGACGTGGATCGCGCTGCAACTGGCGGCGGCGTCGGCGGTCCTGGTGGTGTTCGGACTGCCCTTCTCGCCCGTGCTCTTCCCCGTGGCCGCGTTCGCGCTGGGATTCGTCTCGCAGGGGGTCAAGGTCACCGTCGACACGTTGGTTCAGCGACATGTCGACGACGCGTTCCGGGGGCGGGTGTTCTCGGTGTACGACGTGCTGTTCAACGCCACGTTCGTCCTGGGCGCGGCGCTGGCCGCCGCGCTGGTCCCGCCGTCCGGGGTGAACCCCGCGGTGGTCGTCGCGATGGCCGCGGCCTACCTGGTGATGGGCGCCGCCTGGGTGGTGCGCGGGCGCCGCGCCAGCGCCGCGGAGGCGGAGCGCGAGGCCGCGTAGCGCCTTGTCGACCTGGCGACAGGTCTTCTTGTCGCCCCTCGGCCGACCTCAGACCGAGGTGTCACCCGTGGCCATGCCCAACGCCTCACAGGCGTCGAGAAGGCGCCGGTCCCCGCAGGCCACGACCAGATCTCCGCTCTTGAGCCGTTCGACGGAAGCGCAGTGGACCGCGTCATAGCCACGCAGACCGAACTCCCGTGCCAGTTCCGCCGCGCGCTCCACCAGTACCTGGTCCGCGTCCAGGACGTTCACTTCCTCCCACAGCTCCGAGAGGAGTTCCATGGCCTGGGTGTACGCGACACCGGTGATCCGACCCATGCGCTCGGCCTGGGCCAGTGCCGCGGCGGCCTCGGCGTAGAGCAGGCGGGAGGAGACCACCGAGTCGGCCGTCTCCCAGAGCCGGAGGCACCGCTCGGATCCGGGCTCCTCGATCAGGAGGGGCACGAAGGCCGAGGTGTCGAAGTAGCAGTTCACCTGCGCTGCTCCTCCACGAGGTCGCTCACGGTGCCGTCCGCCTTGACGGGAGTGGGGACGCTGCGCTTGGCCCTGCGCGCGGGCTTGACCCGTCCGTCCAGGATGAGCTGGTCCAGAGTGCTGGGCCCCTCCGCGGGAACGATCCTGGCGATGGGCCTGCCGTGGTCCGTGACGGTGATGGTGTGCCCTTCACGCACCTCGGCGAGGTGGCGGCTGAGGCCGTCGCGCAGCTCTTTGATGCCGAGTCTCATAACCCTCTCCTTCGTGGCTACTTTTACAGACGATAATATAGCCACTTCCTGCAGCGACAAAGCCTTGGCCGCCCGTGAAGCCTTGTCGACCCGACAACACGTCGACACGTCACCATGTGATCACCTGCTGTAGTCTCCACGGGGAGACTTGTCGACAGCGGGGATGGTTCTCCATGCACACCGGTGACGCACTGGGCGACGCCTCCAGCGCCCTCGGGCCGCGGGGGGTGGTCAAGCGCGTCGGGGCGGTCTCCCGTCAGCTGCCCGTCCGCGGCGACCGCCTGCTCGACGTGGGCTGCGGCGACGGCACCTACACGGTCGAACTGGCCGGGGGCTACGTGCGCGTGGACGCGATCGACCTCGAACCCGAGCGGCTCGACGCGTTCGCCGGGCGCATCGCGGGCACCGGGCTGGAGGACCGGATCGGCATCCACAAGATGTCCGCCGACGCGCTGGCCTTCGACGCCAACACCTTCGACCGCGTGACCGCGTTCGAGGTGGTCGAGCACGTCGAGGACCTGGAGGGCACCCTGCGCGAGGTCCGCCGGGTCCTCAAGCCGGGCGGCGCGTTCTCGCTGACCACGCCCAACCGCTGGTTCCCCTTCGAGACCCACGGCGTGCTCTGGGGCGGTCGGCGCCGCTCGGCGCTGACCGCGCCCTTCCTGCCCTGGGTCGGGCCCCTGCACGCGCGCATGTCGGACGCGCGGGCGTTCACCACCCAGCAGATGGGCCGACTGCTGCGGGGGGCCGGGCTGCGCGTGGGCGCCATCGACTACCTGATGCCGCCGTTCGACCGCCGCACCACGGCGTTGCAGACCCTGTCCGACACCCTGGAGGGCACCCCGCTGCGCGTGTTCGGCATGGCCATGGCGGTCACGGCGGTCAAGCCGGGCCGCTGACCCTCACAGGTGCTCGGCCGCCCAGGCGCGCAGCTCCTCGGTCGCGGCCTCCTTGCCCATCGGGCCGTTCTCCAGGCGCAGTTCCAGCAGGAAGCGGTACGCGCGGCCGACCACGGGACCCGGCTTGACCCCCAGGATCTCCTGGATCTCGTTGCCGTCCAAGTCCGGGCGGATGCGGTCCAGCTCCTCCTGCTCGGCGAGCAGCCCGATCCGACGCTCGATGTCGTCGTAGGAGCGTGCCAGCGCCGCCGCCTTGCGCCGGTTGCGGGTGGTGCAGTCGGCGCGGGTGAGGATGTGCAGCCGCTCCAGCTGCGAACCGGCGTCGCGGGCGTACCGGCGGACCGCGGAGTCGGTCCACTCGCCCCTGCCGTAGCCGTGGAACCTCAGGTGCAGTTCGACCAGGGTGCTGACGTCGGACACCACGTCCTTGGGGAAGCGCAGCGCGGTGAGCCTCTTGCGGCTCATCGAGGCGCCCACCACCTCGTGGTGGTGGAAGGTCACCCGCCCCCCGGACTCGAAGGCGCGCGTCTTGGGCTTGCCGACGTCGTGCAGCAGCGCGGCCAGGCGCAGCACCAGGTCGGGCTCGTGGCCCCGCTTCTCCTCCAGCTCGACGGCCTGGTCCAGGACGGTGAGCGAGTGCTCGTAGACGTCCTTGTGCCGGTGGTGCTCGTCGATCTCCAGGCGCAGCTTGGGGATCTCCGGAAGTACGTACCGGGCGATGCCCAGGTCCACCATGAGCTCGACGCCGCGGTGCGGGTCGGGGCTGAGCATGAGCTTGGTCAGCTCGTCGCGGACGCGCTCGGCGGAGACGATGGAGAGCCGGTCGGCCATGTCCCGGGCGGCCTCGGCCACCTCGGGCGCCAGGGTGAAGCCGAGCTGGGCGGCGAAGCGGACCGCGCGCATGATGCGCAGCGGGTCGTCGCTGAAGGAGTCCTCGGGCCTGCCGGGGGTGCGCAGCACCTTGTCCCGCAGGTCGGACAGGCCGCCGAACGGGTCGACGAACTCCAGGCCGGGCAGGCGCACCGCCATGGCGTTGACGGTGAAGTCGCGGCGCAGCAGGTCGTCGTGGATGTCGGTGCCGTAGGCCACCTCGGGCTTGCGGGACTTGGGCGAGTAGGACTCGCTGCGGTAGGTGGTGACCTCCAGTTGGAGGCCCTTCTTGCGCAGGCCCACGGTGCCGAAGTCGATGCCGACGGTCCACACGGAGTCGGCCCAGCCGTCCACGAGCTCCAGGATGCGCTGGGGCACCGCGTCCGTGGTCAGGTCCACGTCGTTGGCGGGCCTGCCGAGGAGGGCGTCGCGCACCGGCCCGCCGACGAGGGCGAGCTGCTGGCCGTGCGCGGCGAAGCGCTCGCCGAGTTCCTCCGAGACGGTCGGGAAGGAGTCCGCCAACGCCGTGACCGCGGCACGCTGCGCACCGGTCAGCGCACCCGCACCCGGTGCGTCCCCGGCGTCCGGCTGCTGGGCGGCGTCGCTCTCCCGCGAAAACTCTGTGTTCGGCACACCACGAGACTAGGCGGCGCCCGAAGCAAACCGCGAATCGTCCCCGCCCCCCGGTACCGGGCCTTACACGGTTCGGAGGCCGCCGCGGCGGACCGCCGACGTTCGGCGGGGGCGCCCGGTCTCCCCCGCACGCCGCGCGGCGGCCGCGACCCGACTCCACGCACGGGGAAGGCGGTATCTTCGAGGGAAGTGGTAGGACGCCCCGGTTGCCCCGCGTCCACCCGACCCGCGTACGCCGTGTGCGCCGTGCGGGTACTTCCGACCGTCCCCCCGCACCGCGTCACCGGCGGGACGGCCACCTGGACCCGAGTCAGGAAAACGGTCAAGCGTTGCGTCGATTTGCCTCCGCGACGGTGGTCATGGCCTTCACCACCGCGCTGCTTCCGATACCGGCCACGTCCGCGAACGCGGAGCAGACGGCCGATCCGCTCGTCGTCGAGCGCGTCACACCGGACGCGGCCGACGAGGACAGCACCCTGCGGGTCACCGGCGAGGTGACCAACACCACCTCCGAGGACCTGAGCGACGTCAGCGTGCGGCTCAGCTACTCGCGGAACCCCTTCAGCGACCGCGGCGAGCTGGACGAGTTCGCCTCGGGAGAGGGCTGGCAGCCCGACGCGCCGGGGCCCGACGAGGAGGTCACCGCCGAACTGGCCCCCGAGGCCAGCGCCGAGTACTCCCTGAGCGTGCCGGTCGAGGACCTCGGCCTGGACTCCTACGGCGTGTACCCGCTGGTCGTCGAGGCCGTGGACGGGGACGGCCGGGTCGTCGGCTCCCAGTACACCTTCCTCCCCTACACGGGCGGGGACGACGCCCCCTCCGTCGACATCGCCTGGGTGTGGCCGCTGATGGCGCCGCCCCAGCGCGCGGACGAGAACACCTTCCTCAACGACGGCCTGCACTCGGCGGTCGCCGCCGACGGCCGCCTGGGCCGCCTGCTGGCCGCGGGGGCGCAGGAGCCGGTGTCCTTCGAGGCCGGGGAGGAGGACCTGGTCGAGCTGCTGGGCCTGAACGAGGAGTCCGTGGAGCCCTCGGAGGGCACGGCCACCGCGGAGGAGACCGCGGAGGCCCTCCCCACGGAGGAGGCCACCGGAGAGGGAGCGGAGAACGCCGAGGACGAGGACGAGCCCGCAGAGGAGGACACCGAGCGCGACGAGGGAGTCCCGGTCACCTGGGCCGTGGACCCCGGCACGCTCGACGACATCCTGCGCATGGCCTCCTCCGGGCACGCGGTCGTGGAGGACCCCCTCGCGGTGCCCGCCGAGTCCGAGCCCGTGCGGCACCAGGTCGAGGCCAGCGAGGCTGCACAGGTGTGGCTGCGCGAGGCCCGCCGCGTGCTGGCCGCCGACCACGTCGTCGCCACCCCCTACGCCCGGGCCGACCTGGCCGCCCTGCTCCGGAACGACATGGGCTCCGACGCCGAGGCGGCCCTGCGGGTCGGCCAGGAGGCGGTCCTGCGGGCGCTGGAGACGGAGGCCGACGAGACCTTCGCCCTGCCCCCCGGCGGCCTGATGGACGGGGGCGTCCACCAGCTGCTCGCCTCGCACGGCGCGACCCGCTTCCTGCTGGACGAGAAGGCCGTGCCCGCCTCGTCCTGGCTGTCCGCGACCCCCACCGCGCAGGCCCCGCTGCCCGCGCCGGAGGAGGAGACGTCCGAGGAGCCCTTCGCCCTGGTCGCCGACCAGGGCATCACCGACGTGCTGTCCATGCCCACCGGGGAGCCGGGCCAGACCGAGCTCGCGCTCCAGCGCTTCGCCGCCGAGACGGCGATGATCGCGGGCGAGAACGCCGGGGGCGGCCGGGTGGTCGTCGCCTCGCCGGAGTCGGACTGGAACCCCGACGCCGAGTTCGCCCGGGGCGTGCTGGCCGCCTCCGAGGACCTGCCGTGGCTCTCCCCCCGGAGCCTGGACGAGGTCGAGCTGCCCGAAGCCGGTGAGCGCGAGCGGACCCGCCGGTCCCTGACCTACCCCGACAGCGCCCGCGGGGAGGAGCTCAGCTCCACCTACCTGGGGCTGGTCGAGGACGTGAGCCGGGACGTGCGCCTGTTCAACAGCGTCCTGGTCGGCGGCAGCGACCCGCTCCGCCCGGTGCTGCTGCGCCTGGAGTCGGTGTACTGGCGGGAGGAGGAGGCCCTGGCGGGAGCCACCCGCGCCATGGTCGACCAGGACGTGCAGGACCGCATGAACGACGTGCGGGTCATCCCCGGCGAGCCGGTCACCCTGGCCAGCCGGACCGGCACCACCGGCATCCTGGTCGCCAACGACCTGGAGGACGAGACCGTCTTCGTGAACCTGTCGGTCTTCTCCGAGAACTCCGACCGCCTGAGCGTGGGCGAGTACAACCACTCCTTCGAGCTGGAGCCGGGCACCAGGACCACGGTCTACATCCCGCTGTCGGCCCGGGTCAACGGCCGCACGGTCCTCAACGTGGGGCTGCAGAACTCCGAGGGCGAGCCGATCAGCAGCCAGGACGTCGAGATCCCGGTGAACGCCACCGGTCTGGGCACCCAGGCGCTGGCCATCAGCGGTATCGGCCTGCTGATCCTCGTCGCGGCCCTGGCCCCGCGCGCGCTGCGCAAGTGGGCCCGCGGCAAGGCCGCCGCGGCCGCCTCCGAAACCGCCGGGACCGCCGAGGCGCCCGAGGCCGCGGAGGCCTCCGGGACCGCCGCCGGGGCGGACCGCGACGGCGCGAACGCCGAGGACTCCGCGGGCGTCACACACTCCGGAGGGACGCCCTCCGGGGACCCGTCCGGGGACGAGCCCTCCGGGACGGACCGGGACACCGCCCCGGACACGTCCGGGGGCCCCTCCTCCGCGGAGGACGCCTCCCCCGCCCGGGACGCAGCCCCGGACGGGGAGGCGGACGGAGCCGAGGACACCGAGCGGCCGGAGGACCCCTCCGGCCGAGAGAAAGCCGACTCCCCAGCCGCGGCGGGCGGCGCGGAGCGGGACCGCGACGGCACGGGCACGTGACCCAGCGGTTCCGGAGAGGTGACATAGCTCCCTACCGACAGGACGCCATGTCGACACACCCGCACGTCTCCATGTCGGCGCACGCGGTCCGCACCCGCGTGGCCGACCCGCGGACGCCGGACCACGGCGCCGCGGCCGGACATTCCCCAGTCGGACGAAAGGAAGCCTGATCCACGGTGGTCACCGACTCTTCGAACGGCGGCGGGAAGCACCGCCGACGCCCCCAGCCGCAAGCACCGGTCCCGAGCGCGGTCCGTCCCGAGAGCGGCCCCGCGCCCACCTTCGAGGAGGGTGACGTGCCGGGTCCCGTCACCGACACCGGCGCCGACCCCGGGCACGGGTCCGGAGGGGGCTCCGGCGGCGGCTCCGGCCAGGGCGGGGACGCCGGGTCGGGCGGCGGCGGAATGATGCGCTCCAGCGCCATCATGGCCGTGGGCACCATGGCCTCCCGGATCACCGGCTTCGCCCGCACGATCGTGCTCGGCGCCGCCATCGGCACCCACCTGCTCGGTGACGCCTACCACACGGCGCACACGATCCCCTTCATCCTCAATGACCTGCTCATCGGCGGGCTGATGGCCAGCGTCATCATCCCGTTCCTGGTCAAGCGGCGTAAACGCGACGCGGACGGCGGCAAGGCCACCGAGGACCGGCTGTTCACCACCACGCTGCTGGCACTGCTGCTGCTCACCGCGGTCGCGGTCGCGGCCGCCGAGTTCCTCATCTGGCTCTACGGCTCCCGGTTCACGCCGATCCAGTTCGACGCCTCGGTCTACCTCGCGAGATACCTGCTGGCGCAGATCTTCTTCGTGGGCATGAGCGGCCTGCTGAGCGCCATGCTCAACACCCGCAACCGGTTCGGCGCGGCCGTGTGGGCCCCGGTGCTGAACAACCTCGTCATCATGAGCGTGGCGGCCGTGTTCCTGTGGGTGGCCGGTCCGGGCCGCACCCCCGAGACCGTCACCGACGGCCAGCTGACCCTGCTGGGCGCGGGCACCGCGGCCGGTATGGCGCTCCAGGCCGTCGTGCTGTTCGCGGCCCTGTCCCGCACCGGCTACCGCTGGCGGCCCCGCCTGGACCTGCGCGGCTCCGGGCTCGGCGACGCCGTGCGCACCGCCGGGTGGATGATGCTCTACACCCTGCTCACCCAGGCCGGACTGTGGATCACCACCAACATCGCCAACGCCGCGAACGTGGCGAGCATCAGGGAGGGCCTGGACGTCGGCGCGGGCATCAGCGCCTACAACCTGGCGTACCAGCTCTTCCAGCTGCCGTACGCGATCATCGCGGTCTCCCTCATCACCGTGCTGCTGCCCCGGATGAGCGCCCACGCCGACGACCACGACTGGGACGCGGTCCGCGCGGACTTCTCCCGCACCCTGCGCGTCTCCGCGTTCGTGCTGGTTCCGACCGCCTTCGCGGTGGCGATGTTCGCCGAGCCGCTGTCCGTCCTGGCCTTCGCGCGCGGGTCCATCTCGGTGGACGACGCGGAGAGCATCGGCCAGATCCTCGCGGTCATGTCGCTGGGGCTGGTGCCCTTCACCGTGTTCCAGCTCATGCTGCGCGTGTTCTTCGCCATGGGCGACACCCGCACCCCCGCGATGCTCGGCCTCGCCAACCTGGCCGTGCACAGCGCCCTGGCGCTGACGTCCTACCTGGTGCTTCCGCCGAACCTGGTGGTCGTGGGCGTGGCCGCGGGCTTCATGATCTCGTTCCTGTCCGGGCTGACCATCGCCGGAATCGTGCTGAGCCGGCGCATCGGGGGGCTTGACGGCAAGCACGTCATTGGCACATTGTTGCGCCTGCACCTGGCCGCCGTCCCGAGCATCGCGGCCGGCCTCGGTGTGCTCTGGGCCTTCGACACCTACGTCGGCCCCGGCCTGGCCACCTACATCGGCGCCCCGGCCGCCGGATGCGTCCTGGGCGCGCTGCTCTTCCTGGGATGCGCGCGGCTGCTGCGCGTCCCGGAGCTGACCGGTGCCGTGGAACTGATCCGCGCCCGGCTGCGTCGTTGATGCCGTGACCCCCCTCCCCCGGCTCTGCCCCGCCGAGGCCCCGAAGCCGCCCGAACGAGAGTGAAGGACAGCACGACGGTGTCCAGCGAGCTGCCGCAGCGGACGTCCCCCGGGGACGCCGAGCCGCCCGACGGGAACAGAACCCGTCGGCGGCCCGCCATGGTGATGCCGGAGGACGTGCTCGACACCTACGAGCGCGAGGAGCCGGGCACCGAGCCCGAGACCGGACTGCACACGCTCCGGGACCCGAGCGACATCGGCGACGTGGGCACCGCCGACCGCCTGGAGGACGGCGACGAGATCGGCGGTACCTCCCACACGGCGCCGGGCAACCTCGCCCGGTCGAGCGCGATCATGGCGCTGGGCACCATCGTCTCCCGTGTCACGGGCTTCGTGCGCACCATCATCCTGGCGGCGGCGATCGGCACCCAGCTGCTGGGCGACGCCTACCAGACGGCGGGCATGGTCCCGTACATGGTCTACGACCTGCTCATCGGCGGGTTGCTGGCCAGCGTGTTCGTGCCGTTCCTGGTCAAGCGGCGCAAGCTGGACGCCGACGGGGGCGACGGCGTCGAGCAGCGCCTGGTCACCCTGATGCTGCTGGTGCTGTTCGCCCTCACGCTGGTGTCGGTGCTGGTCGCGGAGTGGTTCATCCGCATCTACGCGGGCGGGTTCTCCGGGGCCCAGTACGAGGTCTCCGTCGTCCTGGCCCGGTACCTGGTCACGCAGATCTTCTTCATCGGCGCCAGCGGGCTGGCCAGCGCGATGCTCAACGCGCGCAACAGGTTCGGCGCGCCCATGTGGGCGCCGGTGCTGAACAACGTGGTCATCATCGGCGTCTGCGTGTGGTTCCTGAACCTGGCCGGTCCCGGGCGCACCCCCGAGACCGTCACCGACGGCCAGCTGATGCTGCTGGGGCTGGGCACCGCCCTGGGGCAGGTGGTCCAGGCCGCCGTCCTGGTGTGGGCGCTGGCCGCGGCGGGCTTCCGATGGCGCCCGCGCCTGGACCTGCGGGGCTCGGGCCTGGGCGAGGCGGCCGGAGCCGCCTCGTGGATGATGCTCTACATCGTCGTCGCGCAGGTGGGGGCGCTGGTCTCCACCAACGTGGCCACCCGCGCGGGCGCCCTGGCCGCCGACGCGGGCTTCGAGTCCGGCGCGGGCATCGCGGCGTACAAGTTCGCGTCGATGCTCTTCCAGCTCCCGTACGCGGTCATCGCCGTCTCGGTGATCACCGCGCTGCTGCCCAGGATGAGCGAGCACGTGGCCGCGGGCCGCAAGGACCAGGTGCGCAGCGACTTCTCACGCGGTTTCCGCCTGTCCTCGGTGCTGATCGCGCCGCTCTCGGTCGCGATGATCGTCTTCGCGATCCCGTTCTGCGTGCTGATCTACGCGCAGGGCAGCACGAGTGCCGAGGACGCGGCCGCCATCGGGCGCATCCTCATGGTCTTCTGCGTGATGCTGATCCCGTTCACGCTCTTCCAGCTCCAGATGCGCGTGTTCTACGCTCTGGGCGACACCCGGACCCCGGCCCTGGTGTCGATCCCCTCCGAGATCGCCCACGCGACCACGGCGATCGGCCTGCTGTTCCTCGTGGAACCGCAGCACGTCGTGGTGTGGCTTCCCGTACCGTACGGCCTGTACTACGTCGTCGGTTCCGTCATCATGTGGTACATGCTGCACCGGCGGCTCAACGGCCTGGACGGGCGCCGGACCGCGGCCACGCTGCTCCGGCTGCACCTGGCCGCCGCCCCGTCCGCGGCCTTCGGGGTGGCGATGATCTACCTCTTCCGGGACCTGCCGGGCGAGGTCTGGCCGGGTCTGGCGGCGATGGCGGCGGGAGGCGCCGTCGGAGCCGTGCTGTTCGTGGTGACCGCAAAGCTTCTCAAAGTGACAGAAGTCACATCCTTCCTCGATTTGCTCAAAACCCGGTTGCGACGCCGCTGATCACCAGGAATAGCTGAGATTGGGCGGACCCGCTCCGTTAAGCACCGGAAGGTGGCCGAGTATCCGTTGTCCTCCGAAGATGCTGTTCACGCGTCCTAGCATGGACAGGCATCGCTTTACCGCTACCGCATTGTTCAACCGAACTGCCCGAAGGGAGGCTGGGGACAGCAGGCAGGGCCGACGGACCCCTCGCGCGCACCCCGTAACGCTCCGGTCCGCACACGGCCAGGGAGCGCGGACGCACGCGAAACCACGGCACTGGCACCCGTCACTCCCATCATGAGCACCTTCCTCATCGAACCCGGTGCGAAGCTGGCCAACCGCTACCGCCTGGACCAAGTGGTGAGCGAGACCGGCGGCGCCACACGCTGGAAGGCCACCGACGAGACGCTCGCGCGTCCCGTGGCCGTGTGGACCTTCGCCGAGGGCTTCCCGCGCACGTCCGAGGTCGTGCGCGCCGCCCGGGCCACGAGCCGCATCCCCGACGCCCGCGTCACGCAGGTCTTCGACGCCGACGACTCCTCCCCCGTCCCCTACGTGGTCGAGGAGTGGGTCATCGGCTCCTCCCTGGCCGACCTCCTCGCGCAGGGCCCCATGGAGCCCGAGCGCGCCGCCGGACTGGTCGCCGAGGCCGCCGAGGCGATCGCCGCCGCGCACGCCGGAGGCCTGCACCACCTGTGCCTGACGCCGAGCAAGCTCATGTGGAGCAGCGGCGGCGCGGTCAAGGTGACCGGCATCGGCGTGGACGCCGCCCTGCTGGGCGCCGGCAACCCCGACCCCGCGGCCACCGACGCCCAGGGGCTGGGCAACCTGCTCTACGCGGCGCTCACCGGGCACTGGCCCGGCGGCCCGCAGAGCGGCCTGCCCGCCGCACCCGAGGGCCCCGCGGGCCCCTACCCTCCCCACCACATCCGACAGGGCGTCACCGAGCCCCTGGGCACCATCACCACGCGCGCCGCCCTGCCGCAGCTCGCGGGGCAGCTGGTGCCCGGACCGCCCATCGCCTCGCCGGCCGACTTCTGCGCGGCCATGGCCGAGGTGCCCAGGCTCATCCCCCTGCCCGTCACCCAGGCCGAGTCGGCCCCGCCCGTGCCCGGCACCTCCCGGCGCACCGGCGAGTTCGACAGCACCGGCCCGCGCCGAAGCCCACGGGGTACCCGCGGCGGGGCCGCGGGCGCACGGGACGACCAGGAGGCCCGCCACGGTTCCGTCGGACGGACGGGCTCCGCCTCGCGGGGCGGCGCCTCCGTCCGGGGCGGCTCCGAGGTGCGTGAACGGCAGGGTCCCTCCCGGATGGAGCAGCGGACCGCGCGCACGCAGCCCTCGCTCCGCAAGATCCTGGTCGGCGTGGCGGCCCTGGTGCTGTTCGCCGGTGTGGTCGTCGGCGCCTGGACGGTCGGGACGATGTTCAGCGCGGGCGGAGGCGAGGAGGCCCCGCCCGAGGGCGGCGGCGGCCAGGCCGCGGACGGCGGCGGGGAGGTGGAGCTGAGCCCGCTGGAGATCCAGGGGTCACGCGGCCTCAACCCGCACGGCAACACCGACGAGCACTCGGACAAGGCGGGCCGCGCCCACGACGGGGACACCGCCACCGAGTGGAACACCCAGGGCTACAGGGACCCGCTCAGCGACA
Source organism: Nocardiopsis sp. M1B1 (assembly GCF_052466615.1). NCBI lineage: Bacteria > Bacillati > Actinomycetota > Actinomycetes > Streptosporangiales > Nocardiopsidaceae > Nocardiopsis > Nocardiopsis sp. M1B1. The sequence goes on from NZ_CP196194.1 coordinate 6,888,637, forward strand.
TCAAGCCCGGCGTCGGACTCCAGCTCGACCTCGGCGCCGTCCACGAGGTCCACGAGGTGGACCTCAACCTCGGCGGCAGCGGCTACGAGTTCCAGATCCTGGCCGGCGAGAGCGACTCGGACAGCGAGACCGGTTACGAGGTCGTCGGATCGGGCACGGGCGGCTCCCAGGTCGTCACCCTCGACGAACCGGTCGAGGCCCGCTACGTCGTGGTCTGGTTCACCGAGCTGGCCGGGTCCGGCGAGTGGAGGGGCACGGTCTACGAGGCCGAGGTACGAGGGGTCGAGTAGCGGAGTACGTGATCGGGTACTGATGGACGCGGTCCAGGAGCTTCCTGACCGGGAGCTGTTGACGAGGCACGCTCAGGGCGACGACCAGGCCTTCGCGGTCCTGGTGCGTCGGCACCGCGAGCGCCTTTGGGCTGTCGCCGTGCGCATGATGGGCGACCGCGAGGAGGCCTCCGACGCCCTCCAGGACGCGTTCCTGTCCGCGTTCCGCGCCGCCGACCGCTTCCGCGGTGAGGCGCAGGTGAGCACGTGGCTGCACCGGATCGTGGTGAACGCCTGCCACGACCGGCTGCGCCGCCGCAAGGTGCGCCCGGCCACCCCGACCGAGGACGAGACCCTGGACGTCATGTCCAACGAGCGTCTCGGCCGCTCGGGAGGGGGGCCGGACCACGCCTCGCAGACCGAGACGCGCCTGGACGTCAACGCCGCGCTGGACCTGCTCCCGCTGGACCAGCGCATGGCGCTGACCCTCGTGGACATGCTCGGCTACCGGGTGGAGGAGGCCGCGCAGATCCTCGACGTGGCGTCGGGGACGGTCAAGAGCAGGTGTGCGCGAGGTCGCGCCAGACTTCTCCCGTCGCTGGCCCATCTGAGGAACCCTCGACAGGCCGGAGACGTCACAACTGGGAGAGGAGGTGCCAACCCATCGTGACGTCCCATCCAGACGTGGAGGCACTCGCCTTCTTCGCCGAGGAGCTCTTGGAGCCCGACGAGGAACGCACCGTCGCAGCCCACATAGACACCTGCGCGACCTGCGCGACGACCCTGGGAGAACTCGCCGGGGTGTCCGAAGCGCTGGCCGCCGCACCGGTTCCCGCCCTGCCCCCGGACGTGGCCGACCTCCTCGACCAGCGCGTCGCGGAGGCGGTGCGCGAGCGCGCGGCGGTGTCCCCCGTCGCCGCGGAGGGCGCCGGGCCGCCGCCGACCGGGGGCGGCCCGGCGTCCGGCGGCGCCACGGTGACCCCCCTCCCGCGCCGGCCCCGGACCGGGCGGAGCCTGAGCAGGGCCCGGCTGATGATGCTGGCCGCCGCCGCGGCGGTCGTCGTGGGGGGCGGCGGCGCGGCCCTGTTCAACGGCGTGCTCACCCCGGGCGGCCAGGACGGCGAGACCGGCGTCGCGGCCCCGCTGGCGGAGAACGGCCAGGAGAACGCCCCGGACACGGCGCAGTCCTACACACCGCAGGTGGTGCGGAGCGAGACCGTCTACACCGAGGCGGCCCTGACCGAGCAGGCCGCCCGGACACTCGACCTGTCCCCCGTGGGCGGGTCCGATGCCGGGGGCGGAGGCGAACCCGGCGGGGGCGCGGAGAACGGCCCCCTGGCCGTCGAGGCGGCTCCCCCCGGCCTCCAGGAGTGCGTGGTGCTTCTCAGCGAGGAGTTCGGCGGGCACTTCACCCTGGTCGACGACGCCCACTACGGCGGCGGGGACTCCCCCGCGTGGGTGCTGTTCTCCCCCCGGGGCGAGCGGTTCGAGGTGTACGTGGTCGATCCGGCCTGCGCCCGGGGCGGCGACCCCGGCCGGAACGTCCTCGCCCAGGAGACCGTCCAGGCCCCCTGACCGCCCCGGGTCCGTGTCCGCCTGACGCCGGGTCCTCGTGACCCCGTGTCCTTTTGGCGCCGTGTCCTTTTGACCCCGTGTCGACATGTCGGCGGAGTGGGAACGGGGCCCGGCCCGGCGCCCTCGGGCGTCCGGTCACCGGCCGGGGCGGACCAGGCCCGTCTCGTAGGCGACCACCACCAGGCCGACCCGGTCGCGGACCGCGAGCTTGGCCAGGAGGCGTCCCACGTGGGTGCGCGCGGTCGCCGGGCTCAGGTGGAGCGCGGCGCCGATCTCCTGGTTCGACATGCCGCGTCCGACCAGGGCGAGCACGTCGCGCTCCCGTTCGGTGAGCACGTCCAGCCGGGAGGCGCTCCCCGGGGCGACCGCGGTGTCGGCGAGGCGCTCGATCACCCTGCGGGTGACCCCCGGCGAGAGCAGCGCGTCCCCCGCCGCCACGGTGCGGACCGCGTCCCGCAGCTGCTGCGGACCGGCGTCCTTGAGCAGGAAGCCGGAGGCGCCCAGCCGCAGCGCGGTGAACACGTTGTCGTCCTCGCCGAACGTGGTGAGCACGACCACCCGGGCCCCGCGGGCCGTCGACGTGTCGACATGCGGATCTGTGGACCTGTCGCCCCCGGACGCGGTACCGCCGCCGCGGCGCTCCAGCTCGCGGAGCACCGCCAGGCCGTCCATCGCGGGCATCTGGAGGTCGAGCAGGACCACGTCGGGGCGGTGGCGGTCGATGTCCACGAGCGCCTCGCGGCCGTTCTGGGACTCGGCCACCACCTCGATCCCCTCGTCGCGCTCCAGCAGCGCGCGCACCCCGGTGCGGACGAGGGGTTGGTCGTCCACGAGCAGGACCCGGATCACCGGTCGTCCCCGAGCGGCAGCAGCGCACGCACCCCGAACCCGCCGCCGGGCCGGGGCGCGGCCTCCACCGATCCGCCGACCAGGCGCACCCGTTCGCGCATCCCCGCCAGCCCGCTGCCCCCGGGGGACGCGACCGGCACGGCCGTCCCCTCGTCGGTCACCGTCACGTCGAGCGTCCCGTCCCTCCTGGAGAAGGCCACCCGCGCCCGGGGGGCGCGCGCGTGGCGCAGCGTGTTCGTCAGCGCCTCCTGGACGATCCGGTAGGCGGTCGCGTCCACCATCCCGGGCACCTCGCCGGGAGCGGGAACCCCGGTCACCTCCACGTCCACCCCGGCCGCGCGCACCGTCGCCACGAGTTCGTCCAGGTGCGCGAGGGAGGAGACCCGGTCGCCGCCGGGGTCGGCCTCGCGCAGCGCGCGCACGGTGGCCCGCAGCTCGCTCAGACCCGCCCGCGAGGCCCTGGCCACGTGATCCAGCTCGGCTCGCGCGACGGGCACGTCCGCCGGGTCGTCGTCCAGGGCCTCCGCGGCCACCCCCGCGTGCAGGGACACCACGGAGAGGTGGTGCCCCACGGCGTCGTGCAGGTCGCGGGCGATACGGGTGCGTTCGAGCGCCTGGCGCTCGGCCGCCTCGGACTCGCGCGCCTGCCGGTCGAGGACCTCGATCCGCACGCGCTGGTGCTCGGCCCGGCGCCGCTGCCACTGCACGTGGCCCAGGGCCGTGGCCGCGCCCATGACGGCCACCGTGGTGGGCAGCTCGTACCCCAGGAGGTAGGCGGGGTCCTGCCCCTGCTGCAACCGGGTGAACGTGGAGACCAGGACCAGCGCGGCGGCCAGGCCCACCGACCACAGGGTGCGTCCCGCCTCCGCGGCCGAGTACAGCGCTGCGGCCACCGGGACGGCCAGGCCGATGACGGGCAGCTGGAGCACGTAGTTGGCGACGACCAGGACCGAGGTGGCGACCAGGACCGCGACCGGTCGGCGGCGCCGGACCAGCATGAGCGCGCCGAGGACCCCGGCCACCCCGTACCCGAGCGGCAGGTTCCCCGTGTCGCTGACGTCGGAGGCGACCGCGATCGCCACCACGGCGAAGACGGCGAACCCGAAGAGCGCGTCGACCACGACGCCCCGGCGGTCACTGGGCATGCGGCGATTCTACGGACCCGGCCCCGTGGCGGCACGGGACCGGTTGTCCTCGTCGCCGTCCTCCGGGTGGCCGCCGTCCTGGCCCTGAACGCCCCGTGGGGGCTCGCGGCGGGCGCGGTCGCCCTGGGGGTGCGGTCGGCCCTGGACGGCCGCCAGCGGCGCCCCTGAGGGTTCCCGACCGCCCTCGGGGACGCACGTTCTCCCGGGGCCGTCCCGCGCCTCCCGGCCGTTCCCCCGCTCCCGGTGTCCCCGCCCGCCGCGCGGGCGCCGGCCGGCCGCCGACGGGCTCTCCCGGGGAGGGGCCCGAAGGGTGCGCGGCACCGCCTCCTACGCATACCCCGCCCCCGTAACCTGGGGCGATGTCCCGAAGGGAATGCCCTGCGCCTACCATCGGTTGTGCTAACCAACTTCCCCTGAGGTCACACGGCGTGGCCAGGGCAGCGACTGTGTGAAGGGCCAACGAGCGTGAGTGACGTCCGCAATGTCATCATCATCGGTTCCGGACCGGCGGGGTACACCGCCGCCGTGTACGCCGCCCGTGCCGAGCTGCGACCCCTGGTGTTCGAGGGTTCCATCACCGCCGGCGGCGCGCTGATGAACACCACCGAGGTCGAGAACTTCCCCGGTTTCCCCGACGGTGTCATGGGCCCCGACCTCATGGACCACATGCGCAAGCAGGCGGAGCGGTTCGGCGCCGAGCTGGTGCCGGAGGACGTCACCGAGGTCGACCTCACCAAGCCGGTCAAGGAGGTCGTCGCGGGCGGTGAGACCTTCCTCGCGCACACGGTCATCCTCGCCACCGGCTCCGGCTACCGCGAGCTGGGCGTCCCCGGCGAGAAGGAGCTGTCCGGGCGCGGCACCTCCTGGTGCGCCACCTGCGACGGCTTCTTCTTCCGCGACCAGGACATCGCGGTGGTCGGCGGCGGCGACACCGCCATGGAGGAGGCCCTGTTCCTCACCCGGTTCGCGAGGTCGGTGACCGTCATCCACCGCCGCGACCAGCTGCGCGCCAGCCGCATCATGGCCGAGCGCGCGCACGCCAACGACAAGATCACCTTCCTCTGGAACTCGGCGGTCACCGAGGTCCTGGGCGAGGAGCGCGTCTCCGGCCTCAAGGTGCTCGACACCCAGACCGGCGAGACCAGCACCCTGGACGTGACCGGCCTGTTCGTCGCGATCGGCCACGACCCGCGCGTGGACCTGTTCGACAAGCAGATCGAGCTGGACGAAGAGGGCTACGTCAAGGTGGACTTCCCGTCCACGCGGACCAACCTGGAGGGCGTCTTCGCCGCGGGCGACGTCGTCGACCACCAGTACCGGCAGGCGATCACCGCCGCGGGAACCGGCTGCTCCGCCGCCCTGGACGCCGAGCGCTACCTCGCCGCGCGCGGCAACTAGAGGCGGCTGGCCCCAGGGCCCGATCCCGGGGCCGCCGCCACCGACTCCCCCCTCGCCCCCTGCCCCGGACACGTCGAACCAAGGAGAACCATGTCCGCTGTCAAGCACGTCACCGACGCCACCTTCAAGGAGGAGGTCCTCTCCAGCGACAAGCCCGTCCTGGTGGACTTCTGGGCCGACTGGTGCGGCCCGTGCAAGCAGATGGCCCCGGTCCTGGACAAGCTGGCCGACGAGTACGGCGACAAGATCGAGGTCGTCAAGCTCAACACCGACCAGAACCCGGAGACGCCGCGCTCCTACAACGTGCTGTCCCTGCCGACGATGAACCTCTACAAGGACGGCGAGGTCGTCAAGCAGATCATCGGCGCCAAGCCCAAGCGCGTCCTGGAGAAGGAGCTCGCGGAGTTCCTGTAACCCGGAACCCGCCGCACCCGCGGCTCCTCCGCAGGCCGGTACGGCGAAGGGCCCCCGAGATCCCTGGGATCTCGGGGGCCCTTCGCCGTACCGGGCCCCCTTCGGCGGTGATGTTTCACGTGAAACATCACCGCCGAAGGGGGCTAACCCATCTGGCTGATGATGCGCTCCAGGTCCTCGTGCGTCGCGAACTCCACGACGATCCTGCCCTTGCGCTTGCCCATGTTGACCTTCACCGTGGTGTCCAGCCGGTCGGAGAGGCGGGAGGCCCACTCCTCGACCTGGGGAGGGTTGGCGGTCCGCGTGGGGGCGCGGCGGACCCTCTCCTCCTCGGGCTCCTCCCGCAGGGCCACCATCTCCTCCAGGGAGCGGACCGAGATGCCCTCCTCCACCACCCGGGCGGCGAGGCGGTCCTGGAGGTCGGGGTCCTCGACCTTCAGCAGCGTCCGCGCGTGCCCGGCGCTGAGCACACCCGCGGCCACGCGCGTCTGCACCTTGGGCGGGAGGGTGAGCAGCCGCAGGGTGTTGGTGATGTGCGAACGGGAACGGCCGATCCGCTGGGCCAGCTCCCCGTGGGTGGCGCCGAAGTCGTCCAGCAGCTGCTTGTAGGCGGCCGCCTCCTCCAGGGGGGTGAGCTCCTGACGGTGCAGGTTCTCCAGGAGCGCGTCGCGCAGCAGCTCGTCGTCGTCGGTGCTGCGGACGATGGCGGGGACGCGGGTGAGACCCGCCTCCTTGCTGGCCCGCATCCGGCGCTCGCCCATGATGAGCTCGTACCGGGGGCCGCCCTCACCCTCCAGCTTGCGCACGACGATGGGCTGGAGCAGGCCGACCTCGCTGATCGAGTCCCGCAGCTCCTCCAGGGCCTGGTCGTCGAAGTACTTCCGCGGCTGCCGGGGGTTGGGGATGATCGAGCTGAGCTCGACCTCCTCCAGGTACGTCCCGTCGGGCAGGGCTTCCACCCGTGGCTCGACGGGCTGGGTCTCCTCCTCGGAGACGGTGACGGGGGCGGGGGCGGGGGCCGCGGGCCCCTGTGGGATGAGCGCCCCCAGTCCCTTGCCCAGTCCGCGCCGCTGCTGGCTCACCGGCACCTCCACACTCCTCTTCCGCTTGTCAGACCTTGGCCCTGTGGGCGATCTCCCGGGCGGCTTCCAGGTAGGCCACCGCACCGGTGGAAGCCGGGTCGTACGTCATCACCGACTGGCCGTAACTGGGCGCCTCGGACACCCGGACGCTCCGGGGGATCAGCGTCTCCAGGACGGTGTCCCCGAAGTGCGAGCGCACCTCGTCGGCCACCTGCTGGGAGAGCCTGGTCCGGCCGTCGTACATCGTCAGCAGGATGGTGCTGACCGCCAACCCCGGGTTCAGGTGGGACTGGACGAGCTCCACGTTGCGCAGCAGCTGCCCCAGGCCCTCCAGGGCGTAGTACTCGCACTGGATCGGGATCATGACCTCGTCGCACGCCACCATCGCGTTGACCGTCAGCAGGCCGAGCGAGGGCGGGCAGTCGATGAGGATGTAGTCCAGGTCCGAGGTGTCGTAGGCGGCGAAGGCCCGCTTGAGCCGGGCCTCGCGCGCGACGAGCGAGACCAGTTCGATCTCGGCGCCCGCCAGGTCGATGGTCGCCGGGGCGCACCAGAGGTTGGGGATGTCCGGGACCGGCTGGGCGAGCTTGCGGATCTCCTCGTCCTCCACCAGGCAGTGGTAGATGGACCGGGTCTGGTTGTCGCGCTCCATGCTGAGGGCGGTGGACGCGTTGCCCTGCGGGTCGAGGTCGACCACGAGGACGCGCTGTCCGTGCATCGCCAGGGCGGCCGCGATGTTGACCGTCGTGGTGGTCTTGCCGACGCCGCCCTTCTGGTTGGCCACACTGATCACCCGGCAGTCCTTGGGCCGGGGCCAGATGTCGTCGGGCCCGCGAACCGCCCTGGCCTCATGGGCCGCACGGGCGAGCGGAGTGTCGGGAACCCCGGACGGTGTTTCACGTGAAACATCGAGCAGGTCTCCGTAGGAGGATGTTTCACGTGAAACACCGGGGTTGTCGGATGGGTTCACGAAGGAGTTCACCTCTTCCGTCCGCGCTTCTTCTTGCCGCCGCGCGCCTTCGGCGCTGGCGGACCACCGGTCACCGTGACGCGAACGACCGTGGTAGCGGGATCGACTTTACCCCGCCCCACCCTGATCACATCGCTAACGCTGGGCCGCAGTTTCGAAACGTCTTTCTCCGCGGCGGCCAGTTCGGCCTCCGCCTGCTCCCCCTTGAGCGCCAGCAGGCTGCCGCCCTCGCGCAGAAGGGGCAGGGACCACCCGGCGAGTCGGCTGAGGGGAGCGACCGCACGGGCGGTGACGAAGTCGGTGTAGACCTCGCCGTGCGCCTCCTCGGCACGGCCGCGCCGCACCTCGACGTTGGGCAGCTCCAGGATCTCCACGGCCTCGTTGAGGAAGACCGTCCGGCGCAGCAGCGGCTCCAGCAGCACCATGCGGATGTCGGGGCGCAGCAGACCGAGCACCAGCCCGGGCAGCCCGGCGCCCGAGCCGACGTCCACCACCTCCGCGCCCTCGGGAAGCAGCTCCTCCACGACGGCGCAGTTGATGAGGTGCCGCTCCCACAGGCGGGGGACCTCGCGCGGACCGATCAGTCCCCGGCGCACCCCGTCGTCGGCGAGCAGTTCGGCGTAGCGCCGCGCCGTCGGCAGGGAGGTGCCGAAGACCGCCTCCGCCTCCGCCGGGGGAGCGGGGAGCGCGGCACCGGGCTCCTCAGTGCCCGAGGTCATCGGTCACCACCTGTGAACTCGTCCATCATCACTTCCATGTCGGTTCGCCACGGCGTCCGCACACACGGCGGGGCCGGTGGGCGAGGGGGGACGCGCAGCGGCGCGGAGAAAAGGGGTCCACCCTGAATCCTACGCGCGGGAGGACACCGCGGTTTCACGTGAAACATCCACGGCCCCCGCTTCTGCCTTCCCCCCGCGCGGTCCGGCCACACATGGCGAGAAGTCGACAGAGCTACATGCCGACACGGCGGGGGCGCGCACGGCAGGGGCCGGGCACAGACGGAGGGGGTGGCGATGTTTCACGTGAAACATCGCCACCCCCTCCGGGGTGTCCGCGCCTAGGAGGCGGGCTGCACCACCACGTAGCGGTTGGGCTCCTCGCCCTCCGACTCGCTGTGCAGACCGGCGGCGGCGACCGCGTCGTGCACGACCTTGCGCTCGAACGGGGTCATCGGCTCCAGAGGCTGGGTCTGGCCGGTCTCCTTGGCCTTGTTGGCGGCGTCGGTCCCGACCTGGAAGAGCACCTTGCGGCGGTCCTCGCGGTACCCGCCGATGTCCAGCATCAGGCGGCTGCGCTCACCGGTGGCCCGGTGCACCGCCAGCCGGGTGAGCTCCTGGAGGGCCTCCAGGACCTCGCCCTTCTCCCCGATCAACTCGTCGAGGGTGGCACCGACGACGGAGACCATCGCGCGGTCGCCCTCGACGTCCATGTCGATGTCGCCGTCGAAGTCCGCGATGTCGAGGAGTCCCTCGATGTAGTCCGCGGCGATGTCGCCCTCGTTCTCCAGGGCCTCGACATCGATTCCGGCCTCAGGCGCCTCAGCCACCGCTACGCCACCGCTCTCTTCCTCGCTACTTGCCACAGCGATCCCGTCTCCTCATCCCTCACGCCCTGGCCGCCGTACGCCTCAGGGGCAGTGTCGCCTGCGCACTCGAACGCCTTCTCGGCCGGGAGCCGCAGAACCTAGCGCGGGCCGCCACCGGACCGCTTGGAACGCGACTGCTTCTTCGGCTGCTTGCGATCGATCTTAGGCTGTTCCTTCGGCTCAGGAGCGGATTCCGCCGCCTTCTTTCGGCTGAGCATTCCCTTGGCGGAACCGTTGGCGGAGGCGGCGCTCCCGGCCTTGGCCTGCTCCTGGCCGGGCATCGGCTGCCTGCTGTAGAGGAAGTGCTGCTGCCCCATGGTCCAGACGTTGGAGGTGACCCAGTAGACCAGCACACCCACGGGCATCATGAGACCGAAGAGCCCGAACAGGGGCGCCATGTACATCATGATCTTCTGGGTCTGCATCATGGGGTTGTCGGGCATCTGGGAGACGCTGCGCTTCATGCTCTGGCGCATGGTGAGGAACGTCGTCGTACCCATGATCACGCAGGCGATCGCGATGATGACCTTGGCCATGATCGGGTCGGACGCGCCGAGCGCGAGGAGCTCCTCGGGGGAGCTGTTGAACTGGGCCGCGACGGGCGCCTCGAAGATAAGCGCCGCACGCGCGCTCTCCACCAGCTCCGGGGTGAAGTTGTACTGGGCGTTGCCCTCGGCGACGCTGCGCAGCACGCTGAAGAGCGCGAAGAAGACCGGCATCTGCAGGAGGAGCGGCAGACAACCCATGATCGGGTTGGTGCCGCTCTCCTGGTAGAGCTTCATGGACTCCCGCTGCAAGCGCTCCTTGTCGTGCTTGTAGCGCTCGCGGAGCTTCATGATCTTGGGCTGGATGTCCTGCATCTTGCGCTGCGTGTTCATCTGCTTGACGAACAGCGGCACCAGCAGGAGCCGCATGAGCACGGTGAGCAGGACGATCGACAGGCCCCAGGCCCAGCCGCTGTCCGTGTCGAGGCCGATGTAGGTCAGACCCGAGTGGATCTGGACCAAGATCCAGCCGACGATGTTGTAAAGCCAGTCCAGCACCGGCCAACTCCTATGTGATTCGCTTCAGCTACTGGTCCCCGGGAGGGGTTCCGGTGTGGCCGGCTCCGCCCGCAGACTCCTCGGACTCCCCGTTCCGGCGCCCCCTGGGCGGCGGAACCGGATCAAGCCCCCCCGGATTGAAGGGGTGGCAACGGGCGATACGCCGGGTCCCCAACCACAACCCGTACAGAGCTCCGTGCACGCGCAGCGCCTCGACGGCGTACGCGCTGCACGAGGGGTAGAAACGGCAGACCGGGGGGAAGAGCGGGCTGATGAAGCGCTGGTAACCCCGGATGGGCAGGATCAACACGCGCGCGAACACCGTCGGTCTGTGCTCGGTCATCGGCCCCACCGCTCTCCGCCCTCGTCCGGGCGTCGGTTCCCTGCTGTCTCGCGCACCGCGGGATCGGCCGCCGGGGGCCGAGGTCGGCCACGGCCGGACCGGCGGCGCGACGACGTCCCGCGGGGGCGCATCGCCGCGGCGATCGCGCTGTCGAGTTGGGCGGCCAGGTCCTCGTGCCGCGCGGTGGCGGCGGCGGGTCGGGCGCGCACTACAAGCAGGCTACCGTTTGGCAGAACAGCCAACCGAGACCGCATCAGGTGGCGCAGTCTGCGCTGTACGCGCTTGCGCACCACCGCTCCCCCGACAGCCTTGCTGACCACGAATCCGACCCGCGGGGGGTCGGCGTCCGCGACGCCCGAGGGCGGGGGGAGGTAGACGGCGCCCAGGCAGTCCCTGGACGCGCGCCGTCCCGAACGCATGACGGAGCCGAACTCGGCGCTGTGGCGCATCCGGTTCCTCGGCGAGAGCATCGGCTTCCTTCGTGCTTCGGTACTTCTCCCACGACAAAGGGACCGGCCGGCGAGAAGGCCGGACGGTCCCGAAGGGCTTGGTGCTGGGCGTGGCCTAGTGGCTCACGGTCAGCGCCGCGCGCCCCTTACGACGGCGCGAGGCGATGATGGCGCGACCGGCGCGCGTACGCATGCGCAGCCGGAAGCCGTGGACCTTCGCGCGACGCCGGTTGTTCGGCTGGTACGTACGCTTGCTCACTACTGGCTCCAGGGGCGTGTCAGGATAAGTACTACGACAGACCCCCAGGATATGCGGGGCCTACGGGTGCATGAGCCGCGGCCGCGCCTCCGTGCGGACACGGGCGCAGGCAGATCATCGGCATAAGCATAAAGAAGATACGACCTGGTCCGGCCGGGGTCAAATCGGGCCCGTGGACGGCGGTCCCACGCGTCCGGCCGGGCCCTCCCCTCCCCCGCGCCATCCCGGACCCCGGTCCCCGGCCCCGCCCTCCTCCGCGGGCGGCCGGCGCGGAGCCCGCGCCCGCTCCCCTCCCCCCGTCCTGTGGACGACTCCTTGTCCACAGGCGTGTGAGACTTCCACACCCCCCGGCGTCTGTGGATAACCTCAGCCTGTGGATAACGTGCCCCTCGCGCTGGCCGACGCTCCCCCGACGCCGGGAGCGGTCTTCTTGCACACCTTCTGATCTGCACATTGTGGATAACTCTGCGCTGCGCGCGGAGATCTGCCATCCTGTGGACAAGCCTGTGGAAAACCTGTGGACAACGTCCTGGGGCTGTGGATACCGGGCTTGTGCCCACAGAGGCGCAGCTCAGGGGGCAGTGAAGTTATCCACAGGCACATAACCACCCAAACAAGCCGATTTCGCTCCCTGACCCGACCCGGCACCGCCGTGGGAGGAGGACAATGGGAAGTCGCTCCCTGCGGCCCCAGGTCCCCGCGAGCGCCCACCCGACCGACGCGCCACGGGCTTCGCCCTGGCCACCACGCCCCCTTCCGCCCCCCACTCCGCACCGCACAGACCCGTACCGAAGGGACAAGCACCCATGGCAGGTCGTC